>NZ_PXYJ01000006.1 GCF_003012815.1 Allosphingosinicella vermicomposti | reverse complement strand
GGAGACGAAATCAATCTGCTGCTGAGTGTTCGCACTCGGATCGACGAAGTTGAACGTACCTTGGGCAATCGCCGTGAGCAGGTTGGCGATATAGACATAGCCGGTCTGCGTGCGACGCAGATCGTTAGAGAAGGGACGGTAAAGAATACCGGCATTGGCCGCGCCGCGAACCACGGGCGGGAAGCCGGTATAGTCAACCGTGCTCTGCTGGAAGTTCACCATCACATAACCTTCGGCAGTGTCGCCGAGACG
>NZ_PXYJ01000005.1 GCF_003012815.1 Allosphingosinicella vermicomposti | reverse complement strand
ACCCTGAATTCGTTTGGGGTCTATCCCCCTTGCATACGTAACCCGTTTCGGCTATACAATGGGTATGAGCAAGAAGCCTCTCACCATTGCACAATTCTTCAAGCAGTTTCCAGACGATGAAGCCTGCTTGCAGCACCTGTTTGACGTTCGCTTTGGTCAGGGCTTCGAGTGCCCGAAATGTGAACGCCCGTCCAACTGGTATCGCATCAAGGCAGAGCGGGCTTATTCCTGCCAGTGGTGCGGCCATCACCTTCACCCGACCGTGGGGACGCCGTTCGAGCAGACCCGCACCCCGCTCCAGCTTTGGTTCTATGCCGTCTATCTCTTCACCACGACGCGCCACGGCGTTCCGGCGAAGGAGCTCCAGCGCCAACTAGGCGTGACGTATAAGACCGCATGGCGCATGGGCCATGAAATCCGCAAGCACATGGGCGAAGTCGATGGTGACACGCCCGTTGGCGGTCCCGGCGAAGTCGTCGAAATCGACGAAACGCTCATCGGCGGTTCGGTGAAGGGCAAGGGCAGCGGTTACAAGGCCAACAAGACGGCCATTGTCGGCATGATGGAACGCGGTGGCGAGATCGTCACTAAGGTGGTCAAGAGCCGCCGCCGTGACGCCATGACCGGCCTTATCCATGAGAACGTGCTTCCCGGCACCACGGTCCACACCGATGAATTTGGCAGCTATCGCCACCTCGATGCTTGCGGATTCCAGCATGAGACGGTGACGCACAAGATCGGGCAGTATGTCAGCCCGACAGGCGCAACGGTGAACGGCATCGAAAGCTACTGGTCGCAGCTAAAGCGGTCGATCAACGGCACCCACGTGTCTGTGAGCGGCAAGCACCTCGAAAAATATGCGAAGGAATTTGAATATCGCTTCAATCGTCGCGGTCACGACGCGGTGATGCTTTCGGAGCTTCTGACGACTTTCCGGCCATTGAGCGAAGACCGCGATTGAAGGCGTCCTCATCGCCCTCGCGGGAGGCTTCCGCTTCCCGCTCTTTGATGAACTCGTCTAGTTTGCCTTCATCACGGGCCTTCCTAAGCGTCACCATCTAACTCCCTCACAAAGTTCACTATCTGGATTTTCGCCAAGGCGCCGTTCTTGTAACCCTTGCGGGCGAGAACCATGATCCGTCCCCGTTTTTGAGCGGCCATAGTGTATGCGTTCGACTCCTCGTAAAACGCAGGGTCGTTCACCTCCGCCATCATATAGCCATCCCGCTCCGGATTTTCGACGCTCAAGCCATTAGAGTGGAACTTGAAGCCATCGGTACGCAAAGGCAGTTCTCCTAGCGGCTTCCAATCCAGCTTCTGCGATTCCCTTATCGCGTCGGCGTCTTCTTTGTTCACAGTGCCAACTGCCCGACCTCCGGCCTTGAACAAGGCGGTGTCTACCGAACGCCCCACCGGGGCGACATAATCCACAGCAGCGCCCCCGCTGGCCTCGATCGCCCGCCGCAATATCTCCTGAAGACCCATATGCTCTTCATGCTGTCTGGCGTCCTTGCGATCTAAGGCCTCTAGCGCGTCGCGTTGCATCTGGGTCATGCCCTCTACGGTTGCACGGTGCATCTCTGCCATTTTGGCTATCGCCGCTTCCACCGCGTCACCTTTCCCACGAAAACGATCCAGGATGGCTGAAACGTAGTGCGAGAGAATTTCGGGACCGATGGCAGAAACAATCGGCACGCCAACAGCCAGCAGCTCGGAAAGCTCTTGGTAGAAAGCGGGAGTGTTGTGCGATCCTGCTTCCGCCTCTCTAACTTTGAGAACGAGTGGTGCGCGCTCTCCCCGTTTAGGAAGGCGCATTTGCGAAAATATGATGATGCAATCAGACACCATCCGGTCAACGCCTTGCAGGGATTGACCGTAAAGCTTGGCGTCGATTGAATTTCTGTTAGCGTCACCACCATCATAACTTATCAGAATGTCTGTTCGGACATATGGAGCGCCCCCTGATTTTAGGGGCTTATGCGATAAGACGTGCTATACTTGAGTCAAGCGATACCTATGCTAAGGGGATAGACCCCAACTCGTTTCAGGGTCCAT
>NZ_PXYJ01000004.1:182500-217851 GCF_003012815.1 Allosphingosinicella vermicomposti | reverse complement strand
TCAGAATGTCTGTTCGGACATATGGAGCGCCCCCTGATTTTAGGGGCTTATGCGATAAGACGTGCTATACTTGAGTCAAGCGATACCTATGCTAAGGGGATAGACCCCAACTCGTTTCAGGGTCCATGCCGGAGAAAGGCCTGTTGCCCGCTAGATGGATGCTGAAACAAGCCTGTCCTGAGCGCCGCCGAAGGGTTCAGCATGACGGCGTGAGGTCCCCCGCCCGCCCAGAACATAGAGCATGGCAAGCGTCGCCCGCAGCGAGATCGGCCGCCCCTGCGGCCCCTCACGGCACTTCATCACCATCTCGTCGAGGGCGATTAATCCAAGCAAAGCAAGCTGATCGCGGTCGAGTCGCATGAGCAGAACATAGCGGGAGCATTCAAAAAGGATAGGCAACCCTGTTCGCCCGCCATTAGGCTCTAAGGAAGCTATCTATCCTTTGCATGGCAGGCATACTTTGGATCGAACCCGCGCAGGCAAATATCGAGCCTGTTATGTGGCGTGACGCTTCTTCAAAAGGTATTTTGAGAACGGCCGCCAGGGCCCCAATCAGATCCTTACCCTGTGCCCAATGAACGTCTGATAAACTTATGCCGTCCAAAGATTGTTGAGCGGTCGCAAACTGAGCCCGCGCGCTAACATCAGACTGAGCATTGCTATGACACGCGCCAACCAACTTCTCGATGTCGACGTCGCAGGTAAAGCCCGAACCCTGTAAATACCTACTAAGTCTTTCTCTGCGCTTTTCGCCGAGCGTTCGATTGACAGGGAGATTTAACGATGCGCGCTGGCTTGCGGCTCGAATGCCCTTTAGGGGCTTACAAATCCGGATAAGCGCCTCCAGGAGGCGAGCGGCTCCGTCCTCGTCGCCTATGCCGAAGATAAGCGCTATATGGCTTAGCGAGCAATCATTTAGGACATATGACTCGAAGTCGCTTAAATCGGTTAAGATTATGTCGTCTCTATGAGTCCTAGGCATGAAACGGTCCAAATCCGCATCAACTAGATAAAGTACTCTTCCTAAGAGTTCAGCCTCCGCACCCAAGTGATCGGCTAACCACAACAGCCTCCCTCTACTTCCACCGAGTACGGTAGCGGGAATGTCGATCTCATCAACCGGCAACACCGATGCATTGCACCGTTCAGAAAGTGGGACCAAATTCTTAAAAAAGATCAAATCCCGTATACCCTCGACGAATAACATTGTTGCCAAGGGGTCTTGGCAACAAAGCATATATTTTTATTCGTCGAGAGGAAGTCGCGACATACCTTAGTCAATCGACGACAGGGTCTGTACCGCAAATCTTTGAGACGAAGAAATTGCGGTGGAATGAGTACTTAAGAAAAACAGGGGAGATGCGCCTGACGCACATTTGGACAAAGCACCTATAAGCCGCCTCTGCCAACTTACGTGTAGAGACAGCTCCGGCTCATCGATCGCTATTATTGTTCCCGTTCTTTCGCAAAGAAGTGCCGCAACCATCATATATAGGAAATGAAACTCACCAGAACTAAGATCTTTCTCTTTCAATCCTTCGCCCGAGGTCCCTATAATTTCGAAGCCGTGTCTGTAGGAAATTCTTATCTTTTTCCCAACGAAGAATTCGTCCATGATTGTCTCAAACAACGACAATCTCAGCGCTATTAATTGGCGCGCTTCGTGCCTACTTTCATGTATCTCGATGTAGCTTGCAAGCAGAGCTAAGATGTGTTGGTCGGACTTATACGAGTCGTTACGCAAAAGATTCGCAAGCGTTTCGAGTTCTTTCTCATCGGTCTGAAGACCGAACCGCGAGATCTCGATACTGCTGTAGAGCACGCGATTGATTCGGCCTAAAAGGGTATCGGCATCATAGCTTTCTTGAATATTCGAAAATTGCTTTAAAATCCTGGGTAAGAGTTCTAATTCTTCGGCCTGAAAAAAACGCCGATAATTCACCTGCGCATCTCTCAAAAAATCACGCACACGCGCGGCCAAGGTTTTATCTTTTTTCTTATGCGTGAACTGACCCGTTTTTGAATCGTAAATCAAATCATCAGAGGACTTCGTTTCTACAACTATCGACCGATCAATTGTTAACAGCTCGAAGTCTACACTTTTAAGTAAAGGAAGAGCATCTTCGCGATATGCAGTTATCGCCGCCTCTTGTTCACTAGTATAAACACCAGACTCACGCACCCTTGCGAGTCGAACTACATGATGACGAAATGTCGCTACAATCGGGAATTCCGGATTTGATATATCCGATGATATGCCAAGTATATCGCCATTTGAAAGCTCAAGCTCGGCATTATGGAATGGAACTTGACGAAAAATATCGAAATTGAGCGCGCTGGTAATGCCGGCAAGCATTTTCATTATGGTTGTCTTGCCGGTGCCGTTCTGCCCTTCCACAATAAGTATTTCCGGGGCTGACGCCGTGGGTGACATTTGTGGGAAATTTATTGTATGGTTTAGATAGCCGAACAGGCCAGTTATTGTGAACCGTTTTAAGCGAATTGCCGTTTCGCCTCGTTCAATGGCTTCGATGTCGCCGTCGCTTATGGCCATTTTGCTTCTCTCAAATTTGGTTACTCTGTAGCACAGATTAGTACCCCATCTAGCCCTAACGTTATTTGTGCGTTTCGGTTTGCTGCGCCTAGTGTTGGCGCTCCCGACCCTTCCCCCATCGCCCCACCCTTGCTAAGGCGCCCGCAAATCCACGGGCGGCGCGCCCACTGACGCGACGCCCCTTCCGATAGGAGTCGCAGATGACGCAGGTTGGCCAGAACACACTCAACACCCGCTCCACCCTCGATGTCGGCGGCAAATCCTATGCTTATTACTCGCTGAAGAAAGCGGGTGAGGCGCTGGGCGATGTGTCGCGGCTTCCCTTCTCCATGAAGGTGCTGCTCGAAAACCTGCTCCGCTTCGAAGACGGTGTCACCGTCTCCCGCGACGACATTCAGGCGATCGTCGATTGGCAGCAGGACAAGGGCGCGAACCCGCGCGAAATCCAGTATCGCCCGGCCCGCGTGCTGATGCAGGATTTCACCGGCGTTCCGGCCGTGGTCGATCTCGCCGCCATGCGCGACGCGATGAAGTCGCTCGGTGGCAATCCGGAAAAGATCAATCCGCAGGTGCCGGTCCACCTCGTCATCGATCACTCGGTGATGGTCGACGAATTCGGCACGCCCAAGGCGTTCGAAAAGAATGTCGAGCTCGAATATCAGCGCAACATGGAACGCTATGAGTTCCTGAAATGGGGCAGCCAGGCGTTCGACAATTTCAAGGTCGTGCCGCCGGGCACCGGCATCTGCCACCAGGTGAACCTCGAACATATCGCGCGGACCGTCTGGTCGTCCAAGGATGCGAGCGGTGAGGAAGTCGCCTATCCCGACACGCTCGTCGGCACCGATAGCCACACGACGATGGTGAACGGTCTTGGCGTGCTCGGCTGGGGCGTCGGCGGGATCGAGGCCGAAGCCGCGATGCTCGGCCAGCCCGTCTCCATGCTGATCCCGGAAGTCGTCGGCTTCCACCTGACCGGCGCCTTGAAGGAAGGCATCACCGCCACCGATCTCGTCCTCACCGTCACGCAGATGCTGCGCAAGAAGGGCGTGGTCGGCCGCTTCGTCGAATTTTACGGCCCGGGCGTGTCCGCTCTGTCGCTCGCCGATCGTGCGACCATCGCGAACATGGCGCCGGAATATGGCGCGACCTGCGGCTTCTTCGGCATTGACGGCAAGACGCTCGACTATCTCCGCCTCACCGGCCGTCCGGCGGACGAGGTGGCTTTGGTCGAGGCCTATGCCAAGGAACAGGGTTTCTGGCTAGGCGAAGGCGCCGCGGACCCCATCTTCACCGATACTTTGAGCCTCGACATGGGCAGCGTGGAGCCCTCGCTCGCGGGCCCGAAGCGCCCGCAGGACAAGGTGCTGCTCTCGAGCCTGGACGAGGAATTCCGCGTCAATCTCGAAAAGGAATATGGCCACGCGCAAAGCGAGCTTGGCGAGCGTCACGCGGTTGCGGGCACCGACCATGATCTTGGCCATGGCGACGTGGTGATCGCGGCGATCACGTCCTGCACCAACACCTCCAACCCGTCCGTCCTCGTCGCCGCGGGCCTCGTCGCCCGCAAGGCGCGGGAAAAGGGGCTGGACAGCAAGCCGTGGGTGAAGACCTCGCTGGCGCCTGGTTCGCAGGTTGTCACCGATTATCTGGAGCGCAGCGGCCTTCAGGAGGATCTGAACGCCATCGGCTTCGATCTCGTCGGCTATGGCTGCACCACCTGCATCGGCAATTCGGGCCCGCTGCCCGAACCGATTTCCAAGACGATCCACGCGAAGGACCTGGTCGCCGCGTCCGTCCTTTCGGGCAACCGCAACTTCGAAGGCCGCGTCAGCCCGGACGTGCGCGCCAATTATCTCGCTTCGCCGCCGCTCGTGGTCGCTTATGCGCTGAAGGGCACGGTGACGCAGGACATGGTCACCGCGCCGATCGGGCAGGACCAGCAGGGCAACGACGTGTTCCTGAAGGACATCTGGCCGACGAACGAGGAAGTGCGCTCGCTCATCGACCGCTACGTAAACGCCGAAATGTTCTCCACGCGTTACGCCGATGTCTACAATGGCGACGTAAAGTGGCGCGCTATCCCCGTATCGGGTGGCGATACCTACGCATGGTCGCCAACTTCCACCTACATCCAGAACCCGCCTTATTTTGAAGGCATGACGATGACCCCCGAGGGCGTGGAAGATATTATCGGCGCCCGTCCTTTGGCCATCTTCGCGGACTCCATCACCACCGATCACATCAGCCCCGCGGGCGCGATCAAGGCGGATAGCCCGGCCGGAAATTACCTGTCTTCTCATAAGGTTGAGCGGACGGATTTCAACAGCTACGGCGCCCGCCGCGGCAACCACGAAGTCATGATGCGCGGCACCTTCGCCAACATCCGCATCAAGAACCAGATGACCCCCGGCATCGAGGGCGGGGTGACGAAGCACGTCCCAACCGGCGAAGTCCTCCCCATCTACGACGCCGCCATGCGCTACAAGGAAGAGGGCACCCCGCTGGTGGTCCTGGCCGGCAAGGAATATGGCACCGGCTCCTCCCGCGACTGGGCCGCGAAGGGCACCAACCTCCTCGGCGTCCGCGCCGTCATCGCCGAAACCTACGAGCGCATCCACCGCTCGAACCTGGTCGGCATGGGCGTTCTCCCCCTCCAGTTCCAGGGCGATGATAACCGCGAGTCGCTGGGTCTCACGGGCGAGGAAACCTTCACCATCCTCGGCGTCGCGGACCTCCAGCCGCGGCAGGACGTCACCGTCCTCGTTACCCGCGCCGACTGCTCGACCTTCACCTTCAAGGCGCGCTGCCGGATCGATACGGTGAACGAGCTCGAATATTATCGCGGTGGCGGCATCCTCCACTACGTGCTGCGCAACCTCGCGGCCTGAGCGTGGCGGATATCCTTGTCGAGGTCGCGGGATGGGCAGGCGCGCTGCTCATTCTCGCTGCCTATCTGCTCCTGACCGCGGGCCGCCTTCACGGCAGCTCGCCTGTCTATCAGGGGATGAACGTGCTCGGCGCCGCTGGTTTCATCGTCAACAGCGCGTGGCATGGCGCGATGCCCTCGGCGATCCTCAACGTCGTCTGGATGGGGATCGGCCTCACCGCCCTCGCGCGGATCGTCAGGAAAGAGCGGGCTTCAGCCAGTCCGGAATGATCGCGTCGCCAAGGTCTTCGACCCGGCGATGCTCCACCGCGAGGCCGACCTCCGGATAGTGGATCCGCGTTCGCTCGCCCGACGCGTCGGCGGGGACGACGATAAGGCGCCGGTTCACCTTCGAGCGATAGTTCATGCGGGCGGTATTTTCCTGGCCGACATAGCAGCCCTTGGTGAAGCTGACGCCGTTGAGTTCCGCCGCATTGCATTCGAGCCAGAGTGTCTTGTCCTGCCCCAGTTCCGCGACGCCTTCGGTCACGCCGAGACGCAGGCGGTGTTCGCGCCAGCCTTCCGCCGCTTCGCCCGGCGCCGCGATCCAGCGATGGCCGAGGGCAGGGAGGCGCGGATCGAGCGGGTCTTCGCCCTCCAGCGACCAGTGCACCGCCAGCGACTCGTCGCGTGTAATCGCGATCGGGCGGCGCAGGCGGTAAAGGCAGAGGCGCTTGATCAGCGCATCGGCCTGATCCGCCTCGCAGTCGATCAGCACATCCTCATCATCGGCCCAGAGGAGGAAGTCGAACAGAGCCTTGCCCTGCGGCGTCAGAAGGGCTGCCCATAGCGGCTCGTCTTCCGCGAGTTCGTTTACCTCATTCGTGACGAGGCCTTGCAGGAAGCCGCGCACATCTTCGCCGGTAAGGCGGATGACGGCGCGGTCGATGAGGGTGGTTCCGGGCATGACGATGAGTTAGGGACTCATTCGCCCAAGATAAAGCCGTTCGCATCGAGCGAAGTCGAGATGCGTTTGTGCGGGCGCCCCTCGACTTCGCTCGGGACGAACGGAGAAGCCTGTGCCGACTTATGATCTGATCCTGAAGAACGGCACCGTCTGGACTCCGGGCGGCCCCGCTGAAACCAGCATCGGCGTCCGCGACGGGAAGATCGTCGAGATCGGCGCCAATGGAGATGCGGCCGAGACGATCGACTGCGCGGGCCTCACGATCCTCCCGGGTGTGATCGACAGCCAGGTCCACTTCCGCGAGCCCGGTCTTGAGGCCAAGGAAGACCTTGAAAGCGGCAGCCGTGCCGCGGTGCTGGGCGGCGTCACTGCTGTGTTCGAAATGCCCAACACCAAGCCCAATACAGACAGTGCCGAAGCTCTTGCCGACAAGCTCGCTCGCGCGAAGGACCGCATGTGGTGCGACCATGCGTTCTACGTTGGCGCCACATCGGCCAATGCCGATCAGCTGAAGGAATTGGAAAGGCTCCCAGGCGCGGCGGGCGTGAAGATCTTCATGGGCGCCTCCACCGGCGACCTGCTCGTATCGGAAGACAGCGAACTCGCCCGCGTTCTCGCTTCAGGCAAGCGCCGCGTCGCCATCCATGCCGAGGACGAAGCGCGGATGAATGCGCGTCTCGGGGAGCGGATCGAGGGCGATCCATCGTCACACCCGGTCTGGCGCGACGATGAAAGCGCGATGCTGGCCACCCGCCGGATCCTGAAGCTGGCGCGGGAAGCCAGGCGCCGTATCCACATTCTCCACGTTACCACGCCCGCCGAGCTGGAACTCATCGCGCAACACAAGGACATCGCTTCCTGTGAGGTGACGCCGCAACATTTAACGTTGGCAGGGGAGGAGGCCTATCCTTCGCTCGGCGCCTATGCCCAGATGAACCCGCCCATCCGTTCGGGCCTACATCGCGACGGCCTCTGGCATTGGCTCAATCAAGGGGTGCCCGACGTGATCGGCTCCGACCACGCGCCGCACACGAAAGAGGAAAAGGCGAAGCCCTATCCGCAGAGTCCGAGCGGCATGCCCGGCGTGCAGACTTTGCTGCCGCTCCTTCTAGATCATGTCGCGAACGGCCGCACCACGCTCCAGCGGGTCGTGGATCTCACGTCGGCAGGCGCCCAGCGCATCTTCGGCATTGTCGGCAAGGGCCGTATTGCTGCGGGCTATGACGCCGACTTTACCATCGTCGATCTGAAAGCGCAGTGGACGATCGAGGAAAGCTGGCTTGCCTCACGGTGCGGCTGGTCGCCCTTCACGGGCAAGCGCCTCACCGGCAAGCCCATCGGCACGATCATCCGCGGGAGAAAGGTAATGTGGGACGGCAGCCTTGCGGAGCAGGCGCATGGGCGCCCGCTACGATTCGAGAGCGTCGACTTCAGTTAAGGCTGAAAATTCAACATCCCCACTCCGCTAGTCCTGAGCTTGTCGAAGGACGGTTCCAGCTGGAACGGGCTTCGACAGGCTCAGCCCTGGCGGCGGTAGGTAGGCTAAGAATTTAAAGCGGAAACCAGCGGCTGGTTTCGGTGAACTTCATATAGCCCGCATTGACGCCCAAGCGCACGCCGACGCCCATGCGAATCGGGATCAGCACCTTGTCGCCGTGGCGCAGGTAGGATGCGGTGAAGCCGCCGACGACATAGGCATTGCCCTCGACCGCGCCGAAGCGCTTCATCATGTCGAGCTTATCGTTGACGTTATAGACGAGGACGAAGACCTTGTTGGCGTCCGCGCCGAAGTCGAGCCCGACCGATGGCCCGGTCCAGTAGATCGGGCTGTCGCCCTGCACCTGATGATGGAGGGTGCCCGATCCGTAGCGCAGGCCGACAACGATCGCGCCGCCCGCTTCGCGGCCGGTAATGTAGGCAGTAGGCTCACCCTGCTTGCTGAGGATGTTCTCGATAAGGCCAGCAAGACCTTCGGCCCCGCGTCCGAACACGCCCTCGGCAGCCTGAAACACGTTGGCACGCGGGACAGCGGTGCTGACCGCTTCGCTCGCACGATCGGCGGCATTGCCCGAAGGGGTGGCTGTCATCGGTTGAGCGGGTACCGCATCCGGCACACCTGAATCGACCGGCACATAGTCGCCGCTGGAGGAGGAAGCCGGTGCCGGGTAGGTGGATGGATAGGAGCTTTGCGGCGCCGTTTGCGCGCCGCCGTCGACGGCAGGCTCATATTCCCCGGCATCGTTGGGATCGATCGTCGTCACCTGGGCCAAAGCCGGGCTCGACAGCGCCAACCCCGCCGCCGCAGCGAGCTTCCACAATACAGCCTTCATCGATCAGCCTCCCCGGCATAAATTCCGCTGCGCAAGGTTAACCTTGTTCATGCTTTCGCCGCAATGAACGGGCGGTGAGCCGAGTCGATTGAACGGCGGAACGTTGCGTGGAAAAGGCGTGACAAGGGCAGTTGAACAGCGCGACGACCGCCGCTATAGCCGCGCTTCGGCGCTTTCCGGAGACGTGGGTGAGTGGCTGAAACCAACGCTTTGCTAAAGCGTCATACGGGAAACTGTATCGAGGGTTCGAATCCCTCCGTCTCCGCCACATACTATTGAAATCATAGTATTTTTTGGTGCCCGGGAAAGTCCACCCATCAATAGGCCCATCAACGATTTTTCGTTGATCGGACGATTTTGCGTGAAATTTCTGTCGTGATTTTCACGCAGGATTCCGAGACGGCTCACCGCTTCTCACCTTACCCCATGGCGCGTCACTGCATGGAGTAACGCGCATGTCACCCACAAACTCGTCCCAATCTCTACCTGAAGTCGGGTTTATTCGGCAGGCCCAATTGATCCCGGCCATCGTCCCGTTCAGCAATGCTACCCTTTGGCGCAAGGTCAAGGACGGCACTTTTCCAGCGCCAGTGAAGCTTTCACCGCGCGTCACCGCGTGGGACGTTCGCCAAGTGCGCCAGTGGATTGAGACTTGCGCCGCTGAAGCCGGGAAAGCGGCATGAAGCTCCCCGTCTTCCTTCAATCAACGCACCCGGCCATTGCTAGTGATAGGGCATTTTTCGCCGCGAATCCCCGGCGCCGCTTTCGGGCAAGGAAGTTCTCGCCGAACGAACTTGGCTTTCCCGATAACTGCTTGTTGTTTGCTCCCGGCGAGAATGGCGAAATCGGCGAATTGGATTTGGTGATTTTGCAGCAGATTGAACGCGGGCGCTTGCGCTGGCATTTCGTCAAGCCTTTGCGCGTGTCGTTGAACACCGACGCCGAAATTGAAGCGTTCTTGCGATCACGCGGAATTTGTCCCGTTCGCCGCAAGCGGTTGAGGCGACGCGCATGACCTCGACCAATGGCAACCTTGCCAGCATTTATGCCCATTTCGGCGTGCCGGTGTTCCCGTGTCGTGAAGCTGGCGACCGGGCTAAGAGTCCCTATGTCGCCAATGGCTATCATCAAGCCAACGCCCATCCCGATCTGTTGAAGGTTTGGGCGTCAATGTATCGTGGCGCGCTTTATGGCTTGCCGTGTGCGCCAAACAATCTGTTCGTTCTTGATGCTGACAGGCACGGGAATGGCGATGGCATTTCCAATGTGATGGCGGTTTTTGCGCGCTATGCGTTTGATTGCCAGTCTGTCCCCGTTGTTCAGACGCCCGGCGATGGTCTGCACTTCTTATTCCAGAAACCAGCTGGCTTGGGGAAAACCAAGGGCAAGATTGCTGAAGCCGTGGACGTGCGGGACAATGGCTACATCATCGCGCCCGGCAATACCCTGCCAGACGGGCGACGCTATACACTGGTGAATGGATCGATTGAGCAATTGGCCGCTGCCATTGCCAGCCGCTCGTTGCCTTTGATGCCTGAATGGTTGGTGGCGATGGCGTTGCAGCCATATCGCGCGCCAGCGTCGTTACAAGCCCCAGCCAATGCTGAAGCCGCGACCAATCAATTGCGCGGCTTGGTGCAAGCCGTGATTGGCGCACCATCCGGCAACCGAAACCGTTTGCTGTATTGGGCGGCATGTCGGCTTGGCGGCCTTGTCAGTCATGGCATTGTCGCCGACGAAGCCGCTTTGCCGCTGCTCATAGAGGCGGGGCAGCAAGCTGGATTGGGGATTGGCGAAGCCACGGCAACCGCCTTGAGCGGCCTTCGCCAAGGCCAGATGGACGCAGCCCATGGACGCTAACCCGGCTAATCCTGCTAATTGGACCCGCACCGATGCCACCGCCTTTGTTCAAACGCAGGCCGGGGAATTGGCCGTTCCACCCGAAAAGCGCCCCCTGTTCCGCGAACTGCCAGCCGCGCAACCGTTCCCAATTGAGGCATTGGGGCCGCTGGTGGATGCCGCGCTAGCCATCCACCATAAGACGCAAGCGCCCTTAGCCATGTGTGCCCAATCGGCCTTGGCAGCCGCAACGCTGGCCGCACAAGCCCAACGCGATGTGATTTTGCCCGGTGGCGGGCGAAAGCCGCTAACCGCCATATTCGTGACGATTGCGGAGAGCGGCGAACGGAAATCCAGCGTTGACCGGGTGGCGCTTGCCGCCGTCTATCAGGTTGAACAGGAATGGCGGCAACAGTCGGAAGGCGAGCGGCTGGCCTACATGAACGCCAAGGCAGCATGGGATTCGGCGCGCGAAAAGGTGAAGCGGGGCAAGAACGACATGGCGACCATGCGTGTCGCTCTTGATGCCCTTGGGGCGGAGCCGAAGCCGCCGCCGCATCCCATGTTGCTTGTCGCAGACCCGACGCCGGAAGCCCTGACGCTACACCTCGCCCAAGGCCGTCCCATGGCTGGCGTGTTCACGGCGGAAGGGGGTTTGCTGATCGGCGGTGCGGCCTTCAACGATGAGGCAAGGATGCGCACCGCAGCGCTGTTCAACACGCTATGGGATGGCGATCCCATTCGGCGGTTGCGTGTCGGCACGGGTGAAAAGTTCCTGCCGGGACGGCGCTGTTCAGCGCATGTTATGTTACAGCCAGTGGTGGCAGATACGCTTTTCGGCGACACCATGTTTGACGGCATCGGTTTGTTGGCCCGCATGTTGATCGTCGCGCCAAACAGCACGGCGGGAACCCGGTTTTATAAGGAACCGGGCATCGGCACGGATACGGTGCTGACCGACTACAACAATCGGCTGGCCGATTTGCTGAAGCGCCCGTTTGTCACGCGCCCGGATATGCCTGACGCCTTAGACCCATCACCTATGTGGCTGCATCCGGACGCCAAGCCGATTTGGATCAAGTTTCACGATGAATGCGAACGGGCCATCGCGCCGGACGGCGGGTTATCGACGATCCGCGCATTCGGGGCGAAGCTGGCCGAACACGCCGGGCGACTGGCGGCTGTGCTAACCCTCTATGACGACACCGATGCAATGGAGATACCCGCCATCGCCATGCAATCCGCCGTCACGCTCGCCACCTATTACGCGAATGAGATGTTGCGGCTAAACGGTGGGGCGACGGTTTCGCGCGAACTGCGCACGGCGCAACGGTTGCTGAACTGGTGGCAGGTCCAGCCGAACCCCGTCCTGCATCTGGCGACGATCTATCAATTCGGCCCAGCAGAATTGCGCGATGCGAAAGCTGCACGCGCTGCTGTTACAGTCTTGGCCGAAAGTGGCTGGGTCGAACGCTTGCCACCTAACACGGTTGTTGATGGCAAGCCGCGCAAGGACGTGTGGAGGCTGTTCCATGAGCAATGACAATTCCGGCTGGCCAGATTATCCACTTGCCCCAACCCAACCCAATACGGAATTAGCGCCATTAGCTCCTTTAGCAGACGGCGAAGTCGTGGGCCGCGACGCGCGAGGCCGTTTTATATCGGGGAATATCGGTGGAGGACGGCGAAAGGGCAGCCGCAACCGGCTCACTGAAACCTTCATTGCCGCCATTGAATGCGATTTTGCCGAACACGGCCCGGATGCACTGGCCAAGCTTCGCGCCGATGATCCAGCGGCGTATCTGCGCATCGTGGCGTCTTTGGTGCCCCGCGATTTGATACTGAAGCGGGAACAAGCGGAAGATTATTCCGGGCTTAGCATAGGAGAATTGGAGGAAATCTTGGAGCGGGAAAGGCACAACGGCATGGTGGCAAAGTTAGTCCAACAGGCCCGCCGAGGATATTAGCCCCTCAACTCAGATCATTCCGTTCAAATGCGCTGCCCAAAGGTTGAGGGTAGAGCTTGCTTGATCCAATGCGTTCCAAAATGCTTGCGGGTCTTTCGCGATTTCTTCGCCGATATGCTTGCCTGCGCCACCGATCACGCCAACCACAAGCGCACCTGCCCCGGCCTTGATCCAGCCGAAAATCCTGTTGGCCAATCGCTTGAAAGCGCCTTCGGCCCGTTCAATCACTTCGGCGTTAGCGGTGTTTGCCCTGTCGGGTTTGCCAAGTTCAGCGCGCACTTCGGCCACGCTGGCCTCCGCCGCCGCTAAATCTGCATCGTCAGCGCCAAGTCGGAATTCGTCAGGTGGCCCATTGTGTCCGATCTGCGGTGCACGGTTGCGCCAATAGGCAATATGCTGCTCGATCCGATCAAGTTGCCCGCCGAGGGTGGCAAGCTTGGCCTCTAGCTCCTCTTCATAATCGTGTTCGTCCGGCTCATCATCCGGCTGAATTCTGCTGCCAGACGGTGCCCAATCAAATAGGCCATCAGATTGAATTTCGCTCGCCGCGCGGGAGATAAGTTCGTCGCCCGCTTCGGGAAAAGCACTCCATAGCTCTTCGTTGGCATCGAACGGGCCGCCCCAAATGTATTGGTAGCCGCCTTCCCTGCCATCATATGGCGTTTCCATAGCGGGATCTTCGAAGTTGGCGTGAAACCACTCCACCATTGCTTCAACAGCCCCATCTTGATCTTCCCAATCTATTTCCGGCGACTCGGAAGGAGGCTTCAATTCAAGACCCATGCGATCCCCCGCATTCTCGATGTTACGGATGTGAACCAGAGCCGCTCTGAAGGCAACCCGTGGCGAAACCGTCTGACCGCTGCTAACATCTGAGGGATCAAGGGGAGAGTTGCGTGCCGGAGCTGCACTTTAAAGGCAAGGAGTTCGTCTATAATCACCATCTGACGGTGCCGTTCCGTCCGTTGGTGCCCCATGCAGACAAAGGCATTGGCGAACCAGCGCTGGATGGCAACCTCATCATCCACGGCGACAACCTGCATGGGCTGAAGGCGCTTTTGCCCACGCACGCGGGCAAGGTGGACTGCATCTTTATCGATCCGCCCTACAATACAGGCAATGAAGGCTGGTCCTATAACGACAACGTAAATTCGCCCATGATCCGCGAATGGCTGTCGGACAATCCGATAGGGGTGGAAGACGGCCTTCGTCACGACAAATGGGCTTGCATGATGTGGCCGCGCTTGCGGTTGTTGCACGAACTGCTGTCGGAGAATGGTAGCCTCTGGCTAACCTTGGACGACAACGAAGTTCACCACGCACGATCTATATTGGACGGCATTTTCGGCGAAAATAGCTTCATTGGGCAAATCGCATGGCAGAAACGAACTTCGCGCGAAAACCGCGCCGTGCTTTCGCCTAGCTTTGACCACCTGATCGTCTATTCGAAATGCCTTAAAGATACGTGGAAGATATTTCGAAACAGGTTGGACCCGGACAATTCTAATCTTTCCAACCCCGATAACGATCCACGGGGGCCATGGGATTCAATTCCGTTTTCTGCCCAAGGCTATCGAGAAAACCAAGTTTACAAAATCACGACGCCTACCGGGAAAGTGTTGGACCCGCCACGCGGTCGCTGTTGGGGCGCGACCGAACCCGAATTCATCAACCTTCGCGACATAGAAAAGCGGGTGTATTGGCCGAAGGGCGGCGACGGACGCCCGCGCATCAAGCAATTTCCAGATAAGAAAAAGGGGCTGGTCCCCGACACACTTTGGCTTGCTGATGAAGTCGGCGATACAGAGAGTTCAAAGAAACATCTTCTTGAAATATTTTCCGATACCGAAGTGGATTTTCATGCCCCTAAGCCTGTCGAGTTGGTTCGAAGAGTTATCGAAATAGCGACCAAAGCCGATAGCTTGGTGCTGGATTCCTTTGCCGGAACGGGAACAACTGCCCACGCAACTCTGGCAGCGAACGCGCGCGACGGCGGCAATCGTCGTTTTGTCCTTGTTGAAGGCGAAACTTATGCCGATGCGCTGACAGCCGAGCGCGTGCGCCGGGTAATTAATGGCTATCAGTTCAAGGGCACGCAAAGCGAAGAACTCCTGCGTCAGCCGATAACCTTCACCAAACTGCGCAATGCCGCAACGCTCATGGAGCGGGTGCAAGGCATCGAAACGCTGGATGGCCCGAACTATGACCGCATTGCCAAAACGGTGAAGGACGGCGTTCTAATCGTTACCGGCGAACGCGATGTTGAAGAACGGGCCGAGGGGCTTGGTGGCAGCTTCACATATTACACGCTTGGCGATCCGATTGACATGGACGGCTTGCTGACTGGCGACGACATGCCAGCCGTCGAAGGGCTTGCCGCCTTGCTCTATCACACCGCCACATCGCAGGCGTTCGACCAATCCAAATTGATGGCGGAACCAGCCATTGGTGATGGCGTGATGCGCTTGGGCAAGGCTAATGGCCGTCACCTGTGGTTGATTTACAAGCCCGATCTGGAATGGTTGAAATCCGGCGAAGCAGCGTTGACGCTAAGCCGGGCGCGGGCAATCGCGGCGACTGAAGCGGGCGATCATCTGGTGTTCGCACCGGCCAAGTTCGTGTCGCGCGAATTGCTGACGCAGGAACGCTTACCAGTTGAATATGCGCCGCTGCCCTTTGCCCTCTATCGTGTCGAGACGGCCTGACCATGGCGTTTCGCGAACTCGATTATCAGACGCGGGCGCTTGGCACGCTGGACGCCTATCTTGATGCGTTGAGCGCCGAAAAGGTGAAGGCTGACGCCGTTCTTGATGTGATTGCCCAACATCCGGGCATCGAAATTCCAATTCCCGACTTTCCGGCAAAGGCTTGGGAAACGCTGAAGGTGGCGGGGCAGCTACCCAAGTCGCGCGCCCATCTGGGCTATTGCCCACGCATCACCGGCCATGGCCAGCCGGTCCCCAACGTCACCATGAAAGTGCCGACTGGCGGCGGTAAAACCTATCTGGCGTGCGCGGCGCTTTCCCGCATATTCGGGCGCTATTTGGCGACGAACACCGGCTTCGTGCTGTGGATCGTGCCGAACGAAGCCATCTATGCCCAAACGCTGAAGGCTCTGAACGACCGGCAACATGCCTACCGCCAAACGCTGGACCGTGCGGCTGCTGGTCGCGTGCGCATCATGGAAAAGGGCGACCCGCTCAATCGGGCCGATGTGGACGCCAACCTCTGCGTCATGGTTTTGATGTTGCAATCGTCCAACCGCGAAAATCAGGAAAGCTTGCGTCTGTTCCGGGACCGTGGCGATGTGCATGGGTTCACGCCAGCCGAAGGCGACCAAGCGGCGCACAAGGCGCTGATGGACGCCATTCCCAACTTGTCAATTTATGACCTAGCCGATGGTGGCCCCGCTTGGCCCATGGTCAAGGATTCCGTTGGCAACGCGCTGCGCATCATCCGGCCCGTGGTGGTCATGGATGAAGGGCACCGGGCCATTTCGGATTTGGCCTTCCGCACGCTCTACGGCTTCAATCCGCTGTTCGTGCTGGAATTGAGCGCCACGCCAAAGGATGTTGCCGCCCGCGCCGCCACGGCCACCCGCGAAGCCGCGCCGGATCGCAAGGCCAATGTCCTTGTGGAAATTTCCGGGCGGGAGCTAGAACGCGAAGGCATGATAAAAATGCCGCTTAACATCGTGCCCATGGCGGGCAGCGATTGGACGGCAACGCTTCAGGCATCCTTGGCCAAGCTGCACGCGCTGGACGCGGCGGCAAAGGCTTATCGTGGCGACGGGGGCCTTTACATCCGTCCAATCTTGCTAGTGCAGGCGGAACGCACGGGCGCGGAACAGCGCGACGCGGGTTTCATTCATGCGGATGACGTGAAGGCGTGGCTTGTGGCGGCTGGCTTGGATGAAGCCGAAGTGGCGTTGAAAACGTCCGAAGTGAACGACTTGGACAAGCCTGAAAACAAGGATTTGCAGAAGTCGTCATGCCGCGTGCGGGTGATCATCACCAAAGCGGCGTTGGCGGAAGGTTGGGATTGCCCCTTTGCCTATGTCCTGTGTTCTCTGGCTGCATCTGGCAACGAAAGCGCCATGACGCAGCTTGTGGGGCGGATTTTGCGCCAGCCGCACGCTATCCGCACCGGCGTTGCCGAACTCGACGAATCCTATGTGTTCACGCATCGCGCCGAAACAGCAGCGGTTGTCGCGGCGATCAAGGCTGGCCTGTCAAACGATGGCATGAGTGACCTTGTGCAAGATGTGGTGTTGAAGGACGCGGGCGGAAGCGCCGTCAGCAAACGCGAGCTGGACCGGCGCGATGCGTTCCGTACAACCGACATTGCCTTGCCGCAGGTGCTGTGGATCGATGAAGGGCAGGATGCCCGGCTGCTTGATGCTGAAAGCGACCTGTTCCCGGCAATCGAATGGGCCAAGTTTGACGCTGAAGCATTTGCCGATGCCTTGCCGCAAAATGCCCAAGCGGCTGCCAGCCAACTGGTGCGCCTTCGCACTGGCGAGGATGCCGGTTTTGTCACCGAAGACGCTATTGCCCTGACAGAAGCATTGGCATTCGATGCCCCGCATGCCGTCCGCATGTTGAGCGACGTTGTGCCCAACCCTTATGTTGCCCGTGAACTGGTGGGCCGCATTCTCGCCAGATTGCGTGCGCGCGGGTTTGGTGACGAACTGATTGGACGGCTTTCCGCCTACATCATTGATGAAGCCCGCAAGGCTCTGGCGAAATGGCGAGACAAGCAAGCGGCTGCGATCTTTGCCGACCGTCTGGACTCTGGCCATGTTGAATTTCGGGTTCGCGGCGACGCTGGCGACTGGATTGCCCCCGATCATATCTGGACTAGCGCGCCGGACAATGCGCCCCAGGTTCCAAGCAAGAGCGGTGGCGCGTTAGAACGCAGCCTGTTCCTGCCCGTCTATGCCAGCGACCTGAACGACGATGAAAAGCATGTTGCTGTCTACCTGGACGCCGAAGCCGTTATCAAATGGTGGCACCGGAACGGCACGGACAGGGGCAGCTATGCCCTTCGCGGCTGGCGTCGGGGCAATGTCTATCCCGATTTTCTGTTTGCCTCATTGCGCGATGACGCTAGCGAACGGCTGGTGGCGATTGAATCCAAGGGCGACCAACTGGCAGGCAACCTTGATACCGAATATAAGCGCGAACTCTTGGAAATGTTGACCAAGGCTTATGGCAAGTCGGCTGGTGGAAAGTCTGGCGAACTACCCATGCCATCCAAGACCGTGGATTATGAAGCGGCTGTTGTCCTGTTCAGCGACATGAACGCAAAGCTCCCCGTCCTGATTAACGGCGGGGCGTAGCGAACCTCATTTGCTTCGCTGAAGCAAAGTTGCCGGTTCAACGGATAGTGCGTTGGCTATCCTTGCCAGCACGATGACGCTTGGATTGCGCCTTCCGCGCTCAATGCCGCCAACATAGGTCAAGTCTATTTCAGCGGCGAAGGCCAATTGCTCTTGGGTAATGCCAGCCGCTTGGCGAAAGCGTCGCACATTAGTTCCGACAATTTCGCGCCAGTCGCTCATCTGACGCAGCTTGCTGACAGGGACTATATTCGCTAGGGACTATAATCCCTATTCGTGTGTGTTGGAGGCGGAATTGAAACTTGGTTTGCTCCCTGTGTCGGGCATTGTGATGGCGCTCATCTCGGCTTCGTCAGTTCCGGCATTCGCCCAAACGCAAGTTCAGCAAGACCGTCTGAACCGGGTTGCGCAATATGTCGTCACCGCTCCTATGTGCGAACGTCTTGGCATGAAGCTGGACCCCGCCTTGCCGACGAAGGTTGAAGCCGCATTCAAAGCTGAAACTGCACCTTGGCAAATTGCGCCCGCTATTCTGGACAGGCTGATAGGCGAGTCTGTTTCGCGCCAAGTGCTAATTCTGAAAACCGACTTGGAAGCCGCGTCGGGGAACGGCCAGACCGATGCTCAGCTTCGGGGCGTGCGCACCATTTTGTTGGCCTATGGCCGCACCTGCATGGCGGCGACAACCGACCCCATCTTTGCACCCCTAATCACCTTGCCCGCTGGCTACGATTTGGAAAAGGCGGCGACCGACACGGCGGATACGATGCTTGAAGCTGGCGGATTGGCAAGTTGGCAGACTGCCCGCATCCAAGCGCGCGGAGATTTGATGATGCTGGCGGGCGCTTGCCGGTCAAAAATCGGCGCAGAGCGATCCGACGCACTGGTTAGGGAATTCGGGCAGTCCGACGACCCGCGCGTTCGAAACTACTATTCCAAGTCGTTTGACGAAGGGCTTGCCGATCCCGCGATGATTTCCACGCTGGCGGGATGCAACCGGGCCATCACGGCGAATCGGGTAAAGGCTAGATGACGCACGGCTGACAATCTTGGCTATTTTGGCGGAGTTCAATTCCGCCAATAACAACGCAAATCCGGAGATAAGATGGCGATATGGGGGATTACCCATCAACTAGCCCATCAAAACGCCTTTCGCGGGCGTGTCGCTCTTGGATGCAACAGTTCGTCAAGCTGGCTTGGCGTTAACCGATGATGCCAACATACGACTTTCTTCGCCGCGACCGTGCATTGGCCTTTCGTATCGGGCGCACCTCTATAGCCAGACGCCGCTAAGATGCGTTCCAAGATTTGCCAGTCGTCATAGGCTGGCGGTAGCCCGCGCTGGCTGTCCTTTGGAATACCGGCGTGAAAACGAAATTCATCAGACCAAAAGGCAACTTCACGCTTCAACATGCCCGGCCACTTTGCGCTGGTCCGGGCCTTCCCCTTACGGGAAGGCTTGACCAACCCTGTCAGAATATCCGCTACTAGTGAGCGCAATTCGTCCGTTACCGCGCCGCCACCCTTGATGAAGGCGGCCAACGGTTCAAAATCACGGGTCTTCCTGACGTAAGGGACAAGCCACTCCACATGCAATTCGCCAATGTCCGTCACGATGCCAATGCCGAATTGAGAGACACGACATTTCCTGAATGGGGTTTGGCGCAAAAGCTGGCCCAATCCTGCATCAACTTGACTCGCTTGGGGAACAGCGAACCGCGCTGATATGCGGCTTCGGCCTTGTCCGCCAATTGGTGCGCCAAGGCGTGTTCGATTACCTCTCGCGGATGGCCGCTAGACTCGCCAGCCCATTCGCGGAAGGTCGAACGAAAACCGTGCGGCACAACGTTCAAATCCATGCGACGCAACACCGCCGTAAGCGTCATGTCCGATAGCTGGCCACCCCTAGGCGCGGGAAAAACATAGTTCGTGCCTGCCATGCGGGGCAGAGCCTTAAGCATCGCAACGACTGCATCGGACAAGGGAACGCTATGGGGCTTTCCGGCTTTCATGCGCTCGGCTGGAATGGTCCAAATGGCGGCGTCTAGGTCTATCTCCGCCCATGTCGCCCCGCGAACCTCCCCCGACCTGCAAGCGGTCAAAATGGCGAATTCCAACGCCCTCGCGCCCATACCTTCAGCTTTGCGCAATTTTGGCATGAACGCGCCAATATCTGCCCATGGCAGGGCCGCGTGATGCTTTACCTTCGCCAGTTTCTTCGGTTTAGCTAACAGCTTGTCGAGATGGCCGCGCCATCGGGCCGGGTTTAAACCGTCCCGAAAGCCACGAACGGTCCCCCAATCCAAGACCTGTTCAATGCGCCCGCGAAGCCGGGTAGCTGTTTCAGTTTTGCTTTCCCAAATCGGCTCAAGAATTTTCAGGATATGGGGCAATTCAATGTCGCCAAGGCTCATTTTGCCAATGATGGGGTATGCGTAAGTTTCCAAGCTGTTGCGCCACTGCTGGCGATGCTTGTCATTGCGCCAGCTACCTTCATTAGCCTGAATGAAGGCCAAGGCCGCATCCTGAAACGCCATCGTCTTTCCTGCATGGGCGCGAATGGCCGCTTTCTCCGCAGCGCGAATTTTGATCGGGTCAACATTGGCGCGCACTTGTTTGCGGGCGGCTTCAGCCGCGTCCCGCGCCTCCGCCAATGTCACTTCCGGGTAGCCCCCAAGCCCCATGTCCCGACGCTTGCCGCCGATCATAATGCGCAACACCCATGACCGCCCGCCAGTTGGTAGCACTTGAAGTGCCAACCCTGGCACCCGTCCGCCACCGACGAAGTGCAAACCGGGCGTGGTCAAATTCTTGACCGCTAGTGCACTTAATTCCTTTGCCCGCTTCGGCATGTGTCCACTCAACCCCGTTGCCCATCATTTCACCCATCAACAAACGTGCGATTTGGAGAAATGTCAAGAGTCGTCATGAGAGAAAGAAGTCTAGGATTTAAGGCATTTATTAAGCGTAATGAGAGGGCATGAAGTGCCCTGAAGTTCGATGCAGGCGGACTCCGTCTCCGCCACCTTGTGCTCTGCGCCCTTGCTGCATTAAGCGGCTTTCCATGCTGAGCCTCAATTTCATCCGAGAGAATCGCGCCGTCGTCGAAAAGGCGATTGCCGACAAGAATGTGACCGTCGACCTCGATGCGCTGATCGCGCTCGACGGCGAAGTGCGGGAGGCGAAGACGAAGGTCGATCGCCTGCGCGGTGAGCGCAATGCGATCAGCGACAGCTTCAAATCTGCCGACCCGTCCGAACGCCCGGCGCTTGGCGCCAAGGCGAAGGCGATCGGGGCGGAGATCGCAGAGATCGAAGGCGGCCTCAATGAGAAGAGCGAGGCGCTGAACGGCCTGCTCCTGCGTTTGCCGGGCATTCCTTGGGAAGGCGCACCCGTCGGACCGGACGAAAATTCGAACGTGGTTGTGCGCCAGGAAGGTCAGGTGCCGCAATTCGATTTCGAGCCGCGCGATCATGTCGCACTTATCGAAATGAACGATTGGGCCGACCTTGGCCGCATCACGCAGGTTTCGGGGTCACGCCAATATTGCCTGAAAGGGCGACTGGCTTTGCTCGAACAGGCGGTGATGTTCTGGGCGCAGCAGAAGCTTTCGGCGGAAGGCTTCACAATGATGACGGTGCCGGCGCTCGCGCGGCCATCCGCCTTCGTCGCGACCGGGCATTTTCCCGGGCATGAAGAAGAGGCTTACGAGGTCCCGAAAGACGAATTGTACCTTGCGGGCACGGGGGAGATTGCACTCACCAGCCTCCATTCGGGCGAGATCCTTGAAAACGCGCAGCTGCCGATCCTTTATGCGGGCTATTCGCCTTGCTTCCGCCGCGAGGCGGGGAGCGCGGGGCGCGACGTGCGCGGGCTCCTGCGCGTCCACCAATTCTACAAGCTCGAACAATATGTGATTTGCGAGGATGATGCGGAGGTGTCGGCAGGGTGGCATGCAAAGCTGCTCGCCAATGCCGAAATGCTCCTTCGCGATCTCGAAATCCCCTATCAGGTGATCGAGGCGTCGACGGGCGACATGGGCCTCGGCAAATATCGCATGAACGATATCGAGAGCTGGGTGCCGTCCCTTAATAAATATCGCGAGACGCATAGTTGCTCGACCCTGCACGACTGGCAGGCGCGGCGCGCGAATTTGCGCTGGCGCGATGGCGAGCGGAAGGTGCGCTTCGTGCACACGCTGAACAATACTGCTCTGGCGTCGCCGCGCATCCTGGTGCCGCTACTGGAAAATCATCAGACCGCGGATGGCCGGGTGAAGCTTCCTAAGGCCCTGCAGCCGCTGATGGGCGGAGAATATTTGTAAGAGATTTCCGTTTCCAGGTCGTGTGCTGGCTGGAACGTCCTTCGACAGGCTCAGGACTAGCGGTGTTGATTGGCTGCTGAACAACGACAGCCGCTAGGCCCTGAGCTTGTTGAAGGGCGTTCGGTTCCCACCGGGAGCGGCGGCCTGGTGCTTGCGTTCATACTGGCCCGGACTGAGGGAAACGGATGACATCAACTGTAGCAGCCATGACCGATGCCGCTCCGCCGCGCCTCCCCTATATGCTGCGGGAAGCGGGATCTTTGCTCGCCCTTCGGGTTCAAGGCCTGCTTCCGGTGCGCACGGGCCGCAGGGTGGGGAGCGGCGAGGCGGTGATGGTGATACCCGGCTTCTTGGCGTCGGATCGCTCTACAATGATCCTGCGGCAGCGCCTGCAAGGTGCGGGCTATCGGGTTCATGGCTGGGGCCGGGGCATCAATTTCGGCGTGAAGGCGGATCTGTTCGACCGGCTGGAGGCGCGTCTCGCCAAGGTCGGGCACCAGGGACCGGTGACGCTGATCGGTTGGAGCCTCGGCGGCCTCTATGCCCGCGAACTTGCCAAGCGCCAGCCCGACAAGGTGGCGCGCGTCATCACATTGGGCAGTCCTTTTTCCGGCGACCTGCGCGCCAACAATGCCTGGCGGCTTTATGAAATGGTGAACCGGCACAAGGTGGATGCGCCGCCGGTGGATGTCACGGTGCACGAGAAGCCGCCGGTGCCGACCATCGCTTTATGGTCGCGCAAGGACGGGATCGTTGCGCCGGCCTCCGCGCGGGGCTTGCCGGGCGAAGTCGACAAAGCGGTCGAACTCGACTGCACCCATATCGGCTTCATGACCGCGCCCTGCGTCATCGACGCGGTGCTTGAGGAGTTGGCCGTTAAGGCGGACTGAGAAGCGGCGCGATGGGGGCGCCGGCTTCGATCGAATCCAGGAATTGCGGCTCGACGCGCTTTTGTGAGGCCTGTTCGTAATCGTAGCCGAGCGACAGGATCAGCGCGTCGGACCATTTGGGGCCGATGAAGCTGAGGCCGACGGGCAGGCCCTTCACATTTCCCATTGGGACAGTGAGGTGGGGATAGCCCGCCACGGCCGCGAGGTTGCCCGCGCCGCCGCCGGAAATCTGGTCGCCATTGACGCTGTCGATCAGCCAGGCGGGCGGCATGGTGGGGCCGACGAGCGCGACGACATTGTGCTCGCGCAAAAGCTTGTCGATGCCATCCGCGCCCGCGAGGCGGAGCGAGGTTGCGCGGGCTGTCTTATAATCCGGATCGTCGAGGCCCTTTGTGGCCTCGGCCTGTTCGAAGAGATCCTGGCCGAAGAGGGCGAGTTCGCGAGGTTGGACCTTGTTGAAGGCGATGAGGTCGGCGAGCGTCCTCGTCTTCACGCTGGCGGGCGTGGCCGCGAGATAGGCGTTCATGTCGGCCTTGAGTTCGGTGAGCAGCACCTTGATCTCGTGCCCGCCAATCTGGTCGCGCCCTTCCAATGCATCGATATCGACCAAGATCGCGCCTTCGCGCTTCAGCGTCTCCAGCGCCTCGGTGAAGGCAGCATCGGTGCCGAAGCCGTCGGCGAAGCGCATGACGCCGATCCTTTTGCCCTTGAGCGCGGTGTCGGAAAGCGTGGCGGCATAATCGGTGCGGCGGCGATCTGCCTCGGCAGTGGCGGGATCGGCGGGGTCGCTGCCTTGTAAAGCGGCGAGGACCAGCGCGGCGTCCCTCACCGTGCGGGTCATCGGGCCCGCCGTGTCCTGACTATGGCTGATCGGCACGACATGGGTGCGGCTGACGAGGCCGACAGTGGGTTTGAAGCCGACAATGCCGTTGATGGCGGCGGGACAGGTGATCGAGCCGTCGGTTTCGGTGCCGATCGCGGCGGGGACCATGCCTGCGGCGACGGCGGCACCGCTGCCGCTCGACGATCCGCAGGCATTGCGGTTGAGGGCATGGGGATTGCGCACCTGGCCGCCTACCGCGCTCCAGCCCGAGATGGAATTGGACGCGCGGATGTTCGCCCATTCCGACAGGTTCGCCTTGCCGACGATTACCGCACCCGCCGCGCGGAGATTGGCAACGAGCGGCGCGTCGCGGTTCGTCACATTGCCCTTGAGCGCGAGGCTTCCGGCGGTGGTCGGAAGCGGCCCCTTCATCTCGATATTGTCCTTGACTAGGATCGGCATGCCGAAGAGCGGGCCACGCGCCTTGCGCTGCCGGTCGAGCGCGCGGGCCTGATCGAGCGCGGTGGGGTCGAGAGCGATCACCGCGTTGAGACGCGGGTTCAGCGTCTCGATCCGCTTGATCGCCGCGAGCGTCTGGCTTTCCGCCCCCGGCTGCTGGGCGATGACGGGGGCGGCGATGAGGGCCCGCGCCAAGGAACAACGCCTTCTTCATTTCACCTCCACGTCTTGCGCCTCTTCCGGCACGAGACCCCGGCTTTCGCCGGGGTGACGCATCCAGGATCTGGGTTACTTCAGCGGTTTCAGCAGGGTGTCGAGGGACGCACGGCCTTTCCCGACCTTCTCGAGAACCGGGTAGCGGAGCCCGTCGTGATAATCGAGGGTCACGGTGCGGTAGATATCGCCCTTCTTGGTAAGAAGGGTGATCGGCTCCGATGTGCCCTTGGCCGCCTTGATCGCGTCCTTCAGCGCATCGTTCGAATAGGTGCGGCCGTTCACCGCCAGAAGATCGGTGCCTGCGGTGACGCCCTGGTTGAACAACGGCGAATCCCAGGCGACACCCGATACCGTGCCGCCTTTGCCGACGGTCAGCCCGATCGTGTAGGTGAGGTCGAGCATGTCGCGGTCCTTCTCCCGCGACTTGAAGTAGGCGGTCGGCTCGTCCTTGTAGACGAGGCGGTAGCCGCCGCGCTCGATCCAGTCGAGCGGCGCCTTGCCCGTCTGATTGACGCGCTGATTGAGATAGGCTTTCCAGTCATAGGGCGTCACGCCGTTCAAGGTCCGGACGACATCTTCGAACGTGTAGGTCATCTGGCCTTCCTGGCCCGGATTGACCCCGTAAAAAGCGGCGGCGAAATCATCGAGCGACTTCTTGCCGTTGGTCCGTTCGCGGATGATGCTGTCCACGTCGAGCCAGATCAGCATGCCTTCGATGTAATAATCTTCCGAACGCTGCCAGCTGGTATTGGCCTGCGGGCGGCGGGAATTGATGATGGGATCGTTGGTCGTGTCGACGAGCGGCCGCCAACTGCGGCCCGGCTGCGTATCGTAATAAGCTGCGGCGCGCGCGAACTCGCCGAGCACGTCCTCCGCCGGCATCATGCCCGAGCGGGCGGACAGCACATTGCCCCAATATTGCGTCTGGCCTTCATAGACCCAGAGCAGGCTGTTGCGCATCGGCATGCGGTAATCGGGCGTGAAAAGGTCGGCCGGGCGGCGATATTTGCCGTCCCAGCTATGCGTCATTTCGTGGGCGAGCAGGTCGCGGCCCGCAGATCCGCTGTCCCAATCGGAGAAATAGGTGCGCGGATGGCTGTTTTCCGAGGAGCGAAGATGCTCGAGGCCGATGCCGCCCAATTCCTCGGTCAAAGCGAGCAGGAATTCATATTCGTCATAATGTTTGGTCGTGAAGACTTTCAGAGCTTGCTCGACGAGGCGCTTGTGCGCCGCGATCTGCTCGGGCGTCGCTTCGAGATTCTTGGCCTGATCGGCGAAGATGTTGAGGGCCACGTCTTTAGAAAGCTGCTCGCGGCGATAGTGACGGCCAGCGAAGATCGGGGAGTCGACCAGCGTTTCATAAGAGACCGTCTTGTAAGCCAGCTTGCCGCCGCTTTTGTTGCCGTTTTCGACGTCGAGAGAGGTTGCGGCCTGCCAGCCCTCCGGAAGCGTGACGTTAGCCTGGACCGGGATGTTCCGGACATAATAACCTGCTGGATAGAAGCTCATTTTCTCCCACTGCAGGTTCAGCATTTCGGGTGTCATCGTGACGCGGCCTTCACCCGTGCGGGTCGGGGAGAGGTGCTGGAATTCCATGTCGATCGCGGTCGCGCCCTGCGGCACGTCAACGTGCAGCGCATAGACGTCGGCGGGGTCGCGACGCCAGGCAATCGGCTGGCCGTTGGCGCTGATCTTGATGCCCGCAACCGTGTTGATCGGTCCGCGCGGAGCGTGGTTGCCGGGCAGCCATTCGGGGAAGAGGAGGGTGAGGGGGCCTGCGCCGGCGACCGGCACCGTCTGCTTCACCCGATAGATGCCGCGCTGCGTGTCGGTCGCGTCGACATCAAGACGCATCGCGCCCGGATAGGCGATGTCGCGCGCGGCGGGGATTCTGTCGGGGAAGGGAAGCGGCTGCGGCGCACCGGCCGGAATTTGCGCGAGGGCGGTCGAGGAGAGAAAGGCGGCGGAAATCAGCAGGATGTTGCGCAAGACCGGAGCTCCATGTGGGGGATTATCCCCACATGGATGGCGCAGGACTTCGCTCTCGTCCAGTTTTCTGTTTGCGCTTTCTCCACCGCTGCTAGGGCTGAGCCTGTCGAAGCCCGTTTCAGCTGAAACCATCCTTCGACAGGCTCAGCCCTTAGCGGTGTGGTGGAGCTTAAGCGTTCTTCGCTTCTTTGGCGCGTTCGAGGGCTTCGAGGATGATGCGTTCGGCATCTTCGCGGCCGAGCCACTTGCCGACGCGGACCCACTTTTCAGATTCGAGATCCTTATAATGGGTGAAGAAATGTTCGATCTGCTTCATCACGATTTCGGGCAGATCGTCGGCTTCGACGACATTCTGATAATAAGGGAAGGTGGTGTCGACCGGTACACACAGCACCTTTTCATCGCCGCCCGCTTCGTCTTCCAGCAGGAGAACGGCGATCGGGCGGACGCGGACGACCGAGCCGGGAATAAAGGGCGAGCGCGCGACGACCATCGCGTCCAGCGGATCGCCGTCCGGCGATAAGGTGTGCGGGATGAAGCCGTAATTGGTCGGATAGCGCATCGGCGTGTGCAGGATTCGGTCGACCCAGATGGCGCCCGACTTCTTGTCGAATTCATATTTCACGGGTTCGCCGCCGACGGGAACCTCGATGACGACGTTGACGCTCTTGGGCGGATTGTCCCCTACCGGGATAAGATCGATATTCATGCCGCGCCCGTTAGCTCGCCCAAGCTTTTCACGCCACGCAAAAATGCTATGGCGCGGCGATGAGTAACAAGGTTCAGGCCGTGCGCGGCACACAGGACATGCTGGGCGAGGCTGCCGAGCGCTTCCACACTGTCGTGGCCGCGTTCGACAAGGTGCGGCGCCTTTACGGATTTCAGCGCGTCGAAGTGCCGATGTTCGAAGCGACATCGGTGTTCGCCCGGTCGCTGGGCGAGACGACCGATGTCGTGTCGAAGGAAATGTACACGTTCGAGGATCGCGGTGGTGATTCGCTCACCCTGCGGCCGGAGTTCACCGCAGGCATTTCGCGCGCCTATTTGAGCGAGGGCTGGCAGCAGCATGCGCCCTTGAAGGTCGCGACGTGGGGCGCGGCGTTCCGCTATGAGCGTCCGCAGAAGGGGCGCTTCCGCCAGTTTCACCAGCTCGATGCTGAAATCCTTGGTGCGGGGGAGTCGGCGGCGGACGTGGAGTTGATTGCATTCGGTGCGCAGCTTCTGGCCGAGCTTGGTGTGGGTGACAAAGTAGAGCTTCAGCTGAATACACTTGGTGATCCCGAGACACGCGATGCCTGGCGGACGGCGCTCGTCGCGCATTTCGAGAAGCATCGCTACGACCTGTCCGAGGAAAGCCGGACGCGTCTCGACAAGAATCCGCTGCGCATCCTGGATTCCAAGGAGCATAAGGATTTTCCGATCGTCGACAGCGCGCCGGTGGTGGACGATTTCCTGACATCTGAAGCCGCAGACTTTTTTGCGGCGGTGACGGCCGGGCTCGACGAAGCGGGCGTCAAATGGACGCGCAGCCCGCGGCTTGTGCGCGGTCTCGATTATTATCGTCACACCGCGTTCGAATTCACGACCGAGGATCTGGGGGCGCAGAGCGCGGTCCTGGCGGGCGGGCGTTATGACGGCCTGATCGAAAGCATGGGCGGGCCGCACACGCCTGCGGTCGGATGGGCTGCGGGGATCGAGCGTCTCGCGCTACTCATCGACGCGCCCGCGCCGCTTGGCATCGACGCGGCGCTCGTGCCGCTCGGCGAGCGTGCGGAGCGCGCGGCGACGGGGATTGCGGCCAAGCTGCGGCGTGCGGGCCTCGCCTGCGAAATGGCCTATCGCGGCAATATGAAGAAGCGGATGCAGAAGGCGAATGCGAGCGGTGCGCGCTATGCCATCATCATCGGCGACGATGAATTGGATCGTGGGCAGGCGGCGGTGAAGAACCTCGCCAGCGGCGAACAGCAGAGCATCGCATTCGACCGCATTGCGGAGGCGCTGCGCGGCGCATGACGTCCATTTCCGACCAGCGCATTGCCGCCATCGAGGCGCGCAAGGACGAGCTTCAGAACGCCATGGCGGCGCCCAATCTGGCGCCCGACCAGTTCGTGAAGCTGTCCAAGGATTATGCCGAGGTCGAGCCGGTCGCCGAGGCCGCGCGCGAGGTGCGGCGGCTGCGCGCGGAGCTGGATGTGCTTGCGGGCATGGCCGACGATCCTGAGCTGAAGGCGATGGCTGCCGAGGAGGCCGACGAGATCCGGCGGCAATTGCCGGAGGCGGAGCGGACGCTGGCGCTGAAATTGCTGCCGCGCGATGCGGCGGACGAGCGTTCCGCCATGCTCGAAATCCGCGCGGGTGCCGGCGGGGATGAGGCGGCCTTGTTCGCGGGCGATCTCTTCCGCATGTACCAGCGTTTCGCCGAGGAACAGGGCTGGCGGGTCGAAGTGATTTCGACGAGCGCGTCGGATGTCGGCGGCTTCAAGGAAATCGTCGCGTCCGTGACCGGGCAGGGCGTGTTCGCCAAGCTGAAGTTCGAAAGCGGCGTCCACCGCGTTCAGCGTGTCCCGGCAACGGAAAGCGGCGGGCGCATCCATACGTCGGCGGCGACGGTGGCGGTGCTTCCCGAAGCCGAGGATGTCGATGTGCAAATCGACGACAAGGATTTGCGGATCGACGTCTATCGTTCATCCGGGCCGGGCGGGCAGTCGGTCAACACGACGGACAGCGCGGTGCGGATTACCCACCTTCCGACCGGCCTTGTCGTCATCCAGCAGGATGAAAAGTCGCAGCATAAGAATAAGGCCAAGGCGCTGAAGGTACTCCGCACTCGCCTCTATGAAATGGAGCGCGAGCGGCTGGCGAGCGAGCGGGCGGGCGCGCGCAAATCGATGGTGGGATCGGGCGACCGGTCTGAACGCATCCGGACCTATAATTTCCCGCAGGGGCGGGTGACGGATCACCGGATCAATCTGACGCTGCACCGGCTGCCTGAAATATTGGAGGGACCGGGGCTCGGCGAGGTGATCGGCGCATTGGTGACCGAGGATGAGTCCGAGCGGTTGGCGACGCTGGATGAGCAATAGCTTCCAGTACTCAACAATCCAGGTGCAGGATTCTCGCCTGGACTGGATTGCTTCGTCGCTTCGCTCCTCGCAATGACGAGGGCGATCGGCCTTGCCCTCGCCAACGCGACCCGGCGGCTTTCAGCTGTCAGCGCGACCCCCCGGCTCGATGCAGAACTGCTGATGGCGCATGCGCTTGGCGTGGAGCGGGAGGCGATGCTTCTCTCGCTGATGGACGGGCCGGTTCCTGACGCGTTCGAAAGCCTGCTTCGCCGCCGGGAGGCGCATGAGCCGGTGGCTTATATTACCGGCCGCCGCGCTTTCTGGACGATCGATTTGAAAGTCGGGCCAGGCGTGCTGGTGCCGCGGCCGGACAGCGAGACTTTGATCGAGGCGGCGCTTGAGCATTTCGGGACCCGCGCGCCCCAACGCATCCTCGATCTCGGCACGGGATCGGGCGCCTTGCTGCTGGCGGCGCTCAGCGAATGGCCGAGCGCGACGGGGTTGGGGATCGACCAGTCCGATGCGGCGATCGCTATTGCCGAGGGCAATATCCGGGCGTTGGGGCTTGCCGGTCGCGCGGACGTCCGGCGCGGTTATTGGACCGGGGGGCTGGAGGAACGGTTCGACCTCATCCTCTGCAATCCGCCTTATATCGAGATCCGCGCGGAACTGCCCCGCGACGTGGCGGAGTGGGAGCCGGAGGGTGCACTCTTTGCCGGGCCGGACGGTCTCGACGACTATCGCCGGCTTGCGCCGGAAACGCGGCGGCTTCTGGCGCCGGGAGGTTGCGCCTGCTTCGAGATCGGTGCCGATCAAGGCGCGCCGGCCGCTGCCCTCTTCGCGAAGGAGGGGCTCAGCGTCATCGTGCGGCGCGACCTGGCGGGGCTCGATCGTTGCTTGCTGGTGACAGCCTGACCAATATTGCAATCTTTGGACTTGGATTTGTCCGCAGCGATAGCTACATAGGCGTCAGGGACGGGTAGCTCACAGCCTTTGATAGCGTGAAAGAGCCCGTCGCGACCCCCCATTGCACCAATCGCTTCGGCGAGTTTGGCGTAAGGAGGCGGCAGCCGCATTGCGGAGGCTAGCCTAACGGTCGTGCAAAGAATCGCCGGGACGGCCCCGGCATGGAGTGGCTGAAATAACCCCCAGACGAGGATTCACTTTTTGATCAACAATCGTCAGAACGGCCGCAGGCGTGGCCGTAGCAATGGACCCCGCACGCCCAATGCATCAGGCCCGGGCAACAGGCAGGACAATCGCCAACGCGGCAATGCCGCCCAATTGCACGAAAAGTACAAGGCGCTGGCGCGGGACGCGCAGCTTGCCGGGGATCGCGTGCAGACCGAATATTATCTCCAGTTCGCGGACCATTATTTCCGCGTTCTGAGCGAAGGCCGCGCGCGCTTCGAAGAGCAGCGCCGCCAGCGCGACGATTATTATGCCTCGGATGAGGATGACGATCGCGACGACGTGCAAAATGACGATCAGGACGGTGAAGGCGAAGAGCGCGAAGAACGTACCACGCGCGAGTCCCGCCAGGATCGTTCCGAGCGCGGCGAACGTCAGGACCGTGGTGAACGTCAGGACCGTGGCGAGCGTCAAGATCGTGGCGATCGTGCGGAACGCGGCGAACGCCGGACCCGCCGCCCCCGCCGCGAAGAGCGTGATGAGGAGCAGGGTGAGGAGCGCATTTCCCTCGACAGCCTGCCCCCGGCAATCGCACCGGGCAACGATACGGACGAGGAGCAGCCTGCTCCGCGCCGCCGTGGACGCCGTCCGCGCGCAGCCGAAGGTGAAGCGGACATCGCGCCCGCGGCCTGATCGCGGCGGATATCCTCAAAGTGAGGGCGGTGGCCATGCGGCTGCCGCCCTTTCTTATGACGGTGTAATAAATCCGTCATTGAAGTGTCGCTGACGCGTCATTGCGTCTTCTTATTTCCGTCTTCATGAATGCCCAGCGGGCGATGAGGATGTTGATGATGACCAAGCCATTCGTTGCCGCTCTCCTTTCGGCCACCTTCCTTTCGAGCGCGGCGCAGGCCCAGGATCCGGACCTTGCCGCCGAGCTTGCGGCTATGCGCGCGAAGATCGAAAGCCTGGAGGCGGAAGTTACCGCATTGAAGGCGCAGAAACCGGAAACGCCGAGCTGGAAGGGTGCGCCGCAATTCGAGGACAAGGAAGCGGGCTTCAGCTTCAAGCCCAAGGGCTTCGTGCAGTTCGACACTGGCTATGTTGAAAATCCGGGCGATGCGGTGGCGACGCAAAACCTTGGCTATAACAGCCGCGCGCGTCGCCTGGTTTTCGGCGCGGAGGGCACGTTGCCGGGTGGCTTTGGCTATAAGGCCGAGTTCAACTTTGCGGGCGGCAGCGTGGATTATGAGGATATCGTCCTCACCTATCAGCCCAAGGGCAGCCCGCTGCAGATCACGCTCGGCAATTTCTATCCGCTTTCGAGCCTCGAGACGATGACGAGCTCCCGCCTCACCTCCTTCCTCGAGCGATCGCAGGCGGTGGACGCATTCGGCTTCAATCGCCGGATTGGCGCCGCGATCGGCCTTGTCGATCCCAATGATCGCTACACGCTGACAGCGGGCATCTTTAACGCGCCGATCGGCAGTGCCTTTAACAATGATAGCTGGCAGGCCAGCGTTCGCGGCACCTATTCGCCCAAGATCGGCGACAATGGCCGTCTGCACCTTGGCGCCAATTACCAGCATCGCGAGACGCAGTCGGATGCACAGAGCGTCCGCTATCGCACGCGGCCGTTCACGCAGCTGACCGACGTGCGTTTCGTCGATACCGGCGCCATTGCGGCAAAGGGGGAGGACATAATCGGCGTGGAGCTGGGCGGGATTTTCGGGCCGCTGCACTTCGCGGCGGAAGGGCAGAAGGTATGGGCCAACGCTTATGCGCCGGGCACCACCTTTGAAGGTCTCGACGGCGTGGGTGGCGGCGTCTTCTATAATGGCGATCCGAGCTTCATGTCGGCTTATGCTGAGATCGGCTATTATCTGACCGGCGAAACGCGTGGATATAAGGGTGGTAAGTGGGATCGGACCAAGGTGCTGCGCCCGGTTGGCAAAGGCGGCATCGGGGCGGTGCAGATCAATGCGCGGGTCGATTATGTCGATCTCACCGATCGATTGTCCGGGGAGAGTCTCTATGCGCCGGATCATATCAACGGTGGCAGCCAGACCGGCTATCAGCTGAGCGCGATCTGGAACCCGATCGATTATGTGCGCTTCCTCCTCCAATATAGCCATGCGGACGTGAAGGGCGGTCCACTCGCGGCAACGGTGAAACCCGATAGCTCAGAGCCGGTCGACGAGCGCAGCTATGGCGTCGACAGCATCGGCCTTCGCGCGCAGGTCGAATTCTGATTGATTTCGTTCGGGACGCGTAACATGGTCTGACCCATAAAGTGGGGAGCCCCTTTCATGCGTCACCTTCTTCTCGTCGCGACGATCCTGTCCGGAACCGCATCCGCGCAGACCGCGCAAGGCGACGTTTCGGTCACCATCTATAATAATGACGTCGCGCTGGTTCAGGATGTGCGCCAGCTCGATCTGCCCGCGCGCCGGGTGCGGCAGGAATTTCCGGATGTGTCCGGGCGGATCCAGGCCGAAACCGTCTCGCTCGCAGGCGACGGGATCGGCATCGTCGAGCAGAATTTCGACTATGACCTGCTTTCCCCATCGGCGCTGATGCAGAAGGCGGTGGGCGAGACGGTAACGCTCGTCCGCACGAACCCTGCCACCGGCAAGGAAGAGCGCGAACGGGCCAAGGTGCTCGCGGCCAATGGCGGCGTCGTGCTGCAGATCGGTCAGCGGATCGAGGTGTTGCGCGACGATGGCCTACCGGTGCGCGTGATTTTCGACAAGGTGCCGGAAAACCTCCGCGCCCGCCCGACCCTGTCGGTGACGCTTGAAAGCGACCGTGCGGGACAGCGGCCGGTGCGCCTCTCCTACCTCACTGGCGGGCTCGACTGGAATGCCGACTATGTCGTGATGTTCGACGACAGGGCCGGGCGTATCGACGTGCAGGGATGGGTGACGCTCACCAACAATAGCGGGACGACATATAATAATGCGTCGACCATCCTCGTCGCCGGCGGTGGAGGCGAGGGTTATTCGGGAAGCAGCCGAAGCGCGGGCACGGAAACCGCGGACCGTGAGCGGCTTGGCGACCTTTATCTTTATCCTTTGTCCGAACGGACGACGATCGCCGACCGGCAGACCAAGCAGGTCAGCTTCCTCGACGTATCCGGCGCTCCGGCGGCGCGGGCTTATGAATATCGCAACGGCTGGCTCGGCACGCGGCAGGAGCCGGGCAGCGCCAATAGCGTGCTTCGTTTTTCAACTTCGCGAGACCAGGGGCTTGGCGACGCGCTACCGGCCGGGACGGTGCGCGTCTATATGCGGGATGCGCGCGGCAACGCGCAGTTCATTGGCGAGAACAATATCGGCCACACCGCAATGGGCTCGTCGATCGGCCTCAAGACCGGCGATGCCTTTGACGTGAAGGTGCAGCCGGTGGTCGAGCGGCGGGAGCGAATCAACAATGAGCGGTGGCGGACGACGATGCGCTATACGCTCAGCAATGCGCGGCCGGAGCCGGTGACGGTCGACCTTGTCCAGGGCGGCCTCGACCATTGGGCCGATACGCGCATCATTGAGGAAAGCCTGAAAAGCGAGCGGCGGAATGCGGGTGAGGCGGTGTGGAGCGTGCCCATTCCAGCCAATGGCACCGCGACCGTCACCGCGACGTTCGACACGCGCTTCTGATTCGTCGGATGCGCGGCCTCCTGATCCTGTTGCTGGCGGCGGCGCCCGGCGCGGCGTTAGGTCAGGTTATTTCGACGTCGGCTCGTCCGGACAATATCGCCGTGACGATCTATCGCGATCCGAGCCGCCACGTATCGACACGGCCGAATTCCAATTGGCTTAACGGCTTCGCGCTCATCACCGAAACGCGGCAGATCCGCATTCCGGCGGGAGAGGCGGATATCCGATTCGAAGGCGTGGCCGGCGGGATCATTCCCGAAAGCGCGATCGTCACCGGCCTGCCCAAGGGCGTGCGGGAGAAGAATCAGGACGCGCTTCTGCTTTCACCTGGGAGCCTCATCGACCGGTCGCTCGGCAAACGCGTGCATATTCGCCGCACCTCCCGCGAAACGGGTGAAGTACGCGAGCATGATGCGGTGATCCGCTCCTCATCCGACGGGGCAGTGGTGCTGGAGACGGCGGACGGGATTGAGGCGCTGCGGTGCACCGGGGTTCCGGAAACGATCATTTATGGCGGGGTGCCCGCCGGCCTGTCGGCGAAGCCCACCTTGTCTGTGCGGACGCAAAGCGAGTCGGAAACGGTGGCGACGATAACGTTGTCATACTTGGCCTCCGGCTTCGACTGGCAGGCCGATTATGTCGCGACTTTGTCTCCGGCGGGTGACCGCATGGATCTGTTCGCTTGGCTGACATTGGTGAACGGCGACGAGACCAGCTTCCCGCAAGCCGAAACCAGCGCCGTGGCGGGTAAGCTCAATTGGGGAAGCCGCCGTCCGGAGAAGGCGCAGGGCAAGGCTCTTCAGCTCCAGTGCTGGCCCTCGGATACAACGAGCGATGTGCCGGAAGACGAATCGCTCATTCCGCCGCCGCCTCCACCTCCGCCGCCCATGGCGCCGCCGCCGCCGGTCGCGGCTCGGCCGACAGAGGATAT
>NZ_PXYJ01000004.1:0-177500 GCF_003012815.1 Allosphingosinicella vermicomposti | reverse complement strand
GCGGGTGACAGCCCCGTATGCGAAACTGATGTGATGAGACTTGAGTAGGGCGGGACACGTGTAATCCTGTCTGAACATCGGGGGACCACCCTCGAAGCCTAAATACTCGTGTATGACCGATAGTGAACAAGTACCGTGAGGGAAAGGTGAAAAGCACCCCGATGAGGGGAGTGAAACAGTACCTGAAACCGGTTGCCTACAAGCAGTGGGAGGGTCCTTGAGACCTGACCGCGTACCTCTTGCATAATGGGTCTGTGACTTAATGTATCAAGCAAGCTTAAGCCGATAGGTGTAGGCGCAGCGAAAGCGAGTCTGAATAGGGCGATTGAGTTTGATGCATTAGACCCGAAACCCGGCGATCTAGGCATGACCAGAGTGAAGGTGGGGTAACACCCACTGGAGGCTCGAACCGATTAACGTTGAAAAGTTACCGGATGAGTTGTGTTTAGGGGTGAAAGGCCAATCAAGCCGGGAAATAGCTGGTTCTCCGCGAAAACTATTGAGGTAGTGCCTCGGACGAATACCTTGGGGGGTAGAGCACTGGATGGATGCGGGGGTCGCGAGACCTACCAACTCTAACCAAACTCCGAATACCCAAGAGTAATATCCGGGAGACAGACGGCGGGTGCTAAGGTCCGTCGTCAAAAGGGAAACAGCCCTAACCTACAGCTAAGGCCCCCAAATCGTATCTAAGTGGGAAAGCATGTGGGACTTCCAAAACAACCAGGAGGTTGGCTTAGAAGCAGCCATCCTTTAAAGAAAGCGTAACAGCTCACTGGTCTAAATAAGAGGTCCTGCGGCGAAGATGTAACGGGGCTCAAGATACGTGCCGAAGCTTAGGGTTCATCGTAAGATGAGCGGTAGCGGAGCGTTCCGTAAGCCTGTGAAGCCGAAGGGTAACCGACGGTGGAGGTATCGGAAGTGCGAATGCAGACATGAGTAGCGATAAAAAGGGTGAGATGCCCTTTCGCCGAAAGACCAAGGGTTCCTGCGCAAGGCTAATCCGCGCAGGGTGAGCCGGCCCCTAAGACGAGCCCGAAGGGGGTAGTCGATGGGAATGCGGTTAATATTCCGCAGCCTGGTGGTGTGTGACGGATCTCGTAAGTTGTATTCTCTTATCGGATTGAGAATGCTTCGAAGAGGTTCCAGGAAATAGCCCCACCGTATAGACCGTACCCGAAACCGACACAGGTGGTCTGGTAGAGTATACCAAGGCGCTTGAGAGAAGTGTACTGAAGGAACTCGGCAAATTGCCTCCGTACCTTCGGAAGAAGGAGGCCCTACCTTTGCGCAAGCAATTGTAGGGGGCACAGGCCAGGGGGTAGCGACTGTTTAGCAAAAACACAGGGCTCTGCTAAGTCGGCTTCAAGACGACGTATAGGGTCTGACGCCTGCCCGGTGCCTGAAGGTTAAGTGGAGGGGTGCAAGCTCCGAAATGAAGCCCAGGTAAACGGCGGCCGTAACTATAACGGTCCTAAGGTAGCGAAATTCCTTGTCGGGTAAGTTCCGACCTGCACGAATGGCGTAACGACTTCCCCACTGTCTCCAGTACATGCTCAGCGAAATTGAATTCTCCGTGAAGATGCGGAGTACCCGCGGTTAGACGGAAAGACCCCGTGCACCTTTACTGCAGCTTCAGAGTGGCAGTGGAGAACAACTGTGTAGAATAGGTGGGAGGCTTTGAAGCACCGGCGCCAGCTGGTGTGGAGCCAACAAGTGAAATACCACCCTGTTGTTCTTTACTGTCTAACCACGCGCCGTTAGCCGGCGCTGGGACCCTCTGTGGCGGGTAGTTTGACTGGGGCGGTCGCCTCCTAAAGAGTAACGGAGGCGCGCGATGGTGGGCTCAGGCCGGTTGGAAACCGGCTGTTAGAGTGCAATGGCATAAGCCCGCCTGACTGCGAGACTGACAAGTCGAGCAGAGACGAAAGTCGGTCATAGTGATCCGGTGGTCCCTCGTGGAAGGGCCATCGCTCAACGGATAAAAGGTACGCCGGGGATAACAGGCTGATAACCCCCAAGAGCTCATATCGACGGGGTTGTTTGGCACCTCGATGTCGGCTCATCACATCCTGGGGCTGGAGCAGGTCCCAAGGGTTTGGCTGTTCGCCAATTAAAGTGGTACGTGAGCTGGGTTCAGAACGTCGCGAGACAGTTTGGTCCCTATCTGCCGTGGGCGTCGAAATTTGAGAGGAGTTGACCCTAGTACGAGAGGACCGGGTTGAACATACCTCTGGTGGACCTGTCATCGTGCCAACGGTGCAGCAGGGTAGCTATGTATGGACGGGATAACCGCTGAAAGCATCTAAGCGGGAAGCCTCCCTCAAGATAAGATTTCTTAGAGCGGTCGAAGACCACGACCTTGATAGGCCGGATGTGGAAGCGGAGTAATCCGTGAAGCTAACCGGTCCTAATAGCTCTATTCGCGCTTGAGAATCCCACCATCAACGACAGTTTTGGCTGTCGCTGTGGCGGCTCTCACTAGATACAAAAAGTGCACGATTTCTAGAATTCCTTTGCGCTGGCTCCATAGCTTGGTGGCCATAGCGTCTGTGACCCACCCGATCCCATCCCGAACTCGGCCGTGAAACCAGACAGCGCCGATGGTACTATTGCTTAAGCAATGGAAGAGTAGGTCGTCGCCAGGCTTTGAAGCCAGCGCATAGGAAACCCATTCACAAGTCTTCCTTCCTTACATTTAATGTCCGGGAGGATGCTATTGGCGCGGGATGGAGCAGCCCGGTAGCTCGTCAGGCTCATAACCTGAAGGTCGTAGGTTCAAATCCTACTCCCGCAACCAATATCGAAGCTTGGCGGCATTGCCGCTTCGCGTTTTTTCGCCCCGGACTTGATCTGTGGCCCATAGCCTCTCCGTTCAGGAGGGGCTTTTTTTATGCCTGCGCGAGGGCGGCTTCTTCGGCGCGGATGCGAACGAATAGAATGGCCGCGTTGAGAAGCGAGAGAAGCAGGGCGATTTCCCAGAGGCCGAATGCCAATGGCAATGCAGCAATCTCACCGGCGACGATCGCGTAATTGGGATGGCGAACGAAGCGAACGGGCCCGCCACTGACAAGAGGGGCGCCGGGTAGCACGATGATCCGAGTGGTCCAGCGCGTGCCAAGGGTGGCGAGGACCCAAAGGCGCCCCGCCTGTAGCAGCAGAAACAGGATGAGCCAGGGCCAGACGATCGCCCGCCCGGGCGCAAACAGCCAAAGTGCCGCCAACCAGGCCGCATGCGTCGCGATAATGATTGGGTAATGGCCAGGGCTCGCTTCATAGGCCCCGCGAGCAAGCAGGGTTGCCGTACCGCCGTGCGACAACCAACTCGCCGAGGCGCTGAAGCGTCACCAAGGTGAGAATGAGAACGGGTAGGGTCATGGCGCCTCCAGGATGAGACCGCTTGCGGTGAAGCTGGGCCCAAGGCCAACAGCATGGCGGGGGGCGCAAAGCCGGTCGCAAGGGCTTCCTTCAGAACGAACAAAACGGTCGGCGCGGACATGTTGCCATAATGCACGAGGATCGCGCGCTCGTGATCCAGCGATCCGGCCGAAAGGACCAGACTCCTCTCAAGGGCGGTGAGGATCTTGGCCCCGCCCGGGTGGCAGACGAAGCGCCCAATCTCGTCCCGCATCAGGCCCAGGGGCGCAAGAATGCGACCGACGCCGTCCCCGATATGCTGGGTGACGAAGGGAGGGATCGCGCGATCAAAGATGACGCCAAGGCCGGGATCGTCGACGTCCTAACCCATGATGTCGGGTGTCGCGGGCCACGTCACTTCGCCGCCCTCGCCGATTATCGCGAGCGCGTCGTCCGCGCCGCTCCGGACGAGGCAGGCCGCAGCCCCGTCGCCAAACAGCGCCGTGGCGACGATATTGGCCTTGCTCACGACATCGAGCCGGATCGAAGTGGAGCAAAGCTCCACCGTAACGAAGAGGACGATGCTCCCAGGCGTGGCCAGCGCCAGCCGGGCCGCGACGGCGAGACCCGTCGCTCCGCCCGCACAACCGAGGCCGAAGATCGGAACGCGATGAACGTCGGATCGAAATCCCATGCGGCCCAAAACCCGCACCTCTATGCTCGGCGTCGCGATGCCGGTGGTCGATATGGTGACCAATGTGTCGACCTCATCGGCGGGACGCCTGCATCCGCCAGCGCCCTTTCCGCCGCCTCAATGTAGAGCTGCTCGGCGACGGCCAGATAGGCTGCATTGCGTGAGCGCCAGCCGTGATCGGCGGCATACCAATCGGGCGGCATGGCGATGTGCCGCGTCTGCACACCCGCATTGTCGAACACGGGACTCAGGCGATCAAAGCTCGGCATCCGATGGCCGAAAAGCCGCCGGGCTAGCGCGCGCGCCTCGTCCTGGTCAGGCAATGTTGCGGAACCGTCGTGGCGACGGAAAGCGGGGGATACCGGCGGGGCACGGTTGGTAGCCAAGGCTTCTCCATCGGGCTATGCGGAAAAGGAGAAAGCAGGCTTGCCGTTGAACGGTTTGCGGTCGCGGCGGTTTCACAGGAGCTTTGTATGCGCGCGCTTCATCTTGCCGGTCTTCCCCTCATTCTGCTCGCGGCCTGCTGGGCCAGCTCGGAAAGCGTGGCGACGAGCAACAACGCCGTGGCGCAGGCTGGGCAGGGCAGGCCATTTCAGGTTCAGGCCGTGGCGGATTTCGACGAGCCTTGGGCCATGACCTTCCTCCCGGACGGCCGCCTCCTCGTGACGGAGAAGAAGGGCGAGTTGAAGCTGCTGGGTCCGGACGGGAGGATTGGGACGGTCGCCGGCACGCCCGACGTCGCTTATGGCGGCCAAGGCGGGCTTGGCGACGTCGTCCTCCATCCCGATTTTGCCGATAACGCGCAAATTTACCTCAGCTGGGTCGAAGCGGGCAATGGCGGCACCAAGGGCGCGGCGGTCGGCCGCGGCACGCTCGTCCTCGACAATCAGGGCGGCGGCCGGATCGACGGGCTCCAGGTGATCTGGCGGCAGGAGCCCAAGGTCACCGGGAACGGCCATTTCTCCCATCGCATTGCCTTCTCGCCCGACGGTTACCTGTTCATCACCAGCGGTGAGCGGCAGAAATTCGATCCGGCCCAGGATCTCGACCAGAATCTCGGCAAGGTCATCCGCCTGACCGACGCGGGCGGCATTCCGTCGGACAATCCCTTCTACAATCAGGGACGGGTGAAGGCGCAGATCTGGTCATACGGCCACCGCAACCTGCTGGGCATCGCCTTCGCGCCCGACGGGCGGCTCTGGACCCACGAAATGGGTCCAAAGGGCGGCGACGAGTTCAATTTGATCGAGAAGGGCTCGAATTACGGGTATCCGATCGTGTCGAATGGCGATCATTATGACGGGAAGGACATTCCCGATCATTCCACGCGGCCCGAATTCAACGCGCCGGAAGTCACATGGAATCCCGTCATCTCGCCCGCAGGCCTCATCATCTATTTGGGCGACATTTTCCCCCAATGGAAGGGGAGTGCCTTCATCGGTGGCCTGTCCAGCAAGGCCCTCATCCGCGTCGCGATCGACGGCACAAGCGCGCGGGAAGCGGAACGCTGGGACATGGGCGCCCGCATCCGCGAGGTGGAGCAGGGTCCGGACGGGGTGATCTGGTTGCTGGAAGACGGGGGCGATGGTTCGCAGGGGCGGCTGCTGAAGCTGACGCCGACAAATTAGCGGTAGTCGTCATTGCGAGCGAAGCGAAGCAATCCAGCGGCGGCCAACCTGACCGCAGAATTGATTGCCGCGTCGCCTTGCTCCTCGCAATGACGAAGGGCGGTTATCACACCCGCCGGTAACGGAAATACCAGACTTCGTGGCCCTTGCGACGGGCCTTGGCTTCGTAGCGCGTTTCCGGCCAGCCGCCGGGGCGATGGAGGAAATCGCTCGCGCTTTCGGCGAGCCATTCGAAATCCGTGCGCTGGTTCATGATCATCATCGACCAGCGGCAATAGGTCGGGTCATCCGTACCAAGTCGGAATTCGCCGCCGGGCGCGAGCTTGGCGGCGATGATGTCCATCGGGCCATGATTCATCATCCGGCGCTTGGCATGGCGCGCTTTCGGCCAGGGATCGGGGTGGAGGAGGTAGACGAAGCGAAGCGAGGCGTCCGGAAGCCGTTCCAGCACCTGAAGCGCGTCGCCCATGTGGAGGCGGACATTGCCGAGCGCCTTCTCGCGAACGTGAAGAAGCGCGCCGACGACGCCATTCAGAAACGGTTCGCAACCGATAAAGCCGTGATCGGGAAGAAGATCGGCGCGATAGGCGAGATGCTCGCCGCTGCCGAAGCCGATTTCGAAGTGAAGCGGGCGCCCCTCTCCTTTGGCATCCCCGAACAATTCTTGCGAGGTGATCGGCCCTTCCTCCGGCACCGCGATGCGGGGGAGGAGGTCTTCAAGAAGTGCGGCCTGCCCCTGGCGGAGCTTGTGCCCGGAACGGCGGCCGTAGAGGCGGCGAATAGATGCGGGATCCGACATGCGAGCCCGTTAGCGAAACCGGGCTCGCGCGTCATGCGGAAGTTGCAGCGCCCTATTTGGTGGGAGGCGGCGGCAATGGAAGTGCCGGGCGTGGAGGCACGGGTGGTTTGCCGATCCAGGCGAGGCCATGCGCCAAGTCGAGCGTAATCACCCAGTTGCGAAGGAAAGGCATACCAAGATTGCCTTCCATGATCATGTCCGGCGTAAAGGCGTCTTCAGTCGTCGCCCGGATATCCCCCACCACCTTGAAATCGGCCTTCTGCTTGCCTTCGGCTTTCGGGTCCATGCCGAGGAGCTGCGCGATCGGCTTGTTGATCAGGATCGTTCCGCCGTTCCCGGAATCGAGCTCGAGGAAGACCGGGCCTTTTTCAGTGGGGACGGCAGCATGGACGGCGAGGGCAAGGCCGTCGACCTCGCGCTTCAAGCGGATAGGAAGGGGGCGCAAGTCCGCGATACGCTCGTTGCGGCTCGCTTCATTTTCGATTGTGACGATGCCAGCGGCGAAATCGATGGTGATGGTTTTGTTTTCGAACAGGTTGAGGCCGATAATGCCGTCAAGCTCGGAATCCAGGGGGTTCAACTGTCCCATATCGATGAGGGTCAGAACCTGCGGCGCCAGCGTCAGGCCACCCACTTTCATCGCCAACCCGTCGCAACGAGGGCCGTCCCCGCGCTGCCCCATCATGCGGAAGCCGGTCAATTGACCCCAAGGCTCGCAGCCCGCCGCTTTGGCGGTGTCGGGGTGGATGAGCGTGAGGCCCCCGCCCGTGTCGAAAAGATATTTGCGGACCTTGCCGCCGATTTCGGCTTCCATCACCCAGCGGTTGCGCCAAGGTATGAGTTCGATGACTGCCTCTGGCTGCGCCTTGGGCGGCGCGGCATCGGCCGCCGTCCCGGTGAGCAGGCTCGTCATCACGCATAATAGAAGTCGGTTCACTTTAAGTCCCTCACGAAACATGTACCCGCTACAGAGGCAGCAGGTGAATGCGAAGTTGGAAAGGGTCGTTCCAATTTGCGCTGCGGATATCCGGCTGGCCGCTATCGGGCCGCAGGTTCCACCGGGAAGGGGGCAACTTCCGGGTAGGAGGTCGGGAGCTGCAACCCTTTTCCTCTCACATGATGCTCCAAGAAAGCGACAGCCAAATTATTCGTAATGGCCAGCGCGCGCGGACCGGAGATTGAGCCGAGCCTCGCCTCCCTATTTCTGGGAGACACGGATTGAGGCGGCGCCAATGCGATGTCAGTGAAAGTCAGGTGGCGGGAACCCTTGATCCGAAGCGATACGGCATGCGTCGATCTGGAGCCGACCTGCCGCCAAAGATCGGCGCGGCGCGTTTCATCCTTGGCGGCGCTGCCGAACAGCCGTGATAGGCCCGTCCGCTCTTCAGGGTCGGACGTCAGGTAAAGGATCGGCTGAACGGGGCGGGCCTCGGCGGTCGCGCCAGCGAAATCTCCGTCGAGGTTGATTGCTGCGAGAATCCGGGGATCGCGCGCGGCCGCCAGCACTGCGGCGGCGCCCCCGCGAGAATGTCCGAAAGCGGCGATCTTTCCGATGTCGAGGCGCCCGGCCAAGGGATGGCCGCTGGGGGCCGCAAGGCGATCGAGCATGGCCAAGAGGTCGAGCGAGACCTTCTCGAAATCCGATGCGCCCGATTGCCCTCCCGGCCCTGCGCATGAGCCCGTCTCGTTGGGCGACAATGCTGCGACCACATAGCCGTTCGACGCCAGGGCTTCGAGAAGAATGCTGTAATCGGTCGGCAGCTGGGCCGCGCCGGGCGCGAATAGAATCAATGGGAAGCGGCTGCCGGGTGCAAGGCCGGCGCCGGTCACCGCCGAGCCTATGGCTGGCGAGAAGGACGAAGCCGCAGCCGCGCCGAAGCGGCGTGCAAGTTGCCCGTAATTCTCATCGGCCTTTTGCGGAGGAAGAACAGCCTCCCGGCCATGAGCGGCGGCGGGGTAGTAAAGATAGACGGGCAGACGGCGCGGCGCGCTGCCGCCTATTTCAACGCGCTGCCAACATTCGAACGATCGCCCGACGCCATAAGGGCCGGACGGAGGCGGCAATTCAGATGGTGCCGCGGCAAGTTTCTGCGGTGTGGAGGGCTCCTGCGATATCAGCATCAGCGCGCCCGCAAGGAGGGTGGCGGCCACCAAGATGGCCAGCCAGACCTTGCGGACGCGCCTCCCGATCAGAGTGCCGCCTTCAGCTTTTCGACGAGGTCGGTGCGTTCCCAGCTGAACAGGTCACCTTCCGCCTTGCGGCCGAAATGGCCGTAAGCTGCAGTGCGGCTGTAGATCGGCTTGTTGAGGCCGAGATGGGTGCGGATGCCTTTCGGCGTCAGGCGGACGAGCTGCGGAAGCACTGCTTCGAGCTTGGCCTCATCCACATTGCCCGTGCCGTGCGTATCAACATAGACGGACAGAGGTTCGGCGACGCCGATCGCGTAGGAAAGCTGGATGGTGCAGCGCTTGGCAAGGCCCGCGGCGACCACATTCTTGGCGAGGTAGCGCGCGACATAGGCGGCCGATCGGTCGACCTTGGTCGGATCCTTGCCCGAGAAAGCGCCGCCGCCGTGCGGTGCCGCGCCGCCATAGGTGTCGACGATGATCTTGCGGCCGGTAAGGCCCGCGTCGCCGTCCGGGCCGCCAATTTCGAAGCTGCCGGTCGGGTTGATGTGGTAGACGGTTTCGTCCGACAGGAGTTCGGCCGGAATGACGCTGGCGATCGCCTGCTTCACATAGGTGTGGAGCTCGGCTTCCTTGTCGCCCTCGTCATAGCCCTTGGCATGCTGGGTCGAGACGACGATCGTCGTCGCGGCAACCGGCTTGCCGTTTTCGAACTTCAGCGTGACCTGGCTCTTAGCGTCCGGCTCGAGGAACGGCGCGGCGCCGCTGTGGCGGTCGGCGGCCATCTTTTCGAGGATCTTGTGGCTGTAATAGAGGGTCGCGGGCATGAGGTCCGGCGTCTCGTCGCAGGCGAAACCGAACATGATGCCCTGGTCGCCCGCGCCTTCATCCTTATTGCCGCTTTCATCGACGCCCTGCGCGATATGGGCGGACTGGCCATGAAGAAAGTTGGAGAATTCCAGCTTCTCCCAGTGGAAGCCCTCCTGTTCATAGCCGATCTTCTTCACGGTCTCGCGGACGGTGCGCTCGATCTCCTCCAGAGCGCCGGGCGCCCATTGGTCATTCTCGTAAACGCCCTTGCAGCGGATTTCGCCGGCAAGGACGACGCGCTGGGTGGTGGTCAAGGTCTCGCAGGCGATGCGCGCTTCAGGATCCTTAGAGAGGAAGAGATCGACGATCGCGTCCGAAATCTGGTCCGCAACCTTGTCGGGATGGCCTTCGGAAACCGACTCGGACGTGAAGATGTAATTGCTGCGCATCGCTGAAAACCGGCCTTTGCTTGGAGGTTTAAGGTGATATTTGCGGATATAAAGATATCCTTATGTGCGCGTCCTAGCGGGCTTTACGGCGGACTGCAATCGCGGCCGCGGCGATGAAGAGCGCAAAGGCGAGGGGCAGGATATTGCCCAGGCGCGCGAAGAGAGTCGGCGCCTTCGCGGACGGCAGCGGTGCATCGATCACGCCGGCGACACCGTTGCCGAGGCTATGGAGGATGCGCCCGTCGGCATCGACCACCGCCGAAATGCCGGTCGGCGTGGCGCGCAGGACAGGAAGCCCTTCCTCCAGCGCGCGAAGCTGGGCCTGCGCCAGATGCTGGGGCGGACCCCAGGCGCCGAACCAGGCGTCGTTGGACGGATTGAACAGGAAGAGCGGACGGTTGGCCCGTTCCACCACCTGGCCGGAGAAGATGATTTCGTAGCAAATCTGGAAACCGACCTTGCCGATGCGCGGAATGTCGAGCGTGAGCGGGCCGGGGCCGGGATCGAAATCAACATCGCCCGGCGCGAGGCGGGACAGGCCGATGGCGGAAAGGATCGGCCGCATCGGCAGATATTCGCCATAAGGCACGAGGTGCGATTTGTCGTAGCGGGTGAGGATCTTGCCGCCGCCATCCATCGCGAAGATGGAATTGGTGGCGCTCGTCACTTCGCGGCCATCGGGAGACTGGAAGGTGACGCCGCCGGTCAGCAGTATGTCATTGGGGCCGATGGACAGGCTCACCCGCTGCCGCAGCCGCTCGATATAGCGCTGGAGGAAAGGATAGGTGCGTCCGTCCTCCAACTGCTCCGTCACCGCCGCTTCGGGCCAGAGAAGAAGGCGCGGCGTGCCTTCGGGCAAGCCTGACAATTTCTGGATACGGGCGAGGTTGCGGTCGGAGGCATCTTCCTTCCACTTGTCCGCCTGGCTGATATTCGGCTGGACGATCCGGGTGGCGAGGGCGTTCGGCGCAGTCACGGCCGGCTGTGCGCTCATCAGGATTGCCGATCCCGCCGCAATCGGCAGCAGCACGAGGGCCGCGCCACGCCATTGGCGACGGATGAGCAATAGAAGGGTGCCGCCAATCAGGGCCGTGACGCCGGAGAGGCCGTAAGTGCCGAGCCAGGTCGAAAGCCGCGCCACCGGCGTGTCGAGCAAGGCCACGCCGATCGGGTTCCACGCAAAGCCGGTGAAGAGGGTCGCCCGCAGCCATTCCGTCACGATCCATGCGGCGGCGAAAACGAGTGTGAGGAGCAGGGCATTGGCTCGCCCCCAGCGCCAGGCAAGGCCAGCCGCAGCCGCTGGATAGACGGCGAGGTAGAGTGAGAGCAAAACCACCGCGACCCAGCCGAGCCAGACCGGCATCGCCGCTTGATAAGTGAAGGCGGTCGCGATCCAGTTGAGGCCAAGCACGAAATTGCCGACACCGAACCACCAGCCCCGGGCCAGCGCGCTCCTGAGCGTCGGTGCGCGTTCGATCAGCCACAGAAGACCCGCGATCGCGATGAGCGTCAGAGGCCAAAGGCCGATCGGCTGAAACCCGCAAGCGCCGACGAGGCCCGTGAGAAAGGCGTAGAGCCACGCAGCCTTGTTTCCCGGCAAAGGCTGTGGCCCAGCAGCGCTGTCATTCTGGATCCCGGCATTGGCCGGGATACTAGATACTGGCTCGTCCATATTGCCCGTTCAAATAGAGGAGAGGATCGATATCGTCCCGCACCTCCACATGTTCCACCACGCCAATAAAAATGCTGTGCGTTCCGAAGGGGTGATGATCGATCCGGCGGCAGAGGAGCGAGGCCTGCGCCGCTTCCAGGCGCGGCGGACGGGTGCAATCGAGCTCCCACCCTTCGGCGAAACGCAGATTCTTCTGCTCGCGGTCGGCGAACATGGCGGCCAGATGCTGCTGGTCCGCATGGAGCACGTTCACGCCGAAATGCGACACGTCTTCCAAGGAATTGTGCAGCGCGGTGGCGCGGTTGATGCAGACGAGCAGGCTCGGCGGATCCATCGATAGCGACGACATGGCCGTTGCCGTGATGCCCATGGGCTGGCCATCGACGCAGATCGTGATGATGTTTACGGTCGATGCGACCCGGCGCATGGCCTGGCGAAAGGTGCCGACGAGTTGGGGATCGCTGCCGTCCATCTTTTTCCCCTTTGCCCGCGCCGATGGCCGATAGGCAAGGCGCAATATCGTGGGTTATGCGCTGCCCATGAGGAATTATGACATCATCATCGTAGGCGCAGGGCATGGCGGCGCCCAAGCGGCAATCTATTTGCGGCAATGGGGCTTTACCGGCAGCATCGCCCTGATCGGCGACGAGCCTGAGCTTCCCTATGAGCGGCCGCCGCTCTCCAAGGATTATCTCGCCGGGGACAAATCCTTCGAGCGCATCCTTATCCGCCCCGCCGCTTTCTGGCAGGAGCGGGCCATCACCCTCCTCCCCTCGACGCGGATCGCGGCTCTCGATCCGGCGGCGAAGACGATGACCTCAGCCGATGGCCAGGCATTTACTTATGGTACGATGATCTGGGCGACGGGTGGCACGCCGAAGCGGCTCGGCTGCCCGGGCGAAGGCCTCGCGGGCGTCCACGTCGTCCGCAACCGCACGGAAGTTGATGCCATGACGGCAGAGCTTCCGTCGGTGCGGAATGTCGTGGTGATCGGCGGCGGCTATATCGGCCTCGAAGCGGCGGCGGTACTCCGCAAATTCGGCAAGGCCGTGACATTGGTCGAGGCCCAGAATCGCGTCCTGTCCCGCGTGGCGGGTGAGCCGATCTCGCGCTTTTACGAGGCCGAGCATCGCGCGCAGGGCGTCGATATCCGCCTCAACAGCGGGGTCGCGGCGATCGAGGGCGAGAACTGGGTGACGGGCGTCCGATTGTCCGACGGCATCTTGCTCCCCGCCGAGATCGTGATCGTCGGCATCGGCATCGATGCCGCGACGGCTCCGCTCCAGGCAGCGGGCCTCGCGAGCGCAAATGGCGTCGATGTCGACGCCTTCTGCCGCACCAGCGACCCTTTCATCTACGCCATCGGCGATTGCGCCGCGCACGAAAACGCCTTTGCGGGCGGCCAGCGGCTGCGTGTTGAATCGGTACAGAACGCCCATGATCAAGCCTCCTGCGCGGTAAAGGCGATCCTTGGTCAGCCGGAACCTTACCGGGCTATGCCGTGGTTCTGGTCCAACCAATATGACCTGAAGCTGCAGACGGTCGGCTTGTCGGTCGGTTACGATGAGACGGTGCTGCGCGGCGATCCGGATAGCCGGAGCTTTTCGCTCATCTATTTGCGGCAAGGCCGGGTGGTCGCCCTCGACTGCGTCAACGCGACCAGGGATTATGTACAGGGGCGAAAACTGGTCGAGGCTGGCGCGACAATCGATCCGGACCGGCTGGCGGATACGAGTATGCCGCTGAAGGAGATGCTCTAAAGCCCTCCCCCTCGGTGGGGGGGGGCTTAAGCGCGCCCTGAATACCCCGCCAACACCTCGCACACCCACCGGGCGGCGGTGAGCGCCGTTATGTCGCTGACATCCAGCCCGGGGTCGAATTCGGTCAGGTCGACGAGCTTCACCTTCCGGTGCGCTCCCACCCAGCGCGCGGCCTCGAAGAACATGTCGACCGGCATCCCGCCGGGCCGCGCGCCGGGCGCCCCGGGACATTGCGCGCGGTCGATCACGTCGATGTCGAAATCGACCATCAAGGCCGTGCAGTGACTGAGGCGGACGAAGGCGTCCTCCATCACTTCGATGATGCCGCGTTTCTTCACGTCCGCAATCGTGATGACTACGATCCCCGCCTCCTTCGCCGTGCCGTGCATCTTCGCGGTGTTGGCGAAGGGGGCGAGGCCGATCTGCACGATGTTGCGGCCGGGAAGGCCATCCTCCAGCAGACAGCGTATGGGATTGCCGTTGCGCGGGCCTTCATCGGTATCGCGCAGGTCGAAATGCGCGTCGAGGGTGATGACGCCCACCTGATCCAGCGGTACGCCAAGGCCATGGGCGGCGGGGCGTGTCACCGCATTGTTGCCGCCGATCAGCAAAGTAAGGCCGTGAGATGCCGTGCAATGCGCGGCATGATCGCGGATCGATTCAAAGGCGTCGCCCGGCATCAGCTGAGCAACCGGCGCATCGCCCTTGTCGGCGATCTTGAGCGCCAATTCCTCGCCCATTTCCACATCATAAGTGCTGAACCGGCGCAGCGTCTCCCGCACTACCCTTGGCGCATCGGCGCAGCGGCCGGGCGTGACGGAGCCGAGGCCGAGCGGCGCGCCGACCAGTGCGACGTCGCCCGTCCCGGTGGTGAACAGATCGGTGATACGTGGCCAGGAAGAATTGCTCATGGCCTTTGCCTTACACCCTTTGTCTGCCAATAAGCGAGGCCATGTGGGACCGCATCCTCGTCAATTGCAATATCGCGACCATGGATCGGTCCGTGCCCGGTGCATTCGGCGCGCTCGAGGATGCGATGATCGCCATTGATGGCGGCAGGATTGCGCGGGTCGGGCGGCGGATCGACATGGCGGGCTTCCAAGCTAAACAGGTCGATAATCTCGGCGGCGCATGGGTCACGCCTGGGCTGATCGATTGCCACACCCACCTCGTTTTCGGCGCCAACCGCGCGCACGAATATGAAATGCGCTTGAATGGCGCGACCTATGAAGAGATCGCCAAGGCAGGGGGGGGCATCGTGTCCACCGTCGCCGCGACGCGCGGGGCGAGCGAGGACGAGCTTGTCGAGGCGGCCCGCCCGCGCCTTCACGCGCTGATGAAGGGCGGCGTCACCACCGTCGAGATCAAGTCCGGCTACGGCCTCGATACGGAAACCGAGATGAAATTGCTCCGCGCCGCGCGCGCTTTGGGGAAGGGCGAGAAGGTGCGGGTCAGCCCAACCTTGCTCGCGCTCCATGCCCTGCCGCCGGAATATAGGGAGCGGCGCGCCGAATTCGTGCGGATCGCGGTGGAAGAGATGCTGCCCGCCGCGGCGCGCGAAGGGCTGGCGAGCGCCGTGGATGCCTTTGCCGAAGGGATCGGCTTCACGATCGATGAAGTGCGGCTCTTGTTCGATGCCGCCAAGGCGCACGGCCTGCCGGTGAAGCTCCATGCCGAGCAGCTTTCCAATCTTGGTGGCGCGGCGATGGCGGCCGACTATGGCGCCTTGTCCGCCGATCATCTCGAACATGCCGACGAGGCTGGAATTGCGGCGATGGCTCGGGCGGGAATGGTCGCGGTGCTGCTGCCCGGCGCTTTCTACGCCCTGCGCGAAACCAGGGAGCCGCCCGTCGATCTGCTGCGCAAATATAAGGTGCCGATGGCGGTCGCGACCGATTGCAATCCGGGCACGTCGCCGGTGTTGTCACCGACATTGATGCTCAACATGGCGACCACTTTGTTCCGCCTGACGCCGGAGGAGGCTTTGGCGGGCATGACGGTGCATGCCGCGAAGGCGCTGGGCCTGGCTGATGACATCGGCACGGTCAGCGCAGGCAAGGCCGCCGACCTTTGCGTCTGGCGCGTGAACCGCCCGGCCGAGCTTTGCTATTGGATAGGCTTGCCCGGTCCGGAACGGCGGATCGTGGCTGGGGAAGACAGCTGAGGCTTGCATAAATTCACCCGTTCGTGTCGAGCGAAGTCGAGACACGCCCGCGCCACGCTTCTCGACTTCGCTCGAAGCGAACGGGTTGGATAAAGAGATGAGAGAGATGCAGAACAGACGCGACAATAGCCGCCATATCGCGGCGCCGACCGGTTCGGAGATCAGCGCCAAACATTGGACCACGGAAGCGGCGATGCGGATGCTGATGAACAATCTCGATCCGCGCGTCGCGGAGGCGCCGGAAGAGCTCGTCGTCTATGGCGGCATCGGCCGTGCGGCGCGGGATTGGCAAAGCTATGACCGGATCGTCGAGACGCTGAAGCGGCTGGAGGAGGATCAGACCCTGCTCGTCCAGTCGGGCAAGCCCGTGGGCGTGTTCCCGACGCACAAGGATGCGCCGCGCGTGCTGCTCGCCAATTCGAACCTGGTGCCGCATTGGGCGACCTGGGATCATTTCAACGAATTGGATCGCAAGGGCCTGATGATGTACGGCCAGATGACGGCCGGGTCGTGGATCTATATCGGCACGCAAGGGATCGTTCAGGGCACCTACGAGACCTTCGTCGAAATGGGCCGCCAGCATTATGCGGGCGATCTTTCGGGCAAGTGGATTTTGACCGCGGGCCTTGGCGGCATGGGCGGCGCGCAGCCCTTGGCGGCGGTGATGGCGGGCGCGCATTGCATCGCGATCGAATGCCAGGAAAGCCGCATTCAGAAGCGGCTCGAGACCCGTTATCTCGATTATCGCGCGGACACGATCGACGAGGCGCTGGAGATCATCGCCAAAGCCGACCGTCCGATCTCCGTCGGCGTGCTCGGCAATGCGGCGGAAATCCTGCCCGACATGGTGAAGCGCGGCATTCGCCCGGATGCGGTCACCGATCAGACCTCGGCCCACGATCCGGTAAACGGCTATCTGCCCATCCGCTGGAGCGTCGAGAAATGGGTGGAGATGCGGGAGAAAGACCCCAAGACCGTCGAGCGCGAGGCGCGGTCGTCGATGGCCGTCCATGTCGAGGCGATGCTCGCCTTCCAGAAGATGGGCGTTCCGACCTTCGACTATGGCAACAATATCCGCCAGGTCGCGAAGGATGAGGGTGTCGAGAATGCCTTCGACTTCCCCGGCTTCGTGCCCGCTTATGTCCGCCCGCTCTTCTGCCGGGGCATCGGCCCGTTCCGCTGGGCGGCTCTGTCCGGGGATCCCGAGGATATCTACAAGACCGACCAGAAGGTGAAGGAGTTGATCCCCGATGATCCGCACCTCCATCGCTGGCTCGACATGGCGCGCGAGCGGATCGCCTTCCAGGGGCTCCCGGCACGCATCTGCTGGGTGGGGCTTGGCCTGCGCGACAAGCTGGGCCTCGCCTTCAACGAAATGGTGGCGAGCGGCGAACTCAAGGCTCCCGTCGTCATCGGCCGCGATCATCTCGATTCCGGGTCGGTTGCCTCGCCCAATCGCGAGACCGAAGCGATGAAGGATGGATCGGACGCGGTCAGCGATTGGCCCTTGCTCAACGCCCTCCTCAACACCGCGTCCGGCGCGACCTGGGTGTCGCTCCATCATGGCGGCGGCGTCGGCATGGGCTATTCGCAGCATAGCGGCATGGTGATTGTGGCGGACGGAACCGAAGATGCTGCCCGCCGCCTGAAGCGCGCCCTCTGGAACGACCCCGGCACCGGCGTCATGCGCCACGCTGACGCGGGCTATGACATCGCCATTGATTGCGCGCGAGAGCAGGGCCTCGATTTGCCGATGATCGGAGCACGCGGATGATCACGCTTCGCCCCGGCTCGGTGACATTGTCCGAGCTGCGCGCCATCTGGGACAGCGCCCCTCTCGCCCTGGACCAAGACGCTTATGCCGCGATCGATGCGGCGGCCGACAATATCGCGAAGATCGTCGCATCGGGCCGCACCGTCTATGGCGTGAATACCGGCTTTGGTCTCCTTGCCCAAACCCGCATTCCGGACGACCGGCTGGCCGAGCTTCAAACCAATCTTATCCTCTCCCATAGCTGCGGGCTTGGAGAGGCGCTGGAGCCGCGCATCGTGCGGCTTATTCTGGCGCTGAAGGTGATCGGCCTCGCGCGCGGTCATTCGGGCGTAAGGCGGATCGTGGTGGATCGGCTGCTGACGCTGCTCGAAGCCGACGCGCTGCCGGTTATTCCCGCTCAGGGTTCGGTGGGCGCCTCAGGCGATCTCGCGCCGCTTGCCCATATGAGTGCTGCTTTGCTGGGTGAAGGGCAGATCCTGCTGAAGGGTCAGCTATATGCATCCCGTGATGCTTTGGCGAAGATCGGCCTTGAGCCGCTGCAGCTCGGGCCGAAGGAAGGCCTCGCCCTCATCAACGGCACGCAGGCCTCGACCGCCATCGCGCTCGACGCTTTGTTCACCGGCCAGCGCGTGTTGGAGGCCGCATTGATCGCCGGGGCGATGTCGATCGATGCCCTTAAGGGTACGGATGCTGCCTTCGATCCGCGCATTCATGAAGTGCGCGGACAGCCGGGACAAATTACGGTCGCGGCGGCGCTTAAGACTTTGCTGGCTGGAAGCCAGATCCGCCAGTCCCACGCGGCGTGCACGAAGGTGCAGGATCCCTACAGCTTCCGCTGCCAGCCGCAGGTGATGGGCGCGTCGCTCGATCTTCTCCGCAATGCCGCGCGCACGCTTGAGATTGAGGCGAATGCCGTCACCGACAATCCTTTGCTCTTCGGCGAGGATGCGATTTCCGGCGGCAATTTCCACGCCCAGCCGGTCGCCTTCGCCGCCGACATGATCGCCATGGCGCTCTGCGAAGTCGGCTCGATCAGCGAACGTCGCACCGCCGTGCTCGTCGACCCCAAGATGAGCGGGCTCCCCGCTTTCCTAGTCGAGGATAGCGGCGTCAATTCGGGTTTCATGATCGCGCAGGTGACGGCGGCGGCTTTGGTGTCGGAGAACAAGACCCTCGCTTTCCCGTCCAGCGTCGATTCGATCCCGACCTCGGCCAATCAGGAGGATCATGTCTCCATGGCGACGGCGGGCGCGCGGAAAGCTGGGCGCATCGCGCGCAATGCGGCGGGCGTGATCGGTGTTGAGTTACTTGCCAGCGTGCAGGGCGTGGATTTCCATGCGCCTGACACGTCTTCGCCCGTGCTCGAAGGCGCGAAGGGCACGGTCCGCGCCGCAGTGCCTTTCTATGCCAAGGACCGCTATTTCGCGACGGACATGCTGTGGGCGCAGGATGCGATCCTCGCCGGGCAATTCGCGCTTCCTGAAAGCATCGCCCTGTGGTGAGCGCGCAGGGCGGCTGGACCGCGATCGTCCTTGCCGGGCAAAGGCCGGGGGAGAATGTCTTCGCGCGCAGCCACGGCGTGCAATTGAAGGCTTTGATCCCGGTCGGCGGCAGGCAGATGATCGAGCGGGTGATCGAAACCTTGCTCGCCGCGCCGTCGGTTGGCGACATCGTCATTCTGGCGCAGGAGCCGGACCGGCTGGCGACGGTGCCCGCCGATGCGCGCGTCCGCACGGCGCGCTCGCAGCGGGGAATCGCCCAGTCGATCCGCGCCGTGGCGGGGAAGGATGCGCCGTTTCCGGTCCTGGTGGTGACGGCCGATCATGCCTTGCTCACCGTGGATATGGTCGAGACATTCCTTGCGGGCAGCGGCGGCGATGTGTCCGCCGCGCTCGTCGATCGCGCAACGGTGGAAGCCGCCTATCCGCAGACCAAGCGGACCTGGCTGCGTTTTTCGGACGGCGATTATAGCGGCGCCAATCTTTTCGCGCTGAGGAGCGAGAGGGCTCAAGCCGCGCTCGATCTCTGGTCGAGAGTCGAGCAGGACCGGAAGAAGGCGCTGAAGCTGCTGACATCGTTCGGCCCGGTCCTCGCGATCCGCGCGCTCACCCGCACCATTTCGCTCGATAAGGCGCTTGCGGCGCTTGGGCGTAAGGTGGGCGTTGAGGCCAAGGCGGTGCGCTTGCCCTTCGCCGAAGCGGCGATCGATGTGGACAAGCAGGCGGATTTGGAATTGGTTGAAGAGATCATTTCCAACCACTCCGTTCGTGCCGAGTAGGGGCTGAGCGAAGTCGAAGACCCGTATCGAAGCATCGTCCCATGGAGCCCTTCGATACGCCGTTTCGGCAAGCTCAACGGCTACTCAGGGCGAACGGAAGGGAGGCTGGATTCAAACCGCTTGTCGCATCGGCGGGTTTCGCCTATATAGCCCATGCCTTTCTCGACATCGTTAAAGTGTTGAGGCTGGTCCCGAGGGCGGGGCCGGCGACGAAGGCCTATAGCTATTTAAAGGAGCCGCATGGCCGATATCGCGACGTTGACCGATCTCATCGAACCCGAGGTGAAGGCCGAGGGGTTGGCGCTTGTGCGCGTGAAGATGATCGGCGGCACGTCGGATCCGACCCTGCAGGTGATGGCCGAGCGCCCCGATACGCGGCAGCTGACTTTGGAGGATTGCTCCACCTTGTCGCGCCGCCTGTCGGACCTGCTCGACCGGCTGGAAGAAGAGGGCAAGGATCCGATCGAGGGCGCATACCGGCTGGAAGTCAGCTCGCCCGGTATCGATCGTCCGCTCACCCGCCTCGCCGATTTCGACGATTGGAAGGGCTTTGAAGCCCGCATCAATCTTGCCGAGAAGCTGGAGGGCCGCAAGGTTCTGACCGGCGATTTGATCGGCACGGAAGGTGAAGCCATCCGCATCGACGTGCCGAAGATCGGCGAGATGCAAATCCCTTTTTCCGCGGTTCATAACGCCAAGCTCGTCATGACCGACAAACTCATTGCGGCGACCGCCCCGCTCGATGCGGAAGGCGCCGATTCCATTCAGGTAGAAGGACAGGACTAAACCCATGGCCACTGCGATTTCCGCCAACAAGGCCGAGCTCATCGCCATCGCCGACAGCGTCGCGCGCGAGAAGCTGATCGACAAGGCGATCGTCATCGAGGCGATGGAAGACGCGATCCAGCGCGCCGCCCGTGCCCGTTATGGCGCCGAAAACGATATTCGCGCCAAGCTCGATCCGGTGTCCGGCGACCTTCGCCTGTGGCGCGTCGTCGAAGTGGTCGAGCAGGTCGACGACTATTTCAAGCAGGTGAGCCTCGTCGACGCGCAGAAGTTGCAGCCGGGCGCGGTTCTGGGCGACTTTATTGTCGATCCGCTGCCCCCGATCGAATTCGGCCGCATCGCGGCGCAAGCCGCCAAGCAGGTCATCTTCCAGAAGGTCCGCGACGCCGAGCGCGAACGTCAGTTCGAGGAATTCAAGGATCGCGTCGGCGAAATCATCACCGGTGTCGTAAAGCGCGTCGAATTCGGTCACGTCGTCGTCGACCTCGGTCGCGCCGAAGGCGTCATTCGCCGCGACGCGCAAATCCCGCGCGAAGTCGTCCGCGTCGGCGACCGCGTTCGCAGCCTCATCCTCAACGTCCGCCGCGAAAATCGCGGGCCGCAGATCTTCCTCAGCCGCGCGCATCCGGACTTCATGAAGAAGCTTTTCGCGCAGGAAGTGCCGGAAATTTACGACGGCATCATCGAGATCAAGGCCGCCGCCCGCGATCCGGGCTCGCGCGCAAAGATCGGCGTTATTTCGCATGATAGCTCGATCGACCCGGTCGGCGCTTGCGTCGGCATGAAGGGGAGTCGCGTTCAGGCGGTCGTCCAGGAAATGCAGGGCGAAAAGATCGACATCATTCCGTGGAGCGAAGACACGGCGACCTTCATCGTCAACGCGCTGCAGCCCGCGACTGTGGCCCGCGTCGTCATCGACGAGGAAGAGGGCCGTATCGAAGTGGTGGTGCCGGACGATCAATTGTCCCTCGCTATCGGCCGCCGCGGCCAGAACGTGCGCCTCGCCTCGCAGCTCACCAGCTCGCAGATCGACATCATGACCGAGGCCGATGCGAGCGAGAAGCGTCAGAAGGAATTCGTCGAGCGTTCGGAAATGTTCCAGAACGAGCTCGATGTGGACGAGACCTTGGCTCAACTCCTCGTCGCCGAAGGCTTCGGCGCGCTGGAAGAAGTGGCCTATGTCGAGGTGGACGAGCTCGCCTCGATCGAAGGCTTCGACGAAGATCTCGCTGCCGAGCTTCAGAACCGCGCCAAGGAAGCGCTCGAGCGCCGCGAGGAAGCGGCTCGCGAAGAGCGTCGCGGCCTTGGCGTCGAAGACGCGCTTGCCGACATGCCCTATCTCACTGAAGCGATGCTGGTGACCCTGGGCAAGGCAGGCATCAAGACGCTCGACGATCTCGCCGATCTCGCCACCGACGAATTGGTGCAGAAGAAGCGGCCCGAACAGCGCCGCCAGAAGGAAAGCAACCGGACCGAGGACAAGGGCGGCATTCTTGCCGAATATGGCCTCAGCGACGAGCAAGGCAATGAAATCATCATGGCCGCCCGCGCGCATTGGTTCGAGGATGAAGGGGAGGACGCTGTTGCGGGAACTCCCCAATGAGACGCTAAGCGGCGATAAAGCCCCCTCCCGCAAACGCGAGGGGAATGAGCCCGAACGCAAGTGCATCCTGTCCGGTGAGCATGCCGGACGGGGTGACCTCATCCGCCTCGCGCTTGGCCCCGACGGTCAGGTCGCGCCGGATGTCCGCGCGCGTGCCCCCGGCCGTGGCGCCTGGATCGGCGTCGATCGCGCGACACTGGAAGCGGCACAGGCTAAGGGTAAATTGAAGGGCGCGTTGATGCGATCCTTCAAAACCAATAGTCTCGCCATTCCCGACGACCTTGCCCAGCGGATCGAGGAGGCTTTGAAGAAAGCGGTGCTTGACCGGCTCGGCCTCGAGGCGCGCGCGGGCAATCTCCTCAGCGGTAGCGAGAAGATCGAAGTCGCGGCGCGGCGGGGCGAGGTGCGTCTCCTCCTCCATGCGTTCGATGCGGGCGAGGATGGTAAGCGAAAGCTCGACCAGGCTTGGCGCATGGGCGATGGAGAGGCCGCAGGGCTGGTTTTTCCAGAGCCGCGTCCCATATTGTCAATGGCTTTAGGCCGCCAGAATGTGGTACATGTCGCCCTGATCGACGCCGCTGCCGCTGCGCGTGTGCGCCACGCTTATAATCGCTGGCGCGCTTTTATCGGAACGAATGATGGGCTAAGCGCCGGGTCGGCCAGTGTGCCGGAAGCGTCGGCTGTGGATGTGAACGAAGGATAGTATGAGCGATACGAACGACAAGCCGAAGCTGGGAACCCGCGCACCTCTGGGCCTGAAGCGCACGGTGGAGACGGGGCAGGTGAAGCAGAGCTTCAGCCATGGCCGGTCCAACACCGTCGTGGTCGAGGTGAAGAAGCGCCGCATCCTGGGCAAGCCCGGTGAGGCCGAGGCTCCCAAGATCGAGGAAGCCGCACCTGAAACGCCGGTCGCCAAGGCACCGCCGCCTCCGCCGCCCGCGCCAAAGCCTTCGCGCCCGGTGAACGACGCCGCGAGCCGTAAGGAATTGCAGGAGCGTCTGCTCCGCGAGGCCGAGGAAGCGCGCATGCAGGCGCTCGAGGAAGCGCGCCGCCGCGAGGACCGTCAGGCCGCGCAGCAGAGTGAGGAAGAAAAGCGCCGCGCCGAGGAAAACCGCAAGGCCGAGGAAGAAGCTCGCCGCAAGGCCGAGCAGGAAGCCGAAGAAGCGAAAAAGCGCGAGGCTGAAGACGCCGCGCGCCCCGCTGCCGAAGCGCCTGCTGCCGCCCCGGCCGCTGCGCAAACTGAGGAAGAGGAGCGGCGCCCTGCGCATCCGAAACCCCAGCGTTTCACGCCGGTCAAGCGTCCCGAACCGCCTGCGCGTCCCGCGCGCAGCACGCGTGGCGGCGACGATCGCCGCCAATCGGGCAAGCTCACCGTCAGCCGCGCCCTCAATGAAGGCGAAGGCGCCGCGCGTGCCCGCTCGCTTGCAGCGCTAAAGCGCGCCCGCGAAAAGGAACGGCGCCATCATCAGCAAGCAGGGCCGCAGGCCAAGCAGATCCGCGACGTCGTGGTCCCGGATGCGATCACCGTCGGCGAACTCGCCAACCGTATGGCCGAAAAGGGCGCGGACCTTGTGAAGGCGCTCTTCCGCATGGGCATGGTCGTGACCGTCAACCAGACGATTGACCAGGACACAGCGGAATTGCTGGTCACGGAATTCGGCCATAATCTGAAGCGCGTCAGCGAAAGCGACGTGGACATCCAGACTGAGCAGGATGTCGATGCACCCGAAACGCTTGAGTCGCGCCCCCCGGTCGTCACGATCATGGGCCATGTCGATCACGGCAAGACGTCGCTGCTCGACGCCATTCGTGGCGCGAACGTGCAGTCGGGCGAAGCTGGTGGCATCACCCAGCATATCGGCGCTTATCAGGTGGCGCTGAAGGACAAGTCGAAGATCACCTTCCTCGACACGCCGGGCCACGAGGCCTTCACGGAAATGCGCGCTCGCGGCGCCGATGTGACGGACGTTGTCGTTCTGGTCGTCGCCGCCGACGATGGTTTGAAGCCGCAGACGGTGGAAGCCATCAACCACACCAAGGCGGCGGGCGTCCCGATGATCGTCGCGATCAACAAGATCGACAAGGAAGGCGCCCGTGCGCAGCGCGTCCGCGAGGAATTGCTGCAGCATGAAATCGTGGTCGAGGAACTGGGCGGCGACGTTCAGGACGTGGAAGTCTCGGCGCTCAAGAAGACCAATATCGAGGGCCTTCTCGATGCAATCGCGCTCCAGGCTGAAATTCTGGAATTGAAGGCCAATCCGAACCGCGCAGCCGAAGGCGCCGTGGTTGAAGCCAAGCTCGACAAGGGCCGTGGCCCGCTCGCGACTGTGCTCGTCCAGCGCGGCACGCTGAGGGTCGGCGACGTGATCGTCGTCGGCGCCGTCAGCGGCAAGGTCCGCGCGATGATCGACGACAAGGGGCGCCAGGTGAAGGAAGCCGGACCTTCGGTTCCGGTCGAAGTACTCGGCCTTGGCGGCGTTCCGTCGGCGGGCGATACGCTGACCGTCGTCGAAAACGAAGCGCGCGCCCGTGAGGTCGCGACCTATCGCCAGAGCGTGATGGACAGAAAGCGCACGACGACGGCGCCGGTCAGCCTCGAGAATATGTTTGCGAGCAAGGCTTCGACCACCAAGGAATTCCCGATGGTCGTCAAGGCCGACGTCCAGGGTTCGGTCGAAGCCATCGTCAATGCATTGAACAAGATCTCCACCGACGAGATCAAGGTCCGCATCCTGCATTCGGGCGTCGGCGGCATCACCGAAAGCGACGTCACTTTGGCGAGCGCGAGCGGTGCGCCGATCATCGGCTTCAACGTCCGCCCGAACGCCAAGGCGCGCGAGATTGGCGAGCGCAACAAGGTCGAGTTCCGCTATTATGACGTCATCTATCACCTCACCGACTGGGTGAAGGAAGCGATGGCGGGCGAGCTTGGTCCGGAGATCATCGAAACGGTTGTCGGCCGCGCCGAAGTCCGCGAGGTCTTCCCGGCGGGCAAGAAGGACAAGGCGGCCGGTCTCCTCGTCCTCGAAGGCATCATCCGTAAGGGGCTCAATGCGCGCCTCACCCGCGACGACGTCATCGTGTCGAAGACGACCATCGCTTCGCTCCGCCGCTTCAAGGACGACGTGGCCCAGGTCACGGCCGGTCTCGAATGCGGCGTGGTCCTTGCCGACACCAACGACATCAAGGCGGGCGACACGCTCGAAGTCTTCGAAGTCGAGGAACGGGCACGGGTTTTGTAAGAACAGGCGTCACCCCGGCGAAAGCCGGGGTCTCGTCGTGGAAGGGCACCCTTCCGTCCCGAGATTCCGGCTTTCGCCGGAATGACGTGTTGGGGTTGAGATATGCGTCATAACGAAACCAGTGAAGGCCGCTCGGTCCGCCTGCTCCGCGTCGGCGAGCAGGTGCGCCATGCCTTGTCCGACATATTGATGCGCGGCGACGTGCATGACGATGTGCTGGCCTCGACTCACGTGTCCGTCACCGAAGTGCGCATGTCGCCGGACCTTCGCCACGCGACGGTCTTCGTGAAGCCGCTGCTCGGCAAGGATGAGGATAAGGTGCTGAAGGCCCTTCGCACCAACACTGCCTATCTCCAGTCCGAAGTCGCCAAACGGGTGAACATGAAATATGCCGCCCGCCTCAAATTCCTCGCCGACGAGAGCTTCGACGAGGGCAGCCATATCGACTCCCTCCTCCGTTCCCCCACCGTTGCGCGGGATCTGACCGGCGAGGACGGGGATGAAGAATAGCATCTATCCGTTCGTGCTGAGTAGGGACTGAGCGAAGCCGAAGGCCCGGATCGAAGCACTGTTGCACGGAACCCTTCGATACGCCGGTTCGATCCTTCGACAAGCTCAGGATCACCGGCTACTCAGGGCGAACGGTTCTACGGCTCACAATTCCGTTCAGGCGGGAATGACGCGGTCAGGAAGTTCCGCTACACGCGCCCGCCATGGCCAAGCTCTATTTCTACTACGCCTCGATGAATGCGGGGAAATCGACCACCCTGCTCCAGGCCGATTACAATTATCGCGAGCGGGGCATGGAAACGATGCTCTACACCGCCGCGATCGACGACCGCGCGGGCGTTGGCACCATCGCCTCCCGCATCGCGCTCGCCGCCCCCGCGCAAATGTTCGGGCCGGAAACGGATATCCGCGCGGAAGTGGAGGCGGAGCTCAAAAAGCGGCCGCTCCATTGTATCCTGATCGATGAAGCGCAATTCCTGACCCGCGCCCAGGTGTTCGCGCTCGCGAGCATCTGCGACGAACTCGGCATTCCCGTCCTCGCCTACGGATTACGGACGGACTTCCAGGCCAATCTCTTCCCCGGCAGCGCGCACTTGCTGGCGCTGGCCGACTCCCTCATCGAACTGAAGGCCGTCTGCGAATGCGGCCGCAAGGCGACGATGAACCTTCGGGTCGACGCCCAAGGCCATGCCGTCCGCGCCGGCGCGCAGACCGAAATTGGCGGCAACGACCGCTATATTGCCCTTTGCCGTCGCCATTTTATGGAACGGCTGAAGGCGGCCGAAGCGCAGCAACTCTCGCTCGCCATTGTGGGGGCCTGAACCGTGCATGGCTGGCTGATCATCGACAAGCCCCTGGGGCCGGGCTCCACGGACATCGTCTCCGCCGTGAAGCGCGCATTGCGGGCGGGCGGCTATACCAAGATGAAGGTCGGCCATGGCGGCACATTGGATCCGCTGGCGAGCGGCGTTCTTCCCGTGGCACTCGGCGAGGCGACCAAGCTTTCCGGGCGAATGCTGGACGCCGACAAGGTCTATGATTTCACCATCCGCTTTGGCGAGGAAACGAGCACGCTCGATGCCGAAGGAGAGGTGGTGGCGACGTCCGATGTGCGTCCGGCGCTGGCGGACGTGGAGGCGGTGCTGTCGCGCTTCACCGGCCCGATCGAGCAGGTGCCGCCCATTTATTCCGCGCTGAAGGTCGGGGGAAAACGCGCCTACGATCTCGCGCGGGCTGGGGAAGAGGTGACGCTGGCGGCGCGGCAGGTCACGATTCATTCGCTTTCTATCCTCCCACCCACCGCTAGTCCTGAGCCTGTCGAAGGACGGAACCAGCTGGAACGGGCTTCGACAGGCTCAGCCCTAGCGGGGGAGGGGGAATTGCGGGTTGATGAAATCACCCTCACCGCCCGCGTCTCCAAGGGCACCTATATCCGCTCGCTCGCCCGCGACATTGCTTACGCCCTCGATACGGTGGGTCACGTCACCATGTTGCGGCGGACCAAAGCCGGGCCCTTCACCCTGGAAAGCGCGATTTCGCTGGACAAATTGGGCGAAGCCGCTAAGGCGCGCGAGCTTGAACACATTCTCCTGCCATTGGCGGCGGGGCTGGACGACATCCCGGCTCTACCCGTCACGCCCGATCAGGCAGGGGCGCTCCGTCAGGGGCGGAAGCTGATCGGGTTTGCCGCGAAACCGGGGCTTCATCTGGCAATCGAGAACCATGTTCCGGTCGCTCTGGTGGAGCTTTGCGAAGAGGAACTTCGCGTGGTGCGCGGCTTCAATCTCTAGTTTTTGAAAGGAATGACGATGTCGGTTACCGCCGAACGTAAGCAGGAAATCATCAAGGACAACGCCCGCGCTGGCCAGGACACCGGTTCGCCGGAAGTGCAGGTGGCGATCCTTACCGAACGCATTTCGAACCTGACTGAGCACTTCAAGACCCACGCGAAGGACAACCATTCCCGCCGCGGTCTGCTGATGCTCGTCAACAAGCGCCGCTCGCTTCTGGATTATCTCCGCAAGAAGGATGAGCAGCGTTACCAGGATCTCATCGCGAAGCTCGGCCTTCGCAAGTGACGAAAGGGCGCCCACCGGGCGCCCTTCTGTTATTCTGGGCACTATGCCCAACCGTCACCCTGAACTTGCTTCAGGGTCCATCTTTCAGCCCAAGAGGGGCTGCGGACATGGATGCTGAAACAAGTTCAGCATGACGGTTCTACAGACAGTCCCGCAATCCGGCGGGGCGCTGAATGGGGTCGCGATAAAGCGCTCCGACCGGCGGCGGGCCGGACGCCCGCCACGCGGCCCACGACCTTGTGGGCCTCTATAGGCCCCCCGGACATCGGGTTCGGGGAGTGAAGGAAAAAATATGTTCGATACGAAGAAAGTAGAAATCGAGTGGGGCGGAAAGACCCTCACGCTCGAAACGGGCAAGGTTGCCCGCCAGGCCGACGGCGCGGTGATCGCGACCCTCGGTGAAACCGTCGTGCTTTGCGCCGTCACGGCCGCGAAGTCGGTGAAGGAAGGGCAGGATTTCTTCCCGCTCACCGTTCACTATCAGGAAAAATTCTCGTCGGCCGGACGCATTCCGGGCGGCTTCTTCAAGCGCGAGCGCGGCGCGACCGAGAAGGAAACCCTGGTTTCCCGCCTCATCGACCGTCCGATCCGCCCGCTCTTCCCGGAAGGCTTCTACAACGAAATCAACGTCATCGCCCAGGTTCTGAGCTATGACGGCGAAAACGAGCCCGATATCCTGGCGATGATCGCAGCGTCTGCCGCGCTCACCATTTCGGGCGTTCCGTTCATGGGCCCGATCGGCGCCGCCCGCGTCGGCTATCAGGACGGCGACTATCAGCTCAACCCCACCGACGAGATGGTTGCCGCTGGCGACCTCGACCTCGTCGTCGCCGCCACCGGCGATGCGGTCATGATGGTCGAATCCGAAGCCAAGGAGCTTTCGGAAGAAGTCATGCTCGGCGCCGTCGTGTTTGCCCACAAGGAAATCCGCAAGGTCGTCAATGCGATCATCGATCTCGCCGAAAAGGCCGCGAAGGACCCGTGGGAACTCAACACCGGTGACGACACGTCCGCGATCAAGGCGGAATTGAAGAAGCTGATCGGCGACGATGTTGCCGCCGCCTACAAGCTCACCAACAAGTCGGAACGCTCCAACGCCCTCAACGCCGCGCGCGCCAAGGCGAAGGAAGCGATGGCCGACAAGAGCCCGCAGGAGCAGATGGTCGCCATCAAGCTCGTCAAGAAGCTTGAAGCCGAAATCGTCCGCACCGCCATCCTGAAGGACGGCCGCCGCATCGACGGCCGCGACACGAAGACGGTTCGCCCGATCGTCGCGGAAGTCGGCTTCCTGCCGCGCACCCATGGCTCGGCGCTCTTCACGCGCGGCGAGACCCAGACCATCGCCACCTGCACCCTCGGCACCAAAGATGCCGAGCAGATGATCGACGGTTTGAATGGCCTCTCCTACCAGCATTTCATGCTGCACTATAACTTCCCGCCCTACTCGGTCGGCGAAGTGGGCCGCTTCGGCGCCCCGGGCCGTCGCGAAGTCGGTCACGGCAAGCTCGCCTGGCGCGCGCTGCACGCCGTGCTGCCGACGAAGGACGAGTTCCCTTATACGATCCGTCTCACCAGCGACATTACCGAGTCCAACGGCTCGTCCTCGATGGCGTCGGTCTGCGGCGGAAGCCTCGCGATGATGGACGCCGGCGTGCCGATCAAGCGCCCGGTCTCCGGCATCGCCATGGGCCTCATCCTTGAAGGCAAGGATTTCGCGGTCATCTCCGACATCCTCGGCGACGAGGATCATCTCGGCGACATGGACTTCAAGGTGGCGGGCACGTCCGAAGGCATCACCACGATGCAGATGGACATCAAGATCGCCGGCATCACCGAGGAAATCATGCGCACTGCGCTTGAGCAGGCTAAGGAAGGTCGCGCCCACATCCTCGGCGAAATGGCCAAGGCGCTCGACACGACCCGCACCGAGCTTTCGGCCCACGCGCCGCGTATCGAAACGATGCAGATCGACAAGTCGAAGATCCGCGAAGTCATCGGCACGGGCGGTAAGGTGATCCGCGAGATCGTCGCTGAAACCGGCGCCAAGGTCGACATTGACGATGAAGGTCTGATCAAGATTTCTTCGTCCGACCTCAGCCAGATCGAGGCCGCGAAGAAGTGGATCCAGGGCATCGTGGAAGAAGCCGAAGTCGGCAAGATCTATAACGGCAAGGTCGTCAACATCGTCGATTTCGGCGCGTTCGTGAACTTCATGGGCGGCAAGGACGGCCTCGTCCACGTCTCCGAAATGAAGAATGAGCGCGTGGAAAAGCCGACCGACGTCGTGTCCGAAGGCCAGGAAGTGAAGGTCAAGGTTCTCGAAGTCGACAGCCGCGGCAAGGTTCGCCTGTCGATGCGCGTCGTCGACCAGGAAACTGGCGAGGAGCTGGAAGATACGCGCCCGCCCCGCGAGGAGCGTCCGCGCGGTGAGCGCAGCGACCGGGGCGGCGAACGCCGCGACCGTGGCCCGCGCCGTGATGGCGAAGGCCGTGGCGATCGTGGCGGTCGAGGCCGTGGTGGAGATCGTGATCGCGGTCCGCGCCGCGAGCGTTCGGACGACAATGGTCCGGAGCCGGAATTCGCGCCCGCTTTCCTGAAGCGCGACGACGACTGATTAATCCAGGTTATCCTGAAATGGGAAAGGGGCTCCTCGTGGGCCCCTTTTTCGTTTCTAAGCCACTGAAACACCTTACAATTTTAGTTTGAAGCGCTACATTTTGAGAGACTCGAGCATATGGGGGGCTTCGAGTTAAAGGCTTCGCCGCGTTTGCTCCCTTTTTCGCGGCGGAGCCTTTTTCATTCCTCTCCCATCGTCATTGCGAGCGCAGCGCGGCAATCCAAGGGTTCCGAACCTAGTCGCGCGATGTATTGCTTCGTCGCTACGCTCCTCGCAATGACGAGGTAGGTTACTCTCCCGTAGCTTCATTCACGGCCACATCGCCTTCAACCTCATTCCCGAAGTCCGCAAATTCCTCGTTGAGGTCGGCTTCCGCCTGCGCGACGCCATTCGCCGCCTCGGCCTCCAGTTCATCGGCGCGGTTGGTAAGGTCCGCTTCCAATGCCTTGGCGCGGTTCTCAACGCTCTCCGGCTCGCTTTCCGAACAGGCGGCCAAGGTGAGCAGGGCAGCTGCAATAACGATGTGTTTCATTGAAATCTCCCTCCACGTCTTTCGTCAGCATGACCGATGCGCATGGGAAGGAAAAGGGGCTGGAGCTTCCATTCGCTCGACAGCCGCAAAAAGAGGTCGGGGGATTCTGTTGCCCGGCTCCCCCGGGGCCGCTGGTTTCCACTTCTGTTACCCGGTGTGGTCCCTACCGTGCTTTTGTCTGATATAACCTAAACCGTGAGGTCCGGGTTACGCAGCAATAGCAAGAGCCTCGTTATCGTTGGCACTTGTGTGTTGTGAGCCTTGAACGGGTTACTCAGCCCGGATGAAAACTGCGCTTTTCAATACACGTCGATCCTAGTTCGGCCCCATCAGGACCGGCCTAAAAGGCCGATTTTGGTGGAGCCGCCGGGTACCGCCCCCGGGTCCGCTGCATCTATTACACGCCGCATTTTATCATCATAGCCGGACGAATCCGGCACCATGAATATAGGCTCATTCCGCCGGATTTGAAGGGGCTCCGCGCGCGGTGCGCAGTTCGTCCCGGATTTCGCGCAGCAGCGCGACGTCCGCCGGTTCCGCCGCCTGTGGCACATCCTTGTCCGGAAGCACGCGTTTGATACTGCGGACGAGGAGGTAAATGAGGAAAGCGACGATCAGGAAATTGACCGCCGCCGTCGCGAAATGGCCATAGCCGATCATCGGCACGCCCGCTTCCTTCAGCGCCGAATAATTGTTGGGATCGCCCGCGAAATTGGCGGGTAGGGCGCCGAGCCGCAGAAAATAATTGGAGAAATCGAGGTCGCCGACCGCCCATCCGATCAGCGGCATGACGAGATCGTCGGTCAGCGAGGTGACGATCCGCCCGAACGCGGCGCCGATGATGACGGCAACGGCCAGATCGATCACATTGCCGCGATTGATGAACGCCTTGAACCCCTGAAGCATTTCGTTCCTCCATTGCGAACGGCCGGGCGACAGACTAACTCAGGATGAACAGCGTTCAAGGAGGAACGATAAATGCGCTCGAAGACCCTGATGAGGATGTTCCTTGTACCCACCGCGGCGGTGTCGCTTTCGGCATGCGGGGTGAATTCCATCCCGACTGCGGAAGAGGACGTGAACGCCAAATGGGGCCATCTCCAGTCCGAATATCAGCGCCGCTCCGATCTCATTCCCAACCTTGTTCGCACGGTGCAAGGCTATGCCGCGCAGGAAAAGGGCGTGCTGACCGAAGTCACCAATGCCCGTGCCCGCGCGACGCAGGTTCAGCTGAACGCGGCTGATCTTGACGATCCGGCCAAGGTGAAGGCGTTCAATGATGCGCAGTCGCAGCTCGGCTCTTCGCTCGGCCGCCTGCTTGCGACCGTGGAGGCCTATCCGGATCTCAAATCGAACCAGAACTTCCTGACGCTGCAAAGCCAGATCGAGGGCACGGAAAATTCGATTCTTGTCGCCCGCCGCGATTATAATGAATCGGTTCAGGCCTATAACACCCGCATCCGCACCTTCCCCGACCTGATCGGTGCCAAGGTGATTTACGGCGCCACGCCAAAGACCCCGTTCGAAGCATCGGCAGGCGCACAGAACGCGCCGACTGTCGATTTCGGCAACGGCCAGTAATTTCATGGCCCTACACACCGCTAGTCCTGAGCCTGTCGAAGGACGGATCCAGCTGGAACGGGCTTCGACAAGCTCAGCCCTAGCGGTGTGGGGGGTGCTGCTTTTTCTCCTGCTCGCGCTCATCGCGTCGCCCGCCTTTGCGCAGGAATTCCCCAAGCTCACCGGGCGCGTCGTCGACAACGCCGATCTGCTTCCACCTCAGGACGAAGCCGCTTTGACGCAGAAGCTGGAGGTGCTGGAGAAGAATAGCGGCCGCCAGTTCGTCGTCGCCACCGTGCCCGATCTTCAGGGGCGGACGATCGAGGATTATGGTTATCGTCTCGGCCGCACTTGGGCGATCGGCAGCGCGAAGAAGGATGACGGCACGATCCTGCTCGTCGCGGTGAAGGAGCGGAAGATACGCATCGAAACGGGCTATGGCGCGCGGCCGGTGCTGACCGACGCCGTCTCCAGCCTCATCATCCGCAACTTTATCACGCCTGCCTTCAAGGACGGCGATTTCGCGCGCGGGATCATGGAGGGATCCGATCAGATCATCGACATGCTTCAGTTGCCGGAAGCGGAAGGCCGCGCTCGCGCCGCGCAAATTGCGGCCGAACAGGAGGCCGATGACAAGGCGGCGCTGCAGATCGTCTTTTGGGTGTTCGTCGTTATCATCCTGTTCTTCGTCATCATCGGTAGCTTCGTCTACCGCATGGGCAAGAAATATGGCCGCAAAGGCTCCAGCGTCTGGATGTGGGGGGCGGGCAGCGGTTGGACGAGTTCTGGCTCCGGATGGGGCAGCTCCAGTTCTTGGGGCTCCGGCGGTGGCTGGGGCGGTGGTGGCGGCGGCTTTTCCGGCGGCGGCGGGTCGTTTGGCGGCGGTGGCGCTTCGGGGGGATGGTAATGCTGCGTTTCAATGAAGCCGATCACGCGCTGGTCACGGCTGCTGTTGCTGATGCCGAGCGCAAGAGCGACGGCGAAATCGTAACGATCGTCGCCGAGCGGTCGGACAGCTATCATGACGCGGCGCTCCACTATGCGGTTGCCGCGATGCTGCTGGTTCCAGCGCTGATCGCTTTCCTGCCGCAAGGCACGGTCGACGGGATAAGCGCCATGCTGCTCGGCTGGGATGCTGAGCTGACTCGTTTCTCGCTGATGACCTGGATCGCCACCTTCCAGATCGGCCTGTTCCTGCTCGTCCGCTACGGCCTTGCCTGGATGCCGCTCCGCATGGCCCTGACGCCCGCCCGCGCTAAGACGCGCCGGGTGCGCCGCCGCGCCATCGCCTTGTTCAAAGCGAGCGCCGAGCATCGCACTTTGGGCCGCACCGGTATTCTCCTCTACGTGTCGCTTCGCGAGCATCGTGCGGAAATCGTCGCCGATCAGGCCATTCACTCGAAAGTCGCACCGGAAATCTGGGGCGAGGCCATGGCGGTACTCGTCGACAACCTGAAGGCGGGGCGGCCGGGCGAAGGCGTGGCGAAGGCGGTAGAGGCGATCGGCGCCGTCCTTGCCCAGCACCTGCCCAAGACGGTCGAGGATACGAACGAACTGCCCGACCGGCTGATCGAGCTGTGACCGTCCCGGGGCTGACGGGCGATCCGCAAATCGTCTGGCAGGGCAAATATGTGACCGCGATCAAGGACGGCACGTGGGAATATGTCTCCCGCGCCGGCGGCGTCAGCGCGGCGGTGATCCTCGCGGTGGATGACGGCCATGTCATCCTGGTCGACCAATATCGCGTGCCCTTGGGCCGCCGCTGCATCGAGCTTCCCGCCGGCCTGGTCGGCGATGAAAGCGCAGGCGAAACGCCGGTCGACGCCGCGGTGCGCGAGCTTGAGGAGGAAACCGGCTATCGCGCGGAGCGGATGACGGAGCTCGGCTATTTCCACTCCTCGCCCGGCATGCTGTCGGAAGGCTTCACCCTCTTGAAAGCCGAAGGCCTCACCCGCGTCGGCGCGGGCGGTGGCAATCATGACGAAGATATCATCGTCCACCGCGTGAAGCTGGACGGCGTGCCCGCCTTCCTCGCCGCCAAGCGCGCGGAAGGCGCGGCCGTGGACGTCAAGCTGCTGCTCCTGCTCGGCAGCCAATATCTATAATCGTCATTCCGGCAATCGTCATTCCGGCGGAAGCCGGAATCTCATGACGGAAAGGCGCGGTCTCTTCCCGAGATCCCGGCTTCCGCCGGGATGACGGCGTAGGATTTACCGGAAATTGTCGGCGTAGGACTGAATCTTCAGCACCGGCGCCGCGGCGGGCACGACATGATAGTCGATGCCGTTGCGGTCGGCATAAGCCTTAGCCTCGTCCAGCGACTTGAAGGACAACTTGACCTGCGTCTGCGTGTCGGCGCCGCCCGCCCATCCGGTCAGCGGATCGGCCTGGCGCGGGCTTGCCGACTCGAATTGCAACACCCATTCCTGCGCGCGGGCACGCCCCGATTGCAGGGCATTTTTCGAACGCTGGAAGATACGCGCGGCCATCATTTCGTCCTTTGAAGGTATTAGGCCCGAGTGGCGCGAACAGCGATTCCCGTCAAGCCCGTAAGCCCTCCCCTCGATGGGAGAGGAACTATGAACGCTGCGCCGCCTTCTTCGTCCGGAGCGTCGGATCAGCCCCAGCCGGATCCTCCGGCCAAGGATGCTTGGGATAACGCCCGCGCATTTCCTTGGCGACGTCCTTCCAGCTTCCCGCCCAGAAACCGGGCAAATCCTTCGTCGTCTGGATCGGCCGCCCGGCGGGTGAGGTGAGGCTGAGGATCAGCGGCGTCGTCCCGATCATCGGATGGGCGGACAGGCCGAACAAGGCTTGGACGCGGACTGTAACTGTGGGGCCGCCTTCCGCTTCGTAATCGATGGCGTGGCTGCTCCCCGCTGGCGTCGTGAAGCTGGCCGGAGCAATGCGGTCCACCGCCTTCCACCCCTCCCAGCCGAGCAGCATATCGAGCGTGCCCGACAGGGCGCCGGGATCGATATCGGTAAGGCGGCGCTTGCCCGTCGCCAGCGGCGGCAGCCAATCGTCGAGCGACGCCAACAAAGCGTCATCGGAAAGATCGGCAAGGTCCGGCTGGACCGTGCGGGCAAAGGCGGTGCGCGTGCGCAATTGCCGCGCGTTTTCGCTCCACGGCAGGAGATCGAGCCCATGGAGCCGAACGCCCTCGACCAAGGCGGCGGCAATCGCCTCCGGACTGGCCTTCGCATCGCCGCCTTCGGAAAGCATGATCGCGCCGAGCCGCCGTCCGCGTGTCGCCGACACCCCGCGTGTCGCAGAATCGAAGAGCAGTTGCGCGCCCGTCTCGATGCGATCGGCGAAGAGCGCTTCAACAATCGTCTCGTCGATCGCAGCGGCGGAAAGAATACGCGCGCCCGAGGCTGCCCCGCCAACCTCAGCAACGGCGAGCCACGCTTCACGCGCAAGCGGGCTTGCCGGATCGAGCACGAAGCCGCGCCCGCCAGCGGAAATCCAGCTCGCCCCATCGGCCGAGCGCCGCTTCGACAGCCGATCGGGAAAGGCAAGGGCGATGCACCCTCCAAGAATCTCGTTCGTCCCGAGCGAAGTCGAGTGGCGCACTTCGGACTCTGTGCCAGTGCCCCTCGACTTCGTTTCTTCGAAACGAAGTTTATCCTGAGCGCCTGCTTTGGCAGGCAGTCGAAGGGCTCGGGACAAACGGACCTCCGAAAGCCACCGTTTCGCCAACCCCCGCGCCGCATCTGCACGTTTTCCACGCTCGCCCCGCCACCGCCGCAGCCGCAGTTCCAGATCGGCGTCATTCCCGCCGAGCCCCCGTTCGGACAGCAGCACCGCCACCTCCGCCGCTGTCTCGCCCCAGCCGCATTCGTCGGCGCGGATCAGCATATGGGCGAGCCGCGGCGGCAGCGGCAGACGCGCAATAGCTTGGCCATGCGCGGTTGGCCGTCCGTCCGTATCAATGGCCTCCAGCGACAAGAGGCGCCTCTTGGCTTCCGAAATGGCTGCGGCTGGCGGCACGTCCACCCACTTCAGGTCGCGCGGATCGGCAATGCCCCAGATCGCGCAATCGAGCGTCAGGGCGCTCAAGTCGGCCTCAAGGATTTCGGGCGGGTCGAAGCGGGGCAGGCCCGCCGTCGCGGCCTCTTCCCACAGGCGATAGACAATGCCCGGCGCCTGCCGCCCCGCGCGGCCCGCGCGCTGGGTGACGGCGGCCTGGCTCGCCCGCTCCGTAACGAGCCGCGTCATCCCCGCCGCACGGTCATAGCGCGGGCGGCGGGCGAGGCCGCTGTCGACAACCACCCGCACCCCGTCCAGCGTCAGGCTGGTTTCGGCGATAGAAGTGGCGAGCACGATCTTGCGCACGCCGGACGGCGGCGCGGCGATGGCGGCGCGCTGCTGCGCGGGCTCCAGCGTACCGTGCAGCTTATGGACCTCCGCCGCGACACCCTCCAGCCTCTCCGCCGTGCGTTCGATTTCCGCGACGCCGGGCAGGAAGGCGAGGATGCCGCCCTCGCTCTCGCGCAGCGCCGTGCGGATCGCGGCCGCCATATCCTCCTCGATCCTTTTTTCAGAGGACCGGCCGAGATAGACATGGGTGAGCGGGTGCATCCGCCCCTCGCTCTCGATCACCGGCGCGCTGTCCATCAGCGCGGAAAAGCGCGCGCCGTCCAATGTCGCGGACATTGGCAGGATGCGGAGGTCCGGCCGCAGCGCCACCTGCGCGTCGAGGGCAAGAGCCAAGCCGAAATCGCTGTCGAGGCTGCGTTCGTGCACCTCGTCGAACAGCACGGCGGACACGCCCGCCAGCTCCGGATCGGCCTGGATGCGATTGCGGAAAATGCCTTCGGTGACGACAAGGATGCGCGTCCGCGCCGATCTTTTGCTGTCGAGCCGCGTCGCATAGCCGATCGTCTCGCCCACCTTCTCGCCCGCAAGCTCCGCCATCCGCTCCGCCGCCGCCCGCGCCGCAAGGCGCCGGGGAGAAAGGAGCAAAATCTCGCCCGTACACCAGGGTTCGGCGAGGAGCGCAGGCGCCACCGCCGTCGTCTTCCCCGCACCCGGCGGCGCGACGAGCACGGCGCTTGAGCGGTCGCGCAAGGTCGCGAGGAGATCGGGAAGGACGGCATGGATGGGAAGAGTCACGCGGCACCCCTTAACCCACTCCGTTCGTGCTGAGTAGGGACTGAGCTTGTCGAAGGCCCCTATCGAAGCATTCAGCGTCAAGCCCTTCGATACGCCGTTTCGACAAGCTCAACGGCTACTCAGGGCGAACGGATATCCCCAATGCGGGGGACTTAATAAGCCCGCGAAATCGCGAACTCGACGGCCTCGATCAGCGCCGATTTCGCCGCGCCCGAAGGGAAAGGCCCGAGCGCGTCAATCGCGCGCTGGCCGTAATGGCGGGCGCGCTCCAGCGTGTCGTCCAGAGCGCCGGTTGCGCGGAGAAGGCCCGTCGCATGAGCAAGGTCCGCGTCCGAAACCTGGTCGCCTTGCATCGCCGCCTTCCAGAACTGCCGATCCTCCGCACTTCCCCGCGCATGCGCAAGGATGACGGGCAGGGTGACCTTGCCGTCGCGGAAATCGTCGCCGACGCCCTTGCCCATGGTTTCGGCGTCCGACGCATAATCGATCGCGTCGTCGATCAGCTGGAAGGCGATGCCGAGGTTGCGGCCATAGGAATCGAGCGCGTCCTCGACGCCCTCGTCCCGTTCTGCGACCACGGCGGCGATGCGGCACGCGGCGGCGAAGAGGGCTGCGGTCTTGGCGTTGATGATCGCGAGATAATGGTCCTCGGTCGTCTCGACGCGGCGTTGGGCGGTCAGCTGGTCGACCTCGCCCTCCGCGATGATGTTGGACGCGCGGCTCAGGATGCGGAGCACCTTCAGGCTCCCGTCCTCGACCATCAGTTCGAAGCTGCGCGAGAAGAGGAAATCGCCGACCAGCACGCTCGCCGGATTGCCCCAGATGATGTTGGCGGTGCGCTTGCCCCGGCGCAGGCCCGAACCGTCGACGACATCGTCGTGAAGGAGGGTCGCCGTATGGATAAATTCGACGGCTGCGGCCAGCTTATGATGCCGCGCGCCGCCATAATCGAGCAGGTTCGAGCAGGCCAAGGTCAGCATCGGCCGCATCCGCTTGCCGCCGCCCGCGATCAGATGGCCCGCAAGCTCGGGGATGAGCGCGACTTCGCTTTGCATCCGCTCCAGGATCACGGCATTCACGCGATTGAGGTCGGCCGACACGAGATGGATCATCGCGTCGAGGGAAGGCGCGGCCTTGGCGCCGATGGAGTGGATCGTTGCTGTCACGACGCTTGGCCTGTGCCGGGATCAGGTCAAAAAGGCAAGCCTGCCTGCCCATAAACCGTCACTCAGGAAGCCGGGGTCTCGCGACGGGAGCGAGCTTCATTCGGCCTGAGATCCCGGCTTCCGCCGGGATGACGGGTTGGGTCAGGTGCCGTGGTTCACTGCCACCGGCAGCTTCAGCCGCACCAGCAGGCCGCCCAGATCCTCGCTCTCTTCCAGCGCCACCGAACCGCCGTAAATCTGCGCGACGTCGCGGACGATGGCCAGGCCGAGGCCGGTGCCAGGCTTTTCGGTATCGAGTCGCGCGCCGCGCTCGAAGATGGTGCCGCGTTCGCCCTCCGGAATGCCCGCACCGTCATCCTCGATCTCGATCTCCACGCAATCGTCCGTTTCCTTCACCGTCACGAACACGCGGCCGCCGCCATATTTGGCGGCATTTTCGATAAGGTTGCCGAGCATTTCGTCGAGATCCTGCCGCTCGACGCGCGCCGCGGCGGTTTTGACGCCGGCAAGATCGATCGTGACATGCTCGTAGAGGCGGTCCACGGCCCGCTCGACCGCCTCAAGCGACGGCCAGACCTCGGCGCGCGACTGGGCGGTGGCGCGGCGGCCGATGGCGCGGGCGCGGGCAAGGTGATGGTCGACCTGGCGCCGCATCGTGGCGGCTTCGCGGATCACGGTCGGCGCAAGGTCCGGGCTGTGCGCGGTCGCTTCATTAGTGATGACAGTGAGCGGCGTTTTCAGAGCATGGGCGAGGTTCCCGGCATGGCGCCGCGCTTCTTCCGCCTGCACCTCGACGTGGGCGAGGAGGTCGTTCAATTCCTCGGCCAATGGCGCGATCTCGCTCGGCAGGCGCACTTCGATGCGGCTCTTCTCGCCGGACTTGATGTCGGCAATCGCCTTGCGCACGCGCCGGAGCGGCCATAATCCGTAAAAGGCCTGCAGCGATCCAAGCACGATCAGGCCGAGGCCGAGCACCGCGAAGGACCGTACCAACGTCCGACGAAGCACCGCGATCTGCTCGTCCAGCCCCTCGCGGCTTTGCGCGACCTGAAAGCGCCAGCGCACCTTCGATCCGGGAATTTGCACGTCGCGCTCCAGAACGCGCAGCATTTCCGGATCGAATTCGGGACTGTCATAAATGTGGACATCGGTGTCGCTGTGCGCACCGCCGATGCGCAGCCGGCGATCCCATAGCGAGCGCGAAGGCAAATCCTGAAGCTCGCGCTGCTCCGCGGACAGGCTCTGGTCGCCGCTAATCTGGTAATAGAGCCCCGAATAGGGCTCCAGGAAACGCTGATCGGCGGGTGCGCGATTGAGGAACACCTCGCCATCCGGACCGATCTCGGCCGACGCGATCAGCGCGGAGAGCACATAATCGAGTTGGGAATCGAAATTGCGCGTGATGGCGGAGGAGAGCACCCGATCGAGGCCAAAGCCGCCCGCGCTCAACAGAATAACAATCCAGATCGTCGAAATGCCGATCATCCGGCGCGTCAGCGATCCGGTGGATTGCGGGTGGCCCCTGCTTTTCATGCGAAACGGAAGGCGCATGGATGCCCTTATCCGTCACCCTGAACTTGTTTAAGGGTCCATAGCGACACCAACGCGTGGCCCGAAGATGGATGCTGAAACAAGTTCAGCATGACGATGTCGCGCTTCATGCACCCGGATCTTCGAGCGAATAGCCAAGTCCGCGGATCGTAGTGATCACGTCCTGGCCTAGCTTCTTGCGGATACGCGTCACGAATACTTCGATCGTGTTCGAATCGCGGTCGAAATCCTGATCGTAAATATGTTCGATCAGCTCGGTCCGGCTCACCACCTTGCCCTTGTGGTGCATCAGGTAGGAGAGCAATTTATATTCCTGCGCGGTGAGCTTCACCGGTTCCCCGGCTAGCGTCACCTTGCCGGACCGCGTATCGAGCCGCACGTCTCCAGCGACCATTTCGGTGCTGGCATTGCCCGACGCGCGGCGGATGAGGGCGCGTAGCCGCGCGATCAGCTCTTCTGTCTGGAAAGGCTTGGCGAGGTAATCGTCGGCGCCGGCATCGAGGCCCGCCACCTTGTCCGACCAGCTGTCGCGCGCGGTGAGGACGAGGACGGGCACCTTCATGCCTTCCTTGCGCCAACGGTCGAGGACGGTCAGGCCGTCAATCTCCGGCAGGCCGAGGTCGAGGATGATCGCGTCATAGCTTTCGGTGGAGCCGAGATAATGGCCGTCCTCACCATCGGTGGCCAGATCGACGGCATAGCCCGCGCCTTCCAGCGTGGCGCGGAGCTGGCGCCCCAAATTCGGTTCGTCTTCGACGATGAGAACCCGCATGCAGCAATCCTTAATCGTGGCGTCGCATCAATATCGGCGCAACAACCGCGATTGCCAATGGGTTCCTGAACGAAACGTTACGCAGACGGGATGAAATCAGTTTCCGGAGTGGCCGATCACCTGCCCAGTGCGCGCATCGACATCCACCCAGATCACCCGGCCGTTGCGCATGAACTTCAGACGATAGACGCCGCCCGACATTTCCGGCCCGAGATAATCGGCGCCCCGCATCCGCGGCAGAACGCGCGATTCGATCTCACGCAGGGACAGGGCCTTGCCTTGCTTGCGCGCTTCATAGGCCTTGTCCTGATCGCGGTCGCGGTTCTGAGCCTCGACTGCGGACACAGGCGTGGCGATGAAGCCAAGAGCCAGGAAGGAAAGAAGGATACGCGATACCATGGACACTGCTTTTTTAAATGACTGTTCGGGGCCGCTTTTATGCCGAGCGCATTGAATAGGTTATGAATGGCGCCGAAGAATCATATTCAGGCTTCTCGTTACGGTCTCGTAAATAGGCAAGCGTTTTCCAATCCACGGCGGTTCGGCGCAAGCGGGAATCTCATGACGAGTAGGGCGCGTTTTCGCCCTGCGACCCCGGCTTTCGTCGGGGTGACGCATGTGGATTGTTGAGCCCGTCCCCCTCTCCCCCTATGTGCCCCCCATGGCAGCACCCGTCCTTACCTATGAAAAACTCGGCCTCCAGCAGGGGAGCGGCTGGCTCTTTCGCGGCATCGACCTGTTCGTGGGCGAGCGCGACCGGCTGGCGCTGATCGGCCGCAACGGCGCGGGCAAGACCACCCTGCTCAAATGTCTCGCGGGCGTGATCGAGACGGACGAGGGGCGGCGCACCATCCAGCCGGGCACCAAGGTCGTGATCTTGGAGCAGGATCCCGACGTCTCGCCATTCGCCACGCTTCGCGATTTCGCGATTGCGGGCGATGATGCGCCACCCGTCCACGAAGTCGAAGCCATTGCCGACCAGATCGGCATCGACCTTGGCCGCGAAGCCGCCACGGCGAGCGGGGGCGAACGCCGCCGAGCCGCCATCTGCCGCGCGCTCGCGCAGGAGCCCGACGTGCTCCTCCTCGACGAGCCCACCAACCATCTCGATCTCGCCGCCATCGAATGGCTGGAAGACTGGCTCGGCCGCTATAAGGGCGCCTTCGTCGTCATCAGCCACGACCGGACCTTCCTCAAACGCCTCACCCGCTCGACCCTCTGGCTCGACCGGGGCAATCTGCGCCGCCAGGAAATCGGCTTTGGCGGCTACGACGCTTGGGTCGAAAAGGTCTATGAGGAAGAAGCGCGCGCCGCCGAGAAACTGGACGCGAAACTGAAGCTCGAACTCCACTGGCTGCAGCGCGGCGTCACCGCCCGGCGCAAGCGCAACCAGGGCCGCCTCGCCAAGCTCCACGAAATGCGCGCCGTCCGCGCCTCCATGCTCGGACCCGCGGGCACCGCCAAGCTCGCCATCGAAAATGACGATGTGAAGACCAAGACGGTAATCAATGCCGAAAAGGTCGTGAAGCGCTTCGGGGAGCGCGTGATCATCAAGGACTTCACGCTGAAGATCCAGCGCGGTGACCGCATCGGCATCGTCGGCGCGAACGGCGCTGGTAAGACGACCTTGCTGCGGCTCCTCACCGGCGAGATCGAACCCGACGAAGGCACCGTCTTTCGTGCCAAGACCCTCGACGGTGTCGTCATTGACCAGCAGCGCAAGCTCCTCGACCCGCAAAAGCGCGTCCGCGACATCCTTGCCGACGGCGGCGACTGGGTCGAGGTGCGCGGCGTCAAGAAGCACGTGCAGGGCTATCTCAAGGAATTCCTCTTCGCCCCCGAACTGATCGACGCGAAGATCGGCACGCTTTCGGGCGGCGAACGCTCCCGCCTTCTCCTCGCCCGCGAATTCGCGCGGCGCTCGAACCTCCTCGTCCTCGACGAACCGACCAACGACCTCGACCTGGAAACCCTCGACCTCCTTCAGGAAGTGATCGCGGATTATGAAGGCACGGTCATGATCGTCAGCCACGACCGCGACTTCCTCGACCGCACCGTGACGATCACTTTGGGCCTAGACGGCTCCGGCACCGTTGACGTCGTCGCGGGCGGTTATGAAGATTGGGAACGACAGCGTAAACAGACCGCCCAATCTCGTTCGTCCCGAGCCAAACCGAGGGACGCAGAACCAGCCGATGTCGCCGCCCCGGACGAACGGAAATCGAAACCGGCGAAGCTCACCTACAAGGATCAGCGCGACTACGATCTGCTTCCCGGCAAGATCGAAGAACTGGAAGCAGCCATCGCCCGCGACGAGGCCGAGCTTTCAAACCCCGATCTCTACACGAAAAACCCGGCCCGTTTCGCCGCCCTTACCAAGGCGATCGAACAAGCGCGCACCGAACGCGACGCCGCCGAAGAGCGCTGGCTCATGCTTGCCGAGCAGGTTGAAGCTTTGACGGATCGATAAGCCGAGCGCCTAGGGTCCAGACCCTAGTCCAGCATCGCTTGAACGGCGCTGAGGTCCAATTCCTCAAAAGCGGCACGCAAGGGAACAAGCTGCTTGTTGATCCCGCCTCTTGGATGTTCCTTCACCGAGAAGGTGATCACCTGCGCCGAGGTCTTCGGCTTGCCGGTAAAGAAGGCAGGGTCCAATTCCGTCAGCGGACGCGCGTTGCGATCGTTGCATGGGGCAGGCCGACTGGACGCTTCGCACGCCTGGGCGGCACGTTGCTTGGGCGTCAATGCCGCCAGTTCGGCCTTCGTTTTTTCCAGGGTTTTTCTGGTCGCTTCCATATATATGGCATCGCCTCCCCCGGCGAGATTGGCCTGGTCCTCTGCAATCACCAATTGGTAAAATCGTTCGGTGGTGAGCGGGCGAAACGGCGCGTGCCCGGGTTTGTGCAACATCACATAGCCGGTCCCATTGCGCGAATAGGTCGTCACTCCGCCTTCCGTGCGCAGGTCGGCAGGCGCGGTGAATGCATTGCGCCCGCCATCGGCACGCGGCGATCCCAAGCCTTTAAAGTCATTGATCCAGTAGGTCAGCGTCGGCCCTTCGCCATCGCCCGGATATTCGCCCTGCGCATTGGGCTTGGAGCGGCCGATATTGATGAAGCGCAGCAGGATTGAACCCGTGGCAACATCCGGCCCGGGAACGCGGCCAAGCGGCCCCGGTGGCCCGACCTGGACGCTCGCACCCAGCGCAAAACCCCGCCGGTCCCGCAAGGCCTCGCTGCCGAGCAGCATGTCGCGGATCTTGACCGCTTTCAGATGCAGAGGTGTCTTTTCCGACGGCGAAGGTGTGGTCTTGGAGTTATTATATCCAATGTCGAGGCGCCCCTTCGCCGCTGCCGATGCAGCATCTTGGGACTGAGCCCAAAGCGGCGCGCCCGCAAAAGTGGCGGCAATCGCCAACATCGTTCTGATGTTCATGATCTTCCTTTAGAACTTAGCAATTCGTGTTATCGAAGCCCACGCGCTACTTGTTCGGTAAAGCAGCTATGAATTTACGCTGCTCAGCCGTTAAGCCTCCTCGATCTCCCGCAAGTGTATATACTATTTGCTGAAGATAAGCGGTGTCTGGGATGCCTCCTGGATTTGTGCTTCGTTTGACCTTCGCGGGAATTTTCTTGTTCTTCAGAAGGTCGAAAAGCTCGAGAAAATCTTTTTCCTCTGTCACCGGGCCGACGCGGTATCGCGACGACGGAGCGCTTCCGCTACGTGAATTGTTCAGGCAGTATAAGTAGAGTAAATTGTAAGAAACAGGCTTGGCCGGCACGACGATTGATGCACGTTGGATCAACATGCCGTGTTGAGTGTCCGTAGTTTCGGATTCCATAATCAAGCCCGGCGGAAAATCGACGGTTACCGGTTTGCCGGTTGTGTTGCGGAATTCGAGACATAATTGCACCAGATCGCCGCTGCCATACTCGACAGGAGGTTCCTCATCCTCCTCGTTCCGGCACTTCTCCCATTCGAATATGCTGGTTCCGGGAATGGGCTGCGCGATGGATACGCCGGCAGGGAGCACAAGCGGACGCCCTTGTGGAGGCAGGTCGCTGGACATGAAGCCGGGGCGGCGACCAGAGCTGTCCTTACGCGGCGCAGCAGTTGCTTCCCGCTCGTTGCATGCTGCAGTCACGATAACGCAAGCTAGAACAGCTTGCCAAATTGCGCGATAATTCATGATAAGTCTCTGAAAAGAAGTAAGTCGGATATTACTTGTTTGGCAGGGCAGCGATAAACTTACGATCTTCTGCACTCAGACCTTTGTCGCTGGTAAGGTGGCTGACCGCTGTCTGAAGCATGGTATTTGCTGGAAACATCGCGCCTGCCGCATTCGTTGGCTGATCCCAAAGCTTCGCGGGTATTCGCTTGTTCTTCAACAGCTCGAACAGCTCGACGAAATCCTTTTCTTCAGTCACCGGACCGAGCCGATAACGGGAGGCAGGGCCGCTTACGCCTCTCGGCGCGTTCAGACAGTACATATAAAGCAAGCTGTAATGTACGCTTTTAGCCGGTACCACGATCGAGGCACGCTGGACAAGCATGCCGTTCTGCGTGTCGGTGGTTTCAGATTCCATGATCATGCCAGGAGGAAAATCGACTGTGACCGGCTTGCCGGTGGTATTGCGAAATTCCAAGCATAGTTGCACGGAATCGCCGCTGCCGTGCTCTTGCGGGGGATTGTCGCCATCGTCCTCATTCCGGCATTTTTCCCACTCAAACATGTTGATACCCGGGATCGGCTGGACGATCGATACCCCGGCGGGCAGGACGAACGGACGTCCTTTTGGCGGCAGGTCGCTGGCGCCAAAGCCGGGCCGATAATCGGCATTCGGGTCGTTGCGGACGGCCGCGACCGCATCTCGCGCCCCGAAGGTTGCGAGGAAAAGGGTGCAGCACAGAAGAAAACCGGCGTTTCGCAAGATTTGAGTTCCCTTTCGGATATGGCAGCAGCCCACGGGCCAGTCTCGCCACTCCATTTGGCTAGGCATTTGGGATCCCAAGCAATCCTCGTGCGACAAAGACGCTGTTCGGAGCTACCAATCTTTGTGACGAGGGGACGTGGAAGGCCGGGATGCTAGGAAGTGCTTCGAGCCCAATGCCTTCCGTCGTGGGCACGCATCCATGCTACAGAATGCTGCAAGGAAGATGTGCTGCCAGGAGCGCTAATGCGCCCGCGCCATTTTCACATGCGCAGCAATCGCTTCGTCCGCAGGTGACAGTGCAGCCGCTTTCTCCAACAGCCTCAGCCCCTCCGCCTTATCTCGTCCGCTCTTCACCAGCGCCCAGCCCAAAGTGTCGAGTGCTGCCGGATCGTTCGGCACCCCCGCCAGCGCCTGCCGGGCGAGTGGGATCGCCGCGTCATATTTGCCTATCGCCGCATAAGAATAAGCGAGGTTGTTGAGCGTGGCGGCGCTGTTGTCGCCCCGGCCGCGCAATTCTTCATAAAGGGCCGCCGCTTCTGCCCAGCGCTCGCTTTGCATCGCGCCGCCGCCCATGATGCGGAGCGTCTCATCGAGGCGCGCGGGCGTATCGCCGATCGCGCCTGCCGAGCGGAAGGCCGCCGCTGCCTCGCGATAATCGCCCGCCATGAATAAGGCATCGCCCTTCAGCCGCTGGCGCTCGGGCGTCATGGCCAGGCGGTCGAGCTGGGCCAAGGCATCGCGCGCCTTGCCGCTGACCAGCAAAGCCGCCGCATAGGCCTGCTGTGCATTGTCATCCGAAGGATTGGCTTCTGCGCGCTGGCGGATCTGCTCCATTTCCTCGGGCGAGAGCGCTGGAGCGTCCGCCGTTTCCTCCGGCATTCGCACGACCGTGTTCGACACCTCGGTCTCGTTCGAACAGCCCGCGCTGAGCGCGAGAATCAGGGGAAGGATCAGTTTCTTCATGCGGGCTGCAAATCATATTGTTTGAGGAGATCGTAAAGGGTCGGTCTGCTGATCCCCAGCAATTTCGCCGCCGCCGAAATATTATTCTCCGCCCGCGCCAGCGCCTTCGCGATCGCCTTGCGGTCCGCCGCCTCGCGCGCGGCTTTGAGGTTCACTGGCAACTCCTCCTCATCGACGCGAAGGTCGAGATCGTCCGGGGTGATGAGCTTGCCATCCGCCATGATCACCGCCCGTTTCAGCTTATTTTCAAGCTCGCGGACATTGCCCGGCCAGTCATAGCCGTCGATCGCGGCAAGCGCGGCGGGGGTGAAGCCCTTGACCCCGCTCTTCATGTCGCGCGCGAAACGCTGGAGGAAATGCTTGGCAAGAAGCGCCGCATCGCCCGGCCGCTCGGCGAGCGAAGGGATACGCACCGGAATTTCGGCGAGGCGGTAGAAAAGGTCGTCGCGGAACGTGCCCTGCGCGATCATCGCCTCCAGGTTGCGGTGCGTGGCGCAGACGATGCGCGTGTCGACCGCAATGGGTTTGCGTCCGCCGATCCGCTCGATCACCCGCTCCTGAAGGAAGCGGAGCAATTTAACCTGCAAGGGCAGCGGAATGTCGCCCACTTCGTCCAGGAACAATGTGCCGCCCTGCGCCAGCTCGATCTTGCCCTCGGTCGTCTTGATCGCGCCGGTAAACGCGCCCTTTTCATAGCCGAACAATTCTGCCTCGAGCAGATTTTCGGGGATCGCCGCGCAATTGATCGCGACGAAGGCACCACCTTTCCGCGCGCTTGCTTCGTGGAGGCCGCGCGCCAGCAACTCCTTCCCCGTGCCGCTCGCGCCCAGCAGCAGCACCGACACATCGGTATTCGCCACCCGCTCAATCGTGCGCGCCACCTTAAGCATGTCGGGCGCAGCCGTCACCATCGTGCCGAGCACGGTGCCGCCCTCGCCCGCTTTCTCTTCCAGTCGCCGGTTTTCGGTTTCGATGCCGTGCAACTGGAATGCACGGCGGACAATCAGGCCAAGCTGGTCGATATCCACCGGCTTCTGGTAGAAATCATAAGCGCCCGACGCGATCGCCCGCAGCGCGCTTTCCCGCGCGCCATGGCCGGATGCGACGATCACCTTGGTTTCGGGGCGGAGCGCCAATATTTCTTCCAGCGCCGCGAAGCCCTCCGTCACCCCATCCGGGTCGGGCGGCAGGCCGAGATCAAGCGTCACCACCGCCGGCTCTTCTGCGCGGATGAGAGCGATGGCCGATGCGCGGTCGCTCGCCGTCACAACCTGATAGTCTTCGTAGGCCCAGCGCAATTGCCGCTGCAACCCCTCATCATCTTCGACGATCAAAAGAATAGGTTTCGCTGCGCTGCTCATGCGCTGATCCGTTCTGCTTGGGAAAAAGCGGGCAGGCGCCCGGATGGAAGTGTGATGGTGAAAGTCGTGCCTGCGCCCTCGCGGCTTTCGACCTCCAGCCGCCCGGCCATCGCCTCGACAAGGCTGCGCGCTTCATAGGCGCCGATGCCGAAGCCCGCTTCCTTGGTGGAGGCGAATGGCTGGAACAGGCGCGTGCGGATGAAGTCGGCGGACATGCCCGCGCCCTCGTCCACGATGGCGATCGTCACCGCGCCGCCTTTCTCACCCAGGATGATGCGCACCGGCGCGCCTTCCGCGCTCGCATCGATCGCATTTTGGACGATGTGGATCACGGCCTGCTCAAGGCCCGGAGCGTCGGCGAGCGCGACGACATCCAGCGCGCCCTCCAGCTCCACCGGATGCGCACGCGCCTTGGCCTCCGCGATCGGTGCCAGCACGGAATGGAGCGTTATGGCACGCGGCGGCTGGACCTCGCCCTGCGCGCCGCGTGACAGGCGGGCGAGCAGGTCGTTCATCTTTTTGACCGACCCTTGAAGCGTCGCGATCATGTCGGCGCGGAATTCGGGATTGTCGGCGTGCCGCTCGGCATTGCGCGCGACAAGCGAAATCTGGCTCACCAGATTCTTGATGTCGTGCATGATGAAGGCAAAGCGGCGGGAAAATTCGTCGAATTTGCGCGCGTCCGCCAGATCCTCCTGCGCCCGCGCTTCGGCAAGGTAGCTTGCCGCCTCGATTCCCGCAGTGCGGAACAGGTCGATATCCTCCCAATCGATGCGGCGGCGCACCGGCGGCGCGGCGAGCAGGACGAGCCCGATCAGCCGGTCGTTGTGGAGGAGGGGAATGCCCGCCCAGATATCGACGGTGCGCATCCAGACGGGAAGGGGGATCGCCGCCTCATCGATGGTTAGCTGCCCGTCCTTCGCCATGCCGAAATCAACGACATAGGCGCGGGGCCCGATTGCGCGGACGAAGGCCGGATCGTCGAACGCCCCGCATTCCCCCGTCCAGTTCCAGCGCGCTGTGGGGATGAAGCGGCCGCCCTCGATCGTCAGCATCAACCCGCCCTGCGCCTCGGCGATTTGGGCGAGCGCCTTCACGACGCGCACATCGATCGGCAGCGCCTCTTCGCCTCCCGCTCCGATCGTGCGGGTGAAGCGCAGCCATTCGGCGCGATAATCGTAGCGGTGCTGGAAAAGATGCTTCGCGGTCTTCACTCGCAGCCAGGCGCGTGCCCGGCGGAAGGGGAGGAGGAAGAGGAGGGTTGCCGTAATCAGGATCAGGATGGCGCCTTGCGCGGTATCCACCCATTTGGCGCCCAATGCTTCCAGCGCCCGCGTCGCCGACATCATGATGATGAGATAGGCGAAGAGGGCGAGCAGCGAGATGGTCTGGAAAGTCGCCGTGCGCGACAATTCCACCCGCCACGTCTCCCGTCGGCCCGCCACCGCGAAAAAGGGGACGAGGAGCACCAGCATCGCGGCGCGCAACGCAGAAAGATCCTCGGGCAGGGCACGGGTCAGATAGGCGACGGTGTAAAGGTGGAGGTCGTAAGTCCACATCGCCGTCAGCCCCAATAAGGGAAGCCGGATCGCCTGCCGGGATTCCGGCGACGCCTGCACGTAGAGATTGTGCACAAGGATCAGCGCCCCTGCGGAGAAGGTCAGACCCAGGCCCTGCCAGGCGGCGAGTATGGCCGGTTCCGGTACGCGAGTGATGGGCAAGAGGCAGGTGATGAGCAGCTGCCCCCCGGCAACCGCCGCCACCGCGCCATAAACGGTCTTCAGCGCTCTTTGCCGCTCATCGGTCCGTCCCGCCGCGATCCGGTGCATGAAAGCGAGAAACGCGATATTGCGCGCCGCTTCGGCAAGCCCCGGCAGGATATCGGCCGGGCTCCTGTTCGCGACGAACGCCATCCAGGCGCTCATGATCGCAAAAGCTGCGGCGAGGGGATGGCTATTCTTTTCCGTCCGCCAATGCCGCAGCAGCCAAAGTGTCAGCGCGCCATACAGGCACGCCGCGAGTATCGCCGATCCTTGTCCGATCGCCGCGATCATATCATCATGCCTTCCGGCTCATGCGTAAAATTTCCCGACACATGTCCCGTGTCGTCGAAATTTACAAAGAAAGTCTGAACGCCGGGCCCGTCATTCCGGCGAAAGCCGGAATCTCTTGACGAAAAGGGCGCGATCTCGTCCCGAGACCCCGGCTTCCGCCGGGGTGACGAGTGGGCGGCCTTACTTCTTCCGCAAAACCCCCAATGCCCCGATCACCATCGCCTCGGTCGCCGTCTCGATGGTCGGCTCCGCATCCGGCGCATAAAACGGGCTGTGGATGCTGGCGAGTTCGATCTCGCCGCGCTCGGCCTTTTCCCACCGGTCCTTCGGCACCGTGCCGACCCAGAAGATGAAGCTCTCGATCGACTTGTCGGCAAGATAATAGCGGCCGAAATCCTCGCCGCCCATGGTCGGCGGCAAATGCTGTACCCGGCCCTCGCCAAAGCGCGCCTTGAAGAGGGCAGCGGTGCTTTCCGTCAGCCCGTTCGTGTTGAAGGTCGCGGGCGTATATTCGGCCTCGCGGATCGTCACGTCCGGCATCCGGTCCTCCGGCATTCCCGCCGCAATCGCCTCGCCCTTCGCGATGCGGCGAATCCCGTCGAGCAGGGTCTTGCGCACATCGTCCTTGTAGCTGCGGACGGTCAACAGCAGCTTCGCCTCGTCGGGAATGATATTGTGCTTGGCGCCCGCGTGGAAGCTTCCCACCGTCACCACGCCCGCATCCTGCGGATCGAGTTCGCGGCTGACCAAAGTCTGCAGCGCACCAACGATGCGCGACGCGAGTACCACCGGATCTTTCGCCGCGTGCGGATAGGCGCCATGGCCGCCGACGCCTTTCACCGTAATGTCAACGCTATCGACATTGGCGAGCACATAGCCCGGCGCATAGCCGATATTCCCCGCCACCATCTGCCCCGTATTGTGGAAGGCAAGCGCATGGGTTGGCTTCGGGAAGCGCGCATAGAGGCCATCGTCTAACATCGCTTTGGCGCCGACGCCGATTTCCTCGCCCGGCTGCAGGATCATGACCAAAGTGCCCGACCATTGATCCTTCATCGCCGCAAGCTGCCGCGCCGCGCCGATCCAGGCCGTCATGTGCGTGTCGTGGCCGCAGGCATGCATCACGCCGCTTTCGACGCCCGCAAGGCTGGTGCCCCGCACCTTGCTCGCAAAGGGAAGGCCGGTCTGCTCGATTACCGGAAGCCCATCCATGTCGGCGCGCATCAGCAGCACCGGGCCGGGCCCATTCTTCATCACCGCGACGACGCCCGTTTTGCCGACGCCCGTCGTCACGTCATAGCCAAGCTTCTTCGCCTCGGCCGCAAGCTTCGCGGAGGTTTTCACTTCCGCCATGCTGAGTTCGGGGTTGGCATGAAGGTCGCGATAGAGCGTTAGAAGCCACGGCATATCCTTCTTCACCGCGTCGGAAAGTGGGCTGGCCGCAACCGGCCCGGCGATGATGGCCGAGGCCAGCAAGGCAGCAATCATCTTCATATCATTCACTCCCCCGGTACGATTTCGATCACGTCGATGGTCGATTCAAAACGCGGATAGGGCAACAGCAAGCGCCAGCGCCGCTCATCCAGCCGATCCAATATGCCGGCCATGTCGCGCTCGCGATCATCGCCGTAGCGGAAGCTGCGCTGCTCATCGCCAAGCTGCAATGTGCCAAGGAAGATGCGCCGCGTGTCGCCGTCCGGGTAGAGGATGCCGATCGGCCGCTGCGACCCGTCGAGCGTGGTGAAATGCATTTTCCCATCCGCCTTGTGGATGCGGCAGTTGAAATAGGGATAGGCGACATAGGAGAGGTACGCGCCGCCGACCTTCAGCGTGCGGCAGCGATAATCGCCTGGCGGGATGTCCACGAAGGGGATGGCGGCATCGGGATCGAGGAGCGCGCCTTCCGCCGCGATCGCCGCCCCATGCCCTTCGGCACGCGCTTGCGTCAGGCCCTCGACAAAGGCGGATCGCCAGCGACGCAGCCGGTCGCGATCGTCTTCCGTCGCCTGCACACGCCACTCACTGCCCGCCAGCGCCGCATTCGTGCAAGGCTGGTTCTCGCCATCCTGAGCGGCGCTGCATGCAACGGCGAAAGCGAGGAAGCCGATCATCATTGCGCCGTCCACCCGCCGTCCATGCAAATGTTCGTGCCGGTGATCGACGCCGCTTCATCCTTGCACAGGAACAAGGCGAGGGCCGCGACCTGATCGACGGTGACGAACTGCTTGGTCGGCTGAGCGGCGAGCAGCACGTCGTTCACCACTTGCTCCCGCGTCAGGTTCCGCGCCTTCATCGTGTCGGGAATCTGGTTCTCGACGAGCGGCGTCCACACATAGCCCGGGCTGATGCAATTCACCGTCACGCCGCTTTGCGCGGCTTCCAGCGCCACCGCCTTGGTGAAGCCCGCAACGCCATGCTTCGCCGCGACATAGGCGGATTTGTTGGGGCTCGCGACCAGGCTGTGCGCAGAAGCCGTATTGATCACGCGACCCCAGCCCTTCGCCTTCATGCCCGGCAGCGCAAGGCGGGTGGTATGGAAGACGGCGCTCAGGTTCAGGGCCAGGATCAAATCCCATTTTTCGACCGGAAATTGATCGACCGGCGCGACATGCTGCATCCCGGCATTGTTGATCAGGATGTCCGCGCCGCCAAGATCGTCCGCTTCCGCCATCAAGGCCGCAATCGCCTCGGCTTTGGTGAGGTCCGCTCCATTATAGCGCACCGTTCCGCCGCTCGCGGCTTCCAGCTCCGCCCGGATCGCCTCGATCTCGCCCGGATCACCAAACCCGTTCAGGACGACATTCGCGCCCTCGCTGGCCAATGCCCGCGCGCAGGCAAGCCCGATGCCGGAAGTGGAGCCCGTCACGATCGCCGTCTTGCCCTTCAGAAACATGCGCACTCCCTTTCAAGCTCCGCTCTATGGCGGAACGATCAAGCAGCATCTTTGGCCGCCGCGTCCGCAAATGCAACCGGCACGCCCGCGAAAGCATTGAAGGCGGACATCGGATCAGGAGATTTCCCCATGCGCCTCGACGATTACCGCACCAGCAGCAATGTCGGCGACCAGCGCGGCCAGAGTTTCGGCGGAATAGGCGGCGGGGGCGGCGGCATTTTCGGCCTGCTCTTCGGCCTCGTCGCCAGCCGCTTCGGCATTGGCGGCATCATCGTGCTCGTCATCGGCGCCATGCTCTTCGGCATGAACCCGTTCGGCGGCGGGGGCACCGGCACGCAGCGTGTGGCGAGCGGTGGCAACAATGCGGCGCAGGCCTGTGCGGTTGATCAGGAAAGCCGCTTCTCCTGCCAGGTTCTGGCCAATACCGAAGATACGTGGGCGGGCATCTTTCGGGAACGCGGCCAGACCTATCGGCCCGCCCAGTTCAATTTCTACGGCGGCACCGGCCAGTCGGGCTGCGGCATCGCCCAATCGGCGATGGGGCCTTTCTACTGCCCGACCGACAATGCCATCTACCTCGATACGAATTTCTATGACGAGCTTCGCAATCGCTTCGGCGCGGCGGGCGATTTCGCGCAGGCCTATGTGATCGCGCATGAAGTGGGCCACCACATCCAATATCTCACCGGCACGCTTGGCGAAGCGAGCCGCGCCCAGCAGGCCGTCTCGCCGGCCGAGGGCAATGCCATCCAGGTCCGCGTCGAGCTTCAGGCCGATTGCTATGCCGGCGTCTGGGCCGCCCGCAACCGCGCGCGGCTGGAGCCCGGCGACGTCGAAGAAGGCATGACCGCAGCTTCCGCCATCGGCGACGACACCCTCCAGAAACAGTCGCAAGGCCGCGTCGTCCCCGAAAGCTTCACCCACGGCACGTCCGCGCAGCGCATGGAATGGCTGAAGAAAGGCCTCGAAAGCGGCGACCCGGCGGTGTGCGACACCTTCCAGAAGGCTGCCTAAGCCTAAAAGCCCTCCCCCTTGATGGGGGAGGGTTGGGTGGGGGTGATGTCTCCGGAAAAGTCAGCGCTCTACGTCGTAGATCACCCCCACCCGACCTCCCCCATCAAGGGGGAGGGGAAGGAAGGGTAGAACCTACTCCGCCGCCAACAATTTCTCCGCACCGCCCAAATCCACACTCACCAGCCGGCTCACGCCCCGCTCGATCATGGTGACGCCGAACAATCGGTGCATCCGGCTCATCGTCACCGCATTGTGCGTGACGATCAGATAGCGCGTATCCGTCTCCGCCGTCATCCGGTCGAGCAAGTCGCAGAAACGCTCGATATTCGCATCGTCCAGCGGCGCGTCCACTTCATCGAGCACGCAGATCGGAGCCGGATTGGTGAGGAACAGGGCGAAGATCAAAGCCACCGCCGTCAGCGCCTGTTCCCCGCCCGACAGCAGGGTCAAAGTCGACAATTTCTTCCCCGGCGGCTGCGCCATGATCTCAAGGCCCGCCTCCAGCGGATCGTCCGATTCCACGAGTTCGAGATGCGCGGCGCCCCCTTCGAACAGGGTCGTGAACAGGCTCTGGAAATGGCCGTTCACCGCCTCGAACGCCGCCAGCAGCCGCGCCCGCCCTTCGCGGTTCAAACTGCCGATCGATCCGCGCAGCCGGTGGATGGCGAGGCCCAATTCCTCGCGCTCAGCGGCGGATGTCGTGCGGCCTTCCTCCAGCTCGTTCAATTCCTGCTCGGCGATGAGGTTCACCGGCCCCAGCCGTTCACGGTCCATGGTCAGCCGTTCGAGATCCGAGGATTCGCGCGCCGCTTCCTTCACCGTCTCCGCGTCAAACCCGGCCCTTTCGGGCAGCAAAGGCGGCGGGCATTCGAAGCGCTCGCCCGAAATCCGGCCCATTTCGATGCGCCGCATCTCCTGATTTTCATGCCGCGCCACCGCGCCCGCCCGCGCCTCGCGCGCGATGGACAAGGCCTCGCCCACGTCCGACAGCCTTTGTTCGGTTTCGCGCAAAGCCGCCTCGGCCTCGCGTTCCGCCGCCATCGCCGCATCCGCGCCGGTCCGCGTGGCTTCATAGTCGCGCTCCAACTCCCCAATCCGCTCCGCCAGCCGCTCTGGCGCCCCGGCGAGGACGAGTGCCTCTTCCTCCGCTTCCTCGATGCGGCGGCCCATATCGGCGTGTCGCTGCTCGGCCTGGCCCGCGCGCGCGGTCCAGTCGGCCATTTCCCTGCCCGCCGCGTCGGTGCGCAGCCGGTCGCTGCTCAAATTCCGCGCATGGGTCGCCGCCTCCGCGCGAATATCGGCGAGCGCGCCCTGCGCCTCCTCCGCTTTCCCCCGCAAATCCGCGACCCGCGCCTCGGTCGCCGCCGCATCGGGAAGGGCCGTCACCGCTTGCTCCGCCGCCCGCGCCGCCGCCTGCGCCTCGCCGACATCGGCTTCGACCAGCGTCAGCCGCTCCGCAATCCCTGTCCGCTTCACGTCGAGCCGCTCGATCGCGACATTGGCCGCATCTTCCTCGCGCCCCGCTTCCCGGATCGCGGCGCCCGCTTCGGCCTCCGCACGTCGCCCGGCCTCGACCGCCTCGCGCGCCGCCTGCGCCTTGGCCAGCGTCGCCTCGATCCGCGCCTGCGCTTCCTCGACCTTCGCCTCCGCGCCCGGGCGCGCCGCCTCGATCTCGGCCAGGCGGTTGAGCCGGATCAGCCGCTCCGCCGCCGCCGCGCCCGTCCCTTGCGTGACGAAGCCGTCCCAGCGTCGCATCCGGCCGTCGCGCGTCACCAGCCTTTGGCCGGGTGCGAGGGGGAGGGTGCCGTCATCCGCCTCCATCACGCCGATCTGTGCAAGGCGGCGGCGAAGTGCATCCGGCGCCTCCACCTTGTCGATCAGCGGGATCGCACCCTTGGGGAGGCCCGCATCGCCCTTCCCGTCGCCCCCGCCGGTCCAGTCGGCGATTCTCGCCTCAAGATCATCGCCAAGCGCCGCTGCCAGCGCCCGTTCAAAGCCCGGCGCCGCCTTCACATGATCGATCGCTTTGTCGGCGCCCGCCGCTTCCACCGCCTTGGCGAGCGCCCGCGCTTCCGATTCCAGCGCGGCCAAAGCCGCCCGCGCCGCCGCGCCGTCGCTTTCGGCTTGATCGCGCGCCGCCGCCGCTGCCTGTCGCGCCGCCTCGGCCTCGACGATCCTGCGCTGCGCCTCTTCCAACGCCTGTTCCGCCGCCTCGCGCTTCGCCCGCGCCGCGCGTCGCGCCTCGACCAAAGGCCCTTCGTCGCCAAGCGCGGCGAGCTGTTCCTGCAGCCGCGCCGCTTCCGCTTCGGCCCGGGCGAGCCGCGCCCGCGCCTGTTCCAGCGCCGCGCCCGCGACCCGCGCTTCGGCTTGCTCCCCGGCTTGCTCCGCCCGCGCCTTGCCCAAAGCCTGCTCGGCCTCGCGCGCCGCATCCTCAAGCGCGATGCTGCGCTCGTCGATCGTCGCCCGCGCGGCTTCGGTCTCCGCAATGCGCTGGTCAAGCGCTTCCATTTCCTCGGAAAGCCGTGCCAGCGCCGCCTTGGCATCCTCGCCAAGCGCCGCCTCGCGCGCCCGGTCGCTCGCCAGCGTCTCGCGGCGTTTGGCGAGATCGGCGATCCGCCGCCCGACCTGATCGCGCTCCGATTTCAGCGCCGTCAATTTGTGCCCCAGCGCCGTCGCCTCGTCCCGCGCAGCCAGCGCCGCCTTGCGTCGCTCGGCGAGCAGGGTGGCCGCCTGCGCCTGATAGGCCGCCGCGCCGCGCTGGGCTTCCGCCGCTTTGTCCACCGCCGCGACCGCTCTGTCCGCCTCGATCTTGGCGGCATCGGCCGCCGCCGCCGCTTCCCGCCAGCGCGCGAAGATCAGCCGCCCTTCGGTAGTCCGGATATCATCGGACAGTTTCCGGTAGCGTTCCGCCGCCCGCGCCTGCCGCTTCAACGCCGCCGCGCGCTGCTCCATGTCGCCGAGCAGTTCGTCCAATCGCGTGAGGTTCGCTTCGGCCGCCCGTAACTTCTGCTCGGCATCCTTGCGGCGGACATGAAGGCCCGCAATCCCCGCTGCTTCCTCCAGCATCTGCCGCCGTTCGGTGGGCTTGGCCGCGATGATCGCGCCGATCCTGTTCTGGCTAACAAGGGCAGGGGAGTGGGCGCCGGTCGCCGCATCGGCGAAGAGGAGCGAAACGTCCTTCGCCCGCACGTCCCTGCCGTTCAGGCGATAGGCCGAACCCGCCCCGCGCTCGATCCGGCGGGTGACTTCCACCTCGCCGTCATGCTGGGCGGCACCATCGACAAGCAATGAAACTTCGGCGAAGTCGCGCGCGGCGCGGGACGCTGTGCCCGCGAAGATCACGTCCTCCATGCCGCTGCCGCGCATCGATTTGGGGCTCGATTCCCCCATCACCCAGCGAATCGCTTCCAGCACATTGGATTTGCCGCAGCCATTGGGTCCGACGACGCCGGTCAGGCCGGGCTCGATGCGCAGCTCGGCGGGTTCGACAAAGCTTTTGAAGCCCGAAAGCTTGATCCGCTTTATCTGCACCCGCGCTCAGCCTCCTTCAGGTCAGCCGCCCGCCGCCTTGATCAAAGGCTCAAGCGCGGACCAGTCACTCGCATCCACCTTCTTCCCGTTGATGAGGAAGGTGGGCGTATATTCGAGATTGTGCACGTCGATCGCGGTCTTGCGCATCGTCAGCAGCCGGTCGATCTCCGCCTGGCTGGTGAGGCAGGCCTTGGCGGCGGCGGGCGTGACATTGCCCTTTGCGGCATAGGCCTGCAGCCCCGCCGCGTCGGCGATCAGCGGCATGCCTTGCGCGGGCACCATGTCGGTGATCCGCTTGCGCTCGTCCGGATTCATCGTGCGAAGCTTGTTCACCCATTCGGTCTGCCCGGCGAACAGGGCGTCGGTGACCGCGAAATAATCCTTTGGTCCGGCGCAGCGGCTCACCAGCGCCGCCGCCATGTCATAGGGATCGCGGATATAATTGCGGAATTCGAAGTTCACCCTGCCCGACTTCACATAATTTTGAAGGAGCTTGGGGTAGCCTTCTTCCGCGAAATGCGCGCAATGGCCGCAGGTCAGCGATCCAAGCTCGACGACCTTCACCTTCGCCGCCGGATTGCCGACGCGAAAGCCGCCGTCCGGCGTCGTGGCAACCGCTCGCGACCAGTCGCGCTGCGCCGCAGCCTTGGGCGCTGCCTTCTTCGTCTGGGCGACGGCGGGCCCGGCGGCCACCAGCGCTACCGCGCCGAAAGCCGCCGCGATTAGGCGCGCGCCCATCAGTCCAGCGCCGCCCGCAGCGCAGGCTCAAGCTGTTGCCAGGATGCGGCGTCAGGCACGACATTGCCGTTGATCAGGAAGGCCGGCGTTCCTGAAATGCGATATTCAGTGTTGGCGACATTCTGGATCTCGATCAACTTGTCGAGCGCCGCCTTGTCGGCGAGGCAGCTATTCGCCTTGCCTTCCGGAACGCCCCGCATCTTCACGAAATCGACGAGGCCCAAGGCGCGCGCATATTCGCCGATCTGCTGCTGCGGCGGCAGGGAGCCGAGGCGCTGCTGGGTCGCCTGATCCATCGTCGAAGCGCGGCCCAGCCATTCCTCCTGCGCGGCGAACATCTGGTCGGTCAGTTTGAAGAACGGCGTCGCGCCGTTGCAGCGGGCGAGGAGCGAAGCCGCCATGTCGGCGCCGTCGCGCACATAGTTGCGGAATTCCAGGCTCACCTGGCCGGACTTCACATACGTATTTTCAAGCTGCGGAATGCCTTCCTCGGCAAAGGCGGCGCAATGGCTGCAGGTCATCGACCCGAATTCGACCAGCTTCACCGGCGCATCGGGGTTGCCCATGCGGAAGCCGCCTTCCGGCGTCGCTTCGACCACATCGGTCCAGCTGCCGCCGTTGGGCGCCGCGATCTGCTCCAGCGGCGCCGCGTTGTTAAGGCTGGCCGTTCCGTTCGTATCAGCGTCGCCGCCGCAACCCGCAAGGGCGAGGGCAAGCGCCGCGACGCCGCCGGTAAAGACTGCCTTCATTGCCTTCTGTCTCCTATTTTCCCAGTCACCGGGATGGATGTGATAACCGCCGGGCATTCGCTCGCCGCAACGCCGCGTGCAAGCCCTTCCAGCACTGCGCGAAGCTCCGGATCTGCGATCTGCCGCACCGAATCGCCCATAGCCTCGGGCAGCGGGCGGAGCGATGGCGGCGCGGGCCGTTTCCGCTCCGCAGCCTGAACCCGGCCTTGCTTGAACTGCACCCGCTCGACGGCCGGATAGCCGAAGAAGCGGTTCACCCGCTCGACGATCACCGGCACGACATGCTGCATCATCGGCGCATGCGCGCCCTCCACGACGAGGGTCAGCACGCCTGAAGATTTGCGGCCCGGTGGGAAGCGGATCGATTCCGGCGCGGACACGGCGGCATAACGCTCGCCCGCAATTTCGCGCCAGCGCGTGACGATGGACGATTGGATGAAGCCGAAGCGGCGAAAGGCCGCTTGCCCCACTTGCGGAACGAGATCGGACACCGCCCGGGCGCGATTTGCCCGCGGCGCATCCGCTTTCTTATTCAGAATCGTCCCGCCCGATTTCGCCATGAGCTTCAGCATGGCATAGACGCCCCATGCTCGTCGATGCTTCAAATGCCCTTCTCACCTGGTACGACGCGCACAAGCGCGACCTTCCCTGGCGCGCGGTGGCGGAGGAAATAGCCGACCCCTATCGCGTCTGGCTCTCCGAAATCATGCTTCAGCAGACGATGGTCGCCGCAGTCCGCCCCTATTTCCACCGCTTCACGACCCTCTGGCCGACTGTCGAGGATCTAGCGGCGGCGGACGAGGCCGAAGTGATGAAGGCCTGGGCTGGCCTTGGCTATTATGCCCGCGCCCGCAACCTCATCGCCTGCGCCCGCGCAATCGTCGCTCAACATGGCGGACGGTTTCCGAATAGCGAGGCCGAGCTGCTCCAGCTCCCCGGCGTCGGCCGCTACACCGCCGCCGCTATCGCCGCCATCGCATTTGGCCGTCGCGCGGTGGTGGTGGACGGCAATGTCGAGCGCGTCGTCTCCCGCCTCTTTGCAGTGAAAGAGGCGCTGCCGGGGGCGAAGAACCGCATTTACGACCGCACCGATGCCATCACGCCCGCGCATCGGAGCGGCGATTTCGCCCAGGCCATGATGGACCTCGGCGCCACCATCTGCGTGCCCAAGACTCCCGCCTGCGGCATCTGCCCGCTTCATAGCTTTTGCGCTGCCCGCGCGGAGGGCGATCCCGCGCGCTACCCGATCAAGGCAAAGAAGGCCGAACGCCCAACCCGCATCGGCCACGCTTACTGGCTGGAGCGCGGCGGCGAAGTCCTCCTCGTGCGCCGTCCTGCCAAGGGTCTCCTCGGCAACATGCTCGCTTTCCCGTCTACCGAATGGACCGAGGCGGTACCTGCGGGCGCCGCGCCTGCTCGAGCGCCCTGGGAACAAGCGGGCAGCATCGACTACGTCTTCACCCATTTCGCGCTCACCCTCCACCTCCATTGCGCGATGACGGATGACGATGGGGGCGATGGCATTTGGTGGCCGGTCGACATGCTGGAAGAAGCCGGTCTCCCCACCGTCTTCGCGAAATTGATCGCCCGGGGCCGCGCCTGGCGATCCGATCAGCGCCTAGGCCTTCGCCAAGACATTTAGGTCATTAGTCCGAACCCGGAATGATGCCATTTCGGAGACTGTTTGGATCAGACTGATCGTGACGCCCTCATGCCTCCTCTCCAAGCTTCGGCTCGGGGGGAATAACAATGGCCAATCGACTATTTTACGCGGATAATCTTGATGCGCTGCGCAGCCATGTCACGGATGAGAGCGTAGATCTCATCTACCTTGATCCGCCCTTCAATTCGAACGCCAATTACAACATCCTGTTCAAATCGCCCGCAGGCCACGCCGCCGACAGCCAGATTGAGGCATTCGAAGACACCTGGCACTGGAATAATGCTGCGGAGGATGCTTTCGAACAGGTAATGCGGTCAGGCTATGCCCGCGCCTTCGAGCTGCTCCGGGCGATGCGCGGCTTCCTGGGCGAAAATGACATGATGGCCTATCTGTCGATGATGGCCATTCGCCTGATCGAGCTCCACCGCGTGCTCAAATCCACCGGCAGCCTCTATCTCCACTGCGATCCGACAGCCTCGCATTATCTGAAGCTGCTGTTGGACGGGGTCTTCGAACCTTCAAACTATCAGAATGAAATTACTTGGAAACGGACGTCGGCTCACAGCGATTCCGGACGCTTCGGTCGCAACACCGATACGATCCTGTTCTATTCGAAAAGTATGAAGCGCACCTGGAATCCGATCCACGGCGGTTACAGCGATCAACACCGCGCGCGATTTCGTAACCGCGATCCCGATGGTCGTCTGTGGATGGACGATAATCTCACGGCCAAAGGCTTGTCAGGCGGCGGTTATACCTATGAATACAAGGGCTGCACGTCCTTGTGGCGCGTCCCGCCCGGGACGATGGAAAAGCTCGATGAAGAAGGCCGGCTGCATTTTACGCGCAATGGCGGCATTCGACTGAAGCGCTATCTCGACGAAGCTAAAGGGGTACCGGTTCAGGCATTGTGGGACGATATCCCGCCGATCAACTCGCAAGCCCAAGAGCGCCTCGGCTATCCGACCCAAAAGCCCGTCGCTCTTCTCGAAAGGATCATCGCGGCATCGTCAAATGACGGCGATGTTGTGCTCGACCCCTTCTGCGGGTGCGGTACGGCAATTCACGCTGCACAGAAGCTCGGGCGGCGCTGGATCGGGATCGACGTCACGCACCTTGCCATTTCGCTGATCGAGCGGCGGATGAAAGAAGCGTTCCCCGACGCTGATTTCACGGTCGAAGGCACGCCGCGCGACTTGGCCTCGGCGCTCGATCTTGCACGGCGCAATAAATATCAGTTCCAATGGTGGGCCGTGTCGCTGGTCGACGGCATCCCGCATGACGGGAAGAAAAAGGGAGCCGATGGCGGCATTGACGGCCTAATCTATTTCCGACCCGACGGGAAACGCACCGAAAAGGCGCTCATCTCCGTAAAGGGCGGCCAAAATGTCGGCGTCACCATGATCCGCGACCTCCATAGCGCGATGGAGAGGGAAAAGGCGCCGATCGGCATCTTCATCACCGCCGCCACGCCGACCGGTCCGATGCTCCGTGAAGCCGCCGCCGTAGGCCGCTTCACCGACGAATTCGGGCGCGGCTGGCCCCGGCTTCAAATCCTGACGCTGGAAGAGCTTTTTCAGGGCAAGCGCCCGGCCATCCCTTTCCCCGACCCCCTCGCTGCCCTGCGCAAAACGCGGCGGGAAGAGAAGGCAAAGCAGGTGACCCTGCTCTAATCCAAACCATCCGCTAGTCCTGAGCCTGTCGAAGGACGTGTGCATCGCACGATCTCGATCGTCCTTCGACAGGCTCAGGATGAGCCGGGTCGACCATCCCGGGCTGGACCTTGTCCCTGAGTCCCCTTAGAGGCTCACCGTTACAATCGAGGAGCCAGGGCTTTGGCGAACGTTACGGTGATCGGCGGCCAGTGGGGCGACGAGGGCAAGGGCAAGATCGTCGATTGGCTGTCCAGCCGCGCCGATGTCGTCGCGCGCTTCCAGGGCGGGCACAATGCCGGCCACACCTTGGTCGTGGGCGATCAGGTGTACAAACTCTCGCTGCTTCCGTCCGGCATTGTGCGCGGCACGCTTTCCGTTATCGGCAACGGCGTCGTCCTTGACCCTTGGGCGCTGAAGGCTGAGGTCGAAAAACTAACTGCGCAGGGCGTCGCGATCACGCCGGACAATCTTCAAATCGCGGAAACCTGCCCGCTCATCCTGCCCATCCACCGCGATCTCGACGCGCTGCGCGAGGATGCAAGCGGGCAGGGCAAGATCGGCACCACGCGCCGCGGCATCGGTCCGGCTTATGAGGACAAGGTCGGCCGCCGCGCGATCCGCGTGTGCGACCTGCGCCATGTTGACGATCTCGGGCCGCAGCTCGATCGCCTTTGCGCGCATCACGACGCGCTGCGTGCCGGCTTCGGTCAGGCGCCGATCGATCGCGCGCGGCTGAAGCAGGATTTGGCGGAGATCGCCGATTTCGTGCTGCAATTCGCAAAGCCCGTCTGGCTGACGCTGAACGATGCCAAGCACAAGGGCAGCCGCATCCTGTTCGAAGGCGCGCAGGGCGTGCTGCTCGACGTCGATCACGGCACCTATCCGTTCGTCACCTCGTCCAACACGATCGCGGGCACCGCGGCGGGCGGCACCGGCCTTGGCCCTTCCGCGGCTGGCTTCGTACTCGGCATCGTCAAGGCCTATACCACGCGCGTCGGCTCCGGCCCATTTCCAACCGAACTCGATGACGAGATTGGTCAGCGGCTGGGAGAGCGCGGGCATGAATTCGGCACCGTCACGGGACGGAAGCGCCGCTGCGGCTGGTTCGACGCCGTGCTGGTCCGTCAATCCTGCGCCGTGTCCGGCGTCACCGGCATCGCGCTCACCAAATTGGACGTGCTGGACGGCCTCGAAGAGATCAAAATCTGCACCGGTTATCGCCTCGGCGGCGAGACGCTCGATCACTTCCCGGCCCATGCAGCTGACCAAGCAGCTGTCGAGCCCATTTACGAGACGATCGAGGGCTGGCAGGAATCAACAGCTGGCGCACGCAGCTGGGCCCAGCTCCCCGCACAGGCGATCAAATATATCCGCCGCGTGGAAGAGTTGATCCAATGTCCGGTGGCGCTCGTCTCGACCAGCCCGGAACGGGAAGATACGATACTCGTTCGCGATCCATTCGCCGACTGATCCTTTAAGGACCGACCACATGACGTCACGCGAAACCACCGGCCTCCTCCCCCGCATCGGCGACACGCCCGTTGTCGGCAGCGATGGCCGGTCCATCGGCGATTGGGCGGCCCTGCTGTCCTTCGGCGCAATCCAATGGCCCTGGCTGCTCCGCTCGCTTTCGGGTGGCAGCAAGGCGGCGAAGGCGAAGCTGCTCGACCGGCTCGACCTGCCGCAGGATTCGCTCCCCAATCTTGGCAGCTGGAAGGCTGATACCGGCCTCCTCACCCTCCTTGTCGATCACATTCTCGAAACCAAGCCGAGGCTGGTTGTCGAGTTTGGCGCCGGGGCGTCCACCTTCATCCTGGCCCGTGCGCTTCAAAAGGCGGGCGGCGGGCGGCTGATCAGCTTCGATCAGCATGCGGATTTCGTGCACGCCACCCAGGCCTGGCTTGCCGAACATGGCATGGAAGCCGACATGCGCGCTGTGCCGCTCCATCCCTCGCCCGACGGCTGGCCGGGCCTCTGGTACGACCATGGGCCCCTTCCCGATGGCATCGACATGGTGGTGGTGGACGGCCCGCCCTGGACGATCCACCCGCTGACGCGCGGCGCGGCCTCAAGCCTCTTCGACAAGATATCGCCGGGCGGCACGCTCTTCCTCGACGATGCCGCCCGCCCCGGCGAGCGGGTCGTCGCGTCGCGCTGGAAGAAGCTCCGCCCCGATTTCTCTTTCCGGCTGTGGAAGGGTGGAACGAAGGGCACACTGATCGCGCGAAAAGCGGGTTAACCCTAACTGCGCAAGCCACCACCGCTAGCCCTGAGCTTGTCGAAGGGCGTGTGCACCGCACGATTTACACGCCCCCTTGACAGGCTCAGGGCTAGCGGGTTTAAGCGTTGCTCGGGGGCTAAAGTGTTGGCCGCTTTTCGAAGTGGTCGAGCGGCTCAGCTGTCGCTTCTTCGACCTCGACAGAGTCGACCCGCGCGGCGGGCGGCCCCTCATGCAGGTGGTGAATCAGTTCGTTGACGGCATCAGCATTGCCCATAGCCAGCAGCTCAACCGTGCCATCGTCGCGATTGCGCACCCACCCCGTTATGCCGAGACTTTGCGCGGTCTCCATCGTCCAGGCGCGATAGAAAACGCCCTGCACCTTGCCGCGGACGACGATGCGCCGGGCCATCGTCACCGATATTCCTTCTTGTGATAATTTTCGCGGTCGAGGTCGCGAATTTCGACGGTCAACTGCACGCCGCTGAGGCTACGCGGAAGAGCGTCCCCGGCGAGCGCTAGGATCGCCCGCCCGAGCGCGGCCTTCTGATCCGGCGTGCGTCCCGAAAGACCGCGAAAGTCGATATGCAACATCGCGTTTTCAGGATCGCCGGCGCCGATCACCGTTTCGTCCAGCGTCACGATACGCGTCTTGCAGCTTTCCAGCGTGGTTTCGATAATGTCGACCGCAGCATGGTGAATGGCGAGTGCGAGCGCGCGGCTGTCGTAAAGTCCGGCAAGGCGGCGCGATTGCTCGATCATAATCTGGGGCATCATCCGCACTGCCCCCGGTTGAGCAGTTTCTGATCGGCAAGAACAAGGGCCATCATCGCTTCCATGACTGGCGCGCCGCGCAAGCCCACACAAGGGTCATGACGGCCCAACGTTTGAACCGTCGTCGCCTGACCCTCGCGATCGACCGTGGGCACCGGGATGCGGATCGATGAGGTCGGCTTGAACGCCGCCCGCACGACGATGGGCTGGCCTGTCGATATGCCGCCCGCGACTCCACCATTATGGTTGCTGAGGAATTCTGGCCTGCCATCGTGGCCTGGCTGCATCGCGTCGGCATTCTCCTCACCCCGCAGACGCGCGGCGGCGAAGCCCTCGCCGATTTCCACGCCCTTCACCGCATTGATACCCATCATCGCGGCGGCAAGCTCCGCGTCGAGCTTGGCATAAATGGGTGCGCCCCATCCCGCCGGAGCGCCCGTCGCAACGCATTCGACGACGGCGCCGAGCGAAGAGCCTGCTTTGCGTGCTTCGTCGACCATTTGCTCCCAGCGTGCGGCGGCGGACGCATCAGGACAGAAAAACGGGTTGCGGCCAATCTCGCCTAGATCAAATGCGTCGCGGTCGATCGCGTCACCGCCCAGCTCGATCACATAGGCACGGATCGATACCTCGGGAATGACCAGCCGGGCAATCGCCCCCGCCGCGACACGCATCGCGGTTTCGCGCGCCGAACTCCGCCCGCCGCCGCGCGGATCGCGGAGTCCGTATTTTGCGTCATAGCTGTAATCGGCGTGGCCGGGGCGATAGGGCGCGGTCGGATCATAATCCCTGGATCGCGCGTCGACATTGTCGATGATGAGGCTGATTGGCGTGCCAGTGGTGCGGCCTTCATAAGTACCGGAGAGGATGCGGACCTGATCCGGTTCCTGCCGCTGCGTGGTGAAGCGGGATTGCCCCGGGCGCCGCTGGTCGAGGAAGGGCTGAATGTCCTTGTCGCTGAGCATGATCCCCGGCGGACAGCCATCAACCACCGCGCCGATAGCCGGGCCGTGGCTCTCCCCCCATGTGGTGACGCGAAAGAGATGGCCGAAGCTGTTTAAGGACATCATCCACACTCCCGTTCGTCCCGAGCGAAGTCGAGAGCCGCTGGCACGATCATCTCACATGCGCCCCTCGACACGCGCGGGACGAGCGAAGCCTCGCTCTTACGCCAGCGCAATATCCGGCGCGTCTTCGGCCTTCATGCCGATGACGTTATAGCCCGCGTCGACATGGTGGATTTCGCCGGTGACGCCTGATGCGAGATCGGAAAGGAGGTAAAGCCCCGCGCCGCCCACTTCGTCGATCGTCACATTGCGACGCAGCGGCGAATTCAGCTCGTTCCACTTCAAAATGTAGCGGAAGTCGCCGATGCCGCTCGCCGCCAGTGTCTTGATCGGGCCCGCCGAAATGGCGTTCACGCGGATATTTTCCGGCCCCAGATCCATGGCGAGATATTTGGTGCTGGTTTCAAGCGCGGCCTTGGCGACGCCCATGACGTTATAATGCGGTACGACTTTCTCGGCGCCGTAATAAGTCAGCGTGAGCAGCGATCCGCCGTTCGGCATCATCGCCCGCGCGCGCTTTGCCACCGCGACAAAGCTGTAGGCTGAGATGTTCATCGTCATCAGGAAGTTGTCGAGGCTGGTATCGACATAGAGGCCGCGCAATTCGTTCTTGTCGGAAAAGCCGATGGCGTGGACGACGAAGTCGATCGTGTCCCAGCGTTCTTTCAACTTGTCGAACGCCGCGTCGAGCGCAGCCATGTCCGATACATCGCAATCGATCAGGAAATCGGAGCCAAGGCTTTCCGCGAGCGGCCCGACGCGCTTCAGCAGGGCATCGCCCTGATAGCTGAAAGCGAGCTCCGCGCCCTGGTCGGCCAGCGCCTTGGCGATGCCCCAGGCGAGCGACATGTTGTTGGCCAGCCCCATGATGAGGCCCCGCTTGCCGGCCATCAATCCGTTCATATGCTTTCCCTGTTATAAAATGCTTTCTCGCCCTCCTTTAGTTCCTCTTCGGGTGTTTCCGCTAGTGCCGCGTTGAGTTCGGCCCCGATCACCACGCCAAGCCCGATGATGAAGAAGAAAAGCAAAGCAATGATCACGCCCGCGAGGCTGCCATAAGTCAGGTCGTACCCGCCGAGAAGCGACAGGACGCGGGGAAGAAGCGCCGTCGTCGCGAGCCACCAAATCGTGACGAACAGCGGCCCTGGCCACTTCCTGCACCCCTTTTTGCGGTAGCGCTTGGGGGTGAGCGACAGGAACAGGAGGTAGAGCGATCCAAACAGGATCAGCGCGGGGGCGAAGCGCACCAGCTGGAAGATGAAGGCGAGGTCGCTGCCGCCGGGGAAATATTCGACGACGAATTCCTGAATGGTGGTGAGCAGGATGGAAAGGCTGAACGCCACCATCGCAAGCACCACCGATCCGATGATGATCCCGATCGACCAGAGCCGATATTCCCAGAACGGGCGGCTGAAATGGACGCCATAAGCGCGGCGGATGATGTCGCGGATGGTTTCGATAAAGCTTCCCGTGGTCCACAAGCCGACGATCGCGCCTAGCCAGAGCAGGTTGCCGGACCGCGCATGGATGACGTCGGAAATCGGCTTGGCCAGCACTTCGGCGACGTTGGGCGGCATCGTCTGGAGAACGCCGACAACCGCGTTCATCCCTTCCGCCGTCTGCCCGAAAACGCGGGCGACGGCGGCCGCCACGATCACGAAGGGGAAAAGGGTGAGGAGCGCGAGATAAGCGAGATTCCCTGCGTGGATGAAGCCATCCGAATAGACGCCAACCGCGACCCGCTTCATCACTTCGAAGGGGTAGGTGCCCGGTTTGACCTTTTCGATTTCCCGGCCGAACATCGCCCGGGCCCGCATCATCCGCTTGCGCCGCTCCTCCGGCGATTGGGGGGAGACTTCATCCATCGGCCAGAACCCCCTTATCATTCATCATCTGCAACCAGCCTCTCGCTTCGAGCCTGACCGGTTAGACGCCCAGAGCCGCCCGCGGGTTTCTTCCTTTGCCCGCCCAGCTTTCGATAAAGGCCGCAAGATCCGCATCGTCCTTGGGTAGATCGACCATCAGGGTGACGAGCTGATCGCCGCGTTCGCCGCTCTTGCCGTGAAAGCCCTTGCCCTTCAGGCGGAGTACCGTGCCGGACGTCGATCCCTTGGGGATGTTCATCATCACCGGCCCATCGACGGTCGGCACGCGCACTTTGCCGCCGAGCACCGCTTCATCGAGCGAAACGGGGAGGTCGAGCCGAACCGCATCGCCATCGCGGCGGAAGAAACGGTGCGGCTGGATGGCGATGGTAACAATGGCGTCACCCGGACCTGCGGGCCCGGGATGGCCTTGCCCGGCAAGGCGGATTTTGGTGCCTTCCTCGACGCCCTTGGGTAGCTTGATCGCGATGGTCTTGCCGCCAGACAGGGTGACGCGCTGCTCCTTCAGTGCTGCCGCATCCTCAAGCGGAACGGCAAGGCGATAGGCCATGTCGGCGCCCTTTTGCGGGGGCGGGGCCTGCCGTCCGAAGCCGCCGAATCCGCCGCCACCCCGCCGGGCCGCGCCGCCGAACAGCCCCTCGAACAGGTCGGAAATGTCCGCGCCTTCGCCGCCCATGTCGAAGCCGCCGCGCTGGCCGCGAAATCCTCCGCCAAAGCCGCCGGGTCCGGCGCCCGCGCCGCCGTGGCCAAAGCCAAAAGGCATCTTGGGGTTGCCGTCCTCGTCAATCTCGCCGCGATCATATTGCGCGCGTTTGTCCTTGTCGGACAGGATATCATAGGCGCCGGTCACCTTGGAAAAGCGCTCGGCGGCCTTGGGATTGTCCTGATTGCGGTCGGGATGAAGTTCCTTGGCGAGCTTGCGATACGCCTTCTTGATGTCCGCTTCGCTCGCGCCCCGCGCCACGCCAAGCTGTGAATAAAGATCGGCCATCCGCCCTTAACACTCCAATATCCTGCCCGGTTCAAATCCGGTGTTGCCGTCACGTAACACAGTTGCAGATGGGCGTCAGCCCATGGGCTTGCAAGCCTGAAACCCGCCCGTCATCCCGGCGGAAGCCGGGATCTCAGCCCGGAAGAGGCGCCTTTCCGTCAAGAAATCCCGGCCTTCGCCGGGATGACGATGTTTCGAAGAATGGCGACGAAGTCCGATCGTGCTTGTGCTTCATGACATCGACGGGCAGGAGGCTGGCATGACGACGGACCCCCATTTTCTGTTCGATCAATGGCTCGCCGAGGCGGCGGATGCCGAACCCAACGATCCCAATGCGATGGCGCTCGCAACCGTCGGCGCGGACGGGCAGCCTTCGGTGCGCATGGTGCTGCTAAAGGGTCATGATGCGGGCGGCTTCGTTTTCTACACCAATCTCGACAGCCGGAAGGGTGGGGAACTTGACACGGCGAATGCCCGCGCCGCCTTGCTTTTTCACTGGAAAAGCCTGCGCCGCCAGGTTCGTATCGAAGGGCCGGTGGAGTCGGTGAGCGCGGAAGAGGCCGACGCCTATTTTGCGACCCGCAGCCGGGATTCGCAGCTTGGCGCCTGGGCCTCGGATCAGTCCCGCCCCCTCGATGCGCGCGAGACGTTCCAGGCACGCTATGAAGATATGCGCATCCGTTTCGAAGGCGGCGATGTACCGCGTCCGCCGCGCTGGTCGGGTTTTCGGGTGCTGCCGGAGCGGATCGAATTCTGGCTCGACCGTGCGCACCGCCTCCACGAACGGCGCCTGTTCGTGAGGGGCGAAGAGGGGTGGACGGAAGGCCTGCTCTACCCATGAGCCGCCACAGCGCCATCACCGCCGCGCTTGCCAGCGTAGGGACGGCGCTCTTTCTTCTGTGCCTTAAAACCTATGCGGCCTGGGCTACCGGATCGGTGGCGATGCTCGGCTCGCTCGCCGATACCGCACTCGATCTCATTGCCTCGCTCGTTACGCTCTATGGCGTGCGGCTTGCGGCCCAGCCCGCGGATGCCGATCACCGCTTCGGCCATGGCAAAGCGGAGGCGCTGGCGGCCCTGTTTCAGGTTTCGCTTATCACCCTGTCGGCCGTCGGCATCGGATGGCGCGCCGTGCAGCAGTGGATCGCGGGAAGCGAAACGGCGGCGGCTGAACAAGGTATCGCCGTGTCGCTCGCGGCCATCGCCGCGACGCTCGGCCTCCTTTCCTATCAACGCATGGTGATCCGCCGAACCGGATCGATCGCGATTCAGGCGGACAATGTCCATTATCAATCCGATCTCCTGCTCAACAGCGGCGTGATCGCGGCGTTGGTTCTGGACCAGTATTTGGGGCTGAAGGGTGCCGATCCGGTGTTCGGCATACTCATCGCCCTCTGGCTGTTGTGGGGAGCGTGGAATGCCTCCACCTACGCCGTCGACCAGCTGATGGACAAGGAATGGCCGGAGGAGAAGCGCCGCCGCTTCCTCGACGTCGCGGCCCGCCATCCGGAACTGAAGGGTATTCACGATCTCCGGACGCGATCGAGCGGCACGCAGGATTTCGTCCAGTTTCACGTCTGGGTCGATCCCGCCATGACCGTCGCGCAGGCCCATGACGTGATGGATGAAGTGGAATCCAAACTCGCCCGGGAGTTTCCGGGCGTGGAAATCCTCATCCATCTCGACCCCGAAGGACAGGTCGATCATCCCGGCAATCCCTTAAAAGAAATGGACGAAAGCCCTCTCGCCAAAGGAGCCCGAACATGACCCGCCTCCCAATCATTCAGGTCGATGCCTTTGCCGACCGGCCCTTCACAGGCAATCCGGCCGCGGTCATGCCGCTTGAAGAGTGGCTGCCGGATGATGTGCTTCAAAAGATCGCCAACGAAAATAATCTCAGCGAAACGGCCTTCACGGTCCCGGTGGAGGGCGACGCCGATTATGAGCTGCGCTGGTTCACGCCGACGACGGAAGTGGCGCTGTGCGGCCATGCCACGCTGGCGAGCGGGCATGTGCTGATCGAGGGGGAGCGCGTTCGTTTCCGCACGCGCAAGGCGGGAGACCTTTCCGTCGAACGGCAAGGCGAAGGTTATGCGCTGAGCCTTCCCGCCTGGAAGCCGGAGCCCAAGCCGCTGCCGATCATTGTCGATGCATTGGGGTGCAGGGCCGCCCAGACATTGTGGCATCCCCATCGCTATGGCCTTGTCGTCGTCGAGACGGCGGATGAAGTTTTGGCGCTGAAGCCCGATTTCCAGGCCATGGCGCGGCAGGGCGACGTCCTCACCATCGTCACCGCTCCCGGCAAGGACACGGACATTATCAGCCGCGTCTTTGCGCCGGGCGCGGGCATCAACGAGGATCCGGTGACCGGCTCTGCCCATGCCGTGATGGTGCCTTATTGGGCCGAACGTCTGGGCCGCGACAGCTTCACCGCCTATCAGGCCAGCGCCCGGGGCGGGCACCTGACATGCCGCCTGGCGGGTGACAGGGTGATCCTGGGCGGACGCTGCGTGACGGTAATCGAAGGGACATTTCATCTCTAGTCCCAGCATGGATTGGTGAAGGGTGAATGATGGGCAAGCACAACGCGATCGTCGAATGGGAGCTGGGCGAGGGCAGCTTCGCCGATGGACGATATAGCCGGGCGCACAGTTTGCGCTTTGACGGCGGCACCACGCTGACGGGATCGTCCTCGCCCTCGGTCGTGCCTTTGCCGTGGTCCGACCCCACCGGTGTCGACCCGGAAGAAGCCTTGGTATCCGCCGCAGCTGCCTGCCACATGCTGTCCTTCCTGCACGTTGCCCGGGAGGCGGGTTTCATGATCACCCGCTATCGGGATGAGGCGGAGGGGACGCTCGGCAAAAATGAGAAGGGGCGCATCGCGATTACCCGTATCGTGCTCCGCCCCGACATCTCCTTCGAAGGCGCCGTGCCGGACAGCGGCACGTTGGAGCGGATGCATCACAAGGCCCACGATATCTGCTTCATCGCAAATTCGCTGACAAGCGAAGTGGTGGTCGAACCGCCGCTCTGATCCTGCGCCATCGCAACATGCGTGCCCTCTAAAGGCGCTAAGAAGCCCCTGGCGAACAGGAGGATAAGGATGGGACGGGGATTGGCGGCATCGGCTTTGGCCCTTCTGGCGCTCACGGCGTGCGGGAACGATGGCCGGGGCAGCGCCGCGGCGCAGGCGGCGGACGGCCCTGTCGAGCGGGGACGCTATCTTGTCGCGATCATGGATTGCGTTGGTTGTCACAACAAAGGCGCCTTTTCCCCCAAGCCCGAAAACGGGTTCCTGCAAGGGAGCCCCGTCGGCTTTTCCCTGCCGAACCTCGGCATATTCTGGCCCCCCAACCTGACGCCGCACCCCGACGCCGGGATCGGGCGGTGGAGCGAGGCGGAGATCGTCACCGCACTTCGCACCGGCATGCGCCCCGATGGGCGGCAGCTGGCGCCGGTCATGCCGTGGAAGGCCTATCGCAACCTGAGCGATGCCGACGCCCAGGCCATCGCGGCCTACCTCAAGACACTGCCCGCTTCGCCCAACCGGGTTCCGGCGCCCGCCCAGCCCGAAACCGCGACCGCGCCATATGTGGCGGTCACCGCGCCGCCATCGCTCACATCGAATTGATGTGAAGGCTGTCGCCGTCCGGATCCTTCAGCCAGACGAGTTTCGCACCCTCCGCGACGTGAACATTGCCCTGAAGCATACCGATGTCCGGATAATGTCCAAACGCGACGCCCTTCGCCTCGAGCGGCGACGATGCGGGTATTTGCCTTGGGCTCGCGAACATGCCCGCCTCAGGGCGTCGCGATGGCAGCTATTTAATGACGTGAGGATTGGGATCGGCATCGAACTTCCACCGAATTCTGGTGGTGCTGGTTGCCGCAAGGGTCCTTATACCCGGACGCGTTGGTCCTTCGGAATAGTTATAGTCGTCTGCCCCCGGCGGGTTGGAGCCTTCATGTGTCCAGCTGCCGGTGAAGGTGGTCGTGCTGCCGCCATTCCTCGGCATATTCGGGAGGATGATCCCGTGGGCAATCACCCCTTGACCCCATTTGACTGCCGACCAGCTGATCGGCACGCGGCTGCCCGTATTGAACACCGCACCTGTGGATTTCAGCGCCGCGAACGTCTGCTTCATCTTATCGCCATCGCCATAATCGGTGATCCGGCCGGCGTGGCCACCGGTAACATCCGTGACCATGATCGACACACCGCCATGGTCCAGCACCAAGCTTGCCGTGTTGGTCATTTTCGAAATGACAATTGCCGCTTTGCATCCAACAACACCGGGCCCGGTGCCACCCGCACCATATTCAATCTTGTTCACAGAAACCAGGGTCGGGGAGCCGTCCTTCGGCGCCATTAGCTCGCCACGATCCGCAATCGTCGCTCTGATCGTGCAGTCAGTGCCCTCCCATTCCTCGAATGGTCCGGATTTCACGCCTTTCTTGCCCGGAATGCACTGGCCCGGCACAAAGGGAGATTCCGGAATTTGGGCTTGACCATTGCCGCCACCGCCGCCGCAAGTGCCATCTTCGCGGGGCTTGCCACCCTTGCGTTCGCATTCTTTCTTGGCGTTGGCGATGGATTGAACCACGGCCATCTGGCAGGCGAGAACCGCGTCGCCAGGCAATTTCTGGCATTCCTTGACCTGCCGTAAGATATTTTCCGCTCCGACACCGCCGTTCGCAGTTCCGCCTCCAATCGGGCTTACAGGCGGACTTTTCGTGCCCGGACCCCACTGGTCTGGCGTGCCTTCGGTTTCCGTAACGGTGCCCTTCAATGAGCGAGGGTCGAAAGGATCGCTATCGCGATCGCCTTTATAGACCATGCGGACGACACCATTCAGCGTCCGCTCGCGATGCATGGATGCCGAGCCTTTATCACCCTGCGACGTCTTATGCTCGCCGGTGACAAGGATGGTGAAGGTCAGCGTCGCGACCTTTTGAGTGGGGGGCGGAGGGCAATGCGGAATTCCGGTGCCTTTCATTGACTCCGCCATGGCCGGCATAGGCATCGGAGTAGCGAAGGAAAGGATCGCCAACAAGGCGGGCAGATGACGGCCGGATTTGAGCATGCGAAAACCCCTTTCGAACGTCATATTGCAGCCCTCGCCAAACCACTAGGCACCGAGCGACGAACATCCAGATCGTGCGACGAAGGCGGGCGCGAGGCCCGAAAACGCATTTGGCGCAAGCAGGATAGAGCGCTCTTGCCGTCAGGCTGACGGGTCGGGATCAGGTCAGCGCTTTTTCCATGCTGTAATTGTGGATGGCGACGCCCGCGACTTCGAAATCGTTGCGGTGGACGAGGGTGTAGCCGCGCCGTTCGAAGAGGGGGCGGGCGAGTTCGCTTGCCTCCACGAAGATGCGCGCACATTCGCTTGCGCGGGCGGCGTCCTCCAGCGCGGCATAGAGGGCGGAGCCGACGCCGCGCCCTTCGCCTTCGGGCGCGGTGTAGAGGAAGTCCAAATGCCCGTCCGCCTCCATATCGCCAAAGCCAAGGATCGTGCCGTCCGCATCCTCCGCGATCAGCACGGTGCGGCCATCCGCGCAGCGTGCCGCCGTCTTTTCGGGGCAGGCGGTGGCGGCCCAGACTTCCACTTGTTCGGCTGAATAGCCACGCGGGCCGAAATGGCGGACCGAGCGGGCGTAGAGGGCGGCGAGCGCTGGGGCGTCGGCGGGCGTGTAGTTGCGGATGTTCATGGCCGTGTCCGATGGAGGCGCGGGCGGGGGTGTGTCAAATCCTTCCTGCCGATCCTCCGCCTCTTCCTCGTCTTCATCCTCCGGCCGTTCCGCGTCCGCGCCTTCGCACAGGCCGAAGAAGAGGTCGCGCGCGCGTTCGGCGCGGCGGCGGGCGATTTCCGGGGTTTCGGCGCCGTCCCCGCCATTGCGCGCCGCCATCGCCGCTTCTTCGGCCGCCGTCAGCGCGCGGGAATATTGGGGGTGGCCATAATCCCAATATTCAACGCCGTCGAAGCCGGGCGGCGGCGGATAATCGGTCCACCACGCGCCATCTTCTTCCCACACGATATGGCCGTCATGATCGCCGCCTTGAGCCGTCATATCCTCCCCATCCTCATCCTCGCCTGCCTCTTCGCCTTCGAGGGAAAGTTGATGAAATTGATGCTGTGGCGAACTTTTCGCGGCATCAATTTCGGGCTCTGGGTTGATGAGGGCGAGGGCGTCCGCCCGCCGGTCCGCGCCAAGCGCGTCGAGATAGTCGGCCCAGCGCGCGGCGAGCGCGTGCTGGCCGGCCCCGAGCCGCTCGGCGCGGTCGGCGCGGGCATCGAGCCGGTTCAGCATCGCAATGGAGAGGCGGTTGTCGTAACGGTGCCGCTCCGCCACCACCTCGCCATTCTTGTAAATCCGTTCGATCACGCCGCCGAGCGAGCGTTCCATGATGTCGTCGGCGAGATGCTGACGGGCGAGGAGAAGGGCGGTGTCCCAGCCCGCGCCGAACAGGGGATCGCGGTTGCGGAGCGCGTAGGCGGCCTGCGCGCTCATCCCCACGACGCGGCACGCTTTCGACACCGTGCCGCATTGCGCGAGCGTTTCCTGAAACAGCCGCTTGCGCTCCGGCGTCCAGCCGTCGCGTCTGAGGGTGCGCGTTTCGGTTTCCGCGCTGTCGAGGGTGGAGGCGATGAGCGGCTCCAGCGGCACGGGCGGGATGTGATCGGAACCCTCGACGATGGAGAGGGCGGTGAAGCGGGGCTCGTCCCCGGTGCGGTCATGGTTCGTCATGACCGCACCATTTATCTCATTTGGTTAGGTGTAGGAAAATGGTTTTGATCGAAGTGGTACTTCGATCAAGGCGGCGCGCATGGCACGCCTCCCGGGCAGTGCGTGCGCGAACACTACACTCAGCAAAATGATCGTTCTCTATATGTTCTTTTCTGTTTCAATGTAGGATTTCCGGTGTCATGCCACTTATATGTTCGGCTATTACCCCTCGCGAGGAAGTTCCCCTTGGCGGCGTTGGCCTATACTTAGCTTTCAGATCAAGCTAGCCTTGTCCTCAGGTCTCAAGGGGAGCACGGGGCGAATGAAGAAGCTGGCACAAGTCCAGAAAATCCGGATCATTAAGATTAACGCGAAGAGGATGCGCAAGCGTTTGAGGCGTCCCTCTGCTGCTTACAACGCTGGACACACAGCGGAGGCAAAAGCTCAGTTTCAAGGTTTAAGAGCGAAACTACCAGAGACTCGAATTGAGCATGAGAGGCACCCAGGTACATTTTCGTTCCTGCCCCCTAAAGTGTTCTCGTTTTCAGAAAATTATGAGGAAACTTTTGCCTTCATATTAGACTTCCGGCGCTACTTCTCGCAGCGAGGGAAGCAATTGTGCGATGACGGGATTCGTCGAAGGGCTTATGCAGAATTTGCAGAGATCGAGAAAATTGGTCCAGGAGCAGGTCTCGTCCTGGCAGCGGAGACCCACCGTTTTGCGCAGACTCGAGGCAAGCCTGCGAGGATAGAGGATCATCTCTGGGCGGAGAACGTCCGGGACTACTTTCTTGAGGCAGGGCTCTTTGAGCTTCTCAGCCTTGATCCTGGCACTATCGCAACAAGACCATCTCAAGACGCTCAACGATCCACTCTAAAATTTACCTTCGGACGAACTTCCCACGGGCGAGATGCCAAAGCTCTGATAGCCAATCTGCAAGCACTTGCAGGTCATTCTGTTGGTCCCCGCCCTGCCGTATATGCCGCGATTGCGGAGGCGCTTGCAAACGTTTCTCACGCATATCCAACATGGTTCCGGACTTGGCCTTATCGCACTTCACGGCAATGGTGGGCGTCAGGATTTTGGAGCCCCTCTAGTAACACGGTTGGTGTCCAGCTATATGATCAGGGCGCTGGTATACCGGCGACCCTGCCAAAACAGACACATTGGCCAAGGATTTTGCGAAGCCTAGACCCCGAAGGCAGTCCGTCTGGCTTGATTGCCGCTGCTATGGAATATGGTCGAACTTCGACGGGCCAAGCTGGTAGAGGAAAAGGCTTAGCGGAAATGGCCAACTGGATCGAATCAACAGGTTCAGGGTTTCTTAGGATCATGAGCGGTGGCGGTGAGGTTACTTACCGTCCGGGCGGATTAATATCGAGGCGCAACTTCAATGCTCCATTCTGCGGTACCCTTGTCCAATGGGAGGTCAGCGTTGGAAGCTGAGTCGTATGAAATCCGGATAGTAGATTTCAGCGAGACACCTTTTGGCCGCTATGTCGATGACGGTCCGGAATCTGGACAGGTTTTTAGAGATAACGTGCTGATCCCTGCCTTGAACCAACATGCACACCTCACATTGATTTTAGACGGCGTAGAGGGCTTGCCATCTTCTTTCTGGGAGGAGGTGATGGGTGGTCTAGTACGCCAAGGTTGGGGAGTAGGGGATTTGAAAGAGCGAATGGAAATCGTCACAACTGAAGCGGAACTAGAGACCTATGTGAGGCTAGGCTGGCGATATGCTGAAGAGGCAGCTTCAAAGCGACAGCACTAAATGGGAATAATCTGGACGCTAATTACTCCCGCTTTTATTGCGTCTGTTCTCTCTATTGCAATAAACATCCGGGCCGATAAGTTTCGCGCGCGCCGAGAGTATATCACTGCTTCGTTCGAAGCCGTGCGCGCCACTATAGATACTGCCGTTAAGGCCGCTGCTGAGTATTTTCCTCTTCCTGCAGTAGCTCGAACTCCGGCAATTGAAGCAAAGCTATGGCTTGCTGATCGAGAACTTCGGTTTGCCCTATCCCCCTTAATCAAGAACGCAAGTTCCGGCTTGGATGCCGAATTAGAGCAGCTCACGGCCGCATTCGACGACCTTATTGCCTTGCTGACCGGGGGGTCTTTTCAATCAAGCAAAGCAGAGGCGGACTTGAAGCACTTGCGTTTGATCGCCTCTGCTGGCGCGGAGCTACGAGCAAAGTTAACCGACGTACGACATGCGGAACTGCGTCAAGCGGTCGAACAAGACATCTTATCACGCTTCATTCATTATTGGACCGAGCCGACGATTCCCCGAGGAATTCGCTAGCTATTCAACCGTCTGTTATTCAGCGGCCTCTCGTTGACGTGCGGCGGACCCGCGCTTTTTCTTGGCTGGTGGGCCTGCGGGCTCCGCGCGTGGTCCGTCGAGAAGGGGTTTCAGGTAGGCGCCGGTGTAGGAGCGGGGTTCCTTCACCACATCTTCCGGAACGCCCTCCGCGACGATCTCGCCGCCTTTGTCGCCGCCTTCGGGGCCGAGATCGATGATCCAGTCCGCGGTCTTGATGACCTCTAGATTATGTTCGATCACGACCACCGTGTTGCCCTGTTCGACGAGGGCGTGGAGGACTTCGAGGAGTTTGCGGACGTCTTCGAAATGGAGGCCGGTGGTGGGCTCGTCCAAAATGTAGAGCGTCTGGCCGGTGGCGCGGCGGCTGAGTTCCTTGGCGAGCTTCACGCGCTGCGCCTCGCCGCCCGACAGGGTCGTCGCCTGCTGGCCGACCTTGACGTAGCCGAGGCCGACTTCGGCCAGCATCGCCATCTTGTCGCGGATCGGCGGGACGGCCTTGAAGAATTCCACCGCATCCTCGACCGTCATGTCGAGCACGTCGGCGATGCTCTTCCCCTTGAACTTCACCTCCAACGTCTCGCGATTGTAGCGTGCCCCATGGCAAACGTCGCAGGTGACGTAGACGTCGGGGAGGAAGTGCATTTCGATCTTGATGAGGCCGTCGCCGGTGCAGGCTTCGCAGCGGCCGCCCTTCACGTTGAAGGAGAAGCGGCCGGGCTTGTAGCCGCGCGCCTGCGCTTCGGGGAGGCCGGCGAACCAATCGCGGATGTTGGTGAAGGCGCCGGTATAAGTGGCCGGATTGGAGCGCGGCGTGCGGCCGATCGGCGATTGATCGATATCGATCACCTTGTCGAGATATTGAAGGCCGGACAGTTTGTCGTGCTTGCCCGCCTGGACGCGCGCGCCGTTGAGGTGCCGCGCGGCGGCGGAATAGAGCGTGTCGATGGTGAAGCTCGACTTGCCCGATCCCGAGACGCCGGTGATGCAGGTGAAGGTGCCGAGCGGGATGCTGGCGGTCACGTCCTTGAGGTTATTCGCCTTGGCGCCGTGGACGGTGAGCTTCTTGCCATTGCCCTTGCGGCGGGTGGCGGGGACCGCGACGGCGCGGCGGCCGGTGAGGTAATCGGCGGTGAGGCTGTTTTCGTTGGCGAGGACTTCGTCGAGGGAGCCTGCCGCGACGACCGCGCCGCCATGGACGCCCGCGCCGGGGCCCATGTCGATGACATAGTCGGCGGTCTTGATCGCATCCTCGTCATGCTCGACGACGAGGACGGTGTTGCCGAGGTCGCGGAGGCGTTTGAGGGTCACGAGCAGGCGGTCGTTGTCGCGCTGGTGCAGGCCGATCGAGGGCTCGTCGAGGACGTAGAGGACGCCGGAGAGGCCCGAGCCGATCTGGGAGGCCAGGCGGATGCGCTGGCTCTCGCCGCCCGACAATGTGCCGGACGTGCGGTCGAGGTTCAGGTAATCGAGGCCGACATTGTTCAAGAAGCCGAGGCGCTCGTTGATTTCCTTGAGGATGGCGCGGGCGATTTCGCGCTGCTGAGGGTTGAGCTTGTCCTCAAGGGTGGCGAACCATTCCAGCGCGCGGACCACGGAGCGGCGGGTGGAGACGCTGATATCCTCGCCCGCGATCTTGACGCTGAGCGCCTCGGGACGGAGGCGGGCGCCGTCGCACACCTCGCAGGGGGCGGAGGATTGATATTTTGACAGCTCCTCGCGCATCCAGGCGCTTTCGGTCTGCATCATGCGGCGGTTCAAATTGCCGATGACCCCTTCGAAGGGCTTCACGACGTCATAGCTTTTGCGGCCATCGATGAAGGTCAAGGTAACGGCCTTGCCCTTCGTGCCGAAGAGGATGACGTCGCGGACGTCTTGCGGAAGATCTTGCCACGGCGTTTCGAGGCTGAAGCCATATTCGCGGGCGAGGGAGCCGAGGACCTGCATGTAATAGGGGCTGGGCGGGTTCGATTTGGCCCAGGGGACGACGGCGCCCTTCTTGATCGACAGCGCTTCGTTGGGGACGACCAGTTCGGGGTCGAAGAGGAGTTTTTCGCCAAGGCCGTCGCAGGCGGGGCAGGCGCCCTGGGGCGCGTTGAACGAGAAAAGGCGCGGCTCGATCTCGGCGATGGTGAAGCCGGAGACGGGGCAGGCGAACTTTTCGGAGAAGGTGATGCGGCCCGGGGGGGCGTGGGTAGCGAGGACGTTGCGGTCCGACGCGGCGGTGAGGGCGGCGGCGACGCCGATATTCGCCCTCTCCCCTTCAGGGGAGAGGGTTGGGAGAGGGGCCGAAGTGGGCGCTTCTCCGGCCCCGTCCATCTCGCTCGGACTCCCCCTCTCCCCATCCCTCTCCCCTGAAGGGGAGAGGGGGTTAGGGGCATCGGCGGGGTCCAGATAGACCAATCCGTCCGCTAGTTTGAGGGCGGTTTCGAGACTGTCTGCAAGCCGCGTTTCGATGCCTTCGCGGACGACGAGGCGGTCCACGACGACTTCGATGTCGTGCTTATATTTCTTGTCGAGGGCCGGGGCGTCTTCGATGTCGTAGAACTGGCCGTCGATGCGCACGCGGGTGAAGCCCGCTTTCTGCCATTCGGCCATTTCCTTTTTATACTCGCCCTTGCGGCCGCGCACGACGGGGGCGAGGAGGTAGAGGCGCATGCCTTCGGGGAGGGCCATGACGCGGTCGACCATCTGGCTGACCGTCTGCGCGGCGATGGGAAGGCCAGTGGCGGGGCTGTAGGGCACGCCGACACGCGCCCAGAGCAGGCGCATATAATCGTAGATTTCTGTGACGGTGGCGACCGTGGAGCGCGGGTTGCGGCTCGTCGTCTTCTGTTCGATCGAGATTGCGGGCGACAGGCCCTCGATATGATCGACGTCCGGCTTCTGCATCAGCTCCAGGAACTGGCGCGCATAGGCGGAGAGCGATTCCACATAGCGGCGCTGCCCTTCGGCATAGATGGTGTCGAAGGCGAGGCTGGATTTGCCCGAACCCGAAAGGCCGGTGATAACAACGAGTTTGTCGCGCGGAATATCGACGTCCACGCCCTTAAGATTGTGCTCGCGCGCGCCGCGCACCGAAATATGTGTCAGCATGAATGTCGCTGTTCCAGATTTGTTCTTGTGATGCAAGGGCGCGGCATTTAGGGCCGAACGCGGAAGGCCCGAAATGGGTGCGCGAAAGCGCCCGCGCAAGACTTGATCCGCTTTGACAAACCTTGAGCGAAATCAGTGGCACGGGTCCGAAACTAGGTTAGGACAATGGAAGGGTAGGCCGTCGGGTCGCGATCCGCCTGCATGAAGGGAGCCGGAATGATGAATGATGGCGGCCCTGCACGCGGACGGGAGATCGGAGCGTGAACGAGATCACGAACCTGTCCGACCTCGCATCGGCCCTGAAAAGCTTTCCACCACAGGGTGACGTGCTAGCCGTGCTCGATGCGCTGCCCGTGGGCCTCGCTTATGCCGATGCGTCGGGCAAGATCCTGTGGGGCAACCGGAGAGCTGAGGAGATTTTCGGACATCCCTTATTTGCCACCGACAGCATCGCCGATTTCGGCAGTTGGGTCTGTTATCATGGCGACGGCAGCCAAGTGGCGGTGGAGGATTATCCGCTGCTGCGCGCGCTCCAGGGCGAACGGCAGGCCTCGCTCGACTTCCACTATCCGCGCGGAGACGGGCGGCGTGCCTGGGTACGCGCCATTGCCACTCGTATCGATGACAGCGAGGGAGTTATCCAGGGCGCTATCGCCACCATTTTGGACATTGATGCTGAACGGCGCGCCGCGGACGAAGCGAAAAGCGCCCATAAAAGGTTGGAAGTTGCTCAGCGCGCCGGAGAAATCGGCACATTTGAAATCCTGCCGGAAGAGGGCCGCGTCCTGATATCGGAGGAATTCTGCAAGGTCTGGGGGCTTAAGCCCAGATCGGAAATCAGCATCGCGGAGGCTGAGGCCCTGCTGAACCCTGACGACCTGGCCGAAGTGCAGGCGGCTGGCGACTATGGCGTTGGCCGATCGATCTACCGCATGACGCAGCCGGAAACCGGCGAGCAGCGCTGGATCGTCCGGCGTGGGGAAGCGGTGACGGGCGAAGACGGACGCATCCGCCATTTCGGCGTGACCTACGACGTCACGGAAACCAAGCGCACCGAAGAAGCCTTGCGGGACCGTGAAGAGCGATTGCGCGCCGCGCTCGATGGTTCAGGCGCTGGCACCTTCCGCTGGGACATCCTGACCGGCGCGCTCGATTTCGATCCGACACTGGACATGCTCTTTGGCTTCGAACCGGGGCACGGCCCCAAAACGCTGGAAGCGTGTGCGGCGCGTATTCACCCCGACGATCGCGACGCCTTTATCACCCGATGCAAACTTTGCGTCGAAACGGGCGCGGATTTTGACATGGAATATCGCGTTGTCCTGGCCGACGGCAGCGCGCGCTGGCTCTACGATCGCGGCAAGGTCTATTTGGATCGCGACGGCAACGCGGCCTATATGACCGGCGCCTGCACGGACGTGACGCAGCGCACATTGATCGCGCGGCGGCTAAACACGGTGCTGGAAAGCATTACGGACGGCTTCATCGCCGTCGATACGGCCTGGATGGTAACTTTGGTCAACAAGGCGGCCGAGCAGTTTTTAGACTTCCGCCGGGCCGATGTGCTGGGCATCAAATTATGGGAAGCCTTTCCCGAATTGGGGGACAGCGAATTGGCGTCCGTCCTGACCGCCGTGATGCAGGACCGGGCGCCCCGCACGGTGGAGATCGAGCCGAAACGACGTCCGGATACGACGATCGAAATCCGCCTGTCGCCAAAGGATGGCGGCGGGCTGGCGGCAAGCTTCACCGATATCAGCGCGCGCAAGAAAGCCGAGCGGCACCGCGAACTTCTAGTCGGTGAACTCAACCACCGGGTGAAGAACACGATGGCGCTCGTCCAGGCGACGGCGCAGCAGACATTCCGCTCCGCGAACCTTTCGGATGCGGTGCGGCGGACCTTTGACGGGCGCCTCGCCGCGCTTGCCGCCGCGCACGATCTGCTCACCCGCCAGAGCTGGGAAAGCGCAATGCTGAGCGAGATCGTCACAGCCGCGATGACTCCTTTCGGCGCGATCGATGATGACCGCGTGACCGTGGAGGGGCCGGACGTGCGGCTTCCCGCGCAGGCGACGGTCGCCTTCGCCATGGCCCTGCACGAGCTTGCGACCAATGCCGCGAAATATGGCGCCTTGTCGGGCGAGCAGGGGCAGGTTGCGATCGTCTGGTCCAGGGACGCGGCGCGTTTGTGTTTTGAATGGACGGAGCGGGGCGGCCCTGTCGTGCGGAAGCCGGAGGGGCGCGGGTTCGGTTCGCGCATGATCGAACGCGCGCTGGCGAGCGAGCTTGGCGGGGACGTGTCGCTGCATTTCGATCCCGACGGGGTGCGCTGCCTGATCGACGCGCCGATTAGCGAGGTTTGAGGGGGGACTCGATGGTTTCCTTTTCCCGCTAGGCTGATGTTGGAGCCCGGGGGGATCGTAGGTTGCACACGCCCTTCGACAAGCTCAGGGCTAGCGGGGTGGGGGCGATCTTGTGTTGGCGATTTTCAATTGGCCGTCATTGCGAGCGCAAGCGAAGCAATCCATCTTGCGGCCAGATTCTGAACCGCTGGCTTGCTTCGTTGCGCTCGCAATGACGAGGGTCAGAAGCGGAGGGGCTTTACCCGTTTGACGCCGGGCAAGGCCTTGATCGCGGCGACGACCTGTTCGCCGATATGGCCGTCAACCGAGACCAAAGCCAAGGCTTCGCCCTTCGCGGCGCGGCGGCCGAGGTTGAAGGTGCCGATGTTGATGCCCGCTTCGCCCAGCAATGTGCCGAGGCGGCCGATGAAGCCGGGTGTGTCTTCGTTGACGATGTAGATCATCTCGCCGGTGAGTTCGGCCTCGACCTTGATGCCGAACATTTCGACGAGGCGCGGGGCGGCGTTGCCGAACAGGGTGCCCGCGACGGAGCGATCGCCGTCGGGTGTCTGCACGGTCACGCGGACGAGGGTGTGATAATCGCCTTCGCGGTCGTGGCGGACTTCGCGGACGTCGAGGCCGCGTTCTTTGGCGAGGAAGGGCGCGTTCACCATGTTCACCGTCTGCGAATAGACGCGCATGAGGCCGGCGAGGACGGCGCCGGTGATCGGCTTTTGATTGAGCTGCGCGGCGGCGCCTTCCACCTCGATCGACACGCCGGTGATGTTCTTGCCTTCAAGCTGGCCGACGAGGGAGCCGAGTTCCTGCGCCAATTCCATATAGGGGCGGAGTTTCGGGGCCTCTTCGGCGGAGAGGGAGGGCATGTTGAGCGCGTTGGTGACGCCGCCCTTCGTCAGATAGTCGGACATTTGTTCGGCGACCTGGATGGCGACATTGACCTGGGCTTCGGTGGTCGACGCGCCGAGGTGGGGCGTGGCGACGAGGCCGGGAGTGCCGAAGAGGGCGTTGTCCTTGGCGGGTTCCTCCACGAACACGTCGAGGGCGGCGCCCGCGACGTGGCCGCTGTCGAGCGCGTCCTTCAGCGCCGCTTCGTCGATCAGGCCGCCGCGCGCACAATTGATGATGCGGACGCCCTTCTTCGTCTTGGCGAGATTGTCGCGGGAGAGGATGTTGCGGGTCTGGTCGGTGAGCGGGGTGTGAAGCGTGATGAAGTCTGCGCGGGCGAGCAGCTGGTCGAGCTCCACCTTCTCGATGCCGAGATCGACGGCGCGTTCGGGCGTGAGGAAGGGATCGAAGGCGACGACCTTCATCTTGAGGCCAAGGGCGCGGTCCGCGACGATCGAGCCGATATTGCCCGCGCCGATCAGGCCGAGAGTCTTGGAGGTGAGTTCCACGCCCATGAAGCGGTTCTTTTCCCACTTGCCCGATTGGGTGGAGGCATCGGCCTGCGGAAGTTCGCGGGCCAGCGCGAACATGAGGGCGATGGCATGTTCGGCGGTGGTGATGGAATTGCCGAAGGGCGTGTTCATAACGACGACGCCCTTCGCGGATGCCGCCGGGATATCGACATTGTCGACACCGATCCCTGCGCGGCCGACGACCTTGAGGTTCGTCGCGGCTTCAAGGAGGTCCGGCGTCACCTTCGTCGCGGAACGGATGGCGAGGCCGTCATATTGGCCGATGATGGCTTTCAGCTCGTCCTTGGTGAGGCCGGGCTTTTCGTCGACTTCAATGCCGTTGGCGCGGAAGATTTCGGCGGCTTTCGGATCCATCTGATCCGAGATGAGGACTTTGGGCATATTTTTCGTTCCTTGTTCCCCGGCGAAGGCCGGGGTCCAGACATTGGAAGGACTGGGCTCCGGCCTTCGCCGGAGCACAATGAGCTTATTGACTGCGGGCCGTATGAAACGCCCAGTCGAGCCAGGGGCCGAGGGCGTGGATGTCGGCGGTTTCGACTGTTGCGCCGCACCAGATGCGGATGCCTGCGGGGGCGTCGCGGTGGCCGGCTATGTCGAAAGCGGCGGTTTCGGCTTCGAGGGCCGCGTCCATAGCCTTGACCAGCGCCAGCTTGCCCGCTTCGTCGAGGCCGGGGACGGCATCGTCGGCGAATTTGAGGCAGACCGACGTGTTCGAGCGGATGGCGGGATCGGCGACGAGATGTTCGATCCACGGCGTCTTCTGCACCCAGGCATCGAGCGCGGCGGCATTGGCGTTGCAGCGGGCCTGAAGGGCGGAGAGGCCGCCAAGCTGGAGCGCCCATTCGAGGGCGTAGATATAATCTTCCACCGCGAGCATCGAGGGCGTGTTGATCGTCTCGCCCTTGAACAGGCCCTCGATCAGCTTGCCGCCTTTCGTCATGCGGAAGATCTTGGGGAGCGGCCAAGCGGGCGTGTAGCTTTCGAGGCGTTCGACAGCGCGGGGCGAGAGGATGAGGACGCCATGGCCGCCCTCGCCGCCCAGCACCTTCTGCCAGGAGAAGGTAATGACATCGAGCTTTTCGAAAGGCACGTCCTGCGCGAAGCAGGCGGAGGTCGAGTCCGCGAACATCAGGCCCTGGCGGTCGTCGCGGATCCAGTCGCCGTTCGGCACGCGGGCGCCGGACGTGGTGCCGTTCCAGGTGAAGACGACGTCGCCATCCTGGTCGATTGCGGAGAGATCGGGGATTTCGCCATAAGGCGCCTTCACGACCCTTGCGTCGAGCTTCAGCTGCTTGACGGCATCGGTGACCCAACCTTCACCGAAGCTTTCCCACGCCATCAACGTGACGGGGCGCGCGCCGAGCATCGACCAGAGCGCCATTTCGACCGCGCCGGTATCGGAGGCCGGAACGATGGCGATGCGGTAATCGGCGGGCACCTCCAGCACCTTGCGCGTCAGTTCGATCGCATATTGGAGGCGCGCCTTGCCGAGCTTCGAGCGATGCGAGCGGCCGAGCGATGCGGTGGCGAGTTTGTCGGGGGACCAGCCCGGCGGCTTCGCGCAGGGACCGGACGAGAAATAGGGACGCGCGGGCTTCATGCCCGGCCTAACAACTTCAGTCATGTAGACTCTCCTCACAGAGAGCACGCGCCGCGTTGGGACGGCGTGGCCCGCAGCCGGGGATAAGGATGTGGGGCGGGGTGTCAATGGATTAAGCTTCTCTCGCCTTAGCCCCTCCCCCTCGATGGGGGAGGCTGGGTGGGGGTGATCTACGACGTAGGGCACTGCCTTTTCCGAAAACATCACCCCCACCCAACCCTCCCCCATCGAGGGGGAGGGCTTTGATTCGGTTCACCGCATCGGCCTTGACGAGAGTCCGTGGTTCGATTCACTTCCACCCATGCGGCGGGGCGTAATCTTCGTGGGGCTGACCTTGCTGGCGGGCTGTATTCCGAAGCCCGACAGCCCTGCGCCCTTGCCCCGTGCTACGCAGCCGCGTGCGGAGGCGCCGAAGCCCGACAAGGTGCTGCGCCAATGCCATGCCGATCTTGCCCGCGCGGCGGTGGCGTTCAAGCCGCTGCCCGATCGCACCTTCGACGGGGGATGCACGGCGATGGGCGCGGTGCAACTCATCGACATCGGGACGCCGGTGACGAACCTCGGCGCGATGACCTGTCCGCTTGCCTCCAACTTCGCGCGATGGGTGCAGGGGCCGGTGCAGGCGGCGGCGGAGCGGCATCTTCGTGCCCGCATCGTCAAGATCGAGAGTATGGGCACTTATGCCTGCCGTCCGGTGAACGGGCAGGCGGGGAACAAGCTTTCCGAACATGGCCGCGCCAATGCCGTGGATATTGGCGGCTTCGTGCTGGAGGACGGGCGGCGGATCACCGTGAAGGCCGGGTGGAATGGCGAGGATCGGCGCGTGCGCGACTTCCTGCGCGAGGCCCATGCCGCGGGTTGCCAGCAATTCGCGATCGGGCTCGGGCCGGAGGCAAACGCCCTTCATCACGATCACTTTCATTTCGATATGGGCCGCGGCCCATATTGCCGCTAAGAGCCCCAACCTTATGACTGATCCTACACAACCGCCAAAGCGCGTCTTTTCGCCCGCCCATGTCGAAGCCAAGGTCGCCGAGCAGCAGACCTCCAGCCCGCAGACCGAAGATCCGGCCTACCGCCTTGCCTTTCAGGACAAGGACTTTTTGCTGCGCGAGGATCTACGCCCCGTCCGCTTCCAGCTTGAACTGCTGAAGCCGGAGCTTCTGCTCGACGAGGCGAATATCGCGTCGACATTCGTCATGTACGGATCGGCGCGCATTCCGGAGCCGTCCAAGGCGGATAGCCTGATCGCGATGGCCGCGACGCCCGAGCAGAAGAGGATCGCCGAGCGCCTCAAAGCCAAGTCTCATTATTATGACGAAGCGCGCAAGCTCGCCCAGATGGCCAGCCGCGTGCCGCGCGACGAGGACGGCAAGCGCCAATTCGTCGTCTGTTCGGGCGGCGGCCCGTCGATCATGGAAGCGGCCAATCGCGGCGCGGTGGACGAGGGCGCGGAATCAATCGGGCTCAACATTGTGCTTCCGCACGAGCAATTGCCCAACCCCTACGTGACGCCGTCGCTCTCATTCCAGTTCCACTATTTCGCGCTGCGCAAGATGCACTTCCTGCTGCGCGCCCGGGCAGTGGCCGTGTTCCCGGGCGGCTTCGGCACGTTCGACGAGTCGTTCGAGCTGCTGACCCTCATCCAGACCGGCAAGGTGAAGCCGATGCCGATCGTCTTCTTTGGCGCCGAATTCTGGAACCGGGTGGTGAATTTCGAGGCTCTGGTCGAGGAAGGGGTGGTCAGCCCCCGCGACCTCGATCTCATCAAGATGGTCGAGACGGCGGACGAGGCTTGGGACTATGTCTGCGACTATTATGCGGGCACCGGGAACGGGCCGGAGTGTATTGTCGAGGGGAAGTAATTCCCGTTCCGGCCATATGATAGGGCTTGGCCTGTCAAAGGATGTTGGCCGGGCGCGCTTCACACGGGCTTCGACAAGCTCAGCCCTAGCGGGTTGGTTGCGGCAGTATCTATTGAGTCTGGCTATGGCCTGCCGCGACCCGTTAGCACACAACCGCTAATCCTGAGCTTGTCGAAGGACGTGGGCTCAGCACGTTGCACAGAGCTTTGACAGGCTCAGCCATAGCGGGGTGCGTGTAGCTGGCGGGGTGTAGCAAGCTGAACGGATTAGGTGGTTCGGCTCTTTTCGTATTCTGCAATGAAAGCCTCGACAGACGTTGAGGCGATTGTGTCCGCGATGGCCTCTTCCGCTAGATCACCCAGCTTTTTGAAACGGAGGCAGGCCTTGCCCATGTCGAGCGTCTTGCCCGCCGCCGCGAACGCCTCCCTCAACCGCTTGGTGCGCTCTTCGGAGGCAGGATGCCGTTCAGATAAAGCGCATAGTGGCTCTTCTGCGCGGCGAGGGCGGCATAGCCCAAAGGCTGTTTGTTATACGTGTCCGGATAGCGCGATAGGGGAACTTCCCAGACGATCATGCCCCAATTCATGCCCTCGACATAGCCGTCGGGCAGGTTGGCGTTCACCAGATCGCGAACATGGGCGATCGCCGCCGCGCGTTCGGTCGGAAGCGCGGCTATATAGGCTTCGGGAGTGGCGGCCTCGCTGCTCGCCATCTCCCGATCCCTTTACTTGGTTTTGGTCTGCTCCGCACGACCCGAGACGGTGGGCGCGCCTTCTCCGCCGACATTGCCCTTGGGCTGCTCGGCAGCCTGGGCTTCGTTCGCGACCGGCTCATCCTCGGCCTTGCCGGGGATTGCGTCGCCCGCTTCGGCGGCGGCGGCTTCGGGCGAAGCGGCGGGCGCGGCCGGTATAGGCATCGGCGCGTCGCTTTGCTGATTGAGATAAGCGATGAGGTTGGCGCGGTCTTCCGGCTTCGAGAGACCCGCAAAGGTCATCTTGGTGCCCGGCGCATAGGCCTTTGGCGACTTCAGCCAATCCGACATGCCCTGCCAGGTCCAGACGCCTGGAACGCCCTTCAGCGCGTCGGAATAGGCAAAGCCCGCGACGTGGCCGTGCGGCTTGCCGAGCGTGCCCCAGAGATTGGGTCCAAGCGCGTTCGGACCGCCCTTTTCGGCATTGTGGCAGGCGGCGCACTTCTTGAAGACGTTCGCGCCCGCCGCCGCGTCGGCGCTGGCGAGATAGAATTCGATCGGCTGTTCGGCGGCGGCGCCGGTCGCGCCTTCTTCCTCGACGCCTTCAATCGGATAGCCCATTTTTTCAGGGCGTTCGGATTTGAACACCTCGCCCGTCACAATCGACGCGCCCAGCGCGATGATGCCGGCGCCGAGCACCCAGCCTGCAATCGTGTTCGTCCGATCGTCCACTTAACTGAACCTCCGAAGGCGCGCAGGCGTGAGTCCGTCCGCGCTTAAATGACATGTGGCCGCTCCTTTAAGCGGCGGCGGCGATCCCCGCAAGGGAGCGCGCGAACAAGCTGTGGATCACCGTCCGACCTGGCCGCTTCCACCGCGCGCCAATTCCGTCGCCTTGTCGAAATCGAGCGGGCGGCCGAAGAGATAGCCCTGTATCTGGTGGCAGCCCATGTCGCGCATCCGTTCGAAATCGGCCATGGTTTCGACCCCTTCCGCCGTGATCGTCATGCGGAAGCTATTGGCGAGGGTTACGATCGACTGGATGATCGCCACGGTTTCCTTGTTGTGCGCGGCCTCGCGAACGAAGGAACCGTCTATCTTCAATTTGTGGAACACCGCCTTGTTCAAATAACCGAGCGAGGAATAGCCGGTGCCGAAATCGTCTAGCGCGATGCCGACGCCCAATTGGCGCAGCCGTTTCAGCACCTCCAGCGCGCCCGCCGTTTCACCAAGGAAGACGCTTTCCGTCACTTCCAGCTCGAGCCGGTTGGGCTTGATGCGATGGCGCGTCAGGCTTTCGCTCACCGCATTGGGAAGGGCGGGAAGGATGAGCTGGCGGGGCGAGAGGTTCACCGCGACGGTGATATGATCGGGCCAGTGCGACGCGGCGCGGCACGCTTCCTCGATCACCCAGTCGCCGAGATGGGTGATGATCCCGGTTTCCTCCGCCAGCGGGATGAAATCGAGGGGGGAAACGATGCCGCGAACCGGGTGGTGCCAGCGAATCAGGGCTTCGAAACCGACGAGCCGCTGATCGGACGCGCGGACGAGCGGCTGGTAGGTTAGGCGGAATTCGTTGCCGGGAAGGGCATGGCGCAGATCCTGTTCGAGCCGGATGCGGCCATCGGCCTTATTCTGCATCTCCGCACTGAATGCGCATAATATGCCGCGTCCCTGCGCCTTGGCCTGATACAGGGCCATATCGGCTTTCTGGATTAGGTCGTCGACATCATGGCCGTCGATGGGGCCGAATGCGCAGCCGATGGAAAGGCCGATGCGCACTTTGGAATTGTCGATGTCGAAGGGCACGGACACCGTATCGATCAGGCGGCGGCCAAGCTTTTCGACCATTTCGCGGCTCTGGCCGTCGCGGACGATCACCGCGAATTCGTCTCCGCCGATGCGCCCCACGGTTCCGCTCTGGCCAACTTCGCGAAGCAGGCGCTGGGCGACCGATTGCAGCACCGCATCGCCCTTCACATGGCCGAACGTGTCATTGACCGGCTTGAAATTATCGAGGTCGAGGAAAAGGATAGCGCAGGGCACGCTGGAGCTTTGCGCACGGCCCAGCGCTTCACCCAGAAGCGCGCGGATCCGGCCGCGATTGGGAAGGCCGGTCAGCACGTCCATATTGGCCAGGTTGGTCAGCCGTTCCTGCGTGCGGCGCGCGTCCGTGACGTCCGATCCGACGCCGCGAAAGCCCTGAAAATCGCCATTCGCCCCGGTCACCGGGTCGCCCGCCAGCGCATACCAGCGCGGGCCGCGCCCGGTTTGCACTTCCAGTTCCAGGCCCGAAAAAGCCTGGCGGGCAAGCAGTGCTTCGCCGAGCGCCGCGCCGACGCCGAGCAGGCCGGGGAAGGATTGTCCGGTCACCTGGCCCGGCTTGCGCCCGATCTCCGTAATCATGCGGCGCGACATATATTGAACGCGGTTTCCGGCATCGACCTGCCACAACCAGCCCACACCGCGATGTTCATATTCGCGAAGCAGCTGGGCGATGCCGTCGCTTTGTTCGCGAAGTTTGCGGAACGCTTCGCCTTGGCGCGCGCCCGATCCCGCGCCGCGCAGCAATCCGGCCGTAGCGGCGCCGCTACCGGCGAGGAAGGCGGCCACCACCGGCCAATGCACTTCGCCGCCAGCTAAGGATGCGGCAAGAAAGGCGAGGGTTACGACAGCAAGGAAGGCAATGCCGATCGCAGGCGCAACGGCAAGCATGGCGGCGGGCAACATCGCGGCAAGCGCGGCGCTCGGCGGAAGCGCGCTGAAACCCCCGGCGAGAAAGATCGCATAAGCGGGCAGGGCCGCCGAGAGGAGGCCGAGCGCGGTCCCTTCAACGTCACCCGCCAGGGCGGCGAAACGCCCGCCCGAGCGCCGCCGCCGGGCCGAAAGCCAGTGGGCGGCAAGGACAAGCGGCACCCATGCCGCGATGGCCCCGATGGGAAGGAGCGCGGCGGACGCCCATGCGCCCGCCAAGGCCGCCGCGCAGACGGTGATCGCAAAAGGCCGCGCATCCGGACCGGCATCGCCTTCGATACCGTCCGGACCGTCCGCCAGAAAATCCTCATCCATCATGCGGGCCGCAGCCGCCGAATGAAACATACCCACCCCGTTTCCATCCTAATCAACCCGGAATAGGGGCAGAGTTTTGACGCTTGGTTAACGCGGCTTTAGGGACAATCACGATCCTTTCAGCGTCGCATCGACCGTATTGTAGGTGACGCTGTGATAGGTGGACCGCGTCTTGCCATAGATGCGGGTGGCGATCGCCTTGCCCCAATCCCCTTGCGCGACGAGCGACTGGAAAAGCGGCGCGACGAACTTGCGGCGGCCCATGCTCGACAGGAATTTGTCGAGCGCGGGGGCCGCCGGATCGTAGCGGTTGGCGATGGCGAGCTGCAGCCAGGCGAACAGGATTTCGCTATTCCCCGACGCGTTGAGGCTGAAGGCGCGGTCGAGTTCGGCAAGGCGCTCCTTCGATTGTGAGCGCGGAATGCCGTTGAGGAAGCGAAGGCGCTCGGCCGTTTCCCAATCCTGATAAGGGACGGCGCTGACCGGTCCGCCCGCGGAAAAAGCCTTCACCGCCTGATCGACGGCCGCAAAGGCGGCGGTGGGCGGCGGGGCGACATTGGACGGCAGGCCGGGCTGATAGACCCATTGGTCGAGCATCAATTTCTGCTCGAGCGCGCTATCGCCCTTGACGAGATTCGCGCGGATATCTTCAAGGAATCGCGACGCACTGGTCGGTTGGAAGGCGTAGCGGTCGAAATAGCCGCGCAGCCAGGCGTCGAAGCGCGCACGGCCCACAGTCTGTTCGATCGTGCGCAGGAAGGCCGCGCCCTTTTCATAAGCGATGTCGTTCATCCCGTCGTCGGGATCGCTGCCTTTGAGGTCGAGGTGAAGGCGCGTGCCGGGGGCCTGCGCCCCGCCAAGGTCGGTGATCGTCGCCTGCATCGAATCCCAGCCGAGCGAGATCAGCTGATCGGCGCGCTCCTTGCCGTAGAGCGCCTCCATGATGCGGCCCTCGAAATAGACGGTGAAGCCTTCATTGAGCCAGAAATCGGCCCAGGCTGCATTGGTGACGAGATTGCCCGACCAGCTATGCGCCAATTCATGCGCGATGAGGGAGACAAGCGACCGGTCGCCCGCGATCATCGTGGGGGTAAGGAAGGTGAGCGTCGGATTTTCCATGCCGCCGAACGGGAAAGCGGGTGGCAGGACGATCATGTCGTAGCGGCCCCAGCGATATGGGCCGTAAAGCGCCTCTGCGGCCTCGACCATCTTCTCGGTATCGGCGAGTTCGTAGGCGGACGCCTTGAGCGTCGCGGGCTCGGCAAAGACGCCGGTGCGGGGCCCAAGCTGCTGGAAGGCGAGGTCGCCGACCGCGATCGCGACCAGATAGGGGGCGACCGGCTTGTCCATCTTGAAGCGATAGGCCTTGCCGCCTTCCACCTTTTCGCCATTGGGGGTCAGCCGGTCACCGCTCATCACCGCGACCATATTGTCGGGCACGGTGATCCGCGCTTCCCAGGTCTGGCGGATGCCGGGGCTATCCTGCGTCGGGATCCAGGTGCGGTTGAGGATCGCCTGGCCCTGGCTGAACAGGAAGGGCAATTTCTTGCCAGCCGTCTGTTCAGGCGCAAGCCATTGCAGCGCGGCGGCATCCGGGGCGCTGCCATAGGATATCGCGACCTTGTTCGCGCCGTTCAGCTGGATGGTGAGCGGCGCGCCCAAGGTCGGATCTGCGGTGCCAAGCGCATATTCGAGCGCGCGGCCATTGCCGTCCGTTACCTTCAGAATTTCCAGGCCCTTGCTGTCGAGGATGATTTCCTTCGCGCCCGGCGCAGCCTGTACATCGAGGGTCGCGGTGCCGCCAATGCGCTTCGCCGCGAAATCGGCGGTGAGGTCGAGCGCCATGTGTGTAACCCGCGCGATTTCCGGACGGGCATAGGAATGGACGTCCTTTGCGTCCGCTGCATCGAGGATCGGCGCGACCTGCCCTGCCGTTTCAACCTGTCCTCCACCCTGCGTTGCGGGCGAGCAGGCTGCGAGCGAGAAGATGGCGGCACCGGACAACAACAAAACGGAAAGGCGTGGGGTCACGAAGGGGCTCCTCAATTAGGGAATTGTGGTGGACGCTAGAACAAGCGGGTCGCGAAGGCCAGCACCTGAGACTCGTCATTGCGAGGAGCGTAACGACGAAGCAATCCAGCGGCACCGGCCAATGGATTGCTTCGCTACGCTCGCAAATACGGGGCCTGTCCTTCGTCATCGATGCGCAGCAGGCGGTCGACCACCCATTCGGCGGCGACACCGATGGCCGCGCCTGCCCCGACGTCGGTCGGATAATGGGCGCAGCGCGGGATTTGGGCCAGCGCGACGACGCCTGCGGCACCGAGCGCCGGGGTGCGATATTCGGGATAGGCACGGGCGAAGGCCTGGGCCACGGCAACCGCGCCAGCCGTGTGGCCGGACGGGAAGGAGGTCAATTCCCTGTCCTTTCGCTTGCCCTTCTTCATTTCGTAATCGCGCTCTTCCAGCACATGGGGGCGCGTACGGTCGACCCGGTGTTTCACCATGTCCTTCGCAACCGTTGCGAAGAGGTGGGCGACGATCATCCGCGCACCGGCTTTGGCGAGGCGGGGCTTGCGCGTGACGAGGCCGGCGGCAAGTACGCTCCAAGACAGGGCCTGAAGCGGGGGCTGATCGCCGATATCCGCTATCGCCGCGATAGTGCGCATGACCGGATGGTCCTGATGCGGCACCAGCGCCTTGGCGACGGCGACGTCGGCCTTTTCGATCCTGGTTCGGCCGCGCCCCGATTTGCCCCGCGATTTGCCTGCGCTCTTGCTGCTCATGCCGCGAGAACGGGCAGATGCCCTTTTGGTGCCGCCTTTCAATCAGCGCCCGAGCCTGGCCTCCAGGTTGGCCTTCACCGTCGGCCATTCCTCCGCGATGATCGAATAGATGACGCTGTCGCGGGGATGGCCGTTCCAGGTGATGAACTGGCGCCGGATCACGCCTTCGCGCACCGCGCCCAGTTTCGCGATCGCCGCCTGGCTGCGGCCGTTGCGCGCGTCGGTGCGCAGTTGGACGCGATTGGCGCCGCGTTCGAAAGCATGACGAAGCAAAAGATATTTGGCCTCCGGATTGACCAGCGTGCCCCGCGCATCCGCATGATAATAAGTGCCGCCAATCTCGACGGTGCCGTGGCTCGGCGCGATATCGTAATAGCTCGTCGTGCCAACAATCCTGTCGTCCGCCTTGCGCCGGATGGCAAAGGCAATCCGCCCGGGAGCCGCCGTCGGCCCGCACATTTCCTTGAAATAGCCGTCAAACGCTTCGCCCTGGCCGTTGGTCAGGAGCACGTCCCACGCCGCCGGATCGCCGGAAACCATCATCTCCATCTCGCCGCGATGATGCTCGTCCACCGGTTCAAGGCGGATATGATTGCCTTCCAATACCTCCCTGAGCAGATCCATCCTTTATTGCGCGGGAGCGGCGGGTACGCAGTGCAGGCGGTAGCGGCCTTCAAGCTGGTCGAGTTTTTGCAGGCTTTCAGTATGCTTGTCGAGCGCGGGTTGAAGCGCGCTCATCATCTTGTCAGCAGCCGCGTTGGGGTTGGACCCGCCCGATCCCATCGCCGAAAGGCCCGAACTGACGATGCCGCCCACGCCGGGCAGGAACGCGCCCGCGATGCTGGATATGGCGCTCTTCGCCATATTGCCGACCTGCTTGCCCGCCGACGCGCCGATCGATGGGCGCGCGGTCATGGATGAGCTCATGGCGAGCGCCTGCATGTCCGCCTGCGATTTGTTGAGCTCGGCATTCGCCGCGTCGATGTCGGCCAGCAATTGAGGGCAGGACACCTGCGTGTTGGCGGGCGCCGCAGCTTGCGGAGCCTCAGCTTGCGGAGCGGCAGGGACGTCGGCGGTGGTTACGGCCTGCTGCGCTGCCATGACGGGCGTCGCGGCGAGAAGCACGGTGAGGGCGGCAAGGGTAGTGCGGCTCATTTCAGTCTCCCGGTCGATTTCATAAGCACGGCCTTTGCCGTTCAACATGGCATCCCAACCGAATTTGCGCGATACCGCAAATGCCGCGCGACGAAAGCCGCGCTTTCATTGACGAACAGGCAAGCCCCGCTCAGCCCTTGGTTAGCGCTCCCGCCTTGTGCGCGGCCTTCTTCCCCTCGTCCGTCTCGACGATGAACTGCGGTGCATCCTTCGACGCGGCGACCTTGTGGCCCTTGATCGTGGTTGGCGAAGTCTGCTTCTTCACCACCTTCCCATGCGCCGTCCCGCCGTGGCTTTTCCACGAAACCTTGTCACCCGCCTTCAAATCCCTGGCCATATATCGATCCTTTCCGAGGGACGATAACGGGGAAAGGCGCGGCAAAGTGCCTTATGCCACTTGCCAAAGCGACGACCCGTTCTCCCATCCGACGAACCGAGCAACCGCCGCCGCGCCCCCAAGTTCTCCCGGCAGCGGACGCGCCCACGCGTCCCGGTAACAATCGTCAGGAGAGAACATGCAGACCACCCCCGTAACGGCTGTGTTCGACAGCCATGCCGAAGCCGAGCGCGCCGTGTCCGAATTGCGCAGCATGGGCGCCCGCGACAGCGACTTTTCCGTCATCGCCCATCATGAAGGCACCACCACCACCCGCACCGGCGATGGCGAGATTACCGACGAGCATCACCGCAACGTCCTGCGCGGCATCCTCGGCGGTGGAGCCCTTGGCGCGGGCCTCGGCGTCGCGGCGCTCGCCATTCCGGGCGTCGGCCCGCTCGCGGCCTTCGGCGCCATCGCCGCTTCCGCCGCGCCCGAAGCCGCCGCGATCGGCGCGCTGGCCGGTGCCGTCGGCGGCACATTGAACGAAGTGCTGACCAAGCACGGCGTATCGAAGGAAGACGCCGATTATTATAGCAGCCACATGAAGGAAGGCGGCGTCTTCGTCTCGGTCGATCCGACAGGCAGCGGCCTAGACCCCGAACGCGCCCGCGACATCCTCTACCGCTATGGCGGCCACAGCTCTTCGCGCGCGAAGATGACCAGCGAGGCCTATTAAGCCGTAGCACGCCGAGCCCAAGGAGCCCGACGGCAAAGCCGACGCCGCTCCTTGGGCGCCCGTCGGTGGTTGGGGGACTAACCCCCGTGACGCCCCCCCCACCGTCATGCTGAACTCGTTTCAGCATCCATCCAGCGGTCAACACGCCTGGTCCCGCCATGGACCCTGAACCAAGTTCAGGGTGACGAAAAAACCGCGCCCCCACCCACATTTTCCTACATCAACCAATCTGGTTATATACCCCTGTCATGACAAACCATGACAGCACGCCCGCCGCCGCGATCCTCACCCTCCACTGCGACCGCTGCGCCGCGCAGGGCGCCCCCGGCGAGGATCCCTTCGCCCGCTTCCCGGCCCTCACCTTCACCCCCGTGCCGCGCAAGAAGGAGCGGGTGGATGGCTGGAATGCGGATCGGCAAAGGGCCTTCATCGCCGCCCTTGCCGCCACCGGCTCCCCCCGCCGCGCCGCCGCCGCGGTCGGCAGCGCCCCCTTCGGCGCGGAACAGCTGCGCAAGGCGCCGGGCGGGGAAAGCTTCGCCGCCGCCTGGGATGCCGCCATGGCCATCGCAAAGGAAAGCGGCACCCGCCGCGTCGCCCACGGCATCGTCGAAGCGCAGCGCCACGCCGCCTGGGCCCCGCCCCAGCCATGGAGCCGCGCCGCCTCCCGCGCATCGGCCCACGCCGCGCCGCCGGAACCGGAAGCGTGTAGCGATGAAGCCAAGACCGCCTTCGTCGCCGCCACCCTCCACAAATATGTGCTGAAGCTGCACGCGGAGCGCAAAGCGCGACTGTCCGGCGACATCGCCGCCGCCGATCTCTACGTCCGGCAGCTCACATTCGTCGAAGTGATGCTCGACCTCATGGGCAAGGATGGCTTCGCGGTCGTCAACCAGTTTCGCGAAGAAAATGGGCACGACATCCGCAGCATCGCCGAAACCCCCTTCTCGCGCCTGCTCGACGAAGTCCGCCGCGACATGTGGGAAAGGAACGGCGAACCCCCGCGCCCAAAGCCGACCCCCGCCGATCGCCTCACCGATTGCGGCCGCTACAGCCTCGGCCCGTGCGACAGCTTCACGGGCGGCACCGGCATCACCAGCAAGGAACATCAAGCGATGCTGGCCAGACAACGCGCGGAAGCCGCCAAGGCGCAAGTCCTTTGGGAGGCAGAGGCGCGGGCAGATTGGGAACGCCGACAAAGCACCGAGAGCAAGGCGACCGACGCGTAGAGCCGCTTCACCTTGGTCGAGAGATGCGGAGCCGCCTGTCCTGAGCCTGTCTAAGGGCGGCCAGCCTGCGCCGGGAGCAAAGCGGAGGCGACAGGACTGACGTCACGGGATTTACTCCCGTGACGGCTATACGGCAACGCTATCCAAAGCTTCCCGCCGAGCCTTCAGGCTTGGTTTAAAAGCCAAGGCATGCCTAAATTTCTGATCGAGATGAAGTAACAGGACCTGTCTCCCGAATCTCGGAAATAGGAATCCTTCACGCAGAAAAAGTCAGGCCTTCAGGCATAATACAATCACGTCTGCCAAGCTGTCCCACATTGATGCGAGATGTTCGGGCGACGGTGCAAAATTCGGGGAGTGAACGTATCGGTTTAAAGTGTCCGCCGAGACAAGTTTGTCACCCTGTTTGAATTTGCGGATTACGTCCACCTGCTTGTTATCGATTTTACCCGCAGCCTGGAGGTGGAGGCCAACCTTGTCTAATCGTGCGGCAAGCTTGTCATTATCGTAAACTGAGACCTTGGCCTCTTTGATATAGTTCTCCAAGGCAAGCTCAAGCAGGACGCGAAGCAACACCGATACTGCGTTCGGATGCTTTCTCAGTTCGAGATGAAACTGAAGCTCTTCCCAAATTTGATGGTGACGCTGAAGGCGACCGGGCCAGGAGAGTCCGAAGTCCTTCTGCGGGATAAGCGTTGAGCGGACGATCGGTACGGCCTTCGCGGTTGGCTTCGGCTTTGTCAGCCTTGGCACAACCTTCGTGATGCTGTCCTTCTCTTTCGCGTGGCGGGCGTCCGGAAGAACCCCTTCGCTTTCGAGCTTATTAAGGTAGGACTCTTTTCCGTCGACATCCCACAAGTGACCGAGCACGATTTCCCGGTTTGCGAGATCTTGTGCAATTCTGGCGAGCGCGCCGAGGGATGTAGCTTCATCATGAGTGAACTCAAACCGGCCCCCCTTCATGCTAATGCCGACGCGGTTCCTAAAGGGCTCCGCTGAAAGCAGACGGTTAAGCGTAGAGCGGGGAATCTTTCTGCGCGACGGCAGGAGGTGTGCATCTGCCAGACGCTTTTCAATTTCGTCAGCGACACTTGGGCCATTGCCCTTTCCAGTGCGAGAGACAAAGGTCGCCTTCATTCGGTCGTCCCAAGTGCTCTGGCCAACGCCGTTTTGCGTGCCAGTATGCCGACGAAACAGAATTGCGTCGATCCGATCCCGATCGACCTCTATCTGACATTGGAAGTTTTTAGGAAACGACCCGGTCCAGCGATTGCGTTGTTCCTGGAAGAACATCTGAAGCTCGACGGTCGGGGCTCGCCGCGGATTTTCGAGGAGCTTAAGACAGGTTACACGTCGGTTTCCGTCAAAAACAGTGAACTTGTCCTTTTCGGGTGAAACCAACGGAAACTCATAAATTTCTCTACGATCCACAATGTCTTTCGTAAGGTTGCGCATATGCTGTTCGCGCTCTTTAAAGAGCCAAGCAATAGCAGCTGTCTCGTTCTCTAGCTCGCCATGCCGATCATTGGCGCGATTTACTTCTAGTGCATTGAGTGGAAGGTTTCTAATCGCCATAGCATCCCCCGAATGACGCGAGGCTACCATTTCTAGTTATTCTGGCAAGGCGTCATGGCTTTGGAGCTGCGTCGCGACAAAGCCGCGTCGTCGGTGGATGGGGCCGACCGAACAGGGTTGGTCACCCCGCCTCATGAGCGTGTTGAAGGGCGCTAACTTGCGCGTTGCTTCGCCTGCGCTGAGCAGTACGGCTTGCCCTTGAACACCACGCCCTATGTGCATAATCTATGTGCATGTCCCAGCAAGCATCCGCCCCTGTCAGCACCGCCCGCCGCCCCACCAACGTCTCGCTCAATGCGGTGCGTCTTGCCGAAGCGCGGGCGCTTGGCATCAATATTTCGCAGGCATGCGAACGGGGGCTGGTCGAAACCATCAGGGAAAAGCGCGCTGAGCGCTGGATCGAGGAGAATAAGGCGGCGCTCGACTCGTCCAATGCTTTCGTCGAGGCGCATGGCCTTCCCCTGGCGGGGAAGCGCCTGTTCTGATGGCGCGATACGATGTGCATCGCCGCGCCAGCGGAGAGGGCTATCTTCTGGATTGCCAGGCTGATCTGCTCGACAGTCTCAATACGCGTTTCGTGGTGCCGCTTTTGCCTCGGGACGCGGCGCCGCGTCCCGCCGGGCGCCTCAATCCCCTGTTCGAGATTGCGGGCATTTCCCACGTCATGGTCACGCAATATGCCGCCGCCGTGGAGTTGCGCGAGCTTGGGGAGAAAGTGGTCTCGCTTGCCGAGCACGGGCATGAGATCCAGAACGCGCTTGATTTGCTGCTGACCGGGGTTTGAGCGCCCCATATACGCGCAAGGTCCGTTCGGGCTGAGCTTGTCGAAGCCCTGCCTTTTTCCCTTACGATAGGTATGGAAGCGTCCTCAGCGGCGTCGAGCCGCTTCGGCCGCACCCCTCTCTCCAACCTCTCTCCCACAAGGGGAGAGAGGCTTAGCTTTCATCACCCATCCTCAAGGCAGCAATGAAGGCCTCCTGCGGAATGGACACCGACCCATATTCCCGCATCCGCTTCTTGCCTTCCTTCTGCTTCTCAAGCAACTTCCGCTTACGCGTGGCGTCGCCGCCATAGCATTTGGCGGTCACGTCCTTGCGCAGCGCGGCGATGGTTTCGCGGGCGATCACCTTGCCGCCGATCGCGGCCTGGATCGGGATTTTGAAGAGGTGGCGGGGGATCAGGTCCTTCAGGCGCTCGCACATGTGGCGGCCGCGCGCTTCGGCCTGGCTGCGGTGGACGATCATGGAGAGGGCGTCGACGGGTTCGGCATTCACCAGGATGTTCATCTTCACAAGGTCGCCCTCGCGGTGGCCGATCTGGTGATAGTCGAAGCTCGCATAGCCGCGGCTGATGCTCTTCAGGCGGTCGTAAAAGTCGAAGACGACTTCGTTGAGCGGCAGTTCGTAGGTGAGTTGCGCGCGGCCCGCGACATAGGTCAAATTCTTCTGGATGCCGCGGCGGTCCTGGCAGAGCTTCAGGATGGGCCCCAGATATTCGTCGGGGACGTAGATGGTCGCTTCGATCCACGGTTCCTCGATGCTTTCGATCCGGTTGGGATCGGGCATGTCGGCCGGGTTGTGCAATTCAATCGTCTTCGCGGCCTCATCCTTCGTGTGCCGCAGGTGCAGGCGATAGACGACGCTAGGCGCCGTGGTGATGAGGTCGAGGTCATATTCGCGGGTCAGCCGCTCCTGAATGATCTCGAGGTGGAGGAGGCCGAGGAAACCGCAGCGGAAGCCGAAGCCCAATGCCGCGCTGCTTTCCATTTCGAAGGAGAAGCTGGCGTCGTTGAGGCGGAGCTTGGAGATGCTTTCGCGCAGCTTTTCGAAATCGTTGGCGTCGACCGGGAAGAGGCCGCAGAACACCACGGGCTGCACTTCCTTGAAGCCTTCCAGCGCCTGGGCCGCGGGCTTTTTCACGTCGGTGATCGTGTCGCCGACGCGGGTCTGGGCGATTTCCTTGATCTGCGCGGTGATGAAGCCGACTTCGCCGGGGCCAAGCTCGGGCAGGTTTTCGATCTTCGGGCGGAATGCGCCGACGCGGTCGACCAGATGCTGGGTGCCGGCCTGCATGAACTTGATGTTCTGGCCCTTCTTGATCACGCCGTCGATGACGCGAATGAGGATCACGACGCCAAGGTAGGGGTCATACCATGAGTCCACGAGCATCGCCTTTAGCGGCGCGTCGCGATCGCCCTTGGGGGGCGGGATTTTGGTGACGATGGCTTCCAGGATCTCGTCGATGCCGATGCCGCTCTTCGCGGACGCGAGCACCGCCTCGTCGGCGGGCAGGCCGATAATGTCCTCGATCTCCGCCTTCACCTTTTCCGGCTCCGCGGCGGGGAGGTCGATCTTGTTGATCACCGGCACGATTTCATGGTCGTGCTCGATCGATTGATAGACGTTGGCGAGCGTTTGCGCCTCCACACCCTGCGCGGCGTCCACCACCAGCAGCGCGCCCTCGCACGCGGCCAAAGAGCGCGACACTTCATAGGCAAAGTCCACGTGGCCGGGCGTGTCCATCAGGTTCAGGATATAGGATTGGCCGTCGCGGGCGGTGTAGTCGAGCCGCACCGTCTGCGCCTTGATCGTGATCCCGCGCTCCTTTTCGATATCCATATTATCGAGCACCTGCGCCGACATCTCGCGGTCGGTCAGCCCCCCCGTCCGCTGGATCAGCCGGTCAGCCAGCGTCGACTTCCCATGATCGATATGGGCAATGATGGAAAAATTGCGGATCTTGCTAAGGTCAGTCATGGGCTTTTCGCGAGAGAAATTTGGGGCGCGATAGCAGGGGCTGCGCGAAAAGCGAAGGGGGGTGCATGCATCTCCTAGCCCGCTAGGGCTGAGCTTGTCGAAGCCCGTTCCAGCTGGTTCCGTCCTTCGACTGGCTCACGACTAGCGGGGTTTGGATAAAGGCGAGCTAGCCGTAATTGCCTGTAGCGCAGGGGCTGGTCGCGCCTTTGCCGTCGGGGCCCCACATGCGGAAGCCCTTGCTGTCCACGTGGAAACGCATGCCGGAGTAGAAGCCGAGGCCGATGTCATAGTCGCGGCCGCGAAAGGCGTGGATCGAACAGACGCTGCGGATCATGCCAGCGCGGCCGATCGGTTCGAGCGGCGTTAGATCGAGCGCATAGAAATGGCGGTGCGCGCTTTGCTTCGCGCCGCCCGCGCATTGGTTCAGGCCTTCGTTGCGGAAGCCGGACAGGGCCTCGACCGGGCCGACGACCGGCTGGACGTGGGTCTTCACGAAGGCAAGCGTTTTGGCGAGGTGATCCCATTCGGTGAACGGCGCGACTTCGAAGCGCGGGCCATTGCACTCCCGCCACATACTGGCGGTGCGCACGAGCTGCCAAGTGGGGAGAACTTCGTCGAGATCCTTCGTATCAAGGAAAGTCTTGAAAGAAATGACCTGTGCGCGGGCCCCCGGATCGCGGGCAAGCCAGGCGAGATAGTCGGCATGACTCTGCCCCTCCGCCATGGTCTGGGCGGTGGATGGTGTAGAAAAGGCAAGTGATACCAGCGCGATAAACGCAGCGAAAAAGCGCATGGCATGGAAGATAGGGTATGAAGCGCGGATGTGAACCCCTTTGGCCCGCGAACGGTCCTCTGGTCAGGACGAGCTGTTTCCGCCAACTTCTCCGTCACGGGCGGCAGCCTGCTCGATCAACATGGCATAATGTTGGGCGAGAAGGCGGTGGCGCTGGCGGGCCTCGACAGACGGCGCATCAGCCGCGGCGCGAAGCTCCTCTCCGGCGCGTTTCGCGTAGAATTCCAGATCGTCGTCCACGCGCGCCCTTCCGTCAAAGGGAGGCCATAGCAGCGGGGAAGTTCCGCAGCGTTGATCCACATCAAGTCCGGCCGTGGCCAGCATCCGACATTGCGTGCGCGGAACCATTTCCCGATCCGGGCATTGACGCCCCCTGGAAGGTTGGCCGCGATGACGCGGTGGCGTCCGGTGCGGACGTTATTTCCTTTCGGTGAATGAACAGAGGGGCATTTTGCCATGAAAATGATTTCCAAAGCTCTTGTTGGTGCGGCCTTCCTGGCGCTTGCTGCGTGCGGCGGCCAGGGTGACGATGCGGCTGGCGACAACATCGCCGACGCATATGACAACCAGGCGGACCAGCTCGACGCCATGGCTGAAAACACCACCAATGAAGTGCGCGAAGAAAGCCTGGAAAACCAGGCCGACGCGCTGCGCGAAACCGGTGAAGCCAAGGAAGAAGCGGTGGACGACGCGGACATCAACGCCGCAACGACCAACGTTCAGTAAAACAAATCGCGCTCCCCCGCGCGAAAAAGGAGGCTGGATGGGGCGACCATCCAGCCTCCTTTCACATCTGCATCAGTCGCGAGATCAGAAGGTCGCGCGCAGGCCGAGGGCGAAGGTGTTGGTCTTAACCTTCGCAACGGTCATGCCCGATACGTCATCCCACGTGATTTCCGCGCGCTTCGCCTGACGATGGCGATAGTCGGCGGTGATGGCGATGCTGCTCGTCAAGTTGAACGCGGCGCCCGCGCCAAGCTGCCAGGCGAAGCGTGCCTTGCCTTCGCCGTCCACTTCGAAACCGCTGATGCCAAGGCCACCGCCAGCATAAGGCGTGATCGATCCGCCGAGCGGCACATCGACCCAAACGTTGGCAAGCGCGCTCAGCTGGCGCACGCGGCCGCCGTCATAGCGGATGGTATTGCCGGAAACCGAGCAGCCTTCGATTTCGAGATAGTCGCAAATTTCTTCGCCTTCTTCCTCGTCGATCGTGACGTCGGTGCCGTTGATGGCGTTGAGGGTGAGGGCGGTCACCTTGTTGCGCGAATAGTCGATTTCGAGATCGCCGCGGAACATGCCGAAATCATAGCCGAGCGTGCCGCGCAAAGCCGCCGCGTTCTTGAACCCGTAAGTGGCGCTCGCCGTATCGGTTTCGCCCGTGCCGCCGAACGTGCCGCCATCGTCATAGATGACCGCATCCGTGTCCTGTACCGACGCAATGCCGATGCCTGCGGCCACATAGAAGCCGCGGCCGTCATTCGGCTCCGAATTCTGCGCCGCAACCGGAGCGGCGAGGCCGGCGGCCAGCGCCACGGCCGAAACGAGCTTGAACTTGAACATAATATTCCCCCGATGATTGGATAGGCGAAAAGGCCGCGAGCGGGCCTTCGCGCCGGGCGCCTTAGGGGTGTGGGTAAAAGTCGTCATACCCCGATCAGGGTATGGTTCCCTCAATTGGGGCTGGCAGCGCGTCATGCTTTGTCCGCCCGCCCCAATCCCGCCAGACCGCGCATTGCATTGTGAGGATTGAAATAAACGTGCCGGCGTGGGAAAGAGCCGCGCAATGTTTCAGGAAGAATTAACCTTGTTTGGTTAGGGTCTCAGCCATGCTGAAAGCGGTTCTCGTCTCTCTCATCGTCTGTCTGACCGTCGACAATTTCGCGTTCGACGGCTATTATCAGTTCATGGCGACCGCAGAGGCGAAAGACCTCTACCAGCATTTCATGGCGCTGGGCTGGCAGGGGTTGTTCTTCCGCTAAGGACCGCAGGCCCCCTCAGGGCCCGGTATCCCCGACATGCTTGCGGGCCACTGGCCGTGAACGTTTTTCCATGCCGAGCGCGTTGGCGAGATCCTCATCCCAGCCATAGACGTCGGGCCGGAAGCGGACCGCGCCATTTTCGACGAAAGCGGTGTGGTAGAGGAGGCGCACCGGGATCTGCCGCGGAAGGGGCACGAAGGTCTCCTTGCCGGATGCAAGCGCACGGTTAAAGGCGTCCAGCTGGCCCTCATGATCGGCGATGAGACGCGCAAAGCCGATCGCGTCGAGCACCCGCACACAACCATGGCTCATATGGCGTTCCGCTTCTTTGAACGCGGCTTTTGAAGGCGTGTCGTGAAGGTAGATGGCGTGGGGATTGTCCATGTCGAACTTGACAAGTCCCAGCGCCGATGTCGGCCCCGCTTCTTGAACAAGCCGCCCATCCTTGCGCGTGAAATTATTGCGGGCAAGATAAGCCGCGCCCTTGGGCATCAGTTCCTTGGTTTCTATTGATTCAGGTACATTCCACGGTGGGTTGGCAACCAGCCGGGTAATCGGCGAACCGAGTTGCGGTGTTTCCCACCCGGATTGCCCGACAACGACGACGCGGCGATCCACCCCTTTTCCGTCGCGGATATAATCGAGGAAGGCGGCAGCCGTATTGACGTCGATACGCGTGGCGGGCGGCGTGCGCTGTAGCCACCGGCGACGCTCGAGATTGATTGCAAGGATACGGGCGCGTTCCGCTGCGCCGCCATTCAGCGCGGCCAGCACATCGGCGCCGATCACGCCGTCCTGCTCCAGCCCGTGATCGGCCTGAAGCCGCTTTACAGCGGTGACGAGATCGGGGCCGTAATTGGCCCCGGAGGCGGCATTTTCAGGTGTTGCAGGCTCTGCATAGCCAAGCGCGCGGAGGGCGGCGGCAATAGCGGGCAGGCGCGGGTCACGGCTGCCCGGATCGATGGCGTCGCCCGCGGGGATTGCCGCGGGACGCTCCGCCCCCGCCGCCTGCCGCGAATATTGGAGATAGGCTTCCGACAGGGCGCGATATTCGGCGTCCTGCGGCGCGAGGCCGTCAAGCCATGCGCCAACCTTGCCCTCGCCAAGAGCAGCCGTCAGACCAGCCGCGACATCGGTGTCCGGACCCGGGACAGTGTAAAGTTTCGCGACCTTCTTCGGATCGGCGCGGCCATACGCGAGCGCGTTGCCGTAAAGCAAAGCCGCCGTGGTGAGCGCCGCTTCCCGCGACGCAGGGGACTTGGCCGCGTCGACATCGCCAAGGAAGTCGGCGGCGGTGAGGCCGTGACGTGGGGCGTCCTTCAGCCTTTCGACCAGCGCGGCGGCCTGCTCGTCCGGCCATGCCGCCTGCCAGTTGCGCGCTTCATAAAATGCGCGGGCCTGATCGTTGGAGACGGCAGCGCGGAGGTCTTCAGCCGAGAGCTGAGCTACCGGACCGCTGCCGTCTTCGCCCGAACTGCATGCAGACGTGACGGCCAGAACGGCCGCCAGCGCAGCCCCCACCAGATGTTTACGCATGGATACTCCAACAGAACTGATTCAGTTGGAGAAACGCGCCTTCGGTCCGAAACGATCCAGTCTATTTTGGTCGGGTTGGGTGAGCAGTGATCGGCCTTGAGTGAAGTTATTCAACCAGGACTAGCGGGGTGGGGGTCTCCTGGCTGGTGGCAATGCCATCCGCTCAGCGCCCCTCGCGCATATCGCGGGCCTGGCGGCGCATGGTGTCCGCGCTGTCTTCCATCCGCTCGGCGCCCTCGCGCATCTTGGGGATGGCGTCGATCAGTTCCTGATGGGTAACCGTGTGGCCATCGCGGCGGGCTTTGGCGATATGATCCTCACGATAGGAAGCGCTGCGCAGGCGATCGGCCTCGCGGCGAAGGTTGCGAGCGCCGTTGTCGAGGTCGCGCGCGCCTTGCTCCATGCCCTTGGCCCCTTCGGCCAGCCCTTTGCGCGCAGCCGCTTGCGCGGTCGCGGCGATGGCCCGGGCGCTGGCCGCCTCGCCATGCGCTGCAGCCTGCGCCATGGCGATCTGGCGGTGGTTGGCGGCATCGGCGCGGGCTCTTGCGCCTTCAGCCAAAGCAGCTGCGGTCGCCGCTTGAACCTCGGCCTGAATCGAATGGGCGAGATTCTTGTCGAGATCCTTCATCACGATACGGACCTTCGCATCCGCCTTGCGCGCTTCGGCATCGGCGCGTTTGATCGCGGCCTCGCTATCCTTGTCGAAGACCGGCGGAATGGGCGGAAGAGGCGGGATGGCGTGGCCATCGTGAGTGACGATGGTGACCGTGCGCGATGCACTGGCCGCGTCCGGCGCCTCGGGCGGCTCCGGCGCGGTCAGTTCCAGCGCGGCGAGCGGCGCGGCGAAGGCGGCACAGCCGATCATCGCGGCGAGCGTCCAGCGCGATCCTGAACGGATAGCCCGCTCCCGGCCATCGAGCACCGCATAGATGCGGCGGGAAAGGCCATTGCGCGACGGGCGGATGCTGTTCGCCGGCACCATGCCGCTGCGGCTGTGCATGATGCAGCTCATCAGCGTCTGGGCATAATGAGCGGGCTCGACGTCGGCGACAGCCTTGGCGTCGGCGGCTTCCTCCGACTGCTGGATCATCTCGCGGTCGAGCCACCAGACGAGCGGGTTGAACCAGAAGAATGCAACGGCGAGGCGGGAGAGCATTAGGGCGACCCAATCGCCGCGCACGACGTGCGCCAATTCGTGGGCAAGAACCGCGTCGGCATCTTCGGGCCGCGCAAAAGTTTCCTGATCGATCAGGATCACCGGCTGCGCCCAGCCCCAGGAGAGAGGCGCGGGCACGCTGTCGGAAAGCAGCAGTCGCGTGCCGCGCCTGTCGCCAGCGACTATGCGTGCGCTTTCCAGCGCCTTGCGCCAGACGGGCGAAACCACCTCTTCGGCGGCCCAGGTCCAGCGCTGGAGCGTGACATAGCCGCTGAACAGGCGCAGCCCGAGTGCGAGCAGCCCGACAAGGTAGAGGCCGAGCACAAGCCATTCGGGATCGGCGAGGAGAGGGGGCATGTCATTCGCGGCTGCGGGCGCGGCCTGCACGGCGGGCGTTGCCGGGAGGTTCGCGGATGCCACGGTCATGTCATAAGCCACTTGCGCGGACGGCTGGGTGGGCAGCGGATTCTGGATCTCCAACCCGGGGGCGAGTAAAGATATCAAGGGGAGGAGCAGGATGAGCCCGACGGCAAGGCGCAGCATCGCGGCGCGATCCTCCGCCGAGCGGGATTTGAGGGCGAGGCCGACGCCGAGCGCCAGCACCGCGACGAGGGCCGATTTCCAGCCCATTTCGATCAGGAATTCGAAGCTCATTTCTGCCGCTCCTTCGCTGCGTCGATCGCCTTTTGCAGGGCGTCGAGTTCATCCGCATCCATCTGTTTGGTAAGGCCGAGCAGGGCCGTCGCCGCGCTCGCCGCCGAACCGCCGAAGAAATTCTTCACCACCTGGCTCAGCGCCGAGTCCCGCACCTTCGCCGCCTGCGGCACGCTGCGGTAGACATAGGCCTGATCCTCGACCCGGTGCGTGACGGCGCCCTTGGCCTCAAGCCGGGTCAGCATCGTGCGCACCGCGCTATGGCTCGGCGCATCGTCCATCGCCTCCCGGATCTGCGTGGCCGTGCCTTCGCCCAGACGGCAGAGGGTTTCAAAGATTTCACGCTCCCGGCGCGGCAACGACTCGATCATGCCAAAACTCCTGTTACGGATGTAACATGCTACCATTGTGGCAGATTGGCAAGCGTCTTTTAATAACCAGTGTGAGGATGATGGATGTTGCGCAATCGCACACTGCAAGCTCGTGACGGTGACCATCGCCGCCATAAGAAAAGCATTCGTCGCAGGCAGCAAGCCTTTGTCGCAGGCGCATTGTTCGCCGCTTCATGAAGAATACAAACGGCTAGATTGTCACGGGGCGTGCATCCGCCGCCTAAGGGGGAATGATGAAGCGCATCGTCAAATTACTGATTGCATCCATGCTGGTCGTGAGCGGAGGTGCTGCTGGCACGACTGCAATGGCGGCGCCGACGAAACAGCCTCGGCCTGGCTTGTATAAGTCAACGGCGGCGCCTGTCGGCATGCCTTTCTCGCTGCCGGAGGGGCTGGAACTCGAAGAGCCTATTCATGGCTACTCGTCAGAAGACCCGTTCAAGTGCGACGACAAATATCGGGATCGCTCCTACGGACACGGGGATTTGGTCCAACTCTGCCTTATCCTGCAAAACACGACCAGCAAGCCCATCACGCTAACGCTGCCGCCCGGGCTCATGTTCATTTCCCAGAGCACGAAGACGCAAAATGGCATTCTTGTTCAAAAGATTGCCATCGAAGTTCCGGCGGGCGAACGCTTCTTCGCGCCAGTTCTGATGTATTGTGCGAACGGCCCGCGCCAGCCCAGTGCGACCGAAGACAATTACCATCTTGGGCCCATCATCCAATATGCCGATTTCCAGGAGCTTTTTAGAGCATTGGCCGATCGCGACATCTCACGTCAGGAAGCGGGCGATATCCAAGTGATGGTGAATTACTTGCAGGAGGGCAAAGCATTGCTTCCACGGCATCGCGACGCGCTCGACAAAATGTAATTCGTGAAATGGGCTCATCGCGCTGGCGTTGGCGGTCATTTTACGATTTGGTTTGTTGGGATAAGTGCAGTGCTTCGAGCGCTGTCCGACTCAAAAATAACGAAGGCGCTCGCAGAATCTATCCGCGAGCGCCTTTGCTTTCTCCGGTCATGAAAGAGATTCTATGGCTTAAGCCCCCTGCGGCGCCGGGTCGCCCAGGCCGCCGCGCGGGCGGCGGGTGGTGGGGATTGAGGAACCAGCGGTGGGCAAAGCCGGACGGCGGTTCTTCGGATCTTCGCGACCGATATCCTCGCCCTTGATCGCCCGCTTCGCCTCCTCGCCAGACAGGGTTTCATATTCGAGGAGGGCCGCGGTGAGGCTGTGGAGCTCGTCGAGATTGTCGGTCAGCACCTTGCGGGCAGTGGCCTCGCCCTCCTCGACCAGGCGGCGAACTTCCTCGTCGATGAGGCGCGCGGTCTGTTCGGACATATGCTGAGCACGCGACACCGAATGGCCGAGGAACACCTCGTCCTGATTGTCGCGGTAACGCAGCCAGCCGAGCTTTTCGCTCATGCCATATTCCATCACCATCGAGCGGGCCATATCGGTCGCCTGCTGGATGTCGTTGGACGCGCCGGTGTTGAGCTCGTCATCACCATAGATGAGCTGCTCGGCAATGCGGCCGCCAAAGGCGAGGGCGAGCCGCGCTTTCATCTGCTTCATGTTCATGCTGAAGCGGTCGCGTTCCGGCAGGTTCCAGGTGACGCCAAGCGCGCGCCCACGCGGAATGATCGTCACCTTGTGCAGCGGATCGCAACCCGGCACGTGAAGCGAAACAAGGGCGTGACCGGCTTCATGATAAGCGGTCGCCTTTTTCTCATCCTCGGTCATGACCATGGAGCGGCGTTCCGCGCCCATCATCACCTTGTCCTTGGCCTCTTCAAACTCCAGCATCGCGACGAGACGCTTGCCCTTGCGCGCGGCAAGGAGGGCGGCTTCGTTAGCGAGGTTGGCAAGATCGGCGCCCGAGAAACCCGGCGTGCCGCGCGCGATGGTGCGGATGTCGACATCGGGCGCCAGCGGCAGCTTCTTGACGTGAACCGCCAGGATCTTCTCGCGGCCTTCGATATCCGGGCGCGGCACGACGACCTGACGGTCGAAGCGGCCGGGGCGAAGGAGCGCGGGATCGAGCACGTCGGGGCGGTTGGTCGCGGCAATGATGATGATGCCTTCATTCGCCTCAAAGCCGTCCATCTCGACCAGGAGCTGGTTCAACGTCTGTTCGCGCTCGTCATTGCCGTTGCCGAGACCCGCGCCGCGATGGCGGCCGACCGCGTCGATTTCGTCGATGAAAACGATGCAAGGCGCATTCTTCTTCGCCTGCTCGAACATGTCGCGCACGCGGCTGGCGCCGACGCCGACGAACATTTCGACGAAGTCGGAGCCCGAAATGGTGAAGAAAGGCACGTTCGCTTCACCCGCAATCGCGCGGGCGAGCAAGGTCTTGCCGGTGCCGGGCGAGCCGACGAGCAGGGCGCCCTTCGGGATCTTGCCGCCGAGGCGGGCGAATTTGGACGGATCCTTCAGGAAGTCGACGATTTCCTGCAATTCCTCGCGCGCTTCATCGATGCCCGCGACATCGTCGAACGTCACGCGGCCATGTTTTTCGGTGAGCATCTTGGCCTTGGACTTGCCGAAGCCCATCGCGCCCGATCCCGCATTTTTCTGCATCTGGCGCATCACGAAGATGGCGATGCCGATCATCAGGATGAACGGAAGCGACTGGTAAAGGAGGATGAGCCAAAGGCTGGTCTGCGGTTCAGGTTCTGCCGAGAAGGAAATGCCGCGCTCCTTCAGGCGATCAATCAGCTGCGGATCCTGCGGCGCATAGGTGCGGAAACTCTGCCCGTCCGCGAGCTTGCCGGTGATATATTCCTGCGTGATGACGGCCTCTTTAACGCTGCCATCCTCAACCTTGGTCAGGAAGTCGGAATAGCCAAGGCTCGTCCCCGCGGGCTGGCGTCCGCCGCCCGCCACCTGCACGAAGAAGAGAACCGCGAGCAGGATGCCCGCCCAGATCATCACATTCTTCATCCAGGGATTGCCCTGTGGCTGGGGCGGCTGCTTGTCGTCGTTCATGAGATGGCGTCTACCTTTCGCCTCATAGATAGGCATTTCATCAGGGAGCACAATGCGCGAGAAGAGGTGAATGGAAGGTTGATGGGCATGTGGAAGAATGGGTCTTATGCCGTGGAACTTTAGCCCGGATCGCCCTTTTGTTCAGGGTGAGCAAAAGTAATCGCTGGCTATCCCCTTTATTAAGGCCGCACACCGCCGCATTTCGAGCCGCCACCATCATATGGGGCTTCGCGATCTTTCTCGCCGATATTTCCGCAGCCATTGGCGGACGGGCCAGCATATTTGAATCGGTGCCCGCATCGACGCCTCTTTTTATGCTCGGTGTCGCCTTAACTCTTGTTTTGACACGATTAAGATTGACGCTGCAGAGGTTTTCGCCGGTTTTGGGCTGGCTGCTCACCATCGCCGCGATCTTTGGCATGACAAGCGTCCAGACGGTGATCGACCTCTATTATTATCGGTGGCTTTCACTCACGCTCTTTCCGGACTGGCAATTCTGGGCCACCAATTTGGCGCCGATGCGCTTCGTGACGGCGGGTTTCATCTACCTCTGGCTATTCGGCCTTGCCTTCACCTTGTTGTGGGCGCTCGGCCTTTACGATGTGTCCCGGATCAATGCCGTGCGGGCGAGCGCTTCGGAGGCGGCGGCCTTGCGCCTGCAGCTCAATCCCCATTTCATGGTGAATGCCCTGGGCGCAATCACCAGCCTGATCGGGACCGGCAGGCTGCGGGAGGCCGAGGAGGTGACGTCGCGGCTGACCGATTTCCTCCGCCAATCGCTAACATCCGACCCAACCGCGCTGATATCGCTGGAAGAAGAGCTCGCGACCGCTGAAGCCTATCTGCGTATCGAGCAGGTACGAAGTGGCGACCGGCTAGATGTGGAGATCACAATGCCGGACGCATTGACAGACGCGGCTGTGCCAAATTTCATTCTTCAGCCTTTGGTGGAGAATGCGGTCAAATATGGCGTGATTCCCGCGCGCGCGCCGGTGCGCATCACGATCGATTGCGGCCGCGACGGGGAACAGTTGCGGATCAGCGTGATCAATCGGCGGATTGGGGAGGATGCAGCGCATGACCCTCCCACCATGAATGTGACGAGCCGGGGTGTGGGCCTTGACAATATCCGCAAGCGGCTGGCGCTGGCTTATGGCGCGGATGCGGGGTTGGCGACGGAGCCGCTCGCGGAGGGATATAGAGCCGAGATTTGGTTGCCGTTCGCACCGTTGGAGAATGTCTTCCAACCGTGAGATTCCCCGCTAGTCCTGAGCCTGTCGAAGGACGGTTCCAGCTGGAACGGGCTTCGACAAGCTCAGCCCTAGCGGTGTATGACTAAGATCTTGCGTTTCCTCGGCGGAGCAGGCTCAAAACGCCAGATGGCACCCCCAGATGCCATGACCCCAGAATAAGTCACTTTGGATCCGGCCTCGAGGGCGGTCAGCAGGCCTTCCACATCTTCCGATCCCTGCCAGCTTGTTTCGAGAGCATGGTCGGCGTGAAGGCGGGACAAAGCGCGTGACGCCAGCCGCCGCCGGATCGCGCGGGGGAGATGGGTGACGTCCAGAAGCCAGGCCTCGCCCTCCTGCCACGCCTGGCGGTTCCACGCGGCATCGCTCGCCCAATCGAGCGCCTCATCGGCTTCGCGCAAGGCTGCCGCGCTGCGGGTAAGGCGGGCGGGCTCGAGTTCGGGGTTGGCGGCAAGGAAAGCGCGCATCCGGGCGCGGTCGAAGCGGGGATCACGGTTGGATGGATCGTCAATCGCCGTAATGCCGTGCCGCGCGACGAGGTCGACGAGTTCGGCCTTCGTCCAGCCAAGAAGCGGGCGAACGATCCGTAAAGCTCCGTCCAATCGAAAGGGGCGGATGCCTGACAAGCCTGCAATCCCGGCGCCCCGTTGAAGGCGCATCAGGATCGTCTCGGCCTGATCGTCGGCGTGGTGGGCGGTGGCGAGAGTCCTGATCTCCGAGGCCTTCGCCCACTCCGTCAGTGCCGCATACCGCGCTGCTCGCGCATCACCCTGAAGCCCCGCGCCGCGATTGGCGACCGTTACGGTCAGGATGGCGTGCGGGCAGCCGAGACTTTCGCAAATGCGGGCGACATGCCGCGCCTCGTCCGCTGCTTCAGGGCGAAGTTGGTGATCGACAGTGGCGGCCGCGATTTTGCCGGGGAAGGCGGCATGAGCGAGGAGGAGGAGGGCAAGGCTGTCCGGGCCGCCCGAGACGGCGAGGCCGATCGGGGTGCTGGCCCCTTCAAGGCGCGTAACATCATCGCGGAAACGCGCGATTTGATCGGGGTTGAGAGCGAACGGGGTCATGCTGCCGTCATAGACAGGTTCGCTACAAGCGCGAAGGGCGGCCGCTCCCTAATTGAGTACGATCCCTAGTCCGTTCGGCTTGAGCTTGCCGAAGGCTCTGTCTTTCCCCCTGGGTCGCAAAGGAAAGGCCGGGCTTCGACAGGCTCAGCACGAACGGTGGATGACGAACGATCAGTTCGCGACGTCGGTAACGGTTTCGCCAACCGACTGCACATCCTCGCCGATCCCGGCGACGGTGTTGCAGGCGGCCAGAGCAAAAGCGAGGCCGAGGGTCAGGGTCATCTTGCGGATCATCAGGTTTGTCCTTTGGTTTTTTTTACAGAGAGGTGGCGCACTTGGCGGCTTTGCGGGCATCCGGCAGGCGCTGCTTCAACCAATCGCGCATGTTGGGATAGACGTCGGCGAGCTCGTCATAAACCTTGCAGGCTTCGGCTGGCTTCTTGAGCGTGGCGAGCGCCTGTCCCAGAAAATACAGGCTGTCGGCGGCGCGATCGCCCTTCGGATTGGTCTGGTAGTTGGAAAGGAACACCTTGGCCGCCGTCGCGGGCTTGCCGTCGTCGAGATAGGCGCGGCCGAGCAGGTTCTGGCCATAGCTTGTCCGGGCATGTTTGGGATATTTCTTCACCATCGCTTCAAGCGCCGTCTGCGCTTGGGCAAATTTACCTTCATTCCAATAGCGATAGCCGACAAGATAAGCTTCCTCGCCCGGATCGGCGTTCGGCGTCGCAGCAGAGGCGGACGGCGATTGCGGCTGGGCTGCTGGCCCCTCGGTCGCGGGCGTCGGCTCAGGTGCGGGCGGCGGCGCGGCGAGGCGCGCCTCGATATCGGCCTTGTAGCGATTGAAGGCATCTTCGAGCTGGCGGACCCGATTGTTGCTTTCTTCAACCTGCCCGGTCAGCGTGGCGAGCTGCCCCTCCATCGCATCCACGCGGGCGGTGAGATCGGACATGGCGGAGGTTGCGGGTACGCCGGGCAGCGCCTGATCCTGCGGCGCGACGATTTCCGGCTGGATGACATTGCCGTTCGGGAAAACCTTGGTCTGAACCGCCCGCAGGTCGCGCTCAAGCCGGTCGACACGGCGGCCGAGATCGGACTGGGCGGAAGCAGGCACGGATATGCCCGCCATCAGGACGGCGATAAGGACTGGAAAACGCATGAAACGACCCCGCGAAAAACTGACGTGCGCCCTCGTATATCATGCGCGAATGCTGTCGCCAGCCTGAAGCGTTCGATTTGCGCGCGGGTAAACTACAACACCCCTCGGTTCACCCGCACATAATGCAACACAGAGCCGAACGGGCGGGATGAATGGGCGTCGCGTTTCGGCGACCGCTGACGAATGATCGAGGCTTTAAAGTCCGTTTGGCCCTGCAGCCGGAACAGCCGGATTGGCACCTTGTCCCGCCGGATCGGTCGCTGCGGGCGGAGTGTCGCGCGCAATGAGATCGGCTGCGAGCAGGCTCACGTCCGAAATCGTCCGCTCCGGCTCTCCGAGCGGCGGAACCTCGGTGCCGCCGATCGTGACCTTCACGGCCTGGGGCTTTCCGGTCAGGATTTGCGGGCGTGTCGCGGTGGCGGGCACCTCATAGGTCTGGCCAGGCTGCATCGTCGCTTCATAAAGACGCGCGCCCCCTGCTTCATAAACGCGGAGCCACACTTCTTCCGTCGCGGTGAGAACAACCGGTCCGCTCGGCTGCGCGGACTGGGTTGGGGCTGCTTGCACCGGCGCCTGAACATTTTGTTCGGCGGGCACAGCGGTTTCGACGCCGGAAAGCTGGCTTTCATCGACCCCGGTGCCGTCAATCGCGCCCGACCGCCAGATGAGATAGGCGGCGACGAGAATGATGGCGACGACCGCGAGGATCAGGGCCAGGGATTTTGGCGGCACCCGCGCTGGATCGGCGGGCTCGTAATGAACCGCGGCAGCCGGCTCGGTCCGGGTCGCGCCCAATTCTTCGCGGAGCTCTGCGCCGATAGCATTGCCATCAAGGCCCACGGCATTGGCATAGGTTCGCGCAAATCCAACGCTATAGGTGATGGCGGGAAGCGCGTCCCATGATCCCTGTTCGATATGTTCGAGATGACGAATCGGAATACGGGTTTGTGCGGCAAGATCGTCGAGACTGATCCCCTTGGCCTCGCGCGCCGCCTTCAGCCGGTCGCCAATGGGATTGACCGATCCCGCGACTTCTTCCGTTTCCACCATCGATAAAATGCCCCTTTTCGCCCGCTAAAGGCGTAAATCATGACATAGCAGCGAAGCAAGCTTGTCAACCGGCGCACGGCCTGAAACGCGAATTTCGCGAGAACAAAACGTCAACTTGGATAATTAACCCAGAATAACGCCCTGCTGTTCCGCCAATGCGGTCAATTCCGCGCGCATGTCGGCGGGCGGCGCATCGAGCAGGGTATTCACGGCAGGTGCCAAAACGGACAAATCCGTGGACCGGATCATCGCCTTGATCTGCCCTACCGCAATCGGCGTGATCGACAGGCGGCGCAGGCCAAGGCCGATCAGTGCCATGGCCTCGAGCGGCCGCCCGCCCATTTCGCCGCAAATGCCGACGGGCACGCCGTGGCTGTTCGCCATGCGCACGACGCGGCGCAGGAAGCGAAGGATGGCGGGGCTCAACCAGTCGTAACGTTCGGCGAGCTTGGGATGCGCGCGGTCGGCGGCAAACAGGAATTGGGTGAGATCGTTCGTGCCGATCGACAGGAAATCGAGCTTGGGCAAAAGCAGGTCGAGCGTTTCGGCAAGCGCGGGCACCTCCAGCATGGCGCCATAGCGGATCGCGCGGGGAAGCGGCTTCTTGCGCTCGGCAAGCCATTGGCGCTGACCCTCGACAAGATTGCGGGCTTCGTCAAATTCCCACGGTTCCGACACCATCGGGAACATGACATTGAGCTCGCGGCCCGCCGATGCTTCGAGGAGCGCGCGGGCCTGCGCTTTCATCAGGCCGTCGCGGTCAAGGGCGAGGCGGAGCGCGCGCCAGCCCATGGCGGGATTTTCCTCATCCTCATGATCCTCGACCTTGAGGTAGGGCAGGGCCTTGTCGCCGCCGATGTCAATGGTGCGGAAGATGACGGGCCGGTCGCCCGCCGCGTCGATCACCGATTTGTAGAGGCGCTGCTGGCTCTCGCGGCGCGGCAGGGTCGCCGAGACGAGGAACTGGAATTCGGTGCGGAAAAGGCCGATGCCGTCCGCGCCGGTGACATCGAGCGCGGCGACATCGTCGCGAAGGCCCGCATTCACCATGACCGAGACGCGCGTTCCGTCTTTCGTTACCGGCGGAAGGTCGCGAAGGGCCGCATATTCGGCGCGACGCCTCTGACCGGCGAGCAACTTCGCTTCGAACGCATCGTCGAGCGCGGTGCTCGGGCGGACGAAAGCGGCGCCCTCGCCCGTGTCGAGCAGAATCTCGTCGCCCTCGGAAATCGCCTGGCGGATGTTGCGGACGCGGCCCAGCATCGGCACGCCCATGGCGCGCGCGACGATAGTGACATGGGCAGTGAGCGACCCTTCCTCCAGAATCACGCCCTTCAGGCGGCGTTTGTCATATTCGAGCAATTCGGCTGGGCCGAGATTGCGGGCGATGAGGATGGCGTCCTGCTGCAGGCCCATTTGCGCCGCCGTGCCGAGGCGCCCGGATACGATACGCAGGAGGCGGTTCGCCAGGTCGTCTAGATCGTGCATCCGCTCTGCAAGCAAAGGATCGTCGATTTCGCGCATGCGCATGCGGGTGCGTTGCTGGACCCGTTCGATCGCGGCTTCGGCGGTCAGGCCGCTGTCGATCGCCTCATTGATGCGCCGCGACCAGCCTTCGTCATAGGCGAACATCTTGTAGGTTTCGAGGATCTCCTGATGCTCGCCCGCCGTGCCGAATTCGGCTTGGGACGTCATCTGGTCGATCTGCTCGCGCATCTTGCGGAAAGCGGAATAGACACGCTGGCGCTCGGCTTCCGTATCCTCGGCGACTGTATGCTCAATCAGGATGCGGGGCTGGTGGAAGACGGCGGTGCCGCGCGCCATGCCGGAAACGAGCTTCAGGCCCTGAAGGCGGATCGCGCCGGAATCCCTGGCTTTGTCCGCCGCCGTCGTCGCGCGGTCGGCAAGCCCCGCATTGGCGATCAGCTCGGACAGCACCATCGCGACGGTTTGCAGCGCTTCGATCTCGACATCGTCATAAGCGCGGCTTTCGGCATGCTGGACGGCGAGGACGCCGATCGCCCGCTCGCGCCGTACGATGGGAACGCCCGCGAAGCTGTGAAACACTTCCTCGCCGGTTTCGGGCCGGTAGGCGAATTCGGGATGGCGCGTTGCCTCGTCCAGGTTGAGGATTGCGACATCTTCGGCGATCGTGCCGACCAGGCCCTCACCCAAGGCAAGCTTGGTGACGTGAACCGCGTCCTGCTTCAAGCCGACCGTGGCGTATAGTTCCAGCACCCCGTCGCGAAGCAGATAGATGGAGCAGACCTCGCTCCGCATCGCTTCGGCGATAATCTTCACCACCTTGTTCAGCTTCGCCTGTGCCGCGGCCTTGGAGGCCATCACTTCATGAAGGCCGGTCAGGATTTCGCGGGCGGAGGAGGCGGAGGAGGTGGGCATGCAGGATCCGCTAACAGAAAAGCCGGTGGCGTTCCACGGGCATTCGGGCCGGGTTGGATGCGGCTCAGACAGGGTTTCGTCGATCCTATTGCAGGCTCGTCGACTTTTTCAACAGAGCCTTAGCGGAGAGGCCTAGGCGAAAGATCTTAACGTCGAGCGGAATTCTATTATGCGTCTTTTTTCCACCCTCATGCTCAGCCTAGCCGTCCTGTTCGGCGCTGGCTGCTCGGAGCCGAGCCAGGCTCAGTCGGTCGAGCGCTTCGTCGTCAAGGGGCGCGTCGTCGATGAAAACGGCAAGCCCATGGCGGGCGTCGAAATCGTCGCCGATAATGAATGGCTTTCCGCGTCCTACGTCACGGGCCGCACCGGTCCCGACGGCCGCTATCGCATCCAGCTGCCCCGCGCGCATGCCAGCTACAGCGTCAGTGCCACCGCCAAGGTGAAGGTCGGCGGTCAGGTGACCGAAATGGATCTGGCGCCGGAAAATCCGGACTCCTTCGCTTCGAACGACGGCGCTGTCCGGAACTTCTCCCTTAAGCTGAGCGGCCAGAGGGCCGATGGAACTCATTACGGCGGTAACGTCCTCGTTTTCCAGCCTTGGGATTCGATGCTTGAGGAAACCGACATTCAGCTCACGCTTCAGCCTGTAAGCGGCGGCGCGTCGTTGACCAAGCAGGTGACGCGGACTCCTGACGGCCCGGCGGTCAAGGGCGTGCCGCTCAATACCTACCGGATTACGGCGTCGATCAATGGCAGGCCGCTCAAAATCCGGCGGCGTGACGAGGGCAATTTCGGCGCCTCGGTAACGGCTGGCTTCAAGGAAATCCTGACGGGGCTTCACGAACTCCAGATCGAAGTACGCTAAAAGAGGAAGGGCGGCCCTCAACCGGGAGCCGCCCTTCTTTGTAGGCGTAGACCGTTGGCAACTTCGCGTTGCTTAGCCGCGAAGGCAGCGTCCCGGCCTAGCCTCGTCAATGCGCGTCCAAAAAATCAGGCCCGTTGCAGTCCCCAGCCGCCGACCGGCTCCGTCGGCACGCTGCTGTCGAAACCGGCGATCAGTGGGCGTCCCTTCGCGATTGCGGCCTGAACGGCGGGTAGTGAAAGGGAAGCCTTGTGGCTTCCCGCGTCGTCCCACACTTCGGTGACCCAGACCGCGTCCGGATCAGTGGGATCGCGGGCGACGATATAGGAAAGGCAGCCGGGCATTTCTCCGGTGCCCTCCAACAGAATGGCAATAAGGGCGTCCCGTTGGCCGGGCGTTGCGCGCATCTTCCCGATAAAACCGTACATGGCTGTCCTTTCTCCGGCCACGGCCGGAAAGGCGGGAACGAGGCTTGCCGCCGCCAACCCGGCGAGGAGGGTGCGGCGTTCAAATCGCGTATCCGGCCTGTCTGGGCCCATCATCGGCTGGCCTTTCACGGGCGATGCTAGGCGGCGATCGATCGCCGTTCAAGCGCCTGCGCGGCTTCCTCCATCAGTGTCGCGATGATATCGGCGACAGGCCGTTCATCCTTCACCATGCCGACCGATTGACCGGCCATGATGGAGCCGCTTTCGACATCGCCGTCGATCACCGCGCGGCGGAGGGCACCTGCCCAATAATGTTCAATCTGAAGCTGGGCTTCGGCCATTTCGATCTCGCCGGTGTCGAGGCGGTTGGCGACTTCGCGCTGCTTTGCGGCGAAGGCTTCGGTTTCCTTGTTCTTCAAGGCTCGGACCGGGATGACCGGCAGGCGCGGATCGATCTGCACGCTCGTCACCGCGTCGCGGGCCGAAGCGCGGATGAACGCCTTCTTGAAATTGGGATGGGCGATGCACTCGGTCGCGCAGACAAAGCGGGTGCCGAGCTGCACGCCCGCCGCGCCCATTTCGAGATAACCGGCCATCGCTTCGCCGCGTCCGATGCCGCCTGCAACGAAAACCGGAATGTCGGCCGCGACTTCGGGCAGGATTTCCTGGGCAAGGACGGAGGTCGAAACCGGGCCGATATGGCCGCCCGCTTCCATGCCCTCGATGACCAGTGCATCAACGCCGGAGCGCACCAACTTCTTGGCAAGCGCGAGGGCAGGGGCGAAGCAGATCACCTTGGCGCCCGTCGCCTTGATCTTCTCCATCGCACCGCCCGGCGGCAGGCCGCCCGCGAGGACGACATGGCCGACCCCATGCTTGCCGCACACGTCGATCAGCTCGGAAAGCTGCGGGTGCATCGTGATGAGGTTGACGCCGAAGGGCTTGTCCGTGCGCTTCTTCGTTTCCGCGATCTCGGTGTCGAGAAGTTCAGGCGTCATGGCGCCGCATGCGATCACGCCGAAGCCGCCCGCATTGGAGATGGCGGACACGAGGTTCCTTTCGGATACCCAGCTCATCGCGCCGCCCATGATGGCCACCTCGGCGCCAAGGAAATCGGCGCCGCGCTGCATGAGTTCGGCGAGTTTCGAATAGCCCTCCCCCTCGATGGGGGAGGGTGGGGTGGGGGTGGTGTTCGTCATAGGGCGGTGTCCTTCATCGGCATCACCCCTCCCCAACCCCTCCCCATCGAGGGGAGGGGCTTAGAAGGGCTCACGCCGCGGTTCCAGTGTCGTCGAGGCCGTAGGCGGTGTGGAGCACGCGCACGGCAAGTTCGGTATAATCTTCGGGAATCAGGACGGAGACCTTGATCTCCGACGTCGTGATGGCGAGGATGTTGATACCACGGTCGGCCAGCGCCTTGAACATTTGGGCGGCGATACCGGCGTTGGATCGCATGCCGACACCCACCGCGCTCACCTTGACGACGTCCAGGTCGGTCAAGATTTCGCCAAACGCCACCTCGCCCCGCACCTTTTCCAGCACGTCCGTTGAGTGGGCGAGGGACGCGGTAGGGACCGTGAAGGTAAGGTCGCTCGGCTCGCCAGCGCGGGGCACCGACTGCACGATCATGTCGACGTTGATATTCGCATCAGCCAATGCCGCGAAGATCGTGGCGACCGCGCCCGGCCGGTCCGGCAGTCCGGTGAGGGTCACGCGCGCCTCATTCTTGTCATAGGCGATGCCCGTGATGAGCTGACGTTCCATCTGATAGTCCTCGATCTGGTCGTCGCCGACGACCATGGTTCCGGGCTTGTCCTCGAACGAAGACAGCACGCGCAATGCCACGCCCTCGCGCATCGCAAGGCCGACGGAGCGGGTCTGCAGCACCTTCGCGCCGACGCTGGCAAGCTCAAGCATTTCTTCAAAAGTGATCGCGGCGAGCTTCTTGGCGCGCGGCACGATGCGCGGATCGGTCGTGTAGACGCCGTCTACGTCGGTATAAATGTCGCAGCGATCCGCCTTGATCGCGGCCGCCAATGCCACTGCGGAGGTGTCGGAACCGCCCCGGCCAAGCGTCGAAACACTGCCGTCCGCCGCCACGCCCTGGAAACCCGGTATGACGGCGATGCCGCCCTTGCCGAACACACCTTCCAAAATGTCCGCATCGATGGCGTCGATCAAAGCCGCGCTGTGGGCGGGCGTTGTCCGGATCGGCAGCTGCCAGCCCATATATGAGCGCGCATTCACGCCCATACCCTGAAGCGTGATGGCAAGGAGGCCGCTCGTCACCTGCTCGCCGGACGCCACCACCACGTCATATTCGCGCGGATCGTAGAGGGAGGAGGCTTCGCGGCAGAATTGCACGAGGCGATCGGTCTCGCCCGCCATGGCGGAAACGACGACAGCCACCTGATTGCCCGCATCCGCTTCCCGCTTCACGAGGGCGGCAACATGGCGGATGCGCTCGATGCCCGCCATCGAAGTGCCGCCGAATTTCATGACGATACGGGCCATGTGCCTCGCGAAAAATGAAGGCCGAAAAGCCTTGGGAAAAGATGCGCCGTCCTGATAGAGTCGGCCCATGGCGAACGCAAGCGAACCCTCGACGATCGACCCAAAGGAAGCGGCGCATTTCGGGAAGATGGCGGCGGACTGGTGGGATCCGAAAGGATCCTCGGCGATGCTTCACAAGCTCAATCCCGTGCGCCTCAAATATATACGCGAACAGATCGACCATCATTTCCAGACGGATGAGACGAGCCGCACGCCGCTAGCCGGCAAGCGCGCCGCGGACGTCGGCTGCGGCGCCGGCCTGCTCGCCGAGCCGCTCCGTCGGCTTGGCGCGGACGTGACGGCGGTTGATGCCGCCCCCGAAAATATCGCGGCGGCGCGGCTTCATGCGCAGGGACAAGGGCTGGAAATCGACTATCGCGTCGGATCGGCCGACACGCTCGATGGCCTATACGATCTCGTCACCTCGCTCGAAGTCATCGAGCATGTGGCCGATGTGCGCGGCTTTGTCGGCGGTCTCGCGGACCATCTCGCGCCGGGCGGGCTGCTGATCCTGTCGACCCCGAACCGCACGCCGCAGTCGCGCCTGATGATGATCACCTTGGCCGAGGGGCTCGGGCAAATTCCCAAGGGCACGCACGACTGGAACAAGTTCCTGACGCCTGAGGAGCTATGCGCGATCGTCCGGGATGCGGGACTGGACGTGGTCGATGTGGAAGGGCTGTCCTTCTCTCCCACGCGCGGCTTCGTGCTTTCGGAGAATACGTCCCTCGATTATTTCATCGCGGCAAGGAAGGCCTGACGATTGGGCAGGACGGGTCGACTAACCCGCCGATACCCGCTCGATATCCGCACCCACGCCCTGAAGCTTCTCTTCCAGCCGCTCATAACCGCGGTCGAGGTGGTAGATGCGGGACACAACCGTCTCGCCCTCGGCAGCAAGACCGGCAAGGATCAGGCTCATCGACGCGCGCAGATCCGTCGCCATCACTTCCGCGCCGTTGAGCTTTTGCACGCCGCGCACCACGGCGGCGCGGCCGCGTACGTCGATATCCGCGCCCATGCGGATCAACTCCGGCACATGCATGTAGCGATTCTCGAAAATCGTTTCGGTCAGCAGGCTGGTGCCGTTGGCGAGCGCCAGCATCGACATGAATTGCGCTTGCATGTCGGTCGGGAAACCGGGGAAGGGCGCGGTGGACAGGGTGAGCGGCTTGATCTCCTCACCCGCGCTCACCTTGATGCCCCCCTTCACGTCCTCGACGACAACGCCCGCTTCGGTCAGCGCCTCGAGGATCGCGGTCATCGTTTCCTTGCGCGCGCCGACGAGTTCGATCGACCCGCCGGTAATCGCGGCGGCGCAGGCATAGCTTCCCGCCTCGATCCGGTCGGGCATCACGGAATATGTCGCGCCGTGGAGGCGATCGACACCTTCAATCGTCAGCGTATCGGTGCGCAGGCCGCTGATCTTCGCGCCCATGGCGATCAGGCACATGGCAAGATCGGTGATTTCCGGCTCGCGCGCGGCATTTTCGATCACCGTCGTGCCCTTGGCGAGCACGGCGGCCATCAATGCATTTTCGGTGGCGCCGACGGAAACGACGGGAAAGTTGATATGGCCTCCGCGAAGGCCGCCCGACGGTGCTTTCGCTTTCACATAACCAGCGGCGAGTTCGATCTCCGCGCCGAGCGCCTCGAGGGCTTTCAAGTGAAGATCGATCGGCCGGTTGCCGATTGCGCAGCCGCCCGGCAGCGACACTGTCGCTTCGCCTGCCCGGGCCATCAACGGGCCCAGGACGAGGATGGAGGCCCGCATCTTGCGGACAATGTCGTAAGGCGCGACGGTCGATGCGATGTTGGACGCGCGCAGCGTCATCACCCGCCCGAATTCGTCGCGCTTCGACCCCTCGATCATCGTCGATGCGCCGAGCTGGTTCATCAAATGGCCAAAGCCGTCGACGTCCGCGAGGCGCGGCAGGTTGCGCAATGTTAATGGTTCATCGGTTAAAAGCGCGCATGGAAGGAGAGTGAGCGCGGCGTTCTTCGCGCCCGAAATTGCGATCTTGCCTTCGAGGCGGCGGCCGCCCTTGATGATGATTTTGTCCATGGCGCCGGTCTTAGTGCTTTGCGGCGCGGGCGCAAGCGGGCGAACGGTGAAATGCCGTCTCCTGCAACGTCTTGATTTCGATTAGGGCGCGTTACGAATTTGCATCCTAATGAGCCGCTCAGGAGTGGGCTTAAAAATGGGGTATAAGCGTTGGGCAGTTGCCTTGCGGAACGTCTGTCGCACTATCTGGAGCTGACAGAAAACGAACACGCCGCCCTCGACGGGATTGAGGCGCAGCAGCGTCATTGCAAGCGGGGAACGATCCTTCGCCGCGAGCAGGATCGCGCCCGCGAGCTGTTCGTCGTCCGGTCGGGCTGGCTGCAAAGCCATGTCGTGTTGGGCGATGGTAGCCGCCAGATCATGCGATTCTTCTTTCCCGGGGATATTATCGGCCTGTCGAGCCTTGCGCTTGACCACTCTCCCGAAACGATCGTCACGGTCAGCGATGCGTCCGTCGCGGCGTTCAATCGCGAGAAGCTGTGCGACATCTTCGAAAATCACCCGCGTCTCGCCGCGTTGATTTTCACCGTTACGATGGCGGAAAGGGTGTCGATTTCGGACAGGCTGGCCTCGATCGGCCGCACGTCCGCACGGGCCCGCGTGGCGTCAATCCTTTGCGAGATTTTCGCTCGGAACCGCGTGATGCTGAAAGGCGAGCTGAGCGAGCTTCAGCTGCCGCTGACGCAGGAGGATCTTGGCGACGCCACCGGCCTCACCGCCGTCCACGTCAACCGTATGATGCGCGGCCTGATGGATGACGGCCTGATTGCACGGAGCGGCAACAAAGTTCGCCTGGTCGATGAAAAACGCCTGGCATCGGAGGCCAATTTTATCGATCGCTACGCGACGATCGACACCAGCTGGTTACCGCCCGCGCGCTGATCCGCGCTCAATTTAGGCTTTTTCCAGCGTGCATTGCAGCGGATGCTGGTTCTGACGGGCGAAATCGATCACCTGCGCGACCTTGGTTTCCGCGACTTCATAGCTGAACACGCCGCACACCCCGACGCCGCGCTGATGAACTTGTAGCATGACGCGGGTTGCATCGTCGATGTCCATGCGGAAGAAACGCTGCAGGACGAGGACGACGAATTCCATGGGCGTATAATCGTCGTTCAGCATCAGAACTTTGTAAGGGGAGGGCGTCTTGGTCCGCGTGCGCGTCCGGGTCGCGACGCCAAGACCGGTGCCCTCGTCCGGATCACGCGGATCGCCCGCCGCCATCGCGATCTGATGCTTCTGCCCAATCATCGTCATGCCCCAAATATGCTATTCACACGTGCCTCGGCAAGATGTCCGCCATCCCGCGACCGATAACGGCACACCGCACAACGCACGAAAATGGCGGCCGCTCCGCTCTGGAGGGCCGCCATTTTCCATTCTATCTATACCGCACTCTATTCCCAATACCGCTAGCCCTGAGCTTGTCGAAGGGCGTGTGGAGGGTGCGATGCACGCGGGCTTCGACAAGCTCAGCCCTAGCGGTGTTTGATGCGGGCAGGATCAGGTGTTCGCCAGACCCTTCACCCGCTCGGCGGCAACCGAATAGCGGCTGGTGATCGGCTCGGCGACCTCGCCAGCCAGCTTCACCATGGTTTCGCTCGCCTTGGCGCTTTCCGCGACGAAGCTGTCAAAGGCATTCTTCGCATATTCGCTTTGCAGGCGGAAGAAATCGGCCGGGGTTTTGGCTTCCGAAAGGCCGCGCAGCGTTGCCGAAGCTTCCTCGAACCGCTTGCGGCCATATTCGGCGGCGTCCTGGCCCAGGGTTTCGGCACCCTTGGCCGCAACCTTTGACGAAGCGACCAGCGCCTCGACATTGCCGCGCGCGATGTCGGCCAGTTCCTCGACGACCTTGGCGGTCTTGTCGGCGGCAACCTTGGCGCGTTCGTTCACGTCACCGAAGAAAGCCTGGGTCTTCTGGGCAGCGTCCTGAACCGTCTGGGTCGCTTCGATCGTCATTTCGTCTTTCCCTTCATTGCTCTTGCGGGCCCGCGCGGCACCAGCCGCCGCCGCTCCGGCCGCGGCTGCAACTGCCGTGGCCACGAGGGCGGGCTTAGCCCGCGTCTTCGCCCTGGATTTCGTATCAGCCATGTAAAGCCTCACTATGCTGCACTGCACAATAATGCCTCATGGTATCGATTTCAAGGGAAATGCTGCAGTGCAATATTAGGGTTGCTGTTTGACGAACGTCTTGTCGTTCCAAGACAGGGATTGGGTTGCGGGATCAAATAGAACCACCGCACGCTTTTCAGCCGGATTGTAGATCCCGGCGAAAACATTTTCGGCAGCTGGCACCAGGCGCATCGAATAAGCGCCAAGTTCTGCGACCAGGGTCTCACCCTCCGCCCGCAGCATCATGTCGCCCAGGGCAGGGCTGCGATAGCGTCCGGCGTAGCGCGCCAGCATATCCGGGTCGGGCTTCCATGCCCAGCCTTGCCATTTTGCATCGGCCACATCTTTCTCTTCCCGCGAGGCGCGGTTCTTGGCCTGCTCTTTGACCTGGGCGGCATAATCGGCCGCGAAGGCGACCGGATCGGGCGCGTAGGCAGGATCCGAAAGGGCTCGGATAAAGGCGTCGTGCAGCTTTCCACTAAGAGCTCCAGTCATGCTGTCGCTATTGGTCAGGAGCGCGAGCCCTACCCCTTCTTCAGGTGCGATCATCATGACCGATCGGAACCCCGTATAGCCGCCGCCATGGGTCAGATATGTGATGCCGTGCGCCGTGCATCGCGACCAGCCAAGCGCGTAGCCGTCGCAGCGTTCGCCTTCGCTGATATTGGGGGCGTGAGAAGTAACGTTATGGGCGGATCGATAGGACGGGCGCGGCAGCCCTTTCTCTTCGAGATGGGCTTGGAGCCAGCGCGCCATATCTTTCGGCGACGTGACGAGCCCGCCGGCGGCATGCATGAGGGGATCACGCTTCATGGAAAGCGCCTGCCAGCCCGTGACCGTCCATTGGTGCGCGGCTGTCACGACCGGAAAATCGCTGCCGCGCGGGGAGGTATGGCGCAGACCCAACGGCTTGAAGATCGTTTCGCCGAGCCAATCCCTCCAGTGGCGGCCGGTCTCTTTTTCCAGGATCGCTCCGTAAATCAGATAACCGAGGTTGCTGTAAGAGAAGCCCGGTTTGCGGAGGGTCGAATGGCTCGCGAGAAGCGCGGGATAATCCGCCGCCGCGACCTCATCGGCATATGCAGTCCGAAAGCTGAGCGGCGAATTTTCAAACAGGAGATGGTGGGTAAGGAGGTTGCGGAGCGTGATCGCCCGCAAATCCGTTCCGGGAATGCGCAGGTCGGGCCAATGATCCGCGACGGTACTATCGAGCTTCAAAACGCCTTTTCGATCGAGTTCGGCGGCGAGCAGGCCCATATAGGCCTTCGTCATCGACGCGATGTAAAAGGGCGTATCGCCATCGACCTTGGCGCCGCTGCGAACGTCGGCGACGCCATCGACAAGGACGACGGGCGGGGCGTCCTTCCGTACCGCGATGAAGGCGAGGGCGGGGGGCGCCCCCGGCACCGAGCGTGCCGCCTCGACAAGCGGGCGCACGCGGTCGACGGCGCGGTCGAAGTCCTCGCGATCGTCCGCCACCGATGGCGTGGCGGCGAGGGCGATGGGGAGCAACAAGAAACCAAAACGCATCTGCGGAGATCCATTCGTCTGGAAAACCGCATTTGCTAGAGTGGCAGGGATGCGGTGTCTTGAACCAATGTAACCCTAGCCCAGAAGGTTGCGGAGCGCCGCTGGGTTTAAGCCGGTTTGCTTCCTCAGAGCCCTGGTCATGTGGCTTTGGTCGGCGAAGCCCGCCGCTGCGGCGGCGTCGGCCAGTCCTTCCCGCGCAAGGAGATGGCTTAGCCCGCGCGCCGCCATGCAACGCTGACGATAGAGGCTTGGCGCCACGCCGAACTGGCGCTGGAAAGCACGCGAGAGATGAACCCGATGGACCCCCGCATCCGCCGCAAGCTCGCCAAGGCAGGCGCCCTCCGGCGCGTCAGCGATCCGCTCGCGAGCACGCTGGAGCCAGGCAGGAACGGCTCGCCCGGATCGGTGGCTCTGCCCGTCGTGGGAGAGGACGTCCCAAAACATATCTTCGCGGCTTCCCGCGCCATCCCGCAATGCGGTTCGGATCAAACCCAGCAAGGATTGCGGCAATGCCCGCCAGTGGCAAGGCTCGCCCCGATTGAAGAGGTCCGGGGCGCCACCCTCGGCAAAATCGAACGCCAGCATCAGCGCGCCATTCTTCCCGAAGGCCGCGGCGTGGCGGATGCCCGCTGGCTTGATCCCGCTCGCCGGAACCGACACGTCTGCTTCTCGCTGCCCAACGACCTCTAGCGTGTCGCCGAGCAGCAGGAAGGAAATCTGTGCCCGTTTGTGCTCGTGCTCGGCATGCCGCACGTTTGGCGCATAATGAACGAGGCGCGCCGTAAAGGCCGCTGTCTCACATAACGTCCGGTCCCGCCCCTCTTGCTTCATCACGGCGTTCGCACATAGGTGCCGGGGGCGTCTTCCAGCGCTTTCAACTTGCCCTCGCCGGGGATGCGCGCCGTGGCGGCGGCAATTTTCTTTCCGGACCGCTCGGCGATCCATCCGAGCCAATCGGGCCACCAGCTGCCTTTGGTTTCCGTGGCGCCCGCGATGAAATCATCGAGCGTCTGCACTGCCGCTTCGTTCGTCCAATATTGATATTTCTGCGCTTCGGGCGGGTTCACGACGCCTGCGATATGGCCGGAGCCTGCAAGGACGAAACGCAGCGGGCCCTCGAAGTGGTGCGTGATCTTCCACACGCTTTTCGCCGGGGCGATATGATCCTCGCGGCCTGCCTGGACATAGGTGGGGGTCTTCACCTGATTAAGGTCGATCGGCACGCCCGCGACATTCAGCGCGCCGGGCTGGACGAGTTTATTGTCGCGATAAAGGTCGCGCAAATAGGCCTGATGCCATTTGGCGGGCAGGTTCGTCGTGTCGCCATTCCAGTGGAGCAGGTCGAAGGGCGGATAATCCTCGCCCTTCAAATAATTGGCGGTGACGTAATTCCAAACGAGGTCGCGCCCGCGCAGCATGTTGAAGGTCGCCGCCATATAGCGCCCGTCCATCACGCCCTTCTCCGCCGACAAGGTCTCGATCAGCCCCAATTGCTCGTCCGTGACGAACAGGGAAAGGTCGCCCGCATCGGCGAAATCGACCTGGGCGGTGAAGAAGGTGGCGCTCGCGACCTTCTCAGCCTCGCCCTTCGCCTCGAGCCAGGCGAGCGTGGCGGCGAGGGTCGTCCCCGCGACGCAATAGCCGATCGTATGGACGCTCGGCACGCCAAGCAGGTCGCGGATCGTGTCGATCGCGTCGACCTGCCCGTGGATCACATAATCGTCCATCGTGACGCCGGCGAGGCTCTCGTCCGCCGACTTCCACGATACGACGAAGACGGTGAGACCTCGCTCGACAGCCCAGCGGATGAAGCTTTTCTGCGGATTGAGGTCGAGGATGTAAAAGCGGTTGATCCACGGCGGGAAGATGACGAGCGGCGTTTCGAACACCGTCTCGGTCGCCGGACTATATTGGATGAGCTCGTAAAGCGGGGTGCGCTTCACCACCCTGCCCGGCGTTACCGCGATGTTGCGGCCGAGCTCGAACGCGCCCTCGGCCGTGTGGGTCAGCTGCCCCTTTTCAATGTCGCGCAGCATGTGGGCGAGGCCGGAGAGGAGGCTCTCGCCCTTCGTTTCCATCGCCCGCTCCAGCACTTCCGGATTGGTCATCGGAAAATTGGACGGGCTCATCGCGTCGAGAAAGGCCCGGGTCGCGAAACGGAGCTGCTCCTTCTGTCGCCCGTCCAGGCCCTCAGCCGCATCCACGCTACCGAGCATATGGTCGCAAATGAGGAGGTAGCTCTGTCGCAAGAGGTCGAACATCGGATGCGCCTTCCACTGCGCGGCGGCAAAGCGCCGGTCGCGGTCGGCCCGTTCCTCGATCCGCTGCCGCTCCGCGCTCGATCCCGAGAGCATCTTCTCCCAGAGCGTCAGGCCCTCGGTCCACAAAGCCACCTGTGCCTTGGCGAGCTTGGCGGGATCGGCAAGCGCCCCCGCATCGGGCCAGAGCGCTTCAAGGCCGGGGAAGAGACCAACATGCTCCTGCATCTGACCCACCTGCCGCGCGGCGAAATCGAGCATCATCTCCTGCCCGCGCGCCATGAGCTGCGTCCATTGCTGGATGTCCTCGGGGGAGGGGGTTGGGGGCAGGCTGCGTTCGTCCTTATCCTTGACCATCACCCCTCCACCGCTAGTCCTGAGCCTGTCGAAGGACGATCCGCGTGGCTCTGTGCCAGCCGGGAAACCCGGTCCCAATCACCCGAGATCAACGCATCCTTCTTCGCCCGGCTCCATCCCTTGATGCGCCGTTCCGCTTCCTTGGCTTCAATGCGGGTAAAGAAAGTTTCGCTCCACACCCGCTGAACGGGTCGGCGCTTGTAGGTATAACCCATGACCTCGCCGGACTGATGCTGCGCAACCCGCCGCTCAAGTTCGTCCGTGCTACCGACATAATAATGTCCATCCGCACAACGCAGCATGTAAGCCCAAAACGCCATTCCCCATCCTAGCCGCTAGCCCTGAGCTTGTCGAAGGGCGCGTGAAGGATGCGATGCCCACGCCCTTCGACAAGCTCAGCCCTAGCGGTGGTGGTGAGCGGGCACAGTCGGAGCAACCCAAACCCGCTAGTCCTGAGCTTGTCGAAGGACGATCCGGCACGCGCGATGATGACGATCCAAACATGCTCTTTACACCCCCTCCGAAAAGCTCAGGGCTAGCGGTTTGGGAGGAGATCGAACAAGATGCCCCCATGAACGATGATTTCTACCGCATCCGCCGCCTGCCGCCCTATGTCTTCGCCGAAGTGAATGCGATGAAGGCCGCAGCGCGGGCGCGGGGGGAAGATATCGTCGACCTCGGCATGGGCAATCCGGACGGCGCGCCGCCGCCCCATGTGGTGGATAAACTCGCCGAAGTCGCCCGCAATCCCCGCGCGCATGGCTATTCGGCTTCCAAAGGCATAGCCGGCCTCCGCAAGGCGCAGGCTGCCTATTACGAGCGCCGCTTCGGCGTCAGCATCGATCCGGACAGCGAGGTCGTGGTGACTCTCGGCTCCAAGGAGGGTCTCGCCAATCTCGCTCAAGGCATCACCGCGCCCGGAGATGTGGTACTGGCCCCCAACCCATCCTATCCGATCCACCAATTCGGCTTCATCATCGCGGGCGCCGCGATCCGCTCTATCCCCGCCGCACCCGGTCCGGACTTCTTCACCCGCCTCGAATTCGCGATCCGCTATACGGTGCCCAAGCCCACCGTGCTGGTGATCGGCTATCCGTCAAACCCGACGGCCTATGTGGCGGACCTCGCCTTTTACGAGCAGGTCGTCGCCTTCGCCCGCGCCCACGGCCTGTGGGTGATCAGTGACCTTGCTTATGCCGAAATCTATTTTGGAGACACGCCCACCCCCTCCATCCTGCAAGTGCCGGATGCGAAGGACGTCGCGATCGAATTCACCTCGCTCTCCAAAACCTATTCGATGGCGGGCTGGCGGATCGGCTTCGCGGTCGGCAACAAGACGCTGATCAACGCGCTCACCCGCGTTAAATCCTACCTCGATTACGGCGCCTTCACGCCCGTTCAGGCGGCCGCCACCGCAGCGCTCAATGGCCCGCAGGACATTATCGCCGCCAACCGCGCCCTCTATAAATCGCGCCGCGACTGCCTGGTACAGAGCTTTGGCCGCGCGGGCTGGGACATTCCGCCGCCGGAAGCCAGCATGTTCGCCTGGGTGCCGATCCCGGAGCCGTTCCGCCATTTGGGCTCCGTCGAATTCGCCAAAAGGCTGCTCACCGAAGCCGGGGTCGCAGTCGCCCCCGGCGCGGGCTTTGGCGAAGAGGGGGAGGGCCATGTCCGCATCGCGCTGGTCGAAAACGAACAGCGCATCCGGCAGGCCGCGCGCGGCGTGAAGAAATTTCTGGATCGCGGCTGAAAGTAACAAAAGGGGAGGGGACATGATGAAGACATGGATTGCGGGGATGCTGGCGCTCGCCTGCGCGGGCACACTTCACGCACAGCCGCGCGTCGCGCAGGTCGATGCCGTCCTCAACAAGATGGTCGATGATGGCCAGCTCGCCGGTGTCGCGACCGAAATCTGGAAGGACGGCGCGCTCGTCGGTCGTTCGGCTTACGGCAAGCGCGATCTCAAAAGCGGCGCGCCGATGACGGACGACACGATCGTCCGCGCGTATTCGATGACGAAGCCGGTGACGGCCGTCGCGATGATGATCCTGCACGAACAGGGTAAATGGAAGCCCGAGGATCCGGTCGCGAAATATCTGCCCGAACTTGCGAACCTGAAAGTCTATAAGGGCCTCGACGCAAACGGTCAGCCAATCCTCGCTACGCCCGCCAGCCAGCCAACAATGGCTCAGCTCATGTCCCATATGGCCGGTTTCCAATATGATATGGGCCGCGGCGGCATCGACGATCTCTACCGCGCGGCCGATCTCTGGACTGCGAAGGATAATCGCGATTTCGTCGCCCGCGTCGCGAGCCTGCCGCTCCGCTACGATCCCGGCACAGGGTGGGAATATAGCATCGCGATGGACCTCCAGGGCGCGATTATCGAGCGCCTGTCGGGCATGAAGCTGCGCGACTTCATGAAGCGTCACATCTTCGATCCGCTCGGCATGGGCGACACGGATTTCTACGTGCCGCAGGAAAAGTTCGCCCGCCTCGCCACCGTCTATGAGTGGAAGGACGGAAAACCGGCCGAAGTGACGAGCCACCTCCTCGGCAACGATCCCACCGCGATGCCCGGCTTCGCCTCGGGCGGCGGCGGCCTCTACAGCACGGCAGGCGACTATGCCCGCTTCGCCCGCATGCTCCTCGGCAAAGGCGCGCTCGACGGCAAGCGCGTCATCAGCGAGGAAGCCGCGGCCGCGATCATGTCGCCCAAGCTCCCGCCCGAAATTCTGAAAGGCAGCTACGGGATCGGCCTCCAGCAGATGCGGCCGGGCTACGAATATGGCTATAACGGGGTGGTCGTCACCGATCCGCAGGCAGCGAAGGTCGCGCTTGGGCATGGCTCCTACCTTTGGGACGGCCTCGCCAGCACCTGGTTTTGGGTCGATCCGGAGCACCAGATCGTGTTCGTCGGCATGGTCCAGCGCGTCGCCGCCGAAGGCGGTCCACCCCTCCAACCCGCCTCGCAAGCGGCGGTAAAGACAGCCTTCTTTCCCGATAAGCTTCTCCCATAACCCACCCCGCTAGGGCTGAGCTTGTCGAAGCCCGTGTGCATCATACCCTTCACACGCCCTTCGACAGGCTCAGGGTTAGCGGTAATGGGTTTATTGATTGAGAGTGCGGAGCAGATACATACGCAATCGGCTCGCGCTTTCCGGAGTCAGTGGCGACAGGATTCCGCGCGCGGCCTCGGATATGTGGGCGGTAACATTCTCATCGGCCCCGAACACATAATGGTCGAACATGTCGCGCCAGTGCCGCCTCTCATCTTCCGGCAGATCGCGGATCGCCAGGATGGCGTGGTGCAGCGCATTTTGAGGCTGGCCGAGCCAGCGGGGCGTGTCCCGCCACCAATAATTGACAAGCACGTTGAAGGGATCGAGCCCCTCCACATGGTGCCACCAGCTCGACGGAATATGAAGCGCGTCGCCGGGTTCCAGCTCCGCAACAAGCGCGTGATCCAGCGCCTGCCTGAACCGGGGAAAACGATCGAAATCGGGCGCATGGATATCGGCCATGCTGACCGCGCGGCCGGCGGGCGTATTGTCGAGTGGGCCGAGGTAAAGGTTCGCGAACTGATCGGGCGGGAACAAGGTGAAACGCCGCCGCCCTACCGCAACGCAAGCGAGATTGTCGGGAAAGTCGTTATGCGCCGCAATCCGCGTCGGTGTCCCCATCCAGATGCTGGCGAGGGGGGATCGATCGCCGAGATTGACTTGGTTGGCCTCGTGCAGGCCCACGAAATAGTCCTTCATGTCGATCGATGACAGGTAGATCGTGCGCGCGTCCGCCCGCCCTTCTTGGCCGTCGATCTCCGCAAAAATGTCGGGGAGCTTCGCCTGCGCGCTGCGGAAGTTCATCCGCATCGTCTCATCATAAAAAATCCTGCCCTCGTTCGCCGCGTCGCCCGTCGCAACGGTGAACGGACGGTCGCGGTGATGGCGGAGCAGATAGTCGCGGGCCGCCTTGGCCGATTGCCGGCCCGCCGCGACAAGCGGCCAATCGGACACAAGGCCGCGCACAATGAAAGGCCCCTCGGCAGCATATAGCTGGGTGCCTAGCGCCCCCGCGTCTGCAACGTCGATTTCCGGCACGCGGGCAAGTGCGCCGACGGGGTCGTCTCCCTCAGCCATGGCGCAGTCGGCGGTTCTTCCGGGCAACCAGCGCGCCGATATTGGACAGGGACGCCAGCGCCATGAAGATCGGCATCAGATGTCCATCGGCGTGGAGCTCGCCGAGGATCGCGGCATCCAGGGCCTGCACCTTCTCCTCGTCAATCACGTGGAAACCGACGAGGCTTTTGACCGAGCCATCCACCAACGGAAATTCAAGCAGGAACGGTTCCAGCAGATCGTAGCGGCGCAGCGCGGCGAAGAAATCGGCCGATGCCTGATAGCCCGCATCCAGCGCGCCGAGCTTTTCGGCGATAGCGTTGAGGTAAGGCGTTGGGCTGCCATCTTCCTCAAATACACGGACCCCGTCGGACGAAATGCGCGGGCTGCCCATGTCGACATGAACCTGCCGTGCCCCGCCCGGAGCGGCGGGATGGCCGATCAGGAAGGGTTGCACGTCCATGGCGAGCGGGCGGTAGCGCGCGTGCCAACCGCCTTCCTCGACAAACAAATTCTCGCCATTTTCAAAGCCGAACATGGCAAGCGCGCTGAAGCTCTCGCGGTCGGCGCTGAGGCGGAAGAGGATCGGATATTCATTCTGCACCTGCCGGAATTCGTCCGGCATGGTGAGGCAGCACATCACTCCATCGCCCAGATCGGCGCCGCGATCGGGGCGGACGCGCAGATCGCGATGGTCTTCAGATGTAAGGATAGCGTGATCGGACATAGATTATCGGCAGTTCCATCTGTCGCGGCGTCCGCCGCTCTCGCGTTCTGACTGCCGCCCCGAAACGGAAAAAGCCATCCCTTTTGACGGGGATGGCTTTCCTTATGCCGATGCGGCAGCGTCCGGATCAGAAGTTGAAGCGGACACCTGCTGCGTAGCGTGCATCGCCCTGCGTCGCGAACACCACATTGTGTTCCGAGCGACGATGGCCGCGCCGGTCATCGCCCAGAATGTTGATGCCTTCGACAAAGCCGGTGAGGCCCGGAAGGAACTCATAGCTCGCGCTCAGGTCGATCTGGCCGTAGCTCTGAACGTAGAGCGGGTTCGGGCCCGAGCTCGCCAGGAACTTGTCGCGCCAGTTGTAGGCGACACGCGCCTGGATGCCGTTCTTATCGTAGAAGGCGACGGCATTGGCGCTGTCGCTGAGACCGGTCAGCGCGAATTGCGTGACGGTCGCCGGCTGCGTGTTGTCATAAGTCGCGTCGCCATCCACCTTCGTGTAGTTCAGGATGACGCCGAAGCCGGTTTCCCAGAAGGTGTGCTGGAGCGCGACTTCCCAGCCATAGAGTTTGGCGGTCTGATCGTTGTTAACCGGCGTCGAAACCTGGAAGTTGACCAGATCGTCTTCCGGCTGCGACAGGATTTCGCCACGGATGTTGCCGTTCGCGTTGAGAGCGAACGTGCCATCCGAGTTGTAAACCGGCCGCGTCGTGCTGGTGTAGTTGATGAAGATATAGTCGCGAAGCTCGCCAGCCGTCGCCGTTGCGCCGAGCGCCGCGACTGCCGCGCGGTAACGCGGGCCGGAGGCGGGGTTGCGCAGGTCGAAGGCTGGACCATCAACGCGCGACTGGCCGATGAAATTCTCGACGCTCTTGTGGAAATAGCCGACCGAAACGTAGCTGTCCGGCTGGTAATAATATTCCGCCGACAGATCGATATTCTTCGACTTGTACGGAAGCAGACCCGGATTGCCGCGGCTGCCGCCGCCAAATTCGCGACCGAACTGCTGGTTGATCGTCAGGCCGCCCTGAAGGCTGCCATAATCCGCACGGGTGATCGTGTGGCTATAGGATGCGCGCAGCTTCAGATTTTCCATCGGTTCGATGTCGAAATCGATCGACGGCAACCAGTGGGAATATTCGCCCTTGAAGGTCGTGAAGTCGCTTTCACCCGAATAGGTCAGGACGATTTCGCCGTCCGCAACCCAGCGCGTCCCGTTCGGGATCGGCACGAGCGCGGAGGATTTGATCGACGTATTTTCATAACGCAGACCCGCGATCACATTGGCCGGACGCGTGAAGGCGTCGAACTGGCCGTTGACCTGAACATAAGGCGCGAGCGTCTTTTCCGTGATCCGGCGATCGACGGTGTAGGGCGCAAGGCAATCGCCGTCGCCGCCGCACGTATTGTAGAGGCCACCGAGAAGGTCGACCATGCGTTCGAAATCGAAGCTCAGCAACGCCGGGATCATGTCCGGATTGCCCGCGCCGCCCATACCCTTGAACTTGTCGGGCAGGGTGACGACCGAGAAGATATCGTCCGGAATGTCGGACGGCGGCCCGGCGCCACCCCAGGTGTCCTGCTGGATGAAGCCATAAGCCGAACGCACGCTGCTTTCGATATAGGACGCGCCGAAATCGATGCTGCTGAGGAACGAGCCCTCATGATCGTAGCGACCCTTCAGCTGGATCTGGTCGATATCGTTCTTGAAATAAGCATTGCGGAACGAATTGCCGGTCGGCGTGACGAGGCTCGCGTCCAATGCATCGACACCCGGCGCGGTCGTGTAGGACAGCACCGGCAGATAGTCCCGCGTGTCGAACGATTTCGACAGGATGTTGAAGACCGCAGTGCCGATATGGGTGCTCGTGCCGTACTTGTTGGTCGGCTTCGATTCCGCGCTCGAATTGTGGTAGTCGAGCGCCATCGTGACGCCGCCCGGTGCTTCCCAGGTAAGGTTCGCGCCCAGCGACTTGTTTTCGGTTTGGTTGGCGGTCAGCGACCCGCCATAGGAGAGGTCGGACCCGCCCGCGATCAGTTCCGAATAGAAAAGCGGACCAGCAACCGGGCCGTCTGTCCATTCGCTGACGGTCACAGCGTTGTTGAACCACATGCCGACCGAGCTGGAGCGCGATTCCACGCGGTTGCGCGAATAGGTGTAATCGAGGGTCGCCGTCAGCGAGTCGATCAGTTCGGCCTGGAAAACGGCCTGACCGTTGATGCGCTCGCGGTCGATGTCGTTAACCGAATAGGCCGCATTTTGCGGGATTTCGTAAACGTCGTCCGGACCGGGCGCATTGGTGACCACCGCGCCTTCATTGGTCAGCGGCGCCGTGCCGCCGAAACGGCCGTCGAGCCAATCGATCTGCGCGTTGTTCACACTCGCCTTGCGGCGCTGGTAGGAGCCCGAAATGGCAACGCCGATACGGTCGTCCGCGAAGGTGTTGCTGACGATGCCGGAAATTTCCGGCGTGATCGGATTACCTTCGTTGCGCGACGTGTCGTACACGCCTTTAACCGCGACGCTGCCCTTCAGGCCCGCATTGTCGAGCGGGCGCGGCGTGCGGATGTTGATCGTTGAGCCGATGCCGCCGGAGGCGACGGAGGCGCGGCCGGTCTTGTAGACCTCAACCGCCGAAATGCCTTCTGAGGCAAGGTTGCCGAAGTCGAACGAGCGCGAGGACGGCGGGCTCATGCCGTCGCCCAGCGATGCGGTCGGCATCTGGCGGCCGTTCAAAGTAACGAGGTTGAATTCCGGGCCGAAGCCGCGAACGGTGACGGTCGAACCTTCGCCGTTCGAACGGTCGATCGACACGCCGGTGATGCGCTGAAGCGATTCAGCAAGGTTGGTGTCGGGGAATTTGCCGATATCTTCGGCGGAAATCGCGTCGACAACGCCCTGTGCGTCGCGCTTGATGTCCACCGCTTCGCGCAGCGAGGCGCGGATGCCAGTGACGACGATGTCTTCGCTGTCATCAGCGCCGGGCGCGGTTTCCTGGATCTCGGAATCGCCGGGCTGGCCGACGGTGGCGGCAGCGTCCTGCGCCATGGCCGGAGCGGCGATGGCGAGCGTCGAGACACCGAAAATAATATGCGAAAGCGAGCGAGCCGCAAAGCTGCGCATCATGCACCTCCCCTGTATCGCGCGGCTGATCCGCGCTTGTTGAGAACGCTCACTCGCGTGGATTGTGAACGCTGTCAAGAGGCTGTGTTACAGGAGCGTTACGGTTTTCCCGGACCCTGTTTCGCGGAAGCCACGGACGGGGCGTGAGTCGCGTCCGATTTCCAGTAGCGAACATGATCGACGGTCATAAGCTGCGGAAAAGACTGATCATCTACACCCTTCTGGCTCGCCCAGTCGCCGCCCACCGCGACGTTGAGGATGAGGTGGTAGGGCGTGGTGAAGGGCCAGGCCGCGGCGCCGCCGGGCTGATCGTTCCGGACCCGCATGAAGGCCTGCCCGTCCACGCCGATCGTGATCGCGTCCGGCTGCCAATCGAGCTGATAATCGTGGAAGGCGCTGCAGCTTGTCGGCACGCGCGTCTGCGCCCCGCGCTGCGTGCCAAGCCGGTGGTTGAACGCGCCGCTGTGCAGCGTTGCATGGATGACGTTTGGATCCCAGCCCACCATTTCCATGATGTCGATCTCGCCCGCATCCGGCCATTTGCCCTCGAGCGGCAACAGCCAGATGGCGGGCCAGATGCCGCGACCGCAGGGCAGCTTCGCGCGGATTTCATAGAAGCCGTAGCCAAGCGGCTGCTGCGTGATCAGCCGTGCGGAGGTATAATCCTGGCCGCCAAAGTCCGGCGCCTGATCCAGCCGCTCGCGCCGCGTTTCGATGACGAGCGCGCCATTTTCGATCCGCGCATTTTCGGGCCGCGCGGCTGAATAATATTGCTTCTCGTTATTGTGCCACCCCGCCTTGTTCCGCGCGGTATCGTAGCGCCACACGGCAGGATCGATTTCCTGACCATCGAACTCGTCAGCAAAGGAGGGCGCGCCCGTGGGGATGGCCATCGGCCCCTCCGCCTTCTGGTTGGACGCGGCCAGCGTCTCGGCCTGAACGGCGGCGGCAAGGGAAAAGGCGAGCAAGGTCGAGATCATGGCACATCCCAAAGTCATGGATCGCAGGGAACGGTGATCCTAACGCACGCGTCTGAAAAGAAAATGGCGGCCTGAAAATCAAGCGCAGCATTCAAGGCAATTGTTATTATTCGGGGTTTTCAGGGGCTTTCGTGGCCTTGGACGCAACTTACTCACTAACCTGAGTAAAGTTGGGGAACTGCGCCTTCATTCCGGGCATTCTGGCTTCAGGTCCCCCCTGCCGTCCTGGCCGTCATCCGGGATCCCCAATCGGCAGAGCTTAGGAATGAACCCGATGTTTTTTGGCGCGGAAAGTGATGCAGCAACGCGGCGGCTGACCCAGCCTGTGCGGGTGCTGGAAACCGGCGTGTATCGCGGCGCTCATTATTATAGCCATATGCCGATGGTGCGGATTATGCTCGATCTCGGGCGGATGGAAGAATGGCCATCGAACCGCTTGCCGGGTTTCACCGACCGCCTCATCGCCCTGCTTCCGGGGTTGGAGCGCCACGGCTGCTGCTACAAGGAGCCGGGCGGCTTCGTGCGGCGGCTGCGCGATGGCACCTGGCTCGGCCACATTGCCGAACATGTCGCGCTTGAGCTGCAAAGCCTCGCCGGGCACCGGCTCTCGCGCGGCAAGACGCGCGGCGTGAAGGGCCGCGAGGGCGTCTATAACATCATGTTCGCCTACGAGCATGAAGGGGTGGCGCTGGCGGCGGGCCGGGCCGCGATCGAGTTGCTCGACACCTTATTGCTCGATCATTTGCAGGGCGTCGAAGGGCTCGATCGCCTTCACGCCTTCGAGACGCCATTTGACCTGGACGGGCGGTTGGCTGCGCTCAGGCGGCTGGTGCGACGCACGTCCCTCGGGCCGACGACGCAGGCGTTGGTCGACGAAGCGCGACGCCGCGACATTCCGGTTCAGCGGCTCAACGAAGGCAGCCTGATCCAGCTTGGCCAGGGTAAATATCAGCAGCGGCTGCGCGCGAGCGTGACCGGGCGCACCTCGCTCATCGCAGTTGAGGCGGCGGGCGATAAGGATTTCACGAAAAGACTGCTCGGCGAAAACGGTATTCCCGTGCCCCGCGGTGCCGTCGTGCAAAGCGAAGAAGAGGCTGTGAAGGCGGCGCGGCGGCTCGGCTATCCGCTTGTCACTAAGCCGCTCGACGGCAATCACGGCCGCGGCGTGACGACGGACATTGGAGATAGCGATCAGCTGCGCGCGGGCTTTGCCGCTGCGCTGGCCGAGGCCAAAGGCAGGTCGGTTATCGTCGAGCAACACCTTCAGGGCCGCGATCACCGCATCCTTGTTGTGGGCGGAAATGTGATTGCCGTTGCCGAACGCATTCCTGCTCATGTTGTAGGCGACGGGCAAAGCACCATCGCGGCGCTTATCGAACGGGTGAATTGCGACCCCCGCCGGGGGGAAGGGCATGAAAAGGTGATGACCCGCATCAAGACCGATGCGGCGCTCGTCCACTTTCTCGCGCGGTCGAACCAGGATCTCGATACCGTTCCGGGGCCTGGCGAGGTGGTATTCCTGCGACCGACTGCAAATCTGTCCACGGGCGGCACGGCGGTCGACCGGACCAATGAAATCCATCCCGACAATGCGGAGATCGCTCGCCGCGCGGCGTTGATCCTGGGCCTTGATGTCGCGGGCATCGACTTTCTGGCACCGGACATCACGCGATCGGTGCGCGAAACCGGCGGCGGGATTGTGGAGGTGAATGCGGCACCCGGATTCCGAATGCATATCGAACCGTCGGAAGGCGTGCCCCGCGATGTGGCAAAGCCAGTCATCGGCCTTCTTTATCCCGAAGGGGCGCAGAGCCGTGTGCCGATCATCGCGCTCACCGGCACCAACGGCAAGTCGACCACCGGGCGCATGGTGAAGCACATCCTTCGCCTCACCGGCGCGGCTGTCGGCCTGACATCGACGAGTGGCGTCTATGTGAACGATTGCCTCGTCGCGCCCGGCGATGCGACGGGTCCGAAGAGCGCGCGCAAGGTACTGAACGACCCCACCGTCGAAGTGGCCGTGCTCGAAACCGCGCGCGGCGGCATCCTGCGCGAAGGCCTTGGCTATGAACGGGCGGATATCGGCGCGGCCCTCAACGTTACGCCCGATCATCTCGGCCTGAAGGGCATCGAGACGATCGAGGATCTTGCGCGTCTCAAGTCGCTGGTGGTGGAAACGGTGAGCCGGCGTGGTACCTCGGTTCTCAATGCCGACGATCCGATGACCCGCGCCATGGCCCGCCGCGCACGCGGACGCATTTGCTGGTTCAGCCTGGCGGGCGGGGGGAGCATGGCCCCCTGGCTTCAGCGCCACATCGATCGCGGCGGCATGGCAGTGGTCCGGGAGCAGGGCGCCGATGGCGGCTGCATCGTCCTCCATCGCGACGGGCGGCGCGAGGCGATCATCTGGGCGGCTGAAATCCCGGCGACGCTCCACGGCCTTGCTACTTTCAATATCGCCAATGCGCTCGCGGCGGCGGCGATCTGTGCCGCTTATGGCGTTCCGCTCCTCACCATCCGCGCGGCGCTCGCGACCTTCCATTCCAGCTTCGAACAAAATCCGGGGAGGCTCAATGTTCACGATGCCCACGGCTTCCGGGTGATCATGGACTATGCTCATAATCCGGCCGGATTAAACGCGCTTGGTGAAGCCGTTTCCGGACTGCGTTCGCGCCACAAAAGGTCGATCGGCGTGATCTCGATTCCCGGCGATCGTCGTGACGAAGACATTATGGAGATGGGCCGGATTTCGGCGCGAATCTTCGACACGCTCTTTTTCCGCGAAGACCCGGGTACACGCGGACGCACACGGGGACAGGTGATGGCGCTTTTAAAACAGGGCGCGGTCGTGGCCGGAATCTCGCCGTCCTCCGTCCACCTGATCCGGGGCGAAGCGGAGGCAACGGACGCGGCGCTGCGTTCGGCCGAGCCAGGCGATCTCGTCATCCTCACGCCCACAGATGTCGAGGGCTGCTGGAAGCAGGTGCTCAACTTCCAGACGGTTGGAGGCGGCAGCCCTGCCGCGTACCGCCCGCGCCTCAGCATCGCGGTCTGACCGGCTGATGGCGGAGAGCAATATGACCGGCGCTTTGGGGAAAGGCGATCTCATCATCATCGGCGGCGGTGAGGACCGCAGCCCCAACGGCGACCGGCTGATCTTGCGGGAAATCGCGCAGCGTGTGGCCGGCGGCAAGCTGGTCCTCGCGACAGTGGCGAGCCACGAACCGCGCGGCTATTTCGACCAATATCAGCGGGCGTTCCGCGATTTAGGCGTCGGCGACCTCGTCGAGCTCTATGTCGAAGATCGTGGCGAAGTGCCCCAGAAGATCGACATCCTCGACGATGCGGCAGGCCTGTTCTTCACCGGTGGTGACCAGTTGCGCATCACTAGCCAAATCGGCGCGACGCCGATCGAGGAGAAGGTACGGGCCCTGCACGCACGCGGCGGCCTTGTCGCGGGAACGTCGGCAGGCGCTTCGGTGATGAGCGATACGATGCTCGTCAAGGGAACGAGCCAGGAAACCCACCGCATCGGCGATCTCCACATGGCGCCCGGCCTCGGCCTCATGCGCAACGTCATCATCGACCAGCATTTCGCAGAGCGCGGGCGATTTGGCCGCATATTGGGCGCGGTCGCACATAATCCGCGCGTGCTCGGCATCGGCATCGACGAAGATACGGCCGCGATTGTCGAGCGGGAACAGCTTAGGGTGGTTGGCGATGGCGCGGTTTATGTGATCGACGGATCGGGCGTCACCCATTCGAACGTTGCTGAAGCGAAGCCCGAAGTCACATTGTCCATGCACGATGTGCGCGTTCATGTTCTGGCGAGCGGCGACCTGTTCGATCTTGAACGGCGCAGGCCCATTCCGGGTTAGTGTTCGTTACGCAAAGAACGCGGCATCGCGCCTCATGCCGCCGGAGAGGACGGGCAAGGCTGTGACGAACGGGCTAATGCACCCCGGTGGCAAGCTGGAATTGTGGGGCGGCGTCGAATGTTCGGTCGTGCGCGTCGGCGACGGCTGGCGTGATGAACTGGCCGAGACCGGGCATAGCCTTCGCGCCGACGATATCGATCTGATCGCCGATCTTGGCGTAACCGCCGTCCGCTATCCAATCCTGTGGGAACGGATCGCGCCGGAAGACCCGGACCAGCTCGATTTCACCTGGACGGATGAGCGGCTCGGCCGTCTGCGCGCGCGCGGTGTGCGTGTGATCGGCGGGCTTTGCCATCACGGCTCGGGGCCGCATTATACCGATCTCCTCGACCCGGCCTTTCCGAAAAAACTCGCGAACTTTGCCGCGCGCGTCGCCGAACGTTATCCCTGGATCGAGGATTGGACACCGGTCAACGAACCGCTCACCACCGCTCGCTTTTCGGCGCTTTACGATCATTGGTATCCGCACGCCCGGGATTTCGGCTCGTTCCTGCGCGCGCTCGCTTTCCAATGCCATGGCGTCTTGAAGGCGATGCGCGCGATCCGCAGCATCAATCCCTCCGCGCGGCTCATTCAAACGGAGGATCTGGGCAAGACCTTTTCCACCGCTCCGCTTCGCTATCAGGCCGCGCACGAAAATGAGCGGCGCTGGCTGAGTTTCGACCTGCTGTGCGGACGCGTCTGCCCGGGCCACGCATTTCATGATTGGATGCTGAAGAGCGGCGTTCCGGCGACCCTTCTGGACGATCTCGCGTCCGGGGAAGCGCGCCCCGATCTGATCGGCATCAACCATTATCTGACAAGCGAACGCTTCCTGGATCACCGGGTCGAACTCTACCCGGATGTCGAGCCGGGCGGGAATGGGCGCGACATATATATCGATGCGGAGGCTGTGCGCGTCGGGCGCCTCGACGGGAAAGCCGGCTTCGAACACCGCCTCCGCGAAGCCTGGCAACGCTACAAAATTCCGCTGGCCATCACCGAAGTGCATCACGGCTGCACGCGCGACGAACAATTGCGTTGGTTCGTGGAAGTCTGGAACACAGCAGGGCAGTTGCGGGGTGAGGGCGTCGATCTCCGTGCCGTGACGGTTTGGTCTTTGTTCGGCAATGTCGATTGGCGATCCCTACTGACCCGCAGGGAAGGTGTTTACGATGTCGGCGCCTTTGACGCGCGTGCGCCCACACCGCGCCCTACGATCCTCGCCTCAGCCGCGCGCGCCTTTGCAACAGGCCAGACGTTCGACCATCCAGTTCTCGATCTGCCGGGCTGGTGGCGGCGCCCGGAGCGGCTCTATCCCTGGAACGGCCGCAAACTTGGTTGCGGGCCCGGACGCAAGCTGCTGATTACCGGCGCGACGGGGACGCTCGGCCGTGCCTTTTCCCGCATCGCCGAACATCGCGGCCTTCCCAATTGCCTGACGAGCCGCAGCGAGCTTGACCTTTGCGATGCGCAGTCGATCCGTCGGGCCCAAGACGAGCACCGGCCCTGGGCGATCATCAATGCCGCCGGGTTCGTGCGCGTCGCCGATGCCGAACGCGAGCGCGACGCCTGCTTCGCCGCGAACAGCCTGGGGCCTCAGCGTCTGGCAGAGGCTTGCGCGGAGGCCGGCGTGCCGTTTGTCACCTTCTCGTCCGATCTCGTCTTCAATGGCCGCGCGGGGCCGTACTGGGAGGATGATCCGCTCGATCCCCTAGGCGTTTACGGTCTGAGCAAGGCGGATGGGGAAGGCCGTGTGCTGAGCATAAGCGGCGATGCATTGATGATCCGGACCGCGGCCTTTTTCGGGCCCTGGGACGAATATAATTTCGCTTGGGCGATCCTGAACGGCCTCGCGCGCGGCGAGCCGGTTGGCGCCTGTCCGAACACCGTGGTTTCGCCGACCTATGTGCCGGACCTTTGCCATGCGACGCTCGATCTGCTGATCGATGGAGAGAAGGGGGTGTGGCATCTCACCAACCAGGGCAGTCTGAGCTGGCACGAATTTGCACGGCGGATCGCCGATCGCGCAGGCTATGACGGATCGCTGATCGCGCCGGTGCCGAGTGGGGAGGGGGCAAATACCGCTCTCATCAGCCGCTGCGGCGCACTGCTTCGCCCGGTCGATCATGCGATTGACGATTTCGTGGCTCAGGTGCGGCCCAAGATACTGGCCTAGTTCCGACCTCGTTCGTCCCGAGCGAAGTCGAGGGGCTGAAACGAAAACCAGAAGTGCGCCCCTCGATTACGCTCGGGACGAACGGGGTTTGGGGGTACACAAAAAGGGCCAGAGTTTCCACTCCCCGGCCTCGATCCTTACTCCGCCGGTTCGACGATCAGCATATCGGGATCGTCCGATTCCACTTCCTTGGGGAGGGACGTGAGCAGGGCCGTCCTCTTCTCGTCCAAACGGCGGAAGGTGGCGAGCGCCTGGCCCACGACCTGATCCATATTGTAGTAGCGGTAGGTGGCCAGGCGGCCCACGAAGGTCACGCCCGGCGTCGCATCGGCCAGCGCCTCATACTGCTTGAACAAGGCCTGATTTTCCGCGCGCGGGATTGGATAATAAGGATCGCCCTCCGCGCTTGGATATTCATAGGTGATGCTGGTCTTTGCGTTCTCCTGACCCGTCAGATGCTTATACTCGGTGATCCGGGTATAGGACACGTCGGGATTAGGATAGTTCACCACCGCCACCGGCTGGAACTGTTCCTGATCGACGACCTTATGTTCGAACTTCAAGCTCCGGTACGGGAGCTTCCCGTAACGGAAGTCGAAATATTCGTCGACCGGGCCGGTATAGATGATGTGATCGGCGCGGACGGCCTTGCGGATATCCTTGAAATCGGCGCCGAGCAGCAGGTCGATATTCGGATGGTCGAGCATGTTGGCGAACATGGCGGTGAAGCCGCCCTTGGGCATCGCCTGATGCTTGTCGCCGAAATAGCGGTCGTCCGTGTTGGTCCGCGTCGGAATGCGCGCCGTCACCGCCTTGTCGAGGCCGCTCGGGTCGATACCCCATTGCTTGCGGGTGTAGCCCTGAAAGAAGAGTTCGTAGAGCTCGCGTCCGACGGCTGAAATCACGACATCCTCCGATGTCCTGATCTCGGCCACCGGTTCGGCGCGCGAGGCGAGATAGGCGGCTGCTTCCTCGTCGGTTTTGAGTTCGAGATCGAACAGGGCGTTCAGGGTCGTGCGATTGATCGGGATCGGCACCAGCTTACCGCGTACCTCGGCTAGCACGTTATGCTCGTAGGGGCGCCATTCCGTAAACTTCGACAGATAGGCGAAGACATCGTCCGAATTGGTGTGGAAGATGTGCGGCCCATATTGGTGGATGAGCACGCCCGCTTCGTCCGGACGGTCATAGGCGTTGCCCGCAATGTGCGGGCGCTTGTCGATTACCAGCACCTTGGCACCATGCTGGCTCGCCAGACGCTCGGCCAGGACCGAGCCAGCAAAGCCAGCGCCGACGACGAGATAGTCATAATGATCGTGCCGCCGTGTCGCGACGATCGAAGGCTGCGTCGCCTTGGGCTGCGCGACGCCCGCGACCAGACCCGCCATGCGCGCGAAGGTCGTGTCCCAACTGAGGTGTGAAAGCTTCGCGTCGACCGCGTCGAGCCAAGCGTCAGGATTTCCGGCACGCGCCATCGCGCGGTCGCAGGCGGCGATAAATTCGTCCGCCGTTCCCGTAATCTCGACGGCATCGAGATCGCCATAATGACGGATGACGTCGGTGATCGGCGTCGACACGACCGGCCTTCCGCCCGCCAGATATTCCGGCGTCTTGGTCGGGGAGATGAACTCGGTCGATTCATTGATGGCAAAGGGCATCAACGCGACGTCCCAACCGCCCAGATAGGCTGGCAGCTCATCATAGGTCTTGCCGCCCAGATAATGGATGTTCGGCCGCTGCGGCAGATCGGCGGGGTCGATCTTCACGACAGGGCCCAGCATGACCAGCGACCAATCGGGCCGTGCATCGGCGAGGCCGGCGAGCAGCTCCAGATCCATCCGCTCGTCGATCACCCCGTAAAAACCGAGGCGCGGACCCTTGATAGCGGCCTGATCGGCGGGCTCGACAACATCCTCGCGCGCCTTGGCGAAATGCGCCCGGTCCACGCTGGATGGAAAGGGGTGGACGCTGCGATGGCGCGCCTTCTTCGCCTCATACAGGCTGTATCCACCGGTGAAGACGAGGTCGGCCGCCTCGAAAAGCTCGCTCTCGAGGTCGAGCAGCTGCGGCGGCGCGAAGCGGAAATTGGCGAGTTCGTCCATGCAGTCATAGACGGTAGCCACCGCCTCGATATGCCGCGAAAAAGGCAGCATCATCGGGGTGTAATACCAGCGGATGACGGGCCCTTCCTCGCCATTCAGAAAGCCGCTCAGCAATGCCTTTAGATTATCGTCCCGCTCTTCTTCCGAAAGCCCTTCCGGAAGCATCGGCGTCGCGATGACCACGCCCGTTTGGCGGCACGGCATGATCCGCAGCGACACGGCTTCGTCGCCCACAATTTCCGGCTCTTCCCAGAAAATCACACGACGCTCGCGGGCAAATCGGCTCATCAGATGCTGCGGCCGCTGAAAAACGAAATTCCAGCGCAGGTGGGAAAAGCAGAGAAGCGTATGAGGCGAAGCAATAGACGTCGACAGGACGTCCGCGTCCTGAAGGGGCGATTGAAGCATGCAGGGGCTTTCTCAATGGAGTAGAGGTATTTGATGAACGAGGAGAAAGCACCACTCGTTCCCAATCCATTTACTTAACTAATCTCGATCAATGGATTCTATCGCTCGACGAATCCAGGCATCATTACGTCAGACATTATTAGTGACAAACGTAGGGACGCGCAGGGACAGTCTGCAATCGCAGGCCAGCGCAAAATCTACCAAATAGTTGAGGAAAGCCGTCCGGCGGCGCCTAAAAACTCGCCCTGATCAAAATGGTGACCCCTACGGGAATCGAACCCGTGTTTCAGCCGTGAAAGGGCCGCGTCCTAACCGCTAGACGAAGGGGCCATCCGGGACGCGACCGAAAGGCGCGTCAGCAGGCGGGGGTGCGATTAGGCGAGGCGGGCGGCGCGGTCAAGCGCTTGCGGGGATTTTTCTTTGGCGCCCCGTCATCCCGCCGCGCTCAATCGGCGAAGGCGGCGTCTTCCAGATGAATTTCCGCCGCAGGGCGGTCGCCCCAATCGTCGCGCTTGATGCGGCCCGCTATCCATAGCCGCCGGTCGCCACCGCAGGCGAGGAGGGTCTGGCCAAGTTCGCTTTCGGCGAGGCGGAAGCCGATCGCCTTCACGCGCCGCCCATCATCGCCCGACACGATCAGGCGCAGGTGCCCCTGACCCACGATATCGGCCTTCACGATCCGCACCGGCCCCGCCACGACGCGCGGCGCCGGCCATCCCGCGCCATAGGGTCCGCCCGCCTCCAGTGCGTCGCAGAGCGAGGGATGAACACCCCCCGGCGCAAGGACTGCGTCGAGCAGCAACGCGCGGTCGTCGCGCGCGCGGGACACGTCGGCGGCAAGGCGTTCGTCGAGAAAGTCGGCAAGCGCATCGATCCGGTCGCGTGCGACGGTGAGGCCCGCCGCCATGGCATGGCCGCCGCCCGCCGCCAGCAGCCCGCTATCCTTCGCCGCGAGCACCGCAGCGCCAAGGTCGACGCCGGAGATAGAACGGCCCGATCCCTTGCCGACACCATGTTCGTCCAGCGCCACTACGATGGCGGGACGGCCAAGCTTTTCCTTGAGGCGCCCGGCGACGATGCCGATCACGCCCGGATGCCAGCCCTGGCCGGACACGAGGGCGACAGAGCGGTTGCCCTGATGGCGCGCGGCTTCCTCTGCCGCTTCGCACACCAGCATCTCGATCGCGCGGCGCTCCTGATTGTAGCGTTCCAGCTCCTCGGCGATTTCCGCTGCTTCCGCGGGATCCTGCGTGGTGAGCAGCCGCACGCCGAGATCGGATTTTCCCACCCGCCCGCCGGCATTGATTCGCGGCCCGAGCGCGAAGCCGAGATCGGTGCAGGTCGGTGCGCGGTCGAGGCGCGATATGTTGATCAAGGCGTCGAGGCCGACATTGCGGCGCCCGGCCATGATTTTCAGGCCCTGCGTCACGAAGGCGCGATTGAGGCCCTTCAATTGCGCGACGTCAGCCACAGTCCCGAGCGCAACGATGTCGAGCAGGTCGACGAGCCTTGGTTCTTCACGGTTCGTGAAATATCCACGCCCGCGCAACACGCGCACCAGGGCAGCACCTAGTAGGAAGGCAACGCCAACCGCCGCAAGATGGCCGTGCGCGGCGGCATCCGGCGCCTCGTCCAGCCGGTTTGGATTGACGAGGGCGAGGGCGACGGGGAGCGCGGTCGCGCATTTGTGATGATCGACGACGATCACGTCGACGCCCGCATCCCGCGCCATGGCGAGCGCGTCGAAAGCCTGCGCCCCGCAGTCCACGGTGACGATCAGCGAGGCGCCCCCTTGCGCGATCCGCACCAGCGCCTCGCCCGATGGGCCGTAGCCTTCCATCAATCGGTCGGGGATATAGGCTTTGGGATCGCAGCCAAGATCGCGCAGCAGGCGAATGAGCAAGGCCGCCGATGTCGCCCCGTCCACATCGTAATCGCCGAAAATAGTCACGGCCTCGCGGGCCTCCACCGCGTCAGCCAGGCGCTCGGCCGCCTTGTCCATATCCTGGAAGATGGACGGATCGGGCATGAAGCCGCGAATGGTGGGCGCGCGATGCCGCTCCAGATCGTCCCGCGTGACGCCGCGCGCAAGTAGCAATTGGGCGACGAGATCGTCCGGCACGAAGCCCTGATCGAGCGCATCGCTCCCCGTCCCGCGCCAGCGCCACGGCTGCCCGGCGATGGATCGCGTCACGCCGCAAACGTGGACGAATTCGGATGAGGCGGGTGGGCGGTTCACGCGACCTGTCTAAGCGATCCGCATCGGAAACGGAATCCGGCTCGTCGCAAAAGTATGGAAGTTATCGAAACGCACACAAAGCCTGTCCCACCCCGCTAGGGCTGAGCCTGTCGAATCCCGTTGAATCGCACCCTGCACACGCCCTTCGGCAAGCTCAGGGCTAGCGGTGGCGGGGCTAAAGCGGGCTGCTCAATCGCAATGATGCCCTGGCTCATGGCGATGCTCGCCCTTCACCCAGCGCACCGTGCCCGTGCTGGCGCGCATCACGACGCTTTCGGTGGTGATGCAGCCCTTGCGGCGCTTCACCCCTTCGAGCAGCGAGCCGTCAGTGACGCCGGTCGCCGCGAAAATCACGTCGCCCTTGGCGAGGTCTTCGAGGTGATAGATACGGTCCAGTTCCTCGACGCCCCAGCGCCGGGCACGGGCGCGCTCGTCCTCATTTCGGAAGACGAGGCGGCCCTGGAATTGCCCGCCGACGCAGCGCAGGGCGGCGGCAGCCAGCACACCCTCCGGCGCGCCGCCCTGGCCGAGATAGATATCGATCGTCGTATCGGGATTGGTCACCGCGATCACGCCCGCGACGTCGCCATCGGGAATGAGCACGATGCCGCAGCCTAAAGCACGCAGTTCCGAGATGATCGCTTCATGGCGCGGGCGGTCGAGCACGCAGGCAATGATGTCGCCAGGCTCGACGCCCTTCGCCGCGGCGAGCGCCTTGATATTGTCGGTCGGCGACTTGGCGAGGTCGATCGTGCCTTCCGGATAGCCCGGTCCGATCGCGATCTTGTCCATATAGACATCCGGCGCGTTAAGCAGCCCGCCTTCCTCGGCAATGGCGAGGACGGCCAGCGCGTTGGGCCCCGCCTTGGCGGTGATCGTCGTGCCTTCCAGCGGATCGAGCGCGATGTCGATGCGCGGCCCGGACCCTTGGGCGGCGCCCACTTTCTCGCCGATATAGAGCATCGGCGCTTCGTCGCGTTCGCCCTCACCGATCACCACGGTGCCGTCGAACTCGAGCTGGTTTAAAGCCTCGCGCATCGCCTCGACCGCGGCATGATCGGCGGCTTTTTCATTGCCACGCCCGATAAGCTTGGATGCGGCAACCGCAGCCGCCTCCGTGACGCGCACCATTTCCAGCACGAGAACCCGGTCGAGCGCATTGGCAGCCGTCATGATTTTTCCTCTCTTGTTTTCATGGCCGATTAGGGAAGGCGGGGGGCCTTGTCGAGGCGCGGGACGCCATTAACGCCGCAGCAAGGTGAAGGATGCTGAATTGGCCTCGTCGACGGGATTCGGGGTTTCGTCGACGACGAAGAGATTTTCTTGGAAAATCAATCGATAGCCCAAGGGGGAGACAAATTATGACCATGATGCTGAATCAGCGCCTGTCGGGCGCACTCAAAGTAGCAATTCTGTCCGGCGCCCTCATCACCGCCGGAATGGCCAATGCGCAGGATATTCCGCCGGCGGAAGAAACCGTGGCTGAAACCAGCAGCCCGGATATCGCTGCGGAGCAGCAGCCGGAACCGGAGCAGAAGCCGAAGAAGGTTGCCAAGGTCAAGAAGCCCAAGCCCTGCAAGAAAAAGGGCGGCGGCCTGCTCGGCTTCATGAAGAAGACCGGCATTGCCGGCACTCTCGTCAACAGCGCCGTCGGCGGCGGCATGGCAGGCTATGCCTCGGGCCAGGTGGCCAGCGCTGCCCTCACCGAAGGCGCAGAAGCCGAGAAGAAGGCTGCTTCCGAAAGCGCGTGCTGATCTGAAGGAATCGGCGGTTCTCCATACCGTCGGGCAATCCTTCATGTCATGAAAAGGGCCTCGCCGGGCATCCGGTGGGGCCCTTTTCACGTTTGCAGCCCATGACCCGCAAAAGCAGCTTTCCGCCCGTCGCCGCCGCTTCGGCCCGCGTCCTAATCCTCGGCAGCCTGCCGGGAGAGCAGTCGCTCGCCAAGGCGCAATATTATGGCCATCCGCAAAACCAGTTCTGGCGGCTGATGGGCGAGGTGACGGAGGTTGATCTTCCGTCGCTGGATTACGCGGCGCGGCTGGATAGCCTGCTCGCCGACCGAGTGGCGCTCTGGGATGTCCTTGCCTCCGCGCTTCGGTCAGGGAGCCTTGATGCGGCCATCCGCGCGCATGAAGCGAACGATCTTCGCGGACTGGTTGCATCGCTTCCCGATCTGCGCGCCGTCGGCTTCAACGGAGGGACGGCCGCACGGATCGGACGCAAAGCGCTCACCGGACTCGACCTCACCCTCGTCGATCTTCCGTCGAGCAGCCCGGCTTACACGCTCTCCTTCGATCGAAAGCGTGAAGCCTGGCTGGCACTCAGATCGTTCCTCTAGCCTTGTCAAAGGCCGGCATCCAGACCCTCGATCATTGCCGCTGGGCCTCAAAGCATGGCGAAATGTCGCTACCTGCCTCCGAAGCGAAGGCCGACCCATAACGTACGCGGCGTTGCGCGTTCGATCAGGCCATCGCTCGACAGGGTGGCGACGACGCGCGCATTCGTTACATTCTCCGCCCGCACCGCCAGCGCGACCGCAGGCGTCAACCGCACCCCCGCCACTGCGTCGAACGTCAGCGCGTCCGGCAATATCCGTTCACCCAAATCGTCCTCATATTGATCGCCGGTATAACGTGCTGTGACCGAAACATGTGCGCCCCCTATGCCGCGCCAACCAAGGGTGGCGCTGGCGAAGTGGCGCGGCGTTTGCGCGGGCCGCAGCCCGTCCATCGCCGCCGCTTCGGCCGATCCGGAAACCTCTGCATCGACGTAGGAATAGCCGCCCGACAGCGACCAGGCGCCAAGCCGCAGCGAACCGTCCAATTCAACCCCGCGCGCCTCGATCGCATCGAGATTTCGCCGTTCGCGCAGGTTCGTGCCAAGGGTCACATTCGCGATCGGGTCGTCGAGGCGGTTGGCGAAGAGGGTGACGCCGATCCGCGCGCTCGACAAAGGGCTGTAGTCGATGCCCGCTTCGATCCCCTTCAATCGCTCGGGCGCCAGCTCGGCATTGGCGCGCGTGGTTTCCGCTCCTACCCGGAACGGCCGGTAAAGCTCGTTCAAGGTCGGAAGCCGCCAGCCCATATAGGCCGCGCCGCGCACGGTGACTGCGCCAGCAGGACGATAGGCGAAGCCCGCGCGTCCCGTCGGCCGCCATCCGTCGCGATCTGCGAAGGCGGTATCGGTGAGCAGCGCGCCGGTCGCGAACACCCGCTCGGTGAGGGTGCCGTTCGAAATCGTCCAGCGGTCCAGGCGACCGCTAAGGCTCAAGGTCAGGTTCTCGCTGTCCCACGCACCATCGGCGAAGAGGCCGATCGTGTCGGTCGCCCCGCCCGCCACGCGTCCGCGCGTCGCTTCGCCATCCACGAAAAAGAAGCCCTCGCGCGTTTCGCCGGAGGTGCGGCGCCAGTCGCCGCCGAGCCGCAATGTGACGCCGGAGCCGATCCGGGGCGCGACGTCGAAGCGCGCACCAAGGCCGGTGGACGGCACGCTCACCTGCTCGGCCACCTGCGTGGCTTCGCTGCGGTCGGCGTTCACGCTGGCGAAGCTGTTATAGAAATCGCGTGTCTGAACATAGAAGAGCGCCGACCATCGATCCGGACGCACGATCCGCAAGGCGGCGTCGGCGCCGGTCGTGCTGTTGCCGCTATACGGCGTCCCGCGTTCGCGAATATCGGAAAAGAAGGTGCTGCTGGCCTGGATTTCGACATCGCCGGAAAGCGGGGCGACGCCGCGCAACGCGAGGCTCGTTTGTTCATAAGGCGAAGGGCGATCCACCGGTCCCCGCTGGCCTTTAACGATTGGGGTAAAGCCGTCACCGCGTCCATAGCTGGCCGACACGGTCGCAAAGCCCTGGCCCATGCTTCCCGCCCATCCGGCGCGCGCGTCGATGCTGTCACGGCTCCCGTAAAACAGCCTGCCGCTTGCGCCCTCGATGTCGCCGAGCCCTGCGCTGTACATCTCGATCGTGCCAGCAAGAGCGCCGGGCCCGTAAAGCCCGCTGCCTCCACCCCGCACCACCCGCACCGCGCCAAGGCGTTCGGGATCATAAGCGGGCCAGTTGATCCATCCGCCGAACGGATCGGTCTGCGGCACGCCGTCCAGGATCAGGAGCGCCCGGCTCGATGCATTGCCGCCGAGAGCCCGAAGCGTTACCCCCTGGCTCGTCGGATTGGCCGAACGCGCGTCGGAGCGTCGGAAATTCTGAACCCCCGGCACATCGCGCAGGATGTCGTCGAGCCGCCCGGACGCGGACTGCGTCAGCCGCTCGCGATTGATGACTGTGGCATCATAAGCCCGCTCGCCCGGGCTCTCTTCAAGCCCTCGTCCCGTGACGACGATGTCCTGAGCGAAAGCAGGGCAGGGGAGGAGAGCGAGCAGAAGAAGCGCGGGACGGGGCATGAGGCTCCCATACAGCCCCTCCTGCCGCCGTCCAATCGGTCACCCGGCCATTCCAATCCGTCACCCCGGCGAAAGCCGGGGTCTCAGGACAAGAGAGGGGCTCTGTTCGTCATGAGATCCCGGCGTTCGCCGGAATGACGATGAAGCTTACTTCCGCCCGGCGGACGCCCGGCGCTTTGCTCGATTGGTCTTCGGCGCGCCACTGGATCCGAAATTCGGCTTCCGGCTCTTCGGCCGCCGCACGCGGTTGCGCTCGCGGTCTTCGCCGCCGCCAGTACCACGCGCCGCATGGCCCTTCGGCGCCTGCGCAGGCATCACCCGGCTCGTCCGGATCCGATCGGATTCGGCAAGGAAGCCGTCGGGCAGCGGAACGATCTCGACCTTCTGCTTGGTGAGCTTCTCGATGCCCTTCAGATAAGCGCGCTCATCATCCGCGCAGAAAGCGATGGCCATACCGTCCGCGCCAGCGCGGGCGGTGCGGCCGATGCGGTGAACATATTGTTCCGGCACATTCGGAAGCTCGAAATTGATGACGTGGCTGACGCCCGGAATGTCGATGCCGCGCGCCGCGACGTCGGTCGCGACCAGGATCTTCACTTCGCCCGAGCGGAACTGGCCGAGCGCGCGCTCGCGCTGCGGCTGGCTCTTGTTACCGTGAATGGCATTGGCCGCGATGCCATTGCCGCCGAGCAGCCGCACGACGCGGTCCGCGCCATGCTTGGTGCGGGTGAAGACGAGCACGCGGTCCATCTTGTTCGTCGAAAAGCCTTCGCGAAGGGCGATGGTCAGCAGCGCCTGCTTCTCCGTCTGATTGACGAAGGTCGCGAACTGTTCGACCCGCTCTGCGGTGGATGCGACCGGGGTCACCGCGACTTCAGCCGGATCGGTGAGGAAGCGGTCGGCCAATTCCTTGATCGACTTCGGCATCGTGGCCGAGAAGAACAAAGTCTGGCGCTTCGACGGCAGCAACTTCACGATCGCCTTCAGTGCATGGATGAAGCCAAGGTCGAGCATCTGATCGGCCTCGTCCAGCACCAGCACTTCGACATTGCGGAGCGTCAGGAAGCCTTGTTCGATCAGGTCGAGCAAGCGCCCCGGCGTGGCCACCAGCACATCGACGCCGCGTGCGACGTCGTTCTTGTTCTTGTTGATCGACGTGCCGCCGAACACGGTTGCAACGGAAAGGTGCGCGAACCGGCTATAGGCCTTGGCATTTTCCGCGATCTGCCCGGCAAGTTCACGGGTAGGCGCCAGCACCAGCATTCGGCAGGTGCGCGGCTGCGGGCGCTTGTTCGATTGCACCAGGCGGTCGATCGAGGGGAGCATGAAGGCCGCCGTCTTTCCGGTGCCGGTCTGCGCGATGCCAAGGAGGTCGCGGCCTTCGAGCACCAAGGGAATGGCCTGCGCCTGGATCGGTGTCGGCTGGCCATAATCCTTTAGCGCCAGCGCCTGCATGATCGGCTCGGACAAGCCAAGAGTAGAAAATTCGGTCATGGATAAACTCACGTAAAAGCGGCGTTCGCGCAGCCGAAATGGCGCGCGAATACGCGGCGGGTTTGTGCCGACCCGCGTGACAAGGGGAAGCCTTGGAAAGAGCGAAGGAGGCCGGCCCGGAAAGGGCGATCACGCTGCCTCTAGTAACTTCGCGTGGCCGCCATGTGGCCGCGCACGCGGCAAAAGTCAAGGAAAGCCGCTTTTATCTGTCCCGATGCGCCCAGCCGACCCGCCAGCCGAGCAGCCCCGCCGCCATCAAAATCGCCGCGGCCAGGTAGAAGGACAAGCCGGGAAGCGTCGTCACCGAACCGGCGTATACGAAGCCGAAGAAAAGCGGCGAGGCGACGCCCGCGATGCTGCCGACGCTCATATTGGCGCCTTGCAGCTGACCTTGTTCCTGCTCCGACACGCGCTGGGTCATCAGCGATTGCAGCGTCGGCATCGCAAATCCCCAAAGCGCGCTGACGAAGATACCCGCGACGAACCATTCGCCCGTTGGTGCCAAACCAAGCATGGCGAGCCCCGCCGCGCCGAGCATCAGGCCGAACACCATCACCGCGCGGTCGCCGACGCGCTTTACCGCCGGGCCGACGAGCACCGCCTGGACCAGAATGTCGAGCACGCCCCAGAGTGCGAGGCCAAGGCCGACCTCCCATGTGCTCCAGCCATAACGGTAGGCCGCATACAGCACGAATACCGCCGAAAAGACGTGATGCGCGAAATAGAGAATGAAATTGACGACCGCGAGGCCGGACAGCTCCGGATGCGAGCGGAGCAGGCGCAGCGCCCCGAACGGATTGGCGCGGCTCCACGAAAAGGCCATCCGCTTGTCCTTCGGCAGCGATTCCGGAAGGACGACAAGGCCGTATAGAAAGGCGACGCCCCCAAGCCCTGCCGCGACCCAGAAGGGCACGCGGGGCCCCCATTCACCAAGCACGCCGCCGATCATCGGCCCCGCGACGAAACCGCCACTGAACGCCGCGCCAATCAGGCCATAAGCGCGCGATCGTTTCTCCGGCTCGGTAATGTCGGCCATATAGGCGAACGCGGTCGTGAAGCTCGACGAGGTCAGCCCGCCAAGCATCCGCCCAACGGCCAGCCACCAAAGGTTCGGCGCTAGCGCCATCAGCGCGAAGTCGGCTGCGAGGCCGCCCGCCGAAATCAGGATGACGGGCCGCCGTCCGTAACGGTCTGACAAAGACCCGATGATCGGCGAAAAGACGAACTGCATCGCCGCCCACAGCGCCACGAAAAGCCCGTTATAAATGCCCGCCTGCGCGTTCGATCCGGTGAATTCGAGGATCAGCTCCGGCAGCACCGGTATCACGATCCCCATCGCCATCACATCCAGAAACGCGGTGACGAAGATGAAGCCGAGGGCAGGGTTGTAACGCGGCATATGGGCCTTCATTCCTTGGTGGCTGATGACCCACAACCGCTAGTCCTGAGCCTGTCGAAGGACGGGAGGTGCTGGTTCCGGGCTTCGACAAGCTCAGCCCTAGCGGGGTGAAGGTGAGCTGTCAGGCGCCCTCAAATTCCAGGATCACGGCGTCGACAGCCAGGCTATCGCCCGCCTTGGCCTCAACCGCCTTCACCACGCCCGCTTTTTCGGCGCGCAGGATGTTCTCCATCTTCATCGCCTCGACGACCGCAAGCGGCTGCCCGGCCTCCACCTTATCGCCTTCCGATACATGCAGCTGAGTGAGCAGCCCGGGCATCGGGCAAAGGAGATATTTGGAAAGATCCGGCGGCACCTTCTCGATCATATGTCCGGCAAGCGCCGCAGTCCTCGGATCGAGCACCCGCACCCTGTGCTTGGCGCCGCGCGTGGTGAAGAGCCAGGACGAGCCCTGCCGCTCGATCTGCACGGTCAAAGGCTTGCCGTCGATCATCGCATCCACGCGCCGCTGGCCGGGCGCATAGTCGACCTCGACATGGAAGGGCGCACCCGCAACGGTGACGTCGCCGTCCAGCACCGCAACTTCGAAATCCTCTCCGTCGATCCGTGCCACCCAGTTGGATGGCGGATCAAGCGGAGCACCGAGCTGGCCATCGATATGCCGCGCGCGCGCCGCTTCCACGGTCGCCACCTTAGCGCCGAGCGCGGCAAGGCTGCGGCGCAATTCCGCACTCGCGGGCGCGCCTTGGAAGCCTTCGGGATATTCCTCGGCGATGAAGCCGGTGGTGAGGCGCCCTTCGCGGAAGCGCGGATGCTGCATCAGCGCGGAGAGGAAATCGACATTGTGGCCGATCCCGCCAAGTTCGAACGCATCGAGCGCCGCAATCTGCTTGTCGATCGCTTCCTCGCGGGTCGCGCCATAAGTGATGAGCTTGGCGATCATCGGATCGTAGAACATGCTGACTTCGCCGCCCTCGAATACGCCATCGTCGACGCGGACGCCATTTCCGGCGGGCGAAGGGCGATAACGGCTCAGCCGCCCGGTCGAGGGCAGGAAGCCGCGATAGGGGTCTTCGGCATAGACGCGATTCTCGATCGCCCAGCCGGTCAGCTTCACATCTTCCTGCGTGAAAGCGAGCTTCTCGCCCGCCGCCACGCGGATCATCTGCTCGACGAGATCGAGGCCGGTCACCTCCTCCGTCACCGGATGCTCGACCTGAAGGCGGGTGTTCATTTCAAGGAAGTAGAAGCCCTGGCCGGTCGTGTCGGCGCCCGACACGATGAGCTCGACCGTGCCCGCGCTATAGTAGCCGACGGCGCGAGCCAGGGCGACAGCCTGCTCGCCCATCGCCTTGCGCATTTCCGGCGTGACGAAGGGGGAGGGGGCTTCCTCGACCACCTTCTGGTGGCGGCGCTGCACGGAGCATTCGCGCTCGCCGAGGTAGACGATATTGCCATGCTGGTCGCCCAGCACCTGGATTTCGATATGGCGCGGGCTTTCGATGAACTTCTCAATGAAGACGCGATCGTCGCCAAAGCTGGCAAGACCTTCGCGCTTTGTCGCCTCAAAGCCCTCACGCACGTCCTGTTCGCTATAGGCAAGGCGCATGCCCTTGCCGCCGCCGCCGGCCGAGGCCTTCATCATCACCGGATAGCCGATGTCCGACGCGATCCGCACCGCTTCGTCCGTGTCGGCAATCTCGCCGAGATAGCCGGGCACCACGTTGACGCCCGCTTGCTTGGCGAGCTTCTTGGATTCGATCTTGTCGCCCATCGCCGCGATCGCGTTCGGCGGCGGGCCGATAAAGGCGATGCCTTCTTCGGCCAGCGCCCGCGCGAAGCTTTCGCGTTCGGACAGGAACCCATAACCCGGATGCACCGCTTCGGCGCCCGTTGCCTTGCACGCCGCGATGATCGCGTCGGCGAGAAGATAGCTTTCGGCCGCTGGCGGCGGCCCCAGCCGCACCGCCTCATCCGCCATTTTCACATGCGGCGCGCGCGCGTCGGCATCGGAATAGACCGCCACCGTCTTGATGCCCATCTTCTTCGCGGTGCGAATGACGCGGCAGGCAATTTCGCCGCGATTGGCGATCAGGATTTTTTTGAACATGCGATGACAAATCCGGTTTCGGGTTCGTGGGCGACGTCGGTCGTGAAGAGATACTGCAAGGCGTCCGGGGAAACATCATGATAAATGGTGCCCTGCGTCGAATTCGCGGGCGGCGCATAGCCGATTCCGTCACGGCCAAGATGACTGGTGCCCGCGATATCCAACGCCTCACCGATCCTCATAAAGCGCCTGAAGCTCCTTGGTCCGCTGTTCCGTCGCGGATGTGAGGCAGCCAAGATTGATCAGGGTTTCCGCCGTCCCGCCGCGCGCCTGATAGCCCTGAACCACGCAATGGGCGTCGCGATAGGTGATCCAGGCACGCTGGGCCTCGCGCAGTTTTGCCTCGCCTTTCGGGCGGGTATCGCCGGGCGGAATGTCGTCCTTGTCCTGGCTGCGGACCACGGCAAGAGCCTCTCGCCACGCGGCGTTCAAAGCCTGGTCCGCTTTTTCATATTCGGCCGACGCGCATTCGTTGAGCTCTTGAGTGGTCACCGCATTCGCGCAATCCGGGGCCTGCGCAACGCTTGCCGCCAGGGTTAGAAAGATCATCATCATTTCGCAGCCTCACTCATCAGCCAAGCCTTGCGGCGGCACATTATGACCCAGCAGTTTCAGCACTTCGCCCGCCGCGTCCACCAGATTGGTGCCCGGCCCGAAAATGCCCTGCACTCCGGCATCGCGTAGGTACTGATAGTCCTGCGCGGGGATGACGCCACCTGCAATGACCTTGATGTCACTGCGGCCCGCATCCTTCAGATGTCCGATCAACTCCGGGATCAAGGTCTTGTGCCCCGCCGCGAGGCTGGAGGCGCCGACCACGTCCACATCCTTTTCGATGGCGAGGTCGGCGGCTTCCTTCGGCGTCTGGAAGAGGGGACCTGCCACCACCTCGAAACCGAGATCGCCGAAGACCGAGGAAACGAGATTGGCGCCCCGATCATGTCCGTCCTGGCCCATCTTGGCGGTTAGCATGCGCGGCTTGCGGCCCTTGCGCTGCGCCACGGAGCCGACACCGTCGACCAACTGCGCCCAGCGGCGGTCCTCGCTGTAGGCGCCGCCATAAATGCCGCTCACCGGCTGCGGATTGGTGCCGTAGCGGCCGAATGCATCCTCCATGGCGGAGGAAATCTCGCCGAGCGTCGCGCGGGCGCGGGCGCATTCCACCGCAAGAGCCAACAGGTTTGTTCGCATCCCATCCCGTTCGGGCTGAGCTTGTCGAAGCCCTGTCTTTCCTTCTGCATCGGTTGAAGAGGAGGACAGCCCTTCGACAAGCTCAGTCCGAACGGTAGGGGTGAAGGGTTTCGCGCCTTCGCGCAAAGCATCGAGCGCGGCCTGGCACCTGGCTTCGTCGCGCTCCGCCTTCACCTTTTCGATGCGGCGGATCTGCGCCTCGCGCACGGCGTGATTGTCGACATCCAGAATGTCGATCTCAGCCTCGTCGGCGAGGCGATAGCGGTTGACGCCGACGATCACGTCCTCGCCCTTGTCGACGCGTGCGGCGCGGGCGGCAGAGGCTTCCTCGATCATCGCCTTGGGCCAGCCTGCCGCCACGGCCTTCGCCATGCCGCCTTCGGCCTCGACGCGCTCGATAATCTCCCAGGCGCGATCGTAAAGCTCCTGCGTCAGCGCCTCGACATAATAAGAGCCGCCCAAAGGATCGACGACATTGGTGATGCCGGTTTCTTCCTGCAGCACGATCTGCGTGTTGCGCGCGATGCGGGCGGAGAAATCGGTCGGAAGCGCGATGGCTTCGTCGAGCGCATTGGTGTGAAGCGACTGCGTGCCGCCCAATGCCGCCGCCATAGCCTCCACCGTGGTGCGGATGACGTTGTTGTACGGGTCCTGCTCGGTCAGCGACACGCCCGACGTCTGGCAATGGGTGCGCAGCATTTTCGAGCGCTCGTCCTTGGCGCCGAGATCCGTCATCACGCGATGCCACAATTTCCGCGCGGCGCGCAGCTTCGCCACTTCCATGAAGAAGTTCATGCCGATGGCGAAGAAGAAGGACAGGCGGCCGGCGAACTTGTCGAGATCGAGCCCGGTCGCCATCGCTGCGCGCGCATATTCCTTGCCGTCCGCGATGGTGAAGGCGAGTTCCTGCACCTGCGTCGCCCCCGCCTCCTGCATGTGATAGCCGGAGATGGAGATGGAGTTGAATTTCGGCATATTCTCGGACGTGAAGGCGATGATGTCCGAAATGATCCGCATGCTGGGCTCAGGCGGGTAAATATAGGTGTTGCGGACCATGAACTCCTTCAGGATGTCGTTCTGGATCGTGCCGTCCAGCTTCTCCTGAGGGACGCCCTGCTCCTCCGCCGCGACGATGTAGAAAGCAAGGATCGGGATCACCGCGCCGTTCATCGTCATGCTGACGGACATTTGATCGAGCGGAATGCCGTCGAACAGGATCTTCATATCGTCGATCGTGTCGATCGCGACGCCGGCCTTGCCGACATCGCCGACGACGCGCGGGTGATCGCTGTCATAGCCCCGGTGCGTGGCAAGATCGAAGGCGACCGAAAGCCCCTTCTGCCCCGCGGCAAGGTTGCGGCGATAGAAAGCGTTCGATTCCTCGGCAGTCGAGAAGCCTGCATATTGGCGGATCGTCCACGGGCGGCCCGCATACATGCTGGCCCGCACACCGCGCGTGAATGGCGCGAAGCCGGGCAGGCCGGGGTCGATGCCCTCGACATCCTCCGCCGTGTAAAGCGGCTTCACGGCGATTCCTTCCGGCGTCTGCCAGGTAAGATCGCGCCCCTTCACTTCCTTGGCGGCCAGCGCCTCCCAATCGGCGCGCGTGGGTTTGTTGCTCACAAACCCTCTCCCGTCGGGAGAGGGAGGGGCCCATGCGCCAGCATGGGAGGGTGAGGGTGTCCGGTTCCGGAAAGCCCGACCACCCTCACCCCAACCCTCTCCCAAGGGGAGAGGGAGCTTGGCTCAATGCCCTTCACGCGGCGTCTCCATCAATTCCACCAGCATCCCGCCCATGTCCTTGGGATGCACGAAGATCACCGGCGTGCCATGCGCCCCGATGCGCGGCTCGCCAAGCACTTTGGCACCCTTGGCCTCCATCTCGGCCTTGGCGGCATGAATGTCCGGCACTTCGAAGCAGACATGATGCTGCCCGCCGAGCGGGTTCTTCTCCAGAAACTTCAGGATCGGCGAGGTTTCGCCCAGCGGCTCGATCAATTCGATCTGGCTGTTCGGCGTATCGACGAAACACACCCGAACGCCCTGCGCGGGCAAATCGAACGCTTCATGGATCGTCGTCGCACCGAGCAGGTCGCGATAGATCGGGATGCTCTTTTCGATGGACGGGGTCGCGACCCCGACATGGTTCAGACGGCCGAGGTTCATTCCTCATTCTCTTTTTCAGCGTGTTGTTCCAACTGAAAGAGGATTTCGTTCCGAAAATTCTCGACGTCCGTTATGCAGCGCATCTCCGACCAAACAGTATTATCGTCATCGTGGTAGAAGGCACCCACATCCGTTGCGATCCCTCGCAGGATTTCTCGGGCCCAGCCAAGCTCTTTGATTTTTGCAAATTCGGCAATTGCTTCGACTTGCTCGGCTTTCGATGTCCACTCGTGGAAAAGTAGCTGCCCAAAGATGAATCCCGGGTTGTTATAAGGTGCATCCGGCCAACCTTCTGAGTCTCCTCCAGTGGAACTGCTAAGTTCGTGGACATCCGTACCCATTGCTCCCTTCGGAACTACGACAAGCGCTTCTTCTAGCCATTTTCCTGACCCATCTGGCTCATGGTTCCAGACAAACTGAGCATCTTCTAAGGAAACAAAATCGAATTGCTCGCGAACCTGTCGCCGAGCGCGCTCACAAATTGCCTTAGCTTTTGACATCGTCATTCCCTTCTAAAGCGGAATATTGTCATGCTTCTTCCACGGATTTTCGAGCTGCTTGTCGCGTAGCTTCCGCAAGCCCAGCGCGATGCGCCGCCGCGTGGAATGGGGCATGATCACCTCGTCGATGAAGCCCTTGCTCGCTGCCACGAAGGGATTGGCGAAGCGTTCCTCATATTCGCGGGTGCGCTCGGCGATCTTTTGCGCGTCGCCAATGTCCTTGCGGAAGATGATCTCCACCGCGCCCTTCGCGCCCATCACCGCGATTTCGGCGGACGGCCAGGCGTAGTTCAAGTCGCCGCGCAGGTGTTTTGAGGCCATGACGTCATAGGCGCCGCCATAGGCCTTGCGGGTGATGACGGTGATCTTGGGCACGGTCGCTTCGGCATAAGCGAAGAGCAGTTTCGCGCCGTGCTTGATGATGCCGCTATGCTCCTGCGCGACGCCGGGGAGGAAGCCCGGCACGTCGACGAAGGTGACGATCGGAATGTCGAAGGCGTCGCAGAAGCGGACGAAGCGCCCGGCTTTTTTCGAACTGTTGATGTCGAGCACGCCGGCCAGCACCATCGGCTGGTTGGCGACGATGCCGATCGTGCGCCCCTCGACGCGCCCGAAGCCGCAGAGAATGTTCCCCGCATGGGTCGGCTGCACCTCGAAGAAATCGCCTTCGTCGACGACCTTCCGGATGAGCTCGTGCATGTCATAGGGCTTGTTCGCGCTGTCCGGGATGAGCGTATCGAGGCTATCCTCGATCCGGTCCCAGGGATCCGTCGTCGGCCGCGTGGGCAGATCGTGGCGGTTCGACAGCGGCAGATAGTCGAAGAAGTCGCGGGTCGCGAGCAGCGCTTCGATGTCATTCTCGAAGGCCACGTCCGCCACGCCCGACTTGGTCGTGTGGGTGACGGCGCCGCCCAATTCCTCCTGCGTCACGACTTCGTTGGTGACGGTCTTCACCACGTCGGGGCCGGTGACGAACATATAGCTTGAATCCTTCACCATGAAGATGAAGTCTGTCATTGCGGGTGAATAGACCGCGCCGCCCGCGCACGGGCCCATGATCAGGCTAATCTGTGGCACCACGCCGGATGCGAGCACGTTGCGCTGGAATACCTCGGCATAGCCGCCGAGTGAGGCCACGCCCTCCTGGATGCGCGCGCCGCCGGAGTCGTTCAAACCGATGACCGGCGCGCCGACCTTCAGCGCCATGTCCATCACCTTGCAGATCTTCTGCGCGTGGCGTTCGGACAGCGAGCCGCCGAACACGGTGAAGTCCTGCGCGAAGACGTAGACGAGGCGGCCGTTGATCGTGCCCGATCCGGTGACGACGCCGTCGCCCGGCACCTTCTGGCTTTCCATGCCGAAATCGGAGCAATTATGCTCGACGAACATGTCATATTCTTCGAAGCTGCCGGGATCGAGCAGCACGTCGAGCCGCTCTCGCGCGGTCAGCCGCCCCTTGGCATGCTGCGCATCGATCCGCGCCTGCCCGCCGCCCAGCCGCGCGCGCTCGCGACGGTCTTCCAGTTCCTCGATCGTGGTCGCCAAAGGAGGCTCCTCTCACTTGTCTTTGCAGCCCCTTTTTCAGGGACGCGCGCAAAAGGCAATGGAAGAGAGGCGCCTAGCCCCCATCGTCACCCCAACTTGTTTCAGGGTCCATGGCGGAGACAGTTGAACTGCCCGCTAGATGGATGCTGAAACAAGTTCAGCATGACAGGGAAGGTTACGCCGTTTCCAGCGCCTTCTTCGCGATCTTGTCCCGCCATACCAGCGGCGCAAGATGGTGGACGCTCTGTCCCTCGCTATCCACCGCCACCGTTACCGGCATGTCCTCGACCTCGAATTCGTAGATCGCTTCCATGCCGAGATCCTCGAACCCGACGACCTTCGATCCCTTGATCGCGCGGGCGACGAGATAGGCGGCTCCGCCGACGGCCATCAGATAGGCTGACTTGTGATCACTGATCGCGTCGATCGCCATCGGCCCGCGCTCGGCCTTGCCGACCATGGCGAGGAGGCCCTGTTCCAGCATCATGCGCGTGAACTTGTCCATGCGGGTGGCGGTGGTGGGGCCAGCCGGGCCAACCACCTCCTCGCCAACCGGGTCAACCGGGCCGACATAATAAATGACGCGGCCCTTGAACTCGACGGGCAGCTGTTCGCCGCGATCCAGCATATCCTTGATCCGCTTGTGCGCAGCGTCGCGGCCGGTGAGCATCTTGCCCGAAAGGAGCAGACGGTCGCCATGCTTCCAGCTCTGCACCAGCTCCGGCGTCAATTCATCGAGGTTGACGCGCTTGGCTTCCTTGCTTGGCGTCCAATTGACATCCGGCCATTCCTCAAGCTTCGGCGTTTCGAGGTAGACGGGCCCTGAGCCATCCAGCACGAAATGGGCGTGGCGGGTCGCGGCGCAATTGGGGATCATCGCGATCGGCTTCGACGCGGCATGGGTCGGCCAGTCGAGGATCTTCACGTCGAGGATCGTCGCAAGGCCGCCAAGGCCCTGCGCGCCGATGCCGAGCGCATTCACCTTGTCGAACAATTCGATGCGAAGCTCTTCGATCTTGTTCTGCGGCCCGCGCGCCTTCAATCGCGCCATGTCGATCGAACCCATCAGGCTTTCCTTGGCGAGTAGCATCGCCTTTTCCGCCGTGCCGCCAATGCCGATGCCGAGCATGCCGGGCGGGCACCAGCCCGCGCCCATTTGCGGCACCATTTCAAGTACCCAGTCGACGATGGAGTCGCTGGGGTTCAGCATCTTGAACTTGGACTTGTTCTCGCTGCCGCCGCCCTTCGCAGCGACCGTAATGTCGACCTTGTTGCCCGGCACCATCTCCACATGAAGGACCGAAGGCGTATTGTCCTTCGTGTTGACGCGGCCGAACGCCGGATCGGCGAGGATCGAGGACCGCAGCGGATTTTCGGGGTGACGATAGGCGCGGCGGACGCCTTCATCCACCACCTGTTGCAGGCTCAATTTGCTGTCGAGCAGGCATTCCTGTCCCCACTTCACGAACACGGTGACGATGCCGGTATCCTGGCAGATCGGCCGGTGACCCTCAGCGCACATGCGGCTGTTGGTCAGGATCTGCGCGATCGCGTCCTTCGCTGCCGGCGATTCCTCGGCTTCATAGGCGTCGCCCAACGCCCGGATATAATCCATTGGGTGATAGTAAGAGATGTACTGAAGCGCATCCGCGACGCTCTCGATAAGGTCCGCTTCCCGAATGATGGTGGTCAAGGTGGCAATCCCGCTTGGATATGAAGTCTGGCGCGCTTCTAGCGGGATGGACGCAAAAGGGGGAGGGGCTTTGAGTGGCGGGCGAGCCTCATGCTCGCACGGCCATTCCCATTCCCTTCAACCGCGCGATCACGTCGGGATTGTTGATGCGGCGGTAGCGGGCCTCGACGAAGCTGAAGAGGCCGAAGAGCAGGAGCCCCGCCGCGACGATCCATTGCAGTGTCGCGGGGAGCAAGGCCAAGGCCTGACCCATATCGCCGGCTTGCTCGGCGCGCGCGCTTTGCGCCGCGCGCCACAGGAACCAGCCCATGATCAGGAAAACGACACCGCGCGCGCTATAGCCTGCGCGGCCGATCCACATCACCCAGGCTTGGTGCGCCGCTTCGTGGTCGAGATGGTCGAGAAAGCGGAGCCGCACCGCTTTCACCATTTGATAGAGGCTGGTCCCGGCAAGGGCGATCGCGGCGATGGTGAGGAGAACCGGCCCTCCGGGCAGGCTGAGCGCTGTGGCCGCGCCCTTTTCCGCGCCTGCACCTCCACCGTCCCCGGCGGACATGTGGAGGGCCAGCATCAGGGCGTAGAAACCCAGGCCGAGATGGACAAGCCCGCTTACCGCCCCGCCAATGCGAACCGCCCAGCCTTTGGCATCTTTGCCATTGCCCTCGCTGTCGATGACTGCTTCCGACAGCCGCCAAATCGCATAGCCGGCAAAACCGAGCGCCATCAGGCCAAGGATGGCGCGGCCCGCGCCGCTCGACAGATATTGAAGCGCACCTGTGCCATCTTCGGTCCGTCCGGTCTGGATCGCGAGGTAACCGATCAGCACATACATCACGCCGCGTGCGGCAAAGCCGAGGCGGGTCATCGCCTCCATTCCATTCATGCTGATCATCCAGATCCTCCCTGTTGCGCACGGGAAACGAGGATCGGTAGGCCGCGTTCCGCTTATCCGTGCCCAGAGGCGGCGTCGGGCCGGTTTTTCTTGAGCGCGTCCACGATCGCCTTGGACAACGCTTCCGCGCCATAAGGCTTGCGCAGCATCGGGAATTCCGCGCCGACGCCTTCGATCACTTCCTCGCTATAACCACTGGCCAGCAGGACCGGCATTTCCGGGCTATGCTCCCTGATCCATTGCGCGAATTCTACGCCGCTCATTCCGGGCATCACGACATCGGTGAAGACGAGATCGAGCTGCCCGCTTTCGATGAGAGGCAGCGCCTCGTCCGCGCTGGCGGCGCTGACGACCGTGCAACGCAATTCCTCCAGGAGATGGCGCGCAAAGTCGCGCACCTGTTCGTTATCCTCGACCAGCATAACGCGCAGCCCTTCCGGAATAGCTGCACTTTGTTCGCCACTCATATCTGCGGTCAGCGGTTTGTCCGAGCGCGGCAGGATGATGCGGATCGTCGTGCCTTCCCCCTCCCGCGACTCTATCTCTGCCCGTCCCCCGGTTTGCGCGGCAAAGCCGTGGATCTGGCTGAGGCCAAGGCCGGTGCCCTTGCCAACCGGTTTGGTCGTGAAGAACGGTTCGAACGCGCGGGCAATCACGTCCTGCGGCATACCCGTGCCGGTATCCGAAACGGCAACGCAAATCGATCGCCCGTCATCGGCATTGGCGGTGGACAGGGTGATGCGCCCGCCGTCCGGCATGGCGTCGCGCGCGTTGATCGCCGCGTTGAGGAGTGCGGTTTCAAGCTGCGTCGCATCCACTTCCACATGGCCGAGACCCGGGGCCAAATCGAGCATGACCGCAATCTTGCTGCCTAAAGTTCGCGCCACCACCTCGCCAAAGGCATCCATACGCAGATTGAGATCGACGACCTCCGGCTTCAACGGTTGCCGCCGCCCGAACGCAAGAAGGTGGCTGGTGAGAGTTGACGCGCGATCGGCCGTATCCACGATGGCGTCGAGATATCGGGCGCGCTTTTCCTCCGACAAGGCGCCGCGCCGCAACAGGTCCGCCGCCCCGCGGATGACCGTCATCAGATTGTTGAAATCGTGCGCAATGCCGCCGGTCAGCTCGCCCAGCGCCTGTAATTTCTGCGATTGGAACAGAGCTGTGCGCGCTTCCTCCAAATTCTCAGTCGCTTGTTGGCGCTCGGTAATGTCACGGGTGATCTTGGCGAAGCCAGCGAGTTCGCCGGTTTCGGTGTAGATCGGATCGATAAGGATGCTGGCGAAGAAGCGCGTGCCGTCTTTTCGCACGCGCCAGGCTTCCCGCTCATATTTACCTTCACGAAGCGCGGTGGCGAGCGCCTTCTCGGGCTCCCCGCCTGTCCGGTCCTCGTCAGTGTAGAAACGCGAGAAATGCTGGCCGACAATTTCTTCGGCCTTATAACCCTTGATCGCTTCTGCGCCGCTATTCCAATTGGACACGATGCCTTGCGGCGTCAGCATGTAGATGGCGTAATCGCGCACGCCCTGAACGAGCATCCGGAAACGCTGCTCGCTCTCGTAAAGCTGGCGTTCGGCCTGCTTCTTGTGCGTGATGTCGCGCGTGACCTTGGCAAAACCGGCAATCTTGCCGCCGTCCCAGATCGGATCGAGTATGGCGCTGGCCCAGAAGCGCGTACCATCCTTGCGCACCCGCCAGCCTTCGGCTTCGAACCGCCCTTCGGCAGCAGCCGTCTTGAGTGCCCGCTCTGGCAGGCCGTCCGCGCGATCCTCATCGGTGAAGAAGCGCGAGAAATGCTGGCCGATAATTTCATCGGCTTCATAGCCCTTGAAGCGTCGTGCGCCCGGATTCCAGGTCGCGACATGCCCGTCCGCGTCGAGCATGTAGATCGCATAATCAGTGACGGAATTGACGAGCCGCTCGAAGCGCTGGTCAACGACATCGGAAGAATAAGGAGCTTGCCCGGCCATCTCTACTCATGAACAACGAGGCCGAAACGGCTTCGGCTCCATTTTGCTCCCCAGCCCGGATGGTCGTAACGGAAATATCGCGACGATCAAGGCGCGAAGGCGTTAGATAGGTTCCTGGCGACACACGCGCTAACATAGGTTAGGGCTTTGATAGCGATGGCGTCCACGATCCGTATCGATCCCCGCTTCCGGGGTCCGCCCGCCAGCGGGAATGGTGGCTATTCCGCCGGACGCCTTGCGGCTTTTCTCGGCGGATCGAACGTCGAAGTCACCCTCCGCCTGCCGCCCCCGCTTGGCCGCGATCTTCAGGTGGAACGGGGCGGGGAGGGCGCACGGTTACTCGATGGCGGCGCGCTCATCGCATCGGCGATGCCCGCGACTGTGGATATCGAGGTGCCGACCCCGCCAGATCTCGCCAGCGCGCATGAAGCTGAGCGTCACTATGCTGGCCTTATGGACCACGTTTTCCCCGGCTGCTTTGTTTGCGGACCGGAGCGCGCGCCAGGCGACGGCCTGCGCATCTTTGCAGGGGCAGTCGAGGGACGGTGCCAGGTCGCCGCAGTCTGGACGCCGGGTGCGGACCTCGCGGACGAGCATGGCCAAATATGGTCCGAATATCTGTGGGCCGCGCTCGACTGTCCCGGCTATTTCGCGGTGAAGGCTCAGGCCGGGTCCGCTGTCCTTGGCCGCATCGCCACGCATATCGGCGATCGCCCTAAGGCCGGTAAGCCTTTAATCGTCACCGGCTGGGCAATCGGCCATGACGGCCGCAAGCATCATTGCGGCACGGCGATCCACGACGCGGCGGGCGGATGCCTGGCATCCGCCCGCGCAACGTGGATTTCCCTACCCTGAAGCCGTAAGGCTTTCGGGATCAGTTTGACTTTTTACGACGCGCCTTCGTGGTCGCGCTAGATTTCTTGGCGGAGGCGGACTTGCGCGCCTGTGTGCCCTTGTCGGCGGTCCCGCCATCGCGGCCCCACCGGAAGAGCGGCACCGCTGCGGCTGCAACAGCGCCGACTACCGCGCCACCGACGGCAAGCGCCGCGCCCGGATTGGCTCGGGCCTTCGCGACGACACGGGTCGCGCCGTCGGACATGTGCTGAGACATCTGGCTGAACGACCAGCGTGACGAACCGCCGTCTTCGTTGCCTATCTGCTGCTGCTCGGTTTCGGCCTTGGCATGTTTCATGGCTGAACTGGGGATACGCGACATCATTCACTCCAATACTGTTATGTGGGAGCAACGATCCGCCTTTCGCCACGGTTCCAGACAGCGTCCGAAGGGGGGGGGCGCCCGGATGGCGATTATCGCGGCTTGGCGCGCAAAATACTCTACTGCCGAAACAAGCGCGGAAATCCGCCATTGCGACGAATTGATATGGTTAAATCCGATTTACCCCCTTGCGTCTGAAACTGGATCAGGCACTATAGGTTGTGGCGTCGCCAAAGGGGGCACGCTAGACATTGTAGCAGGGGCAGCGCGCCATTATATTGGCGTGGAAGGCATATTTGTGCCCTGTGGATATCGGGGACAAGCGAAATTAGCGCCCCCGCATGCCCCCAAACGGCGCTATGGATCGGGTCGTGGCCCGACTCCGTCGTGGAACAAATAAGGGGATGAAGTGATGGACCTTCTGGGCAGCAACGAAGTGGACTCGGGCGACGTGGCCGTCACCGTTGAAACGCCAAAGAAGGATCAACCGAAAAAGGCCGCGGCGCCGGATTCGAAGTCCGTGGCGCCCCGCGCATTCGACGTGAAGACGGATGACAGCCGCGACGCGCTTTTGACCGAATTCGGCAAGGATACGCTCCGCGACCGCTATCTCCTTCCAGGCGAAAGCTATCAGGATCTCTTCGCGCGCGTTGCCTGCGCTTATGCGGACGATCAGGGTCACGCCCAGCGCCTCTACGACTATATTTCGAAGCTGTGGTTCATGCCGGCGACGCCGGTCCTGTCCAACGGCGGCACCGGGCGCGGGCTTCCCATTTCCTGCTATCTGAACTCGGTCGACGACAGCCTGCAGGCGATCACCGAAATCTGGAACGAGAATGTCTGGCTCGCTTCGCGCGGCGGCGGCATCGGCACTTATTGGGGCAATGTTCGCGGCATCGGCGAGCCGGTCGGTTTGAACGGCAAGACCAGCGGCATCATTCCCTTTGTCCGCGTGATGGATAGCCTGACGCTGGCGATCAGCCAAGGCTCGCTGCGCCGTGGCTCGGCCGCCGTCTATCTCGACATCAACCACCCGGAGATCGAGGAATTCCTTGAGATCCGTAAGCCTAGCGGCGACTTCAACCGCAAGGCGCTCAACCTCCACCACGGCGTGCTCGTCACCGACGCGTTCATGGAAGCGGTGCGCAATGGCGAAGAGTGGATCCTGCGCTCGCCCAAGGACGGTTCGGAACGCGGCAAGGTCGATGCGCGCGCGCTCTTCCAGAAGCTCGTCGAAACCCGTCTCGCGACCGGCGAGCCCTACATCGTCTTCGCCGATCATGTGAACAAGGCGATGCCCAAGCATCACCGCGATCTCGGCCTCAAGGTTTCGACCTCGAACCTCTGCTCGGAAATCACGTTGCCGACCGGCCGCGATCACCTCGGTCAGGATCGCACGGCGGTCTGCTGCCTTTCGTCCGTCAATCTCGAAACCTGGGACGAGTGGAACGGCGACAAGATGTTCATCGAAGACGTGATGCGCTTCCTCGACAATGTGCTGCAGGACTATATCGACCGCGCGCCCGAAGAGATGGCCCGCGCCAAGTACAGTGCCAGCCGCGAACGCTCGGTCGGCCTTGGCGTCATGGGCTTCCACTCCTTCCTTCAGGCGCGCAACATCGCCTTCGAAGGCGCGATGGCGAAGAGCTGGAACATGCGGATCTTCAAGCATATCGCCGCGCAGGCGAGCGAAGCCTCGATGATGCTCGCCAAGGAACGCGGCCCTTGCCCTGACGCTGCCGACATGGGCGTGATGGAGCGTTTCAGCTGCAAAATGGCGATCGCGCCGACCGCGTCGATTTCCATCATCTGCGGCGGCACGTCGGCCTGTATCGAGCCGATCCCGGGCAACGTCTATACGCACAAGACCTTGTCGGGCAGCTTCTCGGTCCGCAACCCGCACCTTGAAAAGCTGCTGATCGAAAAGGCGAAGAATAGCGACGCGGTATGGAATTCGATCCTGGAGCAGGGCGGGTCCGTCCAGCATCTCGACTTCCTGACCCAGGAAGAAAAGGACACGTTCAAGACGTCGTTCGAAATCGACCAGCGCTGGCTGATCGAGCTCGCCGCCGACCGCACGCCCTATATCGACCAGGCCCAGTCGCTGAACCTCTTCATCCCGGCCGACGTCGACAAGTGGGATCTCCTGATGCTCCACTTCCGCGCGTGGGAGCTTGGCATCAAGTCGCTTTATTATCTCCGTTCGAAGTCCGTGCAGCGCGCGGGCTTCGCGGGCGGCGTCGAAGCGGACAACACGCCCGAATTGAAGGAAATCCAGCTCGCGGCGAACACGACCGATTACGACGAGTGCCTGGCCTGTCAGTGATGTGAGTAACCTCTCCCGCGCGTGCGGGAGAGGATGAGTTGGTTCCCCAGAGCGGGGGAACCGCCCGTGCCACACCTCCTTGCGGCACGGGCCCTCAAGGGGAAGCGGCGCCCTGCGGCCGGGGCACGGACCGCGCGCCGCTTCCCCGAATAGGATTAAGAAGGACGAGAGATGAGGATGAAGGCTGCCACTGCCGCTCGCTCCACCCGCGATCTGCGGGCGGATGCGGCTATGGACGGCGGCGCCTCAGTCGCCCTGTTCTTCCTCGAAGATATTGACCGCGACGTCGGCATTTGCGGACAGGCGCACCGTGTCGCCCTCGACACCGGCGACCAGTCCGGTCGAAATGAAGTGGTGATGTCCTTCGTGGGATCCCTGCCCGGAACTGTCCTTGGTCAGCTTGATCCGATCGCCCTCGACCTTGTCGACGGTGCCGACCTTTACGCCGTCCGCGCCGATCACCTGCGCATGTTCCCTGATCTGGCTGATGTCCACCATGAAGACTCTCCTGTTGAGTGTGGGAAGGGGAACGCGCGGGGACGCCAAATGCTGCATCGCGCCGCACTGATTTTCGCCGCGGCCCTGCCGCTTGCCGCCTGTGCCGCCCGCCAGACGAGCGAAGCGGTCGCCCACGACGCGCCGGGCTTCCTCCTCGCCCTGTGGCACGGCTTCATTTTCCCGGTCGCCTGGATCGTCTCGCTCTTTTTCCAGGACGTCGCGGTCTACGCGGTGCCTAATAACGGCGGCTGGTACGATTTCGGCTATTTCCTCGGCATCGTCGTCTTCGGCGTCGGCGCGCGGAAAACGAAGGTGGTGTATAAAAGGCGGGGGCGGGGATGATGCGTCTCTATCACGATCTCCCGTCCGGCAGTGTTGATCGCGCCCGTGGCCTGCGTCACAATGCGACCGAGGCCGAAAAGCGCCTGTGGAAGGCTCTGCGCGAAAGCCTCGGCCCAGCCAAGTTTCGCCGCCAGGTGCCCGTCGGCCCCTATTTCGCCGATTTCCTCAGTTTCTCCGCCAAGCTGATTGTGGAGGTCGATGGCGGCCAGCACGCGCTTCAGTCCGAACAGGACGCCGCCCGCACCCACTTCCTGAAAAGCCAAGGCTACCGCGTCCTCCGCTTCTGGAACAACGACGTCCTCGAAAACACGCCCGGCGTCCTCGAAACGATCGCCGCAGCCCTTCGCCCTCTCCCCCCGGGAGAGGGTCGGGGTGAGGGTGAGCAAAAGCCTACCCAATCCCCATATTCACCCTCACCCTCCCGCGCTGCGCGCGGGCCCCTCCCTCTCCCGATGGGAGAGGGGCGCAAGGAGTAAGCCCATGTCCCTTCTTCAAGCCTCCAAGACCTATAAGCCGTTCGAATATCCTTGGGCGTTCGAATATTGGAAGCGTCAGCAGCAGCTCCACTGGCTCCCCGAAGAGGTGCCGCTGGGGGAGGATTGCCGCGATTGGGCGCAAAAGCTCACCGATCATGAGCGGAACCTGCTGACCCAGATCTTCCGCTTCTTCACCCAGGCCGACGTGGAAGTGCAGGATTGCTACCACGAAAAATACGGTCGCGTGTTCAAGCCTACGGAAGTGAAGATGATGCTGACGGCTTTCTCCAATATGGAGACGGTGCACATCGCGGCTTACAGTCACCTGCTCGACACGATCGGCATGCCCGAAAGCGAATATTCGGCCTTCCTCCAATATAAGGAGATGAAGGACAAACACGATTATCTCGCCCAGTTTGGCGTCGATACGGACGAGGATATCGCCAAGACGCTCGCCATGTTCGGCGGCTTCACCGAAGGGCTGCAGCTCTTCGCCTCCTTCGCGATGCTGATGAACTTCCCGCGCTTCAACAAGATGAAGGGCATGGGGCAGATCGTCAGCTGGTCCGTCCGCGACGAAACCCTCCACTGCGAAGGCATCATTCGCCTGTTCCACGCCTTCGTGAAGGAACGCAATTGCATGACGCCGGCGGTGCGCGACGACATATTGGACATGTGCCAGAAGACGGTGCGGATCGAAGACGCGTTCATCGACCTCGTCTTCGAAATGGGCCCGGTGAACGGCATGACGCCCAAGGACATCAAGAAATATGTCCGCTACATCGCCGATTGGCGCCTCGGACAGCTGGGCCTCAAGCCCATCTACATGATCGAGGAACACCCGCTCCCCTGGCTCGCGCCGCTGCTGAACGGCGTCGAACACGCCAACTTCTTCGAAACCCGCGCCACCGAATATTCCAAGGCCGCGACCAAGGGCAATTGGGGCGAAGTCTGGGACAATTTCGACCGGCGGAAAGCCGCCAAGGCCAACGATGTGGCCGAAGAAGGCGACGCGGGCGTGGATATGTTCGGGCAGGCGGCGGCGGAGTAAGTCCTTTGACGTCGGACACCGAAGTCAATGAAACGCAGCCTCACATGTTGGATGGCTGCGATTTGGATGAATGTTACAAGACTATGATGAGCGAGCGCACAGAGCTCATAAAGGCTCGGCGCGAGGCAGAAGACACGCTTGTCAAAACGATCATTCAGCTCTCGGCGACTTTGATTGCCCTGATTGCAGGCTTCATCACGCAGACAAGCGTCCAGGTCGAGCCGCGCCTGTTGCCAGTTTTGATCTTGGCATTGATACTTCTGGTTTTAAGTCTTGCTAGTGGGTTGTCTGAGCACATTTTCTCCTCAAAAGCTTACCTTGCTCAGCAAAAACTCGTTGAGCAATTCTATTCGCGTAAGATAAATAGCTTTGACGAGCCTTGGGAGAATAAGTGGGTCAGGCGATGCCAAGTCGCATCTTTTGGGTTATTTGTTTCCGCACTTATAAGTCTCGCGACATTCTCAGTCTTTCAAGCAGGAGAGAAGAGTAATGGCAAATCCATCGCCACCACCGCCGCCCCCGCCACCACCCCCGCCGCCCCCGCCACCACCCCCGCCGCCCCCCCCCCCCCCCCCCCCCCCCCCCCCCCC
>NZ_PXYJ01000003.1 GCF_003012815.1 Allosphingosinicella vermicomposti | reverse complement strand
TAACGATCTGCGTCGCACGCAGACCGGCTATGTCTATATCGCCAACCTGCTCACGGCGATTGCCCAAGGTACGTTCAACTTCGTCGATCCGAGTGCGAACACTCAGCAGCAGATTGATTTCGTCTCCCCGGACAATATCAACGAAGCGTCGTCGGACCTCTACGCCGTTCAGGCAAGTGTCGGCCGGTCGCTGTTCGAGCTGCCGGGCGGTCCGCTTCAGTTCGGTTTCGGCGGCCAGATCCGTTACGAAGCCGTGGACGCACCGAGCGGCAATCCGGACTATAATGGCCCGACGCAGCGTTTCTTCACGCTGAACGCATTCGGAACCAGCGGCAATCGTACCGTTTATTCGGCATTCGCTGAAGTGAACGCTCCGATCCTCGACATCCTGGAGCTGAACGCATCGGGCCGGTACGACAGCTATTCGAGCGGTCAGGACGCTTTCTCGCCGAAGATCGGCGCGAAGTTCACGCCCATCCCGCAGATTGCGCTTCGCGCAACCTGGTCGAAGGGCTTCCGTATCCCGTCCTTCGGCGAAGCCAATGCGCTTCCGACGACCGGCTTCGTCGCTACCGCCTCCGGTAACTTCACCGACGCGTTCCTGGCACAATATGGTTGTACCGTTGCCACCTACAGCTCTTGCCCGGCTTATGTCCGGAACAACAGCTATGGTCAGACGACGCTCGCGTCGCCGGATCTGGAGCCGGAAAAGTCACGCAGCATCACGCTTGGCGCGATCCTCAATCCGATCCGCAACTTCACCTTCACTGTCGATTATTTCGACATCAAGAAGACCGGTGCGATCACAGCCCCGTCCAATGCTCCGGCGCTTCAGGCTTACTATTCCTGTACGCTTGCTCAGGTGAACAGCGGAACGTGTGACATTCCGGAAGGGTATAATGTCATTCCGGGCGCGCCCGACGTGACGCGTCCGAACGCGCTTCCGGTCGCCGGCTTCATCGAAGCGCAATTGGTGAATGCCAACACCGTTCGCGTCCGCGGTCTCGACTTTGCGGCATTGCTCCGTCTCGAATTCGGTGACATCAGCTTCACCAGCTCGGCCGAAGCAAGCCGTATCCTCGAGCTCAGCACGACGTTCCCGGATGGTTCGGAAGAGCGTTACGAAGGAACGCTCGGCAACTTCAACCTCACGGCAGGCTCGGGCACGCCGAAATGGCATGGCAGCTGGCAGAACACGGTCGGTTACGACCGCTACTCGCTGACCGCCACGGCTAACTTCTTCGGCGGTTACGACCTGTCAGCGGAAGATCAGGGTACCGAGCAAGGTGATTGCGGGCTTAACCCCGGCTTCGTGCCGTGCCGCGTTGACGATTACATCACGCTCGACCTCGTCGGCAGCGTCGATGTGACCGACAACTTCACATTCTACGTGAACGTCCTCAACGCGCTCAACGATCTGCCGCCGGTCGATCCGGTGACTTATGGCGCAGTTCGCTATAATCCGGTCCAGGGCGGTACGGGCATCTTCGGACGCCAGTTCCGCGCAGGGATCAAAGCGAACTTCTAAAAAGAACAGATCTCAAATGAACTTGAAGCGGCTCCAGTTTGGAGCCGCTTTTTTTTGGAGCGCCGCAGGTTATTGAAATCGTCAACGAACCTCTTCGATGGATGTGACATTCCGGTTACACGCCGAGCCGAAAGCTGGGTCATTTGCCTTCGCACCTTGCGCTGACACGCTAATTTTGATCGAACCAGCGCGCGAGCCGTAAGAGCGGTCGCTTTCTTGGTATTGAAGGGGGGTGATCCTTCAGACCGCAAAGATCGGGGATCACGACGTGACCTTTACATCGAAATTCAACCGGGGCTTGCTCCGGAGTGGCGCGGCTTTGACCGTGCTTGCCGCCATTGGTAGCGGAATTGCAGCACCTGCTTACGCTCAGGATACGACGGATCAGGTTCAGGAAGAAACGTCTGCGGAGACTACTGCGACGACTGCTGAGGAAAGCGCGGGCGAAGAAATCGTCGTTACGGGCTCGCTGCTCCGCAATCCTGCCGGCGCGACCGCTATTCCGATTGTGTCGGTCACGGCAGATGACCTCGATAAGCGCGGCATCACGACCGTCACCGATTATCTTCAGACGATGTCGGCAAACAACGCCGGCACCGTGCCCCCGAGCTGGTCGGCCCAGGGTTTCACGACCGGCGCCAGCGCTCCCTCGCTCCGCGGCTTCAACGACGCCTACACGCTCGTGCTGTTCGACGGCTTGCGCTCGGCCGTCTATCCATTGGCGGACGATACGCAGCGTAACATCACCGACATCAACACCATTCCGGCCTGGTCTATCGGCAGCGTCGACACCCTGCTCGGCGGCGCTTCGGCGACCTATGGCTCGGACGCGATCGCAGGCGTGGTCAACGTTATCACCAAGCGCGACATTCAGGGCCTGCATGGCAATTTCTCGGCCGGCATCTCGCAACGGGGAGACGCTGGAGAGAGAAGGGGCAGCCTTGCGTATGGCTTCGGCGACCTGTCCTCGGATGGCTACAACGTCTACATCGGCGCGGAATATCAGAAGAACGACGCGCTCTATGCGCGTGATCGTGGTTTCCCGTTCAATACCGCTAATGTCAGCAGCATCTGCGGCACCGCAGAACAGGGTTGCCTGTTCAATGGGATTCTCAACGGTATCCAGGGTGATGGCAGCTACTTGGGCTTCCAGCGAACGCCGGCTTTCGCGGTGCGTCCTTATAATCCGGCGACCGTTCTTCCGACGGGCGCGACGGCTCCTCTGGGCCCGTGGCAGTATACCGGCGGCTGTAACAATGGCACGACTGCCGTCACACTGAACGGTGATCAGGCCATCCCAGGCACTACGCCGGCTGACAACATCGTCTGTCAGCAGGACGCTCTGGCTCAATTCCAGATGTACAATTCGGAGATTGAGCGGAAGGGTGCGGCGTTCCGCGCGACCAAGCGGTTCGGGGATTCAGAGGCCTTCTTCAGCTTTAACTATTATAATACGAAGACCTTCAACGAAAGCGATCCGGGAAGTTTCACCGGCTCGACTGCGGCTGGCGGACGTAGAGTCACTGTCAGCGGGTTCTTCCTCCCGGTTTATGTCTGCCCGCAGGGCACGATGGTGGTCGGCACCAACCCGGCGACTGGCAACATATCGGGTCCGGCGATTGCAAGCGGATGTACCAACCCGGACGGTACGCCGGTTGCTGGTGCGACCCTCAATCCGAACAATCCCTTTGCCGCCCAAGGCAATTTGGCTCAGCTCTCGCTGTCGCCGCGCGACCCGCGCCAGACCTTCACCGATGCGAGGAGCTACCGGGTTGCAATTGGTGCGAACGGCGAGTTCGGCGACGGCTTCAGCTATAACGTTGGTGCAACCGCATCGCGCGTTGATCTGGACGTAACGAACCGCGGCTACATCTTCCTTCAGGGTTTGTTGGATGCTATCGCCACCGGAACGTACAATTTCGTAGACCAGGACGCCAACACCCAGGCGGCGATGGACCAGGTCTTCCCGGAACAACGGAGCACGAAGGTTTCCAAGCTCTGGCAGGTTCAGGCCGCGATCGGCAAGGATCTCGTGGCTCTTCCGGGTGGCGACCTGACCGCAGCGGTCGGTGGCCAATTCCGCCGGGAATCGCTGGACAACCCCAGCTCCAACGCGCCGAACGATACCAATCCTTATGCGCGCTATTACGGCATCAACGCCGTTGGGGTGCAGGGCAGCCGCGATATCTGGTCGCTGAACTACGAAGTTACCGCGCCCATTCTTGATATGCTGCGTGTCAGGGCATTGGGCTCCTATGACCATTACTCGACGGGTCAGAAGGCGTTCTCGCCATCGTTCGACATGGAATTCAGCCCGATTGACGCGCTGAAAATCCGCGGTTCCTGGTCGCGTGGCTTCCGAGCCCCGAACCTCAACGAGTCGTTCCAGCTGCCGGCGACGGGCTACCAGAACGCCAATATCGTCTGTAGTGAACCGGTCTATGCGGCCTTCTGCGCAGCGCATGCTTCCAACCCGTCTTACTATGCGGGTGGCTACTCGCCAGGCCTGACGTCGTTGGGCAACCCGGAGCTGAAACCGGAAAAGTCGACCGGTTACACTATTGGCGCCGTCTTTCAGCCGAACCGGAACATGACGCTGACGGTCGATTTTTGGCAGACCAAGATCAAGAATTTGATCGTTCCACCGTCTGTGACTGGCGACATCATCGAACAATATTACACCAACAACGGTGTGGTGAATGTTCCAGGGGTTACGGTCACTCCAGGAAACCCGGATCCGCAGAACCCCAACGCGCTGCCGCTGCTTGGCTTCATCGAGGCACCGTTCCAGAACGCCAACGCGTTCCTCGGCCGGGGCATCGACGCCACGGCGGATGTTCGGGTGCCGCTTACGGGAGATGTAAGCCTGCGCAGCGTGCTCAGTGCTTCATACCTCCTGCGGTTGCAGCAGATGAACGACGACGACACCGTGTGGCGCTACGATGGTACGCTGGGTCCGTGCAATTGGACGTCCTGCTCGGGCGCTCCGAAATTCCGCGCGAACTGGCAGAACACGTTTGAGTTTGGCGAAACGGCCAACTTGACGCTGACCGCCAACTACACCAGCAGCTACTCGATGGTGGCCACAGACGCCGGCGGCGTGTACGGCGATTGCCAGGCGAGCGCCGACAACGGTCAGCTTCTGGCGTGGGACAATGGTGAACCCGTGCAGTGCCGTAGCAAGTCAATCTTCTGGGTCGACGGGCATGGCGAGTTCAAGCCAAATGAACGCGTGACGCTTTACGCTGACGTTCTGAACATCTTCGATCGGAAGCCACCGGTCGATTGGAACGCTGCCTATGGCATCTATCACTTCAACCCCGCCTGGGCTGATCGTCTCTATGTCGGTCGTTACTTCCGGATGGGCGCGAGGTTTGATTTCTAACTCGCACATCAATGACACGACTTGGGGGCGGCCTTTGCCGCCCCCTTTTTTTTGCCTGAAGCCCGCCACTGTGAGTCCTCGAAGACGGACGCCCTCGATTTAGGCAAATACTTTGGGCCTTTGGCCATGGCTGGTTTAAAGATGCCGGGCTTGCTCTGTGCAGCCCATATCATTGCGGCTGAGGAACGCCTGCGAGACCACTCGCAACGCAAGACGGACTGGTGATCAGAAGGAGCTGATTTTCCCTCCCTTTTATGTACACCGTTGATCAGTAGGGATTTCTCCCGGCAAGATCGTGTCCGTTAGGGGATCCTCCAGGGACTTGTGCACTGTGCCGTGAGCGCCTCGCCCCCTAGACCAGATCAAAGCCGAGGCGGTCGAGCTAGTCCTTGCGTCGTCGGAGAGTTCTCACTTTATCTTCCCGTCGTCGACCAATTCTGAAACTGAACGAGCGTCGGTGAAAGACCTAATTCCTCGAGAGCAAGGGGCTGACAATGATCATTCATCCGTGGGGCTGAACGACCGCGCGTAAGTTGCCCATATTGATCGCAACTGCGATGCGCCGGTTGTAAATCACATTCTTGGCCCCTCGCCGTACATTAGCAGCGCACTGGCCGGGCTTTAAAATGTTATGTCTAAAAGCTATTTTATACTGTCCAGGTATAGCTTCAGCGACTCTGTGTTCATTTCGCAACATTGTTGATAAAATGTCCTCAAGTCGATTGAATTGAGGATTTTCTTCTTCATACTTGCCCCACTCACGTTCGTGAGATGCCCAAGAGGGGGATGTATGAATAATTCTCGAATTAAGGTTTGTTTACTCGCTAGTACAATGGCTTATGGGCTGTTTGGCCCGGCCAGCTTGGCCTTTGCCCAAGAAGCAGAAGTTCAGCCGTCCGTCGAAGAGCCCGCGCTTGTGGAAAGTGCGGCTGACGCGGAGCAGGGCGAGGAACCTGCGCAGTCGGAGATCATTGTTACCGGCTCGCGAATTCTTTCTCCCAACGTTGCCTCAGTGGCTCCTGTCCAGGCGATCAGTTCCGAGCAGATCACCGAGGCTGGTGTGACCAACATCCAGGAACTCCTCGTTGAAAACCCCGCTTTCGGCACGCCGGGCCTCACCCGTACGAACTCGGCATTCCTCACATCCGGGACCGGCGCGGCCACGATCAATCTTCGTAACCTTGGCGCGAACCGTACCCTGGTTCTGGCGAACGGTCGCCGCATTGTGGCCGGCATTCCGGGCACCTCAACCGTCGATCTCAATGTCATTCCCGCGCAATTCATTGAGCGCGTCGACATCCTTTCGGGTGGCGCTTCGTCGCTCTACGGGTCGGACGCCGTCGCGGGCGTCGTGAACTTTATCTATCGTGAGGATTTCGAAGGGGTCGAGGCTGAGGGTCAATATGGCATTACCGCTCGCGGCGATGCACCCCGTTATCAGGCAAGCCTGACCGCTGGCGGAAATCTGGCCGACGATCGTGGCAATGTCATGCTTCACATCGGCTACTCGAATGAAGGACAATTGCTGTCGCGTCAGCGGTCGAACACCGTTTTGGACGACTTGGACACCTTCATCAACGTGACGGGCGATCCGGACGATTACGGCGTTCCCTATGAGCCTTTCTATTCCAGCTTTAACCTGGCTGGCCGCTTTGACGTGCGTGGTACCGCGGCGACAGGTGACGATCTGATGGTCGATCCTACGACCGGCGCCGTTCGCAACTATACGTCCAAGGACGGTTTCAATCGTCAGTTCTATCGCACCATCGCGGTTCCGGTCGAGCGCTACCTCATTGCAGCACGGGGTCACTACGATCTCAATGACAGCGTCCGGCTTGTGACGGAAGCGACCTACTCGAAAACGAAGTCGGCGCGCCAAATCGAACCGTTTGCGCTTGACGTTGCGAACATCTACCCGGCCACGGGCCGCGCGCCCATCGAGACGCTGGTCAATGGTGTTGCGGTACTCAATCCTATCGTACCCACCGCCATCGCTGCGGCGGCGATCGACACGGATGGCGATGGTCTTCGTGACATCGGGTTTGCGCGTCGCCTTGGCGAAGTCGGCTCGCGAAGCGGCTCGACGACTCGCGACCTGTTCCGCTTCGTCGTAGGCCTTGACGGCAGCTTCATGGACGACCGCTTCCATTGGGACGTGAACTATGTCTACGGCGCAACCAACGAATCGCAGCAGTCGACTGGTCAGGTGAATGTCGTCAACTTCCGCAACGCGCTCGAAGCGATCCCGGACGTCGACGATCTTAACAACAACGGTTCCACGACAGATGTCGTCTGCGCCGATGCCCAAGCCCGGGATCAGGGATGTGTTCCGATCGACATCTTCGGGATTGGATCGATCACGCCGGACGCTCTCGCCTGGATCAATGCGGATTCTCAATTCCTGACAAAGATCACCCAGCAGGTCGTTTCGGCAAACCTCTCTGGTAGCCTCGTCGATCTCCCTGCCGGCTCCGTAGACGTGGCCGTTGGCGCGGAATATCGCAAGGAAACGAGCTCGGCTGATTGGGACGCGCTCACCAACGCCGGCCTCAACGCCGGTAACGCCGCGCCCGACACTGCGGGCGAATTCGACGTGAAGGAAATTTACGCCGAAATCGCTGTTCCGATCCTTTCGGACACGCCATTTTTCCACAAGCTCGGTGTTCGTGCTTCCGGCCGCGTCTCCGATTATTCGAGCGTCGGAACCGTCTATAGCTATTCTTTCGGTGCTGATTGGGCTCCAATTGAGGACGTCCGTTTCCGCGCAAGCTATGCACGGGCCGTTCGCGCTCCGAACATCGGCGAGCTCTACACCGGACCCTCGCAGACCTTCCCGTCGGGTCTCGAAGATCCTTGCGAAGGAATTGGTGCAACAGGCGGTGGCGCGACAGGCGACCGTTGCCGTGCCGATGCAGGGGTAGCTGCTAATATCGCTGAAAATGGTGTTTTCACTCTTACGCAGAGTGACCGCCAAGGGGTTAGCGGCTTCAACAGCGGCAATCCGGATCTGAACGAAGAAACGTCAGATTCCTATACCGTTGGTGTGGTAATCAACCCCACATCGATTGGCGCGCTCCGCAACTTGGTTCTCTCGGTCGATTACTTCAACATTGCCGTTGAAGATGCCATTGTTGCGCCTCCGCGGCAGTTCATCTTGAACCAATGCTATCAGCAAGGCGACGATCAGTTCTGCGACCTCATCGAGCGTCGCCAGGTACTGAGCGGTTCGAATAGCGCCGGTTCGCTTCAGTATATCGACGCTCCGCTCTTCAACGGCGGTAAGCTCGACATCGAAGGGATCGACGCAGTTCTCTCCTACCAGTTCCGGCTTGAAGACATTACGTCGGGCCGCTTTAACGCTCGGATTGCCTACACTCACCTCTTTGGTGGCGACGTGATCCCGATTCCGGGCGCCGCTCCCGATCCCTACGTTGGTGAAATTGGCGGTGCCAAGGATCGCTTTACGGCGTCCCTTGGTTATCGCGAGGACAGCTGGAGGGTGAACTTCACCGGCACCTATATCGGTTCGTCCTATGAGGACGATCAGGCTTTGGCCCCCGATTTCGAGCCGGATACGATCGTCATCCCGTCTGAATTCTATCTCGATATGCAGGCGGGTTGGACGCCGGTCGATAATTATGAGTTCTACTTCGGCGTTGACAACTTGCTCGATAACGATGCTCCGAACATCCTTTCGGGTTCGGGCTTTAACGTGACCGGTACGGACACGGCTGCGAACGTCTATGACGTATTCGGCCGCCGGTTCTATGCTGGTGCGAAGCTGCGTTTCTAAGCGGCAGGAGCGGCAGGGGCCTCGCCCCTGCCGCTTTTCCTATACCTGTAATGTAATTCGACCGTCGCCTTCCTTGGCCGACACCGTCGCGCCATCCGCGACCTCTCCTTTCAAAATCGCCTCGGCCAGCGGATCTTGCAGATATTTTTGCACCGCTCTCTTCAATGGCCGCGCGCCGTAAACCGGATCATATCCGACGCGCCCGAGCCATGCCCGTGCACCGTCCGTCAGCTCCAGCTTGATCTTGCGATCGGCCAGCAGCTTCTGGACCCGCGCGACCTGGATGTCGACGATGGGGCCCATATGGCCTTGGCCCAGGCGGTGGAACAGGATGATTTCGTCGAGGCGGTTCAGGAATTCGGGGCGGAAGTGGGCGCGCACGACGTCCATCACTTGCGGCTCGACGCTTTCCACGTCCTGCCCATCCTCCAAATTGGCCAGATACTGGCTGCCGAGATTCGAGGTTAGGATGATCAGCGTGTTGGCGAAGTCGACGACACGGCCCTGGCCATCGGTCAGGCGGCCGTCGTCCAGCACCTGAAGGAGGACATTGAACACGTCGGCGTGGGCCTTCTCCACTTCGTCGAAGAGGATCACCTGATAGGGTCGCCGCCGCACGGCTTCCGTGAGAATGCCGCCTTCTTCATAGCCGACATAGCCCGGCGGTGCGCCGATCAGGCGGGCAACAGCGTGCTTTTCCATATATTCGGACATGTCGATGCGGACCATCGCCGCGGGATCGTCGAACAGGAATTCGGCGAGCGCCTTGGTGAGTTCCGTCTTGCCGACGCCGGTCGGCCCGAGGAACAGGAAGGAACCCAACGGCCGGTTCGGATCCTGAAGTCCCGCGCGGGAACGGCGGACGGCGCGGCTCACCGCTTCCACCGCGTCCTTTTGACCGATGACGCGACGCCCAAGCCATTCCTCCATCTGGAGCAGCTTTTCGCGCTCGCCTTCCAGCATCTTGTCGACCGGAATGCCTGTCCAGCGCGACACCACGGACGCGATATCCTCGGACGTCACTTCCTCGCGAAGCATCGCGCTTTCGTTCCCCGATTGCGCGTCCTGCAGCTGCTTTTCGAGCTGGGGAATGGTGCCGTAGCTCAGCTCGCCCGCACGGGCGAGATCGCCGCCGCGCTGAGCCTGTTCGAGCTCAAGCCGCGCGGCGTCGAGGCGCTCCTTCAATTTCGCTCCGGCCTGTATCTTATCTTTCTCGGCCTGCCAGCGCGTCGTGAGCGCACCCGACTGCTGCTCGAGACTGGCGAGTTCTTCCTCGAGCGCCTTCAGCCGATCCCGCGAAGCCTGATCGGTTTCCTTCTTCAGCGCCTCCCGCTCGATCTTCAGCTGGATGATCCGCCGATCGAGATTTTCGATCTCCTCGGGCTTCGATTCCACCTCCATGCGCAAGCGCGAGGCGGCCTCGTCCATCAGGTCGATCGCCTTGTCGGGGAGGAAACGGTCGGTGATGTAACGATTGGAGAGCGTCGCGGCCGACACGATGGCGCCGTCGGTGATCCGCACGCCATGGTGCAGCTCATATTTCTCCTTGAGGCCGCGCAGGATCGAGATCGTGTCCTCGACCGTCGGCTCGCCCACGAAGACGGGCTGGAAGCGGCGCTGGAGGGCCGCGTCCTTCTCAACATATTTCTGATATTCGTCGAGCGTCGTCGCGCCGATACAGTGGAGTTCGCCGCGCGCCAAAGCAGGCTTCAGGAGATTGCCCGCATCCATCGCGCCTTCGCTCTTCCCGGCGCCGATCAACGTGTGCATCTCGTCGATGAAGAGGATGACGTCGCCCTCGGCTTGGCGCACCTCGTCGAGTACGCCCTTCAACCGTTCCTCAAACTCGCCGCGATATTTGGCGCCCGCGATCAGCGCACCCATGTCGAGCGCGAGCAGGCGGCGGTCCTTCAGGCTATCGGGCACGTCGCCATGGGCGATGCGGAGCGCGAGCCCTTCGGCAATCGCGGTCTTGCCGACGCCCGGCTCGCCGATCAGCACAGGATTGTTCTTGGTACGGCGCGCGAGGATCTGGGTTGTGCGGCGGATTTCCTCGTCGCGTCCAATGACCGGATCGAGCTTGCCAGCGCGTGCCGCATCGGTGAGGTCGCGCGCGAATTTCTTCAGCGCATCATAGCGGTCTTCGGCGGATGCCGTGTCGGCGGTGCGGCCGCCGCGAAGTTCGTTGATCGCGGTGTTGACGCCCTCCGCCTTCACGCCCGCTTCGGCAAGCGCCTTGCCCGCCACCGTGGTAGAGGCAAGCGCCAGAGCGAGAAGCAGGCGCTCAACGGTGACATAAGAGTCGCCCGCCTGCTGCGCGATTTGCTCGGCCTGATCGAGCACGCGAATGCTTTCCCCATCAAGACCCGGCGGATTGCTCGCTCCGCCGCCCGATACCACAGGAACGCGGGACAGAGCCTCGTCCACCTTGCCGAGGGCGACCCGGGCGCTGCCTCCGGCGCGGGCGATGAGGCCGGACGCCATCCCCTGATCATCCTCTAATAGCGCCTTCAATATATGTTCGGGCGCAATCCGCTGGTGGTTCATCCGCACCGCGACCGTCTGCGCCGCCTGAAGGAAGCCACGGGTTCGTTCGGTGAATTTCTCAAGGTTCATGACTAGCCCCTCACTATCAATCCAGAATGATGTGGTGTTGCCATCACGCAACACAAGGGCCATTGACCCGGTGAGATACAGGCTCAGGATAAATGGTTGCGTGTCAATTGATTGCGGCTATCTTCCCGCCCGTAAAACCATAAGGGAACGCCATTCATGCGCAGGACTTTTGCCGCCTTGACCCTGGCCGCTGCATTGATGACGGGGGCTTGCACGACCGCAACCACCGCAGATGCGCCGGCTCTTTCCTCCAACCCATCGACCGCCGATGCCGGACTGCGCCAGCTCGTTCAGGCCGTGAACATTCCCCATGAGGAATTCACGCTCGACAATGGCCTGCGCGTCGTCGTGCATGAAGACCGCAAGGCGCCGATCGTCGCCGTGTCGGTCTGGTACAATGTCGGGTCGAAGGATGAACCCCAGGGCAAGACCGGCTTTGCGCACCTGTTCGAACATCTGATGTTCAACGGCTCCGAAAATGCGCCGGGGGATTATTTCGAGCCGCTGCGCGAGATCGGCGCGACCGATTTCAACGGCACGACCTGGTTCGATCGCACCAATTATTTCCAGACGGTGCCAACCCCGGCGCTGGAACGCGCCCTTTTCTTGGAAAGCGACCGCATGGGCCATCTGCTCGGCGCGGTGACGCAGGAGAAGCTCACCAACCAGAAGGGCGTGGTGCAGAATGAAAAGCGGCAGGGCGACAATCAGCCGTTCGGCCTTGTCGAATATGCCCAGCTCGAAGCTCTGATGCCGGAAGGCCATCCTTATCGTCATTCGACCATCGGTTCGATGGCCGACCTCGATTCGGCGAGCCTCGATGACGTGAAGCAGTGGTTCCGCGACAAATACGGTCCCAACAATGCCGTGCTTGTCCTCGCCGGCGACGTATCGGCTGCCGAAGCGCGCCCGCTGGTCGAGAAATATTTCGGCGACATCCCGCGTGGACCGGTCAACACTCCGGCGGCGGCGCCGGTCCCTACGCTCTCCGCGACCAAGTCCGAAACGATGAAGGACCGCGTGGCTTTCACCCGTCTCTATCGCGACTGGACTGTGCCGGGCCTTACCGATCCTGAATATGTGCCGCTCGACGTCGGCGCCGCAGTGCTTGGCGGGCTTGCCAGCTCGCGTCTCGACAATGAACTGGTTCGCAAGGATCAGACGGCGGTCCGCGTTTCCGCGAGCCTGCTCCCGTTTCAGCGTCTCAGCATGTTCGAAGTGCAGGCGGACGTGAAGCCGGGCGTCGATCCCACTGTCGTCGCCCAGCGCGTCGATGCGATCATCGCCGATCTTATCGCCAACGGCCCGACAGAGGATGAGGTCCGCCGCGTTGTGATGCGCGATCTATCGAGCCGCATTCAGGGCCTGGAACAGGTTGGCGGCTTTGGCGGCAAGGCAACGGCCCTCGCTGAAGGCGCGCTCTACGCCAATGATGCGGATTTCTATAAGAAGCAGCTTGCCGCTTATGCCGTAGTGACGCCGGAAAGCGTCAAGGCCGCGCTTAAGAAGTGGCTGACCCGCCCCGTCTACGCCCTCACCGTCGCCCCGGGCGAACGCGACGCTTATGAAGAAGCCGCAGCGTCCAAGGGTGCCGCCAGCCAGCGTCCGCGTTACTATCGCGAGCCGCAGCCGGGCGAGCAGCCGATGGCCCCTCTACCCTTCGTGCAGGAGCGTCCGCTGCCGCAGGTCGGGAGCATCCCGAACCTTGATTTCCCCGACGTTCAGCGGGCGACGCTGGCCAACGGGATCAAGGTGACTTACGCTCAACGCACCAGCGTCCCCGTGACGCGGGTCGCAGTCGAATTCAACGCGGGCATCGCCGCCGATCCCGCTGCGAAGCTCGGCACGCAAAGCCTGATGCTGAACCTGCTCGAGGAAGGCACGACCAGCCGCAACTCGATCCAGATCGCCGAAGACCAGGAGCGGCTCGGCGCCTCGATCAGCCCGGGCGCGTCGCTGGACCGCACCAGCGTCCTGATGACCGCGCTCAGCACCAACCTCCAGCCGTCGCTCGCGTTGATGGGCGACATCATCAAGAACCCGGCCTTTGATCCGGCTGAAGTGGAGCGTATCCGCGCTCAGCAGTTGGCCGGAATCGCGTCCGAAATGACGCAGCCGCAGGGCCTCGCCCTTCGTGCGCTGCCGTCGCTGCTCTATGGAACGGGCCATCCCTACGGGAAGCCGTTCACGGGCACGGGCGATCCGGCGGCGGTGAAGGCCGTCACCCGCGACGAGCTCTTCGCCTTCCACCGCGCCTGGATCCGGCCGGACAATGCGGAAATCTTCGCGGTCAGCGATCTTCCGCTCGCAACCCTCCTGCCGCTGCTTGATGCGCAGTTCGGCAATTGGGCCGCGCCTTCGGAAGCCAAGGGCACGAAGAACTTCGCCAGTGCGCTTCCTGCGCCCAAGCAGCGGATCGTGCTGATAGATCGGCCGCAATCGCCGCAGTCCCTCATCATCGCGGGCGAAGTGCTCCCGGTGAAGGGAACGGACGACACATTGGTCCTCGACTCCGCCAACGAGATCCTCGGCGGGAACTTCCTGTCGCGGATCAACATGGATCTGCGCGAAACCAAGGGCTGGTCCTACGGTTCGCGCTCCATGGTGCAGCTGGTGGAAAACCAGGTGCCGTTCATGATCATGGCGCCGGTGCAGGCCGACAAGACCGGCCCGTCGGTTGCCGCGATCATCGATCAGGTGAAGAATTTCAACGGATCGAAGGGCGTCACCCCCGCCGAATTGCAGCAGGTCGTCAACGGCAACACCCGTGAACTCGCCGGCAATTTCGAAACGTCGGGCGCGGTGATCGCAGCACTCCGCTCGAACGCCTTGTTCGATCGTCCCGACAATTATTACGAGACGCTGGCCGATCGCTATAAGGGCATGACTCAGCAATCGCTCGATCAGGCCGCGCGAAAGACGATTGATCCCGCGAAGCTCGTCTGGGTCATCGTCGGCGATGCCGCCAAGGTTCAGCCGCAGCTTACATCGCTCGGTATCCCGGTCGAAGTGGTGCCCGCGCCGAAGCAGCAATAATCCTGTCCATCGTCACTCCGGCGAAAGCCGGAGTCTCGTGAAGAAGGGACACGAAGCTTTTCGATACGAGATCCCGGCTCGCCGGGATGACGAACAAGAAGCGAAAGAAAGGCGGGGCCTCGGCTCCGCCTTTCTTCATATCAGCGAATAAGGCGGGTGACGTGGCCCATCTTGCGGCCGGCGCGGCCCTCGCCCTTACCGTACAGATGCAGATGGGCCGTGGGATCGGCGAGAATGTCGAGCCACTTATCGGCATCCCGGCCGATCAGGTTCCGCATCTCGACACGCGATGCAGCCAGTGTCGTCGCACCGAGCGGCAGGCCGCAAATGGCGCGGATATGGTTTTCGAACTGGGAGGTGACCGCGCCTTCGATCGTCCAATGGCCGCTATTGTGCACGCGCGGCGCCATTTCGTTGAACACTGGACCGTCGGCGGACGCAAAGAATTCAAGGGCGAGCACGCCGACATAATCGAGTGCTTCGGCAAGCCTGGCGGCGAAAGCTGAAGCCTCCGCTATTCCGGGCGCGAGGTCCGCGCTGGCAGGCGCTTCGGAGCGGTCGAGGATGCCGCCAATATGCGTATTGTGCGGCGCGTCCCAAAAGGCGATCTCGCCGGACTGCGCGCGGCAAAGCAGGATCGAGAATTCCGCGTCGAACGTGATAAAGCCTTCAAGGACCGCGGGTGCGCCTCCCAGCGCGTCGAACGCGTCCGCCGCGTCATCGGCCGTGCGTAGCCTTGCCTGGCCTTTGCCGTCATAGCCCATGCGACGGGTCTTGAGGATGGCGGGCGCGCCGATCCGCCCCAGCGCCGCCTGTAGATCGGCAAGATTATCGACCGCTGCATAGGGCGCCGGACGGCCATCAAGCGACGTCACGAATTCCTTCTCCGCCAGCCGGTCCTGCGCGATTTCGAGCGCGCCACGCGGCGGATGGAGGGGCGCCTTTGCGACGACCGCATCCAGCGGTGCCACCGGAATATTCTCGAATTCATAGGTGACGACATCGACACTGGCTGCGAAGCGGGCGAGCGCGCCTTCATCTTCATAGGCGCCGCGGGTGAAGAGCGCCGACACCTCGGCTGCGGGGGAGTCGAGGTCCGGCGCGTAGATATGCGCCTTATAGCCCAGTTGCGCCGCCGCCATGGCCAGCATCCGGCCGAGCTGGCCGCCGCCGATAATGCCAATGGTGGAGCCGGGCGGGAGCGTCATTGGGGGCGCTGTGCAACCTTGTCTGTTTGCGCCTGCCGCCAGACGTCGAGCCGTCCCGCCAGCGCCTCGTCCGTCCCGGCCAGGATCGCGGCGGCGAAGAGCGCGGCGTTGACCGCGCCCGCCTTGCCGATGGCAAGCGTGCCGACGGGAATGCCCGCGGGCATCTGAACGATGGATAGGAGGCTATCCATGCCCGACAGCGCCTTCGATTCCACCGGCACGCCGAGTACCGGCACACGCGTCATCGATGCGGCCATGCCCGGCAGATGCGCCGCGCCGCCCGCGCCCGCGATGATGGCGCGAAGGCCGCGACCCGCAGCGCCCTTGGCATAATCGTAAAGACGGTCGGGCGTGCGGTGGGCGGAGACGATGCGGGTTTCATGCGCGATGCCGAGCGCATCCAGCGTCTCGGCCGCGTGGCGCATGGTTTCCCAGTCGGACTGGCTGCCCATGATGATGCCGATGAGCGGCGATTCCTCTGCCATTCCCGCCTTTCTTGTCTGCGAAGCGGAACGTCTAGCGGGACTGATTGCATGGTGCAATTGCCTCGCCTTTACTACACAACCGCTAGTCCTGAGCCTGTCGAAGGACGGTTCCAGCTGGAACGGGCTTCGACAGGCTCAGGACTAACGGGTTCGGGATCAACGATCCTTCAGATAATAGCGGTCCGTGGCATTGAGCGCGTCATCAAGTTCGTAGACGATCGGCTGGCCGGTCGGGATTTCGAGGCCGGTGATTTCCGCGTCCGAAATGCCGGAGAGGTGCTTGACCAAAGCGCGCAACGAATTGCCATGGGCGGAGATCAGCACCCGCTCACCTGCCTTTAGCGCGGGCGCGATCCGTTCTTCCCAATAAGGGAGGACGCGGGCGATTGTGTCCTTGAGGCTTTCGGTGTTCGGGATCGCGATGCCCTCGTAGCGGCGATCGTTGGTGAGATCGAAGCCGCCGCCGCTCTCCATCGCGGGCGGCGGAATGTCGAAGGAACGGCGCCAGATGTGGACTTGCTCCGCGCCATGCTTGGCGGCCGTCTCCGCCTTATCGAGGCCGGTGAGCCCGCCATAGTGACGCTCGTTCAGGCGCCAATGCTTCTCGACCGGGAGCCACAGGCGGCCCATTTTTTCGAGCGCCAGGTGTAGCGTCTTGATCGCGCGGGTCTGGAGGCTGGTGAAGCAAAGGTCGAAATCCAGGCCCTTGGCGCCCATCAGCTCGCCAGCCGCCTTGGCCTCCGCGACACCTTGGTCGGTAAGGTCCACGTCCCACCAGCCGGTGAAGCGGTTCTCCAAGTTCCAGGCCGATTGGCCATGGCGGATGAGTACGAGTTTCGGCACCCTGCTATCTCCCCATTGACCGCTAGGGCTGAGCCTGTCGAAGCCCGGAACCAGCTGGAACCGTCCTTCGACAGGCTCAGGACTAGCGGATCATTATTTCTTCCGGTTTTCCAAATCCGGCATGATCGCGTGGAGCGCATCAAGGCAGCTCTTCGCAAGCGCGCGGCACCGATCCGGCGACCAGCCATAGTCAGGATCGGGCAAATCGTCATTGTCCTTGAACGGCATTTCAAGGGTCATCGCGACCGCTCCAAAGCGCTCGGCAACCTGGTTGGTGGACATTGAGGGATTGGCCTTGCCCGGCGCCGCGATTTCATAGCCCTTGTCGGTCTGGAAATCGGGGGAAATCGCAACGAGCTTCTGCCCGAACAGGTCGAACAGCGCCTGCTGCTCCTTCTTCCAGGACGGAATTCCCTCGAACCCGGCGAGGAAGTTTGCGGCAATGGCTTCGTCGCCATGCACGTCCATCGCGAAATCGACGCCCGTCCGGTCCATTTCATTGCGGACATAGAGGACTTCCGGGCTGCGCTCGGCGCTCGGTTCATGCCATTCGCGATTGAGGTTCACGCCCGCCGCATTGGTGCGCAGATGCCCGCGCCGCGACCCGTCCGGATTCATGTTCGGCACGATGTGGAAGCTCGCCTTCTCGCGCAGGCGCCGCGATACCGGATCGGAATCGTCGAGCAATTTCTCGAGCGCGCCTTCCATCCAATATTCCGCCATCGTCTCGCCCGGATGTTGGCGGGCGTAAAGCCACACCTGCAGAGGGCCGCCGGCGATCTTCAGATAATCGAGCTCCTGCCCATCCAGCGTCTGGCCAAGCGAGCGATGCTCGACATCGGGATGCGCGGCGGCCTCCGCGATCAGATCGTGGTGCCGCTCCATCGTATAGGGCGCGAAATAGGCAACCCACAGGCTACCTGCTTCCGGCGTGACGTGGATGGTGAGGACGCCGTCCGCATAGGCCGTATCCGCCTGCACCCACTCCTCACGGTCATAGGAAATACGCGCGCGGTAGCCGTCCCAGCCCAGGGGATAGGCCGAACCGCCGCAATTGGTGATGCGCAGTTCTACCGGCTGGCCCTTCGCGCCGGTGACGCGGAAATAGAACCATTGGTAGAAATCGGACTGATGATCCTTGACGATTTCAAGGTCGGCGCGATTGCCGTTGATAGCAATCAGGCGAATATTGCCGCCGTCAAAGGCGCTGGAAATAGAGAGAGTCATGGCACGCTGATAGTGCGGCCGGACTCCCCGGGGAAGTCCCGAAACAGGGCGTCGGCAAGCTTTTCGGCCGCCACGGTGCGCTGGGCCTCCGGTTGATCGGCACGCGCTTCGGTATTGGCGCGGCCTTCCCAAAAGACTTCGCCGTTCGAGCGGCGCTTGATGCGGACTTCCAGTTGAGTGCCGACGATCTCGCGCGGTCCGCTGCGCCCCACCGGCACATCGACGCCGACGCCCACGCCAACGCCACTACCCCAGCCACCCGTCGATCCGCCGAGACCGATGCTGAGCGGTGACCGCCGTGCGAGTTCCTGGCGGCTTCCTTGTTCGAGATCGATCATCGCCACCTGCTCGGATTGACCCACCGTCGGCACGACCGTCCAGCCGAGGCGTGCCAATTGCCGTTCGACCGCGGCGGCATAGCTGCGAAATTCCAGGCTGTTCTGGTCGGCGGGATCGAACGCCTCGACCGAAATCGGCCCGCGTGCGATTTGCTGCTGGCCAAGATGAAAGCGCGTGACCTGGGATGGCGCCGGTCCGCCGCCGCTGGTCGTGCAGGCGCCAAGGGCAAGGGCCATCGCGGCCGCTGCGGTACGCGGGAAAACAGCTTTCATGTTACAGCCTCGCATGTATTGACGGTCATGTTGGGACAGAAACGACCTTAGGGCGTTTTTGCTGCATCCTATCTTGAACGAGGTTAAAACATGCTGGGTTCAAAGCCCCCGGTCCTGGTCACCGGCGGGGCAGGCTATATCGGCAGCCACGCGGTGCTGGCGCTTCTCGACGCTGGCTGGCCGGTGGTCGTGGTCGACAACCTTTCCACCGGTTTCCGCTGGGCGGTGCCCGACGGCGCGACCTTCGTTGAAGGCGATATTGCCGACCAGGCGCTGCTCGGTCAGCTGTATGCACGCCACGGCATCAAAGCGATCATGCATTTCGCGGGATCGATCCTCGTCAACGAATCGGTCGAAAAGCCGCTCGATTACTATGAAAATAATACGGTGAAGAGCCGCGCGCTCATTGAAAGCGCGGTGACGGCCGGGGTGCCGCATTTCATCTTCTCCTCGACCGCTGCCGTCTATGGCGCGCCCGAAACGGTGCCGATCACCGAGGACAGCCGGTTGCAACCGATCAACCCGTATGGCTGGTCGAAGATGATGACGGAGCGGATGCTCGCCGACACGGCGAAGGCCTACCCGATGAACTATGGCGCCCTTCGCTATTTCAACGTGGCGGGCGCCGATCCGCAGGGGCGATCGGGCCAATCGAGCAAGATCGGCACGCACATCATCAAGGTCGCGGCTGAAACCGTGGTCGGCAAGCGCGACTATGTCGGCGTCTACGGCACCGATTATGACACACCGGACGGGACGGGCGTGCGCGACTATATCCATGTCAGCGACCTTGCCGCCGCCCACGTCGCGGCGCTTGAAAAGCTGATCGCGGAGCCGTCCGAAAGCTTCGTGCTCAATTGCGGCTATGGACGCGGATTTTCGGTGCTGGAAGTGCTCGACGCCGCCGACCGCGTGGCGGGCACGCCGATCGAGCGGCGGATCGAGGGGCGCCGCGCGGGCGATCCCGACACTTTGGTTGCGGACAATAGCAAAATCCTCGAAACCCTGCCGTGGCGCCCGCAGCGGGACAGGCTTGACGAGATCGTCGCCGATGCCTTGTCCTGGGAATGGGCCTTGAGGAAACGGCAGACCGCTTGACTTGAAGGACGCCGCTCCGTAAGCGGCGCCTTCAAATCTTCCATATTCCAGAATCGAAAGACAGGCTTAAGGCCATGAAGATCCGCAACTCATTGAAGTCCCTCAAGTCGCGCCACCGTGACTGCCGCGTGATCCGCCGCCGGGGCCGCACCTACGTCATCAACAAGACGAATCGCCGCTTCAAGGCACGCCAGGGCTGACGCTCGAAAGCGTCACCCTGAACTCGTTTCAGGGTCCATGCCGGGGTAAAACCCGGCATTTCTTCGTCTTGCTCAAGGGCTTCCACGACCATGGATGCTGAAACAAGCCTGTCCTGAGCGCAGTCGAAGGGTTCAGCATGACGGAAGTGGTCAGACCCAAAGCCGTCGTCTTCGACGTCGGCAACGTCCTTTACGGCTGGGATCCGGAAAGCTTTCTCGTCCGCCAGATCGCAGACGATGAGGCGCGTCTGCGCTTCATTGAAGATATCGACCTCTGGAACTGGCACGATTCGCTGGACGGTGGCCGGGGCTTTCATGAAGCCGCCGCTGAACTTTCCGAAACATTTCCGGCTTATGCCGAATATATCTCTGCCTGGGGTGATCGCTTCGGCGAAACGATCCAGGATCCGGTGCCGGGCGTCCACGCCATCGTCGCCGATCTCGACGCGAACGGCATTCCGCTTTTCGGCATCACCAACTTCTCCGCCGATTTTTGGGGACCGTTCCGTGCGCGCGAAGAGGCATTCTTCAGCCGATTCAAGGACATCGTCGTCTCCGGCGAGGAAAAGCTGATGAAGCCGGATCCGGCCATCTACTATCTCGCGCTCGACCGCTTCGGCCTGAGGCCGGACGAAGCCCTGTTCATCGATGACCGCATCATCAACGTCGAAGGCGCTGAGGCCGTGGGCATGAAGGCGCATCTCTTCACGGACGCCTACGACCTCCATGCCCGGCTGGAAGCCGAGGGGCTGCTCTGAACTTTCTTTGATTTGAGGCTTTCAACGCCTCATGCGGCAAAGATGGCCTGAAAAATTGTGGATCGTCCGGCACGGGCAGAGCGCAGGCAATGTGGCGCGCGACGCGGCTCATGCGGCGGGCCTGGCTTCGATCGACATCGACATGCGCGATGTCGACGTGCCCTTGAGCGCGCTTGGCGAGCAGCAGGCCGAGGCTCTCGGCCATTGGTTCGCGTCTTTGCCCGAGCAGGAACGTCCGGAGATCGTCCTCGCCTCCCCTTATATCCGCGCCCGGCAGACGGCCGACGCGGTATGTAGGCTTGGCGGCACGGCAGACGAAAAGGCCGCTCCGATCATCGACGAGCGGCTGCGCGAGCGCGAATTCGGCATTTTCGATCAGCTCACCACCATGGGCATTCGCCAGAAATATCCCGAGCTTGCCCAGCACCGCATGCTGCTCGGCAAATTCTATCACCGTCCGCCCGGGGGCGAGAGTTGGGCGGATGTGATCCTGCGCCTGCGCAGCGCCATGGACACGATCAGCCTCCATTATGCCGACCGCCGCGTTCTCGTCGTCTGCCACCAGGTTGTGGTGCTCTGCCTGCGCTACATCCTCGAAGGGATGGACGAGTCACAGATCCTCGGCATCGACAAGGAAGGCGACGTCCTCAATTGCGGCGTCTGCGAATATGATTTCCTGCCCGACGATGCGAAGATGTGCGTGCCAAGCCTTGTCCGCTACAATTTCGCCGCGCCGCTGATCGAGGAGCAGGCGCCGATCACCGCCGAACCCGACGCCATGGTCGGCACGCGATGAGCGAGCCGCGGACGCTCGACATCGAGTTGCTTCGCGCCCGCCCCCTGCCGCATCACCCCGAGGATGGCGACAAGGAAGAGCGCGGACGCATTCTCTTCATCGCCGGAAGCCGCGAAGTGGCGGGCGCCGCCCTGCTTGCCGGGACGGCGGCGCTACGGGCGGGCGCGGGCAAGTTGCAGATCGCGACCGCGCAAAGCGTCGCCACCGGCCTCTCCCTCACCATGCCGGAAGCGCGGGTCATCGCGTTCGGGGAGGATGAAGCGGGCTGCATCGCGCCTGCCTCGATCCCGGCGCTGGTCGATCAATGCCGCCGCCTCGACGCCTTGGCCGTCGGCCCGGGCATGGAGACGGGGGATGCGCTTGCGACATTGTTGGAAGCGGTCCTCGACGCGGGCACATCCTATCCATTGATCCTCGACGCAGGCGCTTTGCATGTGCTGCCGCCGCTCGCGGCAAAATTGCGGGAGCGGCGTGGCGGCGCCATCCTGCTGCCGCATAATGGTGAAATGGCCCGGCTCCTCGACTGCGCGGTGGACGAGGTCGCGGCCGACCCGCTTGCCGCCGCGCGCCAGGCCGCCGCTTGTTATGGCGCGGTGACGGTCATCAAGGGCCAGTGGAGTCATGTCGTGACGCCGGAAGGAGAATCCTTCCGTTACCTGGGCGGCGGCGTCGGTCTCGCGACATCGGGATCGGGCGACGTGCTGGCGGGCATTGCGGGCGGAATTGCCGCGCGCGGCGCCGACGCCCTTACGACCGCTTTATGGAGCGTTTATCTCCACGGTGAAGCAGGGCGGACCCTCACCCGCGATGTCGGCCGGGTCGGATTTCTTGCGCGGGAATTACCGGACCTTATCCCGAAGCTGATGGAATAACCCTCTCTCCCGTCAGGGGAGAGGGGGCTTTAGACCCGCGCCTGATGCCGCTCCAGCTCGTCGCCGACCAGCCGGACGACGTGAAGGATGTTCGTCGACCCCGGCGTCCCGAACGGCACGCCCGCCATCAGGATGATGCGGTCACCGCCTTCCGCTACGCGGTGACGGAGCGCCATGCGCTTCGACTTGCCGACCATTTCCTCGAAGCTTTCCACATCCTTCGTGTGGACGGCATGGGCGCCCCAGAGCAGGCCGGACCGCCGCGCGGTCTGGAGAGAGGGCGTCAGCACCAGGATGGGGACGGACGGCCGCTCGCGCGCGACGCGGCGGGCGGTAGAGCCTGACGAAGTGAAGCAGACGATGCCGGCTGCGGTTACCGTATCGATCATGTTACGCGCGGCGCCCGCAATGGCGTCGGCGGTGGTGGGATCGGGAAGCGTTTCGGTGAAGTGAACGCGCGCGGCATAGCCGGGATCGGCCTCCACGCTCGTGGCGATGCTGTTCATCATTGCCACCGCTTCGACGGGCCAGGCGCCGCTGGCGCTTTCGGCCGACAGCATGATCGCGTCCGCGCCGTCATAAACGGCGGTAGCGACGTCGGACACTTCGGCGCGCGTCGGGGACGGCGTGGTGATCATCGATTCCAGCATCTGCGTGGCAACGACGACCGGGCGGCCCAAACGACGTGCGCTTTCGACGATCTTTTTCTGGAGCGGCGGCACTTCATGCGCGGGCATTTCAACGCCAAGGTCGCCGCGCGCCACCATCACCGCGTCGGCAAGCTCCAAAATGCCGTCCAGCCGTTCGATCGCGGCGGGCTTTTCGATCTTGGCCAGCAACGCCGCGCGGCCGGAAATCAACCGCCGCGCCTCGGCCACATCCTCCGGGCGCTGCACGAAGCTCAATGCGATCCAGTCGACATCATGTTCAAGGGCGAAGGCGAGATCCTTACGATCCTTTTCCGTGAGCGCCGCGAGCGGCAGCACCACGTCGGGAACATTGAGGCCCTTATTGTTGGAGATGGTGCCCGGCACCTCGACCAGGGTCTCGATCCGCTCGGGATGCGCGGACGTGACGCGGAAGACGAGCTTGCCGTCGTCCACCAGCAAACGCGTGCCGACTTCGATCGCCTCGAAAATCTCGCGATGAGGGAGCGTCACGCGGGTCGCATCGCCCGGCATTTCGTCGCGGTCGAAAGCGAAGGTCTGGCCCTTGGTCAGCTCTTCCTTGCCATTGGCGAACTTGCCGACACGGAGTTTCGGCCCCTGCAAATCGGCGAGGATCGTGGTCGGGCGCCCGAGTTCTTTTTCAAGGCTGCGGATGATCTGGATGCGCTGGGCGTGATCCTCGTGCGTGCCGTGGCTCATGTTGAGGCGGAAGGCGTCGGCGCCCGCTTCGGCCAGTTCCTTGATCCGCTCATGCGTGTCGCTCGATGGGCCGAGGGTGGCGAGGATGCGGACCTTGCGGCTACGCGGCACGAATTGGCTCAGCATGATATCTCCGTTGGGCTTCGAAGATGCGGAATAGCCACTCTGGCCTTCAGTTCAACCCGCATGTGCGAAGGAGCGGCTTGAGCGGCGCTTCCCAAGATTCTAGAGCCTGCCGCACACTCTCTAAGAATCGGGGCATCTGAAATATGGCGGAAGGAAATGTCGCGGCCGACGAGCTGCGCCTGCTGATCGAACGTATCGAGCGGCTGGAAGAAGAGAAAAAGGCGATCGCGGACGACGTGAAGGACGTCTATCTCGAAGCCAAGGCGCGCGGCTATGGAACTCCCCCATTCGCCGTGATCTGACATTTTAAACAATCACTTACTCGCGTCACACGTGATCTTATTGCGTGACGCAAACAATCAAAGGAGCTGAAATATGGCGGATGCAGGCGTGACCGGCGGCCCAAACGTTGCTGCGGATGAACTGCGCCTTCTGATCGAGAGGGCAGAGCGCCTCGAGGAAGAAAAGAAGGCCATTGCCGACGACATCAAGGACGTGCTGCTTGAGGCAAAATCGCGCGGATATGACACTAAGGCGATCCGAAAAATCCTCCAGATTAGGAAGAAGAAGAAGGAGGAATTTCAGGAAGAGGAGGCTATTCTCGAAACCTATATGTCCGCGCTTGGGATGCTTTAAACACCGGCTGCCCTTGTCAGAGCTGGCTAGACGCGCGACCGCTTGCTCAGGTGTCGGCTAATCGACGATAGAACTTGTAAATCGCGTGGGCTCCTCCAGCGGCAAGGTGATCGAGAAGCGTTTCTCCGGACGATCCTTCAAAGAAACCCGGCTCCCGGATCAGCTCCGAGGGGTGACGATCGGGGAAACGTTCTCGTATAGCCACATCCAGGAGGAGCAGGGAACTTAAGCGGTCCCGCTCCCGCTTTAGAAGCTTGACCTCCCATCCCGAGATGATCCTTTCTAATCTCACAGGGTCACTGTGGAGCAGCGACGTCAATTCCCGCACGTCGAGCTTCCATCGATCCCAAAACCAGAACAGGTTTGCTGCAAACTTCTGGAGTGTGGTGTCGACCGCAAGATGTTTTGCATTCTCGGTAGCGAGCATCTTTGGTACTGTTCGGCGAACAACGGTACCAATCTTCACTTCATCTGTTGGCTCGCCATCAGAGTCGATGAAGGCAACGCGAGAACCTTGGTGCCAAGCGGTCAGGTATACGTTGAACCCGCTGACCCGATCGACCTCGGCCGCAACTAGGTGCGAAAGAATACGCTCAAATCCCTCCCGAAGAGCTTCAATCCCGATTGATCCTTGAAGAGAGTAGCGCATCGAAGGGCCCTGCAGTCTGTTGGAGGCCGGGTGCTGCGAAGTCTGTGCCGTTGAGCCAGAGCCGCCGCCTTTAGGCGAACCCTGGACATACGCGACGACCACCCGGCCGCATAAGAATGCAGCCAGCCAACGGCGTCAGAGGTTCGCAGGCCTCGGCGCCACGCTTTCAGTGGCGATCACGGAGCTTTCGCAAAAGCCGTCGATCCTCGCAAGTAAAACAGCACGGCTTGGGTTGTCAGATAGCGCTACGACTGGAGTGTGCAGGCAGGCGGATGTAGTGAAGCCCTATGCTTGTTCCGCTGCGGCGCGTGAGTAGGAGAAAAACCGGTATGGCGAAGAGACCACCTCGCACGCGGTTCACGTTCGGGAATGTTGTGGTGGTTGCTGAACGGACTGGTCGAGCAAAGTGGGCTCTTAGGGCCTTCGAGACGGATGGTCTCGGCAACGACGGCGATCTACCAATGTTGCAAGTTAAAGATGTTCCCCTCGTGGATCTCTTTTCAGTTGCCCACGACCTGCTTCAGCACGCTGCTCTGTTGAATAACGATCCAGGCAAGAGTGCAAATGAGCTCGGGTGACGTTGCAGCCGCCCGTCCGGAGCAGTGCGCAGCGACGGAAGTGGCTGAGGCCCGACGCACCGAAACGGAATTCGGCGCATCATCAATCTGCAGCACGGGTGACTCAATTGATTCCTGCCTTCCCCTAACGTTCAGTTGAGCGTATCGAAGTCGCATGCAGACTGCGGATCAAGAAACGAGCCTTCGACAGAAAGCGGCCGAGGTGTTCGGGTCAGTTGAAGATGCGACGGTCTGGTTTCAACAGCCTGCCATTGGGCTGAACCGGCAGCGTCCTATCGATCTCATCGGCACGGACGAAGGTCGAGAGCTCGTAAGTACTTACCTCGACCAAATTGAGTTCGGCGTGTACGTCTAATCGAGAGCGATGCCCCAGGGAAACGCACGCCTCCAGCCTGTCTGCCGAGCAGCCTGTCGCGGCAGAACGCACTCTTTATGGGAGCTCCACTTTCCCCCTTCCTGATCGAAAGGGCCCTCGACTGCCATCGAGAGCCCTCATAATTGATACCGCTGTCGCACTTTAAAGCCCTTCGAATGATCGTGCCAGACCTTCGGCATGGTTAGTGCGCACTCTCCGCTGTTAACGTGTGGATGCCAAAGCGCATCATTTTGCGCCGTTCGTGCCATTCGGCGACGGCTTGCGCTAAGCAGAGGCTGACCGGCGCCTTGTCTGGCGCCCGCGTGAGCCAGGCGCTATACTCCCCGGATGGAGCCGATGGAACGAACTCGCCAGTGGGCTATCGAGATTTACAAAGGTGACGCCGAGAAAGCAGACCTTTTCCTCGGTCGTCCCCACCCGATGCTGGACAACCGACGGCCGAAAGATGTCGCTGTCGACGACAGCGGGGCCGAGCGCGTAATTTCGTTGCTTGGCAGAGCTGCATACGGCGGCGGTGTGTGATCTCTTCAGGCCCATCGGTTTCAGCCCCGCGCTCCCCTGCAGGTGCCGCTTAGCGCCCATACCGGTCTTAGAGCGCGTTCAATGCCCTGCTCGATAGCGGACGGTCGGCTGATGCACGGGGAATCCCATGCGCCGCGGAGCTTCAGCTCGTCTGACGCTTAATCCGATCATGATCGCCCTTGATAAATGGCAGGATCACCTGACTAGTAGTCGACGACGAAGTGGTCGGGTCCGTTGGAGCGGTTCCGTCTGAGCATCTGGAACTTATGGGTGAGGCTCGCATTTCCTCGATAGGACTAAGGCGCGTGAAGGCCGCTGATTTTCTGAGCGTAGCGAGAAGCCCTGGTAGCGGAAAATTTGGTGGTGGCGGCCGGCTCAAAGGAGGAAGCCATGGCGGTTGGTGCCATCGATCGGCCATATTCGAAACCTCTCGATCCGCTCCATGCCGTTCTGCTTGCGTCTGCCTTCGCCTTGTTTCTGGCGGCGCTCATCAGCGATCTCGCTTACGCCTCCACCTATCAGATCCAGTGGAAGAACTTCGCTTCCTGGTTGATTGCCGGGGCATTGGTTTTCGGAGGGGTCTGCGTCGCTTGGGCCGTGATCGATCTGTTGCGCGCCGATGTTCGGCGCAAACGAAGGTGGGTGATTTATTTCCTTCTTGTCGCGGCGATGTGGGTGCTGGGGTTCGTCGATGCCCTGGTTCATGCCGAAGATGCTTGGTCTGGCATGCCGGGCGGGGCCATCTTGTCAGGTATCGTCGTAATGCTTGCCCTTGCGGCGATCTGGACAGGCTTCTCCAGCTACCGCGCGACGGGAGGAAGGTGATGCGGAAGCTTCTTGTTGCGGCTTTGATGTGCCCGGCCTTTCTCGCCGGATGCGGCGATGAACCCGCCGGCCAGCAATATGGCCCCAATCCTGATCTCGCGAAGCCGCATCGCGGCGTGCTTCCCACCATGGAGATATCCGAGCCCGCGGGTTGGGGCGGACAGATGCCGTCTGTGCCGCAAGGCTATACGATCCGGGCGATATCAACGGATCTTGCTATTCCCCGCCAGACCCTGGTCCTTCCGAACGGTGACATCCTGGTCGCTGAAGGGCGGGGCGGCGCTGCGCCGAAGCTCACGCCCAAAGACATCATTGCAGGTCTGATCAAGGCCAAGGGGACCAGTCCGGTGAAGGGCGGAAACCGTCTGACGCTGCTGCGCGATGCGGACGGCGACGGCATCTATGAAGGCCGCACCGTTTTTGCCGACGGCCTCAACGCACCCTACGGTCTGGCGCTGGTCGGGAGCCAGCTCTACGTCGCTAATCAGGATGCCCTGGTGCGGTTCGACTACCGCCCCGGCCAGGTTCGCGCCAGCGGGGCTCCGGTCAAGGTGACGGATCTGCCCTCGCTCATCAACCATCATTGGACGAAGTCGCTGACCGCCAGTGCGGACGGGCGGTTCCTCTATGTCGGCATCGGATCGAACAGCAACATCACCGAGCGCGGTTTGCTCGCCGAACAGGACCGCGCGATGATCTGGGAGGTGGAGGCCGAGACCGGACACCACAAGCCTTTTGCCACAGGCCTTCGCAATCCGACCGCCCTGGCGACCCAGCCCGGCACTGGGCAGATCTGGGCCGCGGTGAACGAACGGGACGAGATCGGTCCAAACCTTGTCCCCGATTACATCACGGCGGTGCGTGAAGGCGGATTTTATGGATGGCCCTATAGCTATTGGGGCGGACAAGTAGACGTGAGGGTTCGTCCGCAACGGCCGGATAAAGTCGCCGCCGCGCTCCGGCCCGATTACGCTTTAGGCTCGCATGTCGCCGCGCTGGGCCTTTCCTTTTCCACGCCCGCGATGGGAGCGAGGTTCGCCGATGGCGTGTTCGTCGGGGAGCATGGCAGCTGGAACCGCAAGCCGCCGGTCGGCTACAAGGTCGTATTCGTGCCGTTCCGCAACGGTCGGCCCGCCGGCGACCCAATCGATTTCGTCGCCGGGTTCTGGAAAGACGGCAAGGCGCGCGGACGCCCGGTCGGCGTCACCGTCGATCCCCGGGGCGCGCTGATCGTCGCGGATGACCTGTCCAATTGCATCTGGAGGATCACGCCCACCGGGCATCAGGGCCGATCGGGTGCAGGTGCGACGTGAAAGGAGATCGAATGACCGGGCCGATTTTAGTCGCGACCGATTTCTCCACGCGATCTGATCGTGCGCTGCGCCGCGCCACCATCATCGCCAAGGATATGCATGCAGAAGTGGTGCTGATCCACGTGGTCGACGTCGATCAGCCTCAATATGCGATCGATGCGAGGGTAGCCGAAGCCCAGTCCATATTGGACGGAGCGGCCGATACCATGAAGGAGATCGATGGCATCTCCGCGCGCGTCGAAGTGATTGTGGAAGACGTGTTTTCAGGGATTCTTCAAGCCGCCGAGAGGGTCGAGGCCGGGATCGTCGTCCTCGGGCCGCATCGGCGGCGGCTCCGGGATGCCTTTTTCGGCACGACGGCGGAACGGACGATCGCGCGCAGCTTGCGGCCAGTGCTTATCGCGGCAGGCGTGCCGTCGGTGGCGTATGAAAGAACGCTGGTGGCGTTCGATTTGGATGAAGCCCAGGACGCTGTCGCGAAGCGCGCCCGTTGCCTGAAAATGCTGAACCTCACCAACGTCGTCGCCATGCACGCTTTCGATGCACCGGCCCAGGGCATGATGAAGCGGGCAATGAGCGAGCGGGAAGCCATTGATCACTACGTGGCGAGCGAGGGTCAGAGAGCTTACGGGGACTTCAGCCTGTTCCTTGAAGACAGTGACTTCACCTTCTCCCGGCAGGTGCTTGCCCCCGTGAATGGCACCGTGGCGCGCAGCATCCTCGATTGCGCCAGCGACGAGGATGCAGGGCTGATCGTCGTCGGCACGGGCCGGGACAAGGGGCTGAGCCGGTTTGTGCATGGCAGCGTCGCCCAGGACATCCTCGCCTGCACCGACCGCGATGTGCTCATTGTTCCAAACGGATAGACGGGCGCCTAATCCTGGCCTTGCATCGCCGTGACGCTTCGCTGTGCCGATCCAGCAATAATGACCTATCAAAGGGGTGGACCCCATCCGCGATCGCTGCCACGTGGCAGCGGACGGAGCCTCGAACGAGCCGGAGGAAAGGAATGAATCGGCAGAATGACGTCGCCTGAAGGTCTTTTGCTCGCGATGCTCATCCTCCCGTTTCTGGGGAGCTTGACCGCTGCCTTTCTCAAGCCGGCGGCGCGTACGCCGGCGTGGGCGCTGACCTGGGCGGCAACGCTCATCGCTTTGGGCATAGCGGCCTATCTCTATCCTGCAGTGGAAGGGCGCGCGGTCCTGAGGAACGAGATCGAATGGTTGCCGTCCCTCGGGCTCAACTTCCTCCTTCGCCTCGACGGCCTGTCGTGGATCTTCTCGATCCTGGTGCTCGGCATTGGCGCGCTCGTCACGCTTTACGCCCGCTACTACATGTCGCCGGAAGATCCGGTTCCGCGCTTCTTCGCCTATCTGATGGCGTTCATGGGATCGATGCTCGGCCTTGTCCTGTCGGGCAACCTCATTCAGTTGGCCTTTTTCTGGGAGCTGACCAGCCTCTTTTCCTTCCTGCTGATCGGCTATTGGCATCATAATCAGTCGGCGCGGGACGCCGCGCGCATGGCCCTCATCGCGACCGCTGCCGGGGGGCTCTGCCTACTGCTCGGCGTGCTGCTCATCGGCAAGATCGTGGGGAGTTATGATCTCGACCGGGTGCTTGCCTCGGGCGATCTCATCCAGTCGAGCGACCTATATCTGCCGGCCCTGATCCTGATCCTGCTCGGTGCGTTCACAAAAAGCGCGCAATTTCCTTTTCACTTCTGGCTGCCCCACGCCATGGCGGCGCCGACGCCCGTTTCGGCCTATCTTCACTCGGCGACGATGGTGAAGGCGGGGGTCTTCGTCCTCATCCGCCTGTGGCCGGTGCTTGCGGGCACGGACGCATGGTATTTCATCGTCTCGACGACGGGGCTCCTTACCCTGCTGATCGGGGCTTGGGCGGCGATCTTCCAACAGGATCTCAAGGGACTTCTCGCTTATTCGACGATCAGCCACCTCGGCCTCATCACCCTGCTGCTGGGCCTCGGAAGCCCGCTCGCCGCAGTGGCCGCGATCTTCCATGCGGTGAACCACGCCACCTTCAAGGCGTCCTTGTTCATGGCCGCGGGGATCATCGATCACGAAACCGGCACGCGCGACTTAAGGAGCCTAAGCGGTCTTTACCGGTTCATGCCGATCACCGCGACGCTGGCGATGGTCGCGGCGGCGGCGATGGCGGGCGTTCCGTTGCTCAACGGCTTCCTGTCGAAGGAAATGTTCCTCTCCGCATCGCTTGCGGAGCATAGCGGTACGATCATCGATCAGGCCCTGCCGGCCCTCGCAACCCTGGCGAGCGCCTTTGCGGTGCTCTATTCGCTGCGCTTTATCCACCAGACCTTCTTCGGACCCGCGCCGCAAGGGCTGCCGCGCATTCCTGGGGAGGCGCCCCATTGGATGCGCGTTCCAATCGAAATTCTGGTTGTCGCCTGCCTGCTCGTCGGCATCCTTCCGGCAATGACCATCGGCCCCTATCTGGCGACGGCGGTCCATTCGGTGCTTGGCGACGCCACACCGGCCTATAGCCTGGCCGTGTGGCATGGCTTCAACCCGCCTTTGTTCATGAGCATCGCGGCACTTGGGTTGGGCACCGGCGCTTACCTCTTGTTCCGAAAGACCCTGAACCGGCAGGACGGCGCGCCGCTGATCCGCAGACTGAAGGGGCGAAAGATTTTCGAGGCTTCGCTTGCCGCCATTGTCGACACGGCACGTGCGCTTGAACGGCTCCTCGGCACGCGCAGGCTGCAACCGCAGCTTCGTCTGCTCGTCGTCGTGGCGCTCCTTGCTGGGCTGCTGCCCTTTACCAGGCTCGGCTACGGGCTCGGCGATCATCAAGGAACCGTCGTCGATCCAGGTTTTGCCGTCGTCTGGATGATTGGCGGCGCCTGCGCGATCGGTGCGGCGTGGCTGGCCAAATATCATCGCCTGGCCGCCCTTATCCTGACGGGAGGCGCAGGGCTTGTCTGCTGCATCACCTTCCTGTGGCTTTCAGCGCCCGATCTCGCGCTCACCCAGCTTCTGGTAGAGACGGTTACGACGGTGCTTCTGCTGCTCGGCCTGCGCTGGCTTCCCATAAGGGCGGAGGAGGTCTGGCCGGGCGGGCGGGCAGCTTCGGTCACCCTGCGGCGCGCCATTGATCTTACAATCGCGGTTGCGGCAGGCCTTGGCATGACGCTCATCGCTTATGCGGTCATGACGCGACCATTGCCCGGCAGTGTATCGCGTTTCTTCGTCGAACGCGCTTATCCAGAAGGGGGCGGAACCAACGTCGTCAACGTCATCCTCGTCGATTTCCGGGCTTTCGACACGCTCGGCGAAGTGACCGTCCTCGCCATCGTGGCTCTCACCGTCTTCGCGTTGCTGAGGCGTTTTCGGCCAGCCCAGGAAAGTGTTGGCGCTCCGGCCCAGCAACGTGTGCAAAATGCGATCGACGAGGCGCGTGAAGGAAGGCAGGTCGGCGACACGCTCAAAGACTATCTTCTCATCCCGCGGGTGATCATGGAATGGCTGTTTCCCGTAATAATGGTGTTCGCCATCTATTTGTGGATACGCGGTCACGACATGCCGGGCGGCGGGTTCGCGGCGGGCATCACCCTGTCGATCGCGCTTATCGTCCTCTACATGGCGTCCGGTACGAGACGGGTTGAAGCCCGGTTGCGGGTGCAGCCGGCGCGATGGATCGGCTTTGGCCTGCTTCTCGCGCTGCTGACGGGAATGGGGGCCTGGCTGTTCGGGCATCCGTTCCTCACATCCTATTTCGGCTATCTCGATCTGCCTATCGTGGGGAAGGTGCCGGCAGCCAGCGCCCTGCTGTTCGATCTCGGCGTATTTCTCATCGTTGTCGGCGCTACCGCCCTCATCCTGATTGCTATCGCGCATCAGTCGATCCGCAGGCCGTCTGCTTCCATCCTTCGCCAGCAGGCGTTGGAACAGGGAGAAGGCTGATGGAGCTCGTCCTTGCCCTCGGCATCGGCATTCTCACCGGATCGGGCGTATGGTTGATCCTGCGGCCCCGCACGTTCCAGGTGATCATCGGCCTGTCGCTGCTATCCTATGCCGTCAATCTCTTCATCTATGCGATGGGGCGGCTGCGGGTCGATGCGCCCGCGATTGTCGAGCGCGGCGGGGCGGCCGATCCCGCGCAATATGCCGATCCGCTTCCCCAGGCACTGGTGCTGACGGCGATCGTCATTTCCTTTGCCATGACTGCCCTGCTCCTCGTCGTCCTCCTCGCCGCACGCGGCCTGACGGGGACCGACCATGTCGATGGGGATGAGGGCTGATGGCGGGGGTGGCCGATCATCTGATCGTCATGCCCGTGCTGCTACCCCTGGCGGCAAGCGCGGCGATGCTGCTGATGTCCGAACGCCGACGCGTGTTGAAGCGCGTCATTTCCCTGGCAACGGTCATGGCGTTGATCACGATCTCTGTCCTGCTCCTGCGCACCGCCGCTGCCTCTCACGATCCGCTCATCTATCTGCTGGGTGATTGGCCGGCGCCCTTCGGCATCACGCTGGTGCTCGATCGACTGTCGGCCGCCATGTTGCTCCTCACCAACATTCTTGGCTTCACGTCGCTTCTCTATGCGACGGCGCGCTGGGATAGGGCAGGGCCACGCTTTCACGCCTTGTTCCTGCTCCAGCTGATGGGTTTGAACGGCGCGTTCCTGACCGGCGACCTGTTCAATCTCTTCGTCTTCTTCGAAGTGTTGCTGGCGGCATCCTACGGACTGCTGCTGCACGGCGCGGGACGGAAGCGAGTGACCGCAGGCCTGCACTATGTGTCGATCAACATCGCCACATCCTTGCTGTTCCTGATCGGCGCCAGCCTGACCTACGGCGTCACAGGCACGCTCAACGTCGCGGATCTCGCCGCGCGGATACCGGCGGTTGCGGCCGAAGACCTGATGCTTCTGCAAGCCGGCATCGGAATCCTGGGCGTCGCTTTCTTCATCAAGGCGGGCATGTGGCCGCTGGGCTTCTGGCTGCCGGGCACCTATTCCGCCGCCGTCCCGCCGGTCGCCGCGCTGTTCGCCATTCTCAGCAAGGTCGGCATCTATGCGATGCTCAGGGTCTTGCTGCTGCTGCCCCAGGACCCGAGCGGGTCGGCGACCCATGTCGTTGACGAATGGCTGCAGATCGGCGGGCTCGCGACGATCGCGTTCGGAACGATCGGCGTCCTGTCGTCGAAATCGCTGTCCCGCCTTGCTGGCTATTCGCTCATCATTTCGTCGGGCACCTTGCTCGCGTCGATCGGTGCGGGAGAAGCGGTGCTGAGCGGCGCTTTATTCTATCTCGTCAGCTCGACCTTGGGGGTGAGCGCTTTCTACCTCCTGATCGAGCTTGTGGGGCGGGCGGAGACGGACATGGATACGTCCCCTCCGGCCGACGCGGTGTTCGACGATGAGTATGTCGGCGTTCGGGAGGAGGATCAGGAAAACGAGGTTGGCGTGGTCATCCCGGCGACGCTCGCGATCCTGGGCGGCGGTTTCATGTTCTGCGCCCTGCTGCTGGCAGGATTGCCACCCTTGTCGGGCTTCATCGCCAAGTTCGCCATCATCAACGGCCTGCTCGATACAGGCATAAGCCCATGGACCTGGACGCTCGCCGCGCTCATCCTGCTGTCGGGGCTCGCGACCATCATTGCGACCAGCCGTGCGGGCGTCGATCTCATCTGGACGCCGGACCGGCCGAGCCGGGATTTGCGTCTTGTCGAAGCCGTGCCGGTCGGGATGCTCCTTGCACTCTGCTTGGGGCTCATGATCTTCGCGGGGCCGATCATGCGTTACATGGAGCAAACCGCCGACGCGCTCGACGTCACCGCCAGACAGCCCCCCGCGATCCTCTCGGATCCGGAGGAAGGGACGACGCCGTGAAGCGATTCATTCCCCATCCGCTGCTTGCCTTCAGCCTGCTGCTGATGTGGCTGCTCCTCAACCAATCGGTTTCTCCCGGTCAGATCGTGCTTGGCGGAGCCGTCGCTCTTCTCGCGTCGGGGGCCATGACGGCGCTCAAGCCGGAAAAGGTGCAACTGCGGTCGGTGCGGCCGATCCCGCGCCTCCTGGCATCGGTTATCGTCGACATCGTTCGTTCGAACATCGCGGTCGCCAGGATCGTGCTCTTTCCGGCTCAAAAGGATCGGGTGTCGGGTTTCGTCCGGATGCCGATTGACTTGCGCAATCAATATGGCGTGGCGGTGCTCGCCTGCATCATAACGGCGACGCCGGGCACGATGTGGGTCCAGTTCGACCGTAAGAGCAATTCGCTGTTGGTGCATGTGCTCGATCTCATCGACGAACAGGAATGGATCGCGCTCATCAAGCGGCGCTACGAAGCCCTGCTCATGGAGATTTTCGAGTGACGCCGACGCTCTTTCTCGCCTGGTCCATCACGGCCGCGCAGGTGATGCTGGGCGGGGCGATGGGCTGCGCGGCCTACCGGCTCCTCTTCGGCCCGCGCGCGCAGGATCGGGTGCTGGGCCTCGACACATTCTATGTGAATGCGATGCTGATGCTCCTGACCTTCGGGGTACAAACCGGCCGCACCCTTTATTTCGAAGCCTCGCTCGCCATTGCCCTGCTCGGCTTCGCGGGCACCGTCGCGCTTTCCAAATTCCTCATGCGTGGGGAGGTGATCGAATGATCCAGGCGCCCGACCTGCCCGCCTGGGCGGCCTTCATCGTTGCGTTCCTGATCGTGACAGGCGCGGCCATCACCCTGATCGGCTCGTTCGGCCTGCTCCGCCTGGGGAGCTTCTACGAACGCGTTCATTCCCCGACCCTGGGGACGACGCTCGGCACCGCATTCATCGTGCTGGGATCGATGACCTGCTTCTCGGTCCTGCAATCCCGGCCGCTGGTACACGAGCTGCTGATCCTCGCCTTTGTGACGATCACAACGCCCGTCACTCTTATGCTCCTCGCCCGCGCCGCGCTTTACCGCGACCGGACTGAGGGCAGGGAGGATGTCCCGCTGATCGACGAGAATGACGAGCAGGCTCTTGCAGAAATCTAGATCGGTCCTCAACCCATGACGGCATTGCTGAGCATGGCTACGGCGGGGATGCCCGCGATCAGGATCGTTGCGAAAAGGATGACTTCAAAACGTTCTCTCAAGGCCATGACAGGTCTCCATCGATATTCTTGCAGCCCGCCCGATGCGGGAGCGACTGTCTATCCTTCTACCCGCATCGGAGCCGCAGGTGGCTCCGAAGACCTTGACGAAAACCGCAGATCCTGCGGAGGTGATGTAGAGATGACAGCAGAATATCGTCTGGACCGGATCGATCGCCGGATACTGAAGGCTCTCCAGACCGACGGTCGAGTCACGAACCAAGCCCTAGCCGATCGCGTCGCCCTGTCGCCGAGCGCCTGCCTCGCACGCGTGCGTCACCTAGAGCAGATCGGGGTGATCCAAGGCTATCACGCACGGCTCGACCCCTATCGGCTGGACATCGGACTCATTCTCTTGGTGGAAGTGACGCTGGCGGGGCACCAACGGGACGAGAAAGCGGGCTTCGAAGCCGCACTGGACGGCTTGCCGCAAGTCGTAGAGGCATCGCATGTTAGCGGGGACATCGACTATCTGCTCAAGATCGTCGTGAAGGACATGCCGGAATGGACAGAGCTTCGGGACAGGCTCGTGGGGGATTTGGGCGTCGACCGCGTGACCACCCACATCCTGATGGACAAGCCCAAGATATTCATCGGCTATCCGGTGCCGGATGATGGTCCCTGACACAAGCCCCAGATGGCCAAGGCAAGAGAGCGCGCTGCTTAGTTCAGTGTTGGCAGCGCGGCCTCCGCTTTCTTCTCCCGGCGCCTGCGGCCGAAATCGGCGACGCGGCTGATAAGGGTGCGGGCGCGAGGAAAGGTTTTGGCTTCCAGGGCGTCGAACCCCGGGTCTGACGAGAAGAATTTGAACCCGCCGGGAACCTTCACGGCGACCCCAACCACTCTTCTACTGCTTTCAACAACGAACCTGTCGCAAAACATGATGCATCTCCTAACGACTGACATCATTGAAAGACACTGCCGGAAGCGATCTTCCGCGGCCGGCCTCATTCTCAATGACGATGGAAAGATCGGGGAAGAGATTCCCACAGCCCCGGATCGGCGGCGCTGCCGCCTTCGGACCCAGGGCTTACAGTCGCTCGGTGCTGCTGCCTGGATGCAGTTCGGGATGTGGAACGAAGGTGATCATGGTCCTTCCAATATGGGCATCAAAGCCACAGGAACAAGCTATTCGGAAGCCAGGGGCATCGGTACTCCCGTTCGGCTGAACCATAGGAGTGCCATGTCTGAAACTATCTGTTAGGCCGGCATGATGAGTGCCTATCTCAACGCCGCCAACTCCTTCAAAGCGGACATCGCTATCGATCTTGGTACAGCCAACACCATCGTGATCAAGCGGGGTGCCGGCGTCGTGTTCGAAGAGCCGACAATATGCTGCTTCGCTGCGGGCGGGCGGAAGCGTCCGTTGGTGGCTGCCGGGACCGCCGCCAGTCAGATGGCCGGCCGTTTGACGGACAATCTGCGGATCGCGCGGCCGCTTCGGGGCGGCGTTCTCAGCGATATCGAGGCGGGCAGGGAAATGCTTCGCTATGCGGTGCGCGCGAACCGCGGTTGGCCTGGTTCGCGCCTCAGCGCGCTCATCGGAGTGCCCGCCGACGCGACGCAGGCCGAGCGAAGTGCGTTGAAGACGGTCGCTCACGATGCGGGCATCCGGAAAGTAGAGCTTCTGCCAGAGCCGCTGCTAGCGGCCATCGGCGTGGGGCTCGATATCACGCAGCCGCGCGGGCGGATGCTGGTCGATTGCGGAGCAGGCACGACGGAGGTGGCGGTCATCTCCCTTGCCAGCATCTGCCTTTCAAAGTCGGTGCGGATCGGTGGAGACACGCTGGAAGAGGGGATCGCCGATCACCTGCATTTGCGTCACCGCTTTCACATTGGGCCGCACGCCGCGGAAGGCCTCAAGCGCGAAGCGATAAGGCTGCTGGAGGAAGGCGGAGAGGCAGGGAGGGTGACCGTCCGGGGTCAGAATCTCGCCACGGGCCTCCCCGAGACGCTCGAACTGCCCTGTTCCGAACTTCTGGTTGTTTTCGAGCGGCATTTGAAGGAGATCGTCAGCACGATCACGGCTGCCCTTGCGGAAACGCCACCCGAACTGAGCCAGGACATCTTCGAGGACGGCATCGTCGTGACGGGAGGCGCTTCGATGGTGAACCTCCTTAAAAAACTGATCACCAAAGCTACAGGGCTGGAGGTCCGCTCGCCCGATCAGCCGCTGAATAGCGTTGCCGCGGGTCTCGAGAAGCTTCTTGAAGAGGCTTGGGGCCGGTCCTGAGGATAGGGTGACGGTCATGCAGCAAGTTCGAAACTCCCGGACTGCGCCGCGCGCCATGCGGCGCTGTAAAAGTCCCGGTTATGCGCGTCGGTCAGCAGTTCGCCTTCTTCCAGGAAGATGTGAAGCTGGGAGAACATGCGGATTTCCGTGAGGCTGACTCGCCTGACCAGATGATGCGGACCGATCCGGCTTGGATGCTCAAGCCCCGCTGCCGCGATCATATCCGACAGCGCCGCCAGGGTGTTGCGGTGGAAGTTGTGAACGCGTTCGGCCTTTTCCGGCACGACCAGCGCGCGCTGGCGCATCGGATCCTGCGTCGCGACGCCGACCGGGCACCGATTTGTGTGGCAGGTGAGCGATTGGATGCAGCCAAGCGCGAACATGAAACCGCGTCCGGCATTCGTCCAATCGGCGCCGAGCGCCATGACGGCCGCGATGTCGAAGCCGCTGATGATCTTCCCAGCGGCGCCGACCTTGATCTTGCCGCGGATGCCGGTGCCGACCAGCGTGTTGTGCACGAAGAGCAGGCTTTCCCGCATCGGCATGCCGAGATGATCGGAAAATTCCAGTGGGGAGGCGCCTGTGCCGCCCTCGGCACCGTCCACGACGATGAAGTCCGGGTAGATGCCGGTTTCCCGCATCGCCTTCACCATGCCCATGAATTCCCACGGCTGGCCTATGCACAATTTGAAGCCGACCGGCTTGCCCTTCGAGAGGCGGCGCAACTGCGCGATGAAATGCATCATCTCCAGCGGGGTTGAAAAGGCGCGGTGGCGGGCAGGGGAGAGGCAATCCTCGCCCATCGGCACCCCTCTCGTGGCGGAAATTTCGGCGCTCACCTTTTCGGCTGGCAAGATGCCGCCATGGCCGGGCTTTGCCCCCTGGCTGAGCTTGAGCTCGATCATCTTCACCTGTGGATCGGCCGCCTGTTCGGCGAAGCGGATGGGATCGAAGTTGCCGTCCGCGGTGCGGCACCCGAAATAGCCGCTGCCAATCTCCCAGATCAGGTCGCCGCCATGCTCGCGGTGATAGGGGCTGATGCTGCCTTCTCCGGTATCGTGGGCGAAACCGCCCATCTTCGCGCCTTTGTTCAAAGCGAGGATGGCCTTCGCGCTCAACGAACCGAAGCTCATGGCGGAGATGTTGAAGATCGATGCGGAATAAGGCTGGGTGCAATCGTCCCCGCCGATCGGGACACGGAACGTGGCAGGATCGGCAGGAGGAGCGGGCCGTGTCGAATGGGCGATGAACTCATAGCCATTCTCGTAAACGTCGACGAGCGTCCCGAAAGCGCGGTCGCTGCTCTCGTTCTTGGCGCGTGCGTAGACCAATGATCGCTGGCTTCGGGAAAAGGGCGTTTCTTCCCGATCTCCCTCGATCAGATATTGCCGGATTTCCGGGCGAATCTCCTCGAAAAGCCAGCGAAGCCGCCCGATGATCGGATAGTTGCGGCGCACCGAGTGGAGCGGCTGGGCCGAGTCGTAAATGCCAACAAGAGTGAGGCCCGCGCCGGTCAGGAACAGCGGAATGGCCCAGACGGCCGGAAGGTAATAGCCGGAAACAATCGCTGTAACCAAACTGATGCCAAGGACAGTAAATCGGGAGAAAAACACGGGCGCTCTCTTCCTGCTTTTGATGACGCAACGCCTATGCGGACAGGATGTCCCATCCGCTCATTCAGGCGAGGGCTAGGCTGGCCTGGTGACATCCAGGATTGTGAGGATGCGCGGCCTGCCATCGGGGCAGGGCCAATCGATCGACTGGCCAGCTTTCAGGCCGATCAACCCGACGCCCACCGGCGTTACGATCGAGACTTGGCCTTTCTCGATATCGGCTTCCCCGGGCACCACCAGCCGGACTTGCCGGACGGCGCCGCTGCTATCGTCGGAATAGGAGACGACCGATCCCAGCGTCACCACATCGGGCGGGAGTTTTTCCGCCGGATAGACCTTGGCCCTGTCGATCTCCGAGAACAGCATCTTCGCCTGTTCGGGAAAGCGGGTCTCCAGCCTGATCGCATGATTGGCGATCAGCTCGTAATCTGTTTCGGAAATCTGGATTGCCGGTTTTGTGGCGCCGGGACGCGCGAAAGCTTTTTGCATTACCATCACCATGCTGTGCGTTGGGCGTGATGACGCTCTGAAAAAGACCAGCGGGCTTCGCTGATCGTGAACATCATCCTGTGAGTGAGCCGACCCCAGACCCGACGCGCTTTCGCTACTATGGCCTGGGGCTAATTGCCTGCGAGAAGCTGGCCCGAATGCGCGCGAAAACGCCGGAAGGATGGTATGCGATGCATGATGCCAAGGTGGGCCGCACGAACCCGAGTGTCAACCGGCGCTCAGTTTGCGAGGTGGCACATCGCGCCGCTCCTACGCCGCCGGGTAGGTAATCAACTCCCCGGCAACCTTGGCGGCCGGGTTGAGCTTCGCCGGCTCGATCCGGCCGCGGCCCATGAGGTGGAGAACCGTCCATCCCTCAGCCAGCAGGTAATCGGAAATGAGGCGCCGATGGCAGCGCCACCAGACGGCTTCGGAGCACATGATGGCGCACGGCATCTGCTCCGCCAATTCTTTGAGTTCCTTGAGGCCCGCTCGAAACTCTCCGGACAGGGCGTAATCGGCATAATTGTGGAAGCTCTGATTGTCCCAAAAGCCGTTAATGTCCGGCGCGACCTGCTTCTGGCGGCCACGCCGCCCTCCGAGCGCCTCGATAATCGTGTGCCGGACCTGCCAGCGCGACAGCGTTTCGGGCAAGGTATCGAGATTATATTGCGGATTGGTTCGCGATCTCGGGATTGTCCGGACATCGACCACGCATCGAACATTTCCGCCGCGCAGAATATCGACGAATTCCTCGATGGATCGGGTGGAATGGCCGATCGTATAGATCGGATGGTCAGTTGCGAATCCGCTCATCCTTCTCTTCCCAGAATGTCCTGCACGCGCTTGCGTAGTTCGAGAAGCAAATCGGCTTCGAACCACGGATTCCGGAGGCATGGACCTTGGTGCCGGGCGCCTGGCTTGCGATGAGTTGCCTGGCAGACGGCGATATCTGGATCACCGGCCGCGGCTCCCCCGGCAGGATGCCCTCGCATAGCCGGCAAGCTCGTACCGACGCGACCAGCTCCTCAAATGCGGTCATGGCCGGATGAGGTCGATCACAGAAATCATTTCAGGCGGACCACGCTGACCGGGTCGCTCGCCGGAAACGTCTCGCGAAGCCCTTCGTCCAACAATTCATTCTGGCGTTCCGCGCGTGCCGAGTCTTTCGGGCTGGGAAGCTTCTCATCTCGCCTCAAGCGCCGTTCGGGCATATCGGGTTCGGGGCCTGCGACCATCCTGAGACACTCCTGCGGCTGCCCGCTATCGGCAGCCGGATACTGCTCAAACGGGCGGCGCTGCGTAGGTGTCCCTGGAGAAGGAGATATTGGCGGTCACACTTACCGGGAATGTGAGCAATCCTCCGGCCGCGACGCGAAGGACGGCTATAGCTCTGCGGAAACCGGAGACCGATCGCGATAGAATTGGATGCCGAGCGACAGACTCTCGGCAATACGGGCGGCCTTGTCCTGTAGCGCCGCAGCGGCAAGCGGCGGCAAGAGGTCCGTTGTCGTCTCGCGCCAGAGGGTCAGCCAGCGTTCAAAGCTTTCCGGCGTGATCCGATCCGCGTGACGGACGTGCGCGGGCATGGGGCGGCCCTTGTAACGGCCCGTGCCGAGCATGACGGAGGACCAGAAAGCCTGAAGCTTCACGAGATGTTCGGGCCAATCGTCGATGGCATCGTTGAACACAGGGCCGAGCAAACCGTCTTGGCGGACGCGGGTGTAAAAAGCGGACACCACGGCTTCGATCTGTTGTTCGGAAAGGGCAGGGGCATTCATGTCAGGCGGCCTCATTGTCGTTGACGATGCTACGCAACGCGCGGGTGAGCGCCTCGCCGAGAAGCGGCTTTTCGATCAGCAGGGCGCCTGCGTCGCTGGCCGCCTGCCGGACGCGGCGGGTTGGATTCGTCGCCAGGAGAATGGCCCGTCCTTCGCAACCCGCGGTGCGGAGGTCGGCGAGGAAAGACAGTCCACCGTTCGAGCCGAAGCGCTGGTCGATCACCATACATGCCGCTTCGCGCGGATCGCTTCCCCTCGCTGATCCGTCCGCGACTCGAAAGCCCTCCAACTCGAGCGAGAATTGGAGGGAGGCGAGCAGTGCGGGATCGCCATCGTATAGGAGGACGGGGCGGGCGGCGTACATTCTTCTTCTCCGGAAAAAAGGAACCGGCGGCCACTTGCCGCCGGTTCGGCCTTCGTCAGGCGGCCTGCTTCCAAGTCGGCTCGAGAGCCGCATGCGGGGGGCAGGGTGCCACGGTGCCGACGGGGAGTCCCGCAAGCTCGTTGGCATAGCCGTGGTTTACGTCGCGGTGATGGGCTTCGTCCGCCCGGACCACCAGCACGACGTCGCGAAGCGTCGCAGTGTCGGCAAGGCCCCAGTAGCGCTTGGCGATTTCGGGCGCAGCCACATTTTCCGAGCGGCCCTCGTCGATCTCGGCAAGGTAGTGGGTATAGCTGATCACCGCTTCTTCCTCGAAATAGCCGACCACCCGGTGCGCCGTCTTCGAGCTGATCAGATAGAGCGCGAAGAAGAAGAGATAGAATACCCATTGTACGCCGATGATCACGGCGCGCTCGAAGAATGTGGGCTTCGAAATTTCGATGAACGTCATGAGGTGCATGCGCTCATTTTCGGCTTCGTCCATCAGCGTCTTGATCCAGCCCTTGTCGTCGCACATGCGACGTAGGCAGGCGAGGTGGTTGATCGTGGCGCCGACCATGCCCGGCACCGCCGCCACCGTTTCGAGTACCACCGCGCGGTGGCCATAACGTTCGGCGAAGAAAGTATCGGCCGACCAGCGCAGCGCTTTCGTGAAACCGTAGGCCACGCGGTCCGACAGACCCTTGGGCTGGTGGTGGACGCCAAGATCGATCAATGGTGCAGTCATGGAACTTCTCCGGTATCTGGGCGATCACTTGAGCGCCGCCGTTGACCGGGTTTTTAGGGAAAGCAGGGGAGCCGCATAATTTGGATCTTCTCCCTACCGTGAGCCCCTTAAGGGAAATACCGGAGGTGACAACGGCCCAATCCTCTCCGCTATGGCCGCCGCAGTGACCTCGACGAATCGCTCCCGCGCCCGGCGCATCTCACTTCCCAAGCTCTCGTTGCCGATGGCCTTGCTGCTCGTCGTCATTGCGATCGGCGCGGGCGTCGCCATTCGGCTGCTCTTCGCCGATTATCTGGGGCAGCGTGCGACCTTCATCTTCTTCGTGCCGGCCGTCGTGGTCGCAGGCGCCTTCTCGGGTCTCCGCGCGGGCCTCTTCGCCAGCCTCGCCGGCGCCGCCGTCGGCCTGTGGTGCGATCGGATGGTCGGTCCAATAGCACCCGGCAGCCTGATCGCCGCAGTCGCCTTCATCCTCATCGGCATTGCCGTCGCGCTTGGCGGGGAATGGTTCCAAAATGCGCGGGAGGAAGCCGAGCGAGTCAATGCGGATCTGGCCCGGCGTGAAGCGCATCTCCGCTCGATCCTCGACACGGTGCCCGACGCCATGGTCCTCATCGACCAGGCGGGATGTATTCAGGACTTCAGCCCCGCCGCCGAACGCTTGTTCGGCTGGACAGCCGAAGAGGTGAACGGCCGCAACGTCAATATGCTGATGCCCTCACCTTACCGGGAAGCGCATGATGGCTATCTCGAGCGCTATTACCGCACCGGCGAACGGCGCATCATTGGTACCGGCCGCGTCGTCGTTGGCGAGCGGCGCGATGGATCGACTTTTCCGATGGAATTGTCGGTCGGCGAGATGCGGATGGAGGGGGCGCCATATTTTACTGGCTTCGTCCGCGACCTCACCGAACGCCAGCAGACCGAGACCAGGCTGCAGGAGTTGCAGACCGAACTCCTCCACGTTTCCCGACTGACGGCGCTCGGCGAAATGGCCTCGGCCCTCGCGCACGAACTCAATCAGCCCCTGTCGGCGATTGCCAACTACCTGAAGGGCAGCCGCATGCTGCTCGCCCGCGACGAAGTGCCGCACGACCGCGTGGCCGAAGCCGTATCGCGCGCGGGCGACGAGGCGTTACGGGCCGGGGATATCATCCGCCGCCTGCGCGATTTCGTTGCGCGCGGCGAGACGGAACGGAGCGTCGAAAGCCTGCCGAAGCTCATCGAGGAAGCGAGCGCGCTCGCCCTGGTCGGCGCCAAGGAACATGGCATCCGCGTCCAATATGCCTTCGATCCGGACGTCGATCTCGTCCTTGTCGATCGGGTGCAGATCCAGCAGGTGGTCGTCAATCTCGTCCGTAACGCCGTCGACTCGATGTCGGCTTCTTCCGCCTCCCACCGCATCCTCGACATCCGCGTGACGCCGGCCGACGACATGGCGGTGGTCACGGTTTTAGATACTGGTCCTGGGATCAGCCCTGAGATCGCCGATCACCTGTTCCAGCCCTTCATCACGACCAAGCCGACAGGTATGGGGGTCGGCCTGTCCATCTCTCGCACCATCGTGGAAGCGCATGGCGGGCGCATCTGGGCGGCGCAAAACGAGCAGGGCGGTGCGTTGTTCGGTTTTACCTTGCAGCGCGTGGGAACGGAGGAGGTGTTCGATGGTGGCTGAACCAATCGTCTACGTCATCGACGACGATGAAGGCGTGCGTCATTCGCTGGAGTTTCTGATCGATTGTGCGGGGCTGAACGTGCGGTCCTTCGCGTCGGCCGATGGCTTTCTCGACGCCAGTCCGCCGCTTGGCGACGCCTGCGTCGTCACCGACGTCCGCATGCCGGGCATGAATGGGGTGGAACTGGTCGGCGAGTTGAAGAAGCGCGGCGCAAGCGTGCCGGTGATCGTCATGACCGGCCACGCCGATGTTCCGCTCGCCATCCAGGCAATGAAGGCTGGCGTCGCCGATTTCATCGAAAAGCCGTTCGACGACACCGCAATGCTCTCCGCTATTCGCGCCGCGCTCGCACAGCAGGCCGGCAAACAGGCCGCCCAGGCGGAGCGGGATCAGATTGCCGAGCGCATATCGCAGCTTTCTCCGCGTGAGCGGGAAGTGATGGACGGCCTCGTCGCCGGCGCCGCGAACAAGGTCATCGCCTACGATCTCGGAATCAGTGCCCGCACGGTCGAGGTCTATCGCGCCAATGTCATGATGAAGATGCAGGCTAAGAGCCTGTCTGAATTGGTACGGAAGGCCACACTCGCGCGTTTAAGCTGACTTGGACGCGATCAATGGTCCGGCTGTATTCGGCCTGACCGGGCGGCGGCTCACACGTCGAACGACGCGAGAATGGGACAGGGGCCCTTACCTCCCGCTCCACATTCTGTTGCCAGCCTCTGGAGCGCATCGCGGGCTCGGTTGAACTCCGCAATCTTCGCATCCAGGGCTTGAATGCGGCGTCGCGCAAGCTCGCGCGCGCGGCTTCGATCTTCGCCTGCATCCAGCTCCAGAAGCTCCCGGATTTCCTCCAGCGTGAAACCAGCGGCCTGCGCCTGCCTGATGAACCGCAACCGGCGGAGGTCCTCGGAACCGTAGCGCCTAATCCCGCTTTCACGCGTTGGCGTATCGAGAAGGCCTTTGCGCTGGTAGAAGCGGATCGTTTCGACGCCCACGTTCCCGCCAGCGGCAAGTTGCCCGATTGTCAGTGATTCAGGGCCTTGACTCTGTACCATGGTACGGAACCTATATGAGGTCCGACGAGATCACAAGGAGACGTGAAATGTCGGACATGAACACCCATCCGGCAGGCGCCAAGAAAGCGGTCATCTACCGCATGGTGATGCCGAACCACACTTGCCCCTATGGTTTGAAAGCCATGCACTTGTTGAAGCGGGCTGGGTATGAGGTCGAGGATCATCACCTCACCACGCGGGAAGAAACCGACGCCTTCAAGGCGCAGCATGATGTGGCGACCACGCCTCAGGTCTTTATCGACGGTCAGCGCATCGGCGGTCACGACGATCTGCGCCGCTTCCTCGGCAAGCGTGTCGCGGATCCAAACGCGACGAGCTACCGGCCCGTCATCGCTTTGTTCTCGATGACCGCGTTGACAGCGCTTGCGGCGAGCTACGCCGTCACCGGCACCGTCTTCACCTTGTTGGCAGCTGAGTGGTTCATCGGCTTCTCGATGATCGTGCTGGCGCTGCTGAAGCTGCAGAATGTCGAGAGCTTCGCAACGATGTTCCTGAACTACGATCTGCTCGCGAAAAGGTGGGTGCCGTACAGCTACATCTACCCGTTCGCGGAGGGGGTGACCGGCGTGCTGATGGTGGCCGGCGCGCTCACCTGGCTGTCGGTCCCGGTCGCCCTCTTCATCGGAACGGTCGGCGCTGTTTCCGTCTTCAAGGCTGTCTACATCGACAAGCGCGACCTGAAATGCGCGTGTGTCGGCGGTGCGAGCAACGTACCGCTCGGTTTCATCTCGCTCACTGAGAACCTCATGATGATCGCCATGGCCGTGTGGATGACACTGGCCGCCCTTGGCCTCGCAACGGGAGGGATCCACGCCGTGAACCCACCTACGCATAGCGTCGAAGCCTCTCCGTCAGGAGAGGTTAGTCCCTCGACGGCCGCCTACCAAGCAGCGCATCACCAGATGATGGCAGCGATGAACGTGCCGCAGACTGGCGATGCCGATGTCGATTTCATGCGCGGGATGATCCCGCACCATGAGGGTGCCGTCGCAATGGCGCGCGTTGCGCTCGCGCATGGGCGTGACCCGGAAGTCCGCGCGCTCGCCGAGGATGTCGTCAAGGCTCAGCAGCAAGAGATCGCCCAGATGAATGCCTGGCTCTCCCGCCGCGGTCACGCCGCCGACTAACTCCGCACGCCCTCGCTTCCAAAGGGAATTTTTGCCACTCGTCGGCGAGTTGCGGCGCGGTTGGTTAAAGCCTGTGCCTCAATCGTATCTGGCGATCTCAAGGATTTCGATCGCCTCGGCCTTGCCGGCGAAATCAACATGCTCTCCGACGCCCGCCCCCATCATCGCGCGCGCCAACGGCGCGGAGAAAGCAATGCGTCCTGTCGACGGGTCAGCTTCATCATCGCCCACGATCGCGATTTCGCGGACATGATCGTTGTGGCGGAAGCGAACCCTTGAACCAAAACCTATTTCGTCCTGGGATGCCTGGGGTGCGAGTTGCGCGGTGGCAAGGCGGGTTCGCCAATAACGCATATCGCGTTTCGCCTCCTCCAGCTTCGCTTCATCCTGTTCTTCGGCGGCGACCTGCGCTTCAAGTTCGAGTACCCGCGCTTCGATCTGCTTCAGGCCGCGAGGCGTAACGAGATTGGGACCCACAGGGATCGGGATTTCGAACCGAGGCTCCTTATGCTCCTCATCACTGTCACGGCGAAATGCTACACTCACCTTCTGACTCCTCGGCGACTCTGTAATTGGACGACGTATGGCAGTGCCATGCTTTCCCTGTGGCAAGTCATCTTGGTAGACCCATCCGATCATAGAGCTAAGCTACATCAATCGGATGTCAGCAATAGGCGGAAGCGGGCCTAAGGCCGCGAATGGGGACGATGGTCCGTTCTTCCGATGCGGCTGCCAAACCGGACATTCCGCGTACGGCCAGATCCTACCGTCGCTGTGGTCGTCAAGGAGGGGGCGCCGGCTGGCAGATGCAACCTGTGGATGTCGCGATCGGATCTTTTAAGATAGGCTACCGTCACGGATCGGGGCGATCCTTCTCGGTGTAACCACCGACCACGTAGATAAAGCTCTGAACGTCAATATAGTCTTCGGCACCTAGGTGGCGGGTCGCTTCCAGCGTTCGGTCGGCGAGATCCATCAGCGAGTGGTAGACTTGCCCGTCGATGTTGGGTTTATATACGTGCTGGAATTCATGGCCAATCCGCTGCGCAAAATCCTGCGTGACGGTTGGCTTGCAGAACATGTTCTGTGCCGGCCGCCATAGATATCCAAGGTAGGTTGCCTTCGGCCAGCTCTGATTGCCATACTTTCTCAACGACGCCTCCATAGCTTGAGCGCCAGCGGAGTATTCTCCCGACGCAAACCTCGCAGCGCCGCGCAGGAATGCCGGGCCCTCGGGCTTCTCAAGGACGGTCTTCATGTGCATCGTTTCGTAGGGGGACAGAATGTTAAGCCACACACGCGCCCTGCGCACCGCAGCCGCATCTTTTTCTGTGGCTTCGAGCGCCTGCTCGAGCGGCAACACGGAGTTGAGCTCCCGGCTGGCGGCGAGTTTGTAATCGCGCTCTTCCGAGACGCTGCGTTCGCCTCTCAAGCCGCCAGGCATGAATTCGAGGAAACGGCCGATAGCTCCCTCTATGCCGATGTAATTGGGCTCAAGCTTGCCAGCTTCATTGCGCAGTCTGGCGAGGAGTCGGTGTTCATTCTCATCGTGGAGTATCTCACCGCGCTTACCGGCGATGATCACGGCCCCTTCAAATCCTCCGTCCGTCGCCGGCTGCCAGCGCAGAGAAGCCTTTCCATAGGATTGGGACTTCGTAGCCATAGCGATTCCCTTGTCTGATCTGGAACGATCCTGAGCAGGTGCCCGCAAGATGCAAGAGCTAGAAAGTGCGTTGGGCCAGACAGCTGCTCCTAATTTGTCGAGGCACCATTCTCCGCGCATCTGAGCGATGCGGAGGGGTAACCTGATCTGGGGTAGCTGGCTGGCTTCCCAACTAGCTGAGACGCTTCAATTCCTCTGGTGCCGGTCCCTTAGGCAGCGACCATTCAGAGCCGGTCTTCTCCGCGAGTTTGATGACGTGCTTCAACGTTACGAGGTTGATGGACGCGAAGGACAGCCGGGAGAGCTGCGACAGCTCACTATCAACCGATTTGAGAATGGCGCGACCATCGTCAGCCATCGCCTGGAGCTGCTCGCGCCATTCGGCGGGCAAGTATTGGATCGCCTCCCCAGGGATGACGTAGTACTCGTCGGGATCGTCCTCTGTTTCAGTCACTTCGTCCGTCATAACCGCACCCTAAAGCTGCTCTCACATGCGCCTACAAACAAGGCCCTCGTCTCACCACGTCAGTGCAACGCGAAGCTTCTACCCGACAGCCGAAACCCGCACGTTGAACGCCTGCGTGAAAGCCGCAATCGAGATGATCGCTTCGATCCAGTTGTCGCGTCCGCTCGGATAGACTTCGGTGAAATCGCCGCCGAGGATGGCGCGCCGCGATGCCTCCCAAACGTCGCGCGCCTCACGATCATCGCCCATCGCGCTCTCGATGAACTCGGCGGTGAGGTTTATATGCTTGGTAAATGGCAGAGCCTCATTACCCTCCATGCTAGCAAGAATGTTGCCGAGCGACGGGCTTTCAATGTTTTCAGGCTCGGAGTGGGCGATGCCGTAGGAGCCCGGCCCAGTATAGGTGAAACGGTCATGTCCGTTCAGCATTTCCACGCTCGAAATGTTGCTGTTACGCACGACGGTGCCGGCCTCGGCGTGACGGAACAGCTCGCTGTTGCGGCGAAATGCCGCCGCCGCATAGACGACAGCTGCGCGGCCATTGGCGGCTTTAGCGATCTTTTCGAGCAACCCCTGCTGCTTCGCTTCGATAGTATAGCGGAAGTAAGGCGCAGTCCAACTCGCCCATTCAGTCGCATTGCTCCGATGCATCCATTCGGGCCGCTTATATTGGGCGAACAGGTTGAGCCGAAACGGTGGGAGATGATTGTTCAGTTCCGCGCCGAAATCATCAATTTCTGAGGCCGAAATGCCAGTCAGGTGCCGCCAACGCCGAAAGCGCACATAAGGGAACACCATCCGCCAAGAAGGTAGCAACAATAAGAACGACCCATCAAAACCGAGCTCTCCTTCGTCGGTCTGATCCGGCGAATAGAGGATATTTGTCAGGCGGGCGACCTCGGCGAGAAAGTACGTCTCGTAGGTCTTTTCCTTGAATTCAGCCCACATTCTTGATCCCCCATTGCCAGCAGCAAACCAGCAAAGTGGCTTATGGCATGAAGGGATTTTCCGCATAGTGCTAAAAGGTCGCGCGTCTGACTTGCATCAACGAAAGTGCGTGGCGTTATTTCTTAGTCTGGCTTCACCCGCTGCGGCGACGCACCAGGGTTTGTGGCGCGACCGGCTGGTGCTGGCCGGGAGCGAAACCAGCGCATCCGATCCGGGGTATCTGGCTGGAGCGGTGACCGCCGCCAGCCGCGCAGTGGACGAGACGTTAGCGAGACTTAAAGACACCAGCTCATCTCAATAGATGGCGAGAAAATCGCCAAGCCTCAAGCTGGTGGTCGGCATACCAGGACCATAGCCGGCCACTTCGATGATGTGGCTCCGTGGCGTCGCTCAGCGCTCGTTTTTCGCCTCTGCCGACGCCGGAGTGGGGGAAGCTAGTTCTGCTCGGCAAGCGACACTGAAATAGTCCGCCCGACTACTGCGAGCGTTAACGCAGCGGCGCTGCCAATCCAGAAGGCATCCAGGCCAAGCCTTGAGGTGGCAATCGCGCCCGCTACAGCCCCACCGACGAAGCCGCTCCATAGGAGCAGCGGCGGGAACCAGGCGCCGCCGCCTCCGGTCAACCGGTCTGCGAGTGCCTGCCCGACCTTAACGACGCTGCCGGTCATGTACGTCAGGCCAACACGAACCCGCCCTTGATGCTCTAAGGTCGCGTTCATTGCGCCCATCGCAACTGCAGTAAGCGCGAAGCAGGCAGGCAAGTAGTTGAATCTTGCGATGCCAGCGGCCGCGGACAACAGGGTTGCTACGGCGATAAGAACAGCTGGCGCCCGATTCCCTCCGCTCGATCTTCCTAGTAGCGAGCCGCCGGTCACTCCTATGACAAAAGCGACGAGTAGACCTGCGGCAGCTAGTGCATCCGCCGTCGATCCGAAGATCCCGACGCCTAGACGCGTCGAGTTTCCGCTCATGAAGGATACAAAGAAGCCCTTCGACTGCACGAAACCGACTGCATCGACATAACCTGCGAGGCCGGACAGAGCAGCCGCATAAAGCCTTTCTCGTGCGCCATACCGCTCCATGGACCCGTGTTACGGCGGCAGCCCTAATGTCCGCAATGGGTCGTGACCGCATATAGGTCGGCCATGTCCGGCACTACGTCATTTCCACGCATCACGACCTAGCTCACGAACGACCGCAAAGTGCCCCAGCCGAGCGGAATGTTCTGGCCGAGAGCAGACGAACTGTTTCTGGGCGGCGCGTGAGGAAAGCGGACGATCGTCGCGCTCCAGGGTTTGTGTCCGGTTACGACCCGTTGCAGGCATTAGCCTCTACGGAGAGTTCGGCAATGCCGATGTACCTGGTGCAGGCGCAACTCGGCTCATCAAGCCGACTAGCCCGCCCATCGAATGGCCAACGATCGCGGGGCTGTCGAGACGCTGGTCTTGAATGAGCCGACGCATATCATCCACGATGCCGCCGAGGATGCCGGAGCGCAGATTGGAACGGGGATCATCGCCCCCGAACCCATTCACTTGGACGAGATAGACGCGGTGGGTCCGGGCGAGGTCCGGTGCGACGCCGTGCCAGGCATCGCGTGGGCTGGAGAGGCCGGGGATGAAGATGACCGGCGGCCCTTCACTCCCGAGCATTTCGACCGAGATGTGATCCATCTGACGGAAAGCGGTTCCCGCTTCGGTTGTGGGCTGCGCGGAAAGGGTGGAAAACGGAGCGGCGGCGATGAGAATGGCGGCGCTGGCGAGCAGCATCCGGCTGGCGGACGATAGGGACATGGGATCAGCTTTCCTTTGAAGGACTGGTGAAGACCTCTTCGATCGCGAGGTCGAACAGCTCTGCGATCTTGAAGGCGAGAGGGAGGGATGGATCGTAACGGCCGGTCTCAATCGCGATCACGCTCTGGCGGGAGACTTCTAGCCGCTCGGCAAGATCGACCTGGCTCCAGCCGCGTTCGGCTCGCAGTGACTTGAGCCGGTTCTTCACTGCTGCCTCGCGGCCAAGGCCACGTTGACGCATGAGCCGACGCCGAGACCTGCGAACCAGATCACTGCGATCCAGTATGCCTCGATATGCGGGGCAAGGTCGAAGGCTTCGAGGAAGCCCCAAGCGGTGGCGATGCTGAGCGCAAAGCCGCTCGCGACGAGCGCCTGCCGGACCCTGAGCAATCGCAGATACTCATCGCTCTCCCGGACGAGGTAGAGTCCGATCGCCGCGAACATACCGATGATCGGGAGTGCCGGGAGAATGGCCAATGCATACGCCAGAGGACCGGTGAGGCCCGCTCGCTTTATGACGACCAGAGCCGAGATCAACAGAACCACGTAGGCGATGCTGAGAAGAACGACAGCGCGATTATAGCGCTTGATTGCGAAACCTTGTGCCAAGTGATCCTCCATCAATGTGAAGGTACCTTTACATGGCTAAAACATGGGGCGTCAAGGTGCCTTTACACATGGGAAGACAGACTGCACTGGTAGGGGCCCGTCTGCGCGGCGCCGGAATAACAGTTAGCAGCAGGTCGTCATGATGATCTATTGATGATCGTGAGTTCGGCTGATGCATAATCGAGGCGACGTAAGTCGATCGAAACCAAGGGGGGATCGTCCGCTTTCCTCGGGCGCCGGCCAGCAACAGACCGTCTGCTGCCGGCCACAACCTGCCGCTCATCACGCCGTGCTCGGACGATTGAGCCCGCCGCAAGGGATGACCAAATTTGCGCTCCCACATCGGTCGTTGTGTCGGTTGCTAACCAATTGAAGCCAGCCGTTCGCTCAGAAGGTGGTGATCACCGGATTTAGCGGCAGTCGAGACTCAGGCCGCCGAGATGACGGCGTCCAGCAATACCTTCACGGCCTGCACCGCTGGCCCCTCGACAAGCATCCCGCACTCGAGGTTCGCCATCTTCGAGCGCCTCAGCAGGTTTGCCGACCCGACGTATGCGGCGACACCGTCAGCCAGTACGATCTTGGCGTGGAAGGTCTCCTGGCTGATGTCGGCCCCGCCATAGGCGATGATCCGCGTCGCAGCGCGCTCCAGACGCCGTCCCGGGCTGCCGCACCTGCCGAGCTGCGCCGCGTCCCTGATCACAAGCGTGCGTTCGGCCGCGATCGTGCCTTCGAACATCTCCGCCGCCCAGTCTGAGCCGACCGAGTCGATGTATGGGACCATGATCGTGAGCCGCTCGCGGGCCAGCGAGGCGATGTGACGGAACGCATCGGTTGTGGGCGTGAGGGTGACGTAGTCACTCGCGATGTCTTTAGCCAATGCGGTCGCGAGCCTGCTTGGCTCGGGAGGCATCGTGACCACCAGCCTGGCCGTCGCCTTCGGCGAGATCAGGACCTCGCGTGTCACCCGGCGACTGCGGGATCGAGGAAGCCGACGAGGTCGGGGGCCGACCTGGGTTCCCATTCTGGTCCCCGCCCGCCCCTGAGCACGGCGCGCGACAGGAGAAGGTTTGACGCGATGCAACTCACCTCCGACACCATGACGCAGGCAGGGCAAGCTCCACCGCGCGCGTCGCACAGGCTGCCCGAGCCGCACCGCAGCGTCCGCGGGTCGATCGCCCGGCGGAGGAACTCGTCGGAATGATTGCGCCACATCGCGGATATGTTGCCGAGGTCCGGCGTCATCCCCTTGCGATAGATCACGAAGGCGAGGTCAGCCGGGAAGATGTGCTCGCCGATCGCGTCGCGATCGACGCCCGACGTGTCCGCGAGCGAATGCATCATCTGGTGCGACAGCGTGTGGAGGAGGAGATAGACGTACGCCGGGATGGTCCTCGGGTAGCCGCCCGTCCCCTCGCGGTCCTTGAAAATCTCGAGAAAAGGGCCAAAGTCCTCATAGCGCTCGAGGAACGCGCGCCCCAGCGCCTCGTCGGGCACGTTGCTGACCCCGTTGGCCTTCAGCCAGCGGATGACGCGCGCCTCGTCGAGCTTGAAGTAGAGCGCCTCGTTCCGCTGCTGCGTGACGTAGATCGGCCGCTTCGTCCCCTGGATGGGAAGTTGGTCAAAGGCCTTCAGGCGCACCGGCATGTCGATGCTCTGACCCTGGTATTCTCGCTTGTAGACCGGGGTCGAGGAGACGCGGGAATAGCCGAAGCTGAACTCGCAGATCGGCAGCCCCCGCACAACGACAAGGCGCTCGACGCCCAGGTGGGCGAGCAGGTTGCCGGTTGACGCCTGGTAGCGCGCCCTCCTCTCGGGATCGTTCACGACGTCGGTCAGCGTGATGTCGGGGTCCATCACATCGACGGCGGCGTGCCGCGCCATGGCCTCGTCAATGTGCTCGCGGGTGAAGGCGTCGTGCTGGACGGTCAGCCGGATCGGGTCGTAGCGACGGGTCCATTCCTCGCGCAGCGCGATCGCGCGCAGCACGCCTGGGCTGCCGAGGCGACCTCGGTCGACGATGCCGGTCGCGAACCAGCCCTCGCGCAATTCGGTCGCCTGGTCCCGGTAGTTGCGGGCGCGATCGAGCCGCCCGCTCTCGTCCGCGCGTTGAGCCATGGCCATGAAGCCGAGGTAATCGTCCCATTCCCCCGCATGGGCCGGAGACACCTCGAGTCTTTCCCTGATCTCGTCGTCGGTTGGTTCATCGAACGGAATGTTATGGATCTGCGCGAGTTTCGCGGTAAGCCCGCCGGTCCGCTGCGGCGTCATCAGGTCGACGACCGAACTGTCCTGGAACTCGATGAAGCTGGTGCGCTGGGGGTAGAAGGTGGAGTTTGCCCGGTATGATACCGGCAGCATGTCGACCTCGACGAACTGGAAGGTCCGGCCCCCGGCGAGCTGCTCGGCCTGCAGACGGGCGAGCACGTCGGGATCGGCCTTTTTTAGCGTGCGCGAATTGCCGCAGTCCTCGCAGACGTACTTCCATTCCGAGAAGACCGGCGCGGAGTTCAACAGCTTGAAGTGGTTCGACCCGCAGGTGCACATTCTGATCTGGCGCACCTCGCCGCTCTGCGCGTCATAGTTGAAGTTGAACGGGCTGAGCGGCTGGATGTCGCCCGACCAGTGCGCGTATACGACGTCGACCTGGGTCCAGCGCGCGTCGTGACCGTGGCACTTCTTCGGGAGCGGCTGCCTATATTGGTCGGCGACGCTCTCGTATTCGCGGACCGATCCACAGACGCCGCACCGGTAGAGCAGCGGATACGGGACGTATCCCACGCGGTCCGGTCCGGTCATCTGGAAGTCGGACCGTTCGACGTTCGCCTCGCCGGTGCGGGAGTTGAGGAACGGGGCATCGAGCACCAGTTCGGGCAGGGCGTCGGGGACCGCCTTCATCGCGCGTTCGCGCCAGTTGGTCACGAAGTCGCGCAAGTTCTCATAGATCAGCTCGATCGTCGTAGGCCTGAGTTCTTTGGTAATGTCGTTTGCGAGCGGGACCGTCCGGCAGATTCCCTTCCCGCCTTCCCACGTCATGAGCACGCCGGGCGCATACGAGCTGGCCAGCTGCACGCGCGAACGCGACATCGTGGGCGGTTCGAGGCGATCGGGCTCGTTGCGCCCGCCGCCGAACGCGGACGGCCTACGCCCACCGCCGCCGCTGCGCCAGTCCTTGGTGCCGCCCTTCACCTCAGCCATCGCTCCCTCCGTCGGCATCCAATTCCGAGGCGGTGCCCCGCTGAGTCCTGATGGCGCGCATGACCTCGGCCAACTGTCCCCGGTCGATATCGGTCGATCGGCTGCGCGCGAGGGGATCGCGAGCGGCAGCGACGATGTAGCCGGCCTCATCGACGTCGCGCAGCGACGTCATCGGCTTCTGGAACGCCGGGAAGTCGTCCCAATATTCCCGCAGGCTCGAGGTGGTGCCTCGGCTCGCGATGCTGCGCACGAATACGTCGACCTGCTTCTCGACGAGGGCGCGGTAGAAGTCGTCGTAGTGCGGCGCGCCGAGCTTTGACGCGCCCTTCCCGGTGTAGCCGCTGGCCCTCAACATGAAGTTGCCGATCGCCTCGCACAGGGCGACGTGGTTGAGGCGCGCGAGCGACGCGAGGCGGCTGATCTGGTCCATCTGGAGGACGTCCGGCTTCTTAGCGTCCTCCTGCCTGATGAACTCGCGGGCCTCGCGCAGCATCGTCCACGCCTGCACATACGACGCCATCGCGCGCTTAATCGCGTTCTCCGCCCAGCGCTCGACGGCGGGAGGCGCGATCATCCGCTCCAGGAAGCGGTGAAAGATATCGTGCGTCTCGACGACGTATCGGTCGCGCCGGTTCTGTGGCGTCGGCAGCAGCATCACAAACCCCACGTGGGTGCGGCCGACGCGGCTGGACGCCTGGATGTATTCGGCGATGTCGGACGGTAGGCCCGCGAAGAACATGCTGTTGAAGCGGTCGACGTCGACGCCGTGGCTGATCGCGGAGGTCGCCACGATGTTCCGGACGGTCGCACTGACGTCGGGATAGTCCTTGCCGTCGAACGAGGCCTCGGCCTCCTCCATCACGCGTTGAATGTCCTTCATGTCGATGCCGCCCGAGATCAGGCGGCTGGCGAAAGGCGAGTTCTCGCGGCCGAGGCGACGGTGCTGTTGCTCGACCGCGGCGCTGAGGGCGTCAATGATCTGATCGCCGCCCTTCTTGTTGGTCACATATGCGAGCGCGATCCGGTGCAGGTCCACCAGCGCCATGACCTCGTCCTGGCGGCCGTCCGCGACGGCACGGTCGATCGCCGCTCGGTGCCAGTCCCCCGCACGGCCGGGCGACACCGCCGCCCGGATCAACGCGATCGTCGCGGCGCGGCGGTCTTCGGCGAGCATGCCGTCCCACAGCGCCGTGACGATGCCGTGGAACGCCGCCAGCAGCCCGACTGTCGTGACCGTGTGCGTTGCGTCGTTCGTCATCAGCGACACGTAGAGGCGCATCCACGGCGCGGTCTGCTCGGGCGCCTGCGCGAACGGTAGCCGCTTCGCCAGCTCGACCCGCTCGGGGTTCGCGGCCGGCGGCGGTGCTGGCTCGGCGAAGAACGAGTGGTACAGGTCCGGACCCGGATAGGGGAAGCGCAGCGGGTGCCGTTGGTAAAGCGTCTCGAGCTGGCGTTCGGGTGCCGAGATCGTGGCGGTCGCCGCGATGACCTTCGGCATCCGGGGGGCGCCCCAGCCGTCGCCGGTCCACCGCCGGGCGATGGCCAGTCCGTCACCGCCCATGTCGGCGATCTCCTCGAACGCCGTGTCGAGTAGCGTGTCGAACAGGCCGCTGAACGTCCCAAGGCTCTCCTCCAGAAGGTGTGCCTCGTCTTGGATGATCAGCGACGGGAACGGATCGTGGAAGACCCGCTTCCCGCCCGCGTATGCGGGGTGGACGTTCGAGCTGTTGTCGTCGGCCGGGTCGCGGCGTAAGTCCTCGTCGCTCCGCGGCGTGGAGAGATTTCCCCATCTGTCAACGCGGCGGGCAAGACCAAACATGCCGAGCACCTTGGCAACCGTGCCGGTGTGCTGGCCTAGCATGGCCAGCTTGTCGACGGTGCCGAGCACTATCGCCGGTGCGCGGGCGTAGATGGCGTCGTCGGTCAGCAGGAACGGGAGGGACTGACGTCGGCCGTGCTCGCGATTCCACGCGCACTTGTCATTGAAGCACACGATGGTCGCGCGCCGCCCGGTCGGGCCTTCTTTCTCGTCGCGACGCAGACCCGTCGGCTCGCCGCACACCGGGCACTCCGGGATTTTGTCGAAGGCCTCGCGCGCCTCCGCGTATCGACGTCCGCGGGCGCGCTGGTCCTCATCGCCCGTCTCACCGTCTAGCGCGCTATCGTCGGGGAAGTCGGCATCGCTTGCGAGCGGGATCTCCGCGCGGAACGCGCCGTAGTGGTTTGGTGTGTTCTGGCTTCCCACCCAGAAGCCCATCTCGAACGGCCACCCGCCGACGTTCTGGCGACGGCGCACCATTTCGGCGCGCACGACCAGCTTGAGCAGGCGCTGCGCCTGTTGGAGGGTCAGGAGCCGCAGGGGATAGCGGATCATGGCGGTGACCCCGCGGTCCTTGCCGCGCAGGCGGTCCAGGAACATGGCGAACAGCAGCGTGCCGTAGAACGCCTCCGACTTGCCCCCGCCGGTCGGGAAGTAGAGCAGGCTCACGCCGTCCTCGTCGAGCATGGCGTCGTGGAATTCGCGCCACTCGGCCATGCGGGATGCAAACACTGGGATGTGGGCGAGCACGAACGCCATCTGGAATAGGCGCCAGCCTCGGCTCGTGTCGTGCGCATCGCGCAGCGCGAAGGTCTCGTTGGTGAGCGTCCATGCCATCCAGGGCGCGGCGCGTCGCGCGAGGTCGTCCCGGTCGTCCGGCGGGTTGCCGGCCAACTGGTCGCTGGCCTTCTTCGACGCGATCAGGATCTCGACGCCGCGCTCGATGTAACGCGCCTCGGCGCGCTGGGCGGCGATGTCCTTCCCCAGACGTGCCTTCTCGGCCGCCGCATCGTCGGGTGTCAGGCCCGCCGCGACGGTGTCGCGCAGCCGCTTCTCCTGGCCATCAATCCATTCGCTGTATGCGCGCGGCAGCTCGAGCAGTCGTTTCGCGTCGAAAGACCGATCCTTGAGGATCGCAAACTGAAAGGGGAGGTCGATATTTCGGGCAACGATGCGCGGCTGCGCAAAGCGAGGGGCGGCGGTGGTGCCCAGGGTGAGTTGGTCCCCGGCTTCGATCGCTTCGACCCCGCAGTTGAGCCCGATCGCCGGATAGTCGAGGTGGTCGCGGAATCGGTAGGAGGGCTCGACCCTATCGAGCCGGAGCGGCCGGTGCGCTGCAGTGGGAAGGGCGAGTGTCAGCCCGGCGCCGAAGACGGTGTTGCAGCGACCGCGCGCGTCCTGCGGCGTGGGCTCGAGTGACTGGTTATCGAGGACGACCCGCAGCGACAGCCGCGTGGGGTCTAGGAAGTCGACTTGGCGCTCGACCTTGAGGGCGATGCGGGAGAGATCGGGGACGACGCGCGTACGGTCGATGGGCCTGGCGGCTAGCGCCGCGACGGCCGCATTCCACCGGGCCTCGTCCAGCGTGTCGCCGGGTGAGACGTTGACGTCTCGCCATGCCTCGGCGGCACCTTCGCCGGCAGCCCAAGCCTCGAGCTGGGCCGCCACCGCCGCGGCGAGGCTGGAATTGTAGGTTACGAGCGCGGCGGCGAGGGCCGGCGACCCCATTGCGCTATCGAACTCAAAGGTCGGGAGGGAGAGGTCGAGCCGCCGCCACTTGCCCGGTATCGGCGCGGGATCCACGAGCGTCAGCGGCAGGTCCCGGCCTTCGCGGATGAGGCGTGAGATCGGCGCCGGCTGTTCCGTGGAGTCCCCGGTGTCGTCCCCGTTCCCCGCCGGGGGCTCTGCCGTCAGGGCAGGTTCGTCGGGCACGCCCGAAAGCAGCTTGATCCCGAATGCAGCGTAGGCCTTGACGCGCACGTCGGCGAGGATTTTGGCGCGCTCCGCACGGACCTTCGACCGGCGCGTCTCGTCCATCGCCTTCCAGTCGGGCCGATCGAGGTTGGCGGCCTTTAGGGCGGTCGCCCGGTCGGCGCGGATCGCAGCGTCGATCTGCTGCTGGATCCCCTTCTGCAGCTTGAAGTCGAAATCGAGCTGGCCACCGCCGCCAGTCAGGTCGCACCACTGCGGGATGACTCGCACGTATGCGGAGAACCGGGGCGTCGCGTGGATGGTGGCGGAGCCGTTCGCACCCACCACGAAGTCCATCCCGATCGCCGCGATGCGGATGTCGGTGGTCTCGTCGAGGGCGCCGCTGACGTCGAAGCGCGGGAGCAGCTGGCCGGCGAATATTCCGCGTCGGGGCGAACCGCCGTAGATCGTCCGCCCTCGCTCGTCGGTGCCGCTCACGCGTTCGACGAGCGCGTTCACCAGCGCATCACAGACCGCTTCCTTGAGCTCGACGTCGATCCCAGAAAGCTTCGCGTGCGACAGACCCTTCATAATGCCTCGATACTCCGTGTGTCGGCTACGGTCGCGACGTGTTCCTCGGCCATTGCGCGAAGCGCCCTGATGTCGGCGCTGCGGTCGCGGTTGCTAGCGAGCGCCGCATGGGGATCAGTGAGGATGCCACGGAAGGCGTCGTGGAAGACGTTCCCCGCGCGCATCCGGTGGGAACGCTGGGCGACTACGGCCCAAAGCCAAAAGCTCTCGGCCAGCTTCTGTCCGATCCCGAGCGCCTCAGTGAACCGCATGAAGGTGTCCCGGTCCTGCGGGGCATGCGGTACGACCTCGTGGAGCGGCTTGTCGATCTCGTCCCGCAGATCGATCCAGTATCTGGCGCGCTCGATAGGTACGGCCGGCTGGCCCATCCGCGCCACCAAAACTCGGAGCCGTCCACTAGTGGATTCCTCGGGTATCGCGGCGAACCGCTTCGCCACCTGACTGTGATATTCGCGGATCTCCTCGGCCGCGGTTGCGCGGATGTTCACGAGCGACCGGGCACGTTCGATGAACCCAGCGCCGATCACGCAGACCTCATCGCCACGTTTGATCTGTGACGCGGGTCGCTCTACGAAGGTGGTCGTCGCCGCGCCGTCATCCCGCAGAACCATGCCGGTTGACGATCGGGCGATAACGCGTTGCCCGTTGCCGAGCTTTATTTCGACGAGCCGGCGTTCGCCCCGGCCACCGCCGGTGAGGTCGACCACCGAACCGGTCGGGAACTCGACGTCCTCGGACGGCGCCTCGGCATCCAGCTGCACCGTGTGGCGGCCGATCCCCGCTACGCGGCTGTTTGCCTTCTGGGCGAACGTCCGCAGCCGCGCCGCAAGCGCGTCGACGCCGATCTCGTCGGCGAGGCGGGAGGCGTCGCGGGCGGCGAACGCCAGCGTATCTGCATCGGCTAGGAACACCACCTGCTCGGGTAGCCAGGGTTCCGCCAGCGTGGCCAGTATCGTCGACGTCGTGGGCGCGACGAAGATGGCGCGCTTGAACTGGTTGCGAGCGGAAGGGGGCGCGTCGGCGACGATGTCGAGCGCGCGTGCGCCGCCAAAGCGTATTACGCCGCTTTCGATCCGCTCGGCGAGCTTGGGGTGCGACGGTCCCAGCCTGTCCACGGCGAACTCGGCGATCATGTCGGATCGGAACACGAAGACGGAGCGGGAGCTCGACCGCAGCGCGGGCTGCATGGCATCCTCGATCAGCGTTGCCATCGGCGTCGCCTGCTCGAGCGTTCGCATCACGGCCCTGGTTTCAGCCGCCACTCCCTTCTCGGCATCGGCCTGGCTCGCGAGGCTGGTGGGGTCGGTCAAAGTGCTGATGTCGGCGGTCGCGCGGTATGTTGCGAGGCGGTCGTCGGCGATGGCGGCCGACGTCTCGCGCTCGATGAAGCGGCTTAGTTCGGCGATCGAGCCGGGTAGGCTCGCCGACCGGCGGACGGTCCCCATCAGGTTGCGAGCGGTCGCGGCGCCGGCGGGATCCCCCATATCGGCTAGGCGGTTGGCGAGTTCGCGCAGGTGCTCGATGTTGCTGTCGACGTCGCCGTAGAACCCATCGACCGCGATGGAGGAGGCGCCCTCGAACGGCGGCGTGCGCTGGCCCACGTCCTGGAGAATACCGGTGGTCGGGCAGTAGATGACGCTGCCCGGCGCGGGGATGACCTTGCCCTTCTTACCGGGCTGCTTAGTTCCGAGCACGTCGAAGCGGACCGCGCGATACGACCAGGGGTCGTCGACGACGGCGAGGATACCAGCAGAGGGGTGGATTTCGCGCATGCACGTGGCCATCTCCCCGGCTCGGCGCACCCAGTCCCAACCGAGACGGTCACGCCCGTTTCGAGATAGGTCGAGGATGAGCAGGTCGAGCGGGCGCTCAATTGCGCGCAGCTCGACGCCGAGCCGGTCGTCACGCCGGACTGTGAACATGTAGTATGCGGCCTTAGCGGGATCGTCGGCCTCGCCCGATCGCGTCTGCCGGCCGATGTCGGTCTTGGTGCGCGTGCGCCACAAGACGGAGCTGTTGGCGGGGCGGTCGCCGCGCGCCGGACCGTGGGGGATGATCTCGTCGAGGATGGGGTGCTCGAACTCGGCGTAGTCGCGTCCGTCGGACGCGCGGCCGCTCAGTCTGCGGACACGCGCCAGGACTTGGTGCAGGTCCTTCGCCGCATCACCGCCGCTGCCGAGATACCGGGCGACGTGCTCAAAGTTGGTCCGGCCCAAGTCGTGTCGATCGACCTGTACCTGCCTCGCCTGGGCATGAGAGCTTCGCGCGTATGGGAACACCATCGCTCGCACCTCGTCGGCACGTTCCCTGCTGACGATGTCGATGCCCTGCACCCGCACGCTGGCACGGGCCGCACTGCCGATCGCGCCGATCGCGAGCAGCGAGACGATCGCCGATGGCGACACCTTCGAAGGTGGCCATGGCATCACGACTCTGACGTCACCCCGACCGGCGATCTCGGCGGCCGACCGGACCAGCGTCGCATAGGTCGGCGTTAGCTCTGCCACCTCAGCTTCACCGAGCCGATGGAGCGGTTGGGACGCGATGGCAGCCATATAGCCTTCGACGTCCCGCGACGGCAGCTCCGGCTCGCACGGGGGCGGCGCAACGGCGTTGGCCGCCCGCCTCGCCGCCGCTTCGGCCAGCTTGGCGGTGAGCGCCTGGCGTCGGTCGAGCATCGCCTTCCGCGCCTGGTCCCGGTCCTGCTGGGTCGCGCCCGGCGGGCGGTGGTAGGGTCGGCTGCCGGCCATCAGGCGTCAGCCAGCTCGGGTTGACGGTAGGCGGCCAGAGCCGCGGCTTCGGCGTCGCCATCCGTGTCGGCGAGCGCCGAGGCGAATGCGGCCGGCGTCGGTAGGTCGAGCTGGCGCAGGAGGGTGACAGAAACGGCAGCGGTGCCGGACACCCGCCGGTAGCGCTGATCGACGGCGGCGGTGTTGAGGAGGGCGATCGCGATCCGCAATTTATCCGGATCGTCCGCAGTGAGGACGATCGTGTGGTTCTCGGTCACAAACCCGCCCCATTTCTCGACGACCGCCGGATCGACCATCGCGGCCACAAGGCGACGTGGCTGCTTGTCGTTGGTCGTCCGCTGCATGACGGCCGCGGCGGTCTTAATGATTGCGGTGCTGTCGTAGTCGAAGGTGACGAAGTCGGTCTTCCTGTTCTTCTTGCCGGCCGGCCTGCAGTCCTCGTTCAGGCGCACGTTCTTGGCCCAGATGAGCGGATAGCCGCGCTGACGACGCTCCAGCTTGTCGACCAGCCGGTCCTTCTCTCGGTTCCAGACGAAATAGCCGGCGCGCGCCGCGACCCCATAGTCGGCGAGCGTCGCACCGCCGATGTCGCGCGGGTCCGCTGCGGGCAGCGGCCAGGCGTCGCCGGCTTCCTGCGGCAACGACTGTTCGACCGCCTCCTTGGTCATCGCCGTGTTTCCCACGATCGGGAACGACACCATCGCTCCGCGGGGGTGCGGCTTGCCTTTGCGCGCGACCAAGACGCTGATGTCCTGCGCCACGTCGACGAACACGCCGTCGCGGCCGGCGATCGAGGCGATGTTCAGGACCACGCCCTGCGAGCGGATGAATGCGCGCATGCGGTCGTAGAGCGGACCCGCCCGAAAGCTCGATGGGATGACGAGCGCGACGACGCCGCCTGGCTTGGCGTGGCGGAAGCACAGCTCGGTGAACAGCGCGTATTTGTTGACGTGTCCGCTGTGCGCGACGCGCTTCCAGGCGTGGCCGTGGACGTCGTCGAGCGACATCCGGCCGTATGGGGGATTCGCGATGACCAGTCCGTATGACTCGGGGATCGGATAGCGCAGGGCGTCCCCCGTCACGATCACCTCGCGCGGCAGAGGCACGCCGAGCCGCTCGGCGATTAGACGGCGGGAAAGCGCCGCGAGGCCCTCATCGATCTCGATCCCGTTGAGGCGGTGCGCAACCTCGCGCGGGGGCAGTTCTGCGATCGACATGCGCCCGGCAAGCGTAGACAGGAATGCGGCGCCGCCGGCGGCGGGGTCCAATACGTCGTCCTTGTCGAGGTCGAAACCGGCCCCTATCGCCATATCGACGACCGCGTCGGCCACGGCGGGCGGCGTAAAGTATGTCGCCTGGGAGCGCCGCACCTTGTTAGGCAGCATCAGGGTGTAGAGCGTTCCGACCCAGTAGTGCCTTTCGTCCATTGGCAACGCGTGTAGGGCCCGTCGGAATCCATTGAGGCGTTCGTCGGCGCCGACGTCAGAAAGCAGATCGAGGCACGCGTCGACCCGCGCCTGCGCGGTCTGGTCAGGTTCGGCCAGGTGTTTGGCAGCCGAACGGGCATGGGCGAGCAGCGTTGACTTTGACACCACGCCCCTCATCTCCAGTCGCCCCCCCTATCGATCAGCTTGCCCGACGGTGGTGTTAGATTGCACCGCCTCGTCGACCAAACGACGTTAATTCGGCGTAAATGTCCAGATTAGATTTGTGGGGACAAGGCGACATTAGCTGACCCGTAGAACTTGCGAGAGTACTGGATGGAGGTCCGCTTGGTCGGGCCGTGGGGATGGCGCCAAAATGCTGCAGGACGTAGTGGTTGTCTCGCGTGATCCACATTGTTGCTAATAAGATGGGCTTTGCAAGAAGGCCGAAACGCGATGCTCAGTAACGAAATCAAAGAACTTATATTGAGTTGAGGATCCGCATCAATGCGGCATATTCGGACTTGTCAATGAAGTGCGCGCCTGTGTGCAGCGTCTTAACTCTTGAGCCGTCATTCGTGAGGCCGAAGTGGCGGAGAGCGTCGCTGTCCTGAAGCTTATTCCGTAGCCTCACCAAATCTTGTCTGTCATCCCCGTTGCACTCTCTTTTGTCTTTCGACTCCACACGGGGAACAGGATTGGACAGCAGTTCATCGATGTCCAATCCGGGGAGGTGCAATTCGATTGCCTTCTGCAAGATGCGAAGCTTCTTCTGGGCCACCAAACCTTCATCGATGAAGAAGCGCATATCCTGCTTGCCTTCCGGCGTGGGGATGCCGCCGATAATCTCTTCGATGCGGCGGCTCTTCGATGTTGAACTCGGCTTCGGCTTGGAGTCGCGGGCTTCTTGTCGGGCCCGGAAGTATCTGTTCAAGTACGGAGTCCGGCGGATGGTTTCTTCTCTAGGGCCCGTCCACTCTGTCTCCAGAACGCCCTTCCGCTGATCCTGTAATTCCCGAAGCCGAATGTAGGCATCGATCGCAGGTGACGTGACGCGATGGCGACCCGGGCGCAGCTTTTCCTCGTGGGATCGGAGCCGACGCGCAAGCGCTGCTGCCTCGCCGCTCTCGATCGCATCGCAGGCCTCGACCAAGCGGGCCAAAGAGGCGAGCGGCGAAAGGTTTCGCTCGAACGCGTTCGCCTCGTCCACAGATTGCTGGAGAACCGCGGTGAGCCTGGCATCTGTTGCAGCTTTCTCGTGGTCACGCAGAAAGTTCAGGTAGTCGATGCGAGTGCGGCCCATAGTAGCCTTCATGCTGCACGGCTTTCGATTTGGGGTGATCCGGCGTTGTTATCCAGTACCGTTTCCAAGACTCGCTCGAGTTCCGGGATTTCTTTCAAAAGCAGCGAGCCGTCCAATATCGCCTGAAGCTTATCGGGCGAGGTCGAGTGTGAGATAAGGAGTTCGCCAAATCTGTTGAGCGCTTTTCTCGCTAAGTGGGGATCAAGGGAGTAGAAATAGTGTGACGCATTGTTTGCGTGCGCAATGCGGTACAGAGCATTGTCGCGGTATAGGGTTGCCTCGGACGGAAGATCAACTTGTCCTTGGACAACGTCAGCATCCTGTACGATGCGCTGAGCCAACTCAAATTGATGCACTTCTCGGAACCCGGTGCTGACAGCAGCCATATCAATATCGTCAGCGATCGTCGGGAGATTGTCTTTGACATGAGACTGCGCGCCCGCTCGCAGTTTTGCCTCGGCTAACTTGATTGTGCGAAGTTCAAGGCACCATTCTTCGAACAGTTGATCTCGCAGCAATAGCTCGCTCTCTACGGCGCCGCGAAGGTGTCGAACGGGCTTGCCGGCGTCCTCCTCCTCTTCAATTTGTCGATTGAGTTCGGCCTCCTTTTGCATCGAACTCTTAATTTCCCACATGAGCGTGTTTGCTCTTTGAACCAAGCCGTTGAGGAACGTCGGGCCTGTAATGCGGTACCGACACCCTGAACACGCTCTGGGTCGCCATACCGGCTTGTATCTGCCTGTTAGGTAGCTCTTGCCACCCGTTTCACAGCTGCCTCCCGGGCAAATACCATGGGAGAACACGTCTACCGCATTGCGGCTTTCGCGATGTTGCTGGAGCAGCTCAGCACCCGCGAAGTCTTCTTCCGATCGCAATGTGACACTCTCGGCGACCAGCAGAACATGTTCATCGTCCGAGATCAGCTCGTCTTCTTTAAGTCCCGCCTTTCTGCGCTCCATCAAGGATTGAAGAGCGCTATGAACCTTGTGGTTGGTTACATCATGATAATACCACGTCATTATGGGGGACTTATGCCCTACAAGCATCTGCACGACAGATACCGGGACACCATTGTCTAGCAGGGTTGTTACCACGAGTACGCGCAGGCTGTGGATGTCGAAGCGCGGCTTTCCCTCGGCGTCTAGCAGGGGATAATGGTAGCCGAGCGCGCGATCTACGAGCGGCTGGCAGCGTTCGAGCAGTGACCTCCAGTACGAGCGGATACGCTCGATTGTTATCGGATGACCAAGTTGGTTGATGGGATCTCTAAGTAGTGGATACGAGTCCCCCTTCGCTTTTCGGTAGGCCGACTCGAAGCCAGGATCGCGTTCGATTTTGACCGGCGCACTGAGGGGATTCCATTTTGATTGGAAAGCGATCAGCTCCCTCACCGGTTCTATGACGTCCTCGTGGACCCAAGGTACCTCATGGGGGCCGCTCTTCCCTGAGTTGACCCACATTCCGATTTCCTTGGAGCGCGTCGCTCCCATTAGGTCACAGAGGCGGAAGAAGCCTTGTTGCCGACCTTTTGTGGCAATGGTGTTCGGATTAGGGACGTACGACTTACGTTCGAAATCGATAACTTCTTCATCACCTTCGCCACTGTCCAACCATCGCGCCTGAAGCCCTCTCATGCCCGTATGAAGAATAAGGTGGATGGCAGTGGGGGCACCCGGGAAAAAGACGCTCTCCATCATGCCGGTTTCGGGGTTCCGGATATCGCGCCAGCAATGTTTATGTTTGGTGCCCAGGCTTTTGGCGAATGCCATGCCATCCCGGATGTTTTCAGCGGCAATAATCTCGGCCACTTGCGTATTCATAGCGGATCTAGAGGTGCGTGCATTGCGCACCCTCGTTTCGAACGGCGTATCCGTTAAGGCTATGGGGTTAGTGAGTTCTGTCTGGTAACCCTCCTTCAGGGACGCCAGGGCCCAGGCCTGTTGCAATGTACTGATCGCAGAACCAGCGCTGCTGCGACTTCCCGTGGTGTAATTTTCAATCAGGAACTTACGAAAACAGAATAGGTTAGGGGCCCCGCCAGAGTTAATGTGATGCCGTGCCACCTCCTTGAGAGATTTAGGTGGATTGTTGATCCCAGCCAGATAGAGAAGCCAAATATCGAGTGAAGCGACCTTTGACTCTACTCCTTCCACTTGAAAGAGCGGAAGAAGCTCTTCAAGTTGCTTGGCCCAATCCAGCATCCATTCGGGGAAGCGGTCTACAGTATCTCCGTAAATCCTCGTGTAGGTCGCGAGATTCTTGGTGTTTGGGTGGCGAACCCAGTCGAAAGGTCTGCCTTTTTTGACAAGCCGTTTTCCTAGTACGAACGCATGGCTATCTAGGTGGACGTTCGGCGCAACGTTGAAATGCTCCCGTTGAGCATCCCATATTCGGTTTACCGCCCACGATCGGTGTTCGCCGGACTTCAGGTCCTTAGTTAGACAAAGGCGCTTGTACCCGATGAGAGGGCCAGCGCGTAGGCCGCCGGCTCTCCAGATATCCGAAGACCAAGCAAGCTCGGTCGCGATGCCTACGACCAAGGCCCCATTCGACTTCCCTTTCTCGTTGGCTAAATAGTCAAGCAACAGCCCATCGCAGAACGCCCACATGGATTTCGGAAATGAAATCCTCATCTGTATCGGCCTCATCCACACAGGGAAGGCGTCGACCACGCAACTGCAGTAATCTAAAGGCAGAAGCCAAACACCTTCACGAGCAAGATAAGCTGCGAACCACATAGCCGCGTACCGGCGGCCTTCTGCTTGGCGGCCGGCGCCCAACCCAACTTCTGCGTTGGCGGCCGCGCTCTCTGCGATTTCTTGTAGGGCGGCTTCTGCCGATGTGTGCTCAAGTAACAGTTCTTCGATTTCTGCCTGGCCGAACTGCGCGCTCTGATTGAGGCGGATGACCTCGTCGAAATTACATCCTGGATATAAAAGCGCGGCGAAGAAGCCCTGCTGGTCTTTGAAAGGGAGGTTATTGAGGTAATTGGCAGATCCCTCGGGGCCTCTGAATTTCGAGGTGCCGCACTCGCGCTCACTTAACAGGCCAGCGTCCACGATCGCCCGAAGCGTTGCGCCTTGACGAATTCGAGTAAGGCCTTTGCTCTCCGTCTGCGCTTTAGGCATGAGGCCCCACGCATTGTCGCCTCGCAGGACATTGCTGCCCTTGTTATAGCCTAGGAGCCCATAGCGTTTTACAACTTCGCTGTGGGGCATCGACCATAGTGAAAGAAGCCCCTCCCGCAACTCGTCGAGGAACGCAGACCAGTGTTGCCGCAATTGATGCATGGTTGGGAGGGCCGTGATGGCCGCTGTCGCACCGATGTTCAGATGGACGTCGGGATCATTGTTATATGCTTCCAGCTTGCCGTCGATTGCAGGTACTACAATCACAATTTGGCCTCCCAAGATGTCTTTTTACTTAGAAGCTCATGAACCGCTCTCGCCGTTTTGCCATAGTCTTCTTGGCTCGCTTCTGATCGATGGCGCAGCGCAATCTGAATGAATTGCTTCGGCAGTTCCAGATCATCAAGCTGTCGCTTGTAAGCATGACGGAGGCCATGGATTCGACGTCCTGAAATTGAAGGTTCCAGCCCTACTCGCGTACACGCCCGGACGAAGGCTTCTCGCGCTTTTGTATAAGCGATGGGCTCACCAAATCCGGACCCTCTGTTGAGATTCACGAATAAGTAAGGATGATAGCGGCTTGTGTTGTGCTTTGAATGGAAGTGTCGAAGCTCAGCATAACATTCCGCAAACGCATGGGCCTGTCGATAGTCGGACCAGAAAACTTCGGAAAACAGCATTTTGCGGTCCATCATCAGCGGATTCTTCCACCCAACTTTCCTATAGCCATGTTGGTGGTTGCGCGGCCTAAGGCCATACTTGTCATGTAGATAGCGAAGGCGCGTCGGACCTTTTCGGGAGAAATCCCCTGTATACGTCGACTCTGAGGGATGGGCGATCACGACAAAAAGCTGGCCTCGATTAGCGCCCGTTAGGTGCTCGAACGTCGAGGCTGGAAGCACATCGCACTGCCACATGTGGAGCATTTCGGAAATTCGAGGGCCACCGAAAGCGCCCAGGGTCCAGATCGCTCGGTAAACCGGATTCGGCTCTTTCTCGATGATCAACTCAGCTTCCGTCAGCTCGATAGTTCGGTCGAGAGAAAGCGTGGAGCCCGTGCCCGCTTCATCTCGGACGCCGAGGTCCGGCATTGCATAACCGGTGCCGTAAAGTGCGTTCCAGCGGGCGCGGCTCGCCGCTAAGTGACTGAAGAAGCCACTGTTCGTAGCAGAGGAAGCAACTTTGATCTGGTTATAGAATAGCTCAGCGATATCGCGGGTTAGGAAGCCCTCGTCGGCCCACGCGTCGGTCTTATACAGAAACTCAAGATACCGGGCGATGCTGCGGAATTCGGCTCGAACGCTGGTGTAGCTGACGGGCTGCCAGGCAAGGGCGCGCCACGCTGGGTTGCTCGTAGTTCCATGATACCGGGCGTCCAGATAGCTTCCGATAAAGGTGGACCGATCGTCAGTGGGCAGCGGGTCATCACGCCATGCGATCCGCCGAAAGTCGTGCAGTCGGCCCAATATTCGGAGATCGTCGACTACCCCTTTCTGATTGCGTTCCAAGAATCGAGAGCGGGCCCACTTGAGAGCGCCTCGGTGGATCGCCACCATTCCCCGCGCATCTTCAACAAATAGGACCGGGCAGATGCCTAAACCCTTCGCAAGGGGGACGCGCTGAACGACATGATATGGACCAGCGCCGAGTTCGCCCAGTTCATCGCACCCACTCTCGTGCCACTCGCTCATTCTACCACTGTATGAGATGAAGGTTAATAATTGCGCAAGTGATAGGGCGGGGTCCGGTCCGGTTGGCTGGAAGCCCCTTTCCATCAGGGGCTTTCTGTTTGCCTTGAAATTCGAGATGGGATAGCTGCGCAGCTTATCGAGGAAAACCGTCGAAACCGAGCAGGAAGGTTACCCACAGGTACCTCCCGCCGCCCGCTACGCCAGCGTGGGTGGCGCGCTCCACGGGCGGCGGGTCCCTCCTATGGATAACCTTCGCTGAAGAGGTCGGGGTGCAGTCATGTCACGTTTCGAGCAGGGGTTGTTTCGGCTATGACACCAAGACGATGCGTGCCATAGTGCGGCTCCGCAAGATGGAAAACCACGTCCGTCAGGAAGCCGACGCCTTGCTCGAAACCTACCGGCAGGCGCTCGGCCTCGACTAAGAGGGAAAAACGAACGATGATCATCACGACCACCACGTCCGTCGAAGGCCGTCCGGCGACCGCCTATCTTGGCGTCGTCACCGGCGAAGTTATCGTCGGCGCGAACATCTTCAAGGATCTGTTCGCCGGCATCCGCGACATCGTGGGCGGCCGCGCGGGCGCCTATGAAAGCACCCTTCGCGATGCTCGGCAGGAGGCGTTTGCCGAACTTGAGGCCGAGGCCAAACGGCTCGGCGCGGATGCGGTGGTGGGCGTCGATATCGATTATGAAGTGCTGGGTAATCAGGGCTCGATGCTGATGGTGACGGTTTCCGGCACCGCCGTGAAGCTCGGCTGAGACACAAGGGACGCCAATGGCAGGCCATAGTAAATTCAAAAATATCATGCACCGGAAGGGCGCTCAGGATAAGAAGCGCTCGGCCATGTTTTCCAAGCTCAGCCGCGAAATCACCGTCGCGGCGAAGATGGGGACGCCCGATCCGGACATGAACCCGCGCCTGCGCGCCGCGATTCAGGCGGCCAAGGCCCAGTCGATGCCGAAGGACAATATCCAGCGCGCGATCGATAAATCCTCAACCGGCGATGGCGATAATTATGAGGAAATCCGCTACGAAGGATTCGGCCCGGGCGGCGTGTCCCTGATCGTTGAAGCGCTGACCGACAATCGCAACCGCACCGCCACCAATGTCCGCACCATTTTCTCGAAAAATGGCGGCAATCTGGGCGCTAGCGGTTCGGTGAGCCACGGCTTCGACCGCCTCGGCCTCATCTCCTACCCAGCCTCGGCGGGCGATGCCGACGCCGTGTTCGAAGCCGCGATCGAAGCGGGCGCGGAAGACGTGTCCTCGACCGAGGAAGGCCACGAAATCTGGACCGCGCAGGAAAACCTCCACGAAGTCGCCAAGGCGCTCGAACAGCCCCTGGGCGAAGCTGAAAGCACCAAGCTCGCCTGGCGCCCGCAAACGCCGGTCGAGGTGGGCGAAGCGGAAGCCGGAACCCTGCTGAAACTCATCGACGCCCTCGACGACGACGACGACGTCCAGACCGTCTGGGGCAATTACGAAGTCTCCGACGCGGTGATGGAGATACTGGGCTGATCCTGATCGGTCTCGATCCGGGCCTTGGCTGCACCGGCTGGGGCGTGATTGCGGCCGAGGGCAATCGCCTCAGCCATATCGCGAACGGCCAGATCCGCACCGATGCATCGCGCGCCCTGCCGGAGCGGCTGGTGAAGCTCGCAGGGGAGCTTGGTGACGTGCTCGCCCAATATCGCCCCGCCGCCGCCGCGGTCGAGGAAGTGTTCGTCAACGAAAACCCGCAATCGACGCTAAAGCTCGGGCAGGCGCGGGGCGTCGTTTTGCTGTGCGCGGCCCAGAACGGCATCGCGGTGGGCGAATATGCCGCGCGGCTGGTCAAGAAAGCGGTGGTCGGCACGGGCGCCGCTGCCAAGCAACAGGTTCACGCCATGGTATCGATGCTCCTTCCCGGCGCGAAAATCGCTGGCGCGGATGCGGCGGACGCGCTTGCGGTCGCGATCACCCACGCGCACCTCCTCGCCAGCAACCGGGCGCTTAAGGGACATGCCGCATGATCGCCAAATTGCGTGGCCTGCTGGATAGTTTCTCCGCCGATCATGCGGTGATCGACGTGAACGGCGTCGGCTATCTCGTCCTCGCCTCCTCCCGAACGATCTCCGCTCTCGGCGCGATCGGCAACGATGTGACGGTCCACACCGAAATGCAGGTGTCGCAGGACGATATCCGCCTGATCGGCTTCGCGACGAGCGAGGAACGGGACTGGTTTCGATTGCTCACCTCGGTGCAGGGTGTCGGCTCTCGCGTCGCGCTCGGCATATTGTCGGCGCTCACTGGCGATGAACTCCACCGCGCCATCGCGAGCGGCGACAAGGCGATGGTCGCGCGGGCACAAGGTGTGGGGCCCAAGCTTGCCCAACGCATCGTCAACGAACTGAAGGACAAAGCCGGCGGCGTGGTCCTCGGGTCTGGGGGAAGCCCGGTGTCGATTGTGCCCGCCGGAAATCATTCCGCCGATGCCGTTTCCGCTTTGCTTAACCTGGGCTTCCGTCCTGCCGATGCCTCGGTGGCAGTGGCGCAGGCGGAGGTGGAGCTTGGGGCCGATGCGAGCTTCGACGCGCTGGTCCGCGTGGCTCTCAAGAAATCTGCGCGATGAACGTGTCTCGACTTCGCTCGACACGAAAGGCTAAGCTCCCTCTCTCCACCGTTCGCTTCGAGCGAAGTCGAGAAGCGTGAGCATGACTGAACCCGACCGCATCATCACCGGCGAGCGTCGTCCCGAGGACGTGGATGCGGCGCTGCGTCCAAAGACGCTCGACGATTTTGTCGGGCAGCAGGCGGCGCGGGAGAACCTTCGCGTGTTCATCGATGCCGCCCGCGCACGCGGCGATGCGCTCGACCATGTGCTCTTCTTCGGTCCGCCGGGTCTCGGCAAGACGACGCTCGCGCAGATCATCGCGCGGGAGATGGGCGTGGGCTTCCGGGCGACGTCCGGGCCGGTCATCGCCAAATCCGGCGATCTCGCGGCCCTCCTCACCAATCTGGAAGATGGCGACGTTCTCTTCATTGACGAGATTCACCGGCTCAATCCGGCGGTCGAGGAGGTGCTTTATCCAGCGATGGAGGATCGCGCGCTCGATCTGATGATCGGCGAGGGGCCGTCCGCCCGCTCTGTGAGGATCGATCTTCCCAAATTTACCCTGGTGGGCGCGACGACGCGGCAGGGGCTGCTCACCACGCCGCTTCGCGACCGCTTCGGTATTCCGGTGCGGCTCAATTTCTACACGGTCGAGGAATTGGAAAAGGTCGTGCGCCGCGCCGCCGGCCTGCTCGGCCTCGCTATTGCGGGAGATGGCGCCACCGAAGTCGCCCGCCGTTCGCGCGGCACGCCGCGCATCGCCGGACGCCTGCTCCGCCGCGTCCGCGATTTCGCACAGGCGGCCGGCGCTGCGACCGTCGATGCGAAGGTTGCCGACGCGTCGCTCAACCGGATGGAGGTGGACGCGCTTGGCCTCGATGCGATGGATCGGCGCTACCTGCACATGATCGCCGACATTTACAAAGGCGGCCCGGTCGGCGTCGAAACGCTGGCGGCGGGCCTGTCCGAACCGCGCGACACGATCGAGGAAGTGATCGAACCCTATCTGATCCAGCTCGGCCTTGTCGCGCGCACCGCGCGGGGGCGCTGCCTCAATGGCCGGGCATGGACGCATCTCGGTATCACACCGCCGCCGAGCAGCGGTCAATCCGGTCTATTCGACTCTTAAGAGCAACGGTTCACCGCTAGCGTCTTTGAGCGCATCCCCCCATGGGTAAGAGGTTTGCCGGAGGTGGGCATGAACGAGAAAGATCTGGCGACGCCCTATCAGGGCGCCTTCGTGGGCAAGACCCACCACTTTGCCTTGCGCGTCTATTTCGAGGATACGGACACCGCAGGCATCGTCTATTACGCCAATTATCTGCGCTTCATGGAGCGTGCGCGATCCGACATGCTACGCTGCGTCGGCATCGATCAACGCGCGGCGCTCGATAGTGGCGAGGGCGTCTATGCGGTGGCTGAAGCTCATATCAAATATCGGAGCCCCGCCAAACTCGACGACAATTTGCGTATCCTGAGCGAGGTGCGGGAGGTACGCGCGGCAAGCTGCGTCATTCATCAAAGGGTCATGCGCGGCGATGAATTGCTGGCGGAAGCGAATGTGACGGCTGCGTTCCTAAGTCCGGAGGGCCGTCCGAAACGCCAGCCGCGCGCATGGGTTGAAACATTCGAACGGTTGAGAGGGGAAGAATAGTGGCGGTTGATATGGCGGCGCATATGTCGCCGGTTGCGTTGTTCATGCAGGCGGACCTCGTCGTGAAGACCGTGATGATCGGCCTCACTTTGGCCAGCATCTGGACCTGGGCGATCATCATCGGCCACACGATGAAGCTGCGCCGGATCAATCGCGACAATGAGCGGTTCGAGAAGGATTTCTGGGGCGTCGAAGATATCGACCGCTTTCACGAAAAGCGGGGGGCTGAGGATTTGCCCGCCGCCAAGGTCTTTTCCGCCGGCATCACCGAATGGCGTCGCTCAACTAAGGGCCCGCGCGTCGACAAGGACGGCACGCGTGCCCGGCTGATGAGCGCGATGCACAGCGCGGCGGGCGAGGAAGTGGACCGGCTCGCCGACCGCCTCAACATTCTCGCGACGATCGGATCGGTCGCGCCCTTCGTCGGCCTGTTCGGCACGGTGTGGGGGATCATGCGCAGCTTCACCGACATTGCGGGCGCGAATAACACGAGCCTCGCGGTCGTGGCACCGGGCATTGCGGAGGCTTTGTTCGCCACCGCAATCGGCCTGTTCGCGGCCATCCCCGCCGTCATCGCCTATAATCGCATGACACATGGCATCAACCGGATCGAGGCGCGGTTGCTGCGTTTCGCCGACGGTTTTCACGGCACCTTGTCCCGTGAGCTGGAGACGGAAAGGTGATCATGCCCTCCACCCTCACCGTTCGCCCTGAGCCTGTCGAAGGGCTGCTCTTTCTGGGCACCGAAGCGGAAGAAAGTGCAGGGCTTCGACAGGCTCAGCCCGAACGGATTTGTGGCGGAGGGGGGGTCTAATGGCCATGGGACCGATCGCAGGGCCCGGCCGTCGGGGCCGTCGCACCGCGATGGCGGAGATCAACGTGACGCCGCTCGTCGACGTCATGCTGGTTCTGCTCATCATCTTCATGGTGACGGCGCCTTTGCTCGTCACCGGCGTTCCGGTCGACCTTCCCGAAAGCAAGGCGGGCGCATTGGATCAGGAGCAGGAGCCGGTTCAGATCACGCTCGATTCCACCGGCGGCGTCTTCATTGGCGATGAGCAGGTTGACCCCAGCCAGCTCGCCACCCGCCTCGGCACCATCGCTCAGTCGGCGACCGAAGAAGGTGGCCCGCGCATCTTCCTGCGCGCCGACAGCAGCCTCGATTACGGCCGCGTCATGCAGGTGATGGGCGAACTCAACCAGGTCGGCCTGCGCAAGGTTGCCCTGGTCAGCACGCAGGGGAGCGAAACCCCCTGATGGATCGCGCGGAGGCAACCGGGCTTGGTATTGCGGTGGTAGGGCATGGCGCCCTGCTCGCCGTGCTGACCCTCGGCCTTGCCAATGCCGTTGTGCTGCCGACGATGAATCCGCCGATGGACGTTTCCTTCGTCGATGAGGTCGGCCTTCAATCCGCCGCGCCCGATCCTGCGACCGAAGCGCCGATGGCGAGCATCGCGCCGGAAACCGGATCGCCCGAGGAAGCGGCGCCCAAGGCGATCGAGGCGCCGCCAGAGCCGACGCCCACGGTACAGCCTAAAGCCCTTCCCAAAGCGAAGTCAGAACCCGCCCCGTCCAAGACGGCGACGAAACCCGCGCCGCCCAAGGCCCTGCCCAAGGCCGCGACCAGCAATGCCAAGGCCAATAGCGGCAAGGGCAAGGCGGAGAAGACGAAGGGCTCGCGCCTCGGCAGCGATTTCCTCAAAGGCCTTGGCGACGATACCAAGTCCAAATCCAACAAGGCGACCGGCGCGGTAATGAGCGCGCAAGCGGCGTCGAGCATTGGATCGCTTATTAAAAGGCAGGTTCAGCCCTGCGCCGACCGGCAGGGAACGCCGGGGCCGGGCGCCGAACGGATTACGGTCACGATCAAGCTGCGCCTCAATCGGGATGGCTCGCTCGCGGCCCGCCCCGTGAGCACGGGAACGAGCGGCGTGGACGACCAGAACCGGCGTTATGAGAAACGGGTGGAAGAACTCGCCATCGCGGCCTTCGTTGGCTGCTCGCCCTTGCGTGGCCTTCCGGACGAACTTTACGATGTCCCCAGGGGCTGGAGCAATTTCACCCTGCGGTACAAGCCTTCTTGATTTGAGGATGATTATGAAAATCTCGGCCCCCATGCTTCCTCTCACCGCTTTGGCCCTGATCGGCGCGGCGGCCGCAGGCGCGCAGGTTCCGGCGCCCGTCCAGCAGCCCCAAGCGCAGGCGCCCGCTGAGTCCGAAGAACTCGTCGTCGATGTCGAGGGCGGCATTTCCGCCCCCATGCCGATCGCCGTCCCCTACATGCCGACCCCGGCCTCGGTTTCGACGCAGGCGGGCGAGACCGGCGCGCTCGGGCGGCAGGTGGCGGAGATCGTCGCGAGCGATTTGCGTAACAGCGGCATCTTCACGCCGCGCGGGCCCGCCGGCCTTCCGGCGATCAGCTATCCGCAGGTGACCGCGCCCGATTTCGGCTATTGGGGCGGCACGGGCTCGCAGGCGCTGGTGCAGGGCTTCGTCCAAGCCAATGCCAATGGCACACTCACCGTCGGCTGCTACCTCTACGACGTCTATGCCAAGAAGGAGCTGACGCGGCAGGGTTATGTGGTGGAGCCGCGTGACTGGCGCCGCGCCGCGCATAAATGCGCCGACGCCGTCTATTCGCGCCTGTCCGGCGAAAGCCCGTTCTTCGACAGCCGCATCGCTTATATCGCCGAAAGTGGGCCCAAGGATAATCGCGTGAAGCGCCTCGCCATCATGGATAGCGACGGCGCCAATCACCGCTTCCTCACCAACGGCCAGTCGACCGTTCTCACCCCGCGCTTCTCGCCGGATTACAAGCAGATCGTTTACTTGAGCTACGTCGACAAGCGTCCGCGCATCTATGTCTATGACATTGGCAGCGGTCGTCAGCGCGTGGTGACGGAAAGCACGAACCAGACTTTCGCGCCGCGCTTCTCGCCCGACGGCAAGTGGATCCTCTATTCCATGTCGGTGAACGGCAATACCGACATCTATCGCGTGTCGGCCAATGGCGGTCAGCCGGTGCGGCTCACCAACACGCCGGGCATCGACACGGGCGGCAGCTATTCGCCGGACGGCACAAAGATCGTCTTCGAAAGCGATCGCTCGGGCGGCCAACAGCTCTATGTGATGAACGCCGATGGCTCCGACCAGCGCCGCATCAGCTTTGGCGGCGGCCGCTATGCGACGCCGGAATGGAGCCCGCGCGGCGACCTCATCGCGTTCACCAAGATGGCGGGCAATTTCCGCATCGGCGTGATGAGCCCGTCCGGCGGCGGCGAGCGCCTGCTTACCAACAGCTGGCAGGACGAGGCGCCGACCTGGTCGCCCAACGGCCGCATCATTCAGTTTTTCCGCTCGAGCCAGGGCCGCAGCGGAAAATCCACCGTGTGGCAGGTCGATCTGACCGGAAGCCACGAACGCCAGATCCCGACGCCGCTCGACGGATCGGATCCGGCCTGGGGGCCGTTGCTCCCGTAATGTTGAAGGAGAAAATGATGAAGCAGATTGGCCTCAAGATCGCCGTTGTCGCCGCCATCGCGCTGACCGGCGCCTGCGCCCAGAAGCCAAAGGATCTGCCCCCGCCACCGGGCGGCACGGTGGTCGATCCCAACGCCAATAATGGCGGGGGCGATGTGGGCAATGCGATCATTCCGGGATCGCGCGCCGACTTCCTTCAGAAGGTCACGTCGGACCGCGTTCTTTTCGAACTCGACAGCTACACGGTCGATGCCGAAGATCAGGCCATTCTCGACAGCCAGGCCGCTTGGCTCCTCGCCAATCCGAACGTCACCGTGACGATCGAAGGCCATGCCGACGAACGCGGCACGCGCGAATATAATCTCGGCCTTGGCGACCGCCGTGCCAATGCCGCGAAGAACTACCTCGTGTCTCGCGGCGTCCCGGCTTCGCGCATGACGACGATCAGCTGGGGCAAGGAACGCCCGGCCGCGGTCGGCTCGGACGAAAGCGCCTGGGCCCAGAACCGCCGCGCCGTGACGGTCATCCCGCAGTAAGCCTAAAGCCGTTCGTGCTGAGTAGAGGCTGAGCGAAGCCGAAGACTCGTATCGAAGCGCTTCCCACGGGACCCTTCGATACGCCGCTTCGACAAGCTCAGCGGCTACTCAGGGCGAACGGAAAGGCTTTACGCCAGCGCCTCGCCCAGCATTCGGGCTAGGCGCAGGCCGCCTTTCAGCACCTGATCGCGCAGTACCGGAGTGAGGCGCGCAACATCCGGTTCCTCTATCCGTACTCGGTCTTCTGATACCGGATCGCAAGACTCGCCTTTCACGCCATAAGCCTGCTCGCGCGCGACGGCCCAATTCTCCCGCGCCCAATCCTCGACCGATCCGGCAGCCATGGCGGCGCGCGTTTCGGCGGTCGTCCCGGACAGCAGCCCTTCCGCACCGGCGGGCGGCGTCGTCACCGCCCGCTCGGGCAGATAGCCGTCCCACACCGAGTGCAAATTGGTGCGCCCTTCGATCAGGCCATAAGCCGCCTTGACCCGATTGCCGCCAAGGTCGCCCCGGTCGCCGGAATGAAGCGGCATGTGAAGGTCGCCGACGAAGTGGACGAGGAAAGCCAGCGCCATCACCCGCTCCCGCTCCGGCACGGTCTTATCGGCCAGCAGCTTGGCGTTGCGCTCGATCTGCGCGGACACGCAATTGCCATCCTTGCACGCCGATTTCTGGTCGAACGGCTTACAGACATCGACATTCTGATAATGCCAGGAGGAGGCATAACTGAACCGTTCGCCGAGCGGCTTCACGCAATCCGGCCACACGCTCGCTTCCTCGATCGTCCGCGCCGGGCAGGTCGGCGTTTCGAGCAGACCCTGCTTCTTCAAGAGCTGCGTGATCTTCGCCCGCGTCTCGGGCCGCACGTTCAAGAACGCGATGCGCGCAACAGTTTCATGTCCATATTCCCACCAGGCCATGGCGGGCGCCGGAGCGAGGAGAAGGGCGGCGAGAATCAGGATTTTGCGGAACATGAAGCGCGCTTAAGCGGCGGATGATGAAAGGACAATGACGGGGGGCCTTTACCTTAGCCCTAAAGCCCTCACCCTCGATGGGGGAGGGTTGGGTGGGGGTGATGCTGGGGACGTCCGCGCTCTACGCCAACCATCACCCCTCCCCAACCCCTCCCCATCGAGGGGAGGGGCTAAGCTTATTCGTCTCCGAAGATCGCCACCGACCGTCCGGCCGCGCTGGCCTTGCCGCGATACATTCCCGGTGTGTTGAAGGAATAATCCATCTCGCCCTTCGGCGTCACGACGATCACGCCGCCCGTGCCGCCAAGCGACTTCACCTCGGCCATCACCGCGTCTGCCGCGACCTTGGCGCTCTCGCCCTTGAACCGCATCCGCGCGCAAATCTCATGCGCGACGCCCTCCCGGATGAAATATTCGCCCGCCCCCGTCGCGGACACCGCGCAGGCGCGGTCGTCGGCATAGGTGCCAGAACCGATGATCGGGGAATCGCCGATCCGGCCCCAGCGTTTGCCCGTAAGGCCGCCGGTCGAGGTCGCCGCCGCGACATGGCCAGCGCTGTCCAGCGCCACCGCGCCGACCGTGCCGTATTTCAGGTCCACATCATAATAGCCGACCTTCCGAGCCTTCAGCTCATCGAGCTGGCGCTTGCGTTCCGGCGTGTTGAAATAGTCGTTCGAGACCTGCTCCAGCCCTTTCTCGTGCGAAAACTCCTCCGCGCCCTTGCCGCCGAGCATGACATGGGTGCCGTCCTCCATCACCGCGCGAGCAAGGCTGATCGGGTTCTTGACCGTCGTCACCGCCGCCACCGCGCCCGCTGCGCGCGTACGCCCGTCCATGATCGAGGAATCGAGTTCGTGCCCGCCCTCATAAGTGTAGACCGCGCCGTGGCCCGCATTGAAATTGGGATCGTCCTCCAGCACGCGGACAGCGGCCTCGACCGCATCAAGCGCCGATCCGCCCTTCGCCAATATGTCCGAACCCGCCGCCAGCGACCGGTCGAGCGCGGCGCGGATATTCCTGTCCTGCTCCGGCGTGATCCTGTCGCGCTCGATCGTCCCGGCGCCGCCATGAATGACGAGCTTCCAGTCGGCGGCTTGGGCGGCGGTGGACATCAGCAAGGCTCCGATCATCAACAGATTTCGCATGGGGCAGGCTCCTCCCGTGCGAGAGGAATTAACAGAAAGCGGCGCTCATGCCAGCGGTTCCTCCCAAATCCTCTTGCAGACATCCAAAGATATAAATATGATATCATTATTAAGGAGGAATGAGATGGCAAACATCCCCGAAAAAGACATGTCCGATATCCGCACCCTTCGCCTGTCGAGCGAACGGACGGCCCGCACCTATAGCGGCTACATCATGCTGCTGGTCCTGCTCGCCGGGCTGGTGGTGATGACGACAGGCATCGTTGCGCTGGCCAATGATTATACCGGCATAGGGCCGATCGGATCGGTGATCGTGGGGCCTTTCGTCGTCCTGTTCGTGCTGTGCGGCTTCTATTTCCTGCAACCCAATCAGGCGGCGGCGATCCTGCTGTTCGGTGACTATAAGGGCACGGACCGGACGACGGGCCTCCGCTGGCTCTGGCCCTGGCTCACGCGCACCAAGATTTCGACGCGCGTCCAAAACGTCACCTCGGAACGGCTGAAGGTGAACGACCTGCGCGGCAATCCGATCGAAATCGCATCCAACGTCGTGTGGCGCGTCACCGATACCGCCCAGGCCCTGTATGACGTCGACGACTATCAGAAGTTCGTCGTCGTCCAGATCGAAAGCGCCGTCCGCGCGATCGGCGCGCGCTATCCCTATGACGACATTGAACATCTTGAAACGACACTGCGCGGCAATGCCGATGTCGTGAGCGAGGAATTGCGCGGCGAGCTTCAGGATCGCGTCACCGTCGCCGGCATCACCATCGACGAATGCCGCCTCACCCACCTTGCCTATGCGCAGGAAATCGCCCAGGCGATGCTCCGGCGCCAGCAGGCCGAAGCCGTGATCGCGGCGCGGGCAAAGCTGGTGCAGGGGGCGGTCAGCATGGTTGAAACGGCGCTTGAGCAATTGTCGGCGAAGAATGTCGTGCATCTGGACGACGAGCGGAAGGCCGCGATGGTGTCCAACCTCATGGTCGTGCTCTGCTCCGAACGCGACACCCAGCCCGTCGTCAACGCCGGCACGCTCTATCAGTAAGCGTCATGCCCGCTCCTCCCAAAAAGGCCTTTCCGCTGCGCATCGAGCCGTCCCTTTGGGACGCGCTCGAACGCGCAGCGGCGGCCGATTTCCGGAGCGTGAATGCCGAGATTGAGGTGCTTTTGCGCGATGCCCTCGCCCGGCGCGGCATCAAGGTCGCCCCGCCCGAGCAGCGGAAAAGAGGCCGCCCGTCCAAGAACGGGGCCTGAGCGCCTTTCCCTTATAATCTCCACCCTCTATATGGAGCCCATGTCCATTCGTCCCTGGCGCGACATCGCGCGGCGTCCATCGCGGCAGATCATGGTCGGCAACGTTCCGGTTGGGGGCGACGCGCCCGTCACCGTGCAGACGATGACCAACACGCTCACCGCCGATGCGAAGGCGACGATCGACCAGATCCGCCGCTGCGAGGAAGCGGGCGCGGACATCATCCGCGTCTCCTGTCCGGACGAGGAATCGACCGGAGCCCTTCGCCAAATTGTGCGCGCCGCCAATGTGCCGATCGTCGCGGACATCCACTTCCATTATAAGCGCGCGCTTGAAGCCGCCGATGCGGGCGCCGCGTGCCTTCGCATCAATCCCGGCAATATCGGGTCCGAACAGCGCGTCGCCGAAGTCGTGCGCGCCGCCAAGGCCAATGGCTGCGCGATCCGCATTGGCGTCAATGCCGGAAGTCTCGAAAAGGATTTGCTAGAAAAATATGGCGAGCCCTGCCCCGAGGCTTTGGTGGAAAGCGCGCTCGACCATATCCGCCTGCTCGAGGATCAGGATTTCCGCGAATATAAGGTCGCGGTTAAGGCGTCCGACGTCTTCCTCGCGGTCGCCGCCTATCAACAGCTTGCCGAAACCGTCGACTGCCCCCTCCACCTCGGCATCACCGAAGCGGGCGGCTTCGTCGGCGGGACGGTCAAGTCCGCCATCGGCATCGGCTCGCTTCTCTGGTTCGGGATCGGCGACACGATCCGCGTCTCCCTCTCCGCCGAGCCGGAAGAGGAAGTGCGCGTGGGCTTTGAAATCCTCAAAAGCCTCGGCATCCGCAACCGCGGAGTCCGCGTCGTGTCCTGCCCCTCCTGCGCGCGGCAGGGCTTCGACGTCATCCGCACGGTTGAGAAGCTCGAGGAGCGGCTTGCCCATATCCGCACGCCCATGTCCCTGTCCGTCCTCGGCTGCGTCGTCAACGGCCCGGGCGAAGCGCGGGAAACCGACATCGGCATCACCGGCGGCGGCAACGGCAAGCATATGGTCTATCTGTCCGGCGTCACCGACCACCATGTCGAGGATGCGGCGATGGTCGACCATATCGTCAAGTTGGTCGAAGCGAAGGCCGTCGAAATCGAGGCAGCGAAGGCCGGGCTCGAAGCCGCGGAATGAGCGAGAACAGGACGGCGGCCGCCTTCGGGGTCGCGACGCTCGGCATTGCCTGCTTTTCGGCGATGGACGCGATTATGAAGGGCCTGTCCCTATCCATCGGCACCTATAACGCTCTGCTGTGGCGCACCTTGGCGGGCGCGGTAATCGGCGCGATCGTTTTTTTCGGGCGGCGAATGACTTGGCCGGCCCGGTCGGTCATGCGCATCCATCTGAAGCGCGGCGTGGTGGGCACGATTACCGCAGGCTTCTTCTTCTGGGGCCTCGCCCGAGTGCCGATGGCGCAGGCCATCGCTTTGTCCTTCATCGCCCCCCTCATCGCCCTCTTCCTCGCCGCCATCATCCTTGGCGAAAGGGTGACGCGGCAGGCGGTATTCGCCTCATTCTTCGGCTTTGGCGGTGTGCTCGTAATCCTCGCGGGCCAAGCCGAGGCGGAGATGGGCAGGGACGCGATGCTCGGCGCGGTCGCGATCCTGATCGCGGCGGTAGCTTATGCCTATAACATAATCCTGATGCGCCAGCAGGCGCTTGCGGCCGGGCCCATCGAAATCGCTTTCTTCATGAGCGCCATCATGTCCGGCTGCTTTCTTCTCGCCTCACCCTTCCTGGCTGTACCGCCACCTTTGGAAGACCTGCCAGCCATCGGCGGCGCGGCGGTTTTGGCCTTTGCCTCGCTCCTTCTCCTCGCCTGGGCCTATGCGCGGACAGAGGCGCAATTTCTGGCGCCGGTCGAATATACCGGTTTTATCTGGGCGGCGCTTTTCGGCTACCTTGTCTTTGGCGAGAGCGTGATGCCGATGACGCTGGCGGGTGCCGCGATGATCGTCGCCGCTTGCCTCATCGCGGCTCGTCAGAAACCGGTATCGATGGGCGAAATGGAGGCGGGACTGTAATGGCGTGGGCGTGGCTGATCCTTGGCGGGTTTTTCGAAGTGGGCTTCACCACCTGTCTGCGCTTCGTCGACGGGTTCCGGAACATTCCCTGGACGATCGGCTTCCTTGCGTCCGTAACGCTCAGTATGGGGCTATTGGAAGTCGCGTCCCGCTCGATCCCGATGGGAACGGCCTATGCGGTCTGGGGCGGCATCGGTGCTCTCGGCACCGTCCTCGTCGGCATCTTCTTCTTCGCCGAACCCGCGACCCCGATCCGCATCCTCCTCATCTTCGGCCTCGTCGCCTGCATAGCGGGCCTCAAGATCTTCCACTGAAGTCTCGTCATTGCGAGCGCAGCGAAGCAATCCAGCGGCACAGGCCCTGGCCGCAGAGTGGATTGCTTCGTCGCTGCGCTCCTCGCAATGACGAAGAGTATTTTCCTACAGTGCGTGGACTCTGTTAGGGATGGCCCACGCTCTTTCTCGTCGTAATTTTTCCCGTTTGCCGCATTCACCGTAACAGGCACGGAAACTGACAAAACTGACAGGTTGAACGTGCGAAAGCATCAATAACGTCATCTTACATCACGTCATCTCAGGAAAGGCGCCGCCACTTCCGGCGGCACGCGGATCGGCCGACCGCTCGCTTTGTCGATGATCGCCCAGGTCGTCTTGGCCCGCACCCGGGACTTTCCATCATCGCCGACGAATTCGACATGCCGGTCGAAGCGCGCACCCTTGGGCGCTTCGCCGACCCAGGTTCGGCCCGTCACCGTCTCGCCCGGGCCGACGCTGCGCAGATAGTCGATTTCGTGCCGGGTCACGACCCAGACATAGGCATCGACATGGGCAGGATCGGCGACGGCGTTCCAATGCGCCGTCGCCATATCCTGTATCCAGCGGACCCAGGCGGCGTTGTTGACGTGCCCAAGCTCGTCAATATCGGCATCCGCCGCCGTGATCCGCTTTTCAAATGGCGTCACTCGGCCTTGTCCACTTGGGTGAGCACGAAGGCATAGGCTTCGGCCACTTCCTTCAGCCGGTCCCAGCGGCCCGATTTGCCGCCATGGCCCGCGCCCATGTTGATCTTCATGAGCAGGGTGTTGTCGTCGGTCTTCATCTCGCGGAGCTTCGCCGTCCACTTGGCCGGTTCCCAATAGGTCACGCGCGGATCGTTGAGGCCGCCGGTGATCAGCATCGGCGGATAATTTTGCGCCTTCACCTGATCGTACGGCGAATAGGAACGGATATATTCGAACGCCGCTTTGTCGGTGATCGGGTTGCCCCATTCCGGCCATTCGCCCGGCGTCAGCGGCAGGCTTTCATCCTGCATCGTATTCAGCACGTCGACGAACGGCACGTCGGCCACCACCGCGCCCCAAAGCTCGGGATCGGTATTGGCGACGACGCCCATCAGCTCGCCGCCGGCCGATCCGCCCTGGATGGCGATATTGCCCGCCTTGGTGAATTTCTGGTCGACGAGGCCCTTCGCCACATCCACGAAATCGTTGAACGTGTTGGTCCGCTTGGTGAGCTTGCCGTCGAGGAACCATTGATAACCAAGGTCGTCGCCGCCGCGGATATGGGCGATGGCATAAGCATAGCCGCGGTCGAGCAGGCTCAGCCGGTTCGACGAGAAGCTCGGCGGAATGGCGATGCCATAGGCGCCATAGGAATAGAGGAAGACCTTCCCCTCGCCATTCTTCTCGAAGCCCTTCTTGTAGACGATCGACACCGGCACCTTCGCACCATCCCGCGCCGTCACGATCACGCGTTCCGTCGCATATTGGCTGGGATCGTAGCCCGACGGCACTTCCTGGACCTTCAGCGTCTCGAGCTTCCCGGTCTTGGGGTGGAAATCGAAGACGGTCGCGGGCGTCACCATGGACGAATAGCTCAGGCGATAGGCGGCCGGCGCATATTCCGGATTGCCCGACAGCGAGGCCGTATAGCTCGCTTCCGGGAAGGGGATGCGATGTTCCTTACCGTCATATTGGCGCAGGCGCACCTGATCGAGCCCATCCACCCGCTCCGTCAGCACAATGTGATCGCGGAATGAAGTGAGGCTGCGAATATAGACGCGGTCGGAACCCGGTATCACAGTTTTCCACTCCGCCGGCTTCATCGTCGACGCTTCGGCCACGCGGAAATTCACGTGATCGTCGTTGGTCAGGATCCACAGCTTTCCGTGCGCGGCGTCGACGGAATATTGGCGGTTCTCCTTGCGCGGCGCGATGAGCGTCAACGGCGCTTCCGGCGCGCTTGCGGGCACGAAGCGCACTTCGCTCGTCGTATTGTCGCCGGTGGAGATGAAGATAAGGCCCTCGTCCTGCGACTTCGAAATGCCGACGGAAAAGCCCTTATTCTCTGTCTCCTCGTACAGCGTCTTCGCCTCCGCCGCAGGCTTTCCGAGCCAGTGAAGGCGCGCGCGATAGCTGCGCCAATTGTCGTTCACTTCGGTGAAGACGACCCCCTTGCTGTCGGCGGTCCACACCGGGCTGCCAATGCCGACGTCTGTGACGGTTTCAACATCCTTGCCGGTCGAAAGATCGCGGATACGGAGCTTAAAGCGTTCGGAGCCATCGTCGTCGACCAGGATCGCGCCGAGCTTGCCGTCCGGGCTCACCTGCAGCGCGCCGAGGCGGTAATATTCCTTGCCCGCCGCTTCCGCCGCTTCGTCGAGCACGACCTGCTCCGCGCCGCCCGCGACGGGCCTCCGATACCAGGTCCGATATTGCGCGCCGGGCCGATAAGCCCACCAATAAAGCCAGTCGCCATCCTTTTGCGGCACGGAGGAATCATCCTCCTTCACCCGGCCCTTCATCTCCTCAAACAAGGTGTCGACCAGCGCCGTATGCGGCTTCATATGCGCTTCGAAATAAGCGTTTTCGGCCTTCAGATAATTCAGCACATCCGCGTCATCGACCTTCGGATAGCCCTGGTCCTTCAGCCAGAAATAAGGGTCCTCGACCGTAAAGCCGTGGCGTTCGTAGCTGTAGGGGCGCTTTTCGGCCTTGGGCGCTGCGATATTGGTGCTGGTGGTCAAATTCGTCTGGTCCTGAGCAATGGCCGGCGAGGCGGTGGTGAGAAGGAGGGCAAGTGCCAAACGCATGAAATTTCCCCTGATCCATGGCCAGTGGCGAAATTCCCCCGTCCGGCCTATTTGTGCGGCGCAGTTTTGATCGGGAATCGCGCCATGTCCAGTTATGAAGATCGCCTGAAAGCCCTCCGCGCACAGCTCCAGGCTGATCGCCTCGACGGTTTCGTCGTGCCGCTGACCGACGAACATATGAGCGAATATGTCGGAAGCTACGCCCAGCGTCTTGCCTGGCTGACTGGCTTCAAGGGCTCGGCGGGCGCGGCGGTGGTGCTGCCGGAAGAAGCGGCGATCTTCACGGACGGTCGCTACACATTGCAGGTGCGCGATCAGGTGGACGGGAAGCATTGGAGCTACCAGTCCGTACCGGAAACCAGCATCGCGGATTGGCTGAAAGTTCATGCCAAGGACGGCGGGCGCATCGGGTACGATCCTTGGCTCCACACCAGCGACTGGGTGGAAAAAGCGCGGGCGGCGCTCGCCGACAAGGGCGCCGAACTGGTCGCCGTGCCGCGCAATCCGATCGACGCGGTGTGGGCCGACCAGCCCAAACCGTCCAAGGCCCGCCTTATCGTCCACTCCAATGACCTTGCCGGTAAATCATCGGCCGCGAAACGGCAGGACATGGCGGATTGGCTGAAGGATCAGGGCGCCGATGCCGCCGTGCTATCCGCCCTCGATTCGATCGCCTGGACTTTCAACGTGCGCGGCGAAGACGTCAGCCACACGCCGGTCGCCCTGTCCTTCGCGCTCGTCCATGACGACGGCACTGCCGACCTTTTCGTCGCGGGTGAAAAAGTGGGTGACGATGTGCGCCAGCATCTCGGCAACGGCGTGCGCCTTCACGAACGTGGCGATTTCGAAAGCTATCTCGGCTCGCTCGGCGGCAAGACCGTTGTCGCCGACCCCGAGCGCGCCGTCGCCGCCATTTTCGAAGCGCTGGAAGGCGCGGGCGCCAAGGTGATCCGTGAACGCGATCCGGCCGTATTGCCCAAGGCGATCAAGAATGAGGCGGAGATTTCCGGCCACAAGGCCGCACAGGCCCGCGACGGCGCCGCGCTCGTTCGCTTCCTCCACTGGCTGTCGATCGAAGGGCCCAAGGGCGAGTTGGACGAACTCACCGCGTCCGACAAGCTCGAGGCGTTCCGCCGCGCGGGCGGCGACCTGCGCGATCTGAGCTTCGACACCATTTCGGGTGCAGGGCCGAACGGCGCCATCGTCCATTACAAGGCGGACGCCGCCACGAACCGCAAGATCGAGCTCAACTCGCTCTACCTCGTCGATTCCGGCGGCCAGTATCCGGACGGCACCACCGATGTCACCCGCACCATCGCCATCGGTACGCCGACAGACGAGATGCGCGACCGCTATACCCGCGTGCTGAAGGGGCATATCGCCCTTGCCGCCGCGCTTTTTCCGGAAGGCACGCGCGGCGTGCAGCTCGACACTTTTGCCCGGCAATATCTGTGGCAGGCTGGGCTCGATTACGCCCACGGCACCGGCCACGGCGTCGGATCCTACCTCGCCGTCCACGAGGGTCCGCAGCGGATCACGCAGGCGGGCAGCAGCCAATCGGGATCGGACGAGCCGCTGCGCGCCGGCATGATGCTCTCGAACGAGCCTGGTTATTACAAGACCGGCGAATATGGGATCCGCATCGAAAATCTGGTGCTGGTGATTCGCAAGGATGTGCCGGGCGCGGAAAAGCCGGTGCTGGGCTTTGAAACCCTGACCTTCGCACCGCTCGATCCATCGCTCATCGACGTGGAACTGTTAACGGATTGGGAACGGGATTGGGTGAATGCCTATCACGCAAAGGTGATGGAGATTGTCGGACCCCGCCTTGAGGGCGATGTGCTCGACTGGCTCCGGCAGCAATGCGAGGCGACATGATCAAAAGGCATGGATTAACGATCGCCGCCGCTATCGCTATCATCCTTGCCATCTCCAACGCGCTCGGCTGGATCTGACACGCCGCGCGCCTGCGCCTTGCGTCGCCGCAAATTCTGCCGCAACGCTTCGGCCAGGCGCCGGGCCTTTTCGGAATCGTCCTTGCTCATCGGCTGCTCGCTAGACTGATGCCGCCCTTCACCGCAAGCCGCCTTGACATATCGGGGCGCCCCCCGCATAGCGCCGCCTCGCCGATGGCGATGCTGCCGTAGCTCAGTGGTAGAGCGCATCCTTGGTAAGGCTGAGGTCGTGAGTTCAATCCTCACCGGCAGCACCATCGGACATCTTCCCGCATATCGAAGTTGACGCCGTTCCCGTTACGGCTATCTCGCAGCGATGCGCTTTTTCTCAGACAATGCCGCCGCCGCCTGCCCCGAGGTGATGGACGCGCTTCACGCCGCCAATCATCACGACACCGCTTATGACGGCGACGCGCTGAGCCAGAAACTCGACGCGGCCTTTTCCGATCTGTTTGAAACCCACGCCAAGGCCTTGTGGGTTTCAACCGGCACCGCAGCCAATTCGCTGGCGCTCGCGGCACTCTGTCCACCCTATGGCGGCATTCTGTGTCACCGCGACGCGCATATCCAGAATGACGAATGCGGCGCTCCGGAATTCTTCACCAATGGTGCGAAGCTGATCCTTGGCGAAGGCGAAGGCGCAAAATTATCCGCCGATACGGTCGCAGCGATGCTGGAGCGGGTGCCCGATGGCGTCCACTGGATTCAGCCCAAGGCGCTATCGATCACCAATGCCACCGAATATGGCCTTGCCTATACGCCGGACGAGGTTGCGGCGCTGGGCGCCATCGCCAAGGATCGGAAACTCGGCTTCCACATGGACGGCGCGCGCTTCGCCAATGCCGTGGCGACGCTGGGCTGCACGCCTGCCGAGATCACGTGGAAGGGCGGCGTCGATGTCCTTTCTTTCGGCTTCGTCAAAAATGGCGGCATGTCTGCGGAAGCTTTGATCTTTTTCGGCCATGAGGCCGAAGCGCGCGCGACCCTTTATCGCCGCAAGCGCGCGGGCCACCTTCTGTCCAAAGGCCGTTACATGGCGGCGCAAATTCTCGCCATGCTGAAGGACGATGTGTGGCTCCGCAACGCCCGCGCCTCCAATGCGGGCGCGACGCGGCTTGCCAAGGCGGCGGAAGGCCGGCTAGTCCATCCGGTTGAGGCAAATGAATTGTTCCTCAAGGTTAGTCAGGAAGAGGCCGCCGGACTTCGCGCCAAGGGTTTCGATTTCTACAATTGGGCACCGGGCGAAATCCGTCTGGTCGTGAGTTGGGACCAGCGGCCAGAGGATATCGAGGCGCTGGCTGCCGCGATCGAGGCGTTGTGACACCGGGCGCGGGAAGCTTCCGCGACCCCAAAGTCCTTATCCCCTTCATCGTCCTGACTTTCATCTGGGGATCGACCTGGCTCGTCATCCGCGACCAGCTCGGGACCGTGCCCGCCATCTGGTCGGTGACCTACCGCTTCCTTATCGCGGCCGCCGCGATGTTCGCTTACGCCAAATTGAGTGGGGCTTCGCTTCGCATCGGGGCCGGCGGGCACAAGCTCGCCTTGCTGTTCGGCATTCCGCAATTCTGTCTCAACTTCAATTTTGTTTATGCCGCCGAACATCATGTGACTTCGGGCCTCGTCGCGGTGGTCTTCGCTTTGCTGATGGTGCCGAACACAACGCTCGGCTGGCTGTTCCTGAAGCACCGTATCACGCGCGGCTTCCTGATCGGGTCGGCGATTGCGGTGGCTGGCATCGCGCTCCTGTTCGTACAGGAAATGCGGACGAGCCCCGCTGACCCGTTCGAAATCTGGCTCGGCATCGGACTCACCGTCTGCGGCGTTCTTTCCGCGTCTGTTTCCAATGTTCTGCAGGCGTCCGAACGGCTGCGCATGCGGCCCATGGCAAGCATGATCGCGTGGGGCATGTTTTATGGAATGCTGGCGGACGGCGCCCTTGCCTTGATAACCCAAGGGCCGCCGGTGATCGAATATCGCGCCTCCTACCTTGCCGGTCTCCTGTACCTGGGGCTGTTCGCCTCCGCCCTCGCCTTTCCGCTTTATTTTGGGATCATCCGGGCGGTGGGTCCAGCCAAAGCCGCCTATAACAGCCTGATCGTGCCGATCATCGCCATGGGCCTGTCGACGATATTTGAAGGCTATGTCTGGTCGCCCTTGGCCTTTGGGGGCGGGTTGCTGGCGCTCGTAGGTCTCTTCATCGCGCTGAGAGAGCGAAGAGCTTCAGCCTGACACACCGCTAGTCCTGAGCCTGCCCAAGGGCGTATGCAGTGCTCAATTCGATCGTCCTTCGACAAGCTCAGGACTAGCGGTGGTGGGCGATAAAGCCTATTTTCAACCCATGCTCGATGCCCGCACAGCCACCGCCCAGCCCGCCGCGATCCGCCGCGAGGATTACCGCCCGCCTGAATGGCTGATCCCGTCGATCGCCCTCGAATTCGATCTTGGCGCGGAGCGGACGATCGTTCGCGCTCGCCTTTCGGTCGAGCGCAATGGCGCGGAACAGGCGCCGCTGCGCCTCAACGGTGAAGGGCTGTCGTTGATTGAGGTCATGGTGAACGGCGCCCCCGCCGATCACATCTATTCGGAAAACATCCTTACTGTCGAAGGCGTGAACAGCGGCGACACGGTGGAAACCATTGTCGAGATCGCGCCCGCTGCGAATACCCAGCTCATGGGCCTTTATGCCTCGGGTGGCATCCTCTGCACGCAGTGCGAGGCAGAAGGATTTCGCCGCATCACTTTCTTCCCCGACAGGCCCGACGTGCTCAGCCGCTATGCGGTGCGGATGATCGCGGACAAGGCACTTTACCCGGTCCTCCTCGCCAATGGCGATCCGGTTGGCTCGGGCGACCTGGAGCATGGGCGCCATTGGGCGGAGTGGAACGACCCCTTCCCCAAGCCCTGCTATCTTTTCGCGCTCGTAGCGGGCGACCTTGAAGCCAATCGGGATACGTTCATCACGCAAAGCGGCCGCACGGTCGATCTCGGCATCTGGGTCCGCACGGAGGATCTGCCCAAGACCGATCACGCCATGGCCGCGCTGAAAGCCTCCATGGCCTGGGACGAAAAGGTTTATGGCCGCGAATATGACCTTGCTGTGTTCAACATCGTCGCGGTCAGCGATTTCAACTTCGGCGCGATGGAGAATAAGGGTCTCAACATCTTCAATTCGCGTTACATCCTTGCCGATCCCGATACCGCGACGGACGCGGATTACGATGCGATCGCCGGCGTCGTCGCGCACGAATATTTCCACAATTGGTCGGGCAACCGCGTCACCTGCCGCGATTGGTTTCAGCTGAGCCTCAAGGAAGGCTTCACCGTGTTCCGCGACCAGCAATTTTCCGCCGATCAGGGCAGTGCGGCGGTCAAGCGGATCGAGGATGTTCGCGCTCTTCGCGCCATCCAGTTTCCGGAGGATGCGGGGCCCCTCGCCCACCCGATCCGCCCGGAATCCTATATCGAAATATCGAATTTCTACACGGCGACCATCTACGACAAGGGCGCCGAAATCATCCGCATGATGCGGACCATATTAGGTGCAGACGGTTTTCGCGCCGGCACGGACCTCTATTTCCAGCGTCACGATGGCGAGGCCGCGACGTGCGAGGATTTCGTCAAGGCGATGGAGGATGCGAACGGCGCCGACCTGTCGCGCTTTCGTCTCTGGTATGCGCAGGCCGGAACACCGCGAGTCATGGCGGACCTGCGTCATGACGAGGCATCGTGCCGCGCCCATCTGCTTTTAGAACAAGCCGTTCCGCCGACGCCCGATCAACCGGACAAGCAACCGGTGCCGGTCCCGCTCAAAATCGCCTTGTTCGGAGAAATGACGGGCGAGAAATATGCCGACCGCCTGATCGTGCTGGAGGAACAGGCGCAGGAAATCGTTTTCGACGGCATTGGCGAGCGGCCCATATTGTCGATCAACCGCGATTTTTCAGCCCCGGTTATCGTCGAGGCGGCCCGGTCGAGCGAAGACCTCGCTTTCCTGTCGGCCAATGACGACAATCCCTTCGCCCGCTATGAAGCGATGCAGCAACTGATGCTGGACACGATCATCGCTGCTATCCGGTCTGGCGCAGCGGATCATGGCCCGGTGATCGAGGCCGTACGGCAAACTCTATCGGGCACCGCGCTCGATCCCGCGTTCGTCGGCGAGGCGGCACTTCTGCCGAGCGAAGCCTTTATCGGCGATCAGATGGAGACGGTGGATCCGGACGCGATCCACCGCGCACGCGAAGCCCTGCGCGCCGACCTTGGCACCGAGCTCGAAAGCTTGTGGCGCGCGGCTTATGCAAGGAATGCCGCCAATCGCTTCGAATATTCCCCGGCAGCCAAGGGCGCGCGACGGCTGCGCACGATCGCGCTCGGCTATTTGATGGCAAGTGGAGGGGCGGATGTTCCGGCGCTCGCTATGCGGCAATTTGGCGAGGCGGATAATATGACCGACCGCCAAGGTGCGCTCGGCGTGCTCGTAAACAGCGATGCGGCCGAGCGGGACGACGCGCTCGCCGCCTTCTACAAACGCTATCAGGGCAATGCGCTGGTTATCGATAAATGGTTCGGCGTGCAGGCGCTGTCGACGCGGTCCGATACGGGTGAAGTCGTGCAGGCCTTAGCCCGCCACCCCGATTTCACGCTCGCCAACCCGAACCGCCTTCGAGCCTTGGTTGGAAGCTTTGCCGCCAATCAGCGCGCGCTTCATGCGCCCGATGGCAGCGGCTACCGCTTCCTGGCGGACATGATCATCGCGGTGGACCGACTGAACCCGCAGACTGCGGCGCGGCTCGTCCCGCCGCTCGGCCGCTGGCGTCGCTTCGATGCAAGCCGCGCGGACAAGATGAAGCGCGAGCTGATGCGTATCTTGGCGGAGCAAGGCCTGTCGAAAGACGTGTTCGAGCAGGCGTCGAAAAGCCTAGGATGATACGAACTATATCGTCGTCATTGCGAGAGACGTAAGCGACGAAGCAATCCATTTGGAGGCCAAGTCCGGCGCTGGTGGATTGCTTCGCTGTGCTCGCAATGACGAGGGTTGCAGGGGCTCCGGTTTTGCGGAAGCCCCTGTCAAAGTTGTTTATTCGCTGACCGTGGCCTTGACGATCTTGCCGGGCTTTGCGGGCGGCTCGCCCTTCGGAAGCGCATCGACATAGTCCATGCCCTCGATCACCTCGCCCCACACGGTATATTGGCCGTCGAGGAAGCGCGCATCGTCGAAGCAGATGAAGAACTGGCTGTTGGCGCTGTTCGGATTGGGCGTGCGCGCCATCGAGCAGGTTCCGCGAACATGCGGTTCCTTGCTGAATTCGGCCTTGAGATCGGGGAGATCGGAGCCGCCCGTGCCGGTGCCGGTCGGATCGCCGCCCTGCGCCATGAAGCCAGGAATGACGCGGTGGAAAACAACGCCATCGTAAAAACCGTCCTTGGCAAGGCTCGTGATCCGCTCGACATGGCCCGGCGCGAGATCGGCGCGAAGACGGATAACGACATCGCCGCCGCTGTCGAGTGAAAGGGTCAGTGTCTGCGCATCGGCCATGTCATGTCTCCAAAATGGTTATGGCTGGCCACTTAGGGCGCCATGCCCCGTTATACCAGCCCAATGACCGTCAGTTTGCGCCCTCTAAGATCGAAACTTACGGAATGTGGATCAAGCCATCATTGAAGGAAGCACCGCCTTGTCGACGAGCCAGCTGCGCGCCTGGCGCTGGGCTTCGGCAATTTCTCGTGCGGTCATGGTGCCGGCAATGTCCGCCCGGCAATGCTGCGCATCCTCGACGCCATTCAACGCCGCGAGGTTGAACCATTTATGCGCTTCGATCGCGTCGGGCATCAGCCCTTCGCCACCATTTGCATAAGCGAGGCCGAGGTCGAACAACGCTTCCGAATCCCCGGTCGCGGCGGCCTTCAGCCATGCTTCGATCATTGTCGCACCCGTTCCCATCCTGTTGCCCATGTCTCACCCCGTCTCTCTTCTTGTTGAGAGGAGGTTCGCCCAAATCGTGCAAAGAAATGGTTAACGGCAGTCAGGCGGCAGGGAGGACCGGCAGATTGTCGATAAGGCGGGTAGTACCGATCCGCGCAGCGGCCAGAATGCGGGCAGGGCGGGAAAGGCTGGTGACGGGTGCCAAGGTGTCGGCATCCCGCAGTTCGACATAATCGATGGATGCGAAGCCTGCCGCATCGAGCGCTGCCTGCGCCGCTTGTAAAGCCGCGCCAATATCGCCGCCCGCCTGGATGGCTTGGGCCGCATCGCCGAGCGCACGGGGCAACGCGCGGGCGGCGATCCGTTCTTCGGGCGACAAATATGCGTTGCGGGAGGACAAAGCGAGGCCGTCCGCGTCGCGCTGGGTCGGCACGCTCGCCACTTCCACCGCGAAATCGAGATCGGCGGCCATGCGGCGGATAACGGCAAGCTGCTGATAATCCTTCTCGCCGAACAAAGCGACGTCGGGGCCGACCTGGTTGAAGAGCTTGGCGACGACGGTGGCAACGCCGTCGAAATGGCCGGGGCGCGATGCACCGCACAGACCTTCGCTGATGCCGCTGACGCTGATCGTGGTGGCATGACCTTCAGGGTACATGACCTCTACCGGCGGCAACCACAGAAGGCTCGCGCCATGGGCCTCCAGCATCGCGGAATCCTCGGCTTCCTTGCGCGGATAGCGGCCGAAATCCTCATTGGGTCCGAACTGCGTCGGATTGACGAAGACCGACGCGACGACGTGCGAAGCCCGCGCGCTCGCCTCGCAGATCAGCGCCATGTGCCCCGCGTGGAGCGCGCCCATGGTCGGCACAAAGGCGATTTTTCCGCGGTCCGCGCGAAGGGCGGCTATCGCGGCGCGAAGACTGTCCAGATCACGGATGATTTGCACCGATTCCTGCCCTCCGGTAGACGGGACGAAACGCCCGGCGCGCGTCTTGCGGGCGCACGGGGGTAAGATCAAGAGGACGAGTGTAAAAGACCATGGGCGCAGCGCCGCATTATATCGTTTTCGCCAATGAAAAGGGCGGCACGGGCAAGTCGACGACCGCCGTGCACAGCGCCGTGGCGCTGGCGGCATCCGGGCGGCGCGTGGCGGCGCTCGATCTCGACACGCGGCAGCGCACGCTGGGCCGCTATCTCGACAATCGCGCACAGACGATCGCGCGGACCGGCATCGCGCTTCCCATGCCGCGTCATGAAACCTTCGATCCGGCAAAGAGCGACGATCTTGACGGCGAGCTCGCGCGGCTGGCGCAGGATGCGGACGTGATCGTCATCGACACGCCGGGCCGCGACGATCCTTATGCCCGCGCCGCTATGCTGAAAGCGGACACGCTCGTCACGCCGATCAACGACAGCTTCGTCGATCTCGACCTGATCGGCGAAGTCGATGGCGAAACCTACAAGGTGAAGCGCCCGTCTTTCTATGCCGAGCTCGTCTGGAACAGCCGCACGCAACGGGCGAAGGTCACCGGGAACAGCGTCGACTGGGTCGTGCTCCGCAATCGTATGCAGCATATCGAAGCGAAGAATATGCGCCGCGTCGGCAAGGCGCTGGACGAACTCTCCCGCCGCGTCGGCTTCCGCGTCATTCCGGGTCTTGGCGAGCGCGTCATCTACCGCGAATTGTTTCCGAAGGGCATTACCTTGCTCGATCTCGCCCAGATCGGCGAAGTCGGCATCGGTCACATCGCCGCCCGACAGGAGCTACGCGAAATGATCGCGGGTTTCGGCCTGCCGGAAGCGGACGACGCGCCCGCTCCGGCGCGCGCCGCAGGCTGATTTTGCCGCCCGTCCTCATCCTCTTGATCCTCGGCATTGGCGGCTGGGCCTGGTGGACCGGGCGCCTCAAGGGCATCACTTATGAAGATGCGATTGCGGGCGTCCTCTTCCTCCTTGGCCTGCGGCTCATGACCACGGGCAAGATCCTGATCGGCGCGCTGCTGATGGGCGGCGCGATCCTGTGGGCGGCACATCGCCGCCGTCAGCTCGAAGGGGCTGCCATGGCCGTGCCGCTCGCACGGACGATCCTTCAGGTCGGCGAGCAGGCGAGCCTTGCCGATATCCGCAATGCTTACGCCGCCCGCCTCGCCGAAGTCGGGGAGGACGAGGCGGAGATTGCACGCCTCAACCTCGCCCGCGATACGCTCGTCGCCGAATTGAACAAGCAGACGCCTCGCGCGTCTTGAGCCTCATCTTCTATTTACCGACAGGGGATCTTTCATGAGCCATCGTTTCCACCCGACCTCGCTGCGCGAATATGACATTCGCGGCATCGTTGGGGAGACTTTGGGAGAGGCTGATGCCTATGCGATCGGGCGCGGCTTCGCCACGCTCGTCCGGCGTGGCGGCGGCACACGGGTCGCGACCGGCTATGACGGCCGCGAGAGCTCGCCTGTGCTGGAAGCTGCCTTAGTGAAGGGTTTGACTGAAGGCGGCGTGTCCGTCGTCCGCGTCGGCCTCGGTCCGACGCCGATGCTCTATTATGCCGAAAGCGTGCTTGAGGTGGATGGCGGCATCATGATCACCGGCAGCCACAATCCGGCCAATTATAACGGTTTCAAGATGGTCCTGTTCGGAAAGCCCTTCTTCGGCGCCGACATTCAAAACCTGGGCAAGATGGCCGAGGATGCCGACTGGGACGCGGCCGAAACGCCGGGCGATGTCGCCGATCACGACATCATGGATCAATATGTCGACAGGCTGCTTGAAGGCTTTGACGGCAAGGCGTTCCGCATCGGCTGGGACGCAGGCAATGGCGCCGCGGGGCCGGTGGTCGAACGGCTGACCGCCAAGCTGCCGGGCGAGCATCACTTGCTTTACACCGATGTGGACAGCCGCTTTCCCAATCACCATCCCGATCCGACCGAGGAAAAGAACCTTGCGGACCTCAAGGCGCTGGTCGCGGAAAAGGGCCTCGATTTCGGTCTCGCCTTCGACGGCGACGGCGACCGGATCGGCGCGGTCGACGGGCAGGGCCGGGTGGTGTGGGGCGATCAGCTTCTCTCCATTCTCGCCGAACCGGTGATCGCCGACATTCCCGGCTGTACGATCATCGCCGATGTGAAAGCGAGCCAGGCGCTTTACGACCGCGTCGCGGAGCTTGGCGGCCATCCCCTGATGTGGAAGACCGGCCACAGCCTCATCAAATCCAAGATGAAGGAAACCGGCGCGCCGCTGGCGGGCGAGATGAGCGGCCACATCTTTTTCGCGCACGAATATTATGGCTATGACGACGCCCTCTACGCTGCCGTCCGCCTGATCCGGGCGGTGAGCCGGATCGGCAAGTCACTGACCCAGCTCCGCTCGGAAATGCCCGCCATGGTCAACACGCCGGAACTGCGCTTCCAGGTCGACGAAAGCCGCAAATTCCCGGTCGTTCAGGAGGTCCTCGACCGTCTCGCCGCCTCAGGCGCGGAAGTGAATGAGACCGATGGCGCGCGGGTGAACACAGCCGACGGCTGGTGGCTCCTCCGCGCGTCGAACACCCAAGACGTGTTGGTCGCCCGCGCAGAAGCGAAGGACCAGGCCGGCCTCGATCGTCTGATGGCGCAGATTGACGAGCAGCTTGCCCTGTCAGGGCTGAAGCGTGGGCCGCAGGCGGGGCATTGATTTAAACGCCCAATCGTCACCCTGAACTTGTTTCAGGGTCCATGCCGGTGACATCCGCAGTGCGCGTCGATGGATCCTGAAACAAGTTCTGCATGACGGGCGGGGGGCTAATCATCCTCATCTTCATATCCCACCAAATTCAGTTCCCGCGCCTTGATCTGGTGCATCGCGCACCAATGCATCAAGGCTTCCTCGCGGCCGTGCGTGACCCACACTTCCTTCGGCGCGATTTCGCGTAGGGTTGCGGTGAGTTCGTCCCAGTCTGCATGGTCGGAGATGATGAGGGGGAGCTCGACATTTCGCTGCCGCGCGCGCTGGCGGACACGCATCCAGCCCGATGCCATGGCGGTGATCGGATCGGGCAGGCGCCGCGACCAGCGGTCGTTGAGGGCGCCGGGCGGGGAGAGGATGATGCGGCCTTTCAGTTCATCTTTCGGCACGCCAGTTGCGGGGCGGAGATCGCCAAGCTCGACGCCAAACTCCTGATAGAGATCGCAGAGACGCTGGAGGGCGCCGTGAATATAGATTGGGTAATGGTGTCCGCGCCGCCTTAGCTCCATGATCACGCGTTGCGCCTTGCCGAGCGCATAAGCGCCGACAAGCACGCAGCGATCCGGATTGGCGTGGAGCCGCTCCAGCAGCCTATCCATCTCGCTGCCCGTATCGGGGTGGCGGAAGACGGGGAGGCCGAACGTCGCCTCGGTAATGAAGATATCGCACGGCACCGGCTCGAACGGCGCGCAGGTGGGATCGGGGCGACGCTTGTAATCGCCGGAAACGACGACGCGCTCCCCTGCATGATCGAGGATGATCTGCGAGGAGCCGAGAACATGGCCCGCGGGCACGAAGCTCACCTCCACATCGCCCATCCGGATTACCTCGCCATAGCCGACCGGTACGCCACGCTGCGGCCCGTAGCGGCATTCCATGATGGCGAGCGTTTCGGGCGTTGCCCACACCTGCCCATGCCCGCCCCGCGCGTGATCGGCGTGGCCGTGCGTGACGAGCGCCTGGCGCTTGGGCTGGGAGGGGTCCACCCAGGCGTCGGCGGGCTTCACGTAAATGCCTTCGGGAAAAGGCTCTATCCAGGAACCGAGGCGGGCCATCGGGAGCTATAATGGCAAAAGACGCGGAAGGCTCCACGCCGCCCGCGTGAAACAAGGAGACGCAAGATGGATTCAGGCGGTTTTAGCTGGAGCCTTATCACGATCATCGGCCCGATCCTGTTGGCACTGGTCATATTGTGGGCCATGCTGCGCAACCGCAAGGCAAGCCGTCGCGACGTCGACCGCACGGAGCAGGCGACCCGGGATCTATACAAGGCGGAAGATGCCAAACTGGACGATGAGAAGCTTTAAAACGCCATGGTGACAGGCAAGGCCGGGACGGCCCTGCCCCCTGTCATCGCGGATTGGTTCGCGGAAAAAGGCTGGGCGCCCCGCCGGCATCAGCTCGAAATGCTGGCGGCGGCACGGGCCGGACGCAACGCCTTGCTGGTCGCGCCCACTGGTGCGGGTAAAACCCTAGCGGGCTTCCTGCCGACTCTCGTCGAACTGACAGAGGCCTTCACCCCCTCCGTTCGCCCTGAGCCTGTCGAAGGGCTGTCCTCACCTTCCAGCGCTGAGAAAAAGGGGAAGGCAGGGCTTCGACAAGCTCAGCCCGAACGGAACGGGGGAAACGGGTTTGAAGGGCTCCACACCCTTTACGTTTCGCCGCTAAAGGCACTGGCGATCGACATTCGCCGTAATCTGCTGGCGCCGATCGAAGAAATGGGCCTCCCCATCACCGTGGAGGCGCGGACCGGCGACACGCCATCGGACCGCAAGGCGCGCCAGCGGGTGAGGCCTCCCCACATCCTTCTCACCACGCCAGAATCCCTGTCGCTGCTCTTGAGCCATGAGGGCAGCGCGATTCTGTTCGCCAATCTCAGCACGATCGTTGTCGATGAAGTCCACGCTTTTGCGGCGGGCAAGCGCGGCGATCTCCTTTCCCTCGCCATGGCGCGGTTGCAGAAATTATCGCCCGGCCTCCGCCGCGTTGCCCTCTCCGCGACCGTTGCCGATCCCGAAGCCTATCAGGGCTGGCTTGCCCCCGATGCCGATATCGAGACGGTGGACGTAGTGCGCGGCGATCCCGGCGCGAAGGCCGACATCCAGATCATGCTGCCGGCGGACGAGCGCATTCCCTGGTCCGGCCATAGCGGACGCTGGGCGACGGCGCAGGTGATGAAGGAGGTCGAGGCGCACAAGACGAGCCTCATCTTCTGCAACACGCGCAGCCTTGCCGAACTCATCTTTCAGGATCTTTGGACGGTGAACGAGCGGAATTTGCCGATCGGCATCCACCACGGCTCGCTGTCCGTCGAAGCGCGGCGGAAGGTGGAAAATGCCGTCGCGGACGGAAGGCTGCGCGCGCTCGTCTGTACCGCCAGCCTCGATCTCGGCGTCGATTGGGGCGATGTCGATCTCGTCATCCAGATGGGCGCGCCCAAGGGCTCGTCGCGTCTCACGCAGCGCATCGGGCGGTCCAACCACCGGATGGACGAGCCCTCGGAAGCCTTGATCGTACCCGGCAACCGGTTTGAATATCTGGAGGCGCGCGCCGCCCTCGACGCCATCGACACTGGCGAACTTGATCCCGAGCTCTTCCGCCCCGGCGCGCTCGATGTGCTCGCCCAGCATATCATGGGCCTCGCCTGCGCCGCGCCGTTCGTCGAGGAAGAGATGCTGGCGGAGGTTCGCTCCGCCGCGCCCTATGCCGGGCTGTCGGCTCAGCTGTTTGCACAGGTACTCGCCTATATCGAGAGCGGCGGTTATGCGCTGCGGGCCTACGATAAGTTCAAGCGGTTGACGAAGGGACCGGACGGGCTGTGGCGCGTGTCCCATCCGCGCTTCATCCAACAGCACCGCATGAATGCCGGGATCATCGTCGATGCGCCTTTGCTCGACGTGAAGTTTCGCAACGGGCGGAAGCTTGGCACTGTCGAGGATTATTTCGCATCAACCCTGTCTACCGGCGATACCTTTTATTTCTCCGGCCTCGTGCTGGAAGTGGAGAAGATTGACGGCACCGATCTTTTCGTGCGCGCCACATCCAAATCCGCGCGCATCCCGACCTATGTCGGCGCGCGGATGGCGATGACGACCAACCTTGCCGACCGCGTCCGCCATTTCCTGTTCGAGCGTGATCAATGGCCGCGCTTTCCGGACGATGTTCAGTATTGGCTGCGGGTGCAGGAGCGCCGCTCCACCCTTCCGGCGCCCGATCAGTTGCTCGTCGAGACGTTCCCTCATGAGGGGCGGCACTATATGGTGATCTACAGCTTTGAAGGCTGGAATGCGCACCAGTCGCTCGGCATGCTGATTACGCGGCGGATGGAGACGATGGGGCTGAAGCCGCTGGGCTTCGTCTCCAACGATTATGCGCTGGCCTGCTACGGCCTCGAGCCGATCACCGATCCCGCCGCGCTTCTGTCATCCGACATACTCGAACATGAATTCGTCGAATGGGTGCAGGGGTCGAACCTGTTGAAGCGCGCCTTCCGCGAAGTGGCCGTGATCGGGGGCCTCGTGGAGCGCCATCATCCCGGCAGGAAAAAATCCGGTAAGCAGGTCACCTTCTCGACCGATCTGATCTACGACGTATTGCGCCGCTACGAGCCCGATCATCTGCTCCTTCGTGCCGCCTGGGAAGATGCCCGCCAGCGCATGACCGATGTCGGCCGTCTCGCGCGATTGCTCGACAGGGCGGCCGATACGATGCTGCATGTGGCATTGGAGCGCGTGTCGCCGATGGCGGTCCCCGTCCTTGTCATCATCGGGCGGGAGCGGGTCGCCACCGGCACCGCCGACGATGCCCTGCTCATCGAAGCCGAAAGCCTCGCCGCCGAGGCGATGCGGCTGGATTGACGCCTCGTTGGCAGGCCTTGAATGGCTTGATGGCCTCCCTAGATCGCATCCGCCGGGCGCGCTTCGGGCGTCCGGAATAGCGGTGTCCGCTCCCGGAACCGCGATCAATGTTGCTCAATGGAGGACATGACATGCGTAACCAATTCGACCTCACCCCCTTCCGCCGCTCGACCGTCGGTTTCGACCGGCTGTTCGACTTCCTCGAAACCGCGGGCCGCGCGGAACAGGTGGACAATTATCCCCCCTTCGACATCGAGAAATTGAGCGACGACAGCTATCGCATCACCCTCGCCGTCGCCGGCTTCAAGGCTGGCGAGATCGACGTCACCGCACGGCAGAACTTGCTGACCGTCACCGGCCGCAAGAGCGAAACCCGCAAGGAAGCCAATTTCCTGCACATGGGCATCGCGACGCGCGCGTTCGAGCGCCGCTTCGAGCTTGCCGATTTCGTCCGCGTTGAGCGTGCCGACCTTGCCGACGGCCTGCTCGTCATCGAACTCGTCCGCGAGATCCCGGAGGCGATGAAGCCGCGCAAGATCGAGATTAAAAGCGGCGAACAGACGCTGATCGAAGCGGATAGCGAAGCCGCCTGACCCCCTCATCTCATGCCCGGCGGGCGGTGCTGGACGCCGCCCGCCGGGCTTTGTAATCTTTGCCGATGCTGTCGGCCGATCCGCTCGATCTATCCTCGCCGCCTGAACTGTTAATGCGGCTTGGCCTTGCGTCCCTGCTCGGCCTGATCCTGGGCATCGACCGCGAAATCCGGGGTCACGAGGCCGGAATCCGCACCCATGCTCTGGTCGCCCTGAGCTCCGCGATGATCATGGTGTCCTCGCTCCTCCTCTATCAGGATTTGCGATCGGCGGAGATCGCGCCCGATCCGCTCCGCTCGATCCAGGGGCTGAGCCAGGCGATCGGCTTCATCGCTGCGGGGATCATTTTCGTGCGGGGCGGCACCGTGCGCAACATGACCACGGCCGCCAATATCTGGATCGCGGCGGCGGTCGGTATCGCCTGCGGTTGCGGCCAATATGGCGTGGTGCTGATCGGCGGCGGGTTTGCCGTCCTGCTCCTCACCGCCATTCAGCTGCTGAAACGCGTCCTGCCCGCGGAAAAAACGGACGACGACAACGCCTGATCGCTCAGTTTCGGTTCAGGTGCGCTTGAATAATTGCCGCAGCGCAACAATTTCAGATGAAATGTGTGTGACAAGGGGTTAGGGGCACCGCCTCAACCTCATTTGAAGAAGGCGCCGCTTTCCCGCGGCGGGGTGATGGTCGTGACGAAGCGTGCGTTGAAGAAAAAGCTCAGCAATCCTTTCGCGCTGATGGCGCAGGGTTTCGCGGTGGGCGCTTTGCTCTTCTGGGTCACGATGCCCGACGACCTTCAAGCACAAGTACCTGTTCCCCTTGCCCAAAGCGCGATCATCCTGCCGCAATGACACTTGCGCCCACGCCGCCGGAGCGGTAGCGGGCCCAAATGGTTCCCTTTTCGTTCGCGGGTCATGAATTGATGGCGTTGCCGCAAGGCGCGCTTTACTGGCCCCACCGGCGCGCACTGCTCGTCGCGGACCTGCATCTTGAAAAAGCGAGCTGGTTCGCCCGGCTGGGCCAGATGCTTCCCCCGTACGATTCAATCGCGACATTGAGCGACCTGACGGTGCTTCAGGAGGCGACCGGCGCGGCGGAAATTTGGTGCCTGGGCGATAGTTTTCACGACAAATTCGGCTGCGACCGGCTTCCCCCCCGCGCGCGGAACATGCTGACGGCGCTGACCGCCAGAACGCGCTGGACGTGGATCACCGGCAATCACGATCCGGGCTTTGCCGATCATTGCGGCGGCACGATCGTCGAGGAAGCGGGGGTCGACGGCCTCCTGCTCCGGCACGAAGCCCAGCCCGGGGAGACCCGGCCGGAACTATCCGGCCACTTCCATCCCAAATTGCGCCTGAATGTGCGCGGACGGAAAGTGTCCCGCCGCTGCTTCATCGCCACGGGCAGCAAGATCATCCTGCCCGCTTTCGGATCGCTCACCGGCGGGCTTGATGTCACCCATCCCGAAATCATTCGGGCGATTGGGGGGCGGGCCGAGGCTTTGGTGCCGGTATCGGACCGGCTGCTGCGCTTTCCGGTCGCGGCCTGACGTCGTCATTGCGAGGAGCGCACGCGACGCGGCAATCCATGCTGGTGGTCAGGTTCGGCGCCGCTGGATTGCTTCGCTTCGCTCGCAATGACGGGATTAAGCCAGTCGCGCAGGAATCAGTCCCCGCAATGCATTGCCGATCAGGAAGCCTGCCTGAAGGTCTTCCACCCGCAGGTCAGCTTCAAAGGCGCGGCCTTCGTCGATCAGCCGCTGGCGCAAAACTCCCGGTAACAGCCCACGCGACAAAGGCGGTGTCAGCAATGTGCCGCCGCGCTCAACGAACAGGGTTGTGAAGCTGCCCTCGGTGAGGAAGCCGTCTGCATCCACGAACAGGATTTCGAACGCCCCGCTTGCCGCCCGGGCATCGTCGTAAAAGGCGCGGTCGCTCGTCTTGTGGCGAAGGCGAATGTCGGCGCTCGCCACCGGCAAGGGTACGATCGCCACATGTGCCTCGGCTGGGCTTTGGGGGCGTGGTCCTCCTTCGATCGCCATGGCGCCGGACCGGCTTAGCATCAGGCGCAGGCGGTGCGGCTGACGCAGGCGAAAGGTCGCGGCCTGAAGCTCGTTGCGGGCGCCATGGCGGTCGAAATTGAAGCCCAGAGCATCGGCGCTCACCTTCATGCGGTTCAAATGCCGTTCGGTATCGACGACGCCTTCTTCCGGATCGAAGAGGATCGTCTCAATGAGATCGAAATCGGTCATATTTGCACGAACCTCCCCTTCGACAGACACTCGCGCCACTCATCATCTGCGCGGCTGTCCGTCACGATCCCCGATCCAAGCCCCAGCGAAGCAATGCCGCTCCCGTCCGCGAGGCTCAAGGTGCGGATCGCGACGTTGAAGGCGGCATCGCCCCCCGGCTCCACCCAGCCGATCGAGCCGGTATAGACTCCGCGCGCGCGCGCCTCGACCTGATCGATAATTTCCATGGCGCGAATTTTCGGTGCGCCGGTGATCGATCCGCAGGGGAAGATCGCTTCGATAATATCGACCGCGCCGATCCCCTCCTCCGCTTCCGCAGTCACCGTCGAGGTCATCTGGTGGACGGTCGGATAGGTTTCGACGGTGAAGAGATGCGGCACCGTGACGCTCCCCGTCCGCGCGATGCGGGAGAGGTCGTTGCGGAGAAGGTCGACGATCATCAGATTTTCGGCCCGCTGCTTTTCGTCGGCAGCAAGCAGCCGGGCGGCTTCAGCATCGGCCGCAGGCTCGGGATGACGGGGCGCCGTGCCTTTCATCGGGCGGGTCGTGATCCGGCCCTTCTCCAGCGTGAAGAAGAGTTCGGGCGAGAAAGAGAGGAGCCAATGGTCCTCCGTCCGCACGATACCGCCATGGCCCGCCTTCGCCCGCTCGCGGATGGCAGCGTAAAGGGCGAGGGGATCGCCGGAGACATCGACTTCAGTCTGGAACGTGAAATTCGCCTGATAGATATTGCCCGCCGCAATGTGCGCCTTCACCTGAGTGATGGCGTCGCAATAAGCATCCTCCTCGATAAGGGGCCGTACCGGTCCGGCGCTTCCTGCGGCTGGCGGCAGAAGGGCTTTAGGGTCTGCGAATTGAACGTCGCGGAACAAGCCGAACCAGAGCAAGGGGGGCTCCCCCTCCCTTGTGCTGCGCGCAACCGGCGCGAGCCTGGGTTCGAGCGCGTGGCCCGCTTCGTAAGCAAGATAGCCCGCGACATGGAAACCGGCCGCGAGCGCCGCGCGCAGCTGGTCAAGCGCAGGGCGAACTTCCCCGGGTTCGTGCGCCGTCACGATCTCCAGCGGGTCCATATACATGCGCGCCGGGCCAGCGCTGAAACGCGCATCGTCGAACAAAAGAAAGGGTGAAGCGGGATCGATCATGCCGCGCCGTCTTGCCAAGCGTTCACGGCAAAGTCATTCCCTTGCGCGATAAGGCGGGGCAATCCGCCATGCATTGAGGAGAGGTCATTTGGTTTCCAGCGTCTTCGATCTGTTCAAGATCGGGGTCGGCCCGTCGAGTTCGCACACGATGGGACCGATGACGGCCGCCGCCCGCTTCGTCGAGGGGCTGGCGGCAAGCGGCGCGCTGGATCGCGTGGGCCGGGCGCAGGCGCGCCTCTACGGGTCGCTGGCGCTGACCGGCAAGGGGCACGCCACCGACCGGGCGGTGATCCTGGGCCTGTCGGGCAAGCACCCCGACAATCTCTGCCCGGATGAAGCCGAGGCGATCATCGCGACCGTGCGGGACGAAGGCGCGATCAGTCTCGCGGGCATCCGGGCCGTGCCATTCGTTGAGGATCGCGACCTGCTGTTCCTGCAACGCGAGCGACTGCCGCATCATTCCAACGGCATGCATTTCGCGGCCTTCGATGCCGATGGCGCGGAGATTGCGGCGGCGACTTATTATTCGGTGGGCGGCGGCGCGATTGTCGACGAAGCCACCATAGCCCGCAACGCGCCGCCCGAAGGCGGCTGGGATCTGCCCTTCGACTATCATTCCGGAGAGGAGTTGCTCGCCATTGCCGACCGCGAGGGGCTCAGTATCGCCGCCATCGCTTATGCCAATGAACGCGCGGCCTTGCCCGAAGCGGAGATCGTCACGCGCCTCGACGCGATTGCGGCGGCCATGTCGGCCTGCATCGATCGCGGCATCCGCGCCGAGGGTATTTTGCCGGGGGGCCTCAAGGTAAAGCGGCGCGCGCCTGCGCTCCACACGCTTCTCACCGAACGGGCGGAGCGGGCTCTGTCCGATCCGCTCACCGTGCTCGACTGGGTCAATCTCTGGGCCTTGGCGGTGAACGAAGAGAATGCGGCTGGCGGCCGGGTCGTCACTGCACCCACCAATGGCGCGGCGGGCATCGTCCCGGCGGTGCTGCGTTACTATCAGCGCTTCACGCCGACCGCGTCGGATGACGGAGTCCGCGCCTTCCTGCTGACCGCTGCGGCGATTGGATCCCTGTTCAAGGAAAATGCCTCCATCTCGGGCGCCGAAGTCGGCTGTCAGGGCGAGGTCGGCGTTGCATGTTCCATGGCGGCGGCGGGGCTAACGGCGGCGCTTGGCGGCACCCCGCAGCAGATCGAAAATGCCGCCGAAATCGGCATGGAGCATAATCTCGGCCTCACCTGCGATCCAGTCGGAGGCCTCGTCCAGGTGCCGTGTATCGAGCGCAATGCGGTAGGCGCGGTGAAAGCGCTCGAAGCCTCCCGCCTTGCCCTGATCGGCGATGGCACGCACCGGGTCAGCCTCGATCAAGTCATTGAGACCATGCGCAAGACCGGGCTCGACATGAACGAGCGCTACAAGGAAACCTCGCTCGGCGGGCTCGCCGTCAACGTGGTTGAATGCTGATCAGAAAGCGAGCGTGAGCCAGTAGAAGGCAGCGCCGATCAGGGCCGCGGCAGGCAGCGTCACGACCCAGGCGATAACGATATTGCCCGCGACGCCCCAGCGCACCGCCGTCGCGCGGCGTGCGGCGCCCACGCCGACAATCGCGCCGGTGATCGTGTGCGTCGTCGACACGGGAATGCCGAGCCATGTTGCCGAAAACAGCATGATCGCGCCGCCGGTTTCCGCACAGAAACCCTGTGCGGGTGTCAGGCGGGTAATCTTCGACCCCATGGTGTGCACGATCCGCCAGCCGCCCATCAAAGTGCCCAGGCCCATCGCGGCCTGACAGGTGATGACGACCCAGAAGGGAACGTAGAAGGTGCCTCCCAGCATCCCTTGGGAGAAGAGCAGGACCGCAATGATGCCCATCGTCTTTTGCGCATCATTGCCGCCATGGCCCAATGAATAGAGCGCGGCCGAGACCATCTGCATCCGCCGGAACCGTCTATCCGCCTCGTTCGCGGGCGTGCGTCGCATGAACCAGGAGGTGATAAGGACGAGCAGCAAAGCGACAAACATGCCGATCGTCGGCGACAGGAAGATGGCGACCGTCGTCTTGGTGACGCCGTTCCACACCACCGCTTCGACACCCGCTTTGGCGATGCCGGCGCCGAGCAGGCCGCCGATCAGGGCGTGGCTCGAAGAGGACGGAATGCCGAGCATCCAGGTGATGACGTTCCACGATATCGCGCCCATCAACGCGCCGAAGATGACGCCGGGATCGATGACGCTCGCGTCCACGATCCCCTTGCCCACCGTCTCGGCGACGTGGAGGCCGAAGAAGAGAAAGGCGATGAAGTTGAAGAACGCCGCCCAGGCGACCGCATATTGCGGCCGCAACACCCGCGTCGACACGATGGTCGCGATCGAATTGGCGGCGTCGTGCAGGCCGTTCAGGAAATCGAACAGCAAGGCAACGCCGATCAGCGCGACCAGCAAGGGGAAGGCGAGCGCCGGATCCATCAGGCGTGATCGATGACGATGCCGTCAATCTCGTTCGCGACATCCTCATAACGATCGAGCACGCGCTCGAGGTGGCTGTAGATTTCGCGGCCGACGATGAAGGCCATGGGGTCGGCCTTACCCTGGCGGAGATAGAGGGTCTTGAGACCGTCTTCGTGAATGTCGTCAGCCTCGCCCTCCAGATGCACGATCTTCTCGGTAATCGTGTGGAGCTGCCCGCCATTCTTGCCGACCTTGCGGAGCAGCGGCACAGCCTCCGCGACAAGCCGGGACGCGGCGGCGGCGAGCTTCGCGATTTCCAGCATCTGCGGCTCGAACGCGGTCACTTCAAAACGGGTGATCGCCTTGGCGGTCTGACGCATTTCATCGATCGCGTCGTCCATGGAGGAGATGAGGCCGGTAATGGCGCTGCGATCGAACGGCGTGATGAAGGTGCGGCGGACAAGGTGCAGCGTCTCGCGCGTGATGTCGTCGGCCTGATGCTCGAACTCGGTGATCTTGCGGCAGCAATCCTCGATGTCCGCGCCGGGCTGGAACAGGGCGACCATGGCGTCGGCACCCTTCACCATCACCTCCGCGTGATTCGCGAACAATCCGAAGAACGCGTCCTCCTTCGGCATCACCGCCTGGAACCACTTCAGCATGTCATTCCCCTTGAATTGCGCGCGCGCCCTTAACAGGCCGACGCCTAGGGAGCCAGCAACAATTGTTTCACTTTTATGACAAGGACGCCGAGGCCCGCTTCGTCCACCGCCGCGGCGGCGTCCCCCGGCGCGAACCAGCGCCGCTCGCGCTCATGCCGTTCGGGCCAGTCGTCCAGCACCGAAGAAACGGCCATCGGATAGACGGTGACCTCAGCCGGGACAATCCCGCTCGCCTTGCGTTTATCATAGGCATAGGTTCCGATCGCGTCAGCCAAAGACCCTTCGACGCCCGCTTCCTCAAAGGCTTCACGCGCGGCGGATTGAGCGCCGGTCAAGCCGGATATCGGATTGCCGCGCGGAATCACCCAGCGCCGCGTCTCACGCGACGTGACAAGCATCACCTCGATCGCGCCGTTCGCGCTTCGCCGGTAGGGAATCACTCCATATTGCCGGATCAACCTTCTCTCCATCTCTGCGCGAACGTCTGCGCGGTACGGCGGTGCCGTCTCTTGCATCTTCGCGCGGCCAAAGCCATGCCCGACTTATGACCGACGCTCCCCTGAAAGCCGCCATCATCCCGGTGACGCCGCTCCAGCAGAATTGCACACTTATCTGGTGCACCAAGACAATGCGCGGGGCCTTCACCGATCCGGGCGGCGACCTCGATCAGCTAAAGGCCGCCGCAGCAAGCCAGGGCGTCACCATCGAGAAATTGCTCATCACTCACGGCCATATCGATCATTGCGGATCGGCAAAGGTGCTGGCGGACGAGCTTAATGTGCCGATCGAGGGGCCGCACAGGGACGATATCTTCTGGATCGACCGGCTGGCCGAAGACGGCGCGCGCTACGGCGTTCCCGGCACCCCCTTCACGCCCGACCGCTGGCTGGATCAGGGCGACAGCGTGAACGTCGGCGAACTGACGCTCGACGTCTATCACTGTCCCGGCCACACGCCGGGCCATGTGATCTTCCACCATGCGCCGTCCAAACTCGCCATTGTCGGCGACGTTTTGTTCAAGGGGTCGATCGGCCGCACCGATTTTCCGCGCGGCAACCATCAGGATCTGCTCGATGCGATCGTGCGCAACCTCTGGCCGCTGGGCGGAGACACCGCCTTCGTTCCCGGCCACGGCCCGATGAGTACCTTCGCCCACGAGCGCCAAAGCAACCCATTCGTCGCGGATCGGGTGCTAGCAGGTTAGAAATGACGTCACCCTGAACTTGTTTCAGGGTCCATTTCGTCACCTGCCGCGCAGTCCCCCGAATGGATGCTGAAACAAGTTCAGCATGACGTGTGGGATAGCGCCGCGATCAAAGCGTCCACGTCGCCCTGATCCTGATAGAGGGCAAAGCCGATCCGCAGCACGTCGCCCCGCACGTCGGTGACAATGTTGCGGGCTTCCAGCGCCGCGCTCAACCGTGCAGCGCCCGGCGTGCGGAAGGCGAGGAAACGGGCATGGGGCCGGTCGTTCAGCGGATTGATGAGCGCCGCCGCCGACAGCTTCGTTCCGGGCAAACCATCAACCAGTCTATGCTGCAGGGCGCGCACATAAGCATTGGCCTTGGCGATCGTAATCCCTTCGTCGCGCAGCATCCGCTGGACCGCATTGACGCGATAAAGAGCGGAAGGATCGAAGGTCGCGCCCATGAAGCGCATCGCGTCCTTGGCATAGCCGATGCCCCCGCCGGGCGCCGCGGCGAGATCAGCAAATTCGGCGTACCAGCCGGTGAGAGGGGGCCGCTCGCCAAAACCCGGCGGGCAATGGAGGAAGGCGCAACCCTCGCCCGCCATCGCATACTTATAGCCGCCCGCGAGGTAGAAGATGCGATCGGCGGCGGGCGCGAGATCGGTCTCGACGGCCATGAAGCCGTGATAGCCGTCCACCACCACCCACGGCCCCTCCGGGCGCGCCAAGGCGGCAAATGGCTCAAGATTGGTCAGCACATGGCCGCTGCCGAAAAACACCTGGCTCAGGAAGATGAGGTCATAGGCGCCCGCCTTCGCCTGTTCGATCATCCGCGCCGGGAAATCCTCGAACGGCTCCACCGCGACGGTGTCGAGCGTAACCGTGCCGTCCTCGATCCAGCGGGCGATCTGGCGCCGGAAGCTGTGAAATTCGCCATCTGTCGCCAGGATACGCACCGGCTTGCGTTCGAGCGCGAGGACAAGGCGAATGATGAAATCATGCGTGTTGCCGGCAAAGACGATGCTTTGCGGATCGGGCAGCCCAAGGGTGCGGGCGACATGACCCTGCGCCTCGGTCCAGACCGAGCCCATCACCTTTCCCCATTTGTGGTCGGCGAGCGCGGCGGCATCCTCCCACGCTTCGACTTGGCCCTGGAAGCTCGCGTCGGGCCACAGGTGATGGCTGTGCGCCGCCATGTGGATGCGACCGGGCGCGGCGTCGAGCGCGCGGCTGAACAGGCGCTTCCAGCTCATAACTTGGTGCGCAAAGTCCAGAGTTCGGGGAAGGCGCGCTTCTCAAGCGTCGACTGGAGATATTTGACGCCCGCCGTGCCGCCCGTGCCGCGCTTGAAGCCGATGATCCGTTCGACGGTAATGACATGCTTGTGGCGCCAGGTGGCCATCGCATCGTCGAGGTCGACCAGCTTTTCGGCGAGCTGGTAAAGCGGCCACCATTTTTTGGGGTCGCGATAGACGGTGAGCCAGGCCTCTTCCACGGCGGCATTGGGTTGGTAACGCTGGGTCCAATCCCGCTCCGTCACCTCGGACGGCAGGCTGAAACCGGCGCGGGCGAGCGCGCAATTGGCCTCATCCCACAGGCTGGCACTTTCGAGCGCGCGGCGCAGCGCGTCATGGCCAGGCGAACCCTCTTCCTGATATTTGAGATGCCCGCCATCCTTCAGGCCCAGCATATATTCGATCTGGCGGAATTGCGCGGATTGGAAGCCGGAACTGGAGCCCAACACGTCGCGGAAGCTTGAATAATCGGCCGGGGTCATCGTCGCCAGCACGTCCCAGCTCAGCGTCATCACCGATTGAATACGGGACACGCGGCTCAGGCTCTTGTGCACCGGGACCAGCGCGTCCTCGCGGATCATGGCGCGGGACAGTTTCAGTTCCGCGATGATCTGCTTCAGCCACAATTCCTTGGTCTGGTGGATAATGACGAACAGCAATTCATCATGATGGTCCGACAGCGGATGCTGCGCGGTAAGAAGTTGATCGAGGCCGAGATATTGGCCGTAGGTCATGTCTTTCGCGTTGGTCATCTCACCCTCAGCCGTCATGCTGAACTCGTTTCAGCATCCATGGTCGACCCTCGCATATGTCATCAGCATGGACCCTGAAACAAGCATGTCCTGAGCGGGTCGAAGGGTTCAGGGTGACGATTTAAAGGCGCTCAGCCGTCGAAACCACATCCGTCGCCCGGAGCGCGGCGAGGATTCGCATCAGATGCTGCACGTCATGCACTTCGATATCGAGCTGGAAGGTGTGGAAGCTGCCGTCGCGGCTCGTCTGCTCCATGCTGACGATATTCGCGCCATGATTGCCGAAGATGGTTGCGATGGCGGCCAATGCGCCCGGCTCGTTCTTGAGAACGACAGACAGACGCGCGGTGCCGCCGTCCGACTCGTCACCCCAGGCAAGGTCCACCCAATCGGCATCGAGGCCGCTCGCCAGATTCTCGCAATCGATGGTATGAACCTCGATCCCGATCCCTTCGCGGCGCAGGCCGACGATGCGGTCGCCCGGCACCGGGTGGCAGCATTCGGCAAGGTCGAAGGCGACGCCGGGCGTCAGGCCCTTGATCGAGATGGCGGAACGCTGCGGCGGGGGCTTCACGCCGTCCTTGCCGGTGGAGCCGGGCATCAGCGCTTCCATGACGGCGGTGTCGCTGATCCGCTTTTGCGCGATCGCTTCCATCAGCGCCTCATCGTCCGGCAGATGCAGGCGCTTCAAGGCTTCCGTCAGGGCCTCCCAGCCCAGCGGCATGGGCAGCCGTTCTACAATCTCGTCGAAAATCTTGCGGCCAAGCGAGATCGTTTCCTCGCGCTCTTTCGACTTTACGAAGCGGCGGACCTTGGCGCGCGCCTTGCCGGTGACGACGAAGGCCAGCCAGGCGGGCTGTGGGTGTTGCGCCTTCGAAACCAGGATTTCGACCTGGTCGCCATTGTCGAGCGGGGTGCGGAGCGGCATCACCCGGCCGTTAATCTTCGCGCCCACCGTCTGGTCGCCAAGGTCGGTGTGGACGGCATAAGCGAAGTCCACGGGCGTCGCGCCCTTGGGCAGCTGGATCAATTCCCCCTTCGGCGTGAAGGCGAAGATGCGATCCTGGTACATCGCCATGCGGGTATGCTCGAGCAGCTCTTCGGCGCTGCCCGCATGTTCCAGGATTTCGATCAGGTCGGTGATCCAGGGATGCTGCGTCGCCGCCGCGGTCTTGCCTTCCTTATAGGCCCAGTGGGCGGCGAGGCCATATTCGGCGCGGGCGTGCATGTCGCGGGTGCGGATCTGGATCTCGATCCGCATATTCTCATCGTGGATGACGGTTGTGTGAAGCGAGCAATAGCCGTTGCGCTTCGGCGTCGAGATATAATCCTTGAACCGCCCCGGCACCATCGGCCAGCGCTGGTGGATAAGGCCCAGGGTGCGGTAGCAATCCTCGACGCTGTCGACGATGCAGCGGAAGGCCATGATGTCCGAAAGCTGTTCGAAGCTGACATGACGCTCGGCCATCTTGCGCCAGATGGAATAGGGATGCTTCTCACGCCCCTGGACATCGGCGTCGACCCCGTTCGCTTCCAGATGCGCCTTCAGGCCGCGCTGGATACGCTGGATAAGGTCGCCATCGCCGGTGTTGAGCTGCTCCAGCCGTCTGCCGATCGATTCATAGGCATCGGGCTCGATTTCGCGAAAGGCGAGCGTCTGCATCTCCTTCATGAACTCGTACATGCCGATCCGCTCGGCAAGGGGCGCATAGATGTCCATTGTCTCCTTAGCGATGCGGCGTCGCTTCTCCTCATTCCCGATGAAGTGTAGGGTACGCATATTGTGCAGCCGGTCGGCGAGCTTCACGAGCAGGACGCGGATGTCGCCCGACATGGCGAGCAGGAACTTGCGGAGGTTTTCCGCCGCCCGCTCGCTCTCGCTCTGCGCTTCGATCTTGGAAAGTTTGGTGACGCCGTCGACGAGCCGCGCGACATTCTTGCCGAACAATTTCTCGATCTCTTCGGGCGTCGCGACGGTGTCTTCGATCGTATCGTGAAGGATCGCGGTGACGATCGTCTCGTCGTCGAGATGGAGGTCGGTGAGGATACCCGCCACCTCGATCGGATGGCTGAAATAGGGGTCGCCGGACGCGCGCTTCTGGCTGCCATGCGCTTTCATCGAGAAAACGTAAGCGCGATTGATCAGCGCCTCATCCGCATCCGGATCGTAGGATTTGACCTTATCGAGCAGTTCATATTGTCGCAGCACCGGGCCAACATGGGGGCTGGCCCGGCCTGCTTGCAATTACAAAATGCTAGTTTTTGGCGCTTTGGTTGCACTTTTCGAGCGCGGTCGGGTCGAGCGGCGCGCCAGCGGCCGTAAAAGAAGAGACGCGGCCCACCTTCCGGACGAACGCCGCGCAGACCGTGTCCGGCCTGCTGGTTGTCCTGTCAGCCGCGCAATTATACTCGCCGCATCTCCACACGACACCCTGAAGCGGAAGCTTTTTGGCAGCGGGCTTAGCAGCCGGAACGGCTACGTATTGGGCGGCGACAGGAGCTGCCACGAACAGCGCAGCAACCGCGGCGGCAATGGGGAAACAAACCTCGCGCATCACGGCAATCCTATATAGTTTCGATATGAAACTGATAAACTGACGCGTTCTATTATGCAATTGGAAATGGCCCGTGCTTCATGCCATTCTTGTCACAAAGAAAAATGGATGGGATGGCCGTGATTGAGCGAGAATATCAAAAGAAGATATTGACCGAGTGCGCCCTTCCCGCAGCGTTGAGCGCTGTTGGCGAGCGGTGGTCGTTCCTGATCCTGCGCGCGGCCTTTAACGGCCTCAGCCATTTCGAAGAGTTCCAAGGGACGCTCGGCATCGCGCGAAATATTCTGTCGAACCGGCTCACCAGGCTGGTCGAAAACGAAATATTACAACGCGAGCCTGATCCAGCGGACCGGCGCAAGGTGACCTATACGCTGACCGATAAGGGGCGTGAGTTACTGCCCGTGCTGATTGCGCTTCGGCAATGGGGCGAGCGCTGGGTTTCCGGCGTGCCGAGCAATCCGGTTCTGGTCGACAGGGACAGCCAGCGGCCGATCGCGCCGATGGCGGTGCGCGCGCAGGATGGGCGCACCTTATCACTCAACGAGTTGATGTGGGTAGATCGCGACCGGTTGCCCATTCGCTGAAACGAAAAACGCCCCCTTCGTCGAAGGAGGCGCTTAAAACGCAGACCGCTGCGATCCCATTCAGGAATCGCGGCGGCGTATAGCGTCAGACCTTAGGCCGAAACGGGCAGGTCTTCGTTGTCGTCATCGTCGGTGACCGCGATAACAACGAGAGCGGCAACGCCGATGCCGACGAGAGCGGCGATCCAGCTACCACCCAGGCCGTTTTCGTCCTGGAGTTCGGCACCCGAGCGAATCGAGAGAGCCGAAGCCGGATTGGCAGCAGCCATCACGGGCGTCGCGGAAAGGGCGAGGGCGGAAGCCGCCGCGAGCACTTGCTTCAACATTTAAATTCCTCCTTGCGTTCTCCAGCGTCAATGCGCGGGAGAGGGAACGCCATATAAGCCTTTTTGTGCCCGCGCAACTAACGGATCATTACGGCTTCAATATCGAGGCCATTTCGTCCATGCCGACACGGGCCCATTAATAACCGAAGATCGTAAAAGATCCCTAACGGCCGAATCGAAGAGGGGGGGCGGCATGGATTATTGGGACTTGGTGCCGTTTATAGTTATTCGTGAAGCGGCAATGTTTGCCGCTGCCGGCTATTTGGTACTGGGCGTCAATGAACTTGCCATTGATGTTATCTGGATCAAAGTCAAAGTCAGTGCGTGGCGCCAGCCCGCAACGACGACGGATGCCGAAACACCCGATCACTCCGCCGCATCTTCGCCCCCTCTCGCCGTTTTCATACCGGCGTGGCAGGAAGGCAACATCATCCGCGACATGCTGCGGGCGACGTTGAAGGCGGCCGATTATCCGAATTTCCGTCTCTATGTGGGCTGTTACCCCAATGATCCGGGCACCATTGAGGCGGTAAAATCCGTTCCCGATCCGCGCATCAGACTGGTGATCGGGCCGCGGCCGGGCGGAACGACGAAGGCCGACTGTCTCAATACGATCTGGCGCGCGATGGTGGAGGATGAAAGGCAGGAGGGGCGCTCTTTCGACGCCGTGATCTTGCAGGATGCCGAAGACGTCATTCATCCCCAGGCTTTTCGTCAGTTCGGGCGGTTCATCGGCGATTACGACATGGTCCAGCTCCCGGTCGTTCCGATCCTGTCCGGCAGTCTCTGGGTCGCCGCCCATTATGGCGACGAATTCGCCGAAGCCCATGCCAAGGACATGATCGTGCGCCAGCATATCGGCGCAGCGCTTCCATCCGCCGGTGTCGGATGCGCCTTTGCAAGGAAACCGCTCGAAGAATTGGCGGCAAGGCGCGGCGACGGCCCCTTCAATCCCGATAGTCTCACTGAAGATTATGAGCTCGGCCTCACCATCGGACGGAAAGGCCGCGCATTGTTCCTTCGCGCCCGTGACGAACACGGCCGGTTGATCGCAACCGGCGAGTATTTCCCGTCCGATTTCCGCGCCGCCGTCCGGCAGAAGGCGCGATGGATCGCGGGAATCGCGCTGGCCGGATGGGATCGGCTTGGGTGGCGCGACGGTCTTGCCGAACATTGGATGCGCCTGCGCGACCGCCAGCCGCTATTCGTCGCGCTGGTCACAATGATCGGCTATGGCGCGATAGCAGCTTGGCCGCTGCTCGGCTTGGGCGCAGAAGATGCGACACGTCTTTTCAGCTCTTCGGCCTTCTCGTTCATGGCCGCCGCGAATATTACGTTATTCGGTTGGCGGCTGCTCGTGCGCTTCGCGTTCACGACTTTGCTCTATGGCTGGCGGCAGGGCTTGCTGTCCGTGCCTCGCCTGATCGTCAGCACGCTCATTCTGGTTGCCGCGGCCGCGCAGGCCGCACGGCTTTACGCAAGCATGCGGCGAACTGGCGTCACGCGCTGGGACAAGACGGTGCACCGGTTCCCCGCCCATCTGGCCGACTGATGCGCGCACCGGCCCAATATAGATTTCTGATGCTTCTGGCGGGCGGCTGGACGTTCGCGCGCGGCACGGCCCTGATGCTTACCAAAGGCGAGCCCGTGGCAGCAGGAACCGCGCAAACGGCAGCTGTATCTCCAAATTTTGAATATGCGGGAACTGATCGCATCGGTCCGGCTACCCCCGCGCCCATCCGGGGAACATTTCGCCCCACCTCTGTTACACCTATCCCGATAAGCAAACCGCGGACGACGAACGCACCGGCCATATTGCGGCCGCCGCCGATAGAGGCGTGGGCAGCCTCCTTGCTTCCCGCAACGCCGGAAGAAAAAGCAGAGCCTCACCGCCCTCGCCAAATCCTTGCATCAGCTCCGAATAGCCCGTCCCCCTGGTCAGGAGAGTTCTGGATACTGCTGCGGCAGGGAGAGAGCGGCTCGTTTTCAGTGCCGAGCCTTGGCGGTCGTCAAATCGGCGGCAGGATACGCTACCGACTTCGTGACGGTCTCCATGCGAGCTTGCGTGCCTACGCCCCCCTGTCGGACGTAGAGGCCGGGGATGCCGGAATTGGCCTCGATTGGCGCCCCCGCCGCGATATGCCGATCCATTTCGTCGTCGAGCGGCGCGAGGCGTTCGGAGCTGGGGGCCGCTCGGCATTCTCAGCCTTTGCCTATGCCGGTGCCAGCTATCCGGCACCCCAAGGTGGCCGCATCGACCTTTACGGCCAGACCGGCATCGTCGGCGCCCGGTCCCGTGACGCCTTTGCGGACGGCGTCGCCATTGCCAGCTGGTCCCTCGGCGGACGTGGCGACACATTCCGGCTTGGCGCCGGGATCTGGGCCGCCGCGCAGCCGGGCGTGTCGCGAGTGGATATCGGCCCGCACATTTCGGTCCGTCCGCGGGCGGACACGCCGCTCGCCGTCTCGCTGGATTGGCGGCAGCGCGTTGCGGGCAATGCCGCTCCAGCCTCAGGGCCCGCCCTCACCCTTTCAGCAGGATTTTAGCGCGGGGCTTTTTCGCGCCACGTTTCGCGTCTAGCGTCAAGCGCGATATGGACATCTACCTGCCCATTGCCGGCCTTTCCGTAAATGCGCTGATGATCATCGGCCTTGGCGGCGCCGTCGGCTTCCTCACCGGCCTGATCGGCGTGGGCGGAGGATTCCTGACCACGCCGATCCTCATCTTCTACGGCATCCCGCCTGCGGTGGCCGTCGCTTCTTCGACGACGCAGATCACCGGCACCAGCGTGTCGGGGGTTCTCGCGCACCGGCGGCGCAAGGGCGTCGATTACCGGATGGGCGCCGTGATTATCGCGGGCGGCGTGCTCGGCGCGACATTGGGCGGCTTCCTGTTCCGCTTTCTTCAGGGCAGTGGCCAGATCGATACCGCCATTGCTATCCTCTATGTTCTCCTTCTGGGCAGCATCGGTTTCCTGATGGCGCGGGAGGCGAGCACGGCGCTTGGCTTCATCAAGCGCAAGGATGCTCAATCAAAAAAGAAGCCGCGCCATAATCCGCTGATCGCGAGCTTACCCATGCGGTGGCGTTTCTATCGCTCCGGCCTCTATATTTCGCCGCTCGCCCCGCTGGCCCTTGGTTTCGTATCGGGGATATTGACCGTCCTTCTGGGCGTCGGCGGCGGTTTCATCGTCGTGCCCGCGATGATCTATTTGCTCGGCATGTCGGCCAATGTCGTGGTCGGCACATCGCTCCTTCAAATTCTGTTCGTGACCGGCGCGACGACGCTCATCCACGCCACGACGACCAAGTCGGTGGATATCGTCCTTGCCACCCTGCTCCTGATCGGCAGCGTCGTTGGCGCCCAATTCGGTGTACGCCTGGCGCAAAAGGCGAAGCCCGAACTTCTTCGTCTCTTCCTGGCGATCATCTGCCTTGGGGTTGCTCTCCGCATGGCGCTAGGCCTTGGATGGCGGCCGTCGGAAATCTACACGGTGCAATTGCTGTGAGGCGGATCGGCGCCCTTTTGATCCTTGCCATGGCGCCCCTACTCATGGGCCAGGCCAAGCCCAAGCTGGTGCCGGACGTGTCGCAGCGGCAGGTGGAGATCCGCTATTCCTTCACCGGCGCCGAACTCCTTCTCTTCGGCGCCATCGTCTATCCGGATGGACGCGTGCCCGAAGGGGCAACGGATATTGCAGTGGTGGTGCGCGGCCCGGCGCAGCGCATCGTTGTGCGTGAAAAGCAGAAGGTTGCGGGCATCTGGATGAATGTGGAGAGTGAGCGTTTCCGTTCCGCTCCGGCTTTTTATGCCGTGTCCTCGTCCCGTCCGCTTGCCAATCTGGTCGATGAGCGAACCTCCGCCATTTATGAGCTTGGCCTTCAGAATCTCCAATTGTCCCCGGCGTCCGGAGCGACGTCGGAACAGCGCCGCCGGTTTGAGGAAGGACTGGTCGATCTGCGCCAGCGCGGCCAGCTTTTCTATGAGAATCCGCGTGGCGTGGAGATTAGCGAAAATGTCCTCTACCGGGCCCGCATTTCGATCCCGGCGCGCGTGCCGGTCGGCACCTACACCGCCGAAACCTTTCTGATCCGCGAGGGCCGCGTTATTGCGGGCGCGGCGCGCGAAATCAGGATTGAGAAACTGGGTTTCGAAAAGGCCGTGGCCGATTTTGCCGATGATTGGTCCTTCGCCTACGGCATCCTGTCCGTGCTCCTGTCGCTTGGCCTGGGCTGGGCTGGAAGCGCGGCTTTCCGCAGAAGCTAGCAACCGCTTATTTACGCTTGGCCATTAACCATGGCCGCAACATCGTCCCGGGGGAATGAATGAACGATCTGTCCAGCACGCCGCTTCAGCCGCAGGAAAGCGGCCTTGGCCCAGTTATGAGCCCGATCCGCAGCGCGGCTCCGGCGGTGCAGCGCCATCCGGCCATAGGCGAGATCGTCGAAATCAGCGGCGGCGGCGCGCGCATTCGTATGGGCGCGGCGGGCCTCAAGGACTTGCAAAAAGATAGCGACCCGAGCGTCGCGCTTTCGGGCCAGGTCGGGAGTCAAATCAAGTTGCAGTCGGGCGGCAAATGGCTGCTCGCCAACGTTCGCGATCTGCGCATGGAAGATGGCGGCTTCATCACGGCGGGCATCGACTTTCTTGGCGAGGGCGACGAGGACGAGCAGACCGGCCGCCTCGTCAATTTTCGCCGTGGCATCACCTCATACCCCATCCCGGGCGACAAATTATATCCGGTCACCGGATCGGACCTTAAGCAGATGTTCGCGGCCGATGATCGCGCCCATATCGAGATCGGCACGGTCTATCCGACCAGGGACGTGCGCGGCGCGCTCTATATCGATGCCCTGCTCGGCAAGCATTTCGCGCTGTTGGGATCGACGGGTACCGGCAAGTCGACCTCGGCCTCGCTCATCCTGCACCGCATTTGCGACGAGGCGCCGGACGGCCATGTTGTGATGATCGATCCGCACGGCGAATATTCCGCTGCGTTCAAGTCGAACGGCGAAATCTTCAACGTCGACAATCTCGCCATGCCTTATTGGCTGATGAACTTCGAAGAGCATTGCGAGGTGTTCATCACCTCGTCCGGCGCCGACTTGCAGCAGGATCGCGATATCCTCGCCAAATGTCTGCTCGCCGCCCGCTCGAAGAATCGCGCCGCTGAGGGGATTGCCAAGCTCACCGTCGATTCGCCGGTTCCCTATTTGCTGTCGGATCTGACGACCGCGATCAGTAATGAAATGGGCCTTTTGAACAAGGCGACGGACACCGCTCCGTTCATGCGGCTCAAGACAAAGATCGATGAACTGAAGCAGGATCCGCGCTATAGTTTCATGTTCTCCGGCATGCTGGTCGCGGACAGTATGGCGAATTTCATCGGCAAGATTTTCCGCCTGCCGTCAAACGGCAAGCCGATCTCGATCGTCGACGTGTCCGGCGTGCCGTCCGACATCACCTCCGTGGTGGTCGCGGTACTCGCGCGCCTCGTCTTCGATTACGCCATCTGGTCGCGCAACGAGCCGCAGCGCCCCGTCCTCCTCGTTTGCGAAGAAGCGCACCGTTACATTCCGGCCGACAAGACTTCGGGTGGACAGGCCGTCCGCAAGATTCTGGAACGGATCGCAAAGGAAGGCCGTAAATATGGCGTCTCGCTGGGCCTAATCACCCAGCGCCCTTCGGACCTTGCCGAAGGCGTACTCTCGCAATGCGGCACGATCATCTCGATGCGCCTCAACAACGACCGCGACCAAGCTTATGTGAAGTCCGCCATGCCGGAAGGCGCGCGCGGCTTCCTCGACGCCATACCGGCGCTCCGCAACCGGGAATGCATCGTCTGCGGAGAAGGCGTGGCGATCCCGATCCGCGTCGCGTTCGACGACCTTGAACCCTATCGCCGCCCGGCATCGGCCGATCCGCTCTTCTCCGAATTGTGGCGGCAGACCGGGGACGAAGACGCGATCGTCGGCCGCGTGGTCAAGCGCTGGCGCAATCAGGGGCGCTGATTTTCGTAAAGAACAGCCGCTAGCCCTGAGCCTGTCGAAGGGCGTGGGCAGAGCACGATTCACACGGGCTTCGACAGTGATGGAACGCCAGAGCGCTGTCCGGGGGACAGCGCGTTTCCATCACCAGCCCTAGCGGTGTTGTTAGGGCGTTTTCTGTGCGATCTGAGCCCCACCGACCGGCGTGGCCAGCAGGCTCCGCAGCCTCGCGCGGAAATTGGCAAGCTCGCCCCCCCTCAATTGCGCCCGCGTGGTGAACTTGACCGACGCCGGGTTCACCGCAACGCCGCCCCGGTACATTTCATAATGAAGATGCGGGCCAGTCGAGAGGCCGGTCGAGCCGACATAGCCGATCACCTGGCCGCGGCGCACGCTCTGACCCGGCTTCACCGAAATCCGGCTCATATGCGAATAGGATGTGCCAAGGCCGCCATCATGATTGAGGCGCACCTGACGGCCATAGCCGCCCGCCCATCCGGCGCGGGTGACGCGGCCGTCAGCGGCGGCGAGGATCGGCGTGCCATGCCCTGCGCGGAAATCGAGGCCCTTGTGCATCCGGGTATAGCCAAGGATCGGGTGACGCCGCGCGCCGAAATTGGAGGATACGGCACCCGGCACCGGTCGCTGGAGAAGCCCGCTCGTCTGGCCGACGCCCGACGCTTCGAACCATTGCGCCTTGCCGCCCTGCGTCCATTGCAGGAGCTGGAGATCCTTGCCCTTGGCCCTATCGAGACCTGCATAGAGAAGCTGGCCGGTTTCGGTTTCGCCGGTTTCGGCGCGACGATGTTCGATCACCATGTCGAACCGGTCGTTGGCGCCGAGCGAGCCGACGCTCACATGCGCATCAACGGCGCGAAGGAAGGACTGGATCGCGCTTCCCGGTACGCCTGCGGCGCGTGCGGACTTGTAGAGACTGGAGCCGACCACGCCCTGAACGCGAAGCGGCGTGTTATCGACCGCAATCACGGTGCGCTCGAGCGTCAGCGCCCCGTTCTGCCGCGCAACGGCGAGCTTCAGGTCGAAACGCGCGCGGAAGGCGAGGGATTCGAGCGGGCGCGGCATGTTGCGCGCCTCGCGGCGGCCGAGCGTGACGTTAAGGCCAATCCCCGCCTTGATATCCGACAGGTCGATAGCGCCGCCGATCAGGCTGGCGACCTGATCGGCCTCGGCACGGGAAACCCCCGAACGGCGCAGGACGTCGGCCAGCGTGTCGCCCCGGCCCAGCGTCGCGTTAAGGTCGATCCGCGGACGCTCGGGCGTTTCGGTGAGGGCTTCGACCGCTTTGGTCGCGGCCATGCGGCGGCCGGTGTCGCCGCCAAAGGCAAGCGGCGCATAGGACAAGGCGCGCGCCTCTTCCCATTGCGCGTCGCTGAGCGGCGCGGGCACAGGAGCTTCGGTTTCACCTCCCGGTGAGAGGGCCAGCGCGGAGAGGCACAGGGCAAGGCAGGTAGCCGCGCCGCGCAGCCAGTCGCGCGATCCGATATCGCTGCCCAGATCAACGATGAGGCTTGCACGCCCGCTCCGCAAATCCCGGAGCCTTGCCGCAAAGCCCGGACGCATTGGCGGGGGGGCAAGAGCGGGGCTGCGCAAGGATATCGCGCCACCGCCTGAAATCTGGCCGAAGTCAGTGAACTGATACAAAAGGTTATGCCCCTGCGGACGTTGCTTTCACCCCCGGCCCGCTCTCGCTGCCAGGTGGCGAGGACTGTGGAGAAACAGGGTTAAAGTCAAATTAAAGCCCAGCCGGGCTGCCCGTCGATGCGGCGGGCCGGGGCGGCAGGCCGACGAAGCGTTCGAGTTATGCGGAACCGGCGAAGATCATTGCCTTTCTTCCCTCAAGTGCCGATCTATCGCTCATGACCCATCCCGTCGCCGTCCTCGGGCCCACCAATACCGGCAAGACCTATCTGGCGATCGAGCGGATGTGCGCCCATTCCAGCGGCATGATCGGCTTCCCGCTCCGCCTGCTGGCGCGCGAGGTCTATGATCGCGTGGTGAAATTGAAGGGCGAGAATCAGGTCGCCCTCATCACCGGCGAAGAAAAGATCCTGCCCAAGGACGCACGCTGGTTCCTCTGCACCGCCGAATCGATGCCGATGGAGCGGGATTTCGCCTTCGTTGCACTCGATGAAGCGCAGCTCGGCAGCGATCCCGAGCGTGGGCACGTCTTTACTGATCGCCTGCTCCACGCGCGTGGGCGGGAAGAGACGATGATCCTGGGCTCCGAAAGCCTGAAGCCGATGGTGAAATCGCTCATCCCGAAGGCCGAGATCATCAGCCGCCCGCGCTTTTCCACGTTGAGCTTCGCAGGTCCGTGCAAGCTTTCCCGCCTGCCGCCGCGGTCCGCCATCGTCGCCTTTTCGGGCGAGCAGGTTTACGCGGTCGCCGAAATGCTGCGCCGGATGCGCGGCGGCGCGGCGGTCGTCATGGGTGCGCTCAGCCCCCGTACGCGCAACGCCCAGGTCGCCATGTATCAGGCGGGCGAGGTCGATTATCTCGTCGCAACCGACGCGATCGGCATGGGCCTCAATATGGACGTGGCCCATGTCGCCTTTGCAGGCCTCTCCAAATATGACGGCAAGCGGCGGCGGCGCCTGACGGTGGCGGAGATGGCACAGATTGCCGGCCGGGCCGGGCGCCACCAGCGCGACGGCACGTTCGGCACCTTGACCTTCGAAGGCGAGGCGAGCCCCGAATTCACGGCCGAAGAGATTGCGGCGATCGAGGAGCATCGCTTTCCGCCGCTCGACTTCCTGTTCTGGCGCGACGGCGACCCGTCCATGCGCAGTATCGACGCCTTGATCCGCGACCTGGAACGCCGTCCGTCCGAGCCGGGCCTTCGCCCCGCGCCCGAAGCCGTCGATCTTGCCGTGCTGAAGCGCCTTGCCGAAGATGCGGACGTTCGCGCCCGTGCCAATTCGCCCGAACGGGTGCGGCGGCTATGGGCAGCCTGCGGCCTTCCCGATTTCAGGAAGACCGGCGCGGATCATCACGCCCGCCTCGTCCAGCGCCTCTACCTTCATTTGACCGAAGGCAATGGCCGCATTCCACAGCCCTTTTACGCCGCGCAGATCGCCGCGCTCGACAATGTCCAGGGCGATATCGACACGCTGGCCGATCGGATCGCGGGTATCCGAACCTGGGCCTATATCGCGCATCGCGCCGATTGGCTGCTCAACCCGGAGGAAATGGCCGCGCGCGCGCGCGATTTGGAAGAGCGGCTGTCCGACGCGCTCCACGAACGGCTGACCCAGCGCTTCGTCGATCGCCGCACCGCCGTCTTGATGCGCGACCTCGGCGCCAAGGGCGTGGGCGAATTTCCGGTGGTCGTCGACGCGGAGGGCGAGGTGAGCGTCGGCAGCCACCCGATCGGGCGGATGACCGGATTCAATTTCGAGGTCGATCCCGCCGCCCGCGCGGGCGATCGCAAGATGCTGCTCGCCACGGCCGAGCGTCGGCTGGGCGGTGAATATGAAAAGCGTGCCGCCGCGCTCGCGGCCGACAGCGACCAGCATTTCACGCTTCATACCGCGCCCGGCGATCCGGTTGCGATCCTCTGGCGCGGTCACGATGTCGCGCGGCTTATGCCGGGCAAGAACCTCCTGTCGCCCAACATCCTGCTCGACCGCCGGCTGGAGCGCCTGTCCCCGGGCGGCAAGGATGCCGTGGCGCAGCGGCTGAAGGCGTGGGTGGCGGCGGGGGTCGAGCGGCATCTGGCGCCGCTTCGCCGGGCCGGACTTGCCGCGCGGGAAGCGACCGCGTCACCCGCCCTTCGCGCCGTGCTTGCCCTGCTGGTTGACGAAGGCGGGATTATCGCGCGCGACGCGGTTGCGGGGCCGCTCGCCCGGCTCGACAAGGCCGAGCGTCATACCCTCTACCGCCTTCGCATCCGGATCGGCGCGCTCGACCTCTTCATGCCCGACATGTTGAAGCCGGAAGCCAAGCGTTGGCGCACCGCTTTGCGCATCGCCGCGACCGCGCAGCTCATGCCTGCCTTGCCGCCCGAGGCAGCCGCGGTCATCTCCGCGCCCAAGGATAAGGACCGCCAGCTTTTGAGCCGTCTCGGCTTCCGCGTGCTCGGGCCCCAAATGGTGCGCATCGATATGGTCGAACGGCTCGCCACTCACGCTCATGAAGCGCGGAGCGGCAAGCAGGAGATGGTGGTGAACGAAAGCCTCGCCACCTCGCTCGGCCTCCAGCCGCAGACCATCGCCCGGTTGATGCGCGACCTCGGTTTCCGCCCGGCGGCGAGCGAGGCCGGCTGGATCTGGCGCGGACGTGTGCGGGAGCGGGAAGAAAAGCGCGCCGTCGATCCGTCCAATCCCTTTGCGGCGCTCGCCGGCTTGCGCCGTGGCTGAAACCCTGCGGATCGATAAATTCCTATGGTTTGCGCGCATCGCCAAGACGCGCAGCCTTGCCCAGACGATGGCGGAGGACGGGCGGCTGCGCCTTGACGGCCGCGTCGTCGACCGCGCCCACGCCCCTGTTCGTGTGGGCGATGTGCTCGCCTTTGCGCAGCGGGGCACGGTGCGAGTGATCCGCATCGAAGTCCTCCCCGTCCGGCGCGGGCCGCCCGCCGAGGCCCGGTCTCTCTATACGGAAATCGGAGAAAAGACCGGAACAGGGGCGTTGACTGGGGGACTCAGGCCCGATTAGAGCAGGGCCGTTCAGGAGAAATCGACCCATGACCTACGTCGTCACCGAAAATTGCATCCGCTGCAAATATATGGATTGCGTGGAAGTGTGTCCGGTCGATTGCTTCTACGAAGGCGATAACATGCTCGTCATCAATCCGAACGAATGTATCGATTGCGGCGTGTGCGAACCTGAATGTCCGGCCGAAGCTATCGTGCCCGATACCGAAGCCAATCAGGAAAAGTGGCTGGAGATCAACGCCCAATTCTCCGCCGAATGGCCGAACATCACCCGTAAGAAGGAACAACCCGCCGACGCCGACGAGCACAAGGGCGAAGCGGGCAAGTTCGAGAAGTATTTCTCGCCGGAGCCCGGCCAGGGCGACTGATCGCCCGATACTAGCTAACGCTAACGCTTCCGTTTCCGCGTAGGCGCATGGAAATCGGGATTCTTGTCCGCGATCCATGTGAGGAAGGCGGCAATGTCCGGTTGGGCGCGTAGAGCATCCGGGTCGGCATAACGCCGTTCCAGCGCCTTGTTATCGAACGTCGCATGAACGGTTCGGTGGCAGATCGGATGGATCGGCCGCGTCTCGCGCCCGCCGCGGCTTTTGGGGACGGGATGATGCCATTCTATCCGCTTGCCCAAGGGGCGGCCGCAAAGGAAGCAGCGCTCATCGCCTTCCGCTTCTATCTCACTCACTGCACGGGGAGGATGCGGATCGCTTCCTCAAGGTCGCGGGCTCGGAACGGCTTTTGGAGCACAGGCGCGGCGCCATAATCTTCCTTCACGCCCTTCCGCCCATAACCTGTGGCGAACAGATAGGGGATACCGCGCTCTTCCAATATGTCCGCGATGGGAAAGGAAAGATCGCCTGCGAGATTGACGTCCAGCATGGCGATGTCGAAATTGGCGGTGCGGGCAAGGTCGATCCCGGCATCGAGGCGGTTCGCGATCCCCGCCACTTCGTAGCCGATGTCGGTCAGCATATCCTCGATATTCATCGCGACCAGCATCTCGTCCTCGACGATCAGCACCTTGTAGCGCCTATCCGTCAACCTGCCCCTCCCGAATCAGCACCGCGCTGAGCGGCGCTTCGATCATGCAGCGAAGGCCGTCGGGTTCAAAGTCGAGACGCGCCTTGCCGTCGAGGTCTCCCGCGAGGCCGCGCTCGATAAGACGCGATCCGAAGCCGCGCTCGGATGGCGGCGCGACGGGCGGCCCATCCTTTTCCTTCCATTCGATGCAAAGTTGGCCAGCCCTTTTCTGCCACGTCACCTCGACATGACCGCGGTCGTTCGACAGCGCGCCATATTTGACGGCGTTGGTGCTGAGTTCATGGCAAGCAAGGGCAAGAGCGAGGGCGGCGCGTGGCGCCAGCCACATTGGCTCGCCATTCAGCACGAAACGCCCGGATTCGGCGGACAGATGCGCGATGGAATCGGCCACCACACGCCAGATTGGCGCACCTTCCCAATTTTCTTCGGTCAACAGATTATGCGCGCGGGAGAGGGCCAGCAGCCGTGCCTCGAAACGGGCGCGGGCGTCAGCCAGCGAAATATCGCCCTTCAGGGTCTGGAACGCGATCGCCTGAACCGTCGCCAGGGTGTTTTTCACCCGGTGATTGAGCTCGTTGATGAGCAGACGCTGATGATCCTGTGCCTGATGGCGCTCGTGAATGTCTTCCGTCGTGCCGTACCACAGGCAGACGCTGCCATCGGCGGCGAAGCGCGGATAGGCGCGGGAACGCACCCAGCGATAGGTGCCGTCTTGGCGTTTAATCCGCGATTCTGCATCCAGCGGCGTACTCGTCCGCAGCGACTGCTCCCAGGCGGCTGCCGTGCGCGCAAGATCGTCGGGATGAACTGCTGCGGACCAGGATTCGCCGATACCGGATGTGCCGGTCCAGTCTTCCCAGCGGGATGATACACGGTTGATTCGACCTTCCGGCGTGGCCGTCCATGTCACTTGCGGATTAAGCTCCACGGCGTGGCGGTAATGATCCTCGCTCTCGCGAAGGGATTGTTCCGACTGTGCCCGCTGAACCGCTTCCCAGGTTCGCTCGGCGGTGTCGCGCGCAATCTCGATATCCGCAGCCGCCCATTCCCGGGGTTTGACATCGTGCACATATAGAATGGCGCGAAGAACACCTTGGCCGATCAGCGGCACGACAATCATCGCGCGGACGCCAATACCATCGAATGTCGCCTGGATCTCCGGATCGGCGGTGCGCGGGTCGATGCGGTGATCGGTCACCGCTAAAGGTTGCCCGTCGAGCAGCCATTCATGGGATGTTTCGCCAAAGGCACCAAGCATCCGACTGACACCAACCAGGCTTGGAATCGATGGGTCGCGCGTCCAATCGGTGCTGGTCGACAGGGTCTGCTGCTCCAGATCGACTTCGCTATATCCAACCCGGCTTGCGCTCAAATGCTCGCCAAGCAACCGCGCCGCCGTCGCCTTGACAGCATCCGCGCTTGCCCCGTTTCTGAGCGCGTCCGCCAGCCGCACCTGAAATGCCAGCCGCCGCTGCGCCAGCACGGCGCCCGTCATATCCGCGCCCTGACTCAATATTCCGGCGATCACGCCATCCTCGCCGATCAGGGGCGTGAGCGCGTAGGTCCAATAATAGTCCGATCGCCATCCGTCGCGGACGACCGGCAGCAGCATGGCGTCCGCGCTTACCGCGTCGCCGGTACGCCACACGGTTTCAAACTGGGGGCCGAACCTGTCCCAAAGATCCGCCCACACCTCCTTCGCCGGGCGCCCGAGAGCCCCCGGATGCCGGTCCCCCGCGGCCGCCATCCAGGCGTCATTATAAAGGAGGCATAAATCTGGGCCCCAATAGATAGAGATCGGCAGGGGCGATCGAAGGCACAGATCGACCGCGAAGCGTAAAGCGGCGGGCCATTCGCCTTTCGGTCCGAGCGAGGTTGATGCCCAATCGAACTGGTTGATCGCCTCCCGCATGGATCGGGGGGCACCCGAAGTCCGATCCTGCGCAGAAATGACCATATGAACCTGCTTTCGCGTCGCCAAACCCAGGATTAGACCTGTGATCCGCGAAGCGGAAGCCCGATTTCGCAAAGATTGCGCGGCGGCGCGCGTTTCAGCCCAGGGCGGCGAGTTTCTCTTCCGCCAGCTTGTCGAGCTCGGCCCGGCTCTTTTTCTCAGCCGCCGACTTCAATTGCCCGCAGGCAGCCATGATGTCGCGCCCGCGCGGGCGGCGGATCGGCGCGCTGATGCCGCCTTCGAACACGATGTCGGAGAAGCGATTGACCCGCTCGTCCGACGAACATTCGTATGGCGCGCCGGGCCAGGGGTTGAACGGGATGAGGTTCACCTTGGCGGGCAGCTTGTACTTCTTGATCAGGCGGACGAGTTCGCGGGCGTCCTCGTCACTGTCATTCTTGTCCTTCAGCATCACATATTCGAAGGTGATGCGGCGGGCATTGTTGGCGCCGGGATAATCGGCGCAGGCCTGGAGCAGCTCCTCGATGCCATATTTGCGGTTAAGCGGCACGATCTCGTCGCGCACTTCCTTGGTGACCGCGTGGAGCGAGACGGCAAGGTTGACACCGATCTCCGCGCCCGCTTTCTCCATCATCGGCACGACGCCGGAGGTCGAAAGCGTGATGCGGCGGCGTGACAGGCCGATGCCGTCGCCGTCCATGACGATCTTGAGGGCATCGCGGACATTGTCGAAATTGTAGAGCGGCTCGCCCATGCCCATCATCACGATGTTCGAAAGCATGCGGCCTTCCGGCTGGCTCGGCCATTCGCCAAGCGCGTCGCGGGCCAGCATCACCTGGCCGACGATCTCGCCCGGCGTCAGGTTGCGGACGAGGCGCATCGTGCCGGTGTGGCAGAAGCGGCAATTCAAGGTGCAGCCGACCTGGCTCGACACGCAGAGCGTCCCGCGATCGGCATCCGGGATGAACACCATCTCGAAATCATGGCCGTCATCGGTCTTCAAAAGCCATTTGCGGGTTCCGTCGGTCGATACCTGCTGGACGACAGTGTTGGGCCTTCCGACCTTGAACCGTTCGGCGAGCCAGGCGCGCTGCGGCTTGGCAATGTCGCTCATCGCGTCGAAATCGGTGGCGCCGCGATTATACATCTGGTGCCAGAGCTGCTTGGCGCGCAATTTCGCCTGCCGCTCGTCGAGCCCGGCTTCGAGAAGGGCATCGCGGATCGCCTCGCGCGAAAGGCCGAGAATGTCCACGCGCGCGTCGTCGCTCGCGACTTGAGGGCGCGGAACGGGAACGGGGTCGATATGCCCCGGAATGGCCATCGCTGCTGTCATATGGCGCCCATGTAGGGGAAATGTGGCGATTTTACCAGCGGGCGCGGGTTTATGGGCGGGCGCAGGCGAGTGCTGCGGCATCCACCGCCGAGGAGAAGCCGGTAAGCGCATAATCGTCGCGGATACGCCCGCCGCGCGCGGTGCGGGTAACGATCGTCAAGCGCGGTTCGCTGCGCATCGCGGCAAGGATCGCGCCCTCTACACGCGGATCGGCGGGAATGACCTCGCGGCCTCCAATCGATTTCAGCGGAAAGCTTCGTCCGCCGATCAGCAGCAGGATCGCCGATCCGGCGCGCGGCGGGCTACGCAGGCGGAAGCTCGGCCGGGCGCGATTGCCGGCATCGGGCCAGAAGGTGACGAAAGCCGCGCCGCCGGAGCCCTGCCGCCCCGCCGGTTCGGACGCGGCGAAGCACCGGCCCGCCGCGCGCTCGGAAAATGCGCCCCAGCCGTAAAACTGCCCCACCTGTTGCCGCGCTGCAACGGCAGGTGATGCAAGGCACAGAAAACCAACGAAAAATACCCAACCCCGCATGATGCGCCAATCATGAAACAGAAGCAGCCAAGATGCCAGAACAATCCCGTTTATCTGGCGTTCATGAAACTTTTCAGGGGGTTGGGCGCTGGACCGGCCGTTGCTTAATGCACATGTTAACCATGGAGTTTTGTTATGCGTAAAGTCGTTCTTGCCGCGCTTCTTGCAGGCACGACCGCGGCACCTGCCCTGGCGCAGGACGCTTCCGCCTTTGTCGGTCCCCGCGTCGAAGGCATTGTCGGTTACGATCAGCTGAAGTCCGGCGATCGTGAAGGCGATGGCGTCGATACCGGCGAAGACCAGGGCGATGAAACCATCGATGGCGTCGTCTACGGCGTCGGCGTTGGTTATGATTTCGACCTTGGCGGCGTAGTCGCCGGTGTCGAAGCCGAATATACCGAATCTTCCGGCAAGCAGGATGCCAACGAGACGATCAACGACGTCGCAATTGCCTCCCGCGTCGAAACCGGTCGCGATATCTATGTTGGTGGCCGTATCGGTGTCCCGGTGACGCCGTCGACCCTTCTGTATGTGAAGGGCGGCTACACCAACACCAGCATCGAAGCCGGTTATGAGACGTCGAGCGATCGTTATGAGCTCGACAGCAATGTCGACGGCTGGAGGCTGGGCGCCGGTGTCGAGCAGAAGTTTGGTTCGAACCTCTACGGCAAGCTCGAATATCGCTATTCGAACTACACTAACCTCGACTTCAGCGACAATTTCGATCTCGACGAGTTCGAGGCCGAGGATTTCGGCACCGACATCGATCTTGACCGTCACCAGGTGGTCGCGTCCGTCGGCATGCGTTTCTAAATCCTTATACCCTTTCCCAAAGCCTTAGGGCGCTGGGGCGTACCGGGGCCGGGGCTTTTTAAGCCTCGGCCCCCTGTTTTTGGCGCGAAATGCCTCTAGCGGCGCGGCGCAGTCTCGTTATAACCCGTCCGTCCGGCATCCATGCGGGAAAATAGGGGTTAAGAATGAAGGCGACGATCGAACGGGCCACCTTGCTCAAGAGCCTTGGCCATGTGCAATCCGTGGTGGAACGCAGAAACACGATCCCCATTCTCTCCAATGTTTTGATTGATGCGACGGAAGGCGGCCTGCGCCTGATGGCGACCGATCTTGATCTTCAGGTCAACGAAATCGTCGAAGCCAATGTCAGCCAGCCCGGCGCGACCACCGTGTCCGCGCACACGCTCTTCGACATCGCCCGCAAGCTGCCCGAAGGCGCACAGGTCGAAATCACCGCCGCCGAAGGCAAGATGCAAGTCGTCGCGGGCCGCGCCCGCTTCAATCTCGCGACCCTGCCGCGCGACGATTTCCCGGTGATCGCGGAAGGCGATTTGCCGACCCAGTTCGAGCTTCCCGCCGCGACGCTCCGCCAGATCATCGACAAGACGCGCTTCGCCATTTCGACCGAAGAAACGCGTTATTATCTCAATGGCATCTTCATTCACGTTTCGGACGACGCGCAGCCGGTGCTGAAGGCCGCCGCGACCGACGGCCACCGCCTCGCCCGCGTCACCGTGCCGCGCCCGGAAGGCGCCGCCGGAATGCCTGACGTCATCATCCCGCGTAAGTGCGTGACGGAACTTCGCAAGCTTCTCGACGAAGTGGACGGCACCGTGCAGGTTTCGCTATCGGAATCGAAGATCCGCTTCGGCCTGGGCAATGCGATCCTCACCTCGAAGCTGATCGACGGCACGTTCCCGGATTACACCCGCGTCATCCCGACCGCGAATGACAAGCTCTTGAAGATCGATCCGAAGAGCCTGATGCAGGGCGTCGATCGTGTCGCCACCATTGCCAGCGAAAAAACCCGCGCCGTGAAAATGGCGCTCGATCGCGACAAGGTCACTCTCTCAGTGACTAGTCCCGAAAACGGCACGGCGGCCGAAGAAGTGCCCGGCGACTATAATGCGCAAGGCTTCGAGATCGGTTTCAACGCCCGCTATCTGCTCGACATTCTCGGCCAGATCGAAGGCGACACGGTGGAAGTCCATCTCGCAGACGCCGCTGCGCCGACCCTCCTCCGCGAAAACGACCACGCGCCGGCGCTCTACGTCCTGATGCCGATGCGGGTGTAAGCCATCCGCATTGGTCATGCTGAACTTGTTTCAGCATCCATTCCAGCGTCAGGCGCGATGCCCGGCATGGATCCTGGAACAAGGTCAGGATGACGGTCTAAACAGTCGATCGAGGTTGTCGCCTGGCCGGGTGCAGGCGTAAGAGGCATGGGTGCACCTCTCCCGCCTCTCCCTCACCGATTTCCGCTCTTATGCCGACGCCGTCCTGTCGCCGGGACCGGGCCTTGTCGTGCTGACCGGCGAGAATGGCGCGGGCAAAACGAACATTCTGGAGGCGGTGTCGCTGCTGACCCCTGGACGGGGGCTCCGGGGCGCGAGCCTGTCCGACATGGCCCGGCAGGCAGGTGCTGGGGGCTTCAGCGTGGCGGCGCGCCTCCTACCTCCCCCCCCTTTCAAGGGAGGGGATCGAGGGGTGGGTGCGAGCCTCGAAGAGGCGAGCCTTATGGCGCCGACCGTCCCCACCCCCAGCCACTCCCCTGAGGGGGAGGGGGGCATCGACATCGGCACCGGCATCCTTGCCACCGCGCCCGAGCGCCGCCAAGTCCGCATCAACGGGGCCACCGGCTCCGCGACCGCGCTCGGCGAATGGCTCTCAATCCTCTGGCTCACCCCGGCCATGGACCGCCTGTTCACCGAAGGCGCCTCAGGCCGCCGCCGCTTCTTCGACCGGCTCGTGCTGGCGCTCGAACCGTCCCACGCCACCCACGCCGCCCGCTACGAAGCGGCGATGCGGGCGCGCAATAAATTGCTCGCTGAACCCGAAACCGCCGACCCCGCATGGCTCTCGGCTCTGGAAGCGGGAATGGCCGAACATGGCGCACGCATTGCCGAGGCGCGGGAGCGGGCCTTGGCAATGCTCGGCGAAAGGCTGGCGGCGCAAGCCGACGGGCCGTTCGCCCGCGCCGGGCTCGCCTTCGGCGGCTGGCGCCCCGCTGAGGACGCCGAAAGCGCCTTCCGGGCCGAACTCAAGACGGCGCGCGGGCGCGACGGCGCGGCGGGGCGGACGCTTGCCGGGCCCCACCGCACCGACCTCCTCGTCACCCATCTCGCCAAGGGGCAGGCTGCCGAACATTGCTCGACCGGCGAGCAAAAGGCGCTCCTGCTCTCGATCATCCTCGCTCATGCCGATCTCGTCGCCGACCGGGCGGGGCGGCGCCCCATCCTGCTGCTGGACGAAGTGGCGGCGCATCTAGATCCATCGCGGCGGACGGCCTTGTTCGCCCGTCTTGAAAGCGCCGGGGGTCAGGTCTGGATGACGGGCACCGAAAGGGCTTTGTTCGAAGGGCTCGGTGGGGACGCGACTCTGTTGACTGTCGCCAACGGGAACGTCCACCACGGCTAGTTGCTACATCTGTCGCATTATGGCATTCCGCCGTTGGGGGAGAGGAATATGCGGTCGATCATGTCACTCATGGGCCTTCTATTGGGCCTGACGCTCACCGGTCGGACGGACGCGGCGGAAATCACGATCGACGTCGATACGGCCCTCGCCAACCGGCTGCTGACGCTGAGCTGCTCCGGCCAGCCTGTGGACGAAGCCGAATTTGCCGCTTCCTCGCTGCTCAAGGCGCAGCTCGCCCATCACGCCCGCTTCGGCGAAAAATATTCGCTGGAAAATTATGTGGCCGGGGTCCGTTCGATCGCGGCGTGCAAGGCGCCCGATCCCGATCCGTTTCGCTTTACCGCTTTGGTCACGCAGCGCGGCCAGATGGCCAAGGCGATCGCCACCCTTTCCGCCCGCAAGGCCGAGCTTGGCGACGGAGCGGCAGCGCTGACGACGCCCTATGTGCCCGCCGGAACGCGCTTCGCGGGCAGCGTCGTCCTGGCGCCCGCCACCCTGTCCTGCGGCGGTTTCGCGCGCGGCGGCCACTTCTTCATCGACCTTCCCTGCATCGCCGAGCAGGTAGAGGGGGAATTCGACGCGGTTCGCCGCCTTGTCGCGCATGAAACCTATCATGCCGTCCAGGGCGAATTCATGCCCGATCCCAAAGCGAGCCTGTCGACCGTGGCCACCCCTGCCGAGGCGCATGAATATCTGTTTCACCGGCTCGCCGCCGAGGGCTCCGCTACCTATGTCGCGCGCATGGCCGAGGTGGCAGGCGATGGCCGCTACGCCACCCGATCGCGCGAGGACGCAAGGCGCAACCGGTCGCGGCTCACCTACAATTTCCGCCTGTTCAATCTGGTCGTCGAAGCGCTGGCCGAGCCCCGGCAGGATTACGGGGCGCACTTCAAGGAGCTTTACGGCCTCGCCTTCGATGGCGCTTTCGGCGAACTCTCCTATTTTGTCGGGGAGCAGATGGCGGCGGAGATCGATCGGGATTTCGGGCCTCAGGCGCTGGTCTGCGTCCTCTCCCTGCCCCCCGAACATTTCATTCTCGCTTATGATCAGGCGCTGCGCACGAGCGAAAGGCTCGAAAAATCCTATCCGCTGACCCAGGCGACGCTGGCGGCGGCACAAGGGCTGAGCAGGACGCGAGAGAACGGCCCCTCTCTTGGACGGTGCCTGCCCGGAGCGCCCGGATAACGTCGCCCCAAAATCCATTTCCCACACGGCCTTTTGCCGTCATGCCGGTCTGGAATTTCTCGGGGCAAAGGGGCGAAAACTGACAAAGATGACAAGATCGTCGCGCCAAGCCCTCAACACTGTCAGCTTCGAACGGCCCGGGGCATGCGAATCGGCCGTTTTTCCTTGGGTTCCCCCCTCCGCCTCGCTATATCCTTGTCATGGCAACTTCACCTTCTGAAAACTCGTACGGCGCTGACTCCATCAAGGTTCTGAAAGGGCTCGACGCGGTGCGTAAGCGCCCGGGCATGTATATCGGCGACACGGACGATGGCTCCGGCCTCCACCACATGGTGTTCGAGGTGTCGGACAATTCGATCGACGAGGCGCTGGCAGGCCATTGCGATCTGGTGAAGATCCAGTTGAACGCCGACGGTTCGGTCACGGTCGAGGATAATGGCCGTGGCATCCCGACCGGCATTCACCCCGAAGAAGGCGTGTCGGCGGCCGAAGTCATCATGACCCAGCTTCACGCGGGCGGTAAGTTCGAAAACACCTCGGACGACAATGCCTATAAGGTGTCGGGCGGCCTCCACGGCGTCGGCGTTTCGGTTGTGAACGCGCTTTCCGAATGGCTGGAACTCACCATCTGGCGCGATGGCCAGGAACATTGGATGCGCTTCCGCCATGGCGACGCCGAAGCGCCGCTGAAGGTTGTTGGCGATGCGCCTCCGAGCAAGAAGGGTACGCAGGTCAAGTTCCTGCCCTCGCCCGCCACCTTCAAGATCATCGAATTCGATTTCGACAAGCTCGAGCATCGCTATCGCGAACTCGCCTTCCTCAACTCGGGCGTCCGCTTGCTCCTCACCGACGCGCGGCATGAAGATGTGAAGGATGTCGAGCTCTTCTACGAAGGCGGCATCGCGGCCTTTGTGCGCTATCTCGATCGCACCAAGACGGCGCTCATCCCCGAACCGATTTCGGTCACCGGCCAGCGCGAGGATATTGGCATCGACGTCGCGCTCGAATGGAATGACAGCTATTATGAGCAGGTTCTCTGCTTCACCAACAACATCCCGCAGCGCGACGGCGGCACCCACCTCGCGGCGTTCCGCGCGGCGCTGACCCGCACGCTTAACGGCTATGCCGACAAGAGCGGCATGATGAAGAAGGAGAAGGTGAGCCTCACCGGCGAGGATATGCGCGAGGGCCTGACCGCCATCGTGTCGGTGAAGCTGCCGGACCCGAAGTTCAGCTCGCAGACCAAGGACAAGCTCGTCAGTTCCGAAGTGCGCCAGCCGCTGGAAAGCCTGATGGCCGACAAGCTCGCTGAATGGCTCGAGGAAAATCCCGCCCACGCGCGGACGATTATCCAGAAGATCATCGACGCCGCCGCCGCCCGCGAAGCCGCCCGCAAGGCGCGCGAGGCGAGCCGCAAGAGCGTGATGGGCATCGCCTCGCTCCCCGGCAAGCTTGCCGACTGTCAGGAGAAGGATCCCGCCAAGTGCGAACTTTTCCTGGTCGAGGGTGACTCGGCAGGCGGGTCGGCCAAGCAGGGCCGCGACCGTCACGTTCAGGCGATCCTGCCGCTGAAGGGCAAGATTTTGAACGTCGAGCGCGCACGCTTCGATCGTATGCTCTCGTCGAAAGAAGTCGGCACACTTATTCAGGCGATGGGCACCGGCATCGGCCGCGACGATTTCAACATCGAAAAGCTGCGCTACCATAAAATCGTCATCATGACCGACGCCGACGTCGACGGCGCGCATATCCGCACGCTTCTCTTGACCTTCTTCTACCGGCAGATGCCGGAGATTATCGATCGCGGGCACCTCTACATCGCCCAGCCGCCGCTCTACAAAGTCGCGCGCGGCCGGTCCGAAGTGTATCTGAAGGACGATGCCAAGCTCGACGATTATCTCGTCGAAGCGGGCACCGAAGCGATGGTGCTGGAAACCGCCGAGGGTCAGCGCTCAGGCGCGGACCTGCGCGCGCTCGCCGATCATGCGCGGCGGATGCGGACGTTGATGCGCTATGTGCCGCGCCGCTACGATCCCGCGATTATCGAGGCGCTGGCTCTCGCCGGCGCGCTCGATCCGGAGCTCAAGGACCGCGACCGCGAAGCTGCGATCCAGCGCGCCGCTGCCTGGCTCGACGGCGGCGATGTCGAGGGCAAGTGGACGGGCGGCGCCACGGAAGAGGGCAATTATGCCCTCAATCGCTTGTGGCGCGGCGTCACCGATCATCACCTCATCGACCACAAGTTCCTGGTCTCCGCCGAGGCCCGCAAGCTGCACGGCCTCGCCTCGGAACAGGCCGCGACCTATGCCAAGGCGTCGCGCCTCATCACGGTGAAGGCGGCGAGCGCGGAAGGTGAAGAGGGCGAGGAAGCGGCAGTTCCGACGAAGGGCACGCACATCACGCGCCCGTCCGAACTACTCGAGGCGATCCTCACGGCGGGCCGCAAGGGCCTGTCGATCCAGCGCTACAAAGGCCTTGGCGAAATGAACGCCGAGCAGCTTTGGGAAACCACGCTCGATCCGTCCAACCGCTCGCTCCTCCAGGTCGAAGTGGCCCAGGCCGACGTCGCCGACGAAATCTTCACCCGCCTGATGGGTGACGTCGTCGAACCGCGCCGCGACTTCATCCAGGAAAATGCGCTCAACGTGGCAAATTTGGACGTTTGAGTAGTCCAGAAATTAGTCTTGGGCTCGGACGTCCTGATGGATAAGGAGCGAAGAAAGAATGTGCAGAGCTAGCCCGTTTAATCGGGCTGGCCGTTGTAAACCCCCTGCTTCTTTTTGCTGTCTTCCTCAAATTCTTTCATGAGATCTTCCGAAAGCTCGTCAAGAGCGCGTGCTTTCATGGATTCAACGGAAACACCCGTTCCCGATCCATCGATCTTGGGCGGCGTTACCTGGATATTGGTCGGGCTTTCACAACCGCGGCGACGATACTCCGCCGAAATTGTCATGAACAGATCGCCCGATGTGTTTTGGGCCTTCTGGTTGGAGTTATGAAGACTATCGGCGCGCGCCATGATTTCTGCGCGCTGGCCCATATTGGCCGCAGTGGCGGCTTTATTGGCCGCGTCTACGCCAATCGCGGCACCGGCGCCGACTAATACCCCTCCAACGGCCTGGGCAACCCCCAGCAAGGCGCCCTGGGCGCCTTGGCTGCGGCCGAGATTGGTCATGTCTCTGTTCAACTTCTCCTCGGCCAGCTTCGTACCCTCGGGATCCGGCCCGTGCATCATGATGGCCAGATGCCGATCGCCTTCAGTCTTCAACTGCGCGCATGTCATGCTTTTCAAATCGGGTGCCCCCACAGATGTTGCGGCCTGCGGCGCGGTTGCAAATAGCATGGCGGTCAATACCAATGCTGTCATCGTTCTTCCCCTTCAAAATCCCCAAACAGACGCTGAGGCCTGATTAGATTATCGACTCTGAATATTTACCAACAGGCGGGGCCGCAACGCGCCTGCGACTAAGCGACTAACCGCTGATCGCCCTTTGCCGCCGCCGCTGCACGGAAGAGCCGATGCCCATAGCCTCACGATATTTGGCGACGGTGCGGCGGGCGATGTCGAAGCCCTTGGCCTTGAGGAGGTCGACGAGCTGATCGTCGGAGAGGATCTTGTCGCCTTCGGCGCCGATCAGGGCCTTGATGTGGCTCTTTACCGCTTCAGCCGAAACGGCGTCGCCGCCGTCCGCGCTCTGGATGCCGCTCGTGAAGAAATATTTGAGTTCGAAGAGGCCGCGTTCGCAGCTCAGATATTTGTTCGACGTGACGCGGCTGATCGTCGATTCGTGCATGCCGACAGCTTCGGCGACGGTGCGCAGGGTAAGGGGGCGGAGGTGGGCTACGCCCCTACGGAAGAACTCTTCCTGCTGTTTGACGATCTCGGTCGCGACCTTGGTGATGGTGCGGGCGCGTTGGTCGAGCGCCTTCATCAGCCAGTTTGCGCTTTGCAGGCAGTCGCTGAGCCAGGCCTTGGATTTGCGGTCCTGCGCGCCGCGCGCGAGTTCCGCATAATAAGTGCGGTTGACGAGCAGGCGCGGAAGCGTGGCGCTGTTGAGCTCGATCCGCCAGCCAGCGGCGGCGCGGGCGACGAGCACGTCGGCGACGACCGCATCCACGCGCGTGCTCTGCTCGAACCGGCAGCCGGGCTTTGGATCATAAGCGCGAAGCTCGCGGATCATGTCGGCGAGATCTTCGTCATCCACACCGCAGATGCGGCGCAGGGCGGCGAGATTGCCTTTGGCGAGGTAATCGAGATTGTCGATGAGGCGCGCCATGGCGGGATCGTAGCGGTCCGCTTCCTTTGCCTGGAGGGCAAGGCATTCGGAAAGACTGCGCGCGCCGACGCCCGCGGGATCGAATGTGTGGAGCGTCTCCAACACCCGCTCCACTGCGGCGCGCGGCGCGCCGAGGCGGTCGGATATGTCGAGGAGATTGGCGGTCAAATAGCCTGCTTCGTCAATCTGTTCGATAAGGGCTGTGGCGATGAGGAGATCGCCGCCCTGAAAGGTGAGGCCCGCCTGCGCGATCAGATGCTCGTGGAGGGAAAGGCCCGCACTCGCGAAACTGTCGAAATCGGGGCCGTCCTCGGGTCCGGCCGATCCGCCGCTTGCCGACAGGCCGGAGAGGCTGCCGATGCTATCGGCGGCGCTATCCTGGTGGGTATTTTCCTGCGCGGTTTCACCAAGGTCGAGCGCGGTTTCGCCGTCGGCTTTCGCGAGCTGGCTGATGGCGTCGGGTTCGGGCGCGGCTTCATATTCGTCGGCGATCGGGGCTTCGGCGCGCTCGCGGACGTTCTGCCCTCCAGCCTCAAGAAGCGGATTGCGCTCCAATTCCTCGGCAATGAAGGTTTCAATTTCGAGATTGGAGAGCGCCAGCAGACGGATAGCCTGCTGCAGCTGCGGCGTCATGACCAGCGATTGGCTTTGGCGCAGGTCGAGACGGGGGCCGAGGGCCATGGTTACAACTCGAAGCTCTCGCCCAGATAGAGGCGGCGGACGTCTTCGTTGGCGACGAGCTCCTGCGGACTGCCCGCGAACAGCACCTTGCCGTCATAGATGATGCAGGCGCGGTCAACGATATCGAGCGTCTCGCGGACATTGTGGTCGGTGATGAGCACGCCGATGTCGCGCTTCTTGAGTTCGCCGACCAGGTCGCGAATGTCGGAGATGGAGATGGGATCGATGCCGGCAAATGGTTCGTCGAGCAGCATGATCGAGGGATCGGCGGCAAGGGCACGGGCGATCTCGCAGCGGCGGCGCTCCCCGCCCGACAGCGCCATGGCCGACGCATCGCGCAGGCGCTGTAGGCCGAATTCGTCGAGCAGCTGCTCCAGACGCTGCGCGCGGGCGATCTTGTCGGGCTCGGCGACCTCGAGAACGGCGGAGATATTCTGCGACACCGTCATGCCGCGAAAGATCGAAGTTTCCTGCGGCAGATAGCCAAGGCCGAGAACCGCGCGGCGATACATGGGGAGGCCGGTAATGTCGGCGCCGTCAAGGAGGATGCGGCCGCTGTCCGGCCTGACCAGGCCCATGATCGAATAGAAGCAGGTTGTCTTGCCCGCGCCATTGGGCCCGAGCAGGCCGACCACTTCGCCGCGCGCGACGGAAAGCGACACGTCGGTCAGCACGACCTTCTTGTCATAGGATTTGGCGATGCACATCACGTTGAGGCCGTCGACGAGCGCGGTCGCCGCATCGGTTTCATGGCATCTGAAAGTCGTCGCGTCGTTCATCCGGGCCTTCACGTCATATTCGGGCCGCCTTTGGAACGTTGCCGCTTTTCCCTTGGGAAAGGAAAGGCTTCATGCGGCAGGCCGGGGGCGGCGCAGATGTCGAAGAACCATGTAGGCCGGACAGGCGCCAGCCTCAACAGGCAAGATTCATGCCGGGGACGGAGACGTCGTCATTCCGAACGAAGCGAAGAAATCAGTTTCCGCGTTGAGGAACCGTGAAGGTGCCGGTGACGCGGCCGCCGCTTGTCGTGGTGCCGGGGGCTCCGGTCGCGCTGCCGTCCATCACCGCCCGGCCACTATCGAGATCGATGACGAGCCGGCCGCCATTCACGTTGGAGGCGCCGCGGGTCAGCGTGACGCCGCCGATCAGGGTGATGATCCGCCGGTTGATATCGTAAATCGCGAAATTGCCGCGCGCGGTTTCGTCCGGACTGCGCAGTGTCACGCCGCCGCTTGCATCCAGCCGCTCGATCTGGATGCCGCCCGCATCGGAATAAGCGACGGTGAGGCGCGCTGCGGTGAGCGTCAATTCGGCCTGGCGCGCCACGACATTGCCGGAGAAGACGGCGCGGTCGGCGCGGTCCTGCACTTCGATCCGGTCGGCGGCGAAATCGATCGGCGCATTGCTGTCGTGATTGCCGAGTGACGTTCCCTGGCCAAGCACGGGCTGGGCGGCAAGGAGCGCGGCGAGCGCAACAGCGGTGAAGGTGCGGATCCGGGTCATGCCGCTCATCTGGCCGCGCCTTGCACGATATGCAAGCGGGCACGGCCGGTAAGGGTGACGGTGCGGCTGGAAAGATCGGCCTGCATCTTGTCAGCGGTGAAGGAGCCGAGCGGCATCTGACCCTGAACGCCCTGGTCCCCCGACAAGGTGCGCTCGTTCAAATCGACGATCACGTCGCGCGTATCGAGCTGATAGCCATCGGCGGCGGTGAAGCGGATCGGTCCGGTGACGGCGACCGTTTCCTCTTCGATATTGTAGCGGGCGGTGGAGGCGGTGAGGTTCGCCGGGCCGTTTTCGAGCAACATGCGCGCAGCCATGCCGTTTATATCGACGATCGGCTCGGCGGATGTCGCCTGGATCGCCGAATCCGCACCGATCGTGAAAGACCGGCCCTTGTCGTCCTGCCCGCGATATTGGGCCGCCATGACGCGCATCCGTTCCTCGGCCACGTCAACTTCATTCTTGTCGAGAAGGAAGCTCAATTCGTCACCCTTGGTGAGCGGTGCGAGGGCGAGATAGGCGATAAGGACGCCGATCAGGGCGGGCAGCGCAAGCTTCAACAGGCCGACGAAGCGGTCGTGACCGCTGCCGGGCTCGGCCCAGTGGCGCTTGACGATCCGCTCCTGATCGGCGGCTTCAGACATGGTCCACCTCAGACATGGGCGAAGATATCCACCTCCGGCCAGCCTGCAAGGTCGAGGAGGGCCCGGTGCGGCAGAAAGTCGAAGCAGGCCTGGGCAAGGCCGACGCGGCCTTCGCGGACCAGCCGTTCATCGAGCTTTTCCTTCAACCGATGGAGGTAACGCACATCTGAAGCGGCATAATCCTTCTGCGCATCGCTGAGTTCAGCGGCACCCCAGTCCGACGATTGCTGCTGCTTGGAAATTTCCTCGCCCAGCAATTCGCGCACGATCTCCTTCAAGCCGTGGCGATCCGTATAGGTACGGATGAGGCGGGAGGCCGTCTTCGTGCAATAAACCGGGGCCGCCATCACGCCGAGATAGGCGTAGATGGAAGCAAGGTCGAAGCGGCCGAAATGATAGAGTTTGAGGCGATTGGGATCGGCGAGTACGGCCTTCAGTTTCGGCGCGGCGAAATCACTACCCGGGCGAAAGCGGACGAGATGTTCGTCGCCGCCGCCGTCGGAAATCTGGACAACGCACAGCCGGTCGCGGCCAGGCTGCAACCCCATGGTTTCGGTGTCGACGGCAACGGAGGCGCCGGGGGCGAACACGCCCTCCGGCAAATCTTCTTCATGGAAATAAACGCTCATCGGCCCCGCATAGGGCCAAGCGCCTGACTCCTCAATGACCGGATTGTGGAGACTGCGCCAGTGTCGCGCGGGCGGGGATCCGGCCGATAGCGCCGGAGCCCCCGCCCGTGGCACGCAAGATCAGTGCGTGGTGACCTTGGCCGCCTCCGCCCGCGCCTTGCGACGGCGCGAGACGATGTTGAGGATCTCCACACCGGCAGAAAAGGCCATGGCGGTGTAGATATAGCCCTTGGGTACATGCACACCGAAGCCGTCCGCGATCAGCACCGCGCCGATCATCAGCAGGAAGCCCAGGGCCAGCATCACCACGGTCGGGTTCTTGTGGATGAAGTTCGCCAGCGGATCGGCGGCGACCAGCATGACGATGACGGCGGAAATGACCGCGACGATCATGATCGGCAGATGCTCGGTCATGCCGACGGCCGTCAGAATCGAATCGATCGAGAAGACGAGGTCGAGCAGGAGGATCTGGAAGATAGCCGCGCCGAAGGTGAGTGTTACCTTGGCAGTATCGAACACATCGTCGTTCGAAACCGGATCGACATTGTGGTGGATTTCCTTCGTCGCCTTCCAGACGAGGAAGAGGCCGCCCGCGATCAGGATCAGGTCGCGCCAGGAGAATTGAGTTTCGAAGGTCGGCTCGCCATGGGCGCCGGGCGCGCCGGTAATGCCGAGATCGAAGACCGGCGCGGTCAATCCGACAAGCCACGCAATGCCGGACAGGAGGATGAGGCGCATGACGAGGGCAAGGCCGATGCCGAGTTTGCGCGCCTTTTGACGCTGTTCTTCGGGCAATTTGTTGGACAGGATCGAGATGAAGATGAGGTTGTCGATGCCGAGAACCACTTCCATCACCACCAATGTGGCAAGGGCAGCCCAGGCGGCCGGATCGGCAAGAAGGGCGGGGATCGAGTCCATGGTCTGTGCGGGCTCCCTGACTTAAAATTTTCGTCCAGATGCACGAACATGGGCGGCGAGGCTAGCCCGCATCACGAAATCCCGCCGAAACCGACTCGCGGCTGTGGATAAATTGGTCTATGAGAGTCGCGGGTGCGTCTTCCCAGCGCGCCGGAACCGTTTGCGTGATGAGCCCCCCGCGCAAGGGTTTTCGAATGGATTTAGGGCGCAAGAGAGTTTTGACTGCATGGGTTTTGACAGGGGTCGTCGCGGCGGACGCGGCAGCAAAGATAAGCGTGACAGCTTCGGTGACGAAAATTACGGCGGCTATAACGACCGTGGCGGCTTCGGCGGCGGCGGCGGTGGTTATGGTGACCGCGGCGGCTTCGGCAGCGGTGGCGGCGGAGGCGGTTATGGCGACCGCGGCGGCTTCGGCGGTGGCGGTGGCGGTGGCGGTGGCTATCGCGGCGGTGGCGGCTTCGGCGGCGGCGGTGGCGGCTTCGGCGGCGGCCGTGGCGGCGGCATGCCCCCCCAGGTTGTCGGCGAAGGCAAAGGCATCGTAAAGTTTTTCAACGGCCAGAAAGGCTTCGGCTTCATCGTCCGTGACGATGGCGGCGAAGACGTTTTCGTCCACATCTCGGCGGTCGAACAAGCAGGCTTCACTGGCCTTGCCGAAGGGCAGCCGCTGGAATTCACCCTTGTCGATCGTGGCGGCAAGATTTCGGCGACCGACCTCAAGATCGAGGGCGATCCGCTTCCGGTGCCGGAACGCGCGCCCCGTGAAGATCGCGGCGGCTTCGGCGGCGGCGATCGTGGCGGACCGCAGCGTCAGCTGACCGGTGAGAAGGCTTCGGGCACCGTCAAGTTCTTCAACGCCATGAAGGGCTTCGGCTTCATCAGCCGCGACGACGGCCAGCCGGATGCTTTCGTGCACATTTCGGCCGTCGAGCGCGCCGGCATGGTGTCGCTGAACGAAGGCGACCGGCTCGAGTTCGAACTGGAAGTCGATCGTCGCGGCAAGACCGCGGCAGTCAATCTTCAGCCGCTCCAGTAAGATCTGGAACGAACTTAAGGAGGCCCGGCAGTTCCTGAAGCTGCCGGGCTTCTTTTTTAGGGGTAGGGAAATGATTTTTACAACTGCACTTGCACTCGCATTGGCACAGACACCCGCGCCTGCTTCGAATTCCAATCGCGATGACGTTCGCTGTCTCATCATCTTTTCGCTTCTATCGTCGGGTGACGACAAGGATGCCGCGACGACCGGCGCGATCGGCGTCCAATATTTCCTGGGCCGCCTGGACGGACGGGCCCCGGGTTTCGACCTTGAGGGCGCGATGGTCACGGAAGCCAAGGCGCTGACTCAGCCAGACATCGAAATGCTTGCGACGTCCTGCGGTCAGCAGATCGAGAAACGAGCGAACGATTTGATGGCGATCGGGCAGCGTATGGAAAAGCTCGGCCAGGAAATGTCCAAATAAGAGCTTCGGGCTCTCACGTGGCCATCCGCAATAACGCCGCGATCCGGTCCGCCTCATTGGCAGGCTTATCGCGGCGGATGCGGGCAATGCGGGGAAAACGCATGGCGAGGCCGGATTTGTGGCGGCGGCTCGCATGGATCGAATCGAAGGCGACTTCGAGAACCAGGCTCTTTTCGACTTCGCGTACGGGGCCGAAGCGCTGGACCGTGTTGTTGCGCACGAACCGGTCCAGCCAGCGAAGTTCTTCGTCGGTGAAGCCCGAATAGGCCTTGCCGACGGGCAATAGCTCGCCTTCTTCGGTCCAGCAGCCGAAGGTATAATCCGAATAATAAGAAGATCGCTTTCCGCTGCCGCGTTGCGCGTACATCATCACGCAATCGGCGGTGAGCGGATCGCGCTTCCATTTGTACCAATGGCCAACCCGGCGCCCGGCAATATAGGGACTATCGCGGCGCTTCAGCATGACGCCTTCGATGGCTGCGTCACGAGCGAGTGCGCGCAGTTCCTCCAATGCTTCGAAATTATCAGCCTCAATCAGCGCGGATATGTCGAAGCGGCCGGGCTCGAGCCCCGGCACGAAAGCCTCCAGCCGTGCGCGGCGCTCTTCCCAAGAGAGCGCCCGCACATCTTCCTCACCATCAATCAAGATGTCGTAAAGCCGAACGAAGGCCGGATAATCGGCGAGCATTTTGGGGGATACGATCTTGCGGCCGAGCCGCTGCTGCAGGGCATTGAAGCTTGCCGCCGCGCCGCCATGTTCAGCGGCGCCCTGCGCCTCGCCCTTCACCAGCAATTCGCCGTCGACGGCGCCATCGCTAGCAAAAGCTTCGGCAACATCGGGAAAGCTGCGGGTAATGTCATCGCCCGCCCGGCTATAGAGCCGGGTTTCACCCGCCGTCCGCACAATCTGGACGCGGATGCCGTCCCATTTCCATTCGGCGGCATAATCATCGAGCGAGACGCGCAATTCCTCAAGTGGGTGGGCGAGCATGAAAGGACGGAAAACCGGCATGTTGGCCGCCGTGGGCTGTTCGCCGCGCCCCTCGGCCCAATCGAAGATCGGCGTGTAGGGCGGGGGAATGCCGTGCCACACCTCTTCGACGGCATCGATATCTATGCCGAAGGCTTCGGCGAGCGCCAGCTTGGCAAGGCGCGCGGAAACGCCGATGCGCAGCGCGCCCGTCGCAAGCTTCAGCAAAGCGAAGCGCCCGCTCGCGTCGAGGTGATCGAGCATCGCGGCAAGCGCGCCCGGCGCCTCGGCGCGGCCCAGGGTCATCAACCGCTCTACGATTACGGAAATGCGCAATGTTCCGTCATCGATATCGCCGGGCTGGTCGATCGCCTTGGGCCAGAGCAAGGAGACCGTCTCGGCCATATCCCCCACATAATCGCGGCTCATTGCGAGCAGCACGGGATCGACCCGCTCCTCCGCAATGCCGCGAATAACAGCGGGTTTGACGCCGGGAATGTCGATTTCGCCAGTGAGCGCGGCAAGCGCCCAGCCCCGATCTGGATCCGGGGTCGCGCGCAGATAATCGCCGATCAGCTTCAGCTTCGCATTGCGCGACCGGGTATAGACGAGGGCGTCGAGGAGCTTCGAAAAATCGCGCATCGCGCGCGTAACGAACGAATATGGGCGCTCGGTTCCCGATGGAACGCGACACGGGAGGGTGGGTTAGAGGGGAAAGGAGATTTGCCCCATGCTGCGTGCCATTGGATGTGTCGTCGTTGCCGTTGTCGTCCTCGCCCTGCTGATGGTGTTCGGGCTTCTCGACGCTATCTTCTGATGCCATCGTCTTTGCGGGCGCGGCGAAGCAATCCATCCTGGGGCCAAGCTCGGCGCCACTGGATTGCCGCGCTGCGCTTGCAATGACGATTACTGGGACCGTGTCTGCCGTACGTGATCGGCAAGTTGCGCGCTCGCCAGATTCTTCGCCTTTGCCTCCACCTCAACGTCGCACCAGCTCAAGTGCCGCGCGACAAGATCGTTGACCGCAAGATTCCACATCATGTCGCTGTGCCCGCGCAGCTTTGCGGCCTTGAAACCCTCTTCGTTCAGCGCTGCATAATCGGGCCGGTCGAACGGAGAGAGATGAGGCACAAGTGCCTCGCGCGATACGGAGATGTGCGCGGCAGGCCGCACGCCACGCCAGGAGGCCTCGATATCGGCAACGCGCCGATCGTCGGGCTCCAGATATTCGCCCTGCGTGAAGATCCAGTGATGGTGGAAATCGACGACGATCGCGAGGTCTTCCTTCACAGCGAGGAGGTCGTCGAGGCCGAAGCTCGTCTCGTCATTTTCCAGCGTAACGAGGTTGCGCGCCTCCTCGGGTAATTGCGCGATACCGTGCCGCAGCCCTTCGACCCCCGCCTGGCGCGATCCGCCATGGATATTCACGTGGGCGCCGTGCGGATGCCAACCGCCGCCAAAGCCGAGCATCGCCATGATCGCGACATGCTCCATCACATCGGATATGGCATTGGCCAAGGCTTCGGGTCGCAGCGTGGCAAGAATGGCGTGCTGGCCCGGATGCATGGACAGGCGGATGTCGCGGGCGCGGGCGAATGCACCGGCTGAGGCGAGCCGCCGCTCGATCAGCGCGTTGAGATCGGCGTCCTCATAATAGTGGCGGACCTCGGCATGGGAGAAACCGGGCAAAATGCCGCTCAAAATGCGAAACATCCGCTCGAGCGAGGGGAGCTCCGCGATAAAGGCCAATTGATTGTCGAGCGTGTCGAGATTGTGCGCCACGATGCCCGAAAGCTTGTCGAACGCATCGCCGGGGCTGAGGCGCTTTAAATGCGCGATGGTCGTCGTGCGCATGTTCATGCGCCGCTCTTCCTCAGCATTGCCGATCGGGGACTGGAAGGTGCAGCAAAAGCCGATTCGGGGATCGCCGGTCATGGAAACTCCTTTGCCTCGACAACCCGCCAGCGCGCGGATCGGATGCGTCCCCTTGACAGAAGCGCGGTGAATCGGCAGAGGCTCACCCGATTGGAGCGGCGGCGACGCCGCTTTTGTTTTTCAAACCTTTTGAAGTGAGAAGAGGCTGCCATGGCCAAGCCAGCAACCGTCAAGATCAAGCTCGTCAGCTCGGCCGACACGGGCTTCTTCTACGTGACGAAGAAGAATCCGCGTAATATCACCGAGAAGATGACCTTCCGCAAGTACGATCCCGTCGCGCGCAAGCACGTCGAGTTCAAGGAAGCGAAGATCAAGTAAGCGGCTTTCCCGCTCATTTCGATTCGCTTTGAGCCCCGGCACTGCCGGGGTTCTGCATTTCCGGGCTCCGCGAATCGTTTACCGGCCCAGCAGCGCCTCAACCGCCTTTACAAACTTCACCACCGATATCGGCTTGGACACATAGCCCTCGGCGCCCGCGTCGCGGATGCGCTCTTCATCGCCCTTGGCGGCATAAGCAGTGACGGCCATGATCGGGATTGCCTTCAGCTCCGCATCGGCCTTCAATTCCTCGATGATCGACAGGCCGCTGATATGCGGCATCTGAATGTCCATGACGATGAGATCGGGACGAAGATCGCGAGCGCGGGCAATGGCATCGCGACCATCACGTACCGGCTCGGCGCTATAATCATGCGCACGCAACAGGTCACAGAACAGCTTCAGATTGAGTTCGTTGTCCTCGACAACGAGAATTTTTTGTCCCACGCGACAAGACCTTGAGAGGGGAGGGCGTCTTACGTCATGAATATTAAAGACACCAGAGATGAAGATTCCGCTACCCTGAAAGCGCTGGCCGCTTTGGGCTGGATCCTCAGCGACGAGGGCCGCGCCCAGCGTCTGCTGTCGCTGACCGGCCTCACCCCCGACGATCTGCGCAATCGCGTCTCCAGTCCGGAGGTGCTCGCTGCCGTGCTCGCTTTCCTCGAAGCGCATGAGCCGGACCTCATCGTCTGCGCCGACGCGATCAGCGCGACGCCCGCCGCCCTCATCGATGCGCGCCGGAGCCTCGATCGATGAGCCGCCCGCTTCTCATCTCCGATTGCGACGAAGTTCTGCTTCACATGGTCAGCCATTTCGCCGACTGGCTGGGAGAAGAGCATGGCTATCACTTCAATCTCGACGATCCCGGCTTTTCGAGCGCGGTGAGCGACCGGGCGACCGGCGCCGCAGTGGCGCCAGAACAGGTCTGGCCGCTGCTCGACACGTTCTTCGATTCCGAAATGCACCGCCAGAACCTCGTGCCCGGCGCGGGCGAAGCGCTGCGCGCGATCGGCGAGGTGGCCGACATCGTCATCGTCACCAATATCGGCGATCAATATCACGCCAATCGCGTCGCCCAGCTTGAGGCGTTCGACATCCGTCATCGCGTGCTCTGCAATCGCGGCGGCAAGGGGCGCCCGGTGGCCGAACTGGTCGCGGACATGCGCCCCAGCGCAGTGGTGTTCGTCGACGATCTCCCCGTCCATCACGAGTCGGTCGCCACGCACGCGCCGGACGTCTGGCGCCTCCACATGGTCGCCGAACCCCGCCTCGCGCGAAACCTCCTCCCCGCCGAACATGCCCATGCGCGGATCGACGATTGGAAGGAAGCTTTGCCATGGGTGCTGGACAAGCTTTCTTAGAGCCCCTCCCCTTGATGGGGGGCTTTGTGCTTGACCTCCGACGCGCCGCGATGCTTACCCGAACCCTATGACCAAAATCGCATCGCGCCTTGCCGAGCTTGGCATCTCCCTTCCCGAAGCCGCCGCGCCAGTCGCAGCTTATGTTCCGGCGGTGGAGGCCAATGGGCTTCTCCATATTTCCGGGCAGCTGCCGTTCGACGATGGGCAGCTCATGACCGGCCGCCTCGGCGAAGATCGCGATGTCGATTATGGCCAGCAGGCCGCGCGCCGCTGCGGCGTCATGCTGCTCGCCCAGATCCAGAAGGCGCTTGGCTCGCTCGATCGTGTGGAGCGGATCGTAAAGCTCGGCGTATTCGTGAGCAGCGCGGCCAGCTTCACCGATCAGCCGAAAGTTGCCAATGGTGCCTCGGAATTGATGGAGCAAGTGTTCGGCGAAGCTGGACGTCATGCGCGGAGCGCGGTCGGCGTGCCCGTCCTGCCGCTGGGTGCCGCCGTGGAGATCGATGCGATCATCCAGATCCGCGCGGCTTGAGGCGCTGGGCGCGAGGCCCTTCGCCCATCGCGGATTGTTCGGCGACGGGCGGGTGGAAAATAGCCGCGCCGCCGTTCTCGCTGCGATTGAGGCCGGTCACGGCATGGAAGTGGACGTGCAGGGCAGCCGCGACGGCGCCGTCGTCTTCCACGATTACCGGCTAGAGCGGCTGACGGGCATCGAAGGCCGCGTCGCGGATTTCAGCACAGGGGATCTACGCGGCATCCCCCTCCGGGGCTCGGACGAAACCATCCCGACCTTAACCGATATCCTCGCCTTGATCGGCGGGCACGCACCTTTACTCATTGAAGTGAAGGCGCCGCATCGCAAAGTGGCGGCGCTCTGCCGCGCCGTGGCTGGCGCGCTCGACCGATATTCGGGCAGTTTCGGAATCATGTCGTTCAACCCCGCCGTCAGCCATTGGTTCGCGCGCCACCGCCCGGAGATGCTGCGCGGCCTTGTCGTCACGGAGGAATGGAAAAGGGGCCTCAAGGGCGCGATCCAGCGCCGCCTGTCGCTCTGGTGGTCGCGGGCGGAGTTCCTGGCCTATGACGTGCGCGACTTCCCTTCGCCCTTCGCGACGAGAGCGCGGGCGCGAGGCATGCCCGTTTATAGCTGGACGGTGAGAAGCGAAGAGGGCGCCGCATCCGCAGCTCTGCACGCGGACCAGATCATTTATGAACATCCCGTTCGGCCGTGATTTCGCGCAACGTGGAACCATCACCGTTCGCCCTGAGCTTGTCGAAGGGCTGTCCTTCCTTACCTGCTGAAGCAAGAAAGGCAGGGCTTCGACAGGCTCAGCCCGAACGGATGCGAAAATGGATGTTGTAGCTAGATTGGCGGCAGGGATTTCGAGCGTGGACGCCGCGCAATGGGATGCGCTGGCGGGGACGGGCAATCCCTTTCTTTCCCATGCCTTTCTCTCCGCTCTGGAAGAATCCGGCAGCGCGACGACACGGACCGGATGGCAGCCGGTGCCGATCCTGATCGACGGCGCGGATGGGGCGCTCGCCGCCGCCATGCCCGCTTATGCAAAGAGCCACAGCCAGGGCGAATATGTGTTCGACCATGCCTGGGCCGACGCATTCGAGCGCGCGGGCGGGGATTATTATCCCAAGCTCCAGATTGCCGTACCGTTCACGCCGGTGCCGGGACGGCGGCTCCTCGCCCGCGATCCGGCACTGGCATCCGGCCTCATCGCCGCTGCCGAAGCGGTTGTGCGCAATAACGGCCTGTCATCCGCCCACGCGACCTTCATCGACGAAGCCGAAGTGCCGCTCTTCGAACAGGCGGGATGGCTGATCCGCATCGACCGGCAATTTCATTGGCATAATCAGGGCTTCGCGGTATTCGACGACTTCCTCGACAGCCTCGCCTCACGCAAGCGAAAGGCCATCCGCAAGGAGAGGGCATCTGCGCTCGACGGCCTTACCGTGAGGCTCCTGACTGGCCCAGAGATTACCGAGACGCATTGGGACGCCTTCTGGACCTTTTATCAGGATACGGGCTCCCGAAAATGGGGGCAGCCCTATCTCACCCGCAGCTTCTTCTCGCTGCTGGGCGAGCGCATGGCAGACCGCCTCCTGCTCGTGTTCGCCGAGCGGAATGGCTGGCCGATTGCCGGCGCGCTCAACCTTATCGGGGGCGATACTCTCTATGGCCGCTATTGGGGGGCAGTTGAGGAGGTGCCGCACCTCCATTTCGAAATCTGCTATTATCAGGCAATCGATTTCGCCATCGAACATGGGCTGGCGCGCGTGGAAGCGGGTGCCCAGGGTGGCCACAAATTGGCGCGCGGCTATCAACCCGTCCCGACCTATTCCGCCCACTTCATTGCCGAACCGGGTTTTCGGGATGCCGTTGCACGTTATCTCGAGGCCGAGCGGCGCGCAGTTGTAGAGGATATTGAGGAACTGGCGGAAATGACGCCGTTTAAGAGAGGCTGACCTTGGTGGGTGTTTGGCTTGGCATTGATTGCAGCGAATGAGAGTGTCGACACTGTTGGAAACCGGGCTTAAGGCCCTCTCACGCGTAACGATGGGAGACGGGCGATGAGCGATAGCGATCTCGAAACCCAATTCCCCAATTCGGCGCCCCCTCCCCCCGTCGAGCAATTGGATGAGGACGATCGGCTGAAGCCCGAATTTGTCCGCAGCGTGATGGAACATGTGGAGGCGGGCGACGCCGACGGCGCGCGCGCTCTGGTCGAGCCGCTGCACCCCGCCGACATCGCCGATCTGTTCGAACTGGTTGCATCCGACCAGCGGCGTCCGCTCGCCGCCGCCTTGTCCGACCTGCTGGACGGCGACGTCTTTTCCGAAATGAACGATTGGGTGCGGGAAGACCTGATCGACGCGCTCGAGCCCCATGAAGTCGCCGATATTGCCGGGCAGCTCGACACCGACGACGCCGTCGCGCTGATTGAGGATCTGGAGGAGGATGAGCAGCGCGCTGTCCTGCGCGCTCTCGATCCGGACGATCGCGCCGCCATCGAAGAAGCGCTGACCTTCCCGGAAGAATCGGCGGGCCGCCTGATGCAGCGCGATCTGATCGCGGTGCCCGAACATTGGACGGTCGGCCAGGTTATCGATTACCTCCGCGCGGGCGATGAGCTGACCACCGATTTTTGGGAGGTGTTCATCGTCGATCCGCAGCACCACCCGATCGGCACGGCGCATTTAAGCTGGATCCTGCGCACGCCCCGCCATGTGCGGATGGCCGATGTAATGAAGCGCGAACAGACTTTGATCCCGGTTGAGATGGATCAGGAGGAGGTGGCGCTCCGCTTCCAGAAATATGCCTTGATCTCCGCCGCCGTCACCGATCCGTCCGGCCGCCTTGTCGGCATGATCACGGTCGATGATATCGTGCACATCATTCAGGAAGAGGCAGGCGAAGACGCTCTGCTCCTGTCCGGCGCGGGCGAAGGCGATATTAACGAGCCGGTCAAGGACAGTTACAAGGCGCGTGTCCGTTGGCTCGTCGCCAATCTCTTCACGGCCCTCCTCGCCTCCTCTGTCATTTCGCTGTTCGGGGCCGCGATCGAGCAAATGGTGGCGCTTGCGATCCTGATGCCGATCGTCGCGTCAATCGGCGGCAATGCGGCAACGCAAACGATGGCCGTGGCGGTGCGTGCCCTTGCCACCAATCAGCTCACCCAATCGAACACGATCCGGACCATAAAGCGCGAAATCGCCATCGCCCTGCTGAATGGCCTGACCATTGCCGTCCTGGTAGGCTTCGGCGCGGCGGTCGTCTTTGCCAATCCCCAATTGGGCGCGGTCATCGCAGCTGCGATGCTGATCAATGTGCTGATCGCCGGACTGGCGGGCGTGTTGGTGCCGGTTGCGCTTGAGCGGCTCGACCAGGATCCGGCTGTGGCCTCGACGGTCTTTGTGACGATGACGACGGATACGATGGGATTCCTCGCCTTTCTCGGCCTGGCGGTGGCAACGGGACTGGTCGGCTAAACCCGCTCAAGCCGTTGAACCGGAAACGCGCGGTTCCCAGATAGAGGTTATGCCCAACCTCCATATCAGCAAGGTCGCGGTCGGATGCGCGAGCCTTTCCGCGCTGCGTGCGCGGATGGAAGGGCGAGCGGCGGCGGGCGAAGTGCCGATCGTTACCCGCTTCAAGCCCAAGCGCGCGGATGAACTGATTGGCGGATCGATATTCTGGATCGTCAAACACCGCCTCGTCGCGCGTCAGACGATCCTGGGTTTTGACCAAACGGAGGAAGGCCGCGCGATCATTCGCTGCGATGCGCAGCTGGTACCGGTCAAAGCCCGGCCCAAGCGCGCTCATCAAGGCTGGCGCTATCTTGAAATGGACGATGCGCCGCAGGACATAGGCAGCGGCGATGGCGTCGCGGATTTACCGGATGCTCTCGCCATCCGGCTGGCATCGCTGGCCCTGATTTAAGGGGCATCTCCGCAGGACACAGCGCCCGCGCCCTCCGCCCGGATTGTGCAGGCAGCGGATCCTTTCACCATAATATCACCTGTGCCGCCACCTGTGATCGTCGCGGTCCGCCGGGCAGCTGCGGTGACATTCCCTGCGCTCGCCGACGCGATCTTCACATCTTCCGCCGTCAGTGCCGCGGCATCGAGCGAGGAGGATCCGATGAGGTTGGCTTCAAGAAGCTTCGCATGCCCGGCCAACGTCGCACCGCCTGCGCCGGTCAAGGTCACCACGACACGATCGGCGGCAATATTGTCAATCTTGGCCTGACCACTTCCGGCCAGCGACAGATCGAAGCGAAGACCCTTGATGCCATGCACCTCAGCGCTGCCCGAGCCGCTCAGGATAAGGCCGCGGAGCTGGCGCGTCGTGATGCGCAGTGAGACGGGACCGGCATTGCCCGATCCTTTCCAGCTGCTCTTGTCCGTGCGGATGCGCAACACCCGGCCTTCAACATCCACGGCCACACGATCAAGGGCATCGCGGGCGCCTGTGCCTGTTACGGTGGAAGCGCTGCCCGCATTCACCTCGACCCTATATGGACCATCGATCCGGATGCGATCGAAATCGGTGATCGTATAGCGCCTTTCGTCGGCCAAAGCGGGCGCGGAGATGAAGGACAGAAAAAGGACGGCAAGGCGTTTCATGAAAGCCTCTTGCCGTCCCTTTGGTTAACAGCCGGTGAGCCCGGCGATCAGGCGCCGCATTCGACGTCGCCCGATCCCATTTTGTTGACCGTGCATTTGGCACCGCCGCCGACATGAACGTCGCCCGATCCGACGATATTGATGTCGGCGCTTTCGCTCGCGCGTACATTGGCGTTGCCGGAGCCCGCAATCGACACCGATGCACGGCGGCTTTCGACTTCTCCGACCCCGATATTCCCGGAGCCGGCGATCGCCGCGCTCATATCATCGACCTTGCCCGCCGCCTTGATGTTGCCGGATCCGCCGATCGAGAAGCTCGCCTTGGCCACGGTGAGCGAGGCCAGATCGATATTGCCCGACCCGCCGACCGCTGCGGCGAAATCGTCGCCCGTGACGCGGTCGATGCGCATATCGCCCGACCCGCCGATCGCTGCGGCTTTCAGGGACGGCACCGTCACGAAGACTTTCGCGGGCTTCCGGTTGCGGCCCCAATTGAGGCCGTCTTTCTTGTCGCGGATGACGAGGTTGCCGTCGCTTTCCACGACGACCTCCATCTCCTCCAGCACGTTTGCCGCGCCCTCGGCCCGAATCGATGGGGCACTGCCAACTGCAACAGTCACATCGTGCGGCCCTTCCAATTCTATTGAATCGAAGGCGCCAACATCGAAACTGCGCTGGGTCTGGGCGGTCGAAGCCGTGTCGTTGCGCTGGGCGTTGGCTGACATGTTGCAGCCAGCAAGCGCGGCGGCGGCCGTAGCGAGAAGAAGGCTGAGATGCATGATGATCCTCCCATGTGTGTTGTCTGATTAATACACCATAGAGGGGGGCTTCGCAAATGAAAAAAGGCGGCCCCGGATGGAGCCGCCCTTTTCACATCTCATTCGTCATACCGGCAAAAGCGGGTATCTCATGACGAAGAAGTCACGCCCCCGCCCGAGACCCCGTCTTCGCCGGGTGACGGATAGGGAGCTCACTTCTCAGCCGCAGCTTTATCCTTGTTATAGATCGCCGCCGCCTTGTTCAGAATTTCGAGGATCTTCTGAAGCGCGGTCGGCTCGTCAACCTGTTCCATCGCAGCAAGTTCGCGGGCGAGGCGGCTGGAGGCGGCTTCGAAAATCTGCCGTTCCGAATAGCTCTGTTCCGGCTGATCATCAGCGCGGAACAGGTCGCGCGTCACTTCGGCGATGGATACGAGGTCGCCCGAATTGATCTTCGCTTCATATTCCTGGGCGCGGCGCGACCACATGGTGCGCTTCACCTTCGGTTTGCCCTTCAGCGTGTCGAGCGCTTCCTTCATCGTCTTGTCCGACGACAATTTGCGCATGCCGACGCTTTCCGCCTTGTTGGTCGGAACGCGCAGCGTCATCTTTTCCTTCTCGAAACGGAGCACATAAAGTTCGAGCTTCATGCCCGCAATATCGGTGCTTTGCAGTTCAACAACCCGGCCAACGCCGTGCTTGGGGTAAACGACATAATCGCCAACGTCGAAATCCAACGCCTTCGTCGCCATGTACGCACCTTTCTATGGATCGCCGTCAATCGAGCCAACCCGCACCTGCCCCTGGCACGGCCCGAAAATCCCCATTTGCGGCGAATCTTTAAATGATCACCAAAAAAGCGGGCGCATCACGCACCCGCCGCGATGGAGCCTATATAACAGAAAAGTGACTCACTTTCCAGTAGCGGGGCCGGTTTCCATCCGTAGCCATACGCAACCGGAAACCGACGGGGCCCGTATCCAGCACGCTTCGCCTCAACTTGTCGGACCCAGCACAAAGATCATGCCTCCAGCTCGATGTCCCAATAGAGATAATCGCGCCAGCTCTGGTGTAGATAGTGGGGCGGAAAACTGCGGCCGTGATCCTGCAATTGCCAGCTCGTCGGGCGCACGGGGGTGCGGTAGAGATGCATATGAGCTTCAGCCGGCGTCCGGCCGCCTTTACGAAGGTTGCACGGCGCGCAGGCTGCCACGACATTTTCCCAGGTCGTGCGACCGCCATAAGCCCGCGGGATAACATGATCGAAGGTCAGATCCCTCGGCGTCCCGCAATATTGGCAGGCGAAACGATCGCGCAGGAACAGGTTGAAGCGGGTGAAGGCCGGGAATTCCGAAGGCTTCACATATTGGCGCAACGCAATGACGGACGGCAGCTGCATCGCCCGCGTCGGGCTATGAACTTCCCTCTCGTAGGAGGAAACGATATCCACCCGTTCGAGGAACACCGCCTTGATTGCGGTCTGCCACGGCCACAGGCTAAGCGGGTAATAGCTGAGCGGCGTATAATCGGCGTTCAGCACCAATGCGGGGCAGGCTTCGGGATGCCGGATAAGGTCGGGATGGTACATAAAACGGCAACAAGCTCCCGTTTCCTGGAGAATGACCTCCCGAAACGCCGGCCCCCGTACCTGTCGCACTCAGAGCGCGGGAGAAGGGGCTTCGTCAGCCATCCTCTCCTGTGTTCCGCCAACCCTTTGCGGGCAAAAGGTGACATCGCCATGTCACACCAGCCGCGATTCGCGGTCAAGGCCTGATTTCTCCATGCTTCCCCTCGTCACCCGTTTTGCGCCGAGCCCGACCGGGCGCCTCCACATCGGCCATGCATATTCATGCTTGCTCGCGCACGATTATGCACGGGAGCGCGACGGCACCTTCCTGCTCCGGGTCGAGGATATCGATCCCGGTCGAGCCCGCCCGGAACATGTGGCGGGGATTGTCGAAGACCTGAGCTGGCTCGGCCTCCACTGGGATGGCGAGGTTATTTTCCAGTCCCATCGCCTGCCGCTTTACGCCGAAGCGCTGGAGCGATTGAAAGCGATGGGCCTCCTCTATCCCTGCTTCTGCACACGCACCGAAATCGCGGCGGAGATAGCCGCCAGCGCCTCCGCGCCGCACGGGCCCGACGGACCACTCTATCCCGGCACCTGCCGCGCCTTGAGCGATGGCGAGCGCACCCGGCGGATGGCCGGCGAGCCCCACGCCTGGCGGCTCGACATGGAAAAGGCAGCAGCCTGCGCCGGACGGCTTTACTGGGAGGACGGCGACACCGAAGTGCAGGCCGAGCCCGGTCTGTTCGGCGACGTCGTCCTCGCCCGCAAGGACGCGCCGACCTCCTATCATCTCGCCGTCACCGTGGACGATGCAGCGCAAGGCGTGACGGACATCGTGCGCGGCCGCGATCTTTATGCCGCGACCGATATTCACCGCCTGCTCCAGGCCCTGCTCGGCCTCCCTACGCCGCATTATCACCACCACGCCTTACTAACCGACGCGAAGGGAAACAGGCTCGCCAAGCGGAGCGGAGCGCCCGCGCTGGCCGATCTGCGCGCAAATGGCACGGATCCCGCCGCTCTCCTCACCGATCTTCGTTCGGGACGAATCCCGGCTGGATATTTGGCGGCGGGGGATTAGATGGGTGGCATGGACACTTTCCTTATCATCCTCATCGTTCTGGTTGCCCTCGCGACGCTCTCCGTGCTTGTGCGCGGCGTTATAGGCATGGCGCAAGGCAAGGATCTGACCGGCGAGCGCAGCCAGCAATTGATGCGCAAGCGCGTCATGCTTCAGGCCGGGGCGATCATCCTGATGATCCTGTTCCTGATGATGGCGCGGAGCTGATCCTTTTTGGTCAAGCTCACCAAAATCTACACCCGCACCGGCGATGCCGGGGACACCGGTCTCGCCGACGGGTCGCGCATATCCAAATCAAGTACGCTTATAGCCGCCATCGGATCGGTGGACGAGGCGAACAGCGCGATCGGCGTCGCGATCGAAGCGGTGGCGGACGATGCAGCACGGGCCAGCCTGCGCTTGATCCAGAACGAGTTGTTCGACCTGGGTGCCGATCTTGCCACGCCTGGCGAGGATTTCGCTTCTTCCGAGATGGCGCTCCGCATCACGGCCTCACAGATCGAGCGGCTCGAGCGGGAAATCGATGCGATGAATGAAAAGCTCGCGCCGCTGCGCAGCTTCATCCTGCCGGGTGGACGTGGCGGCGCGGCGGCCGTCCACCTCGCCCGCGCAATTGTGCGCCGGGCTGAACGCGACGCTATCGCTGCCGGTCAGGTCAATCCTGCCGCCCTTATCTACCTCAACCGCCTGTCCGACCACTTGTTCGTCATGGCGCGTACCCTGGCTTCACGCGCGGGCGGCGAAATCCTGTGGCAACCGGGCGCCACGCGCTAAGAGCAACCGCTTCGGCTCCGAAACGGCTCCGGAACATTCTTTTCGATTACGCGTCCTAACCCAGACTAATGGTGTCCAGGGGACGGCCATGGCGACGCATCCGCGCCTGAACGACAATGACGATCAGCTGAGCCGGCACTTCGAAGCCGTTCGCGCCTTATCGCGTGCGATCGCCGCGCCTTTGTCGGATGCCGATGCGACGATCCAGCCAATGCCGGATGCTTCGCCCGCCAAATGGCATCTCGCCCACACGACTTGGTTCTTCGAAACCTTTGTGCTGCGCGACCATGTGCCGGGCTATCGCCTCTTCGATGAACGCTGGCCGTTCCTGTTCAACTCTTATTATGACGGCGAGGGCGAACGCCATGCCCGCCTACGCCGGGGAATGTTGAGCCGCCCGTCCCTTGACGAAGTGCTGGCCTATCGCAGCCATGTCGATGCGGCACTTACGAACGCAATGCCCCTGCTCGAAGGGGCGGCCCGCGCTCTTGTGGAACTCGGCCTCCATCACGAACAACAGCATCAGGAATTGATGCTGATGGATATGAAGGTCGCCTTCGCCGAAAATCCGCTGGCGCCTGCGGTATGGGATGAACGCGTTAAACCCGGTTCACCTCATGTGCCAGACATCCAATGGGTCGAAGGCCGTCGCGGCTTTGCCCATGTCGGGCATGACGGGCGGAGCTTCGGCTTCGATTGTGAGGGGCCGCGTCACGCCGTCCTATTGCAGCGTCATGCGCTGGCCGACCGGCTGGTGACGAATGGCGAATGGCTGAACTTCATCGAGGATGGCGGATATCGGCGGCCGGATCACTGGCTGTCGGACGGTTGGGCCTGGATACAAGCGGAGGGCGCAAAGGCACCGCTTTACTGGCGCGAAAGCCCGGAGGGCTGGCTTCGCTTCGGCCTCGATGGACTCCAACCCCTCGATTCCGCCGAGCCGGTCTGCCACATTTCCTATTACGAGGCGGATGCTTTCGCGCGCTGGGCAGGCGCTCGCCTGCCAACGGAGCAGGAATGGGAAGTTGCCGCAGCGACCCTCGATCCTCGCGCGGGCAACCAGCTTGACGATGCCAGTGCCGCCCGGCCCCGCCCCGCGAGTGGTTCGGGTCTGCGCCAGATGTTCGGCGACGTCTGGCAATGGACGATGAGCGCCTATCTGCCCTTCCCCGGATTCAGGCCCGCGGCGGGCACGGTCGGCGAATATAATGGCAAGTTCATGAGCGGCCAGCTCGTGCTGAAGGGCGCAAGCTGCGCGACGCCGCGCGGCCATAGCCGGGCCACGTATCGAAACTTCTTCTATCCGCATCAACGCTGGATGTTCTCCGGCCTGCGGCTGGCAAGGGATTTATGATGGACGCGATCCGCGCCTCGATCGATGTCGATCCCGCTTTCCGGGCTGATGTCCTGGCGGGCCTTTCGGCGCCGGTAAAGGCAATCCCCGCCCGCTGGCTTTACGACCGCGCGGGATCGGAATGGTTTGAAAAGATTACGGCGCTCCCCGAATATTATCCGACCCGTACCGAAGTCGCCCTGTTGAAGCGTCACTGTCCGGACGTCGCTGCGATCGTCGGCAAGGGCAGCGCGGTGATCGAATTCGGCTCAGGCTCCTCCTACAAGACGCCCATCCTGCTCAATTGCGTCCATCCTGCGGCCTATGTGCCGATCGACATTTCAGGCGATTTCCTGCGCGATTCCGCCGCCGTCCTGCAAGTGGGGTTCCCGGCCCTGCCGATCCATCCGGTCGAGGCCGACTTCATGAAGCCGATCGCGCTTCCCGAAGCCGTCGCGGCCCTCCCCAAGCTCGGCTTCTTTCCCGGATCGACGATCGGCAACATGGTGCCCCGTACTGCCGTCGACCTGCTCCGTGCCATGAAGGACACATTGGACGATGGCGCATTCCTCCTGATCGGCATGGACCGGATCAAGGATGCTTCGATCCTCATTCCCGCTTATGACGATGCACAAGGCGTCACGGCGGCCTTCAACCTCAACCTTCTCCACCGCATCAATCGCGAGCTTCGCGGTATGATCCCGACCGCGTCCTTTGCTCACCGCGCGATCTGGAACGACGGCAAGGCCCGCATCGAAATGCACCTGGAAGCGCTGGCAGATGTCCGCTTCACCGTCGAAGGGCGACCCTTCGCCATGCAAGCGGGCGAAACGATCCATACCGAGAACAGCCATAAATATGGCCCGCGCGACGCGCGCCTGCTGCTTCACGCCGCCGGTTGGGGCGTACGCGCCGAATATGTGGACGAGCAGGATCAGTTCGCACTTCTCCTGGCCGAGGCGGAGCCGCCACGCTTCGCACCTTGAAGCGGGCTAGCGGCAAGCCCTGCTTCAGCCCCGCATCATCATCAACCTCCACCGCGCCATTGCCCCATGGCAAGCCGGTGGCTACATGCTGGTTTCACCCACCGGGCGGAGGTCATTGTGTACGCGCTCTACGAAATCCTGTCTTTGCTCCTGACGGTCCTCACCTGGATCATCATCATTCAGGCGATCATCAGCTGGCTCGTCGCGTTCAATGTCATCAATACCGGCAGCGGCGGAGTGAACCAGTTTCTCTATGCGCTCGACCGGATAACCGAGCCTCTCTATCGCCCGATCCGCCGTCTGCTTCCCGACTTTGGCGGCATCGATTTTTCGCCGATCGTCGTGCTGCTGCTGATCGCCGTGGTGCGTATCCTGCTTCGCAGCCTGCTGCTCGGATATTAAGCCGATGGCCGCCGCGATCATCGACGGCAAAGCGTTTGCCGAGGGGCTTCGCGGCCGTGTCGCTGCTGCCATACCTGCATTCGCGGCGGCAATCGGCCGCGCGCCCGGTCTCGCGGTCGTGCTGGTCGGCGAGGATCCGGCAAGCCAGGTCTATGTCCGATCAAAACATAAAGCGACCGTCGCCGCAGGCATGGAGAGTTTCGAACATCGCCTGCCCGCTACCGCCAGCCAAGCCGAGCTCATTGCGCTTGTCGAGCGATTGAACGTCGACGAAACCGTCGACGGAATCCTCGTCCAGCTGCCGCTTCCGGCGGGAATGGATGAAAAAGCGGTAATCGCGGCCATCGATCCGGCCAAGGATGTGGATGGCTTCCACGTCATCAATTCGGGCAAGCTGGCGGTCGGCGATGCCGACGCGCTCGTTCCCTGCACCCCGCTTGGCTGTCTGATGCTGTTGAAGGATCGCCTTGGCGATCTGTCAGGACTGGAAGCCGTAGTGATCGGCCGCTCCAATATCGTCGGCAAACCCATGGCCCAGCTCCTTCTTCAGGAAAGCTGCACCGTCACCATTGCCCATAGCCGCACCCGAGACCTCCCCGCCGTCGTGCGCCGCGCCGACATCGTGGTCGCCGCCGTTGGCCGGCCCGACATGGTGAAGGGCGACTGGCTGAAGCCCGGCGCCACGGTGATCGACGTCGGGATCAACCGCGTCGCGACCGAAGACGGCAAGGGCCACCTTACCGGCGATGTTGATTTCGCCAGCGCTGCGGACATCGCGGGCGCGATCACTCCGGTCCCCGGCGGTGTCGGCCCAATGACCATAGCGGTTTTGCTGCGCAACACGCTCGTCGCAGCCCATCGCCGCGCCGGGCTCGAGGCGCCGAAAGGTCTGTGATCCGCACCGTCCCATCACGTCACCCCGGCGAAAGCCGGGGTCTCAGGACGAATAAAACGCATTTTCGTCATAAGATTCCGGCTTTCGCCGGAATGACGATCAGGTTGGGGAATAGCTGAATGATCGACCTCTTCATCTCGGCCTTCGTCACCTTCTTCGTCATCATCGATCCGCCCGGTTGCGCGCCGATCTTTGCGAGCCTGACGAGCGGGACGGAAGCCGCGCATCGCCGCGCCATGGCGATCCGGTCCGTATCGATCGCCGCCGCGATCCTGCTCTTCTTCGGGCTGCTCGGCGAGAAATTATTGGGCGCGCTCGGCATCAGCCTTGCCGCCTTCCGCATCGCGGGCGGCATCATGCTGTTCCTGATCGCGCTCGAAATGGTCTTCGAAAAGCGCACGCAGCGCCGCGAAACCCGGGCGCAGGAAATCACCGCCACGCCGGAAGCAGAGGATATCTCGGTTTTCCCGATGGCGATCCCGATGATCGCGGGCCCCGGCTCCATCGCTTCTATCATGCTGCTCATGGCGCGTTCCGATGGCCCTGAAGAATCGGCGATCGTCCTTGCCGCGCTGGCGTCGATACTTGCCCTGACCCTCGTCGCCCTGCTGCTTGCCGGGCCGTTGATGCGGCTTGTCGGCCCGAAGATCGAGGCGATGATCACCCGTATTCTCGGCGTTATCCTTGCCGCGCTTGCCGCTCAGTTCGTGATCGACGGCATCGCGGTCAGCTTCAAGGTTTGACGCGCCACATCTTGTAGGGACTGTCCTCCGGCAACGGGATCGGCGACAGCCAGGCGGGCACCCTCCCCGCCGCGAGCTGCGCGTAGAAACCGTTCGGCGCCTTTGCCTTGTAGATGGTGGATTCCGACAGGTTCGGGCAGATCAGCACATAATCGATCCCGCGCCGTTCGATCATCGCATAGGCGGCTTCGGGGGTGCCCCGGAACGCGCGTTGCACATCCAGGATCGCTTGCGCGTTGCGATGATAGGGCCCGGCGATCGCATCGTGATGCGTGACCGTGATAAGCCGCGGCCCCAAGTCAACGAAGGTCAGCACGTAGCCGCGCGGCTGTTCACCGATAGGCTTGAGCGCAGGCAGGCTCGGGCAACGGCGATTGGCGAGGTTGACGGTTGAACGGAATTTATCGTCCGGCTTCTTGATCTGACTGGCGACCCATTGCGGCCCGATCCCCGATGCCAGCAGGGCGAGCGCCGCCATACCGATCAGGCGCACAAGCCAATGGGTGCGGCTGCGCACGATCGGCCAAAGCACCCAGATCAGCGCCGCGGCACCTGGAACCGCGAGGAGCTGAGCCGCTGCTCCGGCCCGTGTCTGCCACAAGAGCAGCAGGGTCGACACGAGAGCCGGGCCGGCCAGCGCAGACCATGTCGCAAAACGGGTCCAATTGCCGCGCTCGCGCCATAGCATCAGCGTAAAGCCAACCATTCCGGCCAAGGGTAAAGCGGCGATGGTGACGATTGTCTGCAGGCTATGCGTGTAGAGGGGTCGCGCCTCCTTCACATTGTCGAGCCACATGCGGGCGAGCTCCGGCGGCACGCCCTCCAGTCTTCCCAGGCAATGCGGCCAGGCAAGCGCGAAGCCAAGGGCAAGGAGAGCACCTCCCGCCGCCGCGAACACCAGGCGGCGCAGCGGCCCGCCTCGCACCGTTTGGGCGAGAAGCACCGCAAGCCCGCCCGCCGCCGCCATGGCCGAGAGCCAGACCGGCGACAGCGCATCGCAGACCGGGGCGCGATTGGCGACGGACGCGAAGAGAAGGTAGCAAATACCCGTGCCGCCAGCGAGGCTCGCCCCGTAAGCGGCAAGCCGTGGCTTTTCCTCTCCATCCCACACCCACAGCAGGGCAAGCGCCGCCCCGGCCAGCGCCAGATAGAGCAGCATTTCAAGCCCGATGGCCAGCGATACCGCAGTGGCCAAGCCAACGGTCAGCCCGCCCCTGGCCTTCTTCGGATCGGCAAGGCCGAGCATCACGATGGCGAGCATCGCCAATTGCCAGCCATGGTGATCGACGCGCAGCGGCATCCACATGCCGCGCAGCGACGCCGCTGTGAGGAGAAGAGCAAGGCCAAGCAGGAAAGCGAGGGACCCAAGTATGCGACGATGAAGCAGCGCCACGGCCCACATCGTCACCGCCATCGGCAAGAACGGCGCGAGCGACAGGGCCGCCTTCTCCGCCATCGCGCCGCCAAGGAAGGGCTTTAGCAGCAGGATCAAGGCGGCAATCGGCATGTCCGGGATACGCGACCAGTGGATATTCGCGCCATAAGGCGGATCCATCCGGTATTGGCGAAGATCGTACCAGCCCTGCCCGCCCAGCAGGGCGCGCACCTGCATGATGCGCATATGATCGTCGGTATCGACGGGCGCGAACCACCGGATCAGCGCCCACCGCTCGTTGAGCAGCCACGCTGCCGTCGCCACCGCGACGATCGCGACCAGCCAGCGCCAGTGCCGCGACGCCCACATCGTGATCCGATCCGCCATCATCCCCTTTGCTCTTCCCAAGCGCCTGCCCGGTCATTAGTCGCTGAGCAGCAAAGGGCAAAGGCGTTGATGGATATTTTGAGGAAAGACAGCGAAGCTTACGTCATGTTCGGCCAGCTGGTCCGCTTCGGCATGACGGGGGGCTTCGTAACCCTGCTCGGCATCGGCGTCTATATGGCCGCCGCGACAATGGCCGATCTCGCGCCGCTTCTCGCCAATTTGCTCGCTTATGCCATTGCGGTCGCGGTCGGCTATGTGATGCACAGCCGCTTCAGCTTCCGGGGCCATGGACGGCGCGACAATGTGGCGCGGACCACCAGCCGCTTTTTCATCGTGTCGATGGTGAGCCTTGCCCTGAACAGCCTGTTCGTCTGGGCGCTGACCGAGCCGATGGGCGGGCCGGACTGGTGGCCGACCATCCCGATGCTATTCATCACCCCCCTCGTCACCTTCTCCCTTAACCGCCGCTGGGTTTTCGCCTGATGGAACGGATCATCTACGATCGCATGGCCGAGCTCGACGAGCGCCATTGGTGGTATCGCGCGCGGCGCAAGGTGCTGGCGAGCCTCATCGCCCGCAAGATCGCGCTGCCCAGGGACGCTCATATCCTCGAAATCGGCTGCGGCACGGGCCACAATGTCCTGATGCTCCGCCAGTTTGGCGCGGTTGATGCGGTTGAAATCGACGACGACGCCCGCGCGGTCGCCTCGAAACGCCTGAACATCGCAGTGGGCAATGCCCCCCTCCCCGAACTGCCGGGCGTGGCCGAGGGGGCCTATGACCTTATCGCCCTGCTCGACGTGTTGGAGCATGTCGATGCGGACCGCGATGCGCTCATCTCGATCGCGCGACGCCTGAAGCCGGGCGGCAAATTACTGCTCACCGTCCCTGCCCACCCCTGGATGTGGAGTGCGCACGATGTCGCCAACCACCATAAGCGCCGGTACACGAAAAAGACGCTGTCGGACGTCGTTCAGGCCGCAGGCCTTCGGATCGAAACGATGAGCTATTTCAACTCGATCCTTTTCCCTCTCGCCGCAGCCGTGCGGATCAAGGACCGGCTGACAGGGAAGGAAGGGAGCGACGACGCACTACCGCCGAGCCCTATTAACAGCTTGTTCGAAACCCTGTTCGGGCTCGAGGCTTACGCGATCGGGCGGTTGCCATTCACGCCGGGCGTCTCGATCGGGGCGGTGGTTTCGGCGACATAGCCGAGGGACTGACGGCCGCCCGCTTTCCCAACCACGTCCGCTACGATGTAGAGCGGTCGCCGCTTCGTCTCGATATAGAGCCGCCCCAAATATTCGCCGATCATGCCGAGCACGAACATCTGTACGGCACCCAGGACGACGACGACCAGCATCATCGATGTCCAGCCCTGGATCGCATTCCCGGCGAGCCAGCCATAAGCGATGTAGACAAGGAGCAGAAAGGATACGCCGACGAGCGCGAGGCCGAAGTGACTCGCCCAACGCAGCGGCGCAGTCGAAAAGCCGGTGATCGCGTCGAAGGCGAAGGCGAGCATCTTGGACAGCGGATATTTGCTGTGCCCGGCATGGCGTTCGTGCCGGTCGTAGAGGAATGGCACTTGCCGGAAGCCGATCCACGCCACCATGCCGCGAATGAAACGCGCCTGTTCAGGAAGGCTCAGCAGCGCGTCGAGCGCACGGCGGCTCATCAATCGGAAGTCGCCAGTATCGACGGGAATCTCGACGTCGGTCAGACGCGAGAGCAAGCGGTAGAAAGCCGAAGCCGTCGCCTTCTTGAAGACCGTCTCCCCCGCCCGCGCACGGCGCACGGCATAGACGACGTCTGCTTCCTGCGCGTCCATCGCGGCCATCATATCGGACAAAAGCTCGGGCGGATCCTGCAAATCCGCATCGATGATGAGGATACGCGAGCCCGAGCAAAGGTCGAGCCCGGCCGTCAGCGCCAGCTGATGTCCGTGATTGCGGGAAAGATTGATGGCAACGAGACGGGGGTCGCCCGCGCCCAGCTGCCGCATGACCTGCCAGCTGCCATCGCGCGAACCGTCATTGACCAGGACGAGTTCGTAATCCTCACCCACCGCCGCGCGCGCCGCAGCCGATACGCGCCGGTGCAGTTCGGCGAGGCAGGCCTCTTCATTATAGCAAGGAATGACGATCGACAGCGCCGGTCTGGTCATGGAGCCCCCTTAGCGGGCGCCAAGGGCGGCGTCCGATCCACGACCCGATACAATATGCTGCTGCCATCGCGCCAGAGCGGCTGCAGGCCCCGGGTCAGCACCGGGTCGAACGCCGGCGGGTGGATCAGCCAGACATAATCATAGCCTTGGCGCGGAAAGTGAGCGAGCGCCTTGTCGACGGGCCGCCAGAATTCGCCCCGGCACTTGCGATCCGTCACCATCTGCGATGGATCGTGATTATAGCCGCGCCCCTGCGGGTGACGGACGGTGAGAAGCTGCGCCCCCGCCATCGACCATTGATCGTTGGAAAAAGCGTGGCGGCGGACAATCGCAATGCCCGATAGATGCTCGACCCGCGACATCTTCCACGGATCATAGCAGGTGCGGCCCATGAAGGTGATGAGGCGGGCATTGCGCGGGACATGATCCAGCGCCGCGAGCTGCCGGTCATAATCCTTGTCGTACAGCCACATGCTGACTGTCGTGCCTGCCGTGCGAACGGTGAAGAAGGCGATGGCCAGGACAGCGATGACGCGGGCCCAGCGCGGATCGGTCGCCCCCCGGAAGCGAATCGCGATCACCGCGACGGCGATCATGTAGGGGACGAGCCGCATGTCCGCATAAGCCGATCCGAATACGATGCGGGGAAGGAGGAGGAAGACGAGGCCGAGGAAGATGGCGGACGCCGCAAGGTTGCGGGAATATTGGAGCTTCCGGAAAAAGAGCAGCCCGCAAAGAAGCACCATGCCGATGATCCCGAGCGAGATTAGGTCGAACATCTCCCAGCGGTCGCGCAGGGCCATGATCAGCCAGTCGAGCTTGCGATCCCAGTTGAACCAATCCGCCGTCTCGCCGGTCACGTGGCCGCCTGAACGCCACAGGACCATGAGTAGGACGGGCGGTGCCAAAGCGAGCGAGTGAAGACACGCGCGGAAGCAGCATGTGAAGAAGGGACGCTTCAGGTCGAACTGGCGAACAAGCTCGGCCGAAAAGGCCATGACGCCGAGCGTGCCCCAGCCGAAAGTGTGCGTCACCCAAACGATGAGGGAAATCGGCACGAACAGCCAGGCCCGAAGCCCGGTCTTGCCGAGGCGAGCTAACCGCAGCCAGAAGGCAAAGGCGAGAAAAGCCAGGCCCATCGACAGCGCGAAATTGACGAAGCCGAAGTGAAAGGGGAAATTATAGGCGAGCGGCAAGGCGAAATAGGCGGTCGGCGGTATCCGCCCATGCACTTCGCGCGCTACCCACAGGAAACCGCCCGCCGTCATCATCGGTATCGCGATCACGATCAGCTTAGTCGCGAGCTCCAGCCCGAAAATGGCAGACAACGGGATGATGAGCAGATCGAGCCCGAGATTGCCGATCAACGACCAATCGAAATGATAAAATTGCTGCAGCGTCGGCGATTCCGCGATGCTCAGCTGTACCTCGTAGCGGCCCATATGACCGGGCAGGTCGACCGTGGGCGGGATATCCGGCCAGAGCAGCGGAACGGCAGACAGGATCACGGCCAATGCCGCGACCCATGGCTTTTCCCACCAATATTCCGCCTGTCCCTGTTTCACACTCGCCCTCGCGAACCGGAATCCGGCTCTCACCCGGTTTGGGCGCCTGGGTCAACCACCAAGGTGCGGCGCGGTGGCGTTCTTTCTCCGCAGCAACATCCACGGAACCTTGTCCGGTTGGAACAGATTGCGGTCCCGCCGTTGGAAGAATGGGGGGATATGATCGCCGACGATCAATATGTCCGCTTCGGGAAAATCGTCGGCGGTGATCGTGCGGGCGACAGTGCGCCCGGTCCCGTCGATAACCTGGAAAAGACGGCAGATCATCGGGTAGTCAGCAGCCAGCCCCGCATCATAATGCACGCAATTGGTCGTCTCCAAGGCTTCATGAGCGATGACGGGCAGATGCGAATTGACCGTCAGCCAGTACAGAAATTGCGGTCGATTCGCCGCCTTCAGCACCCCACCGATCTGCGCGGGCACGTCGGCATCGCATGCGCCGGGAAATACGCCGGGACAACGCCGGGCACCGCTGGCCAGGATCGCATCGCTGAACACCATCTTCTGGAAGCCGATATTGGGATACCAAAGGTTGCGGTCGAACATCGATCCTTCGAAGCTATGCCAGGCCTGTGTATCGTAACCCTTGGCCGCAAGGCGCGCAGGAAGGCAGGTTTCGCGCGTGTCGATCAGATCCCGATAGTCGCCCCACCGTCCACACAGTTCGCGCAATTCTCCGCTGGTCGTCGAGCCGTAATAGAGATTTGTGCCGCTCGACACCTCATAGCGCGCCTGAACGGCCGGCGGCGCCCAGGCGTCGATCAGCCGCGCTTTCAGATCATCCGTCGCGGGCGCCCCCATGGCTTCGACCATGATGATGACCAAATGGCGATTGCCCGTCGCCAGCGCCTCAAAACCACTCTCCGATACTGCGGAGCTGAATGGCGCATCGATGGACGGCACACGGCCATAAAAACCCCGCGCGCTCCGCCCGATTGCCGCATCGGCGATCTGGAGCAAACCGACCCCGATTAGCGCAGCCAGAAAATACGGCCGCCCGCTTAACCGGCCCGGCCACTGAAACACCCGCCAGCCAATGGCGAGTGTCAGAAAAGCTGCCAAACCGGCGGCGATATATTCCGGCGACGAGGATGCCTTTAGCTCTCCGGCATAACGAAGCGCGTCGAAAAGCGACAGGATCGAAAGGTTGAAGATGCTCGACACGAGCAGAAGCGACGACAGGATGATCGAGGCGACGAAGCCCACGTAACGCACCGCGAAGGGCGCGCGATTGAGTGCGAGGCCCAGGAAGGCGGTAACCAGGATGGCAATGCCCCGTTGCGGGCCGCCGATGAACCAAAGCAGGCAGAAGGGCGCGTTGGGCAGCAAGACCCAACAGATCATCCAGTTCTGGAAGGCGATGCGGGCGTCCCGCCCCGCGCCATCGCCCTCCATGTCACGCCCTGGCGCCAACGCAGCGTCCATAAGTTTCTCCTCGCGGTCTCTATTCCGCAAGGGGCTTCAAATAATGGTTAACGCCCGTCCCGCCGTGCCAGCAAACGCAAGCGCAGGGCATTCAATTTGATGAAGCCTTCGGCATCGCGCTGGTCGTAGGCGCCCTGGTCGTCTTCGAAGGTGACGACCTTTTCGGAATAGAGGCTGTTGGCCGACTTGCGGCCGACGATGTGGGCGCCGCCCTTGTAGAGCTTGAGACGAACGGTGCCGCTGACCTTTTCCTGGCTGTGATCGATCGCGGCCTGCAGCATCTCGCGCTCCGGCGAGAACCAGAAGCCGTTATAGATGAGCTCGGCATAGCGCGGCATGAGCTCGTCCTTCAGATGCGCCGCGCCGCGGTCCAGCGTGATCTGCTCGATACCGCGATGGGCGGCGTGGAGGATCGTGCCGCCCGGCGTTTCGTACATGCCGCGCGATTTCATGCCGACGAAGCGGTTCTCGACGAGATCGAGGCGGCCGATGGCGTGGGTGCGGCCAAGATCGTTCAGCTTGGCGAGCAGGATCGCGGGCGACAGGCCTTCGCCGTTCAACGCAACGGCATCGCCGCGCTCGAAATCGATGGTGATGTACTCCGCCTTGTCCGGCGCGGCTTCGAGGTGATCGGTGCGCGAATAGACATAGTCCGGCACTTCCTCCCACGGATCTTCCAGCACCTTACCCTCGGAAGAGGTGTGGAGGAGATTGGCGTCAGTCGAGAAAGGCGCTTCGCCGCGCTTGTCCTTGGGCACCGGAATCTGGTGCGCCTCGGCATATTCGATGAGCTTGGTGCGGCTCGTCAGATCCCATTCGCGCCACGGGGCGATCACCTTGATGTCCGGCGCGAGGGCATAATAGCCAAGCTCGAACCGGACCTGGTCGTTGCCCTTGCCAGTCGCGCCATGGCTCACCGCGTCGGCACCGACCATCTTTGCGATCTCGATCTGGCGCTTGGCGATAAGCGGGCGCGCGATCGAAGTGCCGAGGAGGTAGAGGCCTTCATAAAGCGCGTTGGCGCGCATCATCGGGAAGACGTAATCCTTGACGAATTCCTCGCGCAGATCGTCAATGAAGATGTTTTCGGGGCGAACACCCATCAGCTCGGCCTTGGCACGCGCGGGTTCCAGCTCCTCGCCCTGGCCGAGATCGGCGGTGAAGGTCACCACCTCGCAATTATAATGTTCCTTCAGCCATTTCAGGATGACGCTCGTGTCGAGGCCGCCCGAAAAGGCCAGCACCACCTTGTTCACAGTCTGCGTCATATTGCCTGAGCCTTCTCAAAGGAGTCGCGGCGCAATGCCAAGGGAGGGCCCGCTATTCAAGCGTTTAAGCTGCCTCTCCGCGAAGCGCCCTTTCCGCCTCCGCCATATAATCGCGCGTCAGCGGCACGGCGTGGCGATTGCGGATCAATTGGAGCTGATAATTCACCATGCCGCCATGACGGAACGAGACCAGCGCGCCCGCCAGATAGAATTGCCACATGCGGAAGAAGCGTTCGTCGTAAAGAGCGATGATCTCGGTCCTGCGGTCCGTGACGCGGCGATACCAATGGTCGAGCGTGAAGGCATAGTGAAGGCGCAGCGTCTCGACATCGGAAACAATCAGCTTCGTCTTCTCGCTCGCGGCGACCATTTCCGAGAGAGCGGGGATGTAGCCGCCGGGGAAGATATATTTGGACGTCCAGGCGTCGGTTGTGCCCGGTGGCCCCATGCGCCCGATCGTGTGGAGCAGCATCACGCCGTCCTCGACCAGCAGATCCCGGCATTTGCGTAAAAAGCCGCGATAATGGGGCGGACCGACATGTTCGAACATGCCCACCGAAACGATGCGGTCGAAGGGACCGGCCACATCGCGATAATCGATCAGCTCGAATTTCACGCGGTCCGCGACGCCGGCCTTCTGTGCCCGCGCACGCGCAACCTTTAACTGCTCCTCGGACAAGGTGATGCCGAGTACGTCCACATCGGCAACCTTGTTGAGATAAAGCGCCATGCCGCCCCAGCCGCAGCCGATGTCGAGCACCTTCTGTCCCGGCTTCAGGTGGAGCTTGGCCGCGATATGCGCCTTCTTGTCGCTTTGCGCCTGTTCGAGCCCCTTTTCCGGATCGGTGAAATAGGCGCAGCTATATTGGCGGTCGGCGTCGAGGAAAAGATCGTAAAGCCGGTCGCTCAGGTCGTAATGATGCGCGACGTTGCGCTTGGACCGCCGCCGCCAGTTGAAGCGATCGAGGTGGGCGAGCAGATCCTTGCCCCGCGTCTTGAGCCCGCGCGCGGCGCCCGCTTCATAGGGCCCATTGCCGCGCACGAGATCGAGAAGGTCGAGTATCTCGCCCCGCTCCATGACGATCCGGCCGTCCATGTAAGCCTCCCCCGCGCCGAGCCGGGGATCGCGGACAATGTCGAACGGCACGCGCGCGTCGGTGAACCGGATGGCGACGGGCTGGCGTCCGGGTGCGGGGCGGCCATAGCGGTGAACGGTGCCGTCCGCCTGCGTGACGATGAGTTCGCCTTCCTCCACGATCCGGCCAAGCATATGGTCGAGCAATCGCATGGAACCCATCATCGCCTCCGTTTTTAGGCCGAACACAAATCGCCGCTCAGGATAAAATAAAGCGGGGAAACGGGAAATACGGGTTTAACGCCGAAACCAGTGAATGCGGGCGAAGTAAATCGCGACAAGGATGCCGATCACGGCGCAGAAGGCCACGACGCCCCAAAACGCCCAAGGTTCCTGCGCATAGGGAATGCCCTTGACGTTCATGCCGAGAAGGCCGGTGATGAAGGTAAGGGGCAAGAAGATGAGCGCGACGATGGCGATGATGAGCGAACGCACGTCGAGCTGTTCGGCGCGCAGATCGGTCAATTGTTCGTGGAGGAGCGCGGCGCGTTCGCGGACGGCCTCCAACTCCTCCGCCATGCGTGCGAAACGGTCGGCGGCATCGCGGATGTGGAGCCGGTCTTCCTCCGCCAACCAGTCAAAGTCCATCGCGGCAAGGCTAAGGAGCGCGTCGCGGTCCGGTGCCACGAAGCGGCGATAGGCGATGGCTTCAACCCGGATCGCGGCAATGCGGGCGCGCAGGCGGTAGATGTTGCGCGTTTCGAGTTCCGTCTCGCAATCGTCGAGCTGGTCGCCGAGATCGGCGACTTCCGGATCGAGTTCCTGGCTGAGGGTGCGGGCAAAGGCGGCAACGAGGTCGCCAGGATCGAGGATGCGTCCGGCTTCCATCTCCTTCACCACGCTGTCCGTCGCGGACATCGGGCGGCGGCAGACCGAAGTGACTCGGCCGTGGCGCACCCAGAAGCGGATGGAGACGAGTCGGTCGGCGCTCTCCACGCCTTGTTCGGCAAGGCCGCGCAGATTGACGAGCGCGCCGTCCCCGATCCGGTCGCAGCGCGGACGGGTTTCGGTGGCGGTCAGCGCGCTCGCCGCGACATCGGGAATGTCTTCCTCGCCCGCCAGCAATTCGACTTCCCTGTCGATGCCGTTTTCAGCGTGGAGCCAGACGAAGCCCGGCCCGCGATAAGCTGCGGCCTCCTCGCGTGCGATCCGGCGGACCGGACCATCGCCGACAAGGAGGCCGAAGCAGCGCATGTCTAGCCGATGCTGCCCAGGAAGTCCCGGACCGCCGGGCCGACATCGTCACGCTCCAGTGCCAGCGCGATATTGGCGGTAACGAAACCGGCCTTGTCGCCGCAATCGTAGCGTTTCGCCGCGACGGTGACGCCGTGGAAGGGCTGCTTGCCCATCAGGGTCGCCATGGCGTCGGTGAGCTGGATTTCCCCGCCCGCGCCCTTCACCGGATTGTCGAGCACCTTCATGACTTCGGGCTGGAGGATGTAGCGGCCGATGACGCCGAGGGTGGAGGGCGCTTCTTCGGGCTTCGGCTTTTCGACGAGGCCGGTGATTTCGGTGACATTGCCGTCACGCGCGCCTGGGGTGATGATGCCGTAGCTCGCGGTGCGTTCGCGGGCGACTTCCTCGACGCAGATGATATTGCCGCCATAACGGTGATAGGCTTCCATCATCTCGGCAAGGCAACCGGGCTTACCCCACATGAGATCGTCGGGAAGGATGACGGCGAAGGGCTCGTCGCCAACGATATCGCGGGCGCACCAGACGGCGTGGCCGAGGCCGAGCGGCGCCTGCTGGCGGACCGACACGACGCCGCCATAAGGCGCGCGAGTGGGGGCGAGCGGATCCAATGACTTGCCGCGCGCGGCCATGGTCGTTTCAAGCTCGAATGCGATGTCGAAATGATCTTCGAGCGCGCCTTTGCCGCGGCCGGTGACGAAGATCATCTGCTCGATCCCGGCTTCCCGCGCTTCATCCACCGCATATTGGATGAGCGGGCGATCGACGATGGGCAGCATTTCCTTGGCGAACGCCTTGGTGGCGGGAAGGAAGCGCGTGCCAAGACCGGCGACCGGGAAGACTGCCTTGCGAACGGGTTTCATCATAACTCCGGATGAGTGGGGGTCAGGTTGGCGGCAGATCGAAGCGGTCCGTCTCGCGCTCTTCCGATCGCGTCAAAACCTCTTCGGTTCGCTCCGGACGCGCAATGGCCGGAACCTCGAGAAGTTCCGCCGGCGTCGGCTGGTCGGGGGCGCCGAGCGGGGTTGGCGGCAGGCTCTGCCCCGGCGCGGGACGCAGCGCCTCCCGCTGCCCGCAGGCGGCAAGGAGGATGAGGGGGGCGAGGATCAGGGCCTTCATGGCTGTTTCTCCAGCAGGCGGCGAGCGTCCGCGATGCGGACACGGACTTCTGACGGGGCGGTGCCGCCGAAGCTCGTCCGGCTGGCGACGGAGGCTTCGACGCTCAGAACGTCGAAGATCGAGGCATTAATACGCGGATCGATCGCCTGGAGATCGGCTAGATCGAGTTCCCAGAGATAGCAGCCCTTCTGCTCGGCGGCGCGCACGGCCTTGCCGGTAATCTCATGGGCTTCGCGGAACGGCACATTGGCGACGCGGACCAGCCAGTCGGCAAGGTCGGTCGCGGTCGAAAAGCCACCCGCCGCCGCCGCGCGCATCCGTTCGGGGCGGAAGGCGATGGTTTCGATCATGCCGGTCATCGCGGCGATGGAAAGGGCGAGGAGATCATGCGCTTCGAAGACCGGTGGCTTATCGTCCTGCATGTCCTTCGAATAAGCGAGCGGCAGACCCTTCATCGTCATCATCAGGCTGGTGAGGCAGCCGGTGATGCGGCCCGAATGACCTCGCACCAGCTCGGCCGCGTCCGGATTGCGCTTCTGCGGCATGATGGATGAGCCGGTGGAATAAGCATCGGGCAGCGCGACAAAGCCGTAAGGCTGGCTCGCCCAGATGATGATCTCCTCGGCAAGACGCGAGAGATGGAGGCTGCACTGGGTGGCGGCCATCAGATAATCGAGGGCGAAATCGCGGTCGGAGACGGCATCAAGGCTGTTCGCCATCGGCCGGTCGAAGCCGAGCGCCGCCGCGGTGGCGTCCCGGTCCAGCGGGAAGCTGGTTCCGGCGAGCGCGGCGGCGCCCAAAGGGCTTTCGTTCATGCGGGCGCGGGCATCGGTAAAGCGCGAGCGGTCGCGGCGGATCATCTCGACATAGGCGAGGAGATGATGGCCGAGCGTCACCGGCTGGGCGACCTGAAGATGGGTGAAGCCCGGCATCACCGTATCGGCATGTTCCTCGGCGCGAGCAATAAGCGCGCACTGGAAGGCCGCGAGGCCCGCATCAACCGCGTCGATCGCGTCGCGCACCCACAGGCGGAAGTCGGTCGCGACCTGATCGTTGCGGGAACGGGCGGTGTGGAGCCGCCCGGCGGCGGGGCCGATCAACTCTTTCAGCCGACTTTCGACGTGCATGTGGATGTCTTCAAGCGCGAGTTCCTCCGGAACGCCGCCTTCCTCATATTCGGCGGCGATACGGTCGAGGCCGTCGCTGATCGCGCGCACATCCTCGGCAGCGACGATCTTTTGCGCGCCGAGCATTGCGACATGGGCCTTGGACGCGGCGATATCCTGCCGCCACAATCGCTTGTCGAAGGGGATGGAGGCATTTATCTCGCGCATCACAGCAGACGGCCCTTCGGCGAAGCGCCCGCCCCACATTGAATTGGAGTTGCCCGTGCGGCTTTCGATCTTTTTTCTCCCGATCATCGGCGCCTTGGCGCTCGCCGCTTGCGATAGGGAAAAGGCCCCAGCGCCGCAAGCGCAGGCCAATGAGACTGCGCCCACCCCGGCGTCCGCGAGCGGCAAGGGCATCGACCGCAGCCAGGCGGGAAAAGCCGCGCCAGATACCGCCTTTCAGGGGCCGGACGGCGAGGAGGTAACGCTGGCGGATTTCGCGGGCAAACCGGTGCTCGCAAACCTTTGGGCGACATGGTGCGCGCCCTGCATCGCCGAACTGCCGACGCTCGATGCGCTGGCGAGGCGAGGCGATGTTCAGGTCGTGCTGATCAGCCAGGATATGGGCGGCCGCGAGGCGGTCGATGCCTTCTTCGCCAAGCGGCCGTTGAAGGTGCTGGAGAGCCATCTCGATGGCGACGCAGCTTTGATGATGGCGCTCAACACGTCCACCTTACCGACGACGATCCTTTACGATTCGGAGGGGAAGGAAGTCTGGCGGATGGTCGGCGAAAAGGACTGGGCGGGCGAAGAAGCCGCCAAGCTCATCGCCGAGGCCCGCTGAAGCGGCGGAGCTGGCGCTCGTCGCTAACGCCGCCGCTCGATGCCGTAATCGATCCTGATCCGGACCCAGCTGCCTACTAATGTTTTGCCGCCGAGCCGCGGCGGCAGCACCTTGAACTCCCAGGCGGCGGCAAGGACGGCGCGGGTGATTTGCGAGCCTTGCGGATATTCATCGAGCCCCACGCAATCTTCGACCCGATAATTCGGCGCCGTGCGGCAGGCGATCAGGCCCCAGCCCGGGCCGCTTGCCGTCGACAGATAATCGCGCAGCATGTCGGGGCGCGGCCGTTGATACCAGGCCGCGGCATAAAGCGGTTCGCCATTGGGCGCAGTCCCCACCCGCTCGCTGTCCCTGAGCGTAGGAGAGCCGCCTTTGTCCGGCGGTCCATAAACGGCCCGGCGCGCGGGGGCTGGTTGGGCGGGAGCGCGGGGAGCCTCGGGAGATGAGGGCCGGAGATTGGGTGTCGGAAGAACGGGAGGCGCGACCGGTGCTGCCGGAAGTTGTACGGGCTGCAGAGGTTCGGCGGGCTGCGGCTCTGGCGGCTGCTCTGTCGGCGAGAGCGGGGTGGGCTGTTCCTCCGCTTGTGGCGCGCTCTCTGGGCTGTCCGGTTCAGGCGCATCCGAAGCCTCGAAGGCGCTGAGGTCGACGACCGTCAGGCTGTTCTTTTCTTGGCCAGGCTGCTTGTCCGCGCCGAGCGAGAGCAGAAGGAGGAGCAGGAGCGCTTCGACCAGCAGGGCTAGGCCGATAGCGAGGGTGCGCCGTCCGGCTCCAGTGCGGAGCCAGGACAGGCGTTCGCGCAGATCAATGGCCAGCTTGATTATGCTCTCCCCAACGCGTTTCAGTCGCGCAGGAGTTCATTAATGCCAGTCTTGGCACGCGTCTGCGCGTCGACGCGCTTGACGATCACCGCGCAATAAAGGGATGGGCCGCCGTTCGGATCGGGCAGTGCGCCGGGGACGACGACGGCGTAAGGGGGCACTTCGCCCCGGAACACTTCGCCGGTGGCACGGTCGACGATCTTGGTGGAGGCGCCGAGATAGACGCCCATGGAAAGGACCGCGCCTTCGCGGACAATGACGCCCTCGGCGACTTCCGCGCGTGCGCCGATGAAGCAGCCATCCTCGATCACCACTGGATTGGCCTGGAGCGGCTCGAGCACGCCGCCGATGCCAGCACCGCCGGACAGGTGGACGTTCTTGCCGATCTGCGCGCAGCTGCCGACGGTTGCCCAGGTATCGACCATCGTGCCTTCGCCGACATAGGCGCCGATATTGACGAAGCTCGGCATCAGGATGGCGCCCTTGCCGATAAAGGCGCCACGGCGAACGGCGGCGCCCGGCACCGCGCGGAAGCCCGCCGCGCGGAAGGCGGCTTCATCCCAGCCGGAAAATTTGGACGGAACCTTGTCGAAGGCCGGGGCACCCGCCGCGCCGCCGTCGACCAGTTCATTGTCGTTGAGGCGGAAGGAGAGGAGGACGGCTTTTTTGAGCCACTGATTGACCTGCCAGCCGCCCTGACCGTCCGGCTGCGCGACGCGGGCCGCGCCGCTGTCGAGAAGGGCGAGCGCTTTATTCACCGCATCACGAACGGCACCGGTGGTGGTGAGCGAAATGCCCTCGCGCGCGTCCCAGGCCTGTTCGATCGTCTGCTGCAGCGCGCTCGTCATCGTGTCTCATTCCCCAAGATTTCATTTAGCCAGACGCCGATATCCGCGATCCGGTAATCGATAAAGGCCGGATCGGCATCGTGACCGCCGCTTTCCGAGCCATTGTCGATCCAGACCGTCGTCATGCCGAGCGCCTTTGCGGGCTTCAGATTGCGGGCCATGTCCTCGACGAACAGGGCGCGGGCCGGATCGATGCCATGGGTTTCGCAGAGGGCGGCATAGGAAAGGGGATTGGGTTTTGGCACATAATTCATCGCATGGATGTCGTGCATGCCGTCCCACAAATTGGCGAGGCCAAGCTTGTCGAGCACCCGGTCCGCATAGCCGACCGACGCATTGGTGAAGATATACTTGCGGCCCGGCAGCCGGTCGATCGCGCTCACCAAAGCAGGATCGGCGGAGATGCGGGCGAGATCGATGTCATGGACGTAATCGAGGAAATCGTGCGGATCGATGCCGTGCGTCGCCATCAGCCCGGCAAGCGTGGTGCCATGTTCCAGGAAATGGGCTTTCTGGACCCGGCGCGCCTCCACGGAATCGCAGCCCAAAAGCCGCTCGATATATTCGCCCATCCGGACATCGATCAGAGAAAAGAGGTTGGCCGAGGCCGGATAGAGGCTGTTGTCGAGATCGAAGATCCAGGCGTCGATATGGGCAAGGTCGGCGTGCATGGACTGGGCTTTAGTCTTATGGACGCCAGCTTGGAAGTTCCCGGCGAAAGCCGGGGTCCAGCCGTTCGGTCGGCGCCGCTGGGCTCCGGCTTTCGCCGGAGCACAATACGCGGATTGCAATGATGGTGAACGCCATTTTCACCATGAAGCCTCAGCAAAAAGTAACGGCTCGGCCCTAAGCCTCACCCTCGTAGCGAAAATACTCCAACCTCATCGAACGGGTTATCCTATGGGTATTCGTGCTACGCGCCATGCGCTTATTCTTTCGGTTTGCCTGTCCTCCCTCGCGCTTGCCGGTTGCGGCGGCGGAAGCAGCGGAGGCGGTGCCCGCCCCGCGCCGATTTCCTCGCCTCCCGCCAGCGTACCGTTGCCGCCCCCTCCGCCGCCAGCGCCTGGCACGAGCTACAACACCGTTGAATATCAGCGGTCGGGCGGCGCCAACATGGCGGGTGCGATCTCCGCTTATGAGGCTGGTGGCCGGGGCCAGGGGATCAAGGTTGCGGTGGTCGATAGCGGCATCAACGCGAACCTCCCCGAATTCCGGGGGCGGATCGACCCTGCGAGCCGCGACGTTGCGGGCAATCGCGGCGTGACCGATCAGGAAGGCCATGGCACGGCGGTATCCGCCGTGCTCGCCGCCGCGCGCGATGGCAACGGCATGATGGGCGTGGCGTTCGAAGCAACGATCCTGTCCCTCAACACCGCCGATCCCGCCAATTGCCCGACAGGAGGCTGCCGCCACAATGACGCGGATATTGGCGAGGCGATCGATGTCGCCATTCAAAACGGCGCACGTGTCATCAACATTTCCCTCGGCGGTGAAGGGGCTGGCAGCGATACGCTTGCCGCCTTGAGCAAGGCGGCGGCGGCCGGAATTGTTGTCGTCGTTTCCGCGGGCAATGAAGGCGGCGCCGATCCAAGCGCCTTTGCTCTCGACGCGCTGAGCCAGGGCAACGGCCTTCTCATCATTGCGGGGGCTCACGAGGGCAACCGCACCAGCGCGGACTTTTCGAACAAGGCGGGCGCTGCGGCTGCGCATTATCTGATGGCGCTTGGCCGCAACATCCTCGCGCCCGACGAAAACGGGCAGCTTTACACGTGGAAAGGCACGTCCTTTTCGGCGCCCGTGATCAGCGGCGCGGCGGCTTTGCTCGCCAGCGCCTTTCCGAACCTGACCGGGCGCCAGATTGTCGAAATTCTGCTCAGTACCGCCGACGATGCGGGCGCTGTGGGCCAGGACGCCACTTATGGGCGCGGCATCCTCAATATCGCCCGCGCCTTCGCGCCTCAGGGTGTCACCAAGGCGGCTGGGAGCGGCGTTCCGGTTTCGACGAGCGGCAATGGCGGCACCTCCGGGCCGATGGGTGATGCCGACATGGCAATGAAGGGCGTCGTCGTGCTCGACCGCTATGAGCGGGCTTATTCGGTCAATCTTGGCCGCACCCTTGCCCGCGCGCCACAGGAGCGGCCACTTTCCGCCTCCTTCGCGGGCAATGTCCGCACTCGCATGTCGGGTGCAGGGCCGGTCGCCATGTCGCTTACCGTGAGCCAAGACTTCACCGGAAAGGCTTCGATCGGTTTCGCGCAGATGGGGCTTACCTATGACGATCATCGCGAAGCCAAGGCGATTGCCGGCATGGCGATTGCACGCCTAACACCAAATATGGCTGCCGCTTACGGCTTTTCGGAAAGCGGGCGGGCGCTCCAGCAACGCCTTGCCGGGCGCGGGCAGGGGGCCTTCCTTGTCGCTCGCGATCCGATGGCGCGGCATGGCTTTCATGCCACGGACGCCAGCAGCTTTGCGTTGCGGCAGGACATGGCTGGCTTCGGCCTCACCGCGACCAGCGAAAGCGGCGGCGTCTACCGGTCCGGATTTGAGGTTGATGGCGAGCAGGCGCGCTATCGGCTGACTGGGATAACGATCGATCGCACGGTCGAAGGTGCAACGTTGAGCCTTGGCCTCAACACCCTTCGCGAAAGCGAGACGGTGCTTGGGGGACGCTTTGCCGGCCTGTTCGGCAGCGGCGGTTCGTCAACCAGCTTCCTCGACGTGGCGGCTGCCTTCCCGGTTGCCGGGGGTTGGGCGCTGGAGGCGAGCTATCGGCGGGGGTGGACGCGCATGGGCGCGGGCAGCACGCTGGTGGAAGGCGGCCGGCTTGTCAGCGATGCTTTCTCCTTCGACTTGGGGCGGCCCAATCTGTGGCGCGCTGGGGACAATTTTGCCCTGCGCGTCAGCCAACCACTGCGCGTCCGTTCGGGGGGCTATGACATGAACGTGCCGGTGTCTTACGACTACAAAACCGGCGCGGTTGGCCACGAACGGCAGCATCTGAGCCTCGCGCCCACCGGCCGCGAACTGGATTTCGAGGCGGCTTATGGCGTCGCGGCCTTTGGCGGGCATGTCAGCGCCAATGCTTTTTACCGTCGCCAGCCTGGTCACATCGCCACCGCCGACGCGGATGTCGGCGCGGCTCTGCGCTTCGTTTTAGGTTTGTGATTTTCATTGATATTCAACATCTTGAAAGGAAAATACGATTAAGGGAGCGGCGGGACGTGGAGGCGGATGATACGCCGCCTTTGGCCCGCGCCTTTCAAATCAGAGGTTGTTGATGGCCAACATATCTTCCCGCCGTGTCGCACTTGCCCTGTCCGTTGGCGGGCTTGCATTCGCACTCAGCGCGTGCGGCGGCGGGGGGAGCTCGGGCACGCGCCCGGCGCCAACGCCTGCGCCGCCGAGCGCCCCGGAGCCGACACCGCCGCCTCCACCCCCGCCGCCTCCCCCTCCCCCCGCCAACGTCAATTACGACACTGCGGAATATCGCAATTCGAACGGCGCGGTCGCGGCGGGCGCACTCAGCGCTTATGAGGCGGGCGGGCGCGGACAGGGCATTAAGGTCGCCGTGGTCGACAGCGGCATCAACGCAGGCCTTGCCGAATTTTCGGGACGCATCGATCCCGCGAGCCGTGACGTCGTCGCCAGTCGCGGCGTTTCAGACAGCGAGGGGCACGGCACAGCCGTTTCCGCGGTAATTGCGGCGAACCGCAACGCGAGCGGTATGATGGGCGTCGCCTTTGAATCGACGATCCTGTCCTTGAACACCTCCAACCCCAATGATTGCAGCACGGACGACGGCTGCCTCCATCGCGACAGCGATATCGGGCGGGCGATCGACATTGCGCGGACGAACGGCGCGCGCGTTATCAATATCTCGCTTGGCGGCGACGGCGCAGGCACGACCGTCACCTCCGCGATCAGCCGGGCGACGGCCGCGGGTGTCGTCGTCGTCATCTCGGCCGGCAATGATGGGGAGGCCAACCCGAGCGGCTTCGCGCTGCAGTCGGCAGCGCAGGGCAACGGCCTGCTCATCATCGCGGGCGCCCATGATGGAGCACGAGCCTTATCGTCCTTTTCCAATCGGGCGGGAAATGGAGCAGGCAGCTATCTTACCGCTTTGGGAAGCCGCGTGGTGGCGCCGGATGAGAACGGCACCTTGCTCTATTGGAGCGGCACGTCCTTTTCCGCGCCGGTGATCAGCGGGGCGGCGGCGCTTCTCGCCAGCGCCTTCCCGAACCTCAACGGTCAGCAGATCGTGCAATTGCTCCTGTCGACCGCCGATGATGCGGGCGCGACGGGGCAGGATGGCGTTTACGGACGCGGCATCCTCAACATAGCCCGCGCCTTCCAGCCGCAGGGGCAGACGATGATGGCCGGGACCGCCGTTCCGGTCTCCACGTCGTCGAACGGCACGGCATCCGGCCCGATGGGTGATGCGCGGCCCGCGATGAAGGGCGCGATCATCCTCGACGGCTATTCGCGCGCCTATGCGCTGGATCTCGCCCGGACGATATCGCGGGCGCCGGTGGAGCGGCCCTTGTCCGCCGCCTTTGCCGCGAACACCCGGACCCGCTCGGTCGATGCCGGACCGGTCGCCGTATCGCTCACCATGAAGCAGGATTTTACCGGCAGGGCGCATGTCGGCTTCGCGCAGATGGGCCTCACCTATGACGACAGCCGCGAAGCACGGGCCATAGCGGGCATTGCGGTCACACGCCTCACCCCGCAGACGGCGGCGGCGATCGGTTTTTCCGAAGGCGGCCATGCCCTGCAGCAGAAGCTGGCGGGGCGGAGCGGCAACGCCTTCCTCGTCGCGCGCGACCCGGGCGCCCGCAACGGCTTCTTCGCGGAAGGCAGCACGAGCCTTGGCTTGCGGCAGGAGGTTAAGGGCTTTGGCGTCACGGCGACGCACGAGGCCGGGAATGTCTATCGCTCCGGATCCGATTTCGATGCGAGCGATGCTTCGTACCGGATCGCCGGGGTGACGGTCGATCGCAAGGCCGGGCCTGCCGGCTTGTCGGTGGGTGTGTCGCAGCTGACCGAGACAGACACGGTGCTCGGCGGTCGCTTCAGTGGAGCCTTTGGCGGCGGCGGATCGCGGACGCGTTTCGTGGATGCGGCGATCGGCTTCCCGGTCGCGAAGGGGTGGAATGCACTCGCCACCTATCGCCGGGGTTGGACCAGCATGAATGTGGGCGCGCTCACGGATCGGGGAAGCGTCGTCAGCGATGCCTTTTCCTTCGATCTTTCGCGGCGGGGCAATTGGGCGCTGGGCGACAACCTTGCCCTGCGGATCAGCCAGCCGCTACGGGTGCGGTCGGGCGGCTATGGGATGAATGTACCTATCGCCTGGGATTACGAGACAGGCACCGCGACGTTCGAGCGGCAGCTGTTCAACCTCGCGCCGACCGGACGGGAGCTGGATTTCGAGGCGGCTTACGGGCTTCCGGCGTTCGGCGGCTATGTGAGCGGCAATGCCTTCTATCGGATGCAGCCGGGCCACATCCAGGCGGCGAGCGCGGATGTGGGGGCGGCCGTTCGGTTTACGCTCGGCCTCTGATCAGACTGTAAAGCTTTCGCCGCAGCCGCAGCTGCCTTTGGCGTTGGGATTGTCGAAGACGAAACCGGCGGTGAAATCGTCTTCCTTCCAATCCATGCGGCTGCCGATCAGATAGAGGATCGAGGCGCCGTCGACGAACAAGGTGCCGCCTGGTGTGTCGATCCGCTCATCGAACGGATCGGCATCCGTGACGTAATCGACCGAGTAAGCGAGGCCCGAACAGCCGCGACGGGGCGTCGAGAGCTTCACGCCCACCGCACCTTCGGGCGCGCGGGCCATGAGGTCAGTGATGCGCTGTTCAGCGGTCGGGGTCAGCGTCAGGGCTGCGGGACGGGCGCGGGTTGTTGTTGTCATTTCAATTCATCCGATTGTCGTTCGTCCCGAGCGTAGTCGAGGGGCGCTGGCACGATCATCCCACATGCGCCTCTCGACTTCGCTCGAGACGAACGGACCGAGGTGCTTGGCATGTTTAGAGCATCCCCAATTCTAACTTTGCCTCGTCGCTCATCTTCTGCGGGTCCCAGGGCGGATCCCAGACGAGCTCGACTTCGGCATGGCCGACGCCGGGGACGGAGCCGACGCGCAGTTCCACTTCGCCGGGCATCGATTCGGCAACTGGGCAGTGCGGCGTCGTCAGCGTCATCAACACCTTGGCGTGATTGTCCGCGCTGATCTGGACATCGTAGATGAGGCCGAGATCGTAGATGTTCACCGGGATTTCCGGATCGTAAATTTCCTTGATCGCCTCGATCACCGCTTCATAGAGGTTGCCGCCGGGATCGGTCGGCAGATCGTCCTGCGGTTTTTGCGCGAGGAAGCCGGCGAGATAATCGCGCTTGCGCTCGAAGCCTTCGCGTGGTGCGTCGTCGACGCGCGCCTTGGGCGGCTTTGTAGCCTCCGTCACTTCCTCGACCTCGATTTTTCGTTCCTGATTCATCCGAAAATTCTCGCTACGCGTTCGATGCCCTTCACCAGCGCCTCGACATCTTGCGGGCCGTTATAGACGCCGAAGCTTGCCCGGGCGGTGGCGGGGACGCCGAAATGATCCATCAAAGGCTGGGCGCAATGATGCCCGGCGCGGATCGCCACTTGGGCCTCATCCAATATGGTGCCGATATCGTGGGGATGAACCCCCTCCATGACGAAGCTGACGATGCCCGCGCTTTCCTCCGGCCCGAGCAGGCGGACGCTGTTGATGCGCGACAGCGCCTCGCGGGCCTGCGCGACCAAAGCCGTTTCATGGGCGTGGATGGCCTCAAGGCCGATGCCTTCGACATAATCGATCGCGGCTTCCAAGCCCAGCGCGCCGACAATGTGCGGCGTCCCCGCCTCGAACCGCATCGGCGGCGGGGCATAGGTTGTCTTTGCGAAGGTGACGCGGTCGATCATCGCGCCGCCGCCCTGCATCGGGGGCATGGCCTCCAGCAGTTCCGCGCGCGCCCAGAGGACACCGATGCCGGTCGGGCCATAAAGCTTGTGGCTGGAAAAGACGTAGAAATCGCAATCCAGATCCTGCACATCGACCGGAAGGCGCGGTACGGCCTGGCAGCCGTCGAGGAGCAATTTGGCGCCGACCTTGTGCGCGATCCTTGCCGCGCGCTTGGCGTCGAGGATGGAGCCTAAAACGTTCGAGACATGGGCGAAGGCGACGATCTTGTGACGATCGGTCAGCATCGCCTCGGCGGCGTCGAGGTCGATGCGGCCATCCTGCGCCAGCGGCGCGACGTCGATCGCCGCGCCGGTCCGCTCGGCGATCATCTGCCACGGAACGATATTGGAATGATGCTCCAGCACGGAAAGTAGGATGCGGTCGCCGGGCTTCAGGCTGATCCCGCCCCAGCTTTGGGCGACGAGATTGATGCCCTCCGTCGCGCCGCGCACGAAGACGATTTCGGACGGACTCTTCGCGTTGATGAAGCGGGCGATCCGCTCCCGCGCCTTTTCATAAGCGACCGTCATGTCGGCCGAGCGCGTGTAGACGCCGCGATGCACGGAGGCGTAGGTTTCCGCATAAGCGCGGTCGATCGCGTCGATCACCGGCCTGGGCTTCTGCGCGCTGACCGCCGTGTCGAGATAGTGCCAGCCTTCCGGGATCGCCGGGAAATCGGCGACGACGTCGAGGGGCCCCTCCCTCTCCCCTTGGGAGAGGGAGGGGCCCATTGTGCCAGCAATGGGAGGGTGAAGGTGATCCGGCTTGTTCATCGCCCTCACCTTCCCACCGCTTCGCGGCGGGCCCCTTCCTCTCCCAAAGGGAGAGGAAAGCCGAACCATGCCATCGCGTCGGCGTGGAACGCTTCCCGCACGGCTTCCTCGCCGATACGGTCGATGGCGTCGGCAACGAAGGCTTGGGTGAGAAGGGCTTTCGCTTCCTCCACCGGCACGCCGCGGCTGGCGAGGTAGAAGAGGGCGTTGCGGTCGATCTCGCCAACGGTCGCGCCATGGGCGCATTTGACGTCGTCGGCGAAGATTTCCAGTTCCGGCTTGGCGTTGATCGTCGCCGAGCGCTGGAGGAGGAGCCCGCGCAGCGATTGTTCGCCGTCCGTCTTCTGCGCAGCCCGCGCGACTTCGACGCGGGCGGCCACCGAGCAGGTTGCCTTGTCGTCCGCGACCGAACGCCAGACCTGGCGGCTCATGCCGTGCGCGGCGCTGTGGCGAAGGACGAGATTGGCGTCATGGCGTTGACGCCCTCGTGCGAGCAGGGTGCCGCCCGCTTCGGCAAAGCCTTCTTCGCCCTGAAGGTCGATGCGGCCGTCGAGGCGGGTGTCGGTGCCGCCCGCAGCGAGCGTGACCGAGATAAGGCTCGCGGCCTGGCCAAGTTCAGCGCGGTCGGTGAGACTGACAAAGCCGCTGTCGCCGATCAGGCGGCGGCTCAGCATCAGGCGAGCGCTCTTGGCGAGGCGGATGGCGGTCAGGCGGTTCGTCCAGCCGCTGCCGATATAGGTTTCGACGATGCTCGCCTGCGCGTCGGTATCGAGCGCGATTTCGGCGGGTAGATGATCGGCGGCGCCGGTCGAGATGTGGACGATCTGGACGGGGCCGGTGGGGGCATGATCGGGGCCAAGGCGCAGCGACCAGCCTTGCTGCCCGGCAAGGCGGGCGAGGGGGTGATCCTCGGCGCGGGCTTCGACCGGGCCGAATCGGATGGGGCCGGGATTGCTGCGGTCCGCGTCCAGCGTGCCGTCGACGAAGACGAGGCGCGGGCCTTCCGGGGCGTCGCCAAGCCACGGAAGTTGATGAAAGTCGGGGTACGTCCCGGCAAATTTCGGCTCCCCGGCAAGAGCCGGGAGCGCCGAAAGGTCGCTCCAGCGCCAGGCTTCCGCCCGGTTGGAGGGGAGATCAAGCTGCATGAGCCGCCTCCCTTTCAGCACGGGTGAGGGGGTGTAGGAAAGTTGAAAGAGCCAAAGCCCTTCTGTCATGCTGAACTTGTTTCAGCATCCATCTCTGAAGCGACGGAACGGTCGTCCAGATGGACCCTGAAACAAGTTCAGGGTGACGATTGGGGACGTTACTCACGCCGCGATCGCTCCGTAGCCTTCGCGTTCGAGTTCGAGCGCGAGTTCGGGACCGCCCGTTTTCACGATGCGCCCCGCAGCGAGGACGTGGACGACGTCGGGCTGCACGATGTCGAGCAGGCGTTGATAGTGGGTGATGAGGAGGACGGCCTTGTCCGGGCGGCGCATGATGCGGTTGATGCCTTCGCCGACGACGCGAAGGGCGTCGATGTCGAGGCCGCTGTCGGTTTCGTCGAGCACGGCGAAGGTGGGATCGAGTATGCCCATCTGGACCATCTCGTTCCGTTTCTTCTCGCCGCCCGAAAAGCCGACATTCACCGGGCGCTTCAGCATCTCCATGTCGAGGCCGAGGCCGCCCGCCTGCTCGCGCGAGAGGCGGAGGAAATCGCCCGCGCTGATCTCCGCCTCACCGCGCGCGCGGCGCTGGGCATTGAGCGCGGTGCGCAGGAACTGGACGTTCGACACGCCGGGAATTTCGACCGGATATTGGAAGCCCAAGAACAGGCCCGCGGCGGCGCGTTCGTCGGGATCGAGGTCGAGCAAATCGACCCACCCGTCCGTTCGCCCTGAGCTTGTCGAAGGGCTGTCCTTCCCTTCTTCGGTATTTGAAGAAGAAGGCAGGGCTTCGACAAGCTCAGCCCGAACGGTGTTGGGGCGGAAAAGGACGGATCCTTTCGTCACCTCATAGCCGGGGCGGCCGCCGAGCACATAGCCGAGCGTCGATTTGCCCGCGCCATTGGGGCCCATGATCGCATGGACCTCGCCCGCCTTCACCTCGAGGCTGAGGCCGTTCAGGATCTGCTTGCCGTCAACTTCGGCGTGGAGGTTATTGATTTGGAGCACGGAAGCCTCCGTCTAAAAAATGAGCGTTCAAAGTACGATAACCCTCTTCTCTCTTCCGTTTTTCAAGCTCCATGTGGTCCATGCCCGAGAACATCGTTCCGGGCTTATCCGAGAACAGTTCAGTCAAAAGTCGGCGCTCATCATCGAACTGAGGGTCAATTTCGTAGAGATACTCTCGAAGACCGTCGAAGTTTTCTAAAAGCCTATCTAGCTTTGCGTGAACTAACTGCAGGCGCTCATTTAGATACCAACCAGTTGCGAACCATAGTCCGAACGCAATACCGACGGCGCCCCACAAAGTGATCATCCCACGCTCCCCTCGAGGTTGGTTCCCAACAGCTTCTGGGCCTCCTTCGCAACCCGCACATTGTCACCCTGAACTTGTTTCAGGGTCCATCCGTACGACTGTCCGATTGTCACCGGCATGGATGCTGAAACAAGTTCAGCATGACGGGAGAGGAGGTCCGTCATCCGACTGAGCCTTCCAGCGAAATGCCCAGCAGCTTCTGCGCTTCCACGGCGAACTCCATGGGGAGCTGCTGGAGGACTTCCTTGGCGAAGCCGTTGACGATGAGGGCGACGGAGTCTTCCGCGTTCAAACCGCGCTGCATGGCGTAGAAGAGCTGGTCGTCGCTGATCTTGCTGGTGGTCGCCTCATGCTCGATCTGCGCCGAGGGGTTCTTCACCTCTATATAGGGGACGGTGTGGGCGCCGCATTGATCGCCTAGGAGAAGGCTGTCGCATTGGGTGAAGTTGCGGACATTTTCCGCGCCCGCATTCACCCGGACGAGGCCGCGATAGGTGTTGTTGGAGCGGCCCGCTGAAATGCCCTTCGACACGATGGTCGATCGGCTGTTCTTGCCGATGTGGATCATCTTGGTGCCGGTATCGGCTTGCTGATAATTGTTGGTGAGGGCGACGGAATAGAATTCGCCGACGCTGCCTTCGCCCTTCAAGATGCAGGACGGATATTTCCAAGTGATGGCGGAGCCGGTTTCGACCTGCGTCCACGACACTTTCGATCGGTCGCCCGCGCACAAAGCGCGCTTGGTGACGAAATTGTAGATGCCGCCTTTGCCTTCCGCGTCGCCCGGATACCAATTCTGGACGGTGCTATATTTCACCTCCGCATCCTCGTGCGCGAAGATTTCGACGACTGCGGCGTGGAGCTGGTTTTCGTCGCGCATCGGGGCGGTGCACCCTTCGAGATAGGAGACGTAGCTGCCCTTGTCGGCGACGATCAAAGTGCGCTCGAACTGGCCGGTATTTTCGGCGTTGATGCGGAAATAGGTGGAAAGCTCCATCGGGCAGCGGACGCCTTCGGGAATGTAGACGAAGGTGCCGTCGGAGAAGACCGCGCTGTTCAAACAGGCGAAATAATTGTCGCGCTGCGGAACGACGCTGCCGAGATATTTGCGGACGAGGTCGGGATATTCCTTCACCGCTTCGGATATGGAGCGGAAGATGACGCCGGCGGCTTCCAGTTCCTTGCGGAAGGTGGTGGCGACCGAGACGCTGTCGAACACGGCGTCGACCGCGACCTTGCGCGCGCCTTCGACGCCAGCCAGCACCTTCTGCTCCTCGATCGGAATGCCGAGCTTTTCGTAGGTGCGGCGGATTTCGGGGTCGAGCTCGTCCAGCGACGCCAGCGTCGGCTTCTTCTTGGGCTCGGCGTAATAATATGCGTCCTGATAGTCGATCGCCGGGATGTCGAGCTTCGCCCAGTCGACTTCTTCCATAGTGAGCCAAGCGCGATAGGCCTTGAGGCGCCAGTCGAGCAGCCATTCCGGCTCACCTTTCTTCGCCGAAATGTAGCGGACGGTGTCTTCGTTCAGGCCCTTGGGCGCGAATTCCTGTTCGATGTCGGACGAGAAACCCCATTCGTAGGTCGAGGCCTTGTCGGCCGCCTCCTGGGCTTCGCGGTTACGCACGTCTGTCACGCTGGTTCACCTTGGCTGAGGGTGGCGAGGCTGACGCTTGCAAGCGCGCCGCGCACCGCGCCCGAAACGGCGCTCATATGGGGTTTGACCTGGCAATTCCGTTCCAGCGCGCAATCGTGGCGCGCCGTTTCGGCACAGGCGGTCATCGCGATGGGCCCTTCCACCGCTTCGATGATATCCGCAAGGGTGATTTCGCTGGCGGCCTTGAGGAGCTGGAAGCCACCGCCCGCGCCGCGCGCCGAAGCGAGCAGGCCTGCGGAGGCCAAGCGGCCCACCAGTTTCTGCGCGGTGGGAAGCGGCACGCCCGTCTCGTCCGCCAGCATGGTCGCGTTGAGGCGCGCGCCCGGCCCGTGTCGGGCGGCTGCGGCCATCATCACGACGGCATAATCGGCAAGGGAGGTGAGTTTCATAGCTAATCGGACTGATTCGTTCCGATTGCCATGTGGTCGCGTAGCTCCAGGAAATCAACCACTCACATTCCGTTCGTGTCGAGCGAAGTCGAGACACGCTTGCGCCAACGCTTCTCGACTTCGCTCGAAGCGAACGGTGGTGGAGGTTGGGGCGGGAAGGTTGTAGGGCGCCCCCATGCGCTATTTCCTCGACACCGAATATAATGGCACGGGCGGTGAGCTGATCAGCCTTGCTCTGGTGCCGGAAGATGGCGGCGAGGAATTGTATCTCGTCCTGCCGCTGCCCGAGACGGTGCACGAATGGGTGCAGAAGAATGTCGTCCCCTATCTCGATATGATCCCGGCCGATTTTCCCGGTGGACGGACAAGCCGGGAATCGGCGCCGCATGAGGTGGCGCGCTATTTGTCGCACGATCACGATACGTTGATCGTCGCGGATTGGCCGGAGGATATCGCGCTTTTCTGCCAGCTGCTCGTCACCGGACCGGGCGATATCGCGGACGTCTACCGTCTGAAGTTCGAATTGCTCCGCACGCCGGGCTTTTCCACGGCTCGCAACAGTAAGGTGCCCCACAATGCCCTGCACGACGCGCGGGCATTGCGGGATTTCGTGCTCGAAGGTGGGCATTAAGGCATAAGACCCCGGCTTTCGCCGGGGTGACGTGAGGCGGCGGTTAGCTGACCTTCTTGCTGGCGATCCACTGATCGACATTGCGCTCGAGGATGTCGAGCGGCACCGGACCCGAGAGCAGAACGGCGTCATGGAAGCCCTTATAGTCGAAGCGGTCCCCGAGCGCCTTTTGCGCGCGGTCGCGCAGTTCCTCGATCTTCAATTTGCCGACCATGTAAGCGGTCGCCTGGCCCGGATAGACGATGTAGCGTTCGATCGCCTTGACGATGCCGCCCTTGGCATCCGCGCTATTATCCTCGACATATTTGATCGCCTGTTCGCGGGTCCAGCGCTTGTGGTGGAGCCCGGAATCCACGGCGAGGCGGATGGCGCGGTGGAGTTCGAGCTGCAGGCGGCCAAAGTCGCTATAGGGATCCTTATACTGGCCCATATCCTTGCCGAGCCGCTCGGCATAAAGGCCCCAGCCTTCGGAATAAGCCGTAAAGCCGCCGAACTGACGGAAAGGCGGGACGCTGCCGCCAAGCTCGGTCTGCACGGCGCGCTGCAGATGGTGGCCGGGAATGCCTTCATGATAGAAAAGCGCCTCGACCTCGGTCGCGGGCATATCGGCCATGCTGAACAGGTTCACATAATAAGTCCCGGGACGTGAGCCGTCGGGCGCCGGGCTATTGTAAAAGGCCTTGCCCGCCGATTTCTCGCGGAAGGCCTCCACACGCTTCACCTGCAGCGGCGATTTGGGCGTCGTGCCGAAATATGTCGGCAGCAGCCTTTCCATCTCGACATTGAAGGCCTGGGTCTTGTCCAGATATTGCCGCCGCCCCGCGTCGGTGTTCGCGAAATAGAATTGCGGATCCGTCCGCATCTTCTCGAAAAATTGCTGCAGCGTGCCGGTGAAGCCGACTTGTTTCATGATCCCACGCATCTCGTCATGGATGCGCGCGACCTGCGCGAGACCGAGGTCGTGCACCTGATCGGGCGTCATATCGGTGGTCGTATAGTAGCCAAGGAGCGCCTTGTACTGGGCCGCGCCATTTTCGAAGCGCCAGATGCCGTCGTCGGTGCCTGCCTGCTTTTCCTGATCCTGCATCAGCGCGATGACGCGCTCATAAGCGGGCTTCACCTCGTCGACCAACGCCTTGCGCGCATCCTCAACGAGCCTGGATTTTTCGGTATCGGCGATGGAGAGCTTGGCGACTTTGGCCTTGAAGTCCGCGAAGACGTCATTGTCTTCGCCTGCTTCGAACGGCGCGCCGGAAATGACGTTGCGCGCATCATCGATCACATATGGGAAGACCCATTTGGGCGGCAGGACGCCCAGAGCCGCGCGCTTCTTCGCCTCGGTCACCGCCTGATCGAGGAAGGTGTCGAGCGTGCGCAAACGCGACACATAGGCCTCAGCGTCCGTCAGCGTGTCGACGCGGTGAATGTTGATGAGGAAGGCCGGCCCATCACTCTGCGCGCCGTTCATCTGATCGAAGACATAGCCATAGTCGCGATAGGGGTGGAGCGCCTCGCCCCGCGCGACCCGGTTCTCGAAAATGTCGAAACTCAGCTGATCTTCGGGTGAGAGGGAGGCGCGAGGGAAGAGGGCACGCATGCCGGCGAGCGTTTGTAGGTCGAGCGCGCGGCTCCGCGCGTCGGCGACATCGCTGATCTCGTCCCACTTGCCATAATCGGCGTCCTTGATGCCGCGATAAGCCTTGGACAGAGGGGAGAGCGCAAGTTCGGCCTTGTCATAGGCTTCGAACAAGGCGGCGAGATCGGCGTTCTTCTGCACAGTCGCCGCCGCGGCTGGGGCGGGCGTGGTCTGCCCACTCGCTGCAGCGGGGACGAGCAGGATTGTCGAAGCGAGCAGAAGAGCGCGGATCATGGTTGGGCCTCCCCGGATGGTTATATTGAGCGTCAACCTAACGGTATCGCGGCTTTTGACCAGCCTCCCCCGCACTGCCATAGGCTATCGCCCATGACGCTCTATGCCGCCCTCCGCCCGATCGTCTTCAAGGTCGATGCCGAACGCGCCCATGGCCTGACGCTGACGGCGCTGAAGATGATGCCCGCAGGCGTCACCGCGCCCGATCCGATGCTGCACACCCAGCTGTTTGGCCTCGACTTCCCCAATCCGGTGGGCCTCGCTCCAGGCTTCGACAAAAATGCCGAGGTGTTCGGGCAGATGCTGCGGCTGGGCTTCGGCTTTGCGGAAGTGGGCACGCTGACGCCGCGCGCTCAAGCGGGCAATCCCCGGCCGCGCCTGTTCCGCCTTGTCGAGGATCAGGCGGTGATCAACCGCATGGGCTTTAATAATGACGGGCAGGCGACGGCCAAACCGCGCCTCGCCGCGCGGGGGCTGGGCATCGTCGGCGTGAATATCGGCGCCAACAAGGACGCTGCCGACCGGATCGCGGATTATGCAATTGGCGTGCGGGAGATGGCGCCGGTTGCCGACTATCTGACCGTCAACATCTCGTCACCCAACACGCCGGGACTGCGGGCGCTGCAGGACCGGCAGGCGCTGGACGACCTGCTCGCCGCAGTGGCCGAGGCGCGGGGGCCGGGCGGGCCGCCTGTCTTCCTCAAGCTCGCGCCCGATCTGGAGCGGAGCGAGATTGACGATATCGTCGCGGTGGCGATGGCGCGCGGGATGGACGCCTTGATCGTGTCCAACACTACGCTCGCCCGGCCGCATCTCCATTCACTCCACTGCCGCGAGCAGGGCGGGCTTTCCGGAGCGCCGCTAAAAGCCATAGCGCTCGACGCCCTGCAGCAATTTCGTGCCGCGTCGGGCGGCGCCATTCCCCTGATCGCAGCGGGCGGTATTGCGAGCGGCGCGGATGCTTATGCCCGCATTCGGGCGGGGGCATGTCTCGTCCAGCTATACTCGGCGCTGGTTTATGAAGGGCCGGGATTGGCGCGGCGGATCAATCGGGAATTGAAAGCCCTGCTGCGCCGCGACGGCTTCGCGAATGTCAGCGAAGCGGTGGGAGCAGATTTGCGCTAACGCTTTGCGGCGCCTGCCGGGCGCGTTAAGACTTGCGGCCATGTTAACCCGCCTCTTCCTCATCATCGCCCTCTTTGTCGCCCCGGCCGCCGTTTCGGCGCAGGGCGTCGTCTCCTCCGCCGATCCGCGCGCGACGCAAGCGGGACAGGAGATATTGCGCGAGGGCGGGAGCGCGGCGGACGCGGCGATGGCGATGATGCTGGCGCTGACCGTGGTCGAACCGCAATCGTCCGGCATTGGCGGCGGCGGCTTCCTGGTCCACCACGACGCATCGAACAAGCGCACGCAGACGATTGACGGGCGGGAGACGGCCCCGGCAGCGGCGACGCCGGATCGCTTCGTTGGACCGGACGGCAAGCCCGTGCCGTTCCGCGATGCGTTTCCGGGCGGCCTGTCTGTGGGCGTGCCAGGCAATATCGCATTGATGGCCGAAACCCATCGCCGCTGGGGCAAATTGCCGTGGGAACGGCTGTTCCAACCTGCCATCCGCCTTGCCGAACAAGGCTTTACGGTCAGCAAATCCACCGCCGGTTTCCTGCGTCAGGTCGCGCCCTTGTGGAAGGATTTTCCGGCCGCGCAGGCTATTTACTGGAAGGACGGCGCGCCTCTGGCCGAAGGCGCGCTTGTTCGCAATCCGGACCTTGCCGTCACCTTGTCCACCATCGCGCTTAAAGGACCGGAAGGCTTCTATGCCGGACCGGTGGCAGCCGACATTGAGAAGGCCGTCGCCGGCGCGGAGCTTAATCCCGCGCCGTTAACCCTCGCGGATCTGGCCGCCTACCGAGCAAAGGAGCGTGCCCCGGTTTGCGCACCGTACCGGACCTACAAGATTTGCGGTATGGGGCCGCCATCGTCGGGCGGGGTCACCGTCTTGCAGATCCTGAAGCTCGTCGAGCGGTTCAACCTGAAGCGCTTGGGGAAGGACGATCCGCGCTCCTGGCATGTCATCGCCGAAGCCATGAAGCTCGCTTATGCCGATCGCGATAAATGGATCGGCGATTCCGATTTCGTGTCGGTGCCGGTCGCGGGCCTGATCGATCCCGCTTATTTGAAAAAACGTGCGGGGAGGATTTCGCTCACCCGGCCGCTCGGCACTTATGAAGCGGGCACGCCGCCGGGCGCCGAGCCGCGCACCGCTGCCGCGTCCGGTGAAGTGCCGAGCACAACCCATTTCGTCGCCGTCGACGCGGCGGGGAACGTCGCAAGCATGACGTCGACCATCGAGGGGATTTTCGGAAGCCAGCTGGTCGCCGACGGCTTCTTCCTCAACAATGAGTTGACCGATTTCAGCTTCGCGCCGGAGAAGAACGGCGCGCCACTTGCCAACCGGGTCGAGGCGGGGAAGCGCCCGCGTTCGTCCATGTCGCCGACCATCGTCTACGACGCGAAAGGCAGGCCGGTCTTCGCGCTGGGATCGGCGGGCGGACCGCGCATCATCATGCACGTGGCCAAAACCCTGATCGGCTGGATCGACTTCGGCCTGCCGGCCGCCGAGGCGATCGCACTTCCCAATATCTATTTTGGCGGCGACGCGACATTGGTCGAAAAGGATACGTTCCTGAGCGAAATGCAGGCCGATCTGACGCGCTATAACGGCCTCGTCAGCTCGAGCGATCTTGGCTCCAAGGTGAATGCCGCCGAATATGTGGATGGGGCATGGCGGGGGGCCGCTGACCCGCGCAGCGAGGGAACCGCGCTCTCAGAATAGCCACTCTACCGCTACTCCTGGGCTTGTCGAAGGGCGTTCGCGCGTACTGGATCCGTCCTTCGACAGGCTCAGGGCTAGCGGGGTGGGGATGAGAGAGGAGTTTGACGTCATAGGGGCTTGCTCCCTCACATCGTTCGCTTAGGACTAGAGCAGCAGACGCGGTCAAACCGCGCTGGGGAGAGCGATGCGGCAACTCGAACATTTCAACAATCTCGTCACCATGTTCTTCACGCGCGCCAGCGAGAAAGGCGATGCGCCCTACCTTTGGGCGAAGAAGAACGGGACGTGGCAGACGACGACCTGGGCGGAGGCCGCGGCCCGCGTCACGGCGCTCGCGTCGAGCCTCAGGAAGCTCGGCCTTCAGCGCGGCGACCGGGTGATGATTGTTTCGGAAAACCGGCCCGAATGGCTGATCGCGGACCTGGCGATCATGGCGGCGGGCTGCGTTTCGGTTCCCACCTACATCACCAATACGACGCGCGATCACCAGCATATCATCGACGATAGCGGCGCGCGGGCGATCTTCGTGTCGAGCGAGAAGCTCGCCAAGACCCTGCTTCCCGCCGCCGTCCGTTCGGGCTGCGAGCATATCATCGGCATGGAGCCGATCCGCAACCAGGCATCCAACCTGCGCTTCCACGATTGGGATGCGCTGATCGACGCGGGGAGCAATGATGTCGCGGCTTGCGCGGAGGAAGCCAAAGTGATCGCCCGCGACGACCTTGCCTGCATCATCTATACGTCCGGCACGGGCGGCGCGCCGCGCGGGGTGATGCAGCATCACGGCGCGATCCTCCACAATTGCGAGGGCGCGGCAGCTGTCATTTCCGAGGATTTCGGCTGGGACGACGAGGTGTTCCTCTCCTTTCTCCCCGCCAGCCATGCTTATGAGCATAGCGGCGGGCAGATGTTCCCGACGAGCCTTGGCGGGCAGATTTACTATGCCGAGAGCCTCGAGAAGCTCGCGGCCAATATCGAGGAAGTGCGGCCCACCATCATGATGGTGCTGCCACGCTTGTTCGAAGTGCTGCGCACCCGCATCCTGAAAAATATCGAGAAGCAGGGGAAAGCCACGCAATATCTATTGAAGCGCGCGCTGGAGATCGGCGCCAAGGATTATGCGGGAAGTGTGCCGCTCAAAGACCGGCCGATGGATTTCATCCTCGACAAGACGTTCCGGCCCAAGATCTTCGCCAAATTCGGCGGGCGGATGAAGGCGATGATTTCAGGCGGCGCGCCCTTGAATCCGGACGTCGGCATCTTCTTCCATTCGATCGGCCTCACTTTGCTTCAGGGCTATGGCCAGACCGAGGCCGGGCCGGTGATCAGCGCCAATCGCCCGAAATTCGGCCTCAAGATGGATACGGTGGGCCCGCCGCTCAAAAATACCCAAGTCAGGATCGCCGAGGATGGCGAAATCCTGGTGAAGGGGGAGCTCGTCATGAAGGGCTATTGGCGCAATGAGTCGCATACCGCCGCGACGATCGTCGACGGCTGGCTGCATACGGGCGATGTCGGCCATATCGACGACAAGGGCCGCATCGTCATCACCGATCGCAAGAAGGACATCATCGTCCTCGACAAGGGCGATAATGTCGCGCCGCAGCGTGTGGAAGGCATGCTGACCCTGCAGCCCGAAATCGCGCAGGCGATGGTGGTGGGGGACCGTCACCCCTATCTGGTCGGCCTGATGGTGCCCGAAGCCGAGTGGATGGCGGAATGGGCGAAGGCCAATGGCAAGGCGAGCGACCTGTCGGTGCTGAAGAGCGATCCCGATTTCGTGAAGGCGGTGGGCGCGGCGGTCAATCGGGTGAGCGCTGAGCTTTCGGTGATCGAAAAGGTGCGCAGCTTCATCATTGCCGATGAGCCGTTCACTACGGCGAACGAGCAGATGACGCCATCGCTTAAAGTGCGGCGTCACGTGGTGAAGGATGTGTACGGCGCGCGGCTGGACGCTTTGTACAAGCGCTGATCTATAATCGTAGCCGGAACGCGCTGGAACGTCCTTCGACAGGCTCAGGACTAGCGGGAGCGGGGGGCGTGGCTGCGATGTGACGATGCACTCCAACCCCGCACCGTCATCCCGGCGGAAGCCGGGATCTCGGGACAGCAAGGCGCCTTGCCTGGCAGGAGACCCCGGCTTCCGCCGGGGTGACGCATCGGTTTATTGCTCCACCTTCCGATACGGTTCGAAATCGCCGAGGCTGCAGCTGCCGTAATGAGCGCGGGTGGATAGATCGACAATGTCGACGATATCGCCCCGGCACAGCGAGCCGGTGGTCGTCTTCGTGACCAGGGTTCGCCCGAAACGCAGCGAGGGGCAGCCGCCCGGAGCGCGGTTGACGTAAATGAGATTGCCGGGCCCGTCGAAGATGATCGCGGCGCCATTATCGACCGATCGATTGCCGCGCAGGTCGCGCTGGAGCACACAGCTGGCGGGCTTGCCGGGCGTGTGGCCGCTGATGGCGGCGGCGAGTTCCGGGCCGGGCGGGGCATCGGGATCGGTCGGGGGCGTCTGGGCGCAGGCACCAAGGCCGAGGAGGAGTGCGGGGACGGTCAGCAGGCGCATCGTTCTTCTCCCTTGTCTATCCGGCGTAATTATCCTTGGCCTGACGCCGCTGCGCAAGCTCTTCCGCCGAAGAAGCCCGCATGAACGGGTTGGTAGCCCGCTCCAGGGCGATTGTCGTCGGCACCGTCGCTTCTCCGCGCGCACGGGCATTTTCTACAGCCTTCATACGCTCAACAAGGGCGGTATTGCCCGGGTCCACGCTGAGCGCGAACCGCCCGTTGGACAGCGTATATTCGTGCGCGCAATAGATGGACGTGTCTTCGGGCAAAGCGGCGAGGCGCTGCATATTGGCGTGCATCTGCTCCGCTGTTCCCTCGAACAACCGCCCGCAGCCCATGGCGAAGAGCGTGTCGCCGACGAAGGCGGCCTTCTCCGAGGGGAGGTGATAGGCAATGTGTCCGGCGGTGTGCGCGGGCACGTCGAGCACGTCAGCCGTGACCCCTCCAATCGCGACCCGATCGCCCTCCTTCACCAGCACATCCAGCGTCGGGATGCGGTGCGCTTCGGCGGCGGGACCGGTGATCGTGCAGCCGGTCGTAGCCTTGATCGCTTCATTACCGCCGGTGTGATCCGGGTGCCAGTGCGTGTTCCAGATCTGGGTGATGTGCCAGCCGCGCGCCGCCGCTTCCGCCAGCACCGGATCGGCGACGGCGGGGTCAACCACCACCGTCTCGCCCGATCCCGCATCGTGCATCAGCCAGATATAATTGTCGCTGAGGACGGGGATGCGGGCGATGTCTACCATGTGCCGGTGTTCGGCATCGACGCCCAAGGTTCGGCGGGTTCCAGATAGCCGTCCTGGAGGAGTTCGATGGAGATATTGTCGGGCGTCCGAACGAAGGCCATGTGGCCGTCGCGTGGCGGGCGGTTGATCGTATAGCCCGCGTCCATCAGCCGCTGGCAGACCGCGTAGATGTTCTCGACGCGATAGGCGAGGTGGCCGAAATTGCGGCCGCCATCATAGCCTTTTTCGTCCCAATTGTGGGTGAGCTCGACCTCCGCCCCTTCATCGCCCGGCGCGGAGAGGAAGATCAGCGTATAGCGCGCCTTCTCATTCTCCATCCGGCGGACTTCCTTGAGGCCGACGAGTTCGAGAAAGCGGATCGTCTCCTTGGGATCGGACACGCGGATCATCGTGTGGAGATATTTCACGGACTTTCCCTTCTTCGCTGGCGTGGCCGCCATATGGGAGGCGAATCCCAACTATTCCAGCCGGACCGTTCGTGCTGAGTAGGGGCTGAGCGAAGCCGAAGACCCGTATCGAAGCGCCTGCACAGAACCCTTCGATACGCCGCTTCGATCCTTCGACAGGCTCAGGATCAGCGGCTACTCAGGGCGAACGGTTCACTCCTCTCCGGGACCGCCCAGAGCCGCTGCCGCCGCGCGTCCGGCCGGGCCGTTCGGATCGGCCTTGGCGGCGCGTTCGTAATAAGCGCGGGCTTCATCTTCCTTGCCCGCCTTGCCGGCGATCGTTCCGGCCTGGAGGAGGACGTCGGCATCGTCGGGGGCGAGTTCCACGGCCTTGGCGATGTCGCTGGCGGCGCGGACCGCGTCATTCTGCCGGTCGGCGAGGGCTGCGGAGAGGTACCAGGCGAAGGGGTCTTCCGCGACGAGGGTGAGCGCCTGATCGACGTCAACGCGCGCCGCGACGAGATCGCCGCGGGCGACGTCGGCACGCGCGCGGTCGAGATGGATTTCGCCGCGAAGCGCGGGCACGGTGCCTTCCACTGTCAGCGCCGCGTCGAAGGCGGTCTTGGCGCGGGCGGCATCGTTCATGGCGAGCCAGGCATTGCCGGACTGCGCCCAGAAATCAGCCGCTGCCGGATTCTTCATCGCCGCCGCATCGCGCGCACCCTGCTCGTAAGCGAGCGCGGCGTCCTGCCAGCGTTCGAGCGCGACATAAGCAAGGCCGAGGCATTGGCGGGCGGCGAGGCCGCCGCCCTGGACGCGCCAGTCGCTTGCATGCTCCACCGCCTGTTCGGGCGCGGTCTGCACCTTCGCGATGCAATTTTTGTAGGCCGGATCCTCCGGCGGGGCGACGAGGGCGGGCGCGGCAGCGGACTGGGCGGCAGCCAAAAGCAGGGAAAGGATCACAGGGCCTCCAGCAGCCCGCCAACCGTCCGGATCAACAGCGCGATATCCGAATCCCGCGACAGGCGATGATCGCCGTCCTTGATCAATGTCGCCTGCACGTCCGATGAACGCACGCGGTCCATGATGTTGAGAGATATGGCGAAAGGCACATCATCGTCATTGAGGCCGTGGAGCAGCCGCACCGGGCATCGAATGTCGATCGGCCCTTCGAGCAGCTTCAACTTTTCACCGCTCTCCCAGAAGGTGCGGGTGGTGACGTAGGGCTGGTCGCCATGAGGCGAGGCTTCTTCCAGGCGCCCCATGCCGCGGATCGTCGCCTTTTCAGAATCGCTAAAACCCCAGCTCGTAAAATCGGGGGCGGCCGCGATGCCGACGAGGCCCTTCACTTGGGTCGAGCGAGCGAGCGCGGTGAGCAGCATCAGCCAGCCGCCCATCGACGATCCCACTATGACACATGGGCCGCGCACGACCGTGTCGATTACATGCAGGGTGTCATCCCACCAGTCCGACAGCGCCTGATCCTCGAACGCGCCTTCGCTCTGCCCGCAGCCGCCATAGTCGAAGCGCAGCATCGCGCGGCCCTGCGCCTCCGCCCAGGCATCGAGCGCGAGGGCCTTCGTCCCATCCATGTCCGACATGTAGCCGGGCAGGAAGATGATGGCGGGGCCGTCTCCTTCGCGGAACCGGTAAGCGAGGCGCCGACCGTCGCGGTCGAGGAACTTCAATTCCGGCATCAGCGAAAACTTTCATCCCCGGCCGGCGGCGGCATGTGCGAGGGCGCCTTGGGCGGCACGATCTCGGACGGTTCGATTGGGTCGAGATGGCCTTCCCACTTCGCCACGACCGCGCTCGCCACCGCGTTGCCGACGACGTTGGTCGCCGAGCGGCCCATGTCGAGGAAATGGTCAACCGCGATGATGAGGAGCAGGCCTGCTTCCGGAATGTCGAAAAAAGCCAGCGTCGCCGCGATGATGACGAGGCTGGCGCGTGGCACGCCCGCAATCCCCTTCGACGTCACCATGAGGACGAGGAGCATGGTGATCTCCTGTCCCAAAGTCAGATCGATGCCATAAGCCTGCGCGATGAAGATCGTCGCGAAGGTCATGTACATCATCGAGCCATCGAGGTTGAACGAATAGCCGAGTGGCAGCACGAAGCTCGCGATGCGCGGCGGCACGCCGAACTTGTCCAAAGCTTCGAGCGTGCGCGGATAGGCTGCCTCCGAGGAGGCCGTCGAGAAAGCGAGGATCAGCGGATCGCGAATATAGCGGACGAGCAGTTTCGTGCGCGGGCCGACGATCAGGAAGCAGACGGCAATGAGCAACACCCAGAGGAGCACGAGGCCAACATAGAAGCTGCCCATGAAATAGCCGAAGGTGCCAAGGATCGCCGGACCGCGCTCGGCGATCGTGCCCGCGACGGCGGCAAACACCGCGATCGGCGCCACGCGCATCACATAATCGGTGATCTGCAGCATGACGTGGACGAGCGCCTCGACCGCCTTGACGAGCGGCGCGGCCTTTTCGCCGACAGCGGTCAGCGCGACGCCGACGAAGATCGAGAAGACGACGATCTGCAGGATTTCATTGTCCGCCATCGCCGCGATCATCGAAGCCGGGACAAGGTGGGTGATGAAATCCTTCAAATTGAAGGCGGCCTTTTCAACGCCGCTCGCCGCGGTCGCGTCGGGGATCGGGAAGTTGAGACCGACACCGGGCTGGAGCAGGTTGACGAGGATGAGGCCGAGGGTCAGCGAAACAAGACTTGCGCAGATGAACCATGCGACCGAGCGGAAGCCGACGCGCCCGAGAGCCGCCGTGTCGCCCATATGAGCGATGCCCGACACCAGGGTCGCGAAGACCAAAGGCGCGATGATCATTTTGATGAGGCGCAGGAACAGCGTCGTGACGATGGAGAAATAGCCGGCGATATCCGTCAGCAGCGCCTGGCTTTCCGGCGTGTCGCTGCCGACCCCGGCGTTGATCGCCCAACCGACGATGATGCCGAGCACCAAGCCAGCCAAGATGAAATAAGTTAAACGCTTCGCCACCAGGCAGCCCCTCGCTTGTTGTTGGGGTCAACAAAGCCATTGCGGGCGCGAGGTCAAGCTAAAGGATGCTGGATAGGCAGCGGCGCAAGCGCGGTAGGCTGATCCAAAGGCCACTCCCAACTCCGCTCGTCCTGATTGGGGATACTTCGGTGCCGGATCGAAGGACGAAAAGGCGAAGGTTAAGCGGGGAGGCCTTGGCTTGACAGGTTGAAGTCCCCTTATATGGCGGAACGCTGATTTTATTGCCGGAGCGCAGGTTTCCCATGTCCGAAATGTTCAAGATCGCCCTTCCCGACGGTTCCGTGCGCGAAGTGGCGCCCGGCACCACTCCGGGCGACGTGGCGGCGGCGATCGGGCCGGGGCTCGCCAAGGCGGCGATCGCGGCACGGGTGAATGGCGAGCTTCGCGACATCGGCCGGCCGTTCGAAGGCGACGCGCAGCTTGCGCTCGTCACGAGCCGGGACGAGGCGGACGCGCTGGATTTAGCGCGGCACGATTACGCCCACGTGCTGGCCGAAGCGGTGCAGAACCTCTTCCCCGGCACGCAGATCACTTTCGGTCCGGCGACGGACGACGGCTTCTATTACGATTTCGCGCCGAAGGACCGGCCGTTCACCGAAGAGGATCTCCCCGCGATCGAGGAGGAGATGCGCCGCGTCATCGCCAAGGACGCGCCATTGGTACGCGAGGTTTGGACGCGCGACGATCTCATTGCCTATTTCAAAGCGCAGGGCGAGACGTTCAAGGGGGAGTGGGCGGCCGAGCTTCCCGAGGGCGAGGAACTGACCGTCTACCGCGCGGGCGACTGGCTCGATATGTGCCGTGGGCCGCATCTGGCTTCGACCGGCAAGCTCGACCCGCAGGCGTTCAAGCTCACCCGCGTGTCCGGCGCTTATTGGCGGGGCGACCAGAAGAATGCGATGCTTTCGCGCATCTACGGCACCGGCTGGCTCAACAAGAAGCAGCTGCAGGAGCATCTGACGCGGCTTGAGGAAGCGGCCAAGCGCGATCATCGCAAGATCGGGCAGGAGATGGACCTCTTCCACCTCCAGCAGGAAGCGCATGGCAGCGTCTTCTGGCATCCGAAAGGCTGGATGATCTGGCGCCAGCTTGAAGCCTATATGCGGCGCAAACTGGACGCGGCCGGCTATCAGGAGATCAAGACGCCGCAGCTGATGGACGCGCGGCTGTGGGAGCAGTCCGGGCACTGGGGCAAATATCGCGAGAATATGTTCGTGGTGCCGGACGAAGTGCCGAATACGGAAGAGCAAGGACCGGTCATTAGCGGCGACGCCGCCTGGATGGCGCTGAAGCCGATGAACTGTCCGGCACACGTCCAGGTGTTCCGCCAGGGCATCACCTCCTATCGCGACCTGCCGATGCGCCTTGCGGAATTCGGCTGCTGTCACCGCAACGAGCCGCATGGCGCGCTGCACGGCATCATGCGCGTACGCCAGTTCACGCAGGACGACGCGCACATTTTCTGCCGCGCGGACCAGTTGGTCGAGGAAGTGCGGATTTTCTGCGATCTGCTTGACGGGATCTACAAGGATCTCGGTTTCGAAAATTACGCGATCAAGCTGGCGCTGCGCCCGGAAAAGCGCTTCGGCTCCGACGAAATGTGGGATTGGGCCGAGCAATCCTTGCGCGATGCCGTCGCCGCGACGGGCCGTGCAACTCCCGAATTCGGCTGGGAGGAACTAGAGGGCGAAGGTGCTTTCTATGCACCGAAGCTCGAATTCCACCTGACCGATGCGATCGGCCGGACCTGGCAGTGCGGCACGCTGCAGACCGACACGGTGCTGCCCGAACGCCTCGACGCAAGCTATGTCGGCGAGGATGGCCAGCGCCACCGCCCGATCATGCTTCACCGCGCGATCCTGGGCACGTTCGAGCGCTTCATTGGCATTTTGATCGAGCATCATGCCGGCCGCTTCCCACTGTGGCTCGCGCCAGTACAAGCGGTGGTCGCGACGATCGTGTCGGATGCGGACGGCTATGCCGAAGAGGTGCGCGCCACGCTCGCCGCCGCAGGCCTGCGCGTTGAAACCGACACGCGCAACGAGAAGATCAACTACAAGGTCCGCGAACATAGCCTCGCCAAGGTTCCGGCCCTGCTCGTCGTCGGCAAGCGCGAGGCAGAAGAAGGCACCGTAGCCGTCCGCCGCCTTGGCCAGGAAGGGCAGCAAGTGGTAAAGGTGGAAGACCTCATCGCCATGCTCAAGGACGAAGCAACACCGCCGGATCTGCGCTAAGCCCATTTCGTCACCCTGAACTTGTTTCAGGGTCCATGCCGGAGACAGTCTGCCTGCCCGCAGGATGGATGCTGAAACAAGTTCAGCATGACGAACGAGGGAAACCCGCGACCGTGCGGCAACATTGCGGCGTGAAATGGAAGCGGGCCGCCTGTCCCGTCTTCCCTTTCGCCGCGCAAATCACTAGATAAGCGGCCTTCAACAGGCTCGAAGGAGATTGAGCTATACGTCCCCCTCTGAACCGGCGCCCGATGGCGCCGCCCATGAACGGCCCTCGTTATAACGAATTCATTCAGTCGCCCAAGGTGCGGGTGATCGATGAAGAAGGCGAAAATCTGGGGGTGATGTTCACCCGCGAAGCGATCGAGCAGGCAGCCGAGGTCGGTCTCGACCTTGTCGAAGTGTCGCCGAACGCCGATCCGCCCGTGGCCAAGTTCCTGGACGTAGGCAAATATAAGTACGAGGCGCAGAAGAAGGCGAACCTCGCGCGTAAATCGCAGAGGACGCAGGAGATCAAGGAGATCAAAATGCGTCCGAACATCGACGATCACGATTATGACGTGAAGATGAAGGCGATCCACAAATTCATCGGCGAAGGCGACAAGGTGAAGGTCACCCTGCGCTTCCGCGGCCGCGAACTCGCCCACGGGCAGCTCGGCATGCAGCTTCTCCAACGCGTTCAGGCCGACACCGTGGAAACCGCGAAGGTCGAACAGCATCCGCGCATGGAAGGCCGCCAGATGCTGATGGTGCTTGCGCCCAAATAATAGCTCAGTTCGAAACAGCATATCCGCAGTAATATCGCTGCGGATATGCTGCACTCGCGAAATTATTTGCTGCGTCGCAACAGTGGAGAATTGAGCTTGCCGTAGGGTCAAGCGACGCGGCGTTTATCTGCACAGTTTTTATTTGAAACCGGCTTGTTGCGATTTTGCAATGACGTTGCCGATACGCGCGGGAATCCGCCATTTTCCCGCTAGCTGCCCCCCAACCTTTCCGATACGCTCGGCCCATAAGGTTGAACCAATAAGAATTGGAGAGGGGAATGACGAAATCCATCTGGTTGCTGTCGGCTGGCGCGCTTGCGATTTCCACGCCGGCCTTCGCGCAGGATAATACGAGCGAGACTGCGGACAACACCGCTACCGAAGCAGCGGCGGTTCAGCAGGATCAGGATCTCGACATGAACGCCGACATCATCGTCACCGCGCAAGGGCGCGAGCAGATTCTGCAGGATGTGCCGCTCGCGGTGAACGTCGTCGATGCCGCAGCGCTCCAAAATTCGGGTGCCACCGACATTCGCGCGCTCAATCAGCTCGCGCCCTCGCTCCTCGTTTCTTCGACCGGTTCGGAGTCGAATGGCTCCGCGCGTATCCGCGGCATCGGCACGGTCGGCGACAATCCCGGCCTTGAAAGCTCGGTCGCGGTGTTCATCGACGGCGTCTATCGCTCGCGCACCGGCATCGGCCTCAACGAACTCGGCGAAATCGACCGCGTCGAAGTGTTGCGCGGTCCGCAGGGCACCCTCTTCGGCCGCAACGCATCGGCCGGCATCCTCAACATCGTCTCAAAAAAGCCGAACCTCAACCAGATGGAAGGCTATGGCGAGGCGACGCTCGGCAATTATGACCTGCTGCGCCTTGGCGGCGGTATCACCGGCCCGATCGGCGACAGCGGCCTCGGCTACAGGCTCGACGGCGTCTATGTGACGCGTGACGGCTATTATCGCGTGGAAGATCCCGCCGAGGGCACCGAAAGCCGCGTCAATGATCGCGACCGCTATTTCGTGCGCGGCCAGCTGCTTTATGAACCCGGGAATGACCTCGAAGTCCGCCTGATCGGCGATTATTCGAAGCGCGACGAAAGCTGCTGCGGCGCCGTCTATATCGAGACGCGCCAGACGTTCGATCCGACGCCGGGCGCTCCGGGCGACTATGCCTATTCGGCCGCCAATCCGATCGTGAACATTCTTCAGGCGCTGGGCGAAACCTTCCCCAACGGCCCGAACGCCTACGATCAGAATCCCTATCGCCGCAACGTATCGATCAGCCCGGGCCGGACCTATCGCAACGAAACGGAAGATTACGGCATTTCCGGCCAGATCGATTGGGATGCGGGTTTCGGCACCCTGACCTCTATCACCGCCTATCGCGGCTATAAGGCCGGGGGCGCAGCCGACGTCGATTATGGCCGCGCCGACATCGCCTACAGACCCGATGATGGAAACAACTTCCGGAAGTTCGAGACGTTCAGCCAAGAGCTTCGTCTTCAGGGCTCCGCGTTCGAAGACCGCCTCGACTGGCTGGTCGGCGCTTATTACGCCAAGGAAGATTTGCACGTCGCGGACAATACCCGCTTCGGCACGGATTATGGCACGTTCGCATCGTGCCGCGTGGTCGCGGGGCTCAACAATCCGCTTCTCATCGGCATCAACGATCCGGGCTGCGTCAGCACGGCGCCGGTGCCCGGCCTTCCGGTCAACTTCCGCCAAGCGCTGACCGGCCAGCTGGTCGGCCTTGCCGGCGGTGGCGCAACCGGCCTGGCCCGCGCGGGTACGATCCTTGCCGGTCTCGATCGCCTGAGCGACATCAGCGATGCGGGCGACATTCGTGCCAATTATTATCAGGACAGCACGAACTACGCCTTCTTCACGCACAACATCTTCAACATCACCGATCAGCTCAGCCTGACGCTCGGCCTGCGCTACACCAACGAGAACAAGAAGTTCTCTGCGGACTTCAACAACGACAATGCCGCCTGCCCGGCGCAGCAAGCGGCGCTCTTGCCGGTCCTGCAAGATATTTCCACCGATCCGCTCTTGGCCGCTGCCGCTCGCGCGCAGCTCCAGCAGGTTGTGGGGGGCATCATAACCTTGACTTGTCAGGGCAATTCATCGCCATCCCTCAATGGCCTCGATCTCGCCGACGAATTTGACGATGGCGAATTGACCGGCACCGGCATCATCTCGTTCAAGCCGACCGACAATCTGATGACCTATGCGAGCTATTCGAAGGGTTACAAGGCGGGCGGCTACAATCTCGACCGCTCCGCGCTCGGCACCCGTCCGGTGGGCGCGAACCCCACCCTTGGCCTGCGCGACAATGACGATGTCACCGACCTGCGCTTCGACGCAGAGAAGGTGGATGCCTATGAGCTTGGCTTCAAATATTCGGGCCGTGGCTTCACGCTCAACGTCGCTGGCTTCTGGCAGGAGTTCAGCAACTTCCAGCTGAACACTTTCAACGGATCGGTCTTCATCGTCCAGAATATCGGATCCTGCTCGGACGATCTGGGCGGCGGCGATGGCGATGCTTCGGCGGCGACCGGCGCCTGCACCGGCGACAAGAAGCCGGGCGTGCGCTCGCGCGGCGTCGAGGTTGAAGCCTCGCTTCGTCCGCACCGCGATATCAACGTCAATATCGGCTACACCTACGCCCAGACCAAATATCGGAACAACCTGACCGGCGCGGGCGAAGATCCGCTGGATCCGTTCCTGTTCCTGTTGCCGGGCGACAATGTCTCGAACGCGCCGGAACATGTGGTGACGACGTCCTTCTCCTGGACGCCGGAGCTCGGCAATTCGGGTCTGACCGGCCTTGTCTACGTCGATAGCCGCCTGACGTCGGACTATAATACCGGCTCCGACCTGTTCCCTGAGAAGGAACAGGATGGCTATGCCCTGGTCAACGCCCGCATCGGCGTTCGCGGCCGGGACGAGCGTTGGGCGGTCGAACTTTGGGCGCAGAACCTGCTTGGCGAAGATTACCAGCAGGTCGCGTTCAACTCGCCGTTCCAGGGCGCAAACAGCCGGGCGCATGTCGCGGCCTTCGGTGCCCCGTCCTTCGCGGCTGCGAACCAGCTCTTCTCGAGCTATCTCGCCGAACCGCGGACCTACGGCGTCACGGTGCGCGGCCGCTTCTGAGCGGGGCACGCATTTATGAAATAAGAGAGCCTCCCGCCTTCGGGCGGGAGGCTTTTCTTCTGGGTTGAAAGCTTCAGCCGCACCCTCCCCACAACTGCTAGCCCTGAGCTTGTCGAAGGGCGTGGGCAACGCGCGATTCACACGCCCTTCGACAGGCTCAGGGCTAGCGGAGGTTGGATTCAAGATTTCGAGGGCGCTTACAAACCACCGCTCCGCCGCCAATCAGGCCGCCGTTTTCACCTTTCGCATTCCGGCAGCCGCTGAGGTGAGGCGCGATTTCAGGGTCTTGAGCTTGGCCGGGCTTTCGATCTTCGCGCCCTTGGCGTCGGTTAGATAGAAGACGTCGACCGCGCGTTCACCATAAGTGGCGATATGGGCAGAGTGGATATCCATCTTCGCGTGCAGGATCGCGCCCGCGAGGCCGCTCAGCAGTGCGGCGCGGTCGCGGGCATTCACCTCGACGATCGTGTAGCGGCTCGACGCGCCATTATCGATGAAGACGGCGGGCTGGATCGGGAAGGCATTGGCGCGCGGCAAAGGCAATGCGCGCGCTTCGAGCCGGGCCATTTCGGGCTCTTCGCCATTGGCCGCCGCAAGCACGGCCTTTTCCAACCGTTCGAGCTGATAGCGGTCGCAGCAGGGCGCGCCGTCCGCGCCCTGAACGAGGAAATTGTCGAGCGCCATGCCGTCCAAGGTCGTGTGGATGCGTGCGTCGATGATGTTGCCGCCCGCCATGCTGATCGCGGCGGCGGTGCGGTAGAAGAGGCCGGGCTGATCCTTGGCATAGAGGGTGACGAGGGTCGCGCCGCGTTCCTCCTCATTCATCGCAAGCGCGGGGCCGCCGTCGGGCACGCGGTCCGCCGCGTCCATCAGCCGGGCGTTGCACTCCAGCACCTCGACCGGTTCGGCGAGCCAATAGGAATCGGCGAGGCGCGTCATGTGACGGGCGAAGCGGCTCTCCTCCCAATCGAGGCGGGCGGCAAGATCGTCCTGAATCGCCGCGATCCGCTCGCTCCGGCCTTTCTGCTTGTGGCCGAGGCGCAGCAATTCTTCGGCGCCTTCGAACAGGGTGCGCAGGAGCTGCCGCTTCCAGCCGTTCCACACACCCGGACCTACGGCCCGGATGTCGACGACGGTGAGGAGAAGCAGCAGGCGCAGCCGCTCCGGGCTTTTCACCCGCTCGGCAAAGTCAGCGATCGTTTCCGGATCGGATAGGTCGCGCTTGAAGGCGGTTGCGGACATGAGGAGGTGCCAGCGCACCAGCCAGGCGACGGTCTGCGTTTCCGCTTCGTCGAGGCCGAGGCGCGGGCAGAGCTGGTCCGCGACTTCGGCGCCCAAGATGCTGTGATCGCCGCCCCGGCCCTTGGCGATGTCGTGGAGGAGGACGGCGACATAGAGGGCCCGGCGCGAGGCGATGCGCTTGAACAGGCCGGTGGAAAGGGGGTGGTCCTCCTTCAGCTCGCCTTTCTCGATGCGGGAGAGGAGGCCGATGGCGCGGATCGAATGTTCGTCGACCGTATAATGATGATACATGTCGAACTGCATCTGCGCGACGACGCGGCCGAAATCGGGAACGAAGCGGCCGAACACGCCAGCCTCATTCATCCAGCGCAGCACCTTTTCCGGATCGCGCGGGGAAGTGAGGACTTCCAGGAAGAGGGCGTTGGCGATTTTGTTCTCGCGTACGGCTGCGTCGATCAGCTTCGCGTCGCGCGCCGCCGCCCGCATGGCGAGCGGGTGGATATCGAGTTCGTGACGGTCGGCAAGCGCGAACATCTGGATAAGGCGGACCGGATCGCGCTCGAGGAAATCGTCGGACGGGAGAGCGAGGCGGCCCTTGTCGAGCACGAAGCCTTCCAGCTTGCGCGGGCGGCGGCGCAAGGTGGGCAGGCCGAAGCGACGCTCCTTCTGCGCGAATTTTTCGTCGAGATGCGCGAGGAAGAGGCCGGTCAGATCCCCCACCGCTTTGGCGTTGAGAAAATAATGCTGCATGAACCGCTCGACCGCCGAACGCCCCGGGCGATTGGCATAATGCATGCGCGCGGCGATTTCGGGCTGGACGTCGAAGGTGAGGCGCTCCTCGGGCCGCCCGGCGAGGATATGGAGATGGCAGCGCACCGCCCACAGGAAGCGCTCCGCTTTCTGGAAAAGACGGAGCTCTTCGGGAGTGAGCAGGCCCTTTTCGACGAGGTCCGGCACCGACGTTACGCGATAGGCATATTTGCCGATCCAGTAGAGGGTGTGGAGATCGCGAAGACCGCCCTTGCCGTCCTTCACATTGGGTTCGACGACATAGCGGCTGTCGCCAAGCTTGCGGTGGCGGGCGTCGCGCTCTTCCAGCTTCTCATTGACGAATGCGCCCGCTTTGTCGCCCACCACTTCGCGCCAGAAGCGGGCGGTGATTTCGTCATGCAGCCGCTCGTCGCCCCAGAGATAGCGGGATTCAAGGATCGCGGTGCGGACCGTATGGTCGTTCATCGCGACGCCGATCGTCTCGTCGAGGCTGCGGCTCGAATGGCCGACCTTCAGGCCCAGATCCCAGAGCAGATAGAGCATCGATTCGATCGCCTGCTCCGGCCAGCCATTGGGCTTCCACGGCGTGATGAAGGCGATGTCGACGTCCGAATGGAGCGCCATTTCGCCGCGCCCATAGCCGCCGACAGCGAGCAGCAGCAGCCGCTCGCTATCGGTGGGATTGGAGAGCGGGTGGAGGTGCGCCACGGTGAAGTCGTGGACAAGGCGGAGGATCTGGTCGGTGAGAAAGGCGTAGGCCGCAGCGATTTCCGTGCCCGCATAAGGCGCATCGGCAAGGCGGCGGGCGATTTCGGCGCGCCCTGCGGCGAGCGCGTCTTTCAGGAGACAAACGGCCTTCTGCCGCCGCCCTTCGCCCTCGCCGCCGATCGCGTCCAGCTGCTCGGCGAGCGAACGGCGGTCGATGATAGAGCGGCGGCTGGGAATCGCTGTGTCGCGGATCGGCATAAGGGGAATGTAGTGCGTTCCCGCGAAAGCAGGAACACTTACACGCTTTGCTCTGCCGCCAGCCGCTTCAACTGATAGATGAGGTCGAGCGCATCGCGCGGACTCAAGGCATCCGCGTCGATCCCGGCGAGCATGTCGACGAGCGGATCGGGCGCCTCTTCCTCCTGCGCGGCGGTGGCGGCGAAGAGGGGGAGATCGTCCAGGCCCGCCGCTATGCCGCCGGTGGCTGCCTTTCCCTCTTCAAGCTTCGCCAGCACCGCCTTGGCGCGGGCGAGGACGGGCGGCGGCATTCCGGCGAGCTTGGCAACAGCAAGGCCGTAGCTGCGGTCGGCGGGGCCGTCGGCGAGTTCGTGGAGGAAGACGAGCTCACCCTTCCACTCGCGAGCCCGGACATGGTGGAGGGAGAGGGCGTCCAATCGCTCCGAAAGGCGCGTCAATTCGTGATAATGGGTCGCGAACAGGCAGCGGCACTGGTTGCGGTCGTGAATGCCCTCCACCACCGCCCAGGCGATGGCGAGGCCGTCATAAGTGGACGTGCCGCGCCCGACTTCGTCGAGGATGACGAAGCTCTTCTCCGTCGCCTGCGCGAGGATGGCTGCGGTTTCGACCATTTCGACCATGAAGGTCGAACGCCCGCGCGCGAGATTGTCCGAGGCGCCGACGCGGCTGAACAGGCGGTCGACTGGCCCGAGCACCGCCTTCGATGCAGGCACATAGGAGCCCGCCTGGGCGAGCACGGCGATCAGCGCATTCTGGCGCAAGAAGGTCGACTTACCGCCCATGTTCGGGCCGGTGACGAGCCACAGGCGCGAGGCTTCGGAAAGGCCGCAATCATTGGCGACGAAGCGGGCGCCGCTGCTCTTCAGCGCCTCTTCTACCACCGGATGGCGGCCGCCCTCGATCTCGAAGCAATTGCGGTCTTCGAAGTGCGGACGGCACCAGCCCCCTTCCGCGGCGCGTTCGGCGAGAGCGGCGGCGACGTCGAGCCGGGCGAGGGCATCGGCGGCGGCGGCAATCGGGTGGACGCGCTTCAGCGCCTCGTCGATCAGTTCTTCGAGATGCGCGGCTTCGGCGGCAAGCGCATGGGCGCCCGCCTGTCCGACGCGCATCGCTTCATCGTGAAGTTCGGGCGCATTGAAGCGGACGACTCCGGCGAGCGTCTGGCGATGGGTGAAGCCGGAATCAGCGGCCATCAGCGCATCGCCATGCCGGGCGGGCACTTCGATATGATAGCCGAGCACCGCATTGTGGCGGATCTTCAATGCGGTGATGCCGGTCTGCTGCTTGTAGCGCGCTTCCAATGAGGCGATGGCGCGGCGCCCTTCCCCGCCGGTGCTGCGCAGGGCGTCGAGCGCGGGATCATAGCCTTCCGCGATGTATCCGCCCTGCGCCGTATCGATCGGCGGCGAGGGGACGAGGGCGCGGGACAGGTGATCGACGAGCGCGCCATGGCCGCGCAGGGCCGGGAGCAAGGCGGTGAGCAGAGCGGGCGCCTCGGGCAGGGCGGCGAGCCTGTCGTGCAGGCGCCGCGCTTCGCTGAGGCCGTCGCGGAGTTGCCCCAAATCTCGCGGGCTGCCCCGGCCCGCGACGAGGCGCCCGAGCGCGCGGCCAATATCGGGGAGGGCTTTCAGCTGTCGACGGAGGCTGTCGCGGAGGCCGCCATCGCCTTCGAACAAGGCGACAAGATCGAGCCGCTCGCCGATCCGGGCCGGGTCGAGCAAGGGCGCTCCGATGTCGGCAGCAAGGAGGCGGGCGCCAGCACCCGTCACCGTGCGGTCGATGGCGGCGAGCATGCTTCCGGCGCGGGTGCCGCCCTGTGACACGCAAAGCTCCAGGCTTTCGCGCGTTGCCGCGTCGATCATCATATGCCCATCGGCAAGGCGCGGCGCGGGCGGGCGGAGGAAGGGCAGCGAATCGCGTGCGACTTCGTCGAGATAGGCGAGGAGGCCGCCCGCCGCGCAGAGGGCCGCACGGTCGAACTGGCCGAAGCCGTCGAGGGTCGCGACTTCGAACCGCTCCTTGAGGCGCCGTTCGGCCGCGACGCTGTCAAAGCCCCCGCGGCGCTCGCGCACGTCCTGCCCGGCGAGTGCCTCGTAGCATTCGGGGGCGACGATTTCCGACGCGCCAAGACGCGCGAGTTCGGCATCGATCGCGCCGGGCTCTACCGAGAACAGCTCGAACGTGCCGGTCGACACGTCGGCGGCGGCAATGCCGTAGCGCTCGCCGACCTTCACGACTGCGGCGAGCCAATTGGCGGCGCGGCTGTCGAGCAGCGCCTCTTCGGTGAGCGTGCCCGCCGTCACCACGCGGACGATGGCGCGGGATACCAAGGCCTTGCCACCGCGCTTCTTGGCTTCGGCGGGGCTTTCGGTCTGTTCGGCGATGGCGACGCGGAAGCCGCCCTTGATGAGGCGGGCGAGATAGGCTTCAGCGGCGTGGACGGGTACGCCGCACATCGGCACGGGCTCCCCATCATGCTCACCGCGCGCGGTCAATGCAATGTCGAGGCACTGGGCGGCCGCCTTCGCGTCATCGAAGAACAATTCGAAGAAATCGCCCATGCGGTAGAAAAGCAGGCAATCGGACGCCTCGGCCTTCAGCGCCAGATATTGCGCCATCATCGGGGTCGGCCCGCTGTCCGTCTTCGCCTTCGTTGCCATGGGAGCAGCGATAAAGGCTCGATAGTTTGAGACAAGGTGCATTGTGTTCCGGCCCTTCGGCGAAGCTCAGGATAAACTACGGCCGGAACCCAGCCGCTCGACCGGTGCCGCTGAGCTCCGGCTTTCGCCGGAGCACAATGGGGTTCAACTCCCCGGCGTTGCGCTCTAGTGAGCTTGCAACGAGGAGCCCCGCATGAGCGATAGCAACATCAAATTTTCCGAAGCCGAAGCGCTGCATTTCCATTCCAAGGGCCGGCCCGGAAAGATCGAGATCGTGGCGTCGAAGCCGATGGCGACGCAGCGCGACCTCTCCCTCGCTTACTCGCCCGGCGTCGCGGTGCCAGTGCGCGCCATCGCAGAAAATCCGGCCTGCGCTTATGATTATACCGCCAAGGGCAATCTGGTCGCGGTCATCTCCAACGGCACGGCGATCCTCGGCCTTGGCAATCTCGGCGCGCTGGCGTCGAAGCCGGTGATGGAAGGAAAGGCTGTCCTCTTCAAACGCTTCGCCGACGTCGATTCGATCGATCTCGAACTTGCGACCGAGGATGTCGACGCGTTCGTGAATGCGGTCGCGCTGCTTGAGCCGTCTTTCGGCGGCATCAACCTCGAAGACATCGCCGCCCCATCCTGCTTCATCATCGAACAGGCCTTGCGCGAGCGGATGAACATTCCGGTCTTCCACGACGATCAGCACGGCACGGCGATCATCACCGCCGCCGGGATCATCAACGCCTGCCGCCTCACCGGCCGCGATTTGAAGAACGTAAAGGTCGTGGTGAACGGCGCGGGCGCGGCGGCGATCGCCTGCACCGAACTCATCAAGGCGATGGGCGTGGCGCATGACAATGTCATCATGTGCGACCGCACCGGCGTCATCTATCAAGGCCGCACCGACAGTATGGATCAGTGGAAGTCCGCCCATGCCGCCGCGACGGACGCGCGGACGCTGAAGGAGGCGCTCGTCGGCGCCGACATCTTCCTCGGCCTGTCCGCCGCTGGCGCGCTCAAGCCCGACATGGTGATGGATATGGCGGCCCAGCCGATCATCTTCGCCATGGCCAATCCGGATCCCGAAATCCTGCCGACCGAAGCCAAGGCCGCGCGGCCCGACGCCATCGTCGCGACGGGGCGTTCCGATTATCCGAACCAGGTCAACAATGTGCTTGGCTTCCCCTTCATCTTCCGTGGCGCGCTCGACGTGCGGGCGACGACGATCAACGATGAAATGAAGATAGCCGCCGCCAATGCCATCGCCGAACTCGCCCGCCAGCAGGTGCCCGAGGAAGTGGCGGCGGCCTATGGCGGCAAGGCGCACAGCTTCGGCCCAGACTATATCATTCCCGCGCCCTTCGACCCGCGCCTCATGGAAATGGTGCCCGCCGCCGTCGCCCAGGCCGCGATGGACAGCAATGTCGCGCAAAAGCCGATCGAGGATATGGCCGCCTATCGCCATTCCCTGCGCGCGCGGATGAATCCCACCACCTCGGTCCTGACATTGGCTTACGAAGCCGCCCGCGCCAATCCGCGCCGCGTGATCTTCGCGGAGGGCGAGGAGGAAGTGGTGCTGCGCGCCGCCGTCGCCTTCAAGGAAGGCGGCTACGGCATTCCGGTGCTGGTCGGCCGTGACGACGTGCACGACCGCCTGCGCGCCATGGGCGTTGCGGACGCTGAAAGCTACGAAGTGCATAACAGCCGCAATTCGCCGCTCGTGCCGCGCATGATCGACCATCTCTACGCCCGGCTGCAGCGGCGCGGCTATCTCGCCCGCGAAGTCGAGCGGAACGTGAAGCAGGACCGCAACGTCTTTGCCGCCGCCCTTCTCGCTCTCGGCGCGGGCGATGCGCTGATTAGCGGCGTGACCCGTCCCTATGCCCAGACCTACAGCCAGCTGCGCCGCGTGATCGACGCGGCGGAGGGCAGCACGCCCTTTGGCATGCACATCCTCGTCGGGCAGAGCCACACGGTGTTCATGGCCGATACGACGGTGACGGAGCGGCCGACCGCGGCCCAGCTTGCCGATATCGCGGTGCAGGCCGCCGCCGTCGCCCGCCGCATGGGGCACGAACCGCGTGTCGCGTTCCTTTCCTATTCGAACTTCGGGAATCCGGAAGGTAAGTGGCTCGATAATGTCCGCGACGCCGTGACCCTGCTCGACGCGCGCCAGACCGATTTCGAATATGAAGGCGAAATGTCACCGGACGTGGCGCTCAACCCGGCTATGGCGGAAAAATATCCGTTCATGCGGCTGTCGGGTCCTGCGAACATTCTCGTCATGCCGGGGCTTCAGTCGGCGAACTTGTCGGCGAAATTGCTGCGTGAGCTTGGCGGCGATTCGGTGATTGGGCCGATCTTGGTCGGCATGGATCAGCCGGTGCAGATCGCGTCCATGTCGGCGACGGCTTCGGAACTCGTGACGCTCGCCGTGCTGTCGGCGGGCGGCATCGCGCGCTGAGCCTGGTCGTTACCCTGGGCGAATTGGCCCGCGCCCTCGCCTCTTGAACGTCACCCCGGCGAAAGCCGGGGTCTCAGGAGGGAAAAGCACCCTTTCGACACGAGATTCCGGCTTTCGCGGGAATGACGGGTGGGTGTTATTGAGGCGTTGGGTTCGTGCCCGCGCCCGGGGCGCCGACGGTGCCGATATTGCCGAACAGTTCCTCGAAGAAGCTGCGGTCGCGGCCCAAAGTCGGGGTCTTGTCCGCATAAGGCTCGATCGAGGCGACCTTGTCGACGCCGCTCCGCTCGACGGTCGTCACATTGCCGGCATCGTCGAAGCGGATGTGAAGCACGCTCTGGTCCGCGACGCGCGGCAGGTTGAAGCCGAACTGCTTCGTTGTGCGCGTCACATAATACCAGTCGCGCTGGTCGAACTGGCCAACGAAGGTCGGGCGGCCGAGCGTCCCGGCGACGGAATCGCGATTGTCGATGCCGGGCTGGATCGCGGCGGTCAGCACGGGATCCTGAATATAGCCCTGCCGGTCGACGATCTGGCCGCAGCCGGACACGAGCGCGCTCGCGGCGAGGAGTGAGGCCAAGGCAAAGCTTTTTGCCGTCCGGACGGTCATCTTAATCATTCTCCTGAACACACCATCGCCGATATGACGCCGGTGTCCGCCTTGCAGGCCGCGACGTGAAGCCCCAATATGCGCTCCACAACGCCGGGCGCAAGCCCGGGGACGCAGCCAAGGAAAACCATTGTCTTTTCTCTCACGACTTTTCGGACGCCGGCGGGACACGGAAAAATTGCGGCCGCTTTACGAAGCGGTGGTCGCAATCGGCCGCGATCCCATCTGGTATCGCGATGGCCAGGTTCCGGACACGATCGACGGACGGTTCGACATGATCGCCACCATCCTCGCCCTCGTCTTAATCCGGGTTGAACAAGGCGGGGCGGAAACGCGGGCCGATTCCGCATTGCTCGCCGAATTGTTCATCGCCGACATGGACGGCAATATCCGCCAGCTCGGCACCGGCGACCTGGTCGTTGGCAAGCGCATCGGCAAGATGATGGGAACATTGGGCGGCCGGATCGGCGCATTCCGCGCCGCGTTTGATATGGGCGAAGGGCTCGAGGAAGCCGTCAGCCGCAACATCTTCCGGGGCGCACCGCCCTCGCCCGACGCGAACGCTTTCGTGGCGGCCAGGATCGGGCGCTTCCACGCGGCGCTTGCCGAACGGCTGATGCCGGCCATCCTGTCCGGCGATCTTCCCCGGGCATGATCATGGCTCCCGAATTCAGCCGCCCCGCCCGCCTCGACACGTTGCCGTCGGTCGCAAAGCCGATGACGGTGGAGGCGTCGGCGGAGGAACGCGCCGCGCTCGCCGCCCGCTTCGACCTTGTCGCTATCGACCGGCTTGCCGCGACGCTGACGCTGCAACGGGACGGAGAAACGGTGACAGCCAAGGGCCGGATGGAGGCCGAGGTGACGCAAAGCTGCGTCGCGACCGGCGTTCCGATACCCGCACATGTCGCTGAGGATTTCACCATCCTTTTCCGCCCGGAGCCGCAGGATGGCGCGCCGGATGAAGAGATCGAGCTCAGCGAAGCGGAATGCGATGTCGTTTTTTACGAAGGCGCGATGATCGATATCGGCGAAGCGGTCGCCGAGACATTGTCGCTGAACCTCGACCCCTGGCCACGCGCGCCGGGCGCCGAGGATGCCCTACGCGCGGCGGGTGTGAAAAGCGAGGAGGAGGCCAAGCGGGAATCCTCGCCCTTTGCGGGATTGGCTGCGCTCAAGAAGAAATAATAGCCCGTCACCCTGAACTTGTTTCAGGGTCCATCTGTCCGACAGTCGCGATCGTCATCGGCATGGATGCTGAAACAAGTTCAGCATGACGTTTCCCGTCAAAACGGAACGTCGTCGTCCAGATCGCTGTCGAACGCGGGCGCCGGGCGCGATTGCGGGCGGCTCTGGCCGCCACCGCCGAAGCCCGAGGACTGGCCGCCGCCAAAGCCCTGATCGTAGCCGCCATCGTCATAGCCGCCTGATCCGCCGCCGCCGCCGCCGCCGCCGCCGCCGCGCGAATCGAGGAGGACGAGTTCGCCGCGGAAGCGCTGCAGCACCACTTCGGTCGAATATTTGTCCTTGCCCTCATTGTCCTGCCACTTGCGGGTCTGCAGCTGGCCTTCGAGATAGACCTTCGAACCCTTGCGCAGATAGGATTTGGCGACCTTCCCGAGATTTTCGTTGAAGATCACGACGCGGTGCCATTCGGTCCGCTCCTGACGATTGCCGTCGCGGTCCTTCCAGCTTTCCGACGTGGCGACCGACAGGTTCACCACCTCGCCGCCATTGCCGAGCGAACGGGATTCGGGATCCTGCCCGAGATTGCCGACCAGAATCACCTTGTTGACCGAACCCGCCATTTAAAAAACTCCTAAAGCCCGAGGGCTATTGCCGCCCAGTAAGTTGCGCCTGCGGCCAGATAGGCGAGACCGAACAGATAGGCTAGCATGAAGGCGGGCCATTTCCACCCGTTCGTTTCCCGCCGGACGACCGCGACCGTAGACAGGCATTGCGGCGCGAAGACGAACCAAGCGAGGAAGGCCAAAGCGGTCGGCAAGGTCCAGCGGCCCTGCAAGCGTTCCACCAGCGACTGTTCGGCCTGCGCCTCGTCATCCGCCTCGATCGAATAAGCGGTAGCAAGCGCCGACACCGCAACCTCGCGCGCCGCCATGGCGGGGATGAGCGCGAGCGCGATTTCGTGGTTGAACCCGATCGGGCGCACCACCGTTTCGAGGCCGCCCGCAATCTTGCCTGCGATGGAGGCGTCGAGCGCGCTTTCGCCGGGCCTTGGCTGCGGGAAGGAGAGCAAGGCCCAAAGCACGATCGTCGAAACGAGGATGATCGAACCCGCGCGCTTCAAAAAGATCGCCGCGCGCTGCCAGAGGCCAAGCAGCACGTCGCGCGGAATCGGCACCTGATATTTGGGCATTTCCATCATGAAACCCTGATGGCTGCCCTTGGCCACCGTGCGGCGCAGGACGAGGGCCGCAAGCAGCGCGCCCGCAATGCCCAGAAGGTAAAGGCCGAACATCACCAGTCCCTGGAGGCCAATGCCCCAGCCGACCGACGTCGCCGGGATGAAGGCGCCGATGATCACTGCATAAACCGGGAGGCGTGCCGAACAGGTCATCAGCGGCGCGATGAGAATGGTCGTCAGGCGATGCTTGGGATCTTCGATCGTCCGCGTCGCCATGATGCCGGGAATGGCGCAGGCAAAGGATGAGAGGAGCGGAATGAAGGCGTGGCCGGAGAGGCCGACCTTCGCCATCAGCCGGTCCATCAGGAAGGCGGCGCGGACCATATATCCGGTCGCTTCCAGAAGCAGGATGAACAGGAACAGGATCAGGATCTGCGGCAGGAAGACGACCACCGCCCCCACCCCGCCCAACACGCCGTCGACAAGCAGTGAGCGGATGAAGCCGTCCGGCATCGCATCCGTGACGGCGCCCTGAAGCCCGGTGATCGCCCCCTCGATCCAGCCGATAGGCGCTTCGGACCAGGCGAACACCGCCTGGAACATCAGGAACATGATGAGCGCGAACAGGAATGGCCCCGCGACGGGATTGAGAACGATGCGGTCGATCACGCTCGACGTGCGGTGAATGGTCGCATCTCCGGCAACCGCCGCATCGGCGATCGCCCGTGCGCGGCGTTGGACGGCGGCGAACGGCTCGTCGGGCACCGGTGCTCTCTTCTCGGCCGTAACGGCGAGACTGAGGGCCTCCTTCAAGCTGCCGAGCCCGCGGCGACGGACCGCCACCGTCTCGATCACCGGCACGCCAAGTTCTTCCGAAAGACGCGCGCTGTCGATGACGAGGCCGTCGCGCGCCGCCATGTCGACCATGTTCAAGGCGACGACCGTCGGCAGGCCGAGATTGATGAGCTGCAACGCAAAGCGCAAATGGTTGTCGAGGTTCGTCGCGTCGAGGACGATCAACAATGCGTCGGGCAGGCGCTCACCCTGCTGGCGGCCGATCACGACATCGCGGGTCACCGCTTCGTCCGGGCTCGACGGTTCGAGGCTATAGGCGCCGGGGAGATCGACCAATTCGACCGGACGGCCATCAGCCAGGGACAGCCGCCCTGATTTCCGCTCCACGGTGACGCCCGGATAATTGCCGACCTTCTGCCGCGCGCCGGTGAGCATGTTGAACAGCGCGCTCTTGCCCGCATTGGGATTGCCGACGACGGCGATGAGCGGGACGGTCGTCACTGGCCTGTCTCCACCGCGACGGCATTTGCAAGGGCGCGGCGCATTGCCACGGTCATCCGCCCAACCCGCACCGCTAATGGATCGCCGCCGAACGGCGCGGCGTGGAGCGATTCGACCGATACGCCTTCATCGAAGCCGAGATTGCGCAGGCGCCGCGCGTCGCCCTCACTCATCCGCAGCCAATCGATGGCGGTGATGCGGGCCGGGGTCCGGAACGGCAATCGGTCGAGGCTGAGAGGCTGAGTCATATTGCTGCGAGTGATTATCAATAAGAGCGGCTCATGGCCACTGCCAATTTCGCATCGCTTCAGGGCATTCGGGCCGCATTTCATCGCACAGCGCCGAAACAATTGATCCATGTCAATTGCAGCGCAGGGCGCATGCCTTTCTATGGAACCAAGCGGGCCGGCAACCGATTTAACCTCGCTCATGTGAGGGTGAAGTGAAGGATGTGCCATGAAGACCTACCGCCTCTATCTCCTCGGCGAACGCCACCGCGAAATCCGGTCTTACAAGGAATTCGACGCGGCGAACGATGCGCAAGCGATCGCCTTGGCCGAAGAGTTGCGCGGTATGGAAACGGGCGATCTGTGGTCGCAGGGTCGCCGCATCAAGCGCTTCGTCTCCTTCTATCAGCGCCCGGCCGCCGCAGCGCCGCGCCTGCAAATGGCAGGGTGATTTTTCTTCGCCATTGCGAGCGGGGCGAAGCAATTCAGCCGCGCTGAGCCTGCCGCAAGTTGGATTGCCGCCGCTACGCTCCTCGCAATGACGAATTATACCGCCGGATAACGGAGCCGCCCGAGGAAGCGGCTGAGGCTCGGCATCCGCTCGCTCCCGCCCTTCCACTGTGCTTTGAATTTCTCGAACCGCATCACATCGTCGATGCGCCGATCCAGGAAGCCCTTTGTTGCCGCGATGTCGGGCGTGTCGTCGTCGAGATAGACGAGCAGGGTCGAGGTATAGAGGGCCGACAATATTCCGCGCTTCGAATAATGGTTGAAATCGCTCGCCCTGTCGCCCGCAAGGCGCCACATCCGGTCCGCCGCGCGCCAGGCGAGCTTTGCCGCCGCCAAAGCATTTTGCGGCATAGACAGGATCGCGAAGGCGCGGCGCAGCGCCTCCTTGTGCGGATGCGTCACTTCGATCCGGTAGAGGAGGAGATCGCGGATCCGCGCGCGAATCTTCATCGTCGCGATCCGTTCGGGCGGAAAAGCCTTTGCCATCGCCAAATCGATCGCATCGAACCAGGCATCGATCATCTCCATCGCGCCCCCAGGAAAGGCGAGCTTCGCGCGATCGGCCGGAACACCAAGCTCGTTCGCCGCCATGGCGAGCGCGGCGTCATTCCATCCGTCGAACACGGCATGGCCGGGGATGAGCGGCGCCAGCGCGACGCGCAGTTCGTCCAGCGTCATTTCGGCCGGTGGAATGGTCTGATCGGTCATATCACTCTCCTTCGCCCAAGATGAGGGCGCGCGGGCGGCGTTGCAAGCTCAAGCCTTGCGTCGATCGGGCAGACGGATCAGCACCAAAGCCACCGAAATGAGCAACGCCCCCGCGCCGTCGGCGAGCGACAGGTGCTCATCATAAGCCAGCCAGCCGACCAGTGCCGAGACGACCGGCTGGGTGAGGAGGCCGAGGCCGACGATCACCGGCGACAAGTGCCCCATGGCGTAGACGAGCAGGCCCTGGCCGATCACCTGGCTGCTGAGCGCCAGCAGGAACAAGGCGGTCCAGTCGCCCGGCAGGATCGCCTCACCCATGATGCGGGCGAAGAGGAAGAGCGGCAGCGTTCCCGCGAGCGTCGACAATGCGAGCACCGGCATCGGCGCCATCTCGCGCCGCGCCCGGTCCACAGCGATCAGGTAAAAGGTGTAGAAAAGACCCGCGAGCAGAGCGAAAAGATCGCCTTCAAGATGGTCGGGCGAAAGCTCGTAGCTGCTGCCCATCAGCAGGATCGCGCCGACGAGAGCCAATGCCAACGCGAACCCTTGCGCCCCGCTCGGCAAACGACGGAGCAAGATGAAGCCGTAAAGGGCAAAGATCAGGCTGCTCATATTGCCGAACAAAGTGGCGTTGGCGAGCTTCGTATGGTGGATGCCATAATGCCAGGCGGCGAGGTCGGCCGCGAAGAACAGGCCGCCCACCGCGATCATCGCCAGCAAGGCGCCACGCGTGCGCAACTTTCCCGGCGAGAACCAGGCAAGGATCATCAGGAAAGGCACCGCCAGCGCCAGCCGCCAGAAGCCCGCCGCGATCGGCCCGACATCGGCCAGCCGCACCATCCACGGCCCCAGCGCCAGCACGACATTGGCGAGGATCATCGCGGGGAAGGCGGCACGGTTGGGAGAGGAAACGGGCATGGGGAGGCGCTAGCGGAAATCGCCTAACTCGAACACCTCTCACCCGTTCGCATCGAGCGAAGTCGAGATGCGCGGGCATGGTTCTCGACTTCGCTCGAACCGAACGGACATGTGTGGGTGGGACTTTTCAACCACCGCGCGCGTTCCTAACTCTCCGTCTCCCGTTTCGAAAGGAAACCTGCTTTGTCCTCGCTGTTCGATCCCATTTCCTTCGGCGCGGTGACGGCGCCCAACCGCATCGTCATGGCCCCCCTGACGCGCGCCCGGGCGACGCGGGAACATGTGCCGACCGAGATTATGAAAACCTATTACACCCAGCGCGCGGGCGCGGGCCTCATCATCAGCGAGGCGACGGGAATCAGCCGCCAAGGCCTTGGCTGGCCCTATGCGCCGGGCCTGTGGACGATGGAGCAGGTGGAGGCGTGGAAGCCGATCACGGAAGCCGTGCACGAAGCGGGCGGCCGCATCTTCAGCCAGCTCTGGCATATGGGCCGCCTTGTCCATCCGAGCTTCCTCGACGGCGAGAAGCCGGTTTCGGCGTCCGCGACCACAGCCCCTTACAAGGCGCATACCTATGACGGCCGCCAACCTTATGAAGAAGCGCGGGCGCTGGAATTGGACGAAATCCCGGATCTCCTCGACGATTATGCGCGGGCGGCGGGCTACGCGATCGCCGCTGGCTTCGACGGCGTGCAGCTTCACGCCGCCAATGGCTATCTGATCGACCAGTTCCTGCGCGACGGCAGCAATCATCGCGACGACGATTATGGCGGCCCGATCGAAAACCGCATCCGCCTGCTCCGCCAGGCAACACGCGCCATTGCCGACGTGGTGGGGCCGGAGCGCACGGCGGTTCGCCTATCGCCAAATGGGGAATCACAAGGCGTGAACGACAGCGATCCGGTGCCGCTCTTCACCGCAGCGGCGGAGATGCTGAACGAAATCGGCATCGCCTTCCTCGAGCTTCGCGAACCGCCGCTCGACGGCACCTATGGCAAAGGCGAATTGCCGCCGATCGCGCCGGAAATCCGTAAGGTCTTCAACGGCCCTCTCGTCCTCAATTCGGATTATAATGCCGAGCGCGCGCAGGCGGCCCTGGATGACGGTGTCGCCGATGCGATCAGCTTCGGTCGTCCGTTCATTTCCAATCCGGACTTGCCCCGCCGGATCGAATGCGGCGCGGACTGGGCGAAGGACGATCAGTCGACCTGGTACACTCAGGGGCCCGAAGGCTATATCGACTATCCGGAGGCCGAAGCGGCGGTGGCTGCGTAAACCTCCTTTGTGCTCCGGCGAAAGCCGGAGCCCAGCGGTACGGTCCGAGCGGCTGGACCCCGGCTTTCGCCGGGGAGCAACTCAGGAGAACTTCTCTTTTAGCTTCATCATCGCGAGCGCCGCCTTTGCCGCTTCGCCACCCTTGTCCTTCACTTGGCGGCTGGCGCGGGCGAGGGCTTGGGCTTCGTCTTCGACCGTCAGGATGCCATTGCCGATGGCGATGCCGTCCATGGTTAGCGCCATGATCCCGCGCGCGCTTTCGTTCGCGACAATTTCGAAATGATAGGTTTCGCCGCGGATCACGACGCCAAGCGCGACATAGCCGTCATAGCGGCCGGTTTCGGCAGCAAGCGCGATGGCGCCCGGCACTTCGAGCGCGCCGGGGACGGTCACCGTATCGTGAGCATGCCCAGCTTCCTCGATCGCGGTACGCGCGCCGTCGAGCAGCATGTCGTTCAGATGGTCGTAGAAGCGCGCTTCGACGATGAGCAATTTCGCCATGGGATCAGCCTTTCAGGGGAATCGGCCGTTCGCCGATGATGGAGAGGCCGTAGCCGCCAAGGGCCACGGGCGTATGATGGGTGTTGGTGAGGAGCACCATTTCATGCACGCCGAGCGCGGACAGGATCTGCGCGCCGACGCCATAATCGCGCAGCTGCTCGCTATCCTGTATCGTCTCCTTACCGGCGCGCTTGTTGAGCTCGTTCGACAAGGCATTGGACAAGGGACGGTTGATAACGACGATCACGCCCGCGCCTTCCTCGGCAATCGCCTTCATCGCGCCCTGAAGCAGCCCCGAACGCGGATCGTTCTCGGCAAAAGCATCGGAGAACATGCTGAGCGCGTGCATGCGCACGAGCGTCGGCGTGTCAGGATCGATGCGGCCTTTGACCAGCGCGATCTGTTCGATGCCGGTCGCCTTGTTGAGGAAGCTCTTCGCCGTCCAGGTGCCGCCCCACTGGCTTTCGAACGGCGCCTCTGCGGTCTGCTCGACAAGGTGATCCTTCTTGAGGCGATAGGCAATCAAATCGCGGATCGTGCCGATCTTGAGGCCGTGAAGCTGTGCGAATTCGATGAGGTCGTCCATGCGCGCCATCGTCCCGTCCTCGCGCATGATCTCGCAGATCACACCCGACGGATTGAGCCCCGCGAGGCGGGACACGTCCACCGCCGCTTCGGTATGCCCCGCGCGGACCAGCACGCCGCCTTCGCGCGCGACGAGCGGGAAGACATGGCCGGGTGTCACGATATGCTCCGGCCCCTTCGACGCATCGATGGCGACCGAGATGGTCCGCGCGCGGTCGGCGGCGGAAATGCCGGTGGTGACGCCGTCCCGCGCCTCGATCGATGTGGTGAAGGCGGTTTCGTGCCGCGTGCCATTGTTGCGTGACATGAGGCCAAGGCCGAGCTGATCGACACGGCCCTTGGAAAGGGCGAGGCAGATGAGGCCGCGGCCATGCTTCGCCATGAAGTTGATCGCGTCCGGCGTCGCCATCTGCGCCGGGATGACGAGGTCGCCTTCATTTTCCCGGTCGTCATCGTCGACAAGGATGAACATGCGCCCGTTCCGCGCCTCGTCGATAATCTGCTCGGGCGTCGCCATCACGCCATAGGTGCCGCTGGCGAGGAATTTCTCCAGCTTCAACAAGGTGTCGGCCGTCGGATTCCAGTCGGAATCGCCGAGCTTGCGCAGCGAATTGGGGTGAAGGCCCGCCGCCCGGGCAAGGCCCGAGCGGGACATGCCGCCGTTGGTGACGAGGTCGAGAACCTTGTCGATCAATATCGTGCTCATTGAAGCCCGCTATCACATTGCAATGTGATGACACAATAGTTAATCACATCACTCTGTCCATTCGCCCTGAGTAGCTGTTGAGCTTGCCGAAACGGCGTATCGAAGGGTTTAGCACGAGATGCTTCGATACGGGCCTTCGGCTTCGCTCAGTCCCTACTCAGCACGAACGGGACGGGTCATTGCGCCCTCATCTCCATCATCCGGCCGAGATACCGGGCGAGAATATCGATCTCGATATTAAGCTTTCGCCCCGGCGCTACATCGGTAAACGTCGTCTGCTGCGCGGTATGGGGAATGATGTTGATTGCGAAGCGCACGCCGTCGGCGATCCCCTCAACCTCGTTGATGGTCAGCGAGACGCCGTCCAGCGTGATCGAGCCCTTCGGTGCGATATATTGGGCGAGCGCTTCGTCGGCGATCACGGTCATGCGCAGCGAATCGCCGACCGCAACCGCGCCTTCGACGGTGCCGATGCCGTCGACATGGCCGGTGACGATATGGCCGCCAAGCTCGTCACCCACCTTCAGCGCGCGTTCCAGGTTGAGGCGATTGCCGGCCGTCCACAGGCCCGGCGCGCTGCGCGATACGGTTTCGGCGGAGAGGTCGACGTCGAACCAGCCGGGCCCCTTGTCCACGACCGTCAGGCACACGCCCGAACATGCGATCGATGCGCCGAGATCGACGCTGTCCATGTCATAAGAACAGGCGATGCGCAGGCGCAGGTCGCCTTTCTGCTCGGCGGCGGTGATCGTGCCGATGCTGGTGATGATGCCGGTGAACATGTCTTACCAACCTTGGGTTATGGAAGCAGTGCTCCGGCGAAGGCCGGAGCCCAGTGGCGCAGATCTGTGAAACTGGACCCCGGCGTTTGCCGGGGAACGATCGTGAATTCTAACTCGGGCCAAGCCTGTCGCGCTCGTAGACTTCCAGCCGGTCGATGCCAAGCGTCTCCGCATGGTCGAAGCGCCAGCGCTGGTGCGCGTCGGCAAGGCTGGTGAGGCCGATATAGCCCAGCGCCGACTTGCCCTCCCCGATCAGGATCGGCGCGCGGTAGAGAAGCAGGCGATCGACGAGATCGGCGGCGAGGAAAGCCGACGCCGCGCCCGATCCGCCCTCGACGAGCAGATCGTTGACGTCGCCAAGATCGAATATCGCCTCGGGACCGGAAAGGCCGGTCCAGCCCTCCGGCGCCTCGCCACGCGTCAGCAGCGCCTTGCGCGGCGAGCGGTCTTCGAGGCCCGGCAGGCGCACGTTCAATTTCGGGTCGTCTGCAAGCAATGTGCCGCGCCCGACGAGGATCATGTCGCTCTGCGCGCGCACCTCATGGACGTGGCGCCGCGCATCCTCCCCGGTAATCCATTTACTCTCGCCCGAGGGCAGTGCGATCTTGCCGTCCAATGACATGGCAAGCTTCAGGGTGACGAAGGGCCGCCCCTGAATGATGCGGGAAAAGAAGCCTTCCATCCCCGCTTTGGCCTCATCGGCTAGGATGCCGGTTTCAACCTCGATACCGGCCTCGCGAAGCCGTGCGGCGCCCCTGCCGTTGGTGCGCGGATCGGGGTCCGTCGCCGCGATCACCACGCGCGCCGGTCGCGCCGCGACAAGCAGGTCGGCACAGGCCGGGCCCCGCGCGCTGTCATGCGCGCACGGTTCGAGTGAGACATAGATCGTGGCGCCTTCCGCCTCGACGCCCGCCCGCTCCAGCGCCACCGCTTCGGCATGAGGGCGGCCGCCGGGCTGGGTGCGGCCATGACCAACGGCCCGCCCGTCCTTCACGATCACGCAGCCGACATTGGGATTGGGCGCCGTCGTCCCCCGCGCTTCCGCCCCAAGCGCTATGGCGGACTTCATCCAGCCTTCATCATCCATCACAGGCCAACCCTCACTTCGTCATCGCGAGGGGCGTAGCGACGAAGCAATCCACCCTGCGGCCAACCCCGAGCCGCTGGATTGCTTCGCTATGCTCGCAATGACGAGGGAGATTAGATGCCAAGACGCTTTTCGAGTTTCTGGAATTCGCGCTGGCGGGCGGCCGCGCGTTTTTCCTTTTCGGCCTGGTCGATCTTCTGCTGGGCGATGATTTCCGCGTCCGTGCGGTCAGCCTTCCAGTTTTCGACGTAAATCACTTGCTCGCCCGGCGCGATATTGGTTTGCGAGTCGTAGTAGAAGCCGACCAGGATCACGACCGGCATAACGACGGCAAAGAAAGCTGCGATCCACTGATGGCGGCTGCGCTCCCGCATGAATGCCTTGAGGTCCGCGAGCAGCACCTTGGGCGACGAGGGTTTGGGCAGAGCCATAAGAGGGAAGATAGGGCTGGCCCGGCATTTAGGCCAGCCCCTTCGCGGCGTCAGCTATCCAGTCGGAACGTGACGCTCATCACCTTTTCGCTTTCCACCGGCTTGCCGTCCACGGTTGCGGGGCGGAAGCGCCAGCGGCTCAGAGCCTGTCGTTCGGTGGCCTTCCAAAAAGCGTCGCTCGTCGCGGACACCCGGCTCACCGCCTTCACTCGGCCGTCCGTGCCGATCGTCACCCGCACCGACACCTTGCCTTCGTTGCCCATACGCTGTTCGGACGCCGGGTAAGGCGGCTGAAGCGCACCGGCATGGCGGGGGTCGATGGCGGCGGCGATCCGGACCGGATTGGGGATCTGCACGGCCGTCCCCTTATCTTCGGGAATGACGACCTCTCGGCCCGGCTGGCTCTCGATGTTCGGCGTCGGCAATGGATCGGTTTTGCCCTCAACTTCCGAATGTCTCGGCAATTCGACGGGTGGCTTCAACGCAAGAAGCTCCGAGGGCGCCGTCGGCTTGCGCGCTTCGGGCTGCGGGTCGGGCACCACTTCCGGCGGATCTTTCGGCAAGGGGATATTTTCAACCGTCAGCCGGGGAATGAAGGCCTTGATCGGCATGTCCATCTTGGACAGCGCCAAGGCCGTCAAAGCAGCGCCATGCAGCGCGACGACGACCAGCAGGCTTGCGGCATTGCTGGTTCGGGGGGCGAGAAATCCTCCTTCCATCTCATCTCTCCTAGCTCACGCCATTCTCCGCGATGACGTTACATTATATCGTGATGATATAATGTTGCTTTGACAAGAGGATTCTATGTTTAGAGGAAGAATTCTCGAGAATTGGCAAAGCCTTTCGTCATTGGAATCGAAGCGAAGCAATCCAGTGCCGCACATAAGGGCAAAATGGATTGCCGTCCCGCTCCGCTCCTCGCAATGACGAGGAAACTTACAGGCCCGCCGCCGCCTTCAACCGCTGAATGCTGCGCTCCTTGCCGATCAGCTTGACGAGCGCCCCCATTTCGGGGCCGCTGTCCCGTCCGGTGAGGGCGCGGCGGAGCGGCAGGAACAGGGCCTTGCCCGTCCGCCCTGTCTGGGCTTTCAGGGCGCTGGTCAGTGCCTGCCAGGGCCCATCCGTCCAGTCCGTCCCATCTGCAACCGCAACGGCGGCGGCCAGCAAATCCGTGTCGGCGGGATCGGCTGTAACCGTCACAGGCCCTTCGACGATATGCCACCAATCGGCTGCCTCCGCGACGGTGTGGAGGTTCGGGCGAACGACCTCCCACCCGGCGCGGTCCATGCCATTGGGCAGGCCGTCCGCGACCTGGTCAAAATCGAGCTGGTGGATGATCCGGGCATTGAGGCTTTCAAGCTCCTCCATGTCGAACCGGGCCGGTGCGCGGCCGAATGTGTCGAAGCAGAAATGCGCGATCAGCGGCTGCGGCGTCGTTACAGCCTCGACCGGCTGGCTGGTCCCGATGCGGGCGAGCTTGGCGATCAGCGCCATCGGCTCGATCCCCGTCTCGCGCATCGCCTCGACGCCGAGCGATCCCAGCCGCTTCGACAACTTCCCTTCCGAGCCCACGAGCAAAGCCTCATGCGCAAAGGCTGGAACCGGCGCGCCGAGCGCCTCGAACATCTGGAGCTGAAGGCCGGTGTTGGTGACGTGATCTTCGCCACGCACGACGTGGGTGACCCCCATGTCGATATCGTCAACGACGCTCGGCAGCATGTAGAGCCAGCTGCCATCCTCACGCCGGATCACGGGATCGGACAGCAGCGCCGGATCGAAATGCTGCGGACCGCGAATGCCGTCATGCCATTCGATCGCCTTCGAATGATCGAGCTTGAAGCGCCAGTGCGGCTGCCGTCCCTCATTCTCGTAGCGCACGAAATCAGCGTCGGTGAGGTCCAGAGCGGCGCGATCGTAAACCGGCGGCTTGCCCCGGCTCAATTGCACCTTGCGCTTCAGATCCAGTTCCTGCGCGGTCTCGTAGCAGGGATATACGCGCCCCGCCTCGCGCAGCCGGTCGAGCGCCTCTTCATAGCGGTGGAAGCGCTGCGACTGGCGATGCTCTTCGTCCCAGTCGAGGCCCAGCCATTGGAGGTCCGCCTTGATCGAATCGGCATATTCCTCCCGCGACCGCTCTTTGTCGGTATCGTCGAGGCGAAGGATGAAGCGTCCGCCGTGCCGCTTCGCCCACAGCCAATTGTGGAGCGCGGTGCGGATATTGCCGACATGAAGCGTGCCGGTCGGGGAAGGTGCGAAGCGGGTGATGACGTCCATCACCCAGCCTCTACTTGGCGGTTGGCGCATCGGCAACGCCCCTTGCCGCGCGGCCCTTCCGCCGCTTAAAGGGCATCAAGCCAGCCGCACGGGGACCAATCATGAAATTGATGTCGGGCAATGCGAACCTTCCGCTCGCGAAGGACATCGCCAAATACCTTGAAATCCCGATGACCGATGCGGCCGTGAAGCGCTTCGCCGACGAGGAAGTGTTCGTCGAGATCAACGAGAATGTGCGCGGCGAAGATGTGTTCGTCATCCAGCCGACCGCTTATCCGGCCAACGACAATCTCATGGAGCTGCTCATCTGCATCGACGCGCTCCGCCGTTCGTCGGCCAAGCGCATTACCGCCGTCCTCCCTTATTTCGGCTATGCGCGGCAAGACCGGAAGCCCGGGCCCCGGACGCCGATTTCCGCCAAGCTCGTCGCCAATCTCATCACCGTTGCGGGCGCCAATCGCGTCCTGTCGATCGATCTCCACGCCGGTCAGATCCAGGGCTTTTTCGATATTCCGACCGATAATCTCTATGCGGCGCCCGTCATGTCGGCCGACATCCAGGCGCGCTTTGCGGGTGAGAATATCACGGTGGTGTCGCCCGACGTCGGCGGCGTGGTCCGCGCCCGCGCCCTTGCCAAGCGCCTCAACAACGCCCCGCTCGCCATCGTCGACAAGCGCCGCGAACGCGCCGGCGAATCGGAGGTGATGAACATTATCGGCGACGTGCGCGGTCGCTTCTGCATCCTCATCGACGATATCGTCGATTCGGCGGGCACGCTCTGCAATGCCGCCGCCGCCTTGAAGCAAGCGGGCGCCGAAGATGTCGTCGCTTATTGCACCCACGGCGTGCTGTCGGGCGGCGCCGTCGCCCGCGTCGAGAAGTCCGAGCTTCGGGAACTTGTCGTCACCGATTCCATTGGTCTCCATGACATCGTGAAGGGATCGGACAAGATCCGCATCCTCACCGTCGCCCCGCTGCTCGCCGAAGCGATCCGCCGCATCTCGCAGGAAAGCTCGGTCTCCAGCCTCTTCGATTAAAAGTGGGGGGTAATCATGAAACCTGTCTTTGCAGCGATCTCGCTTGCAGTTGCGCTCGGGTCGCCGGCCGCCGCGAATGACGAGGCCGCCAATGCCGTCTATGAGCGAATGGCGGCATCCTATCGCGCTCTCGATCCTGCGAGCCTCGATAAGGTTTATGCTCCCGGCGCGACCTATAATCCGCGCAACGCCAAGGCAGGGATCGACGATTACCAACGGTTGATGACCGGACTGTCGGGCTTTCAAAGGCAGGTGAAGGACAAGGGCGGACATGTCGACATCCGTTTCCGGGTTGCCGAGCGGAAGCGTCTTGGCGACGTCTATATCGATCACGGCTTCGTCCGCACGACCTATATTTTGGAAAAGGGCGGCGCGCCGATCATCAGCAACGGCAAGTTCATGACCGTTCTCGCCAAGCAGCCGGACGGCAATTGGGCGATCGTCAGCGACGCGGATTCGGACACACCGCCCGAAGCGTTTGATAAGGCGGTGCCGGTCGCGGGACTGAAATACGACCAATAAGGCAGCTGCCTCCGCCCTTGCGCCCTCGCCCCTTCCCCCGTATAGGCGCGCCTTTCCAAGTTATATTGGAAGAATCGAACCGCCCGGCGACTAGGGCTGCCGTGGCTGTTCATAACCGTCCGCCAAAAGCGGCAAAGGAGACGAAAATGCCCAAACTGAAGACGAAGAGCGGCGTGAAGAAGCGCTTCAAGCTCACCGCCACCGGCAAGGTGAAGCATGGGGTCGCCGGCAAGCGCCACCGCCTGATCAGCCACAATGCCAAGTATATCCGCCAGAACCGCGGCACCGAAGTTCTCGCCGACGCCGATACGGCGCGCGTGAAGCTTTGGGCGCCCTACGGCCTGCGTTAAGGAGATTAGAGCATGGCACGTGTGAAACGCGGTGTAACCACCAAGGCGAAGCATAAGAGGATTTTGGATCAGGCGAAGGGCTATTATGGCCGTCGCAAGAACACGATCCGTATCGCGCGTCAGGCCGTCGAAAAGGCTGGCCAGTACGCCTATCGCGACCGCAAGGTGAAGAAGCGGAGCTTCCGCGCCCTTTGGATCCAGCGCATCAACGCCGCCGTCCGCATGGAAGGCCTGACCTATGGCCAGTTCATGCACGGCCTGAAGCTCGCTGGCGTCGATCTCGACCGCAAGGTCCTGGCCGATATCGCGATGCACGAAGGCGATGCGTTCAAGGCGATCGTTGCCCAGGCGCAAGCGGCCCTGCCCAAGCAGGCCTGAGCGCCACAAGCGACACGAAGATTAAAGGCGCGGATGGGAAACCGTCCGCGCCTTTTCTTTTTGCCCACGCGGCAAAGGTTGTTGATCCGCGCATCTGATGGCAGGGACGGGGCATGAGCCTTATCCTCGGCATTGAATCGAGCTGCGATGAAACGGCGGCGGCGCTCGTCACCGCCGACCGCCGCATCCTCGCCCATCGCGTTGCGGGGCAGGAAAGCGCGCATCGCCCGTTTGGCGGCGTCGTCCCTGAAATCGCCGCCCGCGCCCATGTCGAAATCCTGCCCTCGCTGATCGAAGAGGTCCTGGCCGAAGCAAATATTCCGCTCGGCCAGGTCGATGCCATTGCGGCGACGGCTGGCCCGGGCCTCATCGGCGGCGTGATGGTCGGCCTCATGACTGCAAAGGGCCTCTCCCTGTCTGCGAACAAGCCGCTGGTCGCGGTCAACCATCTCGAAGGCCATGCCCTTTCGCCGATGCTGACCGATCCAGATCTCGCTTTCCCCTATCTCCTGCTCCTCGTATCGGGCGGCCATTGCCAATTGCTGTTCGTCGAAGGCGTCGGCCGATACCGCCGCCTCGCCACCACCATCGACGATGCGGCGGGCGAAGCCTTTGACAAGAGTGCGAAGCTGCTCGGCCTCGGCTTCCCCGGCGGCCCGGCGGTCGAGAAGACGGCGCAGGAAGGCGACTCGAGGGCAGTGCCCCTCCCGCGCCCACTCGTCGGCACCGCCGAGCCGCACTTCTCCTTTGCCGGTCTCAAGAGCGCGGTCCTGCGCGCTCGCGAATCCGGACGCTACACTGTTCCGGACATCGCGGCCTCCTTCCAGAAGGCGGTCGTCGATTGCCTGATCGACCGAACGAAACGCGCCTTGATGCATGCAGCTGGCGCAACAGCCTTGGTCGTCGCGGGCGGGGTCGCCGCCAATCAGGCGGTGCGCGGCGCTCTTCAGCAGCTTGCCGCCAGCCATGACCTCCCCTTCGTCGCGCCCCCGCTCTGGCTCTGCACGGACAATGCGGCAATGATAGCCTGGGCGGGGGCACTTCGCTTCGAAGCGGGACTGGTGGACGATCTCGATGTGGCGGCGCGGGCGCGCTGGCCGTTGGATCCACATGCGGAAAAAGCGCGCGGCGCGGGGGTAAAGGCATGAAGCTTGGCGTGATCGGCGGCGGCGCCTGGGGAACGGCTCTGGCACAGGTCGCCGCAGCCAAGGGCGATGAAACCCTGCTCTGGGCGCTGGAAGCGGAGGTGGTCGAAACGATCAACGCGGACCACGAAAACCGCCTCTATCTCCCGGGCACCCCGCTCCATCCCGCGATACGCGCGACCACGGCCTTGGACCATCTTGCCGCCTGCGACGCGCTCCTCGTTGTCACGCCCGCCCAGCATATGCGCAAGGTTCTCGACCGCCTGCCGTCCCGCGCCGCGCCGCTCATTCTCTGCTCGAAGGGGATCGAGGACGGCACTGGCCTTCTCCTCAATCACGTTGCCCATCAAGTGCAGCCCGATGCCCCGATCGCCGTCCTGTCCGGCCCCACATTCGCGCATGAGGTTGCCGCCGGGCTTCCCACTGCCGTCACGCTCGCGATTCACAATCAAACACTCGGCGCCCTCCTTCGCGATCGCCTCGCTGGCCCGAGCTTCCGCCCCTATCTTTCCGATGATGTGACCGGCGCGGAAATTGGCGGCGCGGTGAAGAACGTTCTCGCCATCGCTTGTGGCGTCGTGGAGGGAAAGGGTCTCGGCCAGAATGCCCGCGCCGCCCTCATCGCGCGCGGCTTTGCGGAAATGACGCGTTTCGGCGTCTCGCACGGCGCTCGCGCCGAAACGCTGGCGGGCCTTTCCGGCCTCGGCGACCTCGTCCTCACCTGCTCGTCGACAAGCTCGCGCAATTTCAGCCTTGGCAAGGGCCTTGGCGAGGGGCGGAGCGCGGCGGAATTGATGGCCGACCGCCGCACGGTGGCGGAAGGCGCCTTCACCGCTCCTGTCCTCAAGCGGGTCGCCGATGCGGCGGGCGTCGACATGCCGATCGTCGACGCCGTTTGCGCGCTTCTCGACGGCGCAGTATCAGCCGATGCGGCGGTCGAGACCCTCTTGGCCCGTCCCCTCCGCAGCGAAGGCGTGTGATCAGGAGCTGACCGGCTCTTCCTGCGGCTCGGTGGTGCCATCGAGCAAGGCGAGAGCAAGCACCGCCACGGCGATGAGGCCGAGCAGCGGGTAAAGCTCACCCTTCGTCAGGCGATTGTCGTCCTCCATCGCCGGTCCGGCGCGGGTCAGCGACAATGCGTCGGCGGGATTGGCCGGCGCCGTCGCGGGCAGGACAGCGGCAAGACTCGCCGCGACGAGGGCGGATTTGAAGCGCATCGGACGTTCCTTCTTCTTGGTCTTGAGCGTTGGCAGTGCGCATCATGCCCGTCTCCGCCCGCCGGATCAGTCCGCATTTTCCCGTGTGGCTTTTACCCAATGACGGCAGCCTGTTTCTCCCCCTCACACCCTGAAACGGGCCGGGCGATGACGCGATTCGTCGCTACGGCCCGACGCGGCGCCCGGGGGGCATGTCGCGGCCGCCCTTGCTTATGATCATCTCCATTACGCCGGCCGCATCGGGCTGGAAGCGGATGCTCATTTCCGGATCGTGTTGCACTAAAAAGCGGCCCTGGCCTTGATAAAGAAGCCGCGCGGCCACCTGCCCCGGCGGCTGAGCGCGCAGATATGCGCCTTGCTCGTAAACATCCATCGTCACAGGACCGAGCGAATAGGTTCCGGCGAAACGGGCCCGCGTCGTGGCGTCCGTTGGAAGATCGGGGTACGTCTGAGGCGCGTCGCCCCGGACGGCGCGTGCGACGGCGCTCTCAACCTGTTCGACCATATCGCCCGAATAGATGCCATTGGTCAGGATCGCGATGCCCAGCCGGTCTGCGGGGCGATAGGCAAGTTCGGTGATGAAGCCGGACGACGCGCCGCCGTGATACAGCACGGTCTCGCCATCGCGCTCGCCAATTTCCATGCCCATCCCGTAGCGGGTTTTTTGTCCATTCGTGAGCGTCGCCGGCGTCGTCATCTGGTTATAGCTTGCCGGTGAGACGACATGGCCGCCGGTCAGCGCGACTTGCCAGCGCACCAGGTCAGCCGACGTTCCGCAGATGGCTCCGGCGGAAAAGTTGACGCTCGGGTGGTGGATTGCGAACGGCACCGGCGTGGCCGGGCCGCGCGCCGGATGATCGTATCCCGCTGAGGCATTCGGGCCACGCGGGCTGGCGCAGATCGCCATATGGTCCATTCCCAGTGGCTCAAAGAATACGCGCTTCAAATGGTCGCCGTAGCCATCGCCCGTTACCCGCTCGATCAGCAATCCGAGAAGGTAATATCCATTATTGTTGTAGCGGAAACGCTCCCCCGGCGCGTTGACTGGCCCTTTTTCTCGAAGCGTGGCAATCACCTGCTCCGATGCGATCGGCTTTGTCAGGTCATCGGTGACCGGGCCGTCATAAAGGCCGGATAGGTGGGACAGAAGGTGGCGGACGGTGACGCCATCGGCAGCGCCCTTCAGCTCCGGCAAATAGGCATCGATGTGGCCATCAATGTCGATCTTGCCGGCCTCGGCAAGACGCAGCACGACCGCCGCCGTAAATTGTTTGGTGATCGAACCGATTTCGAAGCTGGTATTCGGCTGGACCGGCCGATTGGCGGCGATGTCGGCAATGCCATAGTCCCGGCGCGCAATGATTTCCCCTTCGCGGGACACAGCAACGGACATGCCGGTAATCGGGAGGTCGAGAAACGGCCGGACGGCCATGTCGATACGCGTCTCGATGCCGCTGTCGGCAACGGCCGGTGTCGATGAAGCGAAGCTCAGTGCCAGAAATGCAAGATGTTTAAGAGAAGTCATGCGCCACCTCGTGTATTATGGATTTAATACAGCAAAACGCGGCGGACGCAACCGCTTTTGGATCAATTAGAAATCCCAGCAAATCCCCTTATTCTCCCAGTCGCCATAGCGCGTGGGCTCCTCGCCCTTGGGCCCGCCATGTTCCTCCGCGTCCGCCGCCTTCTCCGGCTCTGGCACGGGCGGGCTCTCCGAAAGATGAGCGGGCGGTTTCACATGGGGTGGGCGCGGGCCGGGCATGGGTCTTTTTCCGTTGATAAGGCGTGTCGTCGCCCCCACATTTCGGGGACGAAAGGCACTATGACAAGATGAACGGTTTCAAGACAGTCCTGCTACTCTCGGCACTGACGGCGTTGTTCATGGCTTTGGGCTACACGCTCGGCGGCTCGGGCGGCGCGCTGATGGCGCTCGGCTTCGCGGCGTTGATGAACCTCTTCACCTTCTGGAATGCCGACAAAATCGTGCTGAAGATGCACGACGCGCACGAGGTCGATGCCCGTAGCGCCCCCCAATTCCACGGCATCGTGACCGGCCTCGCCACCCGCGCCAGCCTCCCGATGCCGCGCGTCTATTTGATCGACTCGCCCCACCCCAATGCCTTCGCGACGGGCCGCAATCCGGACAATGCCGCCGTCGCCGCGACCACCGGCCTCCTCGCCATCCTCGACCGCGAAGAAGTCGCGGCCGTGATGGCGCACGAGCTTGCCCATGTGAAGAATCGCGACACGCTGATCATGACGATGACCGCGACCATCGCGGGCGCCATCTCCTTCCTCGCCAATTTCGGCCTATTCTTCCGTGGCGGCGGCGGCGACAATCGCGGCAGTGCGCTCGCCATGATCCTCGCGGTGATCGTCGCGCCCTTCGCCGCGATGATCGTGCAGATGGCGATTAGCCGCACGCGCGAATATTCGGCGGATAGGGGCGGCGCGGAAATCAGCGGCAACCCCCGCGCCCTCGCCTCCGCGCTGGCAAAGCTCGCCCAGGGCGCCGCCCGCGTTCCCAATCCGGTTACCGCCCGTAATCCCGCGGCCGCCGCCCTCTATATCGTGCCGGGCGCCCGCGACAGCCTGTTCTCGACGCACCCGGATACAGGGAACCGCATCGCCGCGCTCCACGCCATTGCGGACGAAATGGGCTTGTCCTCGCCCCCGCCTGTCGCCACAGCGGCGCGCATGACCGCAGTCCCAACCAGCCGCCGCAAGTCGAGCGCGCTCGATCCGCACGGTGAAAACCGCTGAACGCGAAGGAGCCTCAAGGCACGGCCTCGCGCCGCGCGGCCCTGCGCCTTATGGACGCGGTGCTTCGCAAGGGCCTGCCGCTGGAAGCCGCGCTCGACACCGCCGCGCGCGACTTGAAGCGCCCGGACGATCGCGCTTTCGCCCACGCTATGGTTGCCGAGGCGCTCCGCCGCCTCACCGATCTCGACGCGCTCATCGACAGCGCGACGAAAAAGCCGCTGCCCGACGATAGCAAGGCCCGCGCCGCGCTCCGCATCGCACTTGTCCAAGCCCTTGCGATGGACACGCCCCACCACGCCGCCATCTCGACCGTGCTCCCGCTCGTCGACGGCGGCCCCCGCCGCCTCGTCCACGGCGTATTCAGTACCTTGACGAAGAAGGGCGCCGCGCTTCCCGAACTGCCGAGCCTCCCCGGCAATGTCCGCCACCGCTGGCAGCAAGCCTGGGGCGGCCTTGTCGTCGAAGCCGCCTCTCGCGCCCTCGCCACGCCCCCGCCGCTCGATCTCATCTTCAAGGACGATGCCGCCCTCGATCGCCTCCAGTGTTCCTGCGAAAGCAGGAACCCAGCGGCGCCGAACGACGAAACTGGGCTCCTGCTTCCGCAGGAGCACGGGGAGGCACACCCCCTCTCCCTCATGCCCCGTCACCTCCGCTTGCCGAGGGACACCCATGTGCCCGGCCTCCCCGGCTATGTCGAAGGCGACTGGTGGGTGCAGGACATCTCCGCCTCCATGCCCGCCCGCCTGCTGGGCGAGGGCAAAGGCAAGACCGCCCTCGATCTTTGCGCCGCTCCGGGCGGGAAGACGATGCAGCTCGCCGCCGCCGGTTATGACGTGACGGCAGTCGACGCCTCCGAAAAGCGGCTCGAACGCCTCGCCGAAAACCTCGCCCGCACGAAACTCAACGCAAAAACCATCGCCGTCGACGTGATGAAATGGGAACCGAAGGAGAAGGTCGATGCCATCCTCCTGGACGCCCCCTGCTCGGCGACCGGCATCTTCCGCCGCCACCCCGACGTCCTCTACCGCGCCCGCCCCCGCATCATCGCCGCACTCGCCGAAGGCCAGAAAGCGATGCTCGACCGCACCGCAGGGTGGCTCGAACCCGGCGGAACCCTCGTCTATTCGGTCTGCTCGCTTGAGCCCGAAGAAGGCGAACAAGTTGTCGAAGCTTTCCTCGCCGATCACCTCGACTTCCAAATCCTCCCCATTCGCTCGGGAGAAATTGCAGAAGGAATGACGCCCTCATCCGAGGGGTATCTTCGCATCCTTCCCGGCATCCTAGCCGACCATGGTGGCGCCGACGGCTTTTTCATGGTCCGAATGCGCCGAAGCTAGACGCTGAGGCTGCGTCTCAGCGAACGACTACAGTTCGGATTTGGGATCGAAGACGTACCAGGCCCTTTTCTCTTTCAGGTCGAGCGTCACGTTGTGCCAGTAGACAAAACGTTCGTTCAGTACGCCATCATAGATGATGTCCTTGGGCGCCACGTCCGTCGGCCCTTCCTCGACGCCCTCGATCCTGATGTCGAGCGGGATGGTCTTGACATTTGCGACGGCCTCGCTGACGACATTGCCGGCGATGCCGAATTCTTCCAACGCGCCCGGGGAAACGCGCGTCCGCGCTTGATTGTTCGAATCGATCAGAAACCACAAATCCCCTTTCGGGCCCTGGACCTTTGCGAAGGTTGTGAGGCCCAAACCGCCCATCGCGCGCATGATGCGGATGGGAACGGGCGGCCTGTTTCCGACCCTTTTTTGAAGAGAGGCCTCGGTTTCGATGACAATCCGGTCCCCGCTCAAATCGATGGTCAGCTTTTGGTCCGCAAAGGCATCAAGCGATAATATACCGTCAATCTCCGGCGCTCCGGGCGGGCCCAAATTGTCGCCGGAGAGAAGGTCGATACGAGTCTTGTAGGCACCGATCCTGATCTCGCGTTGACCGCATTTCTTCGGATAACCCGGCGTACCTGCCATGTTGAACCCGGTCAGCCGCCCATAGGGATCGCAGCCGATCTTCTTGGCAAAAGCAGGCGTGACCAATGTCACCGCGCCGCCGGAATCGAAAAGCATTTTCGCGGGATGTCCGTCGATCATAACCTCGACCGTCTTCAGCCGCTGTATCCATGGGCTGAGCTTCGCTTCCACGGGAGATGGCAAGGCCTGTGCCGCCGGTGCTGAAACAAGGCTTGCGATTAACAGAGCGATCGATTTCAACGGCCTCTCCCTCATCATTTAACGTGCTACGTATGTGGCACCACTCTTCCGAAAGCAATATCATGCCTTCCATCCCTCTCTTCTCCTACGGCACGCTTCAGCAGGAGAACGTCCAGCTCGCTAACTTCGGTCGCGTTCTGGAGGGGCGGGCCGACGCCCTGGTTGGTTTTCGTCTCGATGCGGTTGCGGTCGACGATCCGGTGGTCATCGCGACGAGCGGGCTTGCAGTCCACCACATCGCCGTAGCCACGGGCGATCCAGCCGACCAAGTGCCAGGAACCGTCTTTCAGATTACGGCGGAGGAACTGGCCGCGTCGGACGCTTATGAAGTCGATGCTTACATCCGCATCAAAACCCCGCTCGCCTCCGGCGGTACCGCTTTCGTCTATGTAAAGGCGTAAATCATTCCCCTTGGGACGGTGAGGTTTTCAGGACGGCCTTGGTGATCCGGTTCAGCTGTTGCGCGCCGCGCATCGTGCCCGATCCGCTATAAAGAGATTTAAGGTAGGCAAGGTCGGACGCGCGGAGGCTGATCGGCGTTTCCCGCGCATCTTCGAACAGGGTGAGGATCGTGTCGACGACCATATCCTTCCCCGGCGGGATCGCGCCGCCGATCGCACGCATGGTTACATAATCCGCCAACTGGGTGGTGGATTTGCCGGTAACGGCGCCGCTTTCGATGACGACATAGGAATCGAGCATCGCCTGAAGCGTCGTTTCCTTGATGATCGAAGCGGACCGGATACGCATCGTGCCGCTGCCCCCGTCCGGGCGAGGCATGTTGGACGCGCTGCCTGCCGGCTCGTCGCCGCTGCTCACCCGGTCCTTGGATGCCCTGTCGAATACGCTCTGCCCCGATTTGGTGGCGGCAAATACGTGCCCATCTTCATTCTGAACCTGCGTCACCGTCCAGGCGCGGACCGGACCTTGATCGGCCATCAGGCGATCGACATCGGCGTTCAGCATGCCGGCAAAGAATTCCGGCTTCTGCCGCTTCAGTTCGGACATGAATTGCGGCGCATCATCCACCACGATGACGCGGAGATTCGCCCCGCATCCTTCCGGGGCAACGGGAATGCGCACATGGCTGGCGACCTTGCGGACCCGCGCAACCAAAGCCGCGGCATGTTCGTCCGGAAGTCCGATTACCGCCGGGCAGACAGGCTGGCGGAAACGGGGAAGCTGACCATCCACGGGGCGGGTTATCTCGGTCACATAACGCCGGGCACTGTCAGCCGTGAGGCGTTGGCCGGTCACTACGATATCATCCGATGCGGGGGGCGGCGTCTGAACGGCAAGCAGAGCGGATATGGCAGCGAAGAGCATCGGCATTTCCTTCATTAGACCCGGAACGATCCAGCTTTATCAGACGGTTATACGCTTTCGGGGTCTGCTGGAAAGCCATATCGAGCATCCCGTCGAACGGCGTTAAGTGTCGGCCTCAAGCTTCATTATAATCTCCACAATCCCATCTTCCTCTCGCCGTCGCCCGGCGAAGCGGAAACCCGCTTTCTCCAAGATGCGAAGCGAGGGCCGATTATGTGCCGCGACCGTCGCGAAAACCGGGCGCGTGGTAAATAGCGTCAGGAATTCGGCCACCGCCTTGGCGCCGATGCCCTGTCCCCAATGATCACGGCCGATCCAATAGGCGATTTCCCACCGGCCGCCCTGTTGAAAGGCGCAGATATAACCGGCGACTGCGCCGCCGATCTCTACCGTCCGCACCCATGATCCGGTATTGCTCAGGATCTTGGCCCAATGCGTATCAAATGCGTCCCGGTCGCGCGGTGCAAAGGCGGCAAGTTCTACTGCCACAGGATCGCATTGATGTTCGAAAAACATCTGCAAATCGTCCTCGCGAACGGTGCGCAGCATATCCTGTCCTTCCACGCCGTGATGGATGCCGGTCGGCCACAATCGGGCCGGAATGGTATTACAATCTTTCCTACACCGCTTGCCACGCTTTAAGATGGACACCGACCGACTTTCGGACGCTCTTTCTCATTGCAGCTTTTGGCCGGCGCGGGTTCGATCCCCGGATTATGAAACATTGCCAGAGCATCAACTTCATCAACTTCCGGCGTAAAGTTTCTACAGCTTTGTCCGCACTGCCCGCATAACAAGCCCGCCGGTTGCCCCCGGCGTCCCCGCCCGGTAAAGGCCAGCCATGCAGCAACCGGTCCGCATCTCGCCCTCCATCCTTTCCGCCGATTTTTCGAAATTGGGGGAAGAGGTCCGGGCGATTGATGCCGCGGGCGCGGACTGGATCCATATCGATGTGATGGACGGCCATTTCGTGCCGAACCTCACCATTGGCCCCGCCGTCGTGAAGGCCCTCCGCCCACACACGACCAAACCTTTCGACGTCCACCTGATGATTTCGCCCGTGGACTCGTTTCTGGAAGCCTTTGCGGAAGCGGGCGCCGACATCATCACCGTCCATCCCGAGGCTGGGCCGCACCTCCACCGCACGATCCAGGCAATCAAGGCTTTGGGCAAGAAGGCCGGCGTCTCGCTCAATCCCGCCACGCCCGCCAAGATGCTCGATTATGTGCTGGAAGAGGTCGATCTCATCCTCGTCATGAGCGTCAATCCGGGTTTTGGCGGGCAGAGCTTCATCGAAAGCCAGCTCCGCAAGGTCGAGGCGATCCGCAAGCAGATCGACAAGATCGGCAGGCCCATCGACCTGGAAGTCGACGGCGGCGTCGATCAGGGCAATTGCCGCCGCATCGTCGACGCGGGCGCCGATGCGCTCGTCGCGGGCACCGCCACCTTCAAGGGCGGGCCAGACAGATACGCAGAGAATATCAGAAACCTGCGCGGCTAAAGGCCGCCCACACACGAGGACACACATGGATCAGGTCAAGGTCAGGCGCGCCCTTCTTTCGGTTTCGGACAAGACGGGGCTCGTCGAGCTTGGCCGGGTGCTGGCCGCACAAGGCGTCGACCTCGTCTCCACCGGCGGCACCGCAAAAGCATTGCGGGATGCGGGTCTCGATGTTCGCGACATTTCGGACCTCACCGGCTTTCCGGAAATGATGGACGGCCGGGTGAAGACGCTCCACCCGAAAGTCCATGGCGGCCTCCTCGCTGTCCGCGACAATCCCGAACATGTCACCGCGATGGAAGAGCACGGGATCGGCACCATCGACCTAGTCGTCGTCAATCTCTACCCCTTTGCGCAGACCGTCGCGAAGGGCGCGGAGCGGGACGAGATTATCGAGAATATCGACATTGGCGGCCCGTCCATGGTCCGCTCGGCCGCGAAGAACCACGCCCATGTCGCGATCGTCACCGATCCGTCCGATTATGCCGAATTGATCGGCGAGCTGGAGGGCAATGGCGGCGCGACCTCGCTCGCCTTCCGCAAGCGTCTCGCCGCCAAGGCATATGCCGCCACCTCCGCTTACGATTCCGCCATCGCCGGATGGTTCGCCCATGTCGATCAGGGCGAACGTTTCCCCGACCGCGTCGCCGTCCCGATGGTGAAGCAGTCCGAGCTTCGCTACGGCGAAAATCCGCACCAGATCGCGGCGCTTTATACGCAAGCGGACGGCGGAGTGAACGGCATCGCCCAGGCCCGGCAGCTGCAGGGCAAGGAGCTCTCCTACAACAATTACAACGATGCCGACGCGGCCCTCGAACTGGTCAGCGAGTTTCGCGATGGCCCACCCACCGTGGTGATCGTTAAGCACGCCAACCCTTGCGGTGTCGCCTCCGCCAACACGCTGATCGATGCCTATCAAGCCGCCTTCGCCTGCGACACGGTGTCGGCTTTCGGCGGCATCATCGCGGTCAATCGCCCGCTCGATGGACCCACCGCCGAGGCGATTTCAGGCATCTTCACCGAAGTCGTCGTCGCCCCCGATGCGGATGAGGCGGCGCGCGCCGTCTTTGCCCGCAAGAAGAATTTGCGGCTGCTCCTCACTGGCGACCTGCCCGATCCCGCACGGCGCGGACGGGTGATGAAGTCAATCGCGGGTGGCTTCCTCATCCAGTCGCGCGATAACGGCATGATCACTAGCGACGATCTGAAGGTCGTCACCGAACGCGTGCCGTCGGAACAGGAATTGGCCGATTGCCTCTTCGCCTGGACGGTGGCGAAGCATGTGAAGTCGAACGCCATCGTTTATGCCAAGGGCGGCGCGACGGCGGGCATCGGCGCGGGTCAGATGAACCGCCTCGAATCCGCGCGCATCGCCGCCTGGAAGGCGAAGGATGCGGCAGAGAAAGCGGGCTGGGCCGAGCCGCGCACGCACGGATCGGCAGTGGCGTCGGACGCCTTCTTCCCCTTTGCCGACGGCCTGATGGCGGCAGTCGAAGCGGGCGCGACGGCGGTGATCCAGCCGGGCGGCTCGATCCGCGACGATGAAGTGATCGCGGCGGCGAACAAGGCGGGCCTCGCCATGGTCTTCACCGGAATGCGTCACTTCCGCCACTGACCGCCCAGCTCTGCCAACCCCGCTAGGGCTGAGCCTGTCGAAGCCCGTGTGAACGCCGCGGTGCCCACGCCCTTCGACAAGCTCAGGGCTAACGTGGGGAAGAAAAGCCCGGTGGCGGGAGGGTCGGCTCCTTGGGCTTCTTCATCCGGAATAGTACCCGGTCTTCATGCGTAAAGCCCCACCTCCACACGATCACGCCGAAGGTCAGGAGGATGAGGGGAATGCCCAGAATGAGCTCGCCCCATTCGGGAATGCGCACCACGGCCTGACCCACGATCGCCGCCGCAAGTGCGGCCCAGACCAGCGCCCATCGCCAAGCCTGGACGGACGTGCCCAGCAAACGCCCAAGCAGGCGGGACTTGAGGATCGATGAGAGGCCGACTGCCGCCATCAACGCAATCGCAACGCCGGCCGCGATGAAGGTCGATTCCGAATCCGGGATCGCGTTGCCCACGCCGTCCTTCATATAGGCCGGGAAATAAGGCCGAACCTCACGCAGGAGCAGGATGAGCGCCACCGACAGGCCCGCCTGGACCGACAGCATCGCGACCGAAATCATCAGGTTTCGGTGCCGGGCGATATAGACGAGCGCGGCTTCGGAAACCACGGCCGTGGCGGCAATCGCTTCGGCAAATAGCAGGAAAGCAAGCGCCCCGGTGCCGCCGATAAAGCCTGGTCCGACCAGCCCCATCACCGCTTGCCCCGGTATGGCGAGGGCAAGGGCGATGCCGGTCTGCGCTGCGATGATCCAGAAGCCCACTTGCCGCACCTGCCGCGCGACGGCGGCCTTGTCGCCTTCGGCAAGCTTCTCCGTAATGACGGGGCCGAGGATGGGATCGAAGCTGGTTTTGAGCTTCTGCGGCAACGACGCGACTTGCTGCGCGACATAGTAAATGCCGACAATCGCCGGCGAGAAGAACAGGCCGAGGATCGCAATGTCGATGCGGCGCGAGGCCCATTCGATGGCATCGGCGCCTGCGAGCGGCGTGTTGCGCCGGGCGAGATTCCAGAGGACGCCGGGATTGGGCCGCCACCCGCGCGGCAGGCCGTAGCTCTTGTAGAGCGGCCAGAGCGAGGCGAGGAGGGCAGCCACCATCGACAGCACGTAAGCGATGATCAGGCCATCGCGGCTCGACAGATAGGAAAGGACGAAGGCCGCGATACTGATCGTCCAAGGCTCGACGATCGCGCGCGCCGTAACCGTCGCTTTCACATTGTGCCGATAGGCGAGCGCCGCGAGCGACACGTCCGACCCTGCAATGGCGAAGACGATCAGCGGCAACAGCCATTCAAAGCCGTGGATCGCGCTATTCGGGAACATCGCCTGAGGGAAAATCGCCAGAACGAGCGTGGCGATACCCGATGCGATGAACGCAACGAGTAGGGCGTCGGCGACCACGCACACATGCGGCTTGTCCGTGCTACTAAGCTGCTGCGCGAGGCCACGCTTCAGCCCCAATGTCGCAAGCTGGGCGGCAAATTCGACGATCAAAATCGCATAGGCGAAACGGCCGAGCATCTCGGGCCCGTAAATCCGGCCCGCGATGAACAGGAAGGGCAGGCGCGCGGCCAACCGCAGCAGAAAGCCGAAGAAGTTCGTCCGTCCCCCGCGGGCGAGGGCGGCAATATCTTCATCAGCTTCCACCGGACGTGCGGCCGTCAATGCGCGGCGCCCCAATTGGGGCCGGTTCCGATTTCGACGCCCAGGGGCACGGAGAGCGTGACCGCCGGCCCTGCGGCGCCTTCCATGACACTGCGGATCACGCTGCTCGCTTTTTCCACATCCCCCTCCGGCACTTCGAAGACCAGTTCGTCATGAACCTGCATCAGCATGCGGACCTTGCCTAGCCCTTCCGCTTCCAGCGCCGGGCACATGCGGGCCATGGCGCGCTTGATGATGTCGGCGCTGGTCCCCTGGATCGGCGCATTGATCGCCGCGCGTTCGGCGCCCTGGCGCTCGTGCTGCGTCTTGCTTTTGATGCTCGGAAAGTGCGTCTTCCGGCCGAACAAAGTGGTCGTGTAGCCAAGCTCGCGCACCTTGTTGAGCGTGTCCGCGATATAATTGGAAATGCCCGGGAAACGCTCGAAATAGCGGTCGATCATCGCCTGCGCTTCTTCGGCCGTGATGCCCAGCCGTCCGGCGAGGCCCCAGCGCGAGATGCCGTAGAGGATCGCAAAGTTGATCGTCTTGGCGCTGGCGCGGGTGTCGCGATTCACTTCGCCGAACAATTCCTGCGCGGTGATGTTGTGAATGTCCGCCCCTTCCGCGAACGCCCGCTTCAACTCCGGTACGTCGGCCATATGTGCGGCGAGGCGCAACTCGATCTGGCTATAGTCGGCGGCGAGGATGACGTGGCCCGCTTCCGCGATGAACATGTCCCGGATCCGGCGGCCGACTTCGGTGCGGATCGGAATATTCTGAAGGTTCGGGTCGGTCGAGGACAGACGCCCGGTCTGCGCGCCGGACAGGCTATAGCTCGTATGGACGCGACCCGTGTCCGGATTGATCTGCTGGACGAGCGCGTCGGTATAGGTGGCCTTCAGCTTCGAAAGCTGCCGCCATTCGAGAATCATATTGGCGATCGGCACGCCGTCCTTGGCAAGGCGTTCCAGCTCATTGACGTCGGTCGACCAGGTGCCGGACTTGCCCTTGCGCCCGCCCTGCAACTGCATCTTGTCGAACAAGATCTCGCCCAATTGTTTGGGACTGCCGATGGTGAACTTGCACCCGGCTTCGGCGCAGATGCGGTCCTCCAGCGCCGCGATCTGCGCGGCGAATTCGGTGGAGAGTGCCTGGAGCCCCTCGCGGTCCACCTTCACCCCTTCGCGCTCCATGCGGGCGACAACGGCGACGAGGGGACGGTCCACCATCTGGTAGACACGCGTCACCTGCTCCGGCGCCAGACGCGCGTGGAAGCGGGTCCACAGGCGAAGGGTGACGTCAGCATCCTCCGCCGCATATTCCGTCGCGCGATCGATCGGCACTTCGTGAAAGCCGATCTGGCTTTTGCCCGTGCCGCACAGTTCCTTATAGGTCAGGCACTGATGATCGAGATGCTTCTTCGCCAGATCGTCCATCGCATGACTGTTGAGCCCGCCCGCATCGAGGTTGAAGCTCATGACGAGCGTGTCGTCCAAGGGCGCGACCTTGATGCCACGCCGGTCGAGCACCACCCAGTCGAATTTGAAATTATGACCGATCTTGAGCGTCGCCGGATCTTCGAGCAGCGGCTTCAGCTTTTGGAGAACGAGCGCGGCGGGAAGCTGATGCGGCCGATCGTTCAGCAGATCGTGGCCGCCATGCTCGAGCGGGATATAGCAGGCCTTGCCACATTCCGTCGCAAGGCTGATGCCGACCAGAGTGGCGCTGACGCAATCACGGCTATCGGTTTCGGTATCGAGCGCGACCTTCCCTTCAGCAAAGGCCGCTGCGATCCAGCGGTCGAGTGCGGCCTCGTCAGTAACTGCTTCGTAGGTCGAGCGGTCGATCACGGGCTCCGGACGCACTTCCGCCTGCTTCGGCATGGCGGTGGGCGAAGTGGAATCATTGGACGTCGCCCGGTTGCTGCTCCCGCCGTCCAATTTGGCGAGCAGCGACTTGAAGCCGTGATATTCCAGGAATTCACGCAGCGGCGCATCCGGAATGCCCTTCATGGCCAGGTCTTCCAGCGGCTCCGGCAACGGAGAATCGCAAACGAGACGCACCAGTTCGCGGGACAGGCGCGCGGCGTCCGCATGCTCGATCAAATTCTGTTTGAGCTTCGGCTTCTTGATCGCCTCGACATTGGCGAGGACGTTTTCGACCGTGCCGTAATCCTGGATCAGCTGCGAAGCCGTCTTCGGTCCAACCCCCGGAACGCCCGGCACATTGTCGACGCTGTCGCCCATCAGCGCCAGCACTTCGCCCAATTGCTCAGGCGGCACGCCGAATTTCTCGATCACATAATCCGGCCCGATCCGCCGATCGTTCATTGTGTCGAGCATGTCGAGGCCGGGCTCGATCAATTGCATCAGATCCTTGTCGGAACTGACGATGGTGACGCTCCAGCCCTCCCTCAAAGCCGCCTTGGAATAGCAAGCGATGATATCGTCCGCTTCCAGCCCCACTTCCTCGATGCAAGGGAGCGAGAAGGCGCGCGTCGCGTCGCGGATCAGCGGGAATTGCGGGACCAGTTCGGGCGGCGGCGGCGGGCGGTGCGCCTTATACTGATCGTACATGTCGTTGCGGAACGTCTTGGACGAAGCATCGAAAATGACGGCGAGGTGTGTCGGCCCGTCCGCCTTGTGGAGGCTCTCGGCGAGCTTCCACAGCATGGTCGTATAACCATAGACCGCGCCGACATTCAGCCCGTGCCGGTTGGTGAGCGGCGGCAGGCGGTGAAAGGCACGGAAGATGTAGCTGGAACCGTCGACCAGATAGAGATGCGGGGAAGCCATTCGGCCTGCTTAGCGCAATGCAGGGGCGGCGCAAACTGGTGAGCGCGCTTCAATGTGCTCCGGCGAAGGCCGGAGCCCAGCGGCGCAGATCGAGCTGCTGGACCCCGGCCTTCGCTGGGGAACTTATTTCGTGGAAAAAGGCGTCAGCACCGTATCGAGCGCCTCGGGCAGCATATCCGGATAATCGAGCGTGTAGTGGAGCCCCCGGCTTTCCTTGCGGGCGAGCGCGCAGCGGACGATGAGGCCTGCCACTTCGACCAGATTGCGAAGCTCGATGAGATCGCTCGTCACGCGGAAATGGCCGTAATAATCCGCCGTTTCCTGGCGCAGCAATGCGACGCGGTGGGCGGCGCGCTCCAGCCGTTTCGTGGTGCGGACGATGCCGACATAATCCCACATGAAGCGCCGGATTTCCTTCCAATTGTGATGGACGACCACTTCTTCATCGGAATCGGTGACGCGGCTTTCGTCCCATGGGCGGATGGCTGGCGGTGGCGGAAGATCGCTCCAGTTGCGATTGATATGCGCCGCCGCCGCCGTGCCGAAGACGAGACATTCCAGCACCGAATTGGACGCCAGGCGATTGGCGCCATGCAGCCCCGATTGCGTCACTTCGCCTGCGGCATAGAGGCCGGTGAGGTCGGTCCGCCCATCCAGGTCCACCACCACGCCGCCGCACGTATAATGGGCCGCGGGCACGACCGGGATCGGTTCCTTCGTGATGTCGATACCGAGTTCCAGCAGCCGCGCATATATGGTCGGGAAATGCCCCTTCACGAATCCCGGATCGCGGTGGCTGATGTCGAGATGGACATAATCGAGGCCCAAGCGCTTCAGCTCATGATCGATCGCGCGCGCCACCACGTCACGCGGCGCGAGTTCGGCGCGGGGATCGAAATCCGGCATGAAAAGGTGGTTGGTCCCGGGGATTTTGAGCTGCCCGCCCTCACCGCGCATCGCCTCGGTAATCAGGAAATTCTTGACGTCATGATGGTAGAGGCAGGTTGGATGGAATTGGTTGAATTCCATGTTCGACACCCGGCAGCCCGCACGCCAGGCCATGGCGATGCCGTCGCCCGTCGAGCCTTTGGGGTTGGTCGAATAGAGCCAGGCCCGGCTCGCCCCCCCGGTCGCCAGCACCGTCGCCCGCGCCGCATAGGTGCACACGCGCTCCGTTTTCCGGTCCAGCCCATAGACACCCCAGACATGGCCGTCCGCGCCGTCCTTCACTGTGTGACGCGCAGTGATGAGGTCGATCGCGGCGACATCGGGAATGAGCGTGATGTTGGGATGATCGGCCGCAGCCTTTTCCAGCGCCTGCTGCACCGCCCATCCAGTTGCATCGTTCACATGGACGATACGGCGATGACTGTGCCCGCCCTCGCGCGTCAGGTGCCAGCGGTCGCTCTCGCCCGGATTGAAGGGTACACCCAATGCCGCCAGCCGCTCGATCGCGGCAGGGGCGTTGCCGACGACGAACTCGACCGCCTTGCGGTCGTTGAGCCCCGCGCCCGCGATCATTGTATCTTCGACATGGCTTTCGAACGTATCGCCCGGCTCCAGCACCGCCGCGATCCCGCCCTGCGCCCAGGCGGTCGAACCCGCCGAAATCTCGCCCTTCGCAAGCACGCCGACCTTCAGGTTCGGGGCCAGGTTCAGCGCCGCCGAAAGCCCCGCCGCGCCCGAGCCGATGACGAGGACGTCGAAGGTCTGCTCAGCCATTGGAGGTTAGCAATCCAGTGCTCCTGCGAAAGCAGGAGCCCAGTTTCGCGGAACTGGGCCGCTGGGCTCCTGCTTTCGCAGGAGCACAAATGGGAGTCTCACGCATTCGCATTGGCGGCCCGGGTGAGGTTCAGGAACACATCCTCCAGATCCGCTTCCTTGGTCGACACATCGACAATGCCGAGACCGCGTTGCTGAAGTGCAGCAAGTACCTCGCCCGCATTCACCCGGTCCTTGCGGTAGGTGATGGCCAGGGTGCGCTCGCCCTTCAGTTCGATCTTGTCGAAACATGGTGCATCGGGCGCCTCGGCGACATCCTTGTCGACCGTGACTTCCACCACCTTTTCCTGTGCCATGCCGACAAGCGCGCGGGTCGGCTCATTGGCGATCAGGCGGCCATGATTGATGATCGCGATCCGGTCGCAGAGCTCCTCCGCTTCCTCAAGATAATGGGTGGTGAGCACCACGGTCACACCCTGCGCGTGAAGCGTGCGCACATAATCCCAAAGCTGCTGGCGAAGCTCGATATCGACGCCCGCCGTAGGCTCGTCGAGAACGAGAATGGGCGGCGCGTGCACCATCGCCTTAGCGACGAGCAGGCGGCGCTTCATCCCGCCGGAAAGCGTGCGGGAATAAGCGTTCGCCTTGTCCTCCAAATGGACAGCCTTCAGCAATTCCATCGATCGCCGCGCGGCTTTCGGCACGCCGTAGAGGCCAGCCTGCAATTCCAGAGTTTCGATTGGCGTGAAGAAGGGGTCGAAGAGGATTTCCTGCGGCACGATGCCGATCGACGCCTTGGCATTGCGCGGATGCTTGTCGATGTCGAAGCCCCAGATCGACACCTCGCCCACGCTCTTGTTCACAAGACCAGCGAGGATGTTGATCAGCGTCGACTTGCCCGCGCCGTTCGGCCCGAGAAGCCCGAAAATTTGCCCGCGCGGCACGTCGAGCGTCACCCCGTCGAGAGCGCGCTTCCCGCCCTTATAGGTTTTCTGAAGATCGCGGATCGAGATGGCGGCGTCGGACATGGCAGGCCTTTAGCGTCTCAATTTACTCTCCGTCACCCTGAACTTGTTTCAGGGTCCATGTCGAGGACAGTCTTTCTGCCCGCCAAATGGATGCTGAAACAAGTTCAGCATGACATTGTGTGTCAAAAGCACCCCTGCTAATGGCGCCATCCATGGCCACCGATCCGTTCACGCCCGAAACCGTCTTCGTCGACTCGCCCCGCGTCGCCTGCGACGGCGCGACCGACATTTCGCCCGCGCTCGGACACCCGCGCGTCTATCTGCAGATAGACGAAAAGGGCTTCGTCGACTGCGGCTATTGCGACAAGCGCTTCATCCTGAAGGGCGGCGCGGCGGATACCAGCACCACCGCCTGATCGTCATTGCGAGCGTAGCGAAGCAATCCATCGGCGCCGCTGGATTGCCGCGTCGCTGCGCTCCTCGCAATGACGGGTTAGCAGGATTGGGGAAACATCCTATATCGGCGGAATGATCAGCACCGCCGACCCCCGCCGCTTCCTCTACCGCAACGATCTCGATCCCGATGTGGCGTTGCGCCTCACCGCCGACGCGCTCCGCGCCTGCGACGATGGCGAGCTATACCTTCAATATATCGCGTCGGAGAGCTTCGGCTTCGACGATGGGCGGCTGAAGACGGCGGATTTCAATACGCAGGCGGGCTTTGGCCTTCGCGGCGTATCGGGCGAAACCACCGCTTTCGCGCACGCCAACGAACTCTCGCGGCACGCCATCACTCGCGCGGCGGAAACCATGGCGGTGCTCGATCCCGCCAAGGGTCAGCGCCCCGCCCCGCCGCGCCGCACCAATAGCAGCCTCTACACCGAGGCCGATCCCTTAGGCCTCGTCCCCTTCGCGAAGAAAGTCGCGCTCTGCCAGGAAGTCGATGCCGCCGCCCGCGCCCGCGATGCGCGCGTCAAGCAAGTGTCGGTCAGCCTCGCCGGATCGTGGAGCGTCATTGAAATCGTGCGCCCCGACGGCTTCGTCGCGCACGACGTGCGCCCGCTCGTCCGCCTCAACGTCCAGATCATCGTCGAACAGAATGGGCGGCGGGAAAGCGGCTATCATGGCATGGGCGGCCGCTACCTCTATGACAGCCTGTTCGAGCCCGAAACCTGGAACAAGGCCATCGACATCGCGCTCGCCCAGGCGCTGGTGAACCTCGATTCCATCGCCGCGCCCGCAGGCGAAATGACGGTGGTGCTTGGCCCGGGCTGGCCGGGCGTCCTGCTACACGAAGCGATCGGCCACGGCCTTGAGGGCGATTTCAACCGCAAGGGCACCTCGGCTTTCTCCGGCCGCATCGGCGAGCGGGTGGCGGCGCCCGGCGTCACCGTGGTCGACGACGGCTCGATCGGCGCGCGGCGCGGCTCCCTCACCATCGACGATGAAGGCACGCCCACCCAGTGCAATACGCTGATCGAGGACGGCATCCTCAAGGGCTATATCCATGATCGCCTCAATGCCCGCCTGATGGGCGTCGCGCCGACCGGCAATGGCCGCCGCGAGAATTTCGCTTATGCCCCGATGCCGCGCATGACCAACACCTTCATGCTCGGCGGCAAAGACGACCCCGGCGAAATCCTCTCCCGCGCGAAGAACGGCATTTACGCCAAAAGCTTCGGCGGCGGCGAGGTGGACATCACCAGCGGCAAGTTCGTCTTCTCCTGCACCGAAGCCTACAGAATCGAGAACGGCAGGATCGGCGCTCCGATCAAGGGCGCGACCCTGATCGGCGATGGGCCCACCGTCCTCACCAAGGTCGCGGCGATCGGCAACGACATGGCGCTCGACGAGGGCATTGGCGTCTGCGGCAAGGGCGGCCAGTCGGTCCCCGCAGGGGTCGGCCAGCCGACCCTGCTGATCGAAGGCCTCACCGTCGGCGGAACGGCAGCCTGATCGTCATTGCGAGCGAAGCGTGGCAATCCAGCGCCTAGTCCGGCCGTCGCCGCTCCTCGCAATAACGAGGTGATAGACAAGGATGAAATTCTCGATTTCTGGTTCGGCCTGACGCCGAAAGCGGAATGACGCGCTCGACGCCAGCATCCGCGCCCGATCCCGACCTGTGTAACCGCGGCAAATTCGCCCGGCCAGCGCCTTGGCGGCCAAGATCGAATTCCAGTTCGAACGGTCCGTTCGGGCCATGGATCGTCTGCGTGCGAAGGTCGCGGGGTTGATGCGATAGGTAACCTGCCAGCCATGGTTGACCCCTGGCATGAGGGCGACCGCGACCTTGCCGACGATCTGGGAGAAAAGATGCAATGCGGCGATCGTCGGCTGAGGCTCCTTCATCCATGCATGCCGCCCCTCCTCTTCAATATAGCAAAGAAACCTTATAGGGGGCAGACATGACCACCAATCTCGACACGATGGCCGCCGGATGGCTGGCCCGGATTGACGCGAGCGCCGATCTTGCCGCGCTGGACGCCGTGCGCGTCGCCGCCTTAGGCAAGCAGGGCGACATCACCGGTCTTTTGAAGACTTTGGGTGCGATGAGCCCCGAAGAGCGGCAGGAGACCGGACCGCGCATTCACGGCCTTCGCGAAACAGTGACCGGGGCGATCGCCGCGCGTAAGGAAGCGCTCGAGCGGGCGGAACTCGACCGTCGCCTCGCCACCGAAACGCTGGACATGACCCTGCCCGCGCAGCCCGCGCCGCAGGGAAGCGTCCACCCGGTGTCCCAGGTGATGGACGAACTCGCCGAAATCTTTGCGGACCTGGGCTTTTCCGTCGCGACGGGTCCGGAGATCGAGGACGACTGGCACAATTTCACCGCGCTCAACATTCCGGAAAGCCATCCGGCGCGCGCGATGCACGACACTTTCTATTTCGGTGCGGACAAGGACCGGGAAGGCAAGCGCATGCTGCTGCGCACGCACACCTCGCCCGTTCAAATCCGGACGATGACGTCACAGGAGCCGCCGATCCGCATCATCGCGCCGGGCCGCACCTACCGGTCCGACAGCGACGCGACGCACACGCCGATGTTCCATCAGGTCGAAGGCCTGGTCATCGATCGCGGCATCCATATGGGGCACCTCAAATGGACGCTGGAAACCTTCTTGAAGGCATTCTTCGAGCGCGACGACATCGTCCTGCGCCTGCGCCCGTCCTATTTTCCCTTCACCGAGCCGTCGGCGGAGGTGGACGTGGGCTATTCGATCGAGAAGGGCCGTCGCGTAATCGGCGGGTCTGAAGGCTGGATGGAGGTGCTGGGCAGCGGGATGGTCCACCCCAAGGTCATCGAAGCCTGCGGGCTCGACCCCAATGAGTGGCAGGGCTTTGCCTTCGGTTGCGGCATCGATCGCCTCGCCATGCTGAAATATGGCATGGACGATCTGCGCGCCTTCTTCGACGGCGACCTGCGCTGGCTGCGCCATTATGGCTTTGCGAGCCTTGATGCCCCCACTTTGAGCGGAGGAGTGGGCGCATGAAGTTTACGCTTAGCTGGCTGAAAGAGCATCTGGAGACGGATGCGAGCCTCGACACCATTTTGGAAACTCTCACCCAAATCGGCCTCGAGGTCGAAGGAGTTGAAAATCCGGCGGAGAAACTGGCGCCGTTTGTCGTCGGCCATGTGCTGACCGCCGAGCGCCATCCGCAGGCCGATAAATTGCAGGTGCTGTCCGTCGATACGGGCGAAGGCGCGCCGGTTCAGGTCGTCTGCGGCGCGCCCAATGCGCGGGCGGGCCTGAAAGGCGTGTTCGGGCCGCCGGGCGCCTATGTGCCGGGCAGCGACATCACGCTGAAGGTCGCCGCGATCCGGGGCGTGGAATCCAAGGGCATGATGTGTTCGGTGCGCGAGCTGGAGCTGGGCGATGCGCATGAGGGCATTATCGAGCTTCCGCAGGACGCACCCACGGGCGAGAATTATGCCCGCTGGGCCGGGCTCGACGATCCGGTCATCGACGTGTCGATCACGCCCAACAAGCAGGATTGCATGGGCGTGCGCGGCATTGCGCGCGATCTCGCCGCGACGGGCATCGGACGCCTGAAGCCGCTCGCCGATGTCTATGCGCCTGCGGGCGCCAAGGCCGGTGATTTGTCGGTAAGCGATCTTGGCCAGCGGATCGAGCTGCAGCCGGTCGCGGGCGAAGGCGCGGGGCCGAATGTGGCGACGCAGGATGAGGCGGGCTGCCCCGCTTTCTTCGGCCGCACGGTTTCGGGCGTGACCAATGGCGAGGCGCCGGAATGGATGACGCGGCGGTTAAAGGCCATTGGGCAAAAGCCGATTTCGGCGCTGGTCGACATCACTAATTTCGTGATGTTCGACCTGGGCCGCCCGCTCCACGTCTATGACATGGCGACGCTTCAAGGCGGGCTTGCCGCGCGGAAGGCCAAGGCGGGCGAGCAGGTGCTGGCCCTGAACGGCAAGACCTATACGCTCGACGAGACGATGACCGTCATCGCCGACGACGCCCAGGTGCACGACATCGGCGGCATCATGGGCGGCGAGCATTCGGGCGTGTCGGAAGGCACCACCGACGTGCTGATCGAATGCGCCTATTTCGATCCCGACCATATCGCGCGGACGGGCCAGAAACTGACGCTGACCAGCGACGCGCGCCAGCGTTTCGAGCGCGGGGTCGATCCGGCGTTCCTCGAGGACGGCCTGACGGTCGCGACGTTGCTCGTCCAGGCTTTGTGCGGCGGTAAGGCGAGTGAAGTGACGCGGGCGGGCAGTCCGCCGACAGCGCCGCCCACCATCGCCTACGACACCGCCCGCGCCGAAGCGCTTGGCGGGCTCGCCATCGCGCCGGATCGGCAGAAGGCGATCCTTGAATCGCTGGGCTTCACCGTGTCGGGCGACTGGCGGGTAACGGTGCCGAGCTGGCGCCGCGACGTCGAAGGACAGGCCGATCTCGTCGAAGAAGTGATCCGCATCGAAGGCATCGACAAGGTGCCGGTGACGCCGCTCCCTTGCGATCCGGGCGTCGCCAAGCCCACCGCAACGCCGGCGCAATTGCTGGAACGAAAGGTGCGCCGCACCGCCGCCGCGCGCGGGCTCAATGAAGCGGTGACGTGGAGCTTCGTTTCGGAAGCCGAGGCCGCGCCGTTCGGCGGAAGCGCCTGGATCCTCGACAATCCGATCAGCGAGGAAATGAAGGCGATGCGGCCCTCGCTCCTCCCCGGCCTCCTTGCCGCCGCGCGCCGCAACATGGCGCGGGGCGCGGGCAGCGTGCGATTGTTCGAGGTCGGGCGGCGTTATCTGGCGGAAGGCGAGCATCCGACCTTGGCCGTGGTGCTGGCGGGCGATCGGTTGGCGCGCGATTGGCGGACCGGAAAGGCGCAGGGCTTCGATGCCTATGACGCCAAGGCCGAAGTCGCCGCGATCCTTGCCGCTGCCGGTGCGCCGGTCGAGAATTTGCAGGTGCTGGACGGCGCGTCGGGCATCTATCATCCGGGCCGAGCCGCGCGCTTCTGCCTTGGGCCCAAGAATGCGCTGGCCGAATTTGGCGAGCTGCATCCCTCCACGCTGAAGGCCTTCGATCTTTCGGGGCCGGTGGTGGCGGGCGAAATCTTCCTCGACGCTCTGCCCGCCAAGCGGGCGAGCGGACGGATGAAGAGCGCTTATGCGCCGCCCGCCCTCCAAGCCGTGACGCGCGATTTCGCCTTCCTGGTGCCGGGGGACATGAAGGCCGACATCCTGCTCCGCGCCGTGAAGGGGGCGGACAAGGGGGCGATCATGGCCGTGTCGCTGTTCGACCTATTTAGCGGCCAGGGCGTGCCGGAGGGGCAGAAATCCCTCGCGATCGAAGTGACGCTGCAGCCGGGCGAGAAGAGCTTCACCGACGAAGAGCTGAAGGCGATTTCCGACAAGGTAGTTGCCGCTGCGGCAAAGGTTGGGGCGACGCTGAGGGCCTAGCTTTCTCCCCTGAAGGGGAGAGAGAATTATGCTTCCAAACTGTTGATCGCGGCGTGGACCCGCGCCTCCACCTCCTTGCGAGGGAGGCCGGGCGGGATGGGATCGTGGAAGACGAAGCGCACGTCGCCCGGATGCTTCACGAACCGACCCTTGGGCCAGATGCGGCCCGCGTCTAGCGCCACGGGCACGACCGGCAGACCGAGTGCCTTGTAAAGGCCCGAAAAGCCTGCGGCGAGCGGCGGCTGCTCGCCGGGCGCGACGCGTGTGCCTTCGGGGAAGATGAGGATCGGGCGGCCTTCCGCGATCGCCGCTTGCGCTGCTTTCAGCATCCGGCGCAGCGCCGTGGCGCCGCCGTCGCGGTCGACGGGGATCGTGCCGAAGGCGCGGGCCGCCCAACCCCAGCCGGGTATGTCGGACAGTTCCTTTTTGAGCACGACCGCGGGGCGATCGAGCAACAGCAGGAATTCGACTGTCTCGAACATCGACTGATGCTTCGCCGCGATGAGCATCGGCCCTTCGGGCGTGAACCCTTCCCGGCGCGAACGAACACCAAGGAATGTTGCCGCGCACCAGCGATGGTAGCGCGCCCATCCGAGGACGGCGCGGATCAGGGGCTCACGCCCCGCAAAACCGGACAGAAAGGTTAGGGCCACGTAGAATGCAGTGCCGGGATAGAAGAACAGCGCGAAGAGCGCGGACCGGATCGCGTCCATCAGATACCGACCATCACGGCGGCGTAGCGCAGCAGATATTTGTTATATTCCTTAAACAATTGCCGGAAGCTCGCCTTTCCGGGCACCGCGTCGCTGATAATCTCCACCTCATCCGGCACTTCCAGCGACAATTCGAGGCGCGCGCGCGGCATGTGCCAGTCGTTGGTGATGAGGCGCACGGTCTTCACGTCATGCCGCTTTAGCCAGCGCGCGGTTTCGGTGGCATTGGAGCGCGTATCGATCGATTCCCGGCCAAGATCGATGCAGCAATCGAACAAAGCGATATCGGCGTCATATTCGGCGGCGAGCTCGACCGGCCGGACGCTGCGCTCCACGCCGGAAATCAGCATTCGATCGGCGCGCTTCCCATCGATGAGGTCGATGCCGCGCGCGACGCGCCCCGGCCCGCCGGTCAGCACGACGATGCCGTCGGTGCGATCCAGGCCCGCCGGCTTCGGCAAAAGGACAACGAAGAGCGCGTAGCCGAGCACATAAAGGAGCAAAAGGAAGGAGAGGAGGCGGCTAATCATAGGGTCGCCTTCAATGCCCGGAAAATGGTGAGGCGGGCAACCAGCATCGCGAAGAGGGCGAAAAGCGGCGGGATAAAGAGGAGTGCGGGCCACAGTGGATCGGGCCTTGCGGCCGCCCCGGCCAGTTCCGAGCCCAGTGCCGCGAGAGGCTGCCCGACGAAGAGGAGAAGCAAGGCGCCGCCGAGGCCGCCGGCGAGCCCGCCCCACAATGTATCGCGGGCGATGCGGCGCTCAACCAGCCGCGCGATCTGACCGTCCGTGGCGCCAATCAGGTGGAGAAGATCGATCGTCGGCCGGTGGAGATCGAGCGCGGCCCGCGCGGCGAGCGTCACGACGGCCGTGGCGGCACACAGCATCAGGAGAAGAAGGCCCGCCGCGGCAAGCCGGAGGGCGGATACGAGATTGGCAAGCGGGGCAAGCCAGTCGGCGCTGGTTGTCAATTTCGCGTCGGGAACGCGCGCGGCGATTTCGCGCCGCAGCCTTGTGAGATCGCCACCGCTCTCCGCCTCCACAATCGCGGGCAGGGGGATATCGGCATCCTTCACGTCGCCAAGCCAGGGTTCGAGCGCGGCGGCGATTTCGGTATCCGGTACGCGGCGGGCATCGCTGATCCCGGGCGTTCGCGACAGGATCGCGAGGACAGCCTCCGCATCCCGCGCCCGCGCGGCCGGATCGGCATTGGCGATTTCCACGCTGAGCGAACGGCCCGAGCCGAGCCGGTCGGCCATGCGGGCAAGGCCGATGCTGGCGGCGGCGGCAAGGATGGTGAGCAGCATCATCACCGCGATGATCCACGGCATGGGCCCAAGCAGCCCCCCGCCCGCGAGCAGACGTCCTTCCCCACCAATGCGCCCGGCGCGGTTCATGACAAAGCCCGCTTCGGCGGATAGCGCAGCGCGCCCGTCGGGTCGGCGAGCCGCCCTTTGCCGAGGCGCATGATCTCGGCGCCCGGCAAGCGGGAAAGGAGGTGGAGATCGTGGGTAGCGATGACCACTGTCGTGCCGATCTTGTTCAGTGCGTCGAACAGGCCGAGCAGGCGCGCCGCCATGTCGGGATCGACATTGCCGGTGGGCTCGTCGGCGATGAGCAGGCTCGGACGGCCGATCACGGCGCGGGCGATGGCGACGCGCTGCTGCTCGCCGCCCGAAAGGGTCGCGGGTCGGGCCGAGGCACGGTCGGCAAGCCCCGCCCAATCGAGCATTTCGCCGACGCTGCTTTTGACTTCCGCCTCATCCACGCCCGCAATGCGGAGCGGCAGCGCGACATTATCGAAGGCCGAGAGATGCCCGGCGAGGCGGAAATCCTGAAAGACGACGCCGATCTTGCGGCGGAGCGCGGGAAGATCGCGGCGGTGAAGCGCGCCCAGCTCTTCGCCGAACAGGCGGATGGCACCACGGCTCGGCGCTTGCGCGAGATAGAGGAGCTTCAGGAGCGACGTCTTGCCCGCGCCAGACGGGCCGGTGAGGAAATAGAAGCCGCCTTCGCGCAGGGAGAAGCTCAAGTCGGACAGCACTTCGGCGCCCATGCCGTAGCGCAGGCCCACATGTTCGAATTTCACGATGCCGTTGGCCATCGCCCGCTTGTCCGTCCCCGCTCATCAGCGCCCTTCGTGAAGGCCATCGCACGGCCAAGGGGCGTAGGTAAAGCGCCCGCCAGCGCGTCTTTCGCATCGTGCCGCTTGCATGGGCCGCCGTTAACGTGTTTAGATTCGCACAGTATCGACACTTTTCGGGGATGGCGCCGACATGATCCTGACCTGCCCTGCCTGCAAGACACGCTATGTTGTCCCGGACAGCGCCGTCGGCCCGACCGGCCGGCAGGTGCGCTGCGCTTCGTGCAAGCATGGCTGGTTCCAGGAACCGCCGCCCCCGGCGCCGGAAGCCGAGGCGGAGCCCGCTGCGCCGGTCGAGGCCGCGCCGCCAGCGGCTGTAGAGGCCGAGCCGGTTGCGGAAATCGCGCCGCAGCCCGATCCGATCGCGGCGGCGGTGATTTCACCGGCTTTGCCGCAGGCTGCGGTCGAAGAGCCCGAGCGTTTCTCCCGCGCGTCGCTCACCGACATGGAGGTCGGGGCGCCCAAGAGCAGCGCGCGCAAATGGATCTGGGGCGCAATCGCGCTTGCCACGATCCTGCTCGCGGCCGTTGTGGCCTGGGTTTATTATGGCGAGGGCAAGGCCCTCCCGCTTGCCAGCGCAAGCAGCAGCGCTCTCGAAATCGAATGGTCGAAGGATCCCGAACGGCGGATGATGGAAAGCGGCAACGAACTGCTCACCGTGTCCGGCCGCATCGTCAATCCGACCGACGACGTGCAGAAGGTGCCGCAAATCCTGGCCGAGCTTCGCGATGCGCAGGGCCGGGTCGTCTATGATTGGGCGATCTCCGCGCCCGTCCAGCAGCTCCGCCCGAAACAGAGCGCGACGTTCAACAGCGCCGAAGTGGATGTGCCCCCATCGGGTCGCGAGCTTCACTTGCGTTTCGGGGCTTTGTCCTGATCGTCTTTAGGCAGGCGATCTGATGCGGATCGGCATCCTCACCGGCGGCGGCGACGTACCGGGCCTCAACCCCTGCATCCGCTCCATCGTCCTTTCGGCGATCGACCTTGGCTGGCAGGTGACCGGCTTCCGGCGCGGCTGGGAAGGGTTCCTGAGCATCGATCCGGGCGATCCCGCAAGTATCGACGCCTTCACCTATCGCCTCGACCGGGAAGCAGTGCGCGGCATCGACCGGCTGGGCGGCACCATCCTCCACACATCGCGCACCGATCCGCGCACGGTGAAGGAAGGGGACCGCACTGATCACGTCCTTTGCGTGCTGAATGCGCTCGGCATCGACGCGCTCATCACATTGGGCGGCGATGGGACGCTGCGTTTTTCGGCGCATCTGTCCGGGCGGGGCTTTCCCGTCATCTCCATCCCCAAGACGATGGACAATGACGTTTTCGGCACCGATTACTGCATCGGCTTTTCGACCGCGGTCAGCCGGTCGGTCGAGGCGATCAATGCGCTTCGCACCACCACGGAAAGCCATGAGCGGATCGCCGTCATCGAGCTTTTCGGGCGGCGGAGCGGCGAAACGGCCTTGCTGTCGGGCTTCCTCGCCCAGGTCGACCGCACCGTCATTTCGGAAGTCCCGGCCGATCTCGACATACTCCTTCCGCTGCTGGTCGAGGATCGCAAGTCGCGGCCGTCCAATTACGCCGTTTGCGTGATATCGGAAGGCGCGCGTCTGTCGACCGACGCGGATTGGGACGATAGCGATCTTGCCAAATCGAACACGAAGCGCGGCAAGGTCGCGGTCGGCCAGCGCCTTGCCCGGCAGATCGAGCAGCAGACCGGCATCGGCACGGTGGTGCAGGAACTCGCCTATCTGATGCGCGCGGGCGAACCCGATGCGATGGACCGGATGGTGGGATTCGCGTTCGGCGGCCTTGCCATCCAGCTCCTTCAAAAGGGGACAAGCGGCCGGATGCTGGCGCTGATCGGCGGCAATTACAGCCATGTGCCGATCGATACATTGCTCAGCGCGACAAAATCGGTGGACGTCGCGAGCCTCTACGACGCCGAGCGCTACCGTGCCCGCCTGCTCCGCGTCGAGGGCATGCCGATGTTCCTTTATTGATCGCTCACCGTCGTCATTGCGAGCGCAGCGAAGCAATCCATCCCACGGCCTCGCCCGGTGCCAATGGACCGCCGCGTCGCTCACGCTCCTCGCAATGACGAGAAGTGAAAATAAGCACGTTGCGTCCCTGAAAGACCTTTGCTAGAGGCGCGGGCCTACCGGACGCCGGGTGACCGGCGGTAACCTTTAGAAATGTGCGGTCGTGGCGGAACTGGTAGACGCGCAACGTTGAGGTCGTTGTGGCCGAAAGGCCGTGGAAGTTCGAGTCTTCTCGACCGCACCATTTCCCTTCCAGATAGAGCGTGGATCGGCTGCAGGCATATATTGCCCGCGCTCTGTATCTGTTGACTTGTAGGAAAATGTTGCTCAAATGTTCTCGCCCTTTGGAAGCGGGGGCTTTGTGGGCATCTCAGAACAGCAGACGCGGCGGAGCTTCTCCGTCTGGCTAAGAACCGGGCGGTGGCCGAAAGACGCTGACGGCGTCGAACTCAAATTCAACGCTTGGCATGACCCTGAAACCGGCAGATTCACCTTTACCGGCATGGGGCATTACTTTGCCCAGGGCAGCGGCAAACGGGGGTTCGAACAAGGCTCGTCCGTTTCGGTCGCCTATATTGGCGACCCAAAAAGGCGTCCGATCGCGAGCTTGGAGGAAGCGGACGCGTGGAAAGCCGCCGAGCTCGCCAAATATGGCCATGTCCCAGCCCGCCGGAAGGCAATCGAGGCGCGATATCGCGTCTATAGGGATGCGCTTACCCCGCGCCGCGCTGATCAAAATAGTCAAATCGTTCGAGGCGGAGGCAGTTTCGGAGGCGGAGGTGCGAGCGGAAGCTGGGACAATCAGCCAGCACCAACGCACCTTCGTCGAGTGGCCGCGCTCTTGTCTCTATATCAGAGGGGTCTTTCTCCGGGCCGGAAGTGCAAAGAGCAGGGCAGCCTTTCCCACAACAGGATTCAAGGCGTTGGCGGAGCGTTTTGCGTAACGGCTACCTTTACGAGATTGACGGCGATGGCCGAACAAGACGCGTGTCGGGAGATATTTCGATCAAGGCCGATCAAGGCCGTTCGCGAACGGCACAGCGCTCCGCAGGGGGGATTGACAGGCGTCCGGGCGATCATGGCGGCCACTATATCGCGCGTCGCTTCAATGGCCCGACCGATGCGGTCAATCATTTTGCGCAGGACGCCAAATTCAATCGCGGCGATTATCGTAGGCTTGAAGAGCAATGGGCCAGGGCGAAGCGGATCGGCAAAAGCGTTCGTGTGAAGATCGTGCCCGTATTCCATAAGGGTTCGCAGCGTCCGTCTGGTCTCAATATTTGGTTCTGGATTGACGATATGGGACAAAGTTTGAATCTCCCCAATGGGTCGGAGGGACAGAAAAATGCCGAAAGATAGGACGGAAGAGCTTCTTGATCTGATCGGCCAGCTTCTCGCTGAAGATACGGAATATCCGCTGGACGGCACCTTGCTCTATGCTGAAGTCGCACGGGCTTACGTTGCTCCTTCCATATACAAGGATCGCGGAAACCATATCCTCTATCGCGAGCCAGACTTGGACCGCCTAGGTGACGCTTTGCTTGAATTGTGGGAAGCGCAGACGAATAAGAAGCCCTGGAAGGAAATCGAATATTTCGTCAAAAATGGCCGTTTTGAAGCGACTTATATCTATCCCGAGGAAATCGGCCCGAACGAGTGGTCTTTCTACCGGCGAAACCAAGCTGCCGCCAAATATTTTGGCGGCAAGCCAATCCATTACCCTGAGATGAGCGAGGAGGATAAGGAGTTGTTCAATCTTGGATGCTGACAGCCTCGCCGCTTGTCCGTTGCATCATCCCGCCTTATTCTCCGCCGCCAATGGCCGGTAATGCTTCCTCGCCGCTGAAGCGGTTTTTCGTCACCTCGTTCAAAGTCGGGCTCTATACGGGTCTCGTCGCCCTGATCGCGCTTGTCGTCGCGGTGGGAGTCGCGATGAGCCAGCTTCCATCCTACCAGCAGCTCGTTCGCCGCGACGATCTGGGGCAGATGATCCGGGTGCGCGGGGCTGACGGCAGCGTGCTCGTGTCGATGGGGCCGAGCTTTGGCGAGTGGCTCACTTATGACGAGATTCCGCCGGTCATGCGCGATGCGATGATCGCGGTGGAGGACAGGCGCTTCTGGTATCATCCCGGCGTCGATCCCGTCGGCATCGTCCGCGGCATCCAGGTCAGCGTGACGCAAGGCGGCGGCGTGCGCGGCGTTTCGACCATCGCGCAGCAGCTGGCCCGCAACGTCTTTCTGACCAGCAAGCGCAGCTATGCCCGCAAGCTTCGCGAGGCGATCCTGGCGCTGGCGCTGGAACGGCGCTTTTCCAAGGAACAGATCCTCGAACTCTATTTGAACCGCGTCTATTTCGGCGGCGGCGCCTATGGTATCGACGCGGCATCCCGCTTGTTCTTCGGCCATAGTGCGGAGGACATGTCGGTGTCCGAAGCCGCGATCATCGCGGGCCTCGTCAAAGCGCCGTCCAATTATTCGCCGACCGCTGACGCCGAAGCGGCGCGGGAGCGGGCGAACGTCGTTCTCGACCTCATGGTCAGGTCCGGCGCGATTACTGCGGCGCAGGCCGCTACCGCCGAACCGGCGGATGTGAAGCTCGTCGCCCCAGCGAAGCAGAATAGCGTGCGATATTTCACCGATTGGGTGCTGCCGCAACTCGATACACTGATCGACGAGACGGGTGACCCGATCGAGGTCTGGACGACACTTGACCCCGCCATGCAGAAAGCGGCGGACGAAGCGATCAACGCCAATACGCCTGCCGGCGCGCAGGGCGCGCTCGTCTCGCTCGACCGGGATGGGGCGGTGCGGGCGATGATCGGGGGCAAGGATTATGTCGATTCGATCTACAATCGCGCGACGCAAGCGCAGCGCCAGCCGGGTTCGGCCTTCAAGCTCTTCGTCTATCTGACCGCGCTTGAGACCGGCTACACGCCCGACACGACGGTGACCGACCAGCCGGTGACGATCAACGGCTGGAGCCCGCGCAACAATAGCCGCCGCTTCTCTGGGCCGATTTCGCTGCGTGGCGCCTTTTCTCTCTCCTTGAACACCGTGTCGGCGCAGATCGGCCAGCAGGTGGGCTTCGGCACGATCGCCGACATGGCGCGCCGTTTCGGGATCACGACGCCGGTCAATACCCACCCGTCCATGGTGCTCGGCACGTCGGACGTGCGTCTCATCGACATGACGCGCGCCTTTGCCGCCGTGCAGCGCAAGGGCGCGGCGGTGACGCCTTATGGCATTGCCAAGGTAACGTTGAGCGACGGCACCGTCCTCTATCAGCACCAATCGGACGAGAATCGCGTGCTTGTCGCGCCCTGGGTCGCGGCGCAGATGACGGACCTTCTTCAGTCCGCCGTGATGACCGGGACCGGCCGCGCCGCGCAGATCGGGCGGCCGGTGGCGGGCAAGACCGGCACGACCAGCTCCAACAAGGACGGCTGGTTTATCGGCTTTTCGAGCGGGCTGACCACCGGTGTTTGGATGGGCCGCGACGATGCAAAGACCGTCGGGGGCCTTCAGGGCGGCACCGCCCCGGCCCGCGCGTTCCGCGACTATATGATCCAGGCGACAGCGAAGCGGCCGATCGAACAGTTCGACGTGCAGGTTGCGCTGCCCGACTGGCAGACCGAGCCCGACGCGGAAAGCTGGTACGGCGCGCCTGAAGATTTCATGATGGTCGATCCGGACGGCAACCCGATCCCGCAGCAACCAGGGCAGGAGCAGCCACTGCCAAGAGAGCCCGGGGGTGAAGAGGAACAGGCGCCGCCGCCTGGCGAGGAACGGCTCGACCAGCAATGGCTGGACCGTGCCATCGGGCGGGAGCGGCCTGCGCCCAACCGCCAGCCACAGCCGCAGCGCCAGCTGCGGCAGGACACGCTTCCGCCCGCACCGGGCCAAAGACAGCCCGCGCCGCAGCCTCAATAGGCAGAACGGCTCGGACCTAACTCCCTCCCCCTTGATGGGGGAGGGTTGGGGTGGGGGTGATGTTTCCGGAAGAAGCGGTGCCCTCGGTCGTAGATCACCCTCACCCAGCCTCCCCCATCAAGGGGAAGGGGCTTTAGGGGACTATCGCCCAATCCGATGCAGGCCCGCACCGTGCTTGCGCAGCCAATCGCGCGCGGCATCGGAATTGCCTTCGAACAGTTTCGCGACAAGGGAGTGGAAGTCGGGACCGTGGTTCATGTGGACGCGGTGCGCCACTTCATGCGCGACGGTCGCGCGCCGCACTGAATCCGGCGCGAGGATCAGGCGCCAGCTATAGCGGATCGCGCCGGATGAGGAGCAGCTGCCCCAGCGTGAGATCGTATCACCGACGCCGACCCGAGTGACCGCGACGCCTGCCTTGACGGCATAGAAACGCGTTTCCTCCGACAAGATGCAGAGCGCTTCCTGCCGCAGCCACCGCAGGAGGCGCGCCTCCACCGTGTCGCGCGGCCCCCCGAGATGGATGGCGTCGCCGATGAGATGAGGGATGCGTGGGGCTTTTTCGTCCCAAAGGATAACGAGGTCGCGTCCGCGAAAGGGCAGCTGCATGCCGGGTTCGAGCGGCTGTCGGTCGGGAATGGCGGCGCGGGCGCGGGCGATCCAGTCCTTCTGGCTTTGCGCCCAGGCGAGCGCGCGGGCCTGCGACACGCGCCGCGGCACCGTCAGCACGACGCCTCCGGTGCGGTGGTCGACTTTCAGCCGCATCACCTTGGCGCGGGCCGAAACTTTGAGGGTGACGCCATCGGGAAGGACGGGCGTGGCCGCCTTTTTAAAGATCACGGTCGATCAGATGATGTTCGAAATCGACGACATCGGCCTCCGTCACCGTCCAGCCGCGCGTCGACATGCCGGCCGCATGGACGCTCTCCCGGTCGCCGCTCACCAGATAATGCCAATCGGGCAGCGGCCCGCCCGCCGCGCGCAGGCGATAGGCGCAGGTGGAGGGGAGCCAATCCATGCTCGCGATCTTGGCGGGCGTCAGCCGCACGCAATCGGGAACGAATGCGTGGCGGCCTTTATAATGGGTGCAGCGTCCGTTGCGGCGATCAAGTAGGCGGCAAGCGACATTGGTGTGATGCACCTCGCCCGTTTCATCGTCCTCGAGCTTGTGAAGGCAGCATTTGCCGCAGCCGTCACAAAGCGCTTCCCATTCCGCACGGGAGAGCTCGCCGATCGGCTTTTCCCAGAAGCGTTCGCTCATATCACCCAGCGCTGCAACTCCGCCGCGACGGCATCGGCCCCCTGATCCTGGGGGATGAGCGCGATAGGCGACCCGTCCGGCCCGAACAGGACGGCCGAGCGGCTGTGATCCATCAGATATTCGCTCGCGCCCTCAACGTCGCGACGCTGGTAATAGACGCCGTACGCCTTGGCGACGGCCTTGAGCTGATCGGGCGTGCCGGTGAGACCGACGAGGCGGGGATGGAAGGCGGCGACATATTGCTTCAGCACGGCGGGCGTATCGCGCTCCGGATCGACGCTGATGAAGATGGGGCGCACCTTCTTTGCCTTGCTGGGGTCGGTCTTTTCGAACTTGGCATAGCCTTGCGCGATATGCTGGAGGTCGACCGGGCAGACGTCCGGGCAGAAGCTGTAGCCGAAATAGACGATGCGATACTGGCCGGTAAAATCCCTGTCGGTCACGGCCTTGCCGTCCTGGTCGGTAAGTTGGAATGGTCCACCGATCGCGGCGCCCGCCAGTGGCGGCATCTCCTGCGGCTTGGAACAGCCGGTGAAAGTGAGGGCGGCCAGCAACAGGGCGGCGGAAAGGCGCGTTTTTTGGATTCCGTTCATGGCCCCTCCAGCCATGCTTTGCTAAGGGGCTGCGATCAAGCATCATTTGTGCGGGGAATATTGGCGATGAAGGCGGTAAGGTCTCTGATCCTGGCGGCGATGGCGGGCGCGATAACCCTATCCACTCCGGTGGCGGCGCAGCGCATGTCGGACGGCTATACCTTTTTGAAGGCCGTGCGCGACAATGACGGGACGAAGGCGGCGGACCTGATCGACGCGCCGGGCTCCACCGTCCTTCTGTACAAGGATCCGACGAGCGGCGAGGCTGCGATTCACGAGGTCGTGAAGAAGCGCGATGGCCGCTGGCTGAGCTACCTTCTTGGAAAGGGTGCGCGCGCCGACATGCAATCGGGACAAGGCGACACCGCGCTGACGCTCGCGGCGCAGATGGGCTGGACGGCAGGCGCGGAAATCCTGATCGCGCGCAAGGCCAATGTGAATGTGCAGGATAATCGCGGCCAGACGCCGCTGATCCTGGCCGTGCAGCGCCGCGACGCCAACATGGTGCGCATGTTGGTGGAAGCGGGGGCCAATCCCAAGATCGGTGATCGGATCGCGGGCTATAATGCGCTCGATTACGCCCGGCAGGATCCACGCGCCGAAGCGGTATTGAAGATCATGGAGCAGCCGGCCAAGCCCGCGAAGGAATTTGTCGGCCCGAAATTCTGAGGTGTCGTCATTGCGAGCAGCGCGAAGCAATCCAGCGACACTGAATCTGGCGGCGAAGTGGATTGTTTCGTCGCTTCGCTCCTCGCAATGACGGGGAATTAGTCCAGGCCGCCCAATCCTGGATCCATGCCGCCCATGACGCGGAGGGCAGCGCGGCGGGCGAAGCGCAGGGTTTCGGCCTTGCGCCGCGCCGGGGCGAGCATCTGGATTGGCGCCTCCCGGACGACGGCCGCATCGTAGCGGTCGGCGATAATGAGGCCCGACAAATCCTGCCCGCAGCCTTCACCATCGAAGGGATCGAGCGCGAAGCCCTGCGGCACCGCCCAGAAAAAGCGGTCGCAATAGTCCAGATAATCCGGCCATTTGCAGTCGCCGAGTAGATCGGCGCGCGACACCTTGATCTCGACGATGGTGATCATCCCCTTGCCGTCGATCGCCATCATGTCCGCCCGCCGCCCGTTGGGAAGCGGCACTTCGCACAAAGCGTGAAGATCCTGCCGGAAAAAGAGGCGCGACACGCCGCGCGCCACATCCTGCGCCACAAGCGGCGCATCGGCAAAGCAGGAATCGGGAAGGCTGACCATGGCGTCACATTAGAATGAAAGGGGAACATTGGAAAGGCTTCTTGCCTTGAGGGCCGCCGCCCGAGCGGCTAGAGCCTCGAGGTGCACGATCCTCTCGACATTCTCCACACGACCTTCGGATTCGCGGGCTTTCGCGGCGTTCAGGCCCAGGTGGTGGACCGGGTCATGGCGGGGCAGCATACACTTGCGGTGATGCCGACCGGGGCGGGCAAGTCGCTCTGCTATCAGGTTCCGGCGCTGGCGCGAGAGGGCACCGCGCTTGTCATTTCCCCGCTCATTGCTTTGATGCACGATCAGATACGGTCTGCAGATGCGTTCGGCATTCGCGCCGCTTCGCTGACCTCCGCCGACGATAATCGGCAGGAGACGCTCGCGCGGTTTCGTGCGGGCGAGCTCGACCTTCTTTATGCCGCGCCGGAGCGGGCTTCGAGCGAAAGTTTCCGCAATCTGATCGCCCAGGTGCCCTTGTCGCTGATCGCGATCGACGAAGCGCATTGCGTCAGCGAATGGGGGCATGATTTCCGGCCGGACTACCGGTTGCTTCGGCCCTTGCTCGATCGCTTTCCAGGCGTGCCGCGCCTCGCACTCACCGCGACGGCGGATCGGCAGACGCGGGAGGATATTCTCCACCAGCTCGGCATTCCCGACGACGGGCTGATCGTCGCGGGCTTCGACCGGCCGAACATCCGCTATCATATCCGCCCACGCGACGGCTTGTCTGGTCAGCTCCATGCCTTGCTGGCCAATCAGCCGGGGGCGGGCATCGTCTATGCGCCGACGCGCGCGGCCGCTGAAAAGATCGCCGCGCAGATCGGCAAGACGCGGCGTCCGGCCGGTGTCTATCATGCAGGCCTTGATCCGCAGGTTCGCGCGCGGGCGCAGGCGGCCTTCGTGTCGAGCGAGGATATGGTGATGGTCGCGACCATCGCCTTTGGCATGGGCATCGATAAGCCCGACGTGCGCTTCGTCGCCCATGCGGGCCTGCCCAAATCGATCGAGGCTTATTATCAGGAAACCGGACGCGCGGGCCGCGACGGGGAGCCATCGGAAGCGCATCTCTTCTGGGGCGCCGAGGACTTTTCTCGCGCCCGTGCCCGCGTCGAAAGCGAAGTGCCGGAGGACCGGCGTGGGAGCGAACGGCAGCGCCTCAACGCGATGGGCGCATTGGTCGAGGCCGCCGGATGCCGCCGCGCGATCCTGCTCCGCCATTTTGGCGAGACGCCGTCCGAACGCTGCGGCAATTGCGACAATTGCTTGGAGCCGCCGCAGGCGGTGGATGCGACCGAGATTGCCCGCAAATTGCTGTCCGCCGCCTTCCGCACCGAAATGCGCTTCGGCCTTGGTCATCTCGCCGACGTGCTGGCGGGCAAGGAAACCGACAAGATCCACAATTTCGCCCATCATCGCCTGAGCGTCTTCGGCATCGCGGGCGAGGAGGAGCTTCCGCTCATCAAGCCGGTTGCGCGCGCGTTGATGGCGCGCGATGCCCTGCGCGCCGACGCCTATGGCGGCCTTTCCTTCGGGCCCGGCGCCCGCCCGATCCTTAAGGGTGAGGAGGCGGTGGAGATCGTCCTGCCGCCCAAGAAGGAGCGGCGGCGCAATAAACGCGATGCGGCGGACTATCCGCACGATCCTTTGTTCGAGGCCCTGCGCGCCTGCCGCCGCGACCTGGCTAAGGAGCAGGACGTGCCGCCCTATGTCATCTTCCACGACAGCACACTTCGCGAGATGACCGAATTGAAGCCGACAAGCCTCGAAGCGCTGTCGCGCATATCGGGTGTGGGCGCCGCGAAGCTCGACAAATATGGCGCGGCGTTCGTCGCGGTTGTGAGGGACCATCAATGAGGAAGATCGACGACAGCCTGTCCGTGGCCGGACAGATCCGGCCGGAGGATGTGCCCGCCATCGCCGCGCAGGGCGTGACGATGATCGTCAACAATCGTCCGGACGGGGAGGAATTTGGCCAGCCTTCAGCCGCCGAGATCGAGGCTGCGGCGGATTCGGCGGGGATCGCCTATCGGCACATTCCGGTCGCGGGCGGCTTTTCGGCAGATCAGGTGGCCGCAATGGGCGAGGCTCTTGGATCAGCCGAGGAGCCTGTGCTGGCTTTCTGCCGATCAGGCACGCGCTCGACCTTCCTGTGGGCGTTGGCACGGGCCGAGGCGGGCGACAATGGCGCGGAGATCATACGGAAAGCCGCAGAGGCCGGTTACGATCTTACGCCGATCGCTAATTTTCTTTCACGATAATGTGTTCGTGCCAAAGCAGGAAACTAGCGGCCCGAACGTTTCGTCTGCGGGTCACCTCACCAAGGCGGCCTTAAGCCGATTTCTTTCCTTCCGCCGCGCTTGTCCGGCTTGACACGCGTCACGGCATGCCCGGAATCCCGCGCGCCGTTTGACCCTCAAGTGTCATTGCGGCTAGCAGGTGCGGCGATGAACCGGCCCCTTTGCATCGGAACCCGCGGATCGCCGCTCGCGCTTGCTCAGGCCCATATGGCGGCGGCAGCGCTGAAGGCCGCGCATGGCCTCTCCGACGCCGACATCGAAATCGTGCCGATCACGACGACCGGCGACATCATTCAGGATCGCCCGCTCGCCGAAGTCGGCGGCAAGGCGCTGTGGACGAAGGAGTTGGACCGCTGCCTCCTCGACGGGCGCACCGACCTGTCCGTCCACTCGATGAAGGATGTCGAAACGATCCGGCCCGATGCCTTTCGCATCGCCGCGATGCTGCCGCGCGCCGACGTGCGCGACCGGCTGATCGGCGCGGCAAGCCTCGACGCGCTGCCGAACGGTGCGGTGGTCGGCACCTCCTCTCCGCGCCGGGCCGCGCAATTGTTGGCGCGGCGGCCGGACCTCCAGATCGTCTCCATTCGCGGCAATGTCGCGACCCGGCTCGGCAAGATCGGTGCGGGCGACGCCGATGCCACATTGCTCGCTGCCGCCGGGCTCGACCGGCTCGATGTGCAAGCGGGCGTCGCGATCGACGAGATGCTGCCCGCCCCTTCGCAGGGCGCGGTGGGCATCGAAGTGCGCACCGGCAACAATGCGGTGCGCGATCTGGTCGCGGCGGTAGACCATGCACCGACCAGCCTCTGCGTTTGGGCCGAGCGGCGCCTGCTCGAGGCGCTGGGCGGCACCTGTCATTCCCCCATCGCCGCGCTTGCGACACTGAATGGGGACGACATCCTGCTCCGCGCCGAAATCCTCACCAGTGACGGGCGCGAACGGCAGGCGGGCGAAATCCTCTTCACACCCGACGATGAAGGCGCTCCCGGCCGCCTCGCCGCCTTGCTCCTCGATCGGGCGAGCCCGGCCCTGCGCGCCTTGTTCGCCGGGTGAGCCGCCTCATACTCCTGCTCCGGCCCCAGCCCGGAGCGACGGCGAGCGCCGAAAAAGCGCGGGCTCTGGGCCTCGAGCCGGTGGTCGCGCCGCTCTTCATCGTTCGTCCGCTCGATTGGGAACCCAAGGATCCTGCCGCCTTTGATGCGCTGCTCCTAACCAGCGCCAATGCCGTTCGCCTCGCCGGCCCACATTTGGCGCTTTATCACGGCCTTCCAGTTCACGCCGTGGGCGAGGCAACCGCAGACGCGGCGCGGGCAGCTGGTTTTGAAGATGTGAGTGTCGGACCGGCAGGAGTCGAAGTGCTGCTGCGCGGCATTCGCGGCAATATGCACCTGCTCCACCTCTGCGGTCGCGACCATATCCAGATGGAGCGCAAGGGTGTCATCCATGTGCCCGTCTACACGTCCGATGCGGCAAGCCAGCTTCCGTCCGATGCTGCCCAGGCATTGGAAAGCGGCGCCTTGGCGCTGATCCATTCGCCGCGCGCGGGCGCTGTGTTCGCGAAATTGGTGGATGATGCGGGCATTTCGCGCGATACGATACGGATCGCCGCGATCAGCCGGGCAGCGGCAGCCGCAGCTGGCGGGGGCTGGCAGCGGGTCGACACCGCGTTGGGGCCGCGCGATGAAATGTTGCTGGCGCTTGCGGCGCGGATCGCGACGGATAAGGATTGACGGCGATGGACATGACTGAACCCGCTTTCGAGCCCGCAATCGCCCCGGCCCCCGTGCAGCGCCGCCGGGGCCGCACCGCCTTGTGGCTGCTTCCCCTCTTCGCCTTCCTGGTCGGCCTGGCCGCGATGGCGTGGATTCTCACCCAGTGGCAGGATGGCGCCCGCTATCTGGGTATCGGCCCGCGCGATGCCGCTCCGCCCCCCGCCGCCGCTCCTCAGGCTGCAACGCCGCCCGCTAGCGTGGCGATCGTCGATCCCGAAGTGTCGCGCCGGGTGAGCATCCTCGAACAGCGCCTGTCCGAAATCGCCAATCAAAGCCAGGCTGCCGTCGGCAATGCCGACCGGGCCGAAGGCCTGCTCGTCGCCTTTGCCGCCCGCCGCGCGCTCGATCGCGGCGTGGCTTTGGGTTATATCGAAGGCCTGCTCCGCCAGCGTTTCGCGGCGACGCAGCCCCAGGCGGTCGGCACGATCATCAGCGCTGCGCGCGAACCGATCACGCTTCAGGAATTGCAGGAAGGCCTGCAGGCCGTGAGCCCCACCCTTGCGGGCGCGGGGACGGAGCGGGATTGGTGGACCGCTTTCAAAGTTGAACTGGGCAGCCTCATCACCGTCCGCAAGGAAGGCACGCCCTCCACCGTGCCCGCCGAACGCGTCGCGCGCGCGACGGACCGGTTGGCAGCCGGGCAGGTGGACGTCGCGCTTGCCGAAATCCTGCGCATTCCCGGTCATGGCGCGGCTACGGATTGGATCGCCGACGCCCGGCGCTACGTAGCGGCCCGCCGCGCGCTCGACACGATTGAGACCGCCGCTTTGCTCGAGCCGCGGACCGGACAGGCCCAGGCGCCGTTGCCTGTCGAGGAAGCACCCAGCCCCGCCCGGCCTGCGGCCTGACAGCCGCACATTGAGCGCCTATATGACCATCATGTCCTGGCCCGCAGGTTTCGCCGTCTTCCTCGCCACCATCGCGATGATGGAAGGCGTCGCTTATGCCGCCCACCGCTGGGTGATGCATGGGCCCGGCTGGTTCCTTCACGCCAGCCACCACCGCCCGCGCACCGGCCCGTTCGAGGCCAATGATCTCTACGCGGTGATCTTCGCTCTTCCCTCGATCCTCTTCTTGCTTGGCGGCGTGCAGCTGGGGTGGGGCGATTGGGCGACATGGATGGGCGCGGGGATTGCGGCTTATGGTGCCATCTATTTCGGTTTCCATGACGTCATCGTCCACAAGCGCCTGCCGCACGGCTATGTGCCGCGCTCCCGTTACATGAAGCGGATCGTGCAGGCCCACCGCCTCCACCACGCGACGGAAAACAAGCATGGCTCGGTAAGCTTCGGCTTCCTATGGGCACCGCGTGCCGATGTGCTGAAGGGGCAGCTTGCCGCAAGCCAGAGCGCTCAAATCAGAGCACCAAAAACAAGCCTTTCCCCCCCTTTGGGGGAGATATTGGACAGAGGGGTCGAGCGAAGGGAGCTTTAAGAGTTCGAAGCGCCTCGATTAACGCTGGCGATCGTCATCCTAATCCTTCGGCCGCGTCCAAAGCCCAGAGCGGCTCACCTCGTCCCGCCCTGGTAACGACGCCTCCCGAAAAGCAGCGGCAGCATGGCGCAATTTATCCGCCTTGCCGATCACCACCCGATAATCCCAGGCATGGGCCCCGCGCCGCGCCACTTTCCGGCCGATCGCTCCGTAAATATTCGCGGCAGACAGCACCGCCCAGCGCGATCGGAAGGGCAGATGGCGGGCGCCGACGCGGGCCGACGCCTCGAACCGCCCGGCCAGCGCCGCCAGCCTCCCGGCCGCCACGCCCATGCGTTGACGGTAGGCCGGGCGCATATGCTCGCCCGGCGGAATGTCGAATTCGGCAAGCAGGTTGAGCGGCAGGTAGCAGCGGCCGATCGCGTCATCCTCCGACAGGTCGCGGGCGATATTGGCGAGCTGGAATGCGATGCCCAGGTCCGCCGCGCGGTCGAGCGTGTCCTCATCGTCCGGATCGACGCCCATCGCCACCGCCATCATGCAGCCCACCGCGCCCGCAACCCGGTAGCAATAGAGCAGCAAATCCGCCTCGCTGCGCGGCTGCCATCCTTCCGCATCCATCGCGAACCCGTCGAGATGGTCGCGGATGAAGCGGTGCGGAATCCCGCACTCCGCCGCGACGATCCGAAGCGCGTCGAACGGCAATTCGCCGGTTTCCCGACCGGAAAGGGCGAGGGTCGTTTGCGAGCGGATGTGCTCGACAGGATCGAAATCTCTATCTGCGCGCGACGCATCGCCCGGACGCCCCAATATTTGCCCATCGGCATAATCGTCGCAGGCGCGGCACCAGGCATAGAGCAGCCAGGCCCGTTCCCGCGTTTGCGGATCGAACAGACGGCTGGACGAGGCAAAAGATTTCGATCCCGCGCGGATCGTGTTCCAAGCCCCCGCGACGATGGCCGCGCGCTCAGCGGGCAAGGTCATCGATCATCAGCCCCGCTGTCGCTTTCGCGCTGCCGACAACGCCCGGTATCCCCGCCCCCGGATGCGTGCCCGCTCCGACGAAATAGAGATTGGGAATGGCGTCGTCGCGATTGTGAACCCGGAAATAGGCGCTTTGCGTGAGCAATGGCTCAAGGCTGAAGGCCGATCCCAGATGCGCTGCAAGATCGGTGGTGAAATCCTCCGGCGTATAATGAAAGCATGTCTCGATACTTCCTCGCAGGCCGGGCGCGACACGCTGCTCGACAATCTCCAATATCCGGTCGCGATATTTCGGCCCCTCGACCGCCCAGTCGATGTCGAGATTGCCGCGATGCGGCACTGGCGCCAGCGCGTAGAAAGTCGAGCAGCCGGGCGGCGCCATATCCGGATCAGTGACCGTCGGATGATGGAGATAGAGCGCGGGGTCCGCCGCAAGCCCGCGGCCGTTGCCATAAATGTCGCCAAGCAGGCCCTGATAGCGCGGCCCGAAAAGGATCATATGATGGGGAATGTCCCGCCACTCCCCTTTGACGCCAAAGTGGACGACGAAAAGGGAGGGCGAAAAGCGCTTCCGGCGCAAACTTCCGGCCCGTTTCGCGCCCACCGCTTTCAGGAGATCGTAAGAGTGGACGATGTCAGCATTGGACGCGACCGCATCGAAGGTCGACCGCCAGCCGCTCTGCGTGCGAAGGCCCGTGGCGCGTCCCTCGCGCGTTTCGATCTCCTCCACCGGATCGCCAAGCCGGATCGTGCCGCCGAGCCTCTCAAAATGCCTGACCATGCCCGCGACGAGGCGATTGGTTCCCCCTTTTGCAAACCAGACGCCACCATCGCGCTCCAGCTTGTGGATCAAGGCGTAAATCGCGCTAGTGGTCATCGGATTCCCTCCGACCAGCAGGGTGTGGAAGGAGAGCGCCTGCCGCAACTTCTCGCTCCGCACAAACTTCGACACGATCGAATAGACCGACCGCCACGCCTGATAACGCGCCAGCGCGGGCGCCGCCTTCAGCATTGATTTGAAGTCGAGGAACGGCACCGCGCCCAATTTCTCATACCCCTCGGCATAAACGCCCGCCGAATAATCGAGGAAGCGGCGATACCCTTCGACATCGGCCGGATCGAGCCGGGCGATCTGCTCCATCAGTACGGCATCGTCGTTGGTGTAATCGAAAGTCTCTCCGTCAGGCCAGCTCAGCCGGTAGAAGGGGGAGACGGGCAGCATCTCCACATCATGCGCCATGTCATTGCCGGACAATGCCCAAAGCTCGCGCAGGCATTCGGGATCGGTGATGACAGTCGGCCCGGCGTCGAAGCGATAGCCGTCCTTCTCCCAATAATAAGCGCGCCCGCCCGGCTTGTCGCGCGCCTCCACGATCGTCGTCGCGATGCCCGCCGATTGCAGACGAATGGCAAGCGCGAGGCCGCCGAAACCCGATCCGATCACCGCCGCAGTTTTCATGGCCATAATGACGTCAAAGCTTTCATAATTGGGACGGGCGGATGGCCGGACAGGATCCGGGCCTTGTCCCAGGCGGTGGAGCGACCAGCGTAAAAGCGGGCGATGAGCCCCGGATCAAGCCTGTAGAAATGCTGGAGGACGCGGTACCGTTCCGGAGGAGGGGCAGCGCGGAACAGCATACGGTTGAGCAGGCGGTAGAAACTCCGTGCCCGCCACAACCGTTCCGCCTCGCCACTCATCACGGCGTGAAGTGCCGCGCCGCTAAAGTCATGCTGACGGATCAGAAGCATGGCGATGCGCACCGCATCGGGCAGCGAATAGCCGGTGGTCGGGTGGAAGAAACCACCCCGAAGGCCGATCCGGGCGACTGGGACTCCGTCCCAAAGACGCGCGATATTGCCCCCAATCGCAACCGGCAGCACGCCTGTTTCCTCACGCTCCACTCGCGCCGTCCATCCCTTGCCCGCCACATAATGGTCGATCAGCGTCCCGATTCCGTCGCGATCGAGATCGGGCAACAGGCTGTAATAAGTATCTTCGACCAGCATCGTATCGGGCGTGAAGGGCAGACAATAGACGAAACGATAGCCATCTTTCTGATCTACCGTTGCATCCATGATGATGGGCCGGTCCATCCCGTGCGGGGTATCGAAACGATAAACGCGGCCAACGAATTTCTGCCAGCCAAGGTCGAGCGCTTCGAGATTGTCCGCGCCGCGCGCATCGATCACCCCATCCGCCTCGACCCTTTCACCGCTGACTAAAAGGACGTGGTCCTGGCCGACCGCGGCGATAGGCGCACTGAGGCGGAGCTGGCGAGGTCCAAGCCGTGCACGTACCAATGCGTCGAGGCGATCCGAAGTGACGCTGTTATAACCGAAGGGCAATGTGCGCCGTCTCGCCGGGAAGATGACGTCATGACTGCTCCATCGCGCCTCGACGGCGGGATCGATCAGCCAACGGTCTTCCAAAGCAACGTCATTGTCGAAGAAAGACCAGATATGATTGCCGCCGATCCGGTCGGCGCCTTCGACCAGCAACAGATCGACATCCGGCCGCTTCTCGGCGAGTGCCAAAGCGGCAAGTGCACCGGCAAGGCCGCCCCCCGCGATGATCAGGCGGGCATCCGTCATCAGGGTGCCGCAGCCTGCGTGCCGTCCAGACCCAAGGCCGGCTCGACCCGCGCTTCATTGGCCGCCTTCACTGAGACGAGGAAAGAGCGCGGTTTCTTCATCAATTTAGGATCGAAGGTGACATTCAAGCCGGCAGCCTGCGCCATCTCGCCCACGAAATGCACGCAGTTGGCGCGGTTGAGATTGTAAGAGGGCTGCTTGGCGTTGCGCCATTTGTCGACCACCGCCATCAGCGTGCGATAGCCTTCATCGTCCACCGTGATGGTAAAGTGCCGCTGGCTGTTTTCGATATAGGAGCGTGTTTCGACTTGCAGCTGGCCGCCGACTGAACCCATCAGGATCGCCGGGGAAATCGTCTTGGCGGTGAAACCGTAGCCCGTATCGATCACCTCGCCCGTGGCATCCAGCCTGCCCTTCAACGACACGAAAGCATGAGGAAAGGTCGCCCCGAATTCCCGCGAATGGAAGGTGATCTTCACCTCCGCCGCTGCCGGGGCGGCCACGATGATTGCCGCGACCACGAAGAGACAATGTTTCAGAATTCGTGTCACGATCATCCAACGACGCCCGGTTATGCGCACCATCCGGGCGCCTTGTTCGGTTTCTGGGCGATGGCTGCGCACTTTTCAACTGCCAGCCCGCGCCAAGCGCGCTAATGTGGAAGGATGGAGTTCAAAGCCGCCTTCCTCTCCGCCCTTGCGATGACGCTGATCGTGGCCATTCGCTATGTCGGCGTAAGCGGCGGTTTCGCCTGGCTGACATGCCGGCGGTTCCCCGATCTGTATGACGGTAAAGACGTCCAGATCCGACGTGAAATCCAATGGTCGATATTGAGCGCCGCCATTTACGGCCTTCCCGCCGGGATTGTCGCCTGGGGTTGGCGGGAATTTGGCTGGACCCGCATCTATACGGATGTTTTCGACCGCCCCCTTTGGTGGATCCCGGTTTCGATCTTCCTCTACCTTTTCCTTCACGACAGCTGGTTTTATTGGACGCATCGCTGGATGCACCGGCCGCGATGGTTTCGCATCGCGCATAAGGTGCATCACGAAAGCCGCCCGCCCACCGCCTGGGCGGCGATGAGCTTTCATCCGATCGAAGCCCTGACGGGCGCCGTCGTGATACCGGCCCTCGTCTTTCTCATCCCTATCCACGCGGGGGCGCTTCTTTTCGTGCTTCTCGTCATGACGGTGATGGGCGTAACAAACCACATGGGGTGGGAGATTTTCCCGAAAGCCCTGGTTCAGGGCCCGGCGGGCAAATGGCTGATCACCGCCAGCCATCACGAGCGGCATCATCGCGAGTATAAGTGCAATTATGGCCTCTATTTCCGCTTCTGGGATCGTCTCTGCGGCACGGACCGCGGCCTTGGGGATTTCACTTCTCATCCTCGCCGTACCTAGCGCCGCGACGGTGGCGGGTGAGGGCGGCCTTACCGTTCACATCGACAATCTGCGCAACGCAAAGGGCGTAGTACACCTCTGCCTCACCCGCGATCCGGCGCGCTTCCCCGACTGCAAGGGGGATCCGCAGGCGCTCACGACCTCCTTCGCGGCAGGCCCGAACAAAGTTGCTCATTTCGACAGGCTCGCGCCCGGCACTTACGCCATCGCCGCGATCCACGACGAAAACGGCAATGGCAAACTCGATACGCTGGCGCTCGTGCCTCGCGAAGGCTTCGGCTTTTCAAAAAACCCCGCCATCCGCTTCGGCCCGCCCAAATTCCGCGAAGCTCAATTCGTGATCGGAGCGGGCACCCAGGAGCAGCGCATCAAAATCCGTTATCTGCTCTGATGGAAGAGAGCCTTGGGGGGCGGCAACAACGGTCCGCCCCCCAAGGCCGAGATACCTTGAATTTCAATCAGGGCTGGTTGCGCAGCCCGTAATGGGAGAGCGACAGCACCTGGAAGACCGGCTTGGTTTCCGACCGGAAGACCTCATCTACCTCGCGCTTCCATTGCAGCCCGATTTCTCCAATCTTCGAATCGGGTAGGATTCCGTTCAATGCGACCTTCAGGTCCGCATCGATCTTGTCCTGCGTGCTATTTTCAACCTCAAGGGTCTTCACGTAAACGCCCGTCATGCCGGTCACGATGGCGGCATTGTTCGTTCGTAGATAATCCGCGCATGCCGCGAGTTCCGCCGGCGTGTTTTCGGCAAAGAGCGCGGCCACCACTTCCGGTTCGATATAAGTGAAGTGGTAATTGCCCTCCATCTTGATCTTGGAATTGGCAACCCGGCTCGCCATCGCCTTCAATTTCGCTTCGGCTTGAGCGCGACCCGCGACACCAATGGGAACGCCGGCAAGATTGAGCACCTGCCCGACATCGATATTCCCCTCGATCGCCTTTTTATCGAACGCTTTGCGGGTGAAGTAGAAAGGCTGATCGATAACCGGCTGGCGCAGCACCTTGATGTCCGGCTTGGCGGGATCGGCATTATAGGCCGCTTCGAAGGTCAGGAAGGGATTGGTCCCAAAAACGTTGCCGCAATAATTGGAGACCGGCGTCCCGTCGCCCGTCCACATACGGCCGAGATATTGCCAATAAACAGGTATGCCATTGTCATCTATATTCGCAAAGCGCGCGGGCTTTTCGATATAGATTGGCGTCATATTGCCGGTGCTTTGCACACATTTTCCCGTATCGGCCGACGGGCAGACATTCGCCTTCTTCAATCGCTGCCCGAGTACCGTCGGACCGGTGCAAGCCGATAGAGACAGTGCGGTAAGTGACGCGCACAGAATGAACCGGATTTTGAACATAGACACCCCCTTCGTATCGGTTACGTATGGATAGTCTATCCGGAGCGGGAAACCAGTCGGTTGGTGCAATCCGGATCAATCGGCCGCTGGACTGAAAAAGGGCGCCCCGGATGAGACCGGAACGCCCTTTCGACTCCCGCTCAGGGAAGAGAGTTAGTCGATGTCGTAAACGCGCGTGACGATGTTGGTGCGGGAATCGATCTGATAGATCGCATTGCCGTCCGACCGGTAATAGACGCCATTACCGTCGCGATACTGACTGCGTAGATCGACGGGTACGCCGTACAGGCCGCTCGTCGCACGCTGGCCGGGCTGTAAAATGCAATTGCTATTCTGCCCGCCAAAGAGCGATCCGATCACCCCGCCAAGGCCGCTTCGCGTCTCGCATGGCGGAAGCTCGAGCGGTCCGCCCTGGCCGTAATACCCACTATCGAACCGACCATCACGATTGGCATCGCGATCATCCCAACCGTCATTATTGCGGTCGATGAAACCGCTATTGCCATAGCGGGTCACCTCATTGCGCTCCGCGACGCGGATCTGTTCGCGGGCGGTTTGGATACGGCCCTGCATGTCGCGTCGCTCACTGCTGGTCCAGCCGTTCCGGCCTAATTGCCGCTCAGTCTGACGCAGGGCGCGAAGTTGCTCGCGCAGCGGCGTAGCTTCATCGCGCGTAATCGAACCCCGGTTTATTCCATTGTCGAGCCGCGTCTGAAGCTGATCGACACGGGTTTCGATGCCCGGTGCCATCGTCTGTGCGGCCAAAGGTGCGGCAAGCGCGAGCGCCGAGATTGTCGCGATACTGAAGGTTAACTTGGCCATCTCAAAAAAACTCCCTTCGAAATGCCCCATCCGGACAGACCAACAGTTGAGCCGTGATCGAGTTTTTACCGGATCGGTGAAGCGTGGCCTTCCGGAGTGGAATCGAGCAAATCGCAGCAATCCTCAGAGAGCCAGTTCGCCCTCATCCATTCCATCCCAATAATGGAGGCGTTGCGCGCGGACGTGGATCATGACGAGGCCGGGCGTGTCGATCCCCTCTTCAAACCAGCGGTCGAGCCCCTTGGACCAATGTTGGGCAAATGCCGCCTTGTCGCGAATGAGGTCCGCGCGGCCTTCCACGGCGGCGAAAAACGGCCGCTGCCCGACGATGCCGGATTTGGCCTGAAAATTCAGCGCGACATTGGGATCGCGGCTGATATCCTGCACCATGCGCGTATCGTCACAGGTGAAATAATAGGAATCGCCGTTATAATCGACGTCACGATTGTTGCTCATCGGACGGCCGGCGATTGCGCCATTTTCCGTTCGGGTGGACAGGATCGCGAAATCGATGTCGCGTAATTTCTCGGATATGTCAGCCAGGGTCTTGTCGGGCATGGATCGGCTCCTCTCGTTGGAATGAGGAGAACGCCCCCGATGCGGGGCCCGGTTCCGACCTTAGCGCTTCTTTACGAACTCGGCGCGGAGGACGAGGCCCTTAATCCCTTCGTAGCGGCAATCGATTTCCTGGGGATCGCCGGTCAACCGGATCGATTTGATGAGCGTGCCGCGCTTCAACGTCTGGCCCGCGCCTTTTACGACCAGATCCTTGATGAGCGTCACCTGATCGCCATCGGCCAAAAGATTGCCAACCGCATCGCGGACCTCGATGCTTTGCGCGCCGCCCTTTGCAGCTGCCTCGGCGGCGCTGATCCACTCTCCGGTTGCTTCATCATAGACGAAGGCGTCATCATCTTCGGTCATCATGGCCCTGTTCTAAACGTCCGGCAGTGACCAGTCGATGGGCGCCATGCCTTTTGCTTCCAGAAAGGCGTTGGCCTTTGAAAAATGGCGGCAGCCGAGGAAGCCATTATGCGCGGAGAGCGGCGAGGGATGCGCGGCCTTCAGCACCAGATGGCGCCCCCCCTTGTCGACGCTGTCGACGAATGCCGCCTTCTTCTGCGCATAATTGCCCCACAGCATGAAGACGACGGGCTTGGTCTTCGCATTCACTGCACGGACGATCGCGTCGGTGAAACGCTCCCACCCCTTACCCTGATGCGATGCGGCCATGCCCATTTCGACGGTGAGCACGCTGTTCAGCAGCAGCACGCCCTGCCGCGCCCAATGTTCGAGGAAACCGTGCGCAGGCCGCTTGATGCCCAGGTCGCTTTCCAACTCCTTGTAGATATTGACGAGGCTGGGCGGCGTGCGGACGCCAGGCTGGACGCTGAAGCAAAGGCCATGAGCCTGACCCAGGCCGTGATAGGGATCCTGGCCCAGGATCACGACCTTCACTTTATCGAGCGGCGTCAGATCGAGCGCGCGAAACCATTCGCCGCCCTTGGGAAAAATGCGCTTTCCGGCTGCTTTTTCCGTCGTCAGGAATTGCTTCAGCGCATGCATGTAAGGCTGCTCGAATTCCCCCGCCAGCGCCGCTTTCCAGCTATCATGCAGCTTGACGCTCTGACCCTGTGCCTCTGTCATGCCGCGTCTGTGCGGACCGGAGCATAACCCGTCAACCGCTGGTCTTTACTGGAGGGTCTGCTAGCCTTTAACGATGACCAGGGAGACGATCATGATCCGCACCGCAATTGCCTTGGCAATCTCGTCCGCAGGTTCGGGTACAGCCCTCGCGGCCTCGAGCGACGAATGTGCGATCCTTTCGGAAGTCGTGCGTAAGGAGCTGATTCGCCGGGAGGATGGCAGCACTCCGCTTCCCGCGCCCGAACCCATGAAAGCGCAATCCTCCCGCGCCAAGCGCCACGCCGCCTATGCGAAACGGCTCGAGGAGGCGAATGCCAAACCTGATCCCAATCCGCTTTCGAAGCCGTTCGACATCGATACGCTGCAATCCTGGGTGGGGCGCGACGCGGCCATGCTGGAGGGCATCGCGCCCGAAATGCCAGCGGCGGAGCGCGCCGATCTCGTCGCCCGTTACGGCGCGGCGCGTCCTGCCTTCAGTGCCTCTTGCGACTGGAAAAAAGCGGATATCGCCTTCAAGCCCGATCCGACCCAGCCCAATCAGTGGCTGACGATCGGCAAGCCGGTTTTGAGCAAAAGCCACCGCTTTGCCCTCGTCGCGCTGAGCTATGGCTATACGCCAACGTTCGCGCGCGAATCCCTTTGCGTCGTAGAGAAGAAGGCCGAGGGCTGGTCGCTTCGGAAATGTGGAACGCTTCTCGGCTCCTAGACGACGTCGGCAGGCCGCATGTGACATCGGCTGTCAGCGCTGAGTTCGATCTGCAGCGTAACATGGTGAATGCCGAAGCGGTCTTCCATCACGTGCTGGACATCGTGAAGGAACGCATCCCCGGGATGACCGCCCGGCATGACGAGATGGGCTGTCATCACCGTTTCCGTCGTGCTCATCGGCCAGATGTGGAGATCGTGAACGGCGGCGACGCCCGGCAAACGGGAAAGCGCCTCTTCCACCCGGCCGGGGCCGATGCCTGACGGCACGGCGCCAAGCGACATGGCGATCGCCTCCTTCATCAAGCCCCAGCCGCTCCAGAAGATGAATCCCGCCACGATCAAGCTGACGGCAGGGTCGATCCATGCGGCGCCGGTGGCCAAGATAGCGAGGCCCGCCAAGACGACGCCCGCCGATACGGCCGCATCCGCCGCCATGTGGAGATAGGCACCGCGAATGTTGATGTCCCCCTGTCGGCCCCGCGCGAAAAGCAAGGCGGTGCCGAGGTTGATGACGACGCCCACCGCCGCCACCGCGATCATCGTTCGCCCGCCGACCGGCTGGGGATCGCCGATCCGCTCCACCGCCTCCATTACGATCGCGCCGACCGCGGCCATCAGCAGCAACGCGTTGGCAAGCGCTGCCAGGATCGTCGATCCACGCAGGCCATACGTATATCGACGGCTGGGCGGCCGCTTTGCCAGCGTCGCCCCGCCCCAAGCGACGGCAAGGCCGAGAACGTCCGAAAGATTGTGCCCAGCGTCGGCCAGCAGGGCCATCGACCCCGACAGGAATCCGAATGTCGCCTCGACGATCACGAAGGAGAGGTTGAGCGTAATCCCGATCGCGAATGCCCGACCGAAATCGGCGGGCGCATGGGCATGTCCGTGATGGCCGTGACCGTGACTGTGCCCATGGCTGTGATTGTGCGCGTGGTGAAGGCCCATGGCTGCCGATTAGCCCATGGCAGGGATGAGATACTAGCGCCTGCGGAGCCTTTGCGCGGGCGAGCGGTTTTCAAAAGGCTTTGAAAGGACGACCTATGCTTGAACATGTGCCCGGCTGGCTTGGCACCGCCCTCCGCAGCGTCAGAGCGGGAGCGGACAAAATCGCGATCACGCAAGCCGGCCTCGGCGATTTCGGCTATCTTGATCTGACGAGCCCGGCCTTTGCCAATGGCGGCGCACTGCCGCCGCGCTTTACGGCCGATGGCGAGGGCGTGTCCCCGCCTTTGGTCTGGGGCGGCATCCCGGACGGCACGCAAAGCTTGGCGTTGATCGTCGAGGATTTCGACGCGCCGGCGCCCCAGCCCTTCGTCCATGCCATCGTCTGGGACATACCGCCGGGGGAAAACCGCCTGGCCGAAGGCGCTATTGTCGCGGACGGGCCGGGCACAGCGGAGGGCGATGTCGGCCGCAACTCCTATCTCCGAGAAGGGTGGCTGCCGCCCGATCCGCCCTACGGCCACGGCCTCCATCATTATGCCTTTCAGCTTTTTGCTTTGTCAGCCGCGCCGGATACGGGCGGAAGCCCGGGGCGCGGCACGTTCATCGATGCCTTGAGGGGCCATGTCTTGGCGGCAGGCCTGCTCGTCGGTACCTATACGCGCGACGAACCGCAGCGCGCCGCGATCGGCGGCACGGCGGACGCACCCGCCTGAAGGGGTAAAGACATGGCTATTACGGGAAGCTGCCATTGCGGAGCGGTCGCCTACACATTGGATGAAGACCCGGTCGACGCGATAAGCTGCAACTGCTCGATCTGCCGCAGAAAGGGCTACGTCCTAGCCTTCGCCACGCCTGACAAATTCCGGCTGGAAACGAGCCGCGAGGCGATCAGCGTCTACACCTTCAAAAACCACATCATCCGCCATCAGTTCTGCAAGATTTGTGGCTGCGCACCCTTTGGCGAAGGGAAGGGTCCGCAGGGGCCCATGGTCGCGATTAATCTGCGCTGCGCCGATATCGATCTCGATAAGGTGACGATCACACCGGTGGACGGCGCCAGCCTTTAGGGCTGCGCTGCCCTCCATTGGCGGACGGCGGCAAGGGTGTTCCGGACATGATCGCGCGGGTTCATGTCGCTGTGCGCGTAAATGACCCGGCCATTTGGCGCGATGACGTAGGAGGTGCGATCGGACAGGCCTTCTCGCGCGGGCATTTTCACCTGATATTGGGCGATGAGTTGCGGGGTTGCTGTCGCGACCGCGAACTTACTGCGGCACGCTTCCACTGAGAATTTGGCCAGCTTACCGATCGGATCGGCCGACAGCCCGATGACTTGCGCGCCGGACTTGCGGAAATCGTCGCTCGCCTGCGCGAAGTCGGCGGCTTCCAACGTGCAGCCCGGCGTGAATGCGGCAGGGAAGAAATAGAGAACAACGGGCCCCTTCTTCAATTCATCGCTGAGCTTCAATGTGCGCACCTTGCCCGCGAGCGCAGATTGGGTTTCGAAATCGGGCGCTCTTGCGCCAACGGTGAGCGATGCGATCGCGGCGGCGGGGATCGATAAAGCGGCGACGGCCGCAAGAAACGGGGTGACCGGGCGCATGACATGGCTCCTTGTTGGCTGGGACATGCGATAGCATGATGGGCGGACACGGGAAATGGAGAGGCGGACATGACAATCCGGATCGGCATCGGCGGATGGAGTTACGAACCGTGGCGCGGCACCTTCTTTCCCGATGGGCTGCCAAAGACGAAGGAGCTGGATTACGCCTCGCGCCGGCTCACCGCGATTGAAATCAACGGCACGTTCTATGGTTCGCAGAAGCCAGCCACCTTCGCGAAATGGCGCGATGCGACGCCGGACGGCTTCGTTTTCACCCTCAAGGCCTCGCGCTACTGCACCAACCGTAAAATTCTGGGCGAAGCAGGGGGATCGATCGAGAAGTTCCTGACGCAGGGGATTACCGAGCTCGGTGGCAAACTGGGGCCAATTCTCTGGCAATTCGCTGCGACGAAAGAATTCGATCCGGACGATTTTGCGCAATTCCTCGCACTTCTCCCGGAAAAGCAGGATGGGCTGCCGCTTCGCCACGCGCTGGAGGTGCGGCATGACAGCTTCAAGGATCCGGACTTCATAGCGCTGGCGGCCAAACACAAGGCGGCAATCGTCTTCGCCGACTCACCCAAATATCCCGCGATCGCGGATCAAACGAGCGACTTCACTTATGCGCGGTTGCTGAATGCGGACGAAGGCGTCCAGACCGGATATTCGTTGGACGCGCTCGATCACTGGGCGGCCGTGGCGCATTGCTGGGAGAAAGGAGAAATGCCGGATGGGCTGGAGCATGTCACAGCTCAGGTGCCGGCCAAGGAACCACGCGACGTCTATCTATTCTTCATCAATGGCGCCAAGGTGCGGGCGCCCGCCGCAGCACAGGCATTGATCGAGCGTGTCAGCTGACGGCTGCGGCGATCCTGGCGCCAAGCTGGCGGGCGGAATGGAACAGAGCCTCACGCGCATCGCACGGCAGCATTTCCGATAAAAGGCGGTCGAAGCCCTGTCGGTCGTCTATCGCGCCCATGGCGACCATATCGAGGATTAGCGCCTCATCATGCGTGAAGCGCGGGCAACAAGGCGGGTTGACGACGAACGCCTCCGTCCAGGCGATCCCCACGCGCATCATCAGAAGATCGAGCGCAAGCGCGCTCTCGCGGCTGCCGAGTTGTTGAGCCACCGCACCGACATGTCCTCGCCCCTGCTTGTTGAGGACAACCCACAGCCGCACCGCGCGCACCAGCCGCGCTTCGCTTTGCGACTGAGGACCGATCCGATTGGGAAGCAACAAGCGGGCAAGGCGGAAATCGGACATGAACGTCTCCTTCATGTCCATAGTTATTGCGACTGGTTATCAATAGCAAGGCAGAGATGTGGTGAAGCGTTGGGTGTCGCTGACGTCGGCCAGCTGCTCCCGTAGGCGGAAAAAGAGTCCGCCTATGCTAAGTGCGGCAATTTCAAACCTGCCGATGTGAAGGAACGCCTGCCGCGTCCAGTTCCGGACCAAGGCGCCCGGTTAGCCAGAGCCACCACATCTTGAAGTCGGCGGCGAGCGACCAGAGTGGATAGGTGAAGGTGGCGGGCCGGTTGCGCTCGATCGCGGCATGGCTGGCCCAGGCAAAGGCATAGCCGGCAACCGGCATGGCGAAAAAGAGTGCCCAGCGGCCCGTCAGGATGGCGGCCAGCGCGATCAGAATGACGAGGCTCGTTCCCGCATAGTGGAAGGCCCGCGTCCGGGGCCTGGCATGTTCGCGAAGGTAAAAAGGCCAGAAGGCCTTAAAGCTCCGATACCTCGTCATGCGGTTCATCCTCCTCCACGACTTCATCCTCTTCGATGCGCGAACGCCCAGCGAAATGATGCGCGATCGCCGCGCCGACCAGCGGCGCAAGCACACCTGTGATCTGCATCCAGAGCGGATGCGGAATACCGCTCATCTCGATGACGATATAGGCGCATAGGGCGATGCCGATAACCCAGGCGGTCCAGCGCGTGCCGCTGATCGCATTCGCCACCCAGCCGCCTGCCAGTGCGCCGAGGAACCGGCCGAGCACGATCATGAACAAGGCGAGAAATGGGGCTGTTTCATAATAAGTCGCGAGGTCATTCGCGCTGCGCGGATTGAAGTCGCGCGGGAAGGGATGAATGACGATGCTGACGATGGTCAGCGCGAGTGCGATGACTAGCCCGATCAGAAGCCCCGCGATGATCCCGCCCAATGCCCGCACGTCAATCTCCCCTGTTGTTCAGGGGAGACTATAGCAAAGATGCACTCAGGCTAAAGGCGCTTTGTCATCCGTTCACGATCGTGCCGCCATTGGGATGCAGCACCTGCCCCGACATATAGCTTGAATCCTCGCAGGCGAGGAACAGGAAACAGGGCGCGACCTCGTTGGGCTGCCCGGGGCGCCCCATCGGTGTATCCTTTCCAAAATCCTTGAGTTTTTCGGGCGATGCGCCCCCAAACGGGTTGAGAGGCGTCCAGATCGGGCCTGGAGCGACTGCGTTCACGCGGATGCCCTCCCCGACGAGGTTTTCGGACAATGAGCGAGTGAACGCGGTGATCGCGCCCTTGGTGGAGCTGTAGTCAAGAAGCTCCTTCGAGCCCTGATACATGGTGATCGATGTGCAGTTAATGATCGTCGATCCCTCCTTCAAATGCGGACGCGCCGCCTGCGTCAGGAAGAACATCGCGAAGATATTGGTCTGGAAGGTGCGCTTCAGCTGCTCCTCGGTGATGTCGCGAATATCCTGATCGGGATGCTGCTCGCCTGCATTGTTGACAAGGATATCGAGCCGTCCGAGCTTTTCCACCGTATCCGCGACGATGGAATCGCACACCGCCTTGTCCCCCAGATCGCCGGGCAGGAGGATCGCCTTGCGCCCCTCGGCCTCGACGATCTGCTTTGTTTTTTCGGCATCGTCATGCTCGCATAGGTAGGAAATGGCGATGTCCGCCCCTTCGCGCGCAAAGAGCGCCGCGACCGCGCGACCGATCCCGCTGTCGCCGCCGGTTATGAGCGCGACCTTTCCCTTCAAGCGATCCGACCCTGGATAACGCGGCTCCCAATCCGGTTTGGGCTCCAATTCGCTCTCATGCCCGGGCAGTGCATCTTCGTGGATCATATTCAGCGTTTCGGTATAGTTCATGGCTTATTCCTTCGGCGCCTTGCCAGCGCCCTCCTCACCAAAAACCTCGATCGTCGATCGATCCTGTTGGTCCTGCTCCGGCGCCTTTTTCACGGGCGCCTTTCCGCCGTCGCGGCCAGCGATAAAGCTCTTGCGGCCGCCATCCTCTGGATCGTCGGGCATAACGTTGTCCTGTTTCTGCTTCGGGCGGGTCGAGCCATGGACGTCGTTCAAAACCTGCTTTCCCATGCTGATCCTCCGGATTCCCAATATCCAAAGACAACGGACCCCAAATGCCCTCGTTCCAACCATGACCGCGCATATCCGGCGGTCCGTCGCTGGACAGGTTCGTCAACATCTTCAGGGGCATGCTACAAATGTAACTTTTATCTTGCCGATCCCGCTACGAGTGTGGCAGCATTGCTCAACTAAAACACTGGCAGCGGGAGAGAGAATGTGGGCGGAGTGGGCGGTCGTAGAAAATGGATTTTGCTGGCGGGCGCCAGTATTTCGACCTCGCCCGCAATGGCCCAGGACATCGACGGTGCACCTGCCCCTGTTCCCACACTCCCCGCCGCCGCCGAAGGGGCGAAAAGCTACGCTCCTGACGATTTCACCCGTTTCGCCCCCAAGAGCGCTTACGATATGCTGCGGCAGGTGCCCGGCTTTATCATCTTCCAACCGGATGAGCGGCGCGGCCTTGGGCAGGCATCGACAAACGTCCTGATCAATGGCGAACGGTTTTCGGGCAAGTCGAACGATGTCGTGACCGAGCTTACCCGCATCCCCGCAGCGGATGTCGTGCGCATCGACATCGTTGATGGCGCGACGCTCAACGTGCCCGGCCTGTCTGGCCAGGTCGCCAATGTCATCATGAACGCGCGCAAGGCCTTTGGCGGTCAATTCGAATGGAATCCGCAGGCGCGGGCAAAGCGAATTCAGCCCAACATCACCAATGGGCAAATTTCGGTTAGCGGTTCTTCAGGAAAACTCGATTACACGGTGGGGATCACCAACTGGAGCCGCGCCAACGGTAATGCTGGACCGGAAATCGTTACCAATGGTGCGGGCGACATCATCGATGAGCGGCAGGAGCGGCTGGATATCTATGTCGAAGAACCGAAACTCACCCTTGGATTGAAACACCGGAGTGCCACGGGCGCCATCGCCAACCTCAACGCATCCTATCAGATCTACCATCTCGATGCGGATGAACTGTCTTACCGCTACAACGCGATCGAGCCCGATCGCGTCCGCCGTTTCTTTGAGGAAGAGCGGGAATGGAATTACGAAGTCGGCGGCGATTACGAGTTCGGGCTTGGCTCGGGCCGGTTGAAACTGATCGGCCTGCGCCGGTTCGAGCACAGCCCCTACAGCCAATATTATGTCACCAGCTATGCGGACGGCCGCGACGCCACGGGGCAAAGGTTCGAACAGACGGCCGACGAGGCTGAATCCATCTTGCGTGGCGAATATAGCTGGAAGGCCGGCGCCGCCGATTGGCAGGTTGCGGCGGAAGGCGCCTATAATGTGCTGGATGTGAACAGCGCGCTCTATGGACTGGTTGGCGGCGTGTTCCAGCCTCTGCCGCTCGACAATGCGATTTCGACGGTGAAGGAGAAAAGGGGCGAAGCATCGATCACTTACGGACGCCCTTTAAGTACGAAATTGACGCTGCAGAGCTCGCTCGGCGGCGAATATTCGGAACTTACCCAAACCGGACCCAGCGGCCTCAGGCGGCGATTCTGGCGGCCTAAAGGCTTCGTTTCGCTGGCTTGGAAGCCGACCGCTCGCCTCGACGTCAGCGGCCGCATTTCGCGCGAAGTCGGACAGCTCGACTTTTTCGACTTCGTGGCGTTCGTCAATGTCGGCAGCGGCACGGGCGACGCTGGAAATCCCGAATTGGTGCCGACACAAATCTGGTCCGGGCAGGTCGAAGTCACGCGCAGTTTCGGCCCCTATGGCACGGCAACCGCGCGCCTCTTCGGCAGGCTGTACGAAGATGTCGTGGACGTGGTGCCCATTGGCGAGGATGGCCAGGCTCCAGGCAATCTCGACAGAGCGAGCCTCTACGGCATTTTCTGGTCGAGCACGCTCAATCTCGATCCCTTTGGCGTCAGGGGGGCGAAGATCGACCTCGAAATGCAATTTCAGAAAAGCCGGATTGAGGATCCGTTGACCGGCATCTTCCGGCCGCTCAACAACAATCAGTTCCGCTCTGTGGAGGTGTCTTTCCGCCACGATATACCGGGCACCAATTGGGCCTATGGCGCGGGCTATAGCGAATTCGAACAGGCCTGGACCTACCGGCTCGATACGCGCGAGCGACCTTTCAACAGCCCCGGCAGCGTTGGCGCCTTTATCGAAAATAAGGATGTGTTTGGTTTGACCGCGCGGATGAGTTTCGACAATCTGCTCGGTACGCAAGAACAGTTTACGCGCACCTTCTACGATGGGCGGAGAACCAACGGCGTCCTTTATTCGGAATTTAGGGACCGCGATTACGGGTCGATCTTTACCCTCTCGTTGAGCGGTAAATTCTAAATCGCGCTATTATCCCTGGGCTTGATCGCCCTGGGCGCGTGCGCGGCGAAGCTGCGGCTCGCGGGCTTCAGGCAGCTTGACGGTTTCCGACATTAGATTACCCGCAGTCGGCTTCCCTTCCTCGTCGCACTGGGCAACCACGACTGGGAAGAGGATGTCGTCTTGTCGGGCGAGCACGTCTTCGGCCGCCGCGTTGCAGGCATCCTGACTTTCATAGCGGGCGGGGATGGTCGCGATCGGCTGGCACACACTATCCGCTTCGCCACAGCCGAGGATTGCCATCACATACACGACCGGTCCCATATTCCGCTCTCCAATAACTACGATGCGATAAACCGTTCGAAAAGCGGGCTGTTCCAGACTTTACGCAGCCGAAATTGATGTCGCGCACCAAGCGCCCTATTTAGAGGTCGATGCCGCCATCCTCTTCCCAAGATCGTACCGAGCCTGAAGCAGGCTGGGCGGCACTTCGCCGCTTCATGCCCTATCTCTGGCCGCCTCATGCCCCCGCCCTTCGCGCCCGCGTGATCCTGTCACTCATCCTGGTGCTGGTCTCGATCCTGATCACCACCCTCGTCATGCCGCTTGCTTATAGCGCCGCGGTCAACCGGATGACGAAGGGGATGGAAGCGGGCGTGACGATCGCCATCGCCCTTGTCGCCGCTTATGCGGGCGCACGGTTTGGCGGCGTTCTGTTCGACAATATGCGCAACGGCATTTTCGAGCGTGTGGGGCAGGACGCGACGCGACGCCTTGCCGAGACGACCTTCCGCCATCTCCATGATCTATCGCTACGCTTTCATCTCGAACGGCGTACCGGCGCCGTTACCAAGATCATCGAGCGCGGCACGAAGAGCATCGATTCCATGCTCTACTTCCTTCTCTTCAACATCGCGCCGACGATTATCCAGCTTGCGATCGTGCTCGGCTTGTTCTGGATCAAATTCGGCGTTGGTCTCGTCATCGCGACAATCGCGATGGTCGTCGCCTATATTCAGTTCACCCGCATAGTGACCGATTGGCGGGCGCGGCTCCGGACCGAAATGAACGATCTCGACACTGGCGCGGTGGCGCGCGCGGTCGACAGCCTTCTCAACTTCGAAACGGTCAAATATTTCAACGCCGAGGAGCGCGAGGCGCAGCGTTACGGCCGCGCCGTTGCCCGCTATGCCGACGCCGCAGTCAAGAACGAAACCTCGCTCGCCTGGCTCAACGTCGGTCAGTCGCTCATTACCAATGTGATGATGGCGGGCGCCATGGGTTTCACCGTGTGGGGGTGGTCGATCGGCCGCTTTACGCCCGGCGATGTCGTGCTGGTGAACACATTGCTCGCTCAGCTTTTCCGGCCATTGGACATGCTCGGTTGGGTCTATCGCAACATCCGTCAGGGCCTGATCGACATGGAGGCGATGTTCGGCATCGTCGATACGAAGGCGGAGGTCGTCGATGCCGCCGACGCACCGCCTCTTCATGTCGGCAAAGGCCATGTGCGTTTCGAGGACGTGCATTTCGGGTACGAACTCGAGCGGCCGATCCTGAAGGGCGTGACGTTCGATGTGCCGCCGGGCACGATGCTAGCCGTGGTCGGACCTTCAGGTGCGGGTAAGTCGACCTTGTCGCGCCTGCTTTTTCGCTTTTACGATCCGCAGGGCGGACGCATCACCATCGACGGGCAGGATATAGCCGCGGTTCAGCAAGCGAGCTTGCGCGCAGCAATCGGCATCGTTCCCCAAGACAGCGTCCTGTTCAACGACACCATCGGCTATAATATCGGCTACGGCAGGGATGGCGCGACTCAGGCGGAGATCGAGGGTGCGGCCATGGGGGCAGCCATAGCCGATTTCATCGCTCAATTGCCCGAAGGCTATGCCGCGCGAGTCGGCGAGAGGGGCTTGAAGCTGTCAGGCGGCGAGAAGCAGCGTGTGGCCATCGCCCGGACCCTGCTCAAAAACCCGCCGATCCTGATCCTCGACGAAGCAACGAGCGCGCTCGACAGCCGTACAGAGGCCGCGATCCAGTCGACTTTGCGAGCGGTCGCCGCCCACCGCACCAGCATCGTCATCGCCCACCGCCTGTCGACCATCGTCGATGCCGACAATATCCTCGTCCTTGATCAGGGCCGGGTGGTGGAACAGGGAACGCACGCCCAGCTTCTCCGCCACAATGGCCTCTATGCCGAGATGTGGGAGCGTCAGCAGAGCGAACGCGACGACGCGCGGGAAGCCGCCGAATGAACGAAGGGCCCGCCTCCACCCGTGGAAGCAGGCCCATCCGTCCCCGCTGCTAAAAGGATCAGCGGTAAAAGATGTGATTGCCGACCGTGGCGAGGCGCTTCAGCTTCCAACCCGGCGATACGCGGCGGGCGTGGAAGAAAAGAGCATCATCGACCTTGCTGTCGGCCAGGTCCTGCGCCGCGACATGGGCGACGCCGACGGCCTTGCGCCAATGGGCCGAACCGCGTGCGATCGGCGGGAATTTGCCGCCGCGCACGAAGGAAAATTGGCCGCGCTGCTTCACTACACCGCAATAGCTGGCCGGGAAGCGGCCGGATTTCGCGCGATTGATGATGACTTCGGCGACGGCAAGCTGGCCTTCCAGCGGCTCGCCCTTGGATTCGAAATAGACGGCGCCGGCGAGGCATTCCATCTCGGCATCGAGATCCCTTTCATCATGGTCGTCGACCAGCGCGCTCAGCGTCTTGACCGGCGCCAGCGACTTTTCCTCAGCTTCTACCTCGATCGCATCCTCATCGGCACCAAGCTGGGCGACGGCGTGCTTAGTTATGGGAAGAGAGGTGGCGGCGGGCATTTCGCCGGCCGAATCGATCGGATTGATCGGGGAGGTGCCATCCTGGATGGCGGCGGCGCTGTGCACCGCAAAGGCCGGAACCGCAGGGGCTGCATCGGCTTCCCAGGCGAGGGAAGGGCGGGCAATCGTGGCGGTGGCCGCAACAGCAAAGGTAGCCACGGCGAAGGCCGCAGCGCGCAACGAAACAGACATCGAAACTCTATCATGTGCGGCTGGCTGATCGTACGCCGGACGCGCTTGACCCAAACACGGGTCAGGAGCCTCCTGATCGCCTTCCGTCTGCGTGGCCGCAGCGCCTGAACTAAAAGCGCTACTCGCGGCCCCCCGCGTGGGAACTGGGCGCCATTAGTTACGGGTCCGGCGATCCGTCAATTCAACGCATTCATTTCAGCGGCGAACCGTTCGGCAGATGCGATGTCCAGTTCGATTAACCACAAATCGGGATCGAACCGCGTCCGGCGGGCCAGGAAGTCCTGAAATTTATCTTCGTCTTCAACGATTTTGGCGTCGGCAGGATGCCAGCAATAGTCACCATTCGGCTGCAATATTCTCTCGAGAATGGCGCGTTTCCGGCCTTTTTCGAGCAAGAGTACGATGATTTCGCCCGCTTGCTCATCCCCCTTCGACAACACGGCGCCAAAGCCGCCATCGCGGGCTGCGAGGCGTAGGAGTACGCCGGCGATCATTGACGCGGCCAGCCTTGGCCGAGTCATCCGACCGTCCGGTAGCCGGGGAGAGTGGCGAGCGGAATGTGGGAGCGCATGAAGGTACCCGTTCCCCTTGCGGCCTCCTCGCCCTCCGAATCGATCAGCCGGGCGTCGGCGACGAGCACGCGGCGGCGGCCGCTCGCCCAGCGTCCTTCGGCAATAACGGGCCCGGCGCGCAAAGGGCGCGTGAAGAGCAGGTTGAAGGCGGTGGTGAGGAGAAAACGATCGCTCACCAGGCTGTTGCAGGCATAGAAAGCCGCGTCGTCCAGCATCTTGAAGTAGATGGTCCCGTGCGCGGCGCCTGCGGCATGAAAGACCTGCTCGTCGATATCGAAGCGGATACGGGCAAAGCCTTCCTCGACGATTTCGAGCGTTGAGCGGAACAGGCCGTTGATCGGAGCGGCCGCATATAGCGTTTCGAGGGCCCGAAAATGCGCCTCGGCCCCTATCGCGTCAGGCGGCAAGCGATTCCACTCCAGCAAGCAGGGCGTAAATGGCATCCTTCGAGCGCGCGCCGCGCAGCTTGGCAACCACCGTCTTGTCGCGCAGTACGCGGCTGACACTCGCCAGTACCTTCAGGTGATCGGCACCGGCATCGGGCGGGGAGAGGAGGAGAAAGACGAGGTCGACCGGCAGATTGTCGATCGCGTGATAGTCTATCGCAGGCTCAAGACGCGCGAAATAGCCGTAGACGCGCGGTAGTCCGTCCATCTTGCCATGTGGGATGGCGATGCCGCCGCCAAAGCCAGTGGACCCGATCTTCTCACGCTCGCTGAGCGCGGTCGCGATCGCCTTGGCCTCCAGGCCCGTCCGGCGCGCTGCAGCTGCTGCGAGCAACTGGAACAGCCCCTTCTTGTTGGGGGCATTGAGATCCGCATCGATCGAATCGATCGACAGGATATCCGACAAATGATTCATAGAAACACCTTAAGGCCCCCGGCGGGGGCCCCTTTGCCCGAAAAAGGGCGCGGCGGAAAGATCAACGGATGGCGGTCAGCCGCGTTGCGGCTCGACCCATCCGATCGTTCCGTCTTCGCGGCGATACACCATATTGAAATTCCCGGTGCCGCTGTTGCGAAACATCAAGGCGTTGGTGTTGCGAAGGTCGAGCAGCATCACCGCGTCCGACACCGATGCTTCGGGAATATCAACCCGGGTTTCGGCAACGATCGGCGGATTGTCGGACGCTTCCGCTTCCTCGTCTCCCGCTTCGAACACGGTGTAGCCCGCGTCGAAATCATAAGCCGCGCCGTTGACAGGACCATTGCCGTGCTTGTCCTTCAGGCGGCGCATATAGCGGCGAAGCTGTTTGTCGATGCGGTCTGCTGCCTGATCGAAGGCGGGGTGGGCATCGGACGCGCGGCCCGATCCTTTAAGGATCAACCCCTGCATGACGTGGCAGACGATGTCGCAACTGAAATGGCCGTAGGGAGCCTTGCCGAAAGTCACCTGGGCAGATTGGGCACGCGAGAAATATTTCTCTGCCATCGTCTGCAATCGATCCTGAACATGCTGGCGTAGGGCCTCGCCCGTATCAACCTGATGACCAGAGACCTGGATGTCCATTATTCACTCCCGGCAATTGGCAGGGACAGAAAGAATGACCCCGCTCCTGATCTACGTCAACCGCGCCGCTCCGACCCGGTTCCATATCGGATCGGTAATTTCCGCCAAAAAAGCGGCATGGCGCGACAATTCTTCCTCTGATGGCGCGTGCGGACGCGGCGGGCGAGCGATCGCGGAAACGGCGGTCGTCAGGAGCAGGCCGTCCTTCTCCGCCGCCGTTTCCACGACGGTTTCGGCAGCAAGCGAAAAGCCGATCTGGCGCCCTCCGGTCAGCTCCACATAAACTTGCGAGAGAAGCTGCGCATCGATCAGCGCGCCATGCTTGATGCGCAAGCTCCGGTCCACGCCATAACGGGTGCAGAGCGCGTCGAGACTGTGCTTGGCGCCCGGATGACGGGTGCGGGCAAGAGCCAGCGTGTCCACCATGCGCGTCATGCAGATAAGTGGGCGGCCGCACAGCTCGAGCTCCGCATTGAGGAAGCCGAAATCGAAACTGGCATTATGCGCGACGAGCGGACAATCGCCCAGGAAATCGAGCAGCTCTTCGCAAATGTCGTGGAAGAATGGCTTGTCCGAGAGAAAGACGTCGCTGAGACCATGCACCGCCTCGGCCTCCGACGGCATGGGCCGGCCGGGATTGACATAAGCATGATAGGTGCGCCCGGTTTCGACGCGATTGAGCATTTCGACGCAGCCGATTTCAACCAGCCGGTCGCCGTTCAAGGGGCTAAGGCCTGTGGTTTCGGTATCGAAGACGATTTCACGCATAGCGGCCTTATCCGTCGCCCGCGCCGGTCAGGCAAGCGATGATGCGGCGAACCGAAGCCCGCGTTTCATCAAGGCTTCCTGCGGTTGAAATAACAAAATCCGCCCCTGCGCGCTTCTCGGCATCCGGCGTCTGAAGGGCGAGGATTTGCGCGAATTTTTCTTCAGTCATGCCCGGCCGCGCAAGCACCCGGGCGCGCTGGACAGGAGCGGGGGCGGACACGACGGCGATCTTGTCGACCCGCTCTGCACCCCCCTTTTCAAAAAGCAGGGGGATGTCCAGGACAACGAGCGGCTCTTGGCGATGACGCAGAAGAAAGGCTTGCCGCTCTTCGGCCACGGCGGGGTGGACGACGGCCTCGAGCCGCTTCAGCGCGGCCGGATTGCCGAACACCTGTGCACCCAGCTGTATGCGGTCGACGCCATCAGGTCCGGTCGTTCCCGGGAAGGCCGCCTGGATTTTCGGAACGAGGCTGCCGCCCCGACCTTGCAGCTGATGAACCACCTCATCGGCGTCGAAAACCGGAACCCCTTCGTCCTCGAACATGGCGGCCACGGTCGATTTACCCATGCCGATCGATCCGGTGAGGCCAAGAACGATCATAAGAGCCGCGCCTTCAAATCGGCGTCGTGCATACGGGGGGGCTGGGCTCCGAAAAAGAGGGCGAAGGCCTCAGCAGCCTGTCCGATCAGCATGTCGAGTCCGTCATAGACGCGGAGGCCGCGCTTGCGCGCTTGCTGAAGCAACGGCGTTTCCATCGGATTGTAGACGAGATCATAGACGATCAGCTCAGGCGCGGCGCCATCCAGTAGAATCGGAAGCTGCGGATAGCCGGTCATTCCGAGCGGTGTCGCGTTGATGAGGAGGCCGCTATTGGCGAGCGTAAGTCGGGCGATCGTTCCGGACTGATGCCGCGCCCCAAGCATCTCCCCTGCCAAATCCGCCGCCTTGCCGGGATCCCGGCCGTGAATATGGATTTGCGCGGCGCCAATGCCGGCCGCAAGCACCCCCGCCACGGCCGCGCGCGCGGCACCGCCTGTGCCGATAATATGAGCATTCCCGTCGGCGGCAAGTTCATGCGACGTCAAGACGCCACTGATCCCAGCCACATCGCTGTTACGGCCAATATAATCATAACCGACAAGATTTACGGCACCCGCTTTTCTTGCCGTTGCATCCAAGGCGGACAGGTGAGGAATGATCGCCTGCTTGAGCGGCATCGTAACATTGCAGCCTCGCCAGGCCGGATCGTCCTGCCGGGCGCTGAGATAGGCGCCAATGTCCGCAGCCTTCACCTGCACGGCGCGATAATCGCCGTCCATGCCGAGCCGATCCAGCCAGAATAGGTGGATGAGTGGCGACTTGCTGTGCGCGACCGGATCGCCGATCACCTCGGCATAAGGGCGGGTCATGTTGGTATTACTTGCCGCTCGCGCAGATACGCGAGCAGGGGGAGAAGCGGCAGGCCGAGCACGGCGAAATGACTGCCGTCGACCTGCGTGAACAATTGCGCTCCCGGCCCCTCGATCCGATAGCCGCCGACACTCCAGCGTATCGCCTCATATTCCGCATCCAGATAGGCGTGCAGGAATGCGGGCGTCAGTGCTCGCATTGTCAGTGTCACCGTTTCCGTGGCCCGCCAGACGACTTTCCCCCGGTCCACAATCGCCGCTGCCGAATGGAGCCGGTGAGAACGCCCTGACAGGCTCGTCAATTGCGCCTCTGCTTCAGCCCGGGACGTCGGCTTGTCGAGCATCGAGCCGTCGGAGCACTCCAAAGTCTGATCGGATCCAAGTACCAAGACGGTTTGCGGCCCAGCCGCCAGCGCTTTCGCGGCGGCGAGCCCTTCCGCCACCTCCAAAGCCGAAGAACCACCGGCGCGGAGCCGTGTTTTTTCGGCATCCTCGTCAAAGGGCGCGGGGATGCTTTCAAATATTATGCCCGCTGCGGTAAGCATGCGGCGGCGCGTTTCGCTTTTCGATGCGAGAAGTATCATGACGCTAGCTCGATCCGCTCGTTCGCCAGTTTGACGATGGCGAAGGCGGTTTCCTCGATCGAGCGGCGTGTCACGTCAATGACCGGCCAATCCTGATCGGCGAACATGCGTCGCGCATAAGCGAGCTCGGCCGCCACCGAATCCTCGTCAACATAATCGGTTTCCGGCGCCTGGTTGAGCGACAGGAGCCGGTTGCGGCGGATCTGGATCAGCCGGTCGGGATTGGTGGTGAGGCCGACGACGAGCGGATGCGTCAACGAAAAAAGGGCGGGCGGCGGCGGCGATTGCGGGACGATGGGGATGTTGGCGACCTTATAGCCCTTGTTCGCAAGATAGATGGAGGTTGGCGTCTTTGACGTGCGCGACACGCCCGCGAGTACCACATCCGCTTCCTCCCAATTTTCCCAGCCGATGCCGTCATCATGGGCGATGGTGAACTGAATCGCGTCGACACGCGCGAAATAGGCCTCGTCCAATGCGTGCTGCCGCCCCGGCCGTGCCTTTGCCCGCTGGCCTAGCGCGACGGTGAGGGCGTCGATCACCGGGTCGAGGGCCGATACCGCCGGAATCCCTTTGCGGCGGCACTTTTGTTCAAGCTCGCGCCGGATGTCGGCATTGGCGAGTGTGAAGAGGACGAGGCCGGGCCGCCGCTCGATATCCTCCAAAACACGGTCGAGATGGCCTTCCGACCGTACCATCGGCCAGAAATGTTTGATCGTCTCGACCTCGTCGAACTGCGACAGGCAAGCCTTGGCAATCATTTCAAGGGTTTCACCGGTCGAATCCGACAGGAGGTGAAGGTGGAGGCGGTTCATGCCGCAAAGTGCCAGTGGAAAAGCATGGGGATAGGGCTAGCGTAAGCCTCCGGATCGATTCAAGGAAAGCTTTCGCCCCCGATTTGCCGGATTCGATCCACAGCTTGGCAAACATCGGAAAAGTTCCAGCGCCAATCTGTGGAAATCGGGGATATTTTTCGCGAATCCGTGAAGCGCCGTGGGTGGTTCGAGAGTCAAACTGTTGGCAAGATATGTGGAAGCCAATAAACCCCACGATCCGACGACCAACTAACTTCATCAGACTCTCTTCTAAATAAGAATATTAGATAGAAGAGGTGCGGAGCCTTTAAACCATGTCCGGCCCATCCAAGCCATTGCTCACCGTGCTGAAGCGCGGAAATCCGGGGAAAAAGCCGATCTGGCTGATGCGCCAGGCAGGCCGCTATCTGCCCGAATATCGCGCTCTGCGGGCGGAGAAGGGCGGCTTTCTCGACATGGCTTACGATCCCGATGCCGCGGCGGAAATCACGCTCCAGCCGATCCGTCGTTTCGGCTTTGACGGGGCCATTCTCTTTTCCGACATCCTCGTCGTGCCTCATGCCCTTGGCCAGGATTTGACCTTTGTGGCCGGGGAAGGGCCGCGACTGGCACCACCCCTCATGGATGCCGCTCTTGGCGCTCTAAGGCCCGTTCCGGAGCGATTGGCGCCCATTTACAAGACTGTGGAGAAAGTGGCGGCGGCTCTTCCGCCTGAAACCACGTTCCTCGGTTTTGCGGGAAGCCCCTGGACGGTCGCGACCTATATGGTGGCGGGGCAGGGGAGCCGCGAGCAGGCCGAGGCGCGGCGCTATGCCTATCGCGATCCGGCCGCATTCCAGCACCTCATCGACGCGATTTCCGGCATGACGGTCGATTATCTGTCGGGCCAGATCGATGCAGGCGTGGAAGCCGTGCAATTGTTCGACAGCTGGGCGGGCAGCCTTTCGCCCCAGCAGTTCGAACAATGGGTGATCGCGCCGACCGCCAGGATCGTCGCGGCGCTGAAGGCGAGGCACCCCGATACCCCGATCATCGGCTTTCCCAAGGGCGCGGGTGGCAAGATCGCCGCTTATGCGCGTGAAACCGGCGTCGATGCGATTGGTCTTGATGAAACCGTCGATCCCCATTGGGCCCATCGCGAGCTTCCCGCCGGTCTTCCGGTGCAGGGGAATCTCGATCCGCTTGCCCTGATCGCGGGCGGCGAAATGCTTGAAACCGCAGCGCGCCGTATCATATCAGTCTTCGAAGATCGTCCACACGTCTTCAACCTGGGGCATGGCATCTTGCCGGATACGCCGATTGACCATGTGAATGCACTTCTGGGGATCGTCCGCGCGTGACGGGTGGTATCGATCTCGCTACAGCGCTCAGCATGACCTATGCGTGGATCAAGGCCGGGCACATCATCTTCGTGATCTTCTGGATCGCCGGATTGTTCATGCTGCCGCGTTACTATGTCTATCATCAGGAAGCGGCGCCGGGGTCCGACGAAGAAAAGCGCTGGATCGAACGCGAGAAGAAGCTGCGCAATATCATCATTACGCCGGCAATGGCGCTGGTGTGGATATTGGGTTTGACCCTCGCTTACATTACGGACGCCTTCAGCCAGGGATGGTTTCACGCCAAATTCGCTTTGGTCATCCTGCTGTCCGGCTATCACGGTTATATGGTTGGCTACGGCAAGAAGCTGGCGAAGGGCGTGCGGCCGGTAAGCGGCAAGGCGCTGCGCATCATGAACGAAGTGCCGGGCCTTGCGACGGTGGCTATTGTCATTCTCGTGATTGTGCGTCCGTTTTAAACTCGGCGCGCGCTTTCCTGAATCCAGTGCCGTTCGTGCTGAGTAGGGACTGAGCTTGGCGAAGGCCCGTGTCGAAGCATCTTGGATGCCCTTCGATACGCCGCTTCGACTTTGCTCAGCGGCTACTCAGGGCGAACGGTCCGAGAGTTCACCCGCTTGACTTGAAAAAAGCGGGAGCTTAACGGCAGTGCAAGTCGTTGCCTGCCAGTCCTTGGTGCGGGCCCTCCGATATGCCGCATGTTTCTGCCGCTCCGGTCGACCACCTTCAATCCTTGGGAAACCCCATGCATCTAAAAGACTTAAAGCAAAAGACCCCGGCAGAACTGGTTGCGATGGCCGAAGAAATCGGCATTGAAGGCGCCTCGACGCTCCGCAAGCAAGAGCTGATGTTCTCCATCCTTAAGGTCCAGGCCGAACAGGGCGACGAGATCATGGGCATGGGCACGATCGAAGTGCTGCCCGACGGCTTCGGCTTCCTCCGCTCGCCCGACGCCAATTATCTGGCAGGGCCGGACGATATTTACGTGGCGCCGAACCAGGTCCGCAAATTCGGCCTGCGCACCGGCGACACGGTGGAAGGCGAAATCCGCGCGCCCAAGGATGGCGAGCGCTACTTCGCGCTGACCCGTCTGGTCTCGATCAATTTCGACAATCCCGAAGCGGTGCGCCATCGCGTCAATTTTGACAATCTGACGCCGCTTTATCCGCAGGAAAAATTGCGCCTCGATACGCTCGACCCGACGGTCAAGGACAAGTCCGCCCGCGTCATCGACATCGTCAGCCCGCAGGGTAAGGGCCAGCGCGCGCTGATCGTCGCGCCGCCGCGTGTGGGTAAGACCGTCCTTCTCCAGAATATCGCCAAGGCGATCACTGACAATCATCCGGAAGTCTTCCTGATCGTGCTCCTCATCGACGAGCGTCCGGAAGAAGTCACGGACATGCAGCGCAGTGTGAACGGCGAAGTTATCTCCTCGACCTTCGACGAACCGGCGCAGCGCCACGTTCAAGTCGCCGAAATGGTGATCGAAAAGGCCAAGCGCCTGGTCGAACACAAGAAGGATGTCGTGATCCTTCTTGACTCGATCACCCGCCTCGGCCGCGCCTACAACACGGTCGTGCCGAGCTCGGGCAAGGTTCTGACCGGCGGTGTGGACGCCAATGCCCTGCAGCGGCCGAAGCGCTTCTTCGGTGCCGCGCGCAACATTGAGGAAGGCGGCTCGCTCTCGATCATCGCGACCGCGCTCATCGACACCGGTTCGAAGATGGATGAAGTCATTTTCGAAGAGTTCAAGGGCACCGGCAACTCGGAAATCGTCCTTGATCGCAAGGTTGCCGACAAGCGCATCTTCCCGGCGCTCGACGTCGGCAAGTCTGGCACCCGCAAGGAAGAGCTGCTTGTCGATCCGGCGACGCTTTCGAAAATGTGGGTGCTCCGCCGTATTCTCATGCAGATGGGCACGGTCGACGCTATGCAGTTCCTTCTCGACAAGATGAAGGACGCGAAATCCAACGAGGATTTCTTCGCTTCGATGAACCAATAAGCCGGACAAGGGGTTAAGCGGCGATGCTTGATGCTGTTCTGAACCAATTTGGCGCTCTCGGCACGATGTGGGGCCACATCGTCGCGGACCTTTCCAATCTTGGTTCGCCCACGGCCCTTGCCGCTTTCGGGCAGGTGCTGATGATCGACATCATGCTCGCGGGCGACAATGCGATCATCGTCGGTGCGCTCGCCGCCGGGCTTCCCGCCGATCAGCGCAAGAAGGTCATCCTGATCGGCATTCTGGCCGCTCTGGTGCTCCGCATCATCTTCGCACTTCTCGTGACGCAATTGATGCAGATCGTCGGCCTGATATTCGCTGGCGGCCTGTTGCTGCTCTGGGTCTCATGGAAGATGTACCGCGAACTGCGCCCGTCCGCAGCCTCGGGGGGTTCACCGGAAGTCGAAGGCGACGAGCATGCGGGTCTTGGTCCGGCCAAGAGTTTCGCCGGTGCTGCCTGGGCTGTTGCCGTGGCCGACGTGTCGATGAGCCTCGACAACGTTCTTGCTGTCGCGGGTGCCGCGCGCGATCACCCCGGCATCCTCATCATCGGCCTCCTGCTTTCCGTGGCGCTGATGGGCATCGCCGCGAATATCCTCGCCAAATATATTGAGCGTTATCGCTGGATCGCGTGGATCGGCCTTGTGGTCATTCTCTATGTAGCCGTTACGATGGTTTATGACGGGGTTGTGGATCCTCAGGTTGGGATCTCGACCTTCTTCGCCTGATCCTCGCGAACAGGTATCTAATTATGAAAGGGCGCCAGATGGCGCCCTTTCGTTTGCTGAGGATGACTGAGCCTCAGTTGAGATGCTCTGAAAAGAACGCCCGCGTATGCCCATCGGCGCGCTGCGCAGCCTCCTCGCTCCGCCTCTTGCCTATCTCTGCGGCAAAGCCGTGATCCTCAGCCGGATAGTCGATCAGGGTGACGCGGGGATGATTGTCTAGGGCCTCATGCATCTTCTTCTGCGTCTGGACATCGACGAAGTGATCGGCGCCGGCGATGTGGAGGAGGAGGGGCTTTGCGATGGCGTGGCTCTCGTCAAGCAGATCGTCGAGACCGACAGCATAATAGCCAACGCTCGCATCCACGTCCGTTCGCGCGGCGGCCATGTAAGCGAGACGCCCGCCCAGACAATAGCCGACTATGCCCACCTTGCCGCGGCTGGACAGGCGCGTGCGTGCAGCACGAATGGTCGCTTCGATGTCGCGTATCGCCCCATCCTGGTCGAACTGGCTCATCAGATTCAAGGCGTGCTTGAACTCTTCCGGAATGTCGGCGTCCAGTTCAACGCCAGGTTCGAGCCGCCAGAAGAGGTCGGGGGCAATAGCGACATAGCCCTGCGAGGCCCAGCTATCGCATTTGCACCGGATGCCTTCGTTGACCCCGAATATCTCCTGGATGACGACGATGGCGCCGCGTGGAGTGCCGTGGGGTTGGGACAGATAGGCATTGAAGCGTTCGTGGCCGTCCAGCGTTTCAATCTCGATCATGGGCATCTCGTCCTCCCTTGCCCTTGCATGGTGGGGCTGCTTGTCCGCATAAGCGGGCGTTGAAGCAGGAAGGGCTGAGCCGCATGAAAGTTTCCGTCGATATCGATTGCACGCCGGAGGAAGCGCGCCGTTTCTTCGGCCTTCCCGATCTGACGCCGGTCCACGACGCCTTCGTGGCGCGGATGCAGCAGGCGCTCGCCGATGGTGGAAACAGCGAATATTTTGCCGAGATGATGAAGAACTGGGCGCCGATGGGCGAGAATGGCCTCACCATGTGGCGTCAGATGATGGATCAGGTGAGCCTGAAGAAGTGAATCCGGACCGCCGCACGATCTTCGCGCTATCTTCCGGCGCGCCGCCAGCGGCCATCGCGATCATCCGGATCAGCGGCCCTGATGCGTCGGCGGCGGTTAACGCCATGGCGGGTAGAGTACCGGAACCACGGCGGGCGTCGCTGGCAACCCTATTTGACCCAGTGGATGGCCGCACTCTCGATCAGGCCCTCATCCTTTATTTTCCAGGGCCTGCGACGGCCACGGGTGAGGATCTGGCCGAGCTCCACCTTCACGGCGGGCGGGCCGTAGTAGCGGCAGTGCTGGCGGCCCTGGCGAAGCTAAACCATCTCGTCCCTGCGGAGCCGGGTGAGTTTACGCGGCGGGCCTTCGACAATGGCAGGATCGACCTTACCGAGGCTGAAGGCCTTGCGGATCTTTTGGCTGCGGAAACGGAAAGCCAGCGCCGCGCTGCTCTAGCGATGGCCGGGGGCGCGCTCGGACGGATGATCGGAGGCTGGCAGGATCGCATTCTGGCGGTTGCTGGACAGGTTGAGGCCGTCCTCGATTTTTCCGACGAAGGTGATGTGCCGGAAGGAGAGGCTTGGCGAGGACCGATTGAGGCTCTCGCGAACGAGATTGCTGCCGCGCTCGCGCGCCCGGCAGGGGAACGTCTGCGCGACGGCATACGCGTTGTCGTTGCGGGACCGCCTAATGCGGGCAAGTCGACATTGCTCAACGCGCTTGCAGGGCGTGAGGTCGCGATCACCTCACCGATAGCCGGCACAACCCGGGATGTGGTGGAAGCACCGTTAGCACTTAACGGGCGTCCATATGTGCTCGTCGACACAGCCGGGCTGCGCGACAGCATCGATGCGATCGAGACCATCGGTATACAAAGAGCACGGGACCGGATTGATGACGCGGACCTCATATTGTGGCTGGGCGATCCAGATTTTGCGGAAGGCGGTGATCCTCGGCGGATCATTCGTGTCGCCGCAAAGGCGGATATTTCCAGTTCGGAAGCCTCGGCTGACGTCGCGGTTTCCGCAGTGACCGGGGAAGGGCTCGATGATTTGGTTGCACTGCTGGAGAAACGGGCGAGCGATCTCTTGCCGTCGGAGGGAGAAGTAGCCTTATATCGCCGGCACCGCGTCGCGCTTCATGAGGTTAAGGAAAGCCTCGATCGAGCTTGCGCTGCTCCTGATATGTTGATCGTCGCGGAAGAATTGAGATTGGCACGACAAACGCTTGATCGGATAACTGGGCGTGCCGGTGTCGAAAATATGCTCGACGCCCTATTCGGGCGTTTCTGCATTGGCAAATAGGTGTTCCACGTGGAACATTTGACAGGGAGTGGCGCCGCGCTTAGCGGAGCACCATCATGATATTCGATGTGATCGTTGTCGGGGGCGGACATGCAGGCTGCGAAGCTGCGGCTGCTGCGGCCCGTATGGGCGCGTCGACAGCCCTCATCAGCTTCTCGCGCGCGACAATCGGCGCGATGTCATGCAACCCTGCTATTGGCGGCCTAGGCAAGGGGCATCTCGTCCGCGAGATCGATGCATTCGATGGTATCCTTGCGCGTGCGGCGGATTATGCCGCAATCCATTACCGGATGCTCAATGCGAGCAAGGGGGCTGCGGTTCGCGGCCCTCGCGTTCAAGCGGATCGCCAACGGTTCAAGACCGCGATTCACGGTCTGCTCAACCGGCAGGACAACCTTCAGATTATCGAAGGTGAAGCGGCGTCCTTGGTCTTTGATGGACCAAAGCTCGCCGGGCTGATGCTCGCGGATGGCCGAACACTTCGCGCGCCTGCAGTCGTTCTAGCGACAGGCACTTTCTTGAATGGGAAGCTTCATTTTGGCTTGTCCAACCGCGCCGGCGGCCGGGTTGGAGAGGCTGCGGCAGCGACGCTTGCCAGTCAGTTGCGAACCATGAACCTTCCGATGGGGCGTTTGAAAACGGGGACGCCGCCCCGTTTGGATGGTCGTACAATTGATTGGTCGCGGCTTGAACGACAGCCTTCAGACGTCGAGGCTTGGACCTTTTCCGACCTTTCGGACCGCCGGGTTGCGCCGCAGCTTCATTGTGCAATTACCCGGACCAATGCCGAGACCCATCGGATCATTCGCGAGAATCTCGATCGCTCTCCCCTTTTTGCGGGGGAGATTGAAGGTGTGGGACCGCGTTATTGTCCATCGATAGAAGATAAGATTCACCGGTTTGGCGATCGCGATGGCCACCAGGTTTTCCTGGAGCCGGAGGGGCTTAACGACCCGCTTATCTATCCTAATGGTATTTCCACATCGCTTCCGGAGGACGTACAATTGGCGTTCCTCAGGACGATGACGGGCCTGGAGCAGGTCGAGATCGCGCAAGCCGGTTATGCCGTCGAGTATGACCATATCGACCCACGCGTATTGGAGCCGACGCTTGCGCTTGGCAAACAACCGGGGCTGTTCCTCGCTGGACAGATTAACGGCACTACGGGCTATGAAGAGGCGGCGGCGCAGGGGCTCGTCGCAGGTCTGAACGCCGCTGCATTCGTAACGCAAAGCGCGCCCATATTGTTCGACCGCAGCGATAGCTATATCGGTGTCATGGTCGACGACCTTACGTTGCAGGGGATAACTGAACCTTATCGTATGCTGACGGCCCGCGCCGAATATCGTCTGCGATTGCGCGCGGACAATGTCAGCGACCGGCTGACACCCAAGGCGATTGCGGCCGGATGTACATCAGCGGATCGTCGAAGATTTTTCTCGCAGCGACAGGACGACCGATCGGCGATTGATAAGCTCTTGTCGCATCGAATGCGAGGTGGCGCGCTCAACGCAGCCGGCGCAGCAGTCAAAGAGGACGGTGTTGGTCGCAGCTTGGCTGAGTGGTTGCGGTTCCCTGAGGTCGTCGAAGCGACTCTATTTCAGTTGGTGCCGGACCTGGCGGCCTTCCCGGCGGCGCTGATTGATACTGCAATCCAAGACCACCGCTACGCGCCCTATCTTCAGCGCCAAGAAGCGGAAGTACTCAGGGTTCGGGCGGATGATGCAGTTAGTTTGCCGTCGAACCTCGATTATTTCTCGGTCGCGGGGCTTTCCAACGAAATGGCGGAGCGGTTGAGCGGCGCGTGCCCGACTTCGCTTGGCGCGGCCGCCCGTGTTCGAGGCATTACCCCTGCAGCGCTTGCAGCGATTTTAGTCCATGTTCGGCGAAAGCTCGCCGCATGAGCGAGTTCGCCAAGTCCTGGCTGACCGAATATTGTGATGTTTCACGTGAAACATTCGATGCCCTCGATCGCTTTGTGGAATTCCTTTCCCAAGAAAATGAAACGCAGAATCTGATTTCACGTGGAACGGTCGGCGATATCTGGGCCCGACATGTCCTGGACAGTGCTCAATTATTGCGGTTCGCGTCTAATCCAAAAACTTGGCTCGACCTTGGAACCGGCGCTGGATTCCCCGGCCTCATCATCGCTGCACTTTCCCCCGCGCGAGTGACTATGATCGAGGCGCGGCCCAAGAGAGTGGATTTCCTCCGTCGCGCCGCTGAGGTGTTAGCCCTTCCGAAAAATACCGAAATCATATGCGCTAAGGTCGAACGTGTATCGCCGCAGGCCTTTGACGTCATTAGCGCCCGCGCTTTCGCTCCCCTGTCGAAACTTCTCCCTCTCGCCTTGCCGTTCTCCAAGCAGGATACTTTCTGGCTATTGCCAAAAGGGCGAAGCGCCGCATCGGAACTGGAAGCGGAAAAGCCTTTGTGGCAAGGTTCATTCCGCGTGGAGCCGAGCCTGACCGATTCCGAAGCCGGGATCATCGTCGCGCATGGTGTTTCGCGGCGGGCCAGGGGGGCGAGACGGTAATGATCAAGGTCGCGATCGCAAATCAGAAGGGCGGGGTTGGCAAGACCACCACAGCCATCAATATTGCAACCGCCCTCGCAGCTACTGGATGGCGCGTCTTGGTCGTCGACCTGGATCCGCAAGGGAATGCGTCGACCGGCTTAGGTGTCGACCAGAGCCAGCGTGAAGCGTGCAGCTATGAGTTGCTGATCGAAAATTGCGGGCTGGACGATGTTGCGGTCCCCACCGCTGTCCCAGGCCTTCATGTCGTCCCGGCGACCATCAACTTGTCCGGTGCCGAAATCGAGTTAGTGAATGAAGCCGACCGGACCCATCGCCTCGACGCCGCCCTGTCCGCGCCGGCCGCCACACGGTGGGACATTTGCCTTATCGATTGTCCGCCTTCTCTCGGCCTCCTCACCATTAATGCCCTGGTGGCGTCGCAATCAATCCTGGTGCCGCTCCAGGCGGAATTTTTCGCGCTTGAGGGATTGAGCCAGTTGCTCCGCACGATCGAGCTCGTTCGCGAACGGTTCAACCCGGGGCTCTCGCTGCTTGGCGTGGCGCTCACCATGTATGACAAGCGCAACAATCTGTCTTCCCAAGTGGGTGACGACGTTCGCGCCGTACTCGGCAAGACCGTTTTTGACACCGTGGTCCCGCGTAACGTCCGGTTGTCCGAGGCGCCCAGCCACGGCATTCCGGCCCTGATCTATGACATGCGTTGCCCCGGGTCAGAAGCCTATATGGCCTTGGCCCGAGAGCTCATTGCACGGCTCCCCGAGAAAGCAGAAGCTGCATGAATGACATTCCGATGAGAAAGCGTGCTCCCGGCCTCGGCCGCGGACTGTCCGCACTTCTGGGCGAGACGCCGCAGGATGAAAGCCGTGGAGTCGGCCGTGGCGTTCAGGCCATTCCCGTGGCCAGCATCGCCCCCAATCCCGATCAGCCGCGGCGACATTTCGACGATGAAGCGCTGGCGGAATTGGCGGAATCGATCCGTTTGCGCGGTATCCTTCAGCCGATCGTAGTTCGGCCCCATGGCGGGCGGTATCAGATTGTCGCCGGTGAGCGTCGCTGGCGTGCGGCGCAGCGCGCGCAGCTTCACGAAGTGCCGGTCATCGTCCGCGAGTTCGATGATACCAACACGCTCGAAGTTGCCCTGATCGAGAATATCCAGCGTCAGGATCTGAACGCAATAGAAGAGGCGGAAGCCTATCAGCGCCTGATTGCCGATTTCGGGCATACGCAGGAGGCTCTGGGGAAGCTCGTCCACAAATCGCGCAGCCATGTTGCCAATTTGCTACGTCTTCTCGACCTGCCGACGCCCGTGCGAGCGAAGGTCGCGGCGGGCCATCTCAGCATGGGGCACGCGCGTGCGCTTGTGTCGGCGCCGGATCCTGAAGTTCTGGCGGACGAAATCGTGGCAAAGGGCCTGTCTGTTCGTGATGCCGAGCAACTGGCTCGCGATGCCAGGCCGCGCCCGCCCGCTCAGAGCGGCTCGCTTAAGGCCGGTTACGCGGCGAGCGGCGAAAAAGCCGATATTGCCGCGCTCGAACGTCAGTTGGGCGATATTCTGGGCATCAAAGTGAAAATCGCCCATCAAGACGGCGCCGGCGGCAATGTGACGCTGCAATATTCAACGCTCGACCAGCTCGACATGATCTGCCAGCGGCTCAGCAACGAACGCATCTAAAACCGCCCATGAGGGAGCGGCTGCGCCTGGTTTGTGTCAACGTAGCCGGGCGGCCTGGCGCGCTATCGCAAGAAGAGCGTCCTCGGCGACAATAGGCCCGGGTCCATTGGTGCTCTTCACCAGCCGCTCGGCCGCCAACAGGCGCTCCAGTGCGCGAGCCAGGAGATTACCGCGCCAACGGCCCAGCTGCTGTTGTATGGCGGGCTTCTCTTTCCAAAACAGCGCCTTGCCCTCTGACGCCATGACGGCATCCAGGGAGCTTCCAGCCTCCACGACCGAACGCATACGGGTGAGGAGCGATATCCGGCGCAGAACGGCGCGGAGCAAGGCGATACCCTCAATCCCCTCCATTGCAAGGCGGCTTAACTCGCTCTCCAGCATTGCGGGATTACCGCCCGCCACAGCCTCAACCAATCGCGATAAGTCGCCCTCATCGCTTTCGGCACCCACCGCATCGATGACGTCATGATCAATCGCTTGAGGATGCTCCGGGCTGGCGCCCGCATAGAGCGCGTATTTTGTGAGTTCCTGTCCGATCAACGCGCGGTTCCCGCCGGTCAGATCGGCAATCCTCTGCGCGATGTCGGGGCGCAAAGTGAGGCCTTCGGCGCGCGCCATATCGATCACTACCCGCCCGCCGTCACGTCCTTCCGGGGCATAACTGGCAAAGGCCAACGCGTCGGGCGCTGCGAGGGCGAGCTTGAGCAACTTCGACGTCGCCTTCAGCGCCCCGGAGATGAGGATAACCGGATTGCCCTCAGCCTGGGTCTCAAGCAGGGCCTCGACCGCAGCCAGGCTTTCGTCACCCACCTGGTCGACCAGAATGTAGCGTGCGCCGCCGAAGAGAGAGAAAGCCGCAGCTTCGTCCGCAAGGCGTGCCGGATCTCCTTTCAGATCGGCGCCGGTGAGATCGATCCGCTCCGCATCCGGCCCCAACGCGGTCGAAACAAGCTTGGCGAGCGCCCGCGATCCTGAATCATCCGGGCCGTAGAGCAGGAAGAAACGATGATTGCCTGGCGCCTTGAGCGCGCTTTCAATCTGCCCCTTATTCGCCTTCACGGCTCGGTTCGCGTCGCGTAGAGCGCCACGCGTGCGACGATCTGATCGGCTATCTCGGCCGATAGCCGTTCAAGCGCGGTTTCTTCAGCCGCGACCGTCGCATATTCGGAGCTGACGACGTCAATGCCGGCGTCCGACCCCGCCGTTGCATCGAGCAGCACGGTGCCGAGCGCCGCATCGGTCAGTTGATAGCGCGCGCGTAACGTCCGCCGTTCGCGCGTCACGGCATTGTCGGCACGGAGGCCGAAGCCGCTGATTTCGTCGTCCAGTTCGACGCGCAGACGATAGCGCGGGCTACCCTCGCCGGCGGCGCGCAGCCGGTCTTGCAGCGCCGTGCGCACCAGCCATCCGGCGCGGCCCTCGATCGGCGCGATCTCGATCTCGCTCAATGTTGCGACGACCTCCTGCTGCTGACCGCCGCCGTAAAGAGGCCGCAGCCCGCAGGCCGAAAGCAAAAGCGCGAAGCCAAGAGCCGCAGCGATCCTCATGCGACGATATTCACCAACCTGCCGGGGACGACAATCACCTTGCGCGCAGGCTTGCCGTCCATGGCACGGACGATCTTTTCGGACGCGAGGGCGATTTCCTCCAATGCCTTTGCATCGATTGCTTTGGGCACGGTCAAAGTGTCGCGGAGCTTTCCATTGACCTGGACCGCGATCGTAACCTCGTCTTCGACCAGCAAAGTCGCATCAACCTCGGGCCAAGCCGCATCGGCAATGAGGCCTTGCTGCCCCAGCGATGCCCATGCCTCCTCGGCCAAATGCGGAACCATTGGCGAGACGATACGGAGAAGCGTGCGGATCGCGTGGATGCGGGATGCCGACGGCGGGGCCTTTTCGATGGCGCTCGTCAGTTCATAGATATTCGCCACAGCCTTGTTGAAGGCGAGCGATTCAATGTTCGCGGCAACGCTGGCGATCGTCTGGTGGAGCTTGCGGTCGAGCGCCCTGTCTGCGCCGTCGCCGGTCGCTTCCTCGTCAACCAGGCGCCAGACGCGCTGGACGAAGCGCCACGCGCCCTCGATCCCCGCCTCGCTCCACGGCAGGTCGCGCTCTGGCGGGCTATCGGAAAGCATGAACCAGCGCACGGCGTCCGCGCCATATTGATCGACGATCGGCTCGGGATCGACGACATTCTTTTTGGACTTGGACATCTTCTCGACGCGGCCGACGCTCACCGGCTTGCCGCTTTCGATATGGATCCAGTCGTCGCCCTCCGCCCGTACTTCGTCAGGCGACAGCCAGCTGCCATCGCCCGCCTTGTAGGTTTCGTGCGTCACCATCCCTTGTGTGAACAGGCCCTTGAACGGCTCGGCGATGTCGAGCTTGCCGATGCGTTTCAGCGCGCGCGTCCAGAAGCGGGCGTACAGCAAGTGGAGGATCGCGTGTTCGACGCCGCCAATATATTGCCCGACGGGGAGCCAGCTCTCGGCCACTTCCTTGTCGAAGGGCTTGTCGTCGGGTTGGCTTGCGAAACGGATGAAATACCAGCTTGAATCGACGAATGTGTCGAGCGTGTCGGTCTCCCGCCGCGCTGCCGCGCCGCATGTCGGGCAGCTTGCCTGGCTCCAGGTCGGATGGCGTTCCAGCGGATTGCCGGGAATGTCGAAGCTCACATCTTCCGGCAGAACGACCGGCAGCTGGTCCTTCGGCACGCTTACGGGGCCGCAGGCCTCGCAATGGATGATCGGGATCGGCGTGCCCCAGTAACGCTGGCGCGACACGCCCCAGTCGCGCAGGCGCCAGACGGTCGTCCCCTGGCCCCAGCCGCCTTGTTCGGCGCGGGCGATGACTTCGGCCTTAGCAGCCTCTACGTCCAGCCCATCGAGGAAGCGGCTGTTGACGATCACGCCGCCGCCCGTCTCGGCTTCTCCGCCGATCGGCGCACCGGCCTCGTCGAGGCTTGCCGCGACGACACGGTTGATGGGGAGCCCATATTTGCTGGCAAATTCAAAGTCGCGCTGGTCGTGTCCCGGCACGCCGAACACGGCACCGGTGCCATAATCCATCAGTACGAAGTTCGCGATGTAGAGCGGCAACTGCCAATCGGGATCGAGCGGATGGGCGACCCGGATACCGGTATCGAAACCCTTCTTCTCCGCCGTTTCGAGTTCGGCCGCGGTCGTGCCGCCTTGCTTGCATTCGGCGATGAAGGCGGCAACCGCAGGATCGCCCGCCAGCGCCAGTGCGATCGGATGATCTGCGGATACGGCGACGAAGCTCGCGCCAAAGATCGTGTCGGGTCGGGTGGTGAAGACCTCTACCTCATTCTGGCCATCCACCGGCGCTGCGAGCTGGAAGCGGAAGCGCATGCCCTGGCTCTTGCCGATCCAATTCTTTTGCATCAGCCGGACTTTTTCCGGCCATTCATCGAGATCATCGAGCCCGTCGAGCAGTTCCTCGGCGAAATCGGTGATCTTCAGGAACCACTGATTGAGCTTGCGCCGCTCGACCAGAGCGCCGGAACGCCAGCCGCGCCCGTCGATCACTTGTTCGTTGGCGAGCACGGTCATGTCGACCGGATCCCAATTCACCTCGCTCTGCTTGCGATAGACGAGACCGGCTTCGTAAAGGTCGAGGAACAAAGCCTGTTCCTGGCCATAATAATCGGGCTCGCAGGTGGCGAGTTCGCGGCTCCAATCGAGCGCGAAGCCCAGACGCTTCAACTGAGCGCGCATCGTCGCGATATTGGCGCGCGTCCAGTCGCCCGGATGCACCTTCTTTTCCATCGCGGCGTTTTCGGCGGGCATGCCGAACGCGTCCCAGCCCATCGGATGGAGCACCTCGAAGCCCTGCATCCGCCGGAACCGGGCGAGCACGTCGCCCATCGTATAGTTGCGGACATGGCCCATATGGATGCGCCCCGAAGGATAGGGGAACATCTCCAGGACAAAAGCCTTGGGCTTGCTGCTTTGATCGGACGCGTGGAACACGCCCCTTTCTTCCCAGACCCTTTGCCAACGGGCGTCGGCGTCGAGCGGGTTGAAACGCGCTGCCATGGGACGAGCCTTTTAGTTGACGCTTCTAGTTTACGATGGCCGAACGGCGCAGATCGCGAGCCTTGGTGAGGATGATTTCCTCGAGCTTCTGAACGGTCGCGGCCGCAACCGGCGCATCGACCCACTGGCCGTTCTGCGACACCTGGCGGGCGGCGGAAACGCGGAGGGCATCAGCGCGCAGATCGCGGTCGAGGATCGCCGCGGTGATCTTCATCCGCTCACCCGGATTGCTCGGGTTGGTGTACCAATCGGTTACGATCACACCGCCGTTGGAGTCGGTCTGGGCGATCGCCGCAAAGGATAATGTGTCGAGCGCTGCCTTCCACAGATAGGCGTTGACGCCGATCGTCGTCACTTGGCTGGCGGCGAGATCCGCCTTTTCGATGCCGGTCGGCTCATCCTTGCCGAAGCTCTTGTTGACGTCGCGCGTGATCCAGTCGGACGATTTGGCGATATCGTTCTGCACCCATTGGCAGCCCGAAACCAGCACGGCCGCCGACATGGTCAGGCCCAGGATAACAGCACGCTTCATCTTGCTTACATTCCTTGCACGCGAAAAGGAGGTTTGCGCGACGTTATAGTTTCCCCCGCGAAACCGGCAAGCGCTGTTCTGGAGCGCGCGCCTGTATCCGCCCTGAACGTTCATCTCCTGTCAGTCTGCTTTGTGTGAAAGATGCAACACGGACGGGGATTCCGGCGTTCGCGGCCGATCATGCTATAGTTTGGACGGATGAGTCGTTCTAAATAGACGATCGTTACGGGAGTCGAATGTGAACAGGGCGGCATGGATAGCAGGAACGGGGGGAGCAGCGCTGACAGCGCTTGCGCTCGTACTGTCGCCTGCAATCGCTGCCCAAGAAACGAAGGCCAAGAAAGCGCGGCCCTCGCGGTCCGTGGCTCTCGCCAATGTCGGTTCTTTCACTCCGGCGATCGCTGATCCGCGGCTTGCCGCCGAATTTGCGCGACGCGGCAGCCGCATGGGCGCCTATCGTTTCACGCCCTCTGCTGCAGCCGATCGCAACAAATCTGTCCGCGTCGCGGTACGCGCGTCGGGCAATCGGCAGGTTGCGGACCGGTCGGCGGTGGAAACCTCGGCAAGCCCGATCAACGCGCTTACGCCGGTTTCCTATAATCTTGGCGTTGCGGTGGGCTGGAAGCGTTTCGCCATTTCGGGCGACGTTGCAAAGGTTCAGGGCGGAACGCTTCCCGGCGACCGCGAAGTGGCCGATATCGGCGTCAGCTACACGGCCAAGAAGTTCACTGGCCGCGTCGAAGTCGGCACCGAACGCGCGAACAGTCCGCTGCCGCGCATCGTTGCGCCGGAAGAGGCTTATTCGCTCGACGTCGGCGGCTCTTATTCGATCGCCCGCAACGTCGCGGTGACCGCGGGCGCACGCTATCGCATTCAGCGCGACCGCCTTGAGCCGCTGGAAGACAATCGCCGCGACAGTCAATCGGTTTACGTCGGCACCGCCTTCCGCTTCTAATTCGCGTTCTTTTTCGCCTTTCTCGAACCACCGCTAGGGCTGAGTCTGTCGAAGCCCGTTCCAGCTGGTTCCGTCTTCGACAGTCTCAAGACTGGCGGATCCGGGGCGATCCTGAACATATCCAGGCATCGATGCCCGCCCACCCATAAGCGCCATGACGACGCAATTCCCGATATCGATCCCCGTCCATTCCGCCGAGCGCAATGACTGGAACCCGCGCCGCCCGCGCCAACCGGCTAAACCCCTCGATTCCCAGCGACCGGGCGTCCGGATGCGACCGCGTAGGAAAGATGGGAGAGACGAAGATGAGGTCCGCTCCCATAAACTGCGCCCTGCGGAGTTCGCGCATATTATGCACGGCCGCAGTCATGACCGGTCGTTGCCCTACGTAAGAATAAACGTGGCGTTTATGATTATGCACGCCGACAGCTGAATGAAGACGTAGTCCTTCCGGCTTGGCCGCGACGAGAAGCAGACCCCGCCGCCGCGCCACTTTCTTCATGCGCTCGAACAGTCGTCGCCGCTCTCTCAAGGGCAAAGCATAGTGGCGAAAGACGACGCCCGCGCCACGCGGCAGCCGATCGAGCGCGGCCCATAGCGCATCGCCTTGGCGCTCATCGGTCATCATCCATACACGCGGGAGGGGCTGGCGGCGCATCATCGCGCTTTCTATAGGCAAGGCCCATGACCAGCGCACCACCTGAAGCACGCCTCGCCGCCGTCAACGACGCGATTGCCAAATCCGCCCGCATTGCAGGACGCAAGGCGGAAGCGGTGACGCTGATCGCGGTGTCCAAGATGAAAAGTGCGGAGGAGATCAAGCCGCTTCTCGCCGCCGGGCACCGTATATTTGGAGAAAACCGGGTTCAGGAAGCTGCCGAGAAATGGCCCACGCTCCGCGCCGAATATCCTGATGTTCGCCTTCACCTTGTCGGCCAGCTCCAGTCGAACAAGTCCGAAGAGGCGGTATTGCTCTTCGATGCAATCCACAGCCTCGACCGGCCATCGCTCGTCACCGCGCTCGCAGCCGCCATGGCGAAGAGCGGGCGGCGTCCCGATTGCTTCATCCAGGTCAATATTGGGGCCGAAGCGCAAAAGGGCGGCTGCGCGGTCGATCAGCTTCCCGAGCTTCTTGCCCTTGCCGAGCAAGCGGATCTGCCCGTCGCGGGCCTCATGTGCGTGCCGCCCGCCGACGTCGAGCCCGCTCCCTATTTCGCGCTGCTCGCCAAGCTGGCGAAGCGCCATCAACTGGCCGGACTCAGCATGGGTATGTCGGAAGATTTCGAGACCGCCGTCACGATCGGCGCCACCCATGTCCGAGTCGGCACCGCTCTGTTCGGTGCGCGCGACTAACCTCCCTCTTCCCCACCGCTAGTCCTGAGCCTGTCGAAGGACGGTTCCAGCTGGAACGGGCTTCGACAAGCTCAGCCCTAACGGGGTAGGGGGTACTTATAATTGATGCCCGCTGCGATCCCGCTTTGTAGCAAGATATTGCTCGTTATGCGGATTGGCCGCGATCTTAAGCGGCACGCGTTCGACGACCTTGACGCCTTCTGCCTCCAGCCCCTCCGCTTTGCGGGGGTTGTTCGAAAGCAGCCGCACCGCGTCCTGCTTCAGCAGCTTCAGCATTCGTGCCGCGACACCGAAATCACGCTCGTCATCGCCGAAACCAAGGCGCAGGTTTGCGTCCACCGTGTCGAAGCCCTGATCCTGCAGAGCATAAGCGCGCAATTTGTTGACGAGACCGATGCCGCGCCCTTCCTGGCGAAGGTAGAGGAGGATGCCCCAGCCCGCGGCGCGGATCGCGTCGAGGGCGACATTCAATTGCGGCCCGCAATCGCATTTCAGCGATCCCAGCACGTCGCCGGTCAAACATTCGCTGTGCAGCCGCACGAGCGGCGGCTGCCCGTTTGGCGCGCCGATCAGCAAGGCGACATGTTCGGCGGCATCGCCTTCGGACCGGAAGGCGACGATCTCCGCCTGCTCCGCCGCGGCCACGGGCAAGCGCGCGCGCGATGCGATGACCAGGCTGTCGGCTTCGCGATAGGAAAGAATGTCCGCCGTATCGATGGCAAGATCAGCCTCGGCACTGTCGCTGACGAAAAAAGCAGGAAGCAAACCGGCCAGCCTCGCGAGCCGGATCGCCGCCATCGCAGGGTCCGCATCCGTGACAGCCACGGTCCGGAACGGCCCCTTGAGCGGCATCTGGAGGTCAAGCGCGGGATCGGCGATCGCGGTCGCCTCGGCAAGGTCGATCCACGGCGCGCGAGCGATCCGGACTGGGCCGGTCGGCGTGCCCTCGCGCTGGTTGGCGAGCTTCAACGTCGCCGCGCGATTGCCGGAAATGAGGAGGTCTGTCGGTGCGCCCGCGTCGAAAGCGGCAAGGCCCGCCTCGTCGGCGGTTTCCACCGCAAGAATGGTGAGGCCGTCCACTCGTACGGGCCAGCCGCGCCGCAGCGCATCCACCGCCCGCGCGACCTGCCGCGCGTCCGTCACACGACGAACTCGGTAACGAGCGGCACATGGTCCGAAGGCCGCTCCCAGCTCCGACAGGGTTCGTGCACCTTATGCGCGACAGCGAGCGCGGCGACATCCTTCGACGCCCACATATGATCGAGGCGGCGGCCCCGGTCGTTCTTGGTGAAATCGGGCGAGCGGTAGCTCCACCAGGTATGGAGTCGCTGCGGCGCCGGGAAGAAATGGCGGCCAAGGTCAACCCAGTCGCCAGCCTGCTGCAGCCGGTTCAGCGCCTCCACCTCGATCGGCGTGTGGCTGACGACGTTCAGCAGCTGCTTGTGGCTCCACACATCGCATTCCAGCGGCGCGACGTTGAAGTCGCCGACCAGGATCGTCGGCCGGGCACAGGTTTCCGACCAGCGCGTCATGCGCTCGATAAAGTCCAGCTTCTGTCCGAATTTTGGATTGAGCGTGCGGTCCGGAATATCTCCGCCCGCCGGAATATAGACGTTCTCCAGCCGGATCCCGCATTCCAGGTTCACGCCCAAATGCCTGGCTTCGCCATTATCCTGCCAATCGTGCCGATGATCGGCCTCGATCGGAATGCGGCTGACGATCGCAACGCCATGATGCATGCGTTGGCCGCACATCATCATATGCTTGTAGCCAAGGCGCTGGAACGCGGCCTTCGGAAAATCCTGGTCCACGACCTTGGTTTCCTGAAGGCAGAGGATGTCGGGCTGTTCCTGATTCAGGAACTGTTCGACGATTCCAATCCGGGCGCGAACCGAATTGATGTTCCAGGATGCGATCTTGAGGTTGGTGGCCATGGGCAAGAGGCTGTAACGGGCCCCGCTTTGCGTGTCGATATTGGCGGCGATCCGCACATGGAAAGGCCCCCACTCCGGGGGCTTGGAGCGGGGGCCTACCAAACGCGGAGCTTCCGCGAGGGTCAGCCTTTGCCGCACTGACCGAGCAACAGGGGGAAACCCGGTTCGTGCGGCTCGACTGCATTCTTTCTATAGAAGCCCGAACCTGTCGGGCCGATGAACGCGTTAACCTTTTGGCCCCTTGCGGCGGGGGTCGGCGTAGCGGAACAGGCTGTCGGCAACCGCGACGTTGAAGCGGTGGCCCGACAGGCGCACTGTCGTCACATTGTTCTGCGCATCGCGCGTCGTCCAGCCCGACAGAACCAGCCCCGCCGGGCCGCTTGCGACCTTTGCAAAGGAGAGGGTGATCGTGCCGAATTCCGGGCGCTTGGGATCGCGCGCCTGAACGAGCATGACCTGACCGTCATTACGCGTCACTTTCGCAACCCGCGACAGATCCTGGTTGGGGTTGAGCAAGACGGCGAGCGGCGATCCGCCGATCGGCCAGCGCTGCACCTGATTGACCTCATAGTCGATCATGGCGAGCGATTTGCCGTCGCCCACGATCAGCATCGGCACGCCCTTCTGATATTGAAAGCGGATCTTGCCAGGCCGCTTCAAGCTCAACGTGCCGGTCAAAGTTTGGCCCCCTCGCCCGGTCTGGCTGAAATTGGCGGTCATCGTATTCACCGCCTTAAGATGCGACTGCACTTGATTAATCGCCATGACCGGCGTGACCGCCGCGGCGGGCGTTACGGCGGAAGCGGCCAACGGCACGGCGGCAAGGGAGAGCGCCAGAAAACGCGTCATCACGAAATCTCCAATCATGTGGTTTGGGGATATGGGGTTTTGGTCTTGAATGCCCAGTGAACCCGCCGGTTCCCTTTCGTTCAGATGGCGTGCCCTTCGGCATCGATCAGCACTTCGCGGCGGCCGACATGATCGGGAGAGGAAACAATACCTTCCTTTTCCATCCGTTCGATCAGGCGCGCGGCGCTGTTATAGCCGATGCGAAGCTGACGCTGAATGTAGCTCGTTGAGGCCTTCTGGCTCTCCGCCACCGTCTGCACGGCCTTGCGGTAAAGCTGCGTTTCAGCGTCGTCGTCGCCGGTTGGCTGACCTTCGAACAGGTAGCCGCCGTCTTCGGGCTCTTCGGTGACGGATTGATTGTAATCCGGCGTTCCCTGCGCGCGCCAATGGTCGGCAACCGCGCGCACTTCCTCGTCCGACACGAAGGGGCCGTGGACGCGGGCGATCTGCTTTCCGCCGGGCATGTAGAGCATGTCGCCCTTGCCGAGCAATTGCTCCGCGCCTTGCTCGCCAAGGATGGTGCGCGAATCGATCTTTGAGGTGACGGAGAAGGAGATGCGGGTCGGCAGGTTGGCCTTGATAACGCCGGTGATGACGTCCACCGACGGGCGCTGCGTCGCCATGATGAGGTGGATGCCCGCCGCGCGCGCCTTCTGTGCCAGTCGCTGGATCAGGAATTCGACTTCCTTACCCGCCGTCATCATGAGGTCAGCCAGCTCGTCGACCACGACCACGATCAGCGGCAACGTGTCGTAATCCAGCTCCTCATTCTCATATTTTGGCTGGCCGGTATCCGAATCATAGCCGGTCTGGACGCGGCGGCCGAGGGGCTGCCCCTTGGCCTTTGCTTCGCGCACCTTCTGGTTGAAGCTGGAGAGCGACCGGACACCAACCGACGCCATCATCCGGTAGCGCTCCTCCATCTGCTCGACGGTCCATTTCAATGCGCGGATCGCCTTGGCAGGCTCGGTGACGACCGGCGAGAGCAAATGCGGAATGTCGTCATAGATGCTGAGTTCCAGCATCTTGGGATCGATCATGATCATCCGGCACTCGTCCGGTGTCAGCCGGTAGAGCAGGGACAGGATCATGCAGTTGAGGCCCACCGACTTACCCGATCCGGTGGTGCCCGCGACGAGCAAGTGCGGCATCGGCGACAGATCCGCGACCACGGGATCGCCAGCGATATTCTTGCCAAGGACGAGCGGGAGCGCCGCATTCTGATCCTCGAACGCATGGCTTGCGATGAGTTCGGACAGGGACACCATTTCACGCTTCACATTGGGAAGCTCGATGCCGATCACGCTGCGGCCGGGAATGGTCGCGACGCGCGCGGACAGGGCGGACATGTTGCGCGCGATATCGTCGGCCAGCTGGATGACGCGGCTCGCCTTGATCCCGCTCGCCGGCTCAAGCTCATACATGGTGACGACGGGGCCAGGGCGAACCTCGACGATCTCGCCTTTCACCGAAAAGTCTTCGAGCACCGATTCGAGCAGGCGGGCATTCCGCTCCAAACTCGCTTTATCCAACGCAGCGTTAGCAGGCGGAGGGGCCGGGGTCAGAAGGTCGAGAGTCGGGAGAACGTATGAGTCGCCCAGTGCCAGCGCCGCCTGACGCTCCCGCTGCGGCCTTTTACTCTTTGTCGGTGTCTGGGCGCGGTCGGCGATGATCGTGCGGCTCGGTTGGGGCGGGGCGACGGGCGTGCGCTCCTCCGGCTCCTCGAAATCCTTTTCATCATAATGGTCGTCGGCGACCGCCGAGCGGATGACCTTGCGGCGGCGTCCGATGAGCCAGCGCCGCTCTTCGGAACGCAGGCCAAGGCCGAACCATGCAAACAGCAGACCCGACAGGATGAGAAGGCCGATCACAACCAGACGGAACGGTTCGGCAAAGCTCGGCTCGATCATGGCGAGTCCAAGATCAGCAAGGCTGGCGAGTGACAGACCGATCGCTCCGCCCCAGCCGCCGGGAAGGCCGTTGATTGCTCCGCCAGCGACCATGCCGGCGCCGGTGCCGACCAGGATAATCGCAACAAGCATGAGCGTCAGCGATCGCTTCCACCGGCCCGCTTCAATCCCCCGGACGAGGCGTAGACCGAGAAGCAGAAGCAGGGGGATAAAGAGGATTGAGGGCAAGCCGAACAGGCTAAGTGACAGGTCCGACAGATAGGCACCGGGCACCGACATCCAATTGCCGACAGGGCCCGCCGCCGCCGTGTTGAGAGCCGGATCGGTGGGGCGGTAGCTGACCAGCGACAGGCTGGTCACGACAGCGCCCGCGACGAGGCCAGCGCCGCCCAGCATCGTGCCTGATCGTTTCGCACCCTTTTTCATGCCGTCGCGCATCCGGGTCATCCGCCCATTCCGCGCTGCCGAAGTCGCCATCCTGGCCCCCAAATGTTCCGCTTGTTTACCATGCGCTTGAGCGGACTCCCAGGTCAAGGCCAGCCTGGTTCATCGTGACCCCACCCACCCTTGCTCTCCCGCTAGCCCTGAGCCTGTCGAAGGGCGTGTGCACCGTCTCATTCACACGCCCTTCGACAGGCTCAGGGCTAGCGGTTCGGATTTCAACATTCTTCTCTTCATCGTTCAAACGGTCTATCTCCCACTCCATGGAACGCGCGGACGTGATCATTTTGGGCGGCGGGCTCGTTGGCCTGACGCTGGCCATCGCCCTTGGCAAACATGGGGTTTCCACGATCGTCGTCGATCCCGCCGATCCGGAACAGACGATCGCCAAGACGTTCGATGGCCGCGCCACGGCGGTTTCCAGTTCGTCCTTCCGCATGTTGCAGGCGATCGGGGTCGCGGGCCGGCTGGAAGGCCATGGCTGCCCGATCCAGTCCATCCAGGTGAGCGACGGCCTTGCGCCCGGCGGGCTCGTCTTCGACGCGGAACAGGGCGACGATCCGCTCGGGATGATGTTCGAAAACCGGCTGATTCGCGCCGCCTTGTTCGAAACCGCCAAGACTGTGCCGGGCCTCAACTTCCTCCCCAAGACCCGCGCCGCCGAAGTCGTGCGGGATGCGGCGGGCGTTCGTATCGCGCTCGAAGATGGGCGTTTGCTCGCCGCGCCGCTGCTGATCGGGGCAGAAGGCCGTAATTCTCCGACTCGGGACGCGGCGCAGATCCCCATGGCGCGCTGGTCCTATGATCATGTCGCGATTATCCAGACGATCGAGCATGAGCGGCCGCACGGCAATGTCGCTTACGAAATCTTTTATCCGGCGGGCCCGTTCGCGATCCTGCCGATGCTGCCCGGCACGCGGTCCGCAATCGTCTGGTCGATTTCCGCCGCCGATGCGCCAGCCACGCTCGGCCTGCCCGACCGCGCCATTGCGGCGGAGATCGAAAAGCGGATGGGCGGTTTCCTTGGCGCCATTACGCTTGCCGGGCCGCGGTCCAGCTACCCGCTTGGCTTTCATCACGCTACGCAAATTACCGGGGAACGGCTCGCATTGGTGGGGGACGCCGCGCACGGCATCCACCCGATTGCGGGGCAGGGCCTCAATCTTGGTTTCCGCGACGCTGCCGCTTTGGCGCAGGTACTGGTCGAAGGCGCCCGTCTCGGGCTCGACCTTGGCGACGCGCAATTGCTCGCTCGCTATGCGCGCTGGCGGAGCCTCGACACGTTCATGGTCGCGGCGTCCACCGATACGCTCACCCGCCTCTATGGTGTGCCCGGCAAGACGGCGTCCGCCGTGCGCCGCTTTGGCATGAGCCTCATTCATCGCATCGGCCCGCTCAAGGATCGCCTGATGGCCGAGGCGCGGGGTGAGAGCGGCGACCTGCCCTTGTTGCTTCGCGGCCTCAGCATCTGACGGTTACTGGAGCGTTTCGGGCATGTCGGCCCCGCCCGGCACCATCACCTGAAACTGCATGAACTGGACGATGAGGTCTGCGCGATCGGCGATCGTGTTCGCCTCCAGCAGGGCCTGTTTCGATCCGACGTCGAACGGCGCGATCTGGGCGATCCCGTTGACCAGCATCTCATCGTCAAGGCGGCTCACCGCATTCCAATCCACCGAATAGCCGAGCGCATCGGCATAGCGCCGCGATTCGCGCTCCAGATCGGCACGCTGGATGCTGGCGAGCGGATCGGGTTCATCCTCATCCCGCGCGAAGGGACGCAGATCGATTTCGAGCTGGCGATAGGCCGTATCAACCGGCACTTCGCGGGCGATGCGGAACCGTTTCACCCCCTCCAGCACGATATTGTAGCGCCCATCGTCCAGCGCATCGGATGCGACGATCTGGCCAAGGCAGCCAATGTCGAACAAGTCGGGCCGATCGTCGCTGCCGCCTTTGGGCTGGACCATGGCGATCAGCCCTTTGCCTTCCAGCGCATCCTTCACCATTGCCCGATAGCGCGGCTCGAAGATGTGGAGCGGCAATTGGCTGTGCGGAAACAGCAAGGCGCCGGCCAATGGGAAGACCGGAACGCGGAACGGCCCCTCGCTCATGTGAAGAGGATAGCGGACAGCCGCCGCCGCTGGGTGCCCGCCCAGGGATCTTCAAGGCCGACGACTTCGAGGAATTGGAGGAGGCGCTTGGGGGCCGCGCCGTCATTCCAGTCGCGGTTCCGGGCGATGCTTTCCAGCAACTGATCCGCCGCGGCATCGCGCTGTCCGGCATTCATGAGGATGCCCGCCAGCTCATAGCGGGCGTCGTGATCGTCGGGATCGGCAGCAATCCGCGCATCGAGCGCGGCTGTGTCGACGCCGGGTTCCGGTGCCGAGGCCGCGAGGTCGAGGGCCGCCCGGGCGCGCTGGATGGCGCGATCGCTCGCGGATTTTTCCGGCGCGGAGTCGAGGGTCGTGCGCGCCTCGTCCACCTCTCCATTCGCGATCAGGGCGCGGGCGAGGCCGCTCAGTATCTCGGCATGATCGGGCGCCATGTCGGCGATCTGACGAAAGATCGAGATGGCGCGCGGCGCGTCGCCTTCGCCCAAAACCTGCTCGCCCATCGCGATCAGTGGCGCGATTTCAGCTTCGGTCTGCTGCGCTTCGCCCTGCACCGGCAATTGAGCGAGAAGCTGGTCGAGCGCGCGGGTCAACTGCCCCTCGGTTCGCGCCGGGGTCAGGTCCGCGACAAGCTGACCCTGGAATACGGCATAGACGGTGGGGATGGTCTGAACGCGGAATTGCGCGGCGATGATCTTGTTTTCATCGACGTTGATCTTGGCGAGCATCACGCCCTTGTCCGCGTAATCCGCGGCGACCTTTTCGAGCACCGGCGTAAGCTGCTTGCACGGCCCGCACCATTCGGCCCAGAAATCGAGGATGACGAGGCGCGTCATCGACGGTTCGATCACGTCCTTCGTGAAAGCGTCGAAAGCCTCCTTTTCGGCCGCGCTCATCCCCAATGTCGCCACGTCATTCTCTCCATGCTTGCCATTCGGCCTTTTCTATGTGGGATCGCGCCCCTTCCTGCCAAGGCCCAGAAAAGCGGCAAAGGGGGCTTGCCGCCCGCCCGACTCCCTGCTAGCAGCCCCGCACCCAAGCCGATCATCGATCGCGCTTCAGGCGCCAGAGCGGGCGTAGCTCAGGGGTAGAGCACAACCTTGCCAAGGTTGGGGTCGAGGGTTCGAATCCCTTCGCCCGCTCCAGATTTCCGATATTTGCGAGATCATCTCAACCGGCTCGTCGCCGAGCGACGGTTTGCGCTGTCTCCTTCATTCCTCCTTTTATTTTCCGGCCATGCGGGCGCTGTTCAAGGCGGCGGCGGCCTGGATCAGGGCCTTGAAGGCGCCTTCGTCGCTCGTCTCTCCTTCGCGAATGTCGATGGCGCGGCGGGTATTGCCCTCCAGGCTGGCATTGAACAGACCATTGGGGTCGGGCAGCGCGGCGCCTTGGGCGAAGGTGAGCTTCACATAATTTTTGTAGACCTCCCCCGTGCAGAGGATGCCGGCATGGTCCCACACCGGCACGCCAGCGGGATTGGTGGGCTTTCGCCACTTCACGCTTTCGACGACGTCGGGATCGGCCGCGCGGATGAGTGCGCGGATGAGTGCGCGGAGGCGGGCGAGGGTTTCGCCCCGCCAGTCGCCCAACGCCGCGATCTTGGCGTCGATCAGCGCCGAGGGATTTTCATCACTGCTCATGCGCAGCCCTCCACATAGCCAAGGACCGGCATGGTGCCGACATGGATGAGGCTGACCTTGCCGTCCTTGCCGATTTCGAAGCGCAGCGCGGGATCGCCGCTCTCCACATTAGGGGCGGTGAGGTATTTGCCCGGCGCCTCGACATATTTGTGCGGCGTCTCGCGGAAACCGGGGAAGGCGGCGCGCACGTCCGCTTCGGTGGCCCCGACGCCGATCCCTTCGATGAGCTTCACCGTGGAGCGCTGGCCAAGCGTGATGCGGCGGACGCGGCTATCCTCGACGATCGCATAGACGCCGGGCACATCGGGCGAGGTGACGGTGCGGCACGCGTCGGAAATTTGCGCGCCGCGTTCGGCCCAGCCGCTGTTCGCGGGCACAGCCTCGCCGATGCGGAGGGCACCAAGGCCCTCCAGCGCCAGCACGTTGGCGGCGGCGGGCGTCGCGGGGGCGGCGGTGTTGGCGGGCGAAGATTGCGCGGGCTGAGGAGTGTCAGCGGCGGGCGCTGCGACATTTGCGGGCTCTGCCATCGCCTCATTGTCCGATGGCTCGGACGAACAGGCGGCGAGGCTGAGGGTGAGCGCGGCGGCGGCAAGGCTGGTCTTCAGGGGCTTCACATCTTTTCTCCCGGTAGCTGGCTCGCGGCGGCGACCCAGGCGGCGAATTGCGCTTCGTCCCACATTTCGCCTTCATTGATGTGGAGTAACGCGTGTCTCCGCTTTTGGACGCGACAGGCGGGACGGGATCGAGCGAGGTGCCGCGGAAGAAGGCGATTTGATATATTTGGCAAAGACGTGGAAGCTTAAGAACCACAGGCCCTGTTCGACGCCATAGAAAGGTGAATTCCACTTCACCGCCTTGCAGACGCCCGGCACGGTTTCCGTGATGATCGCGTCGATGCGGGCACCGGCCGCGCTCTTCCAGCCCGGCATGGCGGCGATATAGGCCTGGACCGGAGCGTCGCCATAACCCTTGGCGATTTGCGGTTTGCCGCCGGACAGGAGGGTGGGGCCTTCGTCGTCGTTCGCCTTCGTCATGCGCCGCGCCTTTCCGCTTGTCCCTGATGCTCGGCCAGGCATGGGGTCGTGGAAAGATTGCACGAACACCGGCGCGGCGGATTTGTACGGACCACCGTCCGGGCATAGAAGGCGTTCGATGCCGAAGAGCCCCGTCCAACACCGCGATACCCTGCCCGATCTGCCCGCCATCGTGCGTGTGTCGCGTGAGGGCGTGACCGACGCGACCGAGATCGACACAGACATTTATTGCGCGAACCTCACGCCCACGCTTTTCCACGTGGAGGTGCGGAGCGCGTCCTTCACGACGGTGGATGAAGAAACGGGGGCGGCGCTGGCTCATGGCGCCGATGCGATGGCCATATTGCTCGCACCCGGCGCGACCGCGAGGATCGGCGATGTTGCCGGATGGGAGTGGGACGGGTTTGTCGGGCTCGACATCATCTTCCAGGCCGACGGCGCCACCTCGCGAACCCGGTGCCGGTTCCGCCTGGGCGAGTCCGTCGCGGCGTTCAAGGCGCTCGGTATCGAAGGCCGCCTCATCGCGCCGAGCGGGTGTTCGGTCGAGGATATGGCCCCGCCGAAGCCAGGCGTCTGGCGACGCCTCCGCCGCGCGTTTCTCGGCCGGTGAACGTCCAGAAGTTGATGCTTCTTCAAATCATTTCACCTGTGACCTTTCGGCCCTGCGGCGGTGAAGGCGGCGAATGGCCATGTCCTGCCGGTAAAGCTGCAAGGCCGCGTCGTTGCTCGTGGAATGGAGCGTCGCGACATGTTTGCCGCCGCGCATGATGGGTTTCAATGTGCCATAAAAAGCGCGGTGGAAATTGGGTGACGGTGTGACCTTCCGGGGCCCGGCCAGTTGGAGCGCGGCGAGGCGGGGCATGATCGCGTCCCAGGCGGCGGCGAAGCTTCCCGCGCCCTCTTTCTCCCGCAGGCGATAGGCGCTTTCCCGAGTCATGCCGACATGGCGCGCGGCGGCGGCGACGGAGCGGGTTTCGGCAAGCTTCCCAAGAAAATCCGCCTGCCGCCCCGGCGTCCAGCCGTCGGCGCGATAGCGGAGCGGCACCGGCGCGAAGGCGGGCACGCGGATATGGGTGGCGGGCAAAGGGCGGCGGGATGGAGTGCGGCGCTGCGTCATCCGGAAGGATGGATCACAAAAGGCGGAAGTAGGAAAATATATTCTGACCGGATTATGACGTCGAACAGGTTTGGAAAGGGAAAAGATGATGGCCAGGCACCGCATCTATACGGCCAGCGTCGCGAGCGTTTACCCGCTCTATGTCGCCAAGGCGGAGAAGAAGGGGCGCACACGAGCGGAGGTCGATGCGATCATCGGCTGGCTGACCGGCTATTCAGCGGACGCCTTGCAGGCGGAACTCGACGCGGGCACGGATTTCGAGACTTTCTTCGCGCAGGCACCCGCGATGAACCCCGCGCGGGCCGCGATCACCGGCACGATCTGCGGCGTCCGGATCGAGGCGATCGAGGAGGAGACGATGCGGGGGATACGGTATTTGGACAAGCTGATCGATGACCTGGCCAAGGGCAGGACGATGGACAAGATTTTGCGGGTGGGGTGAAGGCCAAGGCTTAATAGCTTGGTCGCGAAGAGGGGTTAGATAGGGCAGCCTATAGCTAGCGGCATATGATCAGGCAGGCTCAAGGGTAACGCTGAATAAGAGGCCGATGCGCCAGGTTGATTAAAGGTAGTCCTTGACTAAGGCCTGCAAGGGCTAGAGATTAAGGGCTGTCTTAAATTATAGGTGGCGAATGCCAGAGAACGCTAGTCATCGTGCCGGACGATATATGCGGCAAGATAGCCGTTATGCGGCGTTTATCCCTGAACCCCTGCCTCCTAGGCCGTCAATCCGCATGGATGACGAGCTACAGACGTTGCTTTCAAGGGCAGATCGGGCGCTGGGCCGGTTAGATGGATCGATCCAAACATTACCTGACCCCGATCTTTTCGTCTTTATGTACGTTCGCAAAGAAGCAGTGCTGTCGAGCCAGATTGAGGGAACCCAATCTTCGCTCAACGATGTTCTTGAGGCCGAAGCCTCGATAACAGACAGCCACCGACCAAAGGATGTTGATGAAGTACTGAATTACGTAAATGCGATGAACCACGGGCTGGCGCGGCTGCGCGATCTGCCGATCTCAGTACGTCTCATCCGTGAAATTCATGAGAAACTGCTTCATGGCGTACGCGGTCGCCACATGAATCCTGGGGAAATTCGTCGAAGCCAAAACTGGATTGGCCCGCCCGGATCGACGCTGAACGAGGCGGTCTTCGTACCTCCCCCTCCGCACGAAGTGGAGCGCCTGCTTTCCGATCTGGAGAGGTTTATCCATGGCGACGATCCGATCCCGCCGTTGATCAAGATCGGTCTGATCCACGCGCAATTCGAGACGATCCACCCGTTTCTCGACGGCAATGGACGTATTGGTCGGCTGCTAATCACCTTCTTCCTTTGTTTAAAGGAGATTCTGATCAAGCCTGTGCTGTACCTCTCGCACTATTTCAAGGCGAACCGGCAGCGCTATTATGAGCTGCTTCAAAAAGTCCGAGACGAAGGCGAGTGGGAGGAGTGGATCAAGTTCTTCTTGCAGGGCGTGGCGACCGTCAGCCTTGAAGCTACGGAAACAGCCCGGGCGATCGTGTCGCTGAGGGAAACTCATCGCAACCGCATCACGGAGAATTTTGGCCGCGCGGCGGGCAATGGCTTGCGCATCTTAGAGACGCTTTATCGCAGACCTTATATCACCGTGAGCAATGTACGCGATCAGCTCGGTATTAGCTTCCCGCCAGCCAGCGAACTGGTACAGCGGATGGTGGAGGCGGACATTCTCGTCGAAATTACGGGGCAAGATCGGTACCGGATGTATCAGTATACGCCCTATGTACACTTGTTCTCCTATCCAGAGCGACGGGCGGGCTAAGCAGGAGCGGGCGCGCGATCACTGCGCGATCTGCGGCGTCCAGTTGCTAGCCGGACAAGCGATCGATGACCGCCGGCCATTGGTCTGTTCTTCTTATTCCCTGTTTTTGTTTTCCAACAGAAAAACGAGAACATCGTCTTGACTCATTACGGCTGGCGACTCGATAATGACGTCACGGTCGCGCTGCCGCCTTTTCTCACTCCGACCCCTGAGATCCTTTGAATGGGGCGAAGGGCAAGGGGCTCTTCGGAGAACCGGACTTACTTCCGGTAGCGAGAAAGGTGGTGAAATATGCCTCGGGTGTTTGTCCGTGCATATCGCCGCTGGCGCTTTGGCCGGGAGGAGCATGTCTGTGCTCACACCCGGCGCTGGCCCCAGCTATCGTTTGATTTCTAATCCCAGAGTCTGACGTAACTAGGCAGCGCGGCCACTACCGTCACTGTAGCCAGATTCTGTTCCGAAAATCGGAACAAGTCAACACATAAGGAAAGCTTTATATTCGCAGTTTTCTGCGGATTCTCCCGTCGGGAGGCCGACGGGGCGGGCGTTGGCCGGCAACTCGAAAACAAGGAAGGCTCAACCCCTTATCCTCACTCAGCATATGCGCCACTAACGCGTTGGCGTGGCCGTGGCCCATATTGTGGTCCTGCTTCAGCCAGTTGACCAGCTCCAATGCTTAGCGGGAGCGCGGGCGCGGAGGAGGGCTTTCCAGTCGGGGATGGGGCGGCCGTAGGTCTTCTCGATCGACGGGAAGTAGGAGGCCGGCCCTTTGACTTTGTCTTCGTTCATGCGGGCATGGTGACTGACGCGCGGGACTGGCGTCAAGCGTGCGCGCGGCTGGGCGCGGTCCCTAGGCCCGGGTGAAGTCCATCACCCAGTTCGTTTCCCAGGTCGCCCCGCCATCATCGGACAGCGCCTGTTCCCAGCGGGGCGCTTGCGGGTTGGCCGTGTGCCATTGGAAGCGGAGGCGGACCGGGCGGCCTTCATGCATGTCTTCGGCGAAGAAGCTGCCGACGCCATCTTCAAAGCGGCCGATCACCGGCACGTCGAGCTGGTGCGGCTGACGCGCGTCGAGCCACCAGATCGCCCAGGTGCCGCTCGCCGAATCGAAGGAGGGGAGCGCCACCGCGCGATAATCGCCGCCGGGCAGGTGGAGCAGATTATCCTCGACATTGCCGTTGCCGCCCAGCAGCGGGCGCTGTTCGCTGGTTCCTTCGAACTCCTCCCATTCGGTGCAGCCGGCGAGCCGGGCCTTGAGGCGGCGATGCTTCACCCGCCAGCGGCCCTGCTGAAAATCGAAATCGGTCGAATGATCGGACATTGCGGGGCCCTTCCATTGAAGAACAGGCGTTGAGCGCGTGACGTGACTTTTAGCTATGCTCCCGCCCGCCGGAGCCGACATAGAGTTCGCCGCCGCCTTCGCGGAATTTCTCGCTCATTTGCGCCATGCCCTTTTCGGCTTCTTCTTCTGTCTCCATGCCCGTTTGGGCTGAGCTTGCAGAAGCCCTGCCCTTTCCTTCGACATCGGAAGAGAAGGACAGCCCTTCGACAGGCTCAGGGCGAACGGTGGGAGTGGTGTTTGCGGCGAGGAAATTGTCGGCGCTGGTGTTCTGCTTGGCGGCGAAATCGCGCACTTCCTGCGTGATCTTCATCGAGCAGAATTTGGGGCCGCACATGGAGCAGAAGTGGGCGGTCTTGGCGCCTTCGGCCGGAAGAGTCTGGTCGTGATATTGTTCGGCGGTGTCGGGATCGAGGCTGAGGTTGAACTGGTCGCGCCAGCGGAATTCGAAGCGGGCGCGGCTTAGGGCGTCGTCGCGCATTTTGGCCGCCGGGTGGCCCTTGGCCAGATCGGCGGCGTGGGCGGCGAGCTTGTAGGTGACGACGCCGACCTTCACGTCGTCGCGGTCGGGGAGGCCCAAATGCTCCTTCGGCGTCACGTAGCAGAGCATGGCGGTGCCGAACCAGCCGATCATCGCCGCGCCGATCGCGCTGGTGATGTGATCATAGCCCGGCGCGATGTCGGTGGTGAGCGGCCCGAGCGTGTAGAAGGGAGCCTCGCCGCACGCCTCCAATTGTTTGTCCATATTCGCCTTGATCTTGTGCATCGGCACGTGGCCGGGGCCTTCGATCATCACCTGGCAGTCGTGTTTCCAGGCGATTTGGGTGAGCTCGCCAAGGGTGGCGAGTTCGGCGAACTGGGCTTCGTCATTCGCGTCGGCGATGCTGCCGGGGCGGAGGCCGTCGCCGAGACTGAAGGCGATGTCATAGGCCTTCATGATCTCGCAGATTTCGTCGAACCTCTCGTAGAGGAAGCTTTCCTTGTGGTGGGCGAGGCACCATTTGGCCATGATCGATCCGCCGCGCGAGACGATGCCGGTCACGCGCTTCGCGGTCATCGGCACGTAGGGAAGGCGGACGCCGGCGTGGATGGTGAAATAGTCGACGCCCTGTTCGGCCTGCTCGATGAGCGTGTCGCGGAAGATGTCCCAGGTGAGGTCTTCCGCGATGCCGCCGACCTTTTCCAGCGCCTGATAGATCGGGACGGTGCCGATCGGGACGGGCGAATTGCGCAATATCCATTCGCGCGTGTCGTGGATGTTGCGGCCGGTGGAGAGGTCCATCACCGTGTCCGCGCCCCAGCGGATCGCCCAGACCATCTTGTCGACTTCGGACGCGACGTCGGATGCGACGGCACTGTTGCCGATATTGGCGTTGATCTTCACCAGGAAATTGCGGCCGATCGCCATCGGCTCGGATTCCGGGTGGTTGATATTGTTGGGGATGATCGCGCGGCCGCGGGCGATTTCATCGCGGACGAATTCGGGGGTGACATAGTCCGGGATCGCGGCGCCGAAATCCTGGCCGTCGCGTATGTGTTCGCGCAGTTGCTCGCGGCCAAGATTTTCACGGATCGCGACATATTCCATTTCGGGGGTGATGATGCCGCGCTTGGCATAGTGCATCTGGGTGACGTTCATGCCCGGCTTGGCGCGCAGAACCTGCTTGCGGACGTTGGGGAAGGGCTGGACGCCGCCGGAGCGGTCGGGGCCGAGCTGGCCGTTATCCTCGGGGCGGACTTCGCGCTGGGCGACTTCCTCGACATCGCCGCGCGCACGGATCCAGTCGCGGCGAAGCTCAGGCAGGCCGGCCATGATGTCGATGCTGGCGGCGGGATCTGTGTAGGGGCCGGAGCAGTCGTAGACGCGCAAAGGCGGCTCGCCTGAAGAGGGTTCGAGATCGATCTCGCGCATGGCGACGCGATGCTCGCCCACGTAAATCTTGCGGCTGCCGCGCATGGGGCCGGTAGTGACCTTGAGTTCGGTGCGCGCGTTGACGTCGGCCATCGTAATATCTCCTCTCCATTGGAGGGAGCACGGGGATGATGGCCGCACTCCGCTCCCTACGCCGGTTTGAGCCGGATCAGGTTCTACGGGTCGAGGGCTGCGGCCCTCCTCTCAACCGCTGCGTCAGCGGTCCCCCGGGGAAGCGCGCCTTCTACTCCGATCGCCATTCGAGCGGAAGCGGAATCGGCGGCGGCTTGGCGGCACCTGATGGAAGCGCTAGCGTCGGGCCATGAGCATGATGATCCTGGGCCTCTCCGCCCTCGCCTTCTCCGCCTTAAGGGCGGCGCCGCAGCCCGCCGACCAGTTTGTCGAGGCCCTCTCCGCCCTTTGCGGCAAGGCTTATGAGGGGCGGATCGTCAGTCCGGCGGCGAGCGGCGACGATGCTTTTGCGGGCAAGGCGCTCGTCATGCATGTGCGGGACTGCAAAGCGGATGTGGTGCGCATCCCCTTCCATGTCGGCGAAGACCGGTCGCGCACCTGGGTGGTGTCGCGGACGGAAACCGGCCTGCGGCTGAAGCACGACCATCGGCATGAGGATGGGAGCGAGGACAAGCTCACTCAATATGGCGGCGACACGGTAAGCGGGGGCATGGTGGATCGGCAGGAGTTTCCGGCCGATCCTTTCTCCAAGGAGATGTTCGTGGCGGGGAGTATTCCGGCGTCCGTCACCAATGTCTGGGCGATGGAGGTCCATCCGGGACGAACTTTCGCTTATGAACTGCGGAGGCCGGAGGGGCGGTTCTTTCGGGTCGAGTTCGACTTGACCAAGCCCGTTGCGGTGCCGCCTGGGGCCTGGGGTTATAGCCCGAACTGATCGTCATTCCGGCGGAAGCCGGAATCTCGTGGAGACGGGGCGCCTTTTCGTCATGAGACCCCGGCTTTCGCCGGGGTAACGGGCGGGTTAGAGAGGTAGGGCTGGTTCCGCAATGCCGGGTGCGGGTTCAGCCTCGCCCAAATTGGAGAGGGTCAGCCCCAACAGCCGCACACCCTTGGGTACGGGCAGCAGGGTGCGCAGCAAAGCGCAGCCGATGGCGAGGAATTCCTCGCGGTCGCTGACCGGGCGGTCGAGGCTCTTGGCGCGGGTGACGATCTGGAAATCCTGATATTTGACCTTCAGCGTCACGGTGCGGCCGGAGATGTCGCCTTTTTCGCCGATGCGGCGCCAGACAGTCTGACTGATGCGATCGAGTTCGGCGACCATCTCGGCTTCTTCGGCCAGGTCCGCGAAGAATGTGTCTTCGGCGCCGATCGACTTGCGCTCGCGGTTCGCGCGGACCTGACGGTGGCAGATACCGCGCGCGAGATCGTAATAATAATCCGCGCTGCTGCCGAAATTCTCCGAGAGGAACTCGCGGGTGCAGTCGCGCAGGTCGGCGCCAGTTTCGATGCCGAGCCGCGCCATCTTCGCCGCCGTCTTGGGCCCCACGCCGTGGAAGCGGCTGACCGGAAGCGAGGCGACGAAGGCGGGGCCCTTGGCGGGCGGAATGATGCAGAGGCCGTCGGGCTTGTTCTGATCCGACGCCAATTTGGCGAGGAACTTGTTGTAGGAGACGCCCGCCGACGCGGTGAGGCCGGTTTCCTGCCTGATGCGCGCGCGGATTTCCTTGGCGATTTCGGTCGCGATGCCGATGCCCTTCAAATCCTCCGTCACGTCGAGATAGGCTTCGTCGAGGCTGAGCGGTTCGACTTGCGGCGTATAATCGAGGAAGATGGCGCGAATTTGCCCCGATACCTCACGATAGGCGTCGAAACGGGGTTTGACGAAGATGAGGTCCGGACATTTGCGAAGGGCGGTGACGGACGGCATGGCCGAGCGGACGCCGAACGTGCGCGCTTCGTAAGATGCCGCGGCGACGACGCCGCGATGCATGCCGCCCACGGCCAAAGGCTTGCCGCGAAGCGCCGGATTATCGCGCTGTTCGACCGACGCATAGAAAGCGTCCATGTCGACATGGATAATCTTGCGAAGGGGTAGTGCGTCGTTCACGCCTTGTTCCATAGCAAAGCGTCGGGCTGCTTAGAAGGCTCTTCGCCGCGCAACCCTTCCAAAGCGGGGCCGTCTGTGCTTTAGGGCGCGCAAACTCTTTGCCGAAGGGACTGCCTTTCCATGAATATCCATGAATATCAGGCCAAGGAATTGCTCGCCAAGTTCGGCGTCGCCGTGCCGCAGGGCTTTGCCGCGATGAGCGTCGAGGAAGCCGTCGAGGCTTCGAAGAAGCTGCCCGGGCCGCTTTATGTGGTGAAGGCGCAAATCCATGCCGGCGGCCGCGGCAAGGGCAAGTTCAAGGAATTGGGCCCGGATGCGAAGGGCGGCGTCCGCCTCGCCCGCACCGAGGATGAAGTGCGCCACGCGGCTTCCGAAATGCTCGGCAACACGCTCGTCACCATCCAGACCGGCGCGGAAGGCAAGCAGGTGCAGCGCCTCTACGTCACTGACGGTGTCGACATCGCCAAGGAATATTATCTCGCCCTCCTCGTCGACCGCGCGACCGGCCGCATCGCCGTCGTCGCCTCGACCGAAGGCGGCATGGACATCGAGGATGTCGCGCACAACACGCCGGAAAAGATCACGACGATCACCATCGACCCTGCGACCGGCCTGATGCCGCATCATGGGCGCGCCGTGGCCGCTGCGCTGAAGCTGGACGGCGATCTCGCCAAGCAGGCGGCGAAGGTGCTGCAGGGTCTTTACAATGCCTTCATCGGCACGGACGCCTCGCAGATCGAGATCAATCCGCTCGCGGTAACCGACAAGAACGAGCTGATGGTGCTCGACGCCAAGGTCGGCTTCGATTCGAACGCGATGTTCCGCCACAAGGATTTGGCCGAGCTTCGCGACCTCACCGAAGAAGATCCGATGGAAGTCGAGGCGTCCAAATACGACCTGGCTTACATCAAATTGGACGGCGATATCGGCTGCATGGTGAATGGCGCTGGCCTCGCCATGGCGACGATGGACATCATCAAGCTGAATGGCGCTTTCCCGGCCAACTTCCTCGACGTCGGCGGCGGCGCCAACAAGGAAAAGGTGACGGCGGCGTTCAAGATCATCCTCTCTGATCCGGCGGTGAAGGGCATCCTCGTCAACATCTTCGGCGGCATCATGCGCTGCGACATCATCGCTGAAGGCATCATCGCCGCGGCGAAGGAAGTGAATCTTGGCGTGCCCTTGGTCGTGCGTCTGGAAGGCACGAACGTCGAGGAAGGCAAGCGCATCCTCGCCGAGAGCGGCCTGCCGATCGTCGCGGCCAACGATCTGGGCGATGCCGCGCAGAAGATCGTCGCGCAGGTGAAGGCGGCCTGATTTTTCTTGTCACCCCGGCGCAAGCCGGGGTCTCGTGACGAAGAAGTGCGTTCTCGTTCCGAGATTCCGGCTTTCGCCGGAATGACGACGAGGGCTTGACGTTAACGTAAAGGTCGAGGCAAGGGCTGTCGAAAACCTTTGCCGTTCGGGCTGAGCCTGTCGAAGCCCTGTCCTTTTTCCAGCGCTGGAAAGTGAAGGGCAGCCCTTCGATAAGCTCAGGCGAACGGAGGATGGAGAGGAAAGAGCATGAAGCTGCTGGTCCCCGTGAAGCGGGTCATCGACTATAATGTGAAGCCGCGCGTGAAGGCGGATGGAACGGGCGTCGATCTTGCCAACGTCAAGATGAGCATGAACCCGTTCGACGAAATCGCCGTCGAGGAAGCCATCCGCCTGAAGGAAAAGGGCGCCGCGACCGAGATCGTCGTCGTTTCGATCGGCCCGGCCAAGGCGCAGGAGACGCTCCGCACCGCGCTCGCCATGGGTGCCGACCGCGCGATTCTGGTCCAGACCGACGATGAGGTGGAGCCGCTCGCTGTCGCCAAGATCCTGAAGAAGGTGGTCGAGGAAGAAGCGCCCGGCCTCGTCATCATGGGCAAGCAGGCGATCGACGATGATTCGAACCAGACCGGCCAGATGCTCGCTGCTTTGCTCGGCTGGGGCCAGGGCACATTCGCTTCCAAGGTCGAGGTGAATGGCGACAGCGTCAACGTGACCCGCGAAGTCGATGGCGGGCTTGAGACGGTGAAATTGAACGTCCCGGCGGTGGTCACCACCGACCTGCGTTTGAACGAGCCGCGTTATGCCTCGCTGCCGAACATCATGAAGGCGAAGTCGAAGCCACTGGCGACCAAGGCGCCCGCCGATTACGGCGTCGACACCGCGCCGCGTTTGAAGACGCTGAAGGTGGTCGAGCCGGCCAAGCGCCAGGCGGGGGTGAAGGTGGGATCGGTCGACGAATTGATCGGCAAACTCAAGACGCTGGGAGTGGTGGCATGAAGACGCTAGTTCTTGTCGAACATGACAATGGCCAAGTGAAGGACGCCACCCTCGCCGCCGTCACCGCCGCTTCGAAATTGGGCGAAGTGCACCTGCTCGTCGCGGGCCAGAATGTCGGCGGCGTTGCCGAGCAAGCCGCGAAGATCGCGGGCGTGCAGAAGGTGCATGTCGCGGACGATGCGGCTTATGCGCATGGCCTGGCCGAAAATGTCGCGCCGCTCGCCGTCGATCTGATGGCGAGCCACGATGCGTTCGTCGCGCCCGCGACGACGACCGGCAAGAATATCGCGCCGCGCGTCGCCGCTCTGCTCGACGTCATGCAGATTTCCGATATCCTGTCGGTCGAAAGTGCCGATACCTTCACGCGGCCCATTTATGCGGGCAACGCCATCGCGACCGTTCAGTCGTCTGACGCGAAGAAGGTGATCACGGTGCGCGGCACTGCCTTTGAAAAGGCGGCTGCGGAAGGCGGTTCGGGCGTTGTCGAGGCGGTTTCCGCGACTGGCGACACGGGGCTCTCCTCCTTCGTCGGCGCGGAAGTGTCGGCGAACGAGCGGCCGGAACTGACCAGCGCGAAGATCATCGTGTCGGGCGGCCGCGCGCTTGGGTCGGGCGAAGCCTTCCACGAATATATCGAGCCGCTCGCCGACAAGCTCGGCGCCGCGGTCGGCGCAAGCCGCGCGGCGGTGGATGCGGGCTATGTGCCGAACGACTATCAGGTTGGCCAAACCGGCAAGATCGTCGCCCCGGAAGTCTATATCGCCATCGGCATTTCCGGCGCGATCCAGCACCTTGCGGGCATCAAGGATTCCAAGACGATCGTCGCGATCAACAAGGATGAGGACGCACCGATCTTCCAGGTCGCGGACATCGGTTTGGTGGGTGATCTGTTCAAGATCGTGCCGGAGCTGACGGATAAGTTATGATGCCCCGCAACGGGGATTGAAGATATCCAGTCCGTTCGTGCTGAGTAGGGCCTGAGCTTGTCGAAGGCGCGTATCGAAGCGAGCTCAGGCCCTTCGATACGCCGCTTCGGCAGGCTCAACGGCTACTCAGGCGAACGGAACCTCTTAAGTCCTTACCGCCTCAGCAGGTCGCTGGGCAGGGTGGGTTCGGAGATGACCTGTTCCATCCGTTTCCAGCGGGCTTCCGGGCTTGGACCGGCGGCTTCGACATAGGCGCGGACCATGTCCTGGCCGAGGCCGTAATTGATCACGTAGCTGCGATATTGGCTGGTGAAGTCGATCGACTGCTCAGCGCGGGCTTTTGAGACGAGCTGATATTTCTGGGTGAGTTCGACTGCCTTGGCGCGGTGGATGCGGCCTTCGAGGAAATCGCGGGCGATGGTGAAGCGGGCGCCTGACAGGTCGTTGATGGCGTGGAGCAGTTCCAGATATTTGGCGGCGTCCGCAGTGGGCAGGCCCGCGAGCGGATAGAGAAAGTCCGCTTCATAAGAGACGCGCTCGGCGCCCGGGAAAGCGAGGTCGATGCCGTAATTGGCGGACCCTTCGGCGATCAAAGATTGTGGCGAATAAAGCGGATAGACGCTGAATTCGATCCAGCCCTTCTCCTTTGTCAGCCGCTGTTCGAGTAGCATGTTCAATGCATGGTGGCCGGGATAGCCTTCGTGACAGCCAAGATCGACGGCGCGGCTGATGCGGATCGGCAGGTCGGTATTGATCTGGATGAGGCTGTGGGCGTTGCCCTGATAATAATTATAGCCAGACCAGCTCTTGCCGGTCACGAATTCCATCCTGAAGCTCTCGTCGGCGGGCATGGCGATATGCTGCGCCGTGCGGCGGCGGCATTCGGCGATGGCGGCATCCAAGACAGGCCGCAACCGGTCCTTGGGAATCGTGAAGCGATCCTGAAAGGCATCGACGCGCTCGGCGAGCGGGCCGGTGCCGGGGACGAGGGTTTCGATGCGGGCGAGGACGGAATCGTAGGCGGAGAGTTCCTTCAATTCCGGCGCGACGCCGAACAGCCCCTTCGCTTCTTCGGCGAAGGAGAGCTTCTCGCCCTGCAGCATGCGAAGCCGCGTCGTGGCGGCGGTCAATTGTGCGAGGAGAAAATCGCGGCGTCTAAGGCTCATCGTATCGAGGCCTTTGGTGTCGAGGCTGTTGATGCGGCCGGTGAGGCGGCTGGCTTCCTCTGCCAGATCGGCGAGCGAGCGGGGCGCTGCCTTGGCGGCATCCTGCCATTCCTTGGGCCCATAATAAGCGTCGACATAGCCGGGTTCGCGCTCGCCGATTTCCAGCGTCATCTGGACGTAATCGGCGGCGATCTCGTCAAGGCTGTGATGTGCGCCGTCACTCGACACGCAGGCGGCAAGGAAGACAAAAGACAGGAGAAAAGCGGAGAGCTTCATAAAGAGCGGTCCTGCGTGATGGGGCCGATATCGGCGGGCCGTTTCGGACGCGGAGCAAAGCGCAGAATCGCGAAACCGGCAAGGGCGGAAAGAAGGGAGCCTGCGAGAATGCCGATTTTCGCCTCCTCCACGAGCTGCGGCTGGCCCGGGAAGGCGAGCGCACCGATGAACAGGCTCATCGTGAAGCCGATGCCGCAGAGGATGCAGACGCCGTAAATCTGGAGCCAGCTTGCCCCGTTGAGCTTGGGAGCGACGCCGGTTTTCACGCAGAGCAGGATCGCGCCGAACACACCAAGCTGCTTGCCGAGGAAGAGGCCCGCCGCGATGCCGAGCGGCAGCGGCGCGAACAGATCGTCAAATCCGAGGCCGAAGAGCGACACGCCCGTATTGGCGAAACCGAACAAGGGAACGATCAGAAAGGCGACCCAAGGGCTCAAGGCATGTTCGAGGCGGTGGAGCGGCGAACCGGCGGCATCGGGCGCGGCGGGGCTCGGCACGATCGGGATGACGATGGCGGCGAGCACGCCCGCAATCGTCGCGTGGACGCCGGAGAGCAGAATTGCATACCAGAGAGCCGCGGCGCCGATGAGATAGGGCGTCAGGGCGCGGACACCGCTTTTCCCCATTACATAGAGGATGAGAAAGATCGCGGCGGCGGCGCCAAGCGCGAGCGTGTTGATGGAGGCGGTATAAGCGAGCGCGATGATCGCGACCGCACCCATATCGTCGACTATGGCCACAGTGGTGAGGAATAGCTTCAGCGACGCGGGTGCGCGGCTGCCAAGGAGAGCAAGAACACCGATGGCGAAGGCGATGTCCGTGGCGGCTGGTATCGCCCAACCTCCGACGAGCTCGGGATCGGATCCCGCGAACAGAAGGTAGAGCAAAGCGGGTACAGCCATGCCGCTCGCCGCCGCGACGATCGGCAGGCGTCTTTCTTCCCAGGTGGCGAGGTGGCCGTCGAGGAATTCGCGTTTGATCTCGAGCCCGACGAGCAGGAAGAAGATCGCCATTAGCCCGTCATTGATCCACAGATGCAAGGTCATCGGCCCGAGCTTCGGCGTCAGTTCGGGGCCCAAGGGCGCGTGAAGCATGTGGTGATAGGCCTCGCCAAGCGGGCTGTTCGCGACGATCAGCGCCAGCGCGGCAGCGGCGATGAGCAGGATGCCGCCCGCAGCCTCATTTTTGAGAAAGGCGCGGAGTGCGGAGGAACGGTTGGTGGAAGGCATCAGCCTCCCTAACGGGCGAGAGTCGCGCGGAAAAGCTTAAGCGTACGAATCGCGAGGGGGAATCGCTAGGCGATATGAAAAGGCCGCGCTGGCCCTCATGGACAACGCGGCCTTCTTCGAAGTGGCGGACGTCTTATTCTTCGCCATTGTCCTTGACGCCGACGGTCGGCACTTCAACCGTCTCGGTCTTGGTTTCGATCTTCGGCACTTCGACATTGGTTTCGGTGGTGCCGACAACGACTTCCTTCGAATCGACGTCGAAAGCGGGAAGCTGGCCGCCTTCCGCGCTGATGTTTACGTCCGGCAGTGCGCCTTCCTTCGTCTGATCGACTTTCCAGAAACCGGTGGCGAACAGAACGATCGCGACGATGACAACGATCGCCAAGAGAACCAGGACTTTGCGCATGTTTTCCTCCATTTGGGTCGGGATTATGCGCGGGACAACGAAAGTCGGCGGCGAAGGGTTGCACGGGCGGAACGATTACTGCATCCGGCGAAACGGCGGGGACGGTTGACGAAATCCGCCCCGCCCGTTATCGGCGCACGCTTTAACGGGGACATTATCCCCAACCCAAAAGAAGAGATTCGATCATGTCGCGTATTTGCGAGCTGACCGGCAAGGGCCGGCAGGTGGGCCACAATGTTTCCCACGCCAACAACAAGACGAAGCGCACCTTCCTGCCGAATCTGCAGACGGTGACCTTGATGTCGGATTCGCTGGAGCGCGGCGTGAAGCTTCGCGTGTCGATGAACGGCCTGCGTTCGGTCGAACATGTTGGCGGCCTCGACAATTGGCTGACCAAGACGTCGGACGAAAAGCTGAGCCTGAAGGCACAGCGCCTGAAGCGCGAAATCGCCAAGAAGGCGAAGGCCGCGGCCTGATTCTTGCGAACTGGCGGGCACCTTGTCCGCCAGCGCACCTTTCAGGGTTCCAGAGCGAACTTCAGGATCAAAGTCCGCTGCAGCGGATTGAAATTATCGTCGGACGCCAGCCACAGGATCTGGCGTCCGTTTTCGTGTGTGACGCCCAGCGCCTCATAATTGTCGGTGGTAACCGGCGGGGCGAAGTACGCCAGATCTTCCTCGATCATCACATCGTTTCCCGCGATTCGCGCGGCGACCAGTTTCGCGGTGAAACCACCGAACAATGTGAAGCGGCGATTGAGGATCAGGATACGGCCATCCGCCAAAGCGGCGGCGTCCACGGGCCGGTATCCGGCGGGCGGGCGGTAGCGCAATGTTCGGGCTTTCGTCGCCGGACCTGCGGGATCGCCGTCAAACAGCGCCGCCGCGACGCCCTTTTCGTCCCTCACCTCGGCCTCTTCCAAAATCAGAAAGCGGCCGCCTGGCAGGCGGGCCATGGCCTCGGCGCCCGCATTTCGGCCCCATTCCGCCATAGCTTGCGGCGCGGCCTTCGATAGCGGGACAAGCGTGTCGCGGGCATAGGCCCAGACTTCATTATAGCGTTCAAAGCCGATCCACAGGCGCCCTTCGCCAATGACGAGGGATTCGCTGTCCCGCATGTGCTTGGTGAACGAAGCGCCGGGCCCTGCGGCCAGCGGGTGGATCGTTGCCGTCGTCATGTCGTCTAGGCGGAAGCGGATGAGGTCGCCTGAATCGCTCAGCGCCAGCGCAATGCCGTTCTCAACATGCAGAGCGGAAAGGCCGCCAAAGCGCCGGTCGTTGCTGCGGATCGCCCAGCCATTCAGGAAGAGCAATCGGCCAATGCGCCTTCGAGTGGGATTGTCCTCATCGAGCGTGACGGACGTGACGCTGAGCCGTGCGGCGCGGGGAAGGAGTTCATCGCCATAAAGCGGCGGCTGGATGAAGCTTGCCAACAGCGGCAGGGCAAGGAGCGGGAGAATTAAGCGCGCCCGCCTGACTGCCCGGGGAAAGTCGTTAACCACGATTAACGATCCCTGACGGGCGCATTCAGACATGGCTCAAGCGAATCAGCGCAAAAGGGGGACGTGCCGGGCATCCCGGTGCCTGTATCGAGTTTTCAGGAGTGCGTAACATGTTCAAGAAGATGACCCTCGGAGTCCTCGCCGCCGCGACCGCTTTCACCGCCCTTCCGGCGGCCGCCGAAGCGGCACCGCGTAGGGGCTATTACGACAATGGCTATTACAGCCAGTCATACCGTGGCGACCGCTATGACCGCTATAGCCGCAACGACCGTTACGGTGGCTACGATCGCCGCTATGCCAACCGCAGCTATCAGGGCCGCTATAACAGCCAGCGCTGCGACAAGGGCACGACCGGCACTATCGTCGGCGCGATTGCGGGCGGCCTTCTTGGACATGAGGTTGCCGGGCGTGGCGACCGGGCGGTCGGCGCGATCATCGGCGGCGCCGCGGGCGCCCTCGCCGGCCGCGCGATCGACAAAAATAGCGGCGGTAACCGCTGCTAAAAGTATCCCTCGAGTCGCGTAGCGAGGGAGGGGCTGGCGTTCCGCACTGGAACGCCGGCCCCAAATGTATTCGGGCCATTTATCCGTCATGCTGAACTTGTTTCAGCATCCATTCCGGTGACAGCTCCACGGCTAAAGGCATGGACCCTGAACCAAGTTCAGGGTGACGGCTATGTGCGAGCGTCGAACAATCCCGCCAGCTGTTCGATCATCGTCCCGCCCAATTGTTCGGCATCCATGATGGTGACGGCGCGCTCGTAATAGCGGGTGACGTCATGGCCGATGCCGATCGCGGCGAGCTCGACGGGCGAGCGGCTTTCGATCCAGCCGATGACCTGGCGCAGATGGCGCTCGAGATAGGTGCCGCTGTTCACCGACAAGGTTGAATCGTCGACCGGGGCCCCGTCCGAAATGACCATGAGAATGCGGCGTTCTTCGGCCCTGGCGAGCAGGCGGTTATGGGCCCAGAGCAGAGCTTCGCCGTCGATATTTTCCTTTAAGAGCCCCTCGCGCATCATCAGGCCGAGATTCTTGCGCGCGCGGCGCCAGGGTTCGTCGGCTTTCTTGTAGAGAATGTGGCGCAGGTCGTTGAGGCGGCCAGGCAATGGCGGGCGGCCTTGGCTCAGCCATTTCTCGCGGGACTGGCCGCCTTTCCACGCGCGGGTGGTGAAGCCCAATATCTCCACCTTCACGCCGCAACGTTCGAGCGTGCGGGCGAGGATGTCGGCGGAGATGGCGGCGATCGAAATGGGGCGGCCGCGCATCGAACCGCTATTGTCGATGAGCAGGCTGACGACCGTGTCCTTGAACTCGGTATCGCGCTCGATCTTGTAGGACAGGCTCTGTGCGGGGTTGATGACCACGCGGGCGAGGCGGGCGGCGTCGAGCAGCCCCTCTTCCTGGTCGAAATCCCAGGAGCGGGCCTGCTGCGCCATCAGGCGGCGCTGGAGCCGGTTGGCGAGCTTGGTCACCGCGCCCTGCAGGTGGACGAGCTGTTGGTCGAGATAGGACCGGAGGCGCGTTAGCTCCTCCTCGTCGCAAAGCTCGGTGGCCTCGACCATCTCGTCGAAGCGGTCGGTATAGACCTGATAATCGAATTGCGGCGTGAGATCCGACAGCTGGCGGTTGGGACGGACGGGCATCATGCCTTCCTCCGCATCCTCGGCCATGCCCTCGGCGGCTTCCGACATGTCCTCTTCGGACCAATCGGTTTCGCTCTCTTCCTCTTCGCCCTTTTCCGGCTCGCCGCGTATTTCCGACTGGCCCTCGCCGCCGCCGGATTCGTCTTCTTCCTCTTCCTCGCCTTCGCCGGTTTCAGAGGTGTCGCCTTCCTCGTCCTCCTCGCCTTCCTCTTCGGGGCGCTCGGATTCGGGCTCGGCCTCAATGAGTTCGAGGTCGCGGAGCATCTTGGTGGCGAGGCTGGCAAAGGCGGCCTGATCGTCGAGAGCGAGGCCCAGCGCGTCGAGATCGGCGCCCGCTTTCTCCTCGATCCAGTCGGAAACGAGCTTCAGCCCCTCGCGCGCGGCTTGGGGAGGCGCGTCGCCGGTCAGGCGTTCGCGGACAAGGAGCTGGACGGCGGTAGCCAGCGGCACTTCAGCCTTGCTGCGGGCGCGGGTGATGGGATCGGTGCGGACCTTGAGGTCCAATGCGCTGGCGAGATTGGCGCGGATCCCCTCCATTGCGCGGGCGCCTAGGGCCTCGACCCGGGCCTGCTCGGCGGCGTCGAAGACGGCGCGGGCGATGTCGTCGGCAGGGGCGTTCCTGCTGTGGAGGATGACGTCATGGTGGCGGAGCTTGAGTGCCGCGGCGTCCGCATAACCCCGCGCTTCGGCGACATCGCGCGCCGGGAGGGTGCGGCTGGGGACGGGTACGCGCACGGTCTTGCCCGACGCGCCGGATCCGTCCGCGGTGAAGCTTAACTCCAGCTCCGGCTCATGCGCGAGGGCGCGCGAGGCGCCGGCCAGCGCCTGGCGGAAGGTTTCGAGGGGATTGTTGTCCTGGGGCATATTTTAGCCCAGCCCTTCGATCTTAAAGCCCCTCCCCTCGATGAGGAGGGGTTGGGGTGGGGTGATGCCGGGGAAGATTGCTGCCCTGCGCCGACCATCACCCCCACCCAACCCTCCCCCATCCAGGGGGAGGGCTAGGAGGCGACGGGACGGGATCATCCCGCGCGTCCCACGATGCTCTCGGGGAGATCTTTTCCAAACACGCGTTGATAATATTCGGCGACCAGCGGGCGTTCGGCTTCGTCGCATTTGTTGAGGAAGGATAGGCGGAAGGCGAAACCGACGTCGCCGAAGAGTAGGGCATTCTGGGCCCAGCTGATGACGGTGCGCGGGCTCATGACGGTGGAGATGTCGCCGTTGACGAAGCCCTGGCGCGTCAAGTCCGCGACCTTGATCATCCGTTCGACTTCCTGGCGACCGCCTTCATGGTCGTATTCGCCAGATTTGGCGAGGACGATGCGCGCCTCGGTCTCGGCCGGGAGATAGTTCAGCGTGACGACGATGTTCCAGCGGTCCATCTGCGCCTGGTTGATCTGCTGGATGCCATGATAAAGGCCGCTCGTGTCGCCAAGGCCGACCGTGTTGGTCGTCGCGAACAAGCGGAACCAGGGGTTGGGGCGGATCACGCGATTCTGGTCGAGGAGGGTCAGTTTCCCTTCCGTTTCCAGCACGCGCTGGATGACGAACATCACGTCCGGACGGCCCGCATCATATTCGTCGAAAACAAGGGCGGTCGGCGTCTGCAGCGCCCAGGGGAGGAGGCCTTCCTTGAACTCCGTCACCTGCTGCCCGTCCTTCAGCACGATGGCGTCGCGGCCGATCAGGTCGATGCGACTGATATGCGCGTCGAGGTTGATGCGGATGAGCGGCCAGTTGAGCCGGGCGGCGACCTGTTCGATATGGCTCGACTTGCCGGTGCCGTGATAGCCCTGCACCATGACGCGGCGGTTTTTGGCGAAGCCCGCGACGATGGCGAGCGTGGTATCGGGATCGAAGACATAGGTGGGATCGATATCCGGCACCCGTTCGTCGGCTTCCGAAAAGGCCGGAACCTCCATGTCCGTGTCGACGCCGAACAAATCGCGCACCTTCACGATCTTGTCGGGTGCGTCCATCACCGTGGTCGCGCGGCTGTCGGGGTTCACGTTCGGGATGTCGGTCATCGGAAATCCTGGCCTTTGGCGTCTCGCCGCTCGGTAGAACGTCAGCCTTTATCCCGCAATCCTTCAGCCCGCTTTGTCCGGAAGCACGAAGAGGGTGAGGAAGCCGCGTGCAAGCGCTCTATCCCCTTCAACGCGGAGCGCGCCGTCCTGCTCCAAGGTCTCGAGAGGAACGGCGCCATAAGCGGCAGCGGCGAGGGCTTCGGCCCGGCCGATGAAGTGAGCGGCGACATCCCGCACCTCTTCGCGGACGATGGAAATTTCGCCATCCGCGACAGTCGCGACGAAATCTTCCTGCCCAATGGTGAAGCCGATCCGCGCGGAAAACCCTTCGGCTCGGTTCGCATCGATCATGGTGCGGAAGGAGAGGAGGATCGATGCGGCGCTTAAAGGGAGCGTCGGATCGTGGAGGGGCGATGATGCGCCCCAACGGCCGAACACCTGAAAGATCGGCTCGGCCTGATAACCCCACGGCGTCAGTTCATAGGCCCAGGCAGATGCAGGCGGCGGCAGGCGTTTGCGGGTGAGGACACCAAATGTCTCAAGCCCTTCCAGCCGCTGCGTCAACACATTGGCGCTGATTCCGGGCAGGCTGGCCCGAATGTCGCTGAATCGCTTTGGACCGAACATAAGCTCGCGGATGACGAGCAGAGCCCAACGCTCGCCCACGATGTCCAGCGCATGCGCCGCGCCGCACGCGTCATTGTATCGGCGGCGAGAGGATTTACTTTCGGTTATCTTTTCTAACTCCATAGTTGTAATATATGACTCGTGGACTTAGGCTGCAACCATCGAGTCGGAAAAAGGGAGAAATCCGGTGACGAAGATGATTTTCGTGAATTTGCCGGTCGCCGATCTGCACAAATCGGTTGCTTTCTACGAAGCACTGGGCGCGAGAAAGAACCCGAATTTTTCCGATGAGACGGCGTGCGGGATGGTGTTTTCCGACGCCATCTACGTGATGCTGCTGACACACGACAAATATCGCCAGTTTACGTCGAAGCGCATCGCCGACGCGCGGGAAACCAGCCAGGCCTTGCTTTGCCTGACGGTGGACAATCGCGAGGATGTCGACCGGATCGGCGAGGCGGCCCTGGCAGCGGGCGGGCGCCATCTCGACGGCCCGACTGACCACGGCTTCATGTACGAACGCGCGTTCGAGGATCCGGACGGCCACGGCTGGCAGATGATGTATTTCACGCAGGACATGATCGCCCGGGCGACGGCGGAACCCGCAGCCTGAGCCCCGAGGCCGGAAAAGGGAGAGAGACGATGACCTATATCGAAGGCTTTTTGACCCCCGTCCCCAACGCCAACAAGGACGCTTATAAGAAGCATGCCGAAGACGCTTCGGCCATGTTCAAGGATCTCGGCGCCACCCGTCTCTACGAAGGCTGGGGCGACGATGTACCGGATGGCAAGCAGACCGATTTCAAGCGGGCGGTGCAGGCGAAAGAGGATGAAACCGTCCTTTTCTCCTTCATCGAATATCCGTCGAAGGACGTGCGCGACGCTGCCAACAAGAACATGATGGAACATCCCGCCATGCAGAACATGTCCGACATGCCCTTCGACGGGGTGCGGATGATCTGGTCGGGCTTTTCGCCGATCCTCGACAAGGGTGAGGCGGGCAAGGGCGGCTATATCGACGGCTTCATCGCTCCGGTTCCGGCCGGAAGCGAGGACGCCTATCGCGACCTGGCCGAAAAGAACTCCGACATGTTCCTGCGCTATGGCGCCACCCGCGTCGTGGAGACGTTTGGCGACGACATCATGGACGGCAAGGTCACCGACTATAAGAAAGCAATCGAAGCACAGGATGGCGAGACCATCGCTTATTCCTGGATCGAATGGCCGGACAAAGAAGCGCGGGACGCGGGCTGGAAGAAAGTGATGGAAGACCCCGGCATGCAGGGCGACAAGCCAATGCCGTTCGATGGCAAACGCATGATCTATGGCGGCTGTTCGACACTCGTCGATCAATAAGGAGAGGCGTTATGGCGGGCCAATTCATCTGGCATGAGCTTGTCACCACCGACGTGGACGGCGCGCTCGGCTTCTACGGCGACGTGGTCGGCTGGACATATGAGGAAATGGACATGGGTGGGCCCCGCTACGTCGTCCTTTCCGCGAACGGCCGGGCGATGGGCGGCGTCATGCCCTTCCCGCCCGAAGGCGCCGGAATGGAGCCGGTCTGGCTCGGCTATGTCGGCGTCGACGATGTGGACGAGGAAGCGGCGCGGCTGGAACGGGATCGCGGGACGGTTCACAAGAGCGCCGCCGACATTCCCGGCATCGGCCGTTTCGCGGTCGTCGCCGACCCGCAAGGCGCGGTTTTCGTCCTCTTCGCAGGATCGGACGGCAATGCCGATCCCGCGCCCTTCATGGCGCCCGGCCATGTGGGCTGGAACGAGCTTCACACGATCGATTGGGAGAAGGCCTTCACCTTCTATTCGGGCCATTATGGTTGGACGAAGGATGAGGCGATGGACATGGGCGCGATGGGGACATACCAGCTCTTCGCGACCGGCGGGGCGCAGGCAACCGGCGCGATGATGAACAATCCCAACATGCCGCATCCAGCCTGGCTCTTCTATTTCTCCGTCCCCGACGTCGATGCCGGGATCGATCGGATCAAGGCGGGCGGCGGCACGATCCTGATGGGGCCGGTCGAAGTGCCTGGCGGCGCGTGGATCGTTCAGGCCAAGGATCCGCGAGGCGCGATGTTCGCCTTGGTCGGGATGCGCCCGAATTTCAAAGGAGAGACGGCATGAGCGACAAGATCATTCCCTGCCTGTGGTTCGACAAGCAGGCCGAGGAAGCGGCGAAATTCTATGTCTCCCTTCTCCCCGACAGCCGGATCGATAAGGTTCATCGCGCGCCGGACGATTATCCGGCGGGGAAACAAGGCGACGTGCTGATGGTGGAATTCACCCTGGCCGGTCAGTCTTACACCGCGCTCAACGGCGGTCCCTATTTCACGCCCAACGAGGCCGTGTCCCTCCAAATCATGTGCGACGACCAAGCGGAAGTGGACAGGCTGTGGGGCGCGCTGTCGGCGGTTCCGGAATCGGAGCAATGCGGCTGGGTGAAGGACAGATACGGCTTTTCGTGGCAGATCGTTCCAAAGCGAATGAACGAATTGCTGGGGGATCCCGACCCCTCCCGTTCTCAGCGCGCCTTCAAGGCGATGATGGGCATGAAGAAGCTCGACATCGCGGCGCTGGAGGCGGCGGCACATGGCGCTTGAACTCTTCGCCCACCCTTTTTCCTCCTACTGCCAGAAGGTTCTGACCGCTCTTTACGAGAATGGCACGCCGTTCGACTATCGCGCGCTCGGGCCGGACGAGCCGGACAATGGCGCGCGCTTCGCGGCGCTCTGGCCGATCGGCAAGTTTCCGATGCTGGTGGACGATGGTCGCATGGTCGCCGAAGCGAGCGTGATCGTCGAATATCTCGATCTTCATCATGCCGGGCCGGTGCGCTTCGTGCCGGAAGACCGCGAGGCCGCGCTCGAGATTCGCATGATGGACCGCGTCTTCGACAATTATGTGATGACGCCGATGCAGCGTATCGTCGCCGATTTCATCCGGCTCGAAGCGGATCGCGATCCCATCAACGTCGCGGAGGCAAAGGCGCTGCTCGACCGGAGCTATGCCTGGCTCGACCAGCGGCTCGATGGCCGGGAGTGGGGGGCGGGTGAAGCCTTCACCCTTGCCGATTGTGCCGCCGCGCCCTCGCTCTTCTATGCCGATTGGGTGCATCCGATCCCGGAGGCTTGCGGAAATCTCAAATCCTATCGCGCGAGATTGCTGGCTCGGCCTGCTTTCGCCCGAGCGGTGGATGAGGCGCGGCCCTATCGTGACCTCTTCCCGCCCGGCGCACCGGACCGCGATTAAGGATATCCGCAAGATGACCGATACGAACGGATTGGAATTGTCGATCACCCGCATCATCGATGCCCCGCGCGAGATCGTCTACCGCGCCTGGACAGAGCGGTTGGAAGAATGGTTCGCGCCCAGGCCTTGGACGACCCGGGTGATCGAGCAGGATTTCCGCGCCGGCGGCCGCTCGGCCGTGGTGATGACCGGGCCGAATGGCGAGACGTCGGAAGGGGACGGCGTGTTCCTGGAAGTGACGCCGAATGAACGGATCGTCTTCACCGACGCATTCAAGGCGGGCTGGATGCCGCAGGGACCGTTCATGGTCGGAATCTGCACGTTCGAGGACGCAGGGACTGGCAAGACGCGCTACAAGGTGGCGGCGCGGCATTGGACGGAAGAGGCGGTGGAGCAGCATCAGAAGATGGGGTTCGAGGCCGGTTGGGGACAGGTGATAAGCCAGCTCGCGGAGATCGCGGAAGGCATGGCCAGAGGCTAACCTTTCCCGTCATGCTGAACTTGTTTCGGCATCCATGCCGATGACGTCGCGTTACCGACAAAATCGATCCTGAAACAAGTTCAGGATGACGTTTTTGACTCACGCAAAAGCAGGTCGGCCTTTCAGCTGCTGATAGGCTTCGATCACCGCCTGCAACGCGCGTTCGTGACTGCGGTCGCCGCCATTGCGATCGGGATGGAATTTGTGGACGAGCTCCGTGTAGCGCTGGCGGAGCGCCTTGCGGTCGGCGTCGACGTCGAGGCCCAGAACACGCAGCGATTTCCGGTCCTGCTCGCTCAATTCCTTGCCGTCCTTGCGATCACCCGTGCGGCGTTTGAAGCGGGCGCCGATGGCGTCGAGCGGATCGGCAAAGTCGGCCCATTTGGGCGGGGGCGTGGTGCCCGCCGTCGCGAAGGCGCGGGTTTCGCGGTCCCAGCCGCCATAAGGCGTCTGTGCCGCCTCGATCTCGTCGGTGCTCATGCCTTCGAAATAATTGTAACCGCTGTTGAATGCCCGGACATGGTCGAGGCAGAGCCAGCGCCATGCGCCCGGGCCGTCGAAATTGGCGCCGCGGCCGGCCGGCGCGCGAAACTCGCCCGGTTCCCGGCAGCCCGGCGCGGAGCAGGCGCGGCCATCCGTTTCCATCCGCCCGTGGAATCGCGTGTGCCTTACCCGTCCGTCGCTCAAAACCCTGCTGCCTTTCGCCAAGCAAACGGCCTATATGGGGAATATGTCAGACACTTTCACCGGCCCCGTTGCCGCAGAAATCACGAAGCGCCTCGAGGAAAGCCTCGACCCGTCGCACCTCATCGTCCGGGACGACAGCGAACAGCATCGCGGCCATGCCGGGCACGATCCGCGCGGCGAGAGCCATTTCACCGTGGAGATCGTCTCAACGCGTTTCGAGGGGCTAAACCGCGTCCAGCGCCAGCGCCTCGTCAATCAGGCGCTTGCCGAGTTGTTGAAGGAGCGCGTCCATGCGCTTGCAATCAAGGCGCGGGCGCCCGGCGAATAACCCCGCCCGTCATGCTCAGCTTGTTTCAGCATCCATACTGCGGACAACATGACTGTCTTCGACATGGACCCTGAAACAAGTTCAGGGTGACGATCAGTGGGGTGGGGGATAAAGTGGTGGTGAAACGGAGCCCCGCCATGACCGACGATCTCATTCTCCAGACTCTCCTCCCCACCACCCACGATCTCGGCGGGTTCAAGGTGCATCGCACCCTGCCGCATAAGGAGCGGACAATGGTGGGGCCGTTCATCTTCTTCGATCAGATGGGCCCCGCGCATCTGCCGCCGGGCCAAGGGGTCGACGTCCGTCCGCATCCGCACATCAATCTCGCCACCGTCACTTATCTGTTCGCGGGCGCGATGGATCACCGGGATTCGCTCGGCACCTTCCGCACGATCGAGCCGGGCGCGGTTAATCTGATGACGGCGGGAAAGGGCATCGTCCATTCCGAACGCTCGCCAGCGTCCGTTCGCCCGGGCGGACCGGAACTGTCGGGCATCCAGACCTGGCTCGCCCTTCCGCAGGCGAAGGAGGAAATGGATCCGGCTTTCGAACATGTCGCGAAGGACGCCTTGCCGATCATTGAGGATAGCTGCGTCCAGGCCCGCATCGTGATGGGAAGCCTGTGGGGTCGCACCGCGCCGGTCACATGCCACAGCGAAACCATCTATGCCGACATCGCCCTGGGAGCAGGCGGCGCGATCCCGATCGATCCCGCCGCCGACGAACGTGCGCTTTATCTCGCGGAAGGCGAGGCGAACCTCGATGGAATGCCGCTCGCTCCTCAAACATTATATGTCTTGCGGCCCGGCATCAGCGCGTCGCTCCGCTCTGAAAGAGGCGGGCGCGTGATGCTCTGCGGCGGTGCGACGATGGATGGGCCGCGTCACGTATGGTGGAATTTCGTGTCTTCCGACCGGGAGCGCATCCGCCAGGCGCGTCAGGACTGGAAGGCCGAGCGTTTTCCGCTGGTGCCAGACGATGCCGAGGATCGCATCCCGCTTCCCGAAGTGCCGATGACGGTCAGCTATCCCTGATCCACTCGTCGTCATGGCGAGCGTGAGCGAAGCAATCCAGACCGGTGCCGCTGGATTGCTTCGTCGCTTCGCTTCTCGCAATGACGATAAGATTTAAGGGAAGATAACCGGCAGTTCCGGGGTGAGCGGCAATCCAGCCGCTTGCTTGGCTTGAATCTCGACGATCGCGGCCCGCGCGCCCTTCATCCGCGCGCCGCGGCCGGGATGGGTGCCGTCGGACAGGAAGCCCGGACCCATCGCGCGGCCATAACGGTCCCAGAAGCCGGGCGCGGCACCGATGTCGAAGCCGGCGCGGGCCATCAGATAGAGGGCGAGATAATCGGCCTCTTCCTCCGTCACCTTGATCTTGCCCGCGCTGCCGTCGATCACCTTGAGCAGCCCCCGCGAGACGTTCTGCGCGTCGAGCCGGGCGCGGTGATCGAGAATATTGTGCGCCATTTCATGCGCGACGATAATTGCGAGCTCGTCGTCATTCTTGGTGAATTCGACGATGCCGGTGGTGAGCTGCGCATAAGTGCCGTCCGCCGCCGCGTTGAGGCGCCGGGCCGGGATGAGCTGCACGCGCGATGCACAGCCGGTTTCGGGCTCAAGGGTGACTGGTTCGCTTTGACCGCCCCGAACGATGGTGAGCGCCACGGGGCCAGCCGCGAGCAGGCTTTCCAGCCGTTCCTCGAAAGCCTTCACCCGCGCATAGCCGCGCTTCTTGGAAGGCGGCGCGGCGAGTGATTGCCCGCCCATCGCCGCAATCTGATCGCCGACCTTCAGCCCCGCACGCTCGGCGGCGGAGCCCGGCGCGACGAGAAGTATGACGGGCGTGTCGGTGAAGCCGAAGGTTGCGGCGACGATCTTCCGCGCCTTGCGATCATATTGATCGAGGACGTGAACCGAAAAGCCGGGCACCGGCTCCACCTTCGGGCAGATTTCGCGATTGGCGATGGCGATGCGATGGCCGATGGTGGCGACGCGTTGATCCATGGCCTGCAAGGCGAGCAAAGGCGCGCCCGGCTGCGCCTCGACCGGGGCAGCGAGCGCGAGCAGCGCGAGAAAGGGCAAGAGTTTCGGCATGGATCGGACGCTAGCCGAGGCTAAGTGACAAGGCGAGAGCGAACACGGAATGAACGGCCCCCGACGTCATCCCGGCGAAAGCCGGGATCTCATGACGAAAAGACGCCTATGCCTCGAAGAGATTCCGGTTTGCGCCGGAATGACGGGCGGGGGGTGTGGCGTTTTTCGCATCACATCTTTATGCCGCGCCCATGTCCGCGACTCCCGCCCGTTCGAAATCCCGCTCCGCCGCCCGGCTTGCCGCCGTGCAGGCCCTTTATCAGCTGGAAATGGAGAAGACGCCGCTCCGCACTCTGCTCCACGAATTCCACCAACATCGGCTCGGCGCGACGATCGAGGAGGTCGAATATACCGATGCGGAGGTGGACTTCTTCGACGATGTCGTGACCGGCGTCGACGCGCGCCGCGAAGAGTTGGACGCGATGATCGAAAAGCGCCTCGCGGACGGCTGGAGCCTCTCCCGCCTCGACAAGCCCATGCGCCAGATCCTCCGCGCCGGCGCCTATGAACTTGCCGCCCGCATCGACGTGCCCACCGGCAGCGTCATTTCCGAATATGTCGATGTTGCACACGCTTTCTACGACAAAAAGGAGTCCGCCTTCGTGAACGGCCTCCTCGACGCGATCGCGAAGGATGTGAGGGGCTAAGTGCCCTACGCCTATCGCCCTCCCCCTCGATGGGGGAGGGTTGGGTGGGGGTGATGGTTGGCGTAAGGTGCCCCTGTGAAAAATCATCCTCCATCAGAGGTGACGAAGAGGTCGCGAGAACTTCGCTGCAATCCCACAGAAGCTGAGAAGGCCATGTGGCGCTTGCTGCGGGAGGATTTCCCTGAGCAGCGATTTCGACGGCAGGTCCCTATCCGGCATTATATTGCAGACTTCGCCAGTCATCGGGCAAAGCTGGTTGTGGAAGTAGATGGTGGGCAGCATTCGGACGAAGTGGATGCCGAACGCACGCGTGTGATCGAAGCTGAGGGCTATCGTGTTCTTCGCTTCTGGAACAATGAGGTGCTTGGGAACAGGACAGGTGTGGCCACGACGATCTCCGCCGCTCTACGCCCGGCATCACCCCCACCCAACCCTCCCCCATCGAGGGGGAGGGCTTTAGAACGCGACTTTATTCAATCCTTGCGGTCGATCTCCTTCCATTCCGCCGCGCGCGGGCTTTTCGACGATGCGGCAGTGTTGGAAATCGGGGGCAGGCACCTTGTCTTGACCCACGACATGGTCGTGGAGGGCGTCCACTACCTCCCCACCGATCCGCCCGCCGACATTGCGTGGAAGTTGGTCGCGGTGAACCTTTCCGATCTTGCGGCGAAGGGTGCGCGGCCCGTTGGGTTGCTGACCGGCTATTGCCTGTCCGGCGATGCGGAATGGGATCGCGCCTTCATCGGCGGGTTGGCTGAGGCGGCGACGGCTTTCGACGCGCCTTTGCTGGGCGGCGATACCGTGGCGGTGCCGTCCGGTTCGGCGCGGGTTTTGGGGCTGACCGCGATCGGGGAAAGCAATGCGGCGCCCGCGCGCTCCGGTGCCCGGCCCGGCGATCTTCTCTTCGTAACGGGCACGATCGGCGATGCAGGCGCGGGGCTCGCCGTTGCGCGGGGCGAACGGGAAGGGCCCGCTCTTCTCGCCGAGCGCTATCGCCGCCCGCAGCCTCGATTGGCGGCGGGGCAGAGGCTCGCGCCGATTGTCCATGCGATGATGGATGTGTCGGACGGCCTGCTGATCGATGCGTTTCGTATGGGGCAAGCCAGCAAGGCCAGGCTGCTGATCGATCTCGCCCAGGTTCCTCTGTCAGCCGCCTATCTCAGCATGAATGGTGCGGACCGGTCGGCGCGGATCTATGCCGCACAGGCGGGCGATGATTATGAACTGCTCTTCGCGGCGCCACCGTCTGCGCGGGACAGCATCGAAGCGATTGCCGCCGATCTCGGCCTTCCCATCACCATGATCGGCAAGGTCTGCGAAGGATCGGGTCTTGTCCTGCAAGATGATGGCGAAGATATGCCGCTGCCCGACCGTCTCGGTTACGAACACGGCGCCTGAACCTCGCGGCTTGCAACCTGCCTTTCCGCTGTTACACCTTGGCCTATACCGGGCATGCCCAACGACAAAATGAGTTCAATCCTGCCCGGATAATAGGGGAAGGAAGGCTTTATGGAGGTTGTGCTAGTCGCCATCGTTTGCGGCATCATTGCCGTACTCTATGGCTTTGTGACGTCGCGGCAGGTCTTGTCCGCGCCCGCCGGCAATGAACGGATGATCGAAATCGCCGGTGCCATTCAGGAAGGCGCCAAGGCCTATCTCGGCCGCCAATATACCGCCATCGCCGTGGTCGGCGTCGTCGTCGCGGCGCTTGTCTTCTTCTTCCTCGGCGGCACCGAAGCGATCGGCTTCGTGATCGGCGCGCTCTTGTCCGGCGTCGCTGGCTATATCGGCATGAACATTTCGGTACGCGCTAACGTGCGCACCGCCGAAGCTGCACGGACGAGCCTGCAAAAGGGCCTGACCGTCGCCTTTCGCGCTGGCGCCATCACCGGCATGTTGGTCGCGGGCCTCGCGCTCCTCGCCATCGCCATCTTCTTCTACGTGCTGGTGGATGGCGGCGCGGCGCCGGAAAGCCGTGAAGTCGTGGACGCGCTCGTCGCCCTCGCTTTTGGCGCTTCGCTCATCTCCATCTTCGCGCGTCTCGGCGGCGGTATCTTCACCAAAGCCGCGGACGTCGGCGCCGACCTCGTCGGCAAGGTGGAAGCGGGCATTCCGGAGGATGATCCCCGCAACCCGGCCGTTATCGCGGACAATGTCGGCGACAATGTCGGCGATTGCGCCGGCATGGCCGCCGACCTTTTCGAAACCTATGTCGTCACCGTCGGCGCGACCATGGTGCTCGTCGCGCTTCTCGTCGGCAGCGGCGCGGCGAATATTCTCAGCCTCATGTCGCTGCCGCTTATCATCGGCGGCGTCTGCATCATCACTTCGATCATCGGCACCTATATGGTGCGCCTTGGCCGCAACGAATCGATTATGGGCGCGCTCTACAAGGGCTTTTGGACCACCGCGATCCTGTCCATCCCGGCATTGTTCCTCGTCACGCAATGGACGCTTGGCGACATGAACGCTGTGATCGGCGGACCGCAGGAAGCCGCCGGCTTCGACGTCGAGCCGCAGGTCGCGGCCGGGGCAGGCGGCTTTACCGGCTGGGATCTCTTCTATGCGATGCTCGTCGGCCTTGGCGTCACCGCCCTCATCGTCTGGATCACCGAATATTATACCGGCACCAATTACCGTCCGGTCAAATCGATCGCCAAGGCTTCGCAGACGGGCCACGGCACCAATGTGATCCAGGGCCTCGCCATCAGCCTGGAAGCGACGGCGCTTCCGACGCTCGTCATCTGTGTCGGCATCGTCATTGCCTATCAGCTCGCCGGCCTGATCGGCATCGGCTTCGCTGCCACCGCGATGCTGGCGCTTGCGGGTATGGTCGTGGCCCTCGACGCCTACGGGCCTGTCACCGACAATGCGGGCGGCATCGCCGAAATGGCGGGTCTTGAGGATGCCGTTCGCGTCCGCACCGATGCGCTGGACGCAGTCGGCAACACCACCAAGGCGGTCACGAAGGGCTATGCGATCGGTTCGGCGGGCTTGGCGGCGCTCGTGCTGTTCGGCGCCTATACGACCGATCTCGGTCTCTATTTCCCGGGCGTCGCGGTCGATTTCAGCCTGAGCAATCCGTACGTCATCGTCGGCCTGCTGCTGGGCGCGCTTCTCCCCTATCTCTTCGGAGCCATGGGCATGACCGCCGTCGGCCGGGCAGGCGGCGCGGTGGTGGAAGAAGTACGCGGCCAGTTCCGCGACAATCCCGGCATCATGCAGGGCACCAGCCGCCCCAATTATGCGCGGACGGTGGACCTGGTGACAAAGGCGGCGATCAAGGAAATGATCATCCCATCGCTGCTCCCCGTACTGGCCCCGATCGTCGTCTATTACGTCATCACCGCGACGGCGGGCCAGGCCAACGGCTTTGCGGCCCTTGGCGCCCTTCTCCTTGGCGTCATCGTCTCCGGCCTCTTCGTCGCTCTGTCGATGACGAGCGGCGGCGGCGCCTGGGATAATGCCAAGAAATATATCGAGGACGGCAATTATGGCGGCAAGGGCTCGGAAGCCCACAAGGCCGCCGTCACCGGCGACACGGTCGGCGATCCCTACAAGGACACGGCGGGCCCGGCGGTCAATCCGATGATCAAGATCACCAACATCGTCGCACTGCTGCTGCTCGCCGCATTGGCAGGTCACGGCGGTTGATCTCGATAGCCGAAGTTGATGTCACCCCGCCCGGAGCAATTCGGGCGGGGTTTCATTTTGCCGCTTGAAACGCTAAGGGCGCGCAAACCTTTTCACGTCAGGATTTGAATGGCCAAGGAAGAACTTCTGGAAATGCGCGGGCAGGTTGTGGAGCTTCTCCCCAACGCCATGTTCCGTGTGAAGCTTGAGAATGATCATGAAATTCTCGGTCACACCGCGGGCAAGATGCGCAAGAACCGCATTCGCGTGCTCGTGGGCGACGAGGTGCTCGTCGAACTCACCCCTTATGATCTGACCAAGGGTCGGATTACCTACCGCTTCAAATAAGCGAGGAAGGCCCGTGCGGCTCATCCTCGCTTCGTCCAGTCAGAGACGCCTCGATCTGCTCGCGCGGATCGGCGTCGTGCCGGATGCCGTCCATAGCCCCGATATCGACGAAAGCCCCTTGAAGGGCGAGCTGCCCCGCGCCTACGCCCTGCGCCTGGCCGAGGAGAAAGCGCGCGCCGTTCCGCATGATCCGGGCACGATCGTTATCGCTGGCGACACCACGATCGCGCTTGGCCGCCGCATATTGCCGCCTGCCGAAACGGAAGAGACCCAGCGCAATCTGCTCGGGCTTCTGTCCGGCCGCCGCCATCGCGCCCTGTCCGCCATTTGCGTTATCGATCGCGAAGGGCGGGCCCGCACCCGCCTTGCCGACACGATCGTCACCTTCAAGCGCCTGTCCGCGGCGGAAATCGACCTTTATGTCGCGTGCGGCGAGGGGCTGGGCAAAGCGGGGGGCTATGCGATCCAGGGCCGCGCCGAAGCCCTGATCCGCTCACTGAGCGGCAGCCATTCGGGGGTGGTCGGCCTTCCCCTGTTCGAAACCCGCGCGCTGCTCGAAGCGGCCGGATATCCATTTGGCTGAGTGGTGCGTCGAAGCCGGCATCGGTGAAAGCCGCGCCGTGCGGATCGAAGGCGGCGTGATCGTCGAGGCGGCGATCGAACTGGAAGGCACGCTCACCACCGGCACCGTCCTTCCTGCCCGCCTCGCCGCAATCCTTATTCCGTGCCGGCGCGGCCTCGTCACATTGGAGGGCGGCGCGGAAGCCCTGCTCGAACCGCTTCCTCCCAAGCTGACCGAAGGTGCCGCCCTCCGCGTCGAAATCAGTCGGGAAGCACTACCCGAAAAAGGCCGCGCCAAGCGTCCTCGCGTCCGCGTCACCGAGGATCCGCCTCGTCGTGGCCCCGCCCTACGAGACCGCCTTATCGCGGCGGGCCACACCGTCCGGATGCATGCAGCTGAGCGTACAGACCGGTTCGAGGATGCGGGCTGGTCCGAGCTCCTCGAGGAAGCGGCAACCGGCGAAATCGCCTTCCGCGGCGGCGGCCTGCGCATGAGCCTTACGCCCGCAATGACCCTGTTCGACGTCGATGGGCCCGTCTCGCCGCGCGAACTCGCCATCGCTGGTGCAGCCGCTGCCGGGCGCGCCATACGGCGTATGAGCGTTACGGGCTCCATCGGCATCGATCTCCCGACCCTGGCCGCCAAGGCGGACCGTCAGGCTGTGACAGCGGCTCTGGATGCGGAACTGTCCCAGCCTTTCGAACGCACCGCGATGAACGGCTTCGGCTTCATCCAGATCATCCGACGCCGCGAACGCCCGTCCATCCCCGAGCTTTTACAGGGCGATCCTGTTTCTGCGGCCGCCCGCGCACTCCTCCGCCGCGCCGAACGATCGGAAGGGACGGGCCCGCGCGAAATCAGCGCTCACCCGGCCGTCATCGCCTGCCTTGAAGTCCATCCCGCCTGGACGGAGGCGCTGGTGGCTAGAACCGGTGCTCCGGTCGTCTTGCGCGCGGAGCCCGGCCTCGCCATATCGGCGGGCCATGTCCACTGCCGCCCCCTCTAGCCAACGCCGCACCGACTGCCCCCTTTGCGGCAAGCCCGAAGCGTCAGACCACACGCCATTCTGCAGCCGCGGCTGCAAGGATCGCGATCTCCTCAAATGGCTCGGCGAGGGCTATCGCGTTCCCGGCCCCGCCGCTGATCCGGGGATAGACGATTTCAGCGATAAATAAGCTGGACAGCCGCCGCCGCCGCCCTCTATAGGCGCGGCTTCCGCTTCGCCGGACATGCCTAGGTAGCTCAGTTGGTAGAGCATGCGACTGAAAATCGCAGTGTCGGCGGTTCGATCCCGTCCCTAGGCACCATTTGTAGAAAGCGCTGATATGGATCAGGGGCACCTGCCCTGATGTATAAATTCGCTTATCTTATAGATTTTGTTCAGATGGTATTTTCATGCGGAGGCGTTGCAATGCGTCGAGAAGCATAGGCTAGTCTATACTTTATCCTAGTATCGAAAACGTTGATCGAGCACCACTTCTGTAGGGAGCTGTCATTTATTTGGCTTCGCGTTATACCAAAACAGCAATTCAAAAATTGCTGTCGGGCTATGTTCTGCCCTCATTGCCAGCATGTCGCATGCTCGAACGTGAGGGATGGAGCCTTCACCCTGCAGATATGGCTGTTCAGGATCCTCTGATCCCTTGGAAAGCCCTTGCAAAACCGCCGGGTAAAGGGAAACTCAAAATCCTGGCTAAGTTTTGAATGTCTATGACATTTGACGGCCAGATTTCTCAGGCGGTGAGAAGGCGAATTCATTTCGTAGTGATGAGCATAGCGGCGAGCGTAGATATGCGCAATTCAATGCATGATTCCGTGAGCTTTAAAAAAGGGGTCTGTTAAGGCTTCAACATGGTAAATCGATGATCCTGAATCGCTTGCGGAAAATTCGTGCTGGAGCACGTGCTTTGCCTTCGGTCGAAACTGGCGAGCGCATTTATGCGATCGGTGACGTGCATGGCCGATTAGATTTACTCGAGAAATTGCTGCAAAAGATTGAGCAGGATAACAACGGCCGTTTACTCGCTCAAACCAAAATAATCTTTCTCGGCGACCTTATTGACCGCGGCCCCGACTCTCGACGGGTGATAGAGCGGGCCATGGCACTGGCAAATTCCAAGTATAAAATCATTTTTCTTAAGGGAAATCATGAGGAATTGTTCATCAAGGCATACCGCGGGGACAGGCGTGCGGCGAGTGTCTTAAACAGGGTGGGGGGGCGCGAAACCCTGCTAAGTTACGGGGTAACACCCGAGGAGTATGATCATGCAGATCTTGGGGATTTGCTAATTCTTCTAGCGAAATACATACCCGAAAATCATATCAATTTTATCGAGGCCTTTGAAGATTGGCACGTTAGCAATGAATACGTGTTCGTTCACGCGGGATTGCGGCCGCATGTCCCGCTTACGTCTCAGAGGCAAAGTGATCTTCGTTGGATTCGCCGAGAATTTTTGGAACATCGAGAATCCCATGGATTGATGGTCGTGCACGGCCACAGTGTCTGCCAATATGTCGATGAGCAATCCAACCGGATCGGAATCGATACAGGAGCGTGGGCGAGTGGGCGCCTAACCGCAGTTGCGCTCGAGGAAGAGCGGCGTTGGTATCTAAACACTTAAGGCGGGTATGGCAGCGATAAGGCGCTAAGGTATTTGACTCTAATTCTCTGACGCGACAGAAGCGGCTAGGGGGGGCACCACCTCCGCCCCTTCTTATCCTAATTGCATTCGTATCGGGGTCGTTGGTGCCAATCCGCCTAGCAAAAGTTTTCCCGCAGACGCGCGCGTTCTGGGTTCTGCTGATCTATATTATGATCGTCTTCGTCCTAGGTGGAAGTAGTCGCGCTGACTCGATGTCTCTAATAATATTGCGCCCTCTTTCGATCATTGTCTGCGCGATTGGCCTGGCATCTATTCGACTAGAGCATTTTAGAGACAATGCCCTGATATTCAGTCTTTTTGCGGCCCTGTTCTTTTTGACTGCGTTGCACCTTGTTCCGCTCCCTCCCGAGGTCTGGCAGCATCTTCCGGGTCGTACGCTGATTGCAGACATTGATCATGCAGTGTCCTTGGGTGGGGTCTGGAGACCAATAAGCATGGCTCCATCGGCAACTTTAAATTCCCTGTTTGCTTTGTTCGTTCCACTTGGGGTGTTGCTCCTAGCTATACAGCTAAATCGCGAAGAGCGGTTCGCTCTCTTGCCTGGATTGATAGGAATTGGTCTGCTTTCTGCCGCGCTGGGGCTGCTTCAGACGATTGGCCCCGAGCAAGGCCCTTTCTATTTCCACAGGGTCACAAATTATGGTTGGGCGGTTGGGCTTTTCGCTAACCGGAATCACCACGGCCTATTACTGGCCTGCCTAATTCCCATGCTCGCTGTGTATGCAAAGTTCGGCAAATTTCTCGGGCTGTCGGTTTTGCGTACGATGGTGGTCGCCGCAGTTGGTGCAATATTCGTGGTCCTCATCCTGCTGACCGGCTCGCGATCTGGGTTGGTGATGGGAATGATCGGCCTGGTATCGATACCTCTATTGCTCGCCTCGGCTGACGGTCGCGGCCTGCCGCGGACGAGGCGCTATGCTCCGCTTATATTCGGAATTTTGAGCCTTCTGGGAATTATGATCGTTGCGGTATCGCAAGGTCGAGCTGACGCGTTGCTCCGCGTTCTGGCCCCTGACGTTTTCGACGACACCCGTTTTCAGATTTGGGGGCCGATAGCCGATATGGCTTCGAAGTATTTTCCTGTGGGGTCGGGTTTGGGAGCGTTTGTTGAAAGCTACAAGATTGATGAGGCGGATGCTTTGCTCACTTCGACTTATCTGAATCACGCGCATAATGACTGGTTGGAATTTTTCCTTGGCGGGGGTGCATTGGCATTAGCATTGATATTGGCGGCTTTCATTGCTTGGTTAGTACCCACAATCAAGTGCTGGTGCCGCTCTCGCCCGCTTACTCGGGGATTGGCATATCAGCGCCTTGGTTCCGTCCTTGTTTTATTGGTTGGCCTTGCTAGCATCTTCGACTATCCGCTTCGTGTGCCGAGCGTGGCATGCGCGGCAACATTATTCGTCGTGTGGCTCCGCGGCGACCCTATTAGACGAACGAGCGAAGCCGAGGAAAGCGTCGGAGGCGTAGCTTCGTCGCACAGAATAAGTGGTTGAGACTAAGATGATGAAGCGGGCAGTTTTGTTGGCAATGTGCTGTATGAGCGCTAGCTGCGGCTCACCCTCCATTGGGCCGCTTAGCCGACCTGGAACCAATGACCTTACGTCGAGCGTGGAGGTCGTAAACAGCGCGCAGTTGCCGGCGCCCCAGAGCACGGACTTTCTCAGCCGGGCGGGAGAGGTTGTCATAGGTCCCTACGATAAGCTCTCAATTGATGTATTGGGCATCAGCGAGCTAAGTGACAAAGAGCTGCAAGTTGATGGGGCGGGAAGAATATCTTTTCCGTTTGCAGGTGCAGTTCGGGCGGCAGGCAAGTCCCCACAGGAGCTTTCATTGATCCTGGAGGCGGCGCTTAGGCAAAATCATGTCCGAGCACCTCAGGTTACGGTCAATCTAACGGAAACAGTCAGTCAGGTTGTATCTGTGGAAGGCGAGGTAAATAAGCCGGGCTTATACCCCGTCGTCAATCGTATGAGCCTGCTAAAGGCGATGGCGCGAGCGGAGGGGTTGACGGATGACGCCGCTGTTAACGAGGTTGTCGTGTTCAGAACCGCGGGTGGGCGTAAATATGCGGCGCTGTACAATCTGGACGCCATACGACGCGGCATCTACGATGATCCGGACATTTTTGCCAATGATGTAATAGTGGTAGGAGAATCTCGAGCACGTAGAATGTTCCGGGATCTCCTGCAGATTATTCCTGTAATCTCGACGCCGCTAGTTGTGGCGTTAACAAACTGATCAAACACCCACGAAAGAGTACTATCTTGATGATACATGAAATCGTCAAAGCTAATGGCGCCGTTGCGTCGGAGGCCTCGATCGGTGAGGGTGTTGCCGCCGGGGAGGGCGGAGCTCCTCCAATGCTCGTTCAGTATTGGAACATTATATATCGTCGTAAATGGGCGGTATTGACGATCTTTGTCGGCGCTCTCGCGATCGGCCTTTTAACCACTCTGCTGACCACTCCGGTATACACGGCCACGGCTCGGATTGAGATTAGCCGCGAGCAGCAGAATGTCACAAAGGTGGAAGGGCTAGAGTCGCCTCAAGCCGGTCAAGACGATGAGTTCTATCAAACTCAATACTCGCTGCTATCTGCTCGATCCTTGGCAGAGCGCGTAGCAAAGCAATTGCGTCTTGCAACAAATGACGGCTTTTTCGATGCGCACGGGGTCGACCCGGATCGGGGCATATTTTTCGATAGCGATCGTCGGCAGACTCTTAGTCAGGCCGAGCGTGCTAAAAGAGAGGCCCTTGCCGTTGACTTGCTACTCGATCACGTAACTATCAGCCCGATCACTCGCTCGCGCTTGGTTGATGTTCGCTATACCAGTGCCTCCCCTGGTCTTTCGGCCGAGATCGCCAATACTTGGACCCAGCAGTTCATCGAAGCCACAATCGATCGACGATTTGCGTCCACCGCCAACGCAAGAAAGTTTTTGGAAGAGCGTCTGGCCACACTCGGGGGCCGCCTTGAGGCATCTGAGCGTGCCGTGGTACGATACGCTACCGAGAAGGGTATCGTGAGTCTTGGCCGCCAACAGGGGCCAGACGGCCGGATAGGCGCCGAGCAAACCCTCGTCGCGGCTGATCTCCAGACGCTTAACGCCGAGCTGGGCAAGGCAACGGCCGAGCGGATCGAGGCCGCCAGCCGTCTGGGCGGTGCTGCCGGGGCGGCCGATGGCGGGATTTCAAACCCTGCGCTGGCCGGCCTGCGGCAGAAACGGGCTGAGGCGGCAGCGGAGTACGCGAAATCACTCGTGCAATATGAGCCTGAATATCCAACCGCACAGGCGTTGGCGGAGCAAATCCGCACATTGGACGCGAGCATCGCGCGCGAGGAGGCGCGCCTGCCTGCTGGTCGTGCAAGGGCATATTCCGACGCTGCTCGACGTGAGGCAACCTTGCGCCAAGAGGTGGAGCAGCTGAAGGTGCAGTTGAACCAGCAGCAACGTGATGCAATTCAGTACAACATATTCCAACGTGAGGCGGATACCAACCGAGAGCTATTTGATAGTCTTCTCCAGCGGTACAAAGAAATTGGCGTTGCAGGCGTAGCGCTTAGCAATATATCCGTGGTTGATACCGCGAGGATTCCAGATGTTCCATCCTCGCCAAAGCTCATGATCAATTTAGCTCTGGCCCTGGTTGGCGGTCTTGCATTGGCGTTTGTAGTTGTTCTGGCGCTCGAGCAGATTGATGAAGGGCTAAAGGATCCCTCTAGCGCGACGACATTGCTCCACGTTCCGTTCTTGGGGGCCGTTCCCCAGTTCGAGTACGAGTCTGCCAGCGAAGTGCTTTCCGACGTCAAGTCAGAGATGGTCGAGGCATATTTGAGCGTTCAATCCAATCTGGCCTTTTCCACCGAGCATGGATTCCCCCGCTCGCTACTCGTCACGAGTTCACGGCCGGCGGAGGGGAAAACGACATCATCACTCGCCCTTGCAAGCGTATTGGGCCGTACTGGAAAGAAGGTATTGTTGATTGATGCTGATATGCGATCCCCGTCAGTCCACCATTTCTTTGGGCACTCGAATGATCGCGGTCTCAGCAATTATCTTGTTGGCGATGAAGATTGGAAAGGCATGGTGCTTCCCACGAAGCATAGCGGCTTGGAGATAATGACTGCTGGTCCTACTCCTCCGAGTGCTGCCGAGTTGCTTAGCGGAGAACGGATAGTGTCGTTCGTCAAGCATCTCCAAGAGGTCTATGACCATGTTATCATCGATAGTGCGCCTGTAATGGGTCTTGCAGATGCTCCCCTGCTTAGCCGCGCTGTAGAAGGTTGCGTATTCGTAGTTGAGGCGGGCGGGGTGCCCGTTAGAGGGCTTAGGTCGGTACTCGCTAGGCTTCATCAAGTTCAGGCCCGGGTGTATGGCGTAATTGTGACCAAGGTCAGCCAAAGGCAGGTCAGCTACGGTTACGGATACGGCTATGGTTACGGGAATAGAGATGAAGAGGCGTGAGTTCCGCGCGAACAACCGACGTAAGCTAACGCCAAAACGCATCTTCGGCCTAATCGGACTTGCCGTGGCTTGTCTGGGGCTTGCGGGCATGGCCGGATGGTCGGCAACTTCGACTGTCCTTCGCAGCAGAAACCCCGCACTCGTCGAGCAGATGACCGGGGATCCGCTGGCCTCGCTCGTGATAATGGAGCGCGAGACACGCCGATCTCCCAAGCTGGCCGCACAACCGGCCATCCTAGATGTTGCTCGCGACGCCTTAGAGCGCGAGCCGTTGACGCCTTCTGCGCTTCGAATGCTCGCCCTCCACGCCGAACTTTCGGGCAGTCCGGAAAAGGCATCCTCTCTTGCCCACCTTTCCGAGAGAGTTTCACGCCGGGATATGTTAACGCAATTCTTCTTGATCGAGCAGGCGGTCCAGGCATCCGATCACGAACTGGCTCTTAGGCACTATGACAAGGTTCTAAGAACCAAGGATGAGAGCTATTCTCTACTCTTCCCTATTCTATCACAAGCTATCACCATCGATGCGATAAGGAGCGCACTTGCACCCTATGTGCGGCAGCAGGCGGAATGGATCCCGGAATTTCTGGATTTTGCAATGCGGCGTAAATCGGCTGACCTTCGACCAATAGCAAAGCTAATTGTCGCGGCCGAAGCAGGGCGAGATCGGCAACTGATGGATAAGCTCGGGCCCAATCTACTAGGCGGGCTCATGGAACAGAACGAGCCCGAGGTAGCTCGGCGCCTCCTAGGCCAAATCGCCGAAGGACAATCTGACCTGCCGACGCGGGTGCCCTTCTCGAAGTCTACCACAGACCCCCGATATGGCCTCATTTCTTGGACACCGAATAGCTCCGCGGGGAGCGGGGCTATATTTGAGGCTGATGGGTCTGGCAGTGACTTGAAAATTCGCATCTTTGCCAACGCCGGTGAACGTGGGATCGTCCTGCAACGCTATTTATCACTTGCTGCAGGCGCATATAAACTCACAACGAGAAGGTCGATCGTTGAGGCCGAAGAATTCTCGGAAAGCTACTGGGAACTTAAGTGTAATAGAAATGGAGCGTTTAATTCTCTTTGGGTGAGCTCTACACATACCATCCGACAAGTTTCTGAAGAAAGATTCTCGGTTCCCAAGGATTGTAAGGTGCAACTCATTCAGCTTCACGCTGTAGGCGGTGACGCAGGGCAAGGCTTGGAATTCACTGTAGATGAGCTGAGGCTCAGTAAGTAGCGCGGCATTTCTGCCTCGCTGCATATCTAGTATAAGTGCGGAAAATAAATATGGCACGAGTTTTTGTCACGGGAAGTGCTGGATTCATCGGATATCATCTCGCTGATCTTCTTCTCAAGGGTGGATCGGCCGTGTATGGATACGACGGCATGACGGACTATTACGACGTCAATCTAAAGCGCCGTCGCCACGAAATGTTAGCAGCTCACCCTCTTTTTCAAGCGCAAATCGGTATGCTTGAAGATGGTAGATCCGTCACAGATGCCGTGGATAGCTTTCAACCTGACGTGATTGTTCACCTCGCCGCCCAAGCCGGAGTTCGGTACAGCTTAGAAAATCCCCGCGCTTATCTGGACAGCAATATAATTGGCACTCTCAATGTCATGGAAGCCGCGCGGCAGCATTCGGTGTCGCACCTTCTCATGGCATCCACCTCATCGGTCTATGGTGCCAACGAAGAGATGCCTTTTCAGGAAACAGAGAAGGCAGATACACAGCTGACCATTTATGCAGCAACAAAAAAGGCAAATGAGTCGATGGCGCATGCCTATGCGCACCTGTGGAATTTGCCGACTACCATGTTTCGGTTTTTTACGGTTTACGGACCTTGGGGTAGGCCGGATATGGCCCTTTTCAGGTTCGTGGAAGCTATCTTGAAGGGGCAGCCGATAGATATTTATAATCACGGTGAGTTATGGCGGGATTTCACCTACGTAGAAGACTTGGTTCGAGCGATCGAGTTGTTGATCGATACGCCTCCCGTGCGGCCCGTCTCGGCAGAGGAAATTGAGGAAGGCGACAGTCTGAGCCCGGTCGCCCCATTTCGGATCGTCAACATTGGCAACTCGGATAAGGTGCGCCTGCTCGATTTCATCGACGCGATTGAGGCGGAAGTTGGTATGCCGGCGGCGCGAAACTACATGCCCATGCAGAAGGGGGACGTTCCTGCCACATGGGCCAATGCTACTTTATTGAAGCGTTTGACCGGCTACGCGCCCCATACGAACTATCGGGAAGGTGTTGCCAAGTTTGTTAGCTGGTATCGCGACTATCATAAACTTTAACGCGCTCAGGTTATGCTGGAGCGCGATAGGTCCGGCTAGAAGTCGACCAGCCAAGATGTCAATCGACAGCCCTGAACACCATTCCTGGGGAGCGTCACGGTAACGAGCGCGCCTCAGAGTGGATGCAATATGAGTATACTACAAAAATCGTCTGGAGGATGGAGCCCCACTCGTCTAGGCATGCGCGCCACATGCCGGATCAATGAGCTGAACTCACGATGCGAGACAAGATAGTTATTGGGGGACTAGTTTCCATGCGCTCGGTGAATGAAGTGAAGCTCGCCGTCATTGGCCTCGGTTATGTCGGCTTGCCTCTGGCTGTCGAGTTTGGAAAGCAACTTCCAGTTGTTGGCTTTGACATCCAAGAGAAACGCATCGCAGAGTTGCGAGAAGGTTGGGACAAAACATGTGAACTGGACAGCGCCGAGCTTAGATTATCGGCGCATCTGACCTACACGGCCGATGTGGCCGACATAGCATGCTGCAACGTTTTTATCGTGACGGTTCCCACGCCGATAGATGCCCATAAGCGACCAGACCTGGGGCCGCTCCTTCGCGCTTCCGAAACAGTGGGTAAGGTGTTGAAGCGCGGCGACATCGTCGTTTATGAATCGACCGTTTACCCCGGTGCCACGGAGGACGATTGTGTCCCTGTCCTCGAACGAGCCTCGGGTCTAATCTTCAATGAGGATTTCTTCGTCGGCTACAGCCCCGAACGTATCAATCCCGGCGATCGGGAACATCGGTTGCCTAATATTCTTAAGGTGACGTCGGGCTCGACGCCCGAGGTGGCGGATTTTATCGACGCGCTGTATGCTCGGATAATTACGGCGGGTACGTACAAGACGCAGTCGATCCGGGTCGCGGAGGCGGCCAAGGTAATCGAGAATACTCAGCGGGACCTAAACATCGCACTCGTCAATGAATTGGCAATCATCTTTAATCGGATGAAAATAGACACTGAGCAGGTCCTGCTCGCCGCCGGTACGAAATGGAACTTCCTTCCTTTTCGTCCTGGCCTCGTGGGCGGGCATTGCATCGGAATCGACCCCTATTACCTTACGCATAAGGCCCAATCCCTTGGCTACCATCCAGAAATAATCTTGGCGGGGCGCCGGCTGAACGACGGTATGGGTGCCTACGTAGCCAGTCAGCTTGTAAAGGCGATGCTGAAGCGGAAGATCCCCGTTGATGGTTCCAGGGTTTTGATCATGGGGCTTGCCTTTAAAGAAAACTGCCCGGATCTTCGGAACACGCGCGTAGTGGACATCATTTGGGAGCTTAAGGAATTTGGCGTAGAGGTCGAGGTGTTCGACCCTTGGGTAAGTGAGCATGAGGCACGGGAAGAATATGGCATAACGCCGCTTGTTGAGCCAGAAATAGGCTCCTACGATGGCATTGTTTTGGCTGTCGCGCATCGTCAATTTGTGGACATGGGTGGGGAGGCCATTCGAAATTATGGCAAACAAGACCATGTTCTATACGATCTCAAATATACGCTTCCTGGGTCAGCTTCGGATTTGAGGCTTTAGGCACCCATCTTGGTCGAAGATCAACATTCACCGCTTCATTAAAGTGGTTCATCAGATAGGAAAATTCATGAAGGTGCCGTTTATCGACATCGCCCGCTTCGAACCGGGTTTCCTGGAAAGTTGGATCGATAAGGTCACCACCCTGAGTGCCGCCGCCCAGTTCATCGGCGGGCCTGAGGTTGCGGCTCTCGAAGACCGGCTGAGTCTCCGTAGTGGGGCTGCAAACGTCGTCAGTTGTGCGAATGGAACGGACGCCCTTCAGCTTGCGCTAAGGGCATTGGGAGTTGGTCCAGGCGATACGGTAGCTATTCCAAATGCCACGTTCTGGGCTACGTTCGAGGCAGTCGTGAATGTGGGTGCTACGCCCATTACCGTCGATATTTGCCTTGCCGATGGCGGAATGGATCTTAATGCTCTGGAAGACTCACTTCGTGAGGAGCGCCTTAAGGCAGTGATTGCAGTCCATCTTTATGGTTGGGGGGCAAAGCACTTGCGCGCTCTTCGTGAGCTCTGCGAGCGTGCTGGTGTGGCTCTTTTGGAAGATGGAGCGCAATGTTTCGGCGCCTTTCTCGACGACGAGCCTGTTCTACAGGGCGCGCATATCGCCACCACATCCTTTTACCCGGCCAAGGTACTTGGAGCTGCCGGTGATGCTGGAGCCGTATTCACGCGCGATGCGCAGCTGGCCGACACCGTTCGCCGCCTCGGCAATCATGGTCGGACTGCTCACTATGGTTACGGGGATGTCGGTTGGAATTCTCGTTTGGATACGCTCCAGGCGGCTTTTTTGAATCTTTCCCTGGATAAATTGGATGCGCGGATTGCTTCCCGCCGGCGGGCTGCGGATCGGTATCGCAATGAGCTGCCCGCATTTGGGATCGATGTTATGGCCGTTCCTGCCGGCTACACCGAAAATGGCTACTGCAACGTCTGCTTGATAGAGAATGCGGAGCGCAAGGCTGCGGTTGAAGCTCGGCTTCGGAAGCGGGGCGTCGGCTTTGGCAATATCTATCCTGGCACCATGTCCTCACAGCCCGGCGCACGTGCTTATCTTAAGGCCCATTATGGAGGGGGGCAGGCGGAGCTTCTTTGTAGCCAGGTACTGAACTTGCCGCTCTTTCCGTACATCACTGAGGCGGAGATCGCCTATGTCCTTGAATCCATCGCAAGCGTGGAGGTTTAAGGTGTCCGATATCTACATTCATCCAACGGCAGTGGTGTCTCCTGATGCGGAAATTGGCAGCGGTACGAAAGTATGGATGAATGTCCAGGTGAGAGAGGGCGCAGTGATCGGTGACGGCTGCATCCTATCCAAGGACAGCTATATTGATCACGGAGTCAGGATCGGCTCCCGCTGCAAGATACAGAATGGCGTGTCCATTTATAATGGCGTCACGATAGAAGATGATGTTTTTGTGGGCCCCAATGCCGCTTTCACCAATGACAAGGTGCCACGTGCCTTCAATGATGACTGGCAGATAACTCAGACGCACCTTGGCAAGGGGTGTAGCATCGGCGCTAATGCGACCATCGTTTGCGGCCTTACAATCGGGGAATATGCAATGGTGGCCGCAGGGAGCGTCGTGACAAAAGATGTTCCGCCTTTGACACTTGTGATGGGTAGCCCCGCCCGGCCAGTTGCGCGGATTGATCAAGCTGGCAACAAGGTGGCAGGAGAGTTTTTGTGACGCTGCCTCCTGTAAAGATAGGGCTAATTGGCCTTGGGAAGATGGGGCAGAATCATCTGCGGGTTCTTTCCTTGATGAAAGATACGGATCTTGCCTTCGTCTACGATCTCGACGGTGCCGCAGCTGCGCAGCTGGCACTGCAAAATGGGGTGAAAACGGGGTCAGATCTTGATTCGCTTCTGGATCTTGTCGATGCAGTGGTGATCTGTACGCCGACCATTACTCACGGCGACTATCTTCGTCTTGTTGCGTCAAAGGTGCAGAATATCTTTGTCGAGAAGCCCCTGGCCCATAGTTTGGCGGAGACCCAGGCCCTCGCCACGTATGCGGCGGACGAAGGGCTGAGGGTCCAGATTGGCTTCATTGAACGATTCAACCCGGCTGTGCAGCAGCTAAAAAGTGTGCTTGGTGAATCCGCTGGCGTGGTCAGTGTTGATTTTACAAGAACAAATAAGTTGAGCGCGCGTATCACCGATGTAGATGTCGTCACAGATCTAATGATCCATGACATTGACTTGGCGCTGCACCTTAATGGACCTGTGGTGGATGTTTCGGCCCACGGGTTAGCCGAAGGTGAAATGATCAATTTCGCTTCTGCGCTATTAACGCATGGGAATGGCCGCTTCTCGCGAGTGCAAGCCAGCCGCATCACCGATAAGAAGATGCGATCTATTCAGGCGACATGCGTCGACATGTTCATTGACTGTGAGCTGGTCAGAAAAGAATTGGTGATCAGCCGGCAATCGGAGATTCGGCAGAAGGATGGTGGTCCATTCACGATCACAGCCATTGAGCAGACGATTGAAGTGCGACAGCAGGAAGCACTGCTTAACGAGCTTCAGGCATTCGTGACTATGTGCCGCACGGGTCAGGCTCAGGGTCCTGATGAAACGGATGGGCTCCGGGCTGCGGAAATTTGCCACCAGGTTCAACAGGCGGTGCTCTCATGACGAGTCGTGATCCTATTTCTGGACAATGTGTTTTGGTTACTGGTGGCGCTGGCTTTATCGGAAGTCACCTCGTCGATCGATTGCTTTCCGAAGGTGCCCGAGAAGTTGTCGTGATCGACAACCTATTCGTCGGAGCTGAAGAGAATCTTGCCGCAGCACGGGGGACCGGCCGGGTTGTTTTTTATCGCGATGATGCAGAGCTAACCACGAGTCTTGATTACATCTTTGAGATGCATGACGTGGGCACGGTGTTTAATTGTGCGACTAAGGCGCTCAATTATTCATTTCATAACCCGTCGAATGCTTTCTCAACTAATGTGACGGTAGCGCTCAATTTGCTCGAATTACAACGGCGGGGGAAGTTCCATACACTCTGTCATTTCTCGACATCGGAAGTATACGGCACTGCAGTGTACGAGCCCATGGATGAAGAGCATCCGCGTAGTCCGACTACAACTTATGCGGCCGGAAAGGCCGCTGCCGATCTGGCGGTGGAAAGTTATGTCAGGATGTTCGATGTCGACGCCTATATTGTCCGGCCATTCAACAATTATGGCCCCAGGCAAAATCATAACGGACTGCTGGCCGGAATAATCCCGATTACAGCCAAGCGTGTGCTGACTGGCGGAAAGCCCGAAATCCATGGGGATGGGCAGCAAAGCCGCGACTTCATCTATGTAAGTGATACAGTGGATGCGGTCCTGAAGCTGCACGAGCGACTGCCGGCCGGCGAAACGGTCAATATTTCGACCGACAACCAGATAACGATTAAGGAGCTGGTTGACAGGATTTCGAAGGAACTTGGCTATGACGGGGAAATTCTCCGGCGCCCCGCTCGCCCATCGGACGTGCTGTGCCACAACGCCAGCAATGCGAAGGTGCGCCAACTTATCGATTATACGCTGACGCCGTTCGAGGCCGGTCTAAGCCGCACCTTAGACTATTATAGAGACTTGGCGCGGAAGGAGCAGTGGGCGTGATCCGCTTGATGAAGCCATATCTCCGTTACGAGGACATGGAGCAGGATTTCCGCGAAGTCTTTGAAAGCGGTATTTTCACGCGCGGCCGGAACGTTGAGGCCTTCTCTGCGGAGTTCGCCGAGTATGTCGGCGCCAAGCATGCTTTTTTTGCTACTTCGGCAACGACGGCGCTGTGGGTCTGCCTTCGCCTCCTTAAGATCAGCCCCGGGGACGAAGTGGCGGTTTCCGACTTCTCATTTCCCGCTACGGCCAATGTCGTCGAAGATGTCGGCGCTCACCCCGTTTTCATCGATGTCGATCTGGCAACGTTCAATATGCGACCGGATGATCTTGAAGCCAAGATCAACGAACGAACCAAGGCGGTCATTTTTGTGGATGCACTCGGAAATCCCACGGGGTTGCATCAAATCAAGGCCATTTGTGAGCGTCGCGGTATACCGTTGATCGAGGATGCCGCTTGCGCAATCGGCAGTATGGAAGCTGGGCAAAAGTGCGGTGCGATCGCCGACCTAACCTGTTTTAGCTTCCATCCGCGCAAATTGCTCAGCACAGGTGAAGGGGGCGCTATCACCACCCGTCGAGATGACTGGGCCGAATGGCTCCGTGTCAAGCTCGCCCACGGTGCGAAGGGGACGCAGGGCTTGGGTCTCGATTTTGTGGACTATGGCTATAATTTCCGACTTCCTGAATTGCAGGCCATCATGGGGCGCAAGCAACTTACGCGTATGGATGAAGTCATCGACAGGAGGTCTGCGGTCCGCGCGTCCTACATCGAACACCTAATGCCTCTCGGCTTCATTCCGCAGGATGTTGGAAGGGATGTGCGATATAATGTTCAATCGCTGGTTTTCCGTGTACCCGAAACCGTTGATCGAGACGCCCTCGTGCACTCCCTGAAAGATTTCGAGGTAGAGGCGACGTTGGGAACCTACTGCTTAAGCGGCACCACCTATTTTCGGCATCGCTATGCCGATGTTCAGCCCACGGCGTTACACCTCGATGCTAGGACCATTACCCTTCCTTGCTACGAGGGCGTGCCGGTCGACATTGTCGCCGAACGGATAGCCAGTTCGATTAAAACGATTCGAGCATGAGCGAGGGGCCGTCGGAAATGACGACGAGATCTCAGCTCCGTCTGTTACAGGATCTGATCAATAGCCTTCGCGCGTCCATGCGCACGAAGTTCAACCGTCACGTATCCATTCCTGACCTCCTGTCTGACCGCTGGGAGACAGCAAGATTCTATGGATTTGGTGAGGGGACATCCTGCTATAATAATGTCTTGATTTTAGGCGATGTTAAGGTTGGGCGAAATACTTGGATTGGCCCAAACGTCGTTCTTGATGGTTCCGGTGGACTGGAGATTGGGGATCATTGTTCCATATCAGCGGGCGTCCAAATCTATTCCCACCACACGGTTGCCTGGTCCACCAGCCGCGGGGAAGCGCCGGTTGAAAAACGATCCACGCAGATTGGGAATGGAGTCTATATCGGTCCGAATTCGGTCGTGCAGATGGGCACGTCAATCGGTGACGATTCCGTCGTGGGCGCTATGAGCTTCGTCAATCGTGACGTGCCCTCAGGAGGGCGCGGCTTTGGTGTTCCATTCAGGCTTCAGGATTAAGGGATGTTGCTTTCTTCTTCTATTGACGAGGCGGAAGTGCGCGTGTGCTCGCGCTGCATCTACGACGAACGCGTTAACGGCATCGAGTTCGATGAGTATGGCGTGTGCAATTACTGCCATCAGGTGGACCGGTTGAAGCAGGAATTCGGCACTGCATCCCCAGCTGGCGAAGCAAAGCTCCAGGAGATTATCGACGAAATTAAGGCCGCCGGGCGGGGCAAGCCATATGATTGCGTCATTGGAGTGAGCGGTGGCACCGACTCCTCCTATATGGTTTACCTCGCCAAAGAGTGGGGGCTGCGTCCGCTTGCTGTCCACTATGATAATACATGGAACTCGGCCATCGCGACGGAGAACATCAGGAAAGTCCTGAGCGCTCTGGATGTAGATCTGTATACTCACGTGGTCGACAATAAAGAGGCAGATGATATCTTCCTGTCTTTCTTTACCGCCGGCGTAGCTGAAATAGAAGCTTCAACCGACTTGGCGTTAGCGGAAACCATGTATCGCGCTGCATGGAAATATGGCGTCAAGTACGTTCTTGAGGGTCATTCTTTCGTTACTGAGGGGATCACACCGGTTGGACGAAATTATTTCGACGGGAAGTATATACGATCTATTCATACCCGATTTGGCCGTCGGCCGATGAGATCATATCCGTTGATGACTTTTCTAAGAATGATCTGGTGGACGACCGCTGCGCGCATTCGGAAAATACGCCCTTTTTGGTATCTCGACTATTCCAAGGAGAACGCCCGTTCATTTTTGGAACAGCGGTTTGGCTGGAAATATTATGGTGGGCATCATCTCGAGAATCGGATGACAGCCTTTCTGCACGGGATATATCTTCCCACTAAGTTTACCACAGATATGCGTAATAATACTCTGGCCGCCCTCGCTCGAGAAGGTGTGCTAGATAGGGAAGAAGCTTGGGTTGAATATAACAGCCCTCCGGTGGTTGAGGACGAGCTCCTTTCTTATTTTCAGAAAAGGCTCGGGCTATCTGAAGAAGAGTATAAAATGAAGATGGATGAGCCGCCGCGTTCGTGGTGGGAATTCTCAACTTATAAGAGAAGGTTCGAGAGATTCCGGCCTTTGTTTGCATTGCTTGCAAAAGCTAACCTTGTTCCAACGAGCTTCTATATAAAATATTGTTTCCCTGCGAAGGTTGCTTGATGATCACCATAGTTGACTACGGGATTGGAAATCTAGGCTCTATTCGTAACATGTTTAAAAGGGCTGGCGTTCTTTCTCATGTGACGTCCGACCTGTCGCAAATTGCGTCCGCCGAAAAGCTGTTGCTTCCGGGTGTTGGTGCTTTTGACAATGCGATGAAGCGGATTAACGAGAATGGCTTCCGGGACGTTCTCGACGAGCAGGCTTCTCAGGGCACACCTATACTTGGCATCTGCCTGGGAATGCAGCTCCTTACAAATGGCAGCGAGGAAGGGAATTTGCCTGGATTGGGCTGGATAGCGGGCCATGCACGCCGCATTCCCGCAGTAGATGGGCTCAAGGTCCCTCATATGGGATGGAACGTCGTTCGGTCCACAGGCCATGGTCCATTGATCGCTGACTTGCCGCTGAATTCACGCTTTTACTTCGTCCACAGCTATGCGGTTCATGTCGAGGACCCTAGGCACTCCTTACTGCGGACGACCTACGGCATCGATTTTGATGCGGCGATTCATCGTGGGAATATCTATGGAGCGCAGTTTCATCCTGAAAAGAGCCATCGCTTTGGATTGCAGTTCCTGACCAATTTTGCGAGCCTCTAACATGCTTCGGACAAGAATCATTCCCGTCCTGCTGCTGCGTGGCGAGAGCCTGGTGAAAACGATCCGCTTCGATCGTTTCACCTATGTGGGTGACCCTTGCAATACCGTTCGTATCTTCAACGAGCTGGAGGTCGACGAGTTGGCCTTTCTCGATATCAGTGCAACTCGCGAGCGGAGAGGGCCTAATTTTGCGCTCTTAGCGGAGATTGCTACCGAATGTTTCATGCCGCTCTCTTACGGGGGCGGGATTCACAACTTTGAGGATGCGGCTCGCATATTTGAGACAGGGTTCGAAAAAGTAGTCATTAATAGCGCCGCATTCGAGCAGCCCCAACTTATCAACGAGATTGCAAGAGTTTACGGAACTCAAGCGGTTGTTGCCTCAATTGACGTGAAGCGTACGATCTTCCGTCGTGAAAAGGTCGTAACGCACGGCGGGCGGCGACAACAGCTTGTTGACCCAGTGGCATGGGCGATTGAGATGGAGCGACGCGGCGCAGGGGAGATATTGCTTACGTCTGTTGATCGCGAAGGAACTTGGGCAGGCTTTGATCTTGATTTGATAAGACGGGTGAGCGATGCCGTTTCCATTCCCGTGATAGCGCATGGCGGTGGGGGGAGCGTCGAACACATAGGGTGTGCAGTGCGTGAAGGGGGTGCTTCGTCCGTTGCCCTCGGCAGCATGGTGGTCTTTCAGAAGAAAGATTTTGGAGTTTTAGTCAGTTTCCCTGAGCGCGCCGCTCTTGAAGCTGTTCTACCCCAATGACATCGCATTGCTGCGAATGTTTGTGCTAGGCCGATACGGATGATGGCAGTCACATCAACAGGGCTCGCGCTCATTATCGTCGTAGGTTTGGCTTTCGGCATGGCGGCCCGGCAATCGTTCCTTGGCGCAGCGATAGGAACGGACCACACGGTGCATACCTTCCTCATTCGAGCCATTCAGGCCAATCGCAATCGACTTTTTGTTCGTATTCCGAGGCTGCTCAACGACGCCGTGTGTGCGGCCTTGCCGCTTTATCTTCATTGGTGTCTCGCCCAAGTACGCCCAGCGGTTATGTTTTGGGCGGAGCGCCTTCTCAACCCGGTGGTAAACGCTCTGCACGTACTGCTCATCGCTTATTTTATTACGGTCGCCTATCCTAATACTCTATTAAACAGTTTAACTATTCCAATCATAGTGGCACTGTTTGCCTTTACCCCTCAGTTCTTCCATGCATTAAGTGCCAGGAATTTTGGGTTGAGCACTCGCGGAATCGGATTGTTACTTCTTTCGGTAATGCTGTTCTCAGCATTTCAGATTGAATACGCGCATGACATTTGGCCATTATACGCTGTATTGGGATTTTCGTCATATCTTATATGGGCGTTCAGTACGTTTGGCGCTCAGGCTCTTGTTATAATTAGCCTACTTCTGGCGATAATAACTGGAAGATATACTCCCATCGCCGGCGCGGCATTGGGTCTCCTGCTCTTTATCGCAGTCCATCCAAGATATTCGATAGGTTACTTGCGTGGAACATTGGCGTTCCTTCGGGACTTTGCCAACGAACTGGCGCCAGCCTACATTCTCAATCGCCGTTATAGCGTTTGGCGCGATTTGGTTAAGGACATCTGGCTGGAATGCATCAAAAAGCCAATCGCCGGAGTCCGTTACGCCTACGAAAACCCAGTCCTGATCGTCCTTCTACTCAACCCGCTCGTTATATTGGCGGTTGGACTAAGGGTAACTGAACACATGTTGGACGCACCCCTTACGAAATTCGCGGCGGACGTCGTGCTGTGTGGTGTCGTCGCGATGCTCGCGACTTCGTTCCGCAAAACACGGTTCCTTGGTGAACCTGAAAGGTATGTAGAGGCGGTAACCGGGTGGGCTGTGCTGGCGGCCGCCCCATTTCTTATCATTCACATCGGGTTAGCTGGGACGGCGGCGATCACATTTCTTTTTTTGATTATGTGTGTCGTTCAATTGAAGGCCTCGGCTTTCCTGGTCCGTCAAGTTGGCTCCAAGGCGATCGACTTGGCTGCGGCGGAGCGCGCTATTAAAGAGGCGTTTGTCGAGCCGATCAGATGCTGCAGTAACAACGAGCAACTTACCAAGATGCTAATGGCCAATGATTGGGACTTCTCCTACTGCATAGCGGTCGGAAGACGATATTGTGGCATGCGGATATCTGAAGCATTCAGCGCCTTTCCTTTCTTGAAGCGCGAAGCGCTGGAGCGCATCATCCAAACGTACCGGATCAACGTGTGCGTTCTCGATCGCAGCCGGTATGACAGCGTCTTTATTTCCCTCCCCCCGACGCTCAGACAGGTTGCCGTAATTCATGAGACTCACGGGCTCCGGGTGTTAAGGCTGGACTGGCGCCATGCCGCTAGTGGGCACGAAGCCCCGCTCAACTTGACATGAACTTTGCAAAGCAGGTCGTGATTTACGGGCTGGGCAGCGCCATCAGCCGACTAGCGGTGATCTTTCTAGTTCCGCTCTATACTCGCGCGTTCACTATGAAGGAATATGGGCAACTCGAGGTGCTTCTGGGGCTCTATACTCTTGTCACTCTTCTTGGCGGATTGCAAAGTGAATCGGCCCTCGCTCGCGATTACTTCGACGCCAAAGCGACTGGCTCAACGCGCCGACTAACTTGGGGGGCGGCATCAATATCAATTTGTGGTGCGTTCCTAACGTTATTAGCCATCTTTCTTATTCAATGGACGCCGTTTGTGCCGTTTGAGATTGACAGGTATTTGCCATTATTGGCAATTATGGCTTTCTTTTCCCAGATACTCGGTGTTCAGCTTGTCGTTTTGCGCTTTTCAGGCTCGCCCGTTATATTCGCCCTTCTTTCTCTCCTGGACCTTTCTTTAACTGCCATCTTTAGCATCTTTTTGGTGGTGCATCTCGATTGGGGGATCTCGGGCGCTCTGGCGGCAATTTTGGCGGCAAAGATGGTGTGCGTGGTTATCATCTCGCCTCGAACCCTGCCAAAGCCGGGGCGATTGCCCTCTCGGCGTCTTATAGCGCGCATGCTTTCTTATGGTGTGCCAGCAATGCCCGCCGTAATTTTGAACTGGTTTCAGACAAACGGTAATAGGATAATATTGGCACTGTTTTTGACGCTGGCCGATGTAGCCGTTGCTGCTGTAGCCATAAAGGTTGCTGCTTTATACATGGTCATCGTTTTCAGTTTTCGGATGGCGTGGGAGCCATATTCCTTTTCTAAGATCAGTGAGCATAAATCTAATCCCGAGTTCTTTAACGCTGCCTTTCAATGGTATGTGCTAATAATGCTAGCTATTGCATGCGTTACTGTGTCGGTTTCCCCGATAATCGTATACATATTGGCGCCGCGTGAATATTCGGGAGCAATTTCTTTGGTTGCCTTCTTTGTCATGAGTCAGTTCTGGGCCGGAGCTGGATCAATATTGTCTATTGGTATACATGGGGCTAGAGTAACGTCGCGTTTGACGCATGTGTATTTGGCTGGTGCACTAGTCAATGTGGGCGCTCTCGCCCTTTCTGCCACCGATCTTGGAACGTTGGCGAGCGGGATTGGCGCCCTGTTTGGTGCTCTGGCGAGCGCTTGGGTATCGTATTTCATCAGTGAAAGGTGCTACGGCACTGGCTTCAGTCGACGGCTCCTTCTCGTCACTTCGTTGACGACGGTGGCATTCGCATTTGCCTGCGACTTCGCATATGCCTATCTGAGGGAGCCGGGTGCTGATTTGGCTGAAGATATGACGTTGTACATTTGCATGGGGGTGGCCGGCGGTGCGTTGGTGGCTCTGGTCGCTATGATGGGGCTCGAGCCAGGGCGATTTAAGGGCATGCGGCTGGAATTGATCAGTATGGCCCGCTGCAGAGTTGGCGAAAAATGATATTCGTTGTTGTGGTTCTTTTCGCGATGTCCGCGATGTTCTCGGCTGTGTCGAACAAGGATGTCTTCGCGCCTAGCAAGCTGTTTCTCGTCTTCTTTCTCGCCTTCCATGTCGGCGCACTATTCTCAGACATCGATACTCGTACGGCTACGCTCTTAACGGTGGTGCTATCTGTTGGTGCGCTCGCTGTTTTCTTCGAGGCTGATCGCGTTCACCGGTTTCGGCCTAAGTTGAACGATACAGGGGGGCAGGAGGCTCAGGGAGGCATCAAAGATGCCACTCTGCTGCTCTGGATAGCCTCCACTCCGTCGCTGGCTGCCCAGTTCTACATGATTGATCATTTTGGAGGAATTGCGGGCTACGTGGCGAGCTTGTCCTCGCGTGTTTCGGACTGGGCGGGGTTGGGCGCGGCGCGGGCACTCATAGCCCTGATGGGGCCGATCAATTTGCTGTACTTTGCGCTAGGGCTTTCCCAGCGTAAAGGCTTTCAATGGTGGGCCATCTACGCGCTGCACTTCTTCGTAGTGCTGGGTATTGGCATCATGTCGGGCTCTCGAAGCAGCCTATTGAACATTTTCGCGCTGCAGATTATTGTTTTTCATTATCTAAGAACTCCTATTAAGCCGCGACAAGCGGTTCTGATCGCTGGCGGCCTTTTGCTCGCCGCTATGTCACTTGGCGTGGTGCGAGAGACGGTCCGACTAGACAGCGGAGGGACTCTCACGACGAATACATCCGATCGGACCTTAAGTTTTGCGTCCTTCTACTATGGTGTTGAGCCTCTAGAGATAATCAGCAAAACGGAATATCTGCCATTGGCACATGGCACGACATTTTTGTCGTTGATAACAAACCCAATTCCTAGAAGTATTTGGCCAGACAAGCCAGACACTGGAGGGACTTTCTTTACTAAAAGCTATACTAATGATGCTTGGGGTGGGCTTTCAAATCTCACTCCAACCTATATTGGGGAGTGGATTATAAATTTCGGATGGATTGGCGGCATAATTGGCTTTTGCGTTACATATTTCACGATGATGATCTACTTAATTCACTATTATATCCGCACTATGACACGTTTAAACCACGATACTTCGGACGTGACGGTCACGGGGTTCGTGATATATGTGTATGTCGCTTGGTCATTTATGGCGTTAATGACCGGGGAATTTACAAATATTATTCTTAGCATGCTGCTCTTTCAAATTATTCCGTTGTGGTTGCTACGAGAAGTCTTGAGTCGTAGATGATATGAAGATTGTAATGAACGCACTCTCGGCCCGAATGGGCGGTGGGCGAACCTATGTTGCCAATCTCCTCTCGCGCCTGCCGCAAGATCGTAATTTTTCAGTTCACGTTTTTGCACCGTCGGACTTGGAAATAGCCGCGGACCCCCGAATACAGCGCATAACGCCGCGCTGGCCGACGACCAATCCTTTGTTGCGGACATTTTGGGAGCTGTTCATTCTCCCAATCTATCTTCGTCGGGAAGGAGCGGATGTGCTTTTTTGCCCGGGGGGCGTGGTGGTCACGCGCCCGCCATCGACCTGCAAAACGGCAACCATGTTTCGTAATATGCTGCCTTTTGATGCACGGGCTCGGAACAAGCTCCCTATTGGGTTGCAGCGCATGAGAAATTGGCTCCTCAGTCATATTCTATTGCGCAGCATGCGATCCGCCGATCTCACAATTTTCATCTCAGATTTTGGGAAGAGGCTGGTTTCATCGAAAGTGGGCATGCGTCGCGCGGTCACCATTCCTCATGGAATTGCGACGGCTTTTCGAACATCGTCCTCTCGCCTTCCTAGGCCTGCGTTTCTGGGTGATAAGAAGTATATACTCTACGTTTCGCGCTTCGACGTTTACAAAAATCAGTACGAGGTGGTGCAAGCATACTCAATGCTGTCCCCCGCCTTGCGTGACGGCATTCAGCTGTTTTTAGTGGGTGAAACTCACTCGCCTGAAGCAGGCCGGGTGTTGTCCCTGGTGCATGAACTCGGTCTTGAAGCCCAAGTCATCGCAACCGGCGCGGTGGCCTATGGCGATCTTCCAGCTATATATGCTAACGCCGAAGCCATCATCTTTGCCTCGACATGTGAAAATTGCCCAAACATTCTCTTGGAGGCGTTGGGCGCGGGGCGTCCAATTCTTTCATCCGACCTCGACCCGATGCCGGAGTTTGGCGGTCCGGATATCCTTTATTTTTCCCCGTTGGAACCCGCGGACCTTGCCACAAAGCTTGAGGAGGTTCTATCCGACCAACAACTTGCCGCGCGGGTTGCCGCGGCAAGTGCTGAACGAAGCCGGCGGTATGAGTGGGATCGGACAGCTCAGGAAACGTGGCAGCAGCTCATCGCGCTCGCCCGAACCACAAGATAATCGCAGGGTTTGTCATGTTTAAAGACCGCATTCTTCTTATCACCGGGGGCACAGGGTCATTTGGCAATGCTGTGCTTCAACGCTTTCTGGGTTCCGATATAAAAGAAATCAGAATCTTCAGTCGTGATGAGAAGAAGCAGGATGATGTCCGGAAAAAGTATAATAGCGAGAAGCTGAAATTCTATATCGGTGATGTGCGAGACTATCGATCAGTCCTAAACGCTGTGCGCGGTGCCGACTATATCTTTCACGCCGCAGCTTTGAAGCAAGTGCCCTCATGCGAATTTCATCCGCTTGAGGCAGTGAATACCAACATTCTTGGAACCGAAAATGTCCTCGAAGCGGCAATTAACAGCGGTATTGAACGCGTCATTTGCCTCAGTACCGACAAGGCAGTCTACCCAATCAATGCCATGGGGATATCCAAGGCCATGATGGAAAAGGTGGCGATCGCAAAATCGCGCAGCAGTGGCCGGACTGTTATATGTGTTACTCGCTATGGAAATGTGATGGCCTCTCGTGGCTCCGTCATTCCCCTTTTTGTAGATCAAATTGAGAATGGTCGGCCGATCACCATTACTGATCCAAACATGACCCGCTTCATGATGAGCTTGGAAGATGCGGTTGAGCTCGTCCTCTACGCCTTCCAGAACGGCACACCCGGGGACATTTTCGTGCAGAAGGCCCCGGCTGCGACGATCGAAACGGTGGCAAAGGCGGTATGCAATCTTGCCGGGCACCCCAATTATGAAATTCGCGAGATTGGCACCCGGCATGGAGAAAAGCTCTACGAAGCCCTCTTAAGCCGCGAGGAGATGGCAGCTGCGGAGGATCTAGGGGACTATTATAGGATCCCCCCTGACTTGCGAGACCTGCATTACGGGAAGTTCGTAGAGGTCGGCGAAACCCGAATTTCGCATGCGGAAGATTACAACTCCCACAACACTGCTAGGCTCGATTTTGAGGGGATGAGGGCCTTGTTGGCAAAGCTGCCGTTCATGCAAGCAGTGCTTCGCGGAGAGCGCGCTCAAGCGGAAGATTGACATGCGGATTCTCGTTACCGGTTCTAAAGGCTTTATTGGTAAAAACCTTCTCGTGCGCTTGGCGGAGCTTGAAGGATTTGAACCTCTTGAGTTTAGTCGAAACAATACAGTTCAGGATTTGAAAGAACTGGTATTATCCGCAGATGCGATCATCCATCTCGCCGGGGAAAATCGTCCCGAAGACGTAAGAGCATTCGAAGGCGTCAACGCAGATCTAACACAACGTCTCTGCGAGATAGCCCAAACGAGCTCCCGCAAGCCCTTATTAATTTTCGCTTCGTCGATCCAGGCGGACTTGGATAATCCATATGGACGGAGCAAGCGCGCTGGCGAGCTCGCCGTGGAGGCTCTGAGCAATACTAATCCGGCCATCATTTACCGTTTGCCCAACGTATTTGGGAAATGGTGCCGCCCCAATTACAATTCGGCGGTGGCGACCTTCTGCCATAATATCGCGCGTGACCTGCCAATTCGGATCGATACGCCGGAAGCGCCGCTTCGCCTTGTTCATGTCGACGATGTAGTTTCCGAGTTCGTTTCCGCGCTCACAAGGAGTAGGCAGGGATTGGAGTGGGGGAAGGTTGAGCCGATATATGAAACGACAGTGGGTGCCCTCGCCGAGCAAATACAAGCTTTTCGCGAGAGCCGACATACCCTCGTTTCAGAACGAGTCGGCATCGGTCTTACTCGGGCGCTCTACGCCACATACATCAGTTACCTCCCCCCGGACTCATTCGGTTACGGAGTGCCTAAGTATGAAGACCCGCGCGGGGTCTTCGTGGAAATGCTCAAAACTCCCGATGCGGGCCAGTTTTCTTATTTCACAGCTCACCCCGGAGTGACGCGCGGCGGCCATTATCACCACAGTAAGACCGAAAAATTCTTGGTCATTAGGGGAAATGCGCTTTTCAGGTTTCGAAATATTCTGACTGGCGATCGGTATGAATTGTTTACGTCCGGAGAGGCGCCAACCATCGTGGAAACGGTGCCAGGTTGGAGCCACGACATTACCAACGTTGGGGCGGAAGAGATGGCCGTCATGTTATGGGCCAATGAAATATTCGACCGCGAACGGCCAGACACAATATCAAGTGCCGTATAGGCTAAGGAAGCTTTTGGAATGTTCTGCATATTGTACAAGGGAGGCCCCGTTTGAGCAGCGCCATCCGAGCACGAAGCCCGGATAGGGCGTCCGATCGAGCCTCAAATTTTACAGGTGAGCGACTTTGTCTAAGCTGAGAGTTGTCACCGTCGTCGGCACGCGGCCTGAAATCATTCGCCTTTCGCGCGTGCTCTCCAGGTTGGATGAGTATTGCGACCACGTGCTAATCCACACTGGTCAAAATTACGACTATGAACTGAACGAAGTATTTTTCGAAGAATTGGGCATCAGGAAGCCTGATCACTTCCTTCAAGCTGCTGGCAAAACCGGCGCCGAGACGATTGGCAATGTGATCGTCGCCGTGGATAAAATCTTGGAGAAGATCCGTCCTGATGCACTTCTTGTCTTGGGCGATACGAATAGCTGCACGGCGGTAATACCCGCCAAACGGCGCAAGATTCCAACTTTCCATATGGAAGCGGGCAATCGTTGTTTTGATCAACGTGTGCCGGAGGAGATTAACCGCCGCATCGTCGATCACACAGCCGACGTCAACTTGACCTACAGCGATATCGCGCGGGAGTATCTTTTACGGGAAGGGCTGCCGCCTGATCTTATTATTAAAACCGGAAGCCCGATGTTCGAAGTGCTCGAACATTATCGCGAGAGAATTGAGCGGTCAGACGTGCTGGCCCGTTTAGGTTTGGCGGCCCAGGGCTTTTTCCTTGTGAGCGCGCACCGTGAGGAAAATGTCGATCCGGAGCCAAGTTTTGCCCGCCTTGTCGAGATTCTGAACATGGTAGCAGAACGATATGGGAAGCCCGTAATCGTTTCCACGCATCCGCGTACGCAAAAGCGGATCGCGGAAAGTGGAGCGCGTTTCGCGTCGCATGTTCGGCTCCTCAAACCGCTCGGATTCTTCGATTACAATCAGCTTCAAATCTCGGCAAAAGCAGTCCTGTCCGACAGCGGGACGATCAGCGAGGAGGCATCGATCCTTAATTTCCCCGCGCTCAACATAAGGGAAGCTCATGAGCGCCCCGAGGGGATGGAGGAGGCTGCCGCTATGATGGTCGGCCTAAATCCTGACCGAGTGCTGCAAGGACTGGCCATTTTAGAGAGCCAACCGCGCGGCAGGGATAGACTGGTACGATTGCCCGCCGACTACACTATGCCGAACGTGTCCGATAAAATAGTGCGTATTCTTCACAGCTATGTAGACTATGTGAATCGTGTCGTTTGGAAGCGTTTCTAGGCTGCGGCGAGTACATTGATATGAGTAGGTTTGTTGACTGCGACCTTCTCGCGTCGCTCACTCGGCAAGCGCGCGGATCTCCTCGGGGGCGGCAGCACCTCAACCTGCACGATACGTGGGCGGACCCATGCCAGCGCACGTTGAACGCTATACTCCCTCAGAGCTACGTGAGGCCCCATCGCCATTCTCTTGATCCCCGAAGCGAAACACTTGTTGCCGCATGCGGGGCGCTGGGCATCCTGATGTTCGACGACAACGGTAATATCGTTCAGACGGCTATAATTGGAAAAGTAGAAGGCATAAGGGCGACCGCCATTGCAGTTGAGATTGGGCCTGCAACTTGGCATTCCGTTGTTGCGCTGACTGATGACGCTGTGTTGCTCGAGGTTAAGGCCGGTCCATTCGATCCGGCTTTAGCAGGGGAGTTTGCTGAATGGGCTCCCATGGAGGGATCAGTCGCTGCCCTCGACTATCTCCAATACATGCGGTCGGGGTTGGGCAATTTCTCGTCGGTAGAAGCGTCAACATCGCTCAATCGATGAGTTCAGCCATCATTGCGACATATTTTGCCGTGGCTATTTCTTTCGTATACTTTGCAAGGAACAGTTGTCTGCTATTCGCTCCCATGCGCCGACGATTTTCCGGGCTGTCCCGAAGGGCGGTAATGGCTGCTACAAGGGCAGCATGATCCCCGACCTTGATCGATATGCCCGCATTGTTTTCGGTGAGATCCCTCGCGATGTCGGTGCACTGGTCCATGACGGCAATTATGGGCTTTCCGGCCATCATGTAGCCGTAAGTCTTACTAGGCACGGCCAAGCCAGCTAGGCCTTGCTCTAGGCTAACGAGGAAGCAATCGCTAATGTCGAGTGCGTCTTGATAGTCTGCCCCATGCAAAAAGTCGAATATCGTGACGTTATCCAACCTCTCCTGTTCTACAATTTCTCGCATGAGGTGCATCTTGTTGCCATGCCCGGCAAAAATGAAATGGATTTCGGGATTATGTGCGAGTGTCCGAATCGCTGCTAAGATAGTCGAAAGATCCTGGCAGATGCCTAAATTTCCAAAGTAGGATACAATCAGCTTCCCCGTGCCTAAGATTGGGGCGAAAAGCGCGTTAGATTGGGCTCGCGAACCTGTAGGCATGTGACCTCCCTCATACCAGTTTGGGATCACCTCGACTTGCTCTGGCTTAATATCGCGATTGGCGACAAGATAGCTCTTCATGTCCTCGGACAAAGCGACAACTCTGCTTACTCGGCGAAACACCAGATTATTGACCAGGGTCATAACCTTGGCCATGAGGCTGTGCGGAGAAAGCTTCCCGGTCTTGTATGCGATATCGGGATAAACGTCATAGCTTATAAAGACAATTTTTAGACCAAATAGGTTCCGACCAATTACGGCGATCAGAGGCAGTATGGGTGGATTTGAGTAAACTAAAACTGTAGTATACTTGCAGATATGGCGAAGTTGCAACGCGCAAGATAAGGTAAATGACAGATAGTTAATCAATCGACCAAGGGAATTTGTCCGATTTAGCTGCAAATATTTTATGCGCTTTATGTCGATACCTTGAAAGATCTCACGCATTGGAACGGTTTGGTGCGTCGAATATTCTTTTGGATAGCCCACAAGGGCGCCCACGGAATAGCCCGCATTTCGCAGCGCGACCGCAGTGTCGAAAGGCAGAGTCGCAGACGAGATATATTCAGGGTGAAAGTACTGACAGAGGAAGATTACATCTTTCGACTCAGGCATTCTGAAACTTCCAAATTTCGGTTGCAGTCACTGAATCTGGGAAGGGAATTGTCTCGTAGGTGGGCGGACTTAAAGCCCCGTCTATCATTGGCGAGGAAGACATGGACCAATCATAAGTGAGGGATCCAAATGCCTTCCTTAGAGGCCCCGGCATCTTCACGATGGGGGAGAGTAGGCGCCCCAATGGCCGGGACAAGTGAATACTTCTGCCAGAGGCCCGGGCTATAAGGGAAACAAGCTCAGATGTGCTAACGTATTGACTGTTCTGTGGAAACAGAGTTCCGCCCATTTTTTCTGATATAACGATCCTCAAGAACTCACACAGATTATCAATGTAAAGCATGCTTCTTTCATTAGGTATATCCGGGAAAATATTCGTGCACCGAACGATACTCGATAGCTTCTTGTAATTCCCCGGGCACGATGGTCCGTAAATCATGGGGGGCCTAATTATCGATACCGCGAAATTATCTCCTTCAATACTTCTCAATTCTATCTCAGCCTGATACTTTGACGTGGCATAAGGAGTCTTTGGCGCTGGGATCTGGCCTAAGCTAATGTGTCCTTCTTCAATGCCATAAACGGCCATCGTGCTAAGGAATATGTAGTGCTTAACGCCTTCCAGTTTCGCTTTTTTTGCTAGCTCAATCGTTAAATCACGATTGATCGCGTAGAACTCTTCCCGCTTTTCCTTCCGCGTATGAACCACGGCTGCCGCATGAAGGACGGCGTCATATTCTCCTAGTTTGAGATCCCGCCACGCGCCGTCTCTGACGCTAATCATATCGACGTCATACGCATTTTCGTGCCGCGAGAGCCACTTGGCGACCGACGTTCCAATATAGCCTTTTGATCCTGTAATTAGGATCTTCGTCATGCCCAACCTCTTGATCCGCGAACTCGGAGCCGAGTATCTTCCGACTACATCGGCCCGGCTCTCCGAGAGATATTATGTCCCCTTGTGGGAAGTCCGCTATCAGCAATAATCTTCAACTAAGCAACTAAGCAGAGCCAACAAGCAGCGGAAGGGGCGCTGCGGAAATGTACGTATCAAAGCCGCGACCGGTGAAGAGGTAGAGATTTTGACAGGCTGGCAGCAAAATAGGCGGGATCCCGGTGGGTTAACACGACGATCTCTCTTGGGATTGGCCCCGCTGACGGCCGTATCGAGTGCGAGCGCCGACACTGAGTTCATGCTGGAATTGCCGAAGGCTGGTGCAGTCGAAAAAGCGCCTAGCGAACTGAGGACCTTCGAAGATTTTGGCGCTGCCGGCGATTTCGAGATGCATACGGGCAAAGGCACCGATGATACTACCGCCATTCAAGCCGCTCTCGATTGGGCCCATGGAGATGGGGCGCTTCCTAGCCGGGCCATCATGATGACTGCGAATAATTTTCTTTGCGGCAATATCACCACACATCCGGTCACAACGATAATCGGCACAGGCCGGCATACGTCTGCCTTCATCTGCAAGGCAGGAACCAAAGGGAGGTGGTGGAGCGACAGAGGTGGGGGCGCCCAGAAGCTTATGCTGTCCGGAATTGCTTGGTATGGTCAAGAACAAGGCCTTACACACATTTGCGAGTTCGGGAGCAGCCGTGTTCAATTCGGCACAGAGGGCATCCTTCAGGGATTGTGGATGAGAGGCGCTCCGCAGGGTCAGGCATTGTCCCTCGACGCAAATGTCGGAATTGTGCGGGACGTTACCGTCCAAGATTGCCGCTACGGCTTAAAAGTCATCGGAAACGGAAATCAGCTGAGTAACATTGTCTGTATGCAAGCGGAGAATGTTGGAGTGGATTTAAGTGGTTGCTTCGTCCGGGGTCTACATGTGGAAGCTACAGCTTCTGCCGGATTGCCGATGCGATTCAAGGGCGATTGCCATGCAGCTGACGTCCTCATTTCCAGTTCTACGGGGCGTAGCTTTGGCCACCTTATTGAGGTCGATACCAAGGTCTATGACGAGTGGTCGATTGAAAATGTGCAATTGCTAGGCTCAAAATATCACATCGCCAACGGTATCTTAAAAGTGGGCGCGCATTACCGCGGCGGCACGGATCCCGACTTGTTTTCGGGTTCAAGTCATATCCATGCGCTGGATATTTCCTCCGGAAGGCTGGCGATCAGGCATCAAGAATGGCAAGCTTTCGGGCTCCGCATAATCAATCAAGGCGGAAGGCTTCATCATCAGATCGGCTCGCTTACTGATTGTGGCATTGCGTCTGCCTTTGTTTCAAAGATAGAAGGAGCTTCCCCTAGGCCAGTGGTCAGCCCCGTTGGGGGCGACGACCTTACCCCGTTTGCGGGCGGCGGGAAGGTTGGGAACCCAAAGCCTTCCCAATTCATTTTCGACACACAGGTGCAGGTCGCGGCTGATCAAGCCATCCAAGGCACGATCCTGCATAATAGCTCAGGTGTAGCGTTGACCGCTTGGCTGCACATCGCGCCGACCATGGTGAACGGCGTCGAAAGGAGCCGGCTTGTCGCTGAGTTTTTCAACGCGGTGACTGGGGCCGCCTATCCCTTGACAGCCTTGCCGAACGGAAAGACGGTTACGATCGGCGTAAGCGGCTTCCTTGCCTAACCCTCCGCATAGTTTGTCCTGTCATTTGTCGAGGTTTCCCGCCCCGGCGAATAGCGCAATAGCGACTAGGGGAAAGTAAGCGATGAAGACGCCTGAAATCGGGGAAAGCCAAGTTATCGCGACCAGAAACGCGATAGGGAACAGCCAAAGCCAAGTTATCGCAATTGTGGCTGAGGTGATTGGCAGATGCGCCCCATAATGGCGAGCCAGACGCTGATAGGCATGGGTGCGGTGAGCTTCATGCAACCGCTCTCCGCGCAACATGCGGCGGGCAAGCGTGACGCCAGTGTCGACGACGAAAATCCCGAGCAATATTATCCATGCTGCAGCCAGCTCGGGCGCGACGTTACCGGCTATCACGGACAAAGTGGCCAGCGTAAACCCTAAGAAACCGCTGCCCGCGTCGCCCATAAAGATCTTCGCCGGAGGCCAGTTCCAGATCAAAAAACCCAAAGCGGCAGCAATGAGCAGTAGCGAAGGGGCCAGCATGCCAACGGCGGCGCCGGCAATGCCGAGGAAAATGGTGCCTCCCAAGCCCACGCTGACAGCCTCGCTACCTGCAATACCGTCAATGCCATCCATGAAATTGTAGAGATTCACCATCCACGCAATGAACAGGACTGTCACAGGCCACTCCCAAAATTCCAGAGCGCTGTTCCAGAACGGCAAGAAATCAAGCGGAAGTGGCCCGATCCATATGGCAGCCCATGAGGCTGCTCCGATGTGAGTTGCCAACCTGATCTTTGGTGCCACGTGACCGTGATCATCCAGCCAACCAATCACGGCTACTGCGATCCCGCCGCCGATCAATCCGCAAGCAAGGCGGATTGGGAAGCCTAGCCACAGCGTCGAGGTAAGAAAACCAACAGTTGCTACGATCACGATCGCAGCCCCGCCGCCCCGGGGCGTCGGTATACTGTGCGACGCACGGGCGTTGACCTCATCCACTATTCCGGCGCTTAGAGCGTAAGTGCGGATTTTGCCCGTGAGGGCAGCGGCGCTTAAAAATGCCGCGAAGGCAAGGACAAGGACCAATGAGTTAGAGCCCATGGAATTGAAGCTTTCATGTTTGTAATACCCTCCGCGCACGTCGCACAACCTATGGCGGCGCATCAGGTAAAAGTAGATATTCTCTGGGTTATAGGGCAAAGTGCTCCTTTGCCTTTAGGATTATTGACATTCCGGCAGGTTGGGGAGGCAGGGTGATATGCGAATGTGTCTCGCCGATGCCACAAATACCAAGGAAGAGGAATGGCACGGTTGGTTTTCTTAGCTAGTTTGAGTAATCGGGGTGCTTCCTAGAAATGGCATATGGGTAGCGTAGGCCTTGCCCGTGGGAGCAGGTGGGTTCGAAATTGAAGACCGATGTCATCACAATTGTGCTAAATCGTCTGACCGGACTCAGCCGGTATCAGAAGCGCATATTAGTCGGCTGTTTCGATGCCGTACTCTGTATCATCGCGACTTGGATCGCTTTTTCGCTCCGGCTCGGCGAGTGGATGCTCTCAAGTAGGCCTGTCCAGATCTATAGCATAGCGGCGCTCCTGCTATGGCTGCCGATTGGCTATTCCCAAGGTGTATATAGGGCCATCTTTCGAGCCGCGGGGGCCGGTGCGATGATCGGCCTTGGGAAGGCATGTATGATGCTTGCTCTCCCTCTAACCCTTCTGTTCACTATTTTCCCTCTTCCGGGATTACCAAGGACGATTCCGCTTCTTCAGCCGCTCGTTTTTTTTGTATTGCTTTGCCTTTGCCGGATCACGGCGCGCTACCTGCTGATCGAAGTCCGGGGGCAACGGCTCTATGCTGGTAATCAGAAGCGTGTTCTCATCTATGGTGCGGGATCGTCAGGCCAGCAATTGGCCGCTTCCATTCGGCATGAGCCTGGTATGTCCCTGTGCGCTTACGTAGATGACGATGTGCGATTGGACGGCCAAGTTATGAATGGCGTGCCGATCTACTCAGCTGACAGGCTGCAACAGGCGGTGGATCGACATGGAGCGACCGATGTATTGTTGGCGATGCCCAGCGCCAGCAGGGGTAAGCGCCAAAAGATAGTTCAGGAACTGGCGGGCTTCCCCGTTCACGTCCAGACCCTCCCTAACATGCGAGCGATCGTTGATGGGCAAGTTTCAATAAGCGATCTACGCGAGCTCAAGGTCGAAGATTTGCTGGGTCGCGATCCCGTTCCGCCGAACCAGGTTCTTCTTGGTAGGACAATCCTTGAAAAAACGGTGCTGGTTACTGGTGCTGGTGGGTCAATCGGCAGCGAGCTGTGCCGTCAGATCATTCATTTGAGACCGAGACGCCTGGTCCTTGTTGAGATGTCGGAATTCTCCCTCTATTCGATCGAGCAAGAACTGCGCGAGCTCGTCGCGGAAAGCGAAATCGGCCGATCTTTGGAAATCGTACCATATATCGCAAGCGCTTGTGACGAAGTGCGAATGGCTGCAATTTTCAAGCGATGCAAGCCGTCGACGGTTTTTCACGCGGCCGCATACAAACACGTCCCGTTGGTCGAGGCAAATGCGTCGGAGGGAGTCCGAAATAATCTGTTGGCGACCATTGTAACGGCGCGTGAAGCGGAACGTGCGGGTGTTTCCAACTTCATTTTGATCAGCACTGACAAGGCAGTTCGGCCGACAAACGTTATGGGTGCTAGCAAGCGCATCTGCGAACTCGTCTTGCAGGCCTTGGCAGGCAAAGGAAGCCGCACAAAATTCGCTATGGTCCGCTTCGGGAATGTCCTCGGATCAAGCGGCTCAGTAGTCCCGCGGTTCGAGCGTCAGATCCGGGAAGGAGGCCCAATAACGCTCACGCACATAGATATTAACCGCTATTTCATGACGATCCCCGAGGCAGCACAGTTGGTCATTCAAGCTGGTGCGATGGCAAACGGGGGTGAGGTTTATGTGCTTGATATGGGGAAGCCGGTCCAAATTGCTGAGCTTGCAAGAACCATGGTTCGGTTGGCTGGTCTGACTATCCGGGATGCTTCTAATGTCGAAGGGGACATTGAAATTGTGGAAGTGGGGTTGCGGCCAGGAGAAAAGCTTTACGAGGAATTGTTAATCGGGAATGATCCACGACCGACGAAACATCCTCGAATTATGCAAGCAAATGAGCACTTTCTTTCCTGGGAGGAACTAAAGCCCTTACTTGAAAAAATACTCTTCGAAGCAAATCGCGGAGAGGACGATCAAGTGCTTCAGATGCTCTCTACAATCGTGCCAGAGTTTGTTTCGTACACTAGTCAAGCTATCCCAGAATCAGCGTGAAACCTACGGAGCCAAGGAAGTTAGGCTTCCCAATTAATATGGTCTGCATAAGAACAAAAAAAGGCGGCCATTGGCCGCCTTTTTCCTGATTTGATCTGACGCTTAGGCGCTTTCAGCTTCATCATCATCAACAGCGGCCCAGATGCCGAGGCCGAGGGCGACGACTGCGAGCAGCGGGATGATGATGCCGCCGCCGAGGTTTTCACCTTCGACTTCGGCGCCGACGCGGGCGTTCGACAGCGACAGGGCGCTGGCGGCCGTGCTGGCGGTGGCGACCGCCGGAACGGCGATCATGGAGGCAGCGACAGCCGCCTTCAGGGCAATCTTTGCAAAGCTCATATTATGCTCCCAACTTGGAATGTACGATTCCGTGGGCCTGAATAATGGAGGCCGGATCGTGCCGCAACCGAAAAGCACGCATTTTGGCGCAAAATGAGTGATCGGCGCTGAAATGATGAGGCGGTGTGGAATATCGGCATCACATCAATCGGTGATCATGACGCCTATATTGCACCTGAATAACGACCTGAAGTCGGTCTCAACTCAGGACTTATAAGCTTCCAACTGAGCTAGACTTTGGCGTCTCGCAACGCGTCGAGCCAAACCTTGGCTGCTCCATCCGAGGGTGCGCGCCAGTCGCCTCTAGGGCTAAGGCTTCCGCCCATGGAGACCTTGGGCGCATTGGGGAGTGCCGAGCGCTTGAACTGGCTGGTCTGAAAGAAGCGGGTGAGGAATATTTCCAGCCATTTATAGATGGTTTCGAGGTCGTAAGCGCGCTTTAGCGCCTCTGGGAAGCCGGACGGCCATAATCCGGCGCCCGCATCTTTCCACGCCTGCCAGGCGATGAAGGCGACCTTGCCCGGCGTCTGGCCGCTGCGGAGGATGTGGAAGAGGAAGAAATCGTGAAGCTCATAGGGGCCGATGCGGTCTTCCGTGCTCTGCATCTCGCCCGCCTCGTCGGCCGGGACCAGTTCGGGCGAGATCTTGGTGGCGAGGATTGCGTCCAGCACCCGGTTCGTGTCGGCGTCGAACTGGGTGGTCTTTATGCACCAACGGATCAGATACTGGATCAGCGTCTTGGGAACCCCGGCATTGACGCCGTAGTGGCTCATATGGTCGCCGACGCCGTAGGTGCACCAGCCGAGCGCGAGTTCGGACATGTCGCCTGTGCCGATCACGAAACCGCCGCGCTGATTGGCGAGGCGGAAGAGATAGTCGGTGCGGAGGCCCGCCTGCACATTCTCGAAGGTGACGTCGTAAACCGGCTCGCCCTTCGCATAAGGATGGCCCATATCCTTCAGCATCTGCATCGCAGCGGGGCGGATGTCGATTTCCTCACCCACGATGCCGAGTGCGTCCATCAGCGCCCAGGCATTGTCCTTGGTGGTGTCGCCCGTCGCGAAGCCGGGCATGGTGAAGCCGAGGATAGTCGAGCGCGGCAGGCCGAGATAGTCGCAGGTTTTGGCCGCAACGATCAGGGCGTGGGTGGAATCGAGACCGCCCGACACACCGATGACAAGATGCTTGCCGCCCGTCGACCGGAAGCGCTGGGCGAGGCCCTGCACCTGGATGTTGAAGGCTTCGTAGCAATCTTGGTCGAGCTGTTCCGGGCGGTTCGGCACATAGGGAAAACGGCGGAGATGCCGTTCGAAGCCGATGTCCGCGAAGCTTGGCTCGTGCTCGAAGGCAATCCGGCGGAAGCGATATTCCGGATGACCCGCCGCGATCGCATTGTCATTAAAGGTCGGCATGCGCATCCGCTCGAGGCGGAGACGCTGCACATCGACATCGGCGATGGCGAGTTCCGGCTCCATTTCGAACCGGCTCGACTCAGCGAGCAATTCACCGGTTTCGTAGACGCCGCCCTGGCCGTCCCAGGCGAGGTCGGTCGTGCTCTCGCCGGGGCCTGAAGCGGAATAGACATAGGCCGCGCAGCAGCGCGACGATTGCGAGGCGCAGAGAAGGGCGCGCTCGGTCGCCTTACCGATAGTGATGTTGGACGCCGAGAGGTTGCAGAGGATCAGGGCGCCAGCAAGCGCACCCTCTGTCGAGGGCGGTTGCGGCGCCCAATAATCCTCGCAAATTTCAGCGTGGAAAATGAAGTCGGGAAGGTCAGAGGCTTCGAACAGCAGGTCGACGCCGAAGGGCACGTTCTGGCCCGCCACAGCGACGTTAAGGTCGGTCAGCCCGACGCCCGGCGCGAACCAGCGCTTCTCATAATATTCGCGGTAATTGGGGAGGAAGCTCTTCGGCACCACGCCGAGGATTCGCCCGCGGGCAATGGCGAGCGCGCAATTATAAAGGCGGCCATTGCGGCGGATTGGTGCACCGACGAGAAGGACGGGCGAGAGGTCGGCGCTGGCCGCCGCAATCTCGCCGACTCCCTGTTCCACGCGATCGAGAAAGGCTTCCTGCAGGTGGAGGTCGTCCACCGCGTAGGAAGAGACGTTAAGTTCCGGAAAGACGAGGAGGTCGCAGTCCCGGTCGTGCCCGTCACGGGCAAGCGCGATCGTCTGCTCGACATTGAAGGCGATGTCCCCCACCGAAGCGATCGGGGTGGCGGCGGCGACGCGCACGAAGCCATGCGTGTGAATGGCCGCGAAGGGCCGCTTGTTTTCCCCCATCAAAGCCTCTCCAGCATCATCTCCACTGCAACGCGCAGCGATTCGATGCGGGTAGCACCTCTTCCGCCCGCTCCAAAATGCTCCTCCCGGTGATGGGTCGGCGCGTTGCGCCTCGCACAGGCGAAATGGACGAGGCCAGGTTCGTCGCCGGCGTCGGCGTAGCCGGTGATCGACAAGGCTATGTCCGCGGAGGAATGGCGCATCGCCCCTTCGGCCATGGCGATGGCGACTTCCTTCGAGACGGCGCCCTTGTCTTTGATGACGTCGAGCGGCACGCCGAGCATCTCGGCCTTGGCCTCGTCCGTATAGGTGACGAACCCGCGCTCGAAGGCATGAGCTACGCCCGGCACGTCGGTAAGCAGCGAGGCGAGGAGGCCGCCGGTGCAGCTTTCGGCGGTGGCAAGAGTAAGATCGGCCTCGCACGCCTTCTCAAGGAGCATTCGGACCTTTTTTTCGAGCACTGTCGGCAGGGCCGGGGAGAGGGTTTCGGCTTCGGACAAAGATTTCCTCGCATTCCAATGCGCCCACTCGGGAGCGGCGGGCGGTGTCTTGCTATCGAGGGCGGGAACCGGTGCGCGCGCCCGAATGTTCCACGTCCAGAATCAAAAGCGGACGAGCCGAAAGGCTCGCACCCACGAACGAGGACAAGATGGTCAGAATGACACGGAATAATGCGCTTTGGGCCAGTGTCGGCGCGATTGGTGCGGCGGCGGCTGGAGTAGTGGGCCTGGTCGCCTTCCGCCGCTTCCGGGGCGGGTGGGACGAGAACTTCCCGGCCCCCGCGCTGAAGGGCGATAGCGTACCCGGCGCGGTCGGCACGTCGGGCGCCGTCCGTCACGCGGGGCCCGAAGAAATGCGCGACCCGCCGCGCAAATGGGACAAGGTCGACGAAGCATCCGACGAAAGCTTTCCGGCTAGTGATCCCGCTTACGCGCCGCATATCGACTGAGGCTGGGCCGCCTGATTCTGTTTCCCAAACCCCGCTAGGGCTGAGCCTGTCGAAGCCCGTTCCAGCTGGAACCGCCCTTCGACAGGCTCAGGACTAGCGGGGAAGGGCTTATCCGTTACCGATCCGTTCGGCGGTCGCCTTGGTCTGGAGGCGCAGGTCGGGGACGGCGACGATTTCCCACAAGGCGCCTTTTGTGAGGGGACCGACAGCCAGCAAGTTCACATTGGCGCTGCCGTTCCGATCCACCGTCCGGCAGGCGTCATCGACATCGATCCCGATCCGGCAGGCGTCCGGGCGGATGCGTCCAGCTTCCACCAGACTGCGGATGAGCGGATTGTCGGCGCGGGCGATGTCGCTTTGAGGTCCGGTGCAATTGACGATGCGGCGGACGGTGAGGCGGTTCACCTGATCGGCCCCGCGCGGGCGCCATTCAACCAGCGCACCCACGGCAGTGGTGGCAATCGCCGTGATCCTGCCTGCGGCGATGTCCAGCCTGCCCTCTTCCATCATTTGTTCGAGGCGGTCGGCGATTTCGGGCGCGATGCGGTGTCGATGCACATCCCACCAGGGGCGCAAATGGCGGAGGAAACGGCGCCGCTCCGCAAGGCTCGCCTCCGCCCATAAGCGTTGGGTGTGGGGACGCAGCGAATCCACGGCGGCGCGCCAACCCGACTCTTTTGCGATGCCCCGAACAGCTCGCAGCAGCGCGGTGCAGCGGCTTTCCAGGTGTAGGGCACCGGGCGGCGGTATGGGTGCTTTGTGGGCGCGGGGCAGAAGGCCGCGCCGGGATAAGGCGAGCGTGCGACCTCGGAAGCCGCCTGCGTCCAGCATAAGGGCGGCATCGACGGCAGTAAGGCCGGTGCCGATGAGGAGCACGGTGTCGTCATCCGAAAGATCGTCGAGGATCGGGCCCGCCCAGGGATCGGCGACATAGACATCGTCCGGAAGCGTGGTCCGCGCGATGATGCCCGGAACATCAGGAGCGAGGTTGCCGATGCAGAGGATGACAAGATCCGCGATCAGACTGTTGCCGCTCGCCAGCGTGACCCCCTCGCCCTCGGGGCCGGCGACGACGTCCACCGCTTCGTCGGCAACGATTGTAAGGCGTTCGCCATAAAGCGCCCGCGCTTCGGCGAGTTGGGCTTCCAGATAGGCGCCATAGATGCGGCGCTGCGCGAAGGTCGTCGGGCCGCCAAGCCCTTCCGATGCCAGCCAGTCGGCGAAATGGGCGGGCCGGTCGGGATAGGCGCTCATTCCGCTCGCGCGCACGTTCAACAGATGATCCGCGCTGGATGTCGAATAAGCGACGCCCCGCGCGGGCTGGGCGCGCTCGATCAGCGTCACCCGAGCATCGGTGAGCGCAAGGAGCTGGATAGCCTGAAGCGTTCCGGAATAGCCGGCGCCGATGATCGCGATATGTTTCGTCATTCCTGCGCCTCCAGCACGGTTTCCGGAACTTGATCGGCAAGGGTGAGGCTGTCGAGGATGCGTGCGGTTTCGTCGCGGACCATCAGCATGACGCGATGCAGGCGGCACTTGTCCTCACTGATGCAATGCTCGCATTGCTCGTAAGCGAGACGACTGGCGCAGGGGAGTAGGCCCAGCGATCCGCGAGTCAGGCGGACGAGTTCGCCATAGCTGATCTCTTGCGGCGCGCGGGCGAGCCAATAGCCGCCCTCGCGTCCCCTGCGGCTGGCGATCAGGCCCGCACGGGTCATTTCCGAAAGCATGACGGTCAGAAACTTGGGCGGGATATTCTGGGCCGCGGCAATCTCGCTGAGGCGCACCGGCCCGTCGCCATAGCGATCGGCAAGGTGGAGCAGCGCCCTTATTGTATACCGCGTCCGTTGAGAAAGCATGGCGCCCCCATGAACCCGAAGGAACACGAAGGCAATGTGGCCGAGTGTCCAACCCGTGCTATGCCCGGTTCATGAGCCTCGACGATCGCCTCGCCCAGCTTCGCGCCGCCTTTGCCGAAAGGAGCGCCGACGACATGGGGGCCCTTCGCGTCGCGCTTGATACCCGCCCCATGGATCGCGCCGCGGCGCAGCGCATTGCCCATCGATTCGCGGGGGCGGCGGGATTGTACGGCTTTCAGGCGCTCGGCGAAGCCGCTTCCGCTCTTGACGACGCGCTCGAAGCGAACACCGACGACGCGGAAGTGTTGCGGCTGTTCGACATCATGCAGCGAACCGCGCACGCGTAGGAAAGAAGGCGCAACCCTCGCCGCCATAAGGCGTTAAGGCGGGCGGTCCATCCCCTTTCGGACTGGTGCCTGGCGTCTTCGGATGCCGCATCGGCCGCGCAGGTGCTTCCGGCGCCGCGCGGCCACGGATGGGGGGTGGACCTTACAAACCCTGGTGGCGGCGATACCATTCGACGAAGGCGGGGATGCCCCGGTCGATCGGCGTGGTCGGCCGGTAGCCGAGATCGCGCTGGATGGCGCTGATATCGGCATAGGTGTCGCGAACGTCGCCCGGCTGCATGGGCTTCATCATCCGGATCGCTTCGCGCCCGCACGCTGCCTCGATCACCTCGATCAGGCGGGAGAGTTCTTCGCTTCGATTATTGCCGATATTGTAAAGCCGGTGAGGGGCCACGCTGCCGCCCGCTTTTTCCGTGCCGTCGTCCGGCGGTGGGTTGTCGAGTGCGGCAACCACGCCTGCAACGATGTCGTCGATATAGGTGAAGTCGCGGCGCATATCGCCCTCGCCAAACACCTCGATCGGCTCACCCGCCAGGATCTTCGAGGTGAACAGCCACACCGCCATGTCCGGCCGGCCCCAAGGCCCGTAGACGGTGAAGAAGCGCAGGCCCGTCTGGGACAGGCGGTAGAGGTGGCTGTAGGTCTCGCTGATCAGCTCGTCCGCCTTCTTCGTCGCGGCGTAGAGCGAGATGGGATGGTCGACCCTGTCCTCGACCCGGAATGGCAGGCTCTTGGCATTGCCGTAGACGGAAGAGGAGGAGGCATAGACCATATGCTTCACCCGCTGCGACCTGGCGAGTTCCAGCATCGCGAGATGCCCGGTCAGGTTCGAATGGGCATAGGCCATCGGATGCTCGATCGAATAGCGCACGCCCGGCTGGGCGCCTAGATGGACGATGCGGTCGATTTCATGAGGTTTCAACGCTTCGAGAGCCGCCGGATCGGCAAAGTCGAGGTTGAGAAATTGAAACGCCTCGCCAGACCAAGGCGCTAGCGCATCCAAACGCGCCTGCTTCAGCGTGACGGGGTAATAAGGCGTCAAATTGTCGATACCGACGACGGTCTCGCCCCGGTCTAGGAGCGTGCGGGCAACTTGATAACCGATGAAACCCGCGACGCCGGTAACGAGAATCGTCATGCTTTCTGCCTCAACCCTTCTTCGATGCGATCCAGCGATCGATCTTGGCTTCGAGCACCGTCATCGGCAGCGCCCCCGTGCTCAAAACCTGCTCGTGGAATTCGCGAATGTCGAAGCGGTCGCCCAACGCCTTTTCGGCCCGCGCCCGAAGTTCGCTGAACTTCAACTGGCCGATCTTGTAGGCGAGCGCCTGGCCCGGCCATGCGGCGTAACGTTCGACTTCGCTCGTCGCGTCGGTGCGCCCCTGCGCGCTATTGTCGAGCATGTACTGAATGCTCTGATCGCGGGTCCAGCCCTTGGCGTGGATGCCGGTGTCGACGACAAGGCGCATCGCGCGCAGCATCTCGTCGTTGAGGCCGCCAAAGCGCTGATAGGGATCGGTTTCCATGCCGAGCTCCTTCCACAGCGTCTCGGCATAAAGCGCCCAGCCTTCGACGAAGGCGGTATTGCCCCCAAAGCGCATGAAGGCGGGGAGCGCCTCATTTTCCTGGGCGAGGCTGATCTGGAAATGGTGCCCCGGCGCGCCTTCGTGGAGGTAGAGCGTCTCCATGCCTGGCGTCGATCGCGACGGGAGGTCGTAGGTGTTGAAATAGAAGATGCCCGGACGGCTGCCGTCCGGCGCGCCCTGCGTATAAGAGCCGCCTGACGCATTCTTCTCGCGATAGGGTTCGACGGGGCGGATTTCGAGCGGGGTCTTGGGGAGGACGGCGAAGAGAGTGCGGATCCGCTCATCCACCTTTTTGCCGATCGCCTGATAACCTTCGACCAGCGCCTCGGCCGAAGCCGGCTGGAATTGCTTATCGGTCCGGATGAAGTCGAAAAATTCCTTCAGCGTGCCCTTGAAGCCGACTTTCGTCTTGATCGCTTCCATCTCGCTCTTGATCCGCGCGACTTCGCGCAGGCCAAGCTGGTGCACCTCTGCCGGGTCGAGCGGCAGGGTGGTGAGCTGTTCGATCTGGCTGCGATAGACGATATCGCCGCCCTTCATGTGGGAAAGGCCGAGGCCGTCATGCGCGACGGGGAGATAGTCGTTCCTCAGATAATCGCGCAGGCGGGTATAGGCCGGAATGATCCCGTCTCGGATGGTCGCCGCATATTCGGCCTTGAGGCGGGCTTGGTCGGCCGCGCTGATGCCTTCCGGGAAGCTCTTCACCGGGCCGTAGAAGGTCGACCCCTCCACGCCTTGCGCGATCTGCGTGTCGAGCTGGCCGATCACATTCTCGATGGTGAGCTTCGACTGGACGACGCCGCTCTTCTGCCCTTGCTTGAAGCGGGTGATAGCGGCGTCGAGATAGGCGATGTAGCCCTTGTGACGCTTAAGGTTGTTCTCATAGTCGGCGACCGTCTTGAACGGCGCCACGCTCTGGCCGGACGCGAGCGTCGGATATTGGACGTGGATGCCGGTGAAATGATCAATCGGCCGGACGATGTTGAGCGCCACGAGCTGCGGATCGAAACTGCGGATCGTCCGATCGGTATCGGCCTTGAACACATCATAGGCGACCTGATCGGTGGCGTTGAGTTTCGCGCGGTCGATCGCGTCGAGCGCGGCAATGTCGGCGCGCGCGGCATCGGCCTCGCCCTTCAGATAGGCGTCGCTCAGATAGTCGCCGAACTGGTCGGCATAGCGCATGTCGCCCCGGAAAAGGGCGCTGAGCGGATTGCGCTTGAGGTTCGCCTCATCGCTCGCGTGGAAGAGCGCGCGGAGCTTCTCGCCCTCGCTCTGGATGGCGGCAGCGGCGGGCGTGGCATTCTGAGCCGCCGCCGGGATGGCCGGTACGAGCATCGAGGATGCGGCGAGGAGAGCAAGGAGGGTCTTTTTCATGGGCGTAACGTCCCTTGGCAGGAAATGAGGGGCAAGCGGATCAGCGTTTCGCGGCAAAGGCCATGGGGTCGGCATTGGAATAGCCCCACGGGCGCTCGCGATACCATTTGGTGATCACATATTTAACGCCCCCAAGCACCGGCGTTCCGGTGTGGAGCGAATAGCTATTGGGATAGCCTGCCAAGGTCAGATTATTCCAGGCGAGGAGGTTGCCGGTCTTGGGCGTGATCTTGACGCCCGCTTCCGGAAAGGCGGTGTGGCCGCCCTCTTCAGGTTCGTTCAAGAACATCATTACCGTCCAGGTGCGCTGGCCGCCGGTCCGCTCTTGCTCCGGCCAATAAGGCTGGTCGGTGTAGAAGAAATCGTGATGCGGCTTGAACTGCTGGCCGACCGAGTAACGCTGGCCCTGGATCGTTTCGCCGTGGCTGCGGTCGATGGGCATCAGGTTCGCGATCTTGTCCTCGATCTGCTTGATGAAGGGATCGAAGGGATTGACGTTGCAGCTCTCGCTCGTCCGGTAGTCAGGATCCATGTCCGGCCCCAAAACCCCCGATGGCTGGCGGTTGGAATCGATAATTTCGATGAGCTTGTCGCATTCGTCCTGCGTCAGAAAATTGCGCGCCACGAACAGGTCGAGCTGCGGCGAGGGGACTTTGACGACATTGGGAGTATTCGAGAGCCGCTCGCGAACGATCCGGCCGATTTCCGCCTTGTACATGGACGCCTTTTCACTTGGCTGATGAAGTTCGTCCCGCACATTTGCCGCAGCCAGGGCCGTTGACAAGGAAAAAGCCCGGACATCCGCGGATGCCCGAGCTTTTCGTCCCGCTCCCGCTGGTCTTCCTTACCAGAAGAAGTCGTAGATCACGTCGATCACTTCGCCCGAATACATGTCGACGAGAAGGACGTCGTCATAATAGCGGACCCAGCGCGTCCCCGCATAAGCGGGCGGCAGGCGATATTGCCAGGGATCGTTGATCCAGTAGCGCGAGCCGTAGAAAGGCTGGCCAAGGAAGAAACCGATCGAGAAGCGGCTGTAATTATGCCGGTAGGGCGCATAATAGCGGCCGACCCGGTAGGCGTTGCGGTTGCTGTAGCGATAACGCTGCCAGTCGTAGCGGCGATCGTTCCGCCAGGACCGCGACCAATCGCGCACGTCCCGCCGGTCGGAACGGCGCTCCCAGCGATCATTGCCGCGCCGGTCATTGCCGCTGCCGATCCGCACGCCGTCGCGGCGATTGCCGTTGCGTGCGTCATGGCGGCCATCCCGATCCCCGTTCCGGTCACGGTCGCGGCCCCAGTTCCGGTCGCGATTGCCCTCGACCCGGGCGGGATTGTCGCGTCCGATCCGGACAGGCGCCTGTTCGGCCCTTGCCGTCGGCGTAGTGCCGATCCGTTGCCCGCCGATCCGGCGCGGCTGCTGAGGCTGGCTGGCTCGCTCCTGCTGACGCGCCGCGCGTTGTTCCTGGCGCTGCTCCTGCCGCTCGGCTTGCGGCTTTCTGTGGCCGATTCGTTGCTGCGCCTCGGCGGCGGCGGGCGCGACAGTCGACACTGCGGTCGCCGCCATCAAAACTGCCATCAATGCCTTTCGCATCCTATTACTCCTTACAGGCCAAAGACATAGTCGCCTCGGCATGGACGAGTTGTGCGCCTTGACGGATGAGCCGTTGCTGAACCGGCCCGCAAGCGGATTGAAAGGATTTAGCGGCTGCTGTCCTGCGGCGGGACACGCAAGGCAGGCACGGTCCGCGCGGCCTCACCGGGCGCGACGCCGGGCGGAGGTGCGGCATCCGATTCCTCCCGTCCGGCCCGGATCTGCGCGGCGCGGCGGACGGCTTGCCGCACCCGCGGATAGGTGCCGCACGGGCAGAGGTTGGTGATCGCCGCGTCAATCTCCGCATCGCTCGGATTAGGGTTGGCGTCGACGAGCGCGGTCACGGCCATGATGAAGCCTGGGGTGCAATAGCCGCATTGCACGGCCCATTGCGCGGCAAAGGCCTGTTGTACCGGATGGGACCGGTCGCGCGACAGCCCTTCGATCGTCGTGACGAAGCTGCCCTCCGCCTGAGCGATACTGATTCGGCAGGATGGCATGGCCTGTCCGTCGACCAGCACGGTGCAGGCACCGCATTCGCCCGTGCCGCAACCATATTTGGTGCCGGTGAGATTGGATGCGTCGCGCAGGGCCCACAAGAGGGGCGTGTCCGGATCCATGCGATAGTGGACGGGCTGGCCATTGACGGTGAAGCGGGTCATGTGCGGCCCTGCATAAGGCACTCGCTGCCCCGCTCAAAGGCTTTCCGGCTTGAAAGTATGGGGCTTCGCTGGTATCGGCCCCCGCGACGGCGCTGCCCTGACAGGTGGCGACGAACGATTCTCTATTGAATTTGGTTTGGCTTGGGGCGGACCTTTTGAACGGTTTCGCTTCTGGCCTTTTGATCGGAAAGAGTGACGGCACATATGCAAATCATCGTTCGCGACAACAATGTTGATCAAGCGCTTCGCGCCCTGAAGAAGAAGCTCCAGCGCGAAGGCGTTTACCGCGAGATGAAGCTGCGCCGCCACTATGAAAAGCCGTCGGAAAAGCGCGCCCGTGAACGCGCCGCCGCCGTGCGCCGCGCCCGCAAGCTCGAGCGCAAGCGGATGGAGCGCGACGGCGTCCGCTAAGCGGCGCTTCTCACGCTTAAGTGATTCGGCGGGCTCGGTGCCCGCCCGTTTCAACCCTCTCCAGGATCATCACCATGTCCGTCACGGCCGTTCCGATTCGTCCCTTGAAGAAGGGCTCCGTCGCCAGGCTTTGGACGGGCATTGCGATCCTTTGCGCCGCCGGTGCCGGCCTCGCATATGCGGGGACTGAGGGGATGCGCGCGGCCGATCCCGCGAGCTTCCTCGCCGCCAATGCCAAGGAAGACGGTGTCGTCACCACCGCTTCCGGGCTTCAGTATAAAGTGCTGGCACAGGGCGCCGGGCCCCGTCCGACGCAGGCGGACGTGGTCGCTGTCGATTATGAAGGCCGTCTGTCGGACGGCACGATGTTCGAAAGCACGGCGGGCCAGGGTCCAGCGACTTTCCCGGTCATGGGCGTCGTCCCCGGCTTTGCCGAAGCGGTGCAGCTTATGCAGCGCGGCACCAAGATGCGCGTCTGGCTTTCGCCCGAACTGGCTTATGGCCCGGATGAGCGCCGCGACCCTCAAACCGGCAAGGTCGTCATTCCCGCGAACAGCGTCCTCGTTTTCGACCTGACGCTCCGCGATTTCCAGCCGGTTCCACCTGAACAGCTTCAGCAGCTCCAGATGATGCAGCAATTGCAGGCGCAGATGGAAGCGCAGCAGGGCCAGGCGAAGTAGTAAGCGCCGTCGTCATACCGGCGAAAGCCGGTATCTCAGGACAGATAAAGCGCGTTCTCGTTACGAGACCCCGGCTTTCGCCGGGGTGACGATCTGATCTCCCAAGCTCAGGACTAGCGGGTGAGGCGGAAGAAGCTGACAATTTTGAGGGCTTCGCACGCTCATACTGTCAGTTTTGACAGTTTCCGCGCTCTTTCCAGCACCCGTTGTCGCAGGCAGGATTTCAACAGGAAGAAAGAGCCGCGAGCGGCTTATCACAGGTACAATGCTGTAGGGAAATGCCCGGAAATTCCGGCCAATCCGGTCAGGGTTCGGCCGTTCCCGTGGCAAGCCCGTTATCTTCCTTCGACTTCTGTTCGAGCGCGGCTTTGATCATCGCGACGATCGGGTCGGCGAGCGCCAGGCCCATGATGCCCAGCAACGCGCCGAACAGGAGCTGCGCGCCGAGAACGAGGGCGGGGGCGAGGTCCACCGTCTTGCGCGCCACGTAGGGTACGATCAGATAGCCATCGACAACCTGCACCACGACATAGACGCCGATCGCCCACAGGCCAGCTTCGAAGCTGACCGAGAAACCGACGAGCACGATCAGCACGCCGGAAATGATCGCGCCGATATTGGGCAGGAAGGCGAGGATGCCGGTGATAATGCCGAGGATGGCGGCCATCGGCACCCCGCCCACCAGCAGTAGCAGCCAGGTGCCGACGCCTTCCACCGCCATGCCGAGCAGGCGCCCGGCCATCAGACGGCGGAGCGTGAAAGCCATGTGGCCGGTGGTGCGATAAAATTGCTCGCGGCGGCGCATGGGGAGCATCCAGCCGATGCCGCGCTCGTAGATGCGCGGCTCGACCGCGACGAAGATGCCGATGATGAAGATCATGAACAGGCTGGTGATCGCGCCCAATGCACTCGACACGGCGGTCGTCAGCCGTCCCAGCGAGCCCATGATCTGCTGGCTGAAATCCGCGACCTGGATGCCGCCCTCGAACAGGCCGAAGGAGCTGAGCCAATCGAGCCCGCGCTGCAATTGCGCCTCGACCACGGTGCGGAAAGTTTCAGCCTGCTGCGCGATCTGGATGCCCGCGACCGCAAAGGTGCCGAAGAGGAAGGCGAGGGATGCCAGAACGATGATGAGCAGCCGCCAGCCGCGCCCGATCGGGAGTACCCGGCCGAGCAGGCGCGCGCCGCCGTCGAGCATCGAGGCGAAGACCAGGCCCGCGACGATGAGCAGCAAGGGCTGGGCAAGGAAGATGACGAGCGCGATGGCGAGCGCGACGCTGAACCAGACCCCGGCTTTCTTCAGCTCGTCGCGGATCAGCGGATCGCGAAGTTCGGCAGGGCCGGGTTTCTCGACATGCATGCCCTGCGCTTCGCTCATTCCATTCCCCCTTATGGCCGATCGGGATGCAGGCTATCTCCGGCGCGGCCGCCCCGCAAGGCGGTGAACCAGCTGATCGGGTTCCAGATTTGCGACGTGCCATCCAGCGAGAAGGTCACGAATTCCGCGCGTCCGCCGATATTCTCCCACGGCACTGGCCCGCCAAGGCCGCCCATCTTCGTCGAGAAACGGCTGTCGGAGCTGTTGTCGCGATTGTCGCCCATCAGGAAGAGATGGTTTTCGGGCACGGTCAGCGCCGCGAAATCGTCGGCCTCGGTATAGCCGCGGTCGATCGTGTCGAAAGTCGCGCCGCCCGGCAGCGTTTCGCGCACCACCGGCAGGCGGCAGTAAAGCTGGCCGTTCGGCCCCGGCGCGCGCGCGTCGGCGAAGCGATCGGGCAGGCAAGGGACATTTTCGTCGACCGGGATCATCGTGTCGGGGCGCTTCTCCCGCTTCACCGGCTCGCCGTTGATGAAGAGTTGGCCCTGGATCATTTCCAGTGTGTCGCCGGGAAGACCGATAACGCGTTTGATATAATCGGCCTTGGCGCCCGGCGGCGTTACGATCACCACGTCGCCGCGTTCGGGCAACGATCCGAAGATGCGGCCTTTTGTCTCCGGAAAAACGTGGAAGGACGGCGACACCCAGGACCAGCCATAGGGGTATTTGCTGACCACCAGCCGGTCACCCTTCAGGAGGAGGGGCATCATCGATTCGGAGGGAATGTAGAAAGGCTTGGCGACGAAGCTGTGAAAGCCGAGCACGGCGAGCGCGAGCCAGAAGATGCCCTTCGCCTCATCCCACCAGCTCGTTTTCTTCGCTGCCTTGCCGTCCGTCGCTTCGGCGGGCTGGCTCGTCTCGTTCACCCTTCGCTCCTCAAACCCAATGGGACCGCCTCGATAATCACGAACGCCTGGGCGAAGGGATGATCGTCGGTCATCGTCAAATGCACTTCCGCCGCGTGGCCTTCGGGGGTCATGGCGTCAAGCCTTTCCCGCGCGCCGCCCGTCAACTTGAGCGTCGGCGCCCCCGAAGCCTTATTGACCACGCCTATATCCTTCATGAACACGCCGCTCTTAAAGCCGGTGCCGACAGCCTTTGAAAAGGCCTCCTTGGCCGCGAAGCGCTTGGCATAAGTGCCGGCGCGCGTGAACGGGCGGCGTTCGGCCTTGGCGCGCTCGACATCGGTGAAGACGCGGTTGGTGAACCTGTCGCCGAACCGATCGAGCGAATGCTGGATCCGTTCGATATTGCAGAGGTCGGAGCCGATGCCGATGATCACCTCCGCGCTCTCCCGTTCGCTTCGAGCGTAGTCGAGAAGCGTCCGCACCGATGAGCGTGTCTCGACTTCGCTCGACACGAACGGATTGTGGATAGAGAACTCAACCCCGTGCCTCATCCATCAGGGCGCGCATCTGGCGGATACTGGAATGAAGGCCGGTGAAGATCGCCTCGCCGATCAGGAAGTGCCCGATATTAAGCTCGGCGAGCTGCGGGATGGCGGCCACCGGCACGACATTGTCGTAGGTAAGGCCATGGCCCGCATGGGGTTCGATCCCATTCTTCCAGGCAAGGGCGGCGGCATCGGCGAGGCGGCGGAGTTCGACCGCTTGGGATTCGCCGCTCAGATGGGCGTAGCGGCCCGTGTGGAATTCGACCACTGGCGCCTTGAGGCGAATCGCGGCGTCGATCTGCTTGGCATCGGGCTCGATGAACAGGCTGACGCGGATGCCCGCCTCCGTGAGTCGCGCGACGAAGGGGGCAAGAACGTCGAACTGCCCGGCAGCGTCGAGGCCGCCCTCGGTCGTCCGCTCTTCCCTTTTTTCGGGTACGATGCAGGCGGCGTGAGGCAAGTGGCGAATGGCAATCGCCAGCATTTCTTCCGTGGCCGCCATTTCAAGGTTGAGCGGTATGGCGAGCTGATCCTTCAGCCGCGCAATATCATCGTCAGTGATATGGCGCCGGTCTTCGCGCAGGTGTGCCGTGATGCCGTCCGCCCCCGCCGCCGCCGCATCGAAGGCCGCGCGCACCGGATCGGGATGCTCGCCGCCGCGCGCGTTGCGGATTGTCGCAACGTGATCGATATTGACGCCAAGGCGCAGGAAGCCACTCACGCCTTGCGGCTGCCCGGTTTTTCGGCGGGAATGGCGGCGAGTTCGGGCGGAAGCGCGTCTGCTTCATATGGGGGCACGTCGAGCCGGAGGAGCGGGAAAAAGGGGACGCCGAGATCGGCGGTGCCGTTCGAGCGGTCGACGAGCGAGGCCGCGGCAATTACTTCGCCGCCCGCTTCCGCAATGGCCTTGATCGCCTCGCGGGAAGAAAGGCCGGTTGTGACCACATCTTCCACGAGCAGCACCTTCTGGCCCGGCGCTAGGCGGAAGCCGCGGCGCAATTCGAATGTACCGGAGGGGCGTTCGACGAACATCGCCTCAAGGCCAAGCGCGCGCGCCAGTTCATGTCCCGCGATGATGCCACCCATTGCGGGCGACACGACGGCCTCGATCCGGCTGCGAATCTCGAGCGGGATCAGTCTCGACAAAGCGGATGCGAGGCGGGCGCCGCGTGCGGGGTCCATCAGGACGCGGGCGCATTGCAGATAGCGGGAACTATGGAGGCCGGACGAAAGGATGAAATGGCCTTCGAGCAGGGCGTCGGCGGCGCGGAATTCCGCCAGAATTTCGTCTTCGCTCATCGTTATTGCCCGCTCCCTTATCTGCTGTCAGCCAGATAGGCGGTCGCCGCTTCACCATCAAGCATAAGGGAAAAAGTTCCTGCCCGCTTGAGGCGCGCGGCATCGCTGCTATAAGGCGCCCGCAATGCCATTAGGCCGAAGTCGCCCGCGTCTCGATGAGAAGCGGTTCCAAGGGGTTCAGATGAAGACTTTGCTGAAAGTGATCGCCATTGCCGCCGCGTTCGGCCTCGCGCCGTCCGCTGCCATGGCGCAGACCAACGAAGCCGCGCCGGCCGCGGCCACGGCGCTTCCCGCGCAGCCCGCCGATGCGTCCCAGCCGCCGCTTGCCAGCGGTGGCAAGGCGCCGTCCGACGCAACCGTCGCCGCGACCACGCAGGCTGCTGCCGCGCCGACGCCAACCGCGCCGGAGCCGGGAGTGGGTCAGCCGGACGGCCGCATGGGCCTCCAGGATCAGTTCACCCCGATCGGCGAAGAAGCGTCCTGGTTTCACAATGTGATTCTGATGCCGGTGATCGTCGTCATCTGTCTCTTCGTTCTGGCGTTGATGATCTACGTCATCATCCGCTTCCGCCGCAGCGCCAATCCGGTGCCGTCGCGCACGACGCACAATACGATGATCGAAGTGATCTGGACGCTCGTTCCGGTTCTCATCCTCGTCGTCATCGCGGTGCCGTCGATCAAGCTGCTGGCCCGCCAATATTCGCCGCCCGCCGCCGACCTCACGGTCAAGGTGACCGGCAACCAATGGTATTGGACCTATTCCTATCCGGACAATGGCGAGTTCGAACTCGTGTCGAACATGCTCTCGGACGAAGAAGCGGCGAAGCGCGGCGAACCCCGCCTGCTCGCGGTCGACGAGCGCATGGTGGTGCCCGCGGGCGCGACCGTGAAGCTGATCGTCACCTCGGCGGACGTCATCCACTCCTTTGCGATGCCCGCTTTCTGGAACAAGATCGACGCCGTTCCGGGTCGCCTCAACGAAACCTGGTTCAAGGTTGATCGTCCGGGCGTCTATTACGGCCAGTGTTCCGAACTGTGCGGCGCGCGTCACGCCTACATGCCGATCGTCGTCGAAGTCGTTAAGCCTGAGCAGTTCGCGGCCTGGGTCGCGTCGAAGGGCGGCACGATGCCGGGTGCTTCGGCGCCATCATCGCCGGATGCGACGCAGAACAGCCCGATCGCCAATCCCGCTGCCGCCGTGCCGACCGTTGGCGCAGGCGACGCGGATGCCACGACTCCGGCGCCGACCAATGTCGTCGAAGCCACCACCACCCCGCCCGTCTCGCGGCAGGGTGAAGCCGAATCCAAGCGCGGAAACTAAGACATGACCGATACCACCGCCAACGCCAGCATGTTTCAGGCCGATCGTGGCCATGACGCGCATCACGATGCGGACCACAAGCCGGGCTTTTTCGCCCGCTGGTTCATGTCGACCAACCACAAGGATATCGGCACGCTCTACCTGATCTTCGCGATCGTCGCGGGGATCATCGGCGGCGGTATTTCGGGTCTGATGCGCGCCGAGCTCGCCGAACCCGGCATCCAGTATCTTCAAGGATGGGCCTCGCTCGTTGCGGGCAAGGAAGCGACCTTCGACGAAGGCCTGCACCTGTGGAACGCTCTTATCAGCGCCCACGGCCTCATCATGGTCTTCTTCATGGTGATGCCCGCGATGATCGGCGGGTTTGGCAACTGGTTCGTTCCGATCATGATCGGCGCGCCGGACATGGCCTTCCCGCGCATGAACAACGTATCCTTCTGGCTGATCATCCCCGCCTTCCTTTTGCTTTTGGGGTCGGCCTTCGTGCCCGGCGGCACCGGCCTTGGCGCAGGCACCGGCTGGACCGTCTATGCGCCGCTCTCGACCTCCGGGTCGCCCGGGCCGGCCGTGGACATGGCGATCTTCGCCCTGCACATTGCGGGCGCTTCGTCGATCCTTGGCGCGATCAACTTCATCACCACCATCTTCAACATGCGCGCGCCGGGCATGACCCTGCACAAGATGCCGCTGTTCGTATGGTCGGTGCTGGTCACCGCTTTCCTGCTGCTGCTCGCACTCCCGGTTCTCGCCGGCGCGATCACGATGCTGCTCACCGACCGCAATTTCGGTACGGCCTTCTTCGACGCGTCGAAGGGCGGCGATCCGATCCTTTACCAGCACCTCTTCTGGTTCTTCGGCCACCCCGAAGTGTACATCATGATCCTGCCGGGCTTCGGCATCGTCAGCCAGATCATCGCGACGTTCAGCCGCAAGCCGGTCTTCGGCTATCTCGGCATGGCTTATGCCATGGTCGCGATCGGCGTCGTCGGTTTCATCGTGTGGGCGCACCACATGTTCACGATCGGCATGGACGTGAACACGAAGATGTACTTCACCGCCGCAACCATGGTGATCGCGGTGCCGACCGGCATCAAGATCTTCTCCTGGATCGCGACAATGTGGGGTGGCTCGCTCACCTTCAAGACACCGATGGTCTGGGCGCTGGGCTTCATCTTCATGTTCACCGTCGGCGGCGTTACGGGCGTCGTGCTCGCGAACGGCGGTGTCGATAACTACATGCACGACACTTATTATGTGGTCGCGCACTTCCACTATGTGCTCTCGCTCGGCGCCGTGTTTGGCCTGTTCGCGGGCTTCTATTACTGGTTCCCGAAAATGTCGGGTCGCATGTATAATGAAGTGCTCGGCCAGCTGCATTTCTGGGTGTTTTTCGCGGGCGTGAACATTCTGTTCTTCCCGATGCACTTCCTCGGCCTCGACGGCATGCCGCGCCGCTATCCGGACTATCCGGACGCCTTTGAAAAGTGGAACGCGCTGGCGACCCAAGGCTACATGATCATGGCGATCGGCATGGCGATCTTCTTCGTCAACGTCATCTGGTCGCTGATCGCGGGCAAAAAGGCGGACGGCAATCCGTGGGGCGAAGGCGCGACGACGCTTGAATGGACGCTGTCGAGCCCGCCGCCCTACCACCAGTTCGAAACCCTGCCGAAGATCGACTAAGGTAGAGCGAACGAAACAGCCGATACGGCGAAAAAGGGGGCATTCACCGGCACGGGGCCGGTGGGTGCCCTTCGCCGATCAGGCCCTTGGATGTATATGGCGAGCGTGACGATTAAAGCCGAAGCCCTCCCTGCCGACTGGCGCGATTTCGTGGCATTGACCAAGCCGCGCGTCATGACGCTCGTCGTGTTCACCGGGCTGTGCGGCTTGCTCGCGGCGCCGGTGACCATTCATCCGGTGCTCGGCTTCACCGCCATATTGTGTATCGCGCTCGGCGCGGGCGCGGCGGCTGCCCTCAATCAATGGTATGAAGCCGATCTCGACGCGCTGATGAAGCGCACCGCCGCGCGGCCTTTGCCGGCGGGGCGCATGGACAAACAATCCGCGCTTCACTTCGGCGTCGGACTTGGCGCTTTTTCCGTGCTGTTGATGGGCCTCGCGCTCAACTGGCTCGCCGCCGCGATCCTCGCCGCGTCGATCCTTTATTATGTGATCATTTACACGGTTTGGCTGAAGCGCCGCACGCCGCAGAATATCGTGATTGGCGGCGGCGCGGGCTCGTTCCCGCCCTTGATCGGCTGGGCAGCGGCAACCGGAAACGTTGCCGTGCTGCCCGTCCTCCTTTTCCTGCTCATCTTCCTGTGGACGCCACCGCATTTCTGGGCGCTCTCGCTCTTTGTGCGGACGGATTATGCGGCCGCCGGCGTGCCGATGCTGCCCGTGGTCGCGGGACCGAAGACGACGCGCAATCAGATCCTGCTCTACACGATCCCGATGGGCATTGCGGCGGTCCTGCCCTGGCCACTTGGCCTCTCCGGGCCGATCTATGGCATCGCCGCGGTCGCGCTCAGCCTCGTCTTCCTCTTCCTCGCCATTCGCGTTTATCGCAACGACGCGACCGAAGCGGCGGCGATGAGGCCCGAAAAGAAGCTGTTCGCGTTTTCCGTAATCTATCTCTTCGCCATATTCGGCGCACTGGTTCTCGACAGGTGGATGATATGACCCCTAACGATCCGATCGATCCTGAAATCCGCAAGCGGCAGAAAAGCCGCGCGCTCGTCATGGCGCTCGCGCTCGGCGCGTTCGTCCTTCTCCTTTACGGGATCAGCATCGCGAAAATGGCGCTGGCCTGATGACGACGCTCGCCCAGAAGAACGGCCGCACCGCCGCGATGGCCGCTCTCGCGGTTATCATGATGGTGGGCCTCGCTTTCGCCGCCGTGCCGCTCTACCGGGTCTTCTGCCAAGTGACCGGCTTTGGCGGCACGACGATGAAGGTGTCCGAAAGCGAGGTGCCTAAGCAGGCCTTGGGCAGAGTGCTGTCAATCCGCTTCGACAGCAACACCTCGTCCGCCCTTCCTTGGCAATTCCATGCCGAAAAGGCGACCGACAAGGCCGCGATCGGCGCGCGCAAAATGGCGTTCTTCGTGGCGAAGAATCTGTCCGACAAGCCGGTAACGGGGACGGCCACGTTCAACGTGACGCCGCTTCAGGCCGGGCAATATTTCAGCAAGGTCCAGTGTTTCTGCTTCACCGAACAGACGCTGCAGCCCGGGCAGGAAATGCGGATGCCGGTCGTCTATTTCGTCGATCCGAAGATCATGGACGATCCCGACGCGTCGAAAATCAGCGAAATCACGTTGAGCTATACATTTTACCCCGTGGACGACACGAAACCGCAAAGCTAGAGAAGCCCCAAACGCGTCCGGCTTCAGCCCGGCCGCAACAGGATTTAGAGGAACGTCACATGGCTGGAGCCAAGAATCACGATTTCCACATTCTGCCGCCGAGCATCTGGCCGCTCTTCTGCTCGCTATCCTCGTTCATCTTGTTCGGTGGGGCGGTCATGTGGATGCACGATCATCAGTTCGGCGCCTACACCTTCTTTGCCGGACTGATCGCCGTCATCTTCGGCATGGCAAGCTGGTGGGTGGAGGTGATCCGCGAATCGCATCAGGGCCATCATACGCCGGTCGTCCAGCTGCACCTGCGCTACGGCATGATCCTGTTCATCGCATCGGAAGTGATGTTCTTCGTCGCCTGGTTCTGGGCTTATTTCGACGCGGCCCTGTTCCCGTCGACGGCCGAAGCGATCGGCGGCGTCTGGCCGCCCGAAGGGATGGAACTGATCGATCCGTTCGGCTTCCCGCTTTTGAACACGCTCATCCTGCTCTGCTCGGGCACCACGATCACCTGGGCGCACCACGCGCTGATCCACGGCGACCGCGACGGCCTTAAAAAAGGCCTGTGGCTGACCATCGGCCTCGGCATCATCTTCAGCGCCATTCAGGCCTATGAATATGCCCACGCGCCGTTCGGCTTTGCGGACAATATCTATACGTCGGCCTTCTACATGGCGACCGGCTTCCACGGCTTCCACGTGCTCGTCGGCACGATCTTCCTGATCGTCTGCCTGATGCGCACCTATCAGGGCGATTTCACGCCGAAGCAGCATTTCGGCTTCGAAGCCGCCGCTTGGTATTGGCATTTCGTCGACGTCGTATGGCTCTTCCTGTTCCTGGCGATTTACGTCTGGGGCGGCTGGGGCGCCGAATACCACTGAGTTTCGGGTGAGGCCGGGCTGCAAATGGCGCCTTCCTCCGCTTCCGGTGCTCACCTACTGAAGTAGGCTGCGCTCCGGTTCTCGGAAGCCACCATTTTCGCTCCGGCCTGACTCGAACGGGCTATGCTCCGGCGCAGGGAGGATCGATGACTGACGAGACCTCTCCTTACGCCGCCGCAGCCAAAGGGCTTTGCCCGCGCTGTGGGGCCAAGACGATGTTTCAGGGGCTCGCCGCTTTCGCACCCGCTTGCCGGGCGTGCGGGCTCGATTTCGCGGCCTTCAACGTCGGCGACGGCCCGGCGGCCTTTCTCACCCTGATCGTCGGCGCGCTGATTACCGCACTGGCGCTTGGCATCGAGCTTGGCGTCGGTCTGCCGCTCTGGATTCACGTCATTCTCTGGTTTCCGATCACGATCATTGCGGTGATCTTCTCGCTGCGCTTCGCCAAGGGGCTGCTTCTGGCGCTCGAATATCGGAACAAGGCGCGGGAAGGACGCATTGCGGACGAATGAAGCGTCTTCCTCTCCTCCCGACCGTCATCGTCGGTGCCGCGATTGCGACGATGATCGGGCTCGGCATCTGGCAATTGCAGCGTGCCGATTGGAAGGAAGGACTCATTGCCCGTTATGAGGCGGCATCGGGATTGCCGCCCGTCGCCTGGCCCAGCGTCCCGCCTGCCGACGACGACCTCCTTTATCGCCGCGCGGAAGGCTTTTGCACCGAGGTGACGGGCTGGCGCGCCGTTGCCGGACACAATGCCAACGCACAAACCGGGTGGAGCCACATCGCGGCCTGCCGCACTGGCGCAGAAGGTCCGGGCATGCAGGTCGACATGGGCTGGTCCCGCGACGCCGCCGCGCCCGATTGGACGGGGGGCAGGGTCAGCGGCGTGATCGCACCCGACAGTGTCCACCGCATCCGCCTTGTGTCCATCGAAGCCGCGCCTGGCCTCGTGCCGAGCGCCGCGCCCGATCCGGGTGAAATGCCGAACAACCATCTGTCCTACGCAATCCAGTGGTTCCTGTTCGCCGGCATTGCGGGCGTGATCTATGGGCTCGCCCTGCGCCACCGGCAGAAGGGCCTTACCGCGCCGCCAGTGCCGCCCGCGACTGGCCGCTGAGCGGCTTGAGGTTGCCCCCTGTCGCCACAAGCCCTAAATCCGCGCCTCTGATGATGCAGCTCACCCTCCTTCCCAACGGCCTTCGCGTCGCCACCCGTGCGATGCCCGGCGTCGAAACCGCCGCTGTCGGCCTTTATGCCGATACCGGTTCCAGACACGAGGACGAGCGGGTGAACGGCCTTGCCCACCTCTTCGAGCATATGGTGTTCAAGGGCGCGGGCGATCGCTCCGCGCGCGAGATCAGCGAAGCGATTGAGGATGTGGGCGGTGATCTGAACGCGATGACCGACCGCGATTCGACGATCTTCACCGCGTCGGTCATGGCCGAGCATGTGCCGCTGGGCCTGGAGCTCATTTCCGACATGATCCTGCGCCCGCATTTTGCGGAGGTGGAATTGGCGCGCGAAAAGGATGTCGTGCTCCAGGAACTGGGTGAAGCGCGCGACACGCCGAACGATATCATCTTCGACGATCTCCAGTCCGCCGCCTTTGCCGATCAGCCGCTCGGTCGATCCGTGCTCGGCGAGGAAGACAGCATCGCGGCGATCACTGTGGACGATCTCCATCGCTGGCGAACGGGTCATTATCGCGCGGGGAGTCTCTCGCTCGTCGCGGCGGGCAAGGTCGATCACGACCGCTTCGTGGAGCTTGCCCATCATTATTTCGGCGCCCTTCCGGCGGGCGCGCTGGTGCAGCCCCAGCCTGCCACTTTCACCGGCGGTGATCGCGTGGGCCGCACCGCGTCCGATCAGGCCCATATCGCCTTGGGCTATGGCGGCCCCGCGCAACTGGCCGCGGACTATTATGCGGCGCGTTTCTTCTCCGATGTGGTCGGCGGCGGCATGTCGTCCCGCTTGTTCCAGCAGCTGCGCGAAGAGCGGGGGCTTGCGTACAGCGTCTACACGATGCTGCAGTCTTGGCGCGATGCGGGGCTCTTCTCGGTCTACGCCGCCACCGCCCGCAACCAGTCCGCCGCCGCTGCGCAACTGATCGAGGATGTGCTGGGTCAGGCGGCAGATACGGTGACGGAGCGTGAAGTGAACCGCGTCCGCACTCAGGCCAAAGCCGGACTCCTTATGTCGCTTGAATCAAGTTGGGGGCAGGCGAGCTACGTCGCGCGTATGCTCGCCCTTCACGGCCGTCTCGTCGATCCGGCGGAAATCGTCGCCGATCTCGAAGCCGTCACGGTCGATCAGGTGCGCGCGGCTGGCGCCCGGATGCTGTCCGGCCCGCGTGCCCGCGCCACGATCGGCTTTCCCGCGGTGAGGGCCGCGTGAAACTCGACGCTCTGATTTGCGAACCGTGGAGCCATTACGGCCTCATGGATTCAGGGCACGGCCGCAAGCTTGAACGCTATGGCCCGTATAGCTTCATTCGGCCCGAGCCGCAGGCCATGTGGGCGCCCGCACTCGACTCTTGGGACGCGGACGGCGAATTCGTTCCCGGCTCGGATGAGGAAGGCGGTGGGCGCTGGCAGTTCGAACGCGCGGTGCCGAAAGAAGGTTGGGACATGGCCTGGGAAGATGTGCGCTTCACCAGCCAGTGCACGCCGTTCCGCCACCTTGCCTTTTTTCCGGACATGGCCCCGCAATGGGCATGGATGCGCGAACGGCTGGGCGAGGGTAGCGAGGCGCTCAATCTCTTCGGCTATACCGGCGTCGGCACCCTTGCGATGTCGGCAACCGGCGCGCGCCTTACCCATGTCGATGCGTCGAAAAAGTCGGTGGAAGCAGGCAAGGACAATGCCCATCGCTCCGGCATGGCAGACCGGCCCATCCGCTGGATGGTCGACGATGCCGCCAAATTCACCGCCCGCGAAGTCCGGCGCGGCCGCCGTTATGACGGCATTATCCTCGACCCGCCAAAATATGGCCGTGGACCCGACGGCGAAATCTGGCGGCTGGAAGAGGGGCTTCCGGGCCTGATCGCCGATTGCCGCAAGCTGCTCGACGAAAACAGCCGCTTCCTCGTCCTCACCGTCTATGCCGTCCGCATGTCGGCGCTGGCGATCGGGGAATTGCTCAACCAAGCGCTCGGCGACCTTGGCGGCAGGATAGAATGCGGCGACATGGCCGTTCGCGAAGAAGCCCGCGGCCTCCTCCTCCCCACCGCCATCTTCGCCCGCTGGTCGCGGGATTAATCGCGCGCCGCGCGCATTGCTGCTCCCGTCACGAAGGGGGCGGCCGCAACGTAGAACAGGGCGACGGCGGCGAGCAGCTTCAGTGCGCCGCCCGCCTCGCCAGTGACGAACCCTGCGCTGAAGATCAACACCGGTATGGCAAGCGGAAGGGTGAGCAAACCGGCAAGCGCGCCGGTGCCGCGCAGCCCGAGGGTCAGGGCGCTGACGGCAAGCGTGAGGGCCGCAAGCGCGGGCGTACCGAGCAGCAACCCCAATTCCATCCTCCACAGCACGTCACCGGGCAGCTTCAGGAGCGCGGCGGCCGGTATGGCGGCGATCATGAGCGGAGGGCCAAAACTCAGCCAATGGCCGATCAGCTTGGCGAGCGCGATCGTTTCATCGCCAAGGCCACGGATCGCGAACTGATCGAATATGCCTGCCGCCCGGTCCGGTCCGAGCAAACGCTCAACGGGCAGCAACGCCGCGATCAGCGCTGCCATCCACAGCGCCCCACCCCCGGCGCGCGCGAGGAGGGGTCCGTCCGGACCGACAGCAAAGGGGAATAAGGTCGCGACCAGCAGGAAGAAGACGGGCGGCAGCCAGGCGCCTCCGCTCGCATAGGCCAGGCGCAGCTCGCGCAGGATCAGCGCCGTCATTGCCCGATCGTCCACGGAAAGGCGCCGGGCAAGGGCAAATCCTGGTGCGTCGCCACCAGAATGGCCCCGCCACGCGCGCGATGCGCCGCCATTGCCGCACCCAAGCGCTCAATTCCTTCGGCATCAAGGCCATTGGCCGGTTCGTCGAGTAACCACAAAGGCGCTCCGCTGGCGATCACGCGTGTGAGCGCGGCCCGCTTGCGCTGACCCGTCGACAATATGCGGACCGGCACGGCGGCAAGATGATCGATGCCCATCGCGCTCATCGCAGCGTTCGCATCGCCGCCGTCCATGCGCGCCCAGAAATCGAGCGCGGATCGAAGCGTAGCCTTAGGGTCGAGCGCATGATTGTCGTCCGCGAGCGCCGCGCCGGTTCGCCGGTCGATCTGCCCGCGCGCGGGCATGAGCAAGCCGGCGGCGAGGCGAAGCAGGCTCGACTTGCCAGCGCCATTGGGCCCGCGCACCACCGTCGCATCGCCCTCATAGAGCCGCAGGTTCACATTCTCGAACAATCGACGCCCGCCGCGTATGCACGCGACTTCCCACATGGCGAGGATCGGGAGCTTGATTTCGCTCATTCCGCCTCATGCTCGATGGCGTGCATGTCGGCGTCAGACAGGCCGAAATGGTGGCCGACCTCGTGAACGATGACGTGGGTGATGAGCGCTTCAAGGCTGACGCCCGTCTCCACCCATTCGTCGAGCAAGGGGCGGCGAAAGAGGTGGATCATCGGCGGCAGGTCGCCGGAAATGAAGGCGGATTGCTCGCCCATCGGCCGCCCGCTGTACAGACCGGTAAGCTCGAAGGGATCCTCGATCTCCATGTCGCGCAGCACGTCATCGTCGGCGAAATCCTCGATGCGCAGCACGACGTCGGCAAGATGCGACCGGAACGCTTCGGGCAGCCGCGCGATCGCCGCGTCCGCCAGTTGTTCGATTGCCGCCGCATCGGGCGCGAAAGTTTGACGCTCGCTCATCGGCACACGACATAGAGGCTCGACGAGGAGAGACGCAATGCCGCTGCTAACCGATGACGAACGCGCCCATGCGTTGTGCGATCTGGATGGGTGGACCGAACAGTCATCCGGCAAGGCCATCCGACGGGTATTCCGATGCGCTGATTTTGCGCAGGCTTTCGCCTTCATGACCCGCATCGCGCCGGAAGCGGAAAAGGCCAATCACCATCCAGACTGGTCGAACAGCTGGAACAGGGTCGACATCCGCCTCACCACCCACAGCGTCGGCGGCGTGACGGAAAAGGACGTCGCACTTGCAAAAGTGATCGATGCCCTCGCACGCCAGCTTGCCCTTCCGCCTTCCGGCGACTAGAGGGCTTCCTTCCAGAGCATGCGGAGCGGTGGCCGAGTGGTCGAAGGCGCTCGCCTGGAAAGTGAGTATACGGCAAAACCGTATCGAGGGTTCGAATCCCTCCCGCTCCGCCACTTAGTCCACATTATCAGAGAAGCTTTGGCTGTTTGGCGAGAAAACCCCGCGTTTCTGCGCCAAATTTAGGCGCATGCGGTACCGCAGAGAACCACATAGCCGCTTCGCAATCTGGATTTCCGGGCAAATTCTCCGACACCCGCCAGCCTAGTACGGGTTTAACGGTCATATCGAAATTTTCCCTGATATTCCGTGTTCCACAGCGAAATCACCTTTTTTGTCGGATCCAAGGCGTTCTCCAGCTGCTTCGGGCCACGCATTTCTAGTGTTTTCGAGTGCCTTTCCCTGGCTCGCATAACAGGGAAACCAAACTGGTTGAGCAGCGAAGGTGGGGTGGAGCTGCAGGGAAGTTGACGTGAAGGATCAGTAACCTGACCTATTCCAAGAAAAGTAAAGTATTGGAGCGGATGGATATTCCGTGTGCAATCGCTTGACGAAGTTCAAGACGATGGTTATTGATGGGCGAAGAAGACGAGGCTGAACCGTAAACCGGTCTCGTCGCTTCTATTGGCTTCGAGACCATGAAGATGGAGTCTCGAGTGCCCAAGGTTACTAATCCTGCTAGCTCTAATCGCGCATCAGCCATTGGCCGCTGGGAAGAAGTTCGTGTTGATACGCTGCACGCGGCGGCCAGGCTAATTCGTAGCCACCCTGGGTGGAAGCGTCAGAAGCTCGCGGAGAGCATTCAACAATATGGCATCCTCGACCCGCTGAGCATCAACAGTGCTAACGTAATTGTCGATGGTGCTGTCAGACCAAATGCACCTCGCGGTAAGAAGTAGCGGCTAAGGGCGCTTCCATGTCTCGCCCTCGCAAACCAGCCAGCCCATTCCGCTACTTCAACTCATCGCCTGAGGTGATCCGCCTTGTGGTCATGATGTATGTGCGATTTCCGCTGTCGCTGCGGAATGTCGAGGATCTGCTGTTCGAGCGCGGGATCGACATTTGTCATGAGACGGTGCGGCACTGGTGGAACAGGTTCGGCCCGCTCTTTGCAGCCGACATACGCCGGCAGCGGGTGAGTCGGATGCGAGGCTTCCGGCACTGGAAGTGGCATCTCGATGAGATGTACGTGAAGCTGAACGGCGAGATGGTTTATCTCTGGCGCGCTGTCGATCACGAAGGCGAGGTGCTCGAGAGCTACGTCACTCGTAAACGAGACAAATCCGCAGCTTTGCGCTTCATGAAGAAGGCGCTGCGACGCCACGGCAAGCCGGAGAAGATCGTCACCGATGGCTTGCGTTCATACCCATCCGCAATGGCGGAACTGGGCAATCTCGAACGCCGCGAAATTGGACGATGGCTCAACAACCGAGCGGAAAACTCACACCTGCCATTTCGACGACGGGAGCGGGCGATGCTGCGATTTCGAAAGATGAAATCACTGCAGAAGTTCGCGTCAGTCCATGCCAACGTACACAATCACTTCAGCCAGGAACGCCATCTCGTCGACCGTCAAACTTACAAAGCTCGCCGCTCGGCTGCCTTGGCCGAGTGGCAAAATGTCATGGCCTGAGATTTAGATCACAAAGCTATAGCCGCGCCAGCCAGAGACGAGTTACGATTAGACTGACAGCACCCTCGCGGCTTGCAAACCACAGCCCTGTTCGTTGCTACAGGCCTTGGGATTACCAATGTCTATAACGGCTTCGGAAATCCCAGCTACACGTACGATCGGACGAACGGCATTACGCGGACGATTACATACGGCTATGATGCGAACGGCAACCGCACTTCTGTTGCCCTGCCGGGGATCAACACCAGCACGACCTACCGCTACGACGGGCTCGATCGAGTAACACGGGTTAGCTCCGGCAGCGCCTTACCGACCTATTTTACATATGATGCTGCAGGCCGCAGATCTGGGCAAAGCAAAGATACGGCCGGATCCATCGTCTATGGCTATGATGGAGCGTCCCGACTTTCTTCCCTGGCGAACACGCCTGCGGTAGCCTCCTACGCGGTCACGAGCACGTTCACCTACAATCCTGCAAGCCAGGTTACCATGCGTACGCGGGATAACGATTTCTACGCCTTTACCGAGAATTACAACGTCAACCGCACATATGTGGTGAACGGCCTCAATCAATATACCAGTGCCGGGCCTGCGGCATTCACCTATGATGCCAATGGAAACTTAACGTCCGATGGAGCCTCGACCTTCACCTATGATGTGGAGAACAGGCTCATATCCGCTACCGGCGCTAAAACCGCCACGCTCTCTTACGACCCCTTGGGCCGTTTGTCGCAAACCTCGGGCGGCAGCGCAGGAACGACGCAGTTCCTCTATGACGGCGATGCTCTCATTGGAGAATATAGCGGAACCACGCTCATTCGCCGCTACGTCCATGGCCCGGGCGTGGATGAGCTTCTGAGCTGGTATGAGGGCGGCGCTGCCAACGTACAAAGCGCGCGATACGCCTTTGCCGATCACCAAGGTTCGATCACGGCTTATGCAAGCACGTTCCCCTCAAGCCAGGTCCGGGTGAATACCTACGACCCTTACGGCATCCCGGGATCGCTCAACACCGGCCGGTTCCAATATACCGGCCAGATCGTCCTCCCCGAGCTGGGCATGTATTATTACAAGGCCCGCATCTACTCGCCGACTCTCGGCCGGTTCATGCAAACTGATCCCATCGGATATGACGATCAGCTCAATCTTTACGCTTACGTAGGGAACGATCCGGTCAACCGGCGCGATCCCAGCGGGCTTAGAAACTGTTCCGTCAATGAGCCAAACTGCATAGAAACTCCCGAGTCTGCGGATAACCCCAGTCAGCCTGAGGACAATCCTCCCGAAACGGACAAGAAGGACGACATCGTTGTTACTGGGCAAAGGGAGAAACGTAATACCAGTGGCTCACAAGAAAAGTTCTTCGTTGTTACGACCTCGTCATTCGAGCGTCGTGAACTTCGCCAGCGTGATATTAAATGCCAAGGTGGAGGTTCGGTCACCGTGGGCATAGCTGATCCCATTCCGAGTGGAGCAAGCGCGGCTCATTCTCACCCATCGTCTCACTCTGGTGTGCCTGGTCCCGGAGACAACAACTTCGGGAATACAAGCAACACGGGATATGTAATAACCCCCAGCAGAGCCTATGCGATCGATCGTGCCGGGAACGGCACATATAGAACCAGAGTCCTTTCTGGAGGGGCACTGTCAGCTTCTGAACGAGGAGAGCTGGTCGGTAATATGCAAAATTGGGAATCTGGTAACTCATCGGATAGGAGCAAAACTCCGCAGCAGAGGTTCTGTAGATAATGAGGATGCTTGCGTTATTCATAGCTATCCCGGCGCTAGCTTCGTGTGCGGCTACTACGCCTAGCTTTGTCCATTCCTCGCCTTCGACCCAGTCGGCGATGACCTATGATGAGTGCAAAGCGGCTGAAACATGCACCGTAACGGGGCAAGTCAAGGTGATAAAAAGCGACAATGTTGAGATGGGCGAGCTTGCTTTAGGAGCAGGCAAGTGCGTTACCCTATCCCTCTCTAAAAACGATATACGTTATTTGAAAAACATTGGCAGCATCAAGGCAACGATTGCGGGCAGAGTCTATAGCGGGCATCACGATCCGAACTATCTTCTTCTAAAAATTGAGGGTAGAAAAGTTGGATACTCGCGATGTGGCGACTTTTACGTGTTCATCCGCTAGCCGTTGAGTGCCGTTGCTGGAAGGGGTGCTGTCAGAGGGTGCTGTCAGAGCAAATGCACCTCTTGGTAACGGGCAGCGGCTAAGGGCGTTTCCATGCCTCGCCCACGCAAGCCAGCAAGCCCGTTCGGAGCTGTCAGGTTAACTTCTGCCGGACGTATTTGTGGCCGATCAAGCGAATTTCAGGTCGCCATCGCTGCCGCTGCCCACGCAGCGGCACTGTCAGGTTAACTTCCGCAAGACGCATTTACGCCTGATCAGCTCGCCTCAGGCGGCCATTGCGGCTGTCGCCCACGCAGCCTGAGCCTCGCCGCGGAGGATCCGCAGCGTGCGTCGGGAGGTGAGGTGTCGTTGTGTGTAGAAGGTGTTGTAAACAGCTGCGTGAGTGGAAAGGAATTTCTGGGCTGAAGCGGGTGACTTGAACCTCTGCATCTTTCGTTCTCGTCGTCGGATCGGCAGATGCGAGTTCTCAGCTCGGTTGTTTTCTCGAAGTCGCCCCGCACGATGCAGGTGGTCCATCCCTAGCTTCCGCAGGGCAGCGGCATAGGATTTAAGGCCGTCAGTAATGATCTCCTGAGGCGGCATCGGCTGGCTTTTCAGCAGTTCCCTCATCAGCCTAATCGCGGCACTGGCATTCCTCCTGCTCTGCATGAGCATGTCGAGCACCTCACCCTCAGCATCGACCGCTCGCCACAGGTACATCCGTTTGCCGTTGATCGAGACCACCATCTCATCGAGATGCCAGATGCGGGCGGCGGCGGGACGCTGCTTCTTCAGGTTTTTCGCGATCTGCGGACCGAACTTCAGGCACCAGCAGCGGATGGTTTCATAGCTGACGTCGATGCCCCGCTCCGCGAGCAGATCTTCAACATCGCGCAAGCTCATCGTGAATCTGAAGTAGGCCCACACAGCGTAGGTGATGACCTCCACCGGAAAGCGGTGCCGCTTGTAGGATATCGACTTCACGAACTTGCCCCGCGCCCAAAATCAGAGACAAGTTAGCATTAAACTGACAGCACCGATCCTCGACATTCCGCAGCGATAAGGGAAAACGCACGTACATCATCACGACAAGGCGGATCACCTCGGGTGACGAATTGAAGTAGCGAAACGGGCTGGCTGGCTTGCGAGGGCGGGGCATGAAAACGCCCCTAGCCCCTCCCCGTTACCAAGAGGTGCATTTGCTCTGACAGCACCCTAAGGCAAGCTGATCAGGCGTAAATGCGTCTTGCGGAAGTTAACCTGACAGCACCCTCTGACAGCACCCCACAAACACGCCCATCAAAACTTAACCTGACGGTACCACCCGCTCCGCTACTCATCACCGTAAGGTGCATTTGGTCTGACAGCACAGGATAAGGCTTTCCCATCCTCTGCATCCCTATACCAAAAATAGCCAAATATATCCTCAAAGCGAAGAAATTCGGCTAGATCAAAGAAACCAGAAGCTCTTTCTGTCACCAAGAAAATCTTTTTACTTTTTATTAAAATTCCAATCTCATCGAATAGGGAGGATATCCCTTTAACTTCAACACTTTCTATCTCCCGTCTTGAAATATAAAATCTACAAAATAGAGTAGATATTAATATAATATTTCCATTTATTTTAACATTTTTTGCTCTGATAACTCTCATATAATTTCTACCAGTCTATTAATTGGTCCACCACCTCTTCTCCAGCCAATCCACCGATTACTCCGCCAGCCACACCCCCTATTACTGCCCCCCAAGGGCCTACGAACGCCCCGATAGCAGCGCCTCCTTCTGCTCCGGCGATGGCCCCAGCTATGCCTCCACCGACCCGGGCTGCTTCCCGTCCCGGATTATCGGAAGTCGCTACGCGGGCCACTCCAACAGCCACTCCAGCTACTGCAGATACGCGGCCAGCGTTACCCAAATGACCAGCTAATTTGTCTGCCCGTGTATTAGTTCGGTTAGCAGTCTCACCTGATCCCGGCTTCGGCCCCAATCCAGGCCGCACTCCTTCTACTATCCCTCTGGTAATAGGTGGGGTGGCAGCTCTGGCTTTTGCCTTGGCACTAGACCGACCAACGCTGTCATTCGAAGCAAGGTTCGCTACTGAGCTTTTATACTGGGTACGTGCGCTCTCAGATTTGAGACCTTCCCTCGCGGCGACAGCTGTGGCTGCCGTCGCCACAGTAGCTGTTTTGGAACATTCCTCATTGTGCGGGTTAGTGCACTGCTTACCACTTGGATCGATGTTATTAACCGGATCATTTGCGACATAGGCGTAGAGATTGATCTGGTCTTCGTAACCGATGGGGTCGGTTTGCAGGAAGCGGCCCATGGTGGGGGAGTAGATGCGGGCCTTATAGTGGTAGAAGCCGATCTCCGGGATCATGATCTGGCCTGTGTACTGGAAGCGGCCCTGATTGGTTGATCCCGGAATGCCGTAGGGGTCGTAAGCATTGGTCGCGATCGGGGTGCCATTATAGCCGCTCACCGCGACGATCGACCCCTGGTGATCGGCGTGGAGGTAGCGCAGCGTCGAGGGGCTTGCCGCGGCGCCTTCATACCAGATGAGCGGCTCGTCCACCCCCGCGCCATGGACATAGCGGCGCAGCACATTGCCCGAGCCGTCATATTCGGCGACCAGAGCATCGCCATCGTAGAGGAACTGGGTGACGCCGGCGCTGCCACCTGAAGTCTGGAACAGGCGGCCCAGCGGATCGTAACTCAGGGAGGCGGTCTTCGCACCCGATGCCGACACGAGCCGGTTCTCGATATCGTAACCAAACACCACCGATCCGTCCGACGTCATGTTGCCATTAGGATCGTAGGTGAAGCTCGCCGGTCCCGCGGTGGAATATTGGTTGAGGCCGTTGGCCGCATAGGCGCGGTTCACATTGTGATTATCAACAAAGGCATAAGCCGCATTCGACCGCGTCTGCGTGACGATCTGGCTCGCCGGATTGTAGGTATAGCCGTAGGCTACATCCTGCGTCGTTGCGACGAGATTGTGGGTCAGTGATGAAAGGCGCGAGGCGCCGTCATAGCCGTAGGTGGTTGTCTCGTTGCCGCTGCGGATCATCTGTGCACGGCGGCCGGCTTGATCATAAACGTTATGCGCCAGCGTCGTGCCGCTTGCACCTTCGCGCACCCGCTCCAACCGGTCGAGACCGTCATACTCATAGGTGAAATAGGCGCCGTCCGGATGCGTCACCCGCGTCCGGTTACCGTTCGCGTCATATTGATGGGAGAGCGTCCGTACCGCTCCGCCAACATTGCTGCTGCTCAACGTCAGCCGCCCAAAGCCGTCATAGACATTGGTGACGCCGGGCCCGCTCGCCGAGCCGAACCGAGCATGGAGCTGCAGGCCGCGATGGTCATAACCGTAATGCGTCGATTGGCCCGCGCTCGGCGTCTTCACCGTCATCCGGTTGAGCGCGTCATAGGTATAGGTGAGCGTCTGCCCGTCTCGCTTCCTTAACGACGTGCGATTACCGTTCGCGTCATAGCCATATTGTTCATAATCGCTTGTCGACACCGCGCCCGACGTCGCGAGCGCCGTTGCCTGCGTGGCGCCGTTAAAGGCGGTCGGCGCGACTTTCGACGGGAAATACCAGCCCACCTGCCGGTCATGGCCATCATAGGTCAGCCTGGCCTTGTTGCCATTGGCGTCAATGACATATTCCTGCTTGCCGTTCGGCGTATAGCTGTACGTCGCATAAGCCTGCTCCAGCGGCGTTCCCACCGCCTTGCGAACCTGAATGAGTTGGCCCGCCGCATCGTAGACGTTTCTGGTAATCCGGTCGGGACCGTCGCCCCCCTCCGGACCCAGCGCACAAGCCGAAGCTGGAAGCGAACCAAACACGGCTGGGTTCATCCGGATGGCAGTGCACTCCAAACGGCCCAATAGATTGTAGCTGTATTGGGTGAGCGTGTGCGGCGGACCACCGGAGCTCAGCGTCTTGCGTACCTTCCGGCCCATCGCGTCATAAACGATCTCCTGCGTTTGAATGACAGTGAAGCCGCTCCAGTCTTTGGGCTTCACGCTATCGGGTTGCCAGCCAGCCAGCTCGCCTTTTTCGGCCTTGATGAGATTTCCGCGGCCATCATAGCTGCTACGCACCGCTGCAAAACGAAGCGGACCGGATCCATCCGGATCCGGGCTGATTACGCCTGTTACGCGACTAAGATCGTCATAGCGGTATCCGGTCGTGTGAGACGACGCGGCGCTTTGAGCATAAGCTGGTCCCGAAATCAGAACTACAGCAGCCATAGCCGAAAGCAGCCTGCATATCGTTGTGCTCTTCATCGCCGCCCCCCTCATGGACAAACCGTCAAGCCAGCCTTGGGACGCGTCTCGGATATTTTCTCACCGAAATAATTGTAGCCGTAACAGGTCCGATTAACCTCCATTTGGCCAGCGGAATTCGCCGCCGTCACAGTCACACCCCGGAGAAGCAGATTATTGGGCCCGGAGGTCGGACCGTAGTCATATTCTGTCACGACTTCGTCAGCCGTCCCGGCACAGTTTTCGGTTATAAGACATTCCGATTTGCGCGTAAGCATCGAGATCGGAGATCCAGCCGCGACAGCAGCCCCATTGCTGTCGAGAATGAACGCCGTACGCATTGTATATGTATATGTAGTGACCTGTCGGGTAGAACCCGGCGTCGGCGCGGCGCCTGTCGAAGTGAGGATCTGACCACGCGAATTATACGTATAGTCTGTGCGATTACCCCTCGGGTCAATGACCGAAGTAGGCAAATTGCAATAATTCTGTGTCGCGGTACTACACGATGGCATGTATTCATACCGTGTTGTCATCGCTGCTCCACCAGATCCAGGCTTCGGATGTCGTATAACCTCAGTTACATTATATCGATCACCAAATTTATACTCAATGGCGTTCCCTTCAGGATAGGTAGCCTTTGAAACATCTCCCATCGCATTGTATAAAAAAGACGTTGTTTGCGACAAACCGTTCCTCACACTTTCGAGGTTCAGATTCGACGGCGGCCAGGCGGGGACAGTGACACTGCGTGAATAGCCACTAAGTTGTCGCTGGCCACCTGCCATTGAGGATACGCTGATAAAATAGCCGTTCGGCCCACCCCAATTCCCCGCTGGCCAAAGGTCGCTATTGTAGTCAACGGATATGCCATTCACATTTAAATGGTCTACTAATATTTCATTGTGGGTCGCGCTCCCCGACTCAAGGCCAGCGATCATATACGACATAGCTATATCGGGGCTTGTTGAGCCCGAAAAAATCACTTGGCTCAGATAATAATGAGTCCATTTAATACCGTGCCATTGACACGGGTCATTGGGATTTGTCCTCAAACAAGTGGGCTCGGAGTCGAACGCTTCAATTGGCTCAAGCGTTACTTGGGTCGAATCTCCAGCTGCATTTGTCAGCACAACTTGCGAGCGCGAAGGCCTCTGCACCAAAGCCGACCGTGCGCTTTGCAGCCCCTGACATTGCTTTGTAAGATCGGTATCACAATAGTCCGAAGCCATATTAATGGCCTGTATCACAAACTCTGGACGTTGATTGGTCGTGCGCAACCGAAATCCAAAATTGTTTCGAACATCAAAAATATCACCAACTACCGGAAGGTTTCCTCTCGAGGATGTTCCGGCCCCCAAAATTTCCCGGCCATCTGGATATGTAATCCTATTGTCTTGAACTTTCGTGCCATACTTGTCTGTAAAGACCCAATTATCCCAGTGGTTTTGACCTGAAACAAAAATCTCCCCGGTAGCATAATCCGGTGACCAACTTAACGTGCCTGGCTTGCGACGAAAACTGCTGCTGCCCTTTGGATGTCGAATTGTTACTACTTCATAGTCATCACGTGCATTCGGAGCGTTGCTGTGATTGTCAATAGAATAATGATGATTTGTGATCGCCTGCGTGAGCATCTCTCGGCCATTTTGAGGAGCATAAACCCGAGACAGGGAGGATTGATCGCTTCCTATGGAAATAAGAGACACGCTGAGCCCGCCATAGCGCCCGCTCTTCAGCTCTACGCCATGATTGTCGAGAACCGGATTCTCAATGGGGGGAGGCAACGTCTGCGCCTCGGCAGAATATACAGCATAAAAGGATAGAAAATTGAACAAACTCAAATGAAAACGTGACATAGTCATCATTGCCCCCCTGAGACTTGAATCCTATAATATCTATATAACGCCGCACCACCAGTCTTGGATATGAGATTGTAAACGATCTGCCTCAGTTACTGAGTAGGTGTCCAGCAACATATCCTTATCATCAGGCGATATTACTGAATTTAATCGGAAAATTTGAAGCGGAGAGATTCTGCACTGATAGTATTATTCTCGTCGTGCCGACTGTGCCTCGCAACTATCTTGGCCTCAAGTAGCGGTGTTTGCCAATCTTCCTTAGACTACCGCGCAGTTGAGGCTGGCAAATTCGGCGGCGAGTAGCCTGAACAGAGCTTTCGCCGTTCCCACACCGATCCGTGGATTTCTGCATCGTTCGGAATGACGCGCGGCTCGCCGGCGGGCAGGTACCGCCCTAGAAAAGATCGCCTAGGCCACTCCCGCCACCGAACATGTTTTGGCAAGAGCTCGAGCAGCCACCACGGGGCTGTCAGGTTAATCTCTTCAAGACGCATTTAGGCCTGAACAGATCATCTCAAGCCGCAATTGTTGCCCGTGCCCAGGCAGCCTGAGCCTCGCCGCGGAGGGTCCGCAGCGTGCGTCGGGAGGTGAGGTGTCGTTGGGTGTAGAAGGTGTTGTAAAAGGCTGCGTGGGTGGAGAGGAATCTCTGGGCTGAGGCTGCGGATTTGAAGCGCTGCATCTTTCGCTCTCTTCGTCGGATCGGCAGATGCGAGTTCTCAGCTCGGTTGTTTTCTCGAAGCCTCCCCGCTCGGTGCAGGTGGTCCATCCCTAACTTTCGCAGGGCAGCACCATAGGATTTAAGGCCGTCAGTAATGATTTCCTGAGGCGGCATCGGCTGGTTTTTCAGCAGCTTCCTCATCAGCCTCGTCGCGGCGCCGGCGTTCCTTCGACTTTGCATCAGCATGTCGAGCACCTCGCCCTCTGCATCGACCGCTCGCCACAGATACATCCGCTTACCGTTTATTGAGACCACCATCTCATCGAGATGCCAGATGCGTGCGGCGGCGGGGCGCTGCTTCTTCAGGTTTTTTGCGATCTGCGGACCGAATTTCAGACACCAGCAACGGATGGTTTCATAGCTGACGTCGATGCCACGTTCCGCGAGAAGATCCTCGACATCGCGAAGGCTCATCGTGAATCTGAAGTACGCCCACACCGCGTAGGTAATTACCTCCGGCGGAAAGCGATGCCGCTTGTACGATATCGACTTCACAATCTTGCCCCCGCGCCCAAAATCAGAGACAAGTTAGCATTAAACTGACAGCACCCAGGAGAGAGCCGAAGGGCGGGCCTGAACGGCCCGATCAAGGCGATCGACGCACCCAAAAGCGATCTCCACACGACCGCACAGCGGCGGGCCGTCCTTTGCCGCCTGGCAGCGTCGCTTCGTCGGTCACGATGCATGAGCATCGCTCCCTCCTCTCTCCTTGCCAGACAACAAATGCCATCCCGTCACCACCGCTCTCTAATTGAGTACGGACCCTAGCCCTGCACGATCGAGCGGCAACATTGGGTCAACGATGATGCTCAGCCGATTGTCGGATTATCGACTTTCTAACAATGATGAACGCCGCTTCGCTTCGATCGCTGAGCCCAGCATCACAGTCTGGCTTCCGACAGCACGCAATTTTTACTTCTTGGTCCGGCGCGATGTGCCGAGGCCGATCTTCTTCGCGAGCGAACGGCGCTGCTCGGCATAATTCGGTGCAACCATCGGGTAATCGGCCGGAAGACCCCACTTCTGGCGATATTCGTCCGAAGTCATGTTGTAATGCGTCATCAGGTGACGCTTCAGCATCTTTAGCTTCTTTCCGTCTTCCAGGCAGACGATATAATCGGGCTTCACCGAAGCGCGCACGGATACGGCCGGGGCCTGCTTGACTTCCGGCTCGGCGGCGGCACTGCCAAGGCCTGCAAGAGCGGCATGAACATTCTGGATCAGCTGCGGAAGATCGTTGACCGAAACGCTGTTGTTGCTGACGTGCGCCGAGACGATGTCCGCGGTCAGCGTGATCAGCGTTTCTTTCGCATTGTCGAGTTCAGTCATCTGATCCTTATCCATAAATCGCCTCACCTCCAGGTAATTTAAACGGCTATAGCAGTTAACAATCTTATCCCAAGCCACTTATCGCCACAGACTGATTCGATCATCTGAGAAGCGAACTTTCGCGTCTCGATAAAGCACACGCTCAATTGAACCTCGATAATGAACTAAGTTTTATTTATCTGTTGATGCATTGGTGATCAGTCGACCAACTGCTCATTGCTAGCGGGTTTTGTTGATCAGAAGAAAACCGAGCCACTGCGATCAAAGTTTGTCCCACAGGTGACCGGACCTGAACGCGTAGAGCCGCACCCGCTTCGGCAGGAGCTTGACTGCTACTTAAGCTATATCCGAGCGCTCGGCTCAATCCCGCAGACATGTGATCGCGTCGCGGTGCGACGAGTCCCGACGTGAAGGTGAAATGCTCCTCCAGGCATATCGACTGGTCGATTGCTTCTGCTTCAATCTGGCGCAGATGGGCGAACGAGCTGATTAATTGCTTTTGGGCTCGCAGGGATTGAAGGCGGGTAAGGAAGCGATCGCGTGATGCGGAACTAACACCAAGCCCCTGGAGCGCGGCCGCGATCAAAGCCGGTTCTGCTTCGTTAATATCGATCCGCCCACTTTCGCTGGTCAGTCGAACATGAGCTGAGGCGCCGTCGAGTGTCACCCTACCTTCGGCCGGCAAAAGCCACCAAGGACTGGAGATGCCATTGACGAGGCGGTCCGCAAATACCGTTTCAAATCCAGCCTCAAGTATCAACTGGTTTTCGACTCGCTCTTGTCGATCCGCGGCATCGGCTGCAGTCGTAAGGCTCCGAAGCACGAGCAGGGCGGCGATTGATCCCGCCAACAGCAGCAGCCATATCGCAGTGATCAGAATATAGCCCTGCTCTCCTGTCTTAATTGGGCGCTGCAGCGTCACTGGCCTGTCCACTTTGCCCCTGAGCGATCAGTGGCTGAACTTCATCCAGGCCATTGATCAATGTGTCGACAATGCTGCGAACTTCATCAGGAGAACGGATGAGGGTGGGGGTAAGAAGAATGATCAGCTCTGTTCTTGATCCCTCATCCCTTTGGGTGCCGAACAGACCGCCAACAACGGGCAATTGGCTAAAGAAGGGCAAGCCCGATTTGCTGGCGGTGGTGCGATCCCTGATAAGACCGCCAAGAGCAACCATCTGCCCCGTTCGCGTGGATACTGTGCTAGCGATCCGGCGCTGTTGGATCGTGGGCGAGTTAATACCCGACGTCGTGGTCGCAGCAACGTCGCTCACCTCCTGCGCGATATCGAGGGTAATAGTGCCGCTGTCGTTGACGCGTGGCGTAACTTTCAGGATGACCCCGGTATCGCGCAATTCGATCGTGTTGACGATTGGCGCGCCCGGAGAAGCGACGCTCTGGGCCTGCTGCGTTACGATTGGTACCTGGTCGCCGACCTGCAGGGTTGCCGTCTGGTTGTTGAGGACCATGAGCTTGGGAGCAGACAAAACCCGGACGTTTGTGCGCGACTGCAGGGTATTGAGAACAGCCTGAGCAGACGAACCGATCAAGGACACCGAATAGCCTGGGAAGATTGCTGCTGGCGTACCACTCGATGTGCCGCTGTTCGTGACGCTGTCATTTCCGCCAAAAGCGCGGAAATTAACGCCAAAGCGGAAATCGTTGGTGAGGGTGACCTCTGCAAGGGTCGCTTCGATCAAGACCTGAGGCACGGGCTGATCCAGCCTGTCGAGAGCTTCTCTGATGAATTCATATTCTTCGCCATTGGCGTAGATCAGAAGAGAATTGTTGTGGTCGTTAGGGACAATGCGCGGCCCGTTGCCACCGCTGACAAGTGGTGTCGACGAGCCCGGCAGACGCGTTGGCGCGCCAATGGCATCTTCAGGCTCAACGCTTACGGCGCCGCCTTCGGCGCTGAGTGAGTTGTCTACCAAAGGTGTCGGCGTGGATAATGGCCCATCACCGCTGCCACTCCCGCCCATGACGAGTTGAAGAGAGGTTGCGATGTCGCGCGCGCGACCATTCTGTATCGAATAGCTATAGAGCTTACGCTTTCCAGAACCCCCGGCATCGAGCCTTTTGATCCACGGCTCAACGCGAGCAAAGTCGCCCCGGTCGCGGGCGATGACGAGCACCGACCGCAGGCGCCCCAAGGGCACGACGCGAACGCGAGAGCCGATGATGTCAAAGGGCGGTGCGAACACCTTTTCGAGCTCTGCAAGAAGAGTATCGGCATCGACATTTTCGAGGCGATAGAGTTCGAAATTCATGTCGGCCATCGTGTCGACATCGAATTTCTGGATCAGATCGCGTGCCGCCGCCCGTTCCTCACCGGTGCCGCTCACGAGCACCTGGTTCATCGGATTATTTGTCCCGGCTACGATTTCTTTACCTAGAAACTGTTCCAGTAGACGCCCGATCTCACGCGCGCTTCCGTATTTGAGGCTGACGACCTCGGTCGCATAGCCGGGCGCTGCCGGAGACGAGCTTTCGCCTCCTAAAGAGAATGATGCGCGGCTACGCGCTGCTTCACGCGGCACAACGCGATAGGATGAGCCCTGTGCGATAAGCACTGCGTTGACTGACCCTAATGCCGATTCAAGGAGGGGTATGAGGGAGTCTTTAGAGACAGGCTGGCTTGTCCGAAGTGTGATGTTGCCCTGGATAGAAGGATCAACATTATAGTCGAGAGAGAGCATTGAGCCCAGAACTGCATCCACGACACGTCGGACGTCGGCTTCCACGAAGGCAAGATTATAGCCGTTGCGTGTGTCATATTTCATCGAAGCGCTTTGCTTCGCTGGGGCTTTATCAGCCGTTTGAGCGAGCGCAGAGCTGCTCAATAAAGACGCGCAAACGGACAGGCGAATTAATGTATGATCGAACTTCATGAAGATGGTCCTGGTGTCTGCGGCTGCGCTTCGGTTTGCTGAGGGGAGATCGGCGGAGAGGGCTGCGTCGATTGTGGGGTGTTTCCAGGAGGCGGCTTGTTGGCGAAGCCCAAAACTGCCTCCACATGTTCACCGTTCATAATGAGGCTGACACGGTCACGCCCGATCTTTCCGACCTGCCATCCATCCACATCCTCGCCGGAAGAGGCGGTGACTGTGGTGCCGTCATTCTTCTTGATGAGCACGACACTCTTGCCTCGTGCTCGCCCAACGATCCCAACCAGTACGGGAGGAGGGGCAGCCTGTGCAGGCGTGGTCGTACTGTCAGCTGCCGCCGTAACATCAACAGGATCGGGGACGCTCCGCGAGGGAGAGAAAAGAGGAGCTGACAAAGCAAGGGAAAGGCTGACCTGCTCAGGTGCCTCAAACTTCGTCAAGGTAGGGGTAAAAGCGGAGCCGGATCGATCCGATTGCGGCTGCTGAAGAACGGCGACGGGAATAGCGATCGCACCAAGCGCAGCGCCCGCTGCCCACGCCCATCGCAAGTCAATGAGGCTCATCCTTGATTAATCCACACTATCGTCGCCGTGCCTGAAAAAGTCAGTTGAACAGTCTGATTTAAGTTTGCAGGTGCAGGTGCAGGTGCAGGTGCAGGTGCAGGTGCAGGTGCAGGTGCAGGTGCAGGTGCAGGTGCAGGTGCAGGTGCAGGTGCAGGTGCAGGTGCAGGTGCAGGTGCAGGTGCAGGGCTGGGCGCCGGCTGCGATGAAATGGACCAAGCGGAAAAGCGGACAATTGGTGCGCCATTCTCCAGCTCATGCAGGAACGACAGCAGGTTAGTTTGTTCGCCAGAAGCGGAGAAAGACAGGCTCAAAGTAGGCTGCTCGTTCAAGCTCGCTGGATGAAAGCTGATATTCGCAATCTGAATTTGGTACCGACCAGCGGCCTCGCTAATTTTGCTGGCCAGCACATCACCCGCGATTTTTCGTGATGGCGCATTGATGTAAAAGCTGGTCGGCACCGTCGCGCCAGGCTTTGGTAATGGTCGTGCTTCGATCGCCTTTAAACGTTGAAGGCCAAAGCGGGTGTCGCGCAGCTCGGATACACTATCAGACACTAGAGCGCCCACAGGAATGATCACAAGATTGATGAGCCCGCTAAGGCCCAGGAAAAGAATGCCGAGCGCAACGATGCGCCGTGTTAATGGCGAGAAGGTGCTCATCATTGGATACGCACCTTATATGTAACACGCATGCGATCTGTGTCGGTTGGAGTGACATCAACCGTTTCGCGATTGGCAAGAAATTCCGAGCCGTCGAGTGCTATATCGGCTGCATCCGTATCTGCCACTTCGGCAATGATCTGCACCTCACGCCCTGAACCTTTTTCCAACGCTTGGACATGATCCGTAGAGGGTAAAATAGCGGCTAATTCCTCGACGATGGCTCCCACCTGCGGCGGTGCAAGAATGAGGCGAAGTGCGCGGCGCACCGTCTCTGCATTTCGCGCTTCTCTTTCAGCTTTCAGGCGAGGCGCTACGGTCTCTTGAAGTTCCGCAATTTCATCCTGCGCAGCCGAGCTTAACAACATCGCTCCGCCTGCGATCGTGAAGGGGATCGAGCAAATTAGCGCGAACGCGATGAGCCAGATCTTGCGATCCGTGAGCTTTGCTGCTCCATAACTTCCCGCACGACCCGAAGCGATCTTGATTATGCTGCTGGCTGTCCGGGCATGGATAGCAGGCACGTCCAGGCCATTTAGTTCAAAGGCAGATTGGATGGCTTCGATACGCGTGGCCCGTGCCATACCGACTTGAACAATCAGGCCCTGCTCATCCGCTTCCAGAACTTGTGCCTCCCACTTCACGATGGAGGGATCTAGCGGAGAGATTTGCCACATCTGCAATTCAACTGCGGAGCGCAGACGCTGCTGAGCAGCCCTAGGCAGTCGAACTTCCGTTACAAAGCAATCTGGCGGGCTCAATATTACGAAAGGCTTGGTGCCATCGATAAGAAGCAAGAGCTCTGCCCAAGCTGCTTCGTCCAGCATTTCCAAAGACCGGGCGTCGCCATAACGTCGGCCATCTCCGTCGGCTTCCAAGACCAGGATTTCGACAGCATCGGTCCGTAAGTGAATTTGGCTGGAGCGGGAAGGTCGAAACCTAGCTTTCAGTCTCTCAGGAATCATGGCGGATAGTTCGCCCACCCACCAATGCCACGCATCGGCAGAGGCACTGGCCACATTCTGAACCGCGGTCAGGCTCTGCATGACATAGAAATCGGGTCAAAGCGGCAGGCGCCGCTACTATTGGTGCGCGGGATAGCAGAGAGCCGGGTTACCTCATCCTTATCGTCCCGGAAATTAATCGTCACACGCCGTAGTTGGGAGGCTCTCCCCTCGCTTCCACGCGCATAGTCGAACCAGATTTCGCGATAGCCCTGCACCAAGGGAAGATTCTCATTGGCAGGTGCTGGCAATGGCGTGCCGTCTCCTGTTGCTTTAAATTGCGCGATGAGGGCTTGTCCGCCCCCCCGGCTTTCTACCCGCAGCGTGAGCTGAAGCGGTCCGTTTGCGCCGAGCGCTGCGGGCGGCGGAGTCACTAGGATCAGCCGTTCCCGCTCCGCAACTATCGCGGTTGCTCCGTCTTTTTGGGGAAGAGCTTGTTCAATAAGAGTCGCTAATGACGACGCCCTTTTTTCGAGTTGCTGTTTTGGCTTTTCCGACGAGGCTCGAAGCTCGCGCGCCAGGCTGCCCACGCTCCAGCTTAAAGCGACGAGCAATAATGATCCCACCACCATAGCAGCAAGGAGCTCGATGATCGTAAAGCCCTCCTCGCGCATCATGATGGCGTCACGCCTTTTAGTTTGCGCGTGCTAAGAGATGCGAGAATCTGGCCGCGTTCGTTCCGTACTATGGCCTCTATTCTCGTCAACACGAACAAACCGCGCGGATCGCTCGCGACCGGCGTTTCGTGAACCTGCCATCCCAACTTATTTTGTTCGCCTTCAGCGCGGCCGAGGGCAACGGCCTCCGCTGCTCGATTGATCACGAGATCCTTGGCAAGGGTCAGCGCTTCAGTTTTCCGGGCTGCCCTGTTTGACCGTTCTTTGGCGAGGAGGGCGGCATTCATCACAATGCCAAGCAGCAAGGAGACGAGTACCAGCGCTACGAGCACTTCGATGAGCGTGAAGCCCCTTTCGCGGTCAGGAAACATCGACTGCTCCTGTTAGCCATTCCACGCGCAGGAGCGACCGTCCGCCAAGGCTGATCGAGGCGCCATTGGAAGAGCCATCTGGATAAACAATTATAGAGTCGGAAGCGCCAGTCAGGACCAGCTCGGTTTCTACACCCTCAACAATTGCAGCGGGCATGATCTCTTTGGGCGATTGCGACCGGATTGCCTCCCGCTGCGCATTCTTGATGGCCGCGATCAGCTTTGCTGCCGCTTCTTTGCGCGCCAGGCTGCCTGGCCGAGCGTCGAAGCTCCTGATTGCGATCACCGCAGCAAAGCTCATGATCGCAAGGACCACAAGCAATTCAATAAGCGTGAAGCCGGCGTCCTGCCTATTTGATGGCGTTAAGATCTGCGTCATCGCCAGTCCCCCCTTCTTTGCCGTCAGCGCCAAGGGTCATAAGGTCAAACGGCCTGTTCTTGCCCGGTGATCGGTAAACGAAGGGCTTGCCCCATGGGTCGAGCAGTTGCCGTTCCTGGCGGACGTATGGGCCGTTCCAAAGATCCATTTGCGGCGGGGCTTGCCAGAGGGCGGCCAAGCCCTGCTCGGTTGTGGGATAGCTTTCGGTGTCGAGATGATAAAATGCTAGGCTTTGATTTAGCGTTTCGAGTTGGATGCGTGCGGCCTTATATTTTGCGCTTTCCAAAAGCCCCATAACCTGCGGGATGGCCACCGCGGCGATAATCCCGATCACCACCAGGACGACGAGCATTTCCATTAGCGTGAAGCCGCGCTCGTTATCCGAGCAGCCAGCTGCCGGTTTGACGATCCTCTTCATCCGGCAAAATCCCCGATTGCAAAAATTCCGAGCATGACGCCTGCCACGAGCAGCGCGACAATTCCGCCAAGGCTGACGATCGCGATTGGATTGGCCAGGCTGACGATGCGCTCGATCCGTGCACGTGCGCCATCGCCCATGATCCGGCTGGCTTTCTGACAGGTTTCTGCGAGCTGGCCTGAGCGTTCGCCGACTTCGATCAGCCGAACGGCCGTTCGTGGGACAAAGGCGCCGCTTGCCAGAGCCAAGGACAGTGAGGCACCTTCCCGAACTCGCTGCTCGACCTCTCTGATATGCCCGCGCCAGCGCCGGCTTCCAATTGCACTCCGCGCGAGCGGCAAAGCTGCAATTACGGTCACACCGTTCCCAACAAGAGTAGAAAGCAGACCGGTAAATTCTGCGGCAAGATATTGATCGCGAAGCGTGAGGCCGGGAATTCGATGCCGGAATCTGGAAGTCGCGACTTTTGAGAGGCCAGTGCGTAGAAGCACGAAGCCCAAGATAGCGACTGCCAACAAAGCGCTTAAAGCAATCAGGCCATGATCTGTGACCGCGGCAGACAGGGCAAGCACAGCCCGGGTTAAATTAGGCAGACGCTCTTCCTCGCCTGCAAAAACCGGCTCGAACTGAGGCACGACGACCGTAAGAACAAGGACAAGGGCGATGATGGTGGCCGCAAAAACTGCAGCGGGATAAGTAAGAGAGGTAATGAGCTGACGGCGCGTAGCCGCCGTCTCAGTCATGCGTGTTGCCAGCGCTGTCAGGGCTTCGCTTAATTGGCCCGACTTCTCCGCCGAGCGCAAAACGCCGATCACATAATCCGGAAAGATGTTCTGCCGTTCGAGCGCTTGAGCCAATCCCTGGCCTGCGCGAACACCAGCAAGGACTTGCGCGAGAAAGTCGCGCTGAGCGGGTCGCGGCGATTGCTCGCGGAGTAGATCAAGCGATCGATCGACCGGCAGGCCGGACGTATTCAGCGTCGCCAACTGAGTCAGTATGAGGGATTGCTCGGCTAGGCCGATGCCACTTCCAATCCGGATCGGTTGATTGAGGCGATCGGCGAGGCTCAGCGCTCCGCTCTTGATCTCCAGAGGCGTCAGGCCATCAGCGATAAGGCGCGCGGCCGCGCTCTTGCTTGATCCCGCCTCGACAACGCGGCGGATCTCTCGGCCTTCAGAGGAAATGGCTATGCAGCGAAATTCCGTCATCCGAGCTGAACCGCTCGTTCTACCTCGGCGAGAGATGTCCGGCCTTTGGCGACCAAAGAAAGGCCATGGCCCAAAAGGCTTTCGGCATCGCTCGACGCTGCAAGGGCTTCTGTATGGCCACTGCGGATGTGATCCCGAAGCGGCTCGTCGACTTCAACGATTTCCATAAGTGGTAGCCGGCCTCGATAGCCACTATGGGCGCAGCTGATGCAGCCCGCCGGTTCATAGACCAAAGCCGGAGCCTCAATACCTGTCTTCTCGAAAAGCAGCGTTTCATTGGCTTTTAGTGCGCGCGCAACTCGACATTCTTCGCACAGGCTGCGGATGAGGCGCTGTGCGATCGCGGCAATTACCGTGGAGGCTGTCAGATAGGGTTCAACGCCAATATCCTTAAGGCGCGTGAAAGCGCCAATCGCGCTATTTGTATGAAGGGTAGAAAGGACGAGATGGCCGGTAAGCGCAGCCCGCATGGCGATTTCGGCTGTCTCATGATCGCGGATTTCGCCGATCATCAAAATATCGGGATCCTGCCGTAAAAAGGCGCGAAGCGTTGCCGCGTAACTAAGGTCGATTTCCGGTTTGACCTGAACCTGGTTGACCCCTTCAAGGATCACCTCCACCGGGTCTTCAACGGTCAATATCTTGACGTCAGGCCTCTTCAGTCGATTGATCGCTGCGTAAAGCGTGGTCGACTTTCCACTGCCTGTGGGGCCGGTCACCAGGATGATCCCGTGCGGGCGCTCGAGCGCGCGGCCTAATTTGGCAAGCGCGACGGCTGGAAGACCGAGCCGATCGAGATCGAGCGGCACTTCTGTTCTACCCAAAATACGCAGGACGATACTTTCGCCATGGGCAATCGGAGAGGTGGCGACGCGGACGTCCACGTCCTGGCCGCGCACTGCCATTCGGAGACGCCCGTCCTGGGGAAGCCGGGTTTCCGCAATATCGAGACCTGCCATGACCTTGATGCGCGAAGCAATTGGCGCAGCAATATTGTCGGGATGCCGTTCGACTTCGCTTAGGCGGCCATCGATCCGGTAGCGGACGCAGAGATGCCGAGCCATCGGTTCGATATGAATGTCCGAAGCACGACGATTGACTGCATTCGTGATCAGGCGCTGCACGAGGCGTATGATCGGCGCATCGCTTTCGCCTTCAATGAGCCTTTCAAGGTCTGCAGCAGCGCCGGCGCTGGCCCCACCTTCGACATCGAACTCGACATTATCCGTGCCCAGCGCGTCTTCCACATCAGAGAAGGTGGTGAGCGTCCGAACGACCTCCTCTGCGCCATAAGCAAAAGCAACGGCCTGCGCAGCGATCTCATCATGAGGGTCGGCCATGGCTAGCGTTAGGGTGCGGTTTTCCAGCGTCAGAGGAATGACTGCATGGCGAGCCAGGAAGGCATGCATGAGCCCGTCCGCTTCCGGGAGAGTGTCAGGATATTCGGCACGTTTGACGACCTGCAGACCCGTCAGGTCCTGTTGAATGCTTAAGAGGTCGCTTTCCGACACAAGGCCAAGTTTGACCAGGACCGATGACATGCGGCTACGCGTTTGGGCAGAAATTTCCTGCGCGCGCGTAACATCAGAGGCGCTGACCAGCCCCTTGTCGACCAATAATGTCGCCAAGACGTCCACGAAAACTTGCCCCCATTCCCCGTCGCAATGCTATCGCGACACTGATCAATCGGCCAGTAGTTTTCGCGCCGTCTAGTGCATTTTATTTATTTGGTTATGAGGCTATGCCGAAGGCCTTGGGGGGAAAGGGTAGATGGCATTCGTCGAGCTCGACTTTTGTCCGTCAATTCGGGCCTCTATATCCGCGCCATCAGTAAGGGCGTTTTCGGGAAAAGCTCACGACCCTCGTGTGTTTCGCGTGGGCGCTGTTGCGATCTCTCTTTTAATCCATTCCGCGATCTTATGGTGGTTTGTATCGCGCCTGGACGTGAGCGAGCGACCTGAGGAAAATTTGGGGAGCGCGGGCGGATTTCTAACCGTCGTGGATCTTGCAGCCACTTCTACGCCCGCAGCATCAGCAAACGCGGTGTCTAAGGAGCAGGCCCCGTCTAAGCCTGAAATCGACCTTTCCGACTCCACCACGCTGCCGGTTGAATGGAGCATGGTGTCGATAAAGTTGCCTCGATCCGAACCTGTTTCTCAATCGGCACCTTCAGCAGCGGCCGCAGTGACGACGTCAGGCTCGGTCTCAATCGGTGCTCAGGCAGGATCTGGCAATGATGGAACAGGGGCGGGTAGCGGGGGATATGATCCCTATGCAGGCGCAGCGCCAATGCGAGATGCTCAGTCTTCATATTCTGCCCCACCGCGTCCTGACCCGGGAGGCAGTTCTCACCTTATTGAAACCAACTTCAGGGAGCTGCAATCGGCCCTCTTGCGAAAGTATCCCCGGACAAAGGGTGTGATAATCCTGACCGTCAATGTGAGCCAGGCTGGCATCGTGACTGCAGTTACCAAGGTTGATGGAAACTTTCGGGGATTGAGCCTTGCCGCCCTGCGGCAGGATTTTGCGGGCAAGCAACTATTTACAGTGAGTGCGCGCGCGCCCGCCAACTACAGTCGCGAGTTACCTCCTATGCGCTTTAGCGCGCTTTAGATGGCGGTGGCGGTGGTAATTCTGCCTTCAAAGAAGGCGAAGTTGCCAGCTCCACAAAATAGGGGGTTCTTTCTGTCCAGTTGCCAAGAGCTGTGCAGTCAACTGCTCCTTGATTGGCAGGATGGGTCGTAGCAAAATAAAGCGCGACTGGATGCTGCGTCATTTTAGCTGACGTAAACAAAGCATACCAGGCGGCGCACGAACGAGGGTCAATTCCCCCTAAGCTAATCTCCAGACTGCAGATCGACCACACGCCGTGTCCAATATCAATCGTAAGGGTGTTTCCGCTGCCAAGACGCTGTACATTGCCCGAGCATATGAAGCTAGACGCAGCGGCGGGCGCTGGTGAAAGACATGCGGCCAAGGCGAGGCTGAAAGTGAAAAATCTTATCGGGCCTCCAAACAATAGCTTGTTAACTGAAGATTTGATCAGTTTGTCAGGGTGCGACGTCAACATACGCGGGGGATGGAGCTGAGCCATAGGTTGGCACTGTCGCGCAAAAACCTGGGCTGCTTTCGTCATAATAGAAGCCAGTGCGTTTAGCGGTTGCAACAGCGTTAGTGATTTTGGACATCCAGGCAAAGCACGTGCTTGGCGACACTCCTTTCCATTCCTGGTTCAGGTTGCAAATCTGGATGAAGTCCCCTCGCCAATCGGTTTGCACCAGGACACTCCCATCGCGGTACGTAAGAATACGCAGTGCCGGCCCTGTCCCACCGCAATAATTCGCAGAGGCTGGCGACGTTAAAATTAAGCCGAGACTTACAAGCAAGGGTACGAGAATTCGCATAGTTCTTGTCTCGATATGTTAGGTTTGACACCGCGCTAGCCTGAAATGATCGACTTTGCGTAAGCTGCAAGGCACGACCACCGGGCTGATAAAACCACCTCGCCGAATCGCTCGCGTTCAGCCAAGGCAGTGATCGCAAATGCTCAATCCCAATTTCCAATCATGAGAATGGGGCTTTTCACACCCTTCTCCTCAACGTAAATTTTGAGCGCTTGAGCGGCCATGTGTTTACTAAGAAACGCAGAGAATATGGCTTTGCCGCTGTCAGTGTTGAGATCAACATAGTAATTATAGCAACAGCCGAGCCATCCGGCGTCAAATTCATCTAAATTTCGGAAGTAAACGCGATCACCGTGAATGGCCCATTTCACATCCGCAGCATTTGGAATGAACAGTGTATCGTTAGCGGCCCGGAGCGGCTCAGTAGATGACATCACAATGAAAAGCGAAAGTATAGCTATGCTAGCGGTGCGTTTCATATCCGGAAACTCTCCTTAACCAACGCGGGCGACCCAGATAAATTCGTCCGCTATACAGGGCCCGGTCGCGTCAAATCCGATATTTACAGGTTCTTTGAGACTGTAAGCGAGAAGCAAGCGAGCTACGACAATCTGTCGCGCGGCATCGGTCATGTTCAAAGGAAGGCCAAAATAGGCTTTTTCGCAGGCGATTCCGGCAGGTTTTTCTTCCACAGTGAACAGGACGTAATTGCTGGTGGTGTAAGTGAAGACGCCCGTTATTTTGACAACCGCGTTGCCGTTATAAGTTTGAGCGACAAGTCCCGAATGAGGAAGCAGCGCCATCATAGCTGCTGCTAAAATCTGCAAAAATCGTAACATCCTATGCCCCCCCCCAAAAAAAAGATTCAAGCGCAGCTTGGTCTCAGGGCAGGGGTATGATCGTATAGCCGTTCAAAGGCAGTACGATAACTTTGCGCGTTCGGGGCTTTGCACCCGTTGTCTGATAATTTTCGCGATTTCCTGCCGGATCATAGCTGATTTGATTTGCAAGGCCATTATTGGCTCCCCCAGACACATTCGTCTGCACCAGGCGGCCCAAGGCGTCATATTTGTATGCCGTGGTTTCGCTCGCTGAGACTGGCGACAAGCCTAAGGCGCCGCCAGCTATGCTTGCCGCCATACCCAGCTGCTTTAGCAAAGATGCCATGGTTCCCCCCTTTTAATGCCACCTGCCCTTTGAGAACCGAAATATTCTTCAGTGGACACCATGCCAATCATAGGACATACACTATTTGTCTGTATAGAGGGCGCTGCACTTTAGCCATCCTAATTGATTTTATTCACTTTTATTGCCGAACTATAGGAATGTGCAAATATTCGGCCATAAACTTCTGCATGTCTGTCATGTAACATAAGCGAGGATTGAGATGCGAAAACGAATACTTCTAATCGTGGCATCTAGCCTGATCGCGCAGGCGGGCACGGCGCACGCGCAAGCCTACTGCTTAGGCACAATCTCAGCTGCTCTCACCTATTCCGATGGCCAGGTTATGATTAAATCGAGCTGGCGCAATGAATGGACTGACATTTGCAATCTGAATGTTGCTTGGAAAGGCGTGGAAGCTCAAACCTGTTGGGGGTGGTTTGCGCAGCTGAACGAGGCTGTCCAACGGGGGCGAATTGTGGTGATCCATTATCCAGATCTCCCGCCTTCCGGCTGTTCCACAATGCCAATCTACCGGGATAGTCCGCGCGCGGAATACGTAATGCCCACCGCAGACGCATCCTCGGTCAGCCTGCAAGCATTACCGGCGGCACGATAGCTGGTCTTCCTAAGTTAGTCCTGCTGTCGTGCCGCTTTGATTGCGCTAGCTATTGTTGTTTATGGTTCGAGCCCGGCGGTGCCGGCATCGGGGCTGCGGTTAAGGAACTGCCAGCGTTCCGAACGTTCATAATATATCCTGGGGCAGGTGCTTGCCCATAGGTTGGCAAAGAGTTGCAGGCGGTCTGGCTCGGCAAGGCATAATAGAAATAATTGGTCTGATTATTGGCCATGCCGTTCTGGATCTGGCTGAACCACGACCAGCAGATCTGGGGAGATATCCCTTTCCAGCTCTCGTTCAAATTGCATATCTGCAGCCAATCCGGATGCCATTCTGGGGAAACTACCACATTTCCCCCGCCATCCGTGAAGGCGCTCCGGACATAACCGGAGCAGTAGACTTCAGCAGCAGCTGGCGTTGCCAAACTCAGGCAGGCAATCCCAACCATGTGCTTTAGAAATTTTTTCATATGTTCCCCCGGTTTAGGCTGCGATGCTACGGCCAGTCTTTATTGATCTGACCGGGCTAGCTTCTTCGTATAGCGACTTCACCATATGGCTAGTCGTGATCCGGATGATGGCCTGCCTGCAGGCTACAGCAGCTCAAGATGATAGGGTGCTCTTGTAACCCAATGGCCAAGCCCGGAACATTCCGAAGCGCCTTGATTGGCGGGATGGGCAGGATTGAAGAAGAGGACAACCTTTCGCACGCTAAGTTTCGCTGTCGTCAGTGAGGAATACCAGGTTTTGCAAGCATCGGGAGTAATGTCTGCCCTTTCTACTGAAACGCTACAGATGTCCCAGATTCCCCACCCGACATTTACATAGACGCTGCCATCACTCCCCGTGCCAAGGTATTGGACGTCGCCACTACAGCTGACGCTGCCTTGTGCTGAAGCCGGATTGCAGGTCATCAAAGCTGTGATTGCCAAAGCTATAGATTTTCTCATAGAGGCCCCTTTTAGATCATTGTAATGCGACGATGCTGGGTCAATACAAGGATATCAAATCAAATCCTGCGGCTCTTCGGCGCGACGTGATGGTCGCCGATGTCATCATTCCCTGTAGGGGCGCAAGATCCATCTCCACCATATCGATTTAGCGGCGGGGGTGCTTAGTTGCAGGCGTTTGCGGCGAACGCGGGTGAGAAACGAAGCAGCGTGGCAGCGGTTCTCCCGTCCCAGCGCTTATACTCCAAGCACCTGCGAGCTTCACAAGAACTCGAACCGCATTTTACATAACATCCCTTGCCGGCTTGCATGAGAAGAGCGTTTCGCTCTTTTGCCGCCAATGCTAGAACCCGTTCATGAATAGCCTCGTGGTGCATCGGCTGCCTGCCAGTCGTGAAGAGTTAAAGACCCTCATCGAGGCAGCGCTTACTATCAGCGATAATTTGGGCACTTCGGTCGTCGGATGTTATCTGCAGATGGCGTTCGACCAGTTTCAGGCTGAAGGAACCAAGCCGGAATTGTATGAATTAGGAATGCCTCACCGCACTGATTAGACTGGCTTGACGCTTTGGCGTCAGGCACAGCATTAACCTCGAACATGCTTGGATCCACGCCTCCCAAACTGACCCAGCGGCAAAAGGACTGTCTTGACCTTGTCGCCCAGGGCTACACCGCGAAGCAAATCGGCCGCCATCTTGGGCTGTCGGATTCTACCGTCAATAACCACATCAATGATGCGAAAAATGCGCTGCAAACCCGAGATAAGGGCGAGGCTGCGCGTCTTTACCTCGAACTCTATTCAGACCCATCTAGGCACAAATTGCCTAGTCAATCAGCCGGGCTTGTCCATGCCTTGGATGTCGAAGATGAAGTCCCTGCAACACAGCCATCGGGATGGCGCCGGGTTTGGACCTGGATCGTCCCTCGGATGGGAGGGCAGGAAAATGCGCTTTCAACTTCTCAAACCATCTTAGCGGTCTTCCATGTCGCACTGTTCGGGGCGCTTTTGTTCATCGCAGCGTTGATGATCGTCAAGGCGAGTTTTTACGCACTGACCTGAGGTCGCCCCATCTACATTTTTGTATTCATTAACGCGCTGCGCTCCAGCGCGAGGAGGAAAGTTGTGATTCAGCTAACCGAAGGGGCTGGCCAGGTTATTGCAGCCGACATGGTTACCGTCTTCCACTCGACCGACGACGCACTTCTTAACAGCGCGCGCCTTACCGTATCGGTCTTAGAGGGAACCGCTCAGTCCGGAATGCATCCACGAATCAAGCAAAAACTGCTCCAGAGCATGAGTACCGGGTACGGCAAAATCCTAGAGGGCCGCAAAGATATGATCGATGCGCACAGCCAAATGATCGTTATCCAGCGTTTGAGTAATATCGCCACTGTGAATTACGGTTGCTGGGGCGGTCCGCAAAAATTCTTCATCGATGCAAGCGCCTCGAAAACTTTGACGGCCGTTGCGCGACAAGAGGCTTGAAACCACCAGTACGGTCTCACTCTGGTTCCGCCTCGCCTTGACGCTCCGGCTATGCTGTGTTGGGCTAAAGGCGATGGTGGACGGTCTTTTCACAATTCTTTTGTTCGCAAGCTGCCTCTACGCATGCTTCGAAGGCGGGAAAGAAGGGCGATGGGTAACCTTCTTCATCATTTCAGCGGCAGTGCTGAGTATACCAGCTGGCTCTCTGGGCCACCAGTGGCGAGATGTCCAACTGCCGGTATTAGGCGTCGACGTACTTCTTCTATTGGCTTTAGGCATCGTTGCGGTTCGGAGCCAGCGATATTGGCCGCTATGGATAACGGGCTTCCATCTGGTGAGCATTGTTACCCATATAGCGCGTATTGGTCAGGGCGATCTGCCGCCAACCATATATTTCGCGCTTCAGTCCTTCTGGAGCGTTCCGGGGCTGCTCGCCATGGTAGCCGGCATCATGATGGACCGCCGGGCGGGGCTTCCAAAGAGCGCGCCGTGGAAACCGTTCCGGCATGAGCGAGGGGCACAAAATCCGGGATGAGCCATTGGTGGCTGACACTGGCAATGAATTGGGCCTTGTTACCCGGCGTATTGCTCAAGCGGTAAAGCAACTTGAAGCTCTTACGGTCTTCGATCCACCCTCGGCCTCGCCCTACGATACAGAAGGATATCGCTTGGAGAAAATGCGAAAGGTGCGCACCTATATCCGCACCCGACGCTTGCGAGAGCAACTTCTACCGGGCGATCTATTCGGGGAGCCGGCGTGGGACATCCTCGTGGATCTATATGCGGCAGACCTTGAGCAAAAAAAAGTCTCGATTTCGAGTGCCTGTATCGCTGCTTCTGTTCCCGCAACGACAGCTCTCCGCTGGTTGAACAGGCTGATTGCCTATGGGCTTGTGACCAAAACTGACGATCAGGTTGATGCGCGTCGTACCTATGTGCGGCTATCCCTCAGTGGGAGTAATGCAGTAGGAACATGGGTGGATGAGGCGCTTTTGCAAAATGCCAATTAAATTACTCATGAGGCTACAGGGCGCCTATGGCTGGTTTGCTTGTCTACTTGCTTTCGCACGCATTATTTGCGCTGCGACGACCATATTCGTGAATCGCAAAGCGCCCAACCGCGTTAACCTTACAACAGTCTCGCCGCCTTCTAACTGATTCTGTTCGGAGACCGTAAACTCCTGCGCAAATTCGGCGGCGTTCAGTTGCTGCACGTGTTCCGTGCCAGTTTCGTCCTGAGTAAGTAGATAAGTCATATGGCCCATGTTCACCCCGCGTTGTGCCTGAATCGCTCTCATGGGGATAACAGTCAACAGTCATAGGCTGTCAAAATTTTGGGATATGAACTTCCATTCGGCATCACGACTGAAACGAAAAGAACCAACTGTAATTTGGAGACGAGTTGTGATCAGACTGGCAGCACCGCCACCTTCTTGTCCAGAATTTGTATTTCGTTATGGGCTGAGGGAAGTCCCCAGCGGGGTCGGCACGCGCGCCGGTTGAGGCTGCGGTGGCTTAGGAGGGCCGTGCGCAACGGCCCTCCTAACAGGCTCAACCCATGGTCGCGTTGTCGATCACGAAGCGATATTTGACGTCGCTCTTCTGCATCCGCTCATAGGCCGCGTCGATCTCGTCCGCGGCGATCATTTCGATATCGGCGACGATGCCCTTTTCGGCACAGAAATCGAGCATTTCCTGCGTTTCCGCGATCCCACCGATCAGCGATCCGGCGATGGCGCGCCGCTTGAAGATGAGCGCCGCGATATTGGGCGTGGGGTGGGGGTGTTCCGGGACACCGACCAGGCACAATGTGCCGTCACGCTTCAGGAGCGCGGTGAAGGCATCGAGATTGTGGCTTGCCGCGACAGTGTTGAGGATGAAATCGAAGCTGCCCGTATGGGCTTTCATCTCGTCGCGGTTGCGCGATACCACGACTTCATCGGCGCCGAGGTCAAGCGCGTCCTGACGCTTGCTTTCCGATGTGGTGAAGGCGACGACATGGGCGCCCATCGCGTGGGCGAGCTTCACGCCCATATGACCAAGGCCGCCAATGCCGACGATGCCCACCTTCTTGCCCGGGCCGACATTCCAGTGACGCAGCGGCGAATAAGTGGTGATCCCGGCGCAGAGCAGGGGCGCGACGGCGGCCAGCTGGTCCTGTGGATGCGAAATCTTCAGCACGAACTTATCATCCACCGTGATGCTCTGCGCATAGCCACCGAGCGTGTGCCCCGGCGCGTCCGGCGTCGGGCTGTTATAGGTGCCGGCAAAGCCCGTCTCGCAATATTGCTCCAGCCCCTCGGCGCAGGGCGCGCAGTGCTGGCAACTGTCAACCATGCAGCCCACGCCCACCGTGTCGCCGACCTTGAACTTGGTCACATCCGGTCCGACGGCGCGCACGCGGCCGACAATTTCGTGGCCCGGAACGCAGGGATATAGCGTGCCCGCCCATTCGGAACGGACGGTGTGCAGATCAGAGTGGCAGACGCCGCAAAAGGCGATGTCGATCGCCACGTCATGCGGGCCGGGTTCGCGGCGTTCGATGTCCATCGCAACGATCGGCTGGTCGGCGGCATGGGCGCCATAGGCTTTGGTGAGCATCGAAAGGGGCCTCTTTAATGGAGCAGGGAGGGGAGGGGGCCCGAACAGGCAGGCACCGCCTTCCTAAATAGGGCGCCGACCGGCGTTCGTCATCGGGCATCCCGTTATAAAACGCCTTCCGCGCGGGCAAGGTTGGCGAAGTCACCGAATTGATCGATGCCATTGTGCCAAAACCGCAATGCTTCCGATCCAGGTGTCGGGCGCCGGGAAGGGGTTCGCCGTCGTAGCAAACGAAGTGAAATCGCTCGCCTCCCAGACAAACACGGTCGCAGGGACTTGATTCTGCAAATTTGCGCTTCGTTATTCCGGGTCGGACAAGGGCGGGTCAGGGCGATAAAGTGAATATCCTTAATGACTTGGTAGTTTCTGCCATGGCATCATCATGACGTCATGAATGCCAAATTCTCCTTTGTGTTGGATCGATCGCTTGGGCTGATTGAGATCGTCATGCGCGGCGTGTTCACGCTGGAGGATGTCGCGGCCTTTCTCGACGCGCGCATGGACGCGCATCGTGCGCTTCGCTGGCCGGCCAACCGCCATGTCACGCTCAACGACCTGTCCGGCCTCCGCCAGCAGCCCAAGGAAATCGTCATGGCCTTTCAGGCGATTCTCGGCGATCCCGAATATAAGTCGCGCAGACTTGCCTTCGTGGTCAACGAAGCTCAGGTGCGCGGGCAGTTGACCCGGGCGCTGCTCAGCCGCGATGCCTTGTGCTTTGAAGATCGCACCACCGCCCGCGCCTGGCTCCTGTCCGACGCGCTCTGAAGGCTGGCCAATGGCACGTCAGCCTTATAGCATCGCCTGATGGCCGATCACCTCACTCAACACGCTCTTGTCGCCCGCGCCCGCGAGGCCGCACTTCGCGCTTATGCGCCTTATTCCGGCTTCAGCGTCGGCTGCGCCATCGAATCGGTGGATGGAAAGATCGTCACCGGCGCCAATATGGAAAACGCCTGCTACCGGCTTGGTGTTTGCGGCGAGATTTCCGCATTAACCGCCGCTCAGGCCGCCTTCGGTTTGGACAAGATCGCGCGCATTGCCGTCTCCGGCGGGCATGTGGCGGATGGCGCGCTTTCGGGTAGCATGATTGTCACGTCCTGCGGTGGATGCCGTCAGTCGATTCTGGAGGCCGCCCATGTCGCGGGCCGCAATATAGAAGTGATCGCGTCCAACGGCGACGGCACGGAAATGCTCGCGACGCCGATCTCCGACCTCATCCCCTACGGCTTCGGCCCGGCGAACCTTAAGGACGCGGGGTAACGCATTTGTGCTCCTGCGAAAGCAGGAGCCCAGCCGTTCCGGCCGTGCCACTGGGCTCCTGCTTTCGCAGGAGCACAAGCATCAAACCAGCTTGATCTCGCGCAGCCGCTGCATGAGGTAATCGTGCGCGGTGATCGGTTCGGGATAGAGGTTCGGCCGCTCTTCCGACACGCAGCCCGGCAGCGTTTCGATCAGATAATCGGGCCGGAAGTGCAGGAAGAAAGGCATCGAATAACGCGAATGGCCGCGCCGTTCGGGGGGCGGGTTCACCACGCGGTGGGAAGTCGACTTCAGCACATTGTTGGTGAGGCGCTGCAGCATGTCGCCGATATTGACGACGAGTTCACCTTCCTTCGGCGACACGGGCAGCCATTCGCCATCGCGGTCGAGAAGCTGGAGCCCCGCTTCTTCCGCACCAAGGAGCAAAGTGATCGTGTTGATATCTTCATGCGCGCCCGCGCGCACGCCCGAGGCTTCCGGAGACACGGGCGGATAGTGGAGCAGGCGCATCACGCTATTGCCGTCACGCACCGTATCGTCGAAGAAGTCCGGCGACAGGCCGAGATGCCGGGCAATCGCCGACAGGATGCGCCCGCCCGCCTGATCGAAGGCTGAGAAGAGTTCGAGGAAGGTTGCCTTGAAGGACTCGATTTCCGCCGGCCAGATATTGTCCGCCATCACCGCGCGGAACGTGTGCCCTTCGGCGAGCTCGCGGCCGATATGCCAGAATTCCTTCAAATCATGCTCGGTCGCGCCCTTGGCGGTCTCGATGCCGAACGGCGTATAGCCGCGCGCACCGCCGCCGCCCGCGACATGATAGGCGCGCTTCACCGCTTCCGGCAGCGCGAAAAAGGCTTTCGCTTTCTCTTCCGCGCGCGCGATGAGATCGGCCGGAATGCCGTGATCGGCGATAATCGCAAAGCCGTAGCGTTCGAACGATTGCCCAAGCTCGCGGGCAAAGCCTTCGGGATCGGTTTCGGACTCAGTCAGCGAAACGGAGGCGATTGAGGAAATCTTGGTCATGGCCTGTGCCTTTGATCCGAATTCAAGTGAATTTCCAGTCCCCTAAACCGTTCGGGCTGAGCCTGTCGAAGCCCTGTCCTTCTTCTTGGCTGGCGCGGAAGGAAGGGCAGCCCTTCACAGGCTCAGGGCGAACGGTTGAGTGTCTTAAATCGCGCTCACCATCATGCCCGCCAGCGCCGCGCTCATCAGATTTGCGAGGCTGCCTGCGATCAGCGCGCGAATGCCGAGCTTGGCGATCACCGGCCGCTGATTGGGGGCAAGGCTGCCCGTCACCGCCATCTGGATCGCGATGGAGCTGAAATTGGCGAAGCCGCAGAGAGCAAAGGTCACGATGGCAACGGTCTGCGGCGACAAGGTGCCCTGCTGCGCGCCGAGGCTGATGAAGGCGACGAATTCGTTCAGCACGACTTTCTCGCCAAACAGCCCGCCCGCTCGCGCCGCTTCTTCCCACGGTACGCCGATCAGATACATGACCGGCTGGAATACGGTGCCGACAATGCGCTGGAAGGTGAGGCCTTCAACCCCGAACCAATTGCCGACGCCGGTCAGCAAACCATTCGCCAGCGCGACGAGTGCCACGAAAGCCAGCACCATGGCGCCGACGGCCACGGCGAGCTTCACACCCGTCTGCGCGCCTTGGCTGGCGGCCATGATGATGTTGGCGGGCTTTTCCTCGTCATGCGTCGCTTCGGCGAGCGCGAGTTCGCCTTCCTGCCGATCATCGCCAAGCGGCAGTTCATCCGCGCGCTCTGGCCCGTCCGGCATCATGATCTTGGCCATGAGCAGGCCGCCCGGCGCCGCCATGAAGGACGCCGCAAGCAGATAGTCGATGCGGATGCCCATCGCGGCATAAGCCGCGAGGATCGTGCCCGCGACGCCCGCCATGCCCACGGCCATTACAGCGAAAAGCTGAGAAGGCGTGAGGGCCGCGAGATAGGGGCGAATGACGAGCGGCGATTCGCTCTGACCGACGAAGATGTTCGCCGCGGCGCAGAGCGATTCGACCTTCGACACCCCCGTCACTTTCTCAAGACCCCCGCCGATCCAGCGGATCACGAATTGCATGATGCCGAGATAATAAAGGATCGAGATGAGCGCCGCGAAGAAGATGATGACCGGCAGCGCCTGGATCGCGAAATTCTGCCCCAATGGATCGGAAGCCAATCCGCCGAACAGGAAGGCTGTACCCGCATTGGCATAGCCCAAGAGATTGGACACGCCGCCGCTCGCAAAGGCCAAAGCCTGCCGCCCCCAGGGCGCATAGAGGACAAGCGCTGCAATCCCCGCCTGCAGCGCGAAGGCCGCGCCGACGACGCGCAGGCGGATTGCCCTGCGATTGGAGGAGAGGGCGAAGGCGATCAACAAGATAAGCGCCATGCCTGCAAGGCCGGTCAAAATTCTGGTCATTTGATTGAAATCCCCACCCGCTGCCTGGCCGTTACCAGACCATTTTTGTTTCCGCCGCGTCAATGGCGGCATCGAGTTTCAGCAGAACCTCGTCGATCGTACTGGCGACCAGCAATTGCCCGCGCCGCGCTGGCGACATGAAGCCTGCCGCCGTCGCCGTATCGAGAAAGGCGGTCATCCCGTCCCAGAAGCCTGAGACGTTCAAAAGTGCGAACGGCTTGGCATGATAGCCAAGGGCATTCCACGTCCAGGCTTCGAACAATTCATCGAACGTGCCGATACCGCCCGGAAGCGCGACGAAAGCGTCGGTCAGCTCCGTCATCTTCGCCTTGCGCTCGTGCATCGACTGGACGACGTGGAGTTCGGTAAGGCCGGTATGGGCGACCTCCAGGTCGGTCAGCGCCTGCGGAATGACGCCATAGGCCTTGCCCCCTGCGCCAAGCACCGCATCCGCCACCACGCCCATCAGGCCGAGCCTGCCGCCGCCATAGACGAGGGCGATATCGCGCGCGGCCATGGCTTCCCCAAGCGCTCGCGCGACATCGGCATAAGCCGGGTCCGCGCCCATGCTCGATCCGCAATAGACCGCGAGGCGCTTCACGCCGCCTCCACGAGCGGGCGAAGGTCCACCTCCGGACGAGCGCCGAAATGGGAGATGATTTCGGCCGCGGCGCCCGCCCCGATGCGAAGGCTCTGTTCCAGCGATTTGCCCTGCGCCTGACCGACGAGGAATCCGGCGGCGAACAGATCGCCCGCGCCGGTCGTATCGACCACTTCCTCGATCCAGATTGCGGGGATGGAGGCGCGCTCTTCACCCGCCACCGCCATCGCTCCGCGCGATCCGCAGGTGACGACCAGCATCCGCACCTGCGGCGCAATCATCGCGATCGCCGCGTCGAGATCGTCGGTGCCGGCAAGCGCGCGGGCCTCGGCTTCGTTCGCGAACAGCATGTCGATCGCACCGCTGCCGATGAGGTCGAGAAATTCCTGCCGGTGGAGCGCGATGAGCGCGATGTCGGACAGGGTGAAGGCGACCTTCCGGCCCGCGTCCGCGGCGACCTTCATCGCTGCCTTCATTGCGGCGCGCGGAGCCTCGGCCCGCCACAAATAGGCTTCGAGATACAGGATCGCGGCCCCGCGAATCTGCTCATGGTCAAGCACGTCCGTGCTCAGGCGATGGGCGGCGCCCGGAAATGTGTTCATCGTCCGCTGCGCATCGGGTGTGACGAGGATCAGGCAGCGGCCCGTGGGAACGCCGTCCCGGCTCGCTGGAGTAGCGAACTCCACGCCCTGCGCGCGAATGTCGTGGGCGAAGACCTCGCCAAGCTGGTCGGCGGCGACCAGGCCGACAAAGCCCGCCTTGCCGCCGAGCGCCGCGATTCCCGCCATCGTATTGGCCGCCGATCCGCCGCTCGTCTCGCGCGCCGGGCCCATATGGGCATAAAGCCGCGTCGCTTCTTCGGGGGCGAGCACGCGCATCGATCCCTTCACCAGGCCTTCCTGGATCAGGAATTCATCGTCGGCTGTGGCTATGACGTCCACGACGGCGTCGCCGATGGCCAAAACGTCCAGTCGGATTTCAGACACTTAAGGGCAGACTCTCGCGTGGAAGGCTGAAGGGTGGATTTGTGGCGCCCCTGATGGCGCGATTGGCGGCGAATGGAAAGGCTTTTTAGGTGAACCGAAACCGGCTAGGTGGTTGGCGATGACCAGCACCGACGCGGCGCCAGCGCCCTCCATAACTCGCTCCCTCTTCATCTTTGCCATCCTTTACGGGGGCATGACTTGCATTGCGGGCGTTCTCGGCGCCAAGCAGGTCGCCCTCGGGCCCCTCGCCGTGGAAGCGGGCATTTTCCCATTCCTGCTGCTCGTCGTCTTGGGTAGCACGGTGGCTGAGCTGCACGGGCGGGAAACGGCGAACCGGCTGGTGCGCTTCGGCTTCATCCCGCTCCTCACCTCCATCGCGCTCATCTGGCTCGTCATCCAGCTGCCGACCGACGAGGGGATGTACGAACCGGCCAAGGAAGCCTTTCCGATCATCCTCGGGCAAAGCTGGCGCCTGATGGCGGCCGGCATCATCGCTTACGGCGTGTCGCAATTCCTCAACATCTACCTGTTTTCCAAGATCTTCGGCGATTCGGGCAAGCTGCTCGCCGTGCGCGCCGCGATCGCCAGCGCGATTTCGCAGATCGTAGACACGATCATCTTCATTACCGTATCCTTTTACGGCGTCCGCCCGATCGGCGAACTGATGATGGGCCAGGCGACGGCCAAGGTGGTGCTGAGCCTCGTCGTCGTGCCTTTGCTCATCACCGGCCTCGTCGCACTCGGCAAGCGGCTCGATCGCGCTTAAGCTTTTGATAGCCCACCAGGTTCTTACCCAACACCGCTAGTCCTGAGCCTGTCGAAGGACGTGGGCAGGGTTCACACGGGCTTCGACAGGCTCAGGGCTAGCGGGGGAGGGCAGGCTCAGCCTTTAATCACCTGAACGGCGGCTCGTCGAAGCTGCGCAATTTCCGCGAGTGGAGCTTGTCGCCTTCCTCTTTCAGGATCGACAGCGTTTCGATGCCGATCCGCAAATGCTGGCTGATCGCGCGTTCGTAAAAGCTGTTCGCCTGGCCCGGCAGCTTGATCTCGCCGTGAAGCGGCTTGTCCGAAACGCAGAGCAATGTCCCGTAAGGCACACGGAAGCGGTAACCCTGAGCGGCAACCGTCGCCGATTCCATGTCGATCGCCACGGCGCGGCTCTGGTTGAAGCGCAGCGCCGACTGGGCAAAGCGCAATTCCCAGTTGCGGTCGTCGGTGGTCACCACCGTGCCGGTGCGAAAGCGCCGCTTCAGATCCTTGGGCTCCTCGCCCGTCACGCGGACCGTGGCGTTGAACAAGGCCTGCTGCACTTCGGCGATCGGCGCGATCGGGATTTCGATCGGTAGTACGTCGTCCAGTACGTGATCGTCGCGCAGATAAGCGTGGGCGAGCACATAATCGCCAATCGTCTGGCTCGGGCGAAGGCCGCCGCAATGGCCGATCATCAGCCACGCTTCGGGGCGTAGCACCGCAAGGTGGTCGCAGATCGTCTTCGCGTTTGACGGCCCCACGCCGATATTGACGAGCGTCACGCCCGATCCGTTTTCGGCGATCAAATGATAGGCCGGCATCTGATGCTTGCGCCACGTGCCGTTCGACACGAGGTCGAATGCATCCGGCGTGTCCTTCGTCACATAGACGCCGCCGGGCGCCGAGAGTGCGACATAGGGGCTACCCTCGCGGCCCAATTCCTCGACCGACCAGCGGACGAACTCATCGACGTAGCGGACATAGTTGGTGAAAAGCAGGTAACGCTGCGTATGTTCGGCTGGTGTGCCGGTATAATGTTTGAGGCGCGCAAGGCTGAAATCGATGCGCGGGCCATCGAACAGCGACAAGGGCCGGTGCGCGTCGGGATCCTGGATCCAGATGCCGTCGGCAATTTCGTCGCCGATATGCGACAGATCGGTGGTCGGAAACCAGCGGCCAAGTTCTGCGGTGTGAACGCTGTCGAGGCGCAGGTCGTCCGATCCGTCGAGGACGTAAGGATAGGGGATTTCGCTCGCCGACCGGCCAACCGAAATATCGACCTCATAATCGCGTACAAGGTGGCTCAATTGCTCGGTCAGATAGGCCCGGAAGAGGTGCGGGCGCGCGATGCTGGTCGCGTAGCGGCCGGGCTGGTTGAGTCGCGCAAAGGAGCGGTTGGGAAATTCCACCGCGCGATCGTGGCGATAATCGATGCGCAGTTCGGGATAGGCGAAGATGCCGTCGGCGCGGTCCTCGGCTGACGGCCGCTCGCCATTCCTCAAATAGCGGGCCAGCGCCGAGCGCAGGCAGGCGACCGACTTGTCGGAAATCTCGCAAAGTTGGTCGATCAGGCCGGAAATGTCTTCGATGCGCGTCACGTCTCACCTCTTGATGTGGCGAGGTCAGTGACAGAATTCCCTGGCCCGCGCCAGACCGGGCAAGCGTTCAGGCGAGGATGATCTCATGCCCGAAGCGCAGGCCCAATTGCCCTTCCTTCACCCAGCGGACGAAGGCGTGAACCGGCGTGCAGCGGTCGAACTGGACGATGATCGTTTCGCCAAGGCGCGGCGCGATCGGGCATTCGATCATCGTACCGCGCGAGGAAATGTTGAGCACCTGGGCGGGAATGCGATGGCCGCGAAAGGTCAGCATCGCGCCGTCGACGCCATCCCGTCGCGACTCGGAGCGCTGATCGGCGGGCGTCAGGCCAATGGCCGCCTGTGGCGCCCCTTCAAATTGATCGTGGTGCAAGGCCAGCATCGGCGCTCCCCCTCATCGTTCTGGCGGGAGCATGAATGAAAAGGGTTACCGAAGCCTTACGGTGCCTGAGCCCCCTCAGCCGGTGGGCCCCTCCCCTTGATGGGGAGGGGTTGGGGAGGGGTGATGTTCGACGTAGAGCAGTGACCTATCCCGGCATCACCCCCACCCAGCCTCCCCCATCAAGGGGGAGGGGCTTAGCTGAGAGAGTTCCCTCACTTCTCCCAATAATAAGGCTGGCGCTTAAGCGTCCCCGTCACTTCCTCGTTCAGCGTCGCCGCGTCGTAAAGCCGCCCGTTCAGCATCACCTTGGCGATCTTGTCGGTGTTGCGGATGTCGGCGAGCGGATCGGCATCAAGGATGACGAGGTCGGCGAGCTTGCCCGCCTCCAGCGATCCGATATCCTTGAAGCCCAGCGACTTGGCCGGAACCACCGTGCCGGCCTTCAGCGCTTCGAACGGTGTCCAGCCGCCGCGCACCAGCGACCACATATCCCAATGCGCGGCGAGGCCTTGTTGCTGGCCGTGGCCGCCGATCGATACCGGCACGCCTTTCTCCGCGATTTTCTTCGCCGTCGCGGCGCTCACCGCATCGACATAATCCTCTTCCGGCGCCTTGGTGACGCGCACCAGTTCCGGATTGAGCGCGGCGGCAGGCGCGTGGCGGGTGAGAAGCGGGTGCTTCCAAACATCGGTATGCGCGATCCAATAGGGCTCACCCGCAAGGCCGCCATAAGTGACGCCGAGCGTCGGCGTATAACCGACCTTCGTCGCGCCGAAGAAGTCGAGCACGTCCTTATAGAGGATCGACTGCGGGATGTTGTGCTCCAGCGTCGTATTGCCGTCCGCGATGATCGTCATGTCCATCGCAAATTGCGATCCGCCCTCGGCGACGACGGCTATGCCTTCCTTTTGCGCGGCGGCGACAACTTGCTGGCGCTGATCGCGGCGCGGCTGGTTGTAATTCTTGATGCTGTGCGCGCCCTGCGCCTTGAGGCGCCGGATATGGCCGAGGGCATCGTTCAGACCCTCCACCACCGCATAGCGATAGGGCATCTTCGCGCCGTAGACGATTTCGCCTGAGGAGAACGTGCGCGGCGCCAAAATCACGCCCGCCCGCTGCATCTCGCCCGCCGGGAAGATCTCGCTCGACGTGCTCGACGGATCGTGGACGGTCGTTACGCCAAAGGCGAGATGCGCCATCGCCTCCCAATTCTGCTGGGGCACGATCTCGTCCTCACCCTGCGGTCCGTGGGCGTGCGCATCGATGAAGCCCGGGACGATCGTCTTGCCCGCGAGGTCCACCGTCTTGGCGCCCGCCGGAATGGCGACTTCGCCCGCGCGGCCCACCGCCTTGATGCGGTTATTTTCAATGACGATAACGCCATTGTCGATCACGCCGCCATCGGTGCCCGTCATGGTGATGACCTTGGCACCGGTGAGCGCGACCACGCCTTGCGGCTTGTCCGCCGCAACATTGCGCGCGAGCGACACGCCCTTGGCCGGGGCCAGATATTTGGGCGCATCATTGCCCCCCGATCCTACGAGCGCGGAGGCGTCTGCGGTATAAAGGGTCGGCCCCATGCTCCAGGCCAGCTTGTTGCCTGCCCAATGCAGGAACTGGCCACCATCCCCGCTCGCCTTGGTGACGGGCAATTGCGTCGACTTCGAATTGGCGTCGATCGCCTTGGCGCCCGCGAAAAAGGGCACTGCAAACACGTTGTAATTCTCGCGGAAGGCGAGTGTGTCGCCAGTTGGCGCGACCTCGTAATTGGTCGTCATCGCGCCTTCGGCATGAACGCGCTCATCCTTGCCGTTCATGTCGACGCTGACGAGACGGAGCTTCTGGTCGCCGGACCGCTCGAGATAGACGCGGTCATTCGTCGCGCCGAAATGCGGATTGCCGCCCTGCCGCGTCAGCCGCTTCATCGCGCCGCCCGCTGCCGGAACCGCGAACACGCCCTGATCCTCGCTCCACGCATCGGAGGTGAGACCGCCGCCGCCGCCGCGTTCGAACACGATGGTCTGGCCGTCCGGCGAGAAACGCGGGCGGCGATAATGGCCGGGCTGCTCCGTCACCGTCCGCATATTGCCGCCGCTCGCATCGACGACGCGCACTTCGCCAAGGCGCTGGTCGTTCCAGCTCACGAAGGCGATCTGACGCCCGTCGCGCGACCAGCTCGGGAACAGCTGGAAGTCGCCATCGGCGCCGGTCAGCGCGCGCGGCGCGCCATTGCCCATATCCTTGATGTAAAGGCGGCCAAGGCTTTCGAACACAACCTGGCCGCCATCGGGCGACACTACGGCAAAACGCGGCATCTTGGTCGTGAAGCTGTCCGGCGCCACCGCGACTTCCGGCCGTACCGGATCAATCACCTGGCGGGTATCGGCAACGCGAAACGGGATTTCGCCAAGGTTCGAACCGTCCGCATCGATCTTGTGGATCTTGCCGCCCGCCCAGAACACGAGGGACCGGCTGTCTGGCGTCCAATCCATGTTCGGGTAAAGGCCGGTGATCGCCCAGGTTTCCTGCATGTCCTGATCGAGATTGTCGTGAATCTTGCGCTCTTCGCCGCTCGCCAGATCCTTCACATAGAGCTTGGACTTGGCCCGCTCGCGCCGCACGAAGGCGAGATATTTGCCGTCGGGCGACGGAGTCGGGCGCACCGAACCGCCGGGGCCGGACGCTGCCACCGTCCGCTCGCCGGTCTTGAGGTCATAGCGTTCGATCTGGAACAGGTCGGTGTTCGAATTCTGCGCATATTCGAATGTGTTGCCGGGTGTGACGTTGCGGCTGAAATAGACCGCGTCGCCCTTGGGCGTGAACATCGGCTCGCCCAATTCCTTCTGGAATTGCGGATTGGGCCGCTCGACGAGTACAACCCCGTCTCCGCCTGCCACATGGTACATCCAGATTTCGCCAGTGCCCGCCGAACGCTGCGTCGTGAAATGCTTTCGCGCCGCGACATATTTGCCGTCCGCGCTCCAGGTCGGGTTGTTGAGGAGGGTGAACTTTTCCTTGGTGAGCTGCCGCTTGCCCGATCCGTCGGCATTCATGATCCAGATATTGTCGCCGCCACCCTTGTCGGACGTGAACGCAATCTGCCGCCCGTCCGGCGAGAAACGCGGCTGCTGATCGAAGGCGAGGCCGTCCGCGATCCGCTTGGCGGTGCCGCCCGTAATCGGCATCACATAGATGTCGCCAAGGAGGTCGAAGGCGATCGTGCGTCCGTCCGGGCTTACGTCCAGGTTCATCCACGTGCCTTCGCTCGTGTCGACTTTCACCTCGCGCGTCTTCAGCGGCGGCTTGGCGACGTCCCACTTCGCCTTGTCGTCGGCAGCGATTGCGGTCGTGGACAAAAGGAGCAGCGACAGGGCTGCAACGCGCTTCAACATGTGTGGAACTCCCCGGCAGATATTTTCTTGGGGGCGAGTGGTGCAATGAAGAGGGGGTGAAGGCAAGGATTTGAGCGTAAGAAACGGAAGCGCCGCGCCAAAGCGCTGGAACGCCTTCTCTTTGCCCGGCGTTGTCGATCCGAAATGATCGCGCGCTTGCTTATCGCCAGTCTGTTCCTGCTTGCCGCCGCCTGCGATTCTCTTCCGCGCGACCCGGAAGGGACGCTGGACAGGATCCGGGCCGAAAAGATCGTCCGTGCCGGCATCGTCGCGGGGCGGGACGGCAATGATCTGGAGCGCGCCTATCTCGCCGCCGTCGCCCGCCGCGCCGGTGCCCGCGCCATCGTCCAAAGCGGCACGGCCGAATCGCTCATCGGCAAGCTGGAAGCTGGGGAGATCGACCTTCTTATCGGTGAATTTTCACCCACGACGCCCTGGGTTACGCGGGTGAGTTTCATGCCGCCGCTCGCCGAACGCATGACCCCCTACGGCAACATCCTCCTCCTCGCCGCCGCGCGCAATGGCGAGAATGAATGGATCGGCCTCCTCCACCGTGAGGCCGAAGCACTGACCGAAGCGCGTTTGGGTAGCAGGCAATGACCCGTCCCATCCCGCCCGAAATCGAACCGGACCTTCGCCGCGCCATCCGCCTCGAATGGTGGACGCTTGCCTGGCTCGCCTCAATCGTCGCCGTGATGGGGCTTACCGCCGGATCGAGTCAGGCGATGCGCACCGCGTGGATCGAGGACATGTTGAGCATGGTCCCGGCCATCGTCTTCCTCATCGCGCTTCATTTCGAACATCGTCCGCCCACCCGTCGCTTCCCCTTCGGCTTCAAGCGGGTGAACAGCCTTGCCTTCCTCATCTCCGCCGTGGCCTTGAGCGCGGTCGGCGCAAGCCTGCTCATCGAATCGACGATGACATTGCTGTCGAAGGACCATGCGACCATCCCGCCCGTCACCCTGTTCGGGAACAGCCTCTGGTCCGGCTGGCTGATGGTTGCGGCGCTCGTCTATTCGGTCGTGCCGCCTTTCATCCTCGGCCGTCTGAAGCTCCCTGTCGCCCGGCGTCTGCAGGACAAGGTTCTTCATACCGATGCGATGATGCAGAAGGCCGATTGGATGACGGGCCTTGCCGGTGTCGCGGGGGTGATCGGTCTGGGGTTCGGCTATTGGTGGGCGGACGCGCTCGCCGCCGCGCTCATCTCGGTCAGCATTCTCCAGGACGGCCTCAATGCGCTTCGCGTCGCCACCGCCGAGCTGGTCGACGGCGCACCCCGCAAGCTCGAAAATGCGGACATCGCCGATGATGCCGCGCTCCTTCGCAATGCCTTGGCCGTCCGCTTCCCCGGTGCGGACGTGCGCCTGCGCGAAATGGGCCGCTTCATCCATGCCGAGGTGCGGGCGGAAGCTCCCGCCACGCTGCCCGATCTCGAGACATTATGGCCCGGCCCGCCGGAGCGACGCTGGCGCCTCGCTCAGTTAAGCTTCGTGCCGCCCCCAGGCGAGGAAAGCTGATCGACTGGGCGCAGGTCCATCTCGCCCGGCGCCGGCTGACTATACGCCAGCACGATCGCGTAGATGGCGAGGCCGAGCAGCGGTCCCAAGGTCAACATCATGCCGATAACCCGGGATTTGTTCATCGCGTCCCGATCCATGCCGAACGCATGGAGGATGCGCCCGACGATAAAGGTGATTGCCACCACCCAAAGCCAGGTCGCCTGCCCTATCGCCAGTTCAACGAGGCCGAGGAGGATCAGGAAAAACGGCGTATACTCGACGAAATTGGCTTGGGCGCGCATACGCGCAGTCAGCATCTTGTGGCCGCCGTCTCCGATCAGAACCTTGTGATGACGGCGCATCTGTCCCACCCGCCAGGCGAGCCACTGGTTGAGCAAAGCTGCTGCGCCGGCAATGGTCAGCGTGATCGGCAATATCATGAATGGCCCTCCCAAAATCATCTATTGCCCCGCTCGCACGAAGAGGCGGCGCTTGCAACAGCGGGGAAAATCGGTATAGGCCCCATCGCTCAAGAGCGAGCAGAAGGCCGCCCAGGCCCGCGGCCCCTTAGGCCGTTGACCTAGGCCTCCCGCTTCGCCCGCATCAACACGAATCAATGGAACAGGTGCCAGGATGGCCGTCCCTAAGAGAAAAACTTCGCCCTCGAAGCGCAACATGCGCCGCAGCCACGACGCGCTGCGCGTCGAAGCCTTCCAGGAATGCCCGAATTGCGGCGAGCTTTACCGCCCGCACAATCTGTGCACGGCCTGCGGTCACTATAACGGCCGCGAAGTCCTGCCCGTCGAGGCATAAGACAAGCGGATTTTAAGGGAGGCGTTGCGCGTGGGCAGCTCGCCACGGATCGCCATTGATGCGATGGGTGGCGATGTCGGCCCGGCCATATTGGTGGCCGGCGCCGCTCTCGCCTTCGAACGGCGCGACGACCTCCACTTCCTGATCTTTGGCGACGAAAGCGCGATTCGCGCTGAACTTGCCGCGTACCCGGCACTCGCCGCCGTTTGCGATATCGTCCATTGTGACGATGTGATCGCGGGCACCGAAAAGCCGAGCCAGGCAATCCGCCGCGCCAAGACCACCTCCATGGGCCAGGCCATCGCCGCCGTGAAGGAAGGCCGCGCCGATGCCGCCGTGTCGGGCGGCAATACCGGCGCCCTGATGGCGATGGCGAAGCTGGCGCTGCGCACCCTTCCCGGCATCGACCGCCCGGCGCTTGCGGCCCTTCTCCCGACGCTTGGCGATAATGACATCGTCATGCTCGACCTTGGCGCCAATACCGAGGCTGACGCCCGGAACCTCATCCAGTTCGCCGTGATGGGCGCGGCTTATGCCCGCGTGATCCTGGAGCTGGATCGTCCGCGCGTACAGCTCCTCAACATCGGCACCGAGGAATTGAAGGGCACGGACGAATTGAAGGACGCCGCCGCCGCCCTTCGCGCGGCCGGCGATCTTTCCATGCAGTTTGACGGTTTCATCGAAGGCGACAAGATCGCGCGGGGCGATGTCGACGTGGTCGTGACCGACGGCTTTTCCGGCAATATCGCCCTGAAGACCGCCGAAGGCACCGCCCGCTTCGTCACCGATCTCCTGAAGCGTGCCTTCACCAGTTCGGTCCGCTCGAAGATCGGCTTCCTCATCTCGCGTCCGGCGACCGAGCTTCTGAAGCACCATCTCGATCCCAACAATCATAATGGCGCGGTCTTCCTGGGCCTCAATGGCCTCGTCGTCAAAAGCCACGGCAATGCCAATGCGAAGGGCGTCGCCAATGCGATTCGCGTCGCCGCGCGCATGGTGCGCGAGGATCTGACGCGAAAGATCATGGACGATCTCGGCCGTTTCCCGTCCGATCACATCAATGGAGGGCCCTCGAAATGAGGCGTTCGGTCATCGCGGGCACAGGCTCGGCCCTTCCGGCGCGTTGCGTCACCAATGCGCAGCTTGCCGAGCAGGTCGACACCAGCGACGAATGGATCGTCGAGCGCACCGGCATCCGTCAGCGCCACATTGCCGATGCGAGCGAAACCACCGCCACCCTCGCGACGGAGGCCGCCAAGAAGGCGCTGGCCGCCGCTGGCGTGCCTGCGGACAAGATCGGTCTCATCGTGCTGGCTACTGCGACGCCTGACCAGACCTTCCCGGCCACCGCCACCAAGGTGCAAACCGCGCTCGGCATCAACGATTGCATCGCCTTCGACGTCGCCGCCGTCTGCACCGGCTTCCTCTATGCCCTCTCCGTCGCCGACAATATGGTGAAGGGCGGAATGGCCGATTATGCGCTCGTCATCGGCGCCGAAACCTTCAGCCGCCTCCTCGATTGGGAGGATCGCGCCACCTGCGTTCTCTTCGGCGACGGCGCGGGCGCCTTGGTCCTGAAGGCCGAGGACACGGAAGACAGCGGCATCCTCGCCACGCGGCTCCACGCCGACGGGCGTCATAATGAACTTCTCTATGTCGATGGCGGCCCGTCCACCACCGGGACGGTCGGCAAGCTGCGCATGAAGGGCAAGGAAGTGTTCCGCCACGCGGTCGTGAACCTTGCCGATGTCCTCAACGAAGTGCTCGCCGCTACCGGCCACCAGCCACACGAAATCGACTGGGTCGTGCCGCATCAGGCGAACAAGCGCATCCTCGATGCGACGGCCAAGAAGCTCGGCCTTGCGCCGGAGAAAGTGGTCGTAACGGTCGACCAGCACGCCAATACCTCCGCCGCTTCGGTGCCGCTGGCGCTCGATACCGCAGTGCGCGACGGCCGAATCAAGAAGGGCGACCTGATCGTCATGGAAGCGATGGGCGGCGGCTTTACCTGGGGTGCGGCCATCGCGCGTTATTGATTTTAAAGGGCAAAGCGCGGATTGACTGTTTCGAAACCGTCCCTAATGTCCGCGCGGGGAATTTTTCGGGGAAGGGGAAATATTATGGCGGATGCAGGAGTGATGAGGCAGCCCAAGGCCGGTACGTTGACGCGCGCTGACCTGGCTGATGTGGTTCATCAGGAAATCGGCCTGTCGCGCGCTGAATCCGCCAACATTGTCGAGCGGATCCTCCACCATATGTGCGCCGCGCTGTCGGACGGTGAAAACGTCAAGATTTCGGGTTTCGGCAGCTTCATCCTGCGCGACAAGGGCGAACGTATCGGCCGCAATCCCAAGACGGGCGTCGAAGTGCCGATCGCGCCGCGCCGCGTCCTCACCTTCCGCGCCAGCCAGCTGATGCGGGAGCGGATCGTCAGCGGCGACTGATGGGAGTCTCCAAGACCGAAGGCGCCTTCCGCACGATCAGCGAAGTCGCCGCCGAGCTTGGAGTCCAGCAGCACATCCTGCGCTACTGGGAAACCCGTTTCCCGCAGTTAAAGCCGCTCCAGCGCGCCGGAAACCGCCGTTACTATCGGCCGGAAGACGTCGCGCTCGCCCGCCGCATCCACCAGCTTCTGGAGCGCGAAGGCTATACGATACGCGGTGTCCAGCAATTGCTGGCGGGGAAGGGTGAAAGAGAGCCCGGGCCCACGCCGACCGCACCGCCGCCTACCGATTCCGCTCTTCCGGCAACCACCGCAGAAGCGCTGAGGGCGCTCCGCAACCTCCTTGCAAAGGCGTTGGAAGACTAAAAGAGGGAACCGCCCTCTCAACCCCGTTAGGGCTGAGCCTGTCGGGCCGAAGGCGGCCGCAGGCCAACCCCGTTCCAGCTAGAGCCGTCCTTCGACAGGCTCAGGACTAGCGGTGGCGGGAAGTTACGATCATTCAGGGCAAATCGGGTCTTCTATTCAGCCCCCACACAGCCCGTCCTGATATAATCGCAGGCATGATCAACGTGGCGAATCGGGACAAAGGCCTGTCGATCCTCGGCGTGGCCGCGCTCCACGCCTTATTTGGCTATGCCTTTCTTGCCGGGCTCAACTCAAGCTTGCTTCCGGTTGCCGATCGGCCACTCGCCATTTTCGATATTGCCCCTGACCTTCCCCCTCCCAGTCCCCCGGCGCCCGCACCCCGGGCGGCATCGGACCCCGAAGGCGCCGCCGCGCCTCCGGGCCTTAAGGCGCAGCCCGCTCCGATCGTCGCGCCAAAACCGGAAGTTCCGCTGCCGGTGCCGCCGCCTGTCACGGCAGCGACGCGCGCGGGTGAGGGGGCGATGCCATCGGTCGGCGCTTCGGACCTGGCGGGCCCTGGGACCGGAGCGGGAGGAGCAGGGACCGGGACGGGCAGCGGCGGATCGGGAGCGGGAAGCGGCGGGGGCGGCGCGGCGGTCAAGGCGCGCCAGACTGCGGGCCGCATCGTCAATGCCGACTATCCCCGCGCGGCAAAACGAGCAGGCGTGGAAGGCGAAGTGCTCGTCCGCTTCACCGTGGAGCCCAATGGACGCGTCGGCGCCTGCACGGTCCTGCGCTCAAGCGGCAGCGCCGATCTCGACGCCACCACCTGCCGCCTCATCCAGCAGCGCTACCGCTTCGAGCCCGCGCGCGATGCATCAGGCCGTCCGGTCGCGGATCAAAAAGGCTGGGTCCAGCGCTGGTGGCTGGAACGCGATTAGGGGCGCGGGCCGCTCAGAATCTCGCGCAGCGTCCAGCGTTCCTCGGCGGTCTTGGCCGCGTTGACGACATCGTCGAGCGCCCACTGGCCGTCCTGCGCGACAAAATAAAAGTCGATGGTTTGGGGACGGCCATTGTTGAACGTCGCGCGGATGATGCGCTTTCCGCCCTTCTTGGGTCGTTCGGCCACCTTCACCGATTTGACCGCAATCTCCTGGGCATTCACCCAATAATCGAAATCGAGACGCGGCGACATGCCATCCGATTCCGCCCGGTCTCTTTCGATGAGCGCGAACAGGCCGGGGCTCATGGCGAAATCGACCGTGGGCACATCCATTGCAGGGTCGGCGGACGCCTTGATATATTGTGCATATTGCGCCTGCACGAATGCGCGCGGATCCTTGACGCCGCGCGCCACCGGCGCCTCGGCGGGCGGCGCGGTCAGCGGAACTGCCTGCACGGGCGCTGCAAGGGCGATCAGGCAAAGCCATGCTGCTGCGAACTTCATATATTTCCCCATCAATAGCTGTCCTCGTCCGGCCCCAGTTCCGGATCGAGATCGCGCGGGCGGATGAAACGCGCGAGCGTGCCGCCGCCCTCGGTCACGTCGCGCCAGCGTTCCACGGCGAACACAATTTCCGCCAAGGTCGCTGTCGGATATTTGACCGCAGCTTCCTCGCGCAGTGCGCCGCTGGCTGTCAACATCAGCGCTAGCCGTTCCAGCCCCGGATTATGGCCGACGATCATCAGGCGCTCGACCGTGTCTTCAGTGTCCTGCACGATCTCGAGCAAGGTTTCCGCGTCCGCCAGATACAGGCGCTGGTCGTAATCGGGCGAAAGCGCCCTGCCAAAACCGGTCTCGACATCGTCCAGCGTCTCGACCACGCGGACGGCGGGCGAGGCGCGCACCGCGTCGAAGCGCAGCTTTTGCGCCTGCATCTCCCGCCCCACGGTCTGCGCCGCCCGCCGTCCGCGCCGGTTCAGCGGCCGGTCGAAATCGCGCGCCACGGGGTCGTCCCATGTCGATTTGGCGTGGCGCAACAGCGTCAGGATTTTCATTTCGCCCCTTGGGATGCCGTAGCGTCGGAGCGATCCTGCACCAAAAAGGTTTCATGGGAAAGCCGCTCACGCACCCGCGCCACGGCTTCATCGAACGTCACGCGGCTGATCGCCACGCCGGGCGGAAAGGCGGTAAGCAGCCGGGACGGCGTCGCCGCCGACAGCAGCACAAACATGCCCTTGTCCTCCGCCCGCCGGATAAGGCGCCCAAAGGCTTGGGCGAGCCGCGCCCGCACCACCCGGTCGTCATAGGCCGATCCCCCGCCCGCCGCCCGCCTTGCGGCGTGAAGCACGGTGGGCCGGGGCCAGGGCACGCCCTCCATGACGACCAGGCGCAGCGAATGGCCGGGGACGTCCACCCCGTCCCGGAGCGCGTCGGTGCCGATCAGCGACGCGCGTGGATCGTCGCGGAATATGTCCACTAAAGTGCCGGTATCCATCGGATCGACATGCTGGGCGTAGAGCGGCAAGCCCGCCCGGGCCAAACGGTCCGCGATCCGCGCGTGCACCGCCTTCAGCCGCTGGATCGCGGTGAACAGTCCCAATGTGCCGCCGCCAGCCGCCTCGATCAGTCGCGCATAGGCGCCGGAAAGCTGCGGAATATCTCCGCGTTTCAAATCCGTCACCACCAGCACCTCGCTGTTCGCGCCATAATCGAACGGGCTCGGCGCTTCGAAGTGCAACGGCGGCCGGTCGAGATGCCAGGCGCCCGTCCGCGCGTCCGCAGCCGCCCAATCCTCGGACCCACGTAGAGTAGCCGAGGTAACAATCACGCCATGAGCGGGCTTCAGCACCGTCTCGGCAAGCGGGCGCGTGGGATCGAGCCAGCGGCGATGGAGTCCGATATCGAATTCGCGCCCGTCCACCCGCTCGACGCCAAGCCAATCCACGAAATCCGGATCGGCGGGCCCGCCAAGGCGCGATACGAGCGCAACCCAGGCGGCAAGCGTCTGCGTCCGCCACGAAAGTCCAGCAATCGCGCCCTCGATCCGCGCCCGCGCCTGCGCGTCGAGCCAGTCGGGCGCATCCTCCAGCACCGCCTCCAGCCTTTTCGCGAGCGCCATCAGCGGCCGCATCAGGGCTTCCAGCGCTTCGGCGGCAGGCTGCGCGGCCGCGACGATATCACCGTCAAGCTCGGCCATTTCGGTCTCGAGCCCATAGCCCGCATCCTGCGCCGAAGCCCGTGCATAGACCGATCCGCGCACCGCGCTCAGCAGCTTTTCGAGCGGCCCGAACGGCAACCCTTCCGCGATCCGCCCGATCCAGCCGTCGCCCGGCAGCAGCCCAGCCGCCTGCACCGCCGCGTCCAGCGCCAGCGCTCCTTGCTCGTCATAGGATGCGACATCGCTCAGCCGCGCCGACAGGCCGCGTCTGCGCCCGCGCGATTTCCCTTCCGGCCCGATCAGCCAGCGCCGCATTTCGATCGCTTCCTGCCCGCTGAGCGCGACGCCGAACGTCGAATCCGCCGCGTCGAACAGATGATGGCCTTCGTCGAAGATCAGCCGCGTTGGCGTATTCCCTGCCTCGCGGCCCCGCGCCGCATTGACCATGACTAGTGCGTGATTGGCGATGACGATGTCGGCATCCTGGCTCGCCCGCGCCGCCCGTTCGATGAAGCATTTGCGGTAATGCGGGCATCCGGCATAGACGCATTCGCCGCGCCGGTCGGTCAGCGCCGTCGATCCCGCGCGCCGAAAGAGGGTGGGGAGCCAGCCCGGCATATCGCCGCCCACCATGTCCCCATCCTTCGAATAGGCCGCCCACCGCGCCACCAATTGCGCGAGGATCGCCGCGCGGCCCGCAAATCCTCCTTGTAGTGCGTCTTCAAGATTGAGCAGGCAGAGATAATTTTCCCGTCCCTTGCGGACGACGACCTTCTTCTTCCGCTCCGCCGCGTCGGGAAACAGCCGCAGCCCCTCCCGGTCCAATTGCCGCTGCAACGCCTTGGTATAGGTCGACACCCACACCGCTCCGTCCGCACTCTCCGCCCAGAGCGAAGCAGGCGCGAGATAGCCCAATGTCTTGCCGATCCCGGTCCCCGCCTCAGCGAGCAGCATGTTGGGTAAACCCTCCGCGACGCGCGGCCCGAAGGCCTGCGCGGCGGCGGCGGCATAATCCTTCTGCCCTTCGCGCGCCTCGGCCCCCGCGCCGGTCAGTTGTTCGAGCCGCGCCACCGCCTCATCCGCCGCCACCCGCACCGGCTTCGGCTGTCCGCGTGCGCCGCCTTCCTCCCATTCCGGAAGCTTGGAAAACAGCCATCGCTCATCCCGCTCCGGCCGCTTCAGCCTTTGCGCCACCGCCGCCCCCCACGGCCAGCGCAGCCGGTGGAGCGATTGCGCCGAGACCCAGGCACCCTCGCGCTCGGGCCAATCCGCAGCCTCGATCCGTGCCAGCAGCGCCTCGGCCGCCTTCAGCAGGAAAGCAGCGGCATTGGTGTCATCTTCCGGCGGATCAAGGCTCAATGCCGCAGCCAGCCCCTTGGGCGTCGGCACCACGAACCGCGCGGGATGCACAAAGGCGAACAATTCCAGCAGATCGAGTCCCGACAGATCCGGATAGCCCAGGCGCTGCCCGACGAGCGGCGCATTCAGCATCACCATCGGCGTTTCGGCCGCCCGCGCTATCGCCTCGCCGCGCCCGACGCCACGCACCTCGCCTTGCCGATCGGCGATCCAGATGCCGCCATGGGTTGCGTAGAGCGCCGGATAAGGCAAAGAGGCCGTCATCCGCTCCATTTGGGACAGCCGGAACGAAAGGGCAACAGTGACAATTCCGCAAGAGATCCGCGAAGCCGCAAAGGTTTCAAAGGCCTGGCCTTATGAAGAGGCGCGGAAGCTGCTGAAACGCTATCCGGACGGCCCGGGCGAGAAGGGGATTATCTTCGAAACCGGCTACGGTCCCTCGGGCCTGCCGCACCTTGGCACCTTTCAGGAAGTCGCCCGCACGTTGATGGTGCGCCACGCCCTCACCGAAATGGTCGATTGGCCGACCCGCCTCATCGCTTTCTCGGACGATATGGACGGGATGCGGAAGGTCCCGCCTGGCGTGCCGCACCAGGACATGATGCACGATCATCTCGATCAGCCGCTCAGCCGCGTGCCCGACCCGTTCGGCTGCGGTCATGAAAGCTATGCCGATCACAACAACAATCTCTTGAAGGCCTTCCTCGACCGCTTCGGCTTCGATTATGAATTCATGGCGTCATCGGAATGCTATCATTCGGGGCGCTTCGACGAAGCTTTGCGCCAGGTGCTGCGCAAATATGACGCGATCATGGACGTCATGCTCCCCACTCTGCGCGAGGAACGCCGCCAGACCTATTCGCCGGTCCTCCCGATCAGTCAGGTCAACGGCAAGGTGCTGCAAGTTCCGGTTGAAGTCGTCGACGCCGAAGCGGGCCTCATCCGCTACACCGATCCCGCGACCGGCGGACAGGTCGAGCAATCGATCCTTAGCGGCGGCGCGAAGCTGCAGTGGAAAGTCGATTGGGCGATGCGCTGGTACGCGCTCGGCGTCGATTATGAAATGGCGGGCAAGGATCTAATCGACAGCGTCACGCAAAGCTCGAAGATCGTTCGTATCCTTGGCAGCCGCCCGCCCGAAGGCTTCAATTACGAACTTTTCCTCGACGAAAATGGCGAGAAAATTTCGAAGACTAAGGGCAATGGCGTCACTATCGACCAGTGGCTGACCTATGCGCCGCAGGAAAGCCTCGCTTTCTACATCTATCGCGAGCCCAAGCGCGCCAAGCAGCTCTCCTTCGGCATCATCCCGAAGGCGGTCGACGAATATCACCAATTCCTCGCCGCCTACCCCACCCAGGAAGCGGACAAGAAGCTCGGCAATCCGGTCCATCACATCCATGCCGGCAATCCGCCGCAGGCGCGGATGCCGCTCACCTTCGCCCTGTTGCTTAACCTCGTCGGCGTCGCGTCCACGGACGACAAGGATCTGCTCTGGGCCTTCGTGAAGCGCTACGCGCCGGACGTGTCGCCGGAAACCCATCCGGAACTCGATGCCCTCATCGGCTATGCCGCCGTCTATTTCCGCGATTTCGTGAAGGACAGCCTTCAGCGCCGCGCGCCGGACGAAAAGGAAGCCGCCGCGCTCCGCGATCTCGACGCCCAGCTTGCGTCAGCGGTCCCCGGAGAAGACCCGGCTGAGGTCTATCAGAATATCGTGTACGAAGTCGGCAAGGCCCATTTCGGCAAGGAAAACCTGCGCGACTGGTTCAAGACGCTCTACGAAACCTTGCTCGGCACCAGTCAGGGGCCGCGCATGGGCAGCTTCATCGCTCTCTTCGGTCTTGAAGGTAGCCGCAAACTGATCGCCGAAGCGCTTGCCGCCTAAGCCCTGATTCCATTTTGGATCGAAATTGCTCCGGCGGCAGCCGACTTGCCTGTCGCCGGAGCCCCTGCGCATAGCTCTCGGCGCGCCTTTACAGTCCAAATTTCGTTTTCGTCGACGGAAAACGGGGTGTTCGTCTCTTTGCGATAAAATTTCCCGGTGTTCCGGCACAGGCTCGCATCCGCAGCATCGAGAGCGATTGCGGGGGCAAACGAGCTCACATGTTGTCAGCTTGCGCGCGGTGTTGTTGCTCACCGTGCGTGCGTGCGGAGATGGCGTTCCTGGGGAGGGAATAGGGTGGGACCACGACCCCGTCCTTAGCCATCTCCGCCGACACGGGCGGACAAAGATTTTAGAAATAGGGGTATCGGGTGAAGTTAAATCAGTTGGTGTTGGGCGCGAGCCTGTTTCTCACGGCCTGTGGCGGCGGTAGCGGCGGCAGCGGCAATGGAAACAGCGGCGGTGGCAATTCTCCTCCCCCTCCTCCCCCACCAGCATCGATTTCCGTTACCGTGACGCCGCAGACGGCATCTATTGTGACATCGGCCACGCAGCAATTCGCTTGCCAGGTGACGGGTAGCACCAATACGGGTTGTACTTGGACGGCCAGCGCTGGCGCGGTCAACGCGTCCGGCCTTTATACGGCACCGGCAACCGCTGGAACCTATCAGGTCGTAGCGACAGCTGCGGCCGACACCAGCAAGAAAGCCACGGCGACGGTTACGGTCACCGCTCCGGCGGAACAGGTGAAAATTGCCATCGTTCCCGGTGCCGTCACCGTAACGGCAGGCTCGACCCAACAATTTGCGTGTGAGGTAACGGGTAGCGCCAACAAGGCGTGCAACTGGTCCATGCGTGGCCAAGGCGGCGGCACGATTAGCGCAGCGGGCTTTTACACTGCGCCCTCCGCTGCGGGCACTTATTACATCGATGCGACATCCGCCGCTGACCCAAGCAAGAAAGCGACTGCGGCTGTCACCGTCACTACCGGCACGGCAACCGCGCCATGGGTGACCGGCTATTATGCCGGCTACTTCTGGGATTGGCTGTATGAGCCGGAAGAAGTCGATATGACGGGCATGACCCATATCGTGCTCGCTCGCGTCGCCCCGGGCGGCGGGACGATCGAGCAGGAAGGAAAGGGTGTCGGCGACGTCATTGAGGCGGCCGGAACCTTCCATAATCCCAATCTCTCTCCAGTTCCTGGCCTGTCCATGGAAGAATGGATGATCGATGAAGCCCATGAAGCCGGGGTCAAGACGATCCTGATGCTCGGCGGCGACAGCGAAGACGGCATCGGCTTCAATCTCAGCACTGCCGACAATATGCGTGCGAAGTTCGTCAAGAGCATCGTCGATTACATGATCGAGCATGATTATGACGGCGTCGACATCGACTGGGAAAACCGGCTTGCTGACGGCTGTTCGGCGCAGGATTGCGGCACTGAAGTATCTGGCGAAGAATCGATTCGCCGCCTGATCGCGCTGATCCAGGAAATTCGGGTCGAGGCGAATGGCCGCCCGCGTTACCAGAATGTTCCGGTCCTCATCACCTTCCCGGGCTACACCGTAAAGCTTGGGGAAGACCCGGAGCAATATAAGGTCGATGTCGCCAACATGGTCGATCAGTATAATCTGATGAGCTATGGCCTGGGTTCGACCTATGCGGGTGCCGGTTGGGCATCCTGGTTCACGAGCCCGATCTACGGCGCCTATTGGGCGGAAGAGCCGTGGCAGAATCCAAGTGCCCCAGTCGATCTCGACAACAGCATGAAGGCTTATGAAGAAGCCGGTGTGATCAACGCCCGCAAGAAGATCGGCATTGGCATCGGCTTCTACGGCACCGCTTTCGGCCTTAATATGAAGGACGAAAATGGGCAGGAAGGCCGCAGACCGCGCCTCGAAACCGAGAATGTCCGGCACTATAATCTCGGCGAACAGGGCTATGAATATTTCATGCTGAAGGAGCTTGGGTACATCGATGCCGGTCAGCTGGTGTTCGATGACGAGGCGCAGGCCATTTACCGGACCTATCCGGAAGCCCAATATCCGCAGGGGTTCAAGCCGTCGATGTCGCCGCATAATCAGCGCGACGGTATCGCCTACGTTACCTACGAAAACGGTCTCTCCATCCAGGCGAAGGGCAATTACGTCCGCAATGGCGGTGCGGCTGGCACCATCATCTGGATGATCAACTATGGCGACACCGGCAGCACCAACACGCTGATGGCGGATGTGAAGTGCGCCTTCCTGCAAAAGGGTTGCCCGGGGCCGATGACGCTCTGATCTGACAAGTTTCCGGGGAAACCCGGTTCGTTTCACCCCACTGGACCGTTCCTTTTTTCGAAAAGGAACGGTTCTTTTTTTCCGAGTGTCCAGGATCCGGCGCACCGTCGTGCCGCACTAAAAAGGGGCCGTCCGGTATCCGGATCGACCCCTTTTGTTCAGTCACCCCACTGAACCGTTCCATGTAGAATGGGAACGCGGCATCTTTGACTCATGCAAGGTCATTGTAAAGCCATGAAAATCGCCAGATCGCGGCCCATCCGTCCCATTCCAAGCCTATAACCCCCGCTCTTATCGCGAGGGGATGCCAAGGGCTGTTGGCGATGACGGGCCATGCGCGTAGAATGGCGGCATGAACGAAATCAGCTCCATCGCCGCCCAGCCCGCTTATTCCGAAACCGCCCGCCGCCTTATCGCGCGTGACCCGGCACTGTTCATCGACGGCGCCTGGACGGCCTCGACGCATGGCAAGACGCTACCGGTTATCGATCCCTCGACAGGCAAGGAAATCGCCCGCATCGTCGATGCGTCGGATACCGACGTCGACCGCGCCGTCGCCGCGGCCCGCACCGCCTTTGACGATGGCCGCTGGACGGGCCTTGCCCCATACGCCCGCGCGCGCCTTATCGAAAAGCTCGCCGATCTTCTCGAAGCCCATACGGACGAACTCGCCGAGCTCGAATCGATCGATAACGGCAAGCCCATGTCGCTGTCGGGCGGCTACGACCTTCCCCGTTGCGTCGCGACGCTGCGCTACATGGCGGGTTGGGCAACCAAGCTTGCGGGCCAGACGATCGAGCCGGCTATGCATCCGACCGGCACCTTCCACTCCTATGTCCGGCGGGAGCCGATCGGCGTCTGCGCCCAGATCGTGCCGTGGAATTATCCGCTGATGATGGCGGTGCAGAAGGTCGCCGTCGCCCTTGCCGCGGGATGCACAATCGTGCTCAAGCCTGCCGAGCAAACCTCGCTCACCGTTCTCCGCCTTGCCGATCTCGTCGCGGAAAGCGGCATTCCGTCGGGCGTGCTCAACATCGTCACCGGCCTTGGCGAAACCGCGGGCGACCGTCTCGTCCGCCACGCGTACGTGGACAAGGTCGCTTTCACTGGTTCGACCGAAGTCGGCAAGATCATCAATCGCGCCGCGACCGACACGTTGAAGCGCGTCACCCTTGAACTTGGCGGCAAGTCCCCGGTCATTGTCCTCCCCGATGTCGACATTGCTGCTACTGCTGCGGGCGCCGCCCGTTCGATCTTCGCCAATGCGGGCCAGGTCTGCATCGCGGGCTCGCGCCTCTACGCGCATCGCGACGTCTTCGACCGCTTGCTCGAGGCCGTGGCCGACAATGCGAAGGATTGGAAGGTCGGGCCCAGCCTGGCCCCCGACACGAAGATGGGCCCGCTCGTTTCGGCTGAACAGCATGAACGCGTCCTTTCCTACATCGATTCAGGGAAGAAGGCCGGCGCTTCGGTCCTCACCGGCGGTGAAGCCTTGGGCGGCGACGGCTATTTCGTCAGCCCGACGGTGCTCGTCGACGTGAAGCCCGACATGAAGGTGGTGAAGGAGGAAATCTTCGGCCCCGTCCTCGTCGCCCAACGCTTCGACGATCTCGATGAGGTCGCAAGGGCCGCGAACGACACGCCTTATGGCCTGGCCGCCAGCGTCTGGACCCGCGACATCTCCGCCATGCATCGCCTTACGGCAAAGATCAAAGCGGGGATGGTCTGGGGCAATTGTCCGTCCGGCGCCGACATCGCGCTCCCCTTCGGCGGCTACAAGCAATCGGGCTTCGGCCGCGAAAATGGCAGCCAGGGGATCGAGGCCTATCTCGAAACCAAAACCGTCTCGATCATGCTCTAAAGCCGGAGCCACCATCTTGGTCCGCTTGCTTGCCCTTCCGATCTTCGCCCTGCTCGCCTCCTGCGCCTCGGCGAGCGTCGGGGAGGGGCGTGTCATTCTCCCCGCCTCGGCAGCTGCGGCGATGCTCAATCAATGCTCTCGGCCTGCCCCGGACGCAGGGGAAGCCACTTGGCAACCGTCACAAAATAATATCGACCGGCTGGAGGCGATCCTTCCCGAAGCCCTCGCCGTCGCTCCCGAAATGCGCGGCACGGGCACCCCCAATCTCAAGAAATGGGAGCGCCAATATGTCGGGCTCGTCCGCGATGGTCGGCGCTTTCTCTATGGCAATTTCTTCCCCGCCCAACCGCAGGATAGTTGGCGGAACGCGCCGATGATCGTGTGCGACGGCGGTGCGGATTTTTTCGGTGTGGAATTCGATATCGGAGCGGGCCGGATCAGCCATATTGCCTTCAACGGTTCCGCCTAGAATATCTCAGGGCACAGAGTTCATCGCCCAGCGCCTCATTTTGGTCGCAGGCGATTGGCCAATCAGGCGCCCGGCCGCCGATACGGATCTGCGTAACTGGGTGGAGAGATCGTCGATGTTAACACCGCTCCTGGCGCTTGCCGCAATGCTTGTGGCGCCTACTGCCGAAGACCAAGCCAAGCTCGATGCCAAGGCTGAACGTCTTGGAGAGTTTTCATCGCGCCTCGTCGCTTATTGGGACGGCCGAGAGGGGACAGGCAAGCCGACCCTCGACATTCCGACAAAGTTCAACGTCACCGATACTTACAAAGACCCCATAACGCCGGAGCAACGGCAGCTCATGGGCCGCAGAATTCGGGCGATGATCGATGCCCTGTTCGCCCATCCGGCCATGCAGGATTCCGGCATCAAAGCGACGCTCATTGAACCAAATTTGTCAAGGAATGGGGCCGAACGCCGGCTGGGCACAACGCTCCACTTCCGATTGAAGAGAGGGTTCGAGGAATCGGAACTCAACGTGACACTCCATTTTACAAAGCTTTTTTCCCGCACGGTTGGCAAAACCGCAGGTGGCTGCCAGCGCTATCAGATGACCAACCTGGGGATGAGAGGGCGCGAAGTTCTTTACATTGACCGGCCCGGCCCGGTTCCCGTCTCGGCGGTTCCGCAGATCGGCATTTCTGTCCCGGAGATCCCCTTTGTCGGGGAAAAGCCGATGCGAAACGAAGACAGTCTCGATGGCCGCATTGTCGCGATGGCTTACAGCATCGATTGCCACAAGCTCCTCGATCTCGCCAATACGCCCTGACCCTCGCCTTCGTCGCCCTGTTTTTCATTTCGTCGCAAGGAATTGGTAGCTTGTCCGGGTGGTTGATAGCTGCCTCCACTACCCGGGAGTATCGTGAATGTTGAAATTCTTAGTGCCGTTCGCCGCCGTGATTGCGGTCCCCGTCTCTGCCCAGGACACGAGTCGGCTCGACAAGCGGGCTGAACTCGTGCGCACCTATTCGGCGCAATATGCTGATTATTGGAATGGGCAGAAGGGAAGGGGCAAAGCGACCGTCTATCTTCCTTCGCAATTCGAGATTCCGCAGCAATATGCGACTTCTGTGACGAAGGCGGAGCGTCAGCTGATGGGCCGTAGACTGCGCGCCCTGGTCGATTTCATACTCGCCCAACCAGCGCTTCAGGACGCGGACGTCGAAGTGTCGGTCGAGCCGACCTTGTATCGGGTCAATTTGGACGGTGGCTATCTGCAAATGATCCTGGATTTCAAAATTCAAAAGGGAAGCGACAAGGCCGATTTCCAGTTGTGGACGAACCCTTATGCGGCTTCCGGTGAAGTCTGGCGCAATGTAGGCACGGCTGCGGGCGGATGTCGGCGCGAACAACTGGCGAGCGGGATGCGCCAGGGCATAGAGCGGCTTCGCGTTGGCAAGGCCGGACCGGGCGGCGGCACAGCCATCCGCGCGCTCGAGATCGTGTCGCCTACGCTGCGCTTCAAACCCTCAGACGAACCTTATTGGGATGCGGAATCGATAACTGGCCGCATTGCTGCGCTCGGCTACAATCTTGATTGCACCAAGCTACTGGCTCTTTCCAACACGCCTTGAGGATTATCGGATGAAAATTGGTACAATGCTCCTTGCCGGCGCGGCTCTGCTGAGCACAGCTGGTTCCGCAGCCGAAACGGAATATAGTCGATTTCGCGCTGAAACCTCGAAAAAAGCCGAGCGGCGGGGGGAAGCCGCTACCGCGCTGGTCAATTTCTGGTCCGGCAAGCCTGCGGCCCCGGCTGCGACACTCGTTTCTCCCACCCGGTATCCCATTGGTAAGATTCTCTTCGGTGATCCACTGAAGGAGGCGGAGCGCGCCGCAGTTGAAAAGCGGGCAAAAACGGTGGTGGATTCAATCCTCGCCATGCCGTCGCTTCGTGGCGCCGGCATATCCATTCGCCTGGCTCCTGAAGTCACGAGGTTGGGGTTCGAGCCTGGCGCGATCCTTGATTTCACGGTGAAGGTGGGCACTAGCGAAGCGCCTTTCCGGGTTGAGCTCGGGAAGATCGATGCCAAAGCCTATAACGAGGAGGATGTCGGGCCGACGCCTGGCGGTTGCGCACGCTGGCAAGGCTTTTGGCCGGGCCCGCGCTATTCGAAGACCGGCGTCGAAGGCGTGGAGGTTGTGGTAAAGCGCCTCGACAAGGGCTTTTCGCCGATCAAGGGCATCCGCATCCTGCTTAAATTCCAGCCGGATTTGGGTGATGCCAATGCGAAATTCGATCCGCTATCCGCTCAGGGCCGCGCCGCCGCCGCAATCTATGGCTTGAGCTGCGACCAATTGCTGAAAGCCGCTAATGGCCTGAAGGACGAGAACGCCGACTTTTAGGCGTCAAACGTCCAGCAGCGCCGTCACCATGCTGCCCGCATCAACGGCTTCCTTCTTCCGCACATCGGCTTTGAGCGGGAGGAGGAAGCCGCCGCTTTCCTTGTGCGGGAATAGGGACGTACGCCATGTCGTGCCGCCGATCGTGGCCGTGACCTTGATCGATCCAAATCCACCGGTGCGCCCAATCGCCGCATAGCGTATCTCGGCGGCCGCGGCGCCGTCGACCGTCAGGAAATGCCAGCCCGCCGCCTCCGGCTCGGCAGGGCGCCACTTCCACACTTCGCCCGTCACTTCGATCGTCTCGCCCCCCAACATATCCTCCGTCAGTCTTTCTCGCACCGTTCGTAATCGGGCGCGCGATTGTCCTTGCGCGCGCGCCGCTCTTCCTTGCCCATACACTCCTCATATTCGCGGATCTGCCGCCCGCGCTTTTCGTCGGCTTCGGACTGGCTGGTGGTGAGCACGTCCACCGTCTTCGACGCCGCTTTCACCGGCAGCGTTACGACATCCACCGCGGCCTTGGCGATGCAGCCAGTAAGAGCGAACGGCAGCAGGATTGCGGCAATCGGGCGGTGCATGAACTATCCCTTTTGAAAACAACGCGATGATAATGGCCGCTTTCGCCTGATCGTCGCCTGAACAGGCGCGTGCTCCGTCTCTATATCCAATGGCATAGGCATTTTTCCCCAGCCGATAAATATCGCGCCGCCCGGCCTCACGCTAAACCCATAATCGTGATGCGGAGGTTCGTGGGGTACAACCGCATCACAATGGCCTCGCCGCGTAGCTCCCTTTCGCGGCGGGGCCAGCCTGCAGGCGGGACTTCTGCCTGCAGGCGAAGTTTCCCGGCACGCAATGGCGCGTTCTTGGCGGTTTCACCGGCCCTTAGAAACGGTGAAGGCCCGGACGATCAAAATCGTCCAGGCCTTCAGAACCGGAATCATCCGGTTCGTGGGGAGGGTCTTATTGTCACGCCTTTTCTGCCCGATCAATGCATCAAGCGCCCGGTTGTTTAAAAAACAGCATGGCTTGATTTAACGGCGCGCCGCGTCACCATGGGCATGACTTGCCTATTGGGGGAGATTGTCATGCGCCTTTCCTTGATCCTCGCCGGCCTTGCCTGCGCCGCGCCCGGTTCGGCCGAGCCTGCCCATCAAACCCCGGCGGAAGTTATCGCCGCCGCGCCCGCCGCCGAATGGCGCGCTATCGATCCTGCCGATCTCCTGGTCATCGATTTCGCCGATGGCGGGCGGAGCATCATACAGCTCGCGCCGTCCTTCGCGCCCGTTCATGTCGCTAATATCCGGGCGCTCGCTAAATCAGGCTATTGGGCGAAGGGCGCCGCCATCTACCGGGTGCAGGACAATTATGTCACCCAATGGGGCCTCAACGAAGCGCAAGTGCCGCTTCCGGCGGGCGTCGTGAAGCTGCCGCCCGCCGAATATCTGCGGGATTTGACCGGTGAGGCCGCCAGCGACCGCGGCGTGAAGCTGGCGCCCTTTGCGGATTCTTACGCGGACAAAGCGGGTTTCCTCGAAAATTGGCCGGTCGCAGTCCATGCATCGGGCAAGTCGGTCAGCATCCCGCATTGCTACGCCTATGTCGGGGTCGCCCGCGATCTTGCGCCCGATACCGGCATGGGCGGCGAACTTTATGCCGTCATCGGCCATGCGCCGCGCCAGCTCGACCGCAACATCGCTATCGTCGGCCGGGTGGTAGACGGCATGGACAGGCTTTCGGCCCGCCCGCGCGGGCAGGGGGCGCTCGGCATTTACGACAATCGGGCGTCGGACATTCCGATCGCATCGGTCCGGCTTGCAAGCGACATATCTGTCGCCGATCGCCCCGCTTATGAAATGATGGATCAGGCGAGCCCGTCTTTCGCTCGCTATCTCCACCTCCGCGCCAACCGCAGGGACGCTTTCTACGAAATGCCCGCAGGCGGCGTAGACATTTGCAACGCGCCGGTGCCGATACGGAAAAAGGCGTCCTGACCGGACGCCTTTCTCTTTACGCAACTGGGGCTTTGCTTAGCCCGTCGGGGCGCCGCCCCCTCGCGGGCGAGCGGGAAGGCCGATGCCCTAGGTTTCCTTATGCCGCGAAAGCGTGGGCCGGCGATCCATAGATCGGGCGGCGGCAGGTGCGCACCGTCTGGCCGCCCGCGATCATCGGCGCATTTTCCAGCGGCAAGGCTGTCGTACAGAATGCACATTCGGCCATGACGCGCCCGATATACCAATGGGTGCGGCCGCATCCGGGGCAGTAATTGGTTTCATGCTCGCGATAGACGATATGATATCCGCGCTCGGCAGCCTTGGGGACGATACAGCCGCCACGTGCTTCCAGAATGTTCGTCGCCATTACACGGCTCCTTTTCACTCGAACTTGAAGCCATAACGACTGATCGCACGCGCCGGTTGCATTACGTTGACATGAACAAGGTGACCGGTAGGGTTCTCATCCTCTCGGCGAAACCGCCCTTGCCCACGCTTTTCCGCCATCGCCGGGCCGTTCCATGCCAGCGACGAGCTGCGCTATTAGCTGATTTATTTTCAATCTCTTGGCGGTCCGGCCCGCACTGTTGCAGCGCTGCAATGATCGCGGCCGATGCGCTAAGCAAAGGAAGCGAGATTCCAGCGTGCGCTGGAATGACGTGAACCCAAATGCGTCATTCCAGCGAAAGCTGGAATCCCCCTTCACTTCGGCCGTAGCCAGCCCAACTTCCGCTTCGTCCGCGATCTGGCTCACTGTCTATCGGAACGCCCGTGAGACTCTGTAAAGCGGCGCTTGGTCATTGACAGTCGCCCATCGCAGGCTCAACATGCTACAAAAGTAGCATGAGGATAAGTTGGATGAAGATCGCATTGGCGGCCAGTCTGGCAATGGCATCGACGGCTCTCGTGGCGCAAAGCGTGCCGCAGCCCAATAGCGGCGCGCCCGAAACCGCGCCCGCCTTCAATCTCGCGGAAGGCAAGGCGGCCGTCGAACGCCTTGCCGCCATTCTTGAGCGGGACTTTCTCAATCCCGATGCGGGCCGCGCTTATGCCGCCATGTTGCGCGCCAATCTCGGCAGTGGCGCTTATGACAAACACAAAGATGCCCGCAGTTTCGCTGAAGCGGTGACTGCCGATATTCAGGCCGTCCATCCCGATGGCCATCTCACTCTCCAGCCGCCCCCTTATGCCCGCCCGGCGCCCCAGGCCGGCAGCGCGGCGTCCGCGCCTCGCCCCACGCCGCAACCGGGTATCCAGAAAGCGGCGTGGATCGCGCCCGGCATCGCTTATATCAGCTTTTCCGATTTCCTCGGCGATCCGGCGATGCTCGAAAAGCTGCGCGCCTTTCTGGGCGCGCATCGGGACGCCAAAACCCTCATCATCGATGCTCGCGTTCATCGCGGCGGTGGCCTTGATGAAATGGATATCCTCTTTCCCGTGATTTTCGGGTCGACCCAAACCCTTGTCCACATGGACACGCGCCGCGCGGTCGAGGAGGCTGGCCGTGGCGTGCTGCAAGATGGCGCGACCTTGCGCCGCATTGCTGGGCCGGACGAAATCATCCGCCGCGAACATATCGTTTTGCCCGCGCCCGATGCAACGCCGCTCCGCACCGCCAAAGTCTATCTGCTCACCTCGCCGCGCACCGGATCGGCGGGCGAGCATTTGTCTTTGGCTTTGAAGCGGACGGGCCGGGCCACCCTGATAGGCGAAACCACGGCAGGCGCCGGAAATTTTGGAGACATGCACGATCTTGGCGGCGGCTATCGCGCGTTCGTGCCGATCGGCGGCACCTTCGATCCTGTCACTGGCAAAGGATGGGAGGGGACGGGCGTCCAGCCCGACGTGGATGTCTCGGCCGAACGCGCTTTGTACGAAGCGCTCGTCCGCGCCGGGGTCTCGCCCCAGGAGGCGGAACGTTTATCCGCCGCCTATCGCCCCGTTGGTCCGATGGATCGCCGCATCAAGCTTCGGAACTGAACGCGCTTAGCCAAGCACCTCGATGGCGGCGGCAAAGGCGACAGGGTCGCGGCGGGGAGGGGGCGTGGTTGCTGGATGCGGCTTGGCCTGCATCTTCAGCGATGAAATCGAAATTGCCTCGAATAAGGCCGCGAGGCGCGGCTTGGTCGTTATGATCATTCTATTCCTAATCCAGGGGCGGGGTCTCCGCTCCGTCATGTTCATCTTGCGCCTGCGCGGCGGCCTTTTCGGCTTCCAGCTTGGATTTCATCCGCGCGCCGCGTTCGGCGCGTGCCGCCATGTCGAGGAAGGCCGCTTCGGACCGCAGGCACCGTTCGCGCACATTGGCAAGGTTCGCCGCGTCCGCGTCTCGCCGCGCTTCGGCGGCGCGGGCCTGAAAATATTCAAATGACATGGGCTTGTCCTCTGATGAGGGGGGAGAGGGCCGGGGCGGGAAGGGCGGGAGCGCTTTTTAAACGCTCCCGCTCCGCTGACGCTTAGGCGCTCTGCAGGTTGATTGCCGAGGTCTTGCCGCGACGGTCCTGTTCCAGTTCGTAGCTTACGCGCTGGTCCTTATCGAGCGTGCGCATGCCCGCTGCCTGTACGGCGCTGATATGCACGAACGCATCGTCGCCGCCGTCTTCCGGTGCGATGAAGCCATAACCCTTGTCGGCGTTAAAGAATTTTACGGTTCCGGTAATCATGTCTGTTTCCTTCTGGAAAATGGCGGGGCGCCAATCGCCCCTTTGCGCTAGAAGAGGCGAAGAGAAGGAAAGAGGGGCCGCAAAGCGCCAAAGACCGTCATTTGCGACTGGTAGCGAAATTCATATAGCGGAATTTTCGGCAAATTGTAAGGGCCGATCGATTACTTTGCTTGGGGTGCGGCTTCACGCCGCATCGTGTAGGGAACGAACAGGTCGCGCTGTCTTTTAATTTCCCGGCCATAGCCGTCCGCCAATTCCTGGTGCTCTTCGCGGACTTCGAGGGTTTCGGCCTCGGCGGCGCGCATCAGCTCCACCTGCTGGCGGCTGTAAAGGTCGTTCATGTCCAAGATTCATACTCCGGCGCAGGTAAGCGGGAGCATGTGCGTGCCAAAGCGGTCTCTCAGCCACAGGCGCTTACAGCGGAAGCCTGCGATAAACTGCTTTTAGCACCGTCCCTCCATTCTGTCTAATCCGTTGGATTTTCATGGATTATCCGCGCTTGGCTCTGGTGCACATGTCGCTATATGTTTCATATACGAATCATATAGAAAGTCCTCATGGGTATCGTGAACATCGATGACGAGCTGCACGATCAGCTCCGCCGCGCCGCCAAGATGTCCTGCCGCTCGATCAACGCGCAGGCCGCTTACTGGATCAGGCTCGGCATGCTGTGCGAGATGAATCCGGGTCAAAGCTTCACCGAAATCGCCGCCCGCGAACGCCGCGAAGCCGGCCTCACACTCCCGCCGCTCGCCCTCAACCCCGCATGACCAAGGCGGCCTACGAACTGGCGCTGATGGCGGAATCGGGCCGCCTCCTCGCCTCCGTTTTCGAAATGCTGGACACAATGCCGCTCATCGGCCTGTCGACGCTGGACATCGACACTTTGGTCGAACACTTCATCGTGGACGATCTCCACGCTCGTCCCGCCAGCAAAGGCCAGTACGGCTTCCAGTTCGTCCTCAACAGCTCGATCAACCAGGTCGTCTGCCACGGCGTCCCGTCCGCGTCGGATGTCCTGAAGGACGGCGACATCGTCAATTTCGACATCACGCTCGAAAAGGACGGCTATATCGCCGATTCGAGCAAGACCTACCTCGTCGGCAACGTCGCCCCCGCCGCCCGCCGCCTGGTGCAGGTCACTTACGAGGCGCTGTGGAAGGGCATCGGGGAGGTCCGCCCCGGCGCCCGCCTAGGCGACATCGGCCACGTGATCGAACGTCACGCCAAGAAGAATGGCTATAGCGTCGTCCGCGAATATTGCGGCCACGGCATCGGCCGCGACATGCACGAGGATCCGCAAATCCTCCACTTCGGCAAGCCCGGCACGGGTCTGCGCCTTCAGGAAGGCATGACCTTCACCATCGAACCGATGTTGAACAAGGGCCGCCGCGCCGTCCGCACGGAGGAGGACGGCTGGACGGTCGTCACGGTTGACGGCGCCCTCTCCGCCCAGTTCGAACATACGCTCGCGGTGACGGCGGCGGGTGTGGAGGTCCTCACCCTCCGCGCGGACGAAGCGCACATGCCGGGCCGCCTAAAGGCCGCCGCCTGAACCCTCCGGCGCGCCCGCGCCTCCCGCCTCGCCCGCAATATTCCCCTTCGCAATCTCGCGCTTCCGCAAGATGGCGAGCTTTGAAAGGATCGACTCGGTCAGCTGCGCGGGCGTCGCCTTCAGCCCCCTTTTGATTTCCGCCTCGATCTTCGGCCGCAGCCGCGCCTCGATCGCCTTTTCGCTCTCCTGCCGCTCCGTCCGCCCGAATTTCGCCGGGTTCGCGCCCTGCATCAACAGGCGCAGGATGCTGTCCGAAGGCTTCTTCACGGTCGAAACCACCACGCCGTTGCGCACCGTCACCACCTCCGCGCCCTCCACCGCGCGCTTCCACGCTACCGCCTCCAATTCGGTCGACGCCATGGCGAGCGCCGTCTCCCATGCCGCCGCAAAGTCCGGCAGCCTTTTCTGCCAGCGATAAGCGGCGGTCGAGCTGATCCCCGCCACCCGGCACGCATCCCGCACGCACCCCGTCTCGCCCAGCACTTTCAGAAACGCCTTCTGCCGCGCCGCCGTAAACCCGTCATGCCGCACCCGCTGCACCGGCGCCTGGGGGTCTTCCCGCACCACCAGCTCCGTCCGCCCCGCGCCCGCCAAAGCCCGTCCCGCGCCCCGCCGAAGGCCACCGCCTTTCCTCGTCCCAGCCATAGATCCTCCACCACATCCGGCAGAGCATTTATCCCATCTGGCACACTGTAGGTAAGGGCTTTAACCGAAGCCCTCTCCTCCTAGGAGAGGGAGGGGCCCGCCGCGGAGCGGTGGGAGGGTTAGGGCGAGTACGCAGCGCTCCACCCCGTCAAAAAAAGCCGTCACCCCAACGCAGGCCGGGGTCCAGACGCTCTAAAAGACCCCACCACCGCCCGAACGCCAGCGCCCGAACGCGCCACCGCTTGGATGCCAACCTCCGCTGGCATGACAGCCCCCGGCCCCACAGTGACGGTAGAGGGCAAGGCGCGCGCCCATATCGGGGGATCAGGAGCGCCCCACCAATCGTCACCCTGAACTCGTTTCAGGGTCCATGGCGGAGAGAGCCGTGTTGCCCGCTAGATGGATGCTGAAACAAGCCTGTCCTGAGCGCCGCCGAAGGGTTCAGCATGACGGCGTGAAATCCCCCGCTTGCTCATCACATAGAGCATGGCAGCGTCGCCCGCAGCGAGATCGGCCGCCCCTGCGGCCCCTCACGGCCCTTCATCACCATCTCGTCGAGGGCGGTTAATCCAAGGAAAGCAAGCTGATCCCGGTCGAGCCGCATGTGCGGAACATAGCGGGAGCGATGGCGCGGTATAAGCCAAAGAACGCCGCGCCCAACATTGACGCTAGAGGGCAAGGCGCCCTATATCGGAGGATCAGGAGCGCCGCTTATGCTGAAATATTCCGACAAGCCGGTGGTTGAGCGCAAGCCCATCGCAGCGCGCCCGAAGCCGGATATGGATCGCAAGGAACTGCGCAAGGCCATCGCCGATCGCCATTCGAAAACGTTCGAACATCTTGCCAAGTGAGTAGAGGCGTCGAGCCGCTCTGGCTCGTCATCGAAGACATATTGGATTTGCATGCGCTCATGATCGCCCGCTTCGGCGGCAAAGGCGGCGTGCGCGATATCCGCTTGGTCGAAAGCGCCCTCGCGCGACCGGAACAGCTCTGCCATTATGAAGGCGAAGCCGATCTCCTCACCCTCGCCGTGCGTCTCGGCGTTGGCCTCGCCCGCAATCACGGTTTTATCGACGGCAACAAGCGCGTCGGCGCCGCAGCGATGATCGAATTCCTCGCCATCAACGGCTACGCGCTCGACATGCCGAACGACACGACCTTGGGCGTTTTGTTCGAAGCGACGGTCACCGGCAACATCGCCGAAGATCAGCTGATCGAAGACCTCTATCCCTATGTGGAGCCGCTGGAATAGCGCCTACCACAAGCGCCTCCCTCGATCGTCACCCTGAGCCCCCAATCGTCACCCTGAATTCGTTTGGGGTCTATCCCCCTTGCATACGTAACCCGTTTCGGCTATACAATGGGTATGAGCAAGAAGCCTCTCACCATTGCACAATTCTTCAAGCAGTTTCCAGACGATGAAGCCTGC
>NZ_PXYJ01000002.1 GCF_003012815.1 Allosphingosinicella vermicomposti | reverse complement strand
GCCATCTCCGCGCGGCTACACGAGCATACAGAAGTCGGCCGCGCCTTCGATGCCCCCACCCCCTCCGAAGAAAGGTTAGTTGGTCAAGGGCAGCGCTCTCCCGAGTGAGGGCGCTGCCATGCCGAGGTTTTCGGGCGGTTTATAGACGTCACCCTGAACTTGTTTCAGGGTCTATGGCGGGGACAGTCGTTTTGCCCGCAGGATGGATGCTGAAACAAGTTCAGCATGACGGTTGAAGGGGGCTGCCTCAGTGAATTTCGCGCCTAACGCTGTCACGAAACGGCTTGCTGATCGCCTGTTCGGTGCGCCGATCCTTCGCAACAGCATCCGCGGCGAGATCATCGAGGAGATCGTGGCGATGGCGCGGGAGCCGGACTGGTTGCTCTGCGCGGGCGATTGGGCGTCGTGCGATCTGCGGCATTCAAGCTCCGGCTTTCGCATCCAGGTCAAGCAGTCGGCGGCGCGGCAGAGCTGGCACACAGGCTCCTGCGGCATTCCCAAGCCCCGCTTTTCCATTGCCGAGAAAACTGGCCGATGGGAGAATGGGGACAGGTGGATTGAAGAGCGAAGCCGTAATGCGGAGATATTTGTGTTCGCCTGGCATCCCCTAACCAGCGCCTCGGCGGATCATAGAAATGCTCACCAGTGGGAATTCTATGTCGCGGCGGAACCCAGCCTTCCGCGCCAGAAATCCATTTCGCTAGACGGGATTCGGCGGTTGGCCTCGGTGGTTTCTGTTGAGAAACTACGAGAACGGGTAGAGGAAATAGCATCCAGCCTCAGCCGCCCACCGTCACCCTGAACTTGTTTCAGGGTCCATGTCGGCGACAGTCGCGTTGCCCGCAGGATGGATGCTGAAACAAGTTCAGCATGACGGCTGGGGTTGCTAACCGTCCTCCGTCATGGAAGGCTTCCTCATCTCAGGGAGGGTGCCATCCATATCGTGAAGATGTCCATCGTTGTCGCGGCAGCGGCGGTCAGTGTCTCCAGTAACACGGCCAATGCGGCTTATGGTTTTTGCATAGCCCCGAATGCGCCTAATATGTTCATCACGCGACCAGCTAAGCCCATTTGCTACAATGGCTGCGATGAATGGCAGGTCAGCAGCTATCGCCGCGAGATCGACGACTATTTTCGAAAGCTGAAGCGCTATCTGACGGAAGTAGATACCTATTACGAAGACGCCTACGACTATGCGAAATGCATGGCGGAATTGGACTGATCGCCCGCCTCGAAACGTCACCCTGAACTTGTTTCAAGGTCCATGGCGGGGACAGTCTTGTTGCCCGCCGGATGGATGCTGACACAAGTTCAGCATGACGGTTTGTGGGGTGGCGCCTTATGCGTACGGTCTGTGGGGTGCGGGTGGCAGTGGGGCGAAGCCGAGGCCGATCGCCAGATCTTCCCAATGCGGGTTCTTTTCCTCAATCAGGTTCAGCTTCCACGCTCGGTGCCAGTTCTTCAGCTGCTTTTCCCGCGCGATGGCGTCCGGCATCGTTTGATGCGTCTCATGATAGACCAGCCGATAGGCGCTATAGCGGCTCACAAAGCCCGATCGCTCGCCCGCGCGATGTTCGTGAATGCGGCGGATGAGGTCGGACGTGACGCCGATATACAATGTCCCGCGCCGCCCGCTCGCGAGGATATAGACGATCGGCAGCCGTTCCACGCGAGGAGGCTAGCAGCGCGTTTGGAGGGTGGAAAGCCAGGCCGCTGTTGCTCTACCACAGCCGTCACCCTGAACTTGTTTCAGGGTCCATATCGATGACGGCCTCGTTGCCCGCAGGATGGATGCTGAAACAAGTTCAGCATGACGATGGGACGAGGTAAAGCCGATACCATGAGAAGCTTCTTCCACCTCGCCACCGCCTCCCTGGCCCTTCTTCTCTCCGCCTGTTCGCCCAGTGCCCCGGTGAAGGCGGTGCTGGTGGACGGCCGGGTAACGTTCGTCGGCGACACGCCGGATGGGCGGAAGGCGCCGTGCCCGCAAAGCTTCGCCATTCTTGCTGAGGATGGCGGGCCGGCCTGGCGCATCGATCAGGCGGGGCCGTGGGAAGGGCCGGGCTGCGCGTTCCGCTTTCCCGCCACCTATGGCCAGCCGCCCGCCGGCTTTGCCGCAGCACAGGCGCCGCAGCCGCTTGAGCCGGGGCGGCTCTACGTCATCCTCGGCGATGGCGGCCTGCACGGCGCCTTCTCGTTTCAGAAGGATGGCGCCGACACCGTGATCCGCAACGTGGATGCCGGATCGGCACAAGCGCAGGAGATCAGGCGGCGGCATGTGCCCTCGGCCACGGATTAGCCTTTCGTCACTTTCGCTCCTATATAGGCTTCATGACCTCCTCCCCAACGACCCTCGAACGTGCCTTCGAACTCGCCCGGTCCGGCGAATGCGCCAATGTCGCCGAAATCCGCGCCCGCCTGAAAAGGGAACGGCACGATCAGGTGGAAGCCCATCTGACCGGACTCTCAATCAACCGCCAGCTACGTGCGCTGTGTGAAGAGGCGCGCGTCAAGGCCGCCTGATTAGCGTCGCCTCAGCAAACGCCTCACGCTATCGGATTGGCGGCGGCCGGGCGGATGGTCGCTGACTTGGGCTTCAAGCGCGAGCCGGATCGCCTCGATCTCCCGATCGGTCATATGCTCGATCCCGATAAATTCATTGCGTGCATTGTGGACGGCGCGAATGATCTCGTCGAGCTTTGCCTGCATCGCGGCGGCATCCCGGTTCTGACTGTTCTGGATGAGGAACACCATCAGGAAGGTGACGATCGTCGTCGCGGTGTTGACCACCAGCTGCCACGTATCCGACCAACCGAAAATGGGCCCGCTCACAAGCCATAGGATGATGAGGGTCAGCGCCGCGACGAAGGCGGCGGGTTGTCCGGCGAATGCGGCAATGCGTGTCGCCGCGAGGGTGAAGAAGCGATCCATGACTGCAAATTACGCCTTCTGAAACCATTTTCCTACAGGGGTCGATTTAGGGCAGGATCGACGGATGCTGCTTTTGCGACCAGGTTCCTTTCACTGCCAGATCCTTTCGCTGTCTGTCCTTGGGCGGAATATCGGCGTCACTCGGCCTTCTCTTCCGCCCCGAAAATGACGACGCGAAATCTTTGCCAGAGCATCAATTTCATCAACTTTCCCTCGAAGCGACTCCAACAGCCTCGGCGCTCTTGTTCATCGCGCATCAACCGATCGGCGCGCAAACCTGCGATGATTTTGGCGGTCTGGGCGTGGAGCAGTTCGCGCTTGTCGCAAAAGGCGCTGCCTTCGCAGCACGATAGGGGCTTTTCTCGGATTTTTCGATTTTCCTGTCTGAATATTGTTTCGATTGCGCTGGAAAGGGGTTCCCATGCGGTTTTCTTTGATCACGACCGTTCTTGTCGGGGCATCGGTCACGGCCCAACCACTCGTGGCGCGGGTCGTGAAGGCACCGCCGGCGCCGCCCCCTCCCAGTTCGGAGATAAGCGCGGAAAAGGCGCGCGATATGTCCTGCGGGCAATTGGGCGAAGCCATCGCAGCCTATAATCGCGTGGGACAGGCTGGCTATCAGGGCCAGTTGGCCGCCACCGACAAGGCCAAGGCGCAATATGACGAAATGGTCGCAGGCTCCGCGGCCACGGGCAGCACCATCGCCGTGCTCGGCCAATTGGGTCCAGCCGGAACCGCTGCGGCCTATGCGGCGGGCGCGGCTCAGGGAAGGAAGCAGGCTGCGCAACTGAAGGAAGGTCAGGCGACGGGGAAGGAATGGCAGGCATCCTTTGCCGACAATCAGCGCGCGATCGCGACCATGACCGTTCTTTGGGACGAATATAGCCGCCGTTCATGCGAAAGCGGGGCAACTGCTGTTCCTCCAGGGCCTGTCGTTCCGCCGTCCCTGGGCGCGCCGCCACCTGGCGTCGGCAAGCCGAATTGCGCCACTGTGCCTGAGGCTGCGCGCAATGCGTGCGAGAAAGCATGGGGCAAATAGTGAGGCTGTAAATCGCGGCCCATAGGCCCATATCCGGCGGATCATTCACGCGACAGGAGAGTGCCATGATTACCCGCACCGCATCGGCCCGCTACGAAGGTTTCGGCAAGGAAGGGAAGGGGCATGTCTCCACCCAGTCCGGCGTCTTGGAAGAGCAGCAATATGGCTTCAACACGCGGTTTGAGGATGGGAAGGGCACCAATCCCGAGGAACTGATCGCGGCCGCCCATGCCTCCTGTTTCACCATGGCCTTGTCCTTCGCGCTCGCCAAGGCGGGCTATGCGGATGGCACGCTCGAAACCACCGCGAAGGTGACGCTCGACAAGGAAGGGGATGGCTTCAAGGTCAGCCGTTCCGACCTCACCCTCGAAGCGAAGGTGGACGGCATCTCACCCGATCAGTTCGCGGAACTCGCCGCGGGTGCCAAGGCCAATTGCCCGATCTCGAAGCTCCTGAACGCCGAAATCACGCTGGAGCATCGCCTGAACGGCGAAGGCTAAGCGGCCTTCGCGATCACCGCGCCGACGGCGGCAATCCGCTCGACATCGGCATATTCGGGGAGGCTCAATTCCTCCCCGAATATGTCGGGATCGAGCTCGCGGTAGCGGAGCGTGCAGCCAAAAGCGGGCAGCGCCTCTTCCAGCGCCTCACGCAGGGCATCGCGTCCTCCGACGATCGCGCTGCCGGTGTAGAGCAGGACATGTCCGCCCGGGTTCACCGCCCGCGCCGCGGCGAGTGTCCAGTCGAACGAAAGCCGCGCGCCGTGCATGTCCCCGCCGTCGCGATAGGCGCGATTGTGGGGATCGATGATGAAGGGCGGGTTGGTGATCGCGATGTCGAACGGCCGCTTGACGCCATCGAGGCCGCTCCCTTCGCACAGGATCGGCTCCACCCCGGCAAAGCGCGCATTGACCGCCGCGAGCCGCAGTGCCCGGCGGTTGATATCGGTCAGGATCGGTGTGATCTGCCCGCGATGCCGCGCGACCACGACCCCGCCGACCCCCGACCCGGCGCCAATGTCGACGAGGGTGCCGGAGCCAACCTCCTCCAGGGTATCGGCGAGGAAGGCGGCAAAGCGGTAGCTGTCCGGCCCGAAGAACACCGCATCTTCATCCTCGGTGGGGTAGGCGGAATGAAGGAAAAGCAGATCATCAAGGCTCGACACCCTGACCCGGCTTTTGAACAAGCCGCCTTCCAGTGCCTCCAGAGCCTCTGCCGCCCGGAGCAGCGCGATCAGGCGAGCGTCCAGACCATCCGGACGGAAGGGCAGGCTCCAGCCAAAGACGTCCCGCACGGTCTCCGCTGTCCGGCCGGGCTCACGGGCCAGAACGCGTTTGTGGCTTTCCGGCGTAACCGTGACGAACTGGTAGCAGCCACTCTTCAGTGCTTCCAGCAATTCGAGCAGGGCCTGCTGGCCCGAGTCCAAGGGTGTCATGGACTAGAGGCTGGCGAGTATGTCGGCGGCAAAAGCGGGAAGCGTGTCGTCCCGCGCGCCCATCACGACAATGCGGTCGCCGGGTTTGGCGAGCGCGGCAAGCCGCCGTCCAGCCTCCGCGCGGTCCGCCACATGTTCGGCCTTGCCGCCCCTGGCATTGATGCCTGCGACGATCTCGGCGCTGCCGACGCTCCGGTCCACGGTGCCGCCGAAATAGACGGGGTCGGGCATGACGAGCAGGTCGCTTGGCTTCATCGCGGTGGAGAACGTCTCGATCAGCGCGTCGCCCATCACTTTCAAGGGGCCATAACCATGCGGCTGGAAGAGGAGGAGGAGGCGACCCGGGAAGGCGTGGAGGGTGGCGAGCGTCGCGGCGATCTTGTCGGGATTGTGCCCGAAATCGTCGATCACACTGACTTCGTTCTTCGTGCCGACAATGTCGAAGCGGCGTTTGAGGCCCTGAAAACCGGACAAAGCATGAGCGATATCAGACAGCGTCTCCCCCGCCGCATAGACCGCGGCCATGGCGGCAAGCGCGTTCGACGCGTTATGCCGTCCGGGCACCTGCAATGCGACATGCACCGTCTCGCGGGTTTCGTTGAGAGTGACGTCAAAGGAGATGGCGAGCGGCGCCTCGCGAATGTTCGTCGCATAGAGGTCCGCGCCTGCTTCGGTGAGGCTGTAGGTCAGCACCTTTTCGTCAGGAAGCGCAGCGGCGAGCTCCGTCGTTTCCGGATCGTCGCGGTTGAGGACGGCGGTGCCTGTAGCGGCGAGGAAGCCCAGGAACAGGCTGCGCAATTCCTCCATCGATTTGTGGTCGAGCGTGATGTTGGTCAGCACCGCGACATTGGGCCGGTAAAGCGCGATCGATCCGTCGCTTTCGTCCACTTCGCTGACGAAGGCACCGCCTTGCCCCGCAAGCGCGCTGGCGAAGGGGGCGTCGGGCGTCGCGAAATTCTTCATGACCGCGCCGTTCATCACGGTGGGGTCGCGGCCCACGGCGTGGAGGATCCAGCCGATCATGCCGGTGACGGTCGACTTGCCGCTCGTGCCGCCGACCGCGATGCCGGTCTCCGCCTCGTTGAAGAGTTGGGCGAGCAGTTGCGGGCGGGTGATGCGGGCGGCGCCAACCTCGCGGGCTGCGACGACATCGGGCACATTTTCCTCGATCGCGGCGGAAGTAACGAGGATCTGGTCCGCGCTCGTCACGCCGCTGCCGTCCTGCGGGAAGAGGGGGATGCCCTGGTCTTCGAGGAAGCGGAACTTGGCGCCGATCCGGCCCTGGTCGAGCGATCGGTCCGATCCCGCCACCTGATGGCCCCGGGCGTGGACGATCATCGCAAGGGGCAGCATGCCGCTGCCGCCAATGCCGCAGAAGAAATAGGATTTGGCGCGAGTCATGCCTCAGCCCTATTGGGTCAGGCACGTCATTACAAATGCGGAGACGGGGATGAGGATCGGAATCGTCGCGCCAAGCGCACCGCTGGACCGCGCCGTGGCGGATCGCGTCACGGCATTGGCCGCGGCAAGCCATCCGGACGTGGAGCTCGTCTTCCACCCGCAATGCTTCTCCACCCACAATCATTTCGCGGGCGCGGACCGGGAGCGGGCGGAGGCATTTGTCGCGGTCGCCAACGATCCCGCTTTCGACGCCCTGTGGTTCGCGCGCGGCGGCTACGGCTCCTGCCGGATCGTGGAAGCGGTGGTCGCGGCGCTCGGGCCTACGGCGCGCGACAAGGCCTATCTCGGCTATAGCGACGCGGGTTTCATGCTCGCCGGGCTCTACAAGGCTGGCTTTCCACGCCTCGCCCACGGGCCGGTGGTGGGGGACATGAAGCGCGAAGGCGGGGAGGCTGCGATCCACCGCGCGCTCGACTGGCTGGCAAGAGGCGATCCGGCGGCGCTGGAGCCGAGCCTCATGCCCGGTACCGCTTATGCCGCCTTCAACATCACAGTGCTAAGCCAGCTCCTCGGCACCGCGCTCGAGCCCGATCTTTCGGGCCACGTGTTGATGCTGGAGGAGGTATCCGAATATCTCTATCGCACGGATCGCGCACTGTTCCACCTCACCGGCAACCCGGGGATCGCCCGTGTGGCAGGCATCAGGCTGGGCCGAGTGAGCGATGTTCCGGAAAACGATCCCGACTTCGGTGAAACTGAAGAAGAGACAGCTCGTTTCTGGTGCGAAAGGACGACAATTCCGTATCTTGGCCGCGCGGATATCGGCCATGACGTGGGTAACAAGGTGGTGCCGTTCGGTATCTACTGAATGCCTCTCCGCACCAATTTGGCGGGAAGATAAAAAGAGCTTATTGCAAAGAAGACGGGTTTGCGCTCTATCAAGGGCAGTTCACTAGGAGGGCTTACATGGCAAAAGGGAATAATTCGGGCAACAACGCGCTTCAGCGTCCGGTCAAGCCGTCCGCCGATCTGGCGGCGATCACCGGCTCGGGTGAAATCACGCGCGCTGGCGTTGTTTCCAAGATGTGGGAATACATCAAGAAGAACAACCTCCAGAACCCGGAAAACAAGCGCGAAATCATCGCCGACGCGAAGCTGAAGCCGATCTTTGGCGGCAAGGACAAGGTGACGATGTTCGAAATGAACAAGCACCTGTCGAACCACCTGAGCTAAGTTCAGAGTTCCAAAAGGGACGAAACAGGGCCTGGAAGGTAAATACCTTCCGGGCCCTTTTCTTTGGGTTCGTCATTGCGAGCGCAGCGAAGCAATCCAGAGGCTCGGGATTTGACCGCAGGATGGATCGCTTCGTCGCTCCGCTCCTCGCGATGACGAGGTCGCGATCCTAACGGCATCCCCGCCAGCCCATGCGACCACGATCCGCCTGATCGAAATGCAGGTGGTCGCGGTGCGCCGCATTGTAATCGGGCGAGAGGACGGTGGCGAACAGGTCGCCGGCGCCATCGCGGACATCGCGCAGGAAGGCTTGTTCCGCCGGGTCGCCATCCCAATCGGAAAGGATCGAGATGCAGCGGCCACCCTCAAGGCGAAAGGCAGCGATGTCGACCGCATTGGCGGTGGCATGCTCACTCCATGCCCCGCCTCCGCCGATCCGCCGGCAATTATAGCTGCCCAAATGGTCGATCGCCGTCACCGACCGACCGAAATGACGCTGCGCGGCAGGCTGAACGACATGCCATTCCCACAGGGCGATAGTCGCGGCGACGCGGCACGAGGTGGCAAGGCCTTCCGGCCGGTAGCCGATAGCGAGTGCGCGCTCAGGCAGCAGGCGCACTGCATCGTCATAGCCGCATTGCGAGCCGGCGGCGCGGGGCGGCAAGGCGGTGAAGCGTACGCCTGCACGGTTCAGCAAAGCGCGGCAGGTCTGAAAGTCGTTAAGACCGGCAAGCTTGCGCCCCGTGAACGTCCCAACCGGTTGCGAGAGATCAAGCGGCGTCCAAGGGAGATCCTCCGGATGGCTGCGGAAATAGCCGTAAAGGAGGAAGCCACCGCCCGCGAACAGGATCAGGATGAGTGAGGCCCGGATGATCGACAAGAGGCGCATGGGCGGTGGACGTTCGAGATTTACATCGGTTGCATGCCCCCAACACCGCTAGGGCGAGCCTGTCGAAGCCCGTGTGAATCGAGCGTTGCCCACGCCCTTCGACAGGCTCAGGGCTAGCGGTTGTGGAGGGCTATCCGCGCCGCGCGGTTTCCATCGGTTCGGCCGTGACTGGATATCCAATGCCGTCCGGGATGCAGAGGTGCGGGCGACCATCGCGTTCCTCGATCCACGGCGTCACCTTCTGGACGGGGTGGCGAAGGGCATCGTCGCGCGCCTCCGCGATTGAGGCGAAGCGAGCCAGTCGTTCAAGATTGCGGCGCGTTGGAAAGATGATGTGCGCGCGCCCCGCATCGGCATCGTCGAGGACGGCCTGTGCGGAGGCCCAGAACGTGCGGACGGCCTCATTCCTGTCCGCCGTCGCAATGCTCGCCTCCGGCGCTTTGGCAAGGAAGAAGAGCGTGTCGAAGCGCCGTGTTTCCTTGAAATTGGGGCACCAGCGCGCGAACGGCGTCAGTGCGGTCAGATCGAAGGAGAGGCCGAAACGTTCGATGGCTTGAGAAAAGAGCATTCCGCCCTGAAGCGCAGCCCGGATCGCGGACGCCTCCTCAACTCCCTTCACCCCCGCGACCAACCCCGTCTCCTCGATCGTTTCGCGGATCGCGGCGATGCGGCCGGCGGTATGGTCCAGCTCAGGCGCGAGGCGGTGGGCGAGCAGTTGGTCGTCCTCGTCCACCCGCCCGCCGGGGAAGACGAGCGCTCCGGCTGCAAAGGCCATGGTCGCGGCGCGCTCCATGAACAGGACATGTGGCGCCTGTCCCGGGATTTCCTTCATAAGGATAAGGGTCGCGGCCGGCATGGGCGGGGGAAGGTCGTCCATAATCCCTCTCTATCGCTATCGGCCCCATCGCGGAACCCGGTCAGCGCATTGCGGTTACATTCGGCTTATCTGGCGGTGAGACAGCTGTTCATCGACCGGACATCCTCGATTTGTCAGGGGCTCCCCATGAAGTTCGTATCCGTAACGATGACCGCGCTGGTCGCGCTCTCCGCCCCGGCACTAGCCCAGGATCAGAAACCCGCCGCCGAGCAAACGTCCGCAGAGGTCGAGGGTGCGGCGACAGAAGCCGCGATCGAGGGAGAGGATGATGGTGAGGCGATCGTGGTCACGGGCCGCGCCCCGCGCGGTCAGGTGATTGGCGATATTCCCCCGGAAGTGACCCTCGATGCGCGCGATATCCGATCCTATGGCGCCGGCAATATCGCCGAATTGCTGGAAGAGCTTTCGCCCCAGACGCAGAGCGGACGCGGGCGCGGCGGCGGGCAGCCTGTGACCCTGCTCAACGGCCGCCGCATCTCGGGCTTCCAGGAAATCCGCAATATCCCGCCCGAGGCATTGGAGCGTGTGGAAATCCTGCCTGAGGAAGTGGCGCTGAAATATGGCTATCGCGCCGACCAGCGGGTGGTGAACTTCGTGCTGCGCGAACGCTTCCGCGCCGTGACGGGCGAAGTGGAAGCGGGCGTGCCGACGGCTGGCGGGCGCGGGGAATATGAGGTCGACGCCAATTACCTGCGCCTTGGCGGCGATGCGCGCCTCAGCCTTGATGCGGAATATGAGCGGCAAACCGCCTTGCTGGAAAGCGAACGCGATGTGTTGGACCGGTCGACGCAGCCCTTCAGCCTGGGCGGCAATGTCGCGGGACTACTGGAGTTGGGCGAGATCGATCCGGCACTGTCCGCCGCCGCCGGCAGCAGTGTGACGGTCGCCGCTGTGCCCGGCTCGACCTCTGCCAGTGCGCCTGCGCTTGCCGATTTCGTGCCGGGCGCGAATGCCGAGAGCACGACCGACACGTCGCCCTTCCGCACGCTCCTGCCCAAGGGTGACAACCTGCAACTTGGCGCGACGTACAGCCGCCCGCTCGGCGACATATCCGCGACGCTCAATGCGCGCGTTCAGAAGAGTGGCGGCACCAGTCTGCTCGGCCTCCCGGGCGTCACGCTGACGCTGCCTGCTGGCAACCCCTATTCGCCCTTTGCCGCAGACGCGCTGCTTTACCGCTATCTCGACGATAATGCGCTGACGCGTGAATCGGATAGCTGGAGCGGCCGCGTCGGCTTCTCATTGAACGGCAGCGAAGCGCCGTGGAACTGGTCAGTGACGGGCAGCTACGATCACTCCGAAAGCGAGTCGCTGACCGGGCGGGGCTATGACGAGGAGGCCGCACAGGCCCGGCTCGATGCAGGCGACCCCGCCTTCAATCCTTACGCCGCCTCCGCCGATTTCGGGCCGTTGATCCGCGACCGGGCGAAAAGCAACAGCGACACGACCGACCTGGAGTTCGTCACCAACGGACCTTTGTTCCGGCTTCCGGCAGGCGAAGTATCGTCGACCTTCAAGGCGGGCGCGGAAACGCGCAACCTGTCGAGCCGTTCGACGCGGCTTGGCGAGACGACGGGCAGCGATCTTTATCGCGCGCAGGGCAAGGTTCAGGGCAATATCGACATTCCGATTGCCAGCCGCCGCGAGGGCGTACTCGACGCGATCGGGAACCTGTCGGCGAACGTGAACGTCGCCTTCGACCAACTCTCCGATTTCGGCCTGCTTACCGCCTGGGGGGGCGGCATCAACTGGTCGCCGGTGGACGAAGTCCGCTTCATCGCATCCTACACCAATGAAGATGGTGCGCCGTCCATCCAGCAATTGGGCGATCCGGAGACACTGACGCCCAACGTTCGCGTGTTCGATTTCACGACCGGCCAGACGGTCGACATTTCGCGGCTCGACGGCGGCAATCCCGATCTGCTGTCCGACAACCGGCGGGTCTGGAAGCTTGGCCTCAATGTGCGGCCGATCAAGGACACAGATTTGTCCGTATCGGCCGATTTCATTGACAGCCGCACGCGCAACCCGATCGCCTCCTTCCCGACCGCCACGCCGGAGATCGAAGCAGCCTTCCCCGATCGCTTCACCCGGGACGCTGAGGGGCGGCTGCTTCGCATCGACAACCGGCCGGTCAATTTTGCGCGGGCCGACCGGCAGGAGATACGCTGGGGCATCAACTTCTCGGAAGCGCTCGAACCGTCGGCATCGGAAAGGGCCGCGGCCGATGCGCGCCGCGCTGAATTCCAGGCCCGTCGCGATGCGCGTCAGGCGGCAAGCGGGCAGCAGGGCGGCGATGGCGCTCAAGCGGGCCAGCGGCCACGCGGACCCGGCGGTTTTGGCGGCGGACGCGGCTTTGGACGAGGCGGCGGCGCCGAAGGGCGCTTCAACCTCTCGCTCTATCATACCTGGCGCCTCAAGGATGAGATCGAGATTGGCGAGGGCATTCCGGTGCTCGACCTGCTCGACGGCTCGGCCACCGGCAATCGCGGCGGGCAGGCGCGCCATGCGATCGAGGCGCGGGCCGGCATATCGAAGAACGGTCTTGGCGCGCGCCTCAACGTCAATTGGCAGAGCGGCACGGAAGTGCTGGCTGATCCGGCTTCGCCAATATCGTCGGCCGGAGATCTTCGATTCGCCGATTTCACCAAGGTGGGCCTGCGCTTCTTCGCCGACCTCGGCCAACAAAGGTCGCTGGTGCGGAAATGGAGCTTCCTGCGCGGGTCGCGGCTCAGCCTGGACGTCGACAATGTGTTCGACGCGCGGCTTAAGGTGAAGGATGCCAATGGGGAGACACCGGTCAGCTACCAGCCCGATCTGCTTGATCCATTGGGGCGGACGGTGCGGCTCAGCTTCCGGAAACTATTCTTCTAATCGGCTTCCCTCCCCCCGCTAGTCCTGAGCCTGTCGAAGGACGTGTGAAACGCACGATGCCCACGGGCTTCGACAAGCTCAGCCCTAGCGGGACGGGGTTAAAGAGTGTGCTCGACACCCCTCTACCGCTCCGATTATGCGGGGCGGCATGAGCGATATCGTTCCCGATAGCGAAAGGCGCGGACTGATCGGCGCGCTGCCCGATGGCTGGCGGCCTTATGCATCGTTGATGCGGCTGGACCGCCCGATCGGAGTGTGGCTGCTGTTCTGGCCCGGGGCTTGGGCCGTGGCGCTGGCGGGCTGGGGCCGGCAGGGCACGATGCTCATCCTGCTCTTCGCGATTGGCGCCTTCGCGATGCGGAGCGCGGGCTGCGTTTATAATGACATTATCGACCGCGACCTCGATGCGAAGGTCGAACGGACGCGCCTGCGGCCGCTGGCCAGCAAGCGGGCAAGCCTGAGGGGCGCATGGCTCCTGCTCGTTGCGCTGAGCCTCGTCGGGCTTGCCGTGCTCCTGCAACTTCGGTTCATTGCTCAGATCGTGGCGCTGGTGAGCCTCGCGCTTGTGGCCGCTTATCCATTCATGAAACGGATCACCTGGTGGCCGCAGGCCTGGCTAGGGCTCGTCTTTTCCTGGGCGGCTTTGGTCGGCTGGGCGGCGGTGACGGACACGCTCTCGGCGCCGGGATTGCTCCTTTATGCGGGCAGCATATTCTGGGTGATCGGTTACGACACCATCTATGCGCTTCAGGACCGGGAAGACGATGCGCTGGTGGGCGTCAAATCCTCCGCGCTGGCGCTTGGCAGCCGCGCGCGGAGCGGCGTGGCGCTGTTCTATCTCGCCGCCATTGCCCTATGGAGTGCGGCAATCTGGTCGGTGCGTCCGCAGGTGCTGGGCCTGATGGCGCTGGCGCCCGCCGCTTTCCATCTCGGCTGGCAGGTCGCAACGCTCCGCATCAATGACAACGACGATGCGTTGGCAAAATTCCGCTCGAACCGCTTTGCGGGTTTCGTTCTTTTCCTCGGGTTCCTTGTCGTCGGCATCTCTTAGCCCTCACCCTCGATGGGGGAGGGTTGGGTGGGGGTGATGGTCGGCGTAGGGCGGAGTTCTTCACCGATATCACCCCTCCCCAACCCCTCCCCATCGAGGGGAGGGGCTCATGCAGCTTTCACTTTCTGCGCCTTCGTCGTAAGCGCGTCTCATGCTGAATGTGAAGGAAGCCGAGGCGCGCGCCGCCCGATTGGTTGAAGCCGCGACGAAGGCGGGCGCCGATGCCGCCGACGTGCTCTATGTGGGCGATGCCTCGACAGGGGTTCAGGTCCGTCTCGGCGCGCTTGAGGATGTGGAGCGATCGGAAGGCGAAACGATCGGCCTTCGCTTTTTTATCGGACGCCGTTCCGCGACTATTTCCTCGTCCGATCTGTCCGACGATGCGATGACTGCCTTGGTCGATCGCGCCGCGGCTATGGCGCGGGAGGCACCGGAAGATCCCTGGGCCGGCCTTGCGCCGCAAGATCGTTTGCTCACCGGCCCGGGGCCCGATGTCGAGGGCGATGATGGGCGCGATCCTTCGCCGGTAGAATTGAAGGAACGGGCCTTCGCAATCGAGGATGCGGCCCGGGCCGTGGCGGGTGTCACCAATAGCGAGGGCGCGGGCGTGAGCGCCGGGCGATCCGTCATCGCTCTTGCGACCAGCCATGGCTTTTGCCGGGGCTATTCGACCAGCGGCTATAGCGCGTCGGCCAGCGTTATCGCGGGCACGGGCGGCGACATGCAGCGCGACTATGAAAGCCACAGTGTCCGCCATTATGCCGATCTCGATTCCGATGAATTGATCGGCCGCCGGGCGGGCGAAAAAGCGGTGCGCCGCCTTGGCTCGGGCAAGATCGACAGCGGCGTCATGCCGGTCATCTTCGATCCGCGCGTCGGCGGCGGACTGGTGGGAAGCCTGATCGACGCCATCAAGGGCGCCGCCATCGCGCGTGGAACGAGCTTCCTGATCGGACGCGAGGACGAGGCGCTGTTTCCGCAGGCGATCCGGATCGTCGACGATCCACACCGGCGGCGGGGCCTTCGCTCCAAGCCCTTTGACGGCGAGGGTCTGCCGACCGCTCCGCGCGATCTCGTGCGGGACGGGCGGATCACAGGCTGGCTGATGGACAGCGCCACGGCCCGCCAGCTGAACCTCGAGCCGACCGGTCACGCCTCCCGCGGGGTTGGCGGAAGTCCCGGCGCTTCGGCAACCAATGTCGCCCTGCTGCCGGGTGAAGTCTCGCCGGACGAATTGATCGCTGAGGTGAAGCTTGGCCTCTACGTTACCGAATTGATCGGGCAAGGCGTCAATCCCGTGACCGGCGATTACAGCCGGGGTGCATCGGGTTTCGTCATCGAGAATGGCGCGATCACGCGGCCCGTCCAGGAAATCACGATCGCGAGCAACCTCATCGACATGTACCGCACCCTCGTCGCGGCGAGCGACCTCGAATATCGGCGCGGGACGAATGTGCCCACGTTGCGGGTCGAAGGGATGACAGTCGCTGGCGCTTGATCTCGTCGTCATTGCGAGGAGCGACGCGACGAAGCAATCCATTTGGCGGCCAGGTTCAGCACCGCTGGATTGCTTCGCTTTGCTCGCAATGACAAGAGTTGGTCAGGCCGGGTGAAATGACCCTAGCTTCGGGACACCAAGCCTTGGGATCTCGATCTTCGGACAGCGATCCATGACAACCTTGAGGCCCGCCGCCTCGGCGCGCGCCGCAGCCTCTTCGTTGATGACGCCGATCTGCAGCCAGACCGTCCTGGCGCCCGCCGCGATCGCTTCGTCCACCGCGTCGCCAGCAGCGACGGACCGGCGGAAGATGTCGACCATGTCGATCGGCTCGCCGATCTGCGAAAGTTCGCGCCAGACATATTCGCCGTGAACATGCTCGCCGGTGATCTGCGGATTGACCGGCAGCACGCGATAGCCGCGATCCTGGAGATATTTCATCACGCCATAGCTCGGCCGGTCGGGCCGGTCAGACGCGCCGATAATTGCGATCGTGCGGGTGCTGGCGAGCAGTTCTGCAATATCCTCGTCGCGGGTCAGCGGCATGGCATGTTCTCCTTGGTCCGCTGAACGGTCAGGCGGCCGGGTTGTTCATCCGCTTGATCAGCCGCGCCGCGATATCGTGATAGGGCGCGGCGATAGCATCGTCGCCCGCAGCGGGCGGGCGACCGGCGTCCGACGCTTCCCGGATAGCGAGGGTCAGCGGCACCCGGCCAAGGAAGGGGATGCCCATCTCGCCTGCCGCCGCTTCCGCGCCGCCCGATCCGAACGGGTCGGACATTTCGCCGCAATGGGGGCAGGCATAACCCGCCATATTTTCGACGAGGCCAAGGACCGGCACACCCATCTTGTTGAACAGGTCGATGGCTCGCTTTGCGTCGATCAGGGCCAAATCCTGCGGCGTCGACACAATCACTGCACCCGCCGGTTTCCAATTCTGCATGAGCGAAAGCTGCACGTCGCCGGTGCCAGGCGGCAGGTCGATGACGAGGATGTCCGTGTCCCCCCAATCGCCCTCCAGCAACTGTGTCAGCGCCTTGGTGGCCATCGCGCCGCGCCAGGCGAGCGCGGCATCGGGTTCGACCAATTGGCCGATGGAGAGCATCCGCACTCCCTGCGCTTCGACCGGGATGATCGTCTTGTCCGCCGCTTCGGGACGTTGGTTGGCGCCAAGGAGCTTGGGTTGCGAAGGGCCGTAAATGTCTGCGTCGACAAGGCCCACCTTGCTGCCCGTGCGCGCCAGGGCGATGGCGAGATTGGCGGACAATGTGGATTTGCCGACGCCGCCTTTGCCACTGCCGACCGCAATGATCGTCCGCTTTGCCTTCTCTGCCGTCACCGCGATCCGGACGTCGGCGACGCCCGGAAGGGCGCGAAGGGCCTGTTCCGCCTCCTGCTCCAGCTCTTTCTGCTTAGCGATGGACAGGCCGGTCGCGTTCAGGATCAGGCTGGCGATTCCATCTTTGACCCGTACATTTTCGATACGATCCGCGAACGGAAGGCGGGCAATCGCGCCCTGAAAATCGGCTTCATTCATAGTCATGGCACCTCGATAGGCCGGATCGTTCCGGATGCCACTGTTTTTCCGCGAAAGGCTTCCTATAAAGACCCTATGACCAGAATTTTCGGGTGGGGCGCGCGCCTCAGCGCCATGATGAGCGAAAATAAGGGCGGCCCCTGGGGAGGCGGTGGCGGAAGCGGCGGGGATGGCGGCGATGGTCCGCGCAATCCTTGGGGACGGCCTGGCAAGCCGCGGCCCTCGACCGAGGGTACGGGCAACGTGACCTCGCTCGACGATTTCCTGAAGAAGAGCCGGGACCGTTTCAACGGCCGCTTCCCGCAGCAGGAGGGTAAGCCATACTGGCTCTACGGCCTCGCCATCTTCATTGTTCTGTGGCTGATCTTTACCTCCATGCACCGGATCGGGCCGCAAGAACGCGGCGTTATTACGCGTTTCGGCAGCTATGCCGGCCTCCTCCAGCCCGGCATCGGCTTCTCGCTGCCCGCGCCTATCGACCGGGTGCAGAAGGTGGACGTTGAGCAGATCCGCACGATCGACATCGGCTCGACCGATCCCAATCGCGAAAACCTGATCCTGACCGGCGACCAGAACATCATCGATCTGGCTTATTCGGTGCGCTGGAACATCCGCGATCCGCAGGCCTATTTGTTCCAGATCGCCAATCCGGAAAGCACGATCACCGAAGTTGCGGAAAGTGCCATGCGGGCTGTGGTCGCGGGCGTGTCGCTCGACGACGCGATCGGCGCGGGCCGCGGTGAGATCGAACAGCGCGTGCAGCTGACCATGCAGCAGCTGCTCGACGATTATGGCGCGGGCATCCGTGTTCAGGGCATCGCGATCAAACAGTCCGATCCGCCCACGGCGGTGAACGACGCGTTCAAGGACGTGTCGGCAGCACAGCAGGAAGCGCAGAGCTATATCAACGACGCGCGGGCCTATGCGCTCCAGCTCACCGCGAAGGCGCAGGGTGAGGCGGCCGCATTCAACGAAGTCTATTCGCAATATCGCCTCGCTCCCGAAGTGACGCGGCGGCGCATGTATTATGAAACGATGGAGCGCGTATTGTCCCGTGTCGACAAGACCATCGTCGAGGCGCCGGGCGTAACACCCTATCTGCCGCTCAACCAGGCGCAGCCCAAGGCCGCCCGCGAAGGAGCCGCGCAATGACCCGTTTTGCACGCAACCCGATGGCCCTTGCCATTATCGCGGTCATTGCGCTTGTCCTGCTTGGCAGCACGGTCGCGATCGTTCCGGAAACCCAGCAGGGCGTGATCGTCCGCTTTGGCGAGCCCAAGCGGATCATCAATCGCTACAAGCCCAACGAGACGTTCGGACAAAGCGGGGCGGGCATCATCGCGCGCTGGCCGTTCATGGACGAGGTGCATTGGATCGATAAGCGCATCCTGTCGGTGGAAATGGATCGCCAGCAGGTGCTGTCCACCGATCAGCTTCGCCTGCAGGTTGATGCTTTCGCCCGCTATCGCATCGTCGATCCGCTGCGCATGTATATTTCCGCGCGGACGGAAGAGCGGGTGAGCGAACAGCTGCGCCCGATCCTGGGTTCGGCGCTCCGAAACGAGCTTGGCCGGCGTCCGTTCGCGGCTTTGTTGTCGCCGGAGCGTGGCGAGGTGATGGACAATATCCAGCGTTCGCTCAACCGCGTCGCCCGCCAATATGGCGCGGAGATTGTCGACGTGCGGATCAAGCGCGCCGACCTTCCCGAAGGCACGCCGCTCCAGTCCGCATTCCAGCGGATGCAAACGGCGCGCCAGCAGGAGGCTCGCTCGATCCGGGCGCAGGGGTCAAAGGAAGCTCAGATCATCCGTGCCGAGGCGGACGCGGCGGCGGCGAAGACCTATGCTGACGCATTCAATCAGGACGCGGACTTTTACGATTTCTATCGTGCGATGCAGTCCTACGAAGCGACCTTCATCAACAATGGATCGGGCGAAGCGATGGGGCGTTCGTCGATCATCCTGTCGCCGACCAACGAATATCTGCGAGAATTTCAGGGCCGTCGATGATCAGGGCGCCCTCATTCAATTGCCGTTCACATTCGGGGCCTAGCCTCGGGATCGTGCTGCCCGGATCTTCACCGGGATTTGAATTTGACGTTTAGGAGGATTGCTATCGTGCGTTACGTTTATGGCTTTACCGCTGCCGTGTTGCTGGGCGGAGCCGCTGCGACGCTGACCATCAACCCCACCAATGCGCAGACCGCGCAGAATGAAGGGCCAATTGCCGCGACCGCGCCGCGCCCCGGCGCGCCGATGAGCTTTGCGGACCTTACTGCACGTCTCGCGCCTGCGGTGGTGAATATCTCCACCCGTCAAAGCATCGAAGTCCGCCGCAACCAGCAATTGCCGCCGGGCTTTGAGGAGTTCTTCCGCCAGTTTGGCGGCCAGGTGCCCAACAATGGCGGGGAAGACAACACCGTCACGCAGCGCGGCGGCTCCTTGGGCTCCGGATTCCTGATCTCGGCTGACGGCTATATCGTCACGAACAACCACGTCGTCTCGCCCGCGCGCAGCAATGCGACGGTGGACGAAATCATCGTGACCCTGTCCGACCGCCGCGAATTCGCGGCCGAACTGGTGGGCCGCGATCAGGCGTCGGATCTTGCGCTTCTCAAGATCAAGTCGAACGATTTGCCGTTCGTCCGCTTCGGGGATTCGACGCAGACCCGCGTTGGCGACTGGGTGGTGGCGATCGGCAACCCGTTCGGTCTGGGCGGCACCGTCACCGCAGGCATCGTGTCGGCGGTTCACCGCAATCTCGAGGCAGGCCTTTACGACCGCTACATCCAGACGGATGCGTCGATCAACGTCGGCAATTCGGGCGGCCCGATGTTCGATTTGAACGGCAACGTTATCGGCATCAACACCGCGCTCATCTCGCCCACCGGGGGCAATGTCGGCCTCGGCTTCGCCATCCCGGCTGAACAGGCACGCCCGATCATCGAATCCCTGCAAAAGGGCCAGCGCGTGCAGCGCGGCTATATCGGCGTCGGTCTGCAACGGCTTGATGACGGCATCGCGGAATCGCTGGGCATCGAGAAGAATCGCGGCGAACTGATCCGCAGCGTCACCGAAAGCGGCCCGGCCGCGCGTGCGGGCATCCGCCAGGGCGACGTGGTCATCACCGTCAACAATCGTCCGGTCACGCCCGAAGATTCTCTCGCCTATATCGTTGCGAATACGCCGGTCGGATCGCGTATCCCGGTCGAGTTCATTCGCGATGGCCGCCGTCAGACGGTGCAGGTCCAGGTCGGCGAGCGCCCGACCGACGAGGAATTGCGCCGTCTGAGCGGGGTTGAGGAAGAGCAGGAACTGACCGAGCCGCCGGCTTCCCAGCAGTCGGACAGCCAGAAGGCGGCCCGCGAAGGCTTGGGCGTCACTGTCCAGACGCTGACGCCGGAAGTCGCCCGCTCGCTTCGCCTCAACGACGTCAATTTGAAGGGTGTTGTGATCGCCGAGGTTAATGCGTCGAGCGATGCGGCGGCGAAGGGCGTTCGTCGCGGCGACATCATCTTGTCGATCAACCAGCGTCCGACGCGGACGCCGGAGGAAGCGGCAGCCATTGTCCAGGCGGCCCGCTCGGCAAATCGCAAGAGCGTGTTGCTGCTCATCCGCCGCGGAAATACGCCACCCATTTACGTTGGGGTGGAGCTTTCCAGCCGCTGATAATCCTGTCGCCTTGCCGCGCCTTTTGGGTCACAAAGGGCGCGGCAATGTATGGGAGGTTTTATGGATGATGCAGGCTCAATCTTCGTCGGCCTCGGCGGCGGGCAAAGGCAGCAGCTCATCCTCAATCGCGCAAACCGCCACGGGTTGATCGCGGGCGCGACCGGCACCGGCAAAACCGTGACGCTACAGGGCCTGGCCGAAAGCTTTTCGGCCGCTGGCGTGCCGGTCTTCCTCGCCGATGTGAAGGGCGATCTGGCGGGCATCGCCATGGCGGGATCGCCGACCGGCAAAGCCCATGCCGCGCTCACCGCCCGCGCCGCCGAGATCGGCATGGAGGGGTTCGCATATAGCGATAATCCCGCGATCTTCTGGGACATATTCGGTGAGCAGGGACATCCGGTCCGCACCACCGTCACCGAAATGGGCCCGCTGCTTCTTGCCCGCTTGATGAACCTCAATGAGGTGCAGGAAGGCGTACTGACGATCGCTTTTCATGTGGCGGACGAAGAAGGGCTGCTTCTTCTCGACCTTGAAGACTTGCAGGCCCTGCTCGCTTATTGCGCGGACAAGGCGGGGGATCTGAGCGCCCGCTACGGCAACGTGACGAAGGCCAGCGTCGGCGCGATTCAGCGGCAATTACTGCAGCTGGAATCGCAGGGCGGTAAAATGTTCTTCGGCGAACCAGCGCTCGATATCGCCGATCTGTTGCAGAAGGACGATCAGGGTCGCGGCTTCATCAATATCCTTGCTGCCGACCGGTTGATGGCGACGCCGAAACTCTATGCGACCTTCCTTCTCTGGCTGCTGTCAGAATTGTTCGAGACGCTTCCAGAGGTTGGCGATCTGGATCGGCCGGTGCTCGTCTTCTTCTTCGACGAGGCGCATTTGCTGTTCGACGATGCGCCGCCCGCGCTTCAGGACAAGATCGGGCAGGTCGTGCGCCTGATCCGGTCCAAGGGCGTTGGCGTCTATTTCGTAACGCAAAACCCGATCGACATTCCGGAGGACGTTGCGGGCCAGCTTGGCAACCGCATCCAGCATGCGTTGCGCGCTTTCACGCCGCGCGACCAGCGAGCGATCAAGGCGGCAGCCGAGACGTTCCGCGTCAACCCGGCTCTCGATGTCGAAACGGCGATTACGGAGCTTAAGGTGGGTGAGGCGCTGGTGTCGCTGCTTCAGGTTGACGGCTCGCCGTCTCCGGTCGAGCGGACCCTGATCAAGCCGCCGCGCTCACGGCTTGGGCCGCTGGAACCTCGCGAGCGGGCGATCATTCAGTCGACCTCTCCGGTGGCCGGAAAATATGACACCGCCGTGGATCGTGAAAGCGCCGAGGAAATATTGAAGGCTCGGGGCGAAGAGGCAGCCGCCGCTGCCGCTGCCGTCGAAGCGCAGAAAGCGGAAACTAAAGCTGCGGCGGAGCGGATGAAGGTCGAAGCGGCTCAGGCACGCGAGCAGGCGCGGATCGAGCGGGAGCGCCGCGCCAATGCGCCGCTGCATGAGGAACTGATGCGTCAGGTTGGCAAATCGGCCCAGCGCCAAGTCGTGAACACGGTCGCTAACTCATTGATCCGCGGCTTGCTCGGCGGACTGTTCAAGGGGCGATAATCCACATCGTCATTGCGAGCGTTAGCGAAGCAATCGACCGGCGCTTGGATTGCCGCGTCGCTACGCTCCTCGCAATGACGATGGCGATTATGCGTTCTAATCCCGTTCGGGGAAGAAATAGGCCGCAATGTCCTTGGCGATGCGGGCGGGGCGGCGCGTGGCGGCGTCGAGGCAACACCAGCTCGATTGGACTTCGGCGAGTACATCTTCACCGCGCTTGATGAGCGTTTGGTAGAAAGCGCGCGCACCTTCCACCTTTTCCAGCACGACGGAGGCAAAGACCTCGTCATCGAGGAAGGCTGGCTTGCGGTAGGTGATCTCGTGCTTGAGCGCGACCCACAGGTGGCGCGCAACGGCCTCCGCCGGCGCCAGCTTCTGCCAGTGGCTGATGACCGCAGACTGCACCCATTTCAGATAAGTGGCATTGTTGACATGACCCATGAAGTCGATGTCGGCGGGGTCAATCCCGATCGGATAGCGGTAGGCTTGAGTCATATTGTTCACAATCATGTCAGTAACAGCCGATTCCGACAAGATTAAGTCAGCACCGCCTTTTGAAGCGCATCCGCGTTCCAATCGCGGCGCCCGCCCCGTTCGGCATCGCGGACCAGCCCGACAATGCGGGCATTGACGGGTGCCGCCTTTCCGATCCGCCGCGCGAGAGCAACCACCCCTCCATTCAGATAGTCGATCTCGGTCGCCCGCCCCGCCGCAAAATCGTCAGCCATCGAACTACGGGCCGTGGCATCGACTTTATGCGCATGCAGCAGCAAGCCGTTGAATAGCCAATCCGGCGCCGCAAAAGCATAAGGTAGAATAGAGGGCGGCAGGGCGCTCACCTTGGCCGGGCGAATATCTGCCGCGGCGAGCAGGATAAGCATTTCCCTTTGCGCTGCCGCGACCACGCGCCGGTAGCCACGCTGCCGAAGCTGGGCACGTAAAGGCAGCCCGGACAATGCGTTCACTGCATTGTTGAGGTTGATGACCAGCTTGCCCCAGAGCAGGCTCGGCATATCGGCGGAGAGCCGCAGCGCCGCCGGGCCGGGCCCCGCAATGGCACGCAGCGCCTCGCCTACGGGTCCGGCATCCATGACGAGATCGCCCTTCGTCCCCTTGTGCCACCGCCCGTCGCCAAGGCGGGCGACATTATAGGGCACCATGCCTGCAAGGATCGTGTGGCCCGGCAGTAGGGCGCGCAGGCGTTCGGCATTGGCGACGCCGTTCTGGACGCTGACCACGGGCACGGCGAGCCGGGCGTGATGGGCTATGTCACGGGCCGCAATCTCGGTCGCCACGCTTTTTACCGTCAGGACTATGATGTCGGCACCGGCAAGCGCAGCGGCATCGCTGGTGAACCGGACCGCGTCCGGCGGTAAAAAAGTGGACCATCCATCATAAGCGCTGAGCTTCAGGCCGTGCCGGACAAGTTCGTCGCCAACATGAGGGCGCCCGATCAGGGTAACGTCGGCGCCCCGTGATGCCCAGGCTCCGCCGACGAAGCAGCCGATCGATCCCGCACCGAATATGGCGATCCTCATGCCAATCTGCCCTTCCTCCGCTAGCCCTGAGCCTGTCGAAGGGCGTGCGAAGGGCTCAGTTTAGACAAGCTCGCACAAACAATCCTCAGCCCCGCCCGCGGTAGGGGACGACACCCTGATCGGGCACCCACAGGCCCTTGGGCGGCTCGCCCGTCTGCCAGAAAACATCGATCGGAATCCCGCCACGCGGATACCAATAGCCGCCGATGCGAAGCCATGCCGGCTTCATCTCGTCGGCCAGCCGCTGCGCGATGCCGACCGTGCAATCCTCATGGAAGGCGGCATGATTGCGAAACGCGCCAAGGAAGAGCTTCAGCGATTTTGATTCCACGATCGTCTCGCCAGGGGCGTAGTCGATCATCAAGTGGGCGAAATCAGGCTGGCCCGTGACCGGGCAGAGCGAGGTGAATTCGGGCGCTGTGAAACGCACCAGATAAAGCGCGCCCGGACGCGGATTGGGGACGTAATCGAGAACGGCTTCATCCGGCGTTGCGGGAAGCTGGCTGGTCTGGCCGAGATGCTTTAGGGTCATGCCGCCGATTTAAGGCGCTCGCGAGAGAAGGGGAAGGGCTTAGTGCTCCAGCTTCCGTCAGAGCACCCGGCCTCGCTAATCAGAGCGGCGTGGCTTCACCCGAAGCCGGAATAGTTTCGCCTTCCACGCCTTCAAGGTCGAGATTCGCCCAACGATCGGCGAGACATGTCGCGAGACCCTGCATGGCCTGCTCGCTGCCCGTCACGTTCAGCGCTCCGACGGCCTGGCCTTCGGCGACGATTTCCATCCGTCCGGCCGTGATCATCTCCTGAATGAAGCCGTTGCCATCCTCGCGGCCCGGCGCGACAGTGAAGGCGAGGCCGGGGCCATCAGCATCGATGTCAGCACGGGCCGCCGCCTCGATCTTCCAGGGCCCGAAATCATCGAATTCAACGGCGACGGGATATTTCTCGCCGTCCTGCAACGTCTGCCATCCGGGATTTTGCACAAGGAAAATGAAGGCGCCATCGGTCGGCGACGCGAGAATGGACAGCGTCGTGCCGCCGCTACCCGAATGAGCCGTCGCCATGCACGCATTGCCTTCGCTGGCGAAATCCCAGGCATCCGGGCTTTGCGCCGGAGCCTGCGCGACAAGCGCCGAGGAGGGAAGAAGGGCGGCTGCGGCAAGCGCAAGAACGGGTTTCAGCATCATGGCTCACTCCAACTTCGCCCGCTCAACCCACTTGGGCTATTTAACAAAAGGCGCCCGGCCTTGGTTGCAGCCTAAGAGCGCCGGCGAAAAAAATAGTCGTTGGAATAGCGGAACGATCACAAAGAGCTGGATTTGATTTCACCGGCTGAAGGGCGTTTATAAGCGCGACTGTCCCAGGCGACCGAAAGGCATGATCATGGATGTGCTGGTTTCAACGGAATGGTTGGCGGAACGGATCGACGATCCCGATCTAAGCGTGGTGGACGCGACCTGGTTCCTTCCGGGCACGTCGCGGGATGCGAGGGCGGAATATGAGGCGGCGCATATTCCCGGCGCCGTATTTATCGACTTGGGCGAACTCTGCGCGAACGAAGAGCCGGTTGTCGGCAAGTTGCCGCCCGATCACAAATTCGCGAGCCGCATGCAGGCGGCGGGGCTTGGCGATGGGCATTGCATCGTCGTTTACGACAATTCGCCTTTGCATACGGCGGCGCGGGGCTGGTTCCTGCTGAAGGCCTATGGCGCGCGAGAGGTCGCAGTGCTCGACGGCGGGCTCGGCAAATGGACGAGCGAAGGGCGGCCCGTGGAAAGCGGTACGCCGTCGCCCATGCACACAGGACATTTCAGCGCAGCGCTCGACCGCAGTCAGGTGATGACGAAGGAGGCGGTCGCGGCGCTTGTCCATTCCGACGGACATGAGATCGTCGATGCGCGCGGCGCCGCGCGGTTTGCGGGCGAAGAAGCCGAGCCAAGGCCGGACGTGACGCCCGGCCACATCCCCGGCGCCTGTAACCTTCCTTATGCAAGCCTTTACAATCCTGATGGGACGTTTAAGCGCGGCGTCACGCTTCGCGCCGCATTCGACGCGGCGGGCGTGGATCTCGCCAAGCCCATGATCGCCACCTGTGGGTCGGGCGTCACCGCCTGCAGCGTCATGCTCGCCGCCGCTCTTTTGGGTAAGGACGATATGCGGCTCTACGATGGCAGCTGGGCGGAATGGGGCGCGGATCCGGCTATGCCCAAGGCGACGGGCCGGGCATGAGTGAGCAGGGGGATGGCCCCAATACACGGCTGGTTTCGGGCGGGCGGCGGAAGGAATGGACGGCGGGCCTCGTCAATCCGCCGGTTCATCGCGCATCGACCATATTGTTCGACAGCGTTGCCGATCTTCGCGCCAAATCCGGCAAACCGCGCCAACTTCATTATGGCCGGCAAGGGACGCCAAGTATTTGGTCGCTCGAAGAGGCGCTGACCGGGCTGGAGCCGGGTGCGGCGGGCACGAAGCTCTTTCCGTCAGGCGTCGCGGCGATCACGACGGCGCTCATGGCGGTGCTCGGGCCGGGCGATACCTTGCTGATGACCGACAGCGTCTACGCGCCCACCCGCCATTTCTGCGACGACGTGCTGGCACGGCTGGGCGTCACGACCATCTATTACGATCCGATCGATGGCGAGACGCTGGACCGGCTGATGGATGCGGGCGCGAAGGCCGTGTTCCTCGAAAGTCCGGGCTCGCTCACCATGGAAGTGCAGGACGTGCCCGGCATTGCGGCGCGGGCGCGGGAGCGCGGCACGATAAGCCTCATCGACAATACTTGGGCGACGCCCCTGCTGTTTCCGGCGATCGGCCATGGCGTTGACCTGTCGATCCTCGCCTGCACGAAATATGTGGTCGGCCATTCGGACGCGATGATGGGATCGGTCACGGCTTCGCCGGGCACGTGGGATCGCCTTTAGCGGACCGCGCAGGCCTTCGGTCAATGCGTGTCGCCCGATGATGCGTATCTCGCGCTGCGCGGGCTCCGAACGCTCGGTGTACGGCTCCGCCAGCATCAGGAAAGCGCGCTGAAAGTCGCGCAATGGCTGGCCGCGCGCCCGGAGGTTGAGCGGGTGCTTCATCCCGCCATGCCGGATGCACCGGGGCACGAATATTGGCGGCGCGACTTTCGCGGCGCGTCAGGGCTGTTCTCGATTATCCTCAAAACGCGGGACGATGCCGCGCGCTCTCGGTTCGTCGACAGCCTGCGGCATTTCGGGATCGGCTTTTCATGGGGAGGCTATGAAAGCCTTGCCCTTCCGGTAGACCTGCATCGCATCCGGACCGCAGGCGGGTGGGCGAATGGCAAGGAGCTGATCGTTCGCTTCCATATCGGGCTGGAGGATGTGGAGGATCTGATCGCCGATCTCGAACAGGCCTTTTCGCATATATAAACCGTTCGGGCTGAGCCTGTCGAAGCCCTGCTTTCCCTTTCTAACACATCGGAAGTAGAGAACAGCCCTTCGACAAGCTCAGGGCGATCGGGTGGTTGTACAGACGGATTCTCTCGGGCAGGAGGCTCCCAAGCCATTTAAAGGACAGTTTATGCGTCTCCTTCTTCCGCTGGGCCTTCTCGCCCTCTCTACTCCCGCCGCCGCGCAGATCCCGGGCACCGGCGTGTCCATCGATGCGGAGGCAATGATCCTGTCCGACTACCGCTTCCGCGGCGTGTCGCGGTCCGGCGAAGATCCCGCGCTTCAGGCAGGGCTGACCGTATCGGCGGGCGATTTCTACCTGGGCGGACGGGGGACGACGCTCAACGATCTCGACGATTACGGCAATGTCCAGCTCGACCTCTACGGCGGCTATTCCACGCAGCTGAGCCTTGGCACGTCGGTGGATGCGGGGCTGCGCTATTACGCCTTTCCGGGGAGTGAGGGCGACACCGGCTATTTCGAACCCTATGCGTCACTGTCCTATCAGATCGGCCCGCTGGAGGCGACGGCGGGCGCACAATATGCCTGGTCGCAGGAAGCGATTGGGGATGAAGACATGCTCTATCTGTTCGCGGGCGCGGAAGCGGGCATTCCGCTTACCGGCCTGACGCTGACCGCGCAGGCCGGACGGCAGGATTGGGGGCGCTACGGCAGTTATTGGAACTGGTCGCTGGGCGCGCGCCATCAGTTTGGGCCGATCGAAGCCGGGATCCGCTATGTCGATACCGACCTTCCGTCGGTGAAGGGGCAGGATGCGGGCCTCGTCGTATCGGCCGGGCTGCGCTTCTAACTTGTACCAAGGTGCTCCTGCGAAAGCAGGAGCCCAGCGGCACCGAACGCTCTATCTGGCTCCTATTTTATTAGGAGCGCAAAGACGTCGTCATTGCGAGCGGAGCGAAGCAATCCAGCGGCACTGAACCCGACCGCGAGGTGGGATTGCTTCCCCCCTTGCGCTCCTCGCAATGACGGGAAAATTATTGCGGCGTCGAGACGCTGGCTTCCTGGCCATCGCCTTCCGGAGCGGCGATGATCGTCTGCGTGGTTGCGCCCTTGTCGACAACCGCCGTGTTCGGGTCGCTGGCCGTGGAACGGGCACCCGGCGCGGCAGAATCGCGGCCCGCCTCACCCAGAATTTGCTGTTCAGCAGCGCTGCGCTGCGCGGGGCCGCCGAACAGGACTTCCAGCGCCTGCGTGCGGCTGTCGACGCCTTGTGCCGCAGCTTCGCCCGGACGCGGCGGGGTCAGTGCGAAATCGGGCGGAATGACCAGTGGCTGGTTGCGTGTCACTGCAAATTCGTCCGGCGCATTGCGGTTGGAAAGCCCGCCTGTCGTGCCGCAGCCCGCCACCAAAGTTGCCGCCGTCAGAGCAAGACCGAATTTCACGATACGCATTCTTTAAATTTCCTTCCGAGTGGCCTTCGGCTCGCGAGTCAGCAGCGCGCGGACGACCAGTAACAGAACGCCGATGCTAATGGCAGCATCGGCGACATTGAATACCAAAAAGGGATGAACGTCACCAAAATGCAGGTCGGCGAAGTCGACGACATAGCCGAAACGCGCGCGGTCGACGATATTGCCGAGCGCGCCACCCAAGACGATCGACAAGGCGATTGCGTCGAGTTTGTTCTTTTCCCGCCACAGCCAGATCAGGACACCGGTCGCGATGGCTGCGGTCATGGCGACGAGCAGCCAGCGTTCCAGCTCCGATCCCGCAGTCAGGAAGCCCATGGAAACGCCGCGATTTTCCGTCCAGCGCAGATCGAAGATCGGCAGCACTTCGATAAGGCCGCGCTGCTGGAGCTGGAGCGGGCCGATCATCAGCCACTTCGTCACCTGATCGGCGATGAAGATGAGGGCGGCGATGAAGAGGCCCAAGCGACGATAATTTCCAGCAATCACGCGATAAACCCCAATCCGTCATGCTGAACTTGTTTCAGCATCCATGGCGACGCCGGCGCGATGCCCGAAGATTGACCCTGAAACAAGCATGTCCTGAGCCCAGTCGAAGGGTTCAGGGTGACGGGAAAGTGTGGGGTGACGGGGAGGGGATTACCCATTCAAAACCTCGTCGCAGCGAGCGCATAGGGCGCCGTCTTCCTTCACTTCCGGAAGAAGGCGCCAGCAGCGGCCGCACTTTTCATTGTCGGTCCGCGCTACCGCGATGACATCCTTATCGCCTTCGTTCGTCTCCAGTTCGGACACGATGCAAAGTTCGTCGAAATCCACGGAGCGAACGGCGGCCAGCAAATCGGCTTCGGCGAGCGTCAGGCCGACCTGGGCCTCAAGGCTCGACCGGATGATCTTGTCGCGGCGCATCGGCTCGATTGCCTCGGTCACACGTGTGCGCAGCGCACGGAGCAAATCCCATTTCTCGCCAAGCGCGTCTTCGCGCCATGCACCATCGACCTCAGGCCAGGTTTCGAGATGGATGGAGCCCGCGTCCGGATAGCGGCTCGCCCACACTTCCTCGGCGGTGAAGCAGAGGATCGGCGCGGACCAGCGCACCAACGCGTGGAAGACGATGTCGAGCACCGTGCGATAGGCGCGGCGCTTCAACGATGTCGGCGCGTCGCAATAGAGACTGTCTTTGCGGATATCGAAGAAAAAGGCGCTGAGATCGTCATTCGCGAAATTGGTGATCGCGCGGGTGTAGCGATTGAATTCGAAGGCGTCGGCCGCCGATTTCAGCTCCGCATCGAGCAATGCGAGGCGATGGAGCACCCAACGCTCCAGCTCCGGCATCTCCTGCGCCGCAACGCGTTCTTCGTCGGCGAAATCGCCGAGTGCGCCGAGCAAATAGCGGAAGGTGTTGCGAAGCTTGCGATAGGCGTCGGACGTGCCCGCGAGCACTTCCTTGCCGATGCGCACATCCTCAAAATAATCGGTCGAGGCGACCCACATGCGAAGGATATCCGCGCCGCTTTCGTCGATGATCTTGAGCGGATCGACGACATTGCCGATCGATTTCGACATCTTGCGGCCATTCTGGTCGAGCGCGAAGCCGTGCGTCAGCACCGCTTCATAAGGCGCCCGCCCGCGCGTGCCGCAGCTTTCGAGAAGCGAGGATTGGAACCAGCCGCGATGCTGGTCGGACCCCTCGACGTAGAGGTCGGCGCGTGTGCCTTCGCCATAACGCGCTTCCACTACATAAGCGTGGGTCGAGCCGCTATCGAACCACACATCGAGGATGTCGGTGACGATGTCGTAATCGGCGATATTGTGATCGGGCCCGAGCAGCTCTTCATGCCGCGCCATGAACCAGGCGTCGGCCCCGTTCTGCTTGAACGCCTCCACGATCCGCCGGTTGACGGCGGGATCGCGGAGATAGTCGCCCGTCTCGCGGTTCACATAAAGCGCGATCGGCACGCCCCAGGCGCGCTGGCGGGAAATGACCCAATCGGGCCGTCCCGCGACCATCGCCTGAATGCGGTTCTGCGCCTTTGCCGGAACCCAGCGGGTTTCTTCGATCGCGCCGAGCGCTGTTTCGCGGAGTGTCATTGTGGCGCTGTTATGCCCGCGACCTCCCTCTCCCATTGGGAGAGGGCCGGGGTGAGGGTGATCGGATGAAGGCGCACCCTCACCCTCCCAGGCTGCGCCTGGGCCCCTCCCTCTCCCGTCGGGAGAGGGGACTTGATCCATCGGAATGAACCATTGCGGCGTGCAGCGGAAGATGACCTTCGCCTTGGAGCGCCAACTGTGCGGATAGCTGTGCTGGAAATCGTCCGACGCAGCGAGCAAAGCACCCGCCTCGCGCAGGTCGCGGCAGATCGGGCCTTCCTCCATCTTGGACTTGTTGCCCGACGCATTGAACTTGGGATTGATGACGCTGCCCTCGCCACCGAGCCAAGCCCAATCCTCGCGATAACGCCCATCGTCGGTGACCGCGAAAACCGGATCGATCCCATGTGCCTTGCAGAGCAGGAAGTCGTCCTCGCCATGATCCGGCGCCATGTGGACGAGGCCCGTACCCGCATCCGTGGTGACGAAATCGCCGGGGAGGAGGGGGCGCGGCGTGGCGTAGAAGCCGCCGAGCTTGTGCATTGGGTGGCGCGCAAGGGTTCCGGCGAGTTCGGAGCCTTTACCGCGCCAGTGTTCAGTCATTTCCAAATTACTGATGTGCTTACGGGAAAAAAAGGCGCGAACGAGCGGCTCAGCTAGCAGCAGCTTGCGGCCAAAAACGAGAGCAGAGGTGTCTTCTGGCCCAGCCGACTGAAGAATCTGCGTTAATTCGACCAGAACGTAATCGACCTCCGGTCCATAAGCCAAAGCTTGATTGACCGGGATCGTCCACGGCGTCGTCGTCCAGATTACCGCGTAGGCGCCGACTAGTTCCGCAATCGGGCTCTCAACAATCTCGAACCCAACATCGATTTGGGTCGAGGTGATGTCCTCATATTCCACCTCGGCCTCGGCCAAAGCGGTCTTTTCGACCGGCGACCACATGACAGGCTTGGCGCCGCGATAAAGCTGGCCGCTTTCGGCGAATTTCAGAAGCTCGCCGACGATCGCGGCCTCGGCCTCGTAATTCATGGTGAGATAGGGGTCGTCCCACTCGCCCATGACGCCGAGGCGCTGGAATTGCGCCTTCTGCACGTCCACCCATTTGTCGGCATAAGCGCGGCATTCGGCGCGGAACTGGGCCTTGGGCACCTGATCCTTGTCGAGCTTCTGCTTGCGATAGGCTTCCTCGACCTTCCATTCGATGGGGAGGCCGTGGCAGTCCCAGCCCGGAACATAGGGCGCGTCATAGCCCATCAGGGTGCGGGACCGGACGATGATGTCCTTCAGCACCTTGTTCATCGCATGGCCCATATGGATGTCGCCATTGGCGTATGGCGGGCCGTCGTGAAGAATGAAGCGTTTGGCGTCCTTCCGCGCGGCGCGGAGTTTTTCGTACAGCCGCTGCTCGGACCAGCGCGCGAGGATAGCCGGCTCTTTCTGAGCCAGGCCAGCCTTCATCGGGAAATCCGTCTGCGGCAGGAAGACGGTGTTCTTATAATCGGGTTTTTCGGACATGTCGCAGGCGGGATTAGCGAGGTGAAGGGGAATTGGAAAGCGCCGCTTTACACCCATCGTCATGCTGAACTTGTTTCAGCATCCATGCCCGGCCAATGCGCGGGCGGATGGATGGACCCTGAAACAAGTTCAGGGTGACGGGGTGGGTTTAGGCTGAACGGTCGAGCGCAAGACGCCTGCGCGCCTCCACGCAATCGGCGTCCATCTGGCGGATGAGCGCATCCATATCGTGGAACTTTGCTTCCGGGCGGAGGTAGGAAATGAGCTCCACCTCAACCGTCTGCCCGTAAAGATCGCCGGAAAAATCAAAGAAATAGGGTTCGAGCAACAATTTCGGCGGATCAAACATCGGCCGGATGCCGAGACTTGCGGCGCCATCCAGCACGCGTCCGCCCGGCAGCCGCCCGCGCACCGCGTAAATGCCGAAAGCGGGGCGGAGGTAAGCGCCGAGGCTCATGTTGGCGGTGGGATAGCCGATTTCGCGCCCCCGCTTGTCGCCATGTTCGACCACGCTTTGAATCGCGAAGGGGCGGGTGAGGAGGCGCGTCGCGGTTTCGCAATCGCCGATCTGCAACGCCTCGCGGATGCGGCTCGACGAGATGGGGCCGCCATCGTCCAGAACAGGCGCGATCGTATCGACGGAAAAGCCGAGCTCTTCGCCCATCGCCTTTAGCACCGCGATATCGCCGCCCCGCCCCTTGCCGAAGGTGAAATCCTCGCCCGTCACTACGCCCGCCACGCCGATGCGGGTGAGGAGGCGGTCCGCAACGAAATCCTGCGCGGTAACACCGGCAAGCTCGCCATCGAAGCGGAAGACGAGCATCGCGTCCGCACCGGCCTGTGCGAACAGGCGCTGGCGCTGGTCGAGCGTAGTCAGGCGGAAGGGGGGCGTGTCGGGCTTGAAATGCCGGACGGGATGCGGATCGAAGGTCGCGACGAGCGCCGGACGGCCCTCCGCCCGCGCGCGCTCCACGGCGCGGCCGACCACGGCCTGGTGGCCGCGGTGAAATCCATCGAAATTGCCAAGCGCGACAATGCCCCCGCGAAGGTGATCCGGCACCATCGAGCCGCCGTCCAGCCGCTCCATGGGAGGGGCTATAGGAGACGTTGCTTACACTGCCAACGAATAGACAAATTATAGCATCGAATAATTTGGCTGAAGCGCATGAATGAGGGGCTGTGTGCCGGCAGAGCTTCGCGACTTAGAGCTTCTTTGCGTCATCGAGGCAGCGCGAGCATTTTCGATCGCTGCCATTCTACGCTTGAGGAAGTCATCAGGCGTACGAGAACTGATCTCAAAAATCGTGAATGCTGCTTCGTCGTCGGAGCTTTGTGGAGCCGAGCCAATTTTCTCTAGAGTCCAGTTGTCTGGATTCCCTAATAGGCCTTGATCAAAGAAAGTGTCGCCGTTTGGCACGCCCTTCTCAACCATCGTTATTAGGTAACGGTCAACATAGGGAGCAAACTGCTCGTACATGCTGGCGCCGCCGATAACGAAGGTTTCCTTATAGCGCCGAGGTGCCAAGCTAGCTCGAAATAACCCATCTTCAATGCCATATGCAGCTTTGCATTCTTCCGTTTCTGGAAACAGGTTGAAGCTATGGCTGATGACCACGTTACACCGACCCGGAAGACATTTTTTCCCGAGGGAATCAAAGGTACGTCGGCCCATCAAAATCACGTTGCTGAGCGTTTGCTCTTTAAAAAAACGAAGATCAGTTTTCAGGCGCCAAGGCAGGGTGTTGCCACATCCAATCACACCTTCACGATTTACGGCAACAATTGATGTGAGACGCTTCATAAGACACCTTTCAGCCTTCGCAGGCTCTGTGCCCATAAGGAGCTATCCTCAAGAGACAGCTAACGCGACCCCTCTCTGTGGATAGATTTGGTGAGGCTGTGGATATTTTTCCAGTATCCTGTGAGCAAATTAAATCGCGACCTCGGCCTTGATGTGCGGGTGAGGATCATAGCCCGTAATTTCGAAATCCTCATAGGCATATTGGTCGATGCCTTCGGGCTTTCGCAGAAGCGTGAGCGTCGGCAGCGGACGGGGATCGCGGGTCAGCTGTAGGCGGGCTTGGTCGAGGTGGTTGGAATAAAGATGGCAGTCGCCGCCGGTCCACACGAACGTCCCCGGCTCTAGCCCGCATTGCTGGGCGAGCATGTGGGTGAGCAAGGCATAGCTCGCGATGTTGAACGGCACGCCGAGGAACACGTCGGCGCTGCGCTGATAGAGTTGGAGGTGAAGCTTGCCGTTCGCCACCTGGGTCTGGAACAGGCAGTGGCAAGGAGCGAGCGCCATCTTGTCAAGTTCTGCCGGGTTCCACGCGGACACGATCTGGCGGCGCGAGGAAGGGTTGTTTTTGATCTGGTCGATGAGGCCCGCAATCTGATCGATATGCTGGCGGTCCGGCCCTTCCCAGTCGCGCCATTGCTTGCCGTAGACGGGGCCGAGATCGCCATTCTCGTCCGCCCATTCGTCCCAGATGCTGACCTTATTGTCCTTGAGGTAGCCGACATTGGTGTCGCCCTTCAGGAACCAAAGCAGCTCGATGATGATCGAGCGCAGGTGCAGCTTCTTCGTCGTGACGAGCGGAAAGCCCTTCGACAGGTCGAACCGCATCTGGTGGCCGAAAACCGAAAGCGTGCCGGTGCCGGTGCGGTCCTGCTGCTCCGCGCCTTCGTCGAGAATGCGGGCGATAAGGTCGAGATAGGCTTGCATGGTTCCGCTTATGGCCGGTCGCGCCCGGCTTTGGAAGCGGGCTGGCGATCAGTCCGAAATGGAGGCGGTTTCCCGCCGTTTTCGATGCTTTCATGGCAAGAAGGAAGGGATGGACCTCGCAAATCCACTCCCCGCCATTCGCACCGCGCGCGATGCCGCCAATCTCTTTGCGCCTTTTCTTCAGGATGCGCGGGAAGAGCGGCTGATGGTCGCCTTGCTCGATTCGGCAGGCCGGGTGCTGGGCGTTGAAGAAGAGAGCGGCGGGCCGGACAGCGTGGAACTGCCGATCCGGCGCATCGTGCGGGCGGCGCTTGACGCCGATGCCGCCGCCATCCTGCTCGCCCACAATCATCCAAGCGGCGACCCCAGCCCGAGCGCGCGCGACAAGGCAATGACGCGGCGGCTTGCGGAAACGGCAAATGCGATCGGCATGAAGGTGCGCGATCATTTGATCTTCGGCGGCGGCGGGTGCCGCAGCTTCCGCGCGATGGGTTTGTTGTAAGAGCGCCCTTCCGGTTGAAACACTCTCGTCATTGCGAGGAGCGAAGCGACGCGGCAATCCATCTGCGCGGCTAAAGCTGTGCCGCTGGATTGCTTCGCGTCGCTCGCAATGACGAAGCTAGGGCTGACACGTCCTGATCTGCGCCGGTTCCGGCCGCCCGCCGGTCGCCACGAATTGGGCGAAATAGGATTCGCTGTCACCAAGCCGCTCGAAGCTCGACAGTTCGTAACCGATCGCGCCGAATTCGCAGATGAGGAGCTTGGGCGGCGTACCATGGCGGTCGGTCGGCCGGTCCGCATCGACGACGACGACCGCGCCACCGCGTTTCAGGCTCGGGCGCAGGTGCCAGAGGAACTCGCTGGGGCGCTCGATCTCGTGATACATGTGAATCAGGAAGACGCGATCGAACGAAGCTTCCGGAAGTTTGGGATCATTGGGCTCGCCCAGCTTCACCGCGACATTATCAAGTCGCTCGCGTTGTACACGTTGCGCCAGCGCATCGCGTGTTTCGGGCACAATATCCTGCGCGAGCACACGGCCGCGATCGCCGACCAAGGGGGCGAGGCGGACGGTGTAATAGCCTTCGCCCGCGCCGATATCGGCAACGGACATTCCGGGCTGGACGCCCGCCATGCGGACGACGCTTTCAAATTCGCCCACGCTGTCGCGCGCGTCTTCATTTAGATATCCCGACGATACGATCGGCGCGACGGGCCGCGCAGGGTCCGGGAATGGCGATTTTTCCGGCTGCTCCTTGCACGCGGAGAGGAGGGCGAGGGTGACCAACACAATCGTTCGTCCCGAGCGAAGTCGAGGGGCGTCGACGCGGGCGCCCCTCGACTTCGCTCGGGACGAACGATCAGAGTGCATATCAGTCCACATCTTCAACTTCGACCTTTTCGCCGGTCACGCGCTGCGACAAAGCGGCCGCCATGAAGCGGTCGAGATCGCCGTCCAGCACGTCGGACGGCGCGGTGGAGGTGACGCCGGTGCGCAGATCCTTCACCAGCTGATAGGGCTGGAGGACATAAGAGCGGATCTGGTGGCCCCAGCCGATGTCGGTTTTCGACGCCGCGGTCGCATTGGCTTCAGCTTCGCGCTTCTGAAGTTCCAACTCATACAGGCGGGCGCGAAGCTGGTTATAGGCTTCGGCCTTGTTCTTGTGCTGCGAACGCTGATTCTGGCACTGCACGACGATCCCGGTCGGAATGTGCGTGATGCGGACGGCGGAGTCGGTGGTGTTGATGTGCTGTCCGCCCGCGCCCGACGCGCGATAGGTGTCGATGCGCAGGTCGCTTTCGTTATACTCCACCTCGATATTGTCGTCGATCACCGGGTAAACCCAGACCGAGGCGAAGCTGGTGTGGCGGCGCGCGGAGCTGTCATAGGGGCTGATGCGGACGAGACGGTGAACGCCGCTTTCCGTCTTCGCATAGCCATAGGCATTTTCGCCTTTCACCAGCAGGGTCGCGGACTTGATGCCCGCCTGCTCGCCCGCATGATAATCGACCAGCTCGACCTTCATGCCGTGACGCTCGGCCCAGCGCGAATACATGCGCTGGAGCATTCCGGCCCAATCGTTCGATTCCGTACCGCCCGCGCCGCTGTTGATTTCGACATAGGTGTCGTTGCCATCGGCCTCACCGGCAAGGAGGGCCGTCACCTTGTCCTTTTCGGCACGCTCGGCGAGCGCGGCGAGGGAGGCGACGGCGTCATCGACCAGGGCTTCATCACCCTCGGCTTCCGCCATCTCCATCAGCTCGATCGTGTCGGCCAATTCCTTGGAAATGGCATTGGTCGCGCCGATCGCTTCATCCAGGCGGCGGCGTTCGCGCATGACTTCCTGCGCGGCCTTGGCGTCGTTCCACAGGGTCGGATCCTCGACGCGGCTATTCAGTTCGTCGAGCCGCCGCAGCGCGCGATCCCAATCCAGGAATCGGCGGAGAAGCGCCAAAGCGGCGTTGATCTGATCGACATGGGCTTGCGCTTCGGCGCGCATTCACTTTCTCCGTTTTCGTCACTCCGGCGGAAGCCGGAGTCTCATGACGAGAGATTCCGGCTTTCGCCGGAATGACGATGTGTTGGCGGGCTGTTAGTAAATCCCGCCCTCTTTTTGCAAGAAATCGCTACTGCTTGGCGTTGGCGGCGCTTCGCTGACGGGCGCGCTGGCGGCAGGAGCAGCCGCTTTCGCCGGTGCGGTGCGGGGCGGCGGCAGCGCATCCCGGCGAACGACGCGGCGCGGCTCGCTTTCAGGCTTGAACGCTTCCCAGATCACGGCGGCCTTGGGCTCATCCGTCGGCCAGGCGCCGAAAACCTTCTGGCCCGACCGGCGATCGATCCGCACCATCCGGATGCCCTGCGGCGCGCGGAAGGGGATGACCGGCATGTCCTTGAAGCTTTCCTTCGCGAACTGCTTGAAGATCGGCGCGGCAAGGGTGCCGCCCTGCGCATAGCCGCCCATCGGACGCGGCTGATCGAAGCCCATATAGACGCCCGCTACAACCTGCTGGCTGCCGCCGATGAACCAGACGTTGGTCGGGCCGGTGGTGGTGCCGGTCTTGCCGAAGAGCGGACGACCAAGGTCGCGCAGACTCTGGGCCGTGCCGCGCTGGACGACGCCTTCGAGGATATGCACCATCTGATAGGCGGTCATCGGATCCATGAGCTGCTTGGTGCGCAAGGGCGGGCGCGGCATCGGCTTGCCGTCCCAATCGGGCGCATTGCAGCCCTCGCAGGGGCGAGTGTCGGCGCGGAAGATGACCTTGCCGTTGCGGTCCTGAACATAATCGATGAGCGTGGGGGTCAACGCCCGGCCCTGATTGGCGAGGATAGCGAAGGCGTTGGTCATCTTCATGACCGTGGTGTCGCCCGCGCCAAGCGAAACGGAGAGATAGGGATCATATTCGCCGACCCCCAGCGCCTTGGACAGGCGGATGATCTTGTCCATTCCTGTTTGGCTAGCTGCACGCACTGTCATGAGGTTGCGCGACTGTTCCAGGCCCCATCGCATCGTCTGTTCGCCTGCATAACCCCCTGAGAAGTTTCGGAAACATTTCTGCGGCATGCCCGCGCCCTGCGAAGCGCAGAAAGGCGCGTCGGCGATGAGCGTTGCGGGTGTCATGCCATTGTCGAGCGCCGCGGAATAAACGATCGGCTTGAAGGTCGATCCCGGCTGACGCTGCGCCTGCGTCGCGCGGTTGAAAGACGAGCCGCGCACGTCGAAGCCGCCCTGCATGGCAAGGATGCGCCCCGACGCCACTTCCTCCACCACCATCCCACCCGAAACTTCGGGAACGGAACGCAGTTCGTAGGAACCGCCCTCGGCCTTTACCGCAATCACCATGCCGGGGCGGAGCGCATTGAAGGCCGAACCGCCGCCGCGCTTGGGCATGGCGGCGCCGGATGCGGGGAGGGTGGCGGTGGTGCCGTCTTCAAAGCCGATCGTGGCGCTGCCGCCCGCTTTGTCGATCACCACGGCCTTGCGCCAATCGTCATAGCCAATGCCATATTGGGCCGCGACAAGCTGGCTGCGCCAATCGCCGGACATATCGACCGAAAGGTTTGGATCACGCCAGCCGCGCCCGCGATCATAGCGCATCAGCGCATCGCGAAGCGCGGTTTCCGCCGACTTCTGCATCGCTGTGTTGAGCGAGGTGCGCACCCACAGGCCGCCGGAATAGACGCCGTTCGGCCCCTTCTCCTTCGCCTCGCCATAATTGTCGATGAGCTGGCGGCGCACCTCTTCCATATAATAGCCGCCGACATTCTTGATGCTGGTGCGCGGGCCCTGCACGGTGCCGAGCGGCTCGGCGGCGGCTGCGCTGCGCTGCGCCGCCGTGATGTAGCCATTGCCCTCCATCTCGCGCAGCACATAATTGCGCCGGTCGAGCGCGCGCTGCGTGTGGCGCTTCGGATCGTAATTGCTCGGTGCCTTGGGAAGGACTGCGAGATAAGCGACTTCGTGCAAGGTCAGCTGATCGACATCTTTGTCGAAATAGGCGCGCGCCGCGGATTGCACGCCATAAGCGTTCCGGCCGAGAAAAATCTGATTGAGGTAGAGTTCAAGGATTTGCTCCTTGGTCAGCACATCCTCGATCCGGCGGGCGAGGAAGGCTTCCTTGATCTTGCGGGTCACCGAATATTCGTCGCCGAGCAGCAAGTTCTTCGCGACCTGCTGCGTGATGGTGGAGCCGCCTCGCGCGCGCGCTCCTGATCCCGCCTTGGCGATATAGTCGAACACGGCGCCGATCGTGCCCGGATAGTCGATGCCGCCGTGGCTGAAGAATGTCTTGTCTTCCGCCGAGATGAAGGCCTGGACGAGCTGCTGGGGATATTCGTCGTAGGAGAGTTCGACACGCCGTTCGCGGGCAAAGGTCTGCACCGGATTGCCGTCGATGTCGCGCACGTTGGTCGGCAGGTCCGGCTGATAGGTGAGCAGGGATTCGGCCGACGGCAGGGTCGTTGCGAAAACAATGTAGAGCAGGAAATAGCCGAGGATCGGCAGCCCGATCAGCACCGCGCCGATTTTCCCCCACTTGCTGCGCCAGATCGCGCGCAGCCGCTCAATTGCGGGAGCAAGCGCTGCGCGAACGTCGAAACGGCGAGGGGAAAGGGATTCTTCGGTCATTCGAATAGCGCTCTAGACGATAAGAACGGAGGGGTGAAGCGCGGGTGAGACCAGTCGCACGTCATCCCGGCGAAAGCCGGGATCTGTCAGGGGTAATGGGCTCATCCGTCAGGAGACCCCGGCTTTTGCCGGGGTGACGACGTGTGCACTCATCAATTGCGCCGCGTGGATTTCGATCGCCCGCTGCATGGCCGTCGCGATCCGTTTGCGCCCTTCATCGGACATGATGAAATTCGCGTCGCCCGCATTGGTGAGGTAGCCGACCTCGAACAGGATCGAGGGGATGTCCGGCGCCTTCAACACGATGAGCGAGGCGGATTTGCGCGGTTCGGGGCGCAGCGGCACCCGGCCCTGGGCTTCGCGAACGAGTAAATCGGCAAAGGCGGCGGAGGCGGTCATGCTTTCGCGCTGGGCAAGGTCGATGAGGATGCGGTTGACCGCATCGCTCCCTTCCACCCGCTCCGCGCCAACCAGTTCGGCGGCGTTCTCGCGGCTGGCGAGCTCTGCCGCTTCCTTGTCAGACGCGACTTCGGAGAGGCTGTAGACGGTGGCGCCGGTGGCCTGAAGGTTGGGGGCGGCATCGGCGTGGAGGGAGATGAGCAGCTTCGCGCCCAATCGCCGCGCGATCTCGAAGCGGTCGCGAAGGCCGATGCGGCGATCATCGTCGCGGGTGAGTGCGACCCTGACCCGGCCCGATTGGACCAGCGTGTCGCGGATCGTCCGGGCCAGGGCCAGGGTCACATCCTTTTCCCGCGCGCCGCCCGGCGATATCGCGCCAGGATCTGGTCCCCCATGGCCGGGATCGAGCAGGATGAGCGGGATGGCAGGATTGGCTGGCCCGGCGACGATAGGCAGCTGCACGGGCGCGCCCGCCGGAGCATCGAGGCCGATCGTCAGCCCCTCGCCCGGCGCGGGAACGAGGCCGAGAAACGCGGCGATCATGGCGGCAAGCGCGAACATCGGCGCTGTTTGCAGCCGGAATGGCGCGAGGGTCCAGCGAAAATGCGGATTTGACGGCGCGGGGCCACGGTTCCTTAACAGTTGCCGGTGCACTGCTTAGCTGTTAGGGCATCGGAACGGCGGCCGCCCCATTTCATCATGGCCGCCTTTGATTTCCTGCCGGCGTCCGCGCCGGTGTTTCTAGGTTGACGCTGCATGAGGCATTTCTCCCCCGACCTCCAACGCCCCCTTATGGGTCATGGCGTTGTCGCGGGGACTGTGCGGCCGGTTATGAATTCCGGCCTGCCATGCGCAGCAGACACGCACATTTTCTTTTCAACCCGGACACAGGCGGCGCGGCGGCAATCCTCCGCGCCTTCGTCCATATTCGAGCGCGCGGACGACGCTGCTCTGGCCTTTACCCCTCTCATCACAGACGAGGGAGGCCCCGGAGCGGCGGTACGCGCGTGGAGTGACATTCATGACCATGCGTATGCTGATCGACGCACGCCACCAGGAAGAAACCCGGGTGGCCGTCGTCAAGGGAAACCGGATCGAGGAATTTGATTTCGAATCCGCCGAGCACAAGCAGCTCAAAGGGAATATCTATCTCGCCAAAGTAACCAGGGTCGAACCGTCCTTGCAGGCGGCGTTCGTCGATTATGGCGGCAACCGCCACGGCTTCCTGGCCTTTAGCGAAATTCATCCCGATTATTATCAGATTCCCAAGGAAGATCGCGAAGCCCTGCTCCGCGAGGAAGCCGAACATGCGGCCGAGGAAGAGCGCCTGCGCGCCGCCGAAGAGCATCATTGGGACGATGAAGACGAACATGAGGAAGGCGACCATGACGCCGTCGAAGAGGTGGGTGAAACCGCCGATGACGAGCATCATGACGACATGCCGCCCGCCAAGACGGAAAACCGGCCCGAGGAAAGCGCCGCGGACGAGCTTCGCAAGAAGCGCCAGGCGCTCCGCCGCCGCTACAAGATCCAGGACGTCATCAAGCGCCGTCAGGTTTTGCTCGTCCAGGTCGTCAAGGAAGAGCGCGGCAATAAGGGTGCGGCGCTCACCACCTATCTGAGCCTCGCCGGCCGCTATTGCGTGCTGATGCCGAACACTAGCCACGGCGGCGGCATTTCGCGCAAGATTTCGAACGGCGCGGACCGCAAGCGGCTGAAGGCCATCATGGCCGATCTCAACCTGCCTCGCACCATGGGCTGTATCGTCCGCACGGCGGGCCTCCAGCGCACCAAGAGCGAAATCAAGCGCGACTTCGATTATCTCGCGCGGCTGTGGGACGAGATTCGCGAGAAGACGCTGCAATCGGATGCGCCCGCGCTGATTTATGGCGACAGCGACCTCATCAAGCGCGCGATCCGCGACATCTACAATCGCGATATCGACGAGGTGATCGTCGAGGGCGACGAGGGCTACAAGCACGCCCGCGCCTTCATGAAATTGCTGATGCCGAGCCATGTGAAAAAGGTCCGCGGCTATGCCGACCCCGTACCGCTCTTCCAACGCTATGGAGTCGAGGATCAGCTGTCCGGCATGTATCAGCCGCTCGTCCAGCTGAAGTCCGGCGGCTATCTCGTCATCAATCCGACCGAGGCGCTGGTATCGATCGACATCAACTCGGGCCGTTCGACGCGCGAGCATAATATCGAGCAGACGGCCTTTGCTACGAACCTCGAGGCCGCAAACGAAATCGCGCGCCAGCTCCGCCTGCGCGACATGGCGGGCCTCGTCGTCATCGACTTTATCGACATGGAGCAGAACAGCCATGTCCGTAAGGTCGAGAAGGCGATGAAGGAAGCGCTCAAGAACGACCGCGCCCGCATCCAGGTGGGCCGCATTTCGTCCTTCGGTCTCATGGAAATGAGCCGCCAGCGCCTGCGCACCGGCGTGCTCGAAGCGTCGACCAAGCCCTGCCCGCATTGCGAAGGCTCCGGCCTCATGCGCACCGCCTCTTCGGCGGGCCTGTCGGCGCTGCGCATGATCGAGGATGAAGCGGGCCGTGGACGCGGCAACCGCATCGTGCTGCGCGCCGGACGCGAGGCCGCCATCTATGTCTTAAACAAGAAGCGCGCCGAAATCGCCGAGGTCGAGGAACGCTATGGCGTGATCGTCGAAGTGGTGATCGACGAAAGCTTCGAAGGCGCGAAGATGAGCGTGGAGGCCACCGGCCCCCGTCCCGAAAAGCGTTACGAGCCGGCCATCTCCGCTCCCGCCATCGATGAAGAAGAACTCATCGAGGAGTTTGAGGACGAGGAAGAAGAAGCCGAGGAAGAGGAAGAGCGTCAGGAGCAGCGCTCCGGCCGCGATCGCGGTGGACGCGGCGAGCGAGCTGAACGTGCCGAGCGCGGCGAGGATGATGAGGATGGCGACCGTCGCGGACGCCGCCGCCGCCGTCGCGGACGCCGTGGCGGACGCCGCCGGAACGGCCAGGAAGGCGAAGGCCAGATTGCCGAGGGCGAAGCCGAAGGCATGAACGAAGGCGCCCCGGTTGAGGCCGAAGCAGCTCCGGAAGCCGCCGTCGAGACGGTGGAAGCGGAAGAGGGCGAAAAGGCCCGCAAGTCCCGCCGCCGCCCGCGCGCCCGCAAGAAGGGCGAAGCGGAAGCCGCCGTCGAGGCTGTGGCCGAAGTCGAGGTTCAGCCGGAACCGACTGCCGAAGCCGCGCCGGAACCTGTTGCCGAGGAAGTGCCCGCCAAGCCGAAGCGCACCCGCCGCAAGAAGGCTGATGCCGTTACCGAACCAGCTGCCGAAGCCGCTCCGGTAGAAGCCGAAGCCGCGCCCTCACCGGTAGCCGCCAATGACGCGGCCGAGGAAGCCCCGGCCAAGCCGAAGCGTACGCGCCGGAAGAAGGCCGACGTGGCTGCTGAAGACAAGGCGCCTCCGGCCACCGCGCCCGAAGCACCGGCGATCGACCGTCAGGAAGCCGCGGTCTCGACCAGCGGCAGCGCGATGGACAATGATGCCACTGAAACCGGCGAACCGCGCCGCGGCTGGTGGCAGCGCACGTTCGGCGGATGATCGAATGAAACAGGTTTTGCCTTCTTAAACGTCACCCCGGCGCAAGCCGGGGTCTCGTGACGAATAAGGCGCGTTCTCGTCACGAGATTCCGGCTTTCGCCGGAATGACGGTGCGGGAAGGTGAAGCTTACTTCATCGGCTGTTCAGGCGCCGGGAAGGAGAAAAGGATGATGGGTCAACGCGCATCCCGTGTTCCGGCGAAGGCCGGAACCCAGTCCTTCCTGCCGCGCCGCTGGACTCCGGCTTTCGCCGGAGCACAGATTGTGCGTTTCATCATGCTCCTGGCGCTCAGCTTTGGCGCCCTCATTCAGCCCGCCGCCGCGCAGTCCATCCTTCGCGATGCCGAGACCGAGGCTTTGTTCAAGGACATGTCCCGCCCGATCATCGAAGCGGCGGGGCTTCGGCCTGAAAATGTCGAGATCGTGCTGGTCGGCGACCGGACGATCAACGCCTTCGTCGCGGGCGGGCAGATCGTTTATATCCATTCGGGCCTCGTCACCGCCGCCGACAATGCCAATGAAGTGCAGGGCGTTATCGCACACGAGCTCGGCCACATCACCGGCGGGCATATCATCCGCTACAATCAGGGCGCGAGCACCGCGACCGGCATTACCATTCTCTCGCTGATCCTTGGCGCCGCCGCAATGGCGGCAGGCGCGGGCGAGGCGGGCGCGGGCATCATGGCGGCGGGCCAGCAGGCGGCGATGGGCAAGTTCCTCGCTTACCTTCAGTCCGAGGAATCGAGCGCGGACCAGGCGGGCGCCAATTATCTCGCCGGGGCGGGCGTCAGCGGCAAAGGTTCGCTCTCCTTCTTCCGCAAGCTCCAGAACCAGGAATTCCGCCTCGCCATCCCGCAGGAGGATAGTTACGGGCGCACCCACCCCTTGTCGGGCCAGCGCGTCCAGTGGCTGGAGGATCGCTACAAGCAGGATCGGGCCTGGGACAAGCCGACCGATGCGGCGCTCGAGGCTCGTTTCCAGCGCGTGAAGGCGAAGCTGATCGGCTTCGTCAACGAGCCGCGCCAGACCTTTGTCGCTTATCCCGAAACGGACAAAAGCGTGCCTGCCCGCTATGCGCGCGCTTACGCCTATCACAAGAACGCCTTTCCGGAAAAAGCGGTGGCGGAAGTAGACAGCCTCCTCGCGCAGGCGCCGCACGACCCTTATTTCCTGGAATTGAAGGGGCAGGTGCTGCTCGAATCCGGACGCCCGGCCGAAGCGGTGGACTTCCTGCGCGATGCCGTTCAGCGCGCGCCCGATCAGCCACTGATCGCGGGCCTGTTCGGTCACGCCTTGATCGCGACCGAGAATCCGGAAAATTTCGGAGAGGCGAAGAAGGTGCTTCGCGCTGCGGTGGCGCGGGACAATTCGAACCCCTTCGCCTGGTATCAGCTCGGCATCATCTATGATCGGGAGGGCGACCCGGCCCGCGCCGCGCTCGCCACAGCCGAGCGCTATAATCTGCAGGGCGACCCGCGCCTCGCCCTTGCCAGCGCGGAAATGGCGTTGCACGGCGTTCCGGAAGGAAGCGCTGACTGGATCCGCGCGCAGGATATCAAGATGGTTTCGGAAGCCGCGATCAAGAAAGACAAGAAACGGTGATGGCGCCCGGGGCGAGGCGCGGCATCCTCGACACACTCAAATCCAGGAGAATGATTTTGGCCGCAGGCTTGGTGGGGGCGCTGATCGGCGCGTCGGCAATGGCGCTCGCACCGGGTGGAGCCGTGTCGAGCGACAAGGCGGCGATCGAAAAGATCGTGCGCGATTATATTCTCGAACATCCCGAGATCATTCCAGAGGCAATGGAGCGGCTCCACGGCAAACAGATGGCGCAAGCGGTGAACGAAAATCGCGCCGCGCTCGAAACGCCGTTCAAGGGTGCCTGGGCGGGCGCGGCGGACGGCGATGTCGTGCTCGTCGAATTCTTCGATTATGCCTGCGGCTATTGCAAGGCGAGCCAGGCGGACGTCCTGCGCCTGTTGAATGAGGACAAGAAGTTGAAGGTCGTCTGGCGCGAATTCCCGGTGCTGGGCGATGCAAGTCAGGAGGCGGCTCTCGTCAGCCTCGCCGCGGCGGAAACCGGCAAATATGCGGTCTTCCACAATAAATTGTTCGACCTTGGCCGTCCGACCGACGCCAATGTGAAAGCGGCGCAGACGGCGACGGGTCTCGATCCGGCAAAGGTTGCTGCGGCGAAGAATAATGGCGCCTACCAGAGCGAGATCGAAAAGAATTACGATCTTGCCCGCACGCTCAACATGACCGGCACGCCCGCTTTCGTGATAGGCGCCACGGTGCTGCAAGGCGCCGTCGGTTACGAGGCGCTCAAGAAAGCCATTGCCGAAGCGCGGGCCAAATAGCCCCCTCCGTCAGGGGAGAGGAGCATCTCCCTTGAACCCCTGCGCGATCACATACCATTCGGACGAATCCTTGCGGCTCGCGGGGGGCTTGGCGTGCTTCACTGTCGTGAAGAGCCGCTTCAATTCGGCGACGAGGTTGTTGTCCGCGCCGCCCGCCAACACCTTGGCGACATAAGCGCCGCCTGGGCGGAGCACCTCGCTTGCAAAGTAGAGGCCCGCTTCGACCAATGCCATGGTGCGGAGGTGATCGGTCTGCTGATGTCCCACCGTGTTCGCGGCCATATCGGACAGAACGAGATCGGCCTGACCGCCAAGCGCTTCTTTCAGCAATTCGGCGGCTTCATCGGTCATGAAGTCCATCTGCAGGATGGTGACCCCGTCCAGCGGATCGGTGGGCAGCAGGTCGATACCGACGACCGTGGAACCGGGCACCTTCTGCCGCACCACCTGGCTCCAGCCGCCCGGCGCAATGCCGAGGTCGACGACGCGATTGGCACTTTTCAGCAGGCCGAACCTTTCGTCCAGTTCGAGCAGCTTGTACGCCGCTCGGGAACGATAGCCTTCCGCCTTCGCCTTCTTCACATAAGGGTCGTTCAATTGCCGCTGCAACCAGCGCGTTGAGCTCGTCTTGCGGCCTTTCGCGGTCCTGACGCGCTCTTTAAGGCCCTTGCCCTTTGTCATATCTGATACCCGTCCCGCGCCATCAGTGAGCGCAAAATGCCTTCCCTTATGCCCCGGTCCGCGACGCCGAGCGTCTTGGCGGGCCAGATGTCCAGTATCGCCTCGAGGATCGCGCACCCCGCGACGACGAGATCCGCGCGCTCGCCGCCAATGCAGGGGAGCTGGGAGCGTTCCTCGATCGACATGCGCGAGAGCATCTGGCTGATTTCCCGCATCGAGCCTGACGGCACCATCAGCCCGTCAATCGCCTTGCGGTCGTAACTCGGCAAAGCGAGGTGGACGCTGGCCAGCGTCGTCACCGTGCCGCTCGTTCCCATGAGGCGGATATTCTGCGCGCCCACCGGCAATTGTTCGGCAAAGCGGTGGAAGGCGTGCCGCACCTTCTCGCGCATCCGCACATAAGCGGCGGCGCGTTCGTCCGCATTCTTGAAATCGCGCCCTTCGGATTCGGTGAGGGAAACCACTCCCCAGGGTGCGCTCCACCACATCTTGATGCGCGGCGTGACGCCGTCGGTGTCGATCAGGACGAGTTCGGTCGACCCGCCGCCAATGTCGAAGATGAGGGCAGGACCATCGCCCGGCTCGAGCAGCCGGTGGCAGCCGAGCATGGCGAGCCGCGCTTCCTCTTCAGGCGGGATGATATCGAGCGCGAGGCCGGTTTCGCGGTAGACGCGCTCGATGAATTCGCGGCCATTGGCGGCGCGGCGGCACGCCTCCGTCGCGACCGAGCGGGCGAGCGACACCTTGCGCCGCCGAAGCTTGTCCGCGCAGACGGACAGGGCGGCAAGCGCGCGGTCGATTGCCGCATCGCTGAGCCGACCACTTCCCGCCAAGCCTTCGCCCAGCCGCACGACTCGGGAAAAGGCGTCGATCACGACGAAGCCGTCATGCGCGGGCCGCGCGACCAATAATCTGCAATTGTTGGTGCCAAGATCCAATGCGCCATAGGTGTGGCGCCCCGTCCGCCGCCGTGACGGCGGCACATTCTGGGCCGCATGCGCCGGCTTGGTCCCGGCCTTTCGCGGCACTGCGGCGGCTTGTTGCGCCATGGCCGTACACTCTTATTCTTTTCTATGGGAGCAGCAGGGCGCCGCTCCGGACTTGGCATGAGCTATAGGCATAGGCCGCAAGGAGGGCAAGGTGAGGGCGGTCGTCATTGCGAGTGTAAGCGAAGCAATCCAATGGCGCCGGACTTGGCCGCATGATGGATCGCCGCGACGATATGCTCCTCGCAATGACAATCGGATCAGAACGCGATGCCGCCAAAGAGCCTTGACCCCCGCTTGCCCTCCGCCTATCTCGCCCACCGCACTGCCCGATCGTCTAATGGTAAGACTACGGACTCTGACTCCGTCAATCGAGGTTCGAATCCTCGTCGGGCATCCAGCCTCTTCCCCTGACATCGGAATCACATTCTCCACGCGTTGAGCGATTTGCATTCCCTTGCGTTGCGGCTAAGCCAATGCCTTCGACAGGAGAATGTTATGCGTCCCTTCATCCTTGCAGCCCTTCTCGCCACCTCCGCCTGCACCACCGGCACCACGCAGGGGCCGACCGCTGCCTCGCAGGCTGGCGGCTATGATCTTGCCGAGGCGCGGGCGAAGATCGCGCGGATCGAGATGCGGCCGGATACGAGTTTTCTGAATGCCGAAGAGAAGCAGGTGGTGAACCTGCTCATCGAAGCCGCCGAGCTCATGAACCCGATCTACCTGCGTCAGGTGAGCGTCGACAATCCGCGCATCCGGGCAGATATCGCCGCGACGAACCAGCCGGCGCTGCTCGACATGTTCGATCTCCATTTCGGCCCGTGGGACAGCCTTGAGGAAAATCACGCTTTCTACGGCACACAGGAAGCGCCGGTAGGCGGCTTCTATCCAGCCGATCTCACCAAGGAAGCCTTCGAGGCTTATCTTACGGCTAACCCGTCCGAACGCGACGCGCTGACCAGCCCCTATACGGTGGTGAAGCGGCAGGGGGACAAGCTCGTCGCCGTGCCCTATGCGCAGGAATATAAGGAATGGCTGGAACCAGCCGCAAAGCTACTGGAAAAGGCTGCGGCGATCACCTCCAATGCCAGCCTCAAGAAATTCCTGACGCTCCGCGCCCAGGCCTTCCGCACTGACGATTATTATGAGTCGGAACTCGCCTGGATGGACGTTACCGGCACGCCGATCGAGGCGGTGATCGGGCCGTATGAAGTGTACACCGACGGCCTTTACGGCACGAAGACGGCCTTCGAAGCTTTCATCACCGTTCAGAACCCGGAAGAGAGCGCCGCGCTCGCCAAGTATAAGAATTACCTCCGCGACATGGAGGCGAACCTGCCGGTCGCGGAAAAGTACAAGAATTTCCAGCGCGGCTTTGCAAGCCCGATCCTGGTCGCCGAGCAGGTTCATGGCGGCGGCGACAATGTGCCGGGCGTCCAGACCGTCGCCTTCAACCTGCCCAATGACGAGCGCGTGCGCGAAGCGAAGGGCGCGAAGAAGGTGATCCTGGAAAATGTGCTGGGCGCCAAATATGAGCGGATCCTCTCGCCCATGGCGCCGCTCGTTCTGCACGCCGATCAGGCCCCGCTCGTCACTAAGAAATATATGATCAACGAAACGCTCTTCCACGAGCTTTCGCACAGCCTTGGGCCGGGCACTATCAAAGTCAACGGCCGCCAGACGACGGTGAATGCGGAGCTGAAGGACGTCTATTCCGCCAGCGAGGAGTGCAAGGCGGACGTGATGGGCGTCTGGAATATCCTCTACATGATGCAGCGCGGCGAACTGCCGGTTGCGGAGAAGGAGCAGGCGCTCGCCACCTATTTCGCGGGCATTTTCCGCGCCGTCCGCTTCGGCATCGACGAAGCGCATGGACGGGGCGCCGCGGTTCAGTACAGCTATTTGCAGGAAAAGGGCGCCTTCACCTGGGATATGTCGGCCAAGCGTTACCGGATCGATTATCCCAAGATGGAAGCGGGCATTCGCGATCTCACCGCCGATCTCGTGCGGCTCCAGGGCGACGGTGATTATGCGGGCATGAAGGCCTTCTTCGATCGCTATGCAAAGCTCGACGGCAATGCGCGCGGGGTGCTGGCAACGGCCGGAAATATCCCGGTCGACATCCAGCCTATCTATCCCTCGCGGATCTAACCCTCACCGCCATTGCGGGCGAAGCGGAGCAATCCAGCGGCACTGACCTTGTCAGGAGCTGGATTGCTCCGCGTCAATCCATAGGTCGGTCGGCCTCGTCCCACCGGGGCGGAAGGCGCAGGGTGGCCGTAAAGCGCCCATCGGCCTCTTCGGTGCGAAATGACGCATGATCGCCGAACAGGACGGCGAGACGGCGCCGGATATTGGCAAGGCCCACTCCGGCACTGTGGCTGCTTCCGATAACGGTGGTCGATACGGGCAGGTCGTTCGCCACGGTGATGATGAGCGCGCCATTATCCAGACGGGCATCGATCGTGACGGCGATCGGACGGGTCGATCGCGCCACACCATGTTTCACGGCATTTTCAACGAGCGGCTGGACTAGCAAACCTGGGACGAGAGCCGATCCGGCCTCGTCCGTGCAGGTAAGCGCGATGTTGAGGCGTTCGCCAAAGCGCACCCGCTCCACTTCCAGATACTCTTGAGTCAGCGAAAGCTCGTCTTCCAGCGGGATCAGTTCATTCGCATCGAGGCTGATCGATCCGCGCAGGAATGCGCAAAGCCGCTGCGTCATTTCCTCCGCATCGTAATTGCGGTTGGTGATGATGAGCGACGAAATGGAATTGAGCGCGTTGAACAGGAAATGCGGATTGAGCTGATAGCGAAGCGCCGCCAGCTGCGCCTCTTGCGCCATCGCATTGGCTTCGGACACGCGAAGTTCCTGCGTCACCCAGGCCCGGCGGCCGTAGCTGACGTGGAAGAGCATCATGTTTACGCCGAAGACCAGGGTGTAATTGAGGGTCGATGAATAAGCGCGGCGGAAATCGTCGGGCAGGGTGGACCATGTTTGTGTGACATGATCCGCAATCCAAGCCTGAAACAGCAGGTCGCAAAGCGTATTCATTCCCGCAGCGGCAAGCACGGTCAGCGTGCGCACGAGGAGTTGAACCGGCCCGGACCACGCGATCGATTTCTTGAACGGCACAAACATCAGCAAGCCCAATGACATCGACATCAGGATCGTCGAGCTGTCGAGCATGACATTCGTCCAGCCATTTTGCGCGTGACGCTGGCTGATGACAGGCAGGAAGATGAGGAGGACGAACAGCCAAAGGGCAATGGTCATCTGAATTGCCGACGTCCATGGCGCATGTCGCGAGGACGGCGGCATGAACACGGCCAGTCGTTTTTTCAGCGAAGCGGCGTGGCCGCGCGCGGTAGCGGGCGCGATTTGCCCTGTCATCATGTTCATCCCCAACCCCCGGCGCCAAAGGCCATGAGATGAAGGCATTTGTCAACGCACGACCTGATTTGACTATGGTCAAAGCGGATCGTTTTTAGTGGGTGCATGAAGCTCCCTGAACCGCTAAAGGGCGCCCAACCGCTTAGCGTTCCCGTATCAAATAAGGGGGTGACTGCCGTGGACGATACCGCACTTCTTCTCGCGCGGATTCAATTCGCCTTCACGGTCAGTTTCCATTTCATTTTTCCTGCCTTTTCCATCGGCCTTGCGAGCTATCTTGCCGTCCTTGAAGGCCTGTGGCTGAAGACCGGCCAGGACAAATATCTCAACCTCTTCAAATATTGGCTGAAGATCTTCGCCATCGCCTTTGCGATGGGCGTCGTGTCCGGCATCGTCATGTCCTATCAATTCGGCACCAATTGGTCGGTTTTTTCCGACAAGGCGGGGCCGGTGATCGGGCCGTTAATGGCCTATGAAGTGCTGACCGCTTTCTTCCTGGAGGCCGGATTTCTCGGCGTGATGCTGTTCGGCATGAACCGGGTAGGGAAGGGGCTGCACTTCACCGCGACGCTGATGGTCGCACTTGGCACCTTCATCTCGGCTTTCTGGATCTTGAGCGTCAACAGCTGGATGCAGACCCCCGTCGGCTGGGCGATGAACGATGTCGGCCAGTTCGTGCCCGCGGCGGGATGGTGGGATATCGTCTTCAACCCCTCCTTCCCCTATCGCCTCGTCCACACGGTGATCGCCGCCTATCTCACCACCGCACTCGTCGTCGGCGGGGTAGGGGCCTGGCACCTGCTTAAAGGGCACAAGACGGACGAGACGAAGACGATGTTCTCCATGGCGATGTGGATGGCCGCGCTCGTTGCCCCGGTGCAGATCTTCGTCGGCGACCTCCACGGCCTCAACACGCTGGAGCATCAGCCCGTCAAGGTGATGGCGATGGAGGGCCATTATCAAAGCCATCCCGATGGCGCGCCGCTCATCCTGTTCGGACTGCCGGACGATGAGGCCGAGACTGTCCGCGCGGCGATTGAAATCCCGAAACTGTCCTCGCTCATCTTGAAGCATGATTTGAACGCGCCGCTGGCCGGTCTCGACACGGTCGCGAAGCAAGATCGCCCGCCCGTGCCGGTCGTCTTCTGGTCGTTCCGCATCATGGTCGGCCTCGGCTTCCTGATGCTCGCGCTCGGTCTGTTCAGCCTCGTGGCGCGCGCCGCGAAGAGGCTTCACGATTGGCGGCCCCTCCACCGTTTCGCCTTGCTGATGGGGCCATCGGGCTTCGTCGCGGTGATTGCGGGCTGGGTAACGACGGAGGTCGGACGCCAGCCCTGGGTCATCTACAATCTCCTCCGCACCAAGGATGCGGTGGCGCCGATTGACGCGCCTGCGGTGGCAACTTCGCTAGCCGCATTCGTCATCGTCTACTTCGCCGTGTTCGGCATCGGCACGCTCTACATTCTGAAACTCATGGGCCACGCGCCGCATCCGGGCGAAACGCCGCCCGCTTCCGCGCCGATCCGCACGGCGGGCATCACGCCATCGCCCGCCATGGAAAAAAACGGTGCCGATCCCCGGCCTGACACTAGCGAGGAGGCGAAGTGATGGATTTGACCGTCATCTGGGCGTTCGTGATCGCCGTCGCCGTCGCCATGTATGTGCTGATGGACGGGTTCGATCTCGGCATCGGCATCCTGTTCCCCGGCTTCAAGGTCGGCAAGGAACGCGATCAGGCGATGAACGCCATTGCGCCTGTCTGGGACGGGAATGAGACCTGGCTGGTGCTGGGTGGCGGCGGCCTGCTCGCGGCCTTCCCGCTCGCTTATGCCATCGTTCTCCCGGCTCTTTACGCGCCGCTCATCGCCATGTTGCTCGGCCTTATCTTCCGGGGTGTCGCCTTCGAATTCCGCTGGCGCGATCCCAATCACCGGCGAGCGTGGGACGGGGCCTTCTGCATCGGCTCCCTCGTCGCAACCTTCGCGCAGGGGATCACGCTCGGCGCGCTGCTTCAGGGGATCACGGTGGAAGGCCGCGCTTATGCGGGCGGCTGGTGGGAATGGCTGTCCGGTTTCAGCCTTTTGACCGGCGCCGCGCTCGTCATTGGCTATGCCCTGCTCGGATCGACCTGGCTTATCTGGAAGACGGAAGGGGAGCTGCAGGCCGATGCCCGCCGCTACGCCCGCATTTGTTATCCGGGGCTGTTGTTGGCTTTCGGCGCGGTGAGCCTCGCCACGCCCTTTCTGGAGGGGCAATATTATCAGCGCTGGTTCGAATATCCGGGCCTTCTCGTCACCATTCCGATGCCACTCATCGTGCTCGTCGCGGCGCTGTTTGGCTGGCGCAGCCTGTCTGGCGCGAAGGATCAAATGCCTTTCGTCTGGACGCTGGCGCTTTTCCTCCTCGCGATGATCGGCCTCGGCATCTCGATCTGGCCGGACGTCATTCCGGGCCGCGTCACCATCTGGGAAGCCGCCGCGCCCGAAAAGAGCCAGCTCTTCATGCTTGTCGGCGCCGCCGTGCTCGTCCCCGTCATCCTCATCTACACCGCCTGGTCCTATTGGGTGTTCCGGGGGAAGGTGGGCGAGGAAGGCTATCATTGATGCCCGCGCCCGGCTCCCTCCCAAAGCGCCTCGCTTGGTTCGTCGGGCTTTGGCTGGCCGGTGTCGCGGTGGTCGGGAGCGTTGCCTATCTCATCCGCTGGTGGCTGCTTTGAGCGGGGAAGGGGGGCGCCTACGGCGCCCTGCATTGATCGCCGGAGCGCTGCTTGCTGCGACGGGCGTCATGCTCGGCGCCTTTGCAGCGCACGGCCTGAAGGACGCACTGGCACCCGTCGCTCTCGGCTGGTGGCAGACGGCGGTGCAATATCAGATGTGGCATGCCGTCGGCCTCATTGCCCTCTCCACGCTGCCTGGCCGCCTTGGTCTTCCGGCGGTGCTGATCGCGGCAGGCACGATCGTCTTTTCGGGCAGCCTCTACATCATGGCGCTGACCGGCCTGCGCTGGCTTGGCGCCGTAACCCCATTGGGTGGCCTACTGATGATCGCGGGCTGGCTGCTGCTGGCGCTGCGGTCCTGGCGCGCAGGAACCTGACGACTTAATCCAGTACCCGCACAATCACCTGCAAGGCCCCCTCCGCGACATGAAGTTCGTTGAAGGACGGGCGGCTGCCGCGCACCCGTTCCGACAAGGTGCCCGCCCCGATCATCCGGATGGCCCGGCCCGCCATGTCGTGCGTGATGTCGAAGGGATCGTGGACATGGCCGGTCAGCACCGCGTCCGCGCCCGCCTCCGCCAGCGCCTTGAGCGCCGACAAGCCACGCCGCGTCTTGGCCCGCCCTTCAACGCCGGTCTTGTCGATCAGCGGGTGGTGGGCGGCGACCAGCTTCACATGACCAGCCGTGCTCCCGCTCGCCATTTCCACCGCGCGCCGCAGGCTTTTCTCGTTCACGACGCCCCATGACCAATTGTGCCGCAGCTGCGCCCGCGCCGTCGTGCGCAACGGGATGACGGTGACGCCATCCAAATCGATCGGCCTCTCGATCATCTTCTGCACCCGCCCGAAGCGGCGATAGGGCCGGAACATGCGCTCGAACGGATTGAAATAGGGAAGGTCGTGATTGCCCGGCTCCACCGTGACGGGCACCGGCAGCGCCTCCAGCCAGCGCGCCGCCGCTTCGAATTCCGCCGATCGCGCCCGCATGGTGAGGTCGCCGGTGCAGATCACCGCGTCCGGCCGCTCCGCCTCGACAAGGCCCGCAAACCAGTCGAGCGCATCCTGATCGGCGCGGCCGAAATGAAGGTCGGAAACATGGAAAAGTCGGGTCATGGGAGCGCAACGACCCGGAGGCCGATTTGGTTCGCCCGTCAGCCCCGGTTCAGCTTCCAGCGCGCATCCTCACCGCTTCCGAAAGGAAGGGAGATTGCCATGCTCAGCAAGATGAAATCGGCTCTGGCCGCGACCGCGCTTATCGGCCTTGCCGTCAGCGCCCATGCCGCTCCACGCCTTTCGCCGGATCAGCGCCTTGCCAAGGCGGTCGAGGGCCGCGTCGCCGGGGAACCGGTTTCGTGCATCGATCATAGCCGCATCCGGTCGAGCCGGATTATCGACGGCACCGCGATCGTCTATCAGATCGGCAATACCATGTACGTCAACCGCCCGGTCGGAGCCGAAGCGCTGGACGATTGGGACGTGCTCGTCACCCGACTCCACGGATCGAAATTGTGCGACCGCGATATCGTCCGGCTCGTCGATCCCAACTCGCGCATGCTTTCGGGCGCCGTGTCCCTCGGCGAATTCGTGCCGTACAAGAAGGTAAAGAAAACCGGCTGAGCGCCCCGCTAAGACGCCTTCCTCCGCCGCGTTTCCCAACCCTTCTTCGCCGCAGCCGAACGATCGGCGTGGGTGCGGCTGGACTGGCTCTTCCGCCCGCCCTTGCGGGATGAAGCATGGCTTTCGGCCTTGCCCCGGCCCGAACCCGATTTCTTGCCGCCGCCGCTTTCCTTGTTCACCGTCGCCCATGCGCACCGCTCGGCCTCCTTCTCGGGAACGCCGCGATCTTCATAGCCTTCCTCGATATGCTCGGCCTTGCGTTTCTGCTTGTCGGTATAGCTGCTCTTGTCGCCTCGGGGCATCGCCTCTCTCCTTCGGGATCGAAAACGCGCCTGCCAGACTGTTGTGCCGATCCCGCCCCGCAATCTTCGGTTTAGTCGAGCAAATGCAGGATATTGTCGCATCGGACACGGCAAGCGTCATTTCCCTCTCTAGAGCGACACTCAAAGTCTCAACTTTGGGGAACGGCCATCATGTCTCTTCGTAAAACGCTCGCCCTTGCGGCTGCTCTCATTCTGACGGTGCCCGCCGCCGCGGTCGCGCAGGATTTCACGAAATCCGGCATCTTCGAAAACGGCAAGTCCTTCCCTTATCATTACCTCGTCAAATTCTGGCGCAACAACCCACCGGGAACCACCAAGGGGAAGACCGATGACGAGAGAGCGCCCGGCCTTATCACCAGGAAGCCGGTGCTGAACGTCCACAATAGCGCCGTGCCGAAGGCCGAAATCGCCCTGATCGAACGCAAGCTCAACATCATCAACGACGCGCTTTATGCCTTGCCGCCGCTGCGGGACATCAAGGGATCGAGCCTTTCGTCCACCATCAACATCACCAAAGATGGCTCCGGTCGCCCCTATGCCACCTTGCTGATCGGCGCAGCGCCGCTGGTGCTTTCCAGTCCGGCCACAACCCAGACGAATGGCCGCTATTTTACGAAGAGCAACGACGTCACGTTCCTGACCATCACGTTCAATGGTGAGCTCAGGCGGCTCAAGAGCGACGAAGTTGAGCTGATGGGCACCTACAACAATGTTCAGGTTCAAAAGAAGGGCCGGAACTATGACGGTTTCCTCGTCAATTCCACCCGGCCGGTGACGGTGACGAACAGTGAAACCTATGATGACGATACCTACACGTCGCTGGTAAAAAATCCCGATTTCTTCGATCGGGCCGCGCGTCCGTCCCAATTGCAGCTCCTGACCATGGAGGTTGGCGCTACTAAACTCGCTGCCGGTCATGAAAAAGGAACCGCCGATGAGACACTCGGCGCGTCGCGCCTGCTCGCCGCGCTCTACATGGCGGACTGGAAGGCGATCATGGCGCAGGTCGCCGCGGTCAAGTAAGCCTGTGCAGGGAGCGGGCACGTCGTCCGCTCCCGCCTCGAGTGATGGATCACGGCGCGCGCCTTTGCTAACGGACGGCCATGCCGATTGAACTTATCTGCCTCGATGCCGACGACACGCTCTGGCACAATATGCGCTTCTTCGATGCCACGCAGCAGGCGCTGGTCGACATGCTCCGTCCCTTTGCCGAGGCGAATGTCGCGCAGGAAGCGCTGGAGGCCTGCGAGATTCGTAACCTCAAGCTCTACGGCTACGGCGCCAAGTCCTTCACACTCTCGATGATTGAAACCGCGCTGGAGCTGGGCGGTGACGACGTTTCCGCGCGCGTCATCGCGGACATTCTCGCCGCGGGGCGTGAACTTCTCGCCCATCCCGTCGAACTATTCGACGGGATCGAGGATACCCTGGACGCGCTCGCCGACCGCGGCCGCCTCATCCTCGTCACCAAGGGCGATCTCTTCCACCAGGAAGCCAAACTCGCCGCCTCCGGCCTTGGCGACCGCTTCTCGGGCATCGAGATCGTCAGCGACAAGAAGCGCGAAACCTTCGAAACCCTCTTCGCCCGCTACGGCGTCGTCCCCGACCGCGCGATCATGGCCGGAGATTCCATGCGCTCCGACATCCTCCCCGCGCTGGACGCAGGCGCCTGGGCCGCCTTCATTCCGCAGGAATTGGCGTGGAGCCATGAGCAAGCGACCGCGCCATCCGATCATGCGCGTTTCCGCCAGCTTACTCAGCTTGCCGACCTACCGGCCTGGATCGACGCGATCGGTTAGACCGCCGCGTCGGCGGCGGCACCCGATCCGGGTTTCATTGGAAGGCGGGGCCGGGCGAACGCTCGCTCCGGCCCCATCCGATTATCGAACGGCGCGGGAAGACACGATGCGGTTGGCGCTATCCGTGACCACTTCCAGAATCTGCCCCGTGCTGCTTCGCACCTGCCGGACCGTCTGGCCGGTTGCGTTGACGGTGCGCGAAAGTTCGGTGAGGCTCGCCTTGGCGAGGTCCAGAACTTGGCCGTTCTGGAGCAGGTTACCGGCAACGCCCCCGACCGTATTCACCGCATTGTTCGCAACGCCGCCGACGACCGGCAGGGCGTTGTTCGCGACGCCGCCCACGGTGTCGACCGTATTGTCCACGGTCGAAAGCAGCTGAGTGATGATCTGCGGATTGTTGTCCAGCGTCTGGAGCGTGCGCTCCAGGATCGCGCGTACATTGTCGAGGCGGACGACCAACGTCGCTTGCGCCTTCACGCCCTTCAGCTGGATCTTCACGTTATCGATATTGACGTCCGCGCCCGCCGTCAGCTTCAGAAGGTTCGCCAGACGCGCATCAAGCGAGATATGCGCCTCCAGATTATCGACCTCCACCGTCAGTTCGTCGACCGACAGATTGGGAACGTCGAGCAGCACGTCCGGCTGTTCGCCGCCCGACGTCGCTTGGATCGCCAGCTGGGACGGCTGAGGCGCGCTCTTGCGGCTCTGGGCCATGGCGGGCGAGGTGAAAGCCACACTGGCAGCGGCCATCGCCGCAATCGCAACATAACGCATACTCTTCTCCCTGTTATAACCGCAGCGTCACTGCGGCGATGCATGTTCCGTCCGTGCCCCCGGATCGGCGATCCGCCCCTCTGCGTGGACAGTGGCGGAAACATTCTTGATCGTCTTGCGTCCGTTCGCCTTCGGCGCCCTCACATCGACGATATTGGCACCCTCCGGATCGGTTCGAACCGTCAGCGCCGCATCACCACGCTTCGATATCGTCAACGATCGCGCGCGAACGCTCGCGGAAATTTCGATGTCGGGAGGGGATGCTGCGGCCTGAGCCAGAATAAGGAAGATAAGCACGCAACTGTCCCCTTCGAACCACACCGGCACGCAGCCTTGAGGCGTTTATAGCCAATGAATATGGCCGTAGAACATTCATGTTGGCGTGCCGTTCCCCATCTATGCTGATGCCTTCGCAGAGAGGAGGCAGGACAGAAGCGCGGTGCTAATGGGAGGCACGGACCTTCGGTGAAGATAGAGCTTCTAGAGCCGAATGTATGGTTAGCGACACATGGCCAATGCTTGTAATCGGCGATTGATAATCGTGTTTATTGCTTAAACATCGGGCTTGTCCGGCATTACGTCTGACCCATCCAAGAAGCGCAGCACCTCCTCTGCTAAGGTCGTGAATCGTATTGCATCTGCCCTCGATACGTCATCGTAATGCGCGGCCGCATTGCGAAGTTGCTGAAGGTCGAGGAGCAAGGTGTAGGTGCTGCTCGTGATCATCCCAATTTCGAACAAAGTTTTCACCGCACCACGAAAAGTAATCACCCGTTTGCCATCGCGATTTGGCGATCCAGCTGTATAAAATGGCTCAGCCATCTTGAGCGTCTTGCGTTCAATCACGCGCCACGAATCCAAGACCGCAGCTGCTGGCGATAACGCAATAAGTTGCTGGGTGCGCTGGTTGGGCAGGGGTAACGCAGTTGGTGCGGGTGCGGCTCCCTCAGGAATTACCGTTACAACTTCTGCTTCGGCCTCATCCAGTTTCTCGCCAAAATCTACCGAATTATCGCCCATCGATAGCTTCTTGATACGATTAATCAACTGCCTAATTTGCACTCGGAATAGAAGGGCAATTGCGAATACTGCTATAGGCCAAGCAACCGACCCGACGAGCGACGATACAAACGTAAGCCAGTCCATCGCGCCATCCGGCTTCCCAATCTTCAATTCCAACATCTTTCCCTCAAGCCACATGACGCTCATAGCTGTGAGCATGGATGAATGATCCTACGAAGATTCCAAACGTCCGCAAATGGAATGAAAAAGGTTGCTACCGAATTGGCGCCGAATGCTGGAACGGTCAGTAATCTGCCCCGTAAGAAAAGTTTTCCTACACGGCCTGAATCTGCGATGGCGAGGGCATGCCGGACGTATCGATCCTGTCACGCACCACATCGCTCTTCCAGACCACCCAAGTTTACGACCCGCGAAAACTTCGCCACAGCATCAATTTCATCAACTTCCCCTCGACGGCGTCCAACACGATCCTGCCCTTGTTGCGCCGCAATATTATGCGTATAGGCGCGGCGAAATTCCTTACCCGAAAGATAGATTCATGAGCCTCCGCAACGTGGCGATCATCGCCCACGTCGATCACGGCAAGACCACCCTTGTCGATCAGCTGTTCCGCCAATCAGGCACCTTCCGCGACAATCAGCGCGTGGAAGAGCGCGCGATGGATTCGAACGATCTCGAAAAGGAACGCGGGATCACCATTCTCGCCAAGTGCACCTCCATCGAATGGACGGGCGGCGAGGGTGAGCCGACGCGGATCAACATCGTCGATACGCCGGGTCACGCCGATTTCGGCGCCGAAGTGGAGCGCATCCTTTCCATGGTGGATGGCGTGATCCTGCTCGTCGACGCCGCGGAAGGGCCGATGCCGCAGACCAAGTTCGTCACCGGCAAAGCGCTGGGCCTTGGCCTTCGTCCGATCGTCGTCGTCAACAAGATCGACCGTCCGGACGCCCGCGCGCCGGAAGTGCTGGACGAAGTGTTCGAACTGTTCCTCTCGCTCGACGCGAATGACGAACAGCTCGATTTCCCGGTTCTCTACGCGTCGGGCCGCAACGGCTATGCGGGCCTCACCGACGACGTGCGCTCGGGCGACCTGACGCCGCTCTTCGAAAAGATCGTCGGCCATGTGCCGGAGCCGGGCCTCGATACCGGCGCCGAATTCAAGATGCTCGCGACCCTTCTCGATCGCGATCCCTTCCTCGGCCGTATCCTCACCGGCCGGATCGAGAGCGGCAAGCTCGACCTCAACATGCCGATCAAGGCGATCGACGTGAACGGCAATGACGTCGAAGCGGGCCGCGCGACCAAGGTTTTCGCCTTCCGCGGCCTGGAGCGCGTGCCGGTGGAAAGCGCGCAGGCGGGTGACATCGTCGCCATCGCCGGCCTCACCAAGGCGACCGTGTCGAATACCATCGCCGCGCCGGGCGTGACCGAGCCGGTTCCCGCCCGCCCGATCGATCCGCCGACGCTCGCCATGAGCTTCGCGGTTAACGACAGCCCCTATGCGGGCAAGGAAGGCGACAAGGTCCAGAGCCGCGTCATCCGCGACCGGCTGGAGCGTGAAGCCGAAACCAATGTCGCGATCCGCGTCACCGAAACCCAGGGCGGCGAGGCTTATGAAGTCGCGGGCCGCGGCGAATTGCAGCTTGGCGTGCTTATCGAAACCATGCGCCGCGAAGGCTTCGAACTCTCAATCAGCCGCCCGCGCGTGCTGTTCCGCGACGGCCCGAACGGCCGCGAAGAGCCGTATGAAACCGTCGTCGTCGACGTGGACGATGAATTTTCCGGCACGGTTGTCGAAAAGATGTCGCTCCGCAAGGCCGAGATGACCGACATGCGTCCCTCGGGCGGCGGCAAGACGCGCCTCACTTTCTCAGCGCCCTCACGCGGCCTCATCGGCTATCATGGCGAATTCCTGTCCGACACGCGCGGCACCGGCATCATGAACCGCCTGTTCGAGAAATATGGTCCCCATAAGGGTCCGATCAGCGGCCGTCAGAACGGCGTGCTTATCTCGATGGAGCAGGGCGAGGCCGTGGCTTATTCGCTCAATGCTTTGGAAGAGCGCGGCATCCTCTTCGTTTCCCCGAATGAGAAGCTCTATCAGGGCATGATCATCGGCGAAAATGCGAAGACGCAGGATCTCGAGGTCAATCCCTTGAAGTCCAAGCAGCTCACCAACTTCCGCGCGTCGGGCAAGGACGAAGGCATCCGCCTCACTCCGCCGCGCAAGATGACGCTGGAACAGGCGATCGCCTACATTCAGGATGACGAGCTGGTCGAAGTGACGCCCAAGAGCATCCGTCTTCGCAAGCGCCATCTCGACCCGCACGAACGCAAGCGCGCCTCGCGCTCGGCGGGCTAATCCGGGCTGAAAATCCCGTTCAGCCCGCAGAAAGTCTTGCGCGCGCATTTTGTTTTCAGGGCCGGAATGAACGGCCATGGAGGACGATATGGGGATTTTCGGTAAGGCGATGAGCGGTGTGATGGCGGCGGCGCTCCTGGCGGGTGCCGCGGCCGCACCGGCCGAAGCGCGGGGGCGTTGGGGCAACCATCATCATCGCAACGACAAGTTGACTGCAGGCGACGTCATCGGCGGCCTGCTGCTGATCGGCGGCATCGCGGCCATCGCTTCGGCTGCAAAGAGCGATAGCGGCGACGATTATGGTTATGGTTACGGCTATGACAGCCGCGACCGCGCCAAGCGCGATGCGGTCTACACCTGCACCAACGAAGCCGAACGTGGCGCCGGTTATGACGATGCCCGCGTCCGCGACATCACCGATGTCGATCGCCGCGACGGCGTTTACCGCGTGCGCGGCGTCGTCGATCTCGGCAATGTCGACAGCGGCAGCGGCATCAAGTCGTTCACCTGCTTCGCCAAGAACGGCGAAATCTACAATTTCGAACTGAACGACTACCGTTTCTAAAGGATTAGCCCCGAGCCGCGCGGCCCGGGGCATCCATCTTTATTCGGCGAGCGTGAACGCCGCCTGGTTGGTGGCATCGGATGAGGTGCCGACATAGAGTTTGAAGTCGCCCGCCTCCGCGCCGTAGCTCATGTCGGCGCGATGGAAGGCGAGATCCTTATCGCTAAGCTTGAACGACAGGGTCTTCGCTTCGCCCGGCTTCAGCATCACCTTCTCGAAGCGCTTCAGTTCGCGTACCGGCCGCGTCACCGATCCGACCAGATCCTGGACGTAGAGCTGAACCACTTCCTCGCCGGCGCGACTGCCGGTGTTGGTCACCGTTACACTTGCGGTCAGCGCCTCACCCGGGCGGATGGAGGCTTTGTCGAGCGTCACGGGCGAATAGCCGAAGGTCGTGTAGCTCAAACCGTAGCCGAACGGGTAAAGCGGCGAATTGGGCGTGTTCAGATAGCGGGACAGATATTTCTGACCCTGCTTGTCCGCCGTGTACGGGCGGCCGGTATTCTTCATGTTGTAGAAGATCGGCACCTGTCCCACATTGCGGGGGAAGGTGATCGGCAGCTTGGCCGACGGGTTGTAATCACCGACCAGCACGTCTGCCACCGCATGGCCGCCCATCGTGCCCGGATACCAGGCGTGGAGGATGGCGTCGGCATTCTCCGCTTCCCATGCGATCGAATTGGGACGGCCGCTCATTAGGACGAGGACGATCGGCTTGCCGAGCTTCTTCAATTCCTTGAGCAGGGCGGTCTGATTGCCGGGAAGGTCGAGATCGGTGCGGCTCGCGGCCTCGCCGGTCATGTCCCACTTCTCGCCCATGACAGCGACGATCATGTCCGATTTCTGCGCGGCGGCGATCGCGTCCGCGAAACCATCGGTGCTGTCGCCAGCGTTGAATTCGTAGCTCGCGCCTTTGGCGAAGTTGATCGCGGCATTCTTGCCGAGTTTTTCGCGCAGGCCCTGAAGGACGGTCACCGGCTTTTCCTTGCGGTCGCCCGCGGCGGACCAGCTGCCAATCATGTCTTCCTTGCTGTCTGCAAGGGGGCCGATGAGGGCGATCGACTTCGCTGTCTTGGCGAGCGGCAGGACGTTGCCGTCATTCTTCAGCAGCACCATTGACTTGCGAGCGACGTCGCGCGCGGCCTCGAGATGCTTGGGGTTGTAGATGGCGGCCTTTTCCCGCTTTTCATTGCTGTAGCGATAGGGGTCTTCGAACAGGCCGAGGCGATACTTCATTTCAAGGACATCGCGGACGGCTTCGTCGATGCGCGCGGGCGCGACGCGGCCCGCTTCGACCGATGCCTTCAGATGGTTCATGAACACCGCGCCCTGCATGTCCATATCGACGCCCGCATTGACGGCGAGTTCGCCTGCGTGAGCCTCATCGCGCGCAAAGCCGTGCGGGACCATCTCGTTGATCGATGTATAATCAGTGACGACGAAGCCCTTGAAATCCCACTCCTTGCGCAGGATGTCGGTCAGCAAATAGGTGTTGCCCGTGGCAGGAATGCCGTTCAGTTCGTTGAACGAGGTCATGAACGAGGCCGCGCCGGCATCGAGCGCCGCCTTGAACGGCGGCAGATAGGTGTCGCGCAATTCGCGGTCCGACATGTCGGTCGTGTGATAGTCGCGGCCCGCCTGCGCCTGACCATAAGCGGCGAAATGCTTGACGGTGGCGAGCAGGGTGTCGGTGGCCTTCAGATCCTTGCCCTGGAAGCCGCGCACGCGGGCGGCCCCGATCAGGCTGCCGAGATAGACGTCTTCGCCTGCGCCTTCCGACACGCGGCCCCAGCGCGGATCGCGGGCGATGTCGACCATTGGGGCGAAGGTCCAGTGGAGACCCTCGGCGGATGCTTCGACGGCCGAAACACGCGCGGCCTTTTCGATCGCTTCGAGATCCCAGGTCGCGGCCTCACCGAGCGAGATCGGGAAGATCGTGCGGTGGCCGTGGATCACGTCATAGCCGAATAGCAGGGGGATTTTGAGCCGGGTCTGCTCGACCGCGACCTTCTGCAGATCGCGCGTATATTTGGCGGTGTAAGCGTTGAAGATCGCGCCGACTTTTCCAGCCGCGATGTCCCGCTTATAGCCTTCGCGCATCGTGGGACCGGTGACGTCCCAGTCGCTGGTGAACAGGGTAAGCTGACCGATCTTTTCATCCAGCGTCATCTTGGCGATGAGGTCGGAAATGAAGCGGTCCATCTTTGCATCGGGCGCGTAGAGGGTCTGCGCAGCGGTGGGCTTCCCCGCATCCTGTGCGGCGGCCGGTATGGGCGCGAGGCCGCAAGCGAGGGCGGCCAGACAAACGCCGATCCGCATACCGATATTAGGATTGCTCCCCCTCATTTCACGTCCTCCAATAAATGTAAAAAACTGGGCCGGGGCGCGGCCTGCGGAGTAGCTCTAGCGAAGGGGGGGAGGGATGATCAAGGCGTGGTTCGGCACAAGGGCAAACCCTTTGATCATGAACGATATATGTTGCGAAGGTGACACATGGTTCAGCTTTTCGATTGAAAGGGTGGACGCGCACTAAAATTAGGCGCACGATTTTACTGGGAAGCGATCCCGAGAGAGAATATGGGGCCTCCCGCAACAACAAGGCAGCACTGATGCTGCCATGCTGGGGGAGTTAAGATGTCTCTTTCAATCCAACCGAAATCAATCCGCGCAACGAAGCTGGCAGCCGCTTTGCTGCTTGCCGGTACCATGTCGGCCGTAGCCGTCGTTCCGGCGCATGCGCAGGTCAGCAACGCGTCGCTACGCGGCAATGTCGCCACCGACGAAGGTGTCAATGTTGTCGGCGTGACCGCGATCGAAACCGGCACCAACTACCGCCGCGTCGCGACCGTCTCTGCTGGCGGCACCTATAACCTGCCGTCGCTTCGCCCTGGCGAATACCGCCTGGAAATCGTTACCAGCAGCGGCACGCGCCAGACCGATCCTTTCACGCTGACCGTCGGCCAGAACGCGCAACTCGATTTCGATCTTTCGACCGGCGGCGCCGATGCGCCTGCTCCAACGGAAACTGAGAGCGGCGACATCGTCGTCACCGGCTCCCGTCTTCGCGGCATGGAAGGCGGCGAAGTGGGTACTACCATCACGCAGCGCCTGATCGAGCAGCTGCCGCAGAACAATCGTAACTTCCTCGCTTTCGCCGATCTTGCGCCGGGTGTGCAGTTCATCACGGATGAGTCTGGCAATTCGCGGCTTCAGGGCGGCGCGCAGAACAGCAGCAGTATCAACGTTTTCATCGATGGCGTGGGCCAAAAAGATTATGTGCTGAAGAATGGCGTCACTGGCCAGGATTCTACGCAAGGTAATCCGTTCCCGCAGCTTGCGATTGGCGAATATCGCGTCATCAGCTCGAACTACAAAGCGGAGTTCGATCAGGTAAGCTCTGTCGCGATCACGGCAGTGACGAAGTCGGGCACGAACGAGTTTCACGGCCAGGGTTTCGTCGATTTCACGAATCAGGATCTCCGTGCCGCTCGCCCGATCGAGATTTTTGGCAATAATCCGGGTAAGGTTGAAACCAAGGATCTTCAGTTCGGCGGCGCATTGGGCGGCCCGATCATCAAGGATGTCCTCCACTTCTTCGTGACATATGAAGGTAAGCGCCGGATCAATCCGCGAGATGTGGAGCCGGGCCTTGATCTGCCGATCACATTCTTCCCGTCCGAATATCAGGGCTTCTTCGGGCCGCAGAACCAAGAGTTTAACGAGAACCTCTATTTCGGAAAGCTCAATTTCGCGCCCACATCGAACGACATGTTCGAATTTTCCGTCAAGTTTCGCGACGAAAATGGTGACCAGTTCAACAGTGGGTTCAATGCCTACGAAACGCGCAGCATAACGGATGTTCAGGAATGGCGCGGTGTCGCGCGCTGGGAGCATACAGCCGAAAATTGGGTCAATGACTTCAAGGTCGCCTATGAGGATGTATACTGGCGTCCCCGTCCGTTCCAAAATGGCAACACGACCCTGTTCGCTGCGGTTCTACGGGAAGGCGCTTCGGTACGTCGCGGCGATATCCTTCGCTTCGGCGCTGGCAGCAACTTCCAGAATAAGGGGCAGAACGGTTGGCAGGTGTCGAACGACTTCACCTTTACCGGCTTTGAAGGTCATACGCTGAAGGCCGGCGTAAAGGCGAAGTGGATTACGTTGAACGCCGACGAGCGTAACAACACGAACCCGTTGTTTATCTACAATATCAACAATCCGGCCGGCGCGCCTTTCAACGATGAAATTCCGTATCGTTTGACTTTCAGCGCGCCGATCGGTGACGCCGATCCAAGCATTGATTCCAAAAATTTCCAGTTCGGGATTTACGTTCAAGACGATTGGGACGTTACGGATCGCCTGACGCTGAACCTCGGCCTTCGTTGGGATTATGAGCGGACCCCGGCCTTCCTGAACTATGAGCATGATCCGGCTCAGGTTGCTGCGGTTTCGCCCGCGAACTATCCGAACCTCGTCAATGCCGACTATGACATTAACGACTACATCTCGACGGGGAGCGAACGAAAGGCTTTCACCGGTGCGTTCCAGCCGCGTGTCGGCTTCTCCTACGAAATCGACGAAGATGGCCGGTTTGTTTTGTTCGGCGGCTATGGCCGGTCCTATGACCGGACTCAGTTCGACTTCATTCAGCAGGAACTGCGTCAGGGTGTCTATGCGGGCCGGACCTTCAACTTCCTTGGCGATCCGGACAATGTCTGCACGCCGAGCGCGACTTGCATCGCCTGGAACCCGATTTACCTGACGCCGGAGGGTCGCGAGCAATTGATTGCAAGCGTCCCGGTTGGTGCAGGCCGCGAGCTTCGCTTCATCAACAACGACCTCAAGATGCCCTATTCCGACCAGTTCAGCCTGGGCGTGCGCGGCAATTTCGACCTTGTCGATCTCGAACTCGGCTATTCGCACGTGGCGAGCCATGACGGCTTTGCTTATCTGCTCGGCAACCGCCGTCCGGACGGCAGCTTCTTCCCCGCGACCGGCAATGCGGACTCGCCGTTCGGCAATCCGCCGAGCCCCTTCGGTTCGATCATCATTGGCGACAATGGCATCGAAACGCGCGCGGACAGCGTCTATCTGAAGCTGATCAAACGCTACACTCCGGCTTCGCCGTGGAGCATCGACGCAACCTATACCTATACGGATGCTGAGGAAAATCGTCAGTTCAACGAGGTCTTCTCCCTCGATTTCCCGTCAATGGACGACTATCCCTTCCGTCCGTCCACCGGCGTGCGCAATCACCGCTTCGTAATGGCCGGGACGGTCGACGTGATGGAAGACCTGACGTTCGCAGCGAAGTTCCAGATTGCCTCGCCGAAATGGCTCAAGGAGATCGTGTCGACGGCGGGGCAGCCGCTTTCGCGCGACGTCGTTGCGGTCGAAACCGACGGCAATGGCGACCTGTGGGGCTATCGTCAGATGGATGTGGCGCTCACCAAGTACATAAACCTCCCGTTCGTTACGAACGAAACGAGGGTGTGGCTGCGTGCCGACATCATCAATCTGTTCAACGACCGGAACTATAACAGCTTCAACAGCCGGACCGGCGAGCGGAACTTCAATGCCTATGGCACGGACGGCCCGCCGCGGACTTACAAGCTGTCGGCCGGTTTCAGCTTCTAATCCAACCTGCTCCCGCGCGGGCGTCTTCGGGCGTTCGCGCGGGAGTTTTCATTTTTGAGGATTGTGCAATGCGTTTGAAACTTCCTCGCGCTGTTGCGCTGCTTTTGACGGCCTGTGTTTTAGCGGCTTGTCAGACCGCCGCGCCGAATTCGCCGGGGAAGGGGCAGGCGCCAGCGGGGCATTTCGCCAATGCGAAGGAAGCCGCCTTTGCGGAGGATCTGAGCCGCCGCACGTTCCAATATTTCTGGGATACCACCACCGCCGATACCTGCCTCGCGCCGGATCGTTGGCCGTCCAATCCTTTTTCCAGCATCGCGGCAACGGGCTTTGCGCTCACCGCTTATCCGATCGGCGTCGAGCGCGGTTACATCACCCGCGCGCAGGCAGCGGAGAGGACGCTGAAGTGCGTGCAATATTATCATGATCTGCCACAGGGGCCCGATGTGACGGGGGTGAGCGGCCACAAGGGCTTTTTCTACCATTTCCTTCGCAACGATAACGGCCATCGTTTCGGCAGCACCGAATTGTCGACGGTGGACACCAGCCTGCTGCTCGGCGGCATCTTGTTCGCCCAGGCCTATTTCGATCGCGACGATCCGCGCGAAAGGCGTATCCGCGATCTTGCCGAGGCGATTTACCGCCGGGTCGACTGGACGTTCGTGCAGCGCAACCGCACGGGCACGCAGGCCGCGAACCTACCCAATTCCCACGGCATCACTATGGGCTGGAAACCGGAGCGCGGTTTCGAAACGCACGACTGGGTCGGCTATAATGAGGGGATGCTCGTCTATATTCTGGCCGCCGCGTCGCCGACGCATCCGGTGGGCCGGGATGCCTGGGACAAGGGCTGGGCTGCTGATCTCGAAAAGGATTGGGGCACCTTTTATGGGCAGGAGCATCTCCAGTTCGAACCGCTTTTCGGCCATCAATATAGCCACGTCTGGGTCGATTTCCGCGGCATTCAAGACGAATATATGCGCGGTAAGGGCATCGATTATTTCGAGAATAGCCGCCGTGCCGTCCTCTCGCAGCGTGCCTATGGCGCCGCCAATCCGAACAAATGGGTGGGCTATTCCGGCGATATCTGGGGCTGGACTGCATCCGATGGCCCGGGCGGCATTGAAGGCAAAACGGTGAACGGCATCGAGCGCCGCTTCATGGGCTATTCGGCGCGCGGCGCGAGCGCGGTGCGCGTGGTGGATGACGGCACGATCGTGCCGACGGCGGCGGGCGGATCGATCCCTTTCGCGCCGGAAGTGACCCTGCCTGCGCTCCTGAACATGAAGGCGGCTTATGGGGATAAGCTTTACAGCCGATATGGCTTCCGGGATTCATTCAACCCGAGCTTCACTTTCGCTGACGCGCACAGCACGGACGGCAAGGTCTATCCGGGCTTTGGCTGGATCGCCAACGATCATCTCGGCATCGATCAGGGGCCGATCCTCGCGATGCTGGAAAACCACCGGTCCGAACTCGTCTGGAAGACGATGCGCAAGAGCCCCCACATCCGCAATGGCCTGAAGAAGCTGGGCTTCTCCGGCGGCTGGCTGGAAGAATAAAGTCAGATTTCGTCATTGCGAGCGGAGCGAAGCAATCCAGCGGCACTGAGCCTCGCCGCGAGATGGATTGCTTCGTCGCTCATGCTACTCGCAATGACGAGTTATGAACCGCCGGCCTCTACCAGTCGAAGTCGGCAATGACCGGGAAGTGATCGGATGGATAGCGGCCGTTCCGATTGGCCGCGTCCGTCTTGACGGCGATCGTGCGGAGGCCGCGCGCGAAGATCCAATCGATCCGGCGATCCGCCGTTCCGGTAAAGGCGTGGAAGGTTGCCTCTGGTCCTGAAACCGAGGACGCGGCAGTGCGCACATCGGTCAGTGTCCCGCTCAGTAAGGCGTGCACCTCGCTGTCGTGCGCGGTGTTGAAGTCCCCCGTCAGTACGACGGGAATCTCCGCTGGCAGATTGGCAATATGCTTCAATAGCGCTTCGCCTGCCTTCATCCGGGCCGCTTCGTCTTCCGGGCGATAGGGGAGGTGCGTGTTGAAGAGGTAGAAGCGCCGCTTGTCTTTCCCCTCGAACAGGCCCCACGTCACCATGCGCGGATAAAGATTACCCCAACTGATGCTGCCTGGCACGTGGGGCGTATCCGATAGCCAGAAATTGCCGAGGTCGACGAGGCGCAGCCGGTCGCGCCGATAAAAAACGCCCATATGCTCATCCACACGTCCACCGAGCCGGTCGACGCCGAACCACGCATAGCCGGGAAGCCGGCCGCGCAGATAGTCGCCTTGGACCCGCGTCAGCTCCTGCGTGGCGAGGATGTCGGGCCGATTGTCGTGCACCAGCCGAGCCATGAATGCCTTGCGATGCGGCCAGTCATTGGCACCGTCCTGAGCCAGGGGAAGGCGCACGTTGAACGACATGACCCGCAATGGCTCCGCCGAAAGAGGTGCGGCGAGAGTGATGCCCGCGAGCGCGGTGAGGGTGGCGATCAATCGCATCGGCGGCGCGCGATCAGTCGCAGCTTCTGCCGGGGATGCCTGCGTCAACCAGTGCGTTCATCACCAGGTCGCGCCAGATGGCGTAGCCCGCCGGGGACATGTGCAGGCCGTCCTCGACATACAGATCCTTGGGCTTGCCGTCGTCGAGCATGGCGGAGACGACATCGATGAAATGGAGGTCGGCCCGCGCATCGGCTAGAGCCCTGATGCCCGCATTGGCCGCGGTCTGGCGCGGAAACTGATCGGCGCGCAGCTTCGATGGCTTCGCCGCGATGTAGAATACCGGCGTGTCGCCAAGCCGCGCGTCCTTCAGCTTCAAGAAGGTCTTGAAGCGCTCGATGACCTCATTCGGCTGCGCACCGGAATCAATGTCATTCTCACCCGAATAGATCACGATGGCGCGCGGCCGGTAAGGCGTTACGATCCGGTCGAAATAGCTGTTGGCCTGCGCGATCGTCGACCCGCCGAAGCCACGATTGATGACGGGCAAGGGCGCCATATCCTCCGTCAGGGTCGACCAGAGGCGGATCGAGGATGAGCCCACGAAAAGGACGGGACAGGCGGGCGGCGGGCTTACCCGGTCCTTTTCCGCAAATGCGAGGATTTCCGAGCGGAGTGGCGCGTCGGTTGGCAACGGTCCGGCTATGGGGGGCGTGGACAAACAGGCAGATGCGGCGAGTGCCAAGCCAATGGCAACGATGATGCGGGGCGTTCTCATGGCCGGACACTGGCTCAAAGAAGTGGCGGAGACAACCGGCGCAGGAGAAGATTGTGATGGCTGTCTGAGCGTTTTCCCAAATCATTCAGAATGATCGGCGTGACTGGCTGGCGCCGTTCATCTGTTCATTGTCACCGGGATCGCTCCCAATGTCAGAGGGGCACGCTTCGATCCCGCCTATGATCGAATTCGGGCTATGATCGTTGATTAAAGCCATTGATTCCGCTGTGAAATGAGCCAATGGTCGAATGTCTGCGTCTGGCAAGGATAGGCAGTGCCCAAAAGAGATCTGATAGCGAGCCTTGCCCTGCGTCGCCGTGATCCTGTCTGGAGACAGGCGGTCAAGCTGACGCTCGTCGTCTGGCTTGTGACTTTCTTTCTCTTCATGATGCCGGTTCTCATTGCGATCGGCCGCCTTCCGCTCAGCTACGTGAAATATGTCACCTTGCTCGTTGGCTGGGGGTTGATCCTTTCATTGACGCTTTATGGCATCGCCGCGTTCACGGCGAAAATGGACCAGAAGCGGCAGGTGGTCTGGATGGGGATCGCGATCTTGCTGGTCGCGCTTATCTATTCATTTTCCGACGCGGCGACGGGCGGAAAGCTGATCGAAATCTTCATGTATGGGCACGAATTGCCGCCTGATGTCGTCGGACGGACGGTGTCGAACATGATCAGCTATTCCTGGCTCTTTGGCCTGCTCGGGACATTATATGCCATCCTGCACGCGAACGAGGCGCTTCGGGAACGGGAAAGGCAGCTTCTGGAGGCGCGGAGCATGGCGCAGGAAGCGCAGCTCGCTGCCCTTCGCCTTCAGCTCAATCCTCATTTTCTGTTCAATACGCTCAACGCGATTTCATCGCTCATTGTCACCGAGCGGACGAAGGATGGGGAGGCCATGCTCGGCAAGCTTTCGACATTCCTGCGCACGGCACTCTCGGCCGACGAAAGTGGTGAAATCGCGCTGGAGCAAGAGCTCGACACGCTCCAAACCTATCTTGAGATCGAGGCGGTCCGGTTCGGCGACCGGCTCGCCATAGACTTCCACATTCCCCGCGAATTGAGCGACGCCCTGGTCCCGAGTTTTATTCTGCAGCCGTTGGTTGAAAATGCAGTGAAACATGGCGTGGCGCGCACGTCCGATCCCGTGTTGATCGAGGTGTCCGCCGAACAACAGGGCAATGATCTCGTCATGAAGGTGCGCAACACAGGCGGGCCCGCGGTGCCGGAACCCATCCAGAAATTATCATCGTCCCGAAAAGGGATCGGTCTTGTCAATCTCGCAAAACGGCTCGATGTCCTGTACGGGCCGAAAGGAACAATCCACGCCCGCGCGATTGGGGGCGGCTTCGTCGTCGAGGTGAGGCTCCCCATTCTGCGCGCGTTTGAGGAGGCCGAGTGAGAATTCTTCTTGTCGACGATGAGCCGCTCGCGCTCGAACGGCTCCGTGCCTTGTTTCGTGATGTTCCGAATGCCGAAATCGTCGGCGAGGGATCCAATGGACGCGAAGCGCTCGATGCGATTGCGGCTTTGAAGCCGGATCTCGTGATGCTCGACATCCAGATGCCGGATTTCGACGGGTTGACCGTCGCAAGGATGATGCCTGCCGAGGAGCGGCCCGAAATCATCTACATCACCGCGTTCGGGCAATATGCCGCCGATGCGTTCACTGTAGAGGCCAGCGATTATCTGCTCAAACCCGTCCAGCCGGACCGGCTGCGGCAGGCGATCGAGCGAGCGAAAAGGCGGCGTTATCTACGTTCGCTCGATGATGTACCCGCGCAGGCGCCGCCTTCCGTTGTTCCCGCGAAGGACGACCGTGCCGATGAAGGCATTTGGGTGCCGACGCGGGATGCGGCGTTGTTCGTGCCCTTTGCATCGGTCGACTGGATCGAGGCGCAGCGCGATTATGTGATCCTGCATACGTCCACCCGCAGCCATATCGTCCGGATTGCGATGCGTGCGCTGGAACAGCGCCTCGCGGGCGACGATTTGATGCGCGTCCATCGCTCCGCCTTTGCACGGCCAAGCAACGTGCGAGAGGTGCGTCGGCTTGGCCGTGTGATCAACGGTCTGGTGATGCGGGATGGTGCGGTCGTGCCTGTCGGGCCCAATTATGCCAGCGATGTGGCGCAGAAACTGGGCTTCTAGCAACTGCCGTCGCGAAACCTTTAACCCGTTCGGCTTTTCAATCGCTTAGCGGGTAACCCGGGTTCGGGCTTCGTCGCTTATATTATGCCTTCGTCGCAAGCAGCCTCACAACCAAATCCGTTGGGCTAGGTGCGGTCTGATCCCTCGTGCCCGAAGCACGAGTCATATTCAGACCAGACTAAGGGGCCCCACCGTGAACACTTCCAGCGCTTCTTCCGTTCGTCCGTCCGCCCGTGGCCGCTCGGCCCTCCTTCTCGGTGCGGCTCTGCTGCCTCTTGCTATGGGTTCTGCTGCGCATGCGCAGAGCACTGCGATCGTGCTGGAAGAAGGCACGAATGCGGGAGACGTCGTTCTGGACGGTGACGATAATTTGGTTGTCGATATTTCGCGCGTGACCCCGGAAGATGCGATCCTCCATTATGACAGTGATCCTGCTCTTGCGGACTCGATCACGAATGCGGGCGGCAACGACAAGATTTGGCTCCGCGCCACTGAAACGCAGACCGTGCAGATTGTTCGGCCGCGTACAGCAGGAAATCAGCCCAATCCGGTGCATACTGCGGATGGTCTCGCTACGTTCAACGGCGGCACAGTTTATGAAGCGCGCGGCGTGGGAACGGTCCTGACGCTGCAAAACAAAAATTCATCTGGCCAGGATGTTTCTGCGGACCTGCTAACCCCGATACGGATCGCAGGCGATGGAACCGTGGACATCACTTTCTCTATCACCTCAGCCAATCAGGCGGGAAATGAAGATCAGGCGCTTTATGTCGAAAAAAATCTCGACAATGATGAGCGTACGCTAAATGTCATCCTTACGGATCTGATTGTATCGGGCGGGATTAGCGACAAGGCGGCCATCGACGTCACGAATGCTAAAAGCCTGACATTGCGGGGCGAAAAAGACACGCTCTACATAAGGACTGGAACTTCCGTCGGCATCGAAGGCGGCGAGGCTGACATCTACATTGACAAAGATGTGGTTCTTCAAGCCTTTGGCAGCAATTCGACTCACGCGATGATCCGCAGTTCCGGCAAAGTGGTTAGCCGGACGAGGAGCTTTAATGCGGCAAATGGCGGCGTAAATCAGCGCGCGGTGGGTGTTGAGCTCATCGGTGGGCAATTCTATAATTTGAACGCTGAAAATAATGCTGGAACAGATGGGTATTTAGCGGAAGTCCTTGCGACCGGAAGCGCAGTTGCGATGACCAGCGACGACAATTATGTCGAGAATTACGGACTTCTTCAAAGCAGCTATGATGCCGCGATCTCAAGCTATGACGGCACTGCCGTCACGCGTAATGGTATCTATAAAGTCACGAATGGCACAAAGACCTTTGCAGGTCAGATTGTCGGCGGCATGGTGGGCGGTCAAAAGGTCGCCTATCAGGACAAGGGTAGCGCGGTCGACTTCCTCGTCAATTCGGGCACGATCGACGGCCATATCGATTTCGGCTTCGGCGACGACATGTTCCTTTATACCGGCGCCACCAATGGTGTGACCGGAACCATCGATGGTGGCGATAACGGCTATATCGACGGCTATGGTAAGTCATTTAGCGCCACTGCGACGCATGCTCTCGACAACAATATTCTCGGCAACGGAAATATTGGCTTCGAAATGCATGGCATCGAGGCGCGGGGTCTCGGCACGACGGTCACTGTTACCAGCCCAGCCGGCACGCCGCTGAGTGCCGGTTTGATGCTCATCGGCGACGGCACGGTGATAAATGAAGCGAGTATTACCGCATCAGATTTTTACGGCATGTATTTGCGTTCGATCGCGAATGTTCCAAGTGCGCTTCGCGTCGTCAACAAAGGTGACATCAGCACAGAAGATGATGGCGTTTTCAGTGAAGGCGGCGTCGCCAGTTTCCATAACGAGGCACTGATCAGCGCGATTGGGAGCGGCTCCAGTGGCGTGGAATTTTCGATTATACCAACCAGTCAAGTGCCTACGCTAACTTTTAACAATAGCGGCACGATTGAAGCGACCTGGGTAGACGGCGAGATAGCCGCTTACTTCGCAATCGAGGATAACAGCGATGCTGTGGCACTTAATTTCGTGAATTCGGGAACGATTAGAAGCACCGGCCGTGCGTCATCTTATAGTGTTTACGGCGGAACAGCCGTCAGAATAGACGACTATAGCAGTAACGGGGCCCGCGTCCGCTTTGTGAACAGCGGAACCATTCAGGCGAATGGCAGGGGGTCTAGCGCACTGGACCTGGGCGGGATCGTCGATGCTGCCAATACCAGCCTGATTGAGGCCAACGGTATCGGCTCAGGCGCCGTGGGTTTTGGGGCTTCTGCGGATAATGCAACCTCCACCTTCTTGAACAGCGGTACAATCAACGCGAACGGCGGCATGTGGATTGAGGACTTTGGGCGTGGGCGTAGGGTGGCGACCGCCATTTACACTTACGCTGCCGGGGAAGGAAGCAAGTCGGCCGTGACCAACGAGTCGACTGGGGTTATTTCAGCGACCGGTGCTGGTTCCACGGCTATTCATGCCAGGGGCAATTCTGAGGACGGCGTATTCACGCTTGTAAACCGGGGCAGGATTCTCGGCGCAGCCGATTACACATTCAATCTTGGCGGCTCTCAAGGCGATATTATCAGTGGTGTGACGATCGACGGCAATGTCCTTGCTGGGGCGATCCACACCAATAGCTCGATCGACATCGTACGAAACGAAAGCGGCGGCCTGATCCAGGGCAATGTCGATCTCGAGGCGATGAACGACGAATTCTACAATTATGGCCGCGTCGAAGGTGACGTCCGGCTTGGTGATGGGGCCGATAAATATATCTATGCAGCTGGCGGTGAACTGACTGGCACCGCTTATGGTGGTGTGAATGGGGGCAGCGATAGCATCCGTGTTGATTTCTCTGTTGCAGGAACGCGGAAGATCGATGCCAGCAAGTTCCTCGGGTTTGAATTTGTAGCCGCAACAGACGACCTGCTGCACAATGAATCCGTTTCGCTTCACGGCGCGATCAACAGTAGTGGATGGAATATCCGCGATATTATCGTGAATATTGACCAGGGCGACACATTATCGTCTGTGGGTGGTGCTAACACCTATACACTTTCGGGCAGCGCAGGGCAGGAAACTGTCAATAATTACGGTACGATCGCGGGTGGCCTGTCATTGGCTGGGGGCGATGACACGGTAACCAATACGGGCTCCATTGGCGGCCCCATCTTCATGGACGAGGGTAACGACCGCGTTACAAATAGCGGGCTTATCAACGGCAATGTGGAAATGGGCGACGACAATGACGCGTTGACCAATAATGTAGGCGGCACCATCAATGGCTATGTCCAATTGGGCAACGGCGATGACGTGGCCACCAATGCCGGTACGATCAAAGATGGGATTGACGCCGGCAATGGCAACAACATCGTAACCAATTCGGGCACGATCAAGGGGGATCTCATCCTCGGCGACGGCAATGACATCGTTACCAATTCAGGTACGATTGATGGCAATGTGGATCTCGGCGACGGCAACGATCGCTACGAAGCTCTGGGTGGCCTGGTCACGGCTAATCACACGATCGACGGTGGCGCCGGTGACAACGACATCTTCATCTTCCGCATGAATGGCAACGATGGCTCGATTCCTGGCGGCTTCACCAACTTCGAATCTTTCGGCGCCTACGGTCCAGGCACACTGACGCTTGCCTTGAATGAAAACTACAACACTATCGAGCTGCTCGAAAACGCCAATCTGACGCTTCAAGACGGCACCGGCACCGTTAGCCTCATCAAGGGCGATGCCACCTCGCAGGTCGTGAAGATCGAGGATGCGGATTTCAATGGCAGCGTCGATCTCGGCGCTGGCGATGATACGCTTGAAATCCTGCTGTCGGGTGCGCTCACCGGACAGTTGGACGGTGGCCTCGGCACCGATACGCTGAAGCTCAACCTCACGGCTGCTTCGTCGATAAACGATCTCTACAATTTCGAGATCGTGAACGTCGCTGGCGCGTCGCCGCTGACGCTGACCGGCAAGCTCGGTCAAGGGCAGCAGATCAATTTCGATGCGGGCGACAATACCTTTATCGTCGATACCGGCGCGATCTTCGAAGGCACGGCCAATGGCGGTGCGGGCAACGACACCATCCAGATCAACACGGGGGCGACCAACAGCCGCACGATCGTCGCGGGCCAGATCGTCAACTTCGAAAATCTGGACGCCAACGGCGCGGGCACGCTCGAGCTCAATGGCGAAGCTTACAGCTTCAAGACGGTTGACGTTGAAGGCAATTTGTCGATCGGCAACGGTGCTTCGCTGGCGTCCGAAGGCGGGGTTGTCTTCAGCGGCAACGGCAACCATCGCCTGACGTTGAACGGCACCGGCAATGTTACGAGCGCGGTCACGGGCGGTACTGGCGTCGACACGCTCGAGTTCGCGCTTGCCGAAGGTCAGACACGCAATATCAGCACGGTCGGCGAAGTCACAGCATTTGAACGGCTCGCGGCGTCCGGCGCTGGTACGCTTAATATCGACCAGAACACGACTTATCAGCAGATTTTCGTGGAAGGCGGCCATATTAATGTCGCGGCGAATAAAACGCTAACGGCTACCATCGGTTTGTATAGCAACAATGACGACAGCTCGCTCTCGATTGAAACCGGGGCCAGCATCATCGGCAATATTGAATTCGGTGATGGCAACGATGTCGTCACTAATGCCGGCACGATCGGCGACCTTTCCCTAGGCCTGGGCGACGATTTCTACTTCGCCCTTGCTGGCAGCCAAGCCGACTCGATCGATGGCGGCGTGGGCGGCAATGACACGTTCGTCTTCCGTCTCGCGGGCGGCGAGGGCGTGATCCCGACCGATGTGACGAACTTCGAATCCTTCGGCGCCTACGGCCCGGGCACGCTGACGGTGAACCTAGATGCCAATCAGGACTATACCGACCTTCGTCTGTATGATCAGGCGAACCTTGTCATCAACGGCTCCAACGGATCGGTTTCCAACGTCATTGGGGACGACAGCGCCCAGATTGTTACGATCAACGGCAACCTGACGGGCGGCGTCGATCTTGGCGGCGGTAACGATACGCTGAACATGAGCCTCGGCGGCATTCTCTCCGGCGCGCTCAAAGGCGGTCTCGGTCAGGACACGATGAACCTCGTCCTGACTGCTGCTTCGACCGTAAACGGTATGAGCGGCTTCGAAGTCATCAATATCGATGGTGAATACAGCTTCACCCTTGCGGGCGATCTGGCTGCCGGTCAGGAGGTCAACTTCCTGGGTGAAGATGACAACGAACTCATCATCGCCGCTGGCGTGAAGTTCGAAGGCAAGGTGAATGGCGGCGCGGGCAGCGATCTGCTGCGTGTCCAGTCCGGTAGCGCCGACAGCCGCACCGTCGTCGCGTCCCAGATCGCCTCGTTCGAGCAGCTGATCTCGGAAGGCGCCGGTACGCTGGCGCTGACCCAGGGCGCTTACACCTTCGATTCCGTGGAAGTGAATGGCGGCAATTTCGAACTGGGCGCGAACACCACGCTCAATTCGGAAGGCGGCGTGACTTTCGACGGCGCGAACAACCGCTTCACGCTGGGCAGCGGTGCTGTCGTCAACGGCGGCGTCGATGGCGGCGCGGGTCAGGATACCCTGGCCCTCGTTCAAGGCGCAGGCACGGTTCGCGTGCTCAGCGCACTCGACCAGCAGGGCTTCGAAACGCTCGAAACCTCGGGTGCGGGCGAGCTCCGGATCGACGAGAATGCTACCTTCACCGGCGGCGTCTTCATTGACGGCGGTACGACGACGATCACCTCGGCTGCGGCGCTCACCGCCGATGTGCAGGGCGGGGCGAATAGCGATACTCTCGCGGTGCTCGGCACGCTCGACGGTAATGTCGACCTTGCCGGCGGCGACGACACGCTGGTCGTGAGCGGTTTTGGCAACATCACTGGGTCGGTCACCGGCGGTGCTGACGGCAATGACAGGCTCGTGTTTAACACGGCTGGCACCTATGAGGTGCCGACTGTCGTGAATGCCGCCGGTCTCGCTTCGTTCGACAGCTTCGAAAGCTTCGGTGTTAGCGGCGGCGTAGTCGCGCTGGAAGGTGCAACCGATTGGACCAACGTGACCGTCACCGGCGGCCGCCTGATCGGTCTTGCCGGTTCGACGATCACATCGGAAACCGCGATCGAGGTTGCACATGGAGCGACCTTCGGGTCGGCTGGCACTGTCAATGGCGACATCAACGTGGCGGGAACGCTCTCGCCGGGTGCGTCGCCGGGCACGATGACCGTCAACGGCGATGTGAACTTCCTGGCGGGCTCGAACCTACTGCTGGAACTTACGCCGGAAGTCAGCGACCTCCTCAACATCTCGGGCAAGATGACGATCGCCAATGGCGCCGCCGTCGATATCACGGGTGTTCTGGAAGGTACGCCGGGCAACACGCTCGACCTCGTCGTCGCGGAAGGCGGCATCGAAGGCCGGTTCACGACGATCAACAAGTCGTCGACCGTGTTCGGCTTCGTCGTCCAGAACGGCAACCGCCTGCAGATCCAGAGCGAGTTCCTGGCCGAGGGTGACTTCCCGAGCAACGTCCAGACGGCGGTCGATTATTCGAACCAGGTTCTGCGCGCCGGTTACGGCATCCAGGCCTTTACCGCCGCTCTCCCGGTTCTCGTGGATGCGCAAGGCAATATCAACGAGGCCGCCTTCGCGCAGCTGACGCCGGAAGCCTATGGCTCGGCCACGCAGATCGGCATCGAGAACAGCTTGCAGGTTGTCGACAACGCCCGCACGCTGGTTGCGACGACGCCCGCCAAGACGGGCCTCTACGGCTTCGCTCAGGCCATGATGACCGGTGCGGAGATCAAGGGTCAGCCCGATACCGGCGCATCGAAGGCGCGTTTTGAAGGCGAAGGCTATTTCGGCGGCGTCGGTTACGGCTTTGCCGAAGGTACGCAGGTTGGCGCCTTCATCGGCAAGATCGACACCGATCAATCGCTGGACCGTCTCCGCACGGAAACGACCAGCAATGGCTTCGTGGCTGGCGTATACGCCGATGCGAAGGTCAGCGGCATCGGCATCCACGGTCTCTTCGCCTATAATGGCAGCGAAGCCGAAACCCGCCGGACAATCGCTGCTGCGCCGAGCAGCGCGCAGGCCAAGTATGACGTGAAGAGCTGGGTCGCCGACCTCAGCGTCGACTATGCCTTCGAAGCCGATGGCTGGAGCGTCGGTCCGAAGGTGGGTGTCACTTACGTCAACACAAAGCGTGACGGCGTGGTGGAAGAGGGCGCCGGGGACTTCGGCCTCACGGTTGAGAGCGGCAGCAAGGACAGCGTGTTCGCCGATGCGAGCGTCGCGGTGTCCCGCACCTTCGCCGTCGAAGGCATGGGCGTGACGCCGTTTGCCGAAGTTGGCGTACGTCAGATGCTGAACGATGGCGACGTACTCGTCACCGGCGGCTTTACCGGCGCCGATGCGACAATGGTTGTGAACGGCGTCGAACGCGACAAGACGGTCGGCCGCTTCAGCGTCGGCTTCGGCCTTGACGTCACCAAGGACGTTCGCTTCCACGCGGGCTATACCGGCGAGTTCGCGGACACCAAGCGTGACGCTTTCCGCGCCGGAGCGGTCATCCGCTTCTAAGGAGGATCCGGGACGATCCGGGCGTTTCGCCCGGATCGTCCCGAGACGCCATCGCCCGATGCGCCGTGTCCCTACACGGATATCAAATAGTTAAAGAAAGCCACTGGCCCCCGCGTGCAGCCTTTGCTAAGCGCCGGGACGGCCCGGCACCCGTAGCTCAGCTGGATAGAGCGCTGCCCTCCGAAGGCAGAGGCCAGAGGTTCGAATCCTCTCGGGTGCGCCATTTTCGTTCAGTTTTGGGCGCCGCTGCTTTCCACTTGGGAACGAACCCCATTTCGTCAGGCTGCACCGAGGGCCTACTAACGATAATCACATCATTAAGCCCGGTTGGCGCGCAGCGTATTCATCGCATTGCAGCCAAGGAATTCCATATGGCGATCCGTTCGGGGCGGAAAATCGATGCTGCTTCGAGGCGTGGGGCCTCCAGATCGTCGCCATTGCGCTGCGTAGCGCCGGGCAGATCCTTACGGATTTAACGATAGCCACCCAAGCGGTCAGACCTAAGTTCGGCCTTGCCGCGGCGCATGTCATATTCGATTGCTTGGAGCTCGCCTCTGCGGTCGTGACCGGTAGCGTGTATTGAAGCCGGTTCGGTTAAAATAAGTGAAGGGGGCCCCACACCCCCTTCACTTAAGTCGCCGTGACGGGTTCGACCCTGCGAACCCACGCGCCGATATTCGAGATTATGTGCTGACCGAGCGCCAATGCCCCCGCGAACAGCACGAAGCCGTGTATCGTGCCCTCCGCGCAAATATATTCGGTGGGGACGCCGGCCGCTTTGATCCGTTCGGCATAAAGGCGGCCCTCATCGACAAGCGGATCGAGCGATGCGGTAACGATCAGTGTAGGCGGAAGCCGGCGTAGCGTTTCATTGTCGGCAAGGAGGGGCGACCCACCGGCTTTTTCCTTCGCGTCGGACCCCGCGAAATATTCCTCTTCCGCCCGCAGGATGTCGAATTCACGCAGGAAGAAGCGTCCGTCGCCCAGAGCCTTGCGGGACGCAAATTCCTGGCGGCTGCTCGCGGTGCAAACCGGATAGACAAGGATCTGCCCGGCGAGCGGTACATCCGTCTGCTGCGCTACGAGAGCGGCCAAGAAGCCGCCCGCGCTGTCGCCGGTAATGATGATCCGGCGCGGGTCGCCGCCAAGCATCTCTGCATTCTCGGCGACCCAGGACAAAGCAGCCATGCAATCATCCAGCGCTGCGGGATGCTTATTCTCCGGCGCGAGGCGATAATCGACATCGACGACGATGCATTGGCCGGCGGCGCTATAAGCGCGCGCCACCCGCTCGTAGCCATCCGGCCCGCCAAGCACCCAGCCACCGCCATGGAGGTTGACGAGGATGGGGTAGGGCGCTCCCCTTTCCTGCGGCCAGTATATGCGCAGCGGGATCGGTCCACCGGGCCCGTCAATCGCGCGGTCTTCGATCTTGCCAACGGGTTCAGGTTCGGGCCCATAAAGCAAGGCCGCCTTGTCGAGCGCGGCGCGCCGCTCCGCCACGTTGGGGTTGAGCGGCGCGTCGGCGAAGTCGACGACCATCCGGTTCAGCAGGGCGGCGGTGTCAGGCTCCGCCACCCGCTGATCGAAGTCGGCCTCGACCATCAGAAGCGCGTACCAAGGGTGACGCGGAAGGTCCGCGGCGCGCCGTAATAAGCGAGCTGATAGCCAAGCGAGTCGGACAGGTCGAAGCCCTGTTCACGATAACGCTTGTCGGTGAGATTCTTGACACCGGCCTGGACGTAATAATGATCGTCCTTGTCGCTCCAGCGCACGAAGGCATCGACCAGCGCATATTTATCTTGCGCCAGCACTTCGCTGCTCGACACAACGGGATAGGTCTTCGAACGGTAGCTGACGTCCGCGCCCGCAGTCAGATCGCCATTGTTGCCGAGGTCGAACACATAGGTCGCGCCAAACCGGGCGCTCCACTTCGGCGCATTGACGAGTTCACGTTCATCGCTGATGTCCACGCCGCCGGGGCCGATATATTCGTCATAATGGGCGTCGAGGTAGCCGAGCGTCATGTTCAGGTTGAGCGCCGGAACGGGCCGCGCCTGAAGCTCTAGCTCAGCCCCGCGAATCGTCGCCGCGCCGGCGTTTGTGAACAAGGCCGTGAAGCCGCCATTCTCGTCCGCCGTGAAGCTCGAAAGCTGAAGGTCTTTATAATCGTTCCAGAAGAGAGCGAGGTTGGCGATCAGCTTGCGGTCGAGCAAGGTGCTCTTCACGCCCACTTCATAGGCCCACAAGGTTTCGGGATTGTAGGGAACCGCACCGTCTTCATTGTTCGCGCGGCCATCAAAACCACCCGATTTAAAGCCGCGGCTGACGCTTGCATAAGCAAGCACGTCGTCGCTTGCTTTGTAATCAATGCCGATCTTCGGCGTCAGCGCGTCCCAATTGTTATCGGTATCGATGCGCGTCACCTCCGCGCCCGTGCCATAGGGAACCGGATAGGGCGCGGTCGCCGCGAAGAATTCCTGCGTGCGGAAGAAATCCTTCTTCTCATAAGTGTAGCGCAGGCCGCCGGTTAGCGAGAGCTTGTCGGTCAGCTCATAGCTGCCCTGTCCGTAGACCGCGACGCTGCGATTATGCTGATCGTTCAATGAGGCGCTGATAAATTCGATCACCGGCCCAAAAATGCCGCTGATCGTCACGTCTTTCTCGTCGAAATAGTAAATGCCAGCGACCGCGTTGAACCGGTCGCCACTGTAATTCAGCTGGAATTCCTGGCTGTACTGGTGCTGCTGTTCGTCCACATAGGTGCCGAAGATGGCGAGCGGCGTGGCGTCGAGATCGAGCTCGGTCGCATAATCCATTTCGCGATAGGCGGAGATCGACTTCAGCGTCAGCGCGTCCGAAACATCCCATTCGCCGGTCAGGGAGACGCCGAACGTGTCGAGATCACTGAGGCCGTTGAAATTGGCATCTACTTCGAACGGGTCGTCGAGCGTTGCCGGGTAAAGGCCAAATACGCTCGTGGCCCGGGCCGGTGTGCGCGAATGATCAGGGCGGTCGCGCGACGCATCGACGTTAAGGCGGAAACGCACGTCGCTGCTCGGCCGGAATTCGAGCGCGAGGCGGCCGGCGAGCTGGTTTTTGTCGCCATCGTCGCTGCCGTCGAACGCATTGTCGCTATAGCCGTCGCGGCGGCTGTAGGAGATGGCGGCCTTGGCAAGCAGCACGTCATCGACGAGGGCGCCGCCCACGCTGCCCTTCAGTTCGAGCTCGTCGTAGCTACCGTAGGTTGCCTCGGCGCGGTAGTTGAGTTCATTGCTGAGCGGCGAGGATACGAACTTCACCGCGCCGCCGATAGTGTTGCGGCCGTAAAGCGTGCCCTGCGGCCCGCGCAGCACCTCGATCCGGTCGACATCATAAACGGACAGGAAAGCGCCCTGCGCGCGGCCCAGATAGACGTCGTCGATATAAATGCCGACGCCGGGATCGGCAAACGCAAGGCTGTCGACCTGACCGACGCCGCGCACGTAGACGACGGCGTTCGATGCATCACCTTCATGGATAGTGAGGTTCGGAACCGATCCTTCCAGGTCGCCTACGTCGCTCGCCTGCAAATTTTGCAGCGCGGTTTCGGAAAGCGCGGTAACAGCAATCGGCACGTCCTGCAGCCGCTCGTCGCGGCGCTGGGCGGTAACGACGATATCCTCGACTGCCGTACCGCTATCATCTTGGGCCACGTCCGCATTGGCGGTTGTCTCGACCGCAGCCTCTTGTGCTGCGGCGGGAGCGCCGATCAGAATGGACAGGGATAGGAATGAGGTTCCGAGCAGCAGCCTGGAACGGGAAATGGCGGCACCAAGGCCAATAGCTTCTTTCATGGACAACCCCTCCGCGGATCCGCTTCATGCGGCTCTCGTGACGTCAAAGAACACCATGAGCGCGTGCTTGCGAATAGCGAAGAGTTGCAGGAGAAATTGTCCGCAGAATCTGCCGGGATCTATTCAGCTCAACCCGGCTCGCACCGCGGCGAGCGTGCGTTCGAGATGGGCCCGCATCCGTTCTTCCAGCATCGGCGTGGGTTTGATGATCGTCGCACGGCCATCGTCCGCTGTGCGCTCCTTCACCAGAAAGCCGTCGTCCACCGCTCGCTTGATCCGTTCTTCGCGTGTGCGGTTGGAGCCGCTTTTCATCGCCTGACAGGCGGCGCTGATCGTCATCGGTCGGCCACGCCAGTTGGCGATCATGCAGCCGACGAGCAGGTACCAGAATTCCTGCGTGAAATAATCCGGCCGGTTTTCGAACGTGGCGTCCCAGTCGCGGGCGTAATCCTCCAGCGCTTGGGCCCACATGATGATGTCATCATTCATGGCGCCTTGTTAGCGCGTTCCGGGGGAGGAAATCCATCCCGGGAAGGCCGGGAGAAAGTTTGAGCCGTTGCCGCGCCCTGTTCGACGCGGCAACGGCCCATCTTGTTCGATAAATTGGCATTAAAGCGGCTGCCGGCGGATACGTCCGGCAGCCACTCCAGTCTCTTACTGACACTGCCCGCTAAGCTGGGTCGTGCCCTGGCAATCGAAGGCCGCGGCCCACGTGAGGGCACGTGGCTCGTTGCGGAGAACCGCCGCGCGGCCGCCCAGTTCAAAGTTCCGATACAGATCCGGAACCTGCGCCCAGGACGGAATCGACCCGATTTCCAGCGTGTAGGTGCCGCCTTCAAAGGTCATGTCGTAGTTGGGAGACAGGCTGAGCGTGCCGATGCCGATGGCATATTCGCCCGGAGTATAGCCCGGCTCCCGCGCAAGGGCGCCGGTGAAGGCATCGCCCGGCGCAAGGCTGCCGTTCGTGATCGTGTAGGTGAGGCCAGCGGGTGAGAAGATCGTGCCCGTCGCATCATTGGCGCGAATGGCGATCGTGCGCTTGGCGATATCCGCTGTCGCGCCCGGTGCCACCACGGTTTCATAATTGCCCGCATCGTCCCCAGCGAAGGTGAAGCCGCTGGCCGTCGCCGCCTTGTCCTGACCGGCATTCTTGTCGGTGAAGGCGAAGGTGCCGCCGGTGACTTCAAGGTCATCGCCTGCGATCACCCCTTCCATATCGGCAATCCGACCGGTGGCGGAAGTCGTGCCGTCATAGGTCTTGTCATCGACAATGATGCTGACCGTGACGGCCTTCTTCATGATCTCGGCCAAAATCGTTGCCGGGATCGTCACCTCGTAATTGGCGAGATCGTCACCCGAAAGCTGGATACCACTGACGTTCACGGTCTTGCCCTTGCCGGCATTCTTATCGGCGAAGGCATAGCTTCCACCAGTGGCCTCGACATCGTCGCCCGCAATAAGTCCGTCGATGCCGTTGATGCGGCCGGTGGCGGTGGTGGTCTGATCATAAGTCTTGTTGTCGACCGAGACGTTGACCGTCACCGCCTTCTTCAAGATGTCAGCCAGCACCGAGGCGGGGATCGTCACCTCGTAATTGCCAGCATCGGCGCCGCCGATCACGATGTTGCTGATCGTAACCAGCTTGCCCGTCCCCGCATTCTTGTCGCCGAAGCTATAGATGCCGCCGGTCGCGGTGAGATCGTCGCCCGCAATCTTGCCGTCGATGCTCGCGTGACCAGTGGCGTTCTTGGTACCGTCATAGGTTTTGTCGTCGACCGCGACCTGCACCGATACCGCCTTCTTGAAGATGGTGGCGGAGAGCTGATCGGGCACGCTGATCGTGACCGTATAATTGCCCGCATCTGCGCCAGCGAGGCCAAGATTTTCGACCGTCACTTTCTGCGTCCCGGCGTTCTTGCTGGCGAAGGTCAGCTTGCCGCCAACTTCGACGACATCGCCCTGCACTAGGCCGTTGAGGCTGGAGAAGCTGCCAGTCGCCTGCGTCGTGCCGTCATAGGTCTTGTCTTTGATGGCGACGGTCGCGGTCAGCGCCTTTTTGGCGACCGTCACGCGGCCCGCATTGTTGAACGCGAACTTGTAGCCAGCGTTCGATACCAACGAACCCTGCCCGATCTCGATGACGTAAGGACCGCCAGCAACGGAAGCCCGCGCCGTCGCGCCGAGCGAAGTGAGCAGCGGACTGCCCGAAATCACGTCCGCGAGCGTATCGCCCAAGAACGCGCCTGCAACGCCTTCATGGAGGCCCGACACTGTATAGCGCCCGGCAAGTAAAGCGGCGATATCATCTCCATAGGTCTTCGCGTAATCGATCGAAGTGAAGGTCAGCGTCGGCCGATATTTGAAAACATAATGACTACCGCTGCCGACGGCGTCACTATTTTCCCAGCCCCAGATTGCGGTGTTACCACTGTCGAGACCCCCATAAACATTCCCTTCAGGCGTATTAGAATAAATGCGCCAATAGCCGTCTACAACAACTGCATCTGCGCCGGCATTATTGATGAAATTTTGGAAAGCACCGAGATGGACGTAACGCCCAAAGACAGAACTCCCAGCGGCTAGCGTCAGATTTCCATCCGTTGATAACAAAATGTGCTGACCGAGCGCCGAAATATCACCGGAGACGAGCAAACCATCCCCGATATTTTTGATATAGGAGTTACCGGAAGCGGCGAAGTCGCCAATCTCCTTGATCTTGTTGCTACCCTCCAAATTCACGGATCCCAGATTACGACCGGTCAGCTTATCGAGAGTAACCGACGTATCCGTCTGCTGCACCACCTTCGCGCCTTCGAGGTCCAGCGTGGCCGCCTTGATATTTCCGCCCAGCGCCAGCAAGCCGCCTGTGCTCGTGGACAGCGAAATATCGTGTGCATCAAGTGCGCCTAAGTCGGCTCCATATCGGCCAAAGATTTTGATGTTGCCGTTGGTCTGATTGGCCGTGATGGACGTACCATCCGCCATCTCCACTCCGCCGTGCGAGCTGATATCAACGTTTCCGCCAGCCTTGATATTGCCGCTGATCTCCACGTTACCCCCACCGGCGAGGCTGACATTCAAATTCCGGCCGGCCTCGGCACCGCCCATTCTGATGTTGCCACTTCCACTTGCGGACGGTCCGGCCAAGGTGATGTCCGTCGCCGCAAACAAATTCCCCATCGTCAGGGAGTCATTTGCGGTGATGGAGATACTTCCGTTCGAAGATCGCACATCGCCAGCATAGAAGTTGGAGCCTGTGGCGGTAACGTTGCTGCCCGCCGCGATATTGCCTTGGACACTAACATAGCCGTCTAGCGAAACACTTCCGCTGGCCGAAACATTACCGTGAATTTCCAGCCCATTATTGGCACCCGCCAAATTAACGGATCCGGCTGATACCTTGATGTTGCCAGTCTCAATGGACCTAGCGTTGATGTTCAAGTCCATCCCAAGGTCAGCATTACCTATAACGACAGAGGCAAGAGATGATTGCCGGAAGAAAAGCTGGTATGCACGCACGTTGCCGAGTTTGATGGATTGCTGAGGCGTACCCCCTTCGATGGCGAGCCCGCCATATCCGTCGCCGTCATCTCCACCCACGATCTGGGTGGTTCCGTCCGCGAAGAAAATATCGGCTGCCGAGTCCATGGTGAGCCTCCCGCCCAGGCCACGATTCCTGTTCGCCTGAAGTGTCAGCCCCTCGCCGCCGACGATGCTGCCAACGGTCGACTTAAGCGTGATGGCATTGCCAGCCCGCTGCACTTCAGCGTCGGCATCGCCGCCAAGCGAAATGGCGAGCGCGGTTATGTCATAATTATTGCCCACATCGACATTGCCATCGACACGCGCAGAGCCACTTGCGCCTATACCGAAATCGCCGCCAGTCTTGACGTCGCCGGTCACGACCACATTGCCTGATCCGCCGGTGTTGATTGCCGCGCTGCCCTTGGCGTCGATGCCCTGAACATTCGCGTCGCCATTATAGGCACGGACTACGACGGTGCTGCCGGTCGAGGTGAGCTTCTGCGCGGTAACATTTTGACCATCAAGGAAGATGCTCGCCGCCGTCATGTCGCCCGCAAGAGCTACGTTTGAGGCCGCCACTTCCGCGTCCCCGCCCGCCGTAATCAGGCCCCCCGTAAAGGTGCCAGATCCGGCAGCCGTAAAATCGCGGACAGCTGCAACATTGCCAACCGTTATATTTCCCGAACCCCCTGTGGTGACACTAATCGAGTTACCTGACAAATCCCCCAACGTGGCATTTCCATCTCGTGCGAATACATCAAGCGTGCCCGTAGCGGACAATTTCTTGCTTGTTACATTCTTGGCATCGATAGATATACTGGACGCGCTTAAGTCCGTATCAATCTGCACTAAATTATTAGCAGACAGTTCAAGATTATATGTGGCAGCTACGTCTGGTCCGGACAAATTTATGTTGTTGGCCACAAGGGAGCCATAGCCTACATTTAATCCACGGATCGTCATGTCGCCCACAGCGGTCATATCGAATAACCAGCTTTTCAAGCTATCAATATCGATGTTTGACCCAGATTTTATTAGGACCTTATTGCTTCCACCATCGATGGTAGAGATGGAAACACTTCCAGGAACGTCAATCTGAATACCGAATCTTGCAGTTAGAGATCCGCCAGAAATATTCTGTGCAGTTTGCGGTGAAAGAGTTGATATAATAACGTCATCTCTAGACGCTATAGCGCCGAAAGAAAGAGACTCATCATAGCGGATAGATGTCCCAAAGGCACTATTGTCATATAGACTCCCGATATTGATCGTATCGCCATATATCGTCACCGCATAAGTTGACGAAAGATCAGAGATCTCAAGATCACTTCCATATATGGTTGCAACGCCGGCATTTATTTTACCAAGGAGATACTGATTCCCCGTGGATTGGCTATAAAAATTGCCTGTTATTTCTGACCCACTTCCGACCGCGATGCTAACGCTATTTCGGCTGTCGGTATCGCTTGGACCGTCGATGCGAGCCGATGATCCTTTGCCGCCTTGCAAATGTACACCCCCGCTCCAGTCTGCCACTGCACCGGTTGCCTTAATGACGCTGTCTTCATTGATGTTAAGAAGAGCGTTATTCACGCCCGCTTTCGAGAAAAACCCAGCTATTACGCTTTTTCCCGTAATATTGCTGCCCAAGGTCATCGCGTTAGCGACACTTGTTCCACGGTCGATCCGGAAAGCGAGAGGGCTATTGGCTGTTCGCGTCACCGTAATGTCTTCGCCTGCCACGATGCCCACATCGCCTTGCGCGGTCAGATCTCCTGCAGATGATATCTGATTGGCGAGAAGGACGAGGTCGCCAATATCCCCACCACCTCCCGTATTGAGAACCGCGCCGGGCGCCACAACAATGCCCCGGGTGCTTCCGACCGGGCTGGTGAAGCGCAACGCGCTGTTACCATTCAAAAAGTCGTTATCGTTGGTCAGGTTAAGTGTACTCGCTACCAACGCGCCAACATTAACCCTAGCGGACGATCCGAACACGATACCGTTCGGATTAATGATATAGACGGAAACGTTCTTTCCCGACGTAACCTCACCGAAGATATTGGTGATATTGCTGCCTTGTACTCGATTCAAAATCGAGATGTTCGGGGCATTGACACCATTAGCATGACTATAATTTGCCCGGTAGCCGTTCGAAACGTTGAAGTCGTTCCAATTGATAATCGCGTTACCGCTCGCAACAACGTCAAGCACATTGCCGTTAACCTGTGGGTTCGGGTTGCCGACGGTCGAATTTATCGTGCCAAATCCTGTCATCACCTGCGCAGCAGCAGGCGCAGCCGCGAAGGCGGCGACGCAAAGGGCGGTGGATAAAGCAAGACGACGGCGGAGGGCGGTGCGGTTGGCGGTCATGGGATATACTCCGGAAAGCATGGCTTAGCGTGCAGCTGGCGAGAATTGGGCGGTGAGCGAAAGGAGCAGGCGGTCGCCGACTGGGCGCGTGTCGCCTGGGAAGGCGCGGTCGAGCGGGCGGGCATAGGTGCCCTCCAGGAACAGACCCTGCGGCAGCGAAGCTCGCATCCCGAAGCCCACAGATCCGAAGCTCCGATCCGGCTCCGTCGCCAGGGCGCCATTGCGCGCGAAGCGATCATGGTTCCACAGCCACGCTTGGTCATAGAAGGTGAATACTTCCGTCGCGACATTGGCATCGCGATAGGTTGCGCCGCGCAATTCCGCGCGCAGGCCGATCGCTTCGTCGGCGCTGGCAAGGCCCGGATCGTAGCCCCGGCCAATGGTGAGCGTGCCGATCGAGAACTTTTCGTAATTAAGGAGCGGCGCATTGGACACCTGCGCGCGCGCCGCGCCCGCGAGGCTGAAGATCGAGCCGAGCCCGATCTGGCCGTCCAGGTCGGCGCGGGCAACCAGCGCATTGGGATTTCCGTAGAGCGAAGAAGGCGTATACCCGCCTTCATAGCTATCGAAGTCGAAGCGATCGGTCGCGCCGAGGATATCCAATCCCTTGCGGATCTCGATCCCGCCCGAAAGCGCATAGCCGAAGCCCGTGACCGAAGGCCGGACAAGGTTGCCCGAAAGACGCCCGAACAATACGCGTATCTTGTCCCGCGTGAGCGGCAGGACGCGGCCGAAGTGAAGACGCGTGCGCTGTTCGGTGAAATCCAGGCCACCGGTGACGGTGACATTCTCATTCACCGTGCGCAGCAGCGGCGAGGACGCCGCAAGTGTTACGGCCAGCGAGCGGGAGCGAAGGTCCAGCCCGCCAATGTCGGGGCGCGACCAGGCATAAGTGAAGCTGCCCTCTAGCCGGGTGCCTTCGTCATCGATGCCCATAGAATGGCCGACTTGGAGAACCCGTTGCTCCTCGAAATCCAGCGTCGCCGAACCGCCGACATAGGTGATGTCGGCCATCCCGGTCACGCCATAGGCTTCGGCGCGGACGAACGCCGTCTCGCGGCCGATCGCCTTGCTGCTGTAATTCTGGACGTTGCCGACGATCGCATATGGGCGATAGGCGACCGTCAAAGTCCCGGCGACTTCGCCGATGCCCGTGCCGGAAGGCGCAAGCGTCAGCTGAACATCGAGACCCGGAACATCGCCAGCAAGCAGGAGAACGCGTTCGGCCTCGCGCTCGTTAAAAGGGTCGATATTCTTCAATCGCTCGACTCGCGCCGCGATCAGCTTCGTATAGCGGCCGCCGGCCTCGCCCACGACCTTCACGTCGACCAGCTTGGCGGATACGACGGTCAGCGTCAGCGCGCCGCCATTATCGATATTCTGTGGGGGAATCTGAACCGACGCGACATAGCCCGCGTCGATCAGGATGCGGTTGGCTTCGTCGCGAATGTCGCAAACCTGCACAACCGATTGCGGCCCTCCTTGCGCGCGAAGGCCGGAGAGCAGATTGGCCAGCTCCGGCGCGAGCGGCGCACCGTTGATGCCAGTGAACTGCACTTGCCCAATCGCGACCTGCGCCGTGGAATTTTCAAACGGACAGGCAACTTCGCGGAAGGCCTTGCGGCTGTCGACGCGCACCTCGGACGATTGCGCCTCGCTGCGCGGCACCGGCGGCAGAACCTGCTCACGACTTGGCAGGGCACCGGGCGGAGGCGTCGGCGCGGCCTGCGCCAAAGCGACACCTGGATTGAGGAATGCCACGCCAGCAAGCAGACACGCGGCAGAACGCGCGCGCGCAAAAGAAAACATCGCCGAACGCGGCGCAAAATGGTTGCTCGTCACAATTACAATCCACCCCTGATGAGCCCGAAACGATCCGGACTGGTTCCAGGATGGTTCGTCCGGCGAAATGCACGCGACGGCAAAGAGAGATCGACAAAATCGGAATTGCTGCGACCAATCCCGAATGGCTCAAAAATCTGTGATCTTCCGGGGATTTAACCGGACAGGGGAGCTGCCTGAAATGGCGCGCCCGGCAGGATTCGAACCTGCGGCCCCAAGCTTAGAAGGCTCGTGCTCTATCCAACTGAGCTACGGACGCGTTAGCGCCCCTCTAGCGCGCTTTGAGGCGGAGTGAAACTGCGCTAATTACCACCCATGAATGGGGGCAAGATCAGGTCGGTGGAAGGCGCGGCGCTTGGGGAGCGGCGTTATTTCGATTTTGTGATGGCGGCGTTCGTCACTATCCTCCTTCTGTCCAACGTGATCGGCGCCGGAAAGGTGGCGACAGTCGACTTGCCCGGCATTGGCGACTGGCCGTTCGGGGCGGGCATCCTCTTCTTTCCGCTTTCCTATGTGATCGGCGATGTGCTGACCGAAGTCTATGGCTATGGCCGGGCGCGGCGGTGTATCTGGGCGGGCTTTGCGGCCTTGCTGTTCATGGCCGCGATGTCGGCCATCGTCGTGGCGCTGCCGCCCGCCGCGACATGGACGGGGCAGCAGGCCTATGAGACGGTGTTCGGCCAGGTGCCGCGCATCGTGTTTGCGTCAATCATCGCATTCTGGGCTGGCGAGTTTGCGAACAGCTACGTCCTTGCCCGCATGAAGGTCTGGACGAAGGGGCGCTACCTCTGGACCCGCACGATCGGATCGACCGTGGTGGGCCAGGGGATCGACAGCCTGATCTTCTACCCGCTCGCTTTTTACGGCCTTTGGGACAACCAGACCCTGCTAATCGTCCTTGCCACCCAATTCGCGCTGAAGGTGGGCTGGGAGGTTTTGCTCACCCCCGTCACTTATGCCGTTGTCGGCTGGCTGAAGCGGCGGGAGGGCGTGGACGTTTACGATACGGGCACCGATTTCACTCCGTTCAAAACCACCGTTTGACGCCCGTCAAAGCGGCTCGGGCCCGCTACGGATAATCCCTTCTCAATAGACGAGAAGGAGTTTCGAAATGTCGATCCATCAGCCAGTCGCCGCTCTTCACGAAAAAGCCACGATCGTTCCGGTGGCGCGCCCCAATCGCGGCGAGCGGGCGTTCGACATTCATCCGGCCGTTCATGTCATGCTGCTCGGCGCCTATCTGTCCTTTGCGGGCATCCTGATGACGGCGTTTATGGGCGACGACCTGAAGGTTGCCGCCGGTATTATCGTGGTCGGCATCCTCTCGCTCTTTATCACGCCTGCCTGGTGGAGCCGCGTCGTACCGGACGATGGCGCGCGCAAGCAAAGCTGGGCCGAGTTCTTGTCCGAAGGCGTCGAATGTATCACCGGTAAGTTCACCGCCGCGCAGGCACTGGCCCAGATCATGGTCCTGCCCGCTTTGATGGTCGGCCTGGCCATGGTCTTCGCGCTGATCAAGGCGACTTTGTAAGTTGAGTTGATCCACATAACCGCTAGTCCTGAGCCTGTCGAAGGACGGTTCCAGCTGGATCGGGCTTCGACAAGCTCAGCCCTAGCGGTGATGGAGCTTAGGTAGCCAGGCGTTCGAGGGCAGGGAGATCGCGGATCGCAAGGCCGCGAAGCCCCTGCCTTTCGATCGCTCCCGCCTGCTCAAGCTCGGTCATGCGGCGGCTCACGGTTTCGATGGTGGTGCCGATCAGGCTCGCCATCTCTTCCCGCGACAAGGGCAGTTCGAAATCGGTAGCGATGCCGCATGGCGACGTGCCCGCCGCCCGAGCAAAGGCCAGGATGAGGCCCGCGAGGCGCGCCTTGATATCGCGGCGCCCGATGAGGCCGGTGAGCGCGCGGGACGCGTCGAGTTCGGCAAGCGTGCGGTCGAGGATCGATCGGGTAAGCGCTGGATGCGCCGCCATCAGCCTTTCGAAATCCGCGCGGGGGAAGACGCACATGGTGCTTTCCGTTAGCGCAATAATCTCGTGGCTATTGGTCGGCGTGAAGAGCTGGCCGAGGAAACCGGCGGGGTGGATGAGGGCGAGGATGCGCTCGACCCCGTCGCCGTCGATGGCGGATAGCTTGGCCGCACCGGAAACGAGCGTTCCGCAAGCATAACTCGGCTCGCCGGCCGCGAAGATCGTCTCCCCGCGTTGGAAGGTGCGGGTGCGGCCGATACGAGAGAGGTCTTCAAGCTCGCGCTCGTTCAGGGCCGCGCAGACGGCGCTGTCGCGGACGGCGCAGGTGGCGCAGCGATCCGGCCGGTCAGCCAAGGGCTTCGAGCAGGCCTTCAAACAGGCGGCGGCCGTCGGTGCGGCCATGGGCGCGCTCGATCATCCGCTCCGGATGCGGCATCATGCCAAGGACATTGCCGGCTTCGTTGAGGATGCCCGCAATGTTGCGCTTTGAGCCATTCACCGCGCAATTGTAGCGGAATGCCACGCGGCCTTCGCCTTCGAGACGGTCGAGCGTCTCTTCGTCGGCCGTATAATTGCCGTCGTGATGCGCGACGGGAATGACGATCTCTTCGCCCGCTTCGTAGCGGCTGGTGAAGGCCGACTGGCTGTTCTCCACCTTCAGATCCACATCGCGGCAGACGAAGGAGAGGTTGGCGTTGCGCATAAGCGCGCCCGGCAGCATCCCGGCTTCGGTGAGGATCTGGAACCCATTGCAGATGCCGAGGACCGACACGCCCTTGTGAGCCGCGTCCTTCACCGCCCGCATGACCGGCGAACGTGCCGCCATCGCGCCGGAGCGCAGATAGTCGCCATAGGAAAAGCCACCCGGAACAGCGATGAGATCAAGCCCTTCCGGAAGCGCCGTTTCGCGGTGCCAGATCATCGCCGGTTCCTGTCCGCTCACGTCGCGCAGCGCCACCTGCAAGTCTCGGTTGCAATTGGAACCCGGGAAAACGATGACGGCGCTTTTCATGGGAACGGGCTCCTTCAGGCCGCCAGGCGTTCGATGCGGAAATTCTCGATGACGGTGTTGGCGAGCAGCTTCGTGCACATGCCTTCGATATCGGCATCGCTGACGCTGTCCGCAACGTCGAGCTCGATCACCTTACCCTGGCGCACGTCGTTGACGCCGGAAAAGCCGAGGCCTTCCAGCGCATGGTGAATGGCCTTGCCCTGGGGATCGAGAACGCCGTTCTTCAGCGTGACGAAAACGCGGACCTTCATGCGCGAACGCTCCTTTGCCGGGAATGGGCGCTCTATGGCGGCTGGCGGGGATTCTGACAAGCGCTGAGAGGGGCTTTCCAGAGCCGCCCCACCACCGCTAGTCCTGAGCTTGTCGAAGGACGGTCCCAGCTCGTTCCGTCCTTCGACAAGCTCAGGACTAGCAGATTAAGGGACAATCTTGTGAGCGTGCTCTTCATCCCCTATCTCCGCATCATGAGCGAAACAGCGCAAATCGCCCTCACCCCCGCCGCCGCCGCCCGTGTCGCGGCGATCGCGAAGAAACAGGACAAGCCCGCCATCCTCCGCCTCGCCGTGGACGGCGGAGGCTGTGCCGGTTTCCAATATCGCTTCGGCCTCGCCGACAGCATCGAGGCGGACGATGCGGCCACCAGCCAGGACGGCGTGACTTTGGTGGTGGATGCGATCAGCCTCGATCTCGTGCGCGGATCGGCGGTGGACTACGTCGAATCCCTTGGCGGCGCCTCCTTCCAGGTAAAGAACCCGCAAGCGGCGTCCGGCTGCGGCTGCGGCACCAGCTTTTCCATCTGACCCAGCGCGCATCGGCCGGCTTTTTCCGCGCCTGGGGCAGCCAATGCCTCCTTCATCTGTTGCTCTCATTAAGCAAATGGAGGTTCACTCCAAACGGTATGGGGTGACGAGGTCTGATCCAGCCGCTACGTTCCCGGCCCATGAAGATCGCCACTTACAATGTGAACGGCATCCGCGCCCGCCTGCCGCGCCTCCTCGAATGGCTGGAGGAGCAGAAGCCTGACGCCGTCTGCCTTCAGGAGCTGAAGTGCGACGACGACAATTTCCCCATCGCTGACATCAAGGCGGCGGGCTACGGCGCCGTCTGGCATGGGCAGAAGGGCTTTAACGGCGTAGCGATCCTCGCTCGCGATGCCGAGCCTCAACTCTGCCGTATGGGCTTGCCCGGCGATCCCGACGATACGCATAGCCGCTATATCGAAGCCGCGGTGAACGGCGTCATCATCGGCAGCATCTATCTACCCAACGGCAATCCGGTAGGCACGGAGAAGTTCGCCTATAAGCTCGCCTGGTTCGAGCGGCTTCGGGCGCATGCCGCAGAACTCCTCGCCGCCGAAGTGCCGGTGGTCCTCGCAGGCGATTACAACGTCATCCCCACCGATCATCCCGACGACGTCTTTTCCGCTCGCGCCATGGCGAAGGACGCTCTGATGCAGCCTGAAAGCCGCGCCGCATTCCGCACCCTCGTCCATCAGGGGTGGACCGACGCGATCCGCGTTCGCTATCCCGTCGGCGCCGTCTACACCTTTTGGGATTATACGGCGGGCGCGTGGCAGCGCGACGCGGGCTTTCGCATCGACCACCTGCTGCTGAGTCCGCAGGCCGCCGACCGCATGGCCGATGCCGGTGTGGACAAGGATTATCGCGGCCGCGAAAAAGCATCGGACCATGCCGCGACGTGGGTGGTGCTGAACGACTAGCGCCTATCGGATTTTAACCCGGATTTAATTGACAAGAATTCTACCCGGATATATTGATCTCCGGCAAAGGAGATCCCATGTCCACCGTCACCGCTTTTTTTGAGGGCCGCATCATCGCTTCGGGAGAGAAAGCGGCCGTCACGCACCGGATTGAAGATGGCTACGCACAGGCCGACTTTGCTGCCATCGATATCTTCGACGATGCGACGGGTGCACGGATTGACGCGGATTATTGGGATGCGGGCAAGACAGCCCCGGCGCGCGGCCGCGGTCGCCCCAGTCTTGGCGTGACGCCGCGCGAAGTGACCCTGCTTCCCCGCCATTGGGATTGGCTCCGGCGGCAAAAGGGCGGCGCATCAGCCGCGCTTCGCCGCCTCGTCGATGACGCCATGGCGGCGCCTGCCACGCCAGAAGCACGGCGCGACGCCGTCTACCGTTTTCTCACCGCCACCTCCGGCGATCGTTCGGGTTATGAGGAGGCGATCCGCGCGCTTTATCGCGGCGAAGCTGCACGGCTGACGGATATCATCGGGCCCTGGCCGGACGACATCAAAAGCTATGCGATGCGCCTGCTCGGCGACTGACGCCTCACAACACCTTTTCGTAAATCCGGTAGACCTTGTTCACGCGGCTATCGATCGTCTCGGCGATGGCCTTCATGCCCTGATTGTCGTCAAGAACCCAGCCAATCTCGCCGCGCGATGCGCCATATTTGGCGAGGGCGTCGCGGCGAATATATTCGATCATCATGAAGGCCAATTGGCTGGCAAGGCGGCTTGCCTGGAGGCGCTTCACAACCCCCATCAGCGGCACGCGCATCGTCCGCACCTGCGGCTTGTGCAGCCGCCACAACAGCTTCGCCCAGCCGAAGGGCAGCAGCCTGCCGTTCAGATCGCGGGTGAGCTCGTTGAGATCGGGCAAGGTCATCATGAAGGCGACCGGCTCTCCCTCCACCTCCGCGACGCGGATCAGATCCTCGAACACGATCGGCTTCAGTTTCTTGCCAGCATATGCGATTTCCGCATCGGTTAGCGGCACGAAGCCCCAATTGTCCGACCATGCATCGTTCAGGATGCCGAGGATCAATGCCGCTTCTTCCGCGAAACGGCTCTTATCGACGCGGCGGATGGTAATGCGGGCATTGCGTTCGCCACTTGCGACGATCTTCTGCACGATGGGCGGGAAGTCCTTCGTGATGTCGAGTTCGTATGTGTAGAGATCCTTGACCCCGGCATAGCCCGCCGCTTCGACCCATGCTGCATAATCCGGGCGATGGTGGCCCATCATCACCGTAGGCGCATGGTCCGCGCCTTGGACCAGAAGGCCCGGTTCGTCCCATACCGACAGGCTGAACGGGCCGAGCGCCCGGCTCATGCCTCTTTCCCTCAGCCAATCTTCCGCCTGGGCGATCAGGGCCGCGCCGGTGCCGGCATCACATGCTTCGAACATGCCCCATTGGCCGGTCCCGGCACCCATAGCCTCAAGCACCAGCCGGTCGATCTGCGCCGAAATCCGCCCCACCACCTTGCCGCCGCGAAAGGCGAGGAAGAATTCGGCCTCCGCATGTTCGAACCACGGATTTTTCTTCGGATCGAGAAGTCCGTGAGCTTCGTCCTTAAGCGGCGGCACCCAATGCGGATCGTCCGCATAAACGTCCCAGGCGAAATCGACGAACATGTTGCGGTCGGCCTTGCCGCGGACCGGGCGGATGATGAGATCGCTCATGGCGCATTGCCTAGCCGCTCTATGGGGCGCTGTCACGAAGGCTTGTAGCCGCGTGTGTCATGCCCCAGCCCATCCAGGCTCATCGGCGCGTGCCCACCCCAATCTCACTGAGAACGCCATTTCCCACAACCGCTAGCCCTGAGCCTGTCGAAGGGCGTGTGCAACGCGCGATCCACACGGGCTTCGACAGGCTCAGCCCTAGCGGATTGATTTCAACGGTTGAGTGAGGAGAGGGATCGGCTACGCGGCCGCTCTCCTCACGCTATAACCCGCGAAGCAGCCCTACGCGATCGGCAGGAAGATGTCCGTCACCGCTTCATGCTCGGGAACGTCGGGAAAGAAGCGGACGCGTTGCGCAAAAGGCGGAAAGTCCCGCAATTCCTGCCCGCTCTCGGGAAGCCATTCGCCATAAAGGTATGCGAAGGCTGGCTGAAGATTGTCGCTCGACCCGGTCAGGCGCAGGACTGCGCAGCGGCCCTCGGGGATCGTGCCGATTTCAATGTCATCGGCATTAGCCGTGAAATGGGCGGTAACGCCTGCGCACAGGCTCATCCGATAGCCCGCAGGCGGGGTGCTGTCCGGATCGTCGTGAAAGATGTTTAAGGTCGAGCTTTTGCCGGGATGGAGGCCATTGGCCCGCCGCCAGTCGATGAAACGGCGCACCGTATCTCCGATGCGGCGCGGATCGCCGCGATGCTCCATCATCGCAACATGGGTTTCCGGAAAATCGATGATGCGTACGTTATCGACGGTAAGAGATTGTGTCATGATTGTACTCCTGGCTTGTGTGAGCGGCGCGGTGGCCGCGTGCCAGGGGGACCAATCGGGCTCTGCGCGAAACGCGCTCGGACTTTGGCCGAGGCGCTGGCGAAATGCGCGCGAGAACGCCTCCGGCCCCTCATACCCGCTGTCGAGCGCAATCGCCGTGACGCTTTCACCCTGCCGAAACGCAAGCCGGTAGGATGCGCGTTTCAGGCGCAGAAGCTGGACGTAGCGGTGTACGCCGATCCCGAAAAGCGCCGAAAATTGCCGCTGGAAATGGTAGCGTGAGAAGCAGGCCACGCCGCTCAAGCGATCGACGCTAAGATTCTCGTCCAGATGCGCGTCAATATGAGCAAGCACCCGCTCCATCCGCGCGCGGTAATGATTGGCGATCTTCGTTTCCATCGGCCCTGTCCCTGACACGGGGCCGGTTTAGGCGCCAGCGGGGAGCAACGCCTGACCGATGGTGCGGACCTTCTACTTGGTCCAGTTAAAGGTGTAGGTAACGGCAAGGCCGCCGGAAAACTGGTCGCGCGAGCCAAAGGCGCGGACGATCGGGGAGTCCGCCGCATCGCCCACCAGGCGGTCGTATTTCGCGTAGCTGTAAAGTCCCCATCGCGGCGTCAGCTGATAAAGGAAGCTCGCCGAAGCACCAGCCGTCTGTATGCCGCCGCCGGGACGATAGGCGGAGAGGCCGGTCCGCACGCTCTCCTCCGGCGTCACGCCGAAATAGGCGCGGTGATAGCGGCCATTGGCGAGCGTCACGCGCGGGCCGATCGAGAAGAGATAGTCATCGCCATCGCGCATGATATAATCGCCGCCCACGACGCCAATCCAGCCGTCGTGCCCGCCAATGCCGCGCCGGGCTTCGGCACGCAGACGGAAATTGTCCGAAAGGTAATAATCGGCGCCGACGCCCGCTTCGAACGTCGCCTTCACCTTGTCGAGCGGTGCGCCGACTTCATCCGGTTTACGGCTGCCCTCATAATTGAGGATCGGGCCGATCTCGAACCCGTTTGTGCTGATGACGGGAATACCGAAGCTTTCGTCAGGCGCCTCAAAGCCGAATGTTTCGCCCGGACGGGCGCGGCCAACATCCCAAAGTGGGCGCCATCTTACCTCGTCCGCGCCGGGATAACTTGGTACGACCTGCGCGCCGACCCCGATCCGGACACGCGTCGTATCGCCTTCGTCCTGGGCGGCAGCGGGCCCGCTCAACAGGAAAAGGGAAGCAGTGAGAGCCAGAGCGGCGGCGAGGGGGCGTTCGTTGTTCATGGCGCGCTGAACGGACAAAGCGACACTTCGTTGCGTTGCGGAAACCAAAAATACGCGGCCCCCGCCGCCTTGCTTTATCCGCGCTGGCGCGGGTGGCCCGTGGCAACGCCGCCGGACAGCTGAGCAACCTTGGGATATTGCTGCGCGACCTCCGGCGTGTAGCCGAGGTTGAAGACGGTCGGGCTTTTTTCCGGACGCTCGGCGCGGTCGTAATGCGTACCGAACAGCTTGTCCCAGAAGAAGGTGGTGATGCCGTAATTTCCATTTTCGTCATGGAAATGGTGGGCCATGTGCTTCTTCTTCATCTCCGCCAACCACTTCGACTTCGGCTTGTAGGCCAGATGCTGAATACAGTGGCAGAATTCGTAGAAGCAGGTGGTGAGCAGGCCGGTTGCAAAGGCGATGGCCGCACCGCTCAACCCTGCATTCCAGAAGCTGCCGATCCAATAGCCAAGCGGCGCGGTGACAAGCGCGATTGTCGGCAAGGTCGTGTGAAGCGCGCCGAACAGCACTTCCAGGTGGTTCGGATCCTGATGATGATCGTAATGGATGCGCTTCCAGGTTGAGGCCAATGCGGGCACCTTGAACATCCAGCGGCTATGCAGCACCCAGCGATGCAGCAGATACCAGGCCAGTGGATAGGCCAACATCGAAACGCCAACGGCAAGAAGTGAGGGGACGATCGGCGCCGGGTGCGAAACGAAGAAGGCCAGCGCGATCGCCGACAGCGACAGATAGGCGATGATCGCCGGATATTGGAAATAGGCGACGACCAGCTCTTTCAGCGTCATCTTGTCGAGGTGGTGCGACCGGTTCCAGAAGCCGGGACGCAGGGTTTCGGCGCTTTTCACAACAAATCCTTCACGTGTCGGCCCCGGCAATTGCCACTTTATGCGAGCCCATATGTGTCTTCGTCATGAAATGGCAATAAGGCAGCAATAGGACGAAAGTGGGGATTTCCGTGGGTGTTGCGTGAGAGACTCAGTGGGATAGCACCCGTCATTCCTCGGTCCGCACCAGCACCGTTTCGCCGATCAGCAGAAACAGGAAAAACGGCGCCCACGCCGCGAGCACCGGTGGGTAAGCCCCGAAATTTCCCATCGCCAGCGCGAAATTGTCGACCACGAAATAGGCGAAACCCAATGCCATGCCCGCCACGGCGCGAATGAAGAGCTGGCCGGAACGGGCAAGGCCGAACGCCGCGATTCCGGCGAGGAGCGGCATTAATACTGCAGACAGCGGACCCGACAGCTTGTGCCATAAACCCGCTTCCAGCGGCCCTGTCGGCCGACCCGCGACTTTAAGGTCCGCAATTGCGGCGCGAAGCGTCATGAAATCCATCTCCCCCGCATCGACGCGGGCGAGGGTGAACTGGTCGGGCTCCGCATCATTGGGAAGGTCGATCGCCGCAGCCTGCGTTTCCGTGCCCGCCGTCACGTCGAAGCGGCGCGCCTGCTCAAGTCGCCATCCTTGATTGACGGGAACGCCCCGCTGCGCCTCGATGATCGCGCGAAGCGTCCCGCCCTCGCGCTCATAGACTTTCACGTTGGCAAGCCGCGTCGCCGCGCCTTTGCCAGTGACCTCGCCAGCAAAAATTATGTCGTCGCCATGGCGCACCCAGACGTCGGTCAGCGTGCCGCTGTCAGGCGGGACCGGGCCGTAATCCACCTTCGTCCAGCGGTTGAGCTCGGCCGTGGCGCGCGTCACCACACGTTCCTGAAACACGAAGGTGAAGGCGGCAATGCCCAGGCTCGCGACCATCAAAGGCGCGATGATCTGGTGGGCCGATATTCCGGCGGCCTTCATGCTCACCACTTCGCTATTCTGGTTGAGGGTCGCGAGGGTGATGAGCGTGCCGAGCAGCACGGAAAAAGGCAGGAAGCGGGAAACGAGCTGAGGCACACGTAGCGACACATATCGCCATAGCTCCGGATCACCGTTGCCCTCAACGGCGAGGATCTTTCCGGATTCGCCGAGAAGGTCGAGCGTCTGCAGGATGATGACGAGGGCGGCGAGAACCGCGAGGCTTCGCAATACGAACAGCTTCGCCATGTAGAAGGCGATGCGTTTCGACGGGAAGAAATGAACATTCATCATGCCGTGGCGGCTCCCCGGCGGAAGCGGAGTTTCAGGATCGAACCGATCGCCTTGCCAACCTTGGCGGCCCCTCTTTCAAGCGCGCCGATCGGCTGGCCGCCCGGCTTGTACGCGAGGGTGTGGAACATCCACAGGATGAGCGCCGCAAACAGGAAGAACGGCACCCAAAGGGCGATGATCGGGTCGATCCGACCCTGCGCGCCCATCTGCTCGGCATATTGGTTCACCTTGTGGTAGGTGACGACCATTACGATCGACAGGAAGATGCCAAGGCCCGACGTCGACCGCTTCGGCGGTACCGCCAAGGCGACGGCAAGGAGGGGGAGGAGGAGCATCATCGCCACCTCCACCACCCGGAAATGGAAATTGGCGCGTACTTCGTCCCGGCGATCCTCGCTCACCCGGTCGTCCCGCCCGATCCGCATCAATTCCGGGATCGTCAGCTCGACATCGCCATCGCCCCGGTTGCGAAACGCTTCGATTACCGGAAGGTCGATGGGGAGATCGTGATTGGCAAAGCTGAGCACGCGCGGAACCCTGTAGTCCGGCGCGTCATGGACGAGGCGGCCGTCCTTAAGGCGCAGGAGGATCGTGTCGGGATCGTCGGTTGCAAGGAACTGGCCCTCGTCGGCAGTCACCGCGAGCGTCTTGCCATCATCGGAATCCGCGCGGACGAAAACGCTGTAAAGGCGCCGCCCTTCATCGGCGGTTCGCTCGATCCGCACGGTCATCCGCTTGCCGAGATTGGTGAATTCGCCAACCTTGATCGAAGCGCCAAGTGCGCCCGATCGCAATTCGTAGCGTAACCCCTCATAGGCATAACGCGCATAAGGCTGCACGAAGCCCACGATGGCGAGGTTGAGCGCCATTAACGCGAAAGTGTAGAGATAGGGCGCGCGAAGCAGCTGGCCATAACCCAGGCCGACGCCACGCAGCGTATCGAGTTCCGACGATAAAGCGAGCTTGCGGAAGGCAAGCAGGATGCCCAGCATCAGTCCGATGGGGATGCCAAGCGAAAGATATTCGGGGATGAGGTTCGCCAGCATCTTCCACACGACGCCGACAGGGCCGCCCTCAGTCACCACGAAGTCGAAAAGGCGCAGCATCTTGTCCAGGAGCAGAAGCATGGCGGCGAGAACGAGGGTCGCAAGCAACGGCACCGCAATCAGGCGGGCGAGATAGCGGTCGATTTGCGTGCCAATTCTCAACTTTTAGACGTCCCTTGACCACATTTTGGCCGCAACCTTCACCCACTTTGAAAGCTCAGGGGGCTGAGTCAACTCGGCGATCACGCCAACAGGCGGGTGGCTATAGCTTCCAGGAGCGTCTTGGTCATGTTCAAACTGATGTCCCTCGCCGCAGCGGCTATGCTGCTTGCGGTTCCGGCCGCGGCGCAGAGTGCCGTCGGCTCCGACGCGGCATCGTGCAACAGCGGCAACGGCCCTGCCGTTCTCGTCAATGTCAGCGGCCTCAAGAACAATGTCGGCAAGGTGCGGGTCCAGCTTTACGGCAGCAATCCGGCCGATTTCCTTGCCAAGGGCAAGAAGATGCGCCGGGTAGAAGTGTCCGCGCGCGGATCATCCATGCCGGTCTGCATCGCGGTGCCCAAGGCCGGCCGTTATGCGATCGCGGTACGGCATGACGCCAATGGCGACGGCAAATCGGGCTGGAGCGATGGCGGCGGCTTTTCTGGCAACCCCAATTTATCCCTGACCAATTTGAAGCCAGCTTACAGCAAGGTCGCGTTCAACGCCGGCGAAGGCGTGACGCGGATCAACGTCGTGATGAACTATCGCAACGGCCTTTCGATCAGGCCAGTCAAGGGATAAGAATGGCTAGAGTCGCGCTCCTTTCCAATCCGCGGTCGACGGGAAATAAGTCCCTGCTGCCGGAGGTGCGGAGCTTTTGCGCGCGGCACGAAGACATCTTCCATTATGAGGTGGAAGATGTGAGCCAGATCGGCCTTGCGCTGCGAACTATTGCTCGTGTCGATCCCAAGGTGCTGGTCATCAACGGCGGCGACGGCACGGTTCAGGCAGCCCTGACCGAACTTTACCAAGGCGGGCATTTTGGCGATGCCCCGCCGCCGGTCGCCGTTCTTCCCAACGGCAAGACCAACCTGATTGCCCTCGATCTCGGCGCTGTGGGCGATCCGCTCACCGCGCTTGAACGGGTACTGGAAATCGCCCGCGCCGATCTTGCGCCGCATATCGTCTCACGCGAGCTGATTTCCTTGTCGGGTGGCGCAGCGGCGCGGCCTGTGCTCGGCATGTTTCTGGGCGGCGCGGGATTGGCCGATACGATCCTGTTCTGCCGCCACAAAATCTATCCTTTGGGCCTTCCAAACGGGTTTAGCCACGCGTTGACGGCATTGGCTTTGTTTCTGTCCCTGTTCCTGGGCCTGCGCTTCGCCTTCCTGCCGCCGCGCCCGAAGCCGGTCACGATTTCCGTCATGCGGCAAGGCCAGATCCAGGGACGCTTCGCCTTCATGATGGTAACGACGCTGGAGCGGTTGCTGCTCGGCGGCCATACGCCCCAAGGCGGCGGCAAGAAGGGTGCGCTTCAGATGCTGGTTGTCGAGGGCCGTTTTGCCGCCATGGCCCGGGCGGGCATTGCCGCGATCATGGGCAAGCTCGGCCGCCGTCACTTGACCGGCGTCCATGTCCAGCGCGGCGACGAAATCTTGATCGAGGGCGATCATTCCAGCGTGATCCTCGACGGCGAATTGTTTGAGGCGAATGACGGCGCGCCGATCATCCTCAAACATACCGCGCCGGTGCCTTTTCTCCGCCTCGCGGCGTGACCCCGGCCCTGACGTCCCTCGTCGCGGCGGAGCTTGCCGAGCCCGTCCAGCCGCGCGTTGCAGCGATGGCTGAGGCGATCGCGGCCCTCTATCCGGGTGCGGCTCGTGCCGTTCTCTTCTACGGCTCCTGCTTGCGCACTGCCGAGCTCGATGGGCAGATGCTCGATTTCTACCTGATCGTTTCGGATTATCGCGCCGCTTATGGCCGCCGATGGCTGGCGACGGCGAACAGCCTCATCCCGCCCAATGTCTTCCCTTTCGAACATCATGGGCTCGCCGCTAAATATGCGGTGCTGAGCGAGGCGGATTTTCAGCGCGAAACCGGTTTGGACGCCCGAAGCGTTTCGGTCTGGGCCCGCTTCGCGCAGCCCGCACGCCTAGTGTGGGCGAAAGATGATGAAGCGCGACAGAAGGTGGTCGAAAGCGTCGCGCAGGCTGCACCCACCTTGTTCGAGTTCACCCTGCCAATGATCGCGGATAACGCAGAACCGGCGCCGGATGATGTGTGGAAGCGCGGTTTCGCATTGACCTATGGCGCGGAATTGAGGGCCGAGCGAAAGTCGCGCTCATCTGACGTCGTCGAAGCGGACCGGTCGCGCTACGAACAATTCGGCAAGGCCGCCCTTGAGACCGTCAGACGGAACACGCTCCCTTCCCATGACATCATGACGCGGCGGTGGCGGAAGATGCAGCGAAAGGGGAAGTGGCTGTCCGTCCTGCGTCTTGCCAAGGCGAGCTTCACCTTCGCAGGCGGCATCGATTATCTCGCATGGAAGATCAATCGCCACGCCGGGACGAGCATCCGCATCCGCCCCTGGCATCGCAAAGTACCGCTCGTCGCGGCGTTTATTCTGCTGCCTCGGTTGCTGAAGGGACGGGCAATCCGCTGACCCGGCGGGCGAGGGCGGCCTGGACGGCGCTCGCGAGGACCGGGATCGTGAACGGCTTTCGTACGATATCGTAGCCCGCCAGCTCGTCCGCATCGCCGGCTTCGCCAACAAATCCGGTGACGAACAGCAATGCGACATGGGGATATAGCTCGGCAATGGCGCGCGCGAGCTGCGGCCCCGTCATTTCCGGCATCATCACGTCGGTGATGACGAGTGCGATATCACGCCGTCGCTCAAGAATTGCCAAAGCTTCCGTGCCGCCCGAACAGGCGACGGGATCATAGCCCAATTCCTTGAGCGCCCCTGTCGTCGCGCGGCTGACGCGGGGGTCGTCCTCCACGACCAATATGGCCATATTGTCGGGCAGGAATTGTGGATCGGCTCCGCCCTCTTGTACCGGCGCCGTAGCGGATTGGCGCAAGGTCCCTTCTTTAGCGCGCGGCAGCAAGATCGACACGATCGTGCCCACTCCCACGTCCGATTGGATGGCGATGTCGCCGCCGGACTGGCGCGCGAACCCGAATATCTGGCTGAGGCCAAGACCGGTGCCCTTGCCGACGGGCTTGGTGGTGAAGAAGGGTTCGGCGACGCGCGCGAGATGTTCGGGCGGGATGCCGCAACCGCTGTCTTCGACGCTGATCCGCACATAATCGCCCGACGGCAGCTTGCCGACTTCACTATCTTTTAGCGCCACCTGATCGACACCGATAATCAGCGTCCCTTCGCCGCCCATCGCGTCGCGCGCGTTGACGCAAAGGTTGAGGATCGCATTCTCAAGCTGGCTGGAGTCCGCCCAAACGTGCCAAGCATCGACCGGTAATCGCGTTTCCACCACGATCCGTTCGCCGATCGCGCGGTCGACCAGGTCCAGCATATTGCGGACGAGCGCTGCGGGCGCGATCCCCTTCGGCAGCAAGGGTTCAGACCGCGCGAAGGCGAGGAGGCGGCGGGTGAGGGCGGCTGCGCGCGTCGCGCCTTCCATCGCGTGATCGATCTGCATCTCCGCCTCTTCACGCGAGACGCCGAGCTTGCGCTTCGCAAGATCAAGGCCGCCGACGATGACGGCAAGCATATTGTTGAAATCGTGCGCGATGCCGCCGGTCAGCTGGCCGACCGCCTCCATCTTCTGCACCTGATGGAGCTGCGCTTCGGCAGCGGCGCGCTCTGCGGCTTCCTCACGCAGCCGCTCGTTCGCCTCGCGAAGCTCGCGCGTGCGTTCGGCGACTGCATATTCAAGGGCGCCCGCGCGGCGAAATTCGTCATCCGCCTCCCGGCGCGCCGCCAGCCATTGCGAGGCGGCGCGGAAGGCCGCAGCGCCCAAGGCGATAGCGGCAATGGCGATGAAAATGCCGATCCAGCTCAGCCAGTTGGTGAGCTGATCGGCTTGCTGCGCGAACATACTGGTTTCGGCCATGCGCTGGCGCAGTGCCTCTTGCTCGTTGCGCGCGATTTCGTCGAGCTTGCCGCGCAGCGCCGGGCCGGTCTTCGACATGCCCGCCTGATAGAAATAGGGGACACCGCCCGCTTCCTTGCCGCGCGCCGCCTGCGCCGCCGCGGTGGCGAGCTCGGCGCCGCGTTCCTCAAACACCTTTTTAAGCTCGTCGACGCGCGTTGCCTGCGCGCCGTCGCGATTGACGAGCTTCTGCAACTGGTCGATCTGCCGCGCGGCGAGGCGCCATTCATTATAATAGATCGTGCCGGTCGTCCGCTGTTCGTCGAGGACGTAACGGCCAAGCGCCGCCTCGGAGCGGGCGATGCTGGCGTCTACCGTGCGGGTGAGCAGCATCACGTCATAGGTATGCCGCTCCCAATCGAGCGCCCGGTCCCGCGCCTGATTGGTCAGCGTGACCATGGTGACGAGGCCGATGAGCGCGAGGGTAGCCAGAATGGCACCGATGCTCGCCCATCCCCGGCGCCAGCCAGCGGATGGCCCCTCGGCCCGGCCGTCCAGATCCTCGTCAGACATCAGCCCACCTTAACCCAAGCGGCTGGCAAGAGAAAGCGGCGGAAAATCCCCGTATTTCTCGATTGGCCTCAATTGGAAGGCGTCTGAACCGCACGTCTAGCCACAAATGCGTCATTCCGGCGAAAGCCGGAATCTAGTCGGGAATTAAGCGCCCTTTTCGTCATGAGACCCCGGCTTTCGCCGGGGTGACGTGGAAAAGGAGGAGCTTAACCAATAACCCCGGCAATCCGCCCCGCATTGGCGAAACGCTCGAGGATCAGATCGACCTGCTCGTCCGTATGCTCGGCGCAGAGCGAGCAGCGCAGCAGGAACATGCCGGCGGGCGTCGCGGGCGGGCGGGCCATGTTCACATAGACGCCCTGTTCGAGCAGAGCCTGCCAGGTCATCACGGCCTTTTCCTGATCGGGAAGGAGGACGGCGATGATCGCGCTTTCGGCTTCCTTGGTCGCGATGTTATAGCCGAGGTCACGCAGGCCCTGGTGGAGGCGCTTGCTGTTCTTCCAAAGGTGCGCGCGCTTATTCTCCGCATGCATGAGCTTGCGGATCGAGGTCGCGGCGGTCGCGACGACGCTCGGCGGCAGCGAAGCGGTGAAGACATAGGGGCGGCAGACGAGGCGCAGCACGTCGAACTTCGGGTGGTTCGAAACGATGAAGCCGCCGACCGTGCCGACCGATTTCGAGAAGGTGCCGATGACGAAATCGACGTCGGCTTCCACGCCCGCTTCCTCGAACACGCCGCGGCCATTGGCGCCGAAAAAGCCCATGCCGTGGGCCTCGTCGACGGCGATCATGGCGCCATGTTTCTTGGCGACCGCGACCATTTCTTTGAGCGGCGCGATGTCGCCAAGCATCGAATAGACGCCTTCGAGGACGACGAGGCGTCCGCCCTCGGCGGGCAGGCGGCCAAGGCGCTTGTCGAGATCTTCGACGCTATTGTGGCGGAAGCGGACGATGTTCGCGTTACCGAGCGCGCAGCCGTCATAGATGGAGGCGTGGCTGTCGGCGTCGAGGATGATGTAATCGTCCTTGCCCGCAATCGTGGACATGAGGCCGAGGTTCGCCTGATAGCCGGTCGAAAAGACCATGGCGTGCTTCGTGCCGTAAAATTCCTTCAGCGCGTCCTCGCACGCCTTATGGCCCTGATAGGTGCCGTTGAGGACGCGGCTGCCCGTGGTGCCGGAGCCAAATTCGTCGAGCGCCTTCTTCCCCGCTTCGATCACGTCGGGATCGAAGGTCATGCCCATATAATTATAGGTGCCAAGGAGGATGGTTTCCTTGCCCTGGATGATCGCCTGCGTCGGGGAAAGCACCCTGTCCATGACGATGGCAAAGGGATCGCGCACGCCCGTGTCGAGCAGGGCCTGACGCTCGGCGATCAGCGGATCGAATTTGGAAAAGAGATCGGTCATCGTTGGGTTCCGAATGTTGAGCTCTCCCCTTCAGGGGAGGGTTGGGTGGGGGCGATCTGCGACGTAGAGTTCAGAGTCTTCCGGAGACATGCCTCACCCCAACCCCTCCCCTGAAGGGGAGGGGCTATGATTATTCTCCGCCGTTGCGGAGATCTTCAACGGCGTTGACGAGCTGGCCAACGGTTTCGATTTCGGCCTGCATGTTCATGGTGATGAGGATGTCGAATTCGTCCTCGATCGCCGCGACGAAATCCATCACGGTCAGGCTGTCCCATTCAAGGTCGCCCGCAAAGGTAGTGGCTTCGGAAAGCTCGACACCCTTCTTGTTGAACGGTGCGATCAGCTCGCCGACCTTGGCGAAGGTTTCATCTCTATCGGTCATGAACAATCCTTATCGTGTCCTGCCGCCCCCTGCCAAGCGATTTGGGCGAGAAAGGGGCGGGGCGGTGACGATGCGCGGAAAGGTAAAGGCTGCCACCCATGCCGTTCGCCCTGAGCGTGTCGAAGGGCTGTCCTTCTTTCCCGTCGAAAGTGAATGGCAAGCCTTCGACAGGCCCAGCCCCAACGGTATCTTTTCCTCAGAGCCAACCCTGCTGGAGATACCATTCAGCTGTGCCCCTAAGACCGGCGGCCGTACCGATCTGGGGTGTCCACAAGCGCTGCGGCGGCCGTTTGTGCGCGGTCACGACCCAATCGGGGTGGCAGAAATAGCGGACGCGGTCGGCGGTAAGCTTGGCGTTTCCGCGCCGGAACAGGCGGTCGAGGGCCGAGGCGCCGTGGAGGACGGGCTTGGGCACCGAAAGTGTCGTTGCGCGGCGGTCGAAGAGGTGGCCGAGGGTACGCGCAAAGTCGCGATGTTCCCAGCCGCCCTCGCGCCCATCGTCAGGCTCGTAGGTCTGGCCGAGGGATTCTGGGCCTTGGGGAAGAGCGAGGATCAGGCGGCACAGGTCCGCGACGTGAATGACCGAGAAATGGCCTGCGGGCGGCAAGGCGACGAAGCCGCGCTTCGCCATCTTGAATAGTTCCAGCGTTTCCCTGTCGCCAGGGCCGTAGACGGCGGGCGGGCGGATGATCGTCCAGTCGAGACCGGAATCGGCGACGACCGTTTCGGACAGCTTCTTCGACCAGCCATAATCGGAGAGATGCGGCTCGCGCGCGGCGAGGGAGGATATGTGGATGAAGCGCCGGACACCAGCGGCCCGCGCGGCTTCGATCATGTTGGCGGTGCCGGTGACATTCGCCTCTTCAAATTGCCGGCGCGTGCCCGCGATGCGCCCGGCGACGTGGATGACCGTATCGGCATTTTCCACGAGGTGCGCGAGGCTGTCGGGCTTATCGAGGGCGCCTTCAACCCAGGCGATGCCATCGGACGAATCCTGAGCGCGGCGGGTGAGGGCGCGAACCTGATGGCCCTGTTCGACGGCCATGCGCAGCAGATGCTGGCCGACGAAGCCGGTGCCGCCGGTAATGGCGAGGGTGGTCACTCAAATCCTCCCCGTACCGAGGAGGGTTTTAGAGGGGCGACCACTTTGTTTCTTCCTCTTCGCCATCTTCGGCATCCAAGGTCTGGATGTGGGCTTGGAGCGCGTCGAGCACCGCATCCAAACCCGCGCCGGTCGCGCCGGACAGACGGAGCGGGCGAACACCGCATTCTGCTTCCAGTTCGTCGGACAGGGCGTCGAGCAGTTCGTCGTCCATCGTGTCGGACTTGTTCAAGGCGACGACTTCCGGCTTGTCGGTGAGGCCCGCGCCATAGGCTTCGAGCTCGCCACGGACGATGGCATAGGCTTCGGCCACATCCTCGGCATTCGCATCGACAAGGTGAAGGAGAACCCGGCAGCGTTCGATATGGCCGAGGAAGCGGTCGCCGATCCCCGCGCCGTCCGCCGCGCCTTCGATAAGGCCCGGAATGTCGGCCATCACGAATTCACGACCGCGATGGCTGACGACGCCGAGTTGGGGCCGCGTGGTGGTGAAGGCATATTCGCCGACCTTCGCTTTGGCGTTGGTGACGGCGTTGATGAAGGTCGATTTGCCCGCATTCGGGAGGCCGACAAGGCCCGCGTCAGCCAGCAGCTTCAGCCGCAGCCAGACCCAAGCTTCCTCAGCGGGCCAGCCGGTGCCGTGCTGACGCGGCGCGCGGTTGGTGGAAGTCTTGTAGCTCGCATTGCCGCGTCCGCCGTCGCCGCCGCGCAGGAAGACTTCGCGTTGGCCGATCTTGGTGAAATCGAGGAGGACATGCTCCTTGTCTTCCGACAGTACCTGGGTTCCGACCGGCACTTTGATGACGAGATCATCGCCGCCCGCGCCGGTCATGTTGGAGCCAGCGCCGCCCTTGCCGCGCGGCGCCTTGAAATGCTGGGTGTAGCGGAAGTCGATAAGTGTGTTGAGGCCGGCGACCGCTTCGAACACGATGTCACCGCCCTTGCCGCCATTGCCGCCGTCCGGTCCGCCATATTCGATGAACTTTTCGCGCCGGAAGCTGACCGCGCCGGGGCCGCCGGAACCGGACTTCACATAGATTTTGGCTTGATCGAGAAAATGCATGTCAGGTCCGGATATAGGATGTCGTTTGATGCGCGCGAGGGTGAGCCCCTCCCCCTTGATGGGGGAGGCCGGGTGGGGGTGATGTTCGACATAGGGCGGTGAATGTCCCCAGCATCACCCCCACCCAACCCTCCCCCCATCGAGGGGGAGGGCTTCGCCTTCACGGGCGGAGTTGCCGGTTCCTTAGCCTGTTGGCGGCGAAGGAGCCACCCCCAAGGCGTGGAGCAGTTGCGCGCGGGCAAGCAAGCGGGCCTTGTCGCGGGGGAGGGAGAGGGCGTCGGCCATGGGGGCTCCGAGGAGGGAATCGCCAAGCGCCGCCAGCACCAGCCACAAGGTCGTCTCATGCACCGGATGGTCGCCGTGGCCGTCGCCGAGCTGATCGACGAGGGCGTGGATGGCGTCGAGAATGGGTTTGAGCGCTTCATGATTGCCGGACAAGATCATCCAGGCGAAGAGGGCGCCGCCGCCTTCCTTGTCGAACGCGTCGAACGTGCGGTCGACGATCTCCCGGGGATCGGTCGTGCCTTCGCGGGCGCGTTGAACTGCGCCTGCAATGCCTGCGATTACCCGCTCGCTGATGTGCCGGGCGAGCGCGCTCTGAAGGTCCGCTGCCGAGCCGAAATGGTGGAGCAGATTGGCGTGCGTCCGGCCCATGCGCGCTGCGACGGCCTTCAGCGTCAGCGCTTGGGGGCCATCCTCGATCAGCAAGGCGCGGGCCGCTTCCAGCGCCGCGGACCGGCTCTCTTCAGGGCTGAGGCGGGACCGGGTTATTGACATTGATGTAAGTATCTCTCATTTTTCGTCTACAAGGAGATACACGATGGCGCGTGATGCGACACCCTCTGACCTGACGATCACCCCGCGCGACCGCCGCTTCGGGCGGCAGGACAAGACCGCGCGCTGGTGGTTGGGCGGCGATCCCGTGGGGACGGCGCTTTACAATGCTTTGTCCGCGACATTTCCGAAGGGGGAAGCCTTCTTTGTCGAGAGCGTGCGAGCCTTCCGCGAGGGCGCGAGTCCGAAATTGGCGGCGGAGATCAAGGCCTTCGTCCGCCAAGAAGTGATGCACAGCCGCGAACATGTAGCCTTCAACAAGCGCGCGGTAGAGGCGGGATACGATCTCAGGCCCTTGGACGAGCAGGTCGACTACCGGCTCGATATCGTGCGGGTGCGTCACCCCATCGCCGCGCTCGCCGCGACCATGGCACTCGAACATTTCACCGCGATCCTCGCCCACGAATTGCTGCGCGATCCGCGGCACTTGGCCGATGCAGATGCCGAATCGGCGGCGCTCTGGCGCTGGCATGCGATCGAGGAGATCGAGCATAAGGGCGTCGCCTACGACACCTGGATGCACGCGACGAGGGATTGGCCGCGCTTTGCCCGTTGGAAGGTGAAGGCGAAGGTGATGCTGCTCGTCACCCACAATTTCCTGGTCGACCGGACGAAGGGGGCCCTGGAACTGTTGCGGCAGGATGGCCTCGCAGGTCCGCGCGTCTGGGCGCGGCTTTTCTGGTTCGCGTTCGGCAATCCCGGGATGATGCGGAAGATATTGGGCGCCTGGGCGAGCTATTTCCTGCCCGGCTTCCACCCCTGGAATCATGACGACCGCGCGCTGATCGAGCGGGAAGAGAAGCGCCTGTCAGCGGCGCGGTCGTCGGAAGAGGTTTACGCTTAACCCGCCGTTCGCCCTGAGCCTGTCGAAGGGCTGCCCTTCATCTTCCCAAAGCAAAAGAAAAGACAGGTCTTCGACAGGCTCAGCCCGAACGGTGTAGTTTTCATCACGCCGCAATCATTTGCGGCACCAGCTTCAGTTTCGGCGCAGCGCGAAAGGTGCGGTCGAAAAGCTTGGCTGGCGACGCTTGGCCACGGCCCTTGCTGAAGCGGCAGGCGAAGTCGCCCGTCGGTTCGAAGCCCAGCTTCTCGAGCACGCGGCCCGAGGCGGGGTTGTCGACGAAATGCGAGGCGATAAGGCGCTTCAGGCGCAGGCCGTCGCGAGCAATCTCGACCACCGCAGCCGCCGCTTCCGTCGCATAGCCCTGGCCCCAATGGTCCTTCGCGATCCAATAGCCGAGTTCCACTTCGCCACAGTCCGTGCGCGCAAGGCCGGTCGCGCCGATCACTTCAGGCGCGCCATCGGTGCGGCGGGTGATGATGAAGCTGGGGAGCGAGGAATCGCGCGTCGCGGCGATGAAGGCCTTGGCGTCGGTCAGATGATAGGGCCAGGGCGCGCTCGCGAGGTTGCGGACAATCGCTTCGTCGGCGATTCCCGCCGCAAGGGCGGTAGCATCCTCGGCCCAGGCGGGGCGTAACAGCAGTCTGTCGGTTCTTGCGAACATGGATTTCCCTCTCTTCCGTTTTGCCGCTCCATTGGCCCGCGAGGGTTACGAAGCGGCGACAGTTTCGAGGGAGAAATAAAAAAGGGAGAAGGGGGTGGCCCTTCTCCCTCGAATTGGTTCTCTGTTGAGCACCGGGGCCACCCCTTGGGGGCAGCCCGTCATCGGCTACCCTTTATTCAGCCGCTTCGTTCCACATATCAATACATACGAACTTGCGACCAAGCTTACCGTCGCGGAACGCCACGCGACCGCCGGTAAGCGCAAAGAGGGTATGGTCCTTGCCCATGCCCACGTTCGCGCCCGGATAATATTTGGTGCCGCGCTGACGCACGATGATGTTGCCCGGAACGACTGCTTCGCCGCCGAACTTCTTCACGCCAAGACGACGGCCTGCCGAATCGCGACCGTTGCGGGATGAACCACCTGCTTTTTTATGTGCCATCTTGCGTCTCTAACTCTTCGAATCTGTCGTGATGTGCGTGAAATTTACGCGGTCTTATCAGCGGCCGGCTTCTTTGTCGCTGCCTTTTTGGTGGCAGCGGCCTTCACCGGAGCTTCCGCCTGAGCGGTCTCGGCAGCGGGCGCTTCCTTCTTGGCGGCGGCCTTCTTCGGCGCGGCAGCTTTCTGATCGCCGATCGCGGTGATGCGCAGGATCGTATACTGCTGGCGGTGGCCGTTCTTGCGGCGGTAATTGTGCCGGCGGCGCTTCTTGAAGACGATGACCTTCTCGCCCTTCGCCTGCGCGATGATCTCGGCAGAGACGGTGAGGCCGGCGGTCGACTTCAGGTCCGAGCCTTCGCCAGCGAGCAGAACGTCGCCCAGGGAAATGGTGTCACCCGCATTGCCTGCGAGCTTTTCAACGGCGATCTTGTCTCCGGCGGCGACGCGATATTGCTTGCCGCCCGTGCGCACGATAGCGAACATGGGCTTTTTCCAATTACCTTAAAGCTAAACCCGCGAGACAAGGCTGGAGCCAAGAGGCCCCGCGGAAAGCCGGGCTGCTACTTGACGAGTCTGTCCATGTCAACTTCTTCCTCTCCCGTCATTCCGGCGCAAGCCGGAATTTCATGACGAGATTGCACCCTCTCGCCCCGAGACCCGGCTTTCGCTGGGGTGACGTGACGCTTGGTGACGTGAGTATCAGTGCCGATGCTCCGCCCGCAGGCGGTAGCGGCCGTCCTGATAGCCTTCGAACATGCCGGGAATCGCCGGATGCTCGACCGGCTCGTCGCTATCGTCCTCCACCAGATTCTGCTGGCTGACATAAGCGACATAGCTCCCATCGCCATTGTCGGCGAGGAGGTGGTAGAAGGGTTGGTCCTTGGACGGACGGATCTCTTCGGGGATGGCCTCATACCATTCCTCGCTATTGGCGAAGACCGGGTCGACGTCGAAGATTACGCCGCGAAACCCGAAGCGCCGATGCTGCACGACCTCGCCGATCGCAAAACGGGCGTGCGTGACGGGCGGCGCCTTCATGGCGGCTGCGATGTCGATGTAGAAGGAATCGGGCCTGTTCATAGGCTCGATTTAGGATTTGCCACGATTTGCGCAAGGAGGACGCTTGGCAAGCCCGTTTCCATCCGTTAGAGGCCGCCCCCGACCAGCCGTGCGGGCACGCCCGCATCGTTCCTCGCGGAGAGGTGGCTGAGTGGTCGAAAGCACCGCACTCGAAATGCGGCATACGGGCAACTGTATCGTGGGTTCGAATCCCACCCTCTCCGCCAGTCTTCCCAGCGATGCTTGCGGCTTTGGAGTGACACGGCCGGAATGCATGGCTAAGTGGCGCGGTCGTGACCGTTTTGCGCCGCTACCTTTTTCAGCATCGCGTGCTGGCTATCTGGCTGGTTGCGCTTGCGTTGGCCATGAAGGCGCTGATCCCGGCTGGCTATATGCCCGCCGCTGACGGCCAAATGATCGTCCAGCTTTGTACGGAATCCGGACCGGATATGATCGTGGTGGCCGTTCCTGGCCTGAAGCACGGCGAAAGCGGACATGAGAGCAAGGCGGATATGCCTTGCGCCTTTTCCGGCCTGGCAGCGCCATTGCTTGGATCGATTCCGCCAGCCCTGATCGCGGCCGCCATAGTCTTCATACTGGCGCTCGGGCTGCGCCCGCTTATCGCGCCAGTCTCGGCGATAACGCCCTTTCTGCGCCCGCCCTTGAGGGGGCCGCCAGCTTTTTCCTGACCCGGCTACCGGTGGAGACGGGTCGTAGCTGCGCTTCGCGCGGCTCACGGCGCTTCCTCATCGCTTGGCCGGAATGACGTCTCGCGCCGCCAAGCGGCGCATCATCATGTCAGGTAAAGAGGCACTACGTGAAAACTCTTCTCGCCGCACCCGTGGCTTCCCTGCGCGCCGAACTGCTCTACAAACATGCGTCGGGCTTTTACGCCGGACCCAATGTCGAATGGGCGCCCGGCCATCATTATGCGGATAATGCCAACGCTCTGGCCGTAGACTCCTACACGCTGTCGAACCTCAAGGCGGGCTATGACGCGGACGCGCATTGGTCCTTCTACATCGACGGCCGCAACCTCACCGATAAGCGTTATATATCGACCGCCGCCCTCGCCGGGGAAGCGAGCGAGGCATCGGAAATCTTCAACCCGGGCACGGGCCGCGCCGTCTTCGGCGGGTTGCGTTACAAATGGTGAGCGGTGGCATGATGGCAATCGATCCCGCGCCCAACACATCGGCAGCGTTCTACCGCACGATCTGGCGCTGGCATTTTTATGCCGGCCTGTTCGTGCTGCCCTTCATCCTGATCCTGTCTGTGACGGGCGCGGTCTATCTGTTCAAACCGCAGATCGATCGTTGGGAAGAGCGCGCCTATCAGGGCCTGTCCCTGGAAGGCACCGTTTCACCCGAACGGCAATTGGAGGCGGCGCTCGCCTCTAACCCCGACGCCCGCTTCCAATATTATCGCTTGCCCGAAGAAAAGGGCGATGCGGCGATGATCCAGATCGGCCTCCCGGAAGGCGGTCAGCGCGACATCTTTGTCTCGCCGCAGGGCAAGGTGCTGGGCGCAATCGAACCCGGCACCCGCATTTCGGACATGGTGGCGCTGATCCACGGCTCGTTATTGCTCGGCACGTGGGGCGACCGCCTTGTCGAGCTGGCCGCGAGCTGGACCATCGTCCTCATCTTCACCGGCCTCTATCTCTGGTGGCCGCGTCCATTCCGGGCGGCAGGCGCGCTCTGGCCGCGCCTCTCGCTGAAAGGAAGGCCCCTGCTCAAGGACATCCATCGCGTCACCGGCTTCTGGATTGCGGGGCTGGTGCTGGTGATGCTCGCGAGCGGGCTCCCCTGGGCGGGCGTTTGGGGCGGCGCCTTCGATTGGGCGCGCACCGAATTGGGCCTGATCGAAGGGCGGCAGGATTGGAAGATCGGCGCCGGGACGGAGCACGATGCGCACGACCATCATGCCGCGGCGGAAGGCGCCCCGCAGGCCGCGATGCCGCCGGGTCTGCCGCTATCCGCCTTCGTCGTCCGTGCGGAGGCGGAGAAGATGGCGCCACCCGTTCTTATTCTCCCGCCCCACACGCCACAGCGTTTCGGCCCGCCCACGGGCGCGGTCTGGACGGTGAAATCGGAAACGCAGAACCGCCCGCTTGCCCGCCAGATCAGCTATGATCCATCCACCGGCGCGGAGGTCGGCCGCAGCGGATTTGCCGACAAGCACGTCATCGACCGCGTCGTGAGTACAGGCATCGCTTGGCATGAGGGGCAGCTTTTTGGCCTTGCGAACCAGCTGCTTGGCCTCGCGACAGCCATCGTCCTCATCGCGCTCAGCCTGGCGGGCGTCCTAATGTGGCTGAAAAGGCGTCCGCATGGAAAGGTGGGCAGCCCGCCAAGCGGAGGGCGCGTCCAGTCCCGCCGCGCCATCGGCGCTGTTACCCTTCTTGCGGTCATCCTGCCGTTATTCGGCGCGTCCCTCCTCCTGCTTCTTATTTTCGATAAAGCGACATCGGCTCTCGCCCGAAGGCGTTCGTGAACGGCTGCGGGAAAAAGCGGGTACGACATCGTCATGTCATTCTTCGTCGCGCTAACATCGTGCTCGTCGCACAATCGTGCATCCCGCATCTGTGTCCAGATAGGGATGACCGAGAACTCAAGCTCCTAAGTTCTTTGAAACGCAGGAGCCTTTGCAAATAGGCGGCGGTGCCGCCTGAAAGATCGGGGAAAGACTATGATCAAATTCACGCGTTTATTCGGGGCCACATTGCTCGGATCGACCGCCATGCTCCTCGCATGTAGCCCTGCCAGCAGCCAGTCGGGAAGCAAGAGCTTTATCGAGACTAACAAGGCGTCGAACGCAATCGTGGGTGAGTTTCGCCTGCCGAAGGGTGCGGACGTAACCGCCGCTCAAGTCATCCTTTGTCAAGAGCCGGTTGACCAGTGCGAAGGCCGTGAAATCAAGGTGAAGCCGGTTCGCCTGTCGCAGGATCGCACCGCCGCTTATGGCTATGACGATCGTGATGGCGGTTTCGTGGCCAAGGGACTGAACCCAGGCGGCAAATATCAGGTGGTGGTCTGGTACGACGCCGACAACAATGCCGAAGCTGACGTTGGCGATACGTTCGGCACAATGAAAGGCGGCGCGGCTGTTTCCCCTGGTTATGTCGAGCAGATCAAGATGGCGACCAAGGGGTCGTTCCAGAATACTTCGGTCGATGACGACCGCGCGCTGGGCAGTGCTCCGACGATGCTGGTGGGAACCTGGAAAATGCAGGGCAGCGGCGGATCGGAATTGAAGATGACGCCGACCATCAAGATCCAACCGTCGATCTCCGCCGGTGGCGGCTTCGACATGGGCGGCACGATGGGCCCCGGTTCGCCGACCAATACCGTCATCGTCAATGAATATAAGTCGGTGAAGGGCGGCGACCGCGTTCAATCTCTCACGATCAATCCCGACGGATCGTTCAAGTGGATCGTCGATCGCGGCGCGCCGCGCGGATCCTCTTGTGTGGAACAGGTGCATGAGGAGCGTCTGGGCACCGCGCGCGTCAACGGATCCAAGGTTACGCTGGCGATTACCGGCGGCTTTACGACTTTGACCAACCCGTGCGGTGAAACGTTCCGTAACCGGCGTGACGATTTTCCCAAGCGGACGGAGGAATATGACTTCATCCGGAGTGGAAACACTTTGAACTTCAAGGCCTCCGGTGGTGTGAACTGGACGTTCAAGAAGAGCTGACTACGTTGAGTTCGGGAAGGGCGGCATCTCCATCGATGCCGCCCTTCTTTATGAGCAAGCCACGTCTGTGCGCGTAGTAAAACATTGGATGCAGGATCTGATTGAGTAGCGCCAATATGTGCCTGCTGGGGAGAGCTGCTTTGCGATTGCCGTCATCCCGTTCGTCGCGCTAAAATGGTACTTATCGCACATTTATCCACCCGATCACCTTTCCGGATAGCAATGGCTGAGACTTAAGCTCCTAAGCGCTTTGAAACGCGGGAGCCTTTGCAAATAGAGTGGCGGGTGCCGCTCGAGAATCGGGGAAATAATATGATCAAATCTACGCGTTTATTCGGTGCCGCATTGCTCGGATCGACCGCCATGCTCATCGCGTGCAGTCCTGCCAGCAGCCAGGCTGGCGGCAAGAGCTTTATCGACGCCAACAAGGCGTCCAACGCGATCGTTGGCGAATTCCGCGTGCCGGAAGGCTTGGACGTCACCAAGGCGAAAATTATCGCCTGCGAAGAGCCTTTCCAGGAATGTGAAGGCCGCGAAATCAAGGTCAAGGCCGTGCGCCTGTCCGATAGCCCGCAGGCGGGCTGGGGTTATGACGATCGCGACGGCGGTTTCGTCTTCAAGGGCCTCAATCCCGCCAAAAAGTATCAGGTTCTCGCCTGGATGGACGTCAACAACAATGACGACGCGGATGTCGGGGATACTCTGGGCATCATGAATAACGCCGCAGCGGTGCCGACCGGCTACGGCGAGCGGATCAAGATGCTGACCCAGGGCGCGTTTGGCACCACGACCGAGGTCGATGACAAGGGCGCCCGTGGCGGTGCCCCCACCATGCTGGCGGGCACATGGAAGTCGCAGAGCGGCGGCGGTTCGGAGCTCAAGATGACGCCGACCGTCAAGTTCCAGCCCAGCATAGCGACTGGCAACGGTTTGGATATGGGCGGTACGTTCGGCGCTGGTTCTCAGACCAATACCGTAATCGTCAATGAATATAAGTCGGTGAAGGGCAGCGACCGCGCTCAATCGCTGACCATCAATCCGGACGGGTCGTTCAAGTGGATCGTCGATCGCGGCGCCCCGCGCGGCAAGTCTTGTGTGGAACAGGTGCATGAAGAGCGCCTGGGCCAGGCCCGCATCAACGGATCCAAGGTTACATTGTCGATCACCGGCGGTTTTTCGAGCCTTACCAATCCGTGCGGCGAACCGCAGCGCAACCGCCGCAGTCCGTTCCCGAACCGCTCAGAAACCTATAATTTCACGCGGACCGGCAACACCCTGAACCTCAAGGATTCAGGCGGCACCAACTGGACGTTCAAGAAGAGCTGATCCTGCTGGCATCGGAAAGGGCGTGCATCTTATTGATGCCGCCCTTTCTTTTTATCTGCAGCAAACCGCCTAGCGCAGAATCTGGTTGAGGATCGCGACCAGATGGGCCTCGCGATTGACGTCCGATTTGCGGAAAAGACTCTTCATCTGCGTGTTAACGGTGTCGAGCGATGTGCCGCGCCGCATTGCAATCTGCTCGCGGGAAAGTCCGCTGGCGACGGCCAGGGCAACATCGGCTTCGGCCGGCGTCAGGTCCAGCATTTCCATCAAGGTCATCCGCCCCGCCATTTCGCTCGCGCCCGTTGGCTTCGCGACGGCAACCGCGCGGGGTTCGAAACCCAGTGCCCAATCCTGTGGGGGCAGGGGGTGGACTTCGACGATCAGGCTGCTGAGCGGGCCGCAATCGCCGCGCAGGACCACGCGTGTTCCGCCGGGCAGGCCGCTTTCATTTGCGGTAAGGGCGCGGTGGATCGCCGCCTGAAGCCGTCGGTCGTCATCAGCCGTGAGCGCGGATAGCCGCCCGCCCGACACCGTCAACCTCTTGTCCGCGCGAAGGAGCGATGTGGCCGCATTGCTCTGAGCCTGCACGGCCCGCCGCGCGTCGAGAATGAAGGCGGCGGTGTCCATCGCGTCGAACGTACCGGCGATCATCAACGCGCCTTGATGCTTGACGGACTGCTGGAGTTCGACCGCATTCAGTACGAACGGCGCGAGTTCAGCAAAGGCTTGGCGGTCTTCATCGGTGGTCCGCCCATTTTTCTCTGTCCGTAAGGCGGCAAGCCCGACGAGTTGCCCCTTGCCGCGTGCGAGAACCGCCTGACAGCCGTAAAGCATATCGTGGCGATGGGCATAATCGTCGTAGACACGGGAATCGATGCGCGTGCGAACCGCGTCATAATCGGCTTCGTAAGAGATTTCGAAGGGCCCCTTTGAGGCCGCGATGCGGACGTTCAAGTCAGGGTTGCCGCCGCCGATCTCCACGAACTCGCGATGTCCATCCTCCCCCAAATCGGTGATCCAATTGAAAGGAACGCTATTGTCGTCACCGAATATGACGAGTTCGCCACGCGCAGACCGCGTGTGCGACGCGAGCGCCTTCAACGCGCTGTCCCAACCATTATCCTCGAACGGCGCGCGCAGGATCTGCCTGCCGATATCCAGCGCAGTTTGGCTCGAAAGTCTCACCCGCTCCCCCAGGGCTTCAAATCGTCCATCCCCTCAAACTAACCGAAAAATCTTGGAAACACAGATGAATTTGTTCCAACCCGGCGTGTCATTTTCGGACGAAGGCGCGCCTCATACCCTGATCGGGTGATGTTGGCACCCGGAAAGATCGCTAGGCGCTCGGCCTGAGCCCCCAAACCTTTACGGCAGCGGGGTGCCAAATATTTGATCAGTCGTGGAAATCCGGTGGGCGACACCGGCAGTAAGGGGGTTATATGACGAAACTGAATCAGCTTTCGGGCAGCAACAACGTTGGCGCGAACAGCCGCCGCCTGCGAACCCTCCTCGCCGGAACTGCCCTCAGCTGCTCGATTTTCGCGGCACCGGCAGCGGCTCAGGTCATCGACCAGACCTCTGCTGGCGATGTCGAAATCGTAACCCCCAGCGCTACCAGCATCCGCGGCCAATCGACTGGTGGTAACGTCTCGATCACTGCTCCAACTGTCCAGGACAGCGCCACCACTGGGTCGACCGTCTACGCCCAGACCGAAACCGGTAACGCTTCCGTAGACCTTGGCTCGATCACGACAGACGCAAGCGCTATCGAAGTCCGTACAAATGGCGGCGACATCGTGATCGACGTCGATACGGTGAATGCCGGTCAGCGCGGCATTTTTACCCGCACATTGTTCGCTAATCCGGAACAAGGTTTCACAACCGGAAGCACGACCATTCGCGCAGGCTCCGTTACGGCTGCGGCTGGCAACGGCATCGTCGCGCAAGGTTATGCGGTGACACTCGATGCCGATTACGTATCCGGATCGGCGATCCCCACTTATGCGAGCACCGTATATGTAAGCGCGGGCAAGGGTGGTGCCGACGTCGATGTGGGCGAAACCGTCGCCCATGGTTACGGCCAATGGGGCCTCAATGTCTATTCTGACGGCGACGCGCGGGTTGTCAGCGAATCAGTGACGACCGATGGCGAATATGGTCGCGGCCTCTACGTTGTCGTGACCGGAAATGCCGACATTGAGAGCGGCACGGTTTCCACATCTGGCGAGGAGTCGTTCGGCATCTATGTTGAAGGTTATCAAGCCGAACCGGCTTCGATCATCCTGGACAGCGGTACTGTCACGACCACTGGTAATAACAGCACGGCGATTTTCGCGCCGGTCTTCGGGGCAGGCCCGGTTACGATCACCAGCGATGCGATCACCACGTCCGGCACCAATTCCCACGGCATCGTCGTGGCTGCCAATCCCAACCCGACCTATGAATATCGCCCGGTTTCGGAAACCGCCGGAACCGGCGCTCTTTCCATCGTTAGCGGATCGATCAAGGCCAGCGGGCCCAATGGGCGCGGCATTATCATTGATCACCGTGGGCCGATCAGCGTTGAAAGTGAAGCGGTCGAAAGCACCGGCTCGGGTATCTATATCTGGGCAAACGACACGGTTGATATCACCTCCGGAAGTGTCACCACGAACGCGGGCCCCGGCATTGTCGTTTATGGCGGCGCGGGCGACGTCACTGTCGGCAGCGGCACTGTTCTGATCGGCGAGCAGGGCGATGCAGGTATTTACGTCGAAACCTCCAGCGGCGACATCAACATCACCGCTGCGAATACGACGACGACCTCGGTCCCTGTTCTTTACGGTTTCTATGCCGACGCCGTTTCCGGCATCTCCCAAACGGGCAATGTCACCATCATCAGCGGCACCGCGTCGGTTGCAGGCGACTATGCATCGGGCATCGCCGCGCGCGGCGCGACCGTGTCAGTGACGAGCGAGCGCGTTATTTCAAGCGCCGATTTTTCCGGTAACATCTCCGCGACCGCCGTTGGCGAAGGCGGCACGGTAACGGTCGATAGCGGCGCGATCGAAATGACCGGCAATGGCGGCGGCGGCATCGATGCGGTCAGCCAGAAGGGCAAGGCTATCGTTCGCAGCGGAACGATCACCGCGACCAGCAACGAAGCTTACGGAATTCTTGCGCGCGGCCAGGCGGGCGTGGACGTTCTCGCGGACGATATCAATGTCGGACGTGAAGGAATCATCGTTCTCTCGGGCGGTGCCGCGACGGTTACCGCTACCGGCGATATCACCTCCCGCGATCTTTACGGCATCAGTATTCGCGAGGCTGGCATCGCGACCGTCGCGGTTCAGGCAGACAGCACTGTCACCGGTGGCCAGATTGGCATTTTCGCCGGAGGCGGAACGCTGCACCTTACTAACGATGGAGCGATCCGGGGTAACGGAACGCTGGATAGCCTCGACGCGCCGCCGTCGGCCGGTGTGACGCTTGCCATGGGCGACAACCGGATTGTCAATAACGGGACCATTTCCGGCGCGGGCTTCGGCATCTCGACGGCCTATTATTTGAATCCTGAAACCAATGCGCTGGAGCCGCTCGCGACCGGCACGGAAATCACCAACAATGGGACCATCCGTGGTGATGCGAATGACGCGATCCGCCTGATCGGCGGCGGCTCGGTGACCAATAACGGCACGATCGCCGGTGTTGCGGGCGAACTGACCGACGGCATTTCGATGTTCGAGCTCAACGGGCAGGACACGTCGGGCGCGGCGATTGTCGGCACCGTGTCAAACAATGCCGGTGCAACGATATCCGGCTCGCGCCTAGGGGTCATCATTTCGGGCGGCGCGGAAGTAACGAATGCTGGCACGATCACGGGTGGCGTCGCGGCAGCGCTTATCCAGACGCAGACGGCGACGCAGACCGGCAAGACTGCCACTGTCACTAACACGGGCACGATGCGCGGCGGCGATAGCGTCCGCATCTGGGGTAATCTGGACAGCGCGACGGTGGCCAATAGCGGCTTCATCGAAGGAACCGCCGGTTATGGTATCGACCAGGCTTCGGCTGCCGATATGACAATCGAAAATGCCGCTAATGGCCGGATCGTCGGCGCGGGATCAGGCATCGCGCTGCGCTTTGGCTCGACCCAAATTGTCAACGACGGCACAATCCGCGGCGACGGACGCCTAACCCCCGCCGGGCAGGCGCGCGGCGGCGTGATCATCGAATATGGTGAGAATGCGATCGAAAATCGCGGCACTATTTCCGGTGCGGAATACGGGATCGTGACGACCTCAAGCTACGATAGCGCGACGCAGACCACCAGCTGGAACGTTATCAACACCGATATCGTCAACCGTGGTACGATTGCCGGTGAAAATAACGACGCGATCCTGATCTTCGGGAAAGGGTCGGTGGTCAATAGCGGTACGATCCAGGCCTTGGCCGGGTCGGCGTCGGACGGCATTCAGCTCCAATATTACCCTGGCCAGGATAACGGCGAGGAACAGATCGGCGGCATCGTCAATCAGTCGGACGGCACGATCTCAGGCGTTCGCTACGGCATCCTGCTTGCTGGCGGGGGCACGATCGAAAATGCCGGGACGATCACGGGCGGCACCACTGGCGTGGTCCTTTCCAACCAGAACTTTGCCGGAAAGACCGGTTCCCTGCTGAACAGCGGCACGATCAACGGCGGTGTCCTCATCAACCTTGCCGAAGCGACCGCCCAGAACAGCGGGACAATCAACGGCGATTTCGTTTCGCAGGGCGCGATCGAGCTGACCAACAGCGGTACGATAACCGGCGGTGTCACCTTGAGCGCGCTTGACGATGTGATGGTTCTCCAGACCGGCTCGTCGATCACGGGTGCGATTTCGGGCGGGGAGGGGATGGATATCCTTGCGCTCGCCGGGGCAAACGGCGCTCTTACGGCCCAGCAGGCCGTATCGGCCGTCTTCGGCTTCGAGGAACTGCTCGTCTCGTCGGGCTACTGGCTCGCCAACACCGCAGGCGCGGCCAGCCTTTTCGAAAAAGTCACCATCGCGCAAGGCGCGACGCTCGATGTCCGCGAAGTCTCGGTCGGCGGCGGCGCGACGAGCGCGATCGTCACCGAAAATGTCGTCAACAACGGGCTCCTCATCCTCAATTTCAACAGCGACGATCTGGCCGATATCGACTATCTCGCCATTTCCGGCACCGGCGGGGTGACACTGGCGGGTGAGGCGAATTTCGTCGCCGACCAGAATTCGCTCACCTTCACCGGCCTCACCACCATCGCCAACGGATCGCTGACCCTGATGGGCGACGCGCGCCTCACCGGCGATCTCACGACGACCGGCGACGGCACCTTCGTGCTCGGCGAAGGCGGCAGCTTCGAAGGCGACCTCGTCAACAATGGCCGCTTCATCTTCGCCCAGGCCGGCGACTACGACTTCCTCGGCGATTTCTCCGGCACCGGCTCGTTCGTGAAGCGGGGCGACGGCACGCTCACCTTCATGGGCGATTATAGCTATACCGGCACGACCTTGATCGAAGGGGGCACGGTGAGGTTCACCGGCGCGATCGATCCCGAAACCGAAGTCGTTCTGAAAGACGGCGGCACCTTCGACATTTCCGGCACGCCGCAGACCATCGCCGAACTGTCCGGCACGGGCGGATCCATCGTGGTCGACGACAGCGAACTCACCGTCAACCAGAGCGTGAACACGGCGTTCGGCGGCGACATCGCCGGCGACGGTGCGCTCATCAAGTCGGGCAGCGGCCGCCTCAACCTCACCGGCAACAGCACCTATACCGGCCCGACGGTGGTGAACGAAGGCGCGATCGCGGTGAACGGCTCGATCGTTTCGACAGTCCGCGTGAACGAAGGCGGCACCCTGATGGGCAGCGGCACGATCGGCGGCGCGGTTATCACCGGCAACGGCACGCTCGCTCCCGGCAACTCGATCGGCACGCTCAATGTCGCAGGGGACATCAGCTTCGCGGTCGGCTCGATCTTCGAAGTCGAAGTCAACGCCGATGGCCGGAGCGACCAGATTCTGGCAACCGGCCAGGCGCTCATCGACGGCGGGATCGTTTCGGTCATCGCCGAAGCGGGCACCTTCCGTCCCTTCACCGAATATCTGATCATCCGCGCCGATGGCGGCGTGGACGGCGAATTCGATGAGGTACGATCGGACTCCGCCTTCCTCACCCCGACGCTTACCTACAGCGCCAATGAAGTGCGCTTGGAGCTGCGCCGCAACAACATCAATTTCGAAGACGTGGCGCAAACAACGAACCAGGAAAATGTCGCCGCCGCGATCGAAGGCCTCGGCATTACCAACGATCTTTACGCAGACATTTCCCTGCTGACCGAAGCCAGCGCCCGCCAGGCTTTCGATGCTCTGTCGGGTGAAGCTTATGCGAGCCTCGGGTCGAACCTGATCGTCGATGGCCACCAGGTGGTCGACGCCGTGCTCGACGCGGGCCGCGACATGGGCGGCACCGGCGTTTGGGCGCGTGCGCTTGGCGATTGGGGCAGCTTCGATAGCGCGAATGGTGTCGCGGGCGTCGATGGCGATCAGCAAGGCGTAATCGGCGGTGTCAATTTCGGTGCAGGCGGCTTCACCGTCGGTGCCGCAATCGGCGCCACCCGGTCCGATTATCGCTACGGCAGCCGCAGCAGCAATGCGGAGGTCGACACGAAGATGGCCGCCCTCCACGCCGGTTACGGCGCGGGCCCGGTCACCGCCCGGATCGGCGGCAGCTATTCCTGGCACGATATCGAAGCCAGCCGCACCATCGCCTTCCCGGGATTCTCCGAAACCGCCTCGTCCACCTATGATGCAAAGACGACGCAGCTCTTCGGCGAAGTCGGCTATGCAATGCCGATGGGCGCGATGACGTTCGAACCTTTCGCCCGCGTCGAACATGTGCGGATGAAGACGGACGGCTTCACCGAAACTGGCGACAGCGCCGCGCTTTTGGTGGAAGAGGACGTCCGCAAGGTGAACTTCGCCTCGCTCGGCCTCCGCGCAACCGGTTCGATTCCGGCCTCGGCAACGATGACCGTCGAACCGAGCATGTCCGCCGCCTGGCGCCATGGCTGGGGCGACCTTGCGGGTCGCTCGACCGCCGCGTTCGAGGATAGCGACAGCTTCGGCATCACCGGCGCACGCCTGCCGAAGAACGCGCTCGACCTCGATGTCGGCGTCGCCCTCCGCGCGGGCAATGTCCGCGTCGGCGTCTCCTATCGCGGGATGCTGTCCAATCAGTGGAATAGCGACGGCGGCCAAGTCTCGCTCGGCGTCGCTTTCTAAACGGACAAGAGCTGGAAACAGAAAAGGGCGGGGGCCTCGACTCCCGCCCTTTTTGCTGGGTTCTGTCCGCTAAAAAGAAGCGGTCTAGGTTAGAACTTTCCCCGCCGCTCCAGCACGTAGCCACCCGCACCGGCGGTAAATCCCGCAGCGGTCAGCACCGGCGCCATTTCCGGCCCACCGCCAGCAGTCTGAAGTCGCGCTTCATATCGCCCGTCGGCATGAAGCCGGATATCCACTCGCTCGCTCGACCCCGCCGCCAGCGGCAGCAGCAATGCCCCGCCATCGCAGCGCACATCTCCCGAAGGTGAGGGGAGGGCGGGCAACCCCGGCATCGCCGCGAGCGTCGCGCTCACCCGGCCTCCGGCCTTGTCGCACGCTCCGTTCGTAAAGCGCACCGAAACATCGCTCAGCGTCAGCGCCATCAACGGCAAAGGGGCGAACAAGGCTGCGGTGTCGATCCGCGCATTCATGTCGTCGATCCCGCTGCTCGTGCGGGTGACGCTGATACCCCCTTTGACCTGCTCCGGGTTCGCCGGGCTTTCGACGTCCATCCGTGCGCGCAGTGTCAGGAGCGGCAGGATCTGCAGCCGCGCGTCAAGGTCGCCGAGTGGAAGCCCGGTAAATTGCGCTTCGCGGATCGTGCCGCTCCACAGGCTCCCTTCAACCTCCCGCGCAGCAAGGCCTTGTTCGTCGAGGTCGAGCCACGAAACCACGATCCGTAGCGGCAGGAAAGCAGCCAAGGCCGCGATCGTCGCGCAGCCGAAGAAAAGCGAGCGGCCCAGCGGCAGGCGAAAGCGCATCAGCCGCCCTTCCGCGCGAAGGTGGCCTGGACGCTCAATGTCTGGTCCGTATTGGTCGTCGCCGACAGACGCTGCACGGCAACGCCGCGCCGCGCTTCCAATTCGGCGATCCAGGCGAAAAAGGCCTGCGGGCGCACTGCGGCGATGCTGAGCGTTGCGCTGCCGTCCGCGCCGCTGTCGAGCCGGGCGATGGTGAAACCCGCATCGGTCGCCGCGCCGCTTACCACCGCCGCAACCGGGCCAGACGACACGGGCGCTGCCGTCGAATTTAGGCTGCGGATCACCGCCGCCCGCGCCCGCGTTTCAGCAAGTTGGGTGATCGCAACCTCATACCGCCGCAACACATCCGTACGCGCATCGGCAAGCGGACGCACGATCAGCAGCCAGCCCAATGTCAGGCCAAGCGCGAGGGCTAGGCCAAGCAGCATCCTTTGCTCGCGCAACGTTCGGCTCGTCCACCAATCGCGGATCGCGTTTTTCATCATCGCGCCCTCATCGTGATTTCGGTGATCGACCGGCCGCCTTCCATCCGCATCGGCCCGGCTTCCGCGCGCGACAAGGAATTGAGCCGCTGCTGTACGGCGGCAATGCTCCCCGCCGCGTCAGCGTTCACCGTCGCGCGAAGCCCGCCGCGTTCGTAAGCGATTGCCGTCACCTGCACATTGGGCACAGCGCGGATTGCGTCGAATAGGTGCGCGGCGAGTGGCGAGAAGGCACCGCCCCCGCCCAGCGCAGCAAGCCGCGCGTCCAGCGTCGCCGGGCTCGCCCCCGGCGCAACCGTCTGCGCCAATGCCCGCGCTTCCTGCTCGGCGCGGTCGGTGGCAAGGCTTGTCTTGATGATCGCCGCAATCTGGATGGCGCCGGTGACGAGCAGGATGGCGGCGGCCAGCATCGCAATCCGCCGCGCGCGTTTCCAGTCGATCTTCCACCGCCGTCTCTTGGCGAATGGCCCCTGGCGTAAATTGACGGGCAGGGCGGCAAGCGCTGCTGGAAGCCCGGCCTCGAGCGCCGCTTCGTCCATGGGCGTCATGGCCACGCCGCCGGTGACAAGCGCCGCCAGCTCAGGCTCGACGCTATAGGCTTCGGATCGCCCGCGGATCAGCGGCAGCTTGAGGCCGTCATAACGCAGCAACCCCGCGTCCGGCGCGGTCAGCAGGAGCGGGGCGGGCACGATCAGATCGGGGTCATAGCCCGCATCCGCCAGCCTGCCGATCACCTGCGCGACGAGCAGATTGGACGTAAGCGCGACGCAGCGCACGCCATCCTGCTCCGGCCCAACCGCGACATGAAGTTCGTCCACGGATTGCGCGCCAAGTTCGGCCGCGATCATCCGCGCCGCCGCCTGCGCCTGCGGCTCGGACAGGCCGAGCGGCAGTTCGGCCCAATGCAGCGACACGGCATCGCCGGGCAGCACGGCCGCGACGATGCTCTTCTCGCCCTGCGCGTCAGACAGCGGCGGCAGACCTTCCAGCCCTTCGCCGCGTGCGACGACAGCATCGTTCGCAATCCGGAGCCAGCGCTCCGGCCCATCGTCACCCATGAAAAAAAGCAGGATGCCCGCGCTCACTCGTCAGTCCCCCATTGCCGCGCGATCACTCGCGCCGGCGCTTCGCGTGCATCCACCAGGGCCGTTCCGGCCAGCTCCGCTCCCGCCAGCGTCACGTCGAGGCTGAGCTTGAACCAGCCGGTCTTTAGCTGAGGCTGGCTCTGTACGTCCATGGGGAGCGTGATGCCCGCAAGCGCGCCGCCCGTCCAGAAATCGGCGAGGTTCGACCAGCCGCCCGCAGGCCGCTCGGCAATCACCCGGCGGGCGACGTCCAACGGGATCATGCGCGGCTCGAGCATCGAGATGAGGGGCGCCTGCTCCGGCGTCAGCGTATTGACGTTGATCGGCGATAATTCGTGGTCGGGCAGGGCGCACAGATAGGGGCGGACGCGCGCGTAGATGTCCGTCGTCATGCCCTGCACCGCGCGGATCTCGCTCGCATCGGCGAAGGGTGCATTGGCGGGAAGATAGGGTGTGCCGCCACCGCGATAGGCGCTGTCCTCGCCGCCCTGCGGATTGGCCGCGCCGTCGCCGTCAACCCAGTCGGCCGCCGATTCCGCGATGCGCACCGCTTGGCCCTGCGGCACTTCAAGAACCTGCATCAGCCCGGCAAATTGCACGATGGCGGTTGGGTTCGACACCGTGCCCGGTGCACCTTCAGGCGCCGTGGCGAGACTATTCAGATTGAAGCAATTGCCGCCGTCCGTGGCTCGTGCCAGCGCTATGCCGCCTCCGGGCAAAGGGATTTGCCGTTGCTGATCCTGCCAGCCGCTTTGCAGGCTCGTCCGCTCGGACTCCGCAGCGAGCAGGTCGTTCATGGCAAGCAGCATCAGCCGCTCGACGCCAAAAGCATAGGCACGCGCCTGATCGAGCGCGGCGGTGTTGACCGCAATGCTCGTCGCGAGCCGCATCCGTTCCAGCGCCACCGCCGCCAGCGCGCCCATCACCGCGACGAGCAGCAAGACGGTCAACAACGCCGCGCCGCGCTCACCTTTGGGAGGAACGAACCGCTTCATGCGCCGCCCACCAGGAAAAGTTGGCGCAGCCTGCCGTCGCGTTCCGTATCCACTTCCAGCTCCACAGCGCGGGGCAGATCGGTGGCGCGCTCGGCAAGCCAGCGGTCGAGCCACGCGCCATTTGCGTCACGAAAACGCACACGAACCGCGCGCACATTCTGCACCAGCGCCACCGGATCGAGCGGGAAGGCGCCGTCAACATGCGGATAGGCAACGCGCTCAAGCGTCGTTCCGGACAGGCGGTAATCGACTTTTTGAAGCGTGCCGCGCGGCGCGTCTCCGGGATTGTCCCATCCCGCCCGCACGAAGGTGAAGAGAAGCCCGCTGCCATTGCCCCCTTCGAAGGCGGCACGGGGGCGCCCCTCTTCATCGCGGGCAATACGCGGCACGACCTGCGCTAAATCGCCGGTCAGCAGCGCCCCCATACGCCGAAGCCCGCTCAATTCCTCCATCCGTTCCGCCGCCCGGTCCTGCGTATTCACGCTGAACGACAAAAGCGCGACCCCCGCCGCCGACAGCATCCCGAAGATAAGCAAGGCGACAAGCAGCTCCACGATTGTGAAGCCCGCTTCCCGCGCGTTGTGCTCCTGCGAAAGCGGGAGCCCAGGCTTTTGCGCCGTTGGGTTCCTGCTTTTGCAGGAACACCGGGATTGGGCACCCCTCACGCCGGAACATCCGCATCGCGGAAGATGGTCATCCGCGCCGCTTCCGGCCCGGTGGGGCTGCGCACTTCGATCTCGATCTGCTGGATCCGCGCCTCGGGCGAACGGCCGGTCACGCGCGTCCACAGCCAGCGGCGATTGCCGTTCACCACTTCGCCACTCTCTGTCCCGAAGGCGGGCGGCACCGGATCGGTCATCGTCTCGACCGCGATATTGCGCGCCACCATCTGCGCGATGGTCTGATCCCCAAGCCGCGCGGTCGTCGCCACCGTCGCGCCCTCGAGGCGCAGCAGCGCCAGCGCCGCAAGGCTGAAGATCGCCAGCGCGACCAGCATTTCGACGAGGGTAAAGCCTGCCTCTCTTGTGTTCCTGCGAAAGCAGGAACCCAGTCGTTCGGGTTGTGCGGCTAGGCTCCTACTTTCGCAGGAGTACATCTCACGCCCCGACACGGATCGCACCCCCGGCGTCGACGGCCACCGTCGCCTGATCTTCATCCCGGCGCAGGATCAGCCTCGCGGGCTCGGTCAGCCCCGTGGAATCGAGCAAAAGATAGGCAGGGCCATCCGGCGCCGTGCCCACCGTCCATTCATAATGTGTGTAAGGCTCGGCCATCGCCCGCCATTCGCCGCGCGCGCGCTGCTCGAAGCGATAGCCCTCCGCGTCGATCCGCACGATCACCGCGCGCCCGTCGATAATCGCCTTGTCCTGCGCCGCCTTGGCGCGCGCGGCGAAGCGCTGCGCCTCGCTCACCACCGACCCCCGGCTATCGGGCAAGGCGACGACCACGGCGGCGGAAAGCAGGCCCATGATGACGAGCACGACGAGTAGCTCGATCAGCGTAAAACCGCCCTCCGCGCCGCGATCAGTTCGCCCAGGTGCCGATATCGGCATCGTCTCCCTCACCGCCTTCGGCATTGTCGGCGCCCAGGCTATAGATGTCGAACGGCGCCCCGTTCCGGCCCGGCGCCGTGTAGCGATAGGCATTGCCCCACGGGTCGTCGGGCAGCCGCTTCACGAACCCTTCCGCGACCAGCGCCTGCAACCCCTGTTCCCCGGTCGGATAGTTGAGGCGGCTCAGCCGATACATCTCTGCCGCCTGCTCCAGCAGCGCAATATCCGCCTCGGCCTTCTTCACCCGCGCCGTATCCTGCGCGGGCATCACATTGATAACGACCACGGTGGCAAGCAGCCCGATAATGACGATCACCACCATCAGTTCGACGAGGGTAAAGCCGTCCTCGCTCTTACGCTTCCCATCAACGTCATTCCGGCGAAAGCCGGAATCTCGTCGAGATTTACACGGAATCTTCCGCCCCGCGCCCAAGCGACGAACTTTAAAAAAAGAGAACATCTAAAAACCACCTCCGGCGAGGGTATTGAGTTGCAGGATCGGAAGCAGGATCGACAGCACGATGGTGGCGACGATCCCGCCCATGAAGACGATGATAGCAGGTTCCAGCAGCGACAGGGCCGTCGCGGTAAATCCGTCGAACTCGCGTTCGAGATAATCGGCCGCGCGCTCCAGCATCACGTCCAGTTTCCCCGAAGCCTCCCCGCTCGCGGCGAGATAGACGAGCAAAGACGGAAACACGCCCGCCCGCTTCAACGCCGCCGACAGGCTGCCGCCGGTGCGGATCGCCTCGGTAATCTGCGCCGACGCCGCCCGCAGCGCGCGATTGTGCACCGTCTGCGTGGTAAGCTTCAGCCCCTCGAGCAAGGGCAGGCGACTTCCCACCATGGTCGACAGCGTCCGCGCCATCCGCGCGGCGTGAAGGTCGCGGATCAGCCGCCCGAACAGTGGCAGACGGAGCAGCCGCGTATCGACGCCAAGCCGCAGCCCCTCGCTCCGCATTGCCCGCGCGCCAATCACGCCCGCCGCCACGACCCCGGCAATCAGCGCCCACCAATAGCTCGAAAGGAAATCGGAGAGCGCGATGACGATCCGCGTCAGCAGCGGCAATTGCTGCCCCACCGTGTCGAATTGTTCGACCACCTTAGGCACGACGAAGATCATCAGCGCGAACACCACGAAGGTCGCGACGACCGCAAGAATCACTGGATAGGCCAGCGCGCTCAGCACCTTCGACCGCACCTGCGCCTGCCGCTCGAGCAAATCCGCCAGCCGCTCCAAAATCTGCGGCAAGGTGCCCGAACTTTCACCGGCCGAAATCATCGCGCGATAGAGGCCCGGAAAGCTTCCCGCCTCGCGCGCCATCGCGTCGGACAGCCGCCGCCCTTCCGTCACCGCGCCATGCACGTTGAGCAATACCGCGCGCACATGCTCCTGCTCCGATTGCCGCGCGATCGTGCGCAGCGCTTCTTCGAGCGGGCTCACCTGCGTTAAAGTCGCCAGCTGCCGCGTGAACAAGGTCAGCTGTTTCGCCGACAATTTCTTCCGCCGGAACAGTCCATGCGACAGCAAGGATGGCGCCGCACCCTGCGCCGAGGCCTCGATCTTCGTGACGAACAATCGCCGCCCGGCGAGCAAAATCTGCGCCGCTTCCTGCGTCTCCGCGCGCACCGCGCCACGCCGCTCGCGGCCTGCGGGATCGAGCGCGACATAGGCGAAATCAGGCATCGTCCGCCTCGCGCCGCGACACGCGCACCGCTTCCTCCGCCGTCGTTACGCCTTCGCGCACCAGCGCCCGCGCCGCCGCACCAAGGTTCGGCGCATTGCGGAAGGCGTGACTGGCGATCACCGCTTCATCGCCGCCGCTGTTGATCAGGCGCCGGATCGTCTCGTCGATCCGCACCGCCTCGAACACGCCGATCCGGCCCTTATAGCCGGTGTGGTTGCACTCGCCGCAGCCCGTGGCCTTGTAGATGATCGTGCCCGCGTCGAAGCCGAGCAAAGCTCCCGCCGACCCCTCCGCCTGCACCGGCTCCCGGCACGCCGGGCACAGCCGCCGCACCAGCCGCTGCGCGATCACCGCGCGCAAAGTCGAAGCGAGCAGGAACGGCTCCACCTTCATGTCGCGAAGCCGCGTAATCGCCCCGATCGCGTCATTCGTATGCACGGTCGAGAGAACCAAATGGCCGGTCAAGGACGCCTGCACCGCAATATCCGCCGTCTCGCGATCGCGGATTTCGCCGACCATCACCACGTCCGGGTCCTGGCGCAGGATCGCGCGCAGCCCGGTCGCGAACGTCAGCCCCACCTTGGAATTAACCTGCGTCTGTCCGACGCCTTCCACCGCATATTCGACCGGATCTTCGACGGTCAGCAGGTTACGCGTCCCGTCGTTCAGTAGCCGCAAACCCGCATAGAGCGTCGTCGTCTTGCCCGATCCCGTCGGCCCGGTGACCAGCACGATGCCATTGGGCTCCGACATCGCCTCGCGGAACAGCGCATTGATATGCTCGGGCATGCCCAGAACATCGAGGTCGATGCCCGCATTGTCCTTGTCCAGGATACGCAGCACCACCCGCTCGCCCGCGCGGCTCGGGAGCGTCGACACGCGCACATCGAGCAATTTGCCGCCGAGCTTTAAGGAAATCCGCCCATCCTGCGGTATCCGCCGCTCGGCAATGTCGAGCCGCGCCATCACCTTGATGCGGCTCACCACCACCGGCGCCACGTGCGGCGGCATGCGCAGGGTTTCGCGCAGCACGCCATCCACCCGCATCCGCACGAACAGCCCTGTCTCATAGGGCTCGATATGGATATCCGACACGCCCTGCCGCGCCGCGTCGGCAATGATGCCGTTGATCAGGCGGATTGCAGGCGCATCGTCCGCGCTGTCCAGCAGGTCGTCCGCCGTCGGCAAATCGGTGGCGAGTATGGCCAGATCGTCGCCAAGTCCCAGCGACCCCGCCGCGTCCGCCGCCGCCTGCCCGTCCATCGCATAACGCTCGGACAGGATATCGTCGAACTCGGGCGCTGGCGTGAACTGCACATCGAACGGCCGCGCGAGATAGCGGCGCAATTCGATCAGGGCGCGCGGATCGGAACCCTCCCGCATCGCGATGGCCAGATGCCCGTCCTCTTCCCGAAGCAAGGCAACGCCGAAACGCCGGGCGAAGGCATAAGGGATCGTCACCGGCAGCGGCAGGTCCGCCACCGGCAGCGCGTCGTCCGCTATTGCCTCTTCACCCCGGCCGATCTTCATTGCCCCGGTTCGCTCACCGGCACCGGAACGGCCTCGATCACCGTCTGCGTCTGTGGCAGGGCAGGGGCGGGCTGCGGCGCGGCCACCGCGCCCGGCGGCACGGCGCCCATATAATCGCGCACCAGTTCATCGATCGTCGGCTCGCTTTCCGGATCCTGCTGATATTGCATGTTCCGGATATAATCGTAGCGGCGGCCGCTCATCGCCCGAGCATCTTCGGTGGTCTTCAGGATCGTCGGGCGGATGAAGACCATCAAATTGGTTTTCGCCCGCGCCTTGCCCTTCGATTTGAACAGATTGCCGAGCACCGGAAGGTCGCCAAGGAACGGGATCTTCTCGATCGTCCGCCGCTCATTGTCGTCCAGCAGGCCGCCAATGCCGACAATCTCGCCGTCATCCACGGTGATGGTCGTCTCAAGCTCGCGCTTGTTGAGGATGAGGTCTGAAAAATCGCGCGACACCGGCCCGGCGATCGAGCTCACTTCCTGCCGCAGGTCGAGCTTGATCGTGCCGCCTGCATTGATCTGCGGCTTCACTTCCAGGCTGATGCCGACATTCTGCCGCTGAACAGTCCGGAACGCATTGTCGAAATTGTCGGACAGCGCCTCGCCGGTGGTAATCGGAATTTCCTGGCCGACCAGCAGGCGAGCTTCCTGATTGTCCAATGTCATGATCGACGGCGTCGACAGCACGTTCGATTTGTTGTCCGAATTCACCGCGTTGATGATCGCGCCGAAAATCGCATTGCCCGCGCGGAAGCCCATGCCGCCGAGCCCGCCCGGCGAATTCAGGATTTCGCCAACCGCCGCCTGCTGAAGCGCATCGGCAACCGCCGAATTCTGCTGTGTCGTGACAACTTGGCCGTTCACCGTCGTCGTCGTCTTGCGCAGCTTTTCGGCGGCGATTGCGCCCGCGACGGTCAGGATGTTGGGCGACGCGTTCGAATAATTGGTGACGGCAAAGGGAATGTTGCTCCCCTTAAGGCCGGCGAGCAGCAATTGCACGCCAAGCTGCTTGGCCGCATTGTCCGAAATCTCGACGATGATCGCCTCGACCAGCACCTGCTGGCGCCGCGTATCGAGCTGCCGGATCACTTCGCCCAATTGCCGCTGAATGTCGGGCGACGCTGCGATGACGATGGCGTTCGCGCCTTCAAAGCGGGTGACCACCGCGCTCTTCTGCCCGAACACGCTTTCGCCGGTCGCAGGCGCCGCTACCGCGCTGGAGGTGGCGGCTGGCTGCACCGTGCCCGCATTGGTTGTCGCGGATTGGCTGCTCGTGCCCCCGCTCCGCGTCGTGCGGTTGGTGCGCGTCGACGGCGGCGTCACTTGCTGGCCCAGAAGCTGCTGGAGAACGGGCAAAAGCTGCTCGGCATCGGCATGTTCCAGGAACACCACGCGCACTTCCGCCCCGCTCGCCGCGCGAACGTCGAGATCGCGGGCCAGCTCGGCAAAGCGCGCCACTTCCGGTGCCTCACCGCGCAGGGCGAGGGAATTGGAACTGTCGATGGCGACGATCGAAATCGCGGGCCCGCGCTCGCCCCCGGCCAGCTGCGCGAGGGATTCGGCAATCTCCCGCGCCCCGGCATTGTTCAGCGTAACGAGCGTGGTGGTCGCCGTGCTGCGGTCGATCTGCGCGATAAGTTGACGGATGCGGTTCACATTGTCGCCAAAGTCGGCGACCACCAATGTGTTGCGGTTGGCGGTGATCGATCCTTCGCGGCTCACCAGCGGGCGCAAGGTCTCGACGGCGGAAGCCGCGTCGATATTCCGCAGCCGGAAAATCTCGGTGACGAAGCGGTTGGGGCTGACGGTGCTGCCGCCAACGCGCCCGCCCGATGACGCCGCCGTTGCGGACGGTTGGATGCGGAAGCCGCCTCCCGAAATCGGCACGGCAACCAGGCCGTTGGCGCGGAGCGTCGAGAGGACCAGTTCGAAATATTCCGAACGCGACAGCGGCCGCTCGCTCACCACCGAAACCTTACCCTGCACGGCGGGATCGACGACGAAGGTGCGCCCCGTGACGCGCGCCGCATCCTCAACGAAGGCGCGCACGTCCGCTTCGCGGAAATTCAGGACATATTGCGACCAGGCCGGAACCGGCGCCGTCGCGATCAAAAGGCCGATGATGAAACGCTTCATGTGTTACTTTCCGGGCGGCACGGCCGCATTTGATACTGGCCTCAAGGGCCCTACGGCGCGCGTGGTGCGCGGCGGGACGGCATTTGGGGGCGCCATGGTGATGACGGGCACCTGCGAGGATGGGCGCACCGGCACGGGCGGAGGCGGAGAGGGCGGGATTGAAGATACCGACGTTGTGGGGCCGACCACGCCCTGAACAGGCGCCGAAGCCGGGGCAGGGGATGATTGGTCGAGGAACAATTGCTCGTCGCTGCCCGACCGGCTGATCGTCACGCTGTCGAATGCGACGCTCTTCAGCACCACGCCCGGCATGATTTCATCGCCCACCGCGAAACTTCTTTGTTGCCCATCGGGCGTGCTGATGATCGCCGATCCCCGGCCCGACGCCTGATCCTCGCGCACGCCGAACAATTTGATCGCGAGCGCGGTCACCTGCATCGGTCCGCCGCCGCCGTCGAGGCGGAAGAAGGGGTCGAACACGGCAAAGGCCTGCGGATCGATCGCGCGTGGCGGCTGAATACCCGTCGCGCGCCATTCCCCCAACGGCCCCACCGGGGTTGCGAGGGTCCAGAACAGCCGCGCGCACTGGATGGCAAGCAGGGCGAGGAACAGGATTTCAAGGCCGGTATAGACAGTGGTGCGCGGCAAGGATCGCAGGATGCGCAGCGCGGCCGGGCGGAGCGTCACGCGCCGCGCATCGCCCTCACTTTGTTGGCCATCGCCGTCCTGAACCGCGTCCCCGCTCATCGTCTCGTCACGGCCTAGGATGCAAAGATAAGCATTTGGTGACAGTCATAAGACTGTTTTGTGACAGCGATTCGAAGCGATCCCATCTTTTCTCCCCCTCGTGTCTCGCTCTACAAGACCGACTCCCCCGTTGAGCCGAGCGGTTTCGATAGCAAAGCCGCCGCCTGTAGGACATGGGAATCTGCTGGACTTGGGCGCCAGCCTTGGCCAATTTCCAAACTGAATTCGCCGCTTGCACATGTCAGCGGCTTTGAAGGGTGGGGATTTGCCGTGACGATGATGCCGAAGAAAAAGCCGACGCTCGGCTTCTGGGGCCTGTGGAACATCTCCTTCGGCTTCTTCGGAATCCAGATCGCCTTCGCGTTGCAGAACGCGAACGTCAGCCGCATCTTCCAGACGCTCGGCGCCTCGATTGACGAGCTTCCCATTCTCTGGATTGCGGGTCCGGTCACCGGCCTCCTCGTCCAGCCGATCATCGGCTATTTCAGCGACCGCACCTGGGGCCCCTTAGGCCGCCGCCGTCCCTATTTCCTCGCCGGGGCCTTGCTCTGCTCGATCGCCCTCATCTTCATGCCGCACAGCTCGGAATTGTGGATGGCGGCAAGCCTGTTCTGGATGCTCGACGCCTCCTTGAACATCGCGATGGAGCCGTTCCGCGCCTTCGTCGGCGACATGCTCGATGAAAAACAGCGCACCGCAGGCTACGCTTTTCAGACCGTCTTCATCGGCGCGGGGGCGGTCGCGGCCTCGCTCGCCCCCACCATTCTCAACAATGTGTTCGAAGTGTCGAACACCGCCGCGCCCGGCGTCGTGCCCGATTCCGTCAAATATTCCTTCTACTTAGGTGCGGCGATGGCGCTCGGCGCAGTCCTCTGGACCATCTTCTCGACAAAGGAATATTCGCCCGACGAAATGGCCGCTTTCGAGCATACAGCCAACCCTACAGTAACTCACGCCTCGATCATCCCCTCGATCGGCGGCGCACTGCCCTGGATCGTCGCGGGCGCCGCCATTGTTCTGGTCGTCGCTGAATTCGGCCTCGACAACCCGCTCTACATCCTCGGCTTCGGCCTTGCCGCCTTCGGGATCCTGCAGATCGTCAACAATCTCCGCCGCCGCTCCGGCGGGTCGGGCGGCGCCTTGGGCCAGATATTGAGCGACCTTTGGGCGATGCCGCAGACCATGCGTCGCCTCGCGGTGATCCAGTTCCTGTCCTGGTTCGCCCTCTTCATCCTCTGGGTCTACGCCACCCCGATCGTCACCCAGTACCAATTCGGCTCCACCGAAACGACCTCCGCCGCCTATAATGAAGGCGCGGATTATGTCGGCGTGCTCTTCGCCGTCTATAACGGCATCGCCGCCCTCTATGCCTTCCTGATCCCGAAGCTCGCCGCCCGGATCGGCACCGCCCGCCTCCACGCCGTAAACCTCGTTGCGGGCGGCCTCGGCCTCGCCTCCTTCGCGGTGATCGCCGACCCGAACATGCTGATGCTCTCCATGGCCGGCATCGGCATGGCCTGGGCCTCGATCCTCAGCCTGCCTTATTCCATCCTCTGCGGCGCGTTGCCGCAGAACAAGCTCGGCATCTATATGGGCCTCTTCAACATCTTCATCGTCCTGCCGCAGCTTGTGGTCGCGACGGTGATGGGCGCCCTCGTCCGCAACCTTTATCCGCAAGCCCCGGTCATCTCCTTCTTGATCGGCGGCGGCTTCATGGTCGCGGCGGCGCTCGCATCCCTAAGGCTCAGCCGAACCACGAAATGATCCGCGTCACCGCCCTCTACAAATTCACTCCCTTTGAAGACCCCGCCGCGATCAAGGCGCGGCTCGATGACGCCTGCGCCGCAGCCGGGATCAAGGGCACCCTCCTCGTCGCCCGTGAGGGCATTAACGGCACCATCGCTGGAACCCACGAAGGCATCGAAGCGGCGCTCGCCGCGATCCGCGCGCTCCCCGGCTGCGCGGACTTAAGCTTCAAGGACAGTCACGCGCAAACCATGCCCTTCGGCCGCATGAAGGTGCGGCTGAAGAAGGAAATCGTGACGATGGGCGAGCCGGACGTCGATCCGCTGCAGGGCACCGGCCACTATGTCGCGCCGCAGGATTGGAACGCCCTCATCTCCGATCCAGGCACAATTCTCATCGACACGCGCAACGATTATGAAGTCGGCATCGGTACCTTCAAGGGCGCGGTCGATCCCAAGACGGAGAGCTTCCGCGACTTCCCCGCCTGGTTCCGCGCCCATCGCGACGAAATCGCCAAGGCCCCCAAGGTCGCCATGTTCTGCACCGGCGGCATACGCTGTGAAAAATCCACCGCCTTCCTGAAGTCGGAAGGGATTGATGAGGTCTACCACCTCGACGGCGGCATCCTCAAATATCTGGAAACCGTTCCCGCCGACCAAAGCCTGTGGGAAGGCGAATGTTTCGTCTTCGACGAGCGCGTCTCGGTGGGCCACGGGCTGGAACTCGGCACCCACGTCCTCTGCAAGCCCTGCGGCCGCCCGGTCAACGCGGAGGAGCAGAAGTCACCGCTCTATGTCGAAGGCATTAGCTGTCCTGCCTGCCACAGCAGCTAGTTCGTCATTGCGAGGAGCGCAGCGACGAAGCAATCCATCTTGCGGCTAGGTCCGGCGCCGCTGGATTGCTTCGCTCGCAATGACGAGCGGACTAAAAATCGACAGTAACACTCGGCGCGGAACGGTTCGCCTCGCCATGATAGACCGCCTCGATATTATTCCCGTCCGGGTCGAGCACGAAGGCGCCATAATAGCCGGGATGGTAGATGGGCCGCTCACCCGGCGCGCCATTATCCGTCCCGCCATTGTCCAGCGCCGCCGTGTAAAAAGCATCGACCATCGCCTTGTCGGCCGCCTGGAAGGCGAGGTGATGGCGCCCGGTCAGCTTGCCCTGCGCAGCCTCGCTGTTCGCGGTCGAAATGAAGAGCTCATCCGCCCAAAAATAATCGTCCGCCGTTCCGCCGATCGGGATGTCGAGCACATTGAAAACCGCTTCGTAAAAGCGGCGGCTAGCCGGGAGATCCTTCACGACCAGCTGGATATGATCGATGAGCCGCCCGCGATGCAATTGTTGCGCTTCCATTGATAATCTCCGGCAGGAACGTCCCACTTCGAACATCCCGGAAAGCAACCGGTTCCTTGGAGCTGCTAGGCTGGCAGCAGCGGCGGACCGAAGAGCATGATGAAGGGAAGGAGCAATGCTGCCGCCACCGCCACAGCGAAATCGGGGCTGACGATGGCGAGCATTCCGAACAGCGCAACGGGGGCGATGAGCAGAATAGCCGCGGCTTTCTTCCGCCCCCGGCGCAGCCGCTTTCCTGCTGGCACCCAAAACAATGCCAGCATCATCGCAAAGAAAATTGCAGGCAGGAAGACGAAGACGGTCAAACCTGGAGCGCCGCCGCCGCCCGCGCGCTCGCTTCGATCGCCGCGACATCGGGGGCGCCCTTGCCGACGATCCAGCTGCCACCGACGCAGAGCACCGCATCCTCCGCCAGCCAGGACGGCGCCGTGTCGGAGGTGATGCCGCCGGTCGGGCAGAAGCGGACATTGCCGAACGGTCCGGCCAGCGCCTTCAGCGCCTTCAAACCGCCCGATGCTTCGGCCGGGAAGAATTTGAAGCGGTTAAGCCCAAGGTCGAGGCCGCGCATGATGTCGCCCGCATTGGCGATGCCCGGGAGGAAGGGGATGCCGCTCGCAATCGCGGCCCTGCCCAACGGTTCGGTGAGGCCCGGCGACACGATGAACTCGGCGCCCGCATCCACGCTGCGGCGTAGATCCTGTTCGTTAAGGACGGTGCCTGCGCCGACGATGGCGCCTTCCACCTGCCTCATCTCGCGGATCACGTCGAGCGCCGCTTGCGTGCGCAGCGTCACTTCCAGCACCTTAAGGCCGCCATTCACCAGCGCCTGCGCGATCGGGCGGGCATGAGCGGCGTCTTCCACCACCAGCACCGGAATGACCGGCGATGTGCGCATGATCGTCTCAATCTTCGTCATTCGTGAAATTCCCCGGCAAAGGCGGCGGCGGCGCCGAACAGACCCGGTTGGTCATAGGTGATGAGCTTCACCGCCATTTCGTCCATGCGGCGTTCGAACCGGCCCTTGGCAATGAAGCGGTCGGCGAAACCCGAGCGCGGCAGATGGTCGGCGACGCGAAGGCCGACGCCGCCCGCGATCACGACGGCGGATGCGCCATGGGCGAGGGCCAGGTCGCCCGCCACCGCGCCAAGGCTGAGGCAGAAGCGGTCGAGCGCGGCTGCGGCAAGGCTGTCATGCCCTTCGAGCGCCGCCGTCCACAGCGCCTTGTCGTCGCGATATTGCACCTGCCGGTTCTCGATCGCGGCGAGCGCTTCGTAGAGATTGGCAAGGCCCGGCCCGGCGGCGATCCGCTCCACCGACACGCGGCGATAGCGTTCGCGCAGTTTGCCCAAGATTTTGTCTTCAAGCCCGTCCAGCGGCGCGAAATCGATATGACCGCCCTCGGTCTCGATGACATGATAGCGGCCATTCCGCTTCAGCAATTGCGCAACGCCAAGGCCGGTGCCCGGGCCGACGATGCTGATCACGCCCTCTTCGGGAAGGTCGCGCTTGGGGCCACACAGATGCTGGAAATATTCCGGGCCAAGCTGCGCCACGGCATGGGCGACCGCGCCGAAATCGTTGACCAGGGCATAGCGGTCGACGTTCAGCTTTTCCTTGATCAGCGCGGGTCGGATCACCCACGGATTATTGGTGAGCTTCAGAAGGTCGCCCTGCACCGGCCCGGCAAAAGCGATGCCGGCGGCGCGGGGGAGGGGGCGTCCGACGCGGTTGCCGAAATCCTCCCATGCGGTCTGCAGGCTGGCATGTTCGGCGGTCTTCAGTACCACTTCGTCGCCGAGCGATGTCACGCGGCCATTTTCGACCTCCGCCAGCGCGAAGCGTGCGTGCGTGCCCCCAATGTCGACCGCTACGATTTCCGTCACGCTACCTCCTCCATGGCATTCAGCATCGCCGACGCGCCTTTTTCCGCGCTGTCGGCGGTATGGCGCATCAAGGCGAACAATTCTCGTCCGGTGCCGATCGGCGCGGGTGGCGCCTTGGCCGGTTCGCGCGCGTCCAAATCGTCGACCAAAGCCACGATCTCTCCCATTTCAGCCGACATCCGCACGATGTCGCCATCCCGCAGCTTGGCGAGCGGACCGCCACCCAGCGCTTCGGGCGTCACGTGGATGGCGGCGGGCACCTTGCCCGATGCGCCGGACATGCGGCCGTCCGTCACCAAAGCGACCTTGAACCCGCGATCCTGAAGAACGCCGAGCGCGGGAGTCAGCTTGTGAAGTTCCGGCATGCCGTTGGCGCGGGGCCCCTGGAAGCGGACGACGACGATCACATCCTTCTCAAGCTCGCCCGCCTTGAACGCGGCCAGCACTTCATCCTGATCGGCGAAGACCCGCGCGGGCGCCTCGATCGTCCAGCGCGAGCGCTCAACCGCGCTCGTCTTGATGACCCCGCGACCGAGATTGCCCTTTAGGAGGCGCATGCCGCCATCGGGCTGGAACGGATTGCTCGCCGGGCGAAGCATGGTCTCGTCGAGGCTTTCGGCCGCCCCATCGCGCCACACGGCCTTATCGCCATCCAGCACCGGCTCCCGGGCATGATCGGCGAGGCGCTCGCCCGCCACCGTCATGATGTCGTCATGAAGCAGACCGCTCTCCAGCAAAGTGCGGATCGTAAAACCGATGCCGCCCGCCGCCTGGAAATGGTTCACGTCGCCCGAACCATTCGGGTAGACGCGCGCGATCAGCGGCACGGCGGCGGACAGGCGATCCAAATCCTCCCAATCGATCACAATCCCGGCCGCCCGCGCGATGGCGGGCAAATGGATCGCGTGATTGGTCGATCCGCCGGTCGCGAGCAGTCCGACTGCGGCATTCACAATCGCCTTCTCATCCACACACTGGCCAAGTGGCCGATAATCCTCGCCCTTCCAACCGATCTGGCTAAGCCGGTGGACGGCGGCGCGGGTCAATTCCTGACGCAGCTTCGTGCCCGGATTGACGAAGGCCGCGCCCGGCATGTGGAGGCCCATCACCTCCATCATCATCTGGTTCGAATTGGCGGTGCCGTAGAAGGTGCAGGTGCCCGCGCCATGATAAGAAGCGGCTTCCGCCTCCAGCAATTCTTCGCGGCTGGCTTTCCCTTCCGCATAAAGCTGGCGGACCCGCTGCTTCTCCTTGTTGGCGAGGCCAGAGGGCATGGGGCCCGCTGGAATAAGTATGGCCGGCAGATGGCCGAAACGCAGCGCGCCGATCAGCAGGCCCGGCACGATCTTGTCGCAAATGCCGAGCAGGGCCGCACCCTCGAACATGCCGTGGCTGAGCGCGACGGCGGCGGACATGGCGATCGTGTCGCGGCTGAACAGTGAGAGTTCCATTCCCGCCTGGCCCTGCGTCACGCCATCGCACATGGCCGGAACGCCGCCCGCAACCTGCGCCGTCGCGCCGACTTCGCGGGCGAAGAGCTTCATCTGTTCGGGGTAGCGATAATAAGGCGCGTGGGCCGAGAGCATGTCATTGTAAGCAGTGACGATGCCGATATTCATGCCCGCATTGCCGCGGATTGCCGGCTTGTCCTCGCCCGCCGCCGCGAAGCCGTGCGCGAAATTGCCGCAGCTCATGCGGGGGCGGGAAATGCCGTTCTCGCGCTCTGCTTTGATGAGGTCGAGATAACGCAACCGCGAAGGCCGCGACCGTTCGATGATGCGGTCCGTGACGGCCGCGATTTCAGGGTGAAGCTTACTCATAATCTCAAATCTCGTTCGTCCCGAGCCCTTCGACTGCCTGCAAGGCAGGCGCTCAGGATAAACTTCACGCGTCGCGTGAAGTCGAGGGGCGCTGGCACGATCTCCTCACGAACGCCTCTCGACTTCGCTCGAGACGAACGAGAGAGGTGTCCTGCGCGTTTACTCATGCCAACTCACTCCGTCACGCTCGGTGAGCGCGATGGCGGCGTTCGGCCCCCAAGTGCCGGCCGCATAGGATTTGGGGCTTACCGACTTGGCCGCCCAGCCGGTGCGGATCGCGTCGATCCATTCCCACTGCGCTTCGACCTCGTCCCGCCTTACGAACAAAGTGGGGTCGCCCTCGATGAGGTCAAGCAGCAGCCGCTCGTAAGCAATGCGCCGCCGCGTGTCGGCAAAGGCGTTGGCCATGCCAAGGTCCAGCGGCACTTCGCGCAGGCGAATGCCCTGACGATCCAGCCCCGGCTGCTTCGCCATGGTGAGCAGGCGGATATTCTCCTGCGGCTGCAGGTTGATGATGAGCTTGTTGGCCTTCAATGCCGCGCCCTTCGACGCGAAGATGGAATGCGGCACCGGCTTGAACTGGATGACGATCATCGACTGGCGCTGCGGGAGGCGCTTGCCGGTGCGCAGGTAAAAGGGAACGCCCTTCCACCGCCAATTGTCGACATGGGCCTTCAGCGCCACGAAGGTCTCGGTGCCCGACGGCTGGCCGAGCTCGTCAGCATAAGCCGGAACCCCGGCGCCGTCGATCGCGCCCGCCTGATATTGGCCGGTGACGCTGTTCGCCTCGACGCTCGCACCGTCGATCCGGCGAAGCGCGCGCAGCACCTTCACCTTCTCGTCGCGGACTTCGGTGGCGCTGAATTCGTTGGGCGGCTCCATCGCGACGAGGGCGAGCAATTGGAGCATATGGTTCTGCACCATGTCGCGGAGCGCGCCGGTGCCGTCATAGAAGCCGACGCGGCCTTCCAGCCCCACCGTTTCCGCGACGGTGATCTGGACATGGTCGATATGGCTCGCATTCCACAAAGGCTCGAACAAGGCATTGCCGAAGCGCAGGGCAAGGAGGTTCTGCACCGTTTCCTTGCCGAGATAATGGTCGATACGGAACGTGCGCTCTTCCGGGAAAACCGCGGCGACCGCATCGTTGATGTCGCGGCTAGAAGGGAGATCGGTGCCAAGCGGCTTTTCGAGCGCAAGGCGGACATTGTCGCCCGCAAGCCCCGCTTGCTGAAGGCCCGCGATGGTCGCCTTGAACAGAGATGGGGCGGTGGACAGGAAGATGGCGAGGCCCTTCGCGGTCGAACCCACCGCTTCGCTTAGCTTGCCATATTGCGAGATATCCGACGCATCGACGACGACATAGGTAAGGCGGCCGAGGAAGCGGGCGACCGCGTCTTCCTTCAGATAGTCCGCATCGACAAAGCGCTTCAGCGCCTCATTCGCCGCCGCGCGAAAGCCGTCCGTATCCATCTCGCTCCGCGCGGTCGCGACGATGCGGAGGGCGGGCGGCAGCAGGCCGTCGGCGTCGAGGCCGTAGAGCGAGGGCAGCAGCATGCGTTGCGCGAGATCGCCCGTCGCTCCGAAGAGCAAAAGCGTTTCGGCACTGTTCGTGGGCACGCGTCACATCCTTCCCTGACAGGAAATCGAGATCATTCGCCCCGGGCCCCGTCCTGCATCCTCTTATCTGTCATTCCGGGTCACAGCGGGCTTAACCGCTCTGGGCCGTCTGTCCAGCCCCAAACCCCTCTCGTCATTGCGAGGAGCGAAGCGAGGAAGCAATCCATCTGGCCACAAGCCACTGGATTGCTTCGCTTCGCTCGCAATGGCGAGGCGATGAAGCCCTCCCCCTTTGATGGGGGAGGGCAGGGTGGGGGTGATGGTCGAGACAGTCACTGAGCCCCGGCATCGCCCCTCCCCGACCCTCCCTCATCAAGGAGAGGAGTCTTTTTACTAACGCAAAGCCACGAACCGGATCGCCTGACCGCCGCCCGGCGCAAGGTTCAGCGTCAACGTATCCGCGCTCGTCACGTTCTTCTTCTCGATGACGATGCTCTTGCCGTTCGTCTTCCAGTCCGCATCCGGCCCGTCACGATAAATTTCGGCGCGATAACGCTTGCCGGGCGTCAGGAAGGAGAGGGAAGCCGAAAGCGTCCGCGCTTGCTCATCCGACACTGCACCGAGATACCAATTCTCGCTGTTGCGATCCTTGCGAGCAATGGTGACATAGTCGCCGATCTCGCCATTCAGCACTTTGGTTTCCGCCCAGTCGGTCGGCACGTCCTTGATGAACTGAAACGGCTTCATGTTCTTCGCATAATTTTCCGGAAGGTCGGCGACCATCTGGATCGGGCTGTAGAGCACGACATAATTGGCCAGCTGCTTGGCGACCGTCGATTCAAGCGGAAGGCCGCCGCGCCCTTCAAGGCTCAGCACGCCCGGCGTGAAATCGAACGGGCCCGACAGCATCCGGGTGAAGACCAGTTCCGCCTCATGCTCAGGCGGATTGGGCGGCGCGCCCCAGGCATTATATTCCATGCCGCGCGCGCCTTCGCGTGACACCCAGTTCGGATAAGTGCGGCGAAGGCCGGTATCCTTGATCGGTTCATGCGGATTGACCGCGATATGGCGCTTGGCGGCTTCGGTCACGACCCGCAGATGGTGGTTCGACATGAACTGGCCGTCATGCCATTCCTGCCGCGTCGTGCCGTCGGCATTCGGTGCCTTGATCCCGCCCGCGTCCGCAACGTAGCCCGTCTTCACCGCATCGATGCCGAGCTTCTGATAGAGATCGAATGCGGCGCCGAGCTGGCTTTCGTAATTGGCAACGTGGCCGGACGTTTCGTGGTGGCCGATCAGCCGCACGCCCTTCTTGCGGGCGTAATTGGTCAGCCATTCGATGTCGAAATCGGGATAGGGCTTGGTGAAGCTGAAGACCGCGCCATTATTATACCAGTCGCCGTCCCAGCCTTCGTTCCAACCTTCCACCAGCACGCCGCGAAAGCCGTTCTTCGCGGCGAAATCGATATATTTCTTGGTGTTCGCCGTCGTCGCGCCGTGCTTCGGGCCCGAACCCCAGCTTTCAGTGTCGAGATGCATTCCCCACCAGACGCCGACATATTTGTGCGGCTTGAACCAGCTGACGTCGCCAAGCTTGTTCGGCTCGTTGAGGTTCAGGATCACGTTGGAGGATTGATAAAGCGCGGGCGCATCCGCCGCGATTTGGATGGTGCGCCACGGCGTATTGAAGGGCGCGGTGCGCGACACCTTCGGGCCGCCCGATCCCGGTGACAATTCCGCCTTCAGCCTTCGCCCCTCGACACGGCGTAGCCACATGCTGGAATAATCGACGAGCGCTGCTTCGTGGAAAGCGATGTGCAGGCCGCTATCGGTCTTCACCGTGATCGGCGTATGTGCCTGGCTCACCTCGGCGAGCGGGGTCTTGTTGTAGAGATATTCGTAGCGATTCCACTCGCCCGCCGGGATCCACCAGGCCGTGCCCGGTTCGGCGACGTTGAACTCGGTCAGCTCTTCGGAGATGTTCACCTGCCTCAACTGCGGCTGATCGGGAAATTCGTATCGGAAGCCAACGGCATCGTTATAGACGCGGAAGACGACGTCGAGCTGCCGCTTCAATTCCCCGCCCTCGGTCAGGCGCACGCGCATTTCATTGTGATGGTCACGCACATAGCGGCTTTCGCCCCAGGGTTGCTCCCAGGTCGTGTCGGCCGCGCGGATCTGGACGTCGCTGATCGTGAAATAGCGCTCCAGCTTCGTCGCGTCGGTGAGAAGGAAGCCAAGGCGCGACTGGCCGATCACCGGCTTGCCGTCGCGCAGCACCTGATAATCGGGACGGCCTTCGCCGCTAGTTTCGACGATCACGGTCAGGCGGCCGTCGGGCGAGCTGACCTTCGCCGGCGTCTGCGCCAGCGCGGATGTCGACAGCAAGGCGGCCGTCAGGGTGAGGAGGCGTGCGATCATCTCTCGTCCTTCATCATTGTGGGGCTTGAAAATCTTTGCAGAGGCTGCGCAATTCTTCCCATGAAAATCTTTGCAGCAAAATTTGCATGATGGCGCGCCGCAATACGAGGCTGGAAGACATAGCGGCGCTGGCGGGCGTGTCCATCTCCACCGCGTCCCGGGCGCTCAACGACAGTCCATCGGTCAACGACCGGACCAAGCAACTCATCTGGAAGTTGGCGCGGGAGCATGATTATCCCTTCCGCCGCCACATGCCCGCGGGCCCGATCGGCGCGACGGGCACGATCGCGCTTGTCGTGCCCCGCCCGCAGGCGCGCGAGGTGCAACTCGACGATCCCTTCACGCTCGAATTGTTCGCTGGCGTCGGCGATGCCGCGCGGGAAAGGGGGTGCGACCTCGTCGTCAGTCATTTCGCGCCGACCAGCTATGATGACCTGCTCGCCGCGATGACCACCAGCCGTGCCGACGGCGTCATCTTCCTTGGCCAAAGCTCCCTCCACGCCGCCTTCAACCGCCTGTCCGAAACGGAGGGGCGTTTTGCCGTGTGGGGCGCGCAGCTGCCGGATCAGGCTTATTGCTCGGTTGGCAGCGACAATTTGCTTGGCGGGCGCCGCGCCACGCTGCATCTCGCCCGACTCGGCCGCAGGCGCATTGTCTTCCTTGGCGACAGCGAAGCGCCGGAAGTGCAGCAGCGTCTGCGCGGCTATTTCGAAGCGTTGGACCAATCCGGAATCGCCCACGACCCGGCCTTGCTGGTGCCTGCCCATTTCACCGTGGAATCGGGTGAAGCGACGATGGACTCCCTGCTTGCGCGCGGCATCGCGTTCGATGGCGTCGTCGCGGCATCCGACCTGATCGCTCTTGGCGCAATCCGATCCCTGCTCCACCACGGCCGCACGGTTCCGGAGGATGTGTCCGTCGTCGGTTATGACGACGTGCCCTTTGCCCGCTACAGCCGCCCGGCGCTCACCACGATCATGCAGGATACCGCGCGCGCCGGACGCCTGCTCGTATCCAAGCTGCTCGATGGCGGCGGCGTTGGAGACATCAGATCCGAACGCATGCCGACCGATCTTATCGTGCGGGAATCCTGCGGCGGCTGACCGGCCCGTCATCAGCGGCGGGCGATATAGCCTGAATGGGGTGGCAAGGCCGTGGCCGTGCCCCCGCCAATGCTCTCCATGATCGTCCAGCCTTCGGGCAGTGTCCATCCTGCCGCGCTTTCGCCGAGGTTGAACACGCAGAGCAATTGTTCGTCGGCATAAGCGCGTTCGAATGCCAACACAGGCTCGGCCGCCTCAACGGGCTCGATCGATCCATAGCGCAGCGCCGGGAGCGTCTTCCGCAATGCGATCAAATGCCGGGTGTAGTGGAGAAGGCTGTTCGCATCCGCCTGCTGACGGTCGACGGCCAGCGGGATATGCGCGGGATCGACGGGCAACCATGGCTCGACCGGCGAGAAACCGGCCTGCGGCGCATCCGCCTGCCACGGCATGGGCGTCCGTGCACCATCGCGGCCCTGGCTTTCCGGCCAATTGGCAATGGCTTCGGGATCCTGAAGTCGTTCGAACGGCACGTCGGCCTGCGGCAGGCCAAGCTCTTCGCCCTGATAGAGGAAAACATTACCCCGTAGCGCCATCAGCAGCAGCATCGCCTGCCGCGCAAAGGCGTCTCGGTCTCGTGCGCCAAGCCAGCGCGAAACGACGCGCGGCGCATCGTGGTTGGAAAAAGCCCAGCTCGGCCAGCCCTCGCCCTCAACCTGCGGCCACATGTCGATTGTCTCGCGGATGAGGGCGGACGTCACCCCCTTCGAATAAAGGAAGTTGAAGCCATAGGCGCTGTGCAGGTGATCGTGCCCGCGCGTATACAGGCGCATTTCCTCATTGGCCTGTTCACCGCCCACTTCCGCCACGGTGAAGCGGTCGCCGTCATATGTGTCCAACAACGCCCGCACCCGCGCCAGGAATTTGGGAATGTCGGGATGCGACTGATTGTGGAAATGATGCTGGAAATCGAAGGGCAGCACGCCGCGCCCGAAGCCCTTCGGCACCGGCGGATTGTCGGTCAAAGCCGGATCGTGCATCGAAAAGTTGATCGCATCCAGCCGGAAGCCGTCGACGCCCCGGTCCAGCCAGAAGCGCGCGGTTTCGAGCAACGCCTCCTGCACTTGCCGGTTATGCACATGCAGGTTCGGCTGGCTCGACAAGAAATTATGCAGATAATATTGGCCGCGCCTTGTGTCCCACGTCCAGCAGGGGCCGTGGAAGACACTGAGCCAATTGTTCGGCGGCGAACCGTCCGGCTTCGCATCGGCCCACACATACCAGTCGGCCTTGGGATTATCGCGGCTCGACCGGCTTTCCTTGAACCAGGCGTGCTGATCCGACGTGTGCGAATAAACCTGGTCGATCACGACCTTGAGGCCCAGTTCGTGCGCCCGCGCCAGCAGCGCGTCGAAATCGGCGAGCGTCCCGAAGATCGGATCGACGTCGCGATAGTCCGCGATGTCGTAGCCGAAATCCTTCATCGGCGATGTGAAGAAAGGCGACAGCCAGATGCCGTCCACGCCCAGCGAAGCGACATGGTCCAGATGCGCGGTGATCCCCGGCAGGTCGCCCACCCCGTCACCGTTGGAATCCGCGAAACTGCGCGGATAGATCTGGTAGATGACCGCGCCCTTCCACCACGGCTCCTTGCCCGCAATGGTGCCGGTCAGGCCTTCGGGTGCCGTGTCGAAGATCAGTTCGCTCACCGTCCGTTCGCCTTGCACACGAGATAGTCGAACGGCGCCACATTCACCTTGACGCTCCCAGGTGCAGTCGAAACCGGCGCGCAAGACCCGTGCAGCGATGTCCAATTGGCCGAGGCCGTATCCACCTGCACATTGGCCGAAACCGGCGTCGCGCCCGTGTTGAATATCACCAAAGTCTCGCCGCCGCCCGACGGCGCCTTGCGGGAGAAAGCGAACAGCCCCGGCGTGTCGCCATAAGCGCGCACCACCTGCTCGCCGGAGCGGAGCGCCGCGTCGCCCTTTCGGATCGCGGCCATTCCGGCGATCGCCTGGTAGACGGGGCTGACGGTGTCGAAATTCGACGCAGCGGTGGATGCAGCTGACCCGACAAGCTTGTTGTCATTATACACCGCGACCTGGCTCGGGAACATGTCCTCGCGCGCATCCTGATCGTGCCCGTCGCCGGAGAAACCCTGCTCGTCGCCATAATAAATGACCGGCACCCCGCGCGAGAACATCAGCATGGCATGGCCAAGCAGGTAGCGCTTCAGCACCTCCTCCTCGCTCGCCTGCGGATTGCCCTGCCGCACGAAGGTCGCGAACCGGCCCATGTCGTGATTGCCGAGGAAGGTCGGCAATTTCCGCGCCGTCGCCTCGCCGCCTTCATACAGCGCGTCCATCTTGAACAAGGTGGCGAGCTTCTCGGTCGGCGCGTTGCGGGCGACAACCTCGCTCACCGCCGACTGAAAGGCGAAATCGAGAACCGTCGGATAGCCGTCCACCCGCGTGAAGCGGGCCAGCGCGCCGGGATCGGGCTCAAACACTTCGCCGAAGATGTAGAAATTCGGAATGCCGCGCGCCTTGGCCCGCGCCTGCATGGCGGGCACGAAGGCCTGCCAGAATTCCGGGTTCACGTGCCGCGCCGTATCGATGCGGAAGCCGTCGATTCCGAAATCGTCGATCCACTGGCCGAAAATCTCGATGAAGCCATCCACCACGCGCGGATGTTCGGTGAACAGATCGTCGAGCCCGGCAAAATCGCCGTAAGTGGAGCTTTCGCCCTTGAATGTCGTGTCTCCACGATTGTGATAGAAAGCGGGATCGTTGAGCCAGGCGGGAACCTTCACCTTCTCCTCGCCCTTCGGGACGTAGGGGGTGTAGGCATAAGTCGGGTCGGTCAGCTTCGCGAAATTTCCGCTCCGCTGCCCCGCTTTGTCGACGCCCTCAAACCCGTCATTGATCCGGGCGCCATCGACCCCGCCTTTGGCCGAATAGGGGTAATCCGCATGGCTGCGATAGGCGCAATCATTCTTCGGGCATTCGCGATATTTGATCACGTCCGCCGTGTGATTGGTGATGATGTCGAGGTAGATTTTGATGCCCTTGGCATGGGCCGCGTCAACGAACCGCTTCATGTCCGCGCGCGCGCCGAAATGCGGGTCGACCTGCGTGAAATCGGTGATCCAATAGCCGTGATAGCCTGATGATTCCTGGCCCGGTTGCCCCTGCACTGGCTTGTTCTTGTAGATGGGGCCAAGCCAGATCGCGGTGATGCCGAGGCCCGAAAGATAATCCAGCCGGTCGATCAGGCCTTTCAGATCGCCGCCATGGTAGAAACCCTTATGCGCCGGATCGAAACCGGTTTTCAGACGATCGCCTTTCAAGCCGCCTTTGTCATTGTCTACATCGCCATTTTCAAACCGGTCCGGCAGCACGAAATAGATGAAATCATCCTCCGGCGCGCGGTCGAGATGCGCCTGGGCCATAGCGGGGGAGGCGGCCAGCGCGGCGCCTGCCAGCGACGAAAATATGATGCCGCGGATGAACCGCGCGGACCGGTGATGACGCATATGTTTTCCCCTCCAGCCGGTTTTGCACCGGCCCATTTGTTCTTTGCAATTATTTGCAGAAGCCTTCTCACTGCGTCAAGCGGGCATGGCACTGCGATTTTTCCAAGTGAATCCAATAATGCTGCTCGCCCAGCTGTGTCTTTCCAGCCACGCCGGAATTGTCCGTAAAATTTGCGGCTTGAATAGCATGTCAAAGATTTGCAATAATTTGCGAGCCGGCGGGAGAACCATGCCAGAGGAGCATGGCGGATCGCTGGCCGGGGGCGCTTACGGGCGGACCATGGAGAGTTTGGACGGCCGCACGCGCTTTTGCGCGCGGGTCGGCCGTGGATGCAATTGGCCGTTCGTGGGGGACATGACGGCCTGTGAACTGGGAGGTTCGCCATGAATTTTGAATTTCGCCGTCTCGCGCTGATGGGCAGCGCCGCGATGATCGCCCTTTCCGCCGCGCCGGCCATGGCGCAGGATGCGGACACGCAGGACGCTGCCGCCGCGCAGGACGCCGCAACGCCGGAAGAGGGTGAGGAAGAAATCGTCGTCACCGGCTTCCGCGCCGCTCTGGAAAGCGCGGTCGCAACGAAAAAGGAAGCCAACCAGATCGTTGAATCGGTCTCGGCTGAAGATATCGGCAAGCTTCCCGATGCGTCGATCGGCGAATCCATCGCGCGCCTGCCGGGCCTCACCGCCCAGCGCCTGTTTGGCCGCGCGAACTCGATCGCCATTCGCGGTGCCAGCGCCGACCTCTCCTCGACCACGCTGAACGGCCGTCCGCAGACGTCGACCGGCGAACAGCGCAACGTCGAATTCGATCAATATCCGTCGGAAATCGTCAGTCGCGTCGACGTCTTCAAATCGCCGCAGGCCAGCCTTGTCCATCAGGGCTTGGTCGGCACGGTCGACATCCGCACCATTCGCCCGCTCGAATATGGCAAGTCGCTCCTCGCCTTCGGCGCGCGGGGCGTTTACACCGACCTTGGCAAGCTCAATGCGGATTCCAATGACATGGGTTATCGCCTGAGCGGCACCTATGTCGGCCAGTTTGGCGGCGACCAGATCGGTGTCGCGCTCTCCGCCGCCTATAGCGACGAACCCTATCAGGTTGAGGATTTCGAAAGCTGGGGTTATGCCGAAGGTCCGGGTGGCACGCCGGTTATCGGTGGCGTCAAGCCGTTCGTGGTTTCGACGCAGCTCGAGCGCCTTGGCCTTCAGGGCACCGTACAGGCCCGCGTCGCCGACACGCTGATGCTCACCCTCGACGGTTTCTACGGCGACTTCAAGGACAAGCAGATCAAGCGCGGCGTCGAATTCCCGCTCTTCTGGAGCAGTGCGGTGCTGACGCCGGATGAGGTCGACGAAGATCTGATCCGCTCTGGCACCTTCACCGGCGTCGAAGGCGTTGTGAACAATCACGGTTACGAGCGGAACTCGAAGGTGTTTTCGGGCGGCCTGAACCTCGCCTACACCGGTGGCGATGGCTGGTCGGCAAGCTTCGACTTCGGCTATTCGCGCACGGATCGCAACGAGCTGACGCTTGAATCGAACGCGGGCACGGGCCCTGGTGGCGGCGTCGGCGCGACCGATACGCTGACCTTCGTCAGCGATGGTCGTGGCACGCGCTTCACCAGTCACCTGCTCAATTATTCCGATCCGAATTTGATGGTTCTTACCGATCCGCTCGGCTGGGGCGGCGGTGCGCCGACGGGGCATCAGGAAGGCTATTATAACGACCGCATCATCGACGATGAGTTGAAGAGCTACGAAATCAAGATCGGCAAGGAATTGGGCGACGGCTTCTTCTCGAAGCTCACCGGCGGCCTCGCTTACACCGATCGCACCAAGTCCAAGACGCCGGAAGAATATTATCTGAACCTCGCCGATGGCGCTCGTTCGTTGGTTCTTCCGGAAGAATATCGTCTGGATCCGACCGACCTCTCCTTCATGGGCATCGGCCCGATGCTCAGCTACGATCCGTTCAAGCTGCTTGCCGACGGCATCTATGTGAAGGTTCCGAACGTCAGCAAGGACGTGCCGGCCAAGGCCTATTCTGTCACGGAGCGGATTATGTCCGCTTATCTGCAGGCCGATATCCAGTCGACCCTTGGATCGGCGGAACTGACCGGCAATATCGGCGTGCTCGCCCAGAATACGGAGCAGAAGTCGCGCGGCTTCATCAATATTGCGACGGCCTCTCTGGTGCCGATCACCCGGGGTGACGATTATTGGGACATTCTCCCCAGCCTCAACCTTTCGCTCCGTTTCCCGAGCGATCTCGTGATCCGCGTTGCCGCAGCCCGCGAAATTCAGCGTCCGCGCTTCGAGGATATGAAGGTCAGCCTCGATTACGGCTTTGACGTCGTAACCCAGCGCATCAACGGCAAGGGGGGCAATCCCTATCTGCGTCCCTACCGCGCTTGGGCCGGCGATCTGAATATCGAGAAGTATTTCGGCACCAAGGGCTATGTCGGCCTGCAGCTCTTCTACAAGAAGCTGTCAACCTACATCTATCGTGAGATCGAACCGTACGATTACACCGGCCTTCCAGTGACCGCGCCGGGCCCGATCCCGACGATGATCGGCTCGCTCGATCGTCCGGTCAACGGGTCGGGTGGATCGCTCTACGGCGCCGAATTGGCTGGTACTCTTCCGTTCGATGTCTTCACCTCGGCTCTCGACGGCTTCGGTTTCACCGGTGGCGTCGGCTACACCAAGACGTCGGTTCAGCCGGGACCGGACGCGGACTCTGAAGATATGCCCGATTATTCGCGCTGGGTGGCGAACGGCACCTTGTTCTTCGAAAAGTGGGGCTTCAACGCGCGCACTAGCATGCGTTATCGCACGTCGTTCCAAGGCGTGTTCACCGGTCAGGGCGGCGAGCGTGAGCTTCGCCGGGCGCTTGCCGAAACCATCGTCGATGCGCAGATCGGCTATGACTTCCAGCCTGGAAGCACGCTCGAAGGCCTGTCGGTCTTCCTTCAGGGCCAGAATTTGACGGACGAGCCATTTGTGTCGGTCGTCAACGACGCCCCGGCGCAGATCCGCAACTATCAGTCCTATGGCCGCCGCTTCATGGCGGGCTTCAACTACAAATTCTAAGCCGTTGAACAGGGAAGCCCCGTCGTACGAAAGTTCGGCGGGGCTTTTTCTATGTGCGGACCATCGCGACCATGGACTTGAACGTCCATTCGATTAAGCTCTCGACATTCGCGATAAACGCGGCACAAAAGCACGCATCTTTTAGAGAGCGTTCACAGGGAGGGTAAGAGGATGGCTTTGGCTCCGGCAAATGGGGCGCGCGCCGCGGCGACGCCCGGCGATGACGCACCGGCGGATCTCCGCATCTTCGTTTTCATTTTGTTTTTTGTCTTTGGCGGCATCACCAGCCTCAACGACGTCCTCATCCCCAAGCTGAAGGATCTGTTCGTCCTTTCGGATTTTGAGGCGATGCTGATCCAGTCCGCCTTCTTCAGCGCCTATTTCCTCATTTCCATTCCCGCCGCCGGGCTGGTGCGCAAGTTCGGCTACATGCGCACCGCGGTGATCGGCCTGCTCACCATGACGGCGGGCTGTCTGTTCTTCATCCCTGCGGCGTCGTCCGGCCTGTTCGTCACCTTCCTCGGCGCATTGTTCGTGCTCGCGGCAGGCATTACGATTGTGCAGGTGGTGGCCAATCCGCTTATCTCGCTGCTCGGCAAGCCGCAGACGGCGCATAGCCGCCTGACCTTTGCGCAGGCGTTCAACTCGCTAGGCACCACGATCTTCCCGATCGTCGGCGCCTCGCTGATCTTGGGTGCGCTCGCCACCGTCGATCCGTCCGCGCTGTCGGGCGATGCACTCACCGCTTATCGCGCCGAAGAAGCGCGTGTAGTGACGCAAACCTATATCGGCCTCGCCATCGCGCTCGCCATCGTCGCGGGCGCGGTGTGGCTGCGCCGCAATCGCCTCGTCGAACAGCCCGCGCCTTCGGGTGGCCTGTTCAAATCATTCGATCTGCTGAGGCGTCCGCGTTTCGCTTTCGGTACGCTCGGCATCTTCCTCTATGTCGGCGCGGAAGTGGCGATCGGCTCCTACATCGTCCTTTACCTGACCCAGAATGACGTGCTCGGCATTGATCAGGTGTCGGCGGGCCATCTCGTCGGCCTCTATTGGGGCGGTGCGATGGTGGGCCGTTTCATCGGCTCCGGCATCCTGCGCGTCTTCTCGCCGGGCAAGGTGCTGACCACCTATGCGTTGGTTAACGTCCTGCTGCTGCTCGTCTCGGCGAACACGGCTGGCACGGTGGCGGGCTATTCGCTGCTGGCGATTGGCCTGTTCAACTCGATCATGTTCCCGACTATCTTCAGCCTCGCTTCGGAAGGGTTGGGGACGCGCGCGGCGGAAGGCTCCGGCCTCCTCGCCACCGCGATCGTCGGCGGCGCGATCGTACCCCCGCTCGCGGGCCTCGTGTCCGACGCATCCTCGATCCGCATGGCCTTCATCGTTCCGGCGATCTGCTATCTCGGCATCGCGGCCTTCGGCTGGTACGCCCGGCGTCCGCACACGGAAGTCGACATGGCTGAGGTGCCCGTACAAATCTGATATCGCAGACAAAACTGTAAAAAGGGGCGCTTTCCGGCCGGAAGCTGGAAGGCGCCCCGCTTCTTTTCGCCTTGCCAGCGAGCCCGGCGGCCTTATCTCTGGCCCGATGTCGCGATCGGTGGCCAGTAGCAGAGTAAAACGCCGCGGACTGGGCTGGCCCGTACTGATCGGCATTGGCGCGATACCGGTGGCCCTGATTATCCTCGGCCTGCTCCTTGCCCAGGAATTCCGCCAGGTGCGGGAATTGCGCCAGACCGCGATCCAATCCTATCAGAGCCGTTTCCAGATCAACGACCTGCTCTCGCTGATGCAGGACGTGGAAACTGGTCAGCGCGGCTATCTGTTGACCGAGGATCCTTCCTACCTTCAGCCCTATCAAACCGCGCGGGGCCGCCTGCGCGATGGTCTTTCCGCGCTGGACGATGAGGCGCGCAGCCGCCCGGCCATCAGTCCGCTTGTCGAGCGTCTCCGTGCGCTTGCAGCGCAGAAAGTGGCTTTTGCCGACGAAGCAATTCGCTTGGGCCAGCAGGGTCAGAGAAGCGCGGCGATCGCCCACGTTCGCTCGGGCCGCGGCAAGATGCTGATGGACGACATCCGCACTCAAATTCAGCGGATGGACGATGCCGAAAAGAACTGGCTCGCCGCCGCTTCGGATCGTGCGGACGGGGCGCGCTATCGCACGCAATTGATGACATTCGGTATTCTCGCCCTGCTGTCCCTGTCGCTGACCGTCGCCGCGATCATGATCGCCCGGACAATGGCGGCCCGTCGCCGCGCTCTTGACCGGTTGGAAGATACGTCGGCCCGACAGCAGGCGATCCTCGACAGCGCGCGCGATGCGATCATCACTCTCAATCCCAGCGGCAGTGTCGAAACCGCGAACCGGGCGGCCGAGGCGATGTTCGGCTACCGCACGGACGAACTCGTCCGCCGCGACGTCGGCGTGCTGTTTGAAGTCGCCCCCGATCAGGGCGCCTCGCAAAGCTTCCTTCAGCGCCTCGGCGTCGCGCCGGACAGTGCGCGTCATTCGGAAGAATATTGGGCGCGGCGCAGCGATGGCGGCACCTTCCCCACCGATGTATCGATCAGCCCGATGAAGCTGGCGGACGGCACGCATTTCGTCGCCATCGTTCGCGACATTACCGAGCGCCGCCAGGTTGAGCAGATGAAGAGCGAGTTCGTTTCGACGGTCAGCCACGAACTGCGCACGCCGCTCACCTCGATCGCGGGCTCGCTCGGCCTTTTGTCCGGCGGCGCGGCGGGTGCTCTTCCCGACAAGGCGGCCCGGTTGATCGAAATCGCCCATTCGAACAGCGAACGCCTCGTCCGCCTGATCAACGACATTCTGGACATCGAAAAAATCGAATCCGGCAAGATGGAGTTCGACGTCCGCCCGATCCTGCTCCAGCCCCTACTGCGTCAGGCGGTTCAGGCCAATCAGGGCTATGCCGATTCCTTTGGGGTGCAGCTGGCACTCGAGCCTGGCGATGAAGGCGCGAAGGTGCTCGCCGATCCCGATCGTCTGATGCAGGTGGTGACGAACCTCGTTTCCAACGCGATCAAATTCTCGCCCAAGGGGGAAGTGGTACGCCTTTCCACCGCTCCACTCGACCGCCGCTATCGCGTCACGGTGGAAGATCGCGGCGACGGCATCCCGGAGGCGTTCCGCGCCCGTATCTTCTCCAAATTCGCGCAGGCCGACAGTTCGGACGCGCGGCAGAAGGGCGGCACCGGCCTCGGCCTTTCGATCGTCAGGGAAATCGTCTCGCGGCTGCGCGGCTCCGTCAGCTTCGACACGGTGGAGGGCGAGGGTACGGTCTTTCACGTTGATCTACCCTGCGGCACGGACGGCGCGCTGCCCCGCCGCGCCGAACAGCGCATCCTTATCTGCGACAGCGACGCTGCCTGCGCCGCGCAGATCGAAGAGGCACTCGGCGAAGTGGGCTTTGCCTGCGACATCGTCGACAGCGCCGACGCCCTGCATGCCCGCCTGGAAGAGCAGCGTTATGCCGCGATCATCCTCGACCTGCTGCTGCCGGACGAGGATGGAATCGGTCTGATCCGGAGCCTCCGCGCCGATCCACGCCACGCGGCCACGCCGATCATTGTCGTTTCCACCCATGAGGACGATGTGGAGGGCGAAATTTCGCAGGCCCTTTCCGTAGTCGACTGGCTGCAAAAGCCGCTGCCGCTCGACCGGCTCATTGCCCGCGTTCGCGACGTGCTCGACCTTGGCGCCAATGGCCAGCCGCGCATACTGCATGTCGACGATGACCCCGACGTGCTGAACATCGTCGCCACCGCATTCGACCGTCGCGCGATCGTCCATTCGGTCCCGGGGCTGGAAACCGCCCGCGCCGCGCTTGCCAAGGACGATTTCGATCTCGTCATCCTCGATCTCGGCCTTGCCGACGGATCGGGGCTCGAGCTGCTGCCGGACCTGCGCCGCGACGATGGCAAGCCTATTCCAATCGTTATCTTCTCCGCTCAGGATGCCGACCCGCGCCTCGCCCGCGAGGTCGATGCGGTGCTCACCAAATCGCGAGCCAGCCTTGGGCGCCTTGTCGATACGGTCGAAGTGCTGGTGACGGCCCCGCCTGGCGATGCAAGCAGAAGGACAGGTTGATGCCGACGCGTATTCTCTATGTCGATGACGAGGATGATATTCGCGAAGTCGCCTCGCTCGCGCTTGAACTCGATCCGGATCTGCAAGTGCGCACCGCATCCTCGGGGGCCGAAGCGCTTGCGACCGCCGCGGAATGGCAGCCCGAACTTATCCTGCTCGACGTGATGATGCCCAATATGGACGGGCCGACGACGCTCGGCAAATTGCAGGCTGATCCCGCGACCGGCACCATCCCCGTCGTCTTCATCACCGCCCGCACACAGGCGCATGAGGTGGAAAAGTTCAAGGCACTCGGCGTCAAAGGCGTCATCGCCAAACCCTTCGATCCCATGAGCCTAGCCGCCCAAGCCAAAGGGTATCTGGCTTAATCGTCTATCTGCCTCTGTCCCCGGTCAAAGCTGGACCAAAGGCGTCACCCCGGCGAACGCCGGGGGTCTCGGGACGAATAGGCGCTCTCCCGCCACGAGATTCCGGCTTTCGCCGGAATGACGATATGTATGCTAAATCCGACGAAACGAGCCTACCCACCCGACGGACAGCCGGAACGGCGCGCCTGTCCCGCTCGTTCCTGTCGAAATCCTTTACAAAAATTTAACCATATCGAACAGGAAATGGCGCGAAACCGCAACTGGTCTGGAAATTGCTCAAAGCCTGGCATGTGGACGCGACTTGCCGGGCTCTTCACGATCAAAAACCGCTTCGAAGCCTTTGCGATCATCTACGCCCTCGCGCTCGGCGCGACGAGTCGCGGTGCCGATTATATCGAGCATTATCCAGGCCTCCCGGGAATCTTGCTCTTCGCGGCCTGCACCGTCGCGGTGTTCATGGCGGGCGGCAAGATATTGGACGCGGTCCGCCCGCCTGCCATCCGCATGATCCGCCGTGGCCCCTTCCGCGCTCCGCCCATCCAGCAAACGGTGATCGACTAATCCGTCAGTGCGGCACGGCGCCGATCTCGACACCGGTCTTGTCGTACAAGGCGAACTTGTCGATGATGTCGGCGCTCGCGCGATTATAGCCGACCACCTCGACGGACCGGCCTTCGCGGCGCAAACGGGCAACAATCTTGTCGAGCGCGCCAACGCCGGAAATGTCCCAGAAATGCGCTGCCGATACGTCGATCAGCACGTTTTTGGCATCATCCTCGACCTGAAAGGCGCGGGTGAAGCGGTCGACAGAGGCGAAGAAGATTTGCCCGGTCACGCAATAGGTGGCCTTGGTGCCATCGGCGGACAGGCTGCGCTCGACTGCGAACATGCGCTGGACCTTGGCAGCGAAGAAGATGCCAGACAGCAACACACCCGCCAGCACGCCGAGCGAGAGGTCGTGAGTGGCGACGACCACGACCACTGTCGTCACCATGACGACGGATGACGTTGCTGGATGACGGCGCAGGTTCGGAATCGAATTCCAGCTGAACGTCCCGATGGATACCATGATCATCACCGCGACGAGGGCGGGCATCGGAATCTGCCCGACAAACGGCCCCAGCACGGCAAGCAGGAATAGAAGGAAGGCGCCAGCGACGAAAGTCGACAGCCGCCCCCGCCCGCCCGACGTTACATTGATCACTGACTGGCCGATCATCGCGCAGCCGCCCATGCCGCCGAAGAAGGCCGCGACGATATTGGCGCTGCCTTGCCCCGCGCATTCCCGCTTCTTGTCGCTCTCCGTGTCCGTCATGTCATCGACGATCTGCGCGGTGAGGAGCGATTCAAGCAGGCCGACCGCGGCCATGGTCAGCGAATAAGGCAGGATGATCCGTAGCGTGTCGAGGGTCAGCGGCACATTGGGAAGAGCAAAGGCGGGAAGCCCTTCCGGAAGCGCGCCCATATCCCCCACTCTATTGACTGACAGTCCCATGCCGATGCTGATCGCGCTCAGCACCAGGATCGCGACGAGGGGGGAGGGGACGGCCTTGGTCAGGCGCGGGAACAGGTAAATGATGGCAAGCCCGCCCGCGATCATCGCATAGGCTTCCCAGGTTACGCCGGTCAGCTGCGGCAATTGCGCCATGAAGATCAGGATGGCGAGCGCGTTGACGAAGCCGGTGATGACCGATCGCGACACGAACTGCATCAGGAGGTCGAGGCGGAGGAGGCCTGCGACGATCTGGATAAGGCCCATGAGTATGGTGGCCGCGAACAGATAATCGACGCCATGATCGCGCACCAGCGGCACGACGACCACGGCCACTGCCGCCGTCGCGGCGGAAATCATGCCGGGGCGCCCGCCGGTAAAAGCGATAACGATCGCGATCGCGACGGAGGCATAAAGGCCGACGCGCGGATCGACGCCCGCAATGATCGAAAATCCGATGGCTTCTGGAATGAGCGCGAGGGCAACGACGATGCCCGCCAAAATGTCGCGGCGCATGCCGGGGCCGTCGCTAAACCACTGGCTGCGGTAATTGGAAAAAGTCTCGGTCATAGGGAAGTCCACATCAAGGCACATGGCGCCGCATGAGGCGGCGTAAAGGTTCTAACATGTGTGATGTTATCCGGCGGATCGGCGGCCGGAATAGCCACCCGGATTTTCACCGGGTCCATGCGAATGCGCGCCTCTTAACCGGGATGGCGGGCAATGCAAGCATGTGCTTGGCGCTATATTCCCTGCCCCCAAGTCCAATTCGTCACCCTGAACTTGTGTCAGGGTCCATCGTGACACCATCGCGATGTCACCGGCATGGATGCTGAAACAAGTCCAGCATGACGTTAAAAAGTGCGTCCCGACATTTGGGATATTTTCCCAATGAATGGCGGATGAATATTCAATAGTTCAAGTCGAACCCCCATTTCACCAGCTTTTCCGCCGCTTTCCGCATTTGGCACGGCTCTTGAAATGCTGTTGGCAAGCCGCCGGACTGGCGGATCAGACAGGGTTAGGGAGCCAAGACGATGATCAACTTCAAAAGTGATTTCCAACGGACCGCCACCGCGATTTTAGGCACGTTCGTCCTCACCACCACTTTCGTCGGCGCCGCGATCGGCCCGGCCCGCGCGGTTGAAACCGCGCCGGTCACCTACGCCGCCGCCGCTCAGAATACGGGTCACGTCAATGCCTGACGTGATCACGGTCGGCCGGGCGGATCTGATCCCGTTCTTCATCCCGCAGGGTCAGAGCCCCCGGCTGGCGGAATCTGGATTTTTCAAGGAGTTTTCACTGATGGGCATCTTCACCAGAACACGCGACATCGTCGCCGCCAATGTGACGGATCTGCTCGATCGGGCCGAAGACCCCGCCAAGATGATCCGGATGATCATTCTCGAAATGGAAGAAACTTTGGTCGAAGTGCGCGCGTCCGCGGCGCGCTCGATCGCCGACCAGAAGGAACTGCGCCGCCAGATCGCCAAGCTCGACCGGATCCAGGACGGATGGGTCGAGAAGGCCGAGCTAGCCCTTTCCAAGGATCGCGAGGATCTTGCCAAGGCCGCGCTCGTCGAAAAGCAGAAGGCTGCGGGCATGGCCGAAGGCCTGGAGGCTGAAATTCACGTTCTCGAAGACGCGCTGAAGGCATCGGAAGCGGATATCGCCAAGCTACAGACCAAGCTGCGCGAAGCCCGCACTCGCCAGAATGCGATCCAAAGCCGGATGGAAAGCGCCCACAACCGCGCCCGCCTCCGCGAGCTCTATTCCGGCGCGAAGACGGAAGAAGCCTTCAGCCAGTTCAGCCTGCTCGAACGCCGCGTCGACCTCGCCGAGGGTCATGTCGAGGCGCTCGCCCTCGCCGCGCCTAAAACTCTGGACGAAGAAATCGCCGAGCTTCGCAACGAAGAAAAGATCGAAGCCGAACTTGAGGCGCTGAAAGCGCGCCATATCGCCGCCGGGGAAGCGGCCTGAAACAGGATCAAGGGAGAATGATAATGACTACCCGCCCCAAATTCGCACTCGATAAAGCCAATGGTAAATGGATGGGCGTCTGCTCCGGCATCGCCCGCACGATGGGCTGGGATGCGACGCTCGTCCGTGTCGGCGTCGTCGTCGCCACCTTGCTCGGCGGCTTTCCGTGGACGTTGATCGCTTATGTGCTGACTGGCTGGCTGGCGCCCAAGGCCGCCCGGGCCGATTGGCAGCGCGATCCCCGCTTCGACCTCGAACGGCCCGTCGCCCGCACCTCGGTCCGCGACGTGCAGACCGACATGCGCGACATCGACCGCCGCCTCGCCAGCGTCGAACATTATGTCACCAACACCAACAGCAGCCTCGCGCGCGAAATCGAAGAACTACGCTGAAGGCTTAAGGATCAATAGGGGAGAAAGACAATGAGCGATCCCTTCACCCTCATCACCGTCGCGACCGCCAGCCTCTCCGGCCTCGGCATCGCCGCCTTCGCTGGCCTCAAGGGCTGGCAGGGCTGGCTCGACCTCAAGCGGCTGGAGCTGGCCGGCCACCGTCCCGACGGGCACGGCCAGACGGCCTTCGAGCGGATCGAGATGGCGGACCTTAAGGAACGCATCCGCAAGCTCGAAACCATCGCGGAAGTCGTGGACCTTTGAACACGCCCACTTTCGTTACACCCTCTTATCCGTTCGTGCTGAGTAGGGGCTGAGCGAAGTCGAAGACCTGTATCGAAGCACTCCGCTTGGAAATCCTTCGATACGCCGGTTCGACAAGCTCACCGGCTACTCAGGGCGAACGGAAAAGATGGGGCGGGATACAAGAAAAGTGATCAGCGGATCCTATCCCGAGCGGTCGTGCCGTCGCGCTCGACCTTCCAAATGTCTCCAAAGTCGGGGTGGGAGAGGGGAGCGGGCCGCTCCCCACCCAGCCCCGCCACGATATCCGGCACGGTATTGCTGTGCCCCACGACCAACACCGGCCCAGCCTCCGCCTTCATCATCGCCACCAGCCCCGCCGTGTCCTTGGGATCGTACATCTTGGGCGTCAGGCCGAGCTTCGCGGCAAGCGGCGCCGCCGTCTGCTGCGTCCGCTTTGTGGAATTGACGTAGATGACGGCAATACCCCCCTTGTCGAACCGGTCGGCGAGCAGCCGCGCGTGCCGCTGGCCTTCTTCCGTCAGATCGGGATCGGTCGAGCCTTCGGGCGTATGGAGATGGCGCACGACGTAGAAAGCGGGTGCCGGTTGCGGCGGAACGCTCGCGCAGCCGCCGAGAATCACCAATGCGAATGCGCCAATCAGACGTGACAGGATCATGGCTGGAAGCCCTTCTCTTCTTTGCCGTTTCGTCGCGGAAAAGCGCGGCTTTGGCAATGGCCGCGCACAAGGGATGCATCGGCCAAAAAATCTGCTAGGAGGCCCCATCAACGGCCGCTTGAAGCCGGCCGCGAAAGGGATAGAGGATGACAAGCAGCAACGAGCGCCGCAACCGCCCGGCGCTCTCTCTCCATGTACCGGAGCCCGATGCGCGTCCCGGCGAAGAGGTGGATTTCAGCGGCGTCGCGATTCCGGCTGCGGGCAGCGTCGCCCGCCCCGACATCAACGTCGCGCCCGCCGACATTCGCGACCTTCCTTACACCCTGATCCGCGTCCTCGACGACGATGGGAAGGCTGTCGGCCCCTGGGATCCGCGCCTCGACGCAGATACTTTGCGCCGGATGCTTCGCGACATGGCGATGGTGCGCGTCTATGACGAGCGCATGTTCCGCGCCCAGCGGCAGGGCAAGACGAGTTTCTACATGAAGTCGCTTGGCGAGGAAGCAGTGGCGGTGGCCGCAGCCCATGCGCTCGACCGCGACGACATGTGCTTCCCCACCTACCGCCAGCAGGGCCTGCTCATCGCGCGCGATTATCCGCTGACCGAGATGATGTGCCAAGTCTATTCCAATGCGGGCGACAAATTGAAGGGCCGCCAGCTTCCGATCATGTATTCGGATCGGGAAAAGGGCTTCTTCACCATCTCCGGCAATCTCGGCACCCAATATCCGCAAGCCGTGGGCTGGGCGATGGGGTCGGCGATCAAGGGCGATAGTCGCATCGCCGCCGCCTGGATCGGCGACGGCGCGACGGCGGAAGGCGACTTCCACAATGCCGTCACCTTCGCGGGTGTCTATCGCGCGCCGGTGGTGCTGAACGTCGTGAACAACCAGTGGGCGATTTCCAGCTTCTCCGGCATTGCGGGGGGCGAACTCACCACCTTCGCCGCGCGCGCCGTGGGCTATGGCATTCCGGGCCTACGCGTCGACGGCAACGATCCGCTCGCCGTCTATGCCGCGACCCGCTGGGCGGCGGACCGCGCCCGCTCGAACCTCGGGCCGACTTTGATCGAACTCTTCACCTATCGCGTCGAAGGCCACTCCACGTCCGATGATCCCTCCGCCTACCGGCCGCAGGGCGCGGGCGCGAAATGGCCGCTCGGCGATCCGTTGATGCGTTTGAAGGCCCACCTCATCGGCCTCGGCGAATGGGATGAGGAACGCCACCAACAGCTCCTCGATCAGCTTGGCGAGGAAGTGAAGGCGGCGCAGAAGGAGTCCGAGAAGCTCGGAACCCTCGGCGGCGAAGCGGCGCAGAGCGTCGAATCCATGTTCGACGACGTCTTTGCCGAACTGCCCTGGCACTTACAGGAACAGCGCGAACAAGCGCTCGCGGAAGCGGAGGCGAAGCGCAAATGACCGTGATGAACATGATCGAGGCGCTGAACAGCGCCCACGACGTGATGATGGGGCGCGACCCGGACATCGTCGTGATGGGCGAAGATGTCGGCTATTTCGGCGGCGTTTTCCGGGTCACCGCGGGCCTCCAGAAGAAATATGGCAAGACCCGCGCCTTCGACACGCCCATCGCGGAAGGCGGCATTGCCGGCACCGCGATCGGCATGGCGGCTTATGGCCTGAAACCCGTCGTCGAGATGCAGTTCGCCGATTATATCTATCCGGCCTTCGACCAAATCGTGTCGGAAGCGGGCCGCATGCGCTACCGCACGGCTGGCGAATGGACTTTGCCGATGGTGTTCCGCTCGCCCTATGGTGGCGGCATTTTCGGCGGCCAGACGCACAGCCAGTCGCCCGAGGCGCTCTTCGCTCATGTCTGCGGCATCAAGACGGTCATCCCGTCCAACCCTTATGACGCCAAGGGCCTGCTGATCGCCGCGATCGAGGATCCCGATCCGGTGATCTTCTTCGAACCCAAGCGCATCTATAACGGCCCGTTCGACGGCTTCCACGAGCGTCCCGTGACGCCCTGGGCCAAGCATCCGGCGGCGGAAGTGCCAGAAGGTTATTACACCGTGCCGCTCGGCAAGGCGGCGGTTGCCCGCGAAGGCAATGACGTGACCATCCTCGCCTACGGCACGATGGTCCATGTCGCGCTCGCCACGGCGGAAGAGCAGGGCATCGACGCGGAAGTCATCGACCTGCGCACCATCGTTCCGGTCGACATCGACACCATCGAAGCGTCGGTGAAGAAGACCGGCCGCTGCGTCATCATCCACGAAGCGACCCGCACCGGCGGCTTCGGCGCTGAACTCGCGGCGCTGGTGCAGGAACGCTGCTTCTATCATCTGGAAGCGCCGGTGCAGCGCGTTACGGGCTACGACACGCCCTATCCGCACTCGCTGGAATGGACCTATTTCCCGGGGCCGACGCGCCTCGGCATCGCCCTTAAAAAAGCATTGGAGGATTGACCCTCATGGCGCGCTTCGAATTCAAGCTGCCCGACATCGGCGAAGGCATCGCGGAGGCCGAAATCGTCGCATGGCACATCAAGGTCGGCGATATGGTCAAGGAAGACCAGCAGATCGCCGACATGATGACCGATAAGGCGACCGTGGAAATGGAAGCCCCGGTGTCCGGCAAGGTCGTCTCGCTCGCGGGCGAAGTGGGCGACCAGATCGCCATCGGCTCCGTCCTCGTCGTGTTCGAAACGGAGGGCGAAGTCGCCGCTCCGGCCGAGGAAGAGCGGCACGATACCGTGGCGCTCGGCGATGGGCTGATTGAACCCACACCCGAGATCGAGGAAGCAATCCCCTCCACCCAAGAGACGTTCGTCCCGAGCGAAGTCGAGGGGCGTGTCACAGACACCGAACAGCGCGCCTCGACTGCGCTCGGCACGAACGAGGGTGGTGCGGAAGAGAAGAAGGCGCACGTCCTCGCCTCGCCCGCAGTCCGCCAGCGCGCCCGCGATCTCGGTATCGACCTCGCCCAGGTCCGCACCGCATCGGACCGCGTTCGCCACGCCGATCTCGACGCCTATCTCCTCTACAATGGCGGTTCGGTCTCCGCGCGTGGCTACGCCCCGCGCGCTGACGAACAGGTCAAGGTCGTCGGCCTGCGTCGCAAGATTGCGGAGAATATGCAGGAAGCAAAGCGCCGCATCCCGCATTTCACCTATGTCGAGGAATATGACGTCACCGCGCTCGAACAGACACGGGCGATGATAAATGCGGACAGAGGCAGCAACCCGAAGCTCACTCTGCTCCCCTTCCTCATCACGGCGATGAGCCGGACGCTGGCCGATTATCCGCAGATCAACGCCCGTTATGATGACGAAGCCAATGTCATCACCCGTTCGGGCGCGGTCCATATGGGCATGGCGACCCAGACCGATAACGGCCTCTCCGTCGCGGTGATCCGCAACGCTGAAAGCCGCGACATCTGGGCCTTGGCCGCCGAAATCAAGCGCCTTGCCGACGTCGCCCGCACCGGCAAGGCGACGCGCGAGGAACTCAGCGGCTCGACCATTACCATTTCGAGCTTGGGGCCCATGGGCGGCGTCGTCTCGACCCCGGTCATCAACCGCCCGGAAGTCGCGATCATCGCGGTCAACAAGGTGGAGGAAAAGCCGGTCGTCATCGACGGCGAACTCGAAATCCGCAAGCGGATGAACCTCTCCATCTCTTGCGACCATCGCGTGGTGGATGGCTGGGACGCCGCGAGTTTCATGCAGGATCTGAAGAAGCTGATCGAAAACCCGCTGAAACTGCTCTCGATGCGGTGATCGTTCCGATGGGATCAGGCGCAGCCTGATCCCTCGTCGCCGGGCTCGTTTCGCGTAAAAAACGCTAGGAAAAGGGCTAGCAATGCGGGCGCCCATAACGCCCCAAGGCCAAAGCGGCCGTAGGCGATGCTCCCCAAAACCGCGCCACAGATCAATCCAGTCCAAAGAAATGCGTAAGACAGCCAGGAAAAGCGCGGGCCGCCGAGCAGCGCGACCGTCAGGCGCTGTCCGATCTTCACCAATGCCCCCGTCATGTAGGTCAGGCCGACGGTAACTTCTCCGTTCCGCGCGAAAGTCGCATTTTCCGCGCCCATAGCGAAAGCCATTGCAGGAATTGCGACGACGGCCAAATCCGCCATGCCTGCCGCACCGGCCGTCGAAAGGAGGGCGGCGATCAACATCAGCACCACGGGCCGACGTCGGGGGCCAGCCAGATGGCCCGCTAACGATCCGCCGATCACGCCGAGAAGGAAGGTGAAAATGAGAGCGCCTGCCAAGGCCGCTTCGCTCGCTCGTTCGGCAATTCCGACGGCCAGTCGGGTGGAATTGCCACTCATGAACGAGACGAAATAGCCGTCCAATTCGATGAAGCCCACGGCATCGACATATCCGGCCAATGCTGAGAGCGAGATGGCCAGCAGCCGCGCGTTTCTGTCATATCGATCCACATTGCTCGTCTAGCCGAAGAGGAGCGGGAAGATCAAAGCGGCCGCTCAGCCGGGCGCGATCTCATCGCGCTTCGCTGTGGGTACAGGACGGCAGGCGCTCTCGTCAGGGATGACGGCGCGGCGAAGCTCTTCCACGATCTTCATCGCGCCGGCCATTGACCCTACAGGGGCATCAAGGCCGAGCTTAACGGCGACGCCCGCCATGATCGTCTCGGCCTCGTCGAACGCCTGGCAGAAGAGAGGAGCGAGATCGGCGCGGTCGACGACGATGCGACGGAACACGGACATCAAAACGGCCTGAAGCGCGATCACTTCGGCCTTCACCAGCTCGGCTTCGGCTTCGTCCATGGCCTGACTCCCTGTCGATTGGATCAACCCACAGATATGTCCAAAGCTCCACCGCGCGCGGCTGCAACCGTCACGTCATCCACCCATAAACAACCTCGGTAGGGCCCAGCCTGTCGAAGCTCGGCTATAACCATCCTTCGGCCATCAGTGCCAGCGGGTGGGAGAGCAAAAACCATTTTCCTACAGAATGGTCATAGGCTTAGGTTCACCGCCATGGACGACCTTCCCGATTTCCTGCGCTTCACGCCTGTCTCCACGCGCGCTCGCCACGATGGCTGGACGGCGGACGCGCAGCGCCGCTTCATCATCTCTCTGGCACGCGGTGACGGCCCGTCCGTCGCCGCCCGTCGCGAGGGGAAGAGCCGCCAGACCGCTTATGCGCTGCGCAGGAAGCCCGGCGCTGAAAGTTTCGCCGCCGCCTGGGATGCCGCTCAGGATTTTGCCTGTGGCATCGGCGTCGCGCTGGAAGCCGCATTGCCGGGCATGCGGGACGATGTGATGCTCGTTCCTCGCTATTATCGCGGGCGCCTGATCGGCTTCGTCCAAAGGTCCGATCACCGCGCCCTGTTCCGCACTCTGAGCGCGCTCGAGCGGGCGGCGGAGCGGCTGGACACGACCGAAAACTGTCAAAACTGACAGTTTCGTCGTGCGAAAGCATCAACACTGTCAGCTTCCGCGCCCCGCCGCTCTCCACGTCATTCCGGCGAAAGCCGGAATCTCACTTCTCTTTAAAAGGCTAGAAGAGATTCCAGCTTTCGCTGGAATGACGTGTTTTGTCCTCTGCACCTTCTGCGCAAATAACGCTAAAGCCGCCTGATGCTCACGAAAACCGCGCCCGACCTTGAAGCCCTCCGTCTCCTCGACGATCGCCTGCGTTGGCTGTCCTCCTGGACAATCCACAACGCCAATCACATCCGCGAGAGCGTGGATGGGCTGAAGGTGGGCGGCCATCAGGCAAGCTGCGCGTCGATGACCGCGATCATGGCCGCGCTCTATTTCCATGCGCTGGGCCCCAACGACAAGGTCGCGGTGAAGCCCCATGCCGGGCCGGTGCTCCACGCCATCCACTATCTGCTCGGTTCACAGAGCCTGGAGCAGCTTCAGAATTTCCGCGGTTTTGGCGGGATGCAAAGCTATCCCAGCCGGACCAAGGACAAGATTCCGGTCGATTTCTCCACCGGTTCGGTCGGCCTCGGCGTCGCGATCACCGCCTTTGCCTCGCTGATCCAGGATTATCTCGTCGCCCACAATATGCTGGCGCCGGAAGAGACGGGCCGCATGGTCGCGCTGATGGGCGATGCGGAGCTCGACGAAGGCAATATCTACGAATGCCTGATCGAGGCCTATAAGCACGACATCCGCAATTGCTGGTGGATCGTCGATTATAACCGCCAGTCGCTCGACGCCACGACCGCCGACCGCATGTTCCGCCGCTTCGAGGAAATCTTCGCGAGCTGCGGCTGGCGCGTCGTCACGCTGAAATATGGCAAGGCGCTGGAAGCCGCGTTTGAGGAGACAGGCGGCGCGGCCCTCCGCGACTGGCTCGAAGCCGTGCCCAATGCCGATTATGCCGCGCTCTCCTATCTCGGGGGCGCGGCGTGGCGCGAACGGCTGTTGAACGACGCGCCGGACGTGAAGCCGATCCTCGACGCACGCGACGACGATGCTCTCCACTCCCTCCTGACGAACCTCGGCGGCCACGACATGGCGGCGCTCGTCGAAGCCTTCGACGGCGCGCAGGACGATGTGCCGACCCTCTTCATCGCTTATACGGTGAAGGGGCAGGGCCTACCCTTCGCGGGCCACAAGGACAATCATGCTGGCCTGATGAACCCCGGCCAGATTGCCGAACTCCGCAGCCGTATGGGGATCGCAGAGGGCGACGAATGGGCGCCTTATGCGGGCCTCGGCGGCAACAGCGCGGAAGCTGTGAAGACTGTGGTCGAACGCGCCCACATCGCCCGCGAAAAGCGTGCGCGTCCCTGGAATGTCGCCGACGTCCCGGCCATCGCGCCGCCTGCGGGCGAGGAGCAATCGACGCAGGCCGCGTTCGGCAAGATTTTGCTCGATCTCTCCCGCGCGGGCGGGGCGCTCGCCGACCGGATCGTGACGACATCGCCCGACGTCACCGTCTCCACCAATCTCGGCGCCTGGGTGAACCAGCGCGGCCTGTTCCGGCGCGGCGAGCTTCCCGACGTCTTCGCCAAGGCGAAAATCCCCAGCCCGCAAAAGTGGAGCGGACACCAGGCGGGCCAGCATGTCGAGCTCGGTATTGCGGAAAACAACCTCTTCCTGATGCTCGCCGCCATGGGCCTCGCGGGCGATTTGTTCGGCGAGCGGCTTTTCCCGATCGGCACCGTCTACGATCCCTTCATCGCGCGCGGCCTCGATGCGCTCAACTACGCTTGTTATCAGGATGCGCGCTTCATGCTCGTCGCGACCCCGTCCGGCGTGACGCTCGGGCCGGAAGGCGGCGCGCACCAGTCGATCAACCCGCCGCTCATCGCGATGGGCCAGCCGGGACTGCGTCATTACGAACCCGCCTTCGTCGACGAACTCGCCTTGTTCATGGAAGAAGGCTTCCGCCTGATGCAGCGCGAAGATGGTGAAAGCATCTATCTCCGTCTCACCACGCGCAGCATCGCGCAGATTGATCGCCCGGACGAGGCGTGGAAAACCGACGCCATCGCAGGCGCCTATTGGCTCCGCGAACCCGCGCCGGGCGCCGAGGCCGCCATCATCTATTCCGGCGCCATCGCACCTGAAGCCCTTGTCGCATGGGAAGCCTTGAATGACGACCTCCCCGGCCTCGGCCTCCTTGCCGTCACCTCGCCCGACCTCCTCCATCGCGGCTGGAGCCAGGGCATGGCCGGACGTTGGGCGGGCGGCGATGCAGGCCAAAGCCACATCGAAAAATTGCTCGCGCCCTTGTCGCGCAATGCGGGCCTTGTGACCCTGCTCGACGGCGCACCCGCCGCGCTTTCGTGGCTCGGCGGCGTCCACGGCCATCGCGTCAGCCCGCTTGGGCTCGATCGTTTCGGCCAGACCGGCAATCTGGGCGACCTCTATCGTTATTACCGCCTCGATGTCGATGCGGTGGTGGACGCGGTGGCGGAGCTGCTTATCCGCTAGCGCACTTTCTCGCCCGGTATCGGTGTCCGGGTGTGGAGGGCGGTGCGGATATAGAGCCGTTTCACCATCACATAGATGACGACGAGCAAGGGGGCCGCGACGAGGATGCCGGGTACGCCGAACAGCAACCCGCCGATGACGAGGGAAAAGAGGAGCAGGGCAGGGGGCAATGTCACGGCACGCTGCTGGACCAGCGGTTCGAGAAGGTTACCCTCGATCTGCTGGACCAGAAGGTAAAGCCCGATCGTCCACAACGCCGCCTCCGGGCTGACCGCGATGGCGAGAAGGACGGCGGGGATCGCCGATACGATCGGCCCGAGGAAGGGTACGAATTCGAGAATGCCGGAAAGGAGGCCAAGGGTAAGAGCCGCAGGAATGCCGATAATCGACAGGCCGATGAAGGTCAGGATGCCGACCGTCACCATCGATACCAGCCGCCCGAGCAGCCACAGCCGCAGCGCCTTCCAGCTATCGTCCAGCGCGCGGGCGGTAAGGCCCCGGCCCCGCGGCGGGATCATCTTGATGACGCCCCGCCGGTAAAGGTCCGGCTGGGCCGCCAGATAGATGCCGCCGAACAGGACAAGCAATGTGTCGGCAAGGCCATTGCCGAAGGAAAGGGCGAGACCGCCAATGTTGGACACGACACCGTCGCCCCGCCCGACACCCGCCATCCATTGCCGGAGCGGATCGGCAAGGCCGATCGGCTCCAGCCGCTGAAGCAACTGCTCCCACGCGCCCGGGATTGTCCGTTGCAACGTGCTCGATTGCGCAACGATCTCCGCGCCGAACAGCCACATGGATGTCGCGAACACCGCGATGACGATAAGCACCGAAATGCCGAGCGCCACACCGTGCGGAACGCCCAGCCGCCGCCCGATGGGGTTGGCGAGAATGCGAAAAATGACGGCGACCAGGACCGCCGCGAAGATGAGGATCAAAACGTCGCGCAGCGCCCAGAATAAGAGGGCGAGGCCGCCGATGAGCAGGGTCAGCGCCAGCCGCTCGATATATTCACGGTGGCTGATCTTGGGCTTCGGCTCGGCCATCCCTCGTCCTTTCGCGGAACAATAAGCGCCGGTCCGGCGCTTTTCCCGCAAATGCCACAATCGGTTCGACGGAGAAACATATGCTTGGAAAGATTGCCAGCGCCTTCATCGGCAAGAAGCTAGCCGGTCGCAACGAAGGCGGCCGCGGCGCCCTCATCGGCCTGGCCGCCCCCATGATCGCCCGCCGCGCCTTCGGCCCATTGGGGCTCGCCTTGGCCGGCGGTTATGCAGCGAAGAAAATCTACGACAAACGCCGTGAGCGGACGACGACCCGCGTCTAAGGCAAAAGAAAACCGGCGGTGGTCGCCCACCGCCGGTTTCTCAATCGACAATCTGCTACTTAGAACTTGTAGCTGACGCCAACCTTCAAACGCCAAAGCGACGCGCTCGTCTTCAGGGCGTTATCATCTTCATAAGTGCCGCCGTTGAATGTGCGAATGATGTACCTACCATCCGCATCAACGCCCGCCGGGAACGTCCTGGTGTCGAGCTGAGCGAGATCCTGGAAGCCCTGGGTCGAACGGCGGCGGAAGGTGTTCCAGCTGCTGTCGAGCAGGTTCAGGAAGTTGTCGACCATCCCGTAAACTTCGATCGTGTCACGACGCCCGAAGAGACCCTGCGGCCCCGGCAACTCCTGGGAGAAGCGCAGATCGAGATCGAAGAACCAATCGTTCTCGCAAGTATTGCGAGCAATCGTACGGCCCCGATAGTCGTTGTCGCAATCGATGGTGCCGAGGAAGTTCACCAGCTGAGCGACAGCTTCCGGGTTCGACGACGGCGACAGGTTCGGATCGTCCACACCGGTCGGGATGTAAAGCAGCGCATTGTCGCTACCCGACGCCGAAGCGTTGAACACGCCGCCGCCAGTGTAGGTCAGGCTGTACGGACGACCGGACCGCGCGACAAAGGTGAAGCCAAAGGTCGTATCGTTTTCACCAAAGAATTGCTCGCGGAACGTGGTCGACAGCGTGAAGTTGTGCTTCGTGCTGTAAAAACCGGTCGATGCCGCCGGATCCTGCCGATCGAAAGCTGCGACGTTGTCGTAGTTAGAGCCGGCAGTGGAGTTGAAGAAGTTACGGCGGTCCTTCGCATCGGTATAGGCATAACCAAGGGCGAAATAGACGTTGCCGCCCTCAGTGAAGACGCCGCGACCGAAGTTCTTCGACAGCAGGAACGAGGCGATCTGACTGTTATAGCTGCCTGCATTGGTCAGCATCAGTTCGTCGACACGTGCTGTGGAGAAGCAAGCGGCATTGATGTTCTGGTAGACAGGCGGCGAGCCGGTCGCCACCAATTCGCCCGTGCAGCCAGCGCGGTCCAGATCGATCTGCCGGTAGATGGGACGGCCGTCGATGGTGTAGCCGCCATCCCCGAGGCGCGTGTCGACTGCCTGGGCGAGATCGACGACCGAGAAGGGGTTGCGATAACGGCTCCAGATATAGTCGAGATTGACCCGCCAACCGCTGAAGAAGCCTTCGCCAAAGTTCAGCTCGCTCTCGATGCCGAGGTTGGCACGGAGAACCGTGGTCATCTTCAGATTGGGATCAATCGACTGCGTCGAACCTTGGCCGACGGCCGCACTGGCCGAGGCAGCGTCCACAACGCATTGGGGAATTCCGGTGAAGACACCGTTGACTACAACGTCGACCTGAGTGGTCGCGCTCTGCGCCGGGCATCCGGCCGACTGGAGCGTTCCCTGGGCAAAGGTGCTGCCATCATTCTGGAAGGCATTACCGAACCACACCAGCGGATCACCGCCGGAGAAGATGCCGACGCCCGCACGAACCTGCGTCCGTGAGAAGACGCTGAAATCGTTTACGTCATAGGTCGCGGCAAGACGGGGCAGAACAACCGGATCGATGTTGCTGAAGCCCGTATTGTTGACGATCCCGTAACGGTTGACGAAATTCTGATTGAGTTCGGGACGGTCGCCGTCATACCAATCAGCGCGAACGCCCATAACAACGTTCAGGCTGTCATTTACGCGCCAATCGTCCTGCGCGTAGACCGAATAGATGCTGCGCTGGAATTGAGCCGCTGCGTCGGTGACGTCGCCGCTGGCGGTGAAGTTGCCGAACGCGCCTTCCGTTGCGCCGCCGGTGACTTGATCCGGGAACGTACCCGTCGTGTTATTGCCCGTGCCCGGCGACAGAAGGCCAGCCTGGAGATCGGCAATGTTGCGGAACACGAGAGTGCCGGTGGCATTGGCAACATACAGGTTGAATACGTCGGCCTTGTTGATCTCGGCACCAAACTTCACCTGGTGGTCGCCGAAGTCGACGTTCATGCTGGCTTTATACTGCTCGATGGTCGAACGCAGATCGTTCGCCGTCCGGTTGATGCCCGGTCCTGCCAGAATGGTGCCTGCACGACCGCCGTTGGTGACGCCGACGATGATGCGCGGGATCGGATTATCCGACTGCGCTTCGCCGCCACCAACCGGATCCTGGCGATCCTGGATTTCCGAACGCGAGTAACGAAGCTCGGTGGAAATCTGGTCCGTCCAGTTCGAATAGAGACGACCGGAATAATAGTCCGAAACGCTGCCATGGCGCAGGAACGTGTTGATGCCGGTCAGCTGCGCCGAATTCTGGTTGCTGGTAAAATAGTCGTCGGTGCGGACTTCTGCCTCTTCGAGATGCTGATAGGTCGCTTCGAGACGGTGGTCGTCATTGATCCGAAGATCGGCGCGGACAAAATAACGCTCATTCGTAAACGGCTGAGTCCGCGGAATTTCGCCGGTTTCGATGCCGTAGGTGTCACGAAGGATTGCTGACACCTGATCGAAAGCTTCCTGAGTGATCGCTGTGAACTCAGTCGAGAAGCGCGGATTTGCGCCAACGGGGCCCTCATCCAGAGGATCGGACGATTTGTGCTTTTCATAGGCGCCGAACAGGAACAGGCGATCCTTGATCACCGGGCCGCCAAGCGAAACGCCCCAGCGCTTGTCGGTGAAGCTGGCGATTTCAAGATCTTCACCGGCAAGGCGGTCGCCCTGCAATTCGTCGCCGGTATATTCGAAGAACGCGGAGCCGTGGAACTCGTTCGTACCGCCCTTGGTGACGACGTTGATAGCGCAGCCCGTGAACTGGCCATATTCGACATCGAACGGCGCGAACTGAACCTGCGTTTCGCGGATCGCGTCATAGGGGAGCGGCGTTGAGCTGCGAGCCGAGAAGCCCGTGTCGTTAAGACCGTAAACGTCGCTCTGGGTAATGCCGTCGACAGTGAAGGCGTTACCGCGGTCGTTGCCGCCAAGGCAGGAGATGCGATCGGTATCGCCGTCGTCGCGATCAAGGCTGACACGCGGGTCGAGGCGAATGATGTCACGCACGTCGCGATTGAACGACGGAGCCGCTTCGAGAACTTCCGCACCAAATGACGTACCCGGACCGGTCGCGAGCTGCGTCAGGCCGACGCGCGAACCGGTGACCACGATCACCTCGTCGCCAGCGGTTTCGGCTTCAAGCGCGAAGGTCAGGCGGGTTTCGCCCTGAAGGTTGGTGAAAACCTGCTCAACGGTTTGTCCCTGGAAACGCGGAGCCGTTGCAGTCACCGTGTAAGGGCCGCCCGTGGTGAGGCCACGCGCGGAGAAGGTGCCATCGCCCGTCGTGGTGAAGGTGCGCTCCGCACCCGTGCGGGTGTCGGTGATGACGACGGTGGCGCCCGAAACTGCTGCGCCTGCCTGGTCGGTGACCTGGCCGCCAATTTCAGTCGTGATTTGCTGCGCATAACCCGCGACCGGGATGGCGAGCGCGGTGGTCGCGCAAAGAAGCGAAAGAATTCTCACGTGATGTAACCCCCAAAAAGGTTCGGCCGAGCGCCGGTTCGTCGTCGAGATGTCCGCTGCATGTTGCGGTGCAGCGGGCACGACGCGGCGCCTACGACGATTCTGTGACAGGATTAAGACCTAAGCTGAGCCACTTGAGTCTTAAGAGTCTGGTCTGTGGCTTTGGGGCAACGTTCCGCCAATTATTCCTGTGGAGGAGCAGCATCGGGCTCGTCCTCGCGCGCCGGAGGCGGGGGGGCGATCCTGATCGTTGGCGCCTTTTCGGGTGCTTCGGGATTAACCGGGATCGGAACATTTACCGTTCCGATCGGCGATTCGATCTCCAGATCGATGATCCCTTCTTCCCCACTGAAGATCGCGTTGATCGACGTGTTCCCGTTCACCTCATCCTCGAGGGCTGCGGGCTCCGGCAGCGTCTTGCGGTCAACGCCCAAGGCTTCCCCCATGAAGTCGCGCCAGATGCGGGCGGGGAGGCCGCCGCCGGCGAGGCCGCTGACCGGCTTGTTGTCGTCGCGGCCGACCCAGACACCGACGACAAGATCCTTGGAAAAGCCGATGAAGATGGCGTCGCGGCCGTCCTGTGTCGTCCCCGTCTTGCCATAAGTCGGTTCGCTGAGCGCCGCTGCGCGGCCCGTGCCCTCATTGGCCGAGGCGAAAAGCAGATCGTGCAGCATCTCTGACGTGCATCCCCCGATCCGGCTCTGGTCGCCCCAAAAACGATCGAACCAGCCCTGCTCGGACGCCTCCGGAATACCGTGCGCCTTCACGGGATAGGCGCTCGCCGCAACGGCGGCGTAGGCAGCAGTCATTTCCAGCAGGGTGACCCCAGACGTGCCGAGCGCGATGCTGGGATTGTCGGCAAGCGGACTGGTGATGCCAAAGTCACGCGCGGCCTCGATCACCGCCGGGCGGCCGACCCGTTCGGAAAGCCGTACGGCGGCGACATTGCTCGACGCGGCAAACGCCTGCTTGAGGGTGATCGTCCCGCGATAGCGCCCATCCGAATTGCGCGGCGACCAGTTGCCGATCGTCAGCGGTGCGTCCTCGATCTGGCTGTCCGGGGTCATGCCGTCGCGGATCGCGGCAAGGTAGACGAACAGTTTGAACGTCGACCCCGGTTGACGTTTGGCCTGCGTCGCACGGTTGAACGGGCTGTCCTTATAGCTTTTGCCGCCAACCATCGCGACGACTTGGCCGTCGGGCCGCATCGCGACGAGAGCCAGCTGGTTGGCGCCCGCCCCCGATCGGCGGACGACGCGGTTGGCGAGCGCCTGAAGGCGGCTGTCGAGTGTCGTTTCGATCGTCTGCTCGCCATAGCCCGTGCCTGCTGCGGCGCGAGCCTGAGGGAGCACCCAGTCGGCGAAATAGGTGCCGCTCGGCAGATCCTTCACCGGCCCGAGGTTGAGGCGGGCGGGCTTGGCGCGGCGAGCCTCGGCAGGCGTCAGGGCGCCGGTCTCCACCATCGCACCGATGACGAGTTTGCCGCGGTCCTGCGCGCCCTTCAGATTTTTGGTCGGGGCGAGGCGGGAAGGGGCCTTCATCAGACCGGCCAGCATCGCGGATTGCGCGACCGTCAATTCATCAGGATCGCGGTTGAAATAATGATGGGCCGCCGCGCGGAGACCATAGACGTTGTCGCCGAAATAGGCGTTGGAGATGTAGCGGGTGAGGATTTCATCCTTGGTCAGCCACGCTTCGAGCCACAGGGCAATGGCGGCTTCCTGCGCCTTTCGCCCGAATGTGCGGTCGTTCGACAGGAAGGACATTTTGGCAAGCTGCTGCGTGATCGTGCTGCCGCCCTCCCGCATCCCGCCCGCCTTGATATTGTTCCACATCGCCCGGGCAATGCCGCGCGGATCGATGCCGAAGTGGCTGTTGAATCGCCTGTCCTCAATGGCGAGGAACGCGGCCGGAACGTGATCGGGAAGTTCGGACAATACGACCGGTGCTTCGATGATCGCGCCGCGCCGGGCTATCGGTTTGCCATCCGCCGACATGAGGGTGATGCTGGGTGGTGCGATCGGCTCCAGCGACTTTGAAAGCGGCGCGGTGATGGCGAGCCAGGCGATCAGCAGCGCGAACAGCGCGGAAAACAGGTAGAAGCCGCGCTTCCACCACCGCCACCGCGATTTGCGCGGTGGCGCAAGGTCGAGCCCCGGGCCGGGATAGGGCGGCATCGCGCCGGACGACAGGGTTTCGGGGGAGGGCGGGTAGGCGCTCGCGCCACGGCCGAAAAAACGCATAGGCGTCATACTAAACTGATACAGCGGTGATCGGAAATCCTAAATTTCGCGATGGTCCGCAATTCTGAGCGATTTGAAGGAGGGCTGGTGCCGGGTGTCGGACTCGAACCGACGACCTACCGCTTACAAGGCGGTTGCTCTACCAGCTGAGCTAACCCGGCGCCGCGCCTCCATGCTTCAACGCACGCCGAAGGTCCAGCCCTCTGTACGCGCTATTTCCGGCGTGAGGGCCGCTGGCGCCCAATAAGACGGGTTATCCGCGATGCGGCGAAGGCCTGCTGCGGCGATGAGAACGTCGGTTTCGTGGTCGCTTGGATCGGAGGTGAGCGCCACAGGATCGCTGCCGAGTGCATGCAGCGCGGTGTGCAGTTCGGCGAGCGTGCGTACCTTCCGTCCGCTTCGCCCCGCCATCAGTATGAACACGCGGGTGTAGATTTCAACGACGAGGCTTCCTTCATTCGGCACAGGGTCGAACGGCCAAACCGGCAGCTGACCCTGCAAGCGGTTGAGGAGCCGCATGCCGGCATAGCTCGCTTTGGCGACCTGCGACGCACCGATCGCGTCATAGAGGGTCGATGCCTTGCCTCCACCCAAGGCATTGAAGGCGTGCTCGCAAACGCGGTGATGCAGGAAATCCCTCTTCACGCCGTCCGCCGCGCCGAAATAGAAATGCGGGCGGTGGTGGGTTTCGAGGAAACTTGCGGCACCCAGATCCTCGTCGGAACAGAGAGCGTCGACATAGGCCCAGAAGCTTTTGGCGTCGGCAGGGACGGCCACTTCCCCGGGCAGGTAGGCGCCGCGCTCGGCCATGGGTGGGGCATAGCTGAAGTCGAAGCCGTAAAGGGTCGGTGCCTCCTTGGAGGTGGCAAGGAGCCATTCGAGCACCTCTGCCCGCGACCAGGGCTTGTCGCGGTGGATCAGGCGAGGGGCGCCCATTCCGGCATCGCAAATTGCGACGGCGATGCCTTTGTGGCGTCGCCCCTTCGCACCGGACCAATCGATTGCCGCGAAGCGGGTGAAATCCTCCACTAGTCCCTCCCCTCAAGGGGGAGGGCTTCAGGCATTGGAGCCGTCACACCAATGGTGGCAGGCGGTCGCTTTCCGTCGGTGCGGCGGGAGCCTGCGGAGCGGTTGGCGCCTTCGGTGCCCGATTTCCATCCGTCCACTGCTCCAGCAGCTTGTGCGCCGTGGGCCGCCCGCCAAGACCGAAAGCGAGGGCGCAGGCGACGGCAGCCGATCCGATGATCGACGCAAAGGCGATGATCACGATCTCGTTCGCGAGGCCCATGAAGCGCAGGCCCATGGCGACGGCGAGCGAGATGATCGACCATTTGAGGATGGCGGGAAGCCAGCCTTCGGTGCCCGAATTGGTGACGAGGTTCGACACGATCCGCGCGATGATTACTCCACCCAGGATGATGCCGGTGCCGAAGAGGATGCGGCTGCCGAGCTCCAGAACTTGGGCCAGCATCAGGGCGATGATCGGCGATTGCAGCAGTTCGGCCGCCTTGATCGAGGAGAAGAGGAGGATCGCGATCATCACGACCATGCCCGCCGTCCGCGACGGCGTGGTGCTTTCGGGCGCGAAGCCCAATGCGCTCACTGCCCGATCGAAGCCCATGGACGGCAGGATCTGCTCCACCGCGCTCTTGGCAAGGCGGCCGACCATATAGCCGATGGCGATCAGGATCAGCGCCCCGATCACGTTGGGAATGGCAAGGAGGATCGCGTTCAGCATTTCCGTCGCAGGCACCGAAATCGCCGCGATGCCGAGGGAATCCAGCGCAGCGATGGTGACCGGGATCATGATCAGGAAGAAGATGATGAGGCCGATCGACCGGCTGATCGAGGGGCGCCCGGCCGCGACCGTCGCAGGCGCTTCCGCCGTCGCCGCGGGCGCGGTGCCCGCCGTCTCGACAAGGCCGGTGCGCCGCAGCCAGCCGTCGACATTGGCGGCCAGGAGGGCGGTTTCGACGACGCGCTTCACGATCTTCGCGATGACGAGGCCGATGAAGAAGATGAGCCCCGCCGCAATGACGTTCGGAACGAAGGCGAAAGCGTTGATGGTGAGCTGCCGCACGGGCTCCAGCACCTGCGCAAGGCCCAAAGGCTGAAGGGCAAGAAGGATGCCGACGAGCAGGATGAGCCAGAATGCGATATCGCCAATCAAACTGCCAAGGGTCTTGCCTGGCTCCGCTTCATTGTGACGCTGAAGGGCGGGAATGCGGTCCACCATCTTGGCGATCGCCCATTTGGCGGCACGGGCGAGAATGTAGGCGACGATGAGGATGGCGAGGGCGCCGAGGACGCGGGGCAGCCAGACCTCCGCCTCATGCTGCCACACGGCTGTTGCCGGTTGTTCTTGCGGATAGATCATCATCTGCTTTCCCCTTTTTCGTCATTCTCGCGCATTTCCGCGCGCCGCGCATCCCAATAAGCGATCCGTTCCGCGATCTTCGCTTCAAACCCGCGTGGAGATGGCTCGTAAAAAGTCTGCGCGCTCATTTCCGCTGGCCAATAATTGTCGCCGGAAAAGCCTTCCGGTGCATCATGATCGTAGCGATAATTCTTCCCATAGCCGACTTGTTTCATCAGCTTGGTTGGCGCGTTCAAAATATTTTTCGGCGGCATGAGCGAGCCGGTATCGCGAGCCGAACGAAAGCTCGCCTTCTGGGCGACATAGGCTGCATTCGATTTGGGCGCCGTGGCGAGATAGAGGCACGCCTGGACGATGGCGAGTTCCCCTTCCGGAGAGCCGAGGAAGTCGTAGGCGTCCTTCGCGGCCAAACATTGGACCAGTGCCTGCGGGTCGGCGAGACCGATATCCTCGGAAGCGAAGCGGACAAGGCGGCGGAGCACGTAAAGCGGCTCCTCGCCCGCGACCAGCATCCGCGCCAGATAATAGAGTGCCGCCTGCGGATCGGACCCGCGCAGACTTTTATGAAGCGCGGAGATCAGGTTGTAATGACCCTCGCGGTCCTTGTCGTAAACGGCCATGCGGCGGTGGAGCAAAGCGGACAAGGCGGCGGGATCGAGCGGTTCATCGAGCTGGACCGAGAACAAAGTCTCTGCCTGATTGAGCAGGAAGCGGCCATCGCCATCTGCGGTAGCGACCAGCGCGTCGCGCGCTTCCGCAGTCAAGGGAAGGGGGCGCTCCATCAGCGCCTCTCCGCGATCAAGAAGCTGGCATAAAGCTTTGGTGTCGAGCCGGTTGAGGATCAGTACCTGCGCACGAGAAAGAAGGGCCGCGTTCAGCTCGAAACTGGGATTTTCGGTGGTGGCGCCGATAAGGACGACAGTACCGTCCTCGACATAGGGCAGGAAGCCATCTTGCTGGGCACGGTTGAAGCGGTGGATCTCGTCCACAAACAGCAGGGTCTGCCGTCCGATCCGCGCATGGTCTTTCGCCTCGGCGAACACTTTTTTAAGATCGGCAACACCCGAAAAAACCGCGGAAATCGCCACGAAGCGCATGCCCACGGCATCGGCTAGAAGGCGGGCGATCGTCGTCTTGCCGGTGCCGGGCGGACCCCACAGGATGATGGAACTCAAGCGCCCCGCCGCGACCATCCGCCCGATCGCGCCGTCCGGCCCCGTCAGATGTTCCTGGCCAACAACATCCTCCAGCTGTCGCGGCCGAATGCGATCGGCAAGCGGTGCGCCAGCCGGCGTCTCGTTCCGCAGCGCAGAAATTTGCGGGTCGTCGGGGAAAAGATCAGGCACCGCCCAGATATAGACGCAGCGTCTCAGTCCGCAACTCCCTTGAATCTATCTAAGATATATCTTAGATATGCGTCGATATGAAGGAGGCTGAAAAATGCGTTTTGGACAAAGCATGGGTACATGGGCCTTTGGCGGCTGGGGTGAAGGGCATCGCGGCGAGGGCCGCGGACGGCGCCATGGCGGACGGCGGATGTTCGACGGCGGCGAGCTGCGACTCGTTCTCTTAAAGCTAATCTCGGAACAGTCGCGCCACGGTTACGACCTCATCCGCGCGATCGAGGAGATGACGGGCGGCCATTATGCGCCAAGCCCCGGCGTCATCTATCCAACTCTCACCATGCTTCAGGATATGGGACATATCGAGGAGGCGCCCGCGGAGGGATCGCGCAAACTCTTCCGCGTGACGGACGATGGCCTGAAATATCTGGCCGCAAAGGCGGATGAAGTCGATGCGCTGACCGAACGCCTGAATGCCGTCGGTGCGCGGCAGCGGCGTCATGGCGCCACGCCGGTGGGACGCGCCATGACCAATCTTGGCGCCGTCATCTCTCACCGCCTGCATCAGGAGGATATGCCCCACCAGATGCTTCACGACATGGCGGAGATCATCGATGAGGCAGCGCGGCGGATCGAACGGCTATGAACGATAGTGCAGCCGAGCAGATACGGACCAACGACGTCCTCGCCCGCCACCTTAACCCCTTCGCTTTCCGCGAGGCGCCACTGAGGTTTAATTGGCGGTACGAGGCATAACAGCGCTACGGAATGCCAATCGCTGGCCCTCGCCATCGATCTTAAAATAGGCGAAAACCTAAGGGACCGGGCTCGTCGGCGGGCGGCCTGCTGAGCCGTGCTCGCGGATCACGCGGATATAGGCGTCGACAAGGGCCTGGTTAACCTCGTCCCAGCCATAATGGGCGGTGATCTGGCGGCCGGCAGCGCCTGCGGCTTTTCGAGCCGCCTCGTCCTGACAATAATGAGCCAGCGCATCGGCGAAGGCGTCTATGGCGCCGGGCCGGATGAGGCGCCCGGTGACATTGTCGGTGACGAGGCTCTCGCTGCCTGTTGCTGCCGCTGCGACGACGGGCAGGCCCACGGCCATCGCCTCGAGCGTTACATTGCCGAATGTTTCCGTGACGGACGGGTTGAACAGCATGTCCATCGACGCCACCGCCCGGCCGAGATCGTTGCCGGCCTGGAAGCCCGCGAATATGCCATTGGGAAGCCGCTTTTCAAACCATTCGCGGGCCGGACCCTCGCCGACGACCAGCACCTTGTGGCGCACCTGCCGCTTTTCGAGGCGGTCGATCGTGTCCGAAAAAACGTCGAGGCCCTTTTCCATGACGAGACGGCCGACGAAGCCGATGACCGGCATGTCGTCTTCGATGCCGAGTGAGCGGCGCCATTCTAGGCTGCGGCGGGCCGGATCGAAAATTCCGGTGTCGATGCCGCGCGTCCAGATCCCGACATTATAGTTCATCCGCTGCTCGCGCAGGCACTGCGCCATGCTTTCGGACGGCGCGAAGATGGCGTCGCAGCGGCGGTAGAGGCGGCGGAGCCCGGCTTCGACGATGGGCTCGAGGAAGGCGGCGCCATAATAACGGAAATAGGTTTCGAAGCGCGTGTGGACAGACGCGATGACCGGCAGGTCCATCTTGTGCGCCAGCGTCACCGCGCGATGGCCCAGGATCTCCGGGCTGGCGATGTGGAAGATGTTGGGTTGAAACGCCTTGATGTCACGCTTGACCGAAGGCGGGATCATCAGCGGCGCGCGATATTCGGCGCGGCCGGGAATGGCGAGCGAGGGGACGCTGACAAGGTCGCCCTTCGGTTCGAACGCAGGCTCCGCCACGGTCGGCGAATAAATGCGCACAGACGCGCCCTGACGGAGGAGATAATCGACCAGGCGGTTGAGGGCCTGGTTCGCCCCGTCGCGTACATAATTATAATTGCCGCTGAACATGGCAATGCGAAGGTCGGACACGTTCATCGCGATGCTCGATAGCGGCTTGGGGCGAAAAGGCAAAGCCGCGCGGCGCCATATGCCTGTCCTTCCCCCAGGCTATTGCAGTCTCGCCACAGCGGGGCCGGGGAGCGGCGCGCTGTGAAAGCTGACGAATTTGATGTGTTCGCACAACCAAACCGTCAGTATTGTCAGTTTCCGCTTCCGTCGCGAGTCCGGGAATGGCCGGGCAGGTTCACGGGAAGAATGAGCGGAGGGGGCGTAACATGGCGGTTGGGCTGTAGGAAAATGGTTTTGGGGCTGTCCCTCTCCCCTTCAGGGGAGAGAGGGGGAAGAAAAAGCCCCGCCGGATTGCTCTGGCGGGGCTCTTCTTTTGATCAGCTATCTGACGGACTTAGTCCTGCAGATAATCGCCTGCATCGGCATCCGTGCCGGTGCCGCTCGGGGCGACTTCAGCGAGCGGATCGGCGTTGATCGCGGCTTCCGGGCCCTGAGCCAGCTCGGCTGCGTGCTCTTCCTCGGCCGTGTTGGCGGCGATCAAGGATTCCTGCAGCTTGCGGTGCGCGGCGCGGAGCGCTGCGTCGCGGCTCGATGCCGCGATGCGCATGCGCTGCATGCCCGCTCCCGTGCCCGCCGGGATGAGGCGGCCGACGATGACGTTCTCCTTGAGCCCGTCCAGGGTGTCGATCTTGCCCTGCACCGACGCTTCGGTGAGGACGCGGGTCGTTTCCTGGAACGAAGCCGCAGAGATGAAGCTGCGGGTCTGCAGCGACGCCTTGGTGATGCCCAGGAGCACCGGCTTGCCGACGGCGCGGGCCTGGTTCTTCGTCAACTTCGAGTTGATCTCGTTCATCTCGGTGAGGTCGACCTGCTCGCCCACCAGGAGCGTGGTGTCGCCGCTTTCGATGATCTCGACCTTCTGCAGCATCTGGCGAACGATCACCTCGATGTGCTTGTCGTTGATCTTCACGCCCTGCAGTCGATAGACTTCCTGGATTTCCGACACGAGATATTCGGCCAGAGCCACGACGCCCAGAACTTCAAGGATGTCGTGCGGATCGGGGCTGCCGCCGATCAGATTGTCGCCGCGCTTGATGAAGTCGCCTTCCTGCACGTCGATAACCTTCGACTTGGGCACCAGATACTCGACGGGATCGCCCCCATCCTCGGGGATGATCGCGATCTTGCGCTTGGCCTTGTAATCCTTGCCGAACGACACGCGGCCGGAGATCTTTGCGATGATCGCATTTTCCTTCGGCTTGCGCGCTTCGAAAAGCTCCGCGACGCGTGGCAGACCGCCGGTGATGTCACGGGTCTTGGCGGCTTCGCGGGACACACGGGCAAGAACCTCACCCGCCTGAACCACCTGGCCGTCCTCGACCGAGAGCATCGCGCCCGGCGAGAGCATGTAGCGTGCCGCCTCGCCCGAATTGTCGTCGAGCAGGGTGATGCGCGGACGGAGGTCTTCCTTCGAGCGCGACGTGCCGCGGAATTCCGTGACGACGCGCTGGGCGATGCCCGTCGCTTCGTCGGTCTGTTCGGTGAGCGTCTTGCCCTCCATCAGATCCTGGAACTTCACGATACCGCCCTTTTCGGTGATCACCGGCATCATGAACGGATCCCATTCGGCGATCCGGTCGCCCTTCGACACGATATGGCCGTGATCGACGAGGAGATGCGCGCCGTACGAGATACGGTGCGTCGCCCGCTCGCGGCCGTCCATGTCGACGATCGCCAGTTCACCGTTACGCGCCATCGCAATGCGGCGGCCACGGCTGTCCATGATCGTCGGTAGGTCGCGAAGCTCGATCGTGCCGTCGACGGCCGCTTCGAGGTTCGACGTTTCGTTGAGCTGAGCCGCACCGCCGATGTGGAAGGTCCGCATGGTGAGCTGCGTGCCCGGTTCGCCGATCGACTGCGCCGCGATGACGCCGACGGCTTCGCCGATATTGACCGGCGTACCGCGGGCGAGGTCACGGCCGTAGCACTTGCCGCAAACGCCCTGGACGCTTTCGCAGATGAGCGGCGAACGGATTTTGACGGCCTGGATGCCCAGTTCGTCGATCTTGAGCGCCGCCGGTTCGTCGATCAGCAAGCCTTCCTTGGCGATGACGTCGCCGGTCTTCGTATCGACGATATCTTCCGACGGGGTACGGCCCAGGATACGCTCGCCAAGCGAAGCGATGGTCGCGCCGCCCTGAACGATCGCCCGCATTTCGAGCGCGTTGGAGGTTTTGCAATCCTCCTCGATGATCACGCAATCCTGGCTGACGTCGACGAGACGGCGGGTCAGGTAACCCGAGTTCGCCGTCTTCAGCGCGGTGTCGGCCAGACCCTTACGGGCACCGTGGGTCGAGTTGAAATACTCGAGAACGGTGAGGCCTTCCTTGAAGTTCGAGATGATCGGCGTTTCGATGATCTCGCCCGACGGCTTGGCCATGAGGCCGCGCATACCGGCAAGCTGCTTCATCTGGGCCTGCGAACCACGAGCACCAGAATGCGCCATCATGTAGATGGAGTTGATCTGGGCCATGCGGCCGTTTTCGTCCTTCGGCTGCGCCTTGATCTTGTCCATCATGGCGTTCGCGACCTGGTCGCCACAACGGCTCCAGGCGTCGATCACCTTGTTGTACTTTTCCTGCTGGGTGATCAGGCCGTCCTGATATTGCTGCTCATAATCCTTCACGAGCGCGCGGGTCTCGTCGACCAGCCCTTCCTTCTCGTGCGGGATGATCATGTCGTCCTTGCCGAACGAAATGCCCGCGCGGAAGGCGTGGCGGAAGCCAAGCTGCATGATCGCGTCGGCGAACAGCACGGTCTCCTTCTGGCCCGTATGACGATAAACTTCGTCGATCACGTCACCGATATCCTTCTTGGTGAGAAGGCGGTTGACGGTTTCGAACGGCACCTTGTGGCTCTTCGGCAGCGTCTCGCCGAGCAGCATGCGGCCCGGCGTCGTTTCGAAGCGCTTCATATAGGTGTTGCCGGCCTCGTCCGTCTGCGGGACGCGGCTGACGATCTTCGTATGCAGCGTGACGGCACCGGCGTTCAAGGCCTGGTGGACTTCCTGCATGTCCGACAGAAGCGAACCTTCGCCCGGCTCACCCTCACGCTCGAGGCTGAGGTAATAGAGGCCAAGGACCATGTCCTGCGAAGGAACGATGATCGGCTTGCCGTTGGCGGGCGAAAGAATGTTGTTCGTCGACATCATCAGAACGCGCGCTTCGAGCTGGGCTTCGAGGCTCAGCGGAACGTGCACGGCCATCTGGTCGCCGTCGAAGTCGGCGTTGAAGGCGGCGCAGACGAGCGGGTGAAGCTGGATCGCCTTACCTTCGATCAGAACCGGCTCGAATGCCTGGATACCGAGGCGGTGGAGCGTCGGGGCGCGGTTCAGGAGAACCGGATGCTCGCGAATGACTTCGTCGAGGATGTCCCAGACTTCCTTGCGCTCCTTCTCGACCCACTTCTTCGCCTGCTTCAGGGTCATGGAGAGACCCTTGGCGTCGAGGCGCGAATAGATGAACGGCTTGAAGAGCTCGAGCGCCATCTTCTTCGGAAGGCCGCACTGGTGCAGCTTGAGTTCCGGGCCGGTCACGATGACCGAACGGCCCGAATAGTCGACGCGCTTGCCGAGCAGGTTCTGACGGAAGCGGCCGTGCTTGCCCTTGAGCATGTCGCTGAGCGACTTCAGCGGACGCTTGTTGGCACCCGTGATCGTGCGGCCGCGGCGGCCGTTGTCGAACAGGGCGTCGACGGCTTCCTGAAGCATGCGCTTTTCGTTGCGGACGATGATGTCCGGCGCGCGCAGCTCCATCAGGCGCTTCAAGCGGTTGTTACGGTTGATGACGCGGCGGTAGAGATCGTTCAAATCCGACGTCGCGAAACGGCCGCCGTCGAGCGGGACGAGCGGGCGGAGTTCCGGCGGAATGACCGGAACGACGTCCAGGATCATCCATTCCGGACGGTTGCCGGATTCCAGGAAGCTTTCGACAACCTTCAGGCGCTTGATGATCTTCTTGGGCTTCAGCTCCGACTTGGTGGTCGCGAGTTCTTCGAGAAGGTCCTTGCGCTCGCCTTCGAGGTCGAGGTCCATCAGCATCTGCTTGACGGCCTCGGCGCCGATACCGGCGGAGAAAGCGTCTTCGCCATATTCGTCCTGCGCCTCAATCAGCTCGTCTTCGTTGAGGAGCTGATACTTTTCGAGCGGGGTGAGGCCCGGCTCGATGACGACATAGGATTCGAAATAAAGGACGCGCTCAAGCTGCTTCAGCTGCATGTCGAGCAGAAGGCCGATGCGGCTCGGCAGCGACTTCAGGAACCAGATGTGGGCAACCGGAGCGGCCAGTTCGATATGGCCCATGCGTTCGCGGCGGACCTTCGAAACGGTCACTTCCACGCCGCACTTTTCGCAGACGATGCCCTTATATTTCATGCGCTTGTACTTGCCGCACAAGCATTCGTAATCCTTGATTGGACCGAAGATGCGCGCGCAGAACAGACCGTCGCGTTCCGGCTTGAACGTGCGGTAGTTGATCGTTTCGGGCTTCTTGATCTCACCGAACGACCAGGAACGGATGCGTTCCGGCGAGGCGATGCCGATCTTGATCTGGTCGAACGTCTCCGGCTTGGCGACCGGATTTGCGAAGTTGGTCAGTTCATTCATCTCTGTTTCCCTTCGGGGAAGAATTCTTTCTCAGGCTGCGGCAGGGGAGGGGCGCCGGACGAACCGGCGCCCGACGACCCTTATTCCGCCGCCTCGGCCAGATCGTCGCCGTCCGCGAGGCTATTGAGCTCCACATTGAGGCCGAGCGAGCGCATTTCCTTGACGAGAACGTTGAACGATTCCGGAATACCGGCTTCGAACGTGTCGTCGCCCTTGACGATCGCTTCGTAGACCTTCGTACGGCCGATCACGTCGTCCGACTTCACGGTCAGCATTTCCTGAAGCGTGTAGGCGGCGCCATAAGCCTGGAGCGCCCACACTTCCATTTCGCCGAAACGCTGCCCGCCGAACTGCGCCTTACCGCCCAGCGGCTGCTGGGTGACGAGACTGTACGGGCCGATCGAACGGGCGTGGATCTTGTCGTCGACAAGGTGGTGGAGCTTCAGCATGTAGATGTAGCCCACGGTCACCTTACGGTCGAACTTGTCGCCGGTGCGACCGTCATAGAGGTCGACCTGGCCGCTCTCGTCGAGACCAGCCTTGGCGAGCATCGCCGACACGTCCGCTTCCTTCGCGCCGTCGAACACCGGAGTGCCCATCGGAACGCCGTTCACGAGGTTCGAAGCGAGTTCCATCACTTCGTCGTCGTTCCGGGCTTCGATCTCGCCGTGATAATGATCGCCGTAAACGTCCTTCAGCTTCTCGCGGACCGCCTTCACGTCGCCGGACGCAATGTCCTTGCCCTTGTGATGGATGTCTTCGAGCATGCCCGCAATCTGACGGCCAAGGCCGCGCGCGGCCCAGCCGAGGTGCGTTTCGAAGATTTGACCGACGTTCATACGCGACGGTACGCCGAGCGGGTTCAACACGATGTCCGCATGCGTACCGTCTTCGAGGAACGGCATGTCCTCGACCGGCAGGATGCGGGAGATGACGCCCTTGTTGCCGTGACGGCCGGCCATCTTGTCGCCCGGCTGCAGCTTGCGCTTCACCGCGACGAAGACCTTGACCATCTTCAAGACGCCCGGAGCCAGCTCGTCGCCGCGCTCCAGCTTCTCGATACGGTCTTCAAGACGGCGCTTGATGACACCTTCGGCATCGTCAAACTGCGTCTTCACCGCTTCGAGATCGCTCTGGACCTTGTCGTCGGCAACCGCGAACTTCCACCATTCGTGGCGCTCGACGCTGTCAAGCAGTTCCTGGTCGATCGCGCTGCCCTTCTTGATGCCCTTCGGAGCGGCAGCGGCCGTCTGGCCGAGCAGCATGTCCTTGAGGCGCGAATAGGTGGCACGGCGGAGGATCGAGCGTTCGTCCTCGGCATCCTTGCGAAGGCGATCCTTTTCCTCGGCCTGGATGGCGCGGGTGCGGTCGTCGATATCGATGCCGTGACGGTTGAAGACGCGCACGTCCACGATCGTTCCGGCAACGCCCGGCGGCAGGCGGAGCGAGGTGTCGCGCACGTCGCTGGCCTTTTCGCCGAAGATGGCGCGGAGGAGCTTTTCTTCCGGCGTCATCGGGCTTTCGCCCTTCGGCGTGATTTTGCCGACCAGGATGTCGCCCGGCTCCACTTCGGCCCCGATATAGACGATGCCCGCTTCGTCGAGGTTGCGTAAGGCTTCTTCACCGACGTTCGGAATGTCGCGGGTGATGTCTTCCGGCCCGAGCTTCGTGTCGCGCGCCATCACTTCGAATTCCTCGATGTGGATCGAGGTGAAGACGTCGTCCTTCACGATGCGTTCGGAAATGAGGATGGAATCCTCATAATTGTAGCCGTTCCACGGCATGAAGGCGACGAGCACGTTGCGGCCAAGCGCCAGTTCGCCAAGCTCCGTCGAGGGGCCGTCGGCGATGACATCGCCCGCGTTCACCACCTCGCCCACCTTCACCAGCGGACGCTGGTTAATGCAGGTCGACTGGTTCGAACGCTGGAACTTCATGAGCGTGTAGATGTCGACGCCGGACTTGCCGGCTTCGACTTCGCCGGTGGCGCGGATCACGATACGCGACGCGTCGACCTGGTCGACGATGCCGCCGCGCTTGGCGGCGATCGCGGCACCCGAGTCACGCGCAACCGTTTCTTCCATGCCGGTGCCGACGAACGGCGCCTCGGCGCGGACGAGCGGCACGGCCTGACGCTGCATGTTCGATCCCATGAGCGCGCGGTTCGCGTCGTCATTCTCGAGGAACGGAATGAGCGAGGCGGCGACCGAGACGAGCTGCTTGGGGCTGACGTCCATCAGGGTGATCGTGTCGCGCATCGCCATCAGGAATTCACCGGCCTGACGGGCGGAGATCAGTTCCTCGGCAAACGTGCCGTCGGCGTTCAGCTCAGCGTTCGCCTGGGCGATCGTGTGCTTCGCCTCTTCCATGGCGGAGAGGTAGACGACGTCGTTCGTCACCTTGCCGTCAATGATCTTGCGATACGGCGTTTCGATGAAGCCGTATTTGTTCACGCGGCTGAACGAAGCCAGCGAGTTGATGAGACCGATGTTCGGGCCTTCCGGCGTTTCGATCGGGCAGATACGGCCATAATGGGTTGGGTGAACGTCGCGGACTTCGAAGCCTGCGCGCTCACGGGTGAGACCGCCCGGCCCGAGCGCAGAAACGCGACGCTTGTGCGTCACTTCGGAGAGCGGATTGGTCTGGTCCATGAACTGCGACAGCTGCGAGGAGCCGAAGAATTCGCGGACCGCGGCCACGGCCGGCTTCGCGTTGATGAGGTCGTTCGGCATGACGGTTGACACGTCGACGGACGACATGCGCTCCTTCACCGCGCGCTCCATGCGGAGCAGGCCGACGCGATACTGGTTTTCCAGAAGCTCGCCCACCGAGCGGACGCGACGGTTGCCGAGATTGTCGATGTCGTCGATCTCGCCCTTGCCGTCCTTCAGGTTCACCAGTTCCTTGACCACCGCGACAATGTCTTCGGTGCGGAGCGTGGTGATCGTGTCTTCGGCATCGAGGCCAAGGCGCATGTTGAGCTTCACGCGGCCCACGGCCGAGAGGTCATAGCGCTCCGGATCGAAGAACAGGCCGGCGAACAGGGATTCAGCGGTTTCCTTCGTCGGCGGTTCGCCGGGGCGCATGACGCGGTAAATGTCGGAAAGTGCGCTATCGCGATCTTCCGACTTGTCCGCCTTCAGCGTGTTGCGCATCCAGGCGCCGGTGTTGACGTGATCGATGTCGAGCAGCTCGAGGCGGTCGATGCCCGCCTTGTCGAGCTTTTCGAGATTTTCCGGAGAAACCTCGTCACCGGCTTCGATGTAGATCTCACCCGTTTTCTCGTTGATGAGATCATAAGCCGAATAGCGGCCGAAGATTTCTTCCGTAGGAATGACCAGGCTGGTGAGGCCGTCCTTGCCCGCCTTGTTGGCGGCGCGCGGCGTGATCTTCTGGCCGGCCGGGAATACAACCTCGCCGGTTTCGGCGTTGACGATGTCGAAGGCCGGCTTCTGGCCGCGCCATGCTTCGGCAACGAACGGAATCTGCCAGCCGTCCTTGCCGCGCACGAAGGTGACCGTGTTGTAGAAGGTGTTGAGGATATCCTCGCTGCCAAGGCCGAGCGCGTGCAGCAGAGCCGTGACCGGCAGCTTGCGCTTGCGGTCGATACGGACGTTGACGATGTCCTTGGCGTCGAATTCGAAGTCGAGCCAGGAGCCGCGATACGGAATGACGCGGGCGGCGAAGAGATACTTGCCCGAGGCGTGAGTTTTGCCGCGGTCATGGTCGAACAGCACACCCGGCGAACGGTGCATCTGGCTGACGATGACGCGCTCCGTGCCGTTGACGACGAACGTGCCGTTCGACGTCATGAGCGGCATGTCGCCCATGTAAACGTCCTGCTCCTTGATATCGAGGACGGAGCGGGTTTCGGTATCGGGATCCACCTCGAACACGATGAGGCGGAGGGTCACGCGCATCGGGGCGGCATAGGTGATGCCACGCTGGCGGCATTCCTCGATATCATACTTGGGCTCTTCGAGCTCATAGTTGACGAAATCGAGTTCGGCGGTGCCGGCAAAATCGCGGATCGGGAAGACCGAACGAAGCGTCTTTTCCAGGCCCGACACATAGCCGTCCTGCGGCCGTGAGCGGAGGAAGAGTTCGTAGCTGTCGCGCTGAACCTCGATGAGGTTCGGCATTTCGCTGACTTCGTGGATATTGCCGAAGATCTTGCGGATCCGCTTGGACGCGGACGCGCGAGTCTCAGCTGCCGGTGCTGCCTTAGTCGCCATGAAAAATTTCGCCTCGTACTGCCTGAATACAGGTGCGCTGCAAACGCAAAAAGCCGCGCTTTTCCGTGGGAAAAGGCAGCTTCAAGCGTCTAAGGAACCACAAGGCCGATCAATGCTTTGAACATGCTGCGCGACGGCATATTCTGTTCCGAAAGGCTGTGGTGATGGCCGCTATCTAATAACCACTGTTGGAAAAGTCAAACAATCGGGCCGCTCCGGCGACGATCAGAAGTGCGCGCGGGGCAGGCCGTGGCGGCGGCTGAGAACGTCAAGGATTTGCTCGACGTCCGACACGAAACGGACCCCGTTAGCAGACCCGGTTTCCAGCCCGCCGGGCGCGTCATCGGCAAGGATGAGGCGGGGCAAACCTTGGTTCGCTTCGCCGATCAGGTCGACCAAGGCGGTTCGGGGTCGCTGGAAGGGCACGCGCACGACATCCACATCGCCAAACAGTGCTGGATGGAGGGCGATCACGCCTTCGATGGTTGCGCAATAGGGGCAGTAAAAGCGCGCATTTTCATCCGCGCCCTTATAGCCTGGATCCGCAAAGCCGGTTTCGATCAAAAACAGCGTGTCCCGCTTCATGCCCCCTAATCCCCCTTAATCGATTTTCAGCCGGACGAACGCCATCGCGCCGGCCGGGTCGCCAGCATAGAGCGTTTCCAGACCGGCGGGAACAAAGTTGCGGGCGTAGAGCCCGCCTATGCCGAACTTGACGTTCGGCGCGACCTGGAAATCGCGGATCGCGCCGAGCGAAACCTTGCCCACTTCATAGGTGTCGCCATGATGGCCCGCTTTCGGCAGCAGTTCGTTATTTTCCGTATACTCCGCCCGCCCGAAGAGGGTCCAATCGTCTAGGCTGACCGCGCCTTCCAGTACGAGGGCATCGAGGCTGCCATGATCCCGGTCGCGTCGGCCCCAGGCGGCAGTGGTGGACCACCACTTTCCTTCGCCGAAGCTGCGTGTGTAGATTGCGCTGGCCGACCAGCGGGTTTCGTCCTCGTCCGGCTGCAATTGTTCCGGGCTTTTGAGATCGGCCCAGCTTGCCTGGAGAGCGAGGTTCGGCGTCGGATTCCAACTCAACCGGGCGGCGGTGGAATCAAGCGGCGCGGTTTCGATATTGAAACGCTTTTCGTCCGGCTCGCGTCCGTTGAAGCGCGACGCTTCGATCTTCACGTTCTTATGGACGAGGCCTGCGGTCACCACGCCGAAGGTGATGTGAGTGGAATCAAGCCAGTGATGAGTGATTGGCGCTTCCGGGCTGTCCATGATCGACATGCGGTGCATGAAGGCGGGCGGTCCGAAGGCGGGTTCGCCGGGCAAGCCGCCATAAAGGTAGGCGCTGCTGTCCGGCCCTAGCTTCACGCTGTAGCTCGCCGACAATTCCATGAAGAGGTCGTGGGGATGCTGGCGATCGACCAGGGGGGTGACGCCGTCCGCGGTTTCGCCTGTGGCGAGGTGAAGCGGATAGCCCGCTTTGCCCATCAACGGATCGGGGCTGAGCATCGCGCGCAATTGCAGGGTGCCCGGTCCCGCCTCGCGGCGCGCCATGCCCATGACCATACCGGATACGAATGCCTTGTCGCCACCGCGCGGCCCGCCCTGCCAGCTATAGACGCCGTTCAGTTGTGCATGGCCCATCAGCATCCAGTCGCCCGCATTGGCATGAAGCCCACCATGCAGGGATGCGTCGGGCTGCCAGGCCGTGCCCGACGCTTCACGGGAGGATGGGTAGGGACCAAGCGCGCCCTGCATCATGGCCGTCGAACCGTGGTGGCTGCGATGATCCATGCCTTCATGACCCTGCGGCATTTCATGGCCTTCATGCTGGTGCTGCACAGGCTGGGGAGGTGGAGGAGACTCATGACCCTCATGGCCCGAATGTTCCTGCGCAACGGCGGGCGTTACGGCTAGGGCGAGGAGGGAGGCGGAAAGGAGGAGGCGCATGGATCTGTCCTTTGGAAATATCAGTGGCAGGCGCGGCCGAGGGCCTTGAGACGCCAGTAATTGTAGGGAAGCGGGGCCAGGAAACCGGCCGCCAGCATGATGGGCATGACCCACCAGGTCAGCATCGCACCTCCGGTCAGCAGCCAATCGACGGCGTTCATGGCGCTTTCCATCGCGATCATTGAAATGAGCGACATGCCGATCGCCGTCTTGAACGCGGTCCGCAGCACCATCTGGCGCGAGAGGATGAAGGTTTCGAGCGCGATCGAGGTCAGGATGCCGTTCATCGTGGCGAGCGCCATAATCGCCATGGCCGGCCAGGCAATCCCGAAAAACTGAAAGAAGGCAATCGTACCGAAATCACCGGCGGCGCAACCGGTGAGACACCAGGCGGTGTTAATCGACGCGCGGCGCCATGTGTGGCGGCAGTGCCAGTGAAAGGACGGCGTGGAAATTGCGGCATGGGCCATGGCATTACTCCTTGATTCGGTCACCACGGCAGGCGACATAAGGCCTCCAGTAGCTGGAAGGTCAAGGCATGTCTGGGTTAACGATCGGGCGGGCGGCGGAGACATCTGGCCTGCCGGTAAAGACGGTGCGTTATTATGCCGATATCGGCCTGATCGCGCCGCGGGGACGATCGGCGTCCGGCTATCGCGTCTATGGCGGGGAGGAGGTGCGACGCCTCACCTTCGTTCGCCGTGCGCGGGCCTTTGGGTTTTCGGTGGAAGAGTGCCGGGAACTGCTGAGCCTCTATGACGATCGTGGCCGGGCGAGCGCCGATGTGAAGCGGATCGCGATGGCTCACCTTGTGGCGATCGACGCGCGGCTCGACGAATTGCAGCGCCTACGCGACGAGCTTCAGCGCCTGTCGGATGCCTGCGCCGGCGATGAAGGCGCGGAGTGTCCGATCCTTGGCGCGATGGCCGCGGACGGCGGGATTTCGGACCGCAGATAGGCCATGATCGCGTCTGCGCCCCGCGGAGCGGTGGGCCCGTCGAGATCGCCGAATGTGTCGTGTATATAGACAGCCTGCCGTTCCCGATAATTGTCATGCGTCCGGAATGCCTCGTTCAGACCGGCCTCAAGATCTTCTATGTCCTCGATGACCGGTCCCAAGGTCCAGAAGCGGAAATCCTCTGTACCCCGCCAATCGATCTTGTGCGCGTTGAAGAACAGGCAAGGGCGGGGGCGGGTCAGAAACTCGGCAACCTGGCTGCTGACATCGCCGAGATAGAGATCGGCGCCGAGCGTGTAGGTCATGTCGGCGGCGGCGAGGCTGCCCAGATCGATCCGCATATGATCCAGACCCTCATAGGGTTTGAAGGCCGCGCATTTGTCCCGCCGGGGCGGATAGAAGAGGCGGATATGGGGCGCGAAAATCAGGTTGTACCGGCTGTGCGCGGCGAAGAAATTCAGCACGTGCCGTCCCCAGACTGGCCAGGATGACAAGCCCTGCCGGAAGTGCGGGTTGTAGAGAATTGTGGGACGTCCGTTTAAAAAGGGGCGGGGGTGGGGCATGCGCTGGACGAGATCGAACTTGGCGTAGACGCCGGTGGCGTAATGGCCTGCGGAAATCACATGCTCTTCCTGCAGGCGCTGCTCGATCTTGCCCCCGGCCATCAGCACGAAATCGAACTGGCTGATTTTTTGCTGGAAGCCGCTTGCTCGGTCCCCCGCGCCGTGCCGGGTCCAGATGAAACGGGGCCGCTTCAGGATATGTTTGAGGATGAGCGTCGTCCGCTCCGGCACCACGAGTGCGTCGAAGCTGCTGAAGTAGCGGACATTGTAGAGGAGGGCGAGGAGCTTGGGCGCGATAGCCTGCGCGGGGCGCGCGATGCGGCGGCCGACGAGGCTGGGGAGGCCGAGCGGCTCGATGACCGGATGCGCGTCGGGATAGTAGAGACGAGCGATGTGGCGGAGGAAGGAGAGATGGGCGGGTGCGGCGGCGGCGATGTGCACCTCGGCATCATCGTGCCTGCGGGCGAGTTCCAGCGCGATGGGGAGGGCGTGGAAGGTCTGGTGCGGCTGAGCGATGAAGGGGAAGCATATCTTCATGAGCGCACAATCGAGATCGTGGCTGGCCCATCATCAACCGGGGAGGGGGCGCGGAGCTCCGGCTAAGTAGCTCAATGAAAAGAAAAAAGGGCGACCCGTGAAGAGCCGCCCTTCCTTTTCCGTAAGATCCGGCGCTTGGCCGGAAGCAGCTTACTTGAGCTCGACGGTGCCGCCGGCTTCTTCGATCTGCTTCTTGATCTTTTCGGCTTCGTCCTTGTTGACGCCTTCCTTGATCGGCTTCGGAGCGCCTTCGACGAGCGCCTTGGCTTCGCCGAGGCCGAGACCGGTGATCGCACGGACTTCCTTAATCACGTTGATCTTCTTGCCGCCGTCGCCGGTGAGGATGACGTCGAATTCGGTCTTCTCTTCAGCAGCCGGAGCAGCAGCGCCGCCAGCGGGGCCAGCAACCGCAACAGCTGCGGCGGCCGAAACGCCCCACTTTTCTTCAAGCGCCTTCGCGAGGTCGGCGGCTTCGAGGACGGTCAGCGCGGACAGCTGATCGACGATGGAATTGATGTCTGCCATTTTAAGTCTCCAATTCGGGCTAAGGCCCGTAAAGTCAGTTCAGTTCTAAAATCAGGCGTCTGTCTTGGCGGCGAAAGCGCCGAAAACACGCGCAAGCTGTGCGCCCGGCTCGTTGATGGTACGGGCAATCTTGGTCGCCGGCGCCTGGATAAGGCCGATGATCGTTGCACGCAGTTCATCAAGAGACGGAAGCTCGGCAAGCGCCTTCACTCCGTTGACGTCGAGGAGCGTGTCGCCCATCGCACCGCCCACGATTTCGAACCTGTCGGTCGTCTTCGCGAAGTCGACGACCACCTTGGCGGCCGCGACGGGATCGGTGGAGGTGGCGAGCGCCGTCGGACCCGACAGCATGTCGCTGATGGGTGCGTAGGTCGTGCCCTCTACGGCAATCAGAGCGAGCGTGTTCTTGGACACCTTGTAGCTGGCGCCAGCGTCACGCATCCGGTTCCTGAGCGTGGTGGACTGGGCCACCGTCAGGCCGAGATTGCGGGTGACAACCACGACCGCGCTCTCGCTAAACGTCTGCTTCAGCTGGGCAACCTGCTCGGCCTTTTGAGCTCGATCCATGCCTCTACTCCATTTCGCGCGACGGACCATCCGCCGCGCGGGTACATATTGTCCGAAGGGGTAGGGCTGACGGCCTGATCTGTTCAGGCAGACACCGATGCGGCTTGAAAGCGCGCCCGGCTTGAAACTCTTCCCCGTCTAGGCTGGACATTAAGGAGGCCAAATCGCCTCCACCAACTGTCTCGGACGGATGCCGGACGAGCGAACCCATCCGGCAAGCCCGCGCCTCTACCGCAATCCCCCGCAAAGTCAACCGCCAAGCTGAGCCTGAGCTGTTGGATGGCTTCGAGGGAAAGTTGATGAAATTGATGCTCTGACGATGTTTTCCAGGGCTCGCTTTGATGCGCGGAAACGGGCTTGTCGTGTGAGGCGTGCGCTTGGGATGGGGAGGGAGCGGCATCCCGCGACGCTGGCAGAAGAAACCCTACATTGGAAGGGATTGGGTGCTCCCCGAAGAATAGGAGCACTCCCTTTTCATTCGAAGGGCAGACGAGGGCGGTAGCGGCCGCGCGGCGCTCTGCCGCCTGGCACCCATATCGATCATTCGTAATGCCGGTTTTCGGAAATAGAAGCGGTGCTCTAGCCGCCGCCGGGCGCCTTTGATCCCATGGGCCGCGCATTGGGCGGCGGGCGATCCCCGCGTCGCCCATGGTTCCAGTCGATGCGATAAAGATCGAAGCGGCGGTCGGACAGATTGCGCACCGTGCCCTCCGCGCGCGCCCAAGTGAGATCGGCGAGGTTTACGTCGGCGATCGTCAGCGTTTCGATATTCTCGCTTGCTTCCGCCGCGATACCGTCGCGGGCGAACGGGAAATCGCAGGGCGTGAGGATGCAGGACTGGGCATATTGCACGTCCATATTGTCGACGCCGGGAAGGTTGCCGACATTGCCGGACAGGACGACGAAGCACTGGTTCTCGATCGCCCTTGCCTGCGCGCAATAGCGCACCCGCATATAGCCTTGGCGATTGTCCGTGCAGAACGGCACGAAGATGATCCGCGCGCCTTCATCCACCAGCCGCCGGGCAAGTTCCGGAAACTCGCTATCATAGCAGATGAGCACGCCTATCGGGCCGATATCGGTCTGGATCACCTCAACCGAATTCCCGCCCTTGATCTTCCACCAATAAGCCTCGTTCGGCGTCGGGTGGATCTTCTCCTGCGCGTGGACCGATCCGTCGCGTAGGCAGACATAGGCGACATTCTGGATGGTGCCGTCTTCGGTGCGTGTCGGGTGCGATCCGCCCACGATGTTGATATTGTAGCGCAGCGCCATGCGCGACAATTCGGCGACGATCGGCGCGCGGTGATCGGTCATCCGGTCGATCGCCTCCATCGGCGACAGTGTCTCCTTCTCAAAGGAGAGCAGCGACATGGTGAACAATTCCGGAAACACCACGAAATCGGAGCGATAGTCCGCCGCCACGTCGACGAAATATTCGACATTGTGGACGAACTCGTCGAAATTCTTCACCGCCCGCGCCTGGAGCTGAACGGTGGCGAGGCGCACGCTTTCTACATCGCGGGGTACGCGAAAGGCGGGCGGCTCGTTCGGATCGACATAAGGGTTGCGCCATATCATGTGGGCGGCAAACCCGTCGGAGGCCTTGTCGAAGGGGAGATATTTGCGAAGCACCCCGATCGGTGTGAACCCGTTCGAAAGCTGAAAGCCGATGACGGGGTCGCGAAACTTTCCTTCGCGGACCTGATCGAGATAATCTTCCGGGCTGGCCACTTTCGACTTCGCCCGAGCATAGCCCGGCATTCGGCCACCGAAGACGATGCCGCGCAACTCCAGCCGCTCGGCCAGCGCACGGCGCGCTTCGTAGAGACGCTTGCCGATCCGAAGGCCGCGCTGCCGTTCGTCCACGGCCATTTCGATGCCGTACAGCCAATCCCCGGTCGGGTCGTGGCGGCTGCCAAAGCCATTGCCGGTGATCGTCGCCCAATCGTGCGGCGCCAGCGCGATCTCTTCGTCGATCCGCGACGAGGCGCAATAACCGACAATCTCGCCTTCGAAGACCGCGACGAACTGCCCTTCCGGGAAGTTGTTGATCTGGCCCCGGACCTGCCCGGCGCTGTAATTTTCTATGCCAGGATAAGCGCGGCTGATGAGCGCTAGTATGCCCGGTACGTCGGTTGGAACGGCCGTGCGCACTTCCAGCGTGGCGGGCGATTTGCTCGGCATGGTCGCTAAAGCCCTATTTCCTGCTCTTGCGCGCCGCGTAGCGCGCATCGCGCGCGGCCTTGCGCTCCGCCTCGGTAAGCGGCGTTGGGATAGAGGCGGCCTTCTCGGCGGCCTTGGCGGCTCGCGCCTCTTTGGCGGCGCTTTCCGCGGCCTTTTTTGCCTCGCGCTTTTCGGCTTCGGCGGCTTCGCGTCTTGCGCGCGCCGCCTGTCGCTCCGCGACGACCGCCTCGTCAACGGGCGCCTTGGACCGCAGGGCATCAAGTGCTTTCTGCTTCGCTTCCATGGCCCTGCCGACCCGGTCCTGGAAGGACGGATCCTTATATGAACTCATGTCTCATCAACTCCTGAACTTGGCTAGATACGGTTATAGGCCGCGCCTGTTCCAGAAACAGGGCGGCCAACAACCGGGAATGGGCGTAACGGCTTACTTCGTCGCGAACTGACCGGCTTCCGCGCCATAATGCTCCTTGGCATGAGCGCGGGCGGCGGTGGCCGTCTTGAACAACTCGTCCTGCAAGGTGGAGGTCACCAGCGGATAATGCTGTGAATTATATCGCGTTTCACGAACTGTAAGGCGGAAATGGCCTTCCTCGTCCTTGGCGATCAGGTACGGGCGAATGGCGCTTCTCGACATGAATGTCTCCGATATTCGAGTGAAAGAGCAGGGTGCTGCCACCCAAAAAGGTTCAGGCAGCTCGCAGGTTGATCGCCGAGGTCTTGCCGCGAGCGTCCGTTTCAAGCTCGTAACTCACCCGCTGATCCTTGTTCAGCCCCGGGAGGCCGGCGGATTCCACGGCGGTGATGTGGACGAACGCATCGGCGCCGCCCGCATCGTCGGAGATGAAGCCGTAGCCCTTGTCGTAGTTGAAGAATTTTACGGTACCGACGGTCATGCGCGTCCTTTCACGGTGACGGGTTTTCCGCGTGCCACCGGCGCAGCGGAGCCATTGAAGCGTGAAAGGGAAGGAGAGGCGCACGCGGCGCGACAAATTCCGTCGCAGGCGACGTGAGCAATTCCTATGTAAGATCAGGAGGGGCGACTTGCAATATCAGCTCGCTCCGGACGTGGTGCGGCCGGGATCATTAACCCAATCATCGGTGGCCCGAACCGCTTCGGCCTTATGCAGTGACGGTGCGAGGAGGCGCTTTGATAGACTGAGCTCTTGGCGCCCGAGAGTCACCGCGCCCTTTTCTCCGCGCGCCATTGGTCGAGGCGTTGTTGGTAGCAGCCCGTCATGCCGCCGCTGCCGACGGCGGAGCAGCTGTCGGGGCGGGTGTGGCGCATGTCCTGGTTGAGGCCTTCCATCTGCGCGGTCCAGGATGTGCCGGGGGCGCCAGGGTCTTCTTCCCTCTTTCGCAGATCCTTGGGGATGCGGTAGCGGTCGGCTTCGGGGAGGCGGCCGCAGACGACGATTTCGTCGGGTGTCTCGGGCTCCGGGCAGGCATCATTGCCATAGACCATGAGGTTGATGGTGCGCGTCGCCTGCTCCACCGGCTCGGCATCCTGCGCGTAAGAAGGGGAGGCGAGCAAGAGGACACCCGTCAGCCATGCCGCCCGCTTCATCGTCATCCAATCCTCCACGGGCGGACCGGTTGCCGCCCTTTCGCCTGTTCCATGGGGAAGCTGCATGGCGGATGAATGAGGCAGGCGTTCGGGCCTCAAGTGGCTCGGGTTTCGAACGAAATTAGAACGGCTGTGACGGAGGCGGGGTTTCGGGGATCAGCCGGTCCGGATCGTCCTGACCCGGATCGGGCGGGATGGTTTCGGGCGGGCTGGTGTCGGGCCGGTCGGGCGGAAGCTCAATCGGCGGGCTTTCCGGCGGCGATTGCGGCGTGATCGTATCGGGGATTTCAGGCTGGGTTGCCATGGGGGCTCTCCTCACCCTCAGCCAATGATCCGGGCGCGACGATGTTCCCGCCGCTTCCGCCCGCCGCCGCGCATCCTATATCGAGGTGAGGGGAATGTGATGGCCGCCAAAGACCGCGTGAAGAGGCTGATCGGCGTCGGGCCGTTGGGCCGCGCGGTGAAGCAGTGGATCATCGGGCAAGTGCGCGCGGTGGGTCGCGATAAGGCCGGGGCGAGGGCCCCGTGCAGCGTTCCGATCATGCGCTCTTTCCGGCGCATTCCGTGGTGCGGCACGTGCATGGCGATTTGACCGATAGAAAAAGGCCGGAGCGTTTCCGCCCCGGCCCTTCATGCCCGGATCAAAGTATCACTTTGATCCGATTGTTAGGCGCCTGCCACTTCGGCAGTGTCGATCTTGAGGCCTGGGCCCATGGAAGAGGACAGAGCGACCTTCTTCACATACTTGCCCTTGGCGCCAGCCGGCTTCGCCTTGACGATCGCGTCGACGAAGGCGTCGAAATTCTTGCGAAGATCGGCGGCGGAGAAGCTCGCCTTGCCGATGCCGGAGTGGATGATGCCGGCCTTTTCGACGCGGAATTCCACCTGGCCGCCCTTGGCCGCCTTCACGGCTTCGGCGACGTTCGGCGTGACGGTGCCGAGCTTCGGGTTCGGCATCATGCCCTTCGGGCCGAGAACCTTACCGAGACGGCCGACGATGCCCATCATGTCCGGGGTCGCGATGACGCGGTCGAAGTCCATCTGGCCGTTCTGGATCGCTTCCATCAGGTCTTCGGCGCCGACGACTTCAGCGCCGGCGGCCTTGGCTTCGTCGGCCTTGCCGGCGCGGGCGAAGACGGCGACGCGAACGTCCTTGCCGGTGCCTGCGGGCAGGGTGACGACGCCGCGGACCATCTGGTCGGCGTGGCGCGGATCGACGCCGAGGTTTATCGCGATTTCGACGGTTTCGTCGAACTTGGCGGTCGCGTTGGTCTTCACGGTGCCGATGGCTTCATCGACGCCATAGAGCTTTTCGCGGTCGAGGGTGGCGAGTGCCTTCTGCTTCTTGGTCAGCTTTGCCATGATATCAGCCCTCCACCACTTCGAGGCCCATCGCGCGGGCGGAGCCTTCAATGATCTTCGTCGCGGCTTCGAGGTCGTTCGCGTTCAGATCCTTCATCTTGATCTCGGCGATCTCGGTGAGCTTGGAACGCGCGATCTTGCCGGCGGACACCTTGCCCGGCTCCTTCGAGCCCGACTTGAGGTTCGCGGCCTTCTTGATGAGGAAGGTGGCGGGCGGCGTCTTCGTGATGAACGAGAAGCTGCGATCCGCATAGACGGTGATGATCGTCGGGATCGGCATCGCCTTTTCAAGGTCGCCGGTCGCGGCGTTAAACGCCTTGCAGAATTCCATGATGTTGACGCCGCGCTGACCCAGAGCAGGGCCGATCGGCGGCGACGGATTGGCGGCGCCCGCGGGCACCTGGAGCTTGATATAGCCCGTAATCTTCTTAGCCATTTTTTCTCACTCTATTTCAAGTTTAGCGGTTCAGACGGACGCAAGCGTCCTCCCGCAGATTTCCGACTACGATGAGTTGGAAGAGCGCGCCCATAGCGGATGCCGTCACGAAGAGCAACCGTCGAGAAGGGGCTGGCCAGCGGCAGTTCTCGCCTTACAGTCCGCCCAACCATAAGCCGGATACAGGGGAATGCCATGAAGCTCAGGATCGCCTTTCTTCTCTCCGTCGCGTTGGCAGCGCAGGCGCCCGCGCAACAGGCGGCACAAACCGCGCCGGGCGGAGACATTCCCGCCAACTTCACGCCGCCGATCGAGGCGCGCGACTATGTGAAGCGGGAAGTGATGATCCCCATGCGCGACGGGACGAAGCTGTTCACCGTCATCGTCTATCCCAAGGGTCTCACCAACGCGCCGATCATCCTCACCCGCACGCCTTACAACGCGGCGGGACGGGCGAACCGGATGGACAGCCCGAATATCCTGTCGACGCTGCCGCTGTCGGACGAGCCTTTGGTAAAAGCGGGCTATATCCGCGTCTATCAGGATATTCGCGGTAAATACGGGTCGGAGGGGGATTATGTCATCACCCGGCCGGTCAAGGGGCCGCTCAATCCCACTGACGTCGATCATGTCACCGATGCCTATGACACGATCGAGTGGTTGGTGAACAAGGACAATCTGCCCGAATCGAATGGCCGTGTGGGCATGATCGGATCGTCCTATGAAGGCTTCACGGTCGTCATGGCGCTCCTCAATCCCCATCCGGCGCTGAAGGTCGCGGTGCCGGAAAGCCCGATGATCGACGGCTGGATGGGCGATGACTGGTTTCACAACGGCGCCTTCCGCCTCGCCAATATCGGCTGGATCGGATCGCAGACCGGATACAAGGGCAAAGGGAGCCCGCCCGCCACGGGCATCTACGATAATTATGAGGAATTCCGCCGCATTGGCGGCGCCAATGAATGGGCGAGGGCTTCGGGTTTCGATCAGCTGCCCGCCTGGCAGAAGATGGTGAAGCATGTCGCCTATGACGAATTCTGGCAGGGACAGGCCCTCGACAAGATGCTCGCCGCCAATCCGTCCAATATCCCGACATTGTGGGAACAGGGGCTGTGGGACCAGGAAGATATTTATGGCGCTATCACCGCGTGGGAAGCGCTGAAGGCCAAGGGCAAGACGGGGAATAACTTCCTCGTTATGGGGCCGTGGCGACACAGCCAGATCAATCGGGAAGGCCGTTCATTGGGGCCGCTCGAATGGAATGGGGATACGGCGGCGCAGTTCCGCGAGGAAATGGTGCTACCGCTGTTCAACCAATATCTGAAGGATGGCCCTCCCGCCAATCTCGCCACCGCGACCATTTACAATACGGGGGAGGACAAATGGGAGCGGTTCGCCGATTGGCCGCTGGCCTGTCAGCAGGGCTGCCAGGCGCCGCTCACTCCGATCTATCTGCAGGCCGATGGCGGCCTGGGCTTTGAAAAAGGCTCTGCCGGAGGAGACAGCTATGTGTCCGATCCCGCCAAGCCCGTCCCGCATCTGCCGCGCCCGGTGAATTTTGGGGACGGACGCTGGGGCGACTGGCTGGTGAGCGACCAGCGCCATGCCGATGGACGCCCGGACGTCATGACCTATCAGAGCGCGGTTCTGACGGAGCCGATGCGTCTGTCCGGTGCGCCGATCGCCGAAATCTTTGCCAAGACGACGGGCACGGACGGCGATTTCGTCGTGAAGGTTATCGATGTCTATCCGGACGAGGTCGCGTCCAAGCCGGAAATGGGCGGCTATCAATTGCCGATCAGCCTCGACATCTTCCGAGGGCGCTATCGCGACAGTTTCTCGGACCCAACGCCGATCCCGGCCGGCAAAACGCAGCGCTATCGCTTCCGCCTGCCGACGGTGAACCATGTCTTCCAGCCGGGGCACCGGATCATGGTGCAGGTCCAGTCGTCGCTATTCCCGCTTTACGACCGCAATCCGCAGAAGTTCGTGCCCAATATCTTCCTCGCCAAGAAGGCGGACTACCAGAAGGCCACGGTGACCCTTCAGCGCGGCGGCAAGGACGCAAGTGCGATCTGGTTGCCCCTGGTGCCCGCGAAGTAGCGCGAGAAGGGGTAGGCAAGCCATAGAGCGGGTCTTCGCCATCCTCGCTATAACAGCTGAAAGTCCATGCTCCGGCGGAGAGCCGAGGCATGGACTTAGAGGTTAACCTCAAAAACCCGCGCGGAGACCGAAGAGAAGGTTGCGGCCCCGCAGGGGCGCGGCTTCCTTGATGAAGGAGGCGTGGTTGTATGCTCGCTCATCCAGGAGATTGGTGGCCCGGACGAAAAGCTCGGTCTTTCCATCCGTCGCGACCGGCAGGCGGTAGGCGATGGTCGCATTGACCATATTGTAGCCGCCCGTCTCCGTTTCGAAGTCGGCAATGCTGTCCTGACCGAACGTGCGGTAATATTCGAGATCGGCGTGGAGCGGGCCGGTGCCGCCTTCGACGCGGGCACCGAGGCGTCCGGCCGGGATGCGGGGGACGTTGCCCAAGCCATCCTTCAGCTTCGCGCGCACATAATCGCCGAGCAGCGTGACCGCGACGCCCGAGCCGAATTCATGCGTGATCTCGCCATCGATACCGGTGAAGCGCGCATCCGCCTGCGTGTAGCGGATCAGGCGGAAATCTTCGAAGCGATCAAGCGTGTCGGCAAAGATGTAGCCGTCGAAATCATTGTGAAAGAGGCCGAAGGTGAAGGTTGTTGCCCCGGTCGTCTTGCGGAAGGTAAGGCCCGCCGAGAGCGACGTTTCCTCATCAAGCGCGGCGTCGCCAAGTTCGTAGGTGTTGGTGGCAAGGTGAACGCCGCGTGCGAACAATTCTTGCGTATTCGGCGCGCGCTGCGAACGAGACAGGGAGAAGGCGACAGAATAGCCGTTGCCGCTCTCCCAGATTGCCGCGCCGGAAAGCGACAGAGGCGAATGTTCGGCTTCGCGGTCGAGCGTGGTTTCGATCTTCTGCCAGTCCTGACGCGCGGCCAGTTCAAGCGTGACCGGTCCGACGCCGAGCCGTTCCATCAGAAACAGGCCGGTATTGTGCGTCGTGCTTTCGGGCAGGAAGGCATCGGAACCCAAAGCGCTGAATTTGCTGCGCGATGTCTGGACGCCGATGATACCGTTCAGGCCGCCGATCGGCGCATGCTCGACCTCGAGGCGTGCATCATAGCCCTTATTCTTGAAGGTGGTTGCGACGCCATCCTCGGCATGGTCGTGATCGTGACCGTCCTCGGCATGTTCGATCTCGTCATGCTCATAATCGGTGATGCCCGCGCGCAGCCGGACGCTTTCGATCGCCGCGATCGGATTGCGATATTCGCCGCGAATGTCGAAGCGGTCGCTGCGGAGCTTCACATAAGGCGGCTCGTGATGCTCTTCCTCCTCATGGCCATGGTCGTCGTCAGCATCGTCATGGCCTCCGCAATGGATGCTGGAGCCGTGGGGATGGCAGCCTTCATATTCGTGGCTGTGGCCGGGCAGGCCATATTCGCTGCGCTGGCGCGTATAGGCGACGCCGAAATAGCCGTCGTCGCCCACCCAGGAACCGCCGAGCGTCGCGGTGCGGCTCTTGTTATAGGAGCCCGCAACTTCGCCGAGGTCCGGCACGCGATAATTCTCGGTATCGCGATAAACGCCCTCGGCGCGCAGGGCGAAATTGCCCAGGCCGACGGTGATGCCGCCGACTGCGGCGCGTTCTTCGTCATTCGATCCGGCGCGAAGTTCGACGACGCCGTCGATGCCGCCCTTCGGCTGTTCCGTCGGCACCTTTTCGTCGATAAGGTTCACCGCGCCGCCGATCGCGCCGCCGCCATAGAGCAAGGCGGAGGGGCCGCGCAGGATTTCGATGCGGCGGAGCAGCAGGGGCTCGGCCGCGATGGCGTGGTCGGGGGAGATAGCGGAGGCGTCCTGAATTTCGGCGCCATCGGCCAGCACCCGGACGCGCGGAGAGGTCTGACCGCGGATGACCGGGCGGCTGGCACCGCCACCGAACGTATCCGCATTGATGCCCGGTTCGCTGGCCAACGTTTCGCCAATCGTCGCCTGCCGCCGGTGAACGAGGTCGTCGCCCGCAATAACGGTAACCGGTGTCGCCACGTCATGGACATCGTCGACAAGCGGGACGCCGGTCACGACGATGGCGTCTTCCTCGGCCGTGACCTGGGCATTGGCTATGGCCGGAAGGGCGCAGGCGGACAGCAGCAGGACGCGGTGCTTCATTTCCCTCGATAATCCTTCAAAGTGTGATATGATGTATCATTCCTAGCGGCGGCTAAGGCGAACTGCAAGGGGGAATTGTTTGCCGGGCATATTGTCTAATCAGCTGGTTTAGAGGCCAGTCATTGCGAGCGCACCGAAGCGATCCAGTTTGCGCCGCTGGATTGCTTCGTCGCTCCGCCTCTCGCAATGACGAGGGGCGGGAAACAAAAAAAAGGCCGGAACTTTCGCCCCGGCCTTTTTGGATCGCATTGTGTATTGGATTATTTCGACAGTTCGACCTGTTCGAATTCCAGCTCGACCGGCGTTGCGCGGCCAAAGATGGAGACCGAGACCTTCACGCGGCCGCGGTCGAAATCCAGTTCTTCCACGACGCCGTTGAAGCTCGCGAAGGGGCCTTCCAGCACCTTGACGCTATCGCCGATTTCATAATCGACGCTGACCTTGGTCTTCGGCGCGGCGGCGGCGGCTTCTTCCTTGGTGTTGAGGATGCGCGCGGCTTCGGCTTCGCTGATCGGCTGCGGCTTGCCGCTGGAGCCCAAGAAGCCCGTGACCTTGGGCGTATTCTTGACGAGGTGATAGACGTCGTCGTTCATCGCGAGCTTCGCGAGCACATAGCCCGGGAAGAATTTGCGGTCCGACGTGACCTTCTTGCCGCGGCGGACTTCCGTCACCTTTTCGGTGGGGACTTCGACGGCTTCGACGAGCTGGGTAAGGCCAAGGCGATCGGCTTCCGACACGATCGCGTCGCGCACCTTGTTCTCAAAGCCCGAATAAGCGTGGATGATGTACCAGCGTGACATGGTGATCCTTAGTTCAGGAGGCCGAGCAGCGCCTTGACGATGGCGCTGAACGCCGAATCGACGCCGAAGAAGAAGAGGCCGAGCAACATTGCCATGATGAACACCATGACGGTGGTCAGCATGGTCTCGCGGCGCGTGGGCCAGGATACCTTCGCGGTTTCCACCTTCACCTGCCGCAGGAATTCGCCGGGACTGACTTTCGCCACGAGTGATCCTCTTTAAAACAACACAAAAAAGGCCATGGCCGTCTTGGGGAAGCCCCCGCGGCCCTGACCTCATATAATCCGCCCGGCTCTTATTTCATCATATCCTTTGAAAAAGGAATGGCAGGAGTGGAGGGACTCGAACCCACGGCCCTCGGTTTTGGAGACCGATGCTCTACCAGCTGAGCTACACTCCTACTGAGCCGGAGCCCGGGGTCATTAGCGTTGGTGATGGGGGAGCGCAAGCCTTCTGTGGATCGCGGACCGGACAAGTGGCTAAGGTAAGGCCCACCTTATCCCACTCCGCCAGGCTGAGCTTGTCGAAGTCCGTCCGCCCGTACATTTCACCCGCCCTTCGACAGGCTCAGGGCTAGCGGAGTGGGATGGTCGCAGTGCGGTGATGGGGCTTGGTCAGGCCGCGGCCTCACGACGTCCCTTTCCCTCCAGCAACTTGCGCGCTTCCAAGGCGGGAAGGGGGTCGGAGAAAATGAAGCCCTGCACCCGGTCGCAGCCATAAGCGCGGACGAGATCGAGCTGTTCGGCGGTTTCCACACCCTCGGCCACGGTGGTCATGCCTAGGCTGCCCGCGAGCGCCACCACGGCGCGGATGATCGCGCCGCTGCCCGGATCGTCCCGCGCGAGAGATTTGACGAAGGTGCGGTCCACCTTCAGCGTGTCGAAATTCGTGTCGCGCAGATAGCCGAGCGAGGAATAGCCGGTGCCGAAGTCGTCCATGGCGAGGCGGACGCCAAGCTTGTGGATTTGCTGCAGCACCATCTTCGTAAACGGCGTGAGGTTCAGGAACACCGTTTCGGTGACCTCAAGCTCCAAACGGCCCGGCGCGAGGCTCGATTGCGCGAGGGCGGACACGAGTTTCAGCAGGAAATTGGGGTCGAGCAATTGGCGTGGCGACAGGTTGACCGCGATGCGGATATCGTTTGGCCAGGCGGCAGCCTCTGCGCAGGCGGTGCGCAGCGCCCATTCGCCGATTCCATTGATAAGACCGGTTTCCTCGGCAATCGGAATGAACTTGCCGGGCGAAATTTCGCCCAATGTGGGATGGCTCCAGCGCATCAGCGCCTCGAAGCTTTCAACGCGCGCGCTTTCGGCGTTGAACACCGGCTGGTAATGGAGTGCGAGTTCACCATTTTCGAGAGCGGTGCGGAGCGCAAGTTCGATCCGCCTCCGTTCTTCGGCGCTTTCATGGAAATGCGGCTCGTAGAAGCAGACATCGTCGCCCCCGGCCGCCTTGGCGCGATAGAGAGCGAGGTCGGCATTGCGGACGATGTCCTCGACGCTTTCCGTCTCGGCTGTCGCGAAGGCCGCGCCGATGCTGGCCCCGACGAACAGATGCTGTTCGCGATAGACGACCGGCTCCTTCACCGCTTCGATGATCTCGATCGCGAGGCGGTGGACGTCGTCTTTGTCCAGATCGGGAATGACGACGGCGAACTCGTCGCCGCCCAGGCGTCCGGCCACGAGCGGCGGCTTGACGATCGGTTCCAGCCGCTTGGCGATTTCGCGAAGCAGTTGATCGCCTGCGACGTGGCCCAGGCTGTCATTGACGGCTTTGAACCGGTCGAGATCGATGAGGAGCATAGCCGCGCGGCCTTCCGCGCCCTCACGAATTCGGGCCGCGCCGAGGGCTTCCATCACCTGGGTGCGATTGGGCATTCCGGTCAGCGGATCGTGACGGGCCATATGCTCGATCCGCTCTGCCGCGCGCCGTGCTTCGGTGACATCGGATCCGACGCCGCGATAGCCGGTGAAGCGGCCGTTCGAATCATAGCGTGGCCGTGCGGAGATTTCGATACAGCGTGGCCCCTGCGCGGTGGCGATCGGCACGATAATTTCGGCAAAGGACGCCCTCTTGCTGATCTTATCGGCGAGGGCATCGAGAATGGCTACAAAGCGCGGGTCGCTATCCACGCCGCTGGAAAACAGGGTGATGGCGGCTACGCCTTCCAGCTCTTCCGGTTCGCGACCGACCGCGCGGGCAAATCGGCCCGATACGTTTTCGAGCTTCAAGAGGCGATTGGTCTGCCACAGCCAATCGGCATCGCTCGTTTCATATTCGCGTAGCAAAAGGCTGACGGTTTCGGACCGCTCCTCAAGCTGCAGCTCCACCCATTTCCGCTGCATGAAAGAGCGGCCGTTGGACAGGATAAGGAGCATCAGGCCAGTCGTATAAACGACGCCGATCGCGGTGATCGTCACCGACCCCGTATATTGCAACATGTTGGTCACCGCCGTGCCCATAACGACCACATAGGCGCTGCTGGCGGGTGGGACGGGCGCAAGAACGAATGCCGCCCCGGCCATCATACCTGCAATGATGAGACAGATGGCAAGGATCTGGGCCTGGTCGGCCACGAGAGTGAAATAAGTGGGCGGCACGGCCCACAACAGTCCGAAGATAAGCCCATAATAAGAGGATTTATCGACCGTCGACATCGGGATCGATGCCTTGTCGGGAAGCCGCCGCACATGATTGAGCGTCGCAAGGCTGAGCAACGCAATCGCCAGCGCCCATCCGGCAACAACCAAGGGTGCCGCATGTTCACGCAAAATGAGGATGAGCAGGAGCGCGTTAAAGCCCTGGCCGATGATGGCGATCCGCAGGGCGCGCTTTAGCTCTCGCATTTGCGCGGCGCGTACGCGTCCCCAACCGGTCCTTCCGGCCGGTTCGGCGCGATTGAACACAACCCGCCAGTCGAGATGTAGCAATAATGCTTCGCTCATTTCGCCTGTCCTGACCCGCAGGATAATCGCGAATGGTTAGCGAAGGGTTAGGAACTCAAGGGTTTAGCAAGAAAATCTGTTTTGGGCCAAGCAGGCGAGATCGTTCACAATGGGAAGGGTTCCCGTGACGGCACGCTAATCCAGCCGTTACGGACGCCCGACCCGTCAGGCGGCGATATCGTAAGGCTGGATTTCGCCCGACAAATAGAGATTGCGCGCCTTCGCCCGGCTCAATTTGCCGGAGCTGGTGCGCGGCAAAGTGCGCGGCGGGACCAGTTCCACGACGCAATTCATGCCAGTGATCGATCGAACCTTGTCGCGAATGTCATCGCGCAATCGTGTGCGCTCGGCGGGATCGGACGTGCGGCAGTGGACGAGGACGGCCGGCGTTTCTTCTCCGCCCGGCGTCGTGATCGCGAAGGCCGCAATGTCGCCCGCCTTGAAGCCCGGCAATTGTTCCACTGCCCATTCAATGTCCTGCGGCCAGTGGTTCTTGCCGTTGATGATGATCATGTCCTTGGCGCGGCCGACGATGTAGAGGTAGCCATCCGACAAATAACCCATGTCGCCGGTGTCGAGCCAGCCATCGACAAGGCAGGCTTCAGTCGCTTCCGGATCGCGATAATAGCCGACCATCACGGACGGGCCCTTGCACCAGACCTTGCCGATTTCGCGGTCGCCAAGGGCGCGGCCATCCTCCGTTCGCACTTCGACGGCCATGTCGCGCACGGCCTTGCCGCAATTGACGATGGCGCGGAAACGCTGAGGCTGGTTGCGATCGGCCTCGCCGCCGCCGGCGAGCAGATGCTCTTCGACCAGTTCAACGACAATGCCTTCGCCCGGCGGCATGATGGTGACGGCGAGCGTCGCTTCGGCAAGGCCGTAGGAAGGGAGGAAGCTCGACGCGTTGAAGCCGGCGTCGGCGAAAGCATCGACGAAACCCTGCATGACGTCCGGACGGATCATGTCGGCGCCATTGCCCGCAACCCGCCAGCGGGACAGATCGAAGCGGTCCGACGCCTTGGTCTGGCTCGACATGCGGCGCGCGCAAATGTCGTAGCCGAACGTCGGCGAATAACTGAGCGTCGTGCCTTCATTCCGGCTGATGAGATCGAGCCAGGCGAGCGGACGGCGGGCGAAATCTTCGGTCTTCAAATAATCGGTCGAAACCTGGTTCGCGACGGGCGAGAGGAGGCAGCCGACTAGGCCCATGTCGTGATACCAAGGGAGCCAGGACACGCAGCGGTCGCTGTCCTGAACCTGCATGCCGTGACTATGCGCCGCAAGATTGTTGAGCAGCGAGCGATGCGTCACGGCGACGCCGTGCGGAAAGCGTGTCGAGCCGCTGGAATATTGCAGATAGGCAATATCGTCGGCATCGGCCTTTGGAAGATCGACAGGTGTAGCGGGGCGGGTGGCGAAACCCTCCCAATCGAGGCCCTCCACGCCCTGCGCCTCGGCGGCTGCTTTCGCCATTCCAGCCAGTTCGGCCGGGTAAAAGAGGATGCGCGCGTCGGAGCTTCTGAGCTGTACGGCCAGTTGGTCGATATAACTGTCCTTGCCGCCAAAGGAGGTGGGCAGGGGAAGCGGCACCGGCCACGCGCCCGCATAGACGGTGCCGAAGAAGAGTGCTGCGAATTCAGCGCCGGTTTCGGCGACGAGCGCGATCCGGTCGCCCGGCTTCACGCCATGAGCGATCAGGCGATAGGCAGCTTGCAGCGCATCGTCGCGCATTTGGGTGAACGTATAGGGACGCGCAAGTTGGCCGCGCGGATCGTGGAAATTAAGACCCTTTTTACCGGTTGCGGCATAATCAAGCGCCTCGCCCAACGTTTCGAAATCGGCGAAACGGCGCGGCAGAGCGTCGGCGGTGGGCGTCGGCACAAGGGCTTCCGATGCGGAAGGCTTGCGCGCGAGGGCTGAATTCTCACCGTTATTCATGACGTTCGACTTGGTCCTGCTATGGCCTGGGGGCCGAAAAGTTCAGCTTGCGGAAATACGCCACAAGGCGCGTTCATATTTCGGCTCGACTGTGGCACAAACATGGCGCGTGAAACATCAGCGTCACAGAAAAGCAAGACCGCCTTTAGGAGAAGAGGAGCTGAAAGCTCTCGCGCTCGCCTATGTCGGCCGTTATGCGACGAGCCGGGCAAAGCTTTCCGATTATTTGCGGCGGAAGGTGAAGGAACGGGGCTGGGCCGACGATCAGCCGCCCGCGATTGCGGCGCTGACGGAGCGATTCACCGAACTTGGCTATATCGACGACCGCGCCTTCGCCTCGGCACGCGCGGCATCGCTTGGGCGGCGCGGTTACGGAGAACGGCGTGTTGCCGAAGCTTTGCGCGCTGCGGGGATCGGTGAGGAAGATAGCACGGATGCGCGGGACATTGCGGCTGAAGGCGCTCGCGGGGCGGCGCTCCGCTTCGCGCGCCGGCGGCGGATCGGTCCCTATGCGGCAGCGGCTCTCGATGGACCGGCACAGCAAAAGGCCTTCGCGGCGATGCTGAGAGCTGGTCATTCCATAGATATCACGCGCGAAATATTGAATAGCGCCCCCGGTGACGTACCGGAAGAGGACAGTTTTTAGTGCGTATTTGCGATTATATTCCCTTCTGATCCTAATGCATGATAGTCAGTTCTATAAACAAGGTGGATCGAGTTCGTGATGCCGCACTTAGAGGATCAAGGCAGTTTACTGGCGTCACCTGAAAGCAGGGATGCCGCGCCGGGCGAAATGATCGTTAGCGGGACCGTGAAATGGTTCGACGCGACGCGGGGATTTGGCTTCATTGTCAGCGATGACGTGGCTGGCGACATCCTCGTTCATTTCAGTGTGCTGAAGGATCATGGTCGCCGCAGTTTGCCCGAAGGCGCGACCGTCGAATGCGTTGTGGTAAAGCAACAGCGTGGGCTACAGGCCGATCGCATCCTCGACATCGACCTTAGCCACGCGGTTGCCGACCTGCCGCGCTCCGCCCCTGCGGAACGGGTTGATCCGACCGCTTTGCTCGACGATGCGGGGCCGCCCGAGCCGGTGGTCGTCAAGTGGTTCAACCGCCTGAAGGGTTATGGTTTCGTTTATCGTCCCGACGATCCATCGCAGGACATTTTCGTTCATATGGAAACTGTGCGAAGAGGGGGGCTGGCCGATCTCGAACCGGAGCAGCCGCTCCGCGCCAGGATCGCCGATGGCCGCAAAGGGCCGCTCGCCGTTGTCGTGGAGCCAGCATGAATATTCGCCTTTCTCTCGCCCTCGCTCTCCTGTCCCTCAACACGGCCTGTAATGCCGAACCTCAGGCAACGGCGCCTGTCGCGCCGGTGCTGTCGACTGCGGGCCTTCCCATCGTGCCGCTGACGATCGAGCATGACGGGAAGAAAAGTGCGTTCCGTGTCGAAGTCGCGCGTACGAGCGATGAGCAGGCGAAAGGCCTGATGTTCCGGGATACGCTGCCCGGCGACGAGGGCATGATCTTTCCCTTCCCCAGTCCACGCATGGCGAGCTTCTGGATGAAGAATACCTTCATCCCGCTCGACATCATCTTCATCCGTGCGGATGGGACGATCGCAAATATTGCCGAAAACACGACGCCGCAGTCTTTGGAGCCGGTCGGTTCGATCGAGCCGGTGGCTGCGGTGTTGGAGCTGGCGGGGGGACGCGCCCGTACGCTCGGGATCGAGGCTGGCGACAAGGTTCGCTGGTAAGTCTTTTCATCCGCGCGCATCGGCGCTAGGCGATTCCCATGCTCAAAAAGATCTTCACCTGGTGGGAAGGTGCCACGATCGGCACCGCGCTTCACAGCTGGCGCAACGGCAGCAAGGTCGGCAGCGACTCGCTGGGCAACATCTATTATGAAGGCAAGAAGGATGGCCGCCGCTGGGTGATCTATGCGGGCGAGAATGACGCGAGCGCCGTACCACCCGAATGGCATAGCTGGCTGCACAAGCAGATTGACGGATTGCCTGACGACGTGCTGCCGCCAGTGCGCGCTTTCGAAAAGCCCGGCACGCGCAACCTCACCGGCACTGACGCCGCCTACCGCCCGTCCGGCGCGCTGGAAAAGGGCGGACAACGCCAGGCCGCAACCGGCGATTACGAAGCCTGGACGCCGAACTGATCCGATGACTTTGCGCCATCGCAAGCCGAATCTGTGGGCGCTGGCCGCGATCGGCTTTCTCGCCTTGGCTGGTTGCGACCGCGGCGTTCCGGAAAGCGATCCGTCGCGCAATGTGATGGGCGATCCCGAAACGGTGGATGTGCCGCAGACGGTTGAAAAGCTTGCGCCCGGCACGACGCCGATGGCGGAGCGGGTCGCGGTGCTTGGCTTTCTTAATAAGCGAAACGGCATCGCGCGGGACGTCACGCTTAAGCCGGGGCAGGCGGTACGCGTCGGCGACTTCATCGTCCGCCTGCGTGCCTGCGAAACGACGGCGCCTTACGAAGTGCAGCAATTGACCGGCGCTTTCGTACAATTGGACGTGCCCGGCACGGATGGCCAGTATCGCCGCGTTTTTTCAGGCTGGCTCTACAAGGAATCGCCGTCGCTCAACGTCGTCGAGCATCCGGTCTATGATGTGTGGCCCAAAAGCTGTGCAATGACCCATCCTGCGGGTGCCGAATCGGCGCCTTCTGCTGCGCCCAGCACTGCGTCGAGCGCACCGAAATCGGGCCCGGCGGTTGGAGAAGCGGCTGTGGAAGAGGCCTCGCCGCCCGTCGCTGCGCCGATGCGGGAGAGCCCTGCGCCGTCCGACAATGCGACGCCTAGCAATCCGACATAATCTTTTTGGCTGATTTCCACCGCGCCGAGGCTGCGGAGGTGATCGGTCATGAACTGGCAGTCAAGCAAGGTGAAACCGCCCGCCTTCAGCCGCGCGACCAGCCAGGCGAGCGCAACCTTCGATGCATCCGTGCGGGTCGAGAACATGCTCTCCCCGAAAAAGGCGCGGCCAAGCGTTACGCCATAGAGCCCGCCGACGAGTTCGCCGTCCTTCCAACATTCGATGCTGTGCGCATGGCCGGAATGGAAGAGGGCCGCGTAGCTTTCCTCGATATCCGCGTTAATCCAAGTCTCGTCCCGGTTCGCGCACTGCCGCACGACATCTTGGAATGCTTGGTCGTGCGTCACTTGATACACGTTGCGCCGCACTACCTTCCGAAGAGAACGGGATAAACCGAACGTTTCTAGCGGAAAGATCGCCCGGCGCTTGGGCTCAACCCAATAAACCTCATCCGCATCCCGGCTATCGGCCATCGGAAAGACGCCGATGGAATAAGCGCGCAGGAGAAGGTCGGGGGTGAGTGCGGGCATTGCCGGAGTGTAAGCCCCCACGCCGGACCTTTAAAGGCCGCGTTACAGGATCGCGCGCACTTCATCCTGCGGGCGGCAGAGCTTCACGCCCTTTTCGGTTTCGACGAGTGGGCGGTTGATGAGGATCGGATTGGCGATCATGGCATCAAGGATCGCATCGTCGCTCGCATCGGGTGCGGTGAGGCCGAGTTCGGCGGCAAGCGGCTCCTTGGAGCGCAGCCCTTCGCGCGGGGTGATGCCGGCGCGGTTGTAAAGCCGCTGCAGTTCCGACCGGCTGGGCGGTGTCTTCAGATACTCGACCACGGTCACATCGGCGCCGGATTCACGCAGGATGTCCAGCGTCTTGCGCGACGTGCCGCATTTCGGATTGTGGTAGATAATCGCTTTCATGAGGCCCTCTTCTCGGCGGCTTCTGCTTCCTTCTTGGCCTCTTCCTCGAGGCCCTTAAGCACCTCAAGTGCCTTTTCTGGTCCATCCGCGTCCAGTGCAGTCAATATCTTCTGCGCCGGGCTCGCTGATCCGCCGCCATGGGCGGCATAGGCGACTGGACTGATTGCGGCCCGCGCCGCAGCGGCGTCACCGCGTTCGAGCAGCACTTGCCCAGCCGTCATGCGGAGGTTGAGATCCTGGGGCGCAAGCGCATGAGCATAGAGAAGGGCGTCGACCGCATTTTTCGTAGGCACCGCCCCTTCGCCGACAAAGCTTTCATAATAGCGGACCAGTGGCTCGGGATCTTCGGGGTCGAGTTTGTTGGCCGCCAGGTACCAGCGGCGGGCCTCCTTCCAAAGGGCTGCATCGCCAGATGCCTTGGCGCGCCCTCCGAGGATCATTCCCTTGTAGATAAGTGCATTCATATGCTTGGGATTTGCGGCCAAGGCCCGATCTGCGGCCGCTTCGGCCGCCTCGTAATTACCGGCATCGAATTCGGCCTCGGCCAACTCGGCCTGCGCGAAGGGGTCGTTTGGAAATGGAGCGGCCAGTTTCCGGGCCAGTTCCGCGACGCCGGGCGCCGTGTCCTTGTCCACGCCTCGCTGAGAGAGAATCCGCGCCGACATGACGGCCGCTTCACCGTGACCAAGAGCGCGCATGGATATCTCGCCAACATCAAGTTGGTCCGCGGGTATAAGGCTGGAGGGAAGCCTAGGCCGCTTCCCGTAGGCATTAAGGGCCATATCGTCGAGGCCGGGGAAGGCTGCCGCCGCATCATCGGATGATTTGCCCGCGTTAATGGCGCCGATATAGGCCGCCAGCTGTTTCCGCCGGTCGGGGTCGAAGGTTAGATAATGGGTGAGCAGCCAGCCTCGGGCATATAGGATGCCAACCTGTTCGCGATCGAGATCCGGTATCTTTGCCTTCAGCAATTGCTTGACGGGAAGGCCCGCTGCGTTTCCGATGCTGAAGCGACGATGTTCGGGACTGGCGCCGAATATAACGGCCCCATCCTCGCGGAAAATCGCAGTGGAGTGAAATTCCGCAAATCCTTCCACGAACCAAACCGGAAATGCGGCGCCAGCCCAATTCGTCAGCATGAAATCGTGAGCATATTCATGCAGGAGAATGGTGCGCGCACTGATGATGCCGCCCGTGTTTCGCGGCACGAACGCCACAGACCCTTCCGCACGAGGGATATAGAAACCGGCAACGTCCTTAGCGCCCTTACCGGCCAACCGCCGGATATCCCCGACATCATCAACGAGATAGATTGTAACGCGGCGGGCTGGCGGGGTTATGCCGTCGGGAACGGAGCGCAAGACGCGCAAGGCCTTGTCATATCGTTCCAGGCTTTCGGTGAAAGCCTTCACCTTATCCGGAGAGTCTTCGGAATAGACGACAAAGTGGCGGGAACTCGCTTCATGCCACTCTGCGGTTGCGGCGCTCGGCACGCAAAGCGCCAGCGCAATCATCATTTTCCTGATCATTTTCACCCCTGTTTAGGGGCATTTATGCATAGCGCTCCAAGTGAAACAAGTATGCTGGAGTTTGCTGCGGGAACCTTACGACCTGCGAATTGACGGATCGAAGCGCGCAATTTCTCGCGCGCTCACCGTTCAGAACGCACCGGCGTCGGCGATGGCGCGGTTGTCGCGACCACTTCGGCAAACTCATTCGCCGTCGCGGGACAGCCACTCCTCAAGCCACTTGATCGTATACTCGCCTTCCTTGAACTCCGGATCTTCGATCAAAGCGCGGTGGAGCGGGATGGTGGTCTTCATGCCGTCGCCTTCGATCACGAATTCCTCCAGCGCGCGGCGCAGGCGCATGATGCAGCGTTCGCGGTTGGAGCCGTAAACGATCAGCTTGGCGATCATGCTATCGTAGTAAGGCGGCACCTTATAGCCGGCATAAAGGCCGCTATCGACGCGGACGTGCATGCCGCCCGGCGCGTGGAAGCCCTTCACCGTGCCCGGCGAGGGGGCAAAGGTCTTTGGATCTTCCGCGTTGATGCGGCATTCGATGGCGTGGCCCTTGAACTGCACGTCTTCCTGTTTGCAGGAGAGCGGATTGCCTTCGGCAATGCGGATCTGTTCGCGGACGAGATCGATGCCGGTGATCATTTCGGTCACCGGATGTTCGACCTGCAGGCGGGTATTCATTTCGATGAAATAGAATTCGCCATTTTCGTAGAGAAACTCGATCGTGCCCGCGCCGCGATAGCCCATATCGGCCATCGCCTTGGCAACGATCCCGCCCATCTCGGCGCGCTGCTCGGCGCTGATAACGGGGGAGGGGGCTTCTTCAAGCACCTTCTGGTGGCGGCGCTGGAGCGAGCAATCGCGTTCGCCAAGGTGAATGGCATTGCCATTGCCGTCGCCGAAAATCTGGAACTCGATGTGACGCGGGTCACCGAGATATTTTTCCATATAGACGGTGTCGTCGCCAAAGGCGTTCTTCGCTTCCGAGCGCGCCTGCATCATCAGGCTTTCGAGCTGGTCTTCGGACGGCACGACCTTCATGCCGCGACCGCCGCCGCCCGATGCCGCCTTGATGAGAACCGGATAGCCGATTTCGGCCGCGACCTTGCGTGCTTCGTCGAATCCTTCGAGCGGGCCGTCGGAGCCGGGGACGAGCGGCAGGCCGAGCTTCGCGGCGGTGCGCTTCGCCTCAACCTTGTCGCCCATGGTGCGGATATGCTCGGGCTTCGGGCCGATCCAGATGATGTTGTGCAGCTCCACAATCTCCGCGAACTGCGCGTTTTCGGAGAGGAAGCCGTAGCCCGGGTGGATCGCGTCGGCATGCGCGATCTCGGCTGCGGAAATGATGTTGGGGACGTTCAGATAGCTCTCGCCCGCGGGCGGCGGCCCAATGCAGACGGCTTCGTCGGCAAGGCGCACGTGCATGGCATCCGCGTCGGCGGTCGAATGCACGGCCACGGTCTTGATGCCCATTTCATGGCAGGCGCGGTGGATACGGAGCGCGATCTCGCCGCGATTGGCGATGAGGACTTTCTTGATCGTCATAATTCTTTCCCGCCACCCGCTGCCGTCATTCCGGCGCAGGCCGGAATCTCGTGACGGAAAGGCGCGGTGGTTTCAGTGCTGGCTGGTCCTGAGATCCCGGCTTTCGCCGGGATGACGAAGGGGGCCGGGATAACGGAAAGGGGCGTGAGACCCACTTTTGCTTTACTCGATGATGACGAGCGGCTGGTCGAACTCCACCGGCTGTGCATTGTCGACGAGGATGCGGGCTACGGTGCCGCCCTTGGGCGCGGTGATCGGGTTCATGACCTTCATCGCTTCGACGATAAGGAGCGTGTCGCCCGCATTCACCTTGTCGCCCGCCGACACGAATGGCTTGGCGCCCGGTTCGGCGGAGAGATAGCAGGTGCCGACCATCGGCGACTTGACTGCGCCGGGATGGCTGGCGGGCGGGGCTTCGGCGGCCGGAGCGGCAGCGGCCGCTATTGCGGCCGGCGCAGCAGCGGCGGGGGCGGCCATCGCCATCGGCGCGGCCTGAATTATCTGGCCGCCGATCGTCCGCTTCACGCGAATCTTGCGGTCGCCATCCTCGACCTCGATTTCGGAAAGATCGCTTTCCTTCAGCATCTCCGCGAGCTGACGCACCAAATCGGTATCGACCTTCATGGCGCCTTCGTTCCGCTTGTCGTCGGACATGTAACCCTCATTTTTGGCGTGTTGACGCGCCCCTTGTCAGAAGCGGGCCGCCGCGTCCAGTGCAAGCTCATAGCCGCGCGCACCGAAACCGGCGATGCTTCCCCTTGCGACGGGCGCGATAAGGCTTTGATGACGAAAGCTTTCGCGCGCCCGTGGATTGGACAAATGCACTTCGATCACCGGCACGGCGATGGCGGCGACAGCGTCCCGGATTGCAACAGATGTATGGGTGAAGCCGCCCGCGTTCAGTATCACTGCCTTGGCGCCGACCGCATTTGCTTCCTGCAGCCAATCGATCAGGTGACCCTCATGGTTCGACTGACGCATATCGACTTCGACGCCCAGCGCGCGCGCCTTGTCGTCCAGCATGTCGCAAATCTCGTCGAGCGTGGTCGATCCATAGATTTCCGGTTCGCGAACGCCCAGCATGTTGAGGTTCGGGCCGTTCAATACGAAGATCGTCGGTAGCGTTGCCATGGGAGCTTCCTATATGAGCCTCAACGAACCATTCCAACTCCCGTTCGTGCTGAGTAGGGGCTGAGCTTGGCGAAGGCCCGTATCGAAGCGCTCCGAGCGGAGCCCTTCGATACGCCGCTGCGCGGCTACTCAGGGCGAACGGATAGAAATGTGGAAGTGAATATGCATAGCGACGGCACGATATCGATCACGGTGAATGGCGAGCATCGCCGCGTCATGGACGGCATGACGATCGCCGATCTTGCGCTGGAGCTGGGCCTGGAGCCGACCAAGGTGGCGGTGGAGCGCAACCTGGAGATCGTGCCGCGTTCGACGCTGGCCGACGTGAAGATAGAGGATGGCGACGATTATGAGATCGTGACCTTCGTCGGCGGCGGCGATCATGGGCCGGTCGCGGAGGACAGCTGGACGGTGGCGGGCCACACGTTCCGATCGCGCCTGATCGTCGGCACCGGAAAGTATAAAAGCTTCGAACAAAATGCTGCGGCGGTCGAGGCTTCGGGCGCGGAGATCGTCACGGTTGCCGTGCGGCGCGTGAATATCTCCGACCCCAACCAGCCGGTGCTGATGGATTTTATCGATCCCAAGAAGATCACCTATCTGCCCAACACCGCAGGCTGCTTCACGGCCGAGGATGCGATCCGCACCCTGCGGCTGGCGCGCGAGGCGGGCGGTTGGACGCTGGTGAAGCTGGAAGTGCTGGGCGAGGCGAAGACGCTTTACCCGGACATGATCGAAACGCTGCGCGCGACGGAGATTCTCGCAAAGGAAGGCTTCCAGCCGATGGTCTATTGCGCGGACGATCCGATCGCTGCGAAGAAGCTGGAGGATGCGGGCGCGGTCGCGATCATGCCGCTCGGCGCGCCGATCGGATCGGGCCTTGGCCTTCAGAATGAAGTGATGATCCGGCTGATTGTTGAGAATGCCAAGGTGCCGGTGCTCGTCGACGCGGGCGTCGGCACGGCGTCGGACGCCGCGGTGGCGATGGAGCTTGGCTGCGACGGCGTTCTCATGAACACGGCCATTGCCGAGGCGAAGGATCCGATTTTGATGGCTCGGGCCATGAAGCTCGCCGTGGAAAGCGGCCGCCTTGCCTATCGCGCGGGCCGCATGGGCAAGCGCCGCTATGCCGATCCGTCGAGTCCGCTGGCGGGACTCATCTGACGCGCGAGCCACACGGTCGCGCCGCCGCATTCCTGATCCTCGGCCCGATGATCGACCACGGTCAGGCCATTTGCGGCCAGCAACTCGCGATATTCATCCGGCGATAGGCTGGCATGGTAAAGCGGTTCGCCCTGCCATTCGCCAATCGATTCGCCATCCTGCGGTCCGCTCGTGAACATCAGAATGCCTTTGGGATTTATGTGGGCCGCGAAGAGCGCGAACATCTTCCTTTGATCGTCCCGGCTGAGGTGGAAGAAGCTATGCCAAGCAATCAAGCCATCGAAGCGGGCATTCATGTGCAAGGCGCGCATGTCCGCCACGTGCCAATCCTGTTCCGGGAAACGATGCTTGCACATGGCAATGAGGGCCGGCGAGGCGTCGATACCAGTTATCGCGAAGCCGCTATCGATAAAGTAGCGGGCGATCGGCTCACCCGACCCGCAGCCGATGTCTAGGATTGTGCCTGCCTGCGGCAGCAGTGACATGAACCTGTCCAGCCACTTGCGTTCGAACAAGCTTTTAGAACGTGCCGCGTCCCAGACGTGCGCCGTGCGGTCGTAGAGGTCGGAGCGCAATTCAGGCATGAATTTCTCTGGAACGACTGCGGGTGCTGCTAGTTTCCCAAGTAGAGGCGGAAATGGTCGACCTTGCAAGAGCCCGGGAAGAAATGGTCGAGCGGCAAATTGCCGCGCGAGGTATTCACGATGCGCCTCTGCTCGATGCATTGCGCGCCGTCCCCCGTGAGGAGTTTATCCCACATCATCTGATCGATTACGCTTATGAGGATTCGCCGCTTCCGATCGAGGCGGACCAGACCATTTCCCAGCCTTATATCGTTGCCCTGATGATCGAGGCGGCCGGGGTGCGGACCGGCGACAAGGTGCTCGAAATCGGGGCGGGGTCCGGCTATGCGGCGGCGGTCATGGGGAAGGTGGCGGACCATGTCGTGTCGATCGAGCGGCACCATGAGCTGGCTGAACTCGCCGCAGAGCGAATGCGGCGGCTCCACTATGACAATGTCAAGATCATCGAGGGCGACGGCACTGAAGGCTGTCCCTCCGAGGCGCCCTTCGACACCATCATCGCGGCGGCGAGTGGGCCGGGCGTGCCCGATATCCTGAGAAGTCAGCTCAAGATCGGGGGGCGGCTCGTCATGCCGCTCGGCGAGCCGCATAGCGTTCAGACGCTGGTGAAGGTCACGCGTACCGGCGAGCATGATTACGATATGGAAAATCTTGGCGGTGTGCGCTTCGTGCCCTTGATCGGGGCCTATGGCTGGCAGGATCCACGCGCGGCGACGGCGCCCAAGACCTTGCCGCAAATGATCGCGGACGCCGCCGAACCCCTGCTCAATTTCGACCATCCGGATTTCGCTGCACTGTTCGATCGCTATGCCGACGCGAAGGTCATCCTGCTCGGCGAGGCGAGCCACGGAACGTCGGAATTTTACAAGGCACGCGCGGCGATCTCGCAACGCCTGATCGAGCGGCACGGCTTCAACATCGTCGCGGTGGAGGCGGATTGGCCGGATGCGGCGACGATCGACCGTTATGTCCGGCATCGCCAAGCGCGGCGGGGCGAGGAACGGGCGTTCCAGCGTTTCCCCACCTGGATGTGGCGCAACACCGACGTCGATGAGTTCATCCGCTGGTTGCGCGTGCATAATGAAGGCCGCGATCTCGATGACATGGTGAGCTTCAGGGGGCTCGACCTATACAATATGAATGGATCGATCCGCGCGGTGATCGACTATCTGGAGGACGTCGATCCGGACGCCGCGACCTTGGCGCGGGAGCGTTACGGGTGCCTCACACCCTACAGCAAGAACCCCGCCTCTTACGGCGCCATGGCCATCACCGAAGGTTATGCCCGGTGCGAAGAGGACGTTGTCCGGATGCTGAGGGAATTGCAGCAGAGCCGCGCCGACTATGTCGGGCTGTATGACGGCGACGAATTCCTCGACGCGTCCGCCAATGCCCGCCTCGTCAAGAATGCGGAAGCCTATTACCGCGTCATGTATCATGGTGCGGCCGAGAGCTGGAATTTGCGCGATACGCATATGTTCGAAACGCTCTGCCAGCTGATCGACGCCAAGGGGCCGGATGCGAAGGCGATCATCTGGGCCCATAACAGCCATATCGGCAATGCAGCCGCGACCGAGATGGGAACGGTGCGCGAGGAGCTGAATATCGGCCAGCTCTGCCGGGAGAAATTCGGGGATGAAGCGATGCTGATCGGTTTCGGCACGCATAGCGGCACGGTCGCCGCCGCCGACGATTGGGACGCGCCGATGAAGGTGAAGACGGTGCGCCCCGCGCTCGACGGCAGTTATGAGGATATGTCGCACAAGGCAGGCGTCAGCCGTTTCCTGCTCGACCTACGCAGCCTTGGCGCGGAGCTGAAGGCTGCGCTGGATGAGCCGCGCCTGCAACGCTTCATCGGCGTCATCTACCGGCCGGAGACCGAGCGCTGGAGCCACTATAGCGAGGCCGTCATGCCGCGCCAGTTCGACGGCTGGGTCTGGTTCGACGAGACCAATGCGGTGAAGCCGCTACCCGGCGAGCAGAAGCCGGGCGAGGATGAAACCTATCCGTTCGGGCTGTAATCGGAACCCCGAAGGCTACCACCCGTTAGTCGTTCAAATGCCTTCGAGTTTCAGGAGGCATATGAAGGAGATAGAGAATGGGTGAACTCACCGACAAGATCAAAGGCAATGTCAACGAAGCCGTGGGCGAGGTGAAGCAGAAGAGCGACAATCCCGAGACCCGCGAAGAAGGCCGCGCTCAGGAAGGCAAGGGTAAGGCCCAGCAGTTCGAGGGCAAGGTCAAGGGCGTGCTTGGCGACGACATCTGATCGTCCCCGATCCGTTATCGAGGGAAAAGGCGGGCTGGCCTCCAGTCCGCCTTTTTCGTGGCGCGCGCTGGAGGAGCGAGGCGGAACCCCGGCCAAATCGTTACTTATACATGCCCTCGCGCAGGTTGATGCCGTGTTCGATCCAGGCCTTCATGGCGCAGAGCATCTGGGTCCAACCCTGGTAATTAATGTCGGCTAAGGGCGGAGGGCGGACGCTCCTATGACCGGGTGAAGGCCACCGTTTCGCTCGCAGCAAAGGGCGGCTGGGACACTGCCGCTAACCAGTCGCCGCAGAACCCCGGAAGCTGCTGCAGGTGTCCAATCAAGAGGTTTCCACCCGTCCATTTCTTCGTGGAATGTCCATTTCTTCTCAGCCATCTGAACCTCGCAACAGATCAGGTCAGACGTGATCTCATCACGCTTATAGAAGGTGACTTTCGCCACCTGGGTGAGTGGAGCGTCGGCGAGTACGGCGGGGTCTATACGGCTCATAAGCAGTTGTGACGCGCTCCTGAGGTCCGCAATGGACCGTAAACGGGCATTAGTGATTTGCCGTTCCGTTTTTCACAACTCTTCTCCGGCGCTCCGCCCTCACCCCAGCCCTCTCCTAATGGGAGAGGGAGCTTAACTTCGCGCCTTCTCTCGCAATTTTGTGATCGTCGTGGCGTTGGTGATGATTTCCACGTCTGTTTTCAAATGGAGGAGCTTCACGCCCTTTTCTCCCTGCGCGCGGGCGAGGGTTGGGGCGAAGTCTTCGGTTTTCTCCACCGTTTCAGCCCAGGCGCCGTAGGCGCGGGCGAGGGCGGCGAAATCGGGGTTGGTGAGGTTGGTGCCGGACGTGCGCTCCGGATAGTCGCGTTCCTGGTGCATGCGGATCGTGCCGTAGCTTTGATTGTCGACGATCAGGATCAGCATGTTCGCGCCGTGGGCGATGGCGGTGGCCATTTCCTGCCCGTTCATCAGGAAGTCGCCGTCGCCCGCGACCACGCAGACCTGCCGCCCTGGGAAGCGCAGCGCCGCCGCGACGCCAGCGGGCATGCCATAGCCCATGGAGCCATTGGTCGGCGCGAGCTGGCAGGGGAGGGCGGCATAATGCCAATAACGATGCCACCAGCCCGAGAAATTGCCCGCGCCGTTGCAGATGAAGCTGTCGGCGGGAAGCACCTCACGCATGTGCATGACGACTTGGCCGAGATCGAGCGCGGCTTCCGGGCGGGGCTGGGCATTGGTCCAGTCCAGCCATTCACGATGCGCCTCCGCCCCGCTTGAGAAGGAAATGACATCATCCTCCCAATCGGAAGCGAGTTCCGCGAATTCGCGCGGGGAGGCGCAGATTGGGAGATCGGCGTGATAGACGCGGCCGAGCTCTTCAGGATCAGGATGGATGTGGACGAGGATCTGGCCGGGATGATCGGGGGTGATGAGGGTGTAGCCGTCCGTCGTCGCTTCGCCGAGACGGGCGCCCACGGCGATGACCAAGTCCGCATCCTTCACCCGCTGGACGAGCTTGGGGTTGGGGCCGTAGCCGAGATTCCCCGCGTAGACGGATGAGCTGTTCGCCACCGAATCCTGGCGGCGGAAGGCGGCGGCGACGGGGAGGCCGATCCGCTCGGCCCATAAGGTGAAATAATGGGACGCGCCCTGATCCCAGCCCGCGCCGCCGACGATGGCGATGGGTGCACAGGCATTTTTGAGCATGTCGAGCAGAGTCATCATCGCGACAGGATCGCAGGCCTGGGCGGGCGGGCAGACCTTTGGGCGGTCCACGGCCTCCACCTCGTCGCGGAGCATGTCTTCGGGAAGGACGAGCACCACCGGGCCGGGCCTGCCGGACATAGCGGTCGCATAGGCACGGGCGACATATTCCGGGATGCGGGCGGCATCCTCGATCCGGGCCACCCATTTGGAGAGCGGCGCGAACATCGTCGCGAAGTCGATTTCCTGAAAGCCTTCGCGATCGCGGTCGCCGCGCGCGACATCGCCTATGAAAAGGATCATCGGCGTCGAATCCTGATGCGCGACGTGAACGCCGACCGAGGCGTTGGTCGCCCCCGGCCCGCGCGTCACGAAGGCGATGCCGGGCCGGCCGGTCATCTTGCCGTCGGCCTCGGCCATATAGGCAACGCCGCCTTCCTGACGGCAAACGACGAGGTCGATTTCCGGGCTGTCGTGGAGCGCGTCGAGCGCGGCGAGATAGCTTTCGCCCGGCACGCAGAAGATGCGGTCGCATCCTTGTGCCAAAAGATTGTCGATCAGGATGCGGCCGCCGGTGCGTTTGCTGGGGGTAGACATGTCTTCTCCATCCGGGCTGAGCCTGTGAGCCCCGCCTTCTTTCGTCTCCCTTAAAGAGAAGGGCAGGCCTTCGACAAGCTCAGGCCGACCGGCGTGATGCCACTTGAGATTGACGTTTACGTAAACTAGATGTGATGCCGCATCAAAAAGGGAGAGATATGTGACCAAGAGCGAACTCGTCGCCGCACTGGGCGAGAAGCAAGCCTATATTCCGGGCAAGACCGTGAAACTCGACTTTGGCGGTAGCGAAGGCACGATCTTGCTCGACGGCGTCAACAATCAGGTGACCGAAACCGACGGCGCCGCGGACACTACGATCAAGGTGAGCTGGGACGATTGGCAGCAAATGGCCAATGGTCAGCTCGACGGCATGACCGCTTTCATGATGGGTAAGCTCAAGGTCGAGGGCGACATGTCCAACGCCATGCAGCTTCAGGGTGTGCTGGCGAAGCTCAAAGGGTAAGCGTTTCTCAGAAGGCGTCGCCAGCGCGGCGCCTTCGATCATTCTGCCGCGTGTAAAAGCGGTTCGCCCTCGCTCAGGGCCAAGGGAAGCTCGATTTCGGCGATAAACCCGCTGGGCGTCACCGTGGTCCGGAGCGCGGCGTCGTCATAGGACAAGGCGAGCCGCTGACGGATATTGTCGAGGCCGAGGCCAATGCTGCTCAACGCGGGGCGCGGCGGCATCGGGCCTGCGACTGAATTATCCACCGCTTCGTTCGTGACACGCAAGATCAGCCGGTCCCTGTTCTGCGCGGCCGACATACAAATCCGGATTGGAGACGAGGTGCGGGCCACGCCATGCTTCACCGCATTTTCGACCAGGGGCTGAAGGATGAAGTGGGGGACAAGTGCCTCCTCGATCGCCTCGTCGATGCCGATTTCCACGATCATTCGCTCGCCGAATCGCACCTTCTCGATGTCGAGATAGGCCTCCATCGCGGCGATTTCCTCATCCAGCATGATCGTCTTTGCCGGATCGGAGGCGAAGGATGCGCGGAGAAAGCTTGCGAGGCGAACGACCATATTCTCGGCATCCTGACGCGAGCCGGTAGTGATGGTGCTGGCGATGGAATTCAATGTGTTGAACAGGAAGTGCGGGTTCAGCTGAAAGCGCAGCGCCGTGGCTTCGGCGCGGAGAGCGGCAGCCTCCATGGCCGCAACCTTCGCCGCATTATAGCGTGCCATGTCACTGACGCTGCCTGCCCACAATAGAGCCATGGCGAAGGAAAAGACCCAGAAATAAATGACAGCGATCGTCAACATACGCTGAAGCGACATGTCGAGGCCCCAGTTCTGCCACGGAGAATAGAAGGCGAGAGCGACCCAGCGGGTTTGCAAGATATCTATACAGGCGACAGCGATGCTGCATCCGGCGAGGAGGACCAGCATGGCAGGCCAATATTGGATGCCCGGCCTCTTCGCGAGGGCCTTCCGCAATTTGTTGAGAAGCAATGTACAGGCCACGCCCGCCAAAAATACCGGAATGGACGACAGGAACATCAAGAATGGCGGGCCACGGCCGATCATCACCGTAACGAGATCCGACAACAAATTGACGAAGCACCACAATACGATGGCAAAGCGTGTTGGCGCATGCGAGCGAAAGCGGCGAAGTTGGCGCGTCATAGGATCATTTCACTCGCGGATATTCGCCCTGCATGAACGAATTCGATTGGTGAGGATCTTTCATCATTGCCGCCGACCCGTCGAGCATTGGTCGACAAAACCATGGATGCTGTAGACGAGCACAGTTGAAACCCTGTTCAGGTTCGCTTGACCGGACGCGCTCGCTCCGCTTATCGCCTTGTCATCCATAGGGGAGCGATCCATGAAGAAAATCTATCCCGACGCCGCCGCGGCGCTGGACGGCCTGCTGTTCGATGGCATGACCATTTGTGCGGGCGGCTTTGGCCTGTGCGGCATTCCGGAGCGCCTGATCGACGCCATTCAGGCTTCGGGCGTCAAAGACCTCACCATTGCCTCCAACAATGCCGGGATCGACAATGAGGGGCTGGGCAAGCTGCTGCGCACCCGCCAGATCAAGAAGATGATTTCCTCCTATGTCGGCGAGAATAAGGAGTTCGAGCGACAATATCTGTCGGGTGAGCTGGAGGTCGAATTCTGTCCGCAGGGGACGCTCGCTGAACGCTGCCGCGCGGGCGGCGCGGGCATTCCGGGGTTTTATACAAAGACGGGTGTCGGCACGCTCGTCGCCGAGGGCAAGGAAGTGAAGACCTTCGACGGCGAGGATTATATCCTCGAGCGCGGCATCCGCGCCGACCTGTCGATCATCAAGGGCTGGAAAGCGGACGAAGCGGGCAACCTCATCTTTCGCAAGACGGCGCGCAACTTCAACCAGCCGATGGCGACGGCGGGCCGCATCTGCGTTGCGGAAGTGGAGGAGATCGTGCCGATCGGCTCCCTCGACCCCGACGCGATCCATTTGCCCAGCATCTACGTGAAGCGCCTGGTTCTTGGCGCGCCCTATGACAAGAAGATCGAATTCCGCATGACCCGCGAAAGGGAGAGCGCATAATGGCCTGGGATCGCAACCAGATGGCGGCGCGCGCCGCGCAGGAGCTTCAGGACGGCTTCTATGTGAACCTCGGCATCGGTATTCCGACGCTCGTCGCGAACAACATTCCGGCGGGCATGGAAGTGACGCTGCAGTCGGAAAACGGGATGCTCGGCATCGGACCGTTCCCTTATGAGGATCAGGTCGATCCCGACCTCATTAATGCAGGCAAGCAGACGATCAGCGAGCTTCCCTCGACGAGCTATTTCAGCTCGTCGGACAGCTTCGCGATGATCCGTGGGGGTCATATCGACCTCACCGTCCTTGGCGCGATGGAAGTGTCCGAAGGCGGCGACATCGCCAATTGGATGATCCCGGGCAAGATGATCAAGGGCATGGGCGGCGCGATGGACCTCGTCGCGGGCGTCAAGAAGATCATCGTCGTCATGGAACATGTGTCGAAGAACGGCGATCCGAAGTTCATTCCGGCCTGCACCCTGCCGCTTACCGGCAAGAATGTGGTCGACATGATCGTCACTGACCTGGCCGTCTTCCAGCGCCCCGATCACCAGAGCCCGTTCAAGCTCATCGAACTCGCACCGGGCGTCAGCGCGGATGAGGTGGCGGCGAAGACGACGGCGCGCTATACCGCCTGATCGCGGCGCGGGGGCGCTATGCTTATGGGGAGGGGTCAAGTGGCACGGTTCAAGAGTCTGACGAACGGTTTCTTCCGGCGGCGCGGGCTGATCGGCGACGAGATCATCGTGCGTTGCGAAGGCGGCGCGCTGCATCTTGCCGGTAGCCAGTCCGGAGAATTGATCATCCCCGCCGCCAATGTGGACAAATTGCGCCAGTTCCGCATCGGTCCCATCCAAGAGTTGCAGGGCGAAATCGCACCCATTTACGAAACCAAGATCTGGTTCGATGGCGAATCCAAGCCCGCCATGCTGACGCCTTATGAGCAGCATGGAAATTATCGTACGACCATGCGCGATTTTGCCGCGGCGATTGTCGCATTGCGGGGGTTCGACCGGCTTTATTGCGGGCCGGGCATGACGACGGCGATCGTCAACCTGGTCCTTATCGGCGTGCCGGTGCTCTTCCTTTTCGCCTACATGCTATGGGTATCGATGCAGGATGGCGGCATGTGGTGGTTGCTGACCGCAGGGCTGGCAGTGTTCTTTTCTTTCGTAAGCTGGCGCGTCATTTACGCTCGCTGGCCGCGCCCGGTGCGCAGTATGGAAGAGTTCGAGGCGCAGTTGCGCTGAGGCTAGGCTTTCCGCGCCACGCTCCCTAGATAGGCCGCGAACGACAAGGGAGATGGCCGAGATGAGCGACGCGTGGGCAAGGGTTGAACAGGCGAATACCGCGCGCCTCACGGACCTCTTTGCAGCCGAGCCGGATCGCCTTTCTCGGCTCACGGTTGACGAAGGTGGTATCCGCTTCGATTTTTCTAAAACGCATCTCACGCAGGATGTTCTGTCGGCGTTCGAAGCGCTCGCTGACGAAATGCAGTTTGATCGGGCGCGCGACGCCCTGTTCGCTGGCGAAAAAGTGAATGTGACCGAAGGGCGGGCCGTCGAGCATAGTGCCGAGCGCGGTCACGGCGCGCCGGAAAGCGTCGAACGCGCGCAGGCGCTCCATGCGCGGATGCGGAGCCTGATCGATGCGATCGAGGCGGGCGCCTTCGGGCCGATCCGCCACATCCTCCACATCGGCATCGGCGGCTCGGCGCTTGGCCCGGATTTCTTGGTCGATGCGCTGGGTCGGGATGAGAGCCGCTATGACGTGGCCGTCGTGTCCAACGTCGATGGCGCCGCGTTGGAAGAGGCGCTGCGGCGTTTCGACCCCTCGGCCACCCTTGTCGCGATTGCGTCGAAGACCTTCACGACGACCGAGACGATGCTGAATGCCCGCTCGGCGCTCGCCTGGCTGGAGGAGCACGGCGTCGCCGACCCCTTCGGGCGGGTCGTCGCGCTGACCGCTAATCCCGAAAAGGCCATTGAGTTCGGCGTCGATGAAACGCGCATTCTGCCTTTTTCCGAAAGCGTCGGGGGGCGTTATTCGCTCTGGTCGTCCATCGGCTTCCCCGCCGCGCTGGCGCTCGGGTGGGATGCTTTTGAAAGCCTGCTGGAAGGCGCATCGGCGATGGACCGCCATTTCCGCACCGCGCCGCTCCGCGGAAATGCGCCGGTAATCGCCGCCTTTGCGGACCGCTATTACGCCAATGTGCGCGACTGCCAAACCCGTGCCGTCTTCGCCTATGACGAACGGCTGCGGTTGCTCGCCCCCTATCTCCAGCAGCTGGAAATGGAATCGAATGGGAAAAGCGTGACGGTGAGCGGCCAGCCGGTCGGCCGTGCCACATCGCTCATCACCTGGGGTGGTGTCGGCACCGACGCGCAACATGCCGTATTTCAGCTTCTTCATCAGGGCACGCATCTCGTGCCCGTCGAGTTCGTCGCCGCGATCGAACCCGAACATGGGCTGGAGTTCGATCATCACCGACAATTGCTGGTCAATTGTTTCGCACAAGGGGCGGCGCTGATGGAGGGCAAGCAGTCGGACGATCCGGCGCGGTCTTATCCGGGCGACCGGCCCTCGACGACCATCCTGCTCGACAGCGTCGATCCCCGCACGCTTGGCGCGCTCATCGCCTTTTACGAGCAGCGGACGTTCGTGAATGCCGTCCTGCTCGGCATCAATGCCTTCGATCAGTTCGGCGTGGAGCTTGGCAAGGAAATGGCAAAGGCGATCGACAGCGGCGGGCTGGAGTTCGATCCATCCACCCAGGCGCTGATCGAACGGGCGTTTGGAGAAAATCAGTAACCGTTATTGCGAGCGTAGCGAAGCAATCCACCTCCTAAGTCTGGATTGCTTCGCTACGCTCGCAATGACGATGAAGGAGCGACCATGACCCAGTACGATTACGACCTCTTCGTCATTGGCGCCGGATCGGGCGGTGTTCGCGCTTCACGTGTCGCGGCGGCGCATGGCGCGAAGGTGGCGGTGGCCGAAGAGCATCGTGTCGGCGGCACCTGCGTCATCCGGGGCTGCGTCCCCAAGAAAATGCTCGTCTATGGCGCCCACTTTGCCGAGGACGTGATGGATGCCGCACGCTTTGGCTGGCATATCAAAGAGTGCAAGTTCGACTGGCCGGTGCTGCGCGACAATGTCGCCGCCGACGTCAGCCGGATCGAGGGGCTCTACACACAGACGCTGGAAAGCAACCAGGTCGAAATCTTCCACGAACGCGCCACCATTAGCGGCCCCAATGAAGTCAGGCTGGCGAGCGGCCGCATGATCAGCGCGAGCAAGATCCTGATCGCGACCGGCGCCTGGCCGGCCATCCCGCCGATCGAGGGCTGCGAACATGGCATCACGTCGAACGAGGTGTTCGGCCTCGACAAGATACCCGAGCGGATCGTGATCGCGGGCGGCGGCTATATCGCCAACGAATTTGCCGGCATCTTCCACGAGTTCGGAAGCAAGGTGACGCTCGTCAATCGCAGCGACAAGATATTGCGTCAATATGACGCGCAGATCCGCGACCGCCTGCTCCAGATCTCGACGATGAACGGGATCGAATTCCTCTTCCACAACGAATTCACGAAGATTGAGAAGATGGAGGATGGGCGCTTGCGCATCCACATGTCCAGTCACGATCCGATCGAGGCGGACACGCTGCTCTTTGCCACCGGTCGGGCCCCGCACACCAAGGGTCTTGGGCTGGAAAAAGCGGGCGTCGAAGTCGACAAGAACGGCGCCGTGGTCGTGGACGACGTGAACCGCACGACCTGCCCGTCCATCTTTGCGGTGGGCGACGTGACGAACCGGGTGCAATTGACGCCGATCGCGATCCGCGAGGGACAGGCATTCGCCGACACCTTCTTCGGCAACAAGCCGACAAAGGTCGACTATAGCTGCATCCCGTCCGCCGTGTTCAGTCACCCCCCGCTCGCGGGCGTCGGCCTCACCGAAAGCGAGGCGCGCAATACGCTCGGGTCGGTGAAGATCTTCACGTCCGATTTCCGCCCGATGAAGAATGTCCTGGCCGGGCGCAACGAGCGGGCGCTCTACAAATTGGTGGTGAACGGCGACACGGACGTGGTGGTCGGCATCCACATGATCGGCCCGGATGCGCCCGAGATTTTGCAGGCCGCTGCCATCGCGGTGAAAGCCAAATTGAAGAAGAGCCAGTTTGACGAAGTGGTCGCCCTTCATCCGAGCATGGCGGAAGAATTGGTGTTGATGAAATAAGGCGCCAATCTCTCCGCGCACCCCGTTCGTCCTGAGCTTGTCGAAGGACTGCCTTTCCCCTTAGGGAGGGGAAAGGAAAACAGGGCTTCGACAAGCTTAGTCCGAACGGTCTTGGAGAGAAGGCATGAGCCAGGAAGGCTATCAATCCGGCGGCTTCGGCAGCCATTTCGCGACGGAGGCCGTTCCCGGCGCCCTTCCCGAAGGCCGCAACTCGCCGCAGAGGCCCGCCTTTGGGCTTTATGCCGAACAGCTCTCCGGCACCGCCTTCACCGCGCCGCGTCACGAGAACCGCCGCTCCTGGCTCTACCGGATGCGGCCAAGCGCCGAGCATCCGCCCTATCGCCGCTATGAAGGCGCTAAGCTTTTTGCGCCCGGCATCGTAAAGGAGCCGGTTGCGCCAAACCGCCTGCGCTGGAATCCGATCGATGTGCCCTCGGAGCCGACCGACCTCATCGATGGCATGACGACCATGATGGCCAATCGCGATCCGGCCGATCTGACCGGCGTCGCGGTGCATATCTATGCCGCGAACAAGGACATGCAGCATCGCTGCTTCTTCAATGCCGATGGCGAAATGCTCTTCATCCCTGAGCAGGGGCGGCTGACGCTCTATACCGAAATGGGCCGCATCGACATCGCGCCGGGCGAGATCGCATTGGTGCCGCGCGGCGTTCGATTCCGGGCCGCGCTGCCGGATGGGAAGGCGCGGGGATATGTGGCGGAAAATCATGGCGCCCTGTTTCGCTTGCCCGACCTTGGCCCGATCGGCTCCAACGGCCTTGCCAATCCCCGCGATTTCCAGACGCCGCATGCGCAATATGAGGATGCGGAGGGCGAGGTCGAGCTGATCCAGAAATATATGGGCAGCCTGTGGACGACGACGCTCGATCATAGCCCGCTCGACGTGGTCGCCTGGCATGGCAACCTTGCGCCGTGGAAATATGATCTGTCGAAATTCAACACGATCGGCACGGTGAGCTACGATCACCCCGATCCGTCGATCTTCACGGTGCTGACCAGCCCATCGGAAACGCCGGGCCGGGCGAATGCCGATTTCGTCATCTTCCCGCCGCGCTGGATGGTGGCCGAAGACACGTTCCGCCCGCCATGGTTCCACCGCAACGTCATGAGCGAGTGCATGGGCCTGATCCACGGCGCCTATGACGCCAAGGCCGACGGCTTCGCGCCCGGTGCGATGAGCCTGCACAATCTGATGGCTGGCCACGGCCCTGACGTCGCGAGTTGGAAGGGCGCGAGCGAGGCGGAACTGAAGCCGCACAAGATTGAGGGCACTATGGCCTTCATGGTTGAAAGTTGCTGGCCCTACGTCCCAACCCGCTTCGCGCTGGAAACGGACAAGCTGCAGGGCGACTATGATGAAGCCTGGGGCGGCTTTCCGAAGGCGCAGCTTCCTTGACCCACCCCGTTCGCTTCGAGCGAAGTCGAGAAGTGTCTGCGAGATCCCACGTGCCTCGACTTCGCTCGACACGAACGGTGATGGGGCGGCGAGGTAAATGACCGACATCCTCATCATCGGCGCGGGGCATAACGCCCTCGTCTGCGCTTATTATCTCGCGTCGAAGGGGCTGAAGGTCACGATGCTTGAGCGGCGCCACGTCGTGGGGGGCGCGGCAGTGACCGAGGAGTTCGCACCCGGCTACCGCAACTCGACGGCGAGCTACACGGTAAGCCTCCTCAACCCCAAGGTCATCCGCGACATGCGGCTTTACGACCACGGCCTGAAGGTGGTGCTCCGGAAGGTCGACAATTTCCTGCCGACCTTCGGCAAAGACTATCTGCTCGCAGGCCGGGACGGCCTGACCCGGCGCGAGATCGCGCGTCATTCGGAAAAGGACGCGATCGCTTATGACGCTTATTCCGCCTCGCTCGAAAAGGTGGTCCGCATCCTGCAGGACTGGCTGCTCCGCGCGCCGCCCAATGTCGGAGGCGGGCTGGCCGATATCCTCGCGCTTCTCAAGCTCGGCAACGGCGTGCGCGGCATGGGCCTTGAGGATCAACGCCACCTCTTCGATTTCTTCACCAAGAGTGCGAGCGATATCCTCAATCGGTTTTTCGAGACGGACATCGTCAAAGCCCTGTTCGGCTTCGACGCGGTCGTCGGCAATTATGCCAGCCCTGACACGCCCGGCTCAGCCTATGTCCTGCTCCACCATCTGTTCGGCGAGGCGGCGGGCGTGCCAGGAGCCTGGGGCCATGCGATTGGAGGCATGGGCGCGATCACGCAGGCTATGGCGAAGGCGGCGGAGGAAAAGGGCGTCGAAATCGTTCTCGACATGGCCGTTGACGAGATCATCGTGGAACAGGGAAGGGCTATCGGCGCGGTCGCGGGAGGGAAGGCCTATCGCGCCAAGGCGCTCGTGGCGGGCGTGCATCCCAAATTGCTTTTTGAGAAGCTCGTGCCCGCAGGCGCCGTCGCTCCGGAGATTGGGCGCCGCATGTCAGGTTGGGCAAGCGAGTCGGCGACATTCCGGATGAACGTCGCGCTTTCCGAACTGCCGCGCTTCACCAGCCTGCTAGAACCTGGCGATCATCTCACCGCCGGGATCATCATGGCGCCCTCGCTGGAATATATGGACCGCGCTTTCATCGATGCGAAGCGGGATGGCTGGTCGAAACAGCCGATTATCGAGATGTTGATCCCCTCGACGCTGGACGACAGCCTTGCGCCGGAGGGGAAGCATGTGGCGAGCCTCTTCTGCCAGCACTTTCCTTACAAAGTGCCCGGCGGCTGGGAGGCGCGCCGAGAAGAGGTCGCGGACCACATCATCGACACGGTCGACGACTATGCACCGGGTTTCAAGGCTTCCGTCGTCGGGCGGTTGGCCTTGTCTCCGCTGGATCTGGAACGGCGGTTCAACCTGATCGGCGGGGATATTTTTCACGGCAAGATGGGCCTCGATCAGCTTTTTTCAGCCCGCCCGATGCTTGGCCATGCCGATTATCGGATGCCGCTCCCCGGCCTCTATCTCTGCGGTTCGGGCGCGCATCCGGGCGGTGGTGTGACTGGGGCGCCGGGGCACAATGCGGCGCAGGCGGTGCTGAAAGACTGGACGCGGTTGCGCTGATCCAAAAACCCGTTCGTGCTGAGTAGGGACTGAGCTCGGCGAACGTCCGTATCGAAGCGTTTCGCGCGGGCCCCTGTGATACGCCGTTTCGACAAGCTCAACGGCTACTCAGGACGAACGGAAAGCGGAGAGGTTGCGCCTCTAAACGCGCTTGAGCCATAAGCGCAGGAACACTGGAGAATGACATGAAAACCCGCGCCGCTATTGCCGTTGCCCCGAACAAGCCGCTCGAAATCCACGAGGTCGACCTTGAAGGACCGAAGGCAGGTGAGGTGTTGGTTGAGATTATGGCGACGGGCATCTGCCATACCGACGCCTATACGTTGGAAGGCAAGGACAGTGAGGGCATCTTCCCCTCGATCCTTGGCCATGAAGGCGCTGGGATCGTGCGCGAAGTCGGGCCGGGCGTCGCGTCGGTAAAGGTCGGCGATCACGTCATCCCGCTCTACACGCCTGAATGTCGCCAGTGTAAGTCGTGCCTTTCCCAGAAGACCAACCTCTGCACCTCGATCCGTGCGACGCAGGGACGCGGGCTGATGCCGGACGGGACGAGCCGCTTCCGCCTCGGGAACGAGACCATCTATCACTATATGGGCTGCTCGACTTTCTCGAACTTCACCGTAATGCCGGAGATTGCGGTGGCGAAGGTTCGCCCCGACGCTCCGTTCGACAAGATTTGCTATATCGGCTGCGGTGTAACCACCGGCGTCGGCGCGGTGATCTGGACGGCAGGCGTGGAGCCGGGCGCCAACGTCGTCGTGTTCGGCCTTGGCGGGATCGGCCTCAACGTCATTCAGGGCGCGAAACTGGTCGGCGCGGACAAGATTATCGGCGTCGACATCAATCCTTCGAAGCGTGCCATGGCCGAAACCTTCGGCATGACCCATTTCATCAATCCGCGCGATGTCGGCAACGATAAGGTCGTGCAGGCGATCCTCGATGTGACCGACGGCGGCGCGGACTATAGCTTTGACTGCACCGGCAATACGGACGTGATGCGTCAGGCGCTCGAATGCTGCCACCGCGGCTGGGGAGAAAGCGTCATCATCGGCGTTGCCGAGGCGGGCCGGGAAATCTCCACGCGACCTTTCCAACTCGTCACCGGCCGCGTCTGGAAAGGATCGGCCTTTGGCGGCGCGCGCGGGCGGACGGATGTTCCGAAGATCGTCGATTGGTATATGGACGGCAAAATTTCCATCGACCCGCTCATCACCCACACGATGCCGCTCGACGACATCAACAAGGCGTTCGATCTGATGCACCAGGGCGAGAGCATCCGCAGCGTCGTGGTCTACTAAGTCCGATGGCCGCCGCCGATCCCTATATTCTCACCTTCACCGCGGAGGACCGGACGGGGATCGTCGCGGCGGTCAGCGGCTTCCTGGCGGAACGCGACGGTTTCATTCTCGACAGTCAGCAATATGCCGACACGGAAACCGGGCGCTTCTTCATGCGCGTCGCGTTTCGGGGCGCTGGCCCGCGCTTTCCGGACGGGCTTGGCGAGTTGAAGGAGGTCTTCGCGCCGGTCGCGGAGCAGTCGGGATTTGACTGGACAATGGTGTCGGCGGTCGACCGACTGAAGACCGTGATCGCGGTGTCAAAGGCCAGCCATTGCCTCAACGATCTGCTCCACCGCTGGTCGACGGGCAGCCTGCCGATCGACATCGTGGCGGTGGTGTCCAATCACGAAAACTGCCGTGCCCTGACCGAATGGCATGGATTGTCGTTCCATCACCTCCCTGTGGGAGCAGACAATCGCGAGGCGCAGGAGGCCGCAATCCTCGACGTGATGGATGGCACCGGCGCGGAATTGCTCGTTCTTGCCCGCTACATGCAAGTCCTCTCTTCCAACCTTGCGGCGCGGCTGGAGGGGCGGTGCATCAACATCCACCATAGCTTCCTGCCGGGGTTCAAGGGCGCGCGGCCTTATCACCGGGCCCATGATCGCGGCGTGAAGCTGATCGGTGCCACCGCCCATTATGTCACCGCCGATTTGGACGAAGGACCGATCATCGAACAGGCGGTGGAGCGCGTCGATCACCGAGCGAGCGTCGAGGATCTCGTCCGCATCGGTCGCGACGTCGAAGCGCAGGTGCTGGCCCGCGCCGTCGGCTGGGCGGCGGAGCGGCGCATTTTGATGAATGGCGGCAAGACGGTGATCTTCCGGTGAGGCGCGCGCGTGCGGGACGTTGTGATCCTTCGACCCACTCGCTAGGGCTGGGCTTGTCGAAGTCCGGTCCGGCACATGCTCACGCCCTTCGACAGGCTCAGGGCTAGCGGAGGTGTGATGTGACTTTGGATACTCTCTGCACCAACAAGGCCCATGGCGGCACCCAAAGCGTGTACCGGCATACGAGCCGCGCGACGGGCACGGACATGACGTTCAGCGTCTTTCTCCCGCCACAGGCCGTCGGGGGGGCGAAGTGCCCCATCGTCTGGTATCTTTCGGGCCTTACCTGCACTCATGCAAACGTGACGGAGAAGGGCGAATATCGCCGCGCCTGCGCCGAACTTGGCCTAATCTTCGTTGCGCCCGATACATCTCCGCGCGGCGCGGAGGTTCCGGACGACGAAGCCTATGATTTCGGCCAGGGCGCAGGCTTCTATGTCGATGCGACGGAAGAACCCTTTGCCGCTAATTACCGGATGTATTCCTACATCGTGGACGAGCTTCCGGCACTGATCGCGGCGAACTTCCCGGCGGATATGGCGCGGCAGGGCATTACCGGCCACTCCATGGGCGGCCATGGTGCGCTCACCATCGGCCTTCGCAATCCGGATCGTTTCAAAAGCGTCTCGGCCTTCGCGCCGATCGTCGCGCCGGGGCAGGTGCCGTGGGGCGAGAAGGCGCTGGGCCGCTATCTTGGGGATGATCGCGCGATCTGGCGGCGTCACGATGCGGTGGCGCTGATCGAGGATGGAGCGCGTGTGCCAGCTTTGCTTGTCGATCAGGGCGATGCCGACACCTTCCTCTCCGATCAGCTTAAGCCGCATTTGCTGGAGACCGCTTGCCGCGACGCGGGGATCGCGCTCACCCTCCGGATGCAGGAAGGTTATGACCACAGCTATTATTTCATCTCCACCTTCATGGAGGATCATCTGCGCTGGCATAGGGAAAGGCTGATCGGGTGAGAGCGGCCTGCTTTCTCTCCCTGTGCCGTCATGCTGGACTTTTTTCAGTATCCATGCCGGAGACATCTGGACAGGTGGACAGATGGACCCTGAAACGAGTTCAGGGTGACCACGGGGCTGGGGAAAGGGCATGAGTGACCTCCTCAACCTTCTCGTCCAGACGGCGCTCGAGGCGGGCGCGGAGATCGAGGCGATTTACGGCGCGGGTTGCGCGGCGGAGATCAAGGAGGACGGCTCCCCCGTTACCGAGGCGGACCGGAAGGCCGAGGCGATCATTCTCGCGCGCCTTGCAGCCGCTTATCCCGATATCCCTATCCTGGCGGAGGAGGAGGCCTGCGCGGGCCGCATCCCGGTGCTCGGCAGCCGCTTCTTCTGTGTCGATCCCCTGGATGGCACCAAGGGCTTCGTCCAACGCAATGGGGAGTTTACGGTCAACATTGCCCTGATCGATGATGGCGCGCCGGTCGCAGGGGTTGTCTACGCGCCTGACAGTCACGCTTTATTCTATGGGGCAAAGGGTGAGGGAGCGTTCCGCCAGCGCGAGGGTTCGGCTCTGCAGCCCATTCGCACCCGCAAGCCTCCGGCTGAGGGCCTCGTCGCGATCGGCAGCCGCAACCACCCCAAGCAGGAAACAGAATGCTGGCTCGCGGCGCATGGCATTACGGAACTCCTGCCGTCGGGATCCTCGCTCAAATTCTGCCTGATCGCGGAAGGCGCGGCGGATGTCTATCCGCGCCATGGACCGACGATGGAATGGGATACGGCGGCGGGCCAGGCGGTGCTTGAGGCGGCGGGAGGCCGCGTCGTCGTGCTCGACGGCGATTGCGAGGGCGGGCCGCTCCGTTATGGGAAGGTGGAGGCGGGATTCCTCAATTCGAATTTCGTCGCATGGGGAGTTTAAGGGGAAAACATGACGAAGACGATATTGAAGGCTTTGGCGCTCGGCACGGCGCTTGCGGGGAGCGCCGGTGCATCGGCTCAAACGCGCACAGACGAGACGGCGTTGATGTCCAACGATCCGGACACGCGACAATTCCAGGACGAATATGGATTTTCCGACGCGGTGATCGCGGGCGATCTCATCTTCCTGTCGGGCATCGTGGCTGGCAGCCCGGGCCGCGATCTCGAAAAATCATATGACAGCGCCTACAAGTTGATCGGTGAGATCTTGAACCGGGCTGGCGCCAGCTATGACGACATCGTCGACATCAACTCTTTTCACGTGGACGTGAAGGCAGAGATCGGCGCCTTGTCCAAGGTGCAGAAGAAATATCTGAAATCGCCTTATCCCGCTTGGACCGCGATCGATGTCGATCGGCTGCTACCCGACAATGCGCTGACTGAAATCAAGATCGTGGCGCGCAAGCCTGCGGCGAAATAGTCACGCGGCGGACGGCATAGTCGCTGCCAATGCGGTCTTCAAAGCTGACAAGGTTTAGGCGTTCGCACGCGCATCCTGTCAGCTTTGTCAGTTTTCGCCTGCTCTTTGTGGGCGTCGTTCCGAGTTCGCTTACAAGGAGAAAGAGCGACAGCGACATTATCATGGCCGCGGCCGTGTAGGAAAATGGTTTGGCGGAACCGGTGTGAGATCAGATGATCGGGTGCCGTTCCCAATTGCACTTGTCGACCCGGCCAGTCATCCGGCCGTAAAGGCCGCGGATCGTCTTGCTTCCCGTCTCGATGAACAGGAAGGGCAGCAGCGCGTGGATCATGCAGGCGAGGCCGCCGAGCATCATCTTGAGACCAAAGCCGCCCGCATGGACGAGGTGCTGCGAATAGCTTTCGCCAACTTCCGTAGGGTGCTTGGTGAAGAGATTGTCGGCCATGGCCGGATTATGCCTTCATCACACCGAAGCGTCCACCCCGCGCTTGTCGGATGGCGGTTTTACCCTTTAGTGCGGGCGGCAAGATCAAAGGGATCAGAGAGGAACGATCATGAAACTCGACAGCAATATTGCCGCCGTCGTCACCGGCGCCGCATCCGGCCTTGGCGAGGCGACGGCCCGCGCGCTCGCCGCCAAGGGCGTGAAGGTCGCCGTGTTTGATCGCGATGCCGAAAAGGGCGAAAAGATCGCGACGGAAATCGGCGGTATCTTTTGCCAGGTTGACGTCACCTCCGACGAAGCGGTCAATGCCGGGTTTGAAAAGGCCCGCGCGGCACATGGGCAGGAGCGCATTCTCGTCAATTGCGCGGGTGTCGCCAATGCCGTGAAGACGGTGGGCCGCGACAAGGAAACGGGCGCGGTCAATCGTTACCCGATCCACCAGTTCGAGCTTGCCATCCAGATCAACCTCATTGGCACCTTCCGCATGATCGCCGCGTCGGCCGCGGGCATGGCGGACCTTGAGCCGATGGAAGATGGCGAGAAGGGCCTCATCATCAACACCGCGTCGGTCGCCGCGCAGGACGGGCAGATCGGCCAGGCGGCCTATTCGGCGTCCAAGGCCGGCGTGCTCGGCATGGCGCTGCCGATTGCCCGCGACCTCATGAACGAAGGCATTCGCGTCAACACGATCCTGCCGGGCGTGTTCAAGACGCCGATGGTCGCGATGATGCCGCAGAATGTGCAGGACGCATTGGGTGCGCAGGTGCCGTTTCCCAAGCGCCTGGGTCAGGCTGAAGAATATGCGCGGCTTGCGGTGTTCATGGCGGAAAATGTATATTTGAATGCGGAATATGTGCGCCTTGACGGCGGCATCCGCATGGCGCCGCGTTGATTGCGGCAGGGAGGCGAAGAATGAAAAAATATGCCCTTGCGCTCATCCTGACCGCTGGTTGTCTGGCACCCGCCGGTGCTGCCGAAGCCCAGGCCGCTGCACCCAGTGTCGGGCGGCTGCAGGCTAAATTGGCCGAATATTTCAAACCCTCGCGCGACATCCTGCTCTACAATTGGCGCGGAACGGGCGAGGGGAAGGACGATTGGGGCATGTCGCGCAAGATATCGGGCGCGCGCACGACCAAGCGGTGCGTCACCGTTCTGGATGCTTCGATCATCGTCGAAAAATACAACACCAATCCGGTCGGCTATTACGGAATCGATTGGGCCTATCTAGAGGTCGAGAAGCGCGAGGGCAGGTCCATCTTCTTCTATGCTAGCCACATGGCGGACGATGAATATGGCCGGCTCGATCTCGAAACGGAGGCGGAAGCCCAAGATATCGAGGCGACGTTCCGGACGCTTTCGGCGGAGTGCCGTAAGCCTTAACGGGCAGGGGGAGATTAGGCCCTCCTCGATGTTTCGAGGCCTCACCTAGCCCCAGCATCACCCCTCCCCAACCCCTCCCCATCGAGGGGAGGGGCTTAAAGGCGACGAGCGAGGGTTATGTGTTCCGTCGACCTTCGATGAGGTTGTCGACGAGGCCGGGATCGGCGAGGGTTGAGGTGTCGCCCAAGTTTCCGAATTCATTCTCCGCAATCTTACGCAGGATGCGGCGCATGATCTCGCCCGAGCGGGTCTTGGGGAGAGCGGGGGTGAAGTGGAGGATGTCGGGCGTCGCGATCGGGCCGATTTCCTGGCGGACGAGTTGCTTGAGCTCAGCTTCTAGCGCATCGCTTGCTTCCTCACCCGCGATGAGGGTGACATAGCAATAGATGCCTTGGCCCTTGATGTCGTGCGGATAGCCGACGACGGCGGCTTCGGCGACCTTGGAGTGAAGGACGAGGGCTGATTCCACCTCCGCCGTGCCGAGGCGGTGACCTGAGACGTTCAGGACATCGTCCACCCGGCCGGTGATCCAATAATAGCTGTCCTCGTCGCGGCGGCAGCCGTCGCCGGTAAAATATTTGCCCTTATAGGCCGAGAAATAGGTCTGCACGAAGCGGTCGTGGTCGCCATATACTGTGCGCATCTGCCCCGGCCAGCTGCGGGCGATGCAGAGGTTTCCGGAGGCCGCGCCGTCCAGCACCTTGCCGTCCGCATCGACCAGTTCGGGCAGGATGCCGAAAAAGGGGAGGCCCGCCGATCCCGGCTTCATGTTGTGCGCGCCCGGCAGGGTGGTGATCATGATGCCGCCCGTTTCGGTCTGCCACCAGGTGTCGATTACCGGGCATTGCGCGTCACCCACCGTGTCGTAATACCAGCGCCATGCCTCCGGATTGATCGGCTCGCCCACCGTGCCGAGCAGGCGGAGGGAGGAGCGGTCATGCTTCTTCACCGGTTCCGCACCGTCGCGCATCAGGGCGCGGATCGCGGTGGGGGCGGTGTAGAAGATGTTGACCTTATGCCGTTCCACCATGTCCCAGTTCCGGCTAACGTCGGGGTAGTTGGGAACGCCTTCGAACATCAAAGTCGTCGCGCCGTTCGCGAGCGGGCCGTAGACGACGTAGGAGTGGCCCGTTACCCAGCCCACATCCGCCGTGCACCAGAAAAGCTCGCCTTCCCGGTAGTCGAACACATAGTGAAAGGTCGTCGCGGTCCACACCGCATAGCCGCCGGTGGTGTGGAGCACGCCTTTCGGTTTTCCCGTCGAGCCCGACGTGTAGAGGATGAAGAGCGGGTCTTCGGCATTCATCGGCTCGCAGGGGCAGTCGTCAGGCACATTGGCGCCCAATGTGTCGTACCAATGGTCGCGCCCGTCTTTCATCGCCACGGCGTTGCCGGTGTGGCGGACGACGATGACGGCTTCGACGCTGCTTCCTTCCAGTGCCTCGTCCACATTGGCTTTCAAGGGCACATGCTTGCCGCCGCGCATGCCGCCGTCGGCGGTGACAACGAAACGGCTGGCGCAATCGTCGATCCGGCCGCGCAGGGCATCGGGTGAGAAGCCGCCGAACACCACCGAATGGACCGCGCCGATCCGCGCGCAGGCGAGCATCGCGACCGCCGCCTCCGGGATCATCGGCATATAGAGAGTGACACGGTCGCCCTTCGTGGCGCCCAGCTCCTTCAGGCAATTGGCCATGCGGACAACGTCGGCATAGAGATCGGCGTAGGTCACGATGCGCGTGACCCCGGGCTCGTCGGCCTCCCACAGGATCGCGATCTGATCGGCCCGCGCTTCGAGGTGCCGGTCGACGCAGTTGAAGCAGAGGTTCAGCACGCCGTCCTCAAACCACTTGATGTCCACCGGGTCATAAGACCAGCCCGCAATCCTGCTTGGAAAACGGTCCCAGTCGATCCGCCGCGCCTGTTCAGCCCAAAAGCCGTTCGGATCGGCGATGGAACGATTATGGAGGTCCGAATATTGTTGCGCCGTGCAATGGGTGTTCGTGACCGCGTCTTGGGGAGGAGGAAGAGTATCGTCCATCTGAACCTCTTTTACCGGAGCGTCAGCCTAGACTAGCCGCTGGAAAGGCGAAGTCACCCCCGGTTCAGGCCGTCCGCTCTAGGGCACGATTGACCGGAGCATTGCCCCGGTTATTTGCTTTTTCGGGGCAGGAAGCGTAACCGCCCGCCCTTCCGGAGAGTCGAATGATTGCTGCGATCTTGTCGAAGCCATATCCGCGTATCCCGGAAATTCGCCGGGACCATTGGTGGAGCTCCCTGATGCTCGCCGTGGCGGTCGCGCTTTACCTGGTCGCGGGGCTCAGCGTCACGGGCATAGGCGTATCCGACGAGCGTGCCTTGGCCCAGGTGCCGCAGGCGCAGCCGAACACCTTTCGCCCACTGCCAAAGCAGGATGCGCTGACGCTGAACGCCGCCATGCCGGCAGCCGAGGGCCTGGTTCCGGCCGCGCGGCCGTTCAAGCTTCTCGCCCGGTCGGCAGCGGATCGCGAACGGTCCCTCGACTGCCTGACGTCGGCCATTTATTATGAAGCGGCGACGGAGCCGACGGACGGCCAGCGCGCCGTGGCGCAGGTCGTCCTCAACCGTGTCCGCCACCCCGCTTATCCAAGTAGCGTCTGCGGCGTGGTCTATCAGGGCTATGAGCGGGCTACCGGCTGTCAATTTACCTTTACCTGCGACGGGTCGCTGACCCGGGCGCCAATGGCGTCCTATTGGAGCCGGGCGCGCGAAGTCGCGAAGGCAGCGCTCAATGGCTATGTCCACGCGCCTGTCGGCTGGGCGACGCATTATCACACCAATTATGTCGTGCCTTATTGGAGCAGCAGCCTGGTGAAGCTCGGCACTATCGGCACGCACATTTTCTACCGCTGGTCGGGAGGATGGGGACAGCCCGCGGCCTTTACGAGCCGCTATGCGGGTATCGAACCAGATGTCGCGGGGATCGCACGCAACCTCGCGCCGATGAAGTTTGCGACGTTCAACGCACAATTGGCGGACGAGCCGGTGAGCTCCGTCGACAAGGCTGCGCAGCAGGCTGCGCTCGCCGCCGTTGCTGCCAATCCAGATATAGCTCTGAAGGCCGGTACAGGCGTGCCGGAAGGGCCGCGCGCAGTGATCCGCCGCTATGAGCCGGTTTCCCGCGAAGCCACGGGCTTGATCGCAACCACCGGACGCAAGGCGGAGGACGGCGTCCCCGCCAGCCTGCGCTGGGCGATGACGGGCGAGGATAAGGGGTCGGGCGAAGCGCTTGGAAAGAAGGCTGAGGCGGACGGGCCGCCTGCTGCGGCGCCGACGAAGTAGCGATTTTTCTGCCGGTCGGGCTGAGCCGGTCGAAGCCTTGCCTTATATTTTGTTTGAGTGATGAAGGAGAGGGCAGGCCTTCGGCAAGCTCAGGCCGAACGATGTGGGGGCGGACCTCGAACTTTCGCCATCGGTACACCATATCCTCCGCATGATCCCGTTTTCAGTCCTCGATCTCGCCCCTATCGTTGAAGGGGGTGATGCCTCCCAATCCTTTGCCAACTCGCTGGACCTCGCGCAGCATGCGGAGCGCTGGGGCTATAAGCGCTTCTGGATGGCCGAGCATCACAGCATGCCGGGCGTCGCGAGCGCGGCGACTGCGGTGATCCTTGCCCATGTCGCGGCGGGCACTTCGACCATCCGCTTTGGGGCAGGCGGAGTGATGCTGCCCAATCATTCGCCGCTCGTCATCGCCGAGCAATTCGGGACGCTGGCGGCGCTCCATCCCGGCCGGATCGATCTTGGCCTTGGCCGGGCGCCGGGGACCGATCAGGCGGCGGCCTATGCGCTTCGCCGCAATCTCGACAGCGATGCAAACCAATTCCCCCGCGATGTCGTTGAACTGCAGCGTTATTTCGACGCGCCGGAGCCTGGCCAGCGTGTTCGCGCCATTCCAGGCGAAGGCCTGAAGGTGCCGATCTGGATCCTGGGATCGAGTCTTTTCGGCGCACAGCTCGCCGCCGCTCTTGGCCTACCCTACGCCTTCGCCTCGCATTTCGCGCCGGGGCTGATGGAGGAAGCAGTCGCCATCTATCGCCGCGACTTCAAGCCTTCGGAGCAGCTCGACCGGCCCTATGTGATGCTCGGCTACAATGTCTTCGCGGCCAATACGGACGAGGAGGCGCATTTCCTTGCCTCTTCCATGCAGCAGGCCTTCGTCGCGCTACGCACCGGCCAGCCCACGCCGCTTCCGCGCCCGGTTGAAAATTATCTCGAGACGCTGCCGCCGCAATATCGCGCGATGCTCGATCAGGTGTTGTCCTGCACCGCCATCGGTTCAACGGATACGATTGCGGCGCGCATGCGGGACTTTGTCGATCGGACCGGCGCTGACGAACTCATGATCACATCGCAAATCCACGATCACAAAGCGCGTCTGCGCTCCTTCGAAATCGCCGCTTCTGTCCGTTGAGGGTTGGATCGGGGGCGATTCCTGCTAACGGGAAGATGAACTTTCTAGGGTGATTGAATGCGTATCACGATGATCGGGACGGGCTATGTCGGCCTGGTGTCGGGGGCCTGTTTTTCGGATTTCGGCCATGACGTTGTGTGCGTGGACAAGGATCAGGGGAAGATCGATGCGCTGCATCGCGGCGTGATGCCGATCTTCGAGCCGGGCCTCGACCAGCTTGTCGAGCGCAATGTGAAGGCCGGGCGCCTGTCCTTCACCACCGATCTAAAAGAGGGTGTGAAGGATGCCGAGGCGATCTTCATCGCGGTCGGCACGCCCTCGCGCCGGGGCGATGGCCATGCGGACCTGTCCTATGTGTTCGGCGCCGCGCGGGAGATTGCCGAAGCGCTGACCGGTCCTGCGGTTATCGTCACGAAATCGACGGTGCCGGTCGGCACGGGAGACGAAGTCGAACGGATCTTGCGCGAAGTGCGCCCCGACGCGAAAGCCTATGTCGTCTCCAATCCCGAATTCCTGCGCGAAGGCGCGGCGATCGAGGATTTCAAGCGGCCCGACCGCATCGTCGTCGGCAGCGATGAAGAGGATGCGTGCGAGATCATGCGCGAGGTTTATCGCCCGCTCTATCTCAACAAGTCGCCGCTTCTCTTCACCAGCCGCCGCACGGCCGAGCTGATCAAATATGCGGCCAATGCCTTTCTCGCGACCAAGATCACCTTCATCAACGAGATTGCCGACCTGTGCGAAGTGGTCGGCGCGGACGTGCAGGACGTGTCGCGCGGCATCGGCCTCGACAACCGCATCGGCGACAAGTTCCTGCACGCGGGGCCGGGCTATGGCGGCTCCTGCTTCCCCAAGGATACTTTGGCACTTTTGAAGACGGCCGAAGATTATCAGACGCCGCTGCGCATCGTGGAATCGGTCGTGTCGGTAAACGATGCCCGCAAGCGTGCCATGGGCCGTAAAGTCATCCAGGCTCTGGGCGGCGATGCGCGGGGCAAGACGGTCGCTTTGCTGGGGCTCACTTTCAAGCCCAATACGGATGACATGCGCGACGCGCCGTCCATCGCCATCGTTCAGGCGCTGCAGGATGCGGGCGCCACCGTGCGGGCCTGCGATCCGGAAGGCGTCGAGCAGGCGAGGGCCGTGCTCAAGAACGTCGATTTCGCGAGCGGCGCTTATGAAGCGGCACAAGGCGCCGACGCCGTCGTCCTCGTCACCGAATGGAATGCCTTTCGCGCGCTCGACTTAAAACGCCTTGCCTCCGACATGGCCCAGCCCATCTTCGTCGATCTGCGCAATGTTTATCCGCGCCACGAGATCGAAAGCGCGGGTTTCCAGTGGCATGGGGTCGGGAAACCGTCCTGAAGGCAACCGTTTCGGTTCCGGGCCGTTCCTTGCTCATCTAACAGGGAGTGATGAGATGAAGCCTGTGCTTTTCGGCGCCGCGGCGCTTTCGATGACGATGCTTGGCGCGTGTGCGCGGACGGACATGGCGCCCGCGCCCGTTCCCGCGCCGGGCCCATCCATGGTGAGCGCCAACCTCATGGACGCGAACGGCCGCGCTATGGGCACGGCGAGCGTCACCCAGGTGGGCGACAGCCTGCGCGTTGCGATTGACGGCATGAACCTTTCGCCGGGCGCCCATGGGGTCCATATCCATCAGGTCGGCCTCTGCACGCCGCCGGGCTTCGAGAGTGCCGGGCCGCATTGGAACCCGACCAATCATCAGCATGGCAAAGACAATCCGGCCGGCATGCATAAGGGTGACTTGCCGAACGTCCTGATCGGCGCGGACGGTCGCGGTTTGATCGAATATACGGTACCGATGGCAAGCCTTGCCAATCTGATGGATGCGGACGGCGCGTCGATAGTGGTTCACGCGACAGCGGACGATTACCGCACCGATCCTTCGGGCAATAGCGGCGGCCGCATTGCGTGCGGGGTATTGCGGTAAGCCATTTCCCTTCAGCGCTAATTCCCTCACCCGCTAGGGCTGAGCTTGTCGAAGCCCGTTCCAGCTGGAACCGTCCTTCGACAGGCTCAGGACTAGCGGGGCAGGATTAGTAAATTGGGTTGGAAGGAATGACAGTTTCGGTTCTTTTCGTCTGCCTCGGCAATATCTGCCGCTCACCGCTTGCTGAAGCCGCGTTTCGGGACGAGGCGCAGCGGGCTGGGCTTGCGGTGACGGTGGATTCGGCGGGTACGGGCGACTGGCATATCGGCCATCCGCCCGATCGCCGTGCGCAGGCCGTAGCGCAGCGCAACGGCGTCGATATTTCCGGCCTCCGCGCGCGTCAGGTGCTGGCGGCGGACTTCCATGCCTTTGACCATATCGTCGCGCTGGATGCTCAGAATTTGCGGGATCTCACCGCCCTTGCGCCTGTAAATGCGACGGCGCGGCTGTCGCTGCTCCTCGATCATGTCGAGGGGCGGGCAGGGGAAGCGGTCGCCGATCCATATTATGGCGAGGATACGGGCTTCGACATCACCTGGGCCGATGTCGTGGCGGGTGCCAAGGGTCTTGCCCAGAGGATTGCGGCCGAACGGTGAGCGCCTTTGTCGCCCGCGTCGCCGCGCTGGCGGGCGTGGCAGAGGACAGGCTTCAGCGCCTTCATGGCGGCGATCTGTCCGAAGTGCTGATGATCCCGGGCGGTCTCGTGGCGAAAGGCGGCCCGGCTGTTCCGACCGAGGCCGCCATGCTCCGCGCCCTCCATGCGGCCGGAGCGCCCGCGCCGGGAATCGAGGGGGAATATCAGGACGTCCTGCTTCTCCAGCATATCGACAATGACGGCGTGATGAGCCCGCGCGCATGGGGGGATATCGGCCGGGCGCTTCGTGACCTCCACGACCATCGCGGCGAGACTTATGGCTGGCCCGCCAATTACCGGCTGGGAACGGTGGAGCTCGACAATCGCGAGAATGGTGACTGGCCAGCTTTCTGGGGCGAACAGAGGCTGGCCCATACGGCAGCGATCCTCGACCGGCCGTGGCGGGAGCGGGTGGCCGCACTCCTCCCGCGCCTCGTCGATCTCCTTCCGCCCAGCCCGCTTGCCGCCTTGCTTCATGGCGATTTGTGGGGCGGCAACATCCTGGTGAAGGACGGCGCGCTTGCCGCCTTCATCGATCCGGCCTGCTATTACGGCCATGTCGAGGTGGACCTTGCCATGCTCCACCTGTTCGACGCGCCGCCCGAGGATTTCCATGAGGCCTATGGGCCGCTGGAGCCGGGATGGGAGGAAAGGCGGCTGGCCTATCAGCTGTTTCCCGCCCTCGTGCATTTCCGGTTGTTCGGCGCGACTTATGCGCCGATGGTGGACCGGCTGTTGAGCGCCTTAGGGGTTTAGCGGATAAGTCTCGGCGATCCGGTAGATCGGGCCGCTGGGCGTCAGGTGGCTTTCGAAAAGGTGGAAGGCGCTGACGGTGAAGGGCAGCGAGCTGAGGCCGCCTTCCGCCGCCAACATCCCGCCGACCGGCCCGGAGGAGCGGTTGAGCCGCGCCAGCGTGATATGGGGATGATAGGCGCGGCCTTCGGGCGAGAGCCCTGCGCGTTGACAGGCCTGATCGACTTTTCTGTGAAGATCACTCAGGGCTTCGCGCGGGTTCACGCCTGCCCATAAGGCCGTGGGTTCGCCGCGCCGGTCGAAGGTGCCGAGGCCTGCCAATGCGATGTCGAACGGGGCCTGTCGGACCCCGGAAAGGGCGGCGTGAATGTCGTCCGCTTGGCGCCCGTCCACTTCGCCGATGAAACGGAGGGTGAGGTGAATTTGCTCATCACTTTGCCAGCGGGCGCCGGAAACGCCGCCCATGATGTCGAGCAATTGGCTCCTGATCGAAGCGGGCGGGCGGATGGCGACGAAAAGCCGGTGCATGGGGGGAATTTACTCCTCCCGTCACGTCATTCCAGTGAAAGCTGGAATCCCTGAAAGGAAGCGTGCCGAGACTCCGGCCTTCGCCGGCGTGACGTTCCGAGAAAGCTCAATGTCCGGTTTTCCTTGAAAGCGCGGCGAATCCCTACGATATTGTATCTCAACGGCCCCTTTCGCCGTGAAGGAGAGATATCGAAGATGGCAAATTGGTCTGACCCGCGAGCGACCGCGTCGCCGCAGCCGGGTACGCTCGGCAGGGAGAGCGTGGCCCAGGACGCGGGCCTGCGATCCTACATGCTTTCTGTCTATAACTACATGACGTCCGGCGTTTTGCTGACTGGTATCGTCGCACTGCTGTTCGCCAATTCGGAGTTCGGGCGTAATATCCTGATCAACGGCGGCGGGCTGCGCTACCTGATCATGTTCGCGCCGCTGGCCTTTGTGATGGTCCTGAGCTTCGGGATCAACCGCCTGTCGACCGGCGCCGCGCAGGCCCTGTTCTGGGCATTCGCTGTCGTCATGGGCATTTCGCTCTCGTCGATCTTCCTGGTCTTCACCGGCCAGTCGATCGCGACCACCTTCTTCGCGACGGCTGCGGCCTTTGCGAGCCTTAGCCTGTGGGGTTATACCACGAAGAAGGATCTGTCGGGCTTCGGCACCTTCCTCGTCATGGGCGTGTTCGGCTTGCTCATCGCGATGCTGATCAACATCTTCGTCCAGTCGACGGCCTTCCAGATGGCGATCAGCTTCATCGGCGTGCTGCTCTTCGCTGGCCTGACGGCTTATGACACGCAGCGCATCAAGAGCATGTATTTCTACGTGCAGGGAACCGACATGATCGGCAAATCGGCGATCATGGGCGCGTTGAGCCTGTATCTGGACTTCGTGAATATGTTCACGTTCCTGCTCCAGTTCATGGGCAGCCGCGACTAAGCGGTTTGTGCGGAATTGAATTAAAGAGGCCCGGTGGCGACACCGGGCCTCTTTTTGTGCTCGCGTCATCCCGGCGGAAGCCGGGATCTGGTGACTAAGAGGGTGCAGGCTGGTCCTGAGGCCCCGGCTTTCGCCGGGGTGACGTGTTAGGTGAGATGGCGTTTGAAGAAGCCGACCGCCTCGCCCCAGGCCTTGTCCGCAGCCGCCTTGTTATACCGCTCGGCCGACGTATCGTTGTGGAAGGCGTGGTTGACGTCTGGATAGGTGATAGCGGTGACGCTGTGGCTGCTCTTCTTCAGGGCTTCCGCCCATGGGAGTGCGGTGGCGTTGACGCGCTGGTCGAGGCCGGCGAGCAGCAGGAGGAGGGGTGCCTTCACTCGCGCGGCCTGCGAGGGATCGGGCGCGCTGCCGTAGAAGGAGACGCCTGCGTCGAGCTTGTCGCCTGCCGCCACCGCGAGGCGGTTGACGAAAGCGCCGCCCCAGCAGAAGCCGACCGCGCCGACCTTTCCATTGGCATGATCCAATGTTCGGAGATGATCGGTAAGGGCGACCGCGCTCGCAACGCTTTCCTCAAGATTGAGCTTGCCGATCTCCTCCCGTGCCTTGTCCTCATTCGTGGGCGTGCCGCCGAGTGGGGTGAGGAAATCGGGCGCGACCGCGAAATAGCCCGCTAGCGCGACGCGGCGCGTGACATCCTCGATATGCGCATTGAGCCCGCGATTTTCGTGGATGACGATGACGGAGCCGATCTTCTTGCCCGCCGCCGTGCGCGGGACCGCGATATAGCCGTTCAAGGCGCCCTGCTGCTGGCCGAGAGGGCCGCGCTTCGTGATGAGCCGGGGATCGTCGACGGGGACGATGGCCGCCGCCGCCGGGCTCGCGGCGATGGAGGCGATGAGGGCATTAGCCGCCGCGACGCCGCCCGCGAGCTTCGTCATATCGGCCATGAAGGCGCGCCGGCCCATGCTGCCGTGGGTGAAGCGATCGTAGAGGTCGATAGCGGTTTGTCGCGTGCGGGCGTCCATGGGGGCTTCCTTTCCGTGGTTATGAAGCGGGCTTCTCCGGCATGAGGGCGTTGTCGATCTCGTTCGCACGGGCGGCGGCTGGGCGGGACTGGATGCGGGCGAGATAATCCATGAAAGCGGGGCGCTTCTCGATCGTGCCGAACATCGTGCCCCAGCCGATCTGGGAGCCTGCATAGAGATCGGCGGCGGTGAATTGATCGCCGCAGATATAAGGGTTTTGCGAGACCGCATATTCGAGCGCGTCGATGACGGCCTCATAGGTGCCGTAGCCGACGCTCGCGCTCTTGTCGGCGGGCGGGAGGAGGCCGAACGCCTTGGCGGTCACGGCGGCCTCCACCGGGCCCGCCGCGAAGAACAGCCAGCGATAATAAGTACCACGGCGCGGATCGCCGGGCGGCGGTGCGAGCTGCTTTTCCGGGAACGCGTCGGCGAGATAGGCGCAGATGGCGGCGGCCTCGGTGACGACAATGCCGTTGTGGACGATGGTCGGCACCTTGCCCATGGGATTGAGGGCGAGGAAGTCTTCGCCCTTCATCGTCGTGCCGTAATCGAGGACGATGGTTTCATAAGGTTCGCCAACCTCCTCCAGCATCCAGCGGACGATGCGGCCCCGGGACATGGGGTTGGTGTAGAAGGTGAGGCTGGTCATGGCTGGGCTCCCTTGATTGTGACTAACCTACATCTTCACGCGCTCCTGCGAAAGCAGGAGCCCAGCGGCGCCGGGCGTTTCATCTGGGCTCCTGCTTTCGCAGGAGCACGGGAAGCGTCATGCTGAACTTGTTCAGCATCCATCGTCGAGCAACGCGATGGCGGACAGATGACCTTGAAACAAGTTCAGGGTGACGGCTGTGATAAGGCGGAAAGAAAAAGGCCCTCCGGTTAGGGAGGGCCTCTTCGTTCAAGCCTTGGTGGCTTCCGTCTTTTTCCCGCCGCCCTTCTTGCGCGGGGCTTTGGGAGGAGCGGAGATGATTTCGAAGCTGGGTGCATTGTCCTTGATGCGGACCTTCACCTCGCCGCCATTCACTAGTTTGCCGAAGAGGAGTTCCTCGGCGAGCGGCTGCTTGATCTTCTCCTGGACGAGGCGGCCCATCGGGCGGGCGCCGTAGAGCTTGTCGTAGCCGCGGATAGTGAGCCACTTCTTCGCTTCATCATCGAGGCTGATGTGGACGTTGCGGTCCGCCAGCTGCAGTTCGAGTTGGAGGATGAACTTGTCCACGACCCGGGCGACGACTTCCGGAGGCAAATAGCCGAACGGCACGACGGCATCGAGGCGGTTGCGGAATTCCGGCGTGAACATCCGCTTGATCGCTTCTTCATCCTCGCCCTCGCGGGTGATGTTGCCGAAGCCGACGCCTTCGCGCGCCATGTCGCTGGCGCCCGCATTAGTCGTCATGATGAGGATGACGTTGCGGAAATCGACCGTCTTGCCGTGGTGATCGGTGAGCTTCCCATTGTCCATCACCTGCAACAGGATGTTGAACAGGTCTGGATGCGCCTTCTCGATTTCGTCCAAGAGCAGCACGCTGTGCGGATGCTGGTCGACGGCGTCGGTCAGGAGCCCGCCCTGATCGTAACCGACATAGCCCGGAGGCGCGCCGATGAGGCGGCTGACCGAGTGGCGTTCCATATATTCCGACATGTCGAAACGCTGGAGCGGGATGCCCATGATGGACGCAAGCTGACGGGCAACCTCGGTCTTGCCGACGCCGGTGGGGCCGGAGAAGAGATAGTTGCCGATCGGCTTGTCCGGATCGCGGAGACCCGCGCGGCTGAGCTTGATCGCCGAGGACAGGACGCCGATCGCGGCATCCTGGCCGAACACAACGCGTTTCAGGTCGCGCTCGAGATGCTCGAGCTGCTTCTTGTCGTCGCTCGACACCGATTTCGGGGGAATGCGGGCCATGGTGGAGATAACGCTCTCGATCTCCTTGGTCGTGATCGTCTTCTTCCGCTTGTTGGGCGGCACGAGCATCTGCATCGCGCCGACCTCGTCGATCACGTCGATCGCCTTGTCCGGAAGCTTGCGGTCGTTGATGTAGCGCGCCGAAAGCTCGACCGCCGCCTTGATCGCATCGGGCGTATATTTGACGCTGTGATGTTCTTCGAAGGCTGAGCGAAGCCCGGTGATGATCTTGATCGTATCCTCGATCGTCGGTTCATTCACGTCGATCTTCTGGAAGCGCCGGAGTAGCGCCCGATCCTTCTCGAAATGATTGCGGAATTCCTTGTAGGTCGTCGAGCCGATGCAACGGATCGTGCCCCCGGAGAGAGCCGGTTTCAGCAGGTTCGAGGCGTCCATCGCGCCGCCGCTGGTTGCGCCCGCGCCGATCACCGTGTGGATTTCGTCGATGAAGAGGACGGCGTGGGGAAGCTTTTCTAGCTCGTTCACAACCGCCTTCAGCCGCTCCTCGAAATCGCCGCGATAGCGGGTGCCCGCGAGGAGCGCGCCCATGTCGAGCGAATAGATGATTGCGGGCTTCAGCACGTCCGGCACATCGCCTTCGACGATCTTGCGGGCGAGGCCTTCGGCAATGGCGGTCTTGCCGACGCCCGGATCGCCCACATAGAGCGGGTTGTTTTTCGAGCGGCGGCAAAGGATCTGCACGGTCCGGTCGACTTCCGGCCCGCGCCCGATCAGCGGATCGACGCGGCCTTCCAGTGCCTTTTCGTTCAAATTGACGGTGAATTGCTTGAGCGCGCTTTCGCTCTTCTTCTTGCCATCCTCGACCTTGGTCTCTTCGGCCGCGCCCTTCACCTCGGGCGTTTCGCCTGGCGTCTGGCCCTTGCCGACGCCGTGGCTGATGAAACTGACGGCGTCGAGGCGGCTCATATCCTGCTGCTGCAGGAAGTAGACGGCATAGCTTTCGCGTTCGCTGAACAGGGCGACGAGCACGTTGGCGCCGGTTACTTCATCGCGGCCCGAGGACTGGACGTGAAGGATCGCGCGCTGGACAACGCGCTGGAAGCCGCTGGTCGGGGAGGGGTCGGTTTCGCCCTCCACCTTCAAGGCTTCGAGTTCGGTATCGAGATAGGTGCGAACGGATTCGCGCAGATCGGTGGTGTTCACCCCGCACGCCTGCATGACCTTCGAGGCATGTTCATCCTCGATCAGGGCAAGCAGGAGGTGCTCGAGCGTCGCATATTCGTGCCTGCGGCCGCTCGCTTCGGCGAGCGCCGTGTGGAGCGTCTGCTCCAGTTCGCGGGCAAATGACGGCATGTCTTACTCCTTACTGCCCGGCTGTGACGCCGGGCGCCTTGCCCTCAATGTCGGGACGCGGGCCCCGATCATCAAGCTACAGTCTCAAATCGCTGGAGGGTCGACCGATGTTCCCCCCGCTTCCCGAGTCATTTCTTGAATAGAGACTCAGCGCTTGCCCGGTGGTTAACCGCGGCAACGATTTTCCCCTTCGTGCGCGCGATTTCGCCTTCGAGTGCCGCAATGCGGGCATGAAGCTCCTCGACCGACAGGGGATCCAGATCCTGCTTCAAAAGCTGGGTCAGCGGATCGCCGGGTTTATTCGGGAAGAGTTCGTCCAAATCCATGGTCGCAGCGTTGACCCCTTGGGAACCCGAGTCAATAAGCCCCGCGCGCTCTTGCGACGAAATGTGGAGATGACATGGCCGCTTTGCCCGAACGCATGATCGCCATCGATCTCAAGGGGGCGGGCGGGCCGGAGGTTCTGGTGCCGGTGGAACGGCCAGTGCCGGTGCCTGCGCAAGGCGAGGTGCTGATCCGCGTCGCCGCCGCCGGGGTTAACCGGCCGGATGTGATGCAGCGCCAAGGGCTCTATCCGCCGCCGTCGGGTGCGCCGTCCATTCCGGGGCTGGAAGTGGCGGGGGAGGTGGTCGCTACAGGCAAGGGCGTCGAAGCCGACTGGCTCGGCAAGCCTGTTTGCGCGCTCGTCTCCGGCGGTGGCTATGCGCAATATTGCGCGGCGCCAGCGGGCCAGTGCCTGCCGGTGCCGGAAGGTCTCACCATGATCGAGGCGGCGGCCATTCCTGAAACGCTCTTCACGGTCTGGACCAACCTTTTTGAACGGGGCGGCGCGAAAGCGGGTGATGCGGTTCTCGTTCATGGCGGAACGAGCGGCATCGGGACGATGGCCATTCTCCTCGGGCGGCTGTTCGGCCTCAAGGTGATTGTCACAGCCGGATCAAACGAGAAATGCAGCCGCGCGCTGGGCCTCGGCGCGGCTAGGGCGATTAACTACCGCTCCGACGATTTTGTCGAGGCGGTGAAGGCCTTCACCGATGGGCGGGGTGTCGCGGTCGTCCTCGACATGGTGGGTGGCGATTATGTCGCGCGCAACATTGCCTGCCTCGCCGTGGAGGGCCGCCACGTGTCGATCGCGGCGCAGCGCGGCGCCAAAGCGGAAATTCCGGTCTGGCAGGTGATGGCGAAGCGGCTGGTTTTGACCGGCTCAACGCTCCGTGCAAGGGGCGGGGCGTTCAAAGCCCGCGTGGCCGCCGATCTTGCCGCCAAGGTCTGGCCCAATGTCGCAGCGGGCGATTTGAAGCCGGTGGTGGATGCGGTGTTTCCGCTTGAGCAGGCGGCGGAGGCCCACAAGCGGATGGAGGAGGGGAGTCACGTGGGGAAGATCGTCCTCACGACGTAAGCACCGATCGGTCATGCTGACGGCTAGAGCTGGGAAGCCCCCCCGATCCTCACCTTCCGCTTGCTTCGACTCGTCCTTCCGCCTACATCCTGCGCCAGCTTCGGCCGCTCCGTGAGGGGCGGCCCTTATTGTTTTTGGGAGGATTACGTGGCCCAGCCGCTCATGCCGCATGCGACCGCTTCCTGGCTGGTCGACAATACCGCTCTGACGTTCGAGCAGATCGCCGCTTTTTGTGGCCTCCACGTTCTGGAAGTGCAGGCGATCGCCGACGATGCCGCCGCGACCAAGCTTACCGGCCGCAGCCCGCTGCGCGCAGGCGAACTGACACAGGAGGAGATCGACAAGGGTCAGGCCGATCCCAATTACCGGCTCGTCATGCAGAAGGAGCCGGATCAGGCCATTCGTACCAAGGGGCCGCGCTACACGCCGGTTTCCAAGCGTCAGGACAAGCCGGACGGCATCGCCTGGATCATCCGCAACCATCCGGAAATTTCGGACGGCCAGATTTCCAAGCTGATCGGCACCACCCGCACGACGATCGCCGCGATCCGCGACCGCACGCACTGGAACATCGCCAACATCCAGCCGAAAGATCCGGTGACGCTCGGCCTCACCTCGCAGCGTGAGCTGGATGCGATCGTCGCCAAGGCCGCGAAGGCCGCTGGCACGGACGGCCAGCCGCAGGACGCGCGCCTCGACGGCGACCGCGAAGCGCTGATCGAAGAACTGCGCCGCGAGCGCGAAGCCGCCGCCCGCGAGGCGGAGGAAGTTCACGCGCAGGAAAAGGCTGGTTTCGACTCCGGCGAAGACGATCTGGGTTTCGTCGATCCGTTCAAGAAGTAACTGCTTAGGTTAGCTCGGTGACACTGTGGGCGCCGCTCCACAGTATCACCGAGTGGCCGTCGAAATCGAGTTGCTGACATTGATGTCAGCAAAGCGCTTGTCAGCGCTGAAACGCGCGCTAGGTTGGCACTATGGCCGACCCCCAAGCCCCCCATCTCGCTCTAAATCCCGAAGCCCTGTGGCGCAGCGCCGCCTATCAGCATCCCGCCCCCTGGGACCGCAGCTATCCGCCCTTGTCGCTCCCCGATCTGTTCGACGAAGCGGCCCGAGCGGTGCCCGATGCGATCGCGATCGATTTTCTGGGCCGGAAATATAGTTACGCGGAGACGGCGGACGGCGTGAACCGCGTTGCGTGCGGCCTTCAGGCTCTGGGCGTGACCAAAGGGGACAGGGTTGGCCTGTTCCTTCCCAATGTGCCTCATTATGTGGCGGCTTATTATGGCGCGCTGAAGATCGGGGCGACGGTCGTCAACTTCTCGCCGCTCTATACGGCGGATGAACTCATCCACCAGATCGCCGATTCCGGCACGCGCCTGCTCTTCACCATCTCCGCCACCGCGCTTTTGCCGAAGGCCATCCAGGTGATGGAAAAGAGCGGGGCGGAGCGCCTGATCGTCGGATCTGTCGCGGGTGCGCTGCCGCCCGCCAAGTCGCTATTTTACCGCCTGTTCCGTAGCGCCGACATTGCGACGAAGCCGCACGATCCCCGCATCATGGCTTTCTCCCAGCTCATCGCCAATGACGGCATCTGCGCCGCCGCGCCGATCGATCCGGAAAAGGATGTCGCCCTCCTCCAATATACCGGCGGGACGACCGGCGTGCCGAAGGGCGCGATGCTGACCCATCAAAATCTGAGCGCCAATGCGCGCCAGGTCGAGGCGTTGGATCCGCAGCCCGGAGCGGAAGACCGGATCATGGCCGCGCTGCCCCTGTTCCACATCTTCGCGCAAACCTGCGTCCTCAACCGCACCATCCATAAAGGCGGAGAGATCGTCATGGTGCCGCGTTTCGACGCCGGGCAGGTGCTGGCGACGATCGAACGGGCGCGGACGACGTCCTTCCCCGGCGTTCCGACCATGTATCAGGCTTTGCTCGACCATCCGCGCATCGGCCGCGCCGACCTCTCCTCGCTCCGCATCTGTATCTCGGGCGGCGCGCCCATGCCTGCCGAGCTTAAGGAGCGGTTCGAAGCGGCCACCGGAGCGAAGCTGGTCGAAGGCTATGGCCTCACTGAAGTGTCCGGCGTCGTTTCCTCCAACCCATATGAAGGGCTGAACAAGCCCGGCACGATCGGCCAGCCGATCGCGGGTACGCGAGTAAAACTGCTCGACCGCGAAGACCCCACCCGCCCAGCGCCCGAAGGCGAGCCCGGCGAGATCGTCGTGCAGGGACCGCAGGTGATGAAAGGCTATTGGAATCGCCCCGATGCCGATGCCGAAGTGTTCGCCGACGGCTGGCTGCGCACGGGCGATGCGGGCGTGATCGACGAAGACGGCTATATCCGGATCGTCGATCGCCTGAAGGACATGATCGCCGTGTCGGGCTTTAAGGTCTTCCCGAGTCAGGTTGAACAGGTGCTCTATTCGAATGACGCGGTGAAGGAGGCGCTGGTGATCGGCATTCCCGATCTTTATGCGGGCGAGCGACCCAAGGCCTTCGTGACCCTCGCCGACGATGCGGACATCGATGCCGAAGCTTTGCGTGACTGGCTTAACGCTCGCCTTGGCAAGCACGAACGGGTCGTCGCGTGCGAAATCCGTGAGACATTGCCCAAGACCCTGATCGGAAAATTGAGCCGCAAGGAGTTGCAGGCAGAAGAGCGGGCAAAAGCGTCCGCCAGTTAAAGCCGGGTGCCTGGCAATTCCTCGTCCGGATAGCGCGGGCCGACGATTGCGGGCCCGCTGGCCAGTTGCGCGAGATATTCGGTGGTCAGCGCGATGTCGGCGGCGCCCATGCTGTCCTCCAGCCGCGTTGGCTGGCCGGTGAGGAAAACGCGCCCGGCGGGCAATAAGGCACGAAGCCAATGCCGAGTTCGCGGACCATCGGCAGATTTCCTTTTCCGCCCTACGTTCACAAAGCGAATATTCGGACTGGATCGCGGAGGCACAGCCGATTCCGCTCGGGCTCTTCAAACTGACGTTGACTGGGTAGGGTGCATGCGGACCTTTGGCGGCGCCGGATGATCCAGAAGCATTTGGCCATTAAATCAGAGATAAGCCGCGAGGGTTTGCTGCCCGAAGAAAAGCCCGCTCCGATCATCCGTATCGGGCTTTTCACTAGTCAAGGTTGGGCGGCAACTGCCCACTTAAGAAGGGGCGTTTTAAAGGACTTTTTTCAGAAAACCGCCCATCCCCTTTTTCTTCTTTTCAGGCTTCTCTTCTTCGGCTTCGTCCGTATCATCATCGCCCATCATATCGCTCATCGACATGCCAAGGACGCCGACGTAGGCGGACTTGGTAAGGAGCTTCGCCGTCCATTCGACGTTCCACGGCGCATTGCCCGATGGTTTCGGTGGATAGCTGAAATTGGCTTCCGGACCATAAGCGGTGAAGTGGAACATGCCGTTTTCCCCAACCGCGCGAACGACTTCGGCTGGGACGGCACATTGGGTCTGCTGCGGGGTCAGCAAGGCCTTTTGGCCGAGCAGGCGGTTGATTTCCGACGCGTCCATGAAATCGCCCGCGCTGCCGATGAAAGTCTTCGCGTTGCTGGACGTCCAGAGGATGACCGTGCCGTCCTTCGCCTCACCAACCAAGAAGCCGAAATAAGCGCGCGCATTGGCGATCGGTTGCCAGGCGAGTTGCACCGCTCCCGACGGCAAACGGCTGTTCCGCGTGACGTTCAAAGCAGGCATGAAATTTTGCGACTGGTTGAGCGAGAAACGGATTTCCGGCGTGTAATTGCCGCGAACAACATGTTCGCCCACAAGTGAGGCGTCGCCAGCAATTCCGCGGCTCGTCTTCTGATTGGGCCATGCGCCATAGGTTGTGCTGCTGGCGGGCGAAGGAAGGGATGCCCGCTTGAAGATCAGGCCACCGAACGAGGCCGGCGCTTCGTTCGTGGCCATTTTGCCGACATCCAGAAGCACGGCTGCCCCGCAGCTGCCTTTTCACCGCAACCCCAATAAACCCGGACCTTGCCGCTCGGCAGCTTGCCCCCCGATTGGCCCTCCGATTTCGGCGGTCCGGAAAGCAGCGGCAAGGTAGCGCCAGCCTTTAGCGCAGCGGGAGGAATGTGGTCGGCCTTGGCTTCCCCGGCCGCCTTGCGCGTCGATCCGAGGTAGAGGTTCAGGCGGCGCGTGGCGGACGACCCCCCGCCCATCATCGCGCTCATCATGCTCGCCGCGCCGCCCGACATCCCGGCATCCGTCGAGGCGGTCATCACATAGGTCGCGACAGGCCCGGCGGCTTTGCCTTGAGCATTTGCCATGGCGGCGAAACCGGCGACAGTTGCCAGTGAAATACCGGCAAGTCATACCTTCTGAGATTTCATGAACTCACTCCCCATCTAGCCGAACACGCGCCCGGATATTCCCCATCCCAATTACTCTAAGCCATGAAGAACCCAGTGAAAAGACGTTATGCGTAGAAGCGAAGAAGGGCTCCCGGGTCGATCCGGGAGCCCTTCTTTTTATGGCTCAAAAATGAAACTCAGCCCGAATAATACATGTCGTATTCCACTGGGCTTGGGGTGGTTTCCCAGCGTAAAACTTCTTCCCATTTGAGTTCGATGTAGGCGTCGATCTGATCTTCGCTGAAGACGTCGCCGCGGGTGAGGAAAGCACGGTCGTTCTGAAGGGAGATGAGCGCCTCGCGCAGTGATCCGCAAACGGTGGGAACGTCGACCAGTTCCTGCGGCGGCAGGTCGTAGAGGTTCTTGTCCATCGGATCGCCCGGATGGATGCGGTTCTGGATGCCGTCGAGGCCCGCCATCATGATCGCCGCATAGCACAGGTATGGGTTGGCGAGCGCGTCCGGGAAGCGGAATTCAACGCGCTTCGACTTTTCGCCGGTGCCGTAAGGAATGCGGCAGGAGGCCGAGCGGTTGCGCGAGGAATAAGCGAGCAGAACCGGCGCTTCGAAGCCCGGGACGAGGCGCTTGTAGCTGTTCGTCGTCGGGTTGGTGAAAGCGTTCAGCGCCTTGGCATGCTTGATGACGCCGCCGATGAAGAAGAGAGCAGTTTCGGAAAGGCCCGCATAGCCATTGCCCGCAAAGAGCGGCTTGCTGCCGTTCCAGATCGAAATATGGGTGTGCATGCCCGAACCGTTATCCTGTGCGATGGGCTTGGGCATGAAAGTCGCGGTCTTGCCGTAGGCGTGGGCGACCTGGTGCACGACATATTTGTAGATCTGCATGCGGTCGGCGGTTTCGACGAGCGTGCCGAAGGTGAGGCCGAGTTCGTGCTGAGCCGCCGCGACTTCGTGATGGTGCTTGTCCATCGGCAGACCCATTTCGATCATCGTCGAAACCATTTCGGCGCGGATGTCGATGGCGCTGTCCACCGGAGCGACCGGGAAATAGCCGCCCTTGGCGCGCGGACGGTGGGCGAGGTTGCCGCCTTCATATTGGCGGCCCGAATTGGTCGGCAGTTCGATATCGTCGATCTTGAAGTAGCTGGTGTTGTAGCCGTCTTCGAACCGCACATCGTCGAACATGAAGAATTCGGCTTCCGGGCCGACATAGACGGTGTCACCGATACCGGTCGTCTTCAAATAGGCTTCGGCGCGCTTGGCGGTCGAGCGGGGATCGCGGGCGTAAAGCTCGCCGGTGCCCGGATCGACGATGTCGCAGACGAGGATCAGCATCGGCGTCGCGCTGAACGGATCGACATAGACGGCGTCGAGGTCCGGACGAAGGATCATGTCGGATTCATTGATCGCCTTCCAGCCGCCGATGGAGGAGCCGTCGAACATGAAGCCGTCGGTCAGCTGGTCTTCATCGATGAGGCCGGCGCACATGGTGAGGTGCTGCCACTTGCCCTTGGGATCGGTGAAGCGAAGGTCGACCCATTCGATCTCCTGATCCTTGATCATGTCCAGGATTTTGCCCGCGTCGTTCGCCATTTGCCTGTCCTCGCTCAAAGTGGAATCGCCGCCGGAATCGGCTGCGCTGGCCGGCTTTTACAAGTCCGGAAAGGGAGCCTCCAGCGGGCGGTGAATATTTCACATGGTTAGTAGACGCGGCGTTGCGCGGCGATCAGCATGCGCAAGAGCATGGCGACGGGGCGGGGGACGCCGACCTTGCCTTCCAGCCACAGGCTGACGGCGGAGCGGCTAACGCCAATTGCATTGGCGAGATCATTTTGCGTCCTGTAGCCAAGGGTACGCATAGCGGACCGAAGCTCGTCGGGGTGCATTTGGGCGAGGCGGGGATCATCCATTGCGCGAATCTCGCAGGGGTTCAGATTGCGTCCGAGCCGCGCTCCCCGGTGCGGATGCGGACTGCCTGTTCGATGGAGGAGACGAAAATCTTGCCATCCCCGATCCGGCCCGTGCGCGCGGCATTTTCGATCGCCTCCACCGCGCGGTCCGCAAGGTTGTCGTCGACGACTACCTCCAGCTTCATCTTTGGCAGGAAATCGACGACATATTCGGCGCCGCGATACAGTTCCGTATGACCTTTCTGACGGCCAAAGCCCTTGGCTTCCGTCACGGTCATGCCTGACACGCCGATATCGTGAAGCGCCTCCTTCACCTCATCCAGTTTGAAAGGCTTGATGACCGCTTCGATCTTCTTCACGCGAATCCCCTCGTTCTGGTGCGGCGCACAAAGATAGCGTGCAGAAGAGGCGGTGCAAGGCGGCGGCGTTGGCACCGCGCCTTCCAATCGCTATATGGCGGCCATGGTTGATGTAATCGAACAGAATGATGCGGTTATCGGGCAGAGCGGCCAGATCAAGCTGCATGGGCCCAAGGGTTTTGAAGGCATGCGCGCTGCCGGGCGGCTGGCTGCCGAGATTCTGGACGAGCTCACCAAATTCGTCGTGCCCGGCATCACGACGCAGGAAATCGACGATCTCGTTTTCAAGATGATGCGCGACGGCGGCGGTTATCCGGCGACGCTTGGTTATCGCGGTTATACAAAAAGCTGCTGCACTTCGATCAACCACGTCGTCTGTCACGGCATTCCGGGTGACCGGATGCTGAAGGACGGGGACATCATCAACATCGATGTGACGCCGATCCTGAACGGCTGGCACGGCGATACGAGCCGTATGTATCTGGTCGGCGACGCGGTGCCGGTGAAGGCGAAGCGGTTGGTCGATGTCACCTATGAAGCGATGATGCGCGGCATTGCGATGGCGAAGCCGGGCAACCGGCTGGGCGATATCAGCCACGCGATCCAGAGCTATGCGGAAAGCTTCCGCTATGGCGTCGTCCATGAATTTTGCGGGCATGGCCTGGGACAGGATTTCCACAGCGCACCGGAGGTGGTCCATGTCGGCAAGCCCGGCACGGGGCCGGAGCTGAAGCCCGGCATGTTCTTCACGATCGAACCGATGGTGAATATCGGCAAGGCGGCTTGCAAGGTGCTGGACGATGGCTGGACGGCCGTGACCCGCGATCGCAGCCTTTCGGCCCAGTTCGAACATTCGGTCGGCATTACCGAGGACGGCTGCGAGATCTTCACGAAGAGCCCCAAGGGTTTGGATAAGCCGCCTTATTATTGAGCATGTATGCCACAGCGTTCCTGTGAAAGCAGGAATCCGGTTCATCAGCCGGTGCCGCTAGGCTCCTGCGTTCGCAGGAGCGCAACGTGCAAGATCCTTAACCCCTCGACACGCGCCTAAACCCCCGGCACAGTGCGCCCTCCAAATAAGGAGGAGGGAGGCCGTGGACTTCATCTCGATCCTGTCGATCTTCGTACTGGCCTGTTTCGTCGGCTATTACGTCGTCTGGTCGGTGACGCCGGCACTGCATACGCCGCTCATGGCCGTCACCAACGCCATTTCCTCCGTCATCATCGTCGGTGCCTTGATCGCCGCGGCCGCTGCGGGCGTGCCGGGCGCCAAATGGCTTGGCCTTGCGGGCGTGGTGCTAGCGAGCATCAACATCTTTGGCGGCTTTGCGGTTACGGAGCGGATGCTGGCCATGTACAAGAAGAAGGAGCGGAAGGGATGAAATACTCTTTCTTCACCCTGAATTTGGTTCAGGGTGCATCGTCGTGCATCGTGACCGCGTCCGCATGGATGCTGAAACAAGTTCAGCATGACGGATTGGGAAGATCCGATCATGCATGACGCCGCCGCTCCGCCCGCTTGGGTATCGCTCGCTTACCTGATTGCGGGCATCTGTTTCATTCTCGCGCTGCGCGGCCTTTCGAGTCCGGAGAGCAGCCGCCGGGGCAATCGCTTCGGCATGGCGGGCATGGGCATTGCGGTGGTGACGACGCTCGTCACGCATGAGGTGGCCAGTCTCGTCGAAATCCTGATCGCAATCGCGATCGGCGGCGCGATCGGTTTCGTGGTGGCGCGGCGGATCGCGATGACGGCCATGCCGCAGCTTGTCGCGGCCTTCCACTCACTGGTCGGTTTGGCGGCGGTTCTGGTTGCCGCCGCGGCATTTCTCAATCCTTCGGCATTCGGGATTACGGGCGCGGACGGCCTGATCCTGCCGGTAAGTCGCGTGGAAATGGGCCTCGGCATTGCCATCGGCGCGATCACCTTTTCGGGGTCGGTCATCGCCTTCCTGAAATTGAACGGGAATATGTCGGGCAAGCCGATCCTGCTGCCCGTGCGGCATGTGATCAATCTCGGCACGTTGGCGGCGATTATCGGCCTCATTGCCTATTTCACCACGGACCAGAGCCCTTGGATCTTCTGGACGGTAACGGCTTTATCCTTCCTGATCGGCTTCCTGCTGATCATCCCGATCGGCGGGGCGGACATGCCGGTCGTCGTGTCGATGCTGAACAGCTATTCCGGCTGGGCGGCGGCGGCGATGGGCTTCACGCTCGGCAACAGTGCGATGATTATCACCGGCGCTTTGGTCGGGAGTTCGGGTGCGATCCTATCCTACATTATGTGCCGGGCCATGAACCGCAGCTTTCTGAGCGTCATTGCGGGCGGCTTTGGCGGCGATGCGGCGGCGGCTTCCGGTGGCCCCACAATCGACCGGCCCTACAAGCGCGGATCGGCGGAGGATGCGGCCTTTCTGATGAGTCAGGCCGAGCAGGTCATCATCGTTCCCGGTTACGGCATGGCCGTGGCCCAGGCGCAGCATGTCCTCCGCGAAATGGGCGATTTGCTGAAGAAGGAAGGCGTGCGGGTGAAATATGCAATCCACCCGGTCGCGGGCCGCATGCCGGGGCATATGAACGTTCTGCTCGCAGAGGCGAACGTTCCCTATGACGAAGTGTTCGAGCTGGAGGATATCAACAGCGAATTCGCGCAGACGGATGTCGCCTTCGTGATCGGCGCCAATGACGTGACCAATCCGGCGGCGAAGACAGACCGCTCCTCCCCAATTTACGGCATGCCGGTTCTGGACGTCGAAAAGGCCAAGACGGTGCTGTTCGTGAAGCGGTCCATGGGCGGCGCGGGTTATGCGGGCGTGGAGAATGAGCTCTTCTTCCGCGACAATACGATGATGCTGCTCGCCGATGCGAAGAAGATGGTTGAGGATATCGTGAAAGCGCTCGGGTGAGGGGGTGTCCCGACTTTAACCGTCTAACTGCTTGATGGCAGGCCATTATATCCCTAAGGCCCGAAGGGCGGTAAGGCTGGCGTCCGTCAGCAACAAGCAATCGCGCCGCTTCTTTTTTAGAACATTTGGCCGCCGCCGGCAGCAATGCCGGGCTTTGGCGCGCGGGGGAATGACGTGCGGAAATTGGGGCTGATCGGCGGGCTGAGCTGGACGTCGACCGCGCTTTATTATGAGGCTATCAACAAGGAAGTGGCCCGGCGCATGGGCGGGCTGCATTCTGCGCCTCTCGCGATCGAAAGCCTGGACCTTGCGCCCATCGTCGCCGCGCAGGATGCGGGCGATTGGAATGGGGCCGGGGACATGCTCACGGCCGCCGCAGGACGGCTGGCAGCTTCCGGCGCGGAAGGCATCGTTCTGTGCAGCAACATGGCCCACAAATATTCCGATGGGATTGAACGGAGCACAGGCCTGCAGCTCATCCATATCGGTCACGTCACGGCGGACCGACTGGCGGAAGATGGTGTGAAGCGGGCGGGTCTGCTCGGCACCCGGCAGACGATGACCGACGACTTTTATCGGGCCTGGATCGAAAGCCGCGATATCGAAGTCGCAACGCCCGAACCCGCAATGATGGACGAGATCGACCGGATCATTTTCGAGGAACTGGTTCTGGGCAAGGTATCGCGCATTTCGCAGCGCACGCTGAAAACCGCGATTACGAACCTGGCCCAGACGCGGAACCAGGCGGTGATCCTGGCCTGCACCGAATTGGTGATGCTGGTTGACCCTCTCGCGAATGTGCTGCCTGTCTATGACACGACAGCGCTCCACGCCCATGCCGCCGTCGACTGGATTATGGGTTAGGCTGGTTTGGCCTTTGCGCGGCGAGGAAGCTCGACCACGGCCGGTGAGGATAGAGCCGACAGGATGTTGGGCCAACGCTTCCGGTCCCGCTCCATCCGGTCCCAGAATCCGTCCGCTGAAATCTCGGTGCCAGCGATCGGAGTGCCGAACAGATAGCCTTGGCCGATGTCGCAGCCCTGAGCCTGCAGGTAGGCGGCTTGTCGCAAATCCTCCACACCTTCGGCGACCACCTTCATGCCAAGATTATGGCCGAGCATTATGACGGCACGCACAATCGATGCGTCCTCGCCTTCCTGGGCGAGGTCGTGGATGAAGGTCTGATCGATTTTCAGGATATCGACGGGGAAACGCTTCAGGTGCGACAAGGAAGCGTAGCCGGTCCCGAAATCATCCAGCGCGATCCGGACGCCCGCCTTGCTCAAGGTTCGCAGGGCCTGCTCAACGCCTTCACCGCCATGACCGAGGAAGACGGTTTCCGTCACCTCGATCTGGAAATGGCTGGGGTCGATGCTGCGGTTGCTGAGTGTATCAAGCAGTCGCGCGGCGAAATCCGCCTGCCGGAATTCGAGCGCCGAGACGTTGACGGCAACATGGCCGAAGGGCAGGCCGCGATCGAGCCAGGATCGGATGTCATCCAACACCTTGCCGATCATGCGGTCGCTGATCGCGGCGGCGAGTTCGGCATCCTCGAAAGCGCTTGCCGCCGATCCGGGGCGCTGGATTTGGCCATCTTCGCCGCGCCAACGTAGAAGGGCCTCGAAGCCGAGCAGGGCGCCGTCGGCAAGAACGATCTTCGGCTGGTAATAAGCGATGACCCGGTCTTCATCCAGGGCCGCCTTGAACTGGCGGATGGCCATCACGCGCCGCTGCATCTCGCTTCGCATCGCGGGAAGATAGTGCATGGCGCGGCCTCTGCCGGCGGCTTTCGCTGCATAGAGAGCGAGATCTGCATTTTTGAGCAGGTCGGAGGGCGCCCTGTCGTCGTCCGGGAAAAGGGTTGCGCCGATGCTTGCCCGGCTGTCCAGAACCTTGCCCCCGAAGGAAACCGGCTCCCGCAGGCGCTGAAGGAATGTTTCGACGGTGGCGGCAAAGCCCTCGCGGCTCTCGACATTGGGGACGATGACCGCAAATTCGTCGCCGCCCAAACGGGCGACCGTCCAGCCCGATCGGCCGCACTCGCGGATGCGCCTGGCGGTCTCGCAGAGAAGCGCGTCGCCAGCATCGTGACCGAGCGTGTCGTTCACCTGCTTGAAATTGTCGAGATCGATGATGAGAAGGCCCGCTTTGCGCTTGCCGCTGCCGCTGGTCGCAAGCTGAAGCCGCTGCTGAAAGAAGGCACGGTTGGGGAGGGTGGTGAGGGGATCGTGGGTGGCAAGCCACTCCATTTTTTCTTCCGCCCGTTTTCTGTCCGTAATGTCGCGGGCTACGGACAGAACGGCCCAAACCTTGCCGTCGCTGGATTTGAGCGGCGCGAGGCGCACTTCTGCACAGCGCCCCTTTCCGCCCATTTCCATGATGTCCACCTCATAAGGCTTGTCGTGCGCAGCGCCGTCCAGACATTGCACGTGAAGATCTCGGACTGCATCCTGGTGGTCGGGGTCGATGAAGGTCAGTACGTTTCGTCCGACAATCTCCGCCGCCGACATGCAGCCGAGCATCGCAACGCCGGCCGGATTGACCTTCACGATCCGCCCGCCGGCCGAAACGACCATCACGCATTCCGGCTGTGCGTCCAGCATCGCGCGCAACTGCTCCTCGCTGTCCCGCAGGGCCGCTTCGGTTTCCTTCTGGTCTGTAATGTCGCTGACAAAGCCTTCCAGCCAGATCGGGAGTCCCTTTTCATCATAGACCGCGTGACCGCGATCCAGCACCCAGACGTCGCGCCCGGTCTGATGGCTGACCCGATAGGTTAGTGAAAAACTGCGTCGCGCTGTTACTGCCGCAGAAACTTCCCGCTGGACTGCAGCGAGGTCTTCGGGATGGACAAGATTTTTCCATGCCGATCGGCCGAACCAGAAATCTTCTGCGGAATAGCCGGTCAGCGCATAGATGCCGTCGCTGACATGTTCGTTGACGAGCAGGCTGCCCTGGGGGTCGGGAAGGGGACAGCGATAGGCGCAGCCCGGCAAACTCTGAAGCAGAGAGGCGAGATGATCGTCATTTTCGAAGGCGCCCGGCGCTGAAAACAGTGCGGACATCGGCTGGGGCTGGGGGGCACCACCATCCTTCAATGTCAACGGGTGTTCCAGTGCCCGTTCCTTTTCAGCACGACCACCCGGCGCGGTGTGGTTTCTGGAACTATATCAAACAGCAAAGCCGTGAATATTTTCTAAAGATCGTCGCGATTGGATGAGATTGCGGGACGCGATCAGGCCTGGTCCGACACGCTTTCCACCTCATCGGTCTTGGCCTCACAGGTCTTGCCCTCATCGCCCGTCGCGGCGATCCGGTCGTAAAGCTCCTGCTGGCGGGCGCGAAGACGTTCGCCGAGCGCGTCGAGGTCGATGCGGCCCTCGCGATGAGCGGCCTTCGCATCCTGGAACATCTCTTCATCTTCTTCATCGATGTGATGTAGGGTTTCTTCGCCAAGGACATGGACCTTGCTCGCGAAGAGCGGCTCATCGCCCGTCAGCTGCTCGATTTCCGCAGCCAGCGTCTTTCCTGCCTGATGCTCTACAATGCCCTCATTCACTTCATCCGCGTCGATGATGCCCTTCAAGGCGGGATAAAGAACTTCCTCCTCGATCGTCATGTGAACGTTGAGCCTCAGGCACAGCTCGCGGGCGATTTCCGCAAGGCGGCTTCCTTCAGCATTCTCGGCCTTGTCGAAGAGGGCGCGGAAGACCTGGTGTTCCTCCTTCAGGAGGGCGATGGCGAGCGGGTCGTCCGCTGCGACTTTGTGCGGCCGCTTATCATTCCGCTCTGTATAATTCGCCATGCATAGTTCCTTTCATCCGTGAAACGGCGAGCAGGGCGGTCCGTTCCGAAATGCAGATTGATCCGAAACGGATGTACTTTGCCGACAGATTTGGAGCGGATTTGCGACTAGGATCACTCTGAACGAAACCTAGCGAGCAACGGCATCCGTGGGCGCGAAGAGCACGGTTCCGCCAGGGTTCCATCACGTCAGTGAAGTTTGGTCGGATACGCCTCCGGCATTTGGGGCCGTTTTGGACATCGGGCCGGCTGTTTTTCGTCCGCTACGGCGCCATTCTGGGGGAAGGAAGGCCGGATAAACGGCTGTTGAGGAAGCGATAGCCATGGCCGGCCAAATGACGCATGATGATCTTGCAATGATCGAATATCGCGATGATCCCATGCTGCTCCTCCTCGCCCGCAGCGAAGCGGTCAATGACCGGAGCGGCCAAATGCTGGGATCCCTCGGATGTCGCCAAACGGCTTTGGCTGGCTTTGCCGCAGCCGCCGACCGGCTGGACGAGGGCGCTGCGCCAGACGTCGTCTTTTTGGAGTTGGATGGCGACGAAGGTGAGGGTCTCGACCATTTGCTCGACCGGATCGATCAGGGAACGCGAACGGCGCGTTTTTCAAGCATCATTGCTTCGCCGCCAAGCCTGATCGACGTCGTGACAGCACGCGCTTTCCACGCGGGCGTCTTTCATCTGATCGATCCAAGCGATGAGCAGCGTCGCGATGCCGTGCGGTCTCTGCTGGGCGGACAATGGGCCTCGCTTCACGACGTTGGCAAGGGTGGGCCACCGATCAAGCTTCAGCAGTTGAGCGAGGAAGTCGGCCGCATTGCAACCATTCTTGCGACCTTGTCCGAACATGAAGACGATAATGGCCTGGACGGCGCGGCCGAGGACAATGTTTCGGCACAGCAAGTCCGCAACATCATTCGCGCCCGGCGCCTGCGCGATCAATATTTCGGGGCGGACCTGTTCGCCGATCCGGCCTGGGATATGCTGCTCGACCTGATGGCCGCGCGGCTTGAGCAGCAGCGAGTTGCCGTTTCCAGCCTTTGCATTGCCGCATCCGTACCCGCGACGACCGCCCTGCGCTGGATCAAGGCGCTGACCGAGCAGGGGCTGTTCGTCCGTTCCGCCGATCCGCAGGACGGCCGCCGCGTCTATATAGAATTGTCGGAAACGGCGGCGGCAGCCTTGGCCGCTTATTTGCGGGCGGCGCAACGCATCTCGTCATTTCTCGCCTGAAAACGACTTGCTTCGTCCGGGCGAAGCTGGCAGTGCGGCGCCTGCCGGGGCGCTTAGCTCAGTTGGTAGAGCATCTCGTTTACACCGAGAGGGTCGGCGGTTCGAGCCCGTCAGCGCCCACCATCCTTTCCGGCAGCGATCAAAGCGGGCGAACCAGCTTGACGGTTACCGCGATCCACGGCGCATTCGAAATCACCATCTGACGTTGGCCGGCGCCGAGCGGCAGGACGTGTAGCTTGCCGTCCTCCTTGCCGATCATCCGCCCGAAGACGAAGCGGCCCGCCGACCGGGGAAACAGGCAGTCGCGGTTCATCGCCTGCCCGAACGCATCAGGCGAAAGGCGGCGAAGCCAGATTTCGTCCCCGCTTCGATAGTCGCCCACGGCGGAGGTCACGCAGACCGCGACCATGCCGGGTTCGGGCCGGGGCGGCAGAACAACGCCTTCGCGGCGAGGCGCGTCGGCGCCGTCCGCGCCAAGCATGGCGGCAATTGGAATATCTTCCTGATCGGGGAGTTTCACCAAGTCCGCGGCCTCGACACCCAATGCCTTGGCAATCCGGTTGAGCCAGCCGACCGAAACGGTGCGTGTGCCCGTTTCAAGCCGCCCGATCGTTTGCGGCGTCGTCGGCGGATCGCAGCGATCCGCAACATCTTGCAACGTCATCTTTTTGGCCCGGCGCACTTCGCGGATTCGGGTAATCATGGCGACCATCCTATAACCATCTAGGTTATTCGCTTTCCTACAATATCCCCGTTGTGGCAACGACATTTCGCAAATTTAAGCAGGAGGACGCGAAATGGTTCAAACGATGGCGAAAAGCGGCAGCCGAATACTCGTCGAGCGGCCTCTTCCAACCCAGGGCGACGTCAAGGCGACGGGGAAAAAACGGGCACGAAGCGTAACGGTCAATCTCGCGGAATCGCCGCTCGGGTGGCTGAAGGCGCGCGGCCTGATTACCGATCGGCAATTCGACGCGGGCGAACAATTGCGTGTGGATTGGGAGCGCGCCCAGCTGGGGCCGCGCGTAACCATGTGCTGGGACGCGGCAGCAGCGCCAAGCCGTACGGCGCGCGGCGCACCCGCGGCCAACGATCCGCTGATCCATCAGTTGAGCGCTCGAGATCGGTTCGACGCCGCAGTCGCCGCGGCTGGACCGGGTCTCTCCGACATCCTTTGGCGGATCGTCTGCGCGGGCGAGGGGATGCGCGATGCCGAACAGGCGCTCGGGTGGCCGGCAAGAGCAGGTAAGCTCGTCCTCACGCTGGCACTTGATCGTCTCGCCGATCATTATCGCCTGCGTTGAAGGGTTTGCCGTGCTTAACTTACTCTTTGTTAAGCACGGCAAACCATAGTGGCGCCATGACATTGGGGGATTGGATCAAGCGCGCCATGGGGCGCGGGGCGGGAGAGGATGAACTGTCCTTCGAGACCGCTTGCGTTCAACTCACAACCCAGATTCCGCGACCCACGGATCGCCGCGCCGATCCCAGGGTGCTACCCTTCCTGCCCATCGCCCGGTTGGAAAGGGCGATGGGCGAGAGCCTTTGCCGTATTCGCAACATTTCGGCGGGCGGCATGATGGCGCAATGCGCTGATCCGCTGGAGGCGGATGAGGCGGTGACGATCGAGGTCCACTCCGACCGCCGCATTCCCGCCCGTGTCGCCTGGATCCGCGAAGGCAATGCAGGTTTTCGCTTTGACGCGGCGGTGGACGTCCGGACCATCTTTTCCAGCGGGCGTCCGCGCATCGGCTATCGCCCGCGTCCGCCGCGCATGGAAATAAGCTGCGCGGCAACAATCCGCATCGCGGGCATTTTCCATCATGTGACGATCGAGGATATCTCGGCGGGCGGCATGAAGGTGGCATTGCCGAAGCGGGTCAGGGACGGCACGCCGGTTATCGTCACCGTCGACCACCTGAAACCCGTGCGCGGGCGCATCCGCTGGTGGAAGGACGGCATCGCGGGCATCGCCTTCGATCGGATGCTGCCGTTCGAAGACCTGATCCTCTGGCTCGGCAAGAGGATCGAGATCGCCAGCGTGATGGGCGCCGCGCGACGGCCGTAAGGCAGGGGCAGTACCTTAAGGGAGGCCCTGCGCCGCCCATTTTTCAGCGTAAGATTCAGTCTTAGCTCATGACGCTCACCGCCCGTCCGGCGAAAGCGGGCCTCTAGCAAGGAGGCGAAACATGACTTTAAATGTGACAGCGGGAAAAACTTGGCGCGCAAGCTGGTGGCGTTGGGGCATGTGGGCCGGAGCAGCGACGCTACTGATCCTGCCCGCCGTCGCGATGCGGTTTACGCGGGAAGTGAACTGGACGGGATCGGACTTCTTATTCGCCGCCATTTTGCTGTTCGGATCGGCAGGCATCATCGATGCCACGGCACGGTCGAGCCAGAACATTACTTATAAAGCGGGCGTCGCTATCGCAGTGGGCACGGCCTTGCTGACAATTTGGGCCAATGGCGCGGTCGGCATGATCGGGAGCCAGGACAATCCCTACAACCTCTGGTTTCTGGGCGTGGTCGCACTAGCACTTATAGGTGCGATTGCTTCACGCTTCCGCGCCAAGGGTATGGTGTGGACCATGACCGTGGCAGCTATGGTGCAAGCGGCACTTGGCTTGGCCGGAATGAGCGCCGATCCGCGCGGCGGCATCTTTTCGACGGGGTTCGCTTTCCTGTGGCTCCTGTCCGCTGCGTTATTAAGGGCGTCTGGGAGCGAAGCTGAAAAAGCGCGCTAGAAAAGGCGCTTCCGCCATGCAGCCATCATCGCGGTAACAAGGCATGAGGAGAAGAGGGCAGCTTCCAGGGCGGCGGAAGCTGCACGGGCGATGGGGCCAAAGCCGGTCTCCCCGAAAAAGGATCCCATCCCTTCCAGGCGCAGGCGCGAGCCGGGAAAGCTTTCGGTCAGGAGGGCAAGGCTGCCCCCAAGAAGCTGTCCGCCAAGGAGGGAGATGAGGAGGCCGGCGGCTGCGCCCATAGCCGCCGCGATGGCGGCCGAGCGGCGGAGCGACAGGTCTTTCCGGATAGTCATTCCAAAAGCGAGGCCGATGACGGCGCCTAGGATACCGCCTTCGCGAGCGCCTGTGATGCCGACTGGCGCCTGGCCCAGCAGAAGGCTGAACGCATCCAGACCAACGAGATTCACGAGAGCGCCGACGAAAAGGCCGCCCGCCGCGCCGCCTATGGCATCGCCGAACCAGGTTCGTTGCTGCCGGGCGGATGCAACGGCGATGCCGAAGCCGACGCCCGCTCCGCCTGCCAAACCGACCAGCCCGGTTACGGCGGTGAGGACGAGGAGGATCGACAAGGCACCCATTGCTGGCTGCAGCGATTGCGCGGCAATGAGACCATAAAGAACGCCCCCGACCACGCCCGCGCAGCCGCCGCCGATCGTTCCAGCAAGACCGAGCGGGAGAATGCTTTTGCTTGGGCTCAGCGGGGCTTCCGTCTGTACGGAAGACCCTTCATCAGCGGGGCCGACGGAGGCGATGAAGCGGTAGCCGTGCTTCGGCACGGTCTCGATGAAGCGCGGGCGGGCGGCATCGTCGCCCAATTGCCGCCGGAGCGTCCGGACGCATTGTGTGAGGGCTTCGTCCGTTACGGGCACACCCCGCCATACGTCCGCCAGGAAGCGTTCCTTGGAGACGAGCTTGCCCTGTTCGCCGACCAGCAAAACCAGAGCGTCGAAGTAGCGGCCGTTGAGGTCGACCGGCTGGCCGTCGTGGAGCAGGCGGCGGTTGTCCGGATCCAGCTGGAAGCGATCGAAATGAAAACCGCCGGATGTCATGATGCTCCGGAAAACCCTTCAGCCCTGTTTCGATTGGCCTATCAGGCTTGCGCCCGCTGATCCATGTTTCTCAGCCTCTAAGACGAGGGGGCCGCGCATCCGTCGCACGTTGCCCCACCTCTCAAACATCGATACCCCTTCGTCCCGACTCGAATGGGAGGGTGCTCTTGAAAATGCGTCAGTTTATCGCAGCCATGTTGCTTGCCAGCGTTTCGATGCCCGCGGCCGCCGCGCCGGACGCTGGAATGATCAACAAGATCGTCGATCAGGCGATGAACCATGGTGAGGTGGTGGAAACCACGGCCTATCTCACTGACCGGATTGGCGGACGGCTCACCAACTCCCCCTCCATGCGCGTTGCCGAGAAGTGGGCGCAGGACAAGTTCAAGGATTACGGCCTGAAGAAGGTCCGGGCCGAAGGTTTTGAATTCGGCCGGGGCTGGTGGATCGAAAGCGCGAACGTGAAGATGGTGGCCCCGCGCCCTGTCACGCTGCGATCCATCCCTGTCGCTTGGACGCCTGCCACCAACGGCGCCATCACCGCGCCCGTTATCGTCGCGCCGATGACGAAGAAGGAGCATTTCGAAGAGTGGCGCGGCAAGCTTGCCGGAAAGATCGTGCTGGTGAGCTATCCGGACGACCCCACGGACGCCACCAGCCCTTTGTTCAAGCGCTACGAAAGCGCGGACCTCGCCAAGATGGACGAATATGAGCAACCGGTTACCGAAAAAGATGCGCTGAAACGGCGCATCGAGCGGCGGGCCTTTCCAAAGGCGCTTGATGCTTTTCTGAAGGCGGAAGGCGCTGTTGCGTGGGCGCGCATGGCCTATCGCAACAATGGCCTCGTCCACGGCACGGGCTATGCTTATGGGGCCGGCGAAACGCCCGCGCTTCCGGCGGTGGAACTGGCGGCGGAGGATTATCGCCGCCTCGCGCGTCTCGCCAAGACCGGTGACGTCACGTTGGAAGTGAATAGCGACGTCCGGTTCGAGGACAGCGACACCAAGGCCTATAACATCATCGCCGAAATTCCCGGCACGGATCCCAAGGCCGGCTATGTGATGGCGGGCGCGCATCTCGACAGTTGGGTCGCAGCCGACGGCGCTGCGGACAATGCGGCGGGAAGCGCGGTGGTGCTGGAGGCGGCGCGCATCCTCCAGACATTGGGCGTGAAGCCCAAGCGAGGCATCCGTTTCGTGCTGTGGTCCGGCGAGGAGCAGGGTCTGCACGGATCGCTCGCCTATATCGACCAGCATCTTGCCAAACGGCCGATGCCGGTGGGCGAGCAGGCCGAAGCGGGGCGTTATGGCGCGCTCTACAATTATCCGGTGACGACGCTGCCGGGCTTCAAGGACATGGTTGCCTATTTCAACATGGACAATGGGGGCGGCAAGCTGCGCGGCGTCTATGCGGAGGGTAATTTCGCGGCCGTGCCGGTGCTGAAGGAATGGCTGTCGCCGCTCGCGAGCCTTGGCGCGACCAATGTCGTCGCGGCGCCGACCACAGGCACGGACCATGTCGGCATGGCGGCGATAGGGCTTCCGGCCTTCCAGTTCATTCAGGATCCGCTGGACTATGGCTCGACTGTTCACCATTCGGATGTCGACACGTTCGATCACCTCCGTCCGCAGGATTTGCGGCAGGCGGCGGCGGTGATGGCGAGCGTGCTGCTTTCGGCTGCGGATAGCGACAAGGCGATCCCGCGCAATGTGCTGCCGCAGCAGCCCAAGCCCACCAATCCATTCGAATATGATCATCCCGACGAGGATTGAGTTCCTTGAGCGTCACCCCGGCGAAAGCCGGGGTCTCGCGACGATAAGGCGCCAATCCTGAAAAAGATTCCGGCTTTCGCCGGAATGACGGGAGAGAAAATGGAATTCGGCTTCGACACATTCCTCCTGCTGATCGCGGCGGCGGGGGCGGCTGGATTTATCGATGCCATAGCGGGCGGGGGCGGTTTGCTGACCGTGCCCGCCTTGCTGACCGCAGGCATTCCGCCCGTAGCTGCCCTGGGTACGAACAAGCTGCAATCGAGCTTTGGCACAGCCTTCGCCTGTTTTCGCTTCTACCGGGCCGGGCTGATCGATGCCCGTGCGAGCCTTGTCCCGATCCTTTTCGTGCTTGTCGGCGCAGCAGGCGGTGCGCTCACCGTACAGGCGGTCGACCCCGCCTTCCTCGCCGCCATTTTGCCGGTGCTGCTCGTGGGGATTGCGGCCTATTTCCTGCTATCACCCAAAATGACGGACGAAGATAAAGTGCGGCGCCTGGGCCCGCTGGGCTTCGGCTTCGCGGCAGGCTGCGTCGGTTTTTACGACGGCTTCTTCGGACCGGGCGCCGGATCATTCTACACCTTATGTTTCGTGACGCTCGCAGGCTTTGGGCTGTTGAAGGCGACGGCGCATACGAAGCTCCTTAATTTCACCAGCAATATCGTGGCGCTCGCTGTGCTGGCGGCGGGTGGCAAGGTGCTGTGGCTGACCGGCCTTTCCATGGCGGCGGCGAACATGGTGGGGGCGCATTTCGGCACGGGCATGGCGATGCGGTTCGGCGCGCGGGTGATCCGGCCACTGCTCGCCGCCATGTCGGTCGCGCTGACCGTGAAGATGGTATCCGATCCCGCCAATCCCATTGCGCAGCTGATCTGGGCGGGATAAGTTTTCGAAAGAAACTAAGTGGGAGGTTGCAATGATCGTCTACGGTTCGTCCATGTCGCCCTTCGTGCGCAAGGTGCTGGCCTTCGCGGCGGAAAAAGGGATCGCACTTGAGGTCAAGCCGATTGGGCTTGGGGCCGACGATCCGGACTTTGTCGCGGCAAGCCCGTTCAAGAAAATGCCGGGCTTTCGCGACCGTGATTTCGCGATTTCGGATTCTTCAGCGATCATCGCTTATCTCGATGCGATCCAGCCGGAGCCGAACCTTATTCCGGCCGAGGCAAAAGCGCGGGCGCGGACGATATGGTATGACGAATTTGCCGATACCTTGCTCGCAGCCTGCGGGGGCAAGATGTTCTTCAACCGCATCGTCGCACCCGTATTCATGAAGCGGGAAGGGGATCTCGCGGTGGCTGATGCTGCGGAATGCAATGAGCTTCCGCCTTTGCTCGATTATCTTGAAGGCGTCATTCCGGACAGCGGCTTCCTGGTCGAAGACCGGCTGACCTTGGCGGACATTGCGGTGGCCAGCCCCTTTGCCAATTTCCGATTGCTCGGCCTGACGCTGGATGCGGCGCGCTGGCCCAAGACGCTCGCCTATGCCGACGCGATCCTCGCAAGGGCGAGCTTCAAGGCGTGGACCGATCGGGAAGCGGCCTTCATGGACAAAATGCGCGGCTGAGCTTCGAAGGCTCCCAAGGAACCTGAAAGGCCGTTGCGGGGTTGCAACGGGACTATCGACGGGAGGCGGGTGTGAATCGAGGCGGAAGGCGAAAAGGCATTTTGGGTACGAGCCGCCGCCATCTGGTTGAGGTTGGCGAAAGCTATTTCGATCATCTCCGTTTCGCCGCAACCGTTGGCCGCTTGATGGTCGCGGGCGGCATTGCCTGTCTGATCCACGCCTTCATCCCCGCGCTTTTCCCGACGACTGCCAGCAAGACGATCCGGGCCCTCCATGCCGTACTCGACGATCGCCGGAACGCGGCTGCACTCGTCGAGCGGGATGTGCCGCCCTTTGGACCATTGTTGCTGCTTTCCTTGAGCGGTGCGGCCTCGCCTTGGGCTGCCGGTGCTGAACCGGTCATGGCGGCAGCGCTTTCGATTTTGGCGCTTGGTTTCCCCGTCGCCTTCCTGATCGCGATGAGTGATCGGGATATGGCTCGCGCAGACTGAGCGGATCTCAGAGTATGGATTTCAGCGCCTTTTCGTTCGCCGACCTGCTGCCCTTCATCGCGATCGGCTTTGCCGCCCAGATGGTGGACGGGGCGCTCGGCATGGCCTTCGGGCTTATCTCGAGCACGCTCCTTGTCAGCATCGGCGTTCCGCCAGCCGTTGCCTCGGCCCGGGTGCACGTGGTGGAATGTTTTACCACCGGCGTATCGGGGATCAGCCATATCCTGCACCGGAACGTCGACTGGAAATTGTTCGGGCGGATCGTCGTCCCCGGCGTTATCGGGGGAGTGCTTGGCGCCTATGTGCTGACCCAGATTCCCGCTGAGACCGCGCGGCCATTCGTGCTCGGCTATCTGGCCATCATCGCCGCCATGCTCTTCTGGCGCGCGATCCGGCATGAGCATAAGGAGAAGAAGCCGAAGATCGTCGAGCCGCTCGGTTTGGTCGGCGGCTTTCTTGACGCAGCGGGCGGCGGCGGCTGGGGGCCGATCGTAACGTCCAACCTGCTGGTCCAGGGTGCATCGCCCCGCAAGGTGGTGGGGACGGTCAACACCGCCGAATTTTTCCTGACTACGACGATTTCGGCGACCTTCATTGCATCGCTCGGGCTCGGGTCGATCGGAGCGGCGACTGTGGGGTTGCTGATCGGCGGCATTCTGGCCGCGCCGCTTGGTGCCTATGTCGCGAAGCTGGTGGCGCCCAAGACGCTGCTGCTGATGGTCAGCGTCGTGCTGATCGGGACGAGCATCTACGGCATCTACAAGGCGCTTTAACCCGCGTCTTAGATGATGTGCTGCGCGACCGGGCTGGGCGCAGCGATGTGCAGGAAGGCGCGGATCGAGTCCACGACGCGGGCGGCAGCGGATTCACGGCTGAGCAGAATATCACTGGCGATATCCAGCGTCACCAGGGAGGCGCCCGGTCGTCCGGTATGTCGAAGAAGATTTCGCATAGCCGCTCGCGCCGCACCGCCTTCTGGCGAGCAGCAAGTAAAAGAAGAGGGCGCGGTCTTGCCCCAGGGGGAAGGGGAGCGCGCCCTCGCGGTGGGCAAGGCGCAATTCGCCGATCAGGGAGATGCAAGGCATCGCGGCGCGGGCATCCGGTGCGGCCAAGACCGGCTCCATCGTCCTTCCAACGTCAGTTTCCACCCTCGCGCATCGATTTCAACGCGCTGTCAAACGCTTCGCACAACGCAGCGCCGGTAGAAAGCGGCTTATCTCGACAGCGTATCAATACCCCACAAGGAGATTAGCGATGCGACGCAACATGCGATTTGGAGCTGGCTGCTGCTGCTGCAACTGACCCTGATCCCGCAGATCATTCTGATCTGATCTCGAGCAGATAATCCAAGAAGGAGAGCCCCCATGTGCAACACCCTGACCCTGCTTGAAACCGGCCCGCTTCCCTCCGGCACGGCACCCGCAATGACGCCGGATGAGGAAGCCTTTGCCCAGCGGCTCGTCGCGATGATCGACGATGCGGGCACGGCTCTGATGCTGTCAATCGGCCACCGCACTGGTCTATTCGAGGCGATGAAGAAGGGGCCCGTGACTAGCGCCGAGCTGGCGGAGCGGGCGCGGCTGCATGAGCGCTATGTGCGCGAATGGCTGGGGGCGCTGACTGCGGCCGGCATCGTAACGATCGATCCGGAAACGCGCCGCTACAGCCTGCCCGAGGCCCATGCCGCCTTGCTGGGCCGCGACGCGGAGAAAGGGAATATGGCGACCATGTTCCAGTTCGTCGCGGTGCTGGGCGGCGTCGAGAGCCGGATTGTCGACTGCTTCCGCACCGGCGGCGGGGTGCCTTATGGCGGGTTCGACCGCTTCCATGAAGTGATGGCCGAAGAGAGCGCCCAGACGGTGATCGCCGGGCTGGAGGAGCATATCCTGCCGCTCGTCCCAGGTATCCAGGAGCGGCTGGAGGCGGGGATCGATGTGGTCGACATCGGCTGCGGGTCGGGGCGGGCGATCAATGTGCTCGCCGCGCGCTACCCGAACAGCCGCTTCACCGGATATGATCTGTGCGAGGATGCGGTCGCGGTCGGGCGGCGGGAGGCCGAACAGAAGGGGCTTGCCAATGCGCGGTTCGAAGCGCGGGACGTTGCGAACCTTGATGGTGAAACGTTCGACCTAGCGCTGACCTTCGACGCGGTTCATGACCAGGCGCAGCCAGCGACGGTGCTGGCCAATATCCGCAGGCTGCTGCGGCCGGGCGGGGTGTATCTGATGCAGGACATCGACGCCGCGACCGATGTGGCCGAGAATGTGGGCAAGCCGCTGACGCCGTTTATCTATGCGATCAGCTGTATGCACTGCATGACCGTTTCCCTGTCGCAGGGCGGTGAGGGGCTGGGCGCGGCCTGGGGCGAGCAATTGGCGCTCAGGATGTTGAACGAGGCCGGTTTTTCGCGGGTCGAAACCCACCGGCTGCCGCACGACATCATGAACATTTATTATGTCTGCCGCCCCTGATTGGTCGCGAATGAATTGACTTGCTCCCGCATTGCATAGACGCCCATCCGATCACTGGTGGGAGGATATGCAATGCGGGGATTTTTGACGGCTTTGGCAAGTGCGGCGCTCGTCGCGGGACCAGCGACCGCGCAGGAGTGGCAACCGCAGCCGGATTTGAGCTGGATAGCCGGATATTGGCTGAACTGCGACGATGATCGCGAAGTGGCCGAAACGTGGGGCGAGCGCGTTGGCGGGATCCAGCTCGGCTATAGCGTCACGACGGGCAAGCAGGCCTTTTCCTGGGAGCAGATGCTGATCGAATCCGAAGGGTTCGAGCCAACCGACCTGGTGTTTCACGCCCAGCCGCGCGGACAGGCGCCGGCATCGTTCCGGCTGCTGAGCGCCAAGGGGCAGGAAGTCGTGTTCGAGAATAAGGACAACGATTTCCCCCAGCGGATCATTTACCGCCGCAATGGCGACACGTTGATTGGGCGGATCGAGGGCATGTCCGAGGGCAAAATGCATCAGCTGGAGTGGCAATATCGTGCGGCAGTGTTCAACAGCCATTGCGTTAAAAAGTAACCTATCTGGAAAATATGGCTTGACATCGTCACGCTCATATGGCACATGAAGTGAACGCTGAAGAATTGTAGCTGAGCAGGACGGAAGGCGCTGATGGGTGCTTCCCGGCTGTTGTTTGAAAAGGGCCGGGCGAGCGCGCCGCGGCCCTTTCTGTTTTGGGAGCGGGCGATGGCGAAGACGGTGAAGGGCGTTGGTGCGCCCGATGCTTTGGCTGGACCTGAGGCGACGACGTGCCGCGAAGCCGGAAACAGCATGGCGGCCCCGGTCACGCAAGGCGGCGAGGCAAGCGCCGCTTCGGCCAAGGTGGGCAAGGCGCGAAAAACGGCGCGCGGGACTCCGGGTAAAGCCGTGTTGCACGGCGGGGCGCGGCCGCGGGTTCAGGTGGAGAAAGCGGGAAGCTGGACGGCGGCGAAGCGGAAGGCCTTCCTCGCCGAGCTTGCCGCGACCTGCAACGTCAAGCGGTCGGCGCGGGCGGCGGGGATGCATGAAAGTGGCGTCTACCAGTTGCGGGCGCGATCGGCGGAGTTTCGCGCACAATGGGCGGCGGCGCTGGATGAGGGCTATGCGAAGCTCGAGCTGATGATGCTCGAGCGGGCGATGAACGGCACGATGAAGAAGGTGACGCGCGCGGGCGGGGTCGTCGACCGCTTTCGCGAATATTCCGACGCGACGGCGCTGCAGCTTTTGAAAGCGCACAAGGATCGCAGGCCGCCGAGCAGCGACATGCCGGAAGAGGATGTCGAGGCGGTGCGCAAGCGCATCCTGAAGAAACTGGAGATCGTTGCGCGGCGCGAGGCGAAGAAGGCATGAGCGCGCCGCAGACGCTGGCGGAGCTGACGCGGGTGCTTGCCCACCGGGAGCCGCATGAGCGCGAGGCCGTGATTGGGCGGGTGCCGCCCCAAGAAGTCCCTCTTTACGACCGAGACTTTCTGAGCTGGGCCCATCCGGGGCAGGAGCCGCCGGAGGGGGATTGGCGAGTGTGGATGATGCTCGCCGGGCGCGGTTTCGGCAAGACGCGGGCGGGGGCGGAGTGGGTGACGTCGCTCGCCACGCGATTGGGGGCGCCGGTGCGCATCGCTCTGGTCGGCGCGACGATTGCCGATGTGCGGCAGGTGATGATCGAGGGGGAGAGCGGGCTGCTGGCCGTGGCGCCGAAGAACCGTCCGCCGAGTTGGGAGCCGAGCATTGGGCAATTGCGCTGGCAGGGCGGGAGCATCGCCTCTGTCTATTCGGGCGAAAATCCGGAGAAATTGCGCGGGCCGGAGCATCATTTCGCCTGGTGCGACGAGCTCGCCAAATGGGCCTATCCGGACGCGACGTGGGACAATTTGCAGATGACGCTGCGGCTGGGCGAAATGCCGCGCGCGCTCATCACCACGACGCCGCGGCCGATCGGCCTGATCCGCAAGCTGGATGGCGCGCCGGGGGTGAAGACGACGCGGGGGCGGACGGTGGATAACGCCAATCTGCCGGGCGCCTTTATCGCGGCGATGACGGAGACTTATGGCGGCACGCGTCTGGGGCGGCAGGAATTGGACGGCGAGTTGATCGAGGATGCGGAAGGCAGCCTTTGGCCGCGCGCGCTGATCGAGCGGTGCCGGGCGCCGGGTGCCTTCGCGGTGGACGAAGGCAATTTCGTGCGAGTGGTGATCGGGGTCGATCCGCCTGCCAGCGCGGGGGGCGATGCGTGCGGGATCGTCGCGGTGGGGCTCGCAAAGGACGGACAAGGTTATGTGCTGGGCGACCATAGTGTGCGGGGTCTGAGCCCCGACGGCTGGGCGCGCGCGGTGGCCGAAGCTGCCGAACTGCACGGCGCCGACCGGGTGATCGCGGAGGCCAATAATGGTGGCCAGATGGTCGAAAGCGTGCTGCGCGCGGTGAAAGCGGGGCTGCCGATCACCCTCGTCCACGCGAGCCGGGGCAAGGTCGCGCGCGCGGAGCCGGTGGCGGCGTTATTCGAGAAGAAACGCGCGTGGTTCGCGGGGGCTTTTCCGGAATTGGAGGATGAGCTGGCGGGACTGACGGCGGGCGGCGGCTATGAAGGGCCGGGCCGGTCGCCGGACCGGGCGGACGCGATGGTTTGGGCGATGACGGAGTTGATGTTGGGGAAGGGTGTGGTGGAGCCGAGGGTGCGGTGGGTCTAAATCTGCTGGACAATAATAAGACAATTAGCTAAACGTCGAATTATGAGCCAGGTATTCAAAGCCCTTTCGGATCCGACGCGGCGCCGCGTTTTGCAGCTTTTGCGGCAGGGCGCGATGAGCGCGGGCGCGATTTGCGAGCATTTCGAGGTTTCCAAGCCCACCATGTCGGCGCACTTCGCGGTCTTGAAGGAAGCGGACCTTGTTCATGCGGAAAAGGCCGGGAAGTCGGTCATCTACCATCTGAAGCTGTCGGTGCTTGAAGAGGCGCTGCTCGGCTTTGCCCATACGTTCGGCCTCGGCACCGACGCGGCCCCAGCCCCAATGGAGACATCGCAATGAAGAAAGAACTCATCACCGGAATGGCGTGGGGTGGCGGGATCGTGCTGCTGGCACTGGCCGCCACCTTCGCCCGGAACCAGGGCTATATCGACCAGGATACGGTTTTGCGGATCGTCATTGGCGTGAACGGCCTCTTGATCATTTATTATGGTAATCGCACGCCTAAAGCGGTGACGGGAAACGCCTGTGCGCAGCGGCTTACAAGGGTTGCGGGCTGGTCCCTGGTGCTGAGCGGCATCGTCTATGCCGGACTGTGGGCCTTCGCCCCGATCCCGGTGGCGGTTGCAGCTGGAACCGTGGCGGTAGCGGCGGGCATGATCGTGACGTTCGGCTATGGACTGAAGCTTCGGAAGGAGATGCGCAGCGAGCGTCAGAACGTGGGGGTTTGACGCATATTGGTCCGCGCCTTGATTGACGAGGATCACCCTCACCCCAACCCTCTCCCGGCGGGAGAGGGGGTATAGGAGATTTTCATGAAATTGTTTGGTCGTAAGGCCGCTCGGGATGCCGGGCGGCCTTTTTTGTTGGGTGCGTCTTTTGGGGAGATTGGGGCCGCGTGGCCCCGGTCTTATGAGGGGCAGGTGCGGGAGGCTGTGCTGGCCAATCCGGTGGCTCAGCGGGCCTTGCGGCTGGTGGCCGAGGGGGTTGGCGGGGCTCCGGTTTTCGGGATCGAGGGGAGTGCTTCGAGACGCCATTTCGACAGGCTCAATGGCTCCTCAGCACGAACGGATGGGGCGGAGCATGTTGGGCGGGGTGATTCCTCAGGACGAACGGATAGCGGGGCGCTGGCGGTTTCTCTCGTCAAGAATGGCGCTTTGCTGGAGACGGTGGCGGCGCATTTGCTGTTGCATGGCAATGCCTTTGTTCAGGTGATCCAGGATGCGGGTGGGGAACCGGTGGAGCTGTTTGCGCTCCGCCCTGAGCGGGTGAGCGTGGAGACGGATGGGGGCGGGTGGCCTTCCGCTTATCTTTACAAGGCGGGGGCGGCGCGGACACGGTTTGCGGCGCGGGACGGGCTGGGGCGGCCCTCCATTCTGCATTTGAAGGCGGTGCATCCGCTGGACGATCATTATGGCCTGGGGTGCTTGGGCGCGGCGGCGGGGGCGGTGGCGATCCACAATGCGGCGACGCGGTGGAACAAGGCTTTGCTCGACAATGCGGCGCGGCCTTCGGGGGCCTTGGTTTACGAACCGGGGGACGGTGCGGCCCTGTCCCGCGACCAATATGGGCGGTTGAAGGCGGAAATGGAGGCGGCGTTTCAGGGCGCGGCCAATGCCGGGCGGCCGATGCTGCTGGAGGGCGGATTGAAGTGGCAGGCGATGAGTTTGACGCCGGCGGACATGGATTTTGTCGGGCTGAAGGCGACAGCGGCGCGGGAGATTGCGCTGGCATTCGGCGTGCCGCCGATGCTGCTCGGGCTGCCGGGGGATGCGACTTACGCCAATTACCGGGAGGCGAACCGGGCGCTTTGGCGGCTCACCTTGCTGCCGATGCTGGACAAGATTCTGGGTGGGATTTCGGCGGGGCTTTCGAGCTGGTGGCCGGGCGTGAAGCTGGAGGTCGACCTCGATCTCGTCACGGCGCTGGCGGAGGATCGCGAGCGGCTTTGGGCGCAGGTGAGTGCTGCGGAGTTCCTGACGGCGGACGAGAAGAGGGAGATGCTGGGGTTTTCGCCCATTCGTCATGCTGAACTTGGTTCAGCATCTATCTCTCCGGCAGCCGGATAAGTGGAAGCATGGACCCTGAAACAAGTTCAGGGTGACTAAGGGGGTTTTCGCCGGGGTGACGACTATCAGGCAAGGAGAATAAAGGTGAGCGAGGGGCAGGGGGTCATGCTCGCGCGGCTGATGGCGCAGGCGGAGGGGAAGGGCGTGGAGCTGGTGACGCTGCGCGCGCTCGTCGAGGAGGCGAGCCAGGCGGGGGCGGAGCGGGCGCTGGGCGCGATCGGGCTGAACGAGCCCGGCGCGCGGCGGGACATGGATGAGTTGCGTGAGCTTTTGCAGGCGTGGCGGGATGCGAAACGGTCCGCGCGGGCGGCCTTTGTGGGCTGGGTGGTGCGGATCGGGTTGGCGCTGCTGGTGGTCGGCATGGCGGTGAAGATGGGAGTGAAGGATTTGATCCTTCCTTAGGACCGATCACCATCCAGCTGATGCCGGGCTGCAAATGGCGTTTTCCTGCGCTTCCGGTGCTCACGTACTGAAGTACGCTGCGCTCCAGTTCTCGAACAACACCATTTTCGCTCTGGCCTGAGCTGAATGGCGATCGGTCCTGAAAACGCTTCTCGACTTCGCTCGAAGCGAACGGGTGGGAGGTTTTGATGAGATTTGCGGGTTATGCCGCCGTGTTCGACCGGGTCGATCGCGGGGGGGATGTCGTGCGGGCGGGGGCCTTTGCGCGGGCGCTGAAAGACGGGGGCGGGGTGCCCTTGCTGTGGCAGCATCAGGCGGGGCGGCCGATCGGGCGGATCGAGATGCTGGCGGAAGACAGGCGCGGGCTGCGGGTGATCGGGCGGGTGCTGGATGGCGAGGCGGCGCGGCTGCTTGGCGCGGGCGCGGTGCGGGGGCTTTCCTTTGGCTATCGGGTGCGGGCGGGCCGTCCTTCGACAGGCTCAGGACTAGCGGGGAGGGAGCTCACCGACCTTGATCTTGTCGAGGTGAGTTTGGTGACTTTCCCGATGCAGCCCCAGGCGCGGGTGCATGCGGTGGAGGGGTGAAGACCTCTTCGCAATTTCGAAAATGGCGGTGTTCATGGACCCCGGATCAAGTCCGGGGTGACGGTTTGGTGCGTGAGGAGAATGTGCATGTTGGAAGTGAAAGCGGGTGCGTTGGAGGCTTCGTTCGAGGCGATCGAGGGCCGGGATGAGGATGTGGCGGCGCTTCGTGATGAAGTGGCGGCGTTGAGGGGCAGGCTCGACGCGGCGGCTGTGGCGGGGGCGCGGGCGCCTTTGTCGGGCGTGAAAAGCGCGGCCTTTGGCGATTATCTGCGCAAGGGCGCCGAGAGCGGGCTTGAGGTGAAGGCGGTGTCGGGCGCCACCGATGCGGCGGGCGGCTATGCGGTGCCTGAGGAAGTCGATGCGGTGATCGAGAAGACGCTGAGCGCGATTTCGCCGATCCGCGCGATCGCCAATGTCGTGAAGGTGGGTTCGGCCGGCTATCGCAAGCTCGTGACGACGGGCGGCACGCCTTCGGGCTGGGTTTCGGACAGCGCGGCGCGTCCGGAGACGGACACGCCGGATTTTGCCGAAGTGGCGCCGCCCTTTGGCGAGCTTTACGCCAATCCGGCGGCGAGCCAGGCGATGCTCGACGATGCGGCGTTCGATGTCGAGGCGTGGCTGGGGCAGGAGATTGCCACGGAATTTGCGCGGGCCGAGGGGGCGGCGTTCGTGTCGGGTTCGGGGACGAACAGGCCGCGCGGGTTTCTGGCTTCGCCCAACTCGGCGCAGGCTGATGGGGTGCGGCCGTTTGGCACGCTGCAATTTGTCGCAACGGGCGCGGCGGGTGCGTTTCCGGGGAGCAATCCGCAGGACAAGCTCATCGACCTCGTCCAATCCTTGCGGGCGCCTTATCGCCAGGGTGCGGTGTTCGTGATGAATTCGGCGACCGCGGCGCGGATCCGCAAGTTCAAGACGAGCGATGGCGCGTTCCTGTGGCAGCCGGGGCTTGTGGCGGGGCAGCCGGATACGCTGCTTGGCTATCCGGTGATTGAGGCCGAGGACATGCCGGATGTGGCGGCGGATAGCCTTTCGATCGCGTTCGGCAATTTCAAGGCGGGGTATTTGATTGCAGAGCGGAGCGAGACGCAGATTTTGCGGGATCCGTTCACGAATAAGCCGTTCGTGCATTTCTATGCAACGAAGCGGGTTGGCGGGGCTGTGGTGAATAGCGAGGCGATCAAGTTGCTGAAGTTCTCGGCCTGATGAATCGAGGGGGGCCGCGCTTGGGCGCGGTTACCCCTCACCCAGCTTCGACTAGGCGGCAGAGCCGCCAAGTCTGCGCAACCCTCTCCCACAAGGGGAGAGGGGATTTCTTGGGGCGGGGCTTTATGGGACAGGTGATTGAGGGTGGGGCGCTGGAGGCGGCTCTGGCGGCGGTGAAGGCTTATGTGCGGGTTGAGGGCACAGGCGAGGATGCGGTGCTTGGCGCAATGACGGCGAGTGCGGTGGAAATGTGCGAGGCATTTATCGGACAGTGGCTGGTGGCGCGCGACGGCAGTGAGGCTGTGGAGCGCGGCGTGCGGTGGCAGCGGCTGAAAGCGCGGCCGGTGGTGGCGATTATGGGTGTCGAGCCGCTCGTGATGGGGGCGTTTGAGATCGACATCGATGCCGACGGATGCGGCTGGGTGCGGCTTCTCGAAGAGACGGCTGAAGTGCCGCGAGCCTTGTTCCGCGCGGGAATGGCGGCGGAGTGGGGCGGACTGCCCGAGGCGTTGCGGCATGGGATCGTGCGGTTGGCCGCGCATCTTTATGCGGCGCGCGACGGCGCAGGAAATGGCGCGCCGCCGGCGGTGGTAACGGCGCTGTGGCGGCCATACCGACATATCTTGTTCGGGCGGGCAAGCTGATGCTGGCCGGGTTGGAGCAGCGCGTGCGGGCGCTGGGCGACGCGAGGATCGCCGCGGCTGCCGAACGGGTGGCGGGGCAGATCCGCGCGGCACTGCCGGGCGACGTGACGGTGGATGCGGTGGAGGGCGGTATCCTGCTTTCAGGACGGGCGCTGCAACGGCGCTTCGTGCTGGACGATCGGTTCAAATGGTTGATGGCGGAGATCGGGCGATGACGGCGGTGTTGACGGAAGCGGTCATCGCCGCGCTGGAAAAGCTGGATATTCCGGGCGGCGTCCATGACGCGGCGCCGGAGCGGGCGGCCTATCCCCATGCGTTCGTGGATATTGGACCCGTGAGCGACTGGGGAAATAAGAGCGGCGCGGGCCGGGAGGCGAGGATCGCGGTGACGATCGCCGACAAGGGGCGGAGCGCGGCGAGATTGCACGGGCTGATGAACGAGGCGGAAGGCGCGGTGTCGGCGGTTGGCGCGGTGTCTGGGTGGTCGCTCGTGAGCCTGCGCTTCTTGCGGAGCCGTGTGGCGCGGGACCGGGACGGACGCTGGGCCGGTGTGATTGAATTTCGGGCGCGGATGCTGGCCGCGTAAGTTGTGCCGCTGGGCTCCTGCTTTCGCAGGAGCACATTGGGCGGGCTTAGTTTGGCTGCGTGCCGGATTCCCTGAAGCCGCGATAATCTTCCATCGCGACGGCGAGATAATCTTCGATCTGCAAGTTTGCGCCTTCTTCGGCGTCGGCGCGCTTAAAGCCGCGTGCCAGGTCCGAATTGATGAGCGCGGTGCGAAGCGCCGCTTCCTCCGTCGCGCAGGCGGGCTTGACCGCCGCGTCGAAGGCTTCGGGCTCGTCCTTCTTGGCGAGATGATCGCGTGTCACCTTGGTCAGGCATTGGGCAAAGGCCTTGCGGGCCGGAATGACAGGATCGGCTTGTGCGGCGGCGAGAGCCAGGACCGCGCTGAACGTGAAAGAAAACATGGCGAATTCCATCGCTGTTTTGACTGTAAGGAGAATGACTCATGCCAGCGGAAAAGGGAAGCGCGTTCCTGCTGAAAATCGGCAATGGCGGCGCCCCGCCCCAGTTCAGCACAGTTGCCGGAATGCGCGCGACACAAATGTCGGTGAGCGGTGAGGCGGTGAACATCACGAGCAAGGATAGCGGCGGGTGGCGCGAGCTATTGTCGGGCGCGGGGACGCGATCGGTGGCAGTGTCGGCGAGCGGGATTTTTACCGGATCGGCCGCCGAGACGCGACTGCGCGGCCATGCGCTGTCGGGCACGATCGACGATTATGAACTGAGCTTTGAAAGCGGGGAAAGGATGCGGGGGCGCTTCCTGGTCACGCGGCTCGATTATTCGGGCGATTATAATGGCGAGCGCAACTATGCGCTGAGCCTGGAAAGCTCCGGCGCGGTGACGTCTTTATGAGCGGGGCGAAAAAGGCGGCCGGGACGGGTGGGGACCGCGCCCGGCCTGCATCGGGGATGGGGGATACGATCCCGATAACGGCCCGGGGCGAAGCGGCTTTAATCGTGCGGGGGCAGAGGGTGCTGATCCGACCCACTTTCGCGGCTTTGGTGGCGGCGGAAGAGGAGCTGGGGGCGCTGTTTCCGCTGGCCGAACGGGCGGCGGCGGGCGGGCTTGGCATCGGCGAGATGGCTGGGTTGATCTGGCATTGCGTGGAGGCGCGGGACGGATTGAGCCGCGAGGATGTTGGCGCGGCGGTCGTCGAGATGGGGATTGCGAAAGCGGTGCCGGTGCTGCGGACGGTGCTTGTGCAGATTTTGCAGGGGCGGTGAGCTCCCTCTCCCCTTGGGAGAGGGCAGGGGTGAGGGCGAGCAATGGTTGAGGATATTTTGCGATCACCCTCACCCTCACCCTCACCCAACCCTCTCCCGGGGGGAGAGGGCTTTGCTGGCGCGGCGGCGCGGCTGGCGGGGATGGCGGGGGCGGTGCTGGGCTGGCGGGCGGACGAGTTTTGGAGCGCGACCCCTGCCGAGCTGGCCGCTGTGATCGGATTTCTGGCGCCTGAAAGCGAGGCAGTTGGGCGCGGGGAGCTGGAGCGCTTGATGGCGCTTTATCCGGACGGGGCGGTGTTCAGAGATCCCGGACTTGATCCGGGATGACGACAGGGGGTTTCGGGGCATGGATGAGGAAATCGAACGGCTGCTCGTCAGTGTGCGGGCGGATACGGGGGCGTTTGCGCGCGATGTTGCCGAGATGCGCGGGCAGCTGGATGGACCTTTGGCGGCCGGCGCGGACAAAGCGGGGCGGGCACTGGAGACGGCGCTGACCCGGGCGGTGATGACGGGGAAGATGGGCTTTGACGATCTGAAGCGGGTCGCCTTGTCCGCGATGGCGGAGATTGCCGGGTCGGCGATACGCGGCGGGATCGGGGCGATTCTGGCCGGCGGGAGCGGTGGCGGGCAGGGGTTGCTGGCTTCGGCGGGGCAATTGCTGGCCGGTGCCTTGGGCGCGCCGGGGCGGGCGACGGGCGGGCCGGTGGCGCCCGGGCGGGCCTATATGGTCGGCGAGCGTGGGCCGGAATTGTTCGTGCCGACGACGAGCGGGCGGGTTGAGGCTGGCTTGCCGGGTAGTGGTCGCGATGTGCGGCTGTCGATCACGATTAACGCGGGCGGCGGGAATGAGCCGCAGGCGCTGGCGCAATCGAGCCGGCAGGTCGCGCGGGCTGTGCGGCGGGCGCTGATGCAATTGGACGATTGAATAGCCCCTCCCTTTCAAGGGAGGGGTTGGGGTGGGTGATGTCGTAAGGCTGCGTGGGTGGAGAGATTCACCCACCCCTCGATCCCCTCCCTTGAAAGGGAGGGGAGGAAGTCATGGGGCATTGGCTGGCTTCAGGTGAGAGCGCGCGGCCTTCGGGCGTGATGAAGCGCTTCGATGCGCGGTTTTGGACGGTGAATTTTCCGCGGCCGATGATGGCGGGGGTGACGACGATCGGGCCCAATGCGCTTCGGGTCGATGCGGTTTTCTATAAGGCGAACGATCTCGCCGGGCTGATCTGGGACGCGGAGGATGTGCATGATCATGCACTGCTTCGCTACGAAACGAGCCGGGATTTTCGAGCCTGCGCGCTGAAGTTCCGGTGGCGGAGCGGGGGCTTAAGGCGGCTCGACGAGACGTTCGGGCCGACGATGACGATCGAGGGGCGGGATGCGGGCGGGGCGCCGCGCACCTGGTATGTGCGGCTATGGAATTATGCGGTGGGCGCGCCGGACAATGCGGTGGTGACGATCGATTTTTCCAAGCTGAAGGGCGGATATAGCCCGACGGGTGGGACCGATCCGGTGTTTGCCGGGGACATCGACCGGCTGTTCATATCGCTCGCGCCGCCGGGTTATACGCAGGCTGATGGGCCGCTTGGCGCTCCGCAGGAGGGCTGGGCGGAGATGAGCGAGATATCGTGCGACGGCGCGGGATCGGTGCTTGGCGTTGGCGAGACTTTGGTGCCCGAGCATGATCTGCGGATCGCGACCGGATATGACGATTGCTATCATCTGACGCCGGAGAGGGTGCTAAGGAATGCCCTGCATCTTGGGTACCGGAAGGTCATCAATCACTATGTCGGCATGAGCCATTATTTCCGGCTCGAGGCGAATAGCGGGGGTTTCTACATCAGCCTCTCGGGAGGGGTGCTGAATGCGCCTTGCACGGCCTGGCATCGGGATTTCGCGGAGCGGGCCAAGCGGCTGGGTTATGAGATCATCCTGTCGCTATCCTATGAATTATTCGACCAGCATGTTTGGAACGATTGGAAGCAAAGGACGGAGCAGGGCGCGCCGGCGCTGACCGGCTGGGCGCCGCCGTCCACCCTCCTTTCGCCCGCGCATGACGGAGCGATGTACTATCTCCGGGTGGTGGCTTTGGCCTTTGTCGCGATCGCCAAGGCGGCGGGGCAGAGGGTGCGGTTTCAGGTTGGCGAGCCTTGGTGGTGGGTCACGGCGGAGGGGAAGCCTTGCCTTTATGACGCGGCCGCTTGGGCGGCGTTCGGGTCGGAGATCGTGTCTATTCCCGATGTGAAGGCGCCGCTGAACGCCGCGCAGAAACGGATGCTCGATAGGGCTGGCGAGATGCTGGCGGCGTCGACGGCGGCACTGGCTGGGATCGTGAAATGGGATGCGCCGGACGCGGAGACATCGATCCTCGTCTACCTGCCGACGGTACTGGACCGGAAGGCGCCGGAATTGAAGCGGGCCAATGTGCCGGTGGGGTGGGCCTCTCCCGCCTTCGATGTGTTGCAGCTGGAAGATTATGATTGGGTGACGGCGGGGAATGAGGGGGCGACTTCGCTTGGCTTTGCCGAAATGCGGCAGAGGCTCGGCTATCCGATCGAGAGGCAGCATTATTTTTCGGGCTTCGTTTTGCGGCCCGAAGAGAAAGCGCAGTGGCGGCATATCGCGAAGGCGGCGCTTGGGGCGCGGCGGCGGGGGTTTGAGGACGTTTTCGTCTGGGCGCTGCCGCAGGTGATGCGGGACGGATTTACCTATTTCGAAGAGGAGGAGGCTGTGGAGGCTTTCGAGGACGTGCGCTTTCCGGTCGCGATCGGAAAAGAGGCGAGCGTGGAGCCTGCCTTTTCGACGCAGGTGGTGACAACAGCCGGGGGAGTCGAGCATCGCACGAGCGACTGGGCGGATGCGCGGTTGCGCTTCGATGCGGGGCCGGGGGTGAGGGGCGAGGCGGAGCTTGGGGAGCTGATCGCATTTTTCCGGGCGCGGCGCGGGGCAGCGGTAGCGTTCCGGTTCGAGGATCCGTTCGATCATAGTTCGAACGGGATGACCGGTGTGCCGGGGGCTTTGGATCAGCGGCTGGGTATCGGGGATGGGGTTCGGACCTCGTTTCCGCTGGTGAAGCTTTATGACGGGCAGGAGCGGCGGGTGACGCGGCCTGTCACTGGGTCTGTGCGGGTGTCGGTGAACGGCGCGGAGCGGGTCAGCGGGTGGACGCTTGGGGCCCTTGGCGTGGTGCAGTTTGGCGAGGCGCCAGCGGCGGGGGCGGAGGTTCGGGCCGGGTTCCGCTTCGATGTGCCGGTGCGTTTTGCGGAGGACCGGTTGAGTGTGAACCGGGCGACTTTTGCTGCCGGAGAGGTGGCGAGTGTGCCGCTGATCGAGGTGCGGGAAGGGTAGTTGAGCCCTTGTACGTCATGCCGGCGGAAGCCGGCATCTCGTGACGAAAAGGCGCGTCTTCCGGGCTGAGACCCCGGCTTTCGCCGAGGTGACGCGGGTCTGTTTGCGGGGATTTATGACTGCATTTCTAAATGAGCCGGTCGGCACGATCGCCTTCTGCTGGCGGATCGAGCGGGCGGATGGCGTGTGCCTGGGCTTTACGACGCATGATCGCGATCTAGAGATTGGCCATCTTACCTATCGCGCGGCGCCGGGGATGCTGCCCTCGGCGATTACCATGACGGACGGGTTTGATGCGGCGCGGCTGGAAATTGGCGGGGCCTTGTCCAGTGCGGCGATTACCGAGCGGGACTTGCAGGCGGGCCGCTGGGACGGCGCGGCGGTGCGCATTTTCATGACGGATTGGGCCGATCCGGGTGCCGAACAGCTGGTGCTGGCGCGGGGCGAGATTGGCGATGTCAGCATGGAAGGCATGGCTTTTTCCGCCGAATTGCGGGGCATGACGGCGGCGTTGGAGCGGCCGGTTTCGGAGCAGACGTCACCGGAATGCCGGGCTTCGCTGGGGGATCGGCGCTGCCGGGTGGATCTGGCGGGGCGGACGCGGGTGACGCATGTGATGGCGTTTGACGAGGATGTGCTGACGGTGGCCGATGCGGCGGCGGGCAATGCTTCTGGCTATGGGCGGCTGCGCTGGATCGGCGGGGCGAATAGCGGGCTGCAAAGCCGCATTGCCTCGTCGGCGGGGACGCGGCTGACTTTGGCGGAGCCGCCGCCCTTTCTGCCGGAGGCTGGCGATCGGGTCGAGATTGTCGAGGGGTGCGACCGCAGCTTTGCGACGTGCCGGACGCGTTTTGGCAATGCGGTGAACTTCCGGGGCGAGCCGCATCTGCCGGGCATGGATCTTCTGACCCGCTATCCGGGAACCTGACATGACGAAAATGGGAGACGCCATCGCCGCGCGGGCGCGGGCGATGGTTGGCGTGCGCTTCCGGCCGCAGGGGCGGAGCGCGGCGGAAGGGCTCGATTGCATCGGGCTCGTCGCGGTCGCGGCGCGGGTGAAGAATGTGCGGCGTGACTATGCCTTGCGGGGCGGGACGGTCGCGGAGCTTTGTGAGGGGCTGCGAGCAGCGAATATGCGGGCGGTGAAGACGGCGGAGCGTGGGGACGTGCTGGTGCTGAAGGCGGGGGCCGAGCAACTGCACCTCGCCATCGTGACGGATGACGGCTTTGTTCATGCCGATGCGGGGGCGAGGATGGTGGTGGAGCGGCCGGGCGCGCCGGACTGGCCGGTGGTGAGTATCTGGCGGAAGAGGGCGCGGGGCTGATGGCGACTTTAGTGTTCACGGCGGTCGGCACCGCGATTGGCGGGCCGATCGGCGGCATGATCGGCGCGATGGTCGGCCAGCAGGTCGATGGCGCGCTGTTTGCTCCAAAGGCGCGGCAGGGACCGCGGCTCGGCGATTTGGCGGTGCAGACGTCATCCTATGGCTCGCATATCCCCAAGATTTTCGGGACCGTGCGCGCTGCGGGAACGGTAATCTGGGCGACGGATTTGAAGGAAAGCCGCAGCACGAGCGGGGGTGGCAAGGGGAAGCCGAAAGTCACAAGCTACAGCTATTCGGCTTCGTTCGCGGTGGCGATTTCGGGCCGGCGGATCGCGGATGTGCGAAGGATTTGGGCGGACGGAAAATTGCTGCGCGGGGCGGCGGGCGACTTCAAGAGCCGGACGAAATACCGGTTGTATCGCGGGACTGAAGAGCAGGCGCCCGATCCGATGATCGCATCGCGAGAGGGGATCGGATCGACGTCCGCGTTTCGCGGCATCGCTTATGCGGTGTTCGAGGATTTTCAGCTTGCCGATTACGGCAATCGCATTCCGTCGCTCACGTTCGAGATCGTCGCGGACGATGGCGCGGTGAATGTTGCCGCCATGGCGTCTGAATTGAGCGGCGGCGTCATGACGGCGGGAAGCGCGCCTTCGATCGGCGGTTATGCGGCGAGCGGGGACAGTATTGCGGGGGCGATCGAGCCACTGATCGACGCGATGCCACTGTCCCTGCAGGAAGGCGCCGACGGTGACCTTCGTATCGGTAGCCTGGGAGAGGCAATGGTCGAGCTTGCGGCCTCCGACACTGGCGTGTGGGGACCGGGAGATGCGGGAGGGCGCGCCGAGTTCAGCCGCAAGGCGCCGGGGCTGACACCCGCCGATATCACCATCGCTTATCACGATCCGGCGCGCGACTATCAGACGGGCTTGCAGCGCGCCGTGCGGGGCGAGGCGAATGGGCGCGCGGAGCGGCGGGCCATGCCCGCGACCTTGTCCGCGGGCATGGCCAAGGGCTTTGCGGAATATCGGCTGAAAACGGCCTGGTCGCGGCGGGAAGCAGGCAAGGCTCATATTGGCTGGCGTGAGGTGGAACTGACGCCGGGCCGGCTTGTCACGCTGGAGGGGCGGCCTGGCCTTTGGCGTGTCGGGCGGACCACGTTCGACCGGATGGTGGTGACCGCCGACCTGCTGCGCGTCCCGGGCGGGGCGCCCCAGATCATCGACGCGACGCCTGGTCGCGCGACGGGCGAAGAAGACGCTGCGCACGGTGGAACCATGCTGGTCGTGGCGGATCTGCCACTGGGCGATGATGCCCAGCGGACCAAGCCGCTATTGTTTGTGGCAGCAGCAGGCCGGGCGGCGGGATGGCGGCAAGCCGAGCTGATCCTGAGCTACGATGGCGGGACGAGTTGGGAAGCGGTGGGCATTACTGCCGGGCCAGCGGCGATGGGCATATTGGAGCAGCCGCTCCCCGCCGCCGGATCAGCTATGCTCGACCTTATAAACACGATCGAGGTGGCATTGCCGCATGATGGCATGTGGCTGGAAAGCTGCGACGACGATGCCTTGGCAGCGGGGCGCAATCTGGCCCTGGTTGGTCAGGAACTGATCCAATTCGGTGCTGCCGAACCTTTGGGCGGCGGGCATTTCCGCTTGTCCCGGCTTTTGCGCGGGCGGCGCGGGACGGAATGGGCGGCCGGGACGGCGGGCGCGGGGGCGCCATTCGTTCTCCTTGAAACAGACAGCCTTTCAGTCATCGAACCGCCCATCGCCATGATCGGGGCCAATGCACGGATCGTTGGGCAAGGTATTGGTGACGCGGCCGAGGGGGTGGCAGCGGAGTGCGTGGTGAGTGGCGAGGCGATCCGGCCCCCTGCGCCGGTCCATCTCCGCGCGATCCCCACAGCAACGGGCCTCGAATTGAAGTGGGTGCGGCGGAGCCGGTCGGGCTGGGCATGGCTCGACGGAGGCGATACGCCGATGGGCGAGGAAGGTGAGCGCTACGAGGTGCGGTTGTCGGGCGCTGGCTTCGAGCGGCGCGTGGAAACGACGGAACCGGCCTTCCTCTATGGGCCGGCCGCTCGGGCGGCGGACGGTCATCCCGCATCCATAAGCGTCGAGATCGTTCAGATCGGAACGCTAGTACGCTCACGCCCCGCCACTGCGACCTTCTCACTTTAAGAGGATTGACGATGACCGATACGAGCGCGCGGCACGACCTGCCCTTTCTTATCCCAGGGCAGGCACAGAAGGAGTTTTTCCATAATGAAGCGCTGGCGCGGATCGACATGATCCTGTGCGCCGCCGTTGAAAATGCCGGCGTGGCGGTGCCGCCAACGGATCCCGCTCCCGGGCAGGCGTGGATCGTTACGAGCGGAGCCGCTGGCGCGTTTGAGGGCCGCGCTAACCAGATTGCATGCTGGACGGAGAGTGGATGGCGCTTTGCGCAAGTAGTGGCCGGCATGCAGGTATGGAACAAGGCGGATGGCTATTTCATGATCTGGGCAGGGGCTGGCTGGGACGCAGGGGTTGTCCATGGATCGTCTGTAAATATCGAAGGAAAACAAATAATTGGCGAGCGCCTCCCAGCGATCGCAGCGCCTGCGGGAGGCAGCGTGGTCGATGCCGAAGCGCGCGCCGCCATCGCCGCGCTCACTGCGGCTCTAAAGACACATGGTCTGACCGATTGAAATTTTTTGGACCGGACATGAAACCTAAGCCATTAACCCACGTTTGAGGGGTCGTCTGTCTAAGGGCTGCCCATGTCGTGAGGTGGGATGCGGCTTTTTGGCAACAGTTTGCGAGGTCATGCGTGCTTGCACGAAAACCGCGCATCCTTTAGTTGGCTCTCGTCGTTCTTTACTTGGAACGCAGAAGAAAGGGGAACATTTATGCGGAAGCTCGCCATCATTATGGCGTTGTCGTCCACGGCCATTGCGGCCCCGGCCGCCGCGCGCGACGGTGCGTGGTATGTCGGTGTCGAAGGCGGCGCGATGATCGTCGAAGACATCGACGTCGATCTGGTCGACGACACCGAAGACGCTTTCACCATCGATAGCAACACGGGTTACGACCTGGGCGCCACCATCGGTTACGACCTCGGTGGGTTCCGGATCGAAGCCGAAGCCGCTTACAAGAAGGCGGATATCGATTCCATCGTAACCACCATTCCGCTCGACGGCGAAACCGGCGAAATCAGCCCGGTTGGCGGTAGCACGCGCGCTCTGAGCTTCATGGTTAATGCCATGGCCGATTTCGGCGATGACGAAACCAGCGGCTTCATCGGCGGCGGTGTCGGTATCGCTCGCGTCAAGGCGAACAATGTTCAGTTCTATTCGAACGTAGATCCGCTGCTCGACGATTCCGATACCGGTTTCGCCTGGCAAGTCATTGCCGGCGTTCGCCAGGCAGTGTCCGACAATATCGACGTGACGCTGAAGTATCGTTTCTTCAACGTTCCGAACGTCGATCTCGTGGCAGCTGATGGCACGGAACTCGAATTCCGTCATCGTTCGCACAGCCTGCTTGGTGGCGTGAGCTTCAACTTCGGTGGTGCGGAGCCGGCTCCGCCGCCCCCGCCGCCGCCTCCTCCCCCGCCGCCTCCTCCCCCGCCGCCCCCGCCGCCGCCTCCGCCGCCGCCGGTGCAGCAGGGTCCGTTCATCGTGTTCTTCGATTGGGACAAGGATGAGATCACGCCGCAGGCTGCCGCGATCCTCGACAACGCCGCTGCCGCTTGGCAGCAGACGGGTCAGGCTCAGGTCATGCTCGCCGGTAACGCGGACAAGTCCGGTTCGGACAGCTACAACGTTGGTCTGTCGCAGCGTCGCGCCAACAACGTGCGTTCGTACCTCGCCGGTCGCGGCATTCCGGACGGCCAGATGACGACTGAAGCTTACGGCGAAAGCCGTCCGCTGGTCGACACTGCCGACGGCGTGCGCGAACCGCAGAACCGCAACGTGCAGATCACCTTCGGTCCGGGTTCGGGCATGTAAGGTGGCCTCCCGAACCTTCGGGTTCGGGGTTGCTGAAAAGGGAGCCGGTCCTTCGGGGCCGGCTCTTTTTTTGTGCCCGCTGGCTGAGAGAGGGCGGCTAGGCTGGTCTTAAAAGGAATGAGATTGCCAGAAGCAGGAGCCGCCGTGGCGGCGGGTAGCTGGCAATGACGCCGATCCACTCAGCTGTGACTTCAGGTAACGCGGTCATGGTTGAAATGGTTTTGGCTTAATCGCTGGCGCCAGCCCTTGGACTTATCGCAGGACCACCCACCCGGCCGGATCGGCTTCGACACGTTAAGCCCTGGCGGTTTTAGGTCGTCGCAGCAGTCGCCTGGACGTTGCTGCGCGGCGCGGCCGATTTTCTGCGCTCTACGGCCTCGACGCCTTGCTCATTCTATTGACCAGCTTTCGACGCGTGGGCCTGATCAACGCTTGGAATCGCGGTGGAGAAGCGCGCTCTATCGATTGAAAGGCCTTGGTGGGCGGCATCTTGGAAAGGGGGCGGCTGATGCGATGTGGTTGACCAACGCGATGAATGCAGTGCCGCCGTTGGCTTGATCTCAGGTACAAGCGTTCGAGCGCAGCTATCTGGCCGATCGGACTTGCTGAAAGGCGTTCAATCCACAAGTGGCGCCCGCGGCGGCGAAGACTACGGCGGTTTTGATATCCTGTCTCCCTTCGCCCGGTTCAACGCGCGGGAGTGGCGTTCGCTGCTGGGCGGCGGCGTTTTGGGCTTGTAGCGGCAGAGGTCCGCAACCACGCAGCGCCAGCATTCGGGCGTGCGCGCCTTGCACACATAACGGCCGTGCAGGATGAGGAGGTGGTGCGCGTCCTTGCGATAGGGCCCCGGCGTCACCTTATCGAGTTGCAATTCCACCGCCAGCGGCGTCTTGCCGGGCGCGAGGCCGGTGCGGTTCCCGACGCGGAAGATATGCGTGTCGACCGCGAACGTCTCTTCGCCGAACGCTGTATTCAGCACGACATTGGCGGTCTTCCGGCCGACGCCGGGCAGGGCCTCCAGCGCATCGCGGGTCGCGGGGACTTCGCCGCCATGCTGATCGATCAGGATCTGGCTGAGGGCTATGACGTTTTTCGCTTTGGTCCTGAACAGGCCGATCGTCTTGATCGCGTCCCTAAGCCTGTCCTCGCCTAGCGCGACCATTGCCTCAGGCGTCTGAACTTCCTCGAACAATGGCCGCGTCGCAATGTTGACGCCAGCATCCGTCGCTTGGGCGGACAGAACCACAGCGACGAGCAATGTATAGGTGTTCACATATTCAAGCTCGGTCGTGGGATCAGGGGTCCGTTCCGCGAGCCGGGCGTAAAAGGTATCAACATCCGCCTTCTTCATGCAAGGCCCAGCACGTCATCCATAGTGTAGCGACCGGCAGGCTTGCCCGCGAGCCATATGGCGGCCTTCACCGCACCCTGCGCAAAGATGACGCGGCTTTCGGCGCGGTGGCCAAGCTCGATCCGCTCGCCTTCCCCGGCAAACACGACTTGATGGTCGCCCGCCACCGATCCGCCGCGCATCACCGCAAAGCCGATATGCCCCTCCGTCCGCGGCCCGGTCATGCCGTCGCGGTTGCGGTCGCTGACGTCGTCGAGCGAAACATGGCGTCCCTCCGCCACCGCACGGCCCAACAGCAGCCCGGTGCCGGAGGGCGCGTCGGCCTTGTGCCGGTGGTGCATTTCGACGATCTCAATATCCCATTCCGGGCCGAGCCGTACCGCCGTCTCGCGGACAAGGTGGGCAAGGATGTTGACGCCGAGCGACATGTTGGCGGCCTGCAGGACAGCGACGGACTTGGCCGCCGCATCGATCGCGGCCTGATGATCGGCGGTGAGGCCTGTCGTGCCGATGACGATGGGCGTCCTTGCCGCCACTGCCGCATCGAGATGCGCGGTGAGGCCGGCAGGCGCGGAGAAATCGATCAAGACATCGGCGCCTGCGCTGACCACGGCAACAGCCTCGTCGCCCTCCGCCACATTGGCGATCGCCGTCCCCATGCGCCCGCTCGCGCCGAATATCGTGATCTTTACCGTCATCCTTGTCCTCCGCACCGGCTTCATGGGCGAGGGGAGGAGGAAGCGCAACTACCAGCCGACCAGGCCGATTTTCTCGCGGCGCATCCAGCGGCCGACCATCAGCACCGAAACAGCGGCAAGCCCGGCTGCAAGCCCGGTCCAGATGCCGACCCCTTCCCATCCCGCCCAGAAGGCGAGCGCGATGGCAGTGCCCAGGCCAACCACCCAATAGCCGAGCGCCGCGTAGATCATCGGCACCTTCGTATCGTGAAGGCCGCGCAGCATGCCGGCGCCGACCACCTGCGCGCCATCGACGATCTGAAAAAGGGCGGCGACAATCAAGAATGATACGGCCAGCCTAATGACTTCGCGGTTCGCCGGGTCGCTGGCATCGAGGAAGGCGGAGGCGAGCGTTTCGGGGATAGCGATCATCACGATGCCAGTCAGCGTCATGAACCCGACGCCGAGTGCGAAGGACGTCCAGCCTGCACGCGCGATGCCGTCCTTGTCCTTCCGGCCATAAGCAAGGCCTACCCGCACCGTCACCGCCTGCGCAAGGCCGAGCGGCACCATGAAAGTGAGCGCCGCGATCTGGATGGCGATGGCATGGGCGGCGATGGAACTCGCGCCGATCAGGCCCATCAAAAAGACGGCGGCGTTGAAGATGGTCACTTCCAGCGCCATCGTGATGCCGATCGGCAGGCCAAGCGCGCATACTTCCCGGAAGCGCGGCCAATCCGCGCGCCAGAAATTGCCGAAGAGGCGATAGCGGCGAAAGCGCGGATGCAGACTGACGACGAGCACCATGCTCACGAACATGAAGAGATTGGACAGCGAACTGCCCAGGCCCGCGCCGAACAGACCCAAAGCGGGAAGCCCGAACTTTCCGAAGATCAGGCCGTAATTGACGATCGCATTCAGGCAGACGGCCGCTGTGCCGACCAGCAGCGACCATTTGGGTTGCTCAAGCGCGGCAAGAAAGTTGCGGAGCACGACGTAGAGGAGAAACGGCAGCAACCCCCATTTCAAGGGGCCCACGAGTGTCGCCGCATTGCGCGCGAGTTCAGGCTCCTGACCAAAAGCGATCAGGATCGTTTCGGTATAAGCCAGGATGATCCAGATCGGCACCGCCGCTGCCAGCGTTGCCCACATCGTCTGGCGCACGGTGCGGCGCACATCGCGGACGCTATGCGCTTTCCGCCCAAGCTCGCGCGCGATCATCGGCGATGCGGCCGAAACGAAGCCTAATCCGAAGATCAGGAATGCGGTGTACAGGTTGATGCCAAGTGTACCGGCTGCGAGCGTTCGCGCGCTCAACCAGCCGAGCAGAATGACGTCCGTCGCATGGATCAGCGCCTGTGCGACATTGGTGAGCACCAGCGGAACGGCGAGCGACACGGTCGCGCGAATCTCGTCGCGCCAAAGGTGGCGTTCAGGTTGCAGCGCGGCGTGCATGAGCCACGCCCTAGGCTTGAAAACGCGGGGGGGCAATGCGAGCGGCCGGGGTTGCGGCTCCCGGGCCATCCGGCTTAAGACGTGGCCATGCTTATTCCGGCTGCTCTTGCCCTGTGCCTTGCCGCGCCGGCGCTCGCCGTCCCGGCCGAGCCGGCGCTCGCCGCTCCTGTCCGCGCGATGATCGACGCCGCTTTGGATAGCGGCGATGCAAAAGCGGTGGAAACCGTGCTGGCGCTTGCCCGCAAGGCCAATCCCGACGCAATCGCCGAAATCGACGTCATCGAAAATGCGTGGCGCTCCGACATGACAGTGCGCGCGGCGGAGGCGGAGCGGGTACGCACCGAAGAATTGCGCGCCGCCGATATGCTCGACAATTGGAAGGGGCAGGTCGAATTGGGCGCATCGCGCTCGACCGGCAATTCGGACAGCCTCGGCCTTTACGGCGCCACCAATTTGGAGCGCGAAGGGATACAGTGGCGGCACAAATTGTCCGCCCGCGCCGATATTCAGGAAACCAACGGCCAAGCCACGACCGAGCGCGTCCTCGCGGCGTGGCAGCCCAATTTCAAGTTCGACGACCGGCTCTACATCTTCGGCCTCGGCCAATATGAGCATGACCGGTTTCTGGGCTATATCAACCGCTACACGCTGGGCGCCGGGGCGGGCTATGGCGTGCTTAAAGGCGGCCCCGTCACGCTCGATGTGGAAGGCGGGCCGGCGCTCCGCCATACCGATTTCTACGACGATGGCCGCGAGACGAAGGTTGCGGGCCGCGCGTCGATGGCGCTCGCGTGGAAGATCACCCCGACTTTTCATTTCGCGCAGACGGGTTCGCTCTATCTGGAAAAAGGCGACAGCAGCGCCAGCGCATCGACCACGTTCGACACGAAGTTGATCGGCGCTCTGAAGGCGCGGTTTTCTTATAATATCCAATATGAACGCGATGCCCCGGCGGGCCGGGATCCGGTTGATACGCTAAGCCGGGCAACCTTGGTCTACTCCTTCTAGCAATCGGCCGGAAAACAGCATGGCACGCGTCTATCTTCGACCGACCGGATTCATTGACGCCCCCTTCGGGCTGGATGGGCAGGTTGCGCGTCTGGCCGGCGGACTCAGCTGGTTCTCCGCGGTCGAGTTGATCCGTGTGGAAGGCGGACGCCTATCGCGCGAACTTCTGTCCGTCGCTGCCATCGAAGATCGCCTCGGCCAACTTGACGATCGCGCCCGGACAGCCTGGACCAATCTCACGGCTCCACGGGCGCCGCTGGTTTTGGGCGACCGTGTGATCCGTTTCGACCAGCCTCAGGTCATGGGCATCCTGAACGTCACGCCGGACAGTTTCTCCGATGGCGGCGTGCATGACGATGCGGAGAGGGCGGCGGATGCCGGCTTCGCCATGGCGCAGGCTGGGGCGGCCTTGGTCGATATTGGCGGTGAATCTACCCGGCCTGGCGCCAAACCCGTTTGGGAGCAGGATGAGATCGATCGCGTCCTGCCTCCGCTCGAGCGGCTTGCGGCGGGCGGCGCGGCGCTTTCGCTCGACACGCGGAAGGCCGCCGTTATCGAGGCCGCGCTTCAGATCGCGCCGGTTCTCGTCAACGACGTGTCGGCGCTGACCTTCGATCCGCGCGCGATGGATGTCGTCGCGTCATGGGGCTGCCCGGTCGTGCTAATGCATCATCAGGGCGCGCCGGAAACCATGCAGGACGCGCCATCCTATGACGGGCCGGTCCTGCTCGCCGTCTATGACTGGTTGGAAGAACGGATTGCGGCTTGCATCGCAGCAGGCATTGCGCGGGATAAGATCCTGATCGATCCCGGCATCGGCTTTGGCAAAACCGTTCAGCACAATCTCGATTTGATGAACGGATTGTCGCTGCTTCACGGCCTGGGCTGCCCGATCGTCCTTGGCGCGAGCCGCAAGCGGATGATCGGCGCATTGTCGGGAGAGGCTCCAGCCGATCGGCGCCTTGGCGGATCGATCGCGCTTGCGATGAAGGCGGTGGAGCAAGGCGCGCATATCGTGCGCGTCCATGATGTGCCTGAAACGGTTCAGGCGATAAGGGTGTGGCGCGGCCTGAGAGACGCTGCGCTCACACCCCGTATCGATTAGGCGCTTTCCGGCTCGTCGTCGATCAGTTCGTAGACGAGATAGGCGCTCAGCAGGCTGACGCCGATGCTGATGACGGAACCGATGAGGCCGCCGAACAGGGCGTTTTCGCCTTCAACCGCTTCACCGGCGCGGGCCGAAAGCGAAAGCGATGCGGCCGGATTGGCCTGAAGCGGAGCTGCGAGAAGCGCAGCCGCAGTGGCCGCAAGGGCCAGAGTCTTGATCTTCATAATTACCCCCCAAAATGTAGGTTTCGCCGCCTTGAAGCGGGAAGCGGAGGGGCGTCAATCGCCGCTGGCGATCTTGCGACGAAAGAGTCGATTTGATCGACGAGGGCTTATTGAGTCGCGTCCATGATGCCCAGTTCGCTGAGCTTTCTGTAGAGCGTTGAGCGCCCGATGCCGAGGCGGCGGGCAACTTCCGTCATGCGGCCGCGATAATGGCCGATGGCAAGGCGTATGACATCCGCCTCGATATCCTCCAACGGACGCAAGTGTCCGTCGGGCGTGAACAGGGTGACGCCCGGCGCCCCTGTCAGTGCCGAGGGAGCAGGCACCGGGGCGGCCATGCCGCTCCCAATGTCCGCGGCACGTCGGCTGTAAGCGGATTCTAGCTGGATATGCGGGAAATCCGCTGCCGTCAGCACTTCGCTCTTCGCCAGCACGGCTGCGCGAAACAGCACGTTGTGGAGCTGGCGAACATTTCCGGGCCAGCCAAAGCGCATCAGCACACCCAAGGCATCGTCCGATATCGTCACTGGCCGCATGCCGGGCTGCTCGCCAATGTGAAACAGCAAGTGACGAGCCAATGACGGAATGTCGCCGCGCCGTTCCCGCAGCGGAGGCAGATAGACGGTGACGTGCGACAGGGCCGTCAGCAATTCGGCATTGAACAGGCCCGCTTCGGCGTCGTTCGCGAGCTTGCGGGTCGTGCCCGCGACGATCCGGATGTCGACGCTCATCGGTTCGGTCCCGCCGATCCGTTCGATCTCGCCGCTGTCCATCAAGCGCGCGAGCCGCTCCTGCATGTCGGGCGCGAGATCGGCGATGTTTTCGAGGAAGATTGTGCCGCCATCGCCCGCTTCGAAAAAACCGGCATGGCGGGTAAAGGCCCCCGCAAAGGCGCCCTGTTCATGACCGAACAATGCGGATTCGATGTGATTGTGTGGGATGGCCGCGCAATCGACCGCGATGAATGGCTTCTTCTTGCGCGGGCTCGCATGGTGGATGGCGCGGGCGACGAGTTCCTTGCCGCTTCCCCGCTCACCCTCGATCAGAATTGCAGCCCGGTTGCGTGCGCCCTTGGCCGCGACAGCCATGGCGGCGCGAAATTCGGGCGATGATCCGACGATTTGCTCGAATTCCAGCGGCTGCGACAGCTTTTCCGAAAGAAAGCGCAATTCGCCTCCGCCCTTGCGGCGGTCGGCGGCAGCGTGAAGTGCAGAAAGCAGGCGATCGGCGACCCGGGAGCGGAGCAAATAGTCGGTCGCTCCGGCTCTCATCGCATCGATGGCAAGGCCCGCCTCGCCTTCATCGGCAAGGATGAAAATCGGAAGCCCGGGCCGAATGGCGCGGATGCCATGAAGGAGAGCGGCTCCGGCTGCTTCCCCCGGCCAGCGCTCCAAAAGCACGGCGCCCACATCGGAATTGTCTTCATCGGCAAGCATGGCCATGGCCGCATCGCCGTTGGGCGCGCCAAACACCCACCATCCTGCCCGTGCCGCAGTCGCGGTGACGACGCGTTTCTGCGCGGCATCGTCCCCGATGAGGAGGAGACAGCGCGGCCGGTCCGCGGCGATGCTGGTCTGGACGGTCATGGGACCAGTATTAACCATGGATGGTAAACGGCTTGTTAAAATGGTGGTGAATTTTTGGGTTTGGCGCGGGCGCGACGGCTGGTAAGGGTGACTGCGAACCAAAACGACTATCGCCAAAGGGAAGATGATGGCCGCCGACGAAACCGGTAACGACATGAACGCTCATGTTCAGGATTATTCGCTGTTCACCGGAATGATGAAGTGGGGAACGATCGTGGCGCTGATCGCGGCGGCCATCGTCGTCCTTGTGATCGCGAATTAACGGGCGGGCCGCGGCATGAAGATCGCGGTCCTCAAGGAAGAAGCGGAAGGTGAGCGCAGGGTCGCTGCCACCCCCGAAACCATAAGAAAACTGATCGCGCTTGGCGCCACTGTCTCGGTGGAGGCGGGCGCGGGCCAATCCGCGTCGATCGTCGACGAAGACTATCGCGCGGCCGGTGCTGAAATCGGCGAACGGACGGCAATATTGCCGGGCGCCGCGATCATTTTGTGCGTGCAAGGGCCGGATCCTGCGATCCTCCAGGATGCCGCGCCCGGCGCTGTGCTGATCGGGACGCTCAACCCGATTGGAGAGCGCGCCCGCGTCGATGCTTATGCCGCTACGGGGGTTGAAGCGCTGGCGATGGAATGGATGCCCCGCATCACGCGCGCTCAATCGATGGATATCCTGTCCAGCCAATCCAATCTTGCAGGGTATAAGGCGGTGCTCGACGCCGCCGCCGAATATGGCCGCGTTTTTCCGATGATGATGACGGCCGCCGGAACGGTGACGGCGGCGCGCGTCTTCGTCATGGGGGTGGGGGTCGCGGGGCTTCAGGCCATCGCCACGGCGCGGCGTCTGGGGGCGGTTGTGTCGGCGACCGACGTGCGCTCGGCAACGCGCGAACAGATTGAAAGCCTTGGCGCCAAGGCGATCTTCGTCGACGACGTGCAAGGCATAGAGGGGGAAGGCGCGGGCGGCTACGCCACCGAAATGTCCGAAGATTATAAGGCGCGGCAGGCCGAACTCGTCTCCGCCCATATCGCGAAGCAGGATATCGTCATCACCACGGCGCTCATCCCGGGAAAGCCCGCGCCGCGTCTCATCACTGACGCCCAGATCGCGACGATGCGGCCGGGCAGCGTGATCGTCGATCTCGCCGTCGAACAGGGCGGTAATGTGGAAGGCTCCGAGTTGGGCCAGATTGTCGAACGGCATGGCGTACGGATCGTCGGCCATCGCAACGTTCCAAGCCGCCTCGCAGCCGATGCATCGGCGCTTTACGCGCGCAATCTCTATAATTTCATCGCTGCCTTCTGGGACGCGGAAGGAAAGCACCTGTCCCTGCCGGCGGATGACGAAATCGTGGCAGGCACAAGAGTGACGCAAAACGGGAAAGTGGTGAATTCGCGTCTCGCCTGAACCCTTGGCCAATACGTCAATCTCGGGTAATCGCGCTCTTTGGCCGCGGCTTTATCGGCCCGGTTGTAACTGGATAGCGATGGACGGCGGGGGGCTTTAGACAATGATTGGCAAGCGCCTCGATATCGTTCCGCCTAAACCCAAAGATGCGGCGTTGCTGACGTTCGTCCTGTGGCTCGTGGCAGCGACGATCATGACGCCTGCGGCTCTGTTCTCCGGGCAGATCAATGGCATAGGCGAATTTCTTTCGATCTGGACGGGGTTCGTCACCGCAATTCTGCTCAGCAGCCTGCTTTATTTCACCCTGCGCATCCTTGCGGGTAAGCCCTTGTGGTTGGCTGTTCCATCGATCGTCATCATTATGACGATCACCGCGATGCTCCAGACGGCAACCGATTTTGGCGGTCAGCACCTCCTGCATCTTGTCTTTGACGGTCATCGCCTCCCTCAGCAGGATACACAAAGTTTGCTGGTCGCGACGACCTTTTATTGGGCGCTCGACGGGTGCAATATCGGCCTCCTCTGGATTTCATCGGCGGCCCGGACGATCCGATTGCAGGAGGTGGAGCTCGCCGAAACGCGCGCGGCCCGGCTCGAGGCGCAGGTCAACATGTTCCGGATGCAGGTGAATCCTCATTTCATGGGCAATTCGCTCGACGTCGTTTCAAGCCTTATCGCAAACGGCAAGCTGGGCGAGGCGCAGCGCATGGCCGACAAGCTGGCCAGTTTCCTTCGGACTGCGGCGGCAATTGAGGGCGCGGAAACCGAGCTTGGCGAAGAACTCGACATGATTGACGCCTATCTCGATGTGGAAGCATCGCGTTTCGGGGATCGGTTGACGATCGAGATCGAACATGACGCGACGCTGGAATCGGCACTCATTCCGACGTTCATCCTCCAGCCTCTAATCGACAATGCTTTGAAATATGGCGTGGAAGCAGGCGAGGGCGCCGCGATATTGCGCATCCACACGCGCCGGGATGACGAGCGCCTTTTGCTCATCGTGGAAAATATTGGCCTGGCCCCCTCCGGCGATGCTGCACCCGCCGGTATAGGCTTTGCCAATGTACAGGGCCGGCTCGATCTTCTGTTCGGCCGCGAGGCGGAGTTCGTTTCAGAGGCGCTGGACAATGGATATCGGGCAACGATCGCCATTCCCTATCGTGAGCAGGAGGCGGATGATGTCCTGCGCCGCGCTGCTTAACGATCGCTCGGGCATCCGGAAGTGTGGGACGCATCAGCCATGCTGACCAAGCGGTTGCGCATTGTGCCTCCACGGACGCGGGAAGCGATACGGCTGACCTTCGTGATGTGGCTGGCGGTCTACATCATTCTCGGGCCGGTGACCTGGCTGACCGGGCAGGTGACAGGCCTTGCCGAATTTTTGAGCATCCTCACCGCGTTTGCGACATCCTTCCTGTTCGCGCTTCTCTTGTCTTTTTTGATCAGGAGGGTTTCCGGCCAGCCGGTTTGGCTTGCCCTCCCCGCCCTTGCGGCAGCGGTGACGGTCGTTGCCATCATGCAAATGGCTGCCGATTATGGCGGCCAATATCTGCTTCATATCAGCTTCGTGCAGCATCGCATGCCCGATGCCTCGCCCCAGGCTCAGCTCATGGTCGGCAGCATCTACTGGGTTCTCGACGCCTGCAACCTCGCCCTGCTTTGGGTGTCGTCCGCCGCGCGGAAGATCCGGATGGATGAGGTGGAGCTTGCCCATGCCCGCGCCGCGAAGCTGGAGGCGCAGCTCAACATGCTCCGTATGCAGATCAATCCGCACTTCATGTGCAATTCGCTCAACGTGGTATCGGGTTTGATCATTGCCGGGCGGACTGCGGAGGCTGAGCGCATGACCGGGAAGCTTGCCGAATTCCTGCGTGTTTCTTCAGAAATCGAAGGTCTGGAAACGGCGCTCGGCGACGAACTTGCCCTCATCCTTTCCTACCTGGAGGTGGAAACGGCGCGTTTCGAGGATCGCCTCGAAATTGAAATCGGTCACAATGATGAGATCGCGCGGGCGCTCGTTCCGAATTTCATCCTTCAGCCGCTCGTCGAAAATGCCCTGAAATATGGCGTCCAGTACTCACGCGGCCTCGCCAAGGTGCGGATCATCGGGCGGCGCGACGGCGATCGCCTGATCCTGACCGTGGAAAATGAAGCCGAGGAAGCGATTGGCGATGTCCCGGAAACGAACGGCGGCGGCATCGGCCTTGCTAATATTCGCGCGCGGCTGGCGCTCATCTTCGGATCGGACGCGTGCCTGGAAAGCGAGCCGCTTCGCAACGGCTACCGTGCGACGATCAACCTGCCCTTCCGGCAAGGGCCGGCCCGCGCCGCGCCGCTGGCACGGGTTCCTGTCGCCGTCCATTAGGGTCCGTACTCTTAGGGAGCGGGTTGTGACGGGTTGGCGTTTGTTGTCTGGCGAGGAGAGAGGAGGCGAGCGATGCTCATGCATCGTGACCGACGAAACGACGCAGCCACGCGGCAAAGGACGGCCCGCCGCTTCACTCTCCAGGCGATCCCAACCCACTCTATTATTGAGTCCGGACCCTTGGGCCTTCGACAAAGGTGCGGCTTCCGGTCTATAGGCAGGGCATGACGAACGAACGGATCTGGACCGCGGGCCTTATCATTATCGGCGACGAAATCCTGTCGGGCCGGACTCAGGACAAGAATGTGGCGCAGGTGGCACAATGGCTCAACCTGCAGGGCATCCGCCTCGCCGAAGTGAGGATCGTGCCGGACGTTCAGGATCGGATCGTCGTAGCCGTCAATGAATTGCGCGAAGGCTATGACTATCTCTTCACGACCGGCGGCATCGGCCCGACGCATGATGACATTACCGTCGATGCGATCGCGGCGGCGCTCGGCGTCCCGGTCGTCGTGCACCCCGCCGCCCGCGCAATCCTCGAGGATTATTACAAGGATCGCGGCGGCGTTAGCGAAGCGCGCTTGCGCATGGCGCGCGTGCCCGACGGCGCGGACCTCATTGAAAACAAGATGTCCGGCGCGCCCGGCATCCGGGTCGGCAACATCTTCATCCTCGCCGGTGTGCCGCACATCACAACGCTTATGCTGGAGGCTTTGTCCGGCCAGCTGGAAGGTGGCCGGCCACTCCTGTCCCGCACGGTCGGCTGCCGGGTCGCGGAAAGCGAAGTCGCCGCCCTGCTTGCGGAAACGGAAAAGGCGTATCCCGGCTGCCAGATCGGCTCCTACCCCTTCTTCAAGGACGGGCGAGGCGGCGCCAATTTCGTTTTGCGGAGCACCGATGCAGAGACGCTGGACCGCTGCGCAAACGCCCTGATCGCCGCGCTCGCCGCCGATGGCCGGGAGCCGGTCGACGGCGCAATCTAGCTCAGGTCGTCTCTCTGCCGGGAATGGTGGCTGCGATGCTCGAACAATGTCGTGTAGCGCCCGATGACGAGCAGCACCGTCGGCCACAACATCGTATTCCAGAGATCCTTAAGACCTTCATCCCAGGCAATGGGGCTTCCGCCCATCTGAGCACGCCGGATATCGAACATCTCGTTCAGCAACTCGACCGCTAGCACGACCAGCCAGGGCAAACGGCTGCGGCGCGTCTGTCGGAATATGAACATCGCGAGCAGATATAGAAGCAGCGCGAGGTGGACGTGCAGCGCATCCCGCTCCAGACCAGTATAGGCTTCGACAAAAATCTTGATGTCGGCATATTGGGTGGTGCCGATGTCCGCGACGTTCATATTTGCCGCCTAGCGTAAGACACGCACCTATACTAGCCAAGGGCTGCGCTTATGCCTGGAGCGGGCGAAGGGAATCGAACCCTCGTCGTAAGCTTGGGAAGCTTCTGCTCTACCATTGAGCTACGCCCGCATATCAGCGAAATCGCAGTCTCCCTGCGATCCAGCCCGATTGACACGAACAGATTGCGCGCGTCAACGCAGACTTTTGGCGACAGAGGGGCCGTCGGGCTCAAGGTAGCCTGAATGATGTAAGCCGCTGAAATAAGTAAGCTCAACGTCATGGAGAAATACGTCGGCCAAAGTCTGCCTTCTAACAAGGTGAAACCAGCGACCCCCGTTTCACTGTTGAATATAATAAGCCTACTTATTATATGCCTGAATATGGAAACGTTCGGATTCGATGTGGTCGAGACGGCGCGCATCCTGCGCCGCGATTTCGACCGGCGCGCCGCGGCCCTCGGCGCAACACGCGCGCAATGGCGTGTGCTCGCGCGCCTGTCGCGCCGTGACGGTATGCGGCAGGTTGATATTGCGGACGATCTGGATGTCGAACCGATCACCTTGTGCCGGATGGTCGACAGGCTTGAAGAAGCGGGCCTGGTCGAGCGCCGCAAGGATGAAGAGGACCGACGTGCCTGGCGTATTCACCTGACTGACAAGGCTCGCCCCGTTCTTGCCGAATTGCAGGACATCGGGATCGCCATGCACCGCGATGCGCTGGCGGGCATCTCTCCGGAAGAACGGCGTCAGGCGCTCTCGGTCATGGCGCGGATCAGGGACAATCTCAGCAAAGGCGGCGCAGGGGCCGTGCGGAAGGCGATATGAACAAGGCAATGACGATGGACGACATGGCGGTGGAGGTTCCTGCGCGGCGGAAGCCGATCGTGCGCACCCTGCTCCTTATTTCTGTGCCTCTGCTGCTGGCGATAATCGGCGGCTATTTCTGGCTGACCTCGGGGCGCTACGTCTCCACGGATAATGCCTATGTCGCGCAGGATAAGGTTTCGGTGAGCACCGAAGTCGCCGGAACGATTGCGCAGGTCCATGTGCGCGAGAACCAGCGGGTGAAGAAGGGCGATCTGCTCTTCGTGCTCGATCAGCGGCCCTATCGCATCGCGCTCGCGCAGGCGGAGGCGCAGATCGCGGCGGCGCAGGTGCAAGTGAATCAGCTCGAAACCCGGTCGGCGGGGACGGGCGCCGACATTGCGGGCGCGCAGGCGAACCTCGGCTTCACGCAAAAGGAATTCACTCGCTACGCCGAGCTTCTCGGGCGCGGCTTCACTACGCGCGCCCGCTACGAACAAGCCGAACATGCCGTCCAGGAAGCACGCGAACGCCTCGCCAATGCGCAGGCTGAAGCGGCAACCGCGCGATCGGCTCTCGCCAGCGGCGGCAGTGCAAGCCAGCCCGCGATCGAGGCGGCCCGCGTTGCGCGGGACAAGGCCTTGCTCGATCTTCAACGCACCGAAATTCGCGCACCTGGAGATGGCTATGTCAGCCAGGCGGATCGCTTGCAGGTCGGCAACGCGGTCGTCGCTGGCGTGCCCGTCATTACCATCGTGCGGAGCGGCGACACTTGGGTCGAGGCCAATTACAAGGAAACCGATCTTGCCGAAATGACAATAGGCCAGCCTGCCGAAATCGAGCTCGACGCTTATCCGGGTATGACGGTTCACGGCCATGTCGCCAGCATCGGGGCAGGGACCGGATCCGAATTCTCCGTCCTTCCCGCGCAAAATGCGACCGGCAATTGGGTCAAGGTGACGCAACGCGTTCCCGTCCGCATCGCGCTCGACGAAACCCCGGGCCGCCCGATGATCGCCGGCCTGTCCGCCGAAGTATCGATCGATACGAAAGGCCGCGCCCCGCAACAGGTGGCCGCGCGCTAAGCGATGGCAACCGCCGCCCTCCCTGCGCCCGCCGCGGCACGGCCGGAAGGGCTGGAGCGTATGCTCATCACCATCGCGGTGATGCTGGGTACGCTCATGCAGGTGCTCGACACCACGATCGCCAACGTCGCACTTCCGCATATGCAGACGAGCCTTGGCGCGACGTCGGAAACGATCAACTGGGTGCTGACAAGCTACATCGTCGCGTCGGCCGTCGCTATTCCGATCACCGGCTGGCTCGCCGACAAGGTAGGGCGCAAACGGCTCTTCATCTGGACGGTGATCGGCTTCACCATCGCGTCGGTCCTTTGTGCCGTGGCGCAGAATATGCCGGAAATGGTGCTGTTCCGCGCGCTTCAGGGCGTGGCGGGCGCATTCATCGTGCCGCTCGCCCAGGCGACCCTCTTCGACATCAACCCCCCTGAAAAGCACGCCAAGGCCATGGCCCTGTTCGGCGGCGGCGTAATGATCGGCCCGATCCTTGGCCCGGTTCTCGGCGGCTGGCTGACCGACAGCTTCAACTGGCGGTGGGTGTTCCTGGTGAACCTCCCCGTCGGCGTCCTCGCGACCGTCATGCTCATCCGTTACATGCCCTCGACGCCAAAGGTTTCGAAACGCTTCGACCTGTTCGGTTTCGCGCTCCTCGCCCTTGCCATCGGTGGGCTCCAGATGATGCTCGATCGCGGCGAGCAGCTGGACTGGTTCCAAAGCTGGGAAGTGTGGATCGAGCTCGGCATCGCGATTGCGGGCGCCTGGATGTTCGTCGTCCACATGCTGACGGCGAAAAACCCGATCTTCGATCCCAAAATGTTCGTCGACCGCAACTTCGCCACCGGCCTCGTCTTCATGGCGGTGACCGGCGTGCTTTTGCTCGCGGGCCTCGCTCTTCTGCCGCCGCTTCTTCAGCGGCTGATGGGCTACTCAGTGCTCCAATCGGGCTTCCTCACCGCGCCGCGCGGCGTTGGAACATTGATCTCGATGATGCTCGCGGGGCGGCTTGTCGGGAAGGTCGATGCGCGCTTGCTCATCCTGTCGGGCTTCGGCCTCATGGCCTTTTCGCTCTGGCAGATGTCCGGCTTCTCGCTCGACATGGACTCGCGGCCCATCATCATCAGCGGCGTCATTCAGGGCCTCGGGCTCGGCCTCATCTTCGTGCCGCTCAATACGCTCGCGTTCGGGACGCTGGCAGCACGCTACCGGACGACGGCCGCAAGCCTTCTCAACCTGTCGCGCAGCATCGGGGGATCTATCGGCATTTCGGTGGTGACGACGCTCCTTTCGCGCAACCTGCAGGTGAGCCACGCCGATATTGCGTCCAACGTAACGCAGAGCCAGTTGCAAGGCGTGGACCCCGCCTTGATCGACCGCCTCGGCGCGAATGGCGATGCGGCGCTCGCCATGCTTAATGCGGAAATCAACCGGCAGGCGATGATGATCGCCTATATCGACGATTTCCACCTGATGATGCTCATCACGCTTGCCTCGTTGCCGTTGCTGTTGCTGCTGCGCAAGGCACGGGGAGGGGGCGGCCCGCCGGTAATCGCGGACTGACCTATATCGAAAGGCTTAGGGCTTCTCGCTGCTCGTTGAATGGGTTGCAGGCTCCTTCGTCCCTAGCTTGCCTTTTGAAAGGCAGACATGATTGGACGACCAAATCAGCGAGCTTCGCGGCCGTGCGGACCAATGCCGCTCCCAGGCCCGCGCCACGCAGCACAGACCGACAGCAGCGATGCTGGAGCAAATGGCAATCGAATATGAAATGAGCGCCGACAAGCTCGAGACACGTTATGTGGAGGGCAGCGCGCAGGCCGGCAGCTAAAGCCTATTGCGGCCAGAGCGACGGGGCGAGGATCAATGCGATCCCGATCATGCTGAGCAGGAATATAAAGGTCCGGATCTTTGGAATTCCCGCCGCATAGAGCGGCAGATAAAAGATCCGCGCGCCGATCCACAGTAGCGCGCCTGCTTCGGTCAGATCGCTGCTTGATCCCGACACCGTCACGATCAAGATCGCGGCGATGACGATCGGGAATGTTTCCAGATAATTGTCCCGCGCCCGCTCGAGGCGGCCGACGATCGGCTGGGGCGGCGGCAGATCCTCGTCGCGCGCGCCCATGTTCCAGGCGGTGCCATATTGCCGCGTCTTCACCCGGATCGCGGCGAAGATGTGAACGATGGCGAGGACGCAGCCCCAGGCGAGCACGGTGAGTTCGGTGGTCATCGCGCCATCCTTGCCAAAGCCGGACGCCTTGGCAAGTTGCGCCCCGTCGGTCAGGGGAGCGAGCTTATAGGCCCCACCAGTTCATCGTCCCATAATATTGGGACACCTGCGCGTCATAATCCTCGCCTTGGGGCCTGTCGGCCTCGTCTAGGCGCATCGCCGGCGCGCCCCTCAGTTGATCGCGCGTCAGGTCCACGACATAACCGACGAGGTCGACATCGTAGGATAAAAGCTCCCACGGCACGGGGTGCACATGTTCGCGCATACCGAGGAAACCGCCGAACGACATCACCGCATAGGCGACCTTGCCGTTTCTTTTGCCGATCATCACGGAGTGAACGTGACCCAGTTTCTCGCCCCGGGTATTGAAAACAGGCGTGCCTTCCACCCTGCGCGAAGAAATCAGTTCATGTTGGAAATCGGTGACCTCGTCCGTGGATTGGACCGTGACTTGTTCCATTTCGATCATGGGAACCTCCCGTCCTTGTTCGACACTTAGCGGGCCGAAAAAAGCGCGAGGGGCCCCAGCTTAGAAAGCTGAAGCCCCTCTTGAGCCACCTTTAAAGGCGGCGTTTTCCAACTCACCTTTGCGATCCCACCCAAACGCGGGAGAGGTGGGGCTGGTTCCGCTCTATTCGGCCGCCATCCGATATTCGTCTTCCAAAAGCATCGGTTCGGCGAGAAGATGGAATACGTCCTCATATCCATAATTGACGACGGCCCGGCGGGAAAAGCTCAGGCCTGGCGAGGGCACCCAGTCCGGCCGCTTCATTGGCAGGATCGGACGGGGCGTATGGGTGGGCTTGGCCACCACTGTTTCCTTGAACCACTCGCCGACATAAGCGCCGTCGAGGCGAAAAACGTGGGAGCCCAGTATCCGGCCCACCGCATCGCCATTCATGTCGTGAATATAGTCGCCGAACCGGAAGCCGACGGGATAACCCTCAGCGTGGTACACATACATGGGCATTGCTGCCACCCCCTCATAAGGCGTTCAAAACAGGCCCGAAAACGTGGTTAACGAGCCTGCTGAAAATCCATTTTGGAACCTGTACGCCAGATGAACGAGGGGCCCGGGGGAGGGGGCTTGGCGCTACGGAGAAACACCTCGTCTGATGACCCGAACTGTGCCCAATTGCAGGCCCGCTCTGGTTTAGAAAAAGCCCTACCCCCCACCCGCTAGTCCTGAGCTTGTCGAAGGGCGGTTCCAGCTGGTTCCGGGCTTCGACAAGTTCAGCCCTAGCGGCTGAAGGGTGATTGCCCTCACTTAACCGGTGCCGCCTTTGGCTGATCCTTCGCGAACACATCGCCAAAGAAGCTGCCCCGATACCAACGCGGCGCTTCCGCCCCATCGGCAATCTCACGGGCGATCAAATAGTTGATCCGCGCGAATTTGGCACCGGCCTGCCAGTTGAACGGCAGATCGATCTCGTCGGACGGCTTGTGATAATCATTCTGCAGGAAGTGCATGAAGCGCTCCTGCCCTTCGCCGCCAAAACCGGTCATCAGGAATACGGACGGAATGCCCTCCTGCACGAAGCGATAATGGTCCGAACGAGTGAAGAGCCCCTCCTGCGGCAGCGGATCGTCGATCAGCTTGACGCCCATGCTCGCCCCCGCGCGCGCCACCGCCTGGCCCATCGTCGAATGTTCGGCGCCGAACGCGATCACGTCCTGAAAGTCGTAAGTGAGCACCGGCATGTCGAGGTTGACGACACCCACCACCTTGCCGTTGCCCAGCACCGGATGCTTGGCGAGGAATTGCGATCCGCGCAGGCCATCCTCTTCCGCCGTCACCGCCGCGAACAGGATCGGCCGCTTGGGCCGGTTGGGGGATGCCGCCATCGCCTCGGCCACTTCGATGAGCGTCGCGATGCCCGTCGCATTGTCCATCGCGCCATTGTGGATCTGGTCGCCCTGAATGCTGGGATCGGTGCCGACATGGTCAAGATGCGCCATCAGCAGCACATATTCATTGGCCAGCGCCGGATCGGAGCCCGGGAGCACCGCCAGCACATTCGGGCTGGAGAAGGTTTTGGCCGTCGTCTGCTGCTCCACCTTGACACTCGGCTTCAGCGCAAAGCCCTTGGGCTTGCCGCCAGCCTTGTCGGCTTGGGCCAGCACCGTCTTCAGCGGCGTCCGCGCGCCCGCGAACAAATCCTCGGCCGCTGACTGATCGAGCGTTGCGGAAAAGCGGATATTCGGCGCCGCGGAATAAGGTTTGCCGTTTTCGGACCAGGTGATGTTGCCATGGCTCGCATTGGCCTTGACCGCATTCCACGAGCGCCGCTTCATCTCGGCACTGTTGCGGATCGTGATCATGCCCACGGCGCCATTCTTCTGCGCCATCAGCCCCTTTTCGCTGGTCAGATGTGCGCCAACATCGCTGGCAGTCCCCTTGGGATAGCCGCTCAGCACCGCAACGATCTTCCCCTTCACGTCGAGCCCGGCATAATCGTTGAAGCCGCGCTCGGGCGCATCGAGGCCGTAGCCCGCGAACACCACCGGCGCCTCAAGGCTGAGCTGCGCGTCCGCGCCGGGATAGAGCAATATGTCGCCATTATGCGGAAAAGCCTTCCCGCCGATGGTCAGCGTCGACCCTTCCGCCACGCGATAATCGCCGAACGGCACCTCCTGATACCAGCTGCCGCCATTGCCCGGCTTGAGGCCCAGCCCTTCGAACTGCGTCGCAACATAACGGGCCGCAATGTCATAACCCCGCGTCCCCGCGTCGCGCCCTTCGAGCAGATCGTCGGACAGGAACGCGACATGGCTCCGGAAGCCCTCCGCCGTAAAGTCCGGCTGATCCGCCGTCTGCGCGACCGATACCGATGCCAGCGAAATAGCCGCGAGAAGGGCGGCAGGAAGAGCGAAACGCATGATGATTCCCCAACAAAGACAATGCCGGGCGAAGCTAGGCGACAATATCACCTGACGTCCAGTTCAGTTTGTGCGGGCTGATCGGTCCCCGCGTCGTTCACACGGGCTTCGACAGGCTCAGCCCTAGCGGGGTGGGGCAAGAATACTGGACCGGGAAGGGGAGGGAACGGGAGGGAAGGGAAGGAGCAAACGAACCCGCACCAGAACAGGCTGATCCGGGGGCGCCGCACACCCTCAACCCCGCTAGTCCTGAGCCTGTCGAAGGACGTTCCAGCCTGCGCAGCCCCGGCGCGCAACTGTGCTGACCCCAAGGATGACACCCCGCACAGATGGCGGCAATGGCCAATGAAGCAGATGCAATTTCCGCTGGCGTGAAAAGCGGGCGGAGCTGCGCATTTCACCCAAAGCTCACGGATTGCTCATGCTCCCAAGCTCCATCTGATCTAAATTTGCGGGATGGGAATGAGGTTCTGTTCAATGTGGAGCAACACACTGCGCGGCTTCTTGGTCGCTCCGGCCCCTAGCTTCGCGCTGATGTGTCTAATTTTTGTGAGGCCGCGTTTCGGTTTACATGACTGCCTCATTGGGGGTGGGCTGGCCATTGCGGGAAGTTACGGCTTCATGCTTTTGGCAGGTATGCCGACACACTTCTTACTACGGCGGCTACAGTGGCAGGGCTGGGCGAGTTATTTTTGGGGGTTCTCCCTTGCTTTGGCGCTCGTGGTGGGGGTGTTCACAGCAATGGAAGGTAATCCTCCAGATGCGCCGCGTTCGATGTTCTTAGCGGTGGGCGGCGATCGATGGCTGGTTCTTTTCGCTCTATGGTTACCCTTCGTTGCTGTGATGGCGACGATGTTCTGGGATCGCGCTGTGGCCGCTGAGAAGCCGACCGCGTAGCGGACGTTCCGCCAAGGGCGGGAACGGACGTTGCTACGTTGTATGGGGTGGGTCTTAGGTCGAGAGGATAGAATGTCGCAGCAGCCGTTTGCGGTGCTTTACCGATGGAAAATCGATCCTGCCCATGAGGATGAGTTTCGACGCGGTTGGCGAACGGCAACAATCGAATTGAGGGACAACTTTGGAGCTTTGGGCTCCTGCCTATCGCGAGATGCCGCCGGTAGCTTCTTTGCTTTCGCTCGCTGGCCGTCCGAGGAGCATCGTGAGATGGCCCTTTCAAGCCGCATTCCAGCGGATCCCGCACCAGGCGTTCTGGAGTTTGAGCAGACGAAGCTATGGGTCGAAGACGACTTTTTATCGCGGTGACGTCCGCAAAGGGGCGTAAGCAGACCGACAGCTAAGGGTGGGAAGCGGACATTGCTCTTCCAGAGGGTCGGCTGCATGATGCGAGAATGAACAGGCTGCTTCTCGCCACCACGCTCGCTGGCAGCGCCGCGCTACTAGGCTCTTGCGTTCGAACGGCGCCGGCGGGTGTTCCCTTGGTCGTAAGCGCGAAGCGAGACGGCGAAGGTTGCCTGATCATCATTGAGGGTGAACGGGCTTCCAGCGAACGCCTCTTGGAGATTGGTCGCGCTACAAACAAGACCCGCGCCATCGTGATCTACTTCAAGGACACCCCTTACAAATGTCTGGGCGGAGCAATTTTCACCCTGCAACGCGCGGGTATCGCCTTCGTTGATGCCGCGATGGCTGACGAGGACTAAGGTCCGCAATGGGTCGTAAGCGGACTCAGGTCGAAGCGGGCACGTATGTTTAGGATTGCCTAGCGTCCCGCACCTGCTCCGCAGTCGCGCCGCAAAGAAAAAGCGGCCCGGAAACCCGGACCGCTCTTTCTCGTAACGCTCTGACGCGGATTAACGCTTCGAGAACTGGAAGCTGCGGCGGGCCTTCGCCTTGCCGTACTTCTTACGTTCGACGACGCGCGGATCGCGGGTCAGGAAGCCTTCGCGCTTCACAGCCGTGCGCAGCGCCGGCTCGTAGCGGGTCAGTGCCTGGCTGATGCCGTGACGGACCGCACCGGCCTGACCGGACAGACCGCCGCCCTTGACCGTTGCGACGACGTCATACTGGCCCGTGCGTTCGGCGATGTCGAACACCTGGTTGATGACAAGGCGCAGGGTCGGACGTGCGAAATAAACTTCCTGGTCGCGGCCATTGACCGTGATCTTGCCGGTGCCGGGCTTCAGCCAAACGCGGGCAACGGCATCCTTGCGGCGGCCGGTCGCATAAGCGCGGCCCTGCGCGTCGAGCTGCTGTTCGCGGAGAACGGCTTCGATCTGCGGTCCCTGCGTGGACACGCCATGATCGTTCACCTTCTCCTCGCGGCGGCCACGGCCGGCGGGACGCTCGGCAGCTGCCGGAGCGGCGGCCTGGGTCTCAGCACCCTGATTCTCGACGACGGCGCCGAGATCGGAAAGCGATTGACGGGTATCGGACATCAGGCACCCACCTTGTTCTTGCGGTTCATGCCCGCGACATCGAGGACTTCAGGATTCTGGCCGCCGTGCGGGTGCTCGGTGCCATTGTAGAGGTGCAAGGCGCGCATCTGGTCGCGGCCAAGCGGTCCGCGCGGGATCATGCGCTCGACGGCCTTTTCAAGAACGCGCTCCGGGAAGCGGCCTTCGAGAACCTTGCCGGCGGTGACGCCCTTGATGCCGCCGGCATAGCCGGTGTGGCGATAATAGATCTTGTCGCCCAGCTTCTTGCCGGTGAACTTCACCTTGTCGGCGTTAATGACGACAACATGGTCGCCGCAATCGACGTGCGGGGTGAAGCTCGGCTTGTGCTTGCCGCGCAGGATGTTGGCGATGATCGTGGCGACACGCCCGACGACCAGACCTTCGGCATCGATCAGATGCCACTTTTTCACGACCTCGGCCGGTTTCGCCGGCTTGGTGGTCTTCAACAGCGCCTTCATGGCCTGAAACCCTTATGAAAATGACTGCGCCGCCCGAATCCGGAGCGGCGCTGGTGGCGGCCTAATGCGGAATGTGCCTCATTTTGTCAAGAAAACAGCGGCTTTGCTGACGGGTAAAATATTACCCGCCGCCATTTTCGACGATCCATGCGCGATAATCGGGCAGCGTATCGGCGATTGGCCAGACGGTGATGGCCGGAACGTCATAAGAATGAAGCGCGGCGATCCGCTCCATGAGGCGAGGGGCGGTCGTCATCGCGGTCTTGAACACAGCCGCAACCTCTTGGGCCTCCTCCACCGCGCCTTGCCAGCGATAGATGGACTGACACGCGCCGAGGACGTTCACGCAGGCCGCAAGCCGCTCCTCGACCACCGCCCGCCCAATCCGCCGCGCCTCCTCGCCATCGGCAAAGACAGCATAAACGGAAACGACGTTGCCCAACTTAGCTCCTCCCCCTTGATGGGGGAGGTTGGGTGGGGGTGATGCCGGGGCCAGGCTCGGCGCGGGCGGAGAAATCACCCTCACCCCAATCCTCCCCCATCAAGGGGGAGTGGGTAGCCACCCGATGCGCCACAACCACGATCGCCGCCAGCAACAGCGCGCCCATCCCTTGATGCGCAACGCCCAGCCACAATTCCACACCGGTCAGGATCGTCGCGATGCCCAGCCCGATCTGCAACCCCAGTGCCGTAAACACCGCATGCGCGGCACCCTTAAAGCCCAGACGTTGCGCTTTCAGTCCCAGCGCGATCGCAAAGCCGGCCACCACAAAGGCCAGCCAGCGGTGAACGAACTGCACCACGATCGGATTGTCCACGAAGTTGCGCAACACCGGCTCCAGCATCGGCGCCTCGGCCGGGAACAGGCTGTCACCCATCAGCGGCCAGGTGTTGAACGCATAACCCGCATTCAGTCCCGCGACATAGGCTCCGAACAGCATCTGCAGCGCGAGGATCGACAAGGTCCAGATCCCGATCGTCGGCATCTTCGCCCGCCCGCGCCCCGCTTCCAAGGCGCGCAGGTCCATCGCCGTCCAGATCAGCCCGCCAAGGATCAGAAATGCCGTGAGCAGATGGACCGCCAACCGGATGTGGCTGACATCGGGCCGGTCGACGAGGCCGGACGCCACCATCCACCAGCCGATCGCCCCCTGTAGCCCGCCGAGCGCGAGGAGGGCGGTCAGCCGCCAGCCATAGCCGCGCGGGATCGCCTTCTTCGCCGCGAACCAGAGGAGGGGGAGGGCGAAGGCAAGCCCGATGAACCGCCCGAGCAGCCGATGCGTATATTCCCAGAAGAAGATATTCTTGAATTCATCCAGCGACATGCCGCGATTGACTTGGGCGTATTCAGGCGTCGCCTTATAGGCGTCGAACTCCGCCAGCCATTGCTGCTCGTTCAGGGGCGGGATGGTCCCGGAGATCGGCTCCCACTGCACCATTGAAAGCCCCGACTCGGTGAGCCGCGTAATCCCGCCCACCACGACCATCAGGAAGACAAGCGCGGCAACGGCGAGCAACCAGTTCGAAATAGCGCGGGGCCGCGCGTTTGCCGCCAAGGGGCGCGGCGCGGACTCGGAAGCGGAAAGCACGGTCATACCGCCGCTATGGCCCCCAAAATCCTACATCTCAATGCAACTTTTCGCTGAAATGTGATATTGTATCTTTCCAATGATGCACCTATAACGTGGATCAGGAAACGCATGACGATGTTCGTACCCACGATCCGCAACGGACTGTTGGACCGCTTGGCCATCGGCCTGTCGGGCCTGTGCCTCGTCCATTGTCTCGCGACCAGCGTCGCTTTGGCGCTTCTCGCGTCGGCAGGGGCGCTTGTGTCGCCGCTGATCCATGAAGCGGGACTTGTTCTCGCCATTCTCCTCGGCATCGTCGCTTTGGGGAAGGGGATAATCGAACATGGCTATATGATGCCCGCCGCCGTCGGCGCCTTTGGAATCGGCATCATGATGGGCGCCCTCTCGCTGCCGCACGGGGGCATGGAGATCGTCTACACGATCCTCGGCGTCGCGATCCTCGCCCTCGGCCACGACCTCAATCGCCGCGCGGTCAGCGGCTTTATGACGCCCCAACCCGCATATAGCTGACCCTGCAGCACCTCCCGTCCCCAAACCGCCAAGCCTGAGCTCACCCGAAACCGACCCAACTTGTTCCGGCCCCGCGAACCGCTTATCTCCCACCCATGGCGCATGTTCATCACAAGCATGAGGGCGAGTCGCTCGCCGGGGCTGCGAAAGCGGCGATGGAAAAATCAGGCGAACAGTGGACGCAGATGCGCGCCTCCGTGTTCGATGCCCTTGCCGCATTCGATAAGCCCGCTTCCGCCTACGATATCGCCGAAAAGGTAAGCATTGCGCAGGGCCGCCGCGTTGCCGCTAACAGCGTCTACCGCATTCTCGACCTCTTCGTCGGCGCGAACCTCGCCCGCCGTGTCGAAAGTGCGAATGCCTATATCGCGAACGACCATCCGGGCTGCCTCCACGATTGCATCTTCCTCATCTGCGACGCGTGCGGACAGGCGACCCATATCGATGATGACAGCCTTTCGGGCGGCGTCCGCGAGGCTGCGAAACAGGCCGGCTTCGCGCCCGATCGCCCGGTCATCGAAGTGCGCGGCCGCTGCGGCGACTGCGTCGACTAACGAATACCCGGCGCCGACACGCTGCTGTCGCGGCGGTAATAAGGATAGGGCGTCGACCCTGCCGAAAAGGGCGGGAACATCGGATCGGCGGGCGGCGGCGGCGTGAGGGCGTTGACCACATTTATCGCCGTTTCCGCCCATCGGGCCCGGTTGCGCACCTTGCCCTCCAGCGTATCGAGCTCGTCCCATTTGGACGCGAGATGCGCCTCGACCCCCGCCCAGTCGGCACCGTCCGCCGCGCCTGCCTGAAGCTGATCCACCTCATAGGTAAGGTCTGACAGCCGCGCCTGCTCGCGCGCCATGACATCGTCGAGGCAGCGGCTGAAATCCTGCGCCGCTTGCCATGCATTGTCCTGCTGCCATTGCGGCGCATAGGGCCCAGGCGGGATCGGCACGGTGCACTGCACCTGCATCGACACGCGATGCCGGTCGATCAGCGCGATGGCCTCCGCCGCCGGATCGGCCATGGCGAGGGCAGGGGCCGTTCCCAGAAAGGTCAACCCGGTCAGCATCAATGTGGAAAGGGCGCGCATCACCTTGTCTCCATTGCGGAAGCGCAATGATCGCGCTTTTACGCCTGAACCGCTCTTGAATAGCCGCGCGCCCTCCACAACCTGTTCGACACGCCGCCTCGCAGGCGCTAGAGCCTCGGGTCCAGGAAGGATGCAATAATCAGATGAACGAGCGCCCCCAAACGCCGCTTCTCGATCAGGTGAACGTGCCGCAGGATCTTCGCGGGCTGAAGGTCGATCAGCTTCGCCAGCTGTGCGACGAACTGCGCGCGGAAACCATTTCCGCCGTCGGTGTGACCGGCGGCCACCTCGGCTCGGGCCTTGGCGTCGTCGAACTGACCGCAGCCATCCATTATGTCTTCAATACGCCCGATGATCGCCTGATCTGGGACGTCGGCCATCAATGCTATCCGCACAAGATCCTGACCGGGCGCCGCGACCGCATCCGCACTTTGCGCATGGGCGGCGGCCTCTCGGGCTTCACCAAGCGCGCCGAGAGCGAATATGATCCGTTCGGCGCCGCGCACAGCTCCACGTCCATCTCCGCCGCCCTCGGCTTCGCCATCGCGAATAAATTAAGCGGCGCTCCCGGCAAGGCGATCGCCGTGATCGGCGATGGCGCCATGTCCGCCGGCATGGCCTATGAAGCGATGAACAATGCCGCCGAAGCGGGCAATCGCCTCGTCGTCATTTTGAACGACAATGACATGTCGATCGCGCCGCCGGTGGGGGGCTTGAGCCACTATCTCGCCCGCCTCGTCAGCTCCGACAAATATCTCTCTGTCCGCCACCTTGCACAAAAATTCGCGCGCAAGCTGCCGCGCCCGCTCCACAAGGCGGCGCGCAAGGCGGAGGAATATACCCGCGGCATGGTAACCGGCGGTACGCTCTTCGAAGAGCTTGGCTTTTATTATGTCGGCCCGGTCGACGGCCACGATATCGAAGGCCTCGTCCAGATCCTCGAAAATGTCCGCGATGCCGATTTGGGCCCGATGCTCGTCCATGTCGTGACGAAGAAGGGCAAGGGCTACGGCCCCGCCGAAGCCGCCGCCGACAAATATCACGGCGTCCAGAAATTCGACGTCATCTCCGGCGAACAGGCAAAGGCGCCGGCGGGCCCGCCAAGCTACACCAATGTCTTCGCCAAGGCCCTGGTCGCCGAAGCCGAACGCGACGAAAAGGTGGTCGCGATCACCGCCGCCATGCCGTCCGGCACCGGCCTCGACAAGTTCGTCGATCGCTTCCCCGATCGCATGTTCGACGTCGGCATTGCGGAGCAACATGCCGTGACTTTCGCCGCTGGCCTCGCCGCGCAGGGTCACCGCCCGTTCGTTGCCATTTACTCGACCTTCCTGCAGCGTGCCTACGATCAGGTCGTGCACGACGTGGCGATCCAGAACCTGCCTGTCCGCTTCGCCATGGACCGCGCAGGCCTCGTCGGCGCTGACGGCTGCACCCATGCGGGCAGCTTCGACCTCGCTTATCTTTGCACATTGCCGAATATGGTCGTCATGGCCGCCGCCGATGAAGCGGAACTGACCCACATGGTCCACACCATGGCGCTGCACGACAGCAGCCCGAGCGCGGTCCGCTACCCGCGCGGCAACGGCACCGGCGTCGCCATTCCGGCAACGCCGCAGCGGCTGGAAATCGGCAAGGGCCGCATCGTCCGCGAAGGCAAGAAGATCGCGATCCTCTCCCTCGGCACGCGCCTCGAAGAGGCGCTCAAGGCCGCCGACACGCTGGACGGCAAGGGCCTCTCCACCACCGTCGCAGACCTGCGTTTCGCCAAGCCGCTGGATGAGGATTTGATCCGCAAGCTCTTGTCCACCCACGAAGTCGCGGTCACGATCGAGGAAGCGGCAATCGGCGGCTTCGGCGCCCACGTCCTTACCCTCGCGTCCGACGCGGGTCTCACCGACGCGGGCCTCAAGATCCGCACCCTGCGCCTGCCCGACATCTTCCAGGATCAGGACAAGCCCGAAAAACAATATGAGGAAGCCGGGCTCGACGCCGCCGCGATCGTCGACACGGTGCTGAAAGCACTCCGCCACAACAGCACCGGCATAGCGGAAAGCGCCCGGGCTTAATCCTCGTCATTGCGAGCGGAGCGAAGCAATCCAGCGGCGCCTGGCCTGGCCGCGAAATGGATTGCTTCGTTGCTTCGCTCCTCGCAATGACGAAAGTCTGAACGTTCCTACTCCCGCCCCTCACTCGTATGCCCATGCGGCGCGGCATGGCCGTGGTGGCGGAGGTAGCGGTCGTCGATATCCTCGATAATCGCCTTCGCGCCCTGACCCGCCTGAAGCTCGATCAACTTGTCGACCTTTGCCTCCAGCCGGTCGTCATTCTCCTTGGACGCGGGCGATCCGACATAGAGGAAATAGGCAAGCCCCACGACCTGCCAAAGCAATTGCAGGAACTCGGATTGCCAATTCTCGAACGTGTCGCGGCCCATTTCGACGAGATAGGCGGAAAGCTCCGGCGCCTCCCCATGCTGCGCGGCTTCATCGACGAACGCATACCAGCCGAACAGCCAGTGGAGGATGATTGAAATGAGGAAGAAGCCCACCGTGATCCACGCATAGGCATATTTCTTGAAAAAGCCCGGTTTCATTGAGCATCCTCCACATTGTGCCTCAGGCGAAACGTGGCGGGAAAAGACCCGGTTCCGTGGCTTATGCGTCAGAAATAGCGGGCTAGATTGAACCGCATTTTATGCCGGTTCATCTGGTACAAAGCGTAGTTCGTATCCGTCCGACCGAACGTATAGGTGATCGAGGGTGAAAAGCCCATCAGCCGCACCGACCTCAGCCCGGCATAGGCCCGGGCGTTGAGGCGCCAATCTTTCCTAACGTCTGTGGAAAAGCCACCGATTGGCGCATCATATTCGGCCCGCCCCACACCGCCGGAAAGCCCCGCGTTGATCCCCATGGGCAGCTCGCCGCCAACGCCGATCTCGACGCCATAATCGGTGCTTGAATAGCTCTCCAATGTCAGCAAGTCGCGGCGGACATAGCCGGTTGCCGACGCGATGAAGGAACGCCGCACAACGCGCTCCAGCGTGGCATATCCAGCCAGCTGCCAGCCGTCATAATCATCGCTGAAACCTGAAAAGTTACGCCTGACATCGAATTGCAGCCCCACGCGCTGGCCTTGGTTCAGGACTTTTTGAAAGGCCGCCTTGGCGCCGATCTGCCGCGATGCGACATCGCCGCCATACCAGCGCTGCTGACCCAACGCCTGAACCGAAATGCTGGTCATCGTGTCCAGCCGGAATTCCGGCCCGACGGCGATCTGGGCGGAGAAATCGTCGAAATCGTCGCCCCGGTAATTGGTCGCCTGACCATAGCCGTCGACGATCAGGGAAATACGGTCGCCCATCGGAACCCGCGCTTCGCCGGAAAAGGCGGCGATTTGCCCGATGCCCGATTGGCGCCGCGCTTCATCGTCTAGCTTAAGCGGGATGATGTAAGGGCCAAGGCGGAAATCGATCGTCTCGGCATCGGTCGCGCCATTGATATTCGTATCGGGTGCGATCCCCAGGTCCAGCGTCACATTCCACCGGCGCTGAGACCGGATCAGCCCGCGCGCATTGCGGATCGTCCGCGCGATATCCTCGGGCAGGCCGCCGTCATTTTCGGCAAGGCGGAAATGATGGTCGGCGGCGGCTTCCTTGCCGGTCATCAGCAAGGCGCGCGCCAGTTCCAAGCGTACACGCGTCTGCGTTGGATCGTCGGCCAGGATCGCGCGAAATTGGCGGATCGCTTCTTCTGGATTGCCGGTTTCAACCGCGATGAAGCCGGTCAGGAATCGGTGCTGAAGTTCGAAGCCCGGCGCCTTCCCTAACGCATCGGCCAGCACGCGTGCCTCGTCGAAGCGCCGCTCCTGCACCAGCCGCTCCGCCTGCGCCAGCAGCTGCTCGGGCGTCAGGCGGTATGTGCACTGGCCTTCAGCGCATTGCACTTCGGATGCGGTCTGCGCCGCATAGACCGGGCAGGGCAGGGCGATGGCGGCCAGCAACAAGGCCGCGACACGCATCCTCATGACGGGGCTCACTTCCGGCCGGTAAAGGCTCCGAGAATATCGATCCGCTCGTCGGGCGTTCCGCCGACAATGCGGAAGCCGCCGCCCACTTCCTCGGCATTCGGACCAAAGAAGGCGCCGTCGACGCTCGATCCGGCGATATTCACATCTTTGCGGACGCCTGTCGCTCCCGGCGTGGTGAAATAGGCTTCCTGAAACGCGCCCGCAAAGCCGCCGGTGTGGACCAGATCGATCCGTCCCGATCCGCTGGCGTGGAATTTCGATCCGCCGGGAAGGTCGGCTTGGCCGCTTGTGAAATTGTCCAGCTGGGGCGCCATGACCGTTCCGTCCAGATCGATTTCGAAGCTGTTTTTGCCGAAATCAACGCGGGTCTGCGCGGTGCCGTGCATCCACTGGAAGTAGGTGGGCGAATTCACGTCGGTTTCAATCAGCGGATTGTAAACCAGAGTTGCGATCATGGAGCCATTATAGGTGCCGCTCCCCGACTTCGGCACCGCGCTGTTCACCGTCCGCTCGCCATAGGCAAAGGCGCCGCGCTGCAAATTGTTCTTGTAAACGAGATAGTCGGCCGTCTGGCTCGGATTGGCAGGATCGGGCTTATTTTCTGTCGCGATGTTCAGCCGGTTGCGCAGATAACCGGCCAACGTCACATATTGCGTGCTCGTGCCGGGTTTCTGGAAAAAGAAAGTCGTGACATCGCTCGCATAACCGTCCTGCCCGTAAATGCCGCTGGACGTTCCGGCCTGAAGATAATTGATGCCCGGCAAGTCCGCAGTGAAATTTGGGGTATGATCCTGGGGTTGCTTCGCGCCGCCAAAGTCGGTGCGATGCGCGGGATCCTGAAACCGCAGAACGGTATCGGCATTGCCGAGCGGCTCGTCCACCGTCAGTTCGAAAATGCCGTCACGTGGGCTATAAGCGATCGAAATGCCGCTGTTCCGGGCGGTCGAAGCATTGCCGGCGTAGAGCTGATTATCCTGCCCGCCGTCGATCTCCGGGGTCGCGGGATTATCAAAATCCGCACTCGTATCGTAGGTATAGCTGTGGGCGCCGCCGATGCCTTGATAAGTCTTGGCTTCGGTGGGGTTCGCGAAGCTGTGCTGTGCGGTCGGGGGCGGAGCGATCGGCCCCGGGCGCTCGCCGCCACCGCTTCCGCCGCCGCACGCGCTGAGCAAGAGGGTTGCCGCCGCCAGAAATACGCTACGCATGATCACTTGTCTCCCCCGGCCGTCCACGGGCCTGTCGCGCGGGGATATTCCGAAAAGGGTTAAATTGCCCTAAACGATCTTCTTAAAGTTTGGGGACGGTGCGGGATGGCGAAGGCGCGGGTGGATCAGATACTGGTGGACCGGGGGCTGGTGGAAAGCCGGTCCAAGGCGCAGGCCCTGATCCTCGCAGGACTCGTCTTTTCAGGCGAAAAGAAGGTCGACAAGGCGGGGCAGGCTTTCCCCGACGATGCCCCACTCGAGGTGCGTGGGCGCGAGCATCCCTGGGTGTCGCGGGGCGGCATCAAGCTTGCCCATGCCCTCGATCATTTCGGCTGGGATGTGACGGGCGCGGTGGGCCTCGACGTCGGCTCGTCGACCGGCGGCTTCACCGATGTGCTGCTGCAAAAGGGCGCGGCGCGGGTGTTCGCGGTGGATGTCGGCACCAACCAGCTCGCCTGGAAGCTGCGCAGCGATCCCCGCGTCATCGTCCACGAACAGACCAATGCCCGCTATCTGACGCCCGATATCGTAACCGAACCGGTCGATATCATCGTGTGCGACGCGAGCTTCATCAGCCTCGCCAAGGTGCTCGACACCGCGCTTGATTTCGCAAAGCCCGGCGGCCGTCTCGCCGCTCTCGTGAAACCGCAATTCGAGGCGGAGCGCGATGAAATCGGCAAGGGCGGCGTGGTGCGCGATGCGTCCGTTCATCAGCGAGTCAGCGAAGCGGCTGCACGCTGGGTCGAGTCCAGGGGATGGCGGGTCGCAGGGATCACGCCAAGCCCGATCACCGGTCCGGAGGGGAATGTCGAATTCCTCCTTGGGGCGGAGAGGACTTGATAACGTAACCTCGCAACGTTAGCCCCACGGCCGTGTCACAATTTAAAGCTTCCGCACTCGCGCTTCTCGCCCTGTTGTCCGCCTGCACCGCCGAGGAAGGCGGGCAGAACCGGCCGCCGCCGCTGGTGAAGGCGGAAGCCGCCGCCACCATGCGCTTCGTCGAGCGGATCGAAGCGGTCGGCACCGCCCTCGCCAACGAGCAGGTGACGCTCGCCGCGCCGGTGACCGAACGGATCGTGCGCCTCAATTTCGACGATGGCGGCTTTGTTCGCCAAGGGCAGACGATCGCGGTCTTGGCCCAGGGACAGGAAACAGCTGACCTGACAGCAGCTCAGGCCCGCGCCCGCGAAGCCCAGCAGCAATTAAGCCGCATCCAGGCCCTGCGCGAGCGCGGCTTTGCGACGGTCAGCAATCTCGATACGCAATCGGCATTGGCCGCGCAGGCCCGCGCCCAAGCCGCTGGGGCGGAAGCTTCGATCGGCGATCGCATCATCCGCGCGCCATTTTCCGGCTGGGTGTCCCTCCGTAACATCTCGCCCGGCGCGGTCGTCTCGGCCGGGACGGAGATCGCGACGATCAGCGATGTGAGTTCGGTGAAGCTCGATTTCCCGGTCCCCGAAACTCTGCTCTCCGTTCTGAAGCCGGGCCTCGGCATCGAGGCGGTATCCGCCGCCTTTCCGGACCGCCCGTTCCGCGGCCAGATCGCCACCATCGATCCCGTCATCGATCCCAACAGTCGCGCCGTCACGGTCCGCGCGCGTCTCCCCAATCCGGATCGCGTGCTGAAGCCGGGCATGTTGCTCACCGTCGCCATCGAAACCGCGCCCCGCAACGGCCTGTCCGTCCCCGAGCTTGCAGTGGTGGGGGAGGGCGACAAGCGTTTCGTCTATGTGGTCGGCGCCGACGGCAAGGCCATGCGCCGCGAAGTCCGCACCGGCCTTCGCTCCGCCGGGCGGATCGAGGTCGTGCAGGGCCTGAAAGCGGGCGAGAAAGTCGTCACCGAAGGCGTTGTCAAACTGTCCGACGGCATGAAGGTTCGCCTCGCCGGTGCTCCCAATGCCGCCCCGGCAAGGCAGCAGGCCGCGCCCAAGGGCCGCTGAGGTGCAACTTTCCGACATCTCGGTCAAACGCCCCGTCTTCGCGGCGGTGCTGGCGCTGCTGATCGCGGTGGTAGGCCTCGTCGCCTTTTTCAGTCTGTCGGTGCGCGAATATCCGGACGTCGATCCGCCGATCGTGTCGGTCCAGACCATCTATACCGGCGCCGCCGCCTCCGTGGTCGAAAGCCGGGTGACGCAGGTGCTGGAAGAGCGCTTGTCCGGCGTCGAGGGCCTCCAGACCATCTCTTCGCGCTCGCAGGACGGGCGCTCCGACATCACCATCGAATTCGCGCCGGGCAGTTCGGTCGATACGGCGGCGAACGATGTACGCGACCGCGTCGGCGGCGCGGCGGACGACCTGCCCGATGAGGTGCGCCCACCCGAAGTCCGCAAGGTCGATGCCGACGCATCGCCGATCCTGTTCCTCGTCATTTCAAAGCCGGGCTGGGACCGGCTGCAGTTGAGCGACTATGTCGACCGCAATATCGTCGACCGCTTCTCTTCGATCGACGGCGTGGCGCAGGTGTTCATCGGCGGCGAAGCGCGGCCCGCCATGCGCGTGTGGATGAGTCCCGAACGGCTCGCCGCCTTCCGCCTTACCCCCGCCGATGTCGAGGCCGCGCTCCGCAGCCAGAATGTCGAGCTTCCCGCCGGTCGGCTCGAATCGGCGAGCCAGAATGTCAGCCTCCGCGTCGATCGGCCCTTCACCAATGCGGCGGATTTCGCCGGGCTGATCGTCGGCAGAGGCGAGGACGGCTATCTCGTCCGTTTGGGCGACGTCGCTAGGATCGAACAGGGCGCGGAAAATCCCTACACGGCCTTCCGGCTCAACGGCGAACAGGCGGTGGGCCTGGGTATCGTGCGCCAGTCCGGCGCCAACACGCTTGCCGTCGCGACGCAGGCGAAGGCGCTTGCGGAAGAAATCCAGCCTACGCTCCCCGAAGGCATGACGATCGCGGTCGGGTCCGACGAATCCCTCTTCATCAGCGAAGCCATCAAAAAGGTGTGGGAGACGCTTGGCGAGGCTGCGATCCTCGTCGTCCTCGTCATCTTCCTGTTCCTCGGCAATTGGCGCGCCACGCTCATTCCGGCGATCACCGTCCCGCTCTGTCTGCTCGGCAGCTTCGCGGTGCTCGCCGCCTTCGGCTTCTCGATCAACCTGCTGACCCTGCTCGCGCTTGTGCTGTCGATCGGCATCGTTGTCGATGACGCCATCGTTGTGCTGGAAAATATCTACCACCGGATCGAGGAAGGAGAGCCGCCGCTTGCCGCTGCCTATGAAGGGACGCGGCAGGTCGGCTTCGCGATCATCTCGACGACTTTGGTCGTTTGCGCCGTGTTCGTGCCGGTCATGTTCATTTCCGGCCAAACCGGACTGCTCTTCCGCGAGCTTGCCGTGGCGATGATCGGCGCGGTCGCCTTTTCCGGCTTCCTCGCGCTTAGCCTCGCCCCAATGCTCTGCTCCAAAATGCTGAAGCATCAGGAGCGCGGCAGGCTGGCCTCCTGGGTCGACCGCCGCTTCCAGCGGGTCGAAGCCCTTTACGCCAAGATGCTTGGCCGCACGCTCGAAAAGCCGCTCATCCCGTCGATCGCGGTCCTGATCTTCCTTGCCGGGGCAGCGTTCCTCTTCACCACCATCCAGTCCGAACTCGCGCCGCAGGAAGATGCGGGCATTCTCTCCGCCAACGTGTCCGCGCCCGAGGGCACGGGCTTTGACCAGATGAACGCCTATATGCGCGAAGTCGAAGCGAAGGTGTTGCCCCTGGTTGGCGAAGGCGCCGTCCGAACGGTCATAACGCGTACGCCGGGCGGGTTTGGAGCCAGCGAGGATTTCAACAACGGTTCCACCATCGTCTTCCTGAAGAAATGGAGTGATCGGAATAAGACCACCGCCGACGTGGTGAACGAGGTTAATCGCGCGCTGTCACAGATTCCGGCCGTGCGCGGCAACGCGTCTGTCCGTTCGTCTTTGAGCCGCGGGCGGGGCCAGCCGGTGAACTTCGTCATCGCCGGATCGACCTATGAGGATCTCGCCCGCGCCCGCGACAGGATCATTGCCGCTGCCCGCGACTATCCCGGCATCGTCAATCTCGATTCCGACTATAAGGAAACCAAGCCCCAATTGCGTATCGACGTCGACACCCAGCGCGCGGGCGATCTTGGTGTGTCGGTAAACGACGTCAGTCAGGCGCTGCAAAGCCTCCTGGGTTCGCGCCGTGTCACCACCTATGTCGATCGCGGCGAGGAATATCGCGTGGTGGTGCAGGCCGATGCGGGCGCCCGCGCGACCGAGGCGAGCCTTGCTTCCATCTATGTCCGCAGCCGTTCGGGCGAGCTTATTCCGCTGTCGAACCTCGTCACCACGCGCGAAACTGCGGGAGCCCGCGATCTTGGCCGCTTCAACAAGCTGCGCGCCATCACCCTATCCGGTGGCCTCGCTCCCGGTACTTCACTTGGCGACGCACTATCATTCCTCGAAACCGAAGCCGCCAAATCGCCGGAAATCACGGCGGTCGGCTATCGCGGCGAGAGTCAGGCGTTCAAGGAGGCGGGCGGATCGATCTGGATCGTCTTCGGCCTCACCATCCTTGTCGTCTATCTCCTGCTCGCCGCGCAGTTCGAAAGCTTCGTCCACCCCGGCGTCATCATCACCACGGTGCCGCTTGCCGTTGGCGGCGGCGTGATCGGGCTGGCGCTGATGGGGCAGACCTTCAACCTCTACAGTCAGGTCGGCATCGTCATGCTCGTCGGCCTCGCCGCCAAGAACGGCATCCTGATCGTCGAATTCGCCAACCAGCTTCGCGATCAGGGCAGGGACATCGCCACCGCGATCCGCGATGCTTCCGCACGCCGTCTTCGCCCGATCCTGATGACCTCCATCGCCACCGTGGCGGGCGCGGTGCCACTGATGATCGCTAGCGGCGCAGGGGCGGGCGCGCGTCAAGCCATTGGTGTGGTGGTCGTCTTCGGCGTGTCCATGGCGACGATCCTCACCCTGTTCATGATCCCGGTCCTTTATTCCCGCCTCGCGCGTTACACCGGCTCACCCCAGGACGTGGCGCGTAAGCTCGATGCTCAGCTGACGAGGCCGGTCCCCGCAGAATAGGAGATGGCAATGCACGCGGGTTCGATTAAGCAGGATCGCGGATTTTGGCGTTATGCGCTGGTGACCATCCCGCTAATCCTCGGCCTCGGTCTGCTCTCGGGATGGCTCTCCAATTCGGGCTACGGCAATGCGTGGTTCGATAGCGTCGCAAAGCCGGAAGCCATGCCGCCGGGCTGGACGTTCGGGGCGGTGTGGACGACGCTCTATATCCTGCTCGGCATTTCACTCGCCCTGATCCTGCAACAGCCCAACAGCAGCACGCGCCGCACCGCGCTCATTCTCTTCGGTAGTCAGATGGTGTTGAACTTTCTCTGGTCGCCCGTCTTCTTCGGCATGCACCAGACACGTCTCGGCCTTGCGATCATCCTCGTGATGCTGGTTCTCACCATCGCCACGACCTTCTGGTTCGCACGCCTGAACAAGGCCGCCGCCTGGCTGCTCGTCCCCTATATGGTGTGGCTGAGCTTCGCCTCGATCCTCAACTATGAAATCATCCGCCTCAACCCCACCGCTTAAGGGGTTGCGGCTGGAGGGCGGCACCCCGATATTGGCGCGACGATTGAAAGGAATTCCAATGCAGTCCCAGAACCGCCTGTTCGACGATTTCGTGAAAATGATGAACGGCGCCGCCGGAACGCTGGCCGGCATGGGCCGCGAAGCGCAGGAAAGCATGCGCGAGAAATTTCGCGAAGGCATTGCCGGCATGGACTTTGTCAGCCGCGAGGAATTCGAGGTGACAAAGGCTATCGCCGTCGCCGCCAAGGAAGAAAATGCGCTGCTGAAAGCCAGGATCGAAGCTCTGGAAGCGAAGATAGGAACAACCGCCGCCGCTGCCGCGCCCGCCAAGGCTCCCCGCGCGAAGAAGGCGCCGGGCTTCTAAAACAATTGTGTTCCGGCGACGGCCGGAACCCAGCGGCTCGGTTTGAAGGACTGGGCTCCGGCCTTCGCCGGAGCACAATGGGCGGGGCAAAAACCCCGGATATCCACAGCTTATTGGCCCCATCCCTTGCGCGGGGCGTTGGGACCATGCACGGTCCTTTTCGTAACAGGTGCGGGTGAGCGATGAACACCGACGAATATGAGCTGGAACGCGAAACGAGCGCGCCCATCGATATGCTCGAACATTATTTTGCGGCGCATGGCTGGGCGTTCGAACGGAGCGGGGACGAGGAAATCGTCGCCACCTTCCAGGGCAGCTGGGCTCAATATGAATTGCGCGCGATCTGGCGTGAAGAAGATCAGGTGCTCCAGTTCCTCGCGCTTCCGGACATTCGCGTTCAGGCCGACAAGCGTGCGGCCACTTACGAAACGATTGGCCTCATCAACGAGCAGCTCTGGCTCGGCCATTTCGAGCTGTGGACCAATTCCGGCCTCGTTCTCTTCCGCCACGCCGCCCTGCTGGAAGGCGAAGAGGGTGGCCTGTTGAGCCTCACGCAGGCCGAAACTCTGGTCGAAGCCGCGATCGAGGAGTGCGAACGCTTCTACCCCGTCTTCCAGTTCGTGCTGTGGGCGGACAAGAGCCCGCAGGAAGCCATCGCCGCAGCATTGATCGACACTCAGGGCGAGGCATGAATCCGCCGCCGCTGCCCGGCCCGTTCTGGCTGATCGGCTGCGGTAATATGGCGGGCGCGATGCTCGACGGCTGGATGAACGCGGGACTGGATCCGGCGCGGATCACCGTCGTGCGGCCGAGTGGCAAGGATGTGGGTCACGGCATCCGGGTTCTGACCGCACTGCCCGAGGATGAAGTGCCCGCTCTCGCCCTTCTCGGCGTCAAGCCGCAGAAATTGGGTGAAGTTGCCCCTTTGCTTGGGCCTGTGCTCGAACCGCAGACGATCCTCATATCCATTCTGGCGGGCACTCGGCTCGCCACGCTCCATTCACTCTTCCCAAAACCACGCACCATAATTCGCGCCATGCCCAACACGCCGGTGCGCGTGCATAAGGGCGCCACGGGCTTGGTCTCCGGCAGCGCTGACGAAAACGACCGCGCTCTGGTGGAAGCGCTGATGACGAGCCTCGGCGCGGCGGAATGGGTGGCCGACGAAGCGGTGTTCGATCTCGTCACCGCTCTATCCGGTAGCGGCCCTGCTTTCCTCTATCGCTTCATCGACGCGCTTGGCCAGGCCGCGGCGGAGCTTGGCCTGCCGGACGACCAGGCCCGGCGGCTGGCGCTTGCCACCGTGGAGGGCGCCGCAGCGCTCGCAGGCGAGCGCCTAGAAACGCCCGCAATCCTCGCCAACCGCGTCGCCGCCCCGGGCGGATCGACGCGCGCGGGGCTCGACATCCTCGATCGCGAGGACGGCCTTGTCGCATTGCTCAAAGAAACGCTCGAAGCCTCGGTCCAGCGCAACCGCGAACTCGCAGTCATGACGCAGGCCTCCTGAGCCTCGTCATTGCGAGGATCGAGGCGACGAAGCAATCCATCTCGCGGCCAGGCTCGGTGCCGCTGGATTGCCTCGCTCCACTCGCAATGACGAGGGCGCAAAAGCATTTTCCTACAGCTTTGCCCGCATGTTAGGCGGGCCCTGACATATCCGGCTTCATTTTCCGCCTGCCCAGACGGAAACTGACAAAACTGACGGTTTCAACGTGCGAACGCCTCAACACCGTCAGCTTTCAAAAGCGCCGCCGCGAGTTGACCGACCGATTGGTCAGCCTTATCGCGGCGCCACAATATCAGGAGTGGATGGACGATCATGGCGGACGTGCAAAGCTACGATGACCGCGACGGCTGGATCTGGTTCGACGGCAAGCTGGTGCCGTGGCGCGAGGCGAACGTTCATGTCCTCACCCACGCCCTTCATTATGCTTCGTCCGTCTTCGAAGGTCAGCGCGCTTATGGCGGCGAAATTTTCGCCTTGACGCAACATAGTGAGCGGTTGGTGAAGAGCGCCAATATCCTTGGCATGGACATACCCTACAGCGTCTCGGAAATCGACGAAGCCTGCCGCGAAGTGCTGCGCGCCAACAATCTTCAGGACGCCTATCTTCGCCCGCTCGCCTGGCGCGGGTCGGAGCAGATGGGTGTTTCCGCGCAAAATGTGAAAATCCATGTTGCGATTTCCGCCTGGTATTGGGGCGCCTATTTCGGTGAGGAGGCGATCCGCAAGGGCCTCAACCTCGCAATCTCGAAATGGCGTCGGCCCGCGCCCTATACGGCGCCCGTGGAATCCAAGGCGTCGGGCCTTTACATGATCTGCACCATGGCCCGCCACGAAGTGCAGGCGCGGGGTTTTGACGACGCTTTGATGTTCGATTGGCGCGGTCAAGTTGCCGAAGCCACCGGCGCGAACGCCTTCTTTATCAAGGACGGCAAGCTCTACACCCCAACGCCGGACTGCTTCTTGAACGGCATCACTCGCCAGACGGTGATCGGCCTCGCCAAGAAGCGCGGTATCGAAGTTATCGAAAAAGCGATCTGGCCGGAAGAACTCGAAAGCTTCGAGCAATTCTTCCTCACCGGCAGCGCCGCAGAGGTTACGCCTGTCCGCGCGGCGGGCCCGTGGAATTTCGAAGTGGGCGATCTGACGATGCAGCTCCGCCAGGACTATATCGACCTCGTCAATCGTCGCATATCGAACGCATAAGGGCTTTTCATCTGGGACAGGCGGCGATAAGGCGCCTCCTCACAGCTATTGGGGCGTCGCCAAGCGGTAAGGCACCGGTTTTTGGTACCGGCATTCGCAGGTTCGAATCCTGCCGCCCCAGCCAGCCCTCTTCGAATGATCGAGAGCGAGGCAGCGAATATGGCCGGACGTTATTTCGATGAATGGCAGATCGGCGATCGGCTCGCGCATCAGCCGCACCGCACGGTAACCGAAACCGACAATCTCCTCATCTCCACGCTCACCCACAATCCGCAGCCGCTTCACCTCGACGCCGAATATGCGGGCGCGACGGAATTTGGCCGGATCGTCGTCAACGGCACCTTCACCTTCGCTTTGATGATCGGCCTCTCGGTCGGCGATACGACGCTCGGCTCCCTCGTTGCCAATCTTGGCTACGACAAGGTGCGGATGCCCAAGCCCGTCTTCATCGGCGACACGCTCCGCGCCGAAACCGAAGTGATCGCATTGAAGGACAGCAAGAGCCGCCCGGATGCCGGCATCGTCACCTTCGAACACCGCATGCTGAACCAGCGCGACGAACTCGTCTGCATCTGCGAGCGCACCGCTCTCATGCAGCGGAAATCGGCATGAAGGGCGTTTTTCTAGCCCGTTCGCTTCGAGCGAAGTCGAGAAGCGCTGCGCTACTGCTGTTCGCGTCGGCGTCGCTTTCGGCGCCCGGTTTTACTCATCAGGATAAAGGGTTCGCCGAACAACGCGCCGCTTGGAACAAGCCGGTCGCGCCGTTCCGTATCGCCGATAATGTCTATTATGTCGGCACGTCCGAACTCTCAGCCTTCCTCATCACTGATCCCCAGGGGCACATCCTCATCGACGCGGCGATGGAGGAAAGCGCCGATCAGATCGCGGCCAACATCCGGACGCTCGGCTTCAAGCCCGAGGATATTGACATTCTCCTCGTCAACCACGCCCATTGGGATCATTCGGGCGGCCTCGCGGCGCTCAAAGGCCTAAGCGGCGCGCGCCTCCTCGCCAGCGCCGCCGATAAGCCCGATCTTCAAAGCGGCACCGTCTCCTATCGCGACGACCTGGCACCCGCTCCGCCGGTGAAGGTCGATCAAGTGCTGAACGATGGCGACAAGATCGCGATTGGCGCCATTACGCTCGTCACTCATCTGACGCCGGGCCATACGAAGGGCTGCACCAGCTGGTCGATGCGCGCGCAAGCGGCGGGGAAGCCGGTAGACATCATCTTCACCTGCAGCCTGACCGTGGCGGGCCAGCCTCTCGTCGGCGACAGGCGCTATCTCGATGTCGCGCAGGATTTCCGGAACACGTTCGCCAAGCTTAAGAGCATGAAGGCCGACATCTTCCTCAATTTCCACCCGGGCTTCTTCCATATGAGCGAAAAGCGCCAGCGCCTCCTCAACGGTGACGCGGCGGCCTTCGTCGATCCGGCCGAATTGCAGCAGCAGGTAGCGTCTGCTGAACGGAGCTTTGAAAAGGAGTTGGCCCGTCAGCAGGCAGAGGCGAACCAGCCATGAAGCTCCGTTCGCTTCTCTTCGTCCCCGGCGACCGTCCCGAGCGGATGCAAAAGGCGCTCGGCCTGGGCGCCGACGCGCTGATCCTTGATCTTGAGGACGCAGTGGCTGCCGAGAAGAAGCCGGAGGCGCGCGCCGCCGTTGCCGCCTTCGTGAAGGCGAATCCGGACGCGAACCTCTGGGTGCGCATCAACCCGCTCGACGGCGCGGACGTGGCGCACGACCTTGCGACCCTCGCAGGCCTCAACCCTACGGGCGTCGTGCTTCCAAAGGCCGAAGGCGGCGCTTCAGTGGCCGAACTCGCCCGCCGACTGGACGGGCAGGGGAACGCGGCCTCCCGCGTCCTCGCCATCGCGACCGAGACGCCTGCCGCCATCTTTCAGCTTGGCACTTATGGCGGGCAGGATCGGTTGGAGGGCCTTAGCTGGGGTGCAGAGGATCTTCCTGCCGCCCTTGGTGCCGCGACGTCGCGGGAGGAAAATGGCAGCTTCACGCCGCCTTATGAACTCGCTCGCTCACTGTGTCTGTTCGGCGCTGCGGCAGCCGGGGTGGCGCCGATTGAAACCGTCTACCCCAATTTCCGCGATCTGGACGGCCTCGCCGCCTATGCCGCCCGCGCCCGCCGCGATGGCTTTACCGGTATGATGGCGATCCACCCTGCCCAGGTTCCCGTTATTAACGCCGCCTTCACGCCGTCAGAAGCGGAGGTGGCCCACGCCCGCGCCGTCATCGCGCAGTTCGCAGCCAACCCTGGCGCGGGGGCGCTCCAACTCGATGGAAAGATGATCGACCGCCCGCACTTGGTGCAGGCGCAGCGGACCCTGGGGCTGGCGGGGTCTTAATTGCCCTTCAAATCCTCGTGGCCTTTGTAGCGGTTCTCGATAAAGCGCCGGTGCGCTTCAAAGGCTGAAAGCCGGTCGCGGCTGACGAGGCGGCAGAGGTCGCCAAGCTCTTCGCCCAAAGTCTCCAGCCCGTCGGTCAGGCGATGGGCATAAATGGGATCGGCATCGCGGACACCTGCGGGCAGGTCGCAATAGGCGTGAACGAGGCGCGGTAGATGATCGCCGATCAGCCGCCGGGCGTCCCAGGCCAATGTCGCATTGGGGTCGATCTGGCCAAGCTGGACCTGAAGGTCGGCGAGATGGATCAGCACCCTGTCGAAGGCATCCGACGCCATCGCCGGCAATTGTTCGCGCCGGTCGAGCAGCCACTCCTCGGCCTGTCCCGGCAGCGCCGCCAATTCTTCCCGCGAAAAGTCCGCCCCGCGCAGCGGCCATTTCACCGCCAGTGCGGCAACCAGCACGGTTGCTACGCCCGCCGCCGCCAAGCCAGCAGCGCCAACCGGCGCGACGGCAAGCGCGTAGCTCGCGACGCCCACACCGGACGCCGCGGTGACACTCGCGGCTCGGCTGAAGCCCTGCGCGGCCCGCTTCGCTTTCCGTTCACGCCGCCGCTTTTCAGCAGCGCGCACGGCCTTGGTCTTCAAATGCTTGCGGATGAACCGTTCGGCGGCGTCGAAAGCCTGTCCCAGCGGCATGGGTCAAACCCCCTTGATCGAGCCGTCATCCTTGTACCGGCTCTCGATGAAACGGCCCTGCGTTTCGAACGCGTCGAGATCGCCGCGCGTCAAGCGTCCGCCGATATCGTCGAGCGCGGTGCGGGCCGCATCAAGGCCCGCGACAAGCCGTTCGTCCACCGTCATCCCCTCGCCATCGCGCTGGTGACGATAGGCGGGCGGCACCCGTTCATAGCGTTCGATCAGTTCGGGCAGATGCTGCCCCATCAGCCGTCGCGCATCTTGCGCCAGCGGATCGAACGCATCGAGTTCGCCAAGCCGAGATTCGAGAAGCGGCAGCTGCGACGTGATCGCGTCCACCCGCCGCACGGCGGGAGCAGGGAGGGCGGCGCGCTTGCCGTGAAGAATTGTATCCAGCCGCGTCACAACCTGCCGGTTGGACATCTTCTCTTCGAACGGCGTCACCTTCTTCTCGCCGGACAAGACCGAAAAGAAGATCAGGATAAAGATGATCGCCACCGCGACCAGGAACAGCCCGCCAATGCCGATCGGCCCGATGATGAAAGAAAAGCCGATGGTCGCGCCGATCAGCGCCAGCACCGCCCCTGCCATCGCGCCGACCCGCCGGCCTGCGGAGCGCGCCACACGACCATAATGGCGCACCGCCGGCGCATGACCGTCCAGGCGCGCCGATATCTCGTCGAACCGGGCAAGCGTGTCCTCAACTCTGCGTGGCGTCCGCGCCATCTTATCCCTCGAGTGCCGCAAAAGGTGATTCCGCAGGGCCGGACAGTTTGTTCTGCTCGACGCCTTCCGCGCGGGCGATGTAGCCGCGGCTCTTCTCCACCTCGTTCGACAGCGTGCTCACCGTCTGCTTCATGTTGGTCAGCGCCTCGACCTTGAAGCGGTCGATCGTATCCATCGTGTCGTAGATATTCTGGAACGCGCGCTGCAGCGTTTCCAGCGGGATCGTCGCCGACGCTGCCTGTTGATGGATGGCACCCGTCTGGTTCTTCAGCATATTGCCAGTGCTGTCGATCATGTTCGCGGTCGTCGTGTTGAGAGCCGTGATCTGATCGAGCACCAATTTCTGATTGGTCAGCGCCTGCGCGACCGTGACTGCGGTGCGGAGCGCAGCGACGGTCGTGGTGGATGCGCGATCGACGCCCTTTACCAATTCGATATTGTTCTTCTTGACGAGATCGAGGGCGAGATAGCCCTGCACGCTCACCGCCATCTGGGTCAGCAGGTCCGTCGTGCGCTGACGGGTGTAGAAAAGTGCCGTTTCGCGGATCGCTTTGGCCTTCGCTGGCTCGACGGCATCCAACTCGTTCGCCTTGTCCTCAAGCTTCTGGTCGAGCGTCTTGGAGATATGGATCATCTGTTCAAGCTTGCCCATGGTCTTCCACAGGTTCGCGCGCTCCACATCGATCGCGGCATTGTCCATCAGCAGCTCGTCCTTGCCCGAACCGAGGCTGGCTAGGACGGACGAGATATGGCTTTGTGCCGACTGATATTTCATGAAATAATTGCGCATCCGGTTCCCGAACGGAATGATGCCCAGGATCTTGCGCGGCTTGGTGAGCGGCCCGGCGCGGCCCGGATCGAGCTGTTCGACCGTCTGCCGCAGCTTCGTAAGATCGGCGCCGATGCCGGTATCGCTATCGATCGCCTTCACCGGCCGGTCGAGGAATCGATTGGAATGGCCAGCGGCTTCCGCAATCTCCTTCCGGCCCATCGTGGTCAGCTGATCCACCTTCTTGCCGAATTCGGGGCTGTTGGCATCGAGCGCGACAAGATCGGTGATGAAGCCGTCGACCTTGGATTCCAATGCTGTCTTTTCGTCATCCTTTAGCGGAACCAGCCCCGCAGCTTCGGCGGGCTGAACGGGCGCAACGACGTCGGGCGCTTCCAGTTTCAGCTTGGTTTCAGTCGCCATGCTCTAACCCCTTGGTTGTTCACGCCCGAAGATGGGGCCTTTGCAGGGGGAAGTGCAAGGGGAAAAGTGTGTTATGGCGTTAATACTCGTCATTCCGGCAGAAGCCGCAAACTCGTGACGAATAAGCGCATTCTCGTCCTGAGACACCGTCTTTCGCCGGGGGTGACGGCGTGTTGCATAAGACCCGGCCTCAGCGCATGATGCCTTCATGCTGAACCTTCTCTCACTGATCGTCGGTGCCGTCGCCCTGGTGCTCGGCATCCTTGCCTTTTTCCCTTTCCTGGGGTGGGCCTATTGGCTGATCATTCCGATTGCATTGGTCGGCCTCGGCCTTGGTGTCGTGTCTCGCGAGAAGAGCGGGCGCAATCTCAACCTTCTGGTCGTGATCATCGGCGTTATTCGCCTCTCGCTCGGCGGCGGGATCATCTAAAGGTCACAAATCGGGAAGTACCTGTTCGGCCTCGCCCCAACCTTGGAGCGCGCGGCCTGATGCGCGCTTCAGTAACAGGTCTACGTCCTTCACGGTGAAGCGGCCGCCGCTGTCCATTTCATCGAGCTCGTTCCAGTTGATCGGCGCGGAGACGGGCGCAGTTTCCCGCGCTCGCGCCGAATAAGGCATGATCGCCGTCGCGCCGCGCTGGTTGCGCAGATAGTCGAGGAAGATCCGGCCCTTCCGTTTCACCTTAGCAAGGTTCGCGGTAAATCGGTCCGGCTCGGCTTCGGACAAAGCGAGGGCGAAACGCTGGGCGAAGTCCTTCACCTCCGGCCATTCCGCTTTGGGCGTCAGCGGCACGACGATGTGCAGCCCCTTGCCGCCGGTGAGGAGGGGGAAGGTCCGGAGGCCCATATCGGCGAGGTGGCGCTTCAGGTCGACCGCCGCTTTCTTCACCGCGTCGAAACCCAGCCCTTCGTCGGGATCAAGGTCGAAGATCAGCCGGTCGGCCTTCTCGATATCGGCGACGCGCGATCCCCAGCCGTGAAACTCGATCGTGCCCATCTGGACGCAGGTGAGCAGCCCCGCCTGATCGGTGACGTAGAGATAATCCTCCGTATTCCCGCGCTTTTCCAGCACGGGGACGTGATGAACGTGGGCGCCGAAGGTGCCCGCATCATGTTTCTGGAAAAAGCACTTCTTTGCTCGTCCCTGCGGACAGCGGACGAGGCTGATTGGGCGGTTCGCGCTCCATTCCAGCATCAGCGGCGCGACCTTGCGGTAATAATCGGCGAGCTGGCCCTTGGTCACTTTTGCATCCGGAAAGATCACCCGGTCGGGATTGCTGATCTCCACGTCTTCCATCGCGGCTTCCGGCACCGCCTGCGGCTTCTCCTCGACCACCGCCTCGGCTGGCTTGTCGTCGCGCAGGCCAAGGAAGCTGGTGTGACGCACCGACCCCTCGCCGGTAAATTCCGCGAAGGCGACTTCGGCCACCAGTTCCGGCTTCACCCAATGCGCGCCCCGCGTTTCGGATCGCGGCGCATCGACCGGCGCCTTCTTCACTTCCAGCTTCTTGAGCTTGCCTAGGAGCATTTCGAGCGCGGCCATGGAAAAGCCTGTGCCGACCTTCCCGACATAGCGCAGCCCCCCATCCTCATTCACCGCGAGGAGCAATGCCCGCAATGCCCGCGCCTTGCTCTCGCTCGGCGTCCAACCGACGATGACGAATTCCTGCCGACGCGTGCACTTGATCTTGAGCCAGGCCTTGGTCCGCGAGCCGCGATAGGGCGCGTCCGCCTTTTTTGAAATGATGCCTTCCTGTCCCGCGTCACACATCGCGTCATAGAGCTTTTCGCCTGCTCCGATGACATGATCGGCATAGAGGATGAAGGGCGGCTTGCCTTCGCCAAGCAGTGCCGCCAGCCTTTGCTTGCGGTCGATATTGGGAAGCTTAGTCAGATCCTCGCCGTCTACTTCGAGAATGTCGAAGGCGAACAAAGTCAGCCCTTTGCCTCCTTCGCTGATCGCCTGCTGAAGTGCGGAAAAGTTGGTCCTGCCCTTATCGTCGACCCTCACGATTTCGCCGTCGATCAGAGCGGAGCCGACCTCAAGCTCAGCGGCGGCGGCGGCTATTTCCGGAAACTTGTCCGTCCAGTCGAGGCCTGTTCGAGTATAGATTTTCGCCCGTCCGCTGGCGATGGCCAGCAGGCAGCGATAGCCGTCGAACTTCATCTCGTGCAGCCAGGCCGAACCGGATGGCACATGATTGACGAGGGTGGCCTTTTGCACGTCGCGGAATTGAGGCACTTTGACCTTCTTCCCGTCATTCCGGCGCAAGCCGGCATCTCGTGACGAAGAACGCGCCTTTTTGTCCTGAGACCCCGGCTTTCGCCGGGGTGACGGGGAAGAGGCCTGATCCGCTCGATCGCTATTCCACGGCGGATCATCCCCTTCCGCAATCTCATTCATCGTCCGTCCGGTCGCGACGGAGGTCAGATATTTCTCGGTCAGCCCCGCCGAGCTCCCCGCATGTTTATCCTCGATCTTCCGGAGCAGCCAGTTCTCGTTCCGCTCACCGGGACGGGGTTTCAGCCGGATCAATATCCATTCGCCCTTCATCCGCTCGCCATCGAGCGAGAAGTGGAGATGGCCTTGTTCCAGCGTTTTTCGCGGATCCTTGCCGGGTTCCGGCAACCAAGTGCCGCGATCCCACAACATCACCGTGCCGCCGCCATATTGGCCTTTGGGGATCGTGCCTTCAAAGGTCGCGTAGGACATCGGATGATCTTCCGTCCGCACCGCGAGCCGCTTGTCGGCAGGATCGAGGCTGGGGCCGCGCGTCACCGCCCAGCTTTTCAGCGTCCCGTCCAGTTCGAGCCGGAAGTCATAATGAAGGCGGGTCGCGTCATGCTTCTGAACCATGAAGATGTTGCGGCCCGTCGCCTCGACCTTGCCTGCGGGCTCCCTGGTTTTCGTAAAGTCCCGCTTCGCATTGTAGCGGGCGAGGGGGTCGGGTTGGGCTTTCTTCACCATTACAGCCACCTGTCATGCTGAACTTGTTTCAGCATCCATGGCGACGAGTGATGTGCGGGTGGAGAAATGGACCCTGAAACAAGTTCAGGGTGACGAGAGGAGGAAATTTTCGTCACGCCGGCGAAAGCCGGGGTCTCAGAGCGGAAAAGGCGTGGTGCTTTGGCGAGATCCCGGCGTTCGCCGGGATGATGGAAGGAAGAGAGCATCACGCCCGTTTCCGCGCCGCGGTTTTTGCGGGCACCTTCTTGGCCGGGGTCTTTTTCGCGGGGGCCTTGCGGGGCGCCGTAACTTTCTTCGCCGCCGGTTTGGCCTTGCCTTCCCCGCCACCTTTCTTATCCAGCGACTTCTTCAGCGCTGCCATCAGATCGATGACGTTCGAACCCTTCGACGGCGTCTCTTCCGCCTCGGTCTCGATCGTCTTGCCCTTGCGCTTCCGTTCGATCAGATCCTTTAGAGCGTCGATATAGCGGTCGTGAAACTCGTCGGGATGGAAGGCGGCTGTCTTCTTCTCGATCAGTGTCTCGGCGAGATCGAGCAGCTCCTCATCCGGTTTGGAATCGCCGATGTCCCGGAAATAGCTTTGCGCCTTGTTGACCTCATCGGCATAGCGGAGCGTTTCGAGCACCATACCGCGTCCGCACGGCTTCAGGCTGACAACATATTCGCGGCCGCGCAGCGCGAGTTGGCCAAGGCCCACCTTCTTCGTCCGTCGCAGCGCCTCGCGCAGGACGATGAAGGCCTCTTCCGCCAGGTCATCGGCGGGCACCACATAATATGGCTTTTCGTAATAGAGGACGTCGATCTCACTCTGGTCGACGAACTGGGTGAGTTCGAGCGTCTTCTTGCTTTCGAGCTTCACCGCCTCGATCTCGTCCTCGTCGAGGAGGACGTAATGGCCCTTCTCATATTGGAAGCCTTTGACGATCTCGTCCGCATCAACCGGGCCGACGCCGGGTACGACCTTTTCATATTTGATGCGCTTGCCGGTGGGCTCGTGGATCTGATTGAACGCGATCGTCGCGCCACTCTTCGTCGCGGAAAAGATTTCCACGGGGATCGAGACCAGCGCGAGCCTGATCTGCCCCTTCCAATAAGCCCGTGCGGCCATGACCTGCTCCAGATGTAACGCAGGCGATTCAATGAGCGGGGCGAGGGAGGGTTCCCCCGCATAGCCCCTCCCCTTGATGGGGAGCGCTTCTAGTTAAACCGGTATCTCCGTCGTATATTTCACCTGCCGCAAGGCGAAATTCGACGCCGCGTTCGCCACTGTGGGATGGGCGAGAACCCCGCGCATCACGAAGCGGTCGTAATCCGCCACATCCTTAACCGCGATGCGCAGCAGATAGTCCCACTCGCCCGACATCGAATAACATTCGACGATTTCCTCACGCGATTGGATAAACGCTTCGAATTCGGAACGATCCGCCATCGTCTGCCTGTTCATCCGTACCTGGCACAGCACGTTGACGGATCGGCCGAGATGTTCGGCGTCGGCGAGCCGCACCGTCTTTCCCAATACCCCGGCGGTTTCCAGATTGCGAACGCGGCGCCAGACCGAGGCAGGAGAGGCGCCAACCCGTTCGGCCAGCGCGGCATGGCTAAGGCTCGCATCCCGCTGAAGCTCGCGAACGAGTCGCCGGTCGATCTCATCGAGTTGATAGGTTTCTTTCATATGTGGAACGATAGTGAACCGATTTTGCGGCTTCCAGTCAAATCCGCATATATTTTGATGCGGACTTTGCACATATCCCGGACGACATTATGCATCTCCCATCGCGCGCACAGGAGGTTTTATGGCAGATGCTGGCTCGAATACCGGATCGGACCTGCTTTTTGGCAGGTTGAAGCCCCAGGCGCCGGATGCGCTGCTCGCCCTCATCTCGCTGTGTAACGCCGATCCGCGCCCGACGAAGATCGACGTTGGCGTCGGCGTCTATCGCGATCCGCAGGGCGGCACACCGATCCTGCGCGCCGTGAAGAGGGCCGAGCAGATCCTTCATGATACCCAGGAGACGAAGGCCTATCTCGGTGCGGAGGGAGACGCGCGGTTCGTGGAGCTGATGCGGGAATTGGTCTTCGGCGGCACATCGCGCGACGCCCATATCGTTGGCGTGCAAACGCCCGGCGGCTGTGGCGCGCTTCGTCTCGGCGCGGAACTCATCAAGGCGACGGGCGCTGACGCGCGTATCTTCATCGGTCAGCCAACTTGGCCCAATCACGCACCGCTGATCGGCTGCGCGGGCCTGCCGATGGTCGATTACAAATATTATGACCGCGACAGCCACACCATCCTGTTCGACGAGATGATGCAGGCACTCGAAGGCGCGCGGGCAGGGGACGTCGTTCTTCTGCACGGCTGCTGCCACAATCCGACCGGCGCCGACCTCAGCCTCGACCAGTGGGACAGGGTAACGGCCTTCATGGCAGAGCGCTGCCTCATCCCCTTCGTCGATCTTGCATATCAGGGCCTCGGCAACGGGCTGGAGGAAGACGCCGCCGGCACCCGCATGGCGGTGGAACGCTGTAATCAGGCGCTGGTCGCCCATAGCTGCGACAAGAATTTCGGCGTCTATCGCGACCGCACTGGCTCACTCTTCGTCAAGGTGACGAGCGAGGAAGTCGCCAAGGTCGCCTATGGCAACCTCCTCTCGCTCGCCCGCACTATGTGGTCGATGCCGCCCGATCATGGCGCGGCCGTCGCCCGCATCATCCTCGATACGCCGGAGCTTCGCGCGGATTGGGAAGCGGAGGTGAAGGAAATGTGCGCCCGCATCCGCAGCCTCCGCACCCGCTTGGCCGCCTTCGACCCGCGCCTCGCCTATATCAATGAGCAGAACGGAATGTTCTCCATGCTCCCGCTTTCGCCTGAGCAGGTGAAGGCGCTGCAGACTGAGGAAGGCATCTATATGGCGGGTTCCGGCCGCTTCAATGTCGCCGGGCTGTCCGATGCCAATGTCGATCGCTTCGCACAGGCGGTGGTGGCGAAGCTCTGATGGCGACCGCGCCCGTCCGCTCGAACGCGCCCGATCCCGCCTTTGATTGGCGGAAGATCGCCTACACTCTCCAGGTCAGCCGCGCGCTCGACAATCTGGAGGAAACGCGGCTCGTCCCTGAGCGGAAGGTACTCTACCAATTTTCCGCGCGCGGGCATGACATGGCGCAGATCATGCTCGGTTCGCGCCTTGATCGCCCCAAGGACGCGGTCTGCGGCTACTACCGTTCGCGGCCTCTGCTTCTGTCGCTCGGCGTGCCCCTGGAGGATGCGCTCGGATCGGCGATGGGCCGGGAAGGCGGCTATTCGGACGGCCGCGATATCGGCGTCGTGTTCAACTATCCGAACCCGAATGGCGCCCCCGCACTTCCCATGTCGGGCGGCGTCGGCGCGCAATATACGCCGACAGCGGGCTGGGCGCAGGCGATCGAATATTATCGCACCGTTCTTGGCAGCGATCCGCACAAGGAGTCGATGGCCGTCGTCCTCGGCGGCGACGCATCGGTCGCGACCAACGGCTTCTGGGCCGCACTCACCATCGCGACGACGCAAAAGTTGCCGATGCTCTTTTATATCGAGGACAATCAATACGGCATTTCCGTCCCCTCAACCTACCAGACGCCCGGCGGCAATATCGCGCGGAACTTGGAAAGCTTCACGAATCTCGAAGTCTTCTCCGGCGACGGCACCGAACCCGCCGAGGCCTCGCGGCTTCTTTCCGCCGCCGTCGACCATGTGCGCGGCCGCAATGGCCCGGCGCTCCTCCGCCTCACCGTCCCGCGCCTCCAGGGCCACAGCTTCCAGGACACGCAGACCTACAAATCGGAAGATTTCGTCGCGTCGGAGTGGGCGCGCGATCCGCTGCCCAAACTGAAATCCTATCTCGTCGGCTCGCTCCTCTCCGAACAGGAATGGACGGACATCGAAGCTGAAGCCGCCGCCGCGGTCGAGGCAGCCCGCGAGCAGGCCGAAGCACGCGGCGTTTCCAGCCCGGAAACCGTCCTTCGCCACGTCTTCTACGAAGGCGAGATGCAAAAGATCGGCGGCCAGTGGACGCACGGCTATACCCCTCCGCCCTCCACCGACGAACCGAAGCCCGAAGGCCAGCGCATCAACATGGTGACGGCGATCCGCCGCACACTGGAGCATGAGCTGGAGATCAACCCGCGCGTTCTCCTCTTCGGCGAAGATATCGGCCCCAAGGGCGGCGTCCACGCCGTGACCCTTGGCTTGCAGGACAAGTTCGGGATCGAGCGCGTCTTCGACACCAGCCTCAGCGAAGAAGGCATTATCGGACGCGCGGTTGGCATGGGACTAGCGGGCCTGATGCCTGTGCCCGAAATCCAGTTCCGCAAATATGCCGAACCGGCGCTCGAGCAGATCAACGATTGCGGCACGATGCGCTGGCGCACAAACAACCGCTTCGCCGCGCCGATGGTGCTCCGCATCCCCGGCGGCTTCTTTAAATGCGGCGATCCCTGGCACAGCCAGACGAACGAAGTGCAGTTCGTCCACAATCCCGGTTGGAAGGTCGCCGTGCCGTCTAATGCCGAGGATGCGGTGGGCCTTCTGCGCGAAGGCCTGCGCGGCAATGATCCCGTTGTCTTCTTCGAACATCGCGCGATGCTGGACGATGTCTGGGCACGCCGCCCCTATCCGGGCGACGATTATGTCCTGCCCTTCGGCCGCGCTAAGAAAACGCGTGAGGGCAGGGATATCACCATCGTCACCTGGGGCGCCATGGTCCCGCGCTGCGAGGAGGCCGCGAAGGATATTTCGGCCGACATCATCGACCTGCGCACCCTCATGCCTTGGGATCGCGAAATGGTGCTGGAAAGCGTCCGTCGCACCCGCCGCTGCCTGATCGTCCACGAAGACCTGCTGACCGGCGGCTTCGGCGCGGAAATCGCCGCCGTGGTCGCGGACGAGGCTTTCCTCGATCTCGACGCCCCTGTCTCTCGGCTCACCATGCCGGACATTCCCAGCCCGCATAATCCGGTGCTGCTCGACTGGGCCGTGCCCTCCGTGGAGCGCATCCGCACGAAGATCCAGGATCTGGTGGAATTTTGATGATCGCCCATACCGTCATTCCGGCGAAAGCCGGAATCTCAGGACAAGAGAATACGGACCTTCACCACGAGACCCCGGCTTTCGCCGGGGTGACGAAAAGGATCTCGTCATGATCGACGTCACCGCGCCTATCGAACAGGAAGGCACCAAGGCTGTCGTCCGCGCCTGGCTGAAGCAGGTTGGCGACAAGGTCGAGGTAAACGACCCGCTGGTCGAACTGGAAACCGACAAGGTTGCCGTGGAAGTGCCCGCGCCTGCCGCCGGAATCCTGCGCGAGATCGTCCTTCATTCGAACGACGAGGCGGCGCCGGGTGCAGTACTAGGCCGCATCGCGCCGATGGTGGAAGTCACTTCCGAAAACACCGTTCGGGCTGAGCCTGTCGAAGCCCTGCCTTCTTCTGACACTGAAAGGGAAGGGCAGCCCTTCGACAAGCTCAGGGCGAACGGTGATGAGGGGAGAGAATTTCGTCTCTCTCCCTCCGTAAAACGCGCGCTTCTCCAGCACGATATCGATCCCGCCCGCATTCAGGGTACGGGCCGCGATGGCCGTATCACGCGCGCCGATGTCGACAAGGCCGTCGAAATGGCGACCACAACGCACCAAGGGCCGCGCACAACCGCGCAGCCCATGGCCGTGGCGCCGTCGGACGCTTCCATCGCCTCGCACAGCGTGCCGCACGATCGAATGCGTCTCCGCATTGCTGAGAACATGCTGAACTCGGTCACTCAGGCTCCGCATGTGACGGCGATGTTCGAGGCGGATTTCAGCGCGATCATGGCCCACCGCGCGCGGCACAAGGACGCCTTTGCCAAGGCGGGTGTGAAGCTCACCTACACCGCTTATCTCGTCGCGGCAGCGGCCGAAGCAATGAAGGTGGCGCCCGCGATCAACAGCCGCTGGCATGACGACCGGCTCGAAATCTACGACGACATCAATATCGGCGTCGGCACCGCGCTCGGGAGCAAGGGGCTGATCGTCCCGGTTCTCCGCAAGATCCAGACGCTCTCATTGCAGGGGGTTGCCGCAGGCCTCGACGCGCTCGTCGAAAAAGCCCGCGCCGAAAAGCTGTCGAGCCAGGATGTGAAGGGCGGCACCTTCACCATTTCCAATCACGGCGTGTCGGGTTCGCTGTTCGCCAGCCCGATCATCATCAACCAGCCGCAATCTGCGATCCTCGGCGTCGGTAAGCTCGAAAAGCGCGTCGTTGTCCGCGAGGTGGGCGGCGTCGACACCATCCAAATCCGCCCAATGGCCTATGTCAGCCTCACTATCGACCATCGCGTCGTGGACGGCCACCAGACGAACGGCTGGCTCAGCCGCTTCGTCGAAGTATTGGAAACCTGGCCGCTGGACTGATTATGTTATTGCGCAAGAGGAACCCAGAGGCGCGGCGCTATCCTTCCGGGGCTCCTGCTTCCGCCGGGGCACTTTTCAGGCCAGCCAATTCGGAATCTTGTCAGCCTGGATCAGGCTTTCAACGTCCTGACGCTCGCGCACTATGGCCCATTTGTCGCCACTCACCATCACTTCGGGAGTAAGCGGGCGGCTGTTGTAGGTGCTCGCCATCGTCGCGGCGTAAGCGCCCGCCGTGCGGAAGACGACGAGGTCGCCGGCCTGGACGCCGTCCATATCCCGTCCGGTCGCGAAGGTGTCGCCCGTCTCGCAAACCGGGCCCACCACATTGGCGGTCATTCGTGTACCCCGAGGCTGCACAGCATCGATGGCGTGCCAGGCATCGTAGAGACTGGGGCGCATCAGATCGTTCATCGCGGCATCGACGATCACGAAAGGATCGGTTGCGCCCGGTTTGACTCGGATCACCTCAGTCAGCAACACTCCGGCATTGCCCACGATCAGCCGTCCCGGCTCGAAGATCAGGCGGACATTCCACCCCCTGGTTACTTTCGCCACCATCTTTCCATAGGTTTTGGGATTGGGCGGCGGAGGCACTCCGGGATCATAAGGTATGCCGAGTCCGCCGCCGAGGTCAGCCTTGCGAATGCCGTGTCCCCCCTTGCGAAGTTCGGCGATCAGCTCGCCTACCTTGCGGAAAGCGGATTCGAGCGGTGCGAGGCTGGTCAGCTGGCTGCCAATATGGACCGCCACGCCCTGCACATCCAAGCCCGGCAGGCTCTTCGCGCTGGCATAAGCGGCGAGGGCATCGAGGATCGGAATACCGAATTTGTTATGCGCGGCTCCTGTTGAAATCTTCGCATGGGTGCCCGCTTCCACGTCCGGATTGACGCGGAAGGCCACCGGCGCAGTCTTGCCCATCGCGGCTGCCACGGCAGATAACATCTCCGCTTCCTCGAACGATTCCAGGTTGAACTGGCAGAGACCGCCCCCAAGCGCGAGCCGCATCTCGTTGGCCGTTTTGCCAACCCCGGAGAATACGATCTTTTCAGGCGGGACACCTGCCGCAATCGCGCGCCGATATTCGCCGCCAGACACGACGTCAGCGCCCAGTCCTTCGTCTCGCAGGGTGGCCAGCACCGCCGCATTGGGGTTGGCCTTCACCGCATAAGCGATCAGTGGATCGTCAAGCCCGGCCAGCGCCTCCTGAAACACCCGGGCATGGCGCTGCATCGTCGCGGCCGAATAGACGTAAACGGGCGTCCCCACCGCCTCCGCGATGGCAGGCAGCGGCACGTTCTCGCAGTGGAGGACTCCGTTCTTGAGCTGGAAATGGTCTATTTCTATCGCCTTCGGTTCTTTTTCACGTCATTGCGAGAAGCGAAACAACGCGGCAGTCCACGCTTGCCTAGTTGACTGGATTGCTTCGCTACGCTCGCAATGACCATCAGGGCCGGTTCATCGTCAGCAGGTCGTAGGTCGCGACGATCTCGTCCTTCTGGTTGAGGATGACGACGGCCCAGCGAACTTCGCTCTTCTCCTCGTCGCGGACGCTCTTCGATTTGACGGTGAGTTCCACGCGCATGGAATCGCCGGGATAAAGCGGGGTCAGGAAACGGAGGTTTTCAAGGCCGGTATTGGCGAGGACGGGGCCGGGCGCGGGTTCGACGAAGAGGCCCGCCGCGAAGGACAGGATCAGGTATCCGTGCGCCACGCGGCCTTCGAAGATCGGGCTCGCCTTGGCGGCTTCCTCGTCCATATGGGCGTAGAAGGTGTCGCCGGTGAAATGGGCGAAATGCTCGACGTCTTCGAGGGTGACGGTGCGGCTCGCGGTCTTCAGCGTATAGCCGACATCCAGCTCCGCAATGCGTTTGCGGAAGGGGTGGATATCGCCTTCCGGCTTCGGGGCACCGGGGAGCCATTGCTTGACGATGCTGGAAAGGACGGCGGGCGAACCCTGAAGGGCGGTGCGCTGCATATAGTGCGTAACACCGCGCACGCCGCCCATTTCCTCGCCGCCGCCCGCGCGGCCCGGGCCGCCATGGACGAGGACGGGGAGGGGGGAACCGTGGCCGGTGGATTCCTTGGCCGACGTGCGGTCGAGGATCACCATGCGGCCATGATAGGCGCCCGCGCCGAGGACGAAATCCTCGGCGACCTTGGGATCGAAGCTGAAGAGCGAGAGGGCAAGGCTACCCATGCCGCGATTGGCGAGCGCGATAGCGTCATCGAGGTCGCGATAGGGCATGATCGTGGAAACGGGGCCGAAGGCTTCGACATCATGCACCGCGTCCGATCCCCAGGGATCGTCAGAGCGGAGCAGGATCGGCTCGATAAAGGCGCCGTTGCCCGCGACCGGCAAAGCGTCCGGATTGCCCGAGACGATGCGCGCGGCCTTGGACAGTTCGGCGACCGCCGACCGCACGGCTTCGAGCTGCGAGCGGCTGGCAAGCGCCCCCATGGTGACGCCTTCCTCGCGCGGATCGCCGACCTTCACCCTGGCGAGGCGCTCGGCAAGCGCATCCTGCACGGCGTCGATATATTGGGCGGGCGCCATTGCGCGGCGGATGGCGGTGCATTTCTGCCCGGCCTTCACTATCATCTCGGTCGCCACTTCCTTGACGAAGAGATCGAATTCCGGCGTGCCCGGCGCCGCATCCGGGCCGAGGATGGAGGCATTCAAACTGTCCCGCTCGGCAATGAAGCGGACGCTTTCGCGCGCGAAGATCGGATGGGACTGGAGTTTAAGCGCCGTCGCGGCCGAGCCGGTGAAGGAGACGACATCTTGGCAAGCAAGATGATCGAACATGTCGCCGACGCCGCCCATGACGAGCTGCACAGCGCCCTTGGGCAGCACATTGGCTTCGATCATGATGCGGAAGGCGGCTTCGGCGAGGTAGCCGGTCGAGGAGGCCGGTTTCACGATGGCGGGCACGCCCGCAAGAAGGGTGGGGGCGAGCTTTTCGAGCATGCCCCAGACCGGGAAGTTGAAGGCGTTGATGTGGACGGCCGCGCCCTGGAGCGAGGTCCACACATGCTGGCCGACGAAGGTGCCGCCCTTCGACAGCGGTTCCATATTGCCGTCGATCAGGACGCGTTGGTTGGGAAGCTCGCGACGGCCCTTGGACGAGAAGGAATAGAGCGTGCCCGCGCCGCCCTCGATATCGATCCAGCCATCCTTGCGCGTCGCGCCGGTCTGGTAATTGAGCTCGTAAAGCTCTTCCTTGCGCGCCATGATCGCGTTGGCGAGATCCTTCAGCATCCACGCGCGTTCGTGGAAGGTCATGGCACGCAGGGCCGGGCCGCCGACAGTGCGGGCGTGATCGAGCATCGCCTTGAAATCGAGGCCTTGGCTGCCCGTGGTCGCGATCACCTCGCCGGTAACAGCGCTCTGCACTTCGGCGAGCCCGCCGGGGGCCGCATACCAGCCGTCCTGGGCGTAGTTGAGAAGGTTCAGGGTTTTCATTTTTTGGCACTCTCTCCATCCGTTCGCTTCGAGCGAAGTCGAGAAGCGTGTCTCGACTTCGCTCGACACGAACGGGATTATTGTCCGACGAACTTCGGCGTCCGCTTTTCCATGAAGGCCGCGACGCCTTCCTTATAATCTTCGCTGAAGCCAAGCTCCCGCATCATGTCGCGCTGGAGGTTCAGTTCTTCGTCCAGCCGGTGGTCCCAGCTTTCGCGGATCATCTTCTTGATCGCGGCCAGGCCGCGCGTCGGGCCGGTGGCGAAACGGGTGGCGAGGGTGTCGACTTCGGCGTCTAGCGCGTCATCCTCCACCGCTTTCCAGATCAGGCCCCAATCTGCCGCTTTCTCTGCAGGCAAGGGTTCGCCGGTCAGCGCCAGCCCAAGCGCGCGCGCCTGTCCGACGAGGCGCGGAAGCACCCATGTGCCCCCGCTGTCCGGGATAAGCCCGATCGCGGCGAAGGACTGGATGAACTTGGCCGATTTCGCCGCGATGACGATGTCGCAGGCCAGCGCGATATTGGCGCCCGCACCGGCCGCCACGCCATTCACCCGCGCGATGACCGGCACTGGTAGAGAGGTGAGCCGCCGGATCAGCGGATTGTAGCGCTTTTCGACCGACTCCCCGAGGTCCACCGCCTGGCCCGGGGCCACCGCGCGGTCGTTCAGATCCTGCCCTGCGCAAAAGCCGCGTCCGGCACCGGTCAGCACCAGGCACCGCGCCTCGCCGAGATTGGACAGCGCATCGGCCACTTCCTCATGCATCTGCACGGTGAAGCTGTTCAAACGGTCCGGCCGGTTGAGGGTGAGGCGGGCGACGCCGTTTTCCACTGAGAAGTTGATGGTTTCATATGCCATGGCCTCAGCACCTAGCATCGGCGCCCCCAAATCGTCACCCTGAACTTGTTTCAGGGTCCATCTTCGCGCATCGCGCATGTCATCGAAATGGATGCTGAAACAAGTTCAGCATGACGGAACGACGGGAGAATGGAATGACCGAGGCTTTCATTTGCGATGCAATCCGCACGCCTATCGGCCGCTATGCGGGTGCACTTTCGTCCGTCCGCGCCGACGATCTCGCCGCCATTCCGATCAAGGCCTTGATGGAGCGTAACCCGGGTGTGGACTGGAACCGGGTGGACGACGTCATTCTCGGCTGCGCCAATCAGGCGGGCGAGGATAATCGCAACCTCGCACGCATGGCTGGACTGCTCGCGGGCCTTCCGCAATCGTCGGGCGGGGTGACGCTCAATCGCCTCTGCGGTTCGGGCATGGATGCGGTCGCTATGGCCGGGCGCGTCATTCGGGGCGGCGAGGCGGAGATGGTGATCGCGGGAGGCTCAGAAAGCATGAGCCGCGCGCCCTTCGTCATGGCCAAGGCGACAAGCGCCTTTGATCGCAATGCCGAGATGTACGACACGACCATAGGCTGGCGCTTCGTCAATCCGAAGATGAAGTCCGTTTATGGCGACGATACCATGCCCTCGACCGGCGAGAATGTCGCCGATGCATGGAAGGTAAGCCGCGAAGATCAGGACGCCTTTGCCGTGCGCAGCCAGGACAAGGCCGCCCGCGCGCAGGCCAATGGCCGCCTCGCTGCCGAAATCGTGCCCGTTTCCATTCCGCAGCGCAAAGGCGATCCCATAATCGTCGATCGCGACGAGCACCCGCGCCAGACCAATGTCGAGGCGCTCGCAAAGCTGAAGCCGATCGTGCGCGCCGACGGCACGGTGACGGCAGGCAACGCCTCGGGCGTCAATGACGGCGCGGCGGCGATGATCGTCGCGTCCGAAGCGGTCGCGAAAGCGAACGGCCTGACGCCGCGCGCCCGCATCCGGGGCGGCGCGGTGGTCGGCGTTGAACCGCGCATCATGGGCATCGGCCCGGCGCCCGCGTCGCAGAAATTGCTGGCCCGCCTCGGCCTTACCATCGCCGACATGGACGTCATCGAAATCAACGAGGCCTTCGCCGCCCAGGCGCTCCCCGTCCTCCGCGAACTGGGCCTCCCTTACGATGCGCCGCACGTCAATCCGAACGGCGGCGCCATCGCGCTTGGCCATCCTTTGGGCATGTCCGGTGCGCGTTTGCTGATGACCGCCACCGAAGAGCTCCAGCGCACTGGCGGCCGCTATGCGCTCTGCGCCATGTGCGTTGGGGTGGGGCAGGGAATCGCAACGGTGATCGAGCGGGTCTGAGCATCGGTCTTGCTGCCCGGTCATGATATTTTCCTACAGACCGCTTTTGGGTTAAGTTTCGTTATGACCGCTTCCCCTCCCTCTTCCGGCCTTTGCTGACCGGGTTTGAAGGGGTTTTTGAAAAACTTGTTAGAGCATCAATTTCATCAACTTTCCCTCGAAAAGATTTTGCGTAGCGAATTGTTTGACCGATCGGTCGGTGAATGTTAAAACGGGGTCTATAGGAGAGAAGCGATGTACACGACCGAGCTTCAAAAATCGGCGGCCGTAGCTTCGACAGAGGATGCAGACAAACTCGCGGCCTTCGAGGCACGCGTTGCGGCCGATGAATTTATCGAGCCCAAGGATTGGATGCCTGAGGCTTACCGGCGGACGTTGGTCCGCCAGATCTCGCAGCATGCCCACTCGGAAATCGTGGGCATGCTGCCCGAGGGAAATTGGATCACCCGCGCGCCGTCGCTGCGCCGCAAGGCGATCCTCCTCGCCAAGGTGCAGGATGAAGCCGGGCACGGCCTCTATCTCTATTCGGCGGCCGAGACGTTGGGCACGGCCCGCGAAGAGATGATCGAGGCGCTGCATTCGGGCAAAGCGAAGTACAGCACCATCTTCAATTATCCGACGCTCACCTGGGCGGATATCGGCGCGATCGGCTGGCTGGTGGATGGCGCTGCGATCATGAACCAGGTGCCGCTGCAGCGCACGTCCTACGGTCCCTATGCTCGCGCGATGGTGCGCGTCTGCAAGGAAGAAAGCTTCCACCAGCGCCAGGGCTATGAGATCATGATGCATCTCGCCGCCGGCACGGACGCGCAGAAAAGGATGGCGCAGGATGCGCTCAACCGCTGGTGGTGGCCCTCGCTCATGATGTTCGGCCCGCCGGACGAGAACAGCCCCAATACGGCGCAATCCATGCGCTGGCGCATCAAGCGCGAGACGAATGACGAGTTGCGCCAGAAATTCGTCGACATCACCGTGCCGCAGGCCGACGCCATCGGCCTCACCGTTCCCGATCCCGCTGTACAGTGGAACGAGGAAAAAGGCGGCTATGATTTCGGCCAAGTCGACTGGTCGGAATTTTATGCGGTGGTGAAAGGCGAAGGGCCGGTCGCCAAGGAGCGCATGGCCGCCCGCCGCAAGGCTTGGGAAGACGGCGCCTGGATCCGCGAGGCGGCGGACGCCTATGCCGCGAAACAGGTGGAGAAGAGGAAGGCGGCTTAGCAGTAAGCCGCCACCCGTTCGTCCTGAGTAGCCGGTGAGCTTGTCGAACCGGTGTATCGAAGGACTGCCCTGCGATACGGGCCTTCGCCAAGCTCAGTCCCTACTCAGGGCGAACGGAATAGGAGTGCAGGATGTCTAAGGATTGGCCCCTCTGGGAAGTATTCGTCCGCTCGAAGGGCGGGCTTTCCCATCGCCATGTCGGCAGCGTCCACGCGCCGGACGCGGAGATCGCGCTCCGCCACGCGCGCGATACTTATACGCGGCGGATGGAGGGGGTGAGCCTGTGGGTCGTGCCGTCAGCGTCGATCATCGCCTCCGACCCATCGGATGACGGCGCGATGTTCGAACCGGCGGAAGACAAGATCTACCGCCACCCGACCTTCTACAACATTCCCGATGACGTGAAGCACATCTGATGCTTGCTTCGCTCTTATCACCCGCACCGTTCGCCCTGAGCCTGTCGAGGGGCTGTCCTTCCTTAGCCGCTGGAGAAGAAAAAACAGGGCTTCGACAAGCTCAGCCCAAACGGGAGAGGGGTCTAGTTAGGATGCTCGGCATTCCAACCCCGCGAGGGCTGAGCTTGTCGAAGCCCGGTCCGGCACGTGCTCACGCCCTTCGACAGGCTCGGGACTAGCGAAAGTGGGGATGGCGACTGTGACCCAGGATCAGGCTCTGTTCGATTATCTCCTCCGCCTTGGCGACGATGCTCTGGTGCTCGGCCAGCGTCAGTCCGAATGGACGGGTGCCTGCCCGACGGTCGAGGTGGATCTGAGCCTCGCCAATATGGCGCTCGACCTAATCGGTCAGGCGACCCATTTCCTCGATGCGGCGGGAAATGTCGAAGGGCAGGGGCGGGATGGCGACAGGCTCGCCTTCCATCGCGACGTGCTCGATTACCGCAACTGCCTGCTCGTCGAGCAGCCGAACGGCGATTTCGCGCGGACGATGGCGCGGCAATTCCTCTTCTCGACCTGGCAGAAGATGCTGTTCGACGCGCTGACGGCGTCGAAGGACGAACTGATCGCGGCGGTCGCGGCCAAGGCGGTGAAGGAAGTCACCTATCATCAGGAGCTCGCCCAGGAATGGGTGATCCGCCTTGGCGACGGCACGGACGAAAGCCATAAGCGGATGCAGCACGGCTTCGACTGGCTGTGGCGCTTCGTGCCGGAATTGTTCGAGATGGATGCGGTTGCGACGGCGATGGCTGAGCGCGGAATTGGCGCCGATGTGGCGGCTTTCCGCGATGCCTATGACCGGGCTGTCCGCGCGGTTATCGAGGAGGCGACGCTCACTGTGCCGCAGGATCAGCGGCCGATCCTTGGCGGGCGGCGCGGGCATCATGGCGAGCATCTGGGGCATCTGCTCGCCACGATGCAGTTTTTGCCCCGGGCCTACCCCGACGCGACATGGTAGGGACTGAGGGCAGAACGGACAAAAAGGCCCTCCCCATTGATGGGGGAGGGTTGGGTAGGGGTGATGCTTCCGGAAATACTCCACCCTACGTCGAAGATCACCCCCACCCAGCCTCCCCCATCAAGGGGGAGGGGCAGCTTTGGGAAGTGCTAAAGAGAGTTCCCGATCCCGAAGTCCCGGCCGTGTCGATCGTCGATCTCGGTATCGTCCGCGACGTGACGCCGGACCGCGTCGTCCTCACCCCTACCTATACAGGCTGCCCTGCCACGCAGGTGATCGAAACGATGGTCCGCATCGCGCTCGATGAAGCGGGCTTCGAAGGCGTGCGGATCGAAACCACCCTCTCACCGCCCTGGACGACCGACTGGATCACGGATGAGGGCCGCAAGAAGCTTCGCGCTTATGGCATCGCCCCGCCGGTTCCGACCGGAAGCCGTGCCGTGGAATGTCCGCAATGCGGATCGGCGCAGACGGAGGAAGTGAGCCGCTTCGGTTCGACGCCGTGCAAAGCACTCTGGCGGTGCCGCGATTGCCTGGAACCCTTCGACCATTTCAAATGCCATTGAGAACCCTTCATGAGCGTTAGCTTTCACACCCTTCAGATCGCCGACATCGTGCCCGAAACGCCCGAGGCGCAGTCGATCCGTTTCATCGTGCCTGAGGCGTTGCGCGAGGCGTTTCGCTTCAAGCCTGGCCAGCATCTGACCTTGGCCGCCGAAATTGCGGGCGAGGAAGTGCGGCGCAATTACTCGCTTTGCACCGCGCCGGGTGAAGACCTGCTCTCTGTCACGGTGAAGCGCATTCCGAACGGCCTCTTTTCCAATTGGGCGGCGGACACTTTGAAACCGGGCGACAGCATCGCGGTCATGGCGCCGCACGGCAGCTTCACCTACGCTTTTGAGCCGGGGCAGGCGCGCAGCTACGCCGCCTTTGCCGCAGGGTCGGGGATCACGCCGATCATGTCCTTGCTCAAGACCGCGCTCGCCGTGGAACCGGAGAGCCGCTTCACGCTCTTTTACGGCAATAGCCACAGCGGATCGGTGATCTTCCTGGAGGAGCTGGCGCGGCTCAAGAACCGCCATATGGGACGCCTTCAGGTCCATCATTTCCTCTCGCAAGAAGCGGAGGATGTGGACCTGTTCAACGGCCGCCTCGACCGCGCCAAGTGCGACGAGATTTTGGAAACATTGATCGATCCGGCGGAGGTCGACGCTTTCTTCATCTGCGGCCCCGGCCCGATGATGGACGCGGCGGAACAGGCCCTGGTCGCGAAGGCCGTGCCGCAGGACCATATCCATATCGAACGCTTCACGGCTGGCCGCCCATCGGCGGCGCTTCAGGCGGAAATCAATGCGCTCCAGGAAAAGGCCCAAGGGCTTCAGATGCGCGTCACCCTCGACGGACGCACCCGGCAGGTGCCATTTGACGCGGCCGCGGGGAACATCCTCGACAGTGCGCGGGAGGCTGGGTTGCCCGCGCCTTTTGCCTGCAAAGCGGGTGTGTGCGCGACGTGCCGGGCGAAAGTCGTAGCGGGTGAGGTGGAAATGGCCGCGCGCTACGGCCTCACCGATGAAGAGATTGCGGCGGGCTATGTGCTGACCTGTCAATCCGTGCCCAAGGGCGCCGGGGTGGAGGTGGACTACGACGCCTGACTGGCGCTCATTCCCTCGAGCCCGTGAAGCATGATCTCCACCGCGAGATCCGCCAGCTGCTCCGCCGACACCGGCCCTTCGGCGCGGAACCAGGTGTGGCTCCAGTTGATCATGCCGAAGAAGAGCATGGTGAGGGGTAGGGTCAGCGTCCCGGCGGCGCTCACGTCCGGGCGGATTTCCGCAATCTGTTCCTCGACCATCGCAATGATGCGGCGCTGCTGGGAGACGATCTCGTTGCGCCGGACTGGCGGCAGATTGTCAAGCTCGTTCAGCAGCACCTTATGCTCGGCCTGTGCGGTCACGTAAAGGCGCATGAAGGCTAGAGCGATGTCGTGCAGCTTGTCGCGCGGCGTTGGGGCGCCGAGCTTTGCATCATCGGCGGCGGTGACGAGCTGTTCGAGGTGATTGGACATCACTTCGAAGAGGATGTCCTCTTTTGAGGGGAAATAATGATAGACGAGCGACTTGGACGTGCTGCACGCCTCGGCCAGATCGGCGACCGACGCGCCTTGGAAACCGCGCCGAGCGAAGAGCTTAGCCGCCGTCGCGACGATCGCCTCGCGCCTCTTGTCGTAATCCGGGGATTGGGGCCGTGCCATGGCCGCACTTTATGGAAGGGCGGGCGTGCCTGCCAGCTTATTCGCCCTCTTCCTCCAGCCCCGCCACCGCTGCCGCGATCGATTGCTGGCGGGTCTGCGTGGGCCTCTTGGCCGAATGCTTCGGTGCAGCTTTGAGCGGTGCCGTCGTCGTCGTGGCGGCGGCCTTGACCGGGAGCGTCTTTATCGGCGCAACGACAGCCGGAGCAGGCGCGGGCTTTTGAGCAATGTTCATGGGCACCGCGCCGTTCGAATAATCGACAACCGCGCGGACGACATTCTGCATTGTGGACATGCGATGGCCAAGCGGCGCCGAGGTGCGGCGGATGAAGACGGCAACAGCATAAGAGCGGCCGTCGGGCCCGGTGACGATGCCGATATCGTTATAGCCCGCCTGCTCCCCGCCCAGCACCTGGCCCGTGCCGGTCTTATGCGCGAGCTTCCAGCCGGGGGCGAGGCCGCCCTTCAACCGCTGCGCGCCGGTGCGGGTGTTCGACATGATATCGAGCAGCTTTTGCGTATAATAAGGCGAAAGGAGCTCGCCTTTCTTGAGCCGCGCGAGGGCGTCGACCGTGCCGAGCGGCGTCGCGCCGTCCATCGGATCGCGAATATAATTTTCGAACGCGGTGCGGCGCACGTTCATCGGGATGGCGTTGCGCGCGGCATAGAAATTCTGGCCGACATAAGACGGCTTCCATTCCATGCCGGCAATCTTGCTCTGCAGCTTGCGTTCGCCCGGGCCAAAGCGGATACCGCCAATGCCCTTATTGGCGAGGAAGCTGCGTACCGCGTCTGGACCGCCTGCTTTCCACAGGACGAAATCGTTGCAGGTATTGTCGCTTTGCGTGATTGCCCGGTACATCAGGCTATTGATTGTCGTGTCATAGCCGTTCGCGCCAACTTGGGCAGCGATCGGCTGGTGAAAGAGCGTGAGGTCGCTACGCGTGACGGTAACGGGCGCCTCTAGGCTGAGCAACCCGCGATCTGCCCTGTCGAGGGCCGTGAGCGCGACCCAGAATTTGCTGACGCTCTGCTGCGGGAAAAAGGTGCTGCCGTCATAGGCAGTGGTGAAGCCGGTTTGGATGTCCTTGACCGCAATACCAATGTCGCCGTTGAATGAGGAGCCAAGTGCGTTGATCCGCTGCGACAAAGCGCGTTCCGCAGGCGTCATCGGCACGGAGGTGACGACTTGGGCTCGGACAGGAGGCTTCCCTGCGCTCTGGCTTCTATCCTGCGCGGCGCTCTGAGAAACGGAAATGCCGAGCAATGCGGCCAGGCTGATGCCGACCACGGCAATCGACCGTCCCTTATCCGTCAATTCGCGCTTATTCGCCATATTATGATACGCCCTCGCAAAGTCATTTGCCGCCAGAGCGTTGCATCATAACCTTATCGGTGTTTCTGTCAGCTTAATCGCTTGAGCTTCCGACGAACCGTGAGCCCTGCGCGCTGGGCTGAGTCGAATGGACGAGCGGGCCACCCGCAACTTAAGTCGCGGGCGGCCCTCGGCATCAGAACTTCACGCCCAGTCCCAATGAGAAGCTGGTGCCAACGTCATAGCCGTTATTAATGATGCGGATGTCGTCCTGCTGATATTCGAGATAGTCGGTGCCCGTAATGTTGCGGGCTTCGAATTTCAGCTCAAGATCCTTGCCGGCGACCGTAAAGCCTTCACGAGCCACAAAATCGAGACGAAGGCCGGGGCGTTCCACGATATCCGCTTGCCGGGTCGTCCCGAGGACGGGACCGCGGTTCGTCACGCGCTCGCTCGCATAAGTGAGGAGAAGGGTTTGCTGTGAAAGGCGATCGGTATTTTCGAACCCGAGCTGGAGGTTTGCGAGATGCTTCGACTGACCCGTCAACGGATCACCGTTGCCGAACACTTCTGACGCCGGACGATAACCGCGATTGTCGTTGATGATCGTTTCATCGTCCGCGTCGACCTTCAAGGCAGAGTCGCTGAACGTATAATTGGCGATCACCACTGCGCGACGGTTGCCGAACAAGCCGCCGACGCTGTCGAGCGGGAAATACTTCTGAAGCTCCACCTCAAACCCGTAAAGATCGGCTTTCGGCGCGTTGGCGAAGGTCGTCTGCAGCGTGCCGCCACCGGCGAATGACGCGACCGCCTCAATCGGGTTTTCGATCCGCTTGAAGAAGCCGGCGAGGCTGAGGCGCTGTTCGCGGCCGAAATAATATTCGTACCGCGCTTCGGCATTGTAGAGCTGGCTGTCGACCAGGAACGGGTTGCCGATGAACTGGCGGTCGGATTCGATATCGAGATAGATTTGCGGTGCCAGCTCGCGGAATTGCGGGCGCGCCAATGTCTTCGACGCGTTGAGGCGCAGCTGCATGTCCGGATTGATATTCCAGGTCAGCGTCGCGGCGGGCAACAAATAGCCCTTTTCGACCGGGGCGGGCTGAACGATGCCGCCCTGGTTGAACAGATCGATCTGGGCGACGGATTGCTTGCCGTCTTCATAGCGAACGCCGGCATTGAAGCTGACCGTCGAAGACAGATCTGCTGCGGCCTGAGCATAGAGGCCGAAGATTTCGAGATCCGCCTCATAAGCCGCAGCGCCTGCGAGAGCCGAGGTTTCGACAAGCAGGATATCATAGGTGTAGATGTTGAAATCCGACACCAGATAATCCGGCCGCGACTGCGAAACGGCGACGCTGAGGCTGTCCGCCGGACGATAAGCAAAGTCGCGGCGAACCGAGTTACGGTGCGTGTTGAGGTAAGCGAGGCCGCCCGAGAGGGTCAGGCGCGTGCCGTCCACCCGATGGCTGAAATCGACTGCCGCATTATAGACGTCTTCATTGAGGTCGCTGAATGAAACGGTCGCGCTCTGGCCCGTGGCGGTCAGGTTATTGACGTAATCTTCGACGTCTTCATTGTAGAGATAGCTGAAATTGCGCTCATAGGGCGCTTCGCGTTGTGAGTTGGCATAGCCGAGACGAACGTCCATTTCGACGTCGGAGATGTCGAATTCGCCGACCAGCTGCGAATTGATCAGCTGGCGTTCGAACCACGCCGTACCCTGGCGCATGAGCTGCGGCGGCAGATCGGGGTTCGGATCACCAACCGACAGGCTGTAGCCGGCGGCGAGGCGGGCCTGCTTCAGCGTGTCGCGGATATAGACGTTGGTCCAGCGCAGCGTGTTGCCATCAAATTCGGCGCCAAGGCCGAACAGGCCGTTCACGACCATGCGATTGTCGGTGCGGACGGAGCGGAAGTCGCTCGCGACCGTGTTGAGGCCGCCCGATTGCTGGATAGCGTCGCGCGTTTTCCAGCTGTTGCTGATACCGGCCGATGCGATCACGCCCAGTTCGACATCGCCTGCATACCAGGTCGTGCCGCCGTTCAGATCGGCAGAAAAATTGGCGGGGATATTGTCGTTGCGCTGCACGACGGTCGTCGCCGAATTGAGCAGGCTTGCCGCGATATTCTGAATGTCGCCGCGGCTGAAGGTCTCGCCTTCGTTGATAAGGACGCCCGCATTCATCGCCTCGCGGAGCGGAAGGGGAATGTCGCGGGCGCCATCGTCGAAGCCCGACCAGTCGGTATCGCTGCCATAATAGGTATATCCAAGCTGGCCAGTCGTTTCCGTGTCGCCGCTGACGCTGGCGCCGAACGACAGGAACGGCTCGCGCGGGATTGCCGACGTCGTGAGGTCGATCACGCCGCCGCCAAATTCACCGGGATAGTTCACCGAATAGCTTTTCTGGACGACCGTGCCTTCAAGAAGGCTGGTGGGAAAGATGTCGAGAGGCACAACGCGGCGCAGCGGTTCAGGCGAGGGCAGGGCGAGGCCGTTCAGAAGGGCGAGCGAATAGCGATCGCCAAGACCGCGCACGTAGACGAAGCCGTTGCCCGCCACGCTGAGGCCCGTGACGCGCTGTAGCGCCCCGGCAATGTCGCCGTCGCCAGTGCGGGCGATGTCTTCCGCCGAGAGGACCGACACGACTTCGGGGGCCGCACGGATGACTTCGGGAATATTGCCGGTGACGACGATACCCTGGTCTTCGGCGCTATCGTCCGGTACTGCGGTTTCGAGCGCGGCGCCCGTGTCGGTTTCGGCGACATTAGCAGCGTCCTGGGCAAAAGCGGCAGGCGCATGAAGCGCGGTGGTGAGGAGCAGCAGGCTCCCGAATTTGAGCGCCGTCGGCATGGGTAAGACCCCCTGGGATTTGAATGAGAAAAAGGGGGCGGCGGCTCTCACCACCGCCCCCGGTCATTTGGATGTTGTTATCAGCTCACCGGGATCGCGGTGCAGGCGGCGTTGCTTCCGAACGGCGCGTAGGCCGAGTCACAGGTCCAGCCGCGATACCAGGTGTCGGACGCGTCCCGGACGGCGCCGATATAATTGGTGTTCGTGAAATAGGCGCTGATCGTTGAGAGGGTGGCGAAAGCCTGAACCCCGGTTTCATTCGCACCGTTCACGAACAGGTTGGTGAGCGTCGAGACGAGAGCAGAATTGTTGTTCGCGCCCGCGTTGAAGGTCGGACCTTCGAAATCGTCCGAGTCCGGATCGAAGGCGGTCGGGCAGGAGAAGGCAACCGAATTGAAGCGCGGAATGCCGGCTTCATCGTCACCCGTCGTCTGCACGGTTTCCGCCGTGTCGATGTCGAGGCAGTTGGTCGGCCCGACGACAACGCCGTTGTAGAGCGCATAATCGGTGCCGCCGCGAAGCAGAATGGCGCTGCGGCCGGTGCGGCGTTGAACGAAGGTGAAGTTGGCAAGGCGGGTGTTCTGACGCGGAGTGGAGTTGAACAGGCCGTCGTCAGTTGAGTCCGCTTCGATGATCGTGTCGCCGCTATTTCCAGCGGCTTGATCACGCTGGATGGCGATCACATATTGGATGAAGCCTTTATACCCGAAATCGGTGTCGAGACTGTCATCGTCGGCGCCCGTGATGACGATATTCTTCATGTTGTGGCGGCCGCCGAAGATTTCGATGCCGTCGTCGCCGCTATTGTGGATCTGAATGAACTGCAGGTTCGTGCCCGAGCCGACGCCGCCGGTGGTGAGACCCTGAAGCTCGTTGCCTTCGATGAGCGAGAAGCCGGTGTAGCGGATCTGCACATAGCGCATCGAGCCGCTGCTGTCCGCCGCGACATCGCCGCCATAATAGGCATTGGCACCCGGGCCTTCGACGAGCTTCTGACAGCTTGCCGAGCCGCCGGTCGCGCCGCCGTCGCAATTGCTGATCGGTGCGCGGCCGAGCAGGATGATGCCGCCCCATTGGTTGGAGCTGCTGTCGGTTGCCGAGCCGGCGAGGTTCTGGCGCGAGGTGAAGATGATCGGGCTGGTCTGCGTGCCTTCCGCGAAAATCTGCGAACCGCGATTGACGACCAGGAAGTCCGCGCCGGACGCGCCGAACAGGACGGCTCCCGGTTCGATGGTCAGCGTCGCGGCCTGACCGCCAGCGGCCTGACCGTTGCCGCCGACGTCGACGCCGACGTTGACGCGGCCCGAAAGAGCATAAGCGACGCCCTGCGCGTTACGGACGACGGTGTTTCCGGTGATCTGGTTGGGAAGGCGGCAGACGCGGCGATTGGCGAGGATTTCGCCGCCGTCGGTCGTACCGGTCGGGCAGGTTGCCGCGGGGGTGCCGGGAGCGGGCGGCGGCGGCGGGGTCGGTGAACCGCCACCCGGTCCTGGAATGATCACGCCTTCGCCCGGCGAAGCGATATCATCGGCGCCGCAAGCCGCGAGAGGAAGCGCGGCGATACCGAGGAGCAGTAATTTACGGAAAGAAGACATGTAACCCCCTTGTGTTGAAACAAGTTGTCGTTCCGGGTCGCGGAAAGTGCGATTCCGTTGCGATGGGGTTAGGGACAGTATGTGGCGGTAATATTACAGGAAAGGAACAATCGTGTTCTGATATGAGATACTTTGAGTATTATTTCTGTTAAATTTTTGTCATGTGAATGTAATGCTTCACCGTTGTTTGACTTCTGCAGTCAGAGTCTTTCCGTTACGTTCATATGTGATGCGCGCGGTGGGCGTGGAGCTTAAGGTTTCCGCCAGAGCGAAAAAGCGCTCCTCGCTGTCCAGCGCTTCGCCATTGACGGAAAGGAGCGTGTCGCCCGCCTGTAATCCGGCGGCGCTGAGCAAGGGAAGGTTGGCGCCCTTTATACGATAGCCGGTGATATTCGCTCCCTGTGTCCGGGGCTCCATACCCAACCGATAGTGCGTGGTCGCTTGCTGCCGCGCTGCGGGCGTGGCGAGGGCGGGCGCATTAAAGCCTCCGGTGGCCGGAGGAATGCTCTGGCTTGGCGTGATGGTTTGCCCCGCCTTTCTGAATTCAAGCCGCTTTTCGCCGCCCGGCGTCGCCAAGATCGCGTAGTCGGCGCCCACCTCTTTCATCGTGACGCCCGGGCCGATCGCACGGCCGGCGGGCACGACACGCTGGCCGCCGCCGGGCAAGCCGATAATCGCCGCGCGGCCCTTTTCACCGCCGCCGCCAATGCCGAACAATTGATAGTCGGGCAGGGGAGCAGCCGCGACAGGTGGCGCGATGGGCGGGGGTGGCACGGGTACAGCCTGTGCGGGCGGCGCGACCACCTCCACGTCCACCGCGGACGACGTATTTTCGACCGGCCAGAATAGATAGGCCAAGAGAGCCGCGATCACGGCGCCACCGCCCATGAGGACGATGCGCTGGCGTTTCCGTTCGGCTTCGGTGGTCGCGGGCGCGATCCTAACGTTCGTGGTCGAGAGCATAGCCCGCCGACCTTACCGTGCGGACGAGATCCTTGCCACCAAAGTCGTTGAGGGCGAGCCGGAGGCGGCGGATATGCACGTCCACCGTGCGCGCCTCGATATCGGCATCGCGCCCCCAGACGCTATCGAGCAGGCGCTCCCGCGAGAAGACGCGGCCGGGATGCTCCATGAAATGCTTGAGAAGGCGGAATTCGGTCGGCCCCAGCTGGACGACACGGCCGTTGCGGCGCACCTTGTGGGTCGCAATGTCCATTTCGACGTCGGCATAATTGAGCATCGCCCCTGCAAGCGCCGGGCGCACGCGGCGCAGCACGGCTTTCACCCGCGCGACCAGTTCGCGCGGGCTGAACGGCTTCGTCACATAATCGTCGGCTCCGGTTTCGAGGCCGCGCACGCGGTCCGCTTCCTCGCCGCGCGCCGTCAGCATCACGATGGGGATATTGGCCGTGTTACCCGTGCGGCGGAGCCGGCGGCACACTTCGATCCCCGACAATTCCTCCAGCATCCAATCGAGCAGGATGACGTCCGGCTGAAATTCTTGCGCAAGGACCAGGCCTTCCTCGCCGCTCGGCGTATGCTGAACCTCGAAATCCTCTCGCTCGAAATTATAGGTGAGAAGCTGGGCGAGGGGTGCATCATCCTCCAGGATGAGCATACGGCTTTTGGGCATATTATCGTGTTCCGGCGGATGAAGGATCGGTGTCGTCGCTATCGTCGCGCACCCGCTCACCGGTGGCCGCATAGTGAACGACCTCCGCGATGATCGCGGCATGATCGCCAATGCGTTCCAGGCTTTGCGCGATGAAGAGGAGGTGGGCGCAGGGCGTGATGGTTTGCGCATCCTCCATCATGTGCGTGAGAAGCGCACGAAAGAGGCTGTCGTAGAAATCGCTGACGATGCGGCGCTGGCGGCCGACCTGAAGCGCGGGTTCCGGATCGCGCGCGGCAAAGGCGTCGAGGGCGGTGCGCACCACATCCTTCACCGTGACCGACATGGCCGGGAGGACTGAGAGGGGCTCGATTCCGCGATGATCCTGGATCACCGTCACGCGGCCGGCAATATGCTTGGCAAAATCGGCGAGCCGTTCGATGAGCACCGCAATCTTGAGTGCCGATACGACTTCACGCAGATCGTCGGCCAGCGGCGCGCGCAGTGCGATGATGCAGACCCCTTCCCGCTCGATCTCGGTCGCCATCCTGTCGATCTTGCGGTCCTCGGCGACCACCATGGCGGCGAGCGACGGATCGCGGCGGATCAAGGCGTCGGTGGCGTGACCCAAAGCCGCTTCGGCAAGGCCGCCCATTTCGGCGACGAGCGCGCGCAATCGCTCGAGATCATCGTCGAACGCCTTTACCGTATGCGCGGCCGGCACTGTCATCATCGCGCTCTCCCCGCCATGCGCGGACGCGGCACGGCTGCTTGTAGTTCAAGCAGATGCGTTAGGGGTGTTGCGCGTGACTTCGATTACAATCCTGTGACCGTTCAATGAAAATGGTTCAGGCGATAAGCAGCCACAAAATCCACCCCGCAATGGCGAGATAAGTACCGAAGGGCAGGCGAGAGTGCCGCTCGATCACCTGACCGCGAGCATGGCCCAAGGCAGCGGATGCGAGGCCAAGGATCGAGGCGAAGAGAAGCAGGAAAGGAAGATGCTGCCAACCGAGCCAGGCGCCGAGCGCTCCGAACAACTTCGGATCGCCACCGCCCAGCCCCTGACGCCCACGAATGCGCCGATAGGAAAAAGCGATGGTGGCCAATATCGCGAACCCCGCAATGGACCCGATCAGCCGATCCGTCAGCGAAGGACCGGCATTCAGGAGCGCCGCCCCCAACCCGGCGAGCCACAGGGGCAGGGTCAGACGGTCAGGCAGCCATTGGTGTTCGGCATCAAGGGCAGCGAGGATGAGCAGCCACCAGCCTAGGCAGGCCGATAGCAATGCGATCGGCCAGCCATGCGCCAGCGCAGCCATCAGTCCGACGCCTGCCGCGCCTATCTCCATCATCAAATGCTTGCGGTCGATCTTGCCGCCACAAGCCCGGCATCGCCCACGCGCGATGACGAAGGACAATAAGGGAATGAGGTCCAGCGTCCCCAGCGTCCTTCCACATCCATCGCAATGTGAGCGCCCGGTGGTGGCGCTTTGCCCTAAGGGCCATCGAATGAGGATCGTCCCGAGATAGCTGCCCACTACCGCCCCGCCGATGAAAAGCAGCACAGACAGCAGCCATGAAGCAGGAACAAAGGACATCTGCCACCCCAACGAAATTAGCTGTGCTTCTATCGGCTTATGGAAAATGGTCCACCAAGATCATCGCTAGAACGGAATTCGATATGTCCGGCTGGTAACCAAGTTTTGCGATAAAAATGGATGTTCACGCGACCAAGATGGTTGATGCCCGATTAACGATCCTGTTAGTTTTGGCAGTCGAGAGATGTCGAATGGACATCGCGGGGGTGATCATGAATATCGTCAAAGCGCGCGGTTCGTCCGCCCAATTCGCATTTTGCGCGTCCGCGATGCGTGTCGTTTCGGCCAAGTATCGGCCTTGATGCACTTTGCCCCGCCATTCGGGGCCTGAACTGCCCGATCGATAAATTCCAGGAGAATTGAAATGACCGTTGCGCCGAACCCGGCGGCAACCCGCCATGCCGTTGCCACGCACGTTTCCGATCAAGTTTCCTGGCGCCTGTTGGGTACCACTGCTCTGGTGCCGCCCCTTTTGATCGTTGCAGCTCCGGCGTCGGCACAGGTTGCCCTGCCTTCTGGCGGGAATGTGGTTTCGGGCGATATCTCGATCGGAACGCCGTCAGGTGGCGTGCTCAACATTGAGCAATTCTCCAATAAAGGGATCATCGAATGGCAAACCTTTTCGATTGGGGAAAATGAAAAGGTTCATTTCAACAACGGATCGGGCGCGACTTTAAACCGTGTAAAGGGGACATCGACATCGTACCTGAACGGTGAAATGACCGCTACGGGATCGGTCTATCTCATCAATTCGAACGGCATCGTAGTCGGCAAGGACGGGGTCATCAATGTTGGCGGATCGTTCGTCGGTTCGACTTTGGGCATCACGAACGAAAATTTCCAGAACGGCAGCAACGAATTCAACGGCCCCTCGACCGAAGCCGTCGTTAATCTGGGCCAAATCGGCGCTGCTGGCGGCGATATCATACTCGGTGCGATGAAGGTTGAAAATCACGGCACGCTGATCGCCAGCAATGGCACAGTCGGGCTGGCCGCTGGGTCCACCTTCACTTTCGCGAATACTGCGCATGCGGACGGCCGCCTAAGGGTGGCGTTTGCCGCCCCAAGCGGAACTATCCACAATCACGGAACGATCCAAGCTGCGGTAGCGGAGCTGAGAGCCAATGGTGGTAACATCTTTGCACTCGCTGGCGCCACCCAAGGCATAATTAGGGCGACCGGAGTGGCATCGGTCGATGGCCGGGTATTCCTGACCGCAGGCACCGGAGGAGTTATTAACACCTCGAGCACCGAAATTTCCGCGCTGACAAAAAGTGGTGCAGGTGGAACGATAACTATCGGTGACGCTAAAGGTGCAAGCGTGTCTATCGGCACAGGCACGGTGCTCATCGGTGCGTCAGTCGCCGGTGCGGGAGGGACAATTGGAACCTCGTCTGCCCAAGTAACAGTCGCCGGCGATGCAGTGATCACGACACTCGGTAATGGTGGCGCGACAGGTAACTGGCTGATCAGTTCTAGGGATTTTACCGTCGGCTCTGCCGGCAATATCAGCGGCACCGCGTTATCGAATGCGCTTGACGAAAATAACGTCACAATCAGGAAGTTGGCTGGTACGGTTGGGGGCACCGGCGACATCATCGTGAACGATGCAATAACTTGGGAAGGAAGCACGAAGCTCACTCTGGCGGCCGAGCGTGACATCCACATCAATGCCAATATTACCGCATATGGCACTGATGCCGGCCTCGTCCTCGATCATGGCGCAGGTCGCGATTATTTCGTTAATCTCGATAACTCAGCGCGCATTACATTGACTGGCACGAACGCCACGCTGAACATCGAGGGTCAGAATTACACGCTGATCCATGACATCAACCAGCTACAGGACATGGATCTCAACCGGGCCGGCTATTACGCGCTCGCCGAAAATATCAATGCATCCGCCACCGCAGGCTGGAACAATGGCGATGGTTCTAAGGGCTTTAAGCCTATCGGCGAGGGAACATTCGGCTTCACCGGCATTCTGACAGGTCTGGGCAACAGCATCGATGACCTGATGATCGACGCCCGCGAATTCAACGGCGGAAAGGCCGTCGGCCTCGTCACGAACCTGATAGGCAGTATCCGCGATACCCGGCTGCTCAATGGTTCGATAAGCGGAACTTATCTGGTCGGTGCCTTTGCTGGTTTTGGTAGCGGCGACCTCCTGAACGTCCGTTCCAATTCCCATGTCAGCGGCAAGCTGGATGTCGGCGGACTGATGGGGCACAGTACCGGCACAATCCGTAAAGCACAGGCGCTGACCGGCGCTTCAGTCACCGGCCAGCTCAACGTGGGCGGCATCTTGGGTCGCGGCGGAAGTGAAATTGACGAGTTCATTCTCGACAATGTCATATCCCGTGCAAATGTGGTTTCCTATGGGACGGGCGACATCTTTGAGGAGCAAATACTAACCGGCGAAAACACGGGCGGTGTATTGGGTCTCAGCACAAAAGGGATGATCAACGACACCCACGCCTACGGAGAAGTGCAAGGGACTTTGAGCGCCGGCGGTTTGATCGGCCGATCCGAGCATAGCACCGTAACGAACAGTTCGACAGACAATGTTGTAAGCAGTGCGAATTGGGGAGGAAACATCGGCGGTCTGATTGGCTTCACTATTGGTGGAACCGTCACCTATTCTCATTCTGACGGCTTGGTTTCTGGGGGCAGGGGGACCGGCGGCCTTATTGGCACATCACTTGGAGCAATGATATCTCACGTTACCTCGTCCGCAGATGTAACGGGTGCTCGACTTCAAACCGTCGGCCTCGGCGGCCTCGTCGGCGTTCTCTGGAGCGGTACGCTAACTGATTCAACTGCAATTGGGGGATTGGTCCAGGGTTGGATCGATTATGGCGGACTTGTCGGGACTAATCGTGGAACCATACTTAACTCCTCCTCGGCTAATCACGTTCTCAAATTGGGAATTGACGATGATCGCGATGACTTTGCGGCGGGTGGCCTTGTCGGTACGAACTACGGCCTCATCAGGAACTCTTCGTCAAGCAGTTCAGTAGACGGGCGTACTGCTGTCGGGGGGCTTGTTGGTTATAATTTTGACGACGGTATCACGCATGGGCAAATTTTCGATTCCAGCGCGTCGGGCGCGGTCACTGCGACGAGGGGGAATGTCGGTGGTCTCATCGGGACAAATGAGGGACTTGTTTCGCGATCGTCAGCGAGTGGCACGGTTTTCGGGGTCGCTCGTGCGGGCGGACTAGTTGGGGCAAATCACGGCGCCCAAGCGATAATTTCGGAGTCTCGGGCAACAGGAAAAGTGTCTTCGCCTGTCGACGGAGATCCAACTCAACAGGGATATGAAGTAGGGGGGCTGGCAGGATACAATTATGCCGGAGCACGGATTGAGCGCAGTTATGCTACAGGTGGCGTAGAGGGCAGTAATGCCATTGGCGGCCTCGTAGGGCGTAATCTTAACTCTGTGGTGATCGATTCTTACGCCACTGGTCGTGTGCAGGGTAATTATTGGGTCGGCGGTCTTGTGGGCGTCAATTCAGGTATGCTCACCAACGCCTTCGCAAGTGGCGACGTTTTTGGGAATACGAGGGTCGGGGGTCTCGTCGGCGAGAACTATAAGCCGGTAGGTGTGGATAATGTTCTCATAAGCCATGCTTATGCAAGCGGCGAGGTCATTGGCGACAATTTTGTCGGCGGCCTCGTGGGCGTTAATACCGAGGCCGTCAGGCTGGCTTACTCTACTGGAAGCGTTACCCTCAGGGGGATTTCAAACGGCATTGCCGGTGGCCTTGTCGGTGAAAATAGCGGGGCTATTGATTTCACCTATGCTGCGGGAGTGGTAACGAAGCAGGGGCAGGAGGGGATTCTCGGCGGCCTTGTCGGTAGAAACGGCACCGACGAGGGGAGCGTTGGTGTTGTTCGAAATAGTTATTGGAACCTTACGACAAGCGGCGTCCAAACCAGCGATGGCGGCGAAGGCAGGACCGACGCGCAGATGCGCGATCAGAGAACGTTCGCCGGATGGGATATTGCAGGTACCTGGGCGCCCGCAGACGGAACCTACATGCCCGAACTCTATGGCGTTTCGGGAGTGGTGGGCGTCTATATCGGAGAGTTGTCACGCATTTATGGCGATGACAATTCCGTCCTGAGCGGTGCGCCGATCAGCTACATTGGCGATGGGTTCTGGAATTCGAGAACTGGAACGGGAAGTTTTAGTACGAGCACCGATAGAGGCACTAATGTAGGATCTTACGCCATTTCGGGATCGGGTGTTTCCGGCACGCGGCAGATAGGCGGCGCATCACGTATTGCTTATGTCGGTACTTTGAAAATCAACAAGCGCGACATTACGGTGACGGCGCTTGGCGGCAGCTCGATCTATGGCGATGTGGTGACGAACCCTGGCCTGTCGGCTGTTGGGCTGGTGAACGGCCAAGACGCGTCCGTGCTGACGGGTCTTGCGAACAGCTTCAACCTGACGCAGGCGAGCGATGCTGGCACCTATACGCTGAGCGTGGACGGTGTGCTGACCAACGCCAATTACAATGTGACCGACAGGATCGGTGGCCAGTGGGTGATCGGCAAGCGTGCGCTGACGGTGACGGCGCTTGGTGGTTCGTCGACCTATGGCGATGTGGTGACGAACCCGGGTCTGCTGGCTGACAATCTGGTGAATGGCGACACGGTTGAAGAGCTTGGGCTGTCGAACAGCTTCAATCTGACGCAGGCGAGCGATGCGGGCACCTACACCTTGACGGTGAACGGCAGCCTCATTGGCGACAATTATGAGGTGACCCGGCAGAACGGCCAGTGGGTGATCGGCAAGCGCGACATTACGGTGACGGCGCTTGGCGGCAGCTCGATCTATGGCGATGTGGTGACGAACCCTGGCCTGTCGGCTGTTGGGCTGGTGAACGGCCAAGACGCGTCCGTGCTGACGGGTCTTGCGAACAGCTTCAACCTGACGCAGGCGAGCGATGCTGGCACCTATACGCTGAGCGTGGACGGTGTGCTGACCAACGCCAATTACAATGTGACCGACAGGATCGGTGGCCAGTGGGTGATCGGCAAGCGTGCGCTGACGGTGACGGCGCTTGGTGGTTCGTCGACCTATGGCGATGTGGTGACGAACCCGGGTCTGCTGGCTGACAATCTGGTGAATGGCGACACGGTTGAAGAGCTTGGGCTGTCGAACAGCTTCAATCTGACGCAGGCGAGCGATGCGGGCACCTACACCTTGACGGTGAACGGCAGCCTCATTGGCGACAATTATGAGGTGACCCGGCAGAACGGCCAGTGGGTGATCGGCAAGCGCGACATTACGGTGACGGCGCTTGGCGGCAGCTCGATCTATGGCGATGTGGTGACGAACCCTGGCCTGTCGGCTGTTGGGCTGGTGAACGGAGATACGGTTGAAGACCTTCTCGGCCTGTCGAACAGCTTCAACCTGACCAGCACAGACGGGGTTGGCAGCTACACGCTGACGGTCGTCGGTGAACTCGCCAACAATAATTATACGGTGACAGAGCGTCGTACCGGCACCTGGGTTATCGACCGGCGGGGCATTCTTGTGACCGTCGTGGCGAATGACTTCACACGCAAATATGGCGAAGCCAACCCGATCTTCACCTACACCGCCACCGGCCTTTTGGGCGAAGATGAGCTGACCGGGGAGTTGTTCACGAAGGCAACGCAATATTCAAAGGTGGGAGATTATGTCATCGAACTGGGGTCACTCAGCGCTGGCGATAATTACAGCATCGCATTCACGCCGGGTACCCTGACAATTCTGCCGCGAAACATCGTCGTAACTGCTCATGCCCAAAGCCGCACTTATGGCGATGCCAATCCGGCGCTCACCTACACGGTGTCGGGCGACGGCCTCGTCAACGGCGATCTGATGATGGGCGGCCTTTCGACCCTTGCGGACATCCGCAGCAACGTCGGTTCTTATGCGATTGGGCTGAACGATCTGACTGCGGGCGGCAACTACGCCATCTCTTATGTCGGCAACAATGTGCAAGTGACGCCGCGCGCATTGCTGGTGACGGCCAGCAACCAAAGCCGTGTGTATGGAGATGGCAACCCAGCGCTGACTTATGTCGCTGACGGCCTGGTTAATGGTGACACGCTCTCAGGCACGATGACGACGACGGCGACCACGACATCGAACGTTGGCAATTACGCCATCACGCAAGGCGGACTGACCGCGAGCGGCAATTACGTGATGACGTTCAAGGACGGCGTTTTGCAAGTCACTCCGCGTGCGCTGATCGTGACTGCGAAGAATCAGAGCCGGCAATATGGCGATGCCAATCCGCTCCTGGGGTTCGACGCAATCGGTCTCGTCAACGGCGACCAGTTGCTCGGCGATCTCGCGACCGAGGCGACGGCTACATCGAATGTCGGCGCTTATGCGATCACTCAGGGCGGCTTGACGGCGAGCGGCAACTACACACTGACCTTCAGGAACGGCAGCCTGCAGGTCGTTCCTCGCACCCTGATCGTGACCGCCGATAACAAGGTTCGCAATTATGGTGAGGCCAATCCGGAATTCACCTTCACGGCGCAGGGCCTGGTCAACAACGACACCTTGACCGGCGGGTTGACGACGGCAGCGACGACCAACTCGCGGGTGGGGAATTATGCCATCACCAATAATGGGCTCTCGGCGGGCAGCAATTACGATTTGAGGTTTGTCGGAGCCACGCTGAGGGTCATGCCGCGCCCCGCGACGGGACAGGGCGACGATCCGACGAATCAGGTGGCCGGCCTCCCGGTTATCGAAAGGCATATTCCGAACGTCGAAACCGATCGCGTGTCGGCCATCCGCTTCCTGCGCGACTGCTCGCCCGAAAACGAGACGCTCAGCATCTATCCAGCCAACTTGCCCGCGCAACCTGCGCCATGCCCTTTAACATCGAGCTGACCCATGCACTCTTCCTTCCGAAATATCCTGCTTCTCGCCACGGCGGCCGTCATCCACGCGCCTGCCTTTGCCCAGGTGGAGCGCAACCTGCCGCCGGGCGTTGAAACACGCGCGAGCGATCCGATCGCGCCGGATGCGGCTCCGGCCAGCGAAGACGCGACGCCGTTTGGCTTCAATCTTGCGCGGATCGTCGTCTTGGGTCCGGCCGACACTGTGGTGGCTGAGCCGACAGTGGCGGTCGACGTCAGCCGCGTGGCGCGCCTTAACACGACGGAGGGTCAGGCCTTACTGGCGCCTTATATCGGCAAGCCGATGTCCCGGCTTCTCATTGCTCAGATCGAGGCCGATATCGCGCGCTTTTATCGCGCAAAGGGCTATCCCTTCGTATCGCTATCGACGCCGGAACAGGAAGTCACGACCGGCACGCTCAACGTCAGGGTCGTCGAGTTCACTGCGGGCGCCATTGACTCGCAAAGCGGTCGGACATCGGCCGATTACATCGTTCGCAGCCTGCGTCAAAAAACCGGTGAACCCATCGACGCGACCGCTCTGGAGCAGGATCTCGACTGGCTTAACCGCAATCCCTTCCGCCGGGTGGAAGCCGTCTTCGCTCCCGGCGCGCAGACTGGTGCATCGAACCTGTCGCTGCTGCTTAACGAGAGCAAGCCGTGGCGGGTTTATGCGGGCGCCGCGAATAGCGGTTCTTCGTCGGAGCGGGAGCGGCTCTTCGCCGGTTTCCAGGTGGCGCCGCTGAGCATATTGCCGGACGCCACGCTGTCCTATCAATTCACCGGCTCGACCGACATTTTCGATACGAGCCGCCCGAATTACGTCAGCCATGCCGGCATCCTCAACCTCGTCATGGCGCCGCGCAATGCGTTGGAGGCGACCTTCAACCATGTTCGGATCAGGCAGGATGTATATCCTTTCTCCGTCGATCAGAAAATCGTCGAAGGCGTCGTTGGCTGGCGGCAGGCGGTTGATGCCTTGGGCGACATGCGCGTGGGTGTCGAATTGCGAAACAGTCGCCGCAAACTCTTTTTCTTCGGTATTCCGGTTGACGATGTGTCCGCCGACGTTCGGCAATTCTACATCGGCCTTGAAAAGGCGACGGCGAGTTCAAACGGCCGCACCAATCTGAGCGTGACGTTGCACGCCAGCCCCGGCGGCATCGGAACGGATAATAGCGACGGCGCCTTCCGCTATCACACCGGGGGCCGGGTGACCGACAGCACTTATGCCTATGTGAATGCGTTTTACAGCCAGTCGTCGCGGTTGGGCTCGGCCTATCTCAACACCGAAATCATCGGGCAATATGCAACAGGCCCGTTGCCGGATTCAGAACAGATGGGACTTGGCGGGCCGAGCCTGATCCGTGGCTATGGTCTGGAAGACGGCGGATATGACAGCGGTGTCGTGGTGCGGCATACGCTGTTCGGTCAGGGGATCCTGTTGGGGAAGGCGAAGTCGATCGCAACCACGGTTCAACCCTATCTCTTCGCCGACAGCGGCTACGGCAAGACGCGCCGGGTCGATGAGGAAGAGGTGCTCGCAGCAATTGGCGGCGGCTTCAATTTGCAGGTCGATCGCCTGTTCAACGCGACATTGGAAGGCGCTTATGCGCTGGCCGATGGCCCATATACGCAGGCTGAGGACTGGCGCCTGAATTTTTCGGTGACGTTCAGCTATTAAGAGATGAAAGGGCGGCGTTGAATTCAGCCTTGCTGATTCACGCCGCCAAATCCTCCAGCGCTTCGCTTGCTTCCAGCCATTCGGCTTCCACCGCCTCAAGCTGCCGTTCCACGTCAGCCCGGCGCTTCATCAGCTCGGACATGGTGAGGCCGGCCAGCGTCCTGTTGGCGCTTGACGGGTCGAACATGGCCCGGTCGATGTCGCTGCGAAGCGCGGAGAGGCGGATCGTCTCGGCCTCTGCCTTCTTGGCGCGGCTGCGGAGCGCCTGACCTTTTTCGCGCGCCGCGGCGGCGAGGCGGCGTTCATCCTTCCGATTGGCTTTCGATTGCGTCTTGTCCGCACCTGAATCCTTGGCGAGAACGAAGGCCGTATAATCGTCGAGGCTGCCGTCGAATTCAGTCGCGGTGCCGCCGTCTACGAGTACTAGCCGGTCAGCGACCAGTTCCAGCATGTGGCGGTCGTGCGAAACGACGACCACCGCGCCCGAATATTCATTCAATGCCTGGACGAGCGCTTCGCGCGCATCGACGTCCAAGTGGTTCGTCGGCTCGTCGAGGATTAGCATATGCGGCGCGTCGCGAGTGATGAGGGCAAGCGCGAGCCTCGCCCGTTCGCCACCCGACAGCTTGCGCACCTCCGTCATCGCCTTGTCGCCCGAAAAGCCGAACCGCCCGAGTTGGGAGCGGACGGCGGCGGGCGTCGCACCGGTCATCAGCCGCGCCATATGCTGGAATGGCGTGTCGGCACCGTCCAGTTCCTCGACCTGATATTGGGTGAAATAGCCAACCTTCAGCTTGGAGCTGACTGCCACACCGCCCTCCATCGGCGGCAGCTGCGCGGCGAGCAGGCGGGCGAGCGTCGTCTTGCCGTTGCCGTTACGGCCGAGCAACGCGACACGGTCGTCCGGATCCAGCCGTAAATTGAGACGGGAGAGAACAGGCGCCTCACCATAGCCGACCGAGGCCATATCCAACGTGACCAAAGGTGGTCGCAATTCCTGCGGATTTGGAAAGCCGAAGGAGAGAGAAGGGTCGTCGACCAGCTCGGCGATCGGTGCCATGCGGGCGAGCGCTTTCAAACGACTTTGGGCCTGCTTCGCCTTGCTTGCCTTGGCGCGCCAGCGGTCGGCAAAGGCCTGCAATTTTTCGCGTTGTGCCATCTGCTTGTCGCGCGCGGCGGCAAGCTGCGCCTGCCGCTCCGCGCGCTGGCGTTCGAAGGCGTCATAGCCGCCCGGATAAAGCGTAACCTTTCCGCGATCGAGGTGGAGAATATGATCCACCACATTGTTGAGGAAATCGCGCTCGTGGCTGACGACGAGGATTGTCGCGCGATAGTTTTTCAAGAAGTCCTCAAGCCACAACACCGCTTCGAGGTCGAGGTGGTTGGACGGCTCATCGAGCAGCAGCAGGTCCGGTGCGGAGAAGAGAAGGGCGGCGAGCGCGACGCGCATCCGCCAGCCGCCGGAGAAGCTCTCCAGCGACCTGTGCTGCATTTCTTCATCGAAGCCGAGGCCGACCAGGATGCGCGCGGCCCGCGATGGCGCGGCGTGGGCGTCGATTGCATTCAGCCGCTCATGGATTTCACCCAAGCGGTCGGCATCCTCGCAGTGTTCCGATTCCGCAAGCAGCGCCGCGCGCTCCGTGTCGGCGGCAAGCACGGTTTCGAACGGCGTTGCGATGCCGCCCGGCGCTTCCTGCGCAATATAGCCGAGGCGCGACCCGCGCGGCATGTCTGCAGAGCCCTCGTCCGGATCGAGCATCCCGGCGATAACGCGCATGAGTGTCGACTTACCCGCGCCGTTCCGTCCAATAAGCCCGACGCGGCTGCGCGGCGGAAGCGCCGCCGTCGCGCCGTCGAGGATTGCCCGCCCGCCAAGGCGCACCGTGATTCCATTGATGCCAAGCATGGCGCGCGCCTACCATGACAGGGGCCCTGCGCCCAAAACATTCTTGCACCCCGGCTCCTTAGCCTGCATCGCCCCGGCTTATGAACGGCGAAATAGATATGATCCGCATTCTGGTGGATGCCGATGCCTGCCCGGTGAAGGAAGAAATCTACAAGGTCGCCTTTCGCCATGAGGTGCCGGTCAGCATCGTCAGCAACGGCCACCTTCGCATTCCGCCCCATCCGCTCATCGAACGAGTGGTGGTAAGTGACGGTTTCGATGCAGCCGACGATTGGATCGCGGATCAGGCGACTGCCAAAGCCATTGTCGTCACGGCGGACATCCTGCTGGCCGACCGCTGCCTGAAAAATGGCGCCACCGTTATCGCGCCCACCGGCAAGCTCTTCACCGGAAACAGCATCGGGGCGGCCATCGCAACCCGCGCCATCATGGCCGATCTCCGCGCGGGCGGCGACATCGTCGGAGGGCCGGCACCGTTTTCCAAGACCGACCGTTCCCGCTTCCTCTCGGCGTTGGATGAGGGGTTGAACCGCCTGAAACGGGGTCGTTAGTTCAAACGGGCTTTGAGGAGGGGGCGGAGCAGATAGTTCATCACACTCCTCTTGCCGCTCAATATATCTACCTCGGCGATCATGCCGGGGATGATCGGCAAGGCCTTGTCCCCCTTCATCAGCTGCGCGCCGTCGGTTTTGATGAGGACCTGATAATAGGATTCCTTACCGCGCGGCGTATCCTCTTCGATCGTGTCGGCGCTGATCTGCTCGACCGTGCCTTTAAGGTCGCCATAGACTGTATAGTCGTAGGCGGTGATCTTCACCTTGGCGGCCATGCCGGGGACGAGAAAGGCGACGTCGCGGGGTTTGACGCGCGCTTCGATGAGCAGGCGGTCCTCGATGGGAATAACCTCCATGATCGGCTCACCGGGCTGGATGACGCCGCCTTTCGTGTTGATCATAACCGCATTCACCCGGCCGCGCACCGGGGAGACGATTTCTGTGCGGCGCAGCTGATCGCCGCGCTGCGCGACGATTGGCTCCAGCGCGGCGAGCTCAGCCTTTTTGGCGGAAAGTTCGGTATAGGCGTCCTGGAAATAGCCATTTTTAAGCTCGGCCAGCTTGCCATTGTGGGTGGCGATATCCTGGCGGAGCTTCAGCGCCTCCATCTCGCTCACCACGCCTTGCGCGACGAGCGGCTGGAGGATCGAGAGCTGGTTCTGTGCAATTCCGATCTGGCGGCTGATCGACCCAGTCCCTTCCGCCAGTTTGTCGCGGCGCGATTTGAACAGTTCGCGCTCGGAGCGGGCGATCGATCCGCTTGGATCGACATCGACCGGAAAGGCGATGCCGCCCTTATTCAGCACCTCAGCCTCGAGCCGGGCGATTGCAGCCTTCAGCACCATCGCCTGGTTGGCCGATTCCTCGAACGACGTCTGGAAGCGTGTTTGATCGAGCAAGGCGAGCGGCTGGCCCGCCTCCACCAGATCGCCTTGCTTTACCATCAGCCGGCCCAATATGCCCCCTTCAAGGCTCTGGATTTTCTGCACGCGGCTGAACGGCACAACCCGCCCTTCGCCGCGCGTCACTTCGTCGAGCTGCGCCCAGCTCGCCCAAATGACGAAGAGGATGATCACGCCAAGGATCGTCCAGAGCAGTGGCCGAGATACCGGATGCGCGGCGGCAAGCAGGGGGTCGCCAAGCTCGCGGCGTAACCTTTCGACGGAGGGCGCTTTAGCCAGCATTGGCAACTCCTTCGGCGGGAGGCGTCTGCACCTGATTGCCGTTCACCACGTCGTCCAGCGGCCCGTCCATGATGACGCGGCCCTGGCGCAGCACCACGGCGCGGCGGACGAGGGAGAGTAGGCTTTTCTTGTGCGTGGTGACGATGAGCGTGCGGCTGCCGAGCCACTTGTCCATATATTTGATGACGTTCGTCTCGCTCGCCTGATCGAAGGCGGCGGTGGGCTCGTCTAGAAGGAGAATGGCGGGATCCTGCAGGATGATGCGGGCAAGACCCACGGCCTGCCGCTGGCCGCCGGAAAAACTGCCGCTACCAAGGATCGGTATATCGAGCCCCAACGGATTGGCGCGGACGAAAGCACCGAGGCCGACGCCGTCCAGCGCCTGGAACAGATCCTCGTCGTCCAAGGCCGCCCCTTCGAGGTTGAGGTTGTCGCGCAGTGTACCGTGGAGAAGCGCCACATCCTGCGGCAGATAGCCGATCGCGCGGCGCCGGTCGGACGGATCGATCTGCGCGATGCTGACGTCATCAAGCAGCAGCCGCCCGCCTGTTGGATCGCCAAGGCCGGACAGGAGGCGAAGCAAAGATGATTTGCCCGCACCATTGCCGCCAAGGAGGGCGACACGCTCGCCCGGCCTGATGGTCAGTTCCTTTACGTCCACCACCGGCGGCGCGTCGCCGTGACGAAGCTGCAGCTTCTCCATCTGGTAATGACCGGAGAGCTTTTCCTTGCGCACGAAGGTCCGGACCGCTGGCCGCTCGGTGGGCGCCGCCATAAGCTGATCCAGCCCTTCCATCGCGACTTTCGTATGCTGCCAACGACCGAGAATGCCAGCCACTTGCGACATGGGCGCGATGGCTCTGCCCGCGAGGAGCGAGGATGCGACGACCGCACCCACCGTCATCTCGCCGATGCTGATCCGGTAAACGCCGAATACGACGACGCCGACATAGCAAAGTTGCTGGACCATCGCCGCACCGTGGCTGAGGCTGGCGGTCAGCATATGGGATTTCATCGCACTGCGGGCGAGCTGCGCGGTTAACGTTTCCCAAAGGTGAAGCGCACGCCCTTCCGCCCGTGAAGCCTTGATCGTTTCCAGATTCTCTATGGATTCCAAAAGGATACTGTTCTTGACCGCCCCCTCCCGCAGGTTCTGACGCGAGAGCGCGGCAAGCTGCTTCTGCGCGAGGATGCTCGGCACCAGCATCAACAGGATCGCGATGATCGGCACCCAGACGACGACTCCGCCAATCAGCGCGATGATGCCAAGGAACAGGAGGACGAATGGCAGGTCGCTGATCGCCGCCGCGCTGGAGGCGGTGAAAAACTCCCGCACGCCTTCGAATTCGCGGATTTGTGTGCTGAACGCCCCCAGCGACGGCGGCTTGGCGGCAAGGCGCGTCCCGAGCACACGTTCAAACAGCTGAGTGGACAGTTTGAGGTCAATGCCCTTGCCGAGCGTGTCAAGGAGATGCGCCCGCATCACACGCAGCACGGATTCCAGAATGATGGCGAGGATCACCCCACTCGCCAAAATCCACAATGTGTCGAAGGCCGAGTTCGGGACGACCCGGTCATAGACTTGCATAGCGAAGAGCGCAGAACCCACCGCGAGCAGGTTTGCCGTGAAGGCTGCAATGGCAACCTCGGCATAGGATCGCTTCAATTGCTTGAGCGTGCCGTAAAACCAGTGCTCGCCATCCTCCGCCGCGTAATTGCCTGCCCGTCCGTCCGCCCTGTAGCGCGGCTTCGCGAAGATCGCGGTGCCGCTATAGATTGCGGCGAGCTCGCTTTGGCTTAGCCGCTGGGCGCCCCCGCCCGCATCCGGTAGCAGAATGTCCGCCTCGCCCCCTTCAATGGCCATAAGAAGCGCTGTCCGTCCGTCGCGAAGGACGAGAAGGGCCGGAAGCAACACATTGTCGACATGCTCGAGGGAATAATCGACGATCCGCGCGGTGATGTCGATGCGGCGAAGCGCGCGGGGCACCATGTCGAGCGGTAGCCGTCCCCGGAGGAGCGGCATGCCGTCGCCAAGCTCGGTCACGCTTGTCGGCCGCCCAAGCGTCTGGCAGAGCAGGGCAAGGCCTTCGCGCAGTGGATCCTTGGTCATGCTTCCGGTCCTTCCAGCGAGCGGTCGATCAAGCCGAGCTTCGCGGCGATCCGGTAGTGCAGCCGCAACTGTTCGATGCGGACGGTGATGGCCTGCCGGTCAGCTTCGAACGTCTCGCGCTGAACGTTTAGCAGGTCGATGACGTCGCGCCGCCCAACTTCGAACTGTTCCGCATAAAGGTGGCCAAGAGCCGCCGATCCATCCACCTGTTCGAGGAGCGTTTTCTCCCGCGCCACCAACAGGTCGAGCATGTCGATCATGTTGCGCACGTCGCGACTGATGTCGCGGGCCACGACGCCTTCGCGCCAGCGCGCGGATTCGACGCGTTGCTGCGCGGCCCGCGCGCGTTGGAAGCTCGACAGACCCTGCATTGTGTCCATGCGGAAGCGGACACCGACCATCGTGTCGCTCTGGGCCCGTCCGCCAAGGTCGCGCCGCAATGTGCTGGCTTCCAGATTGAGTTGCGGCAATTGCCCTGCGCGCGCTTCCCGCGCCGTCGCTTCCGCGACCCGCGTGTCCTCTATCGCCTTCTGGTAGAGCGGCGCGTCAGGCACCGCCGCTTCGAAACCCCGCGTCATGGCGGACGCAAGCAGCGGGTCAGGCGAGGGGGTGTTAAGGTTTGTCGCAGGCTCACCGACGAGCAGCAGAAACTGATTGCCGACATCGCGCCGCCGGCCCTCATCCTCCGCCATCCGTTCCCGCGCGCGGGCAAGTTCAAGGCCGGACCGTTCCGGCTCACTTTTGTCCGAATAGCCGCCACTCGCGCGGGCCTGGGTCATCTGATGGATCAACTCTAGCCGTTCGATATGTCGCCGGTCCGTCTCGATCAGGCCTTCGTTCAAGAGGATGTCGAGATAGAGTTCGACGATGTCGAGCGCTGCCGCATCGCGCCGCACAAGGGCATCGGCCGCCGCCTGCCGCTTCAGGGCTTTAGCGCCGTCCACACGGCTCGTCGTGCGGCCCCAATCATAGACGGTTTGGGCAGCCGTTACGTCATAGGTCACGTCGTCGAAGCTGAAACTGCGCGGGCCGCCGGACACGCTGAGGGTAGGCAGATAGCCGTTCGTCGCAATCGCCACATCGGTCTCCGCCGCCGCGATGTCGACCTTGGCCGCCTGAACGTCCGGATTATTGGCCAGGCCGAGCCGGACCGCTTCGGCAAGCGGCATTGCGCCCGCCGGGGTTGCCAAGAAGGGGGCGAGGAAGGCCCACATTCTTCCTCGCCCCAGCTTGAACAGGGACGCATACAGCCCCCCGGGCTTCTTCATGCAGTGACGACCTGCACGCTATTGTCTTCGACCAAAAGGGTCGTGTTGCCGAAGGTGTAGACGTCGTAGGTGATGCCTTCGATCGTTTGGGTCGCCCCGGTGGCGACTGCCCCGATGACGTTCAGCGTATCGTTCCCATCGCCGGTAAACTGCAGGATATTATCGCCGTCGGTGATCGCATCCACCTCCGCCGCAGTCAGCGTCACCACGCTGCCGTCATCGCCGGTGCCAAGATTGATGCGTTCGATATCGGCGACCGTTCCAACGCCGGTGCCATTATAGTCGAAATCGATGCCATCGGAGAGCAGCAGCGTGTCGAAGCCCGCACCGCCATCGATCGCGTCGAAATTGTTCGCGACGATCTCGATCGTGTCATTGCCGTCGCCCGCATCCAGCTCGTCATTGGTGCCAACGTTGAGAATGAGGTCGGCGCCCGCCCCGGCATCAATCGTCTCCGAACTATCCTCACGGCCTTCGAGCACATCGTTTCCATTGGTGCCTGTAACGGTGATCTCGCCGATGTTGAGGCCAAGACCCGCGCCGGTGAGGGACACGCCATAGACCGCACTGTCATTGCCTTCGGCATCCGTGGCAATGAGGTTTAGAGACAGCCCCGCACCCAAGTTGAGAATGTCGGTGATCGACAGGCCGAGATCGGACAGGAGATCGGGATCAAGCAGATTGATCGTGAAGTTGCCGGTCGCCGGGTCGACAGCCGGTGTCACGAAGACCGAAGCCAATGGCGTGATGACTTCCACCCGCAGGCTTGAGCCCGGGTCAGCGGTGCCGCTGATGCCGAGGACAGGCGGCAAAAGACCCACATCGAGCGCGATATCTCCTATGGTCACGGGCTGCTGCAGGCTCGGCAAAACATCGAGTGTTACCACATTGGTTTCGTTACCCGCAGCGTCCGCGCCCATGACGCTGACGTTTGCTTCCAGAAGCTGGTCGAGCGTCAATTCGGCGCCGAGGTCGGTCAGCAAGTCGAGCGACGCGAGCCCACTATTGTCGACCGTCACCGTTTCGGTGAGCGTGATCCCGGCGACATTCACTTCGATCGTGAGCTCGGTTCCGGGCTCGGCCGAAATGGTGAGGACATTGCCGACGAGCGACAGGACCGGCGATGCGGGCGGGATGGTGTCGACGACCGTAGCGACAGGTGCTGATTCCTCGCCGCCATTCACGGACGCGGTGATCGTAGCCGGCCCTTCTGGGAATTCGGCCTGATCCGGCGGTGGTGTTACGGTGACGGTCACGCCGCCCGCCGTGCGGTCCGCCTCGGTTACCGTGTGGGCTACTGTCACCTCATAGCCATTCTGACCAGTGAAGGTGACGTTGATCACATCGCCCGCGCGGACGCCCGGCGCGATGTCGACATCCACCTGAATACCGTCGGTTAATTCGGCGCCGTTGAGATAGCCATCGGCCGCCTCCGGCACCGTGATGAGCGGCGCCGACAAATCGGGTGCGAAGGCCGTTCCGGGCGCACTTTCGTTGCCGAGCGCATCGCTGGCCGTCACCGTCAGTACTTCCGCATCGACCAGCGGCGGAGAAAGCGGGATGGAGAAATTGCCGTTAGCGTCGGCCGTAACGATGATCGGATTAGCCTCGTCACCGTCCACGACCACGCGGACTTCCGCGCCCCCTTCGGTCGTACCAGTGAGAAGCGATCCGTCCACCGTAACGACAAGGTTGAATGGCGTCGGCGGTGCGGCGGCGTCCACCGTCGTCGTTCCCTGGCCGCTTTCATTGCCTACGGCATCGGTCGCCGTCGCGTTGACGACCGTCCCGTCAGAAAGCGCAGGATCCGGTGTGAAGGACCAAGAGCCGTCCTCGTCCGTCACTGCATAGCCGATAAGGCCGCCCGAACCGTTTGTCAGGGTGATGATCGACCCGGCCTCGGCACTGCCACTAAGCTCGGTCCCGTTACTCGGTTCAATAGTTGGGGCTGCGGGAGCTGCGGCGTCGACAGTGATCGTGCCGGGGGCGCTTTCATCACCAAAGATATTGGTGGCGACCGCATTTATGACTGTACCGTCGGGTAACGCTGGATCCGGCGTAAAGCTGAAGCTGCCATCGGGCCCTGCAATCACTTCGCCGATAAAGTTGCCGTCCCCGTCCGTCAGCGTAACCACGTTGCCCGCGTCGGCGACGCCGTCGATTACCGAACCGTTGGTCGGCTCAAGGACCGGGATGGCAGGAAGGGAGGCATCGATTGTAACGAAACCTGGCCCACTCTCATTGCCAGCCGCATCGGTTGCGGTGCCATTGACGACTGTTCCGTCGGCTAAAGGGGCATCTGGCGTGAAAGACCAGGCGCCATTCTCGTCAGCCGTTGTCGTTCCGATGAGATTTCCCGCGCCATCGGTTAGCGTAATCGTCGCGCCAGGCTCGGCCGTGCCGACGAGCTGCTCCCCATTGCTCGGCCCGATGATCGGGGCAGGCGGCGCGACCGCATCGACGCTGGCAGTGGCAGCCGGGCCTTCATTGCCCACGGCGTCGGTGGCAGTGGCGGTCACCACCGTTCCATCGGCAAGAGCAGGTGTCGGGGTAATCGACCAATTCCCGTCAGCGTCGGCGACGTCGGTGCCGATCATATTGCCTGCGCCGTCGGTAACGGTGACGGTCGCGCCCGCCTCCGCAGTACCGGCAATTTCGGCGCCGTTGGTCGGCTCGATCGAAGGCGCGGCAGGGGCCAGCGCGTCGACGATAGTGGTTGCCGGAGCGCTCTGCGTGCCCGAGCCGTCGACCGCCACGGCCTGGACGACCGTGCCGTCGGTTAAGGCCGGGTCGGGCGTAAAGGACCAATCGCCGTTCGCATCAGCCGTCGTCTGACCGATCGGATTGCCGTCACCGTCGGTGATGAGGATGGTATTGCCGGCATCCGCCGTGCCTTCGATGAATGCGCCGTTCGTTGGTTCGATCGTCGGAATGTCGGGGAGGGTGGCTTCGATCACAACCGTGCTGGGCAGGCTTTCATTGCCTGCCGGGTCCGTCGCCGTGGCGCTTACCGTTTCGCCATCTCCAAGCGGCGTTGCGGGTGTGACCGACCAATTGCCATTGGCGTCGACGACGTCGGTGCCGATCACATTGCCTGCGCCATCGGTCACGGTGACTGTGGACCCGGCTTCGGCTGTGCCGACCAGCTGTTCGCCATTGCTCGGCGCGATGACCGGAGCCGCGGGTGCGATGCCATCGACGGTGGCGGTCGCGGCAGGGCTCGGATCCCCCTCGCTATTGACGGCAACGACGATGATGACCGTCCCGTCGGGAAGCTGTGCGTCGGGCGTTACGGACCAACTCCCATCCGGCGCCACCACATCGGTGCCGATTTCATTACCGGCGCTGTCGCGTACGACTACCGTGGTGCCAGGCTCTGCCGTGCCGCTAATTTCCGTGCCGTTAGTCGGTTCGATGGTCGGCGTATCCGGCGTTGCGACGAGATCGGGGGCGACGACAAGGGTTGGATCGCTTTCATTGCCCGTCGGATCGATAACGATTACGGATACAATCTCGCCATCGGTAAGCGGCGGGTCGAGAGGTACTTCGAATGTGCCGTCATCGCCCACGGTGGCCGTTTCATCGGGCGTGCCGTCACCATTGATATCGACATTGACGGTCGCTCCGGGCTCCGCAGTGCCGGTGAGCGTCGTGCCGTCGGGGGAGATCACGACATCGTCTGCCGCTGCCGGTGCGGTCGTATCGGGCGCGGTGACGACAACCGGCGGGCTATCGTTTCCAGCGCCGTCCGATACGACCACCGTGATATCCTCGCCGTTGGTGAGGGGCGGATCGAGCGGGATTTCGAAGGTGCCATCATCACCGACCGTCGCCGTCCCGTCGGGTATGCCGTCTCCGTTGGTGTCGACCGTGACTGTCGTGCCGGGCTCGGCCGTTCCGCTGACGGCCGAGCCGTCCGGTGAAACGGCGACATCTTCCGCCCCCGCAGGTGCGGTCGTGTCTGGCGCTGCTACCGTCGCCGGCTGGCTGCGATTGCCGGATGCGTCGGTGAGGAAGACTGTAACAGTCTCGCCATTGGTGAGCGGCGGATCCAGCGTGATTTGGAACTGGCCGTTGCTACCAACAGTGCCGGTACGATCGATCACGCCGTCGCCGTTGGTATCGACGCCGACCGTCGCTCCGCCTTCTCCGCTTCCGGTCAGGGTCGCGCCATTATTAGAGATGGCAAGATTTGTCGCCGCCCCGGGAGGCGTGGTGTCGGCAGGGGGTGGCGGAGGATTGCCGCCGCCATCACCCCCGCCTCCGCCGCCCCCGGCCAGCGCTGCGCCGCCGCCAAGGAGCGCGAGTCCGCCCAGCAAGCCCGCCGGGCCAAAGCCGCCACCAATAACCGCGCCGCCAACGCCGCTATCGTCAAAACCGGACGCGACATTTTGCGGGATGTAGGCTGCGGTGAAGCTGCCGTCCGATGCGGGTGTAAGATTGGTTAAAACGAGCTGGTCGTTTTCGTCGACAAGGAAGAGTTGGCTTGGCTTTTGCGGATCGCCATAAAAATTAACCAAACGGATGGTCTGGCCATCCTGAAGAGTGATTATAAGGTCGCCGCCCTCTCGGGCGTATGAGTTAACAAACTGAGGCGATATGTCGAGAGCAACATTACTTCCAGGATCAACGGTAAGTATGTCGTTAACGACTTGCTTTTCTCCGGCTTGGATCTGTTGAACATCAGATGCCACCTTCGCCTCAATCTGCATGATTATCCTCCACCTGTTATTTTCTGAATTATCCTTCCGACATTTGGACCCCTTGAGAAGACCTGCCCTTTCAACTCTAAGGTATAGACACCGGTTCATTGCGATATGGTTATTTTACACAGCTTAACGATCCAAAATGGACATTTGGCCTTTTGGATTTCGACAAAACTGTACTAACTCTTGTTACCAAAATGGATCATTTCAGAAAAGAATGGTCGTCAATTCACATGACGGCTTTCCTTGCCAAATTTCTGGTTAGACAGTTAAGGCGCTACTGTGTCGGTGGTCGGCAATGCGGCCAAAATGGCCGCTATACTTATTTTGAAATGGAGCGGGCTCGGCCTGCGGGGAAGGGACTAATTCTATGCGTAAATTGTTAACCTCTGCGGCCATTCTTGCCTTGGCGGCTTGCGGACAACAGCAGACAGCGAACGAAAGTGCCCCGGCCGGCGAAAAGACAGTAGCGGGCAGCGGCCTGACGCTTGGCGCGGATGGCGTCCCGCAATTTCGCCCGGGCGCATGGGAGATCATTGAAGCCGGTGAGGGCGGCAAGGAAGCGCGCCGTGAATGCGTCGGCGCCGAAGCCACCCCGCAGCTCCGCGAAATGGTCACCCGCGATTATCCCAAGGAGTGCAAAGTCGACCATGAAAGCGGGTCCGATCGCTTTTATCTCAAAGCGTCCTGCCCGCAAAATGGCCTGACGATTGATTCAGAGCTGGACCTCAAGGGTAGCGATACGCAGTTCGAGATGAACTTCGGCGCCTTCGTCACCATGCCAGACGGCAAGCGCCAGGGTGGTGGTACGACGCTTAGCGGCCGCTGGGTGGGCGAATGTCCTGCCGGGGTTCAGCCCGGTCAGGAAATCGGCGGAGAGAGCAAGGAAGGCTGATCCTATCCAGCTTCCCTGTATGGAATTAAGGTCCGGCGCTCCTATGAGGCCGGGCCTTTTTCATAATGTCGTCGTTGCGAGCCGGAGTGTCGGCGAAGGGGCGATGCTGGTTGCGATAGCATATTCGCAGCGGCCCTTGGCTTTCGCCTGATAGAGCGCGTTATCCGCCGCGCTCATGAGGTGGGCGAGAGCAGAGCCGTGATAAGGTGCGAAGGCAACGCCGATGCACACGCCGATTTCAATTGCTTCCTGGCCAATCAAATAAGGTTCGCCCGTGATCGCGGTGATTGTGCGGCGGGCGAGATTAATAGCGGCCGTGCGATCGTTTCCACCCGCGACCATCACGAATTCGTCGCCACCAATGCGCGCGGCGACCACGCCTGAAGTCGACAGGGCCTGCAACCGTTCTCCCACCATCCCGAGAAGGTGATCGCCCGCGCCATGGCCCAGCCGGTCATTCACCGTCTTGAACCCGTCGAGGTCAAGATAGAGGAGGGTGAGCGGCGCCGCATCGCCATTTTCATCGAGCTGCCGTTCAAGCCCGGCCCGGTTCAACAGGCCGGTCAGCAGATCGTGGCGGGCAAGGTGGTCATTCTCCTGTTCCGCCCGCATCGTCGACACCAGCATCTTGTTGAGACGGAAAGCCGCGATCGTCATCGAATAGAGATAGAAAGGGATTTGGAAGACGATGAGGAGCAGGATTGGCTCTCCGCTCTGGATGGCTGCGATCACGCACGGGCCCAGGCTGAGCATGATCATCACCGCAACCAATCGGGGCGCCCCGAAATTTCGGAAGCAAATGCCTCCGACCATGGCCGCCGCCGATAGCCAGGAGAGCGCACAGGAAACCCAATCGCCGCTCATAGCGGTAATATAGGTGCCAAAGCCGACACTGGAGGCCCACAGCAATGCCAGGAATATGTGGATGTCGCCCAATCGTTCGACGTGGGACGCCCTGCTTCGAACGACAAGGAGCACTGTAAACCGCGCAAGACACAGCAGAATTTCAAAGGCTAGCCAAGCATAGATGAGGCCATGTTGAAGACGTCCGGCGATCAGCGCCGCGACCGCGATGGTGTTGATCACCCCGCCCGCAAAGATCGGCAAGGCACCATAGAGCCCGCTGATCAATGACGCGCGAATGGCCGCAGGCACGTCCGATCCCGGATCGACCAGCCAACGCGTGATTCGCCATGACGGCGTCGATGATGGCCCTGCCTGAAGCACGGGCGTCCCCTTTATTACCGGATGATCAATCCCATTTGCAGACTTCGATAACGCGACAAGGTTAATCATCGGTAAGGATGCTGGCCTCTGCCACACCTGGGTCTGGCCAAGGATTTGAACCGGCTGGGGAAATTAATAGTAAATCCGGTGTTCAGCCATTTCGGTTCAACTGGCGGCGGGAAACCGATGCCGCTGGCAATGGCAGGGCATTTGCAATAGAAAGACGCACATGAAGACAGTGATCCGAGCAGCTTTGGCGACCGCCGCAATGGCGGGTCTCGCCGTCCCCGTTTTCGCGCAGGTGCAGGAGGGCGAGCGCCCGACTGAGGGCCAGGTGCAGGCCGGCGAAGCGCCCGCAACGCCGATCTTCGAGGGGGAAACCGCGCTTCGTTCGCTGCAAAATCCTGTCATGGCGCCGATGTGGACGACTGCTGCGGCGGAAGAACTGCTCGACTATGTGGAACGCATCCACGAGGATGGCCTGACTGCCGAAGATTATGCGCCTGATGCTCTGCGTGCGGCGATCGCAAGCAAGGATGAGGGGCGCCTGCGTACCGCGGCGACCGACACCTTCCTGCGACTGTCGTCCGATCTCGCACTTGGTCATGTGCGCGGCAAGGCGAGAATCGATTGGCACATGGTCGATCCGGATCTCGACGGAAATCAGCAATATGCATTGATGGAGAAGGCGCTGAGCGGCACTGGCGTGCGCGCTGTGCTGGACGGCCTGTTGCCGACCCACCCGCAATATCGCGAACTGAAGGGTGTGCTTGCCGCTTCAAGCGACCAGAAGGTGATTGACAAGGTCCGCACCAATCTCGACCGCTGGCGTTGGCTGCCGCGTGATCTTGGCGATCGCTATGTGCTCGTCAATGTCCCGGCATATACCGTCGCGATCGTCGAGAATGGCGCGGTGACTGCGCGCCATCGTGGCGTGGTTGGCGCGGCAAAAACCGCGACGCCGCAACTCAGTGCGGTTGCGACCGGCGTTATTTTCAATCCCTGGTGGGAAGTGCCGGCGAGCATTACGCCGGAAGTGCGTGGCAAGAAGGGCTATGTGACCGTGCCGGCCGGAAAGGGCGTCCGCTATCGTCAGCCGCCGGGACCGGGCAATGCGCTCGGCCGGATGAAGGTGGTGATGCCGAACAATTATGCCATCTACCTGCACGATACGCCGTCTAAGCAATATTTCGCCCGCGAGGCGCGTGCATTGAGCCACGGCTGTATTCGCACGCAGGATGCGCTCGGCTTTGCCCGCAAGCTACTCGACAATCCTGAATGGGATGAAGCGAAGATCAGCCGCACGATTGCGTCCGGCAAGACGGCGCAGGCTAAGACACGGGTCGATACGCCGGTCTATATCGCTTATTTCACGGCAGCCGCCGCGAAGGACAATGGCGGCATCATCGAATATCGCGACGTCTATGGTCGCGACAAAGTAGTGGTCGCCGCGCTTAACGATAAAGCCGGAACCGCACTGGCCGCCGCAGCCAGCAAGTAAGGCTACTCGTCATTGCGAGCAAAGCGAAGCAATCCAGCAGCACCGATATGGATTGCCACGCTTCGCTCGCAATGAAGCAGTCGCGTGATGATTAAGAAGCCACTACCCGCCACTCTCCCTGGCTAGTCCCTGACCTTGTCGAAGGACGTTCCAGCTAGCTCGGATCGTGGATAAGCTTAGCCCTCAGAATGGGCCGGGCAAGAAACTCAGGCGCTCTTAAGCGACCTTATCCGCGTAAATCATCCGGCCAGGGCCAAGCCGGAACAGCACATATTGCAGGCTAAGCGCTGACAAGGCGAAACACCCCTCGCTACGCCCAAGCTTTCCGGAGGTCGCAACCACTTCCGGTTCGGCATAACGCGCGCTGTGCACCACGATGGCACGCGCCTCGGCATTGCTGTTCGTATGATCGAGGCCCTGCAGGCGGAGCGAGCGGCCATATTTGCCGTAATAGACGTTGGCGGTGAGATAGGCGCCAGCAGAGGACGCTTCCGATCCCGGCACGTTCGAAAAATGCTCAAGCCAGCCCGAGTGCCCCGGATCCGATCCACGGCCATGGGCGACATGATATTCGGTGGCGACGCCGCTCGGGACATCGACAAGAAAAAAGCGCGGATCGCGCGACGCCATGGCGAAATCGACCACGCCCATCATGTCGCGATAGGCGACCGGGCGAGTCTGCAAAGCCTCACGCGCGCGGGCGAGAAGAAGCGGATTGATGCGCGGCTGGGGCGGAGCGGTCGAAGCCCAGACCTGATTGGCAATGGCCGGGGCGGATACACAGGCAGCGGCACCGGCCGCTACACCGCTCTGGATCAAAGTACGACGCGAAATAAGAATGAGAAGCCCTCTGCTCTTTCCGCCGCCAGAATGACTATTTTCGTGGCTGGGCTCAATCCCGCAGCCACGCCTTACCGCATCTGGGAGTCGGTTCACCGCACTTCTTGGCGGAAAAAGGTTAACGGCCGCTCGCCGGAACCGGAGAAGAGGCGGCGCGTCTTTCAAAAATGGCCGATTTTCGTCATTTGAAGGTGAAACCCGGCATCGAATCGATGGAGGCTAAGCTTGTCGATTCGCTGCCTGTCGATGCGGAATGGCACTACGAGCCCAAGTGGGACGGTTTTCGCTGTCTCGTCTTTCGCGATGATGACGCGATTATGTTGCAGTCCAAATCCGGAAAGCCGCTTGGCCGCTATTTTCCCGAAGTGGTGGAGGCGGTGCGCGCACTCCGCACTCGACAGATCGTGCTCGATGGCGAACTCGTCATCTGCGCAGATGGTGCTCTCTCGTTCGAAGCGCTTCAAATGCGCCTCCATCCCGCGGAAAGCCGCATCCGCAAATTAGCGTCACAAACGCCTGCACGAATGGTACTGTTCGACTGTCTTGAAATCGGTGGACAGTCGCTGATCAGCCGGTCCCTGACCGAACGGCGGCAGGCGCTGGACGGCTTCTTCGGCGCAGAAAAAGGCCACGGCTTTGATCTTTCGCCCTACACGCTCGATACCAAGGACGCTCAGGCCTGGCTCGACCATACGGGCGGCGCGCTTGACGGCGTCATGACCAAGCGCCGCAACGATCCTTACATGCCGGGCGAGCGGGCCATGCTGAAGGTGAAGCAGCTGCGCTCCGCCGACTGCGTCGTCGGGGGCTTCCGCTATGGTACAGGAAGCAATGAGGTCGGATCACTTCTGCTTGGCCTCTACAATGACGATGGCTTGCTCGATCATGTCGGCTTTACCTCTTCGATCCCGAACAAGGATAAGCCTGCACTGACGCGACAATTGGAAGCGCTTGTCGAAGCGCCGGGATTTACCGGCCGTGCACCGGGCGGGCCGAGCCGTTGGAGCACGGAGCGCTCCGCCGACTGGCAGCCGCTCCGGTCGGAATTGATCGCGGAGGTGCGGTACGATCACGTCACTGGCGACCGGTTCCGTCATGGAACCAAGCTGCTGCGCTGGCGCCCGGACAAGGCACCAGCGCAATGCCGCATGGAACAGCTCAAGCCCGAAGCGCCGCCCGCCGAGATCGCGAGGCTGCTCAAGACCGTTTAACTTTTCGCGGCCGCTTCCTATGTGCATCTCCAGCAAGGAGATATTGAATGGCCGATCAAGTCGCGACGTTTGCAGGTGGATGCTTTTGGTGCACCGAGGCGGTGTTCAATGACGTGATCGGCGTCAGCAAGGTCGATAGCGGCTATATCGGCGGCATGGTCCCCAATCCCACCTACGAACAGGTTTGCGGCGGCGATACGGGCCATGCCGAGGCGATCCGGATCACCTATGATGCGGACGTACTTTCTTATGACGATCTGCTTGATATCTTCTTTGCGACACACGATCCGACGACGCTCAATCGGCAGGGTAATGACGTCGGCACGCAATATCGCTCGGCCATCTTCCCTCATGATGAAGCGCAGAAGGCTGCGGCCGAAGCTGCGATCGCGCGCAATCAATCCGGTTGGCCAGATCCAATCGTGACGGCGATCGAGCCGCTTTCGGACTGGTATCCGGCGGAAGATTATCACCAGGCCTATTGGGAGGGGGAAGGCCAGCGCAATCCCTACTGCCTCGCCGTCATCCCACCGAAATTGCAGAAGCTCCGCAAGAGTTTCGCAGCGCGGGCGAAGGCGCAAGCCTGAGGGGGTTAGCGAGGAGCGGCCGCGCGTTTCAGTCGGTCGTTGATCGCCTGACCGAGGCCCTCCTCCGGGATCGGAGCGACGGCAATCCGCGGCAGCGATTGCGCTTCGGCTTCATGCAACGCGTCAAATAGCCGGGCGGCCGCTTCGATCAGGTCGCCCTTTTCGCTGAGGCTGGCATGGCCTTTGACGGGGCCGAAACCGATCAGCCATTCGTCGGGCTCGCTTTCGATGACATTGAGTCTCAGCGGCTTGTCCGGCGCGTAATGGCTGGACATCTGACCGGGCGCCTCGATCCTATCCGATCCTGCGCCCAGCGAAATGCCGATATCGGCTTCGACTAGTGGTCCGGGGCGCAAGAGCCGCGCCATGCCGTTGGTGATCGCGACGATGGTCGATTCCAGCCCGACCTGCGTAGAGCCAGCGTCGACGATCATCGGAATGCGGCCAGCCAGGGTAGCCAGCACATGTTCGGCACAAGTGGCGCTGATCCGGCCGCTGGCATTAGCCGAGGGCGCCGCAAGCGGTTTACCCGTGGCGACAAGGAGATCGCGCATCGCGGGATGAGCGGGAACACGGAGGGCGATTGTGGGTAGGCCGGCCGTAACAAGTGGGGCAATGCCTGCGCCTTCCCGCAGGGGGAGGACGAGGGTGAGCGGGCCGGGCCAGAAACGCTGGGCGAGAGAGCGGGCGAGGTCGTCGAACAGCGCGATGCGCTCCGCAGCTGCAAGGTCAGCTACATGCACAATCAGCGGGTTGAAGGAGGGGCGGCCCTTCGCTTCGTAGATGCGGGCAACGGCATCTCCGGAGGTTGCGTCGGCGGCGAGGCCGTAGACGGTTTCGGTCGGAATGGCGACCGGGAATCCCTGCGCGATCAGCGCCGCGGCTTCGGCGATGGCGGCCTTGCCGTAGGGGCGAACGAGGGTGTTTTGCGCGGTCACTTTCGCGGGCTATAGCGCGGGGAGAAACAGTGCAAGATCGCCAGGAAAGTCATGACCTACACGCCGCCGATCGAAGACCAGAAATTCATCCTCAAAACCATCGTGAAAATGCAGGATTTGAGCGGTGAAAACGCCTTTTCCGAGCTGTCGGAAGAGCTTTCCGACGCGATTTTGGAGGGCGTTGGCGCGCTCGCGGCGGGAGAATTCGCGCCTTTGGACCGGATTGGCGACACAGAAGGCGCGAAATGGTCGCCAAATGGCGTGACTTTGCCGGATGGATTCAAGGCTGCTTATCGGGCCTATGTCGAGGGCGGATGGGGATCGCTGGCCGGGCCGGAGAGCCATGGCGGGCAGGGATTGCCGCAGATCCTCGCCACGGTGGTGCTTGAGGATCTCGGCAGCGCGAACCTTGGCTTCTCGCTCATCAACATGCTGACGCCGGGCGCGATCGAGGCGCTGAAGCATCACGGCTCTAAAGAATTGCAGGACATCTGGCTGCCCAAGCTTGTCACGGGCGAGTGGAGCGGCACGATGAACCTGACCGAGCCGCAGGCGGGTTCGGATGTGGGCGCGCTCAAAGCCAAGGCGGTGCGGCAGGATGACGGCACCTATCGGATCGAGGGGCAGAAAATCTTCATCACCTGGGGCGAGCATGATCTGGCGGACAATATCGTCCACCTCGTCCTTGCCCGCACGCCCGATGCCCCTGCGGGGACGAAGGGCATTTCGCTGTTCTTAGTGCCGAAATTCCTTCTGAACGACGACGGCAGTGTCGGTGCGCGCAACGACCTGCGCTGCGTTTCGATCGAGCACAAGCTCGGCATCCACGCCTCGCCCACTTGCGTCATGTCTTATGGCGATGAAGGGAAGTGCGTCGGCTATCTGATCGGCGAGGAGTGCGGCGGCATGCGCGCCATGTTCACGATGATGAACAATGCGCGCCTGAATGTCGGCCTGCAAGGCGTGTCGGTGGCCGAGCGGGCGACGCAAAAGGCGGTCGCTTACGCGCTGGGCCGCGTGCAATCGGCGCGGGCGGGCGGGCCGAGCCGCGAGCCGGTGGCGATCGTCGAGCATCCCGATGTGCGCCGCATGTTGATGCGCATGAAGGCGCTTACGCAGGCGGCGCGGGCATTGACTTATTATGCGGTGGGGCAGGTCGATCGCGCGGGGCTCGGCATCGAGGGCGCGCAGGCGCGGGTCGATCTGCTGACGCCGCTGGTCAAGGCCTATGGCACCGATATCGGCGTTGAGGTGGCGAGCCTAGGTGTGCAGGTGCATGGCGGCATGGGCTTTATCGAGGAAACCGGCGCCGCCCAGCATTATCGCGATGCCCGCATCACGCCGATCTATGAAGGCACGAACGGCATTCAGGCGGCGGACCTTGTCGGCCGCAAGCTGGGGCTGGAGGGCGGCGCGGTCTTTGCGCGGCTGATGGCCGACATCCGCGCTGACGCGAAGGGCGAAGCGGCGCTGACAGCCCTTGTCGATGCCGTGGAGGGCGTTGCGGCTCACATGGCGCAGGCGTCCGTGGACGACCGGCTCGTTGGTTCCTACCCGTTCCTCAATATGCTGTCGGTCGCGACGGCGGGCTGGCTGATGGCGCGGCAGCTGGCGGCGGTTGAGGGGAGCGATGCCGATCCCGCTTTTCTTGCCATGAAGACGGCAGCGGCGCGCTTTTATCTCGACCAGATCGTGCCGGAGGCTTTGGGGCTGGAGCCCGCGGCGCGGGCGTCGGCCGATATCCTCTATTCGATTCCTGCCGAAGCTTTTACGGCCTGAGCCAATGAAACCGCCTCTCGCTTTCCGCAGCCCGGTCGCGCGCGCCATTGTCATGACAGCAGGCGTCGCGGCGCTCACCTTTTCATCGCGGGTTGAAATTCCGGTCGAGCCTGTTCCATTCACGCTGCAGACACTGGCCGTGCTCCTCACCGGCGCCTTGCTCGGCTGGCGCCTTGGTGCGCTGACCGTCCTCATCTGGCTCGCCCTTGGCGCCCTTGGGCTGCCAGTCTTTTCGGGCGGGGCAGGGGGCTGGCAGCGCTTCCTGGGGCCGACCGCTGGCTATCTGGCCGGGTTTCCGCTGGCCGCGCTTGCTATGGGCTGGCTGACGCAGCAGGGCTGGAACGGCCGCAAGCCGGTCCACGCTTTCGTGGCGGCGCTTATCGGCCACGCCATATGTCTGATCCCCGGCGCCTTGTGGCTGTCGACCAGCGTGGGGCGCCATGCGGCGATACAGGACGGGCTACTGCCCTTCCTACCGGGCGCGATCCTGAAGTCGCTGGCGGTCGCCGTGATCCTAATGATAGTGACCCGTCGCCGCTAGAGGATCAGCGCGCGACCACCTCACCCTCGACCACCATCGTCGCGGGGTGATTTTTGTCGAGCCACTTTTTCAAAATCCGCAGATTCCGCGTATTCGAGCGGAAGGCGAAGTCGAAGATGTCGCCGACCAGCGGGATCGCGCCGATCAATGTATCGACGCCGACATTGCCCGCCATCCGCGCCAGATGCCATTTGGACATGCCGAGATTGCGAGCTTCCCAGACGAGCCAGGCGCCCATCGATGCGGTGATGATGTCCCCGACCACCGGCACGAGGCCGACGATGGAATCGAGACCGACGGGCCGATTGATGCCGGGCACGACGAACATCCGTTCCAGCACGCCTTCAACCGCCTCCAGCCGACGCCGGACGGAAAGGGGGTCGCGCCCGACGGGGAGCTGGCTTGCGATCCTGTCGAAATCGTCCTGTGTAGGCATTGTGGCTCCAGTTAGCGGTCGATGAGTTCACTCAACGGGTGACGCGCGAACGCATTGGGGCGGAAACCGTTCAGTCGCTGCGAGACGAGCGACCAGCGGATGGGCGATCCCAAGGGCAGGTAGAAAGCCGCGTCGGTCAATTGCCGGTCGGCATTGGCCAAGAGCGTAGAGCGCTCCGCAATATTCGGCGTGGCGCGGGCGTCGGCCAGAATTGTATCGACCGCGCCGTCGCAGACCGGGCTGATCTCACAGGAAAAGCGGCGCAGATACCAGGTGGCGAGCGTTGCGGGGGCGATGGCATCGATAAGGCGAAGATCGGCCGGTGCGTCGGGGGCGACGGCGATGGTTTCGACACCGATGGCGCGCCAATCCCGGCTGAGATGGGCGAGGATCAGGCGATAGCCGGGGCCCTGTGGCACGGCTACGCGCACCCGTAGCCGCGCCCCACTGTCCAACCCCGCAAGCGATTGACGGGCGAACGTCCGCCGCTGTTCGATCGGCGCGCCAGCCCAGGCCGGAGAGGCCGGCTGGGGAAGTTCGTCAATCCCGTCCGGAACGAGGGTCGCGCGGGGCCGGAATTCCGGGACTTGCAGGCGGGTGGCGAGGCTGCCGCGGTCGATCGCCATGGACAAGGCTTGGCGCGCGGCGGGGCTGGACCAGGGGCCTTCCAGCCGTTCGAAGGCGAGGCCGAAGAGGCCGTTGGCGGGATCGAAGCGCTGCGTGCCCGTCGCCACCCGGGCGACGCGAAGCAAGGGGAGATCGCCCATCGTGCCGCCGGTGACGAAATCGGAATCCTGGGCGGCGAACCGGGCGATGGCGACGCCCGCCTTTTCGCCGCGCAGCTGGACGGGGTGGAGGGCATTGTCCTGCTCTTCCTCATCCAGGCCATCCGGTTGACGCAGGAGGACGAGGCCGCCCTGCATGTCGGCGCGATAGGGGCCGGTGCCCTGGTTCGCGCGAAGGACCGCCATTTCGGGCTGGGCGAGGAGTTGCAGGATCGCGGGGCGCGGCGCCTTCAGACTGATTTCCAGAACATCGTCCGTCATCGCCACGATTTCGTCGATGGCGCCGAGGAGGTTCTTCAATGGGTTGCGGCTCGCCCGGCTGCTTGCGGCGCGCAGACGCTGGACAACCTGCTCTGCGGTGACCCGGCTGCCATCTTCCCACGTTACGCGGGCGAGGCGGAAGGTGTAGCGCAGGCCATCGTCGGACACGATCCAGCTTTGCGCGAGGCCGGGCTCCAGCTGGCCCGCCGCGTCGAAGCGGACCAGACCCTGCGCGGCGTTTTCGAGGAGCAGCGCCGATGGTGTGTCGAGCGAGCGAAGATTGGGGTTGAGCCGTTCGGGCGCGCCGCCAATCGCGCTGGCGATGATCGGGCCGCTTTCCTGTTCTCCGCAGGAGGCGAGGAGAAAAAGGGCCGCGCAGCTGGCAAAGATCGCGCGCGCGCCCATCACGCCGCCTGCAATTGCCGAAGCGCGGCGGCGGGGCGGATCGACATGATCGGGATCGATCCGGCAAGACCGATGGCAAGCGTCAGCGCGCCGCCCACGCCGAGCGTCGAAGCGACAACGCCCCAATCGGGGGCCCAGCCGAATTCGAAAATCTGCACGACCACGACATAAGCGGCGGCAAGGCCGAGGCCCAGAGCGACGACGGCGAGAAGGGCGGCAAGCAGGGCATATTCGATGAGCTGCGCGGCGAGGATCTGCCCGCGCGTTGCACCCAGGGTCTTTAAAATCACGCTGTCATAGCTGCGCGCCTGGCGGGAGGCGGCGATGGCGCCGATCAGCACCGCAATGCCGGCAAGGATCGTGATCGATCCGGCGAGCGCGATGGCGACCGACATCTGATCGAGGATTGCCGATACCTGTCCGATCACTTCGCCGACATCGATGACGGAAATGGACGGGAAGGCGGCGAGAAGCGCGCGGGTGACGGCGCCCTGAGCGGCGCTTTCCATACTGATCGTGGCGGCGAAGGTGTGGGGCGCGCCCTGCAAGGCGCTGGGCGAAAGGACCAGCACGTAGTTGAGGCCCATCGAGTCCCAATTGACCTTACGGAGTGAGGCCACGCGGGCCGGGATTTCGCGGCCGAGCACGCTGACGGTCAGTGTATCGCCAACGCCGATGCCCAGCACCCCTGCCGCATATTCATCGAGCGAGACGAGGGGCGGCCCGGCATAGTCCCTGGCCCACCACGTTCCGGCGGTGAGATCGCTGTCTTCGGGTATCGTGTCGCTATAGGTGATGCCGCGCTCGCCGCGCAGGAACCAGGCGCCTTCCGGCAATTCCTGCAAGTCTGCGACGCGGGTGTTGCCATAAGCGGTGATCGTGCCGCGCAGATTGGGGACGAGGTTGACGTCCGCGTCGGGCGCGGCGGCCTTTACGGTGGAGGTGAAGCGGGCGCCTTCAGTCCCCGGAATGTCGAGGACGAACTGGTCGGGCGCCTGTTTCGGAACGGTGCGGGTGATTTCGCTGGTGATGCTCGTCTGGATCGCCGCCAAAGTGACGAAGAGGGTGAGGCCGAGGCCGAGCGCGATGACGAGCGCGACCGTTTGCGCGCCGGGGCGGTAGAGGCCCGTGATGGCAAGGCGGATGAGCGGGCGGCGCGCGCGGGGCAGGCGGGCGGCGATGCGGCGCACGGCCCAGCCGATGCCCATCAGGAGAAGCAGGGTGGCAGCCGTCGCGCCAAGCACGGAGGCGGAGAAGATCGGCTCCCGCGCGGTGAGCAAGGCGAGGGCGATAATGGCAAGCGTCGCGCCGCTGACGAGCAGCCATGTGCGCGTATCGAAGCGGCCGCGCCGGTCGACAACGGCCCGGAACAGGGCGGTGGCGGGGAGGGTGCGGGCGCGGGCCAGGGGCGGCAGGGTGAAGATGAAGGCGATGAGCAGGCCGTAGGCGGCGCTGGTGGCCAGCGGCAACGGGTAGACGGACGCGCCCGGCTGCACGGGCAAAGCGTCGCCGAAGAGGGCGATGAGCGCGATCGGAATGATGCTGCCGACGATCAGGCCGCAGATGATGGCCAGAACGGCCGCCGCGCCGATCTGCATCATGTAGATGCGCGATATATCGCCGGACGTGGCGCCGAGTACCTTCAAGGTCGCGATGCCGCCCCGCTTCAAAGCGAGATAGGAGGCGACGCCATTGCTGACGCCGATGCCGGCGATGATGAGCGCGGTGAGGCCGATGAGCGAGAGGAATTGGCCCATGCGGCCGATGAAGCGGCTGGCGCCCGGCGCGGCGCGATCGCGGTCGCGGATTTCGAGGCCCGCGGTTGCGAATTGTTTCTCGATCCGTTCGGACGCGGCCTTTACGTCCGCGCCGGGGGCGAGCTTCAGGCGGTATTTGCTTTCGTAAAGGGCGCCGGGCTGGAGGAGGCCGGTGCGGCGAAGGCCGTCCAGCGACACGATGGCGACGGGGCCGAGGGTGAAGCCTTCGCCGACGCGGTCGGGTTCCTTCGCGATGATGTCGCGGACGCGGAAGGAGGCTTCGCCATAGCGGAGCGTCGCGCCGGGTGCGACGGACAGGCGATCGGCCAGCGCGCGATCGATGAGGATGTCGGTGGGGGGGAGCGGGGCGTAGCTGCCGCCTGCGAGGGTGAGGCTGCCGTAGAGCGGATAGGGGGCGTCGACGCCCTTCAATTCGGTGAGGATTGCGGCGGGGCCGTTACCTGCCCCTTCCGCGCTGACCATTGCGCGGGTGCGGATGGTTTCGCTGAGCGTGCCTTCGCGGGTGAAAGCGGCTTTTTCCTCTGCCGATGCCTCGCGCTGGCTGACGGTGATTTCGACGTCGCCGCCGAGGATATCCTGGCCCTGCGCGTTGATTTCCGACGTGATGGCGGTGGTGAGGCTGCCGATGGCCGCGAGCGTCGCGACGCCGAGGAACAGGCAGATGAAGAGGAGGCGCAGGCCCTTCAAGCGCGCTTGAAGGTCGCGCCGCGCGATCTTCCACGATGCGGACCAGCCGAGCGCCATCAGCCGGCCGCCGCCAAGGTGCGGCGATCCGCGACGATCGCGCCGTCGCGCATCTCGATGATGCGGTCGCAGCGATCGGCTAAGGCAGGGTCGTGGGTGATGATGATGAGGGTGGCGCCGTTCGAGGCCTTGCGCGCGAAAATCAGGTCGACGATGGCGTGGCTTGTCGTTTCGTCGAGATTGCCGGTGGGCTCGTCTGCGAAGATGATGTCGGGGCCGGGCGCCATGGCGCGGGCGATGGCCACGCGTTGCTGCTCGCCGCCCGAGAGCTGCGAGGGGTAGTGGGTGAGGCGGTGGGCAAGGCCGACGGCGGTGAGTTCTTCTTGCGCCTTCGTAAAGGCCACATTCGATCCGGCGAGTTCCAGCGGCACCGCGACATTTTCGAGCGCGGTCATCGTGGGGAGGAGGTGGAAGGATTGGAGGACGATGCCGATCCGGCCCCGGCGGGCGCGGGCCAGCGCATCTTCGTCAAGCGGGGTGTAATCGACGCCCGCGACGCTGACGCTGCCGCCGCTCGCCCGCTCGATACCGGACAGGATCGCCATGAGCGACGATTTGCCGGAACCCGACGGCCCGAGGATCGCGACGCTCTCGCCGCGCGCGATGTCGAGGTCGATCCCCTTCAGGATGCTCGTCATCGCATCCTTCGATCCAAGGGAAAGGGTGACATTGCGCGCCCGAATGGCAATATCAGCGCTCATCGTTCCGTGCATCAAAGAGGGCTTTCCCGTGTATGGCAGTTTCCGTCTTTATGGGGCCTTGCTCCTGATTGTCCAACTGGTCGCGGGTTGTTCGGAGGCGGAAACTCCGGGAAATGAGAATAAGGCGGTTGCTCCCGCCGCTGCCAAGGGGCCCGAAGCTGGTGACAAGATCGTCCTCGCCTTTGGCGACAGCCTGTATGCGGGCTACGGCGTTCAGCAGAATGAGAGTTTCCCGTTCGAGCTTGAGCGGGCGCTCGAAGCGCGGGGGATTCCCGCTTATGTGCATAATGCGGGTGTGTCGGGCGACACGAGCTCGGCTGGCCTCCAGCGGCTGACCTTTACGCTCGACGGGCTTCCGCGCAAGCCCGACCTCGTGGTTGTCGGCCTGGGCGGCAACGACATGCTGCGCGGCCTTGATCCCGCCGCCACGCGCAAGAATTTGGATGCCATCCTGAGCACCCTCAAAGAGCGCGATATCGACGTGATGCTGACTGGAATGGTCGCGGCGCCCAATATGGGCCAAGCCTATGCGGAGAGCTTTAATCCGATCTACCCGGAATTGGCGCGCGAATATGATGCCGCGCTTTACCCATTCTTCCTGGATGGCGTGATCACGGATCGAAACCTGATGCTACCGGACAGGATCCACCCCAATCCGGCGGGCATCGACAAGATCGTGGAAAAGGTGGCGCCGGTCGTCGCAAAGGCTTTGGAGGACTGAGCGAGGGCGGGGTAGCCTGCCTTGGATCCGGCGCTACTGGATTGCCGCGCTTCGCTCGCAATGACGAACGGTGGTGCGGACGGCGGGACTCGAACCCGCACGCCCCGAAGGACAAGAGATTTTAAGGCGGAACAGATGGTGTACGCTCTACCTCCCGTTACACCCGCTCTTATACGCTAAAGCACTGACATAGCTGGGATTATTGCCTCGCTCCTGTTACGCCGAAGCGCACAAGAGCTACGACCAAATTCGATCTTGGGCCGGAGCTTATTTGGCACCCAGATCAGAGGCGGTCAGGAGGTTCTTTTGTGGCAACCAAGAAGCTGACCAAGGCAGTCATACAGCAAGCGCGATCTGAAGCCGTGGCCTACGAAATCCGCGACACGGTCATTTCCGGACTTATTCTTAAGGTCAATCCCTCCGGCCGAAAAGTCTTCATGATCGACTATCGTGACAATGCCGGACAGCGGCGAAAACCGGTGATTGGCCGATTTGGCGATCTCACGGTGAGCCAAGCTCGCGACCTTGCCTGCACTTGGATGCATCAAGTGCGACACGGTGAAGACCCCACAGACAAGCGGCGGGAAGAGCGCAAGGCGGCCACGATCAGGGAGTTGTGCAACCGGTTCATCGAGGAATATTCCATCCCGAAGAACACAGCAAAGACGGTTCGCCAGAACCGGCAGTTGATCAAGCGTCATGTCCTTCCGGCGATCGGACGCACGAAAGTGCATGCGGTAAAGCGGGCGGACATAGCGGACCTCGTCGCCCGGATGCGCCATACCCCGACGACCGCAAATCGGGTGCTGTGCTGCCTTCGCAAGATATTCAATCTGGCCGAGGTGTGGGGATATCGGCCTGACTACAGCAACCCTTGTCGCCACATCCCGAGCTATCCTGAGGGCGGTGAAACCCGCTTCATCACCGATGCCGAGCTCATCCGCATCTTCGCCTATATTGAGAAGGCGGAAGAAGAGGGACTCGAGCACTGGGCCTACACGTTAGCGGTCCGACTCCAATTCGCGTTTGCGGCTCGAATGGGCGAAATCCTGACGCTGCAATGGGATTGGATCGATTTCACCAATAGACGCGTGGTTTGGCCGAACAGTAAGACAGGATCGATTTCCAAGCCGCTCAGCGAAGAGGCGGCGCTTCTTCTGTCGCAAGCTCCCTGCCTCGACGATCTGGCTGGAAAACCATCGCCGTTCGTTTGTCCCTCCCTACGGGATCCCAGCCGGCCAATGCCCGATGGCAGCTATGCTAAAGCTTGGTCACGCATCTTGAAGCGAGCCAAGGTTCCCCATGTCGGAACCCATGGTATTCGGCATCGGGCAGCAACCGACATCGCGAACTCCGGAGTCCCGATAAAGGTGGGCATGCAACTGACAGCGCACAAAACGGTGTCTCAGTTCATGCGATATGTGCATGCTGAAGATCACATCGTGCACGCGGCAGCTGAACATGTCGCTGCGCGGCGTAGTCGTCTGCTGAGGACCTTTCATAGGCCGCACTGCGACGAAGAAAGAAGATATCCTCATCAGATGCGTATGCATGCTCTCCTACCGCCAAGCGGTTGAGGAGTTCTTCAGTGAATGGCGACTGCGGGCGGCTGCGCCGGCTAGGTGCTCGGCGTGACGGTAATTGCTGCCGGTCATTGTTGCGAGGCGACGTCCGATCAGGTGCGCTAGTTGCCCCAGAAGCGATCCTACTCAGTTTCGGCGGAATGCAATGGTCGCGATTGGCCAGGTAATTACTAATGCCTTGACCTTCCAGTTAGTGGAAGCACCATTACATCGTCATCTGAAAACGAATCGGACAGACGACATGACAAACAAACACTGCTGCCACAGCCGTACGGAAGGTCACGAGCAGACTTCGACGGGCGCGACGAAGACGGTCATAGATCCTGTTTGCGGGATGTCCGTTGATCCGGAAACGACAGCTCATCACGCGACGTACGAAGGCGAGCAATATCATTTCTGCTCCGCAAAGTGCCGGGAACGCTTCCTGGCTCGTCCCGAGATTTTCCTGAGTAAGGGCGCTAAGACTGCAGAACCTGCACAAGCCGACGTCATTTACACCTGTCCGATGCATCCGGAGGTCGAACAGATTGGGCCTGGCACTTGCCCGATCTGCGGCATGGCGCTTGAGCCTAAAGGAATAGCGATCAGCGAGGGGCCTTCCGAAGAGTATCTCGACATGCGGCGGCGCTTCGTAGCGTCCGCCTTGCTTTCTGCTCCCCTCGCCATTTTGGTCATGCTGAGGCACTTCTGGCCTGCCACGGTGGAGCATCTGGGCGGCCGTACGCTCGACTGGATAGAGCTCGCGATGGCTACGCCCGTAGTGCTTTGGGGCGGGTGGCCCTTCTTCATTCGTGGTTGGCAGAGCGTTGTGCGGCGGCGGTTCAATATGTTCACGCTCATCGCTCTGGGGACGGGCGTCGCGTGGGTATATTCTGTCGTTGGCGCTGTTGCCCCTCAAATCTTTCCTGCCTCGTTCCGAACGATGCACGGCGGTGTTGGCCTTTATTTCGAAGCCGCGGCGGTTATCGTCACGCTGGTCCTATTGGGCCAGGTGCTGGAGCTTCGAGCGCGTGAACAGACCGGCTCGGCAATCCGCGCACTCCTCGACCTCGCGCCCAAAACAGCACACCTCGTCGAGAATGGTCGTGAACGCACGGTTCCGCTGGACCTTGTTCGAACTGGCGACCAACTCCGTGTGAAACCCGGAGAGGCTGTTCCCGTCGATGGTGTAGTGCTGGAAGGGCAATCGGCTGTGGACGAGTCCATGCTCACCGGCGAATCTGTTCCGGTTTCCAAGGAGGCTGGCTCAGCCGTGACGGGCGGCTCCATAAACGGCGACGGTGCCTTCGTCATGACAGCAGAGAGGGTCGGTGCCGAGACAATGCTTTCGCGCATCGTTCAGATGGTTGCGGAGGCACAGAGGAGCCAAGCGCCGATCCAAAAGAAGGTGGACCAAGTTTCTGCGTGGTTCGTGCCGGCCGTAATGTTCGTCGCCGTGCTCGCATTTGCCGTCTGGTCGTTCGCGGCACCTGCCCCAAGCGTACCGTTCGCCTTGGTAGCGGCGGTCTCCGTCCTCATCATCGCCTGCCCATGTGCGCTCGGCCTTGCAACGCCGATGTCGATCATGGTGGGCGTGGGCAAAGGCGCCCAGGCTGGCGTGCTCATCAAGAATGCTGAAGCGCTGGAGCGCTTCGCTGCCGTCGACACGCTGGTAGTCGACAAGACCGGCACCTTGACCGAGGGCAAACCCGCGTTGGTCGCTGTCGAACCAGTAGCGGGCCATACAGCTAACGAGATCCTCCTTGCTGCCGCCTCTCTCGAGCAGTCGAGCGCGCACCCGCTCGCCCATGCCTTGGTTACAGGAGCGGAGGAGCGTGGACTCGCTCTCCAGGCCGTGGCCGACTTCGCTTCCGTATCTGGGAAGGGCATTGTCGGCACCGTTTCCGGTAAACGCGTTGCCGTCGGCAATGCCGCAATGATGGAAGTAGAAGGTGCACAACAGTCGGGGCTTAGCGATGCAGCCGGACGCTACCGGGACGAGGGTGCCACAGTCATGTTTGTGGCAGTAGGCGGCACGCTGGCGGGCCTGGTTGCGGTCGCCGATCCGATCAAGCCGACTACCGCCAAAGCTATCGAGCAGTTGCATGCGGAAGGCTTGCGGCTGATCATGCTCACGGGCGACAACAGACGCACTGCCGAAGCCGTTGCTCGGCGCCTCGGCATCGATGAAGTGATCGCCGATGTCCTTCCGGAGGGAAAAGACACGGCCATCGAGCGCCTCAAACAGCAAGGGCGAGTAGTAGCTATGGCAGGCGACGGCGTGAACGACGCGCCGGCGCTCGCCCGGGCCGATATTGGAATTGCAATGGGGCCCGGCGCCGATGTGGCCGTGGAAAGCGCCGGCGTTACCTTGGTCAAAGGTGATCTGATGGGGCTTGTTCGGGCACGGCGGCTTTCCGACGCGGTCACCAGTAACATCCGGCAGAACCTTTGGTTCGCCTTCGGCTACAACGCTCTTGGGGTACCGATCGCGGCTGGCGTGCTTTATCCAGTCACCGGGCTGCTGCTCAGTCCGATGCTTGCCGCTCTGGCGATGAGCCTGTCCTCTGTGTCGGTTATTGCCAACGCGCTTCGCTTACGTGCGCTGCATTTGGAGGCGAGCGTGTGAACATCGGCAGAGCATCCGAGCGAGCTAAGCTGCCTGCGAAGACGATCCGATTTTACGAGGATATCGGTCTCATACAGCCCGCACGTCTCTCTAATGGCTACCGCGACTATAGCGAAAGGGATGTCCACGACCTTCGCTTCATAGGAAGGGCACGGAGCCTCGGCTTTACTGTCGACGAATGCCGGCATCTTCTAGAGTTGTATCGCGACAGGAGCCGCGCGAGTTCGGACGTTCGTCAAGCGGCCGCCGCGCACATCAATGTGATCCGGACGAAGATCAAAGAGCTGCGATCCATGGAAAAGACGCTCGCTTCGTTAATCGACCAGTGCGCGGGTGACAGCCGTCCCGACTGCCCCATCCTGGCGGAGCTTGCTGCCGGAAAGTCCGCCAGTTAGCTTCTGCGCGGCCGCGGTTCCCCCATTACGCGTTGAACTTCAAAGAGGCAGGTTTTCGGGTAGAGCGAAACGGCCGGCGAGTACCGCCTCCTGGCTCCACACAAGGTCGGTCGCGAAATAGCGGTCGTGCTCGTAAAAGGGCACGGCGGCCCGGATGGTTGCTTTTGCTCCCTCCAGAACTGGTGAGGAAGTACCCGGCGCGTGGAAATCCACGCCCTGCGCCGCGGCCAGCAGTTCGACGCCGATCACACCAGCCGCGTTGCGCGCGATACGCCCGGCCTTGCGCGCGCCTGCGGTCGCCATGGAGACATGATCCTCCTGATTGGCGGAGGTTGGGATGGAATCGACGCTGGACGGGAAGGCCAATGTCTTGTTTTCGGACACGAGGGCGGCCGCCGTCACCTGCGCGATCATGAAGCCCGAATTGACGCCGCTATCCTCTACGAGGAAGGCCGGCAGCCCGCTCATCTTGGGATCGACGAGCACCGCCACGCGCCGCTCGCTGATCGACCCGACTTCGCAGAGCGCCATGGCGATCATGTCGGCGGCGAAGGCAACCGGCTGAGCATGGAAGTTGCCGCCCGAAATCGCCTCTTCGCCGAACAGCAAAGGATTGTCGGTTACCGCATTGGCCTCGATCTCCAGCGTCCGCGCGGCATTGCGCAGCAGGTCGAGCGAGGCGCCCATCACCTGCGGCTGGCAGCGGAAGCTGTAGGGATCCTGCACCTTGGCGCAGGCGGTATGCGATTGCCGGATCGTGCTGCCTTCCAGCAGGCTTTTCAGTATCGCCGCAACCGCGATCTGTCCCGGCTGCCCACGCACCTCGTGGATGCGCGGATCGAAAGCGGCGTCGGTCCCTTTCAGCGCATCGATCGACAGGGCGCCGCCAATCAACGCCGCCTCGAATACACGCTGCCCAGTGAACAAGGCGTCGAGCGCTATTGCTGTGGACGCCTGCGTGCCGTTGATGAGGGCGAGGCCTTCCTTGGGCCCAAGCTGGAGCGGCTCGACGCCGATCCTGGCAAGGGCCTCGCGCGCGGCAAGCCGCTCGCCCTTCAGCACGATCTCGCCTTCGCCCAGCATCGCCGCGCTCATATGGGCGAGCGGCGCAAGGTCGCCCGACGCACCGACCGATCCCTGGGCAGGGATAAGCGGCAGCGCATCGGCCTCCAGCAACTGCAGCAGCCGGTCCACCACGATCCGCCGCACGCCCGAATGACCGCGCGCAAGCCCGATCACCTTCAGCGCCAAAATGAGCCGCACGATGCGCGGCTCCAGCGCTTCGCCGAGCCCGCAACTGTGCGAGAGGATGAGATTGGTCTGAAGCTCGGCCAATTTGTCGTCGGGAATGCGCGTCTGGGCGAGCAGGCCGAAGCCGGTGTTCACGCCATAGACGGTGCGTCCCGACGCGACGATCTTCGCGATATTGTCAGCGGCCGCGTCGATGGCGGCATAGGCACGCTCGTCCAGGGCAACAGGCGCACCGCTCCAAATCGCGCGCAGCTCAGCAAGCGTGACGGAGCCGGGATGTAGGGTGATCATCCGCGTGCGCCGATCATCGGCAGGTCGAGGCCGCGTTCGCGCGCACAATTGATCGCGATGTCATAGCCCGCATCGGCGTGGCGCATGACGCCGGTGCCGGGGTCGTTCCACAGCACGCGCTTCAACCGCCGCGCCGCATCCTCCGTCCCATCCGCCACAATGACCATGCCGCTATGCTGCGAATAGCCCATGCCGACGCCGCCGCCATGGTGGAGCGACACCCAGGTCGCGCCCGACGCGGTGTTGAGGAGCGCATTGAGCAGAGGCCAGTCCGAAACCGCATCCGATCCGTCTTTCATCGCTTCGGTCTCGCGATTGGGCGAAGCGACCGAGCCGCTGTCGAGATGGTCGCGGCCGATGACGATCGGCGCCTTGAGTTCTCCGTTGGCCACCATTTCGTTGAAAGCGAGGCCGAGCTTGTCGCGAAGCCCCAAGCCCACCCAGCAGATGCGCGCCGGAAGCCCCTGGAAGGCGATGCGCTCCCGCGCCATGTCGAGCCAGCGGTGGAGGTGCGGATCGTCGGGGATCAGCTCCTTCACCTTTTGGTCGGTCTTGTAGATGTCCTCCGGATCACCCGACAGCGCCGCCCAGCGGAACGGGCCGATGCCCCGGCAGAAAAGCGGGCGGACATAGGCCGGAACGAAGCCGGGAAAATCGAAGGCATTTTCGACGCCCTCATCCTTCGCGACCTGGCGGATATTGTTGCCATAATCAAAGGTGGGCACGCCCATGCTCCGATAAGCGAGCATCGCCTCGACGTGGACGGCCATGGACTTGCGCGCCTCGCGCTCCACTGTCTTGGGATCGCGCTCGCGCATCTCCGCCCATTTCTTGACGGTCCAGCCAATGGGGAGATAGCCGTTCACCGGATCGTGCGCCGACGTCTGGTCGGTGAGCGCATCCGGGCGGATGCCACGCTTCACCATGTCGGGCAGGATTTCCGCCGCATTGCCGAGGACGCCGACGGAGATGGGCCGGTCAGTCTTGGCAATGATCTCCAGCGCCTCATCGATCGTGTCCGCGCGATAATCGAGATAACGGGTCTCAAGCCGTTTCTGGATCCGGCTTTCCTGGCATTCAATCGCGATGCAATGGGCACCGGCCATGACTGCGGCGAGCGGCTGCGCGCCGCCCATGCCGCCCAATCCTGCCGTCAGGATCCAGCGGCCACGTAAATCGCCCTCATAATGCTGCCGGCCCATCTCGACGAACGTCTCGTAGGTGCCCTGCACGATGCCCTGCGTGCCGATATAGATCCAGGATCCGGCCGTCATCTGGCCGTACATCATGAGACCCTTGCGATCGAGTTCGTTGAAATGGTCCCAGGTCGCCCAGTGCGGCACGAGATTCGAATTGGCGAGCAGTACGCGTGGCGCGTCCTTGTGAGTCGGGAAGACGCCGACCGGCTTCCCCGACTGGATCAGCAGGGTCTCGTCTTCATTCAGCCGCTTCAGCGTCTCGACGATCCGGTCGAAGCTCTCCCAGTCCCGCGCCGCGCGGCCAATCCCGCCATAGACGACCAGCTCCTCAGGGGCTTCGGCCACGCGCGGATCGAGATTGTTCATCAGCATCCGAAGCGGAGCTTCCGTCAGCCACGACTTGGCTGAGAGCTCCGATCCCTGAGGCGCCTGCACAATCCGGCGTACTGCGTTATCGTCGCTACGAGCCAATCGTCCCTCCAAACTTCGGGCTTCGCGCCCATGATCTCTGGCCTGAGACGCTTCCAGCAGCCGAAGTTGGCGACTTGGCGAAAGCGTCCATACCTGTATAGACAGGTGCCATATCCACGAGTCTAGGCGGTGGCAAGAGAACTCCATGCACGACGAAGAAACATTGCTCCTTACGAACTGCCACGTGGCTTCAATGGCCGGGGGCAGCGGCTATGGAGCGGTGCACGACGCAGCTCTTCTCATCGATAACGGGAAGATACGATGGCTGGGGACGCGGTCGGATGCACCACGAACAGGCGTCCGGCGAATTGATCTGGGCGGCCGCTGGGTGACCCCCGGCCTCATCGATTGTCATACGCATCTGGTATTCGGGGGCAACAGAGCTGGTGAATTCGAGCAGCGCCTGAAGGGTGCCAGCTATGAGCAAATTGCTCGAGCCGGCGGCGGTATCATGTCCACCGTCGCGGCCACTCGCGCGTCTACGGAAGAGGAGCTGATAAAGGGCGCAATTCCGAGACTGCGGAGCTTGGCAGCCAGCGGCGTCACCACCATCGAGATAAAGAGCGGATATGGCCTCGATCTCCAAAGCGAATTGAAGATGCTGAGGGCGGCTCGCGAACTGGAATCGAAAGTCCCGATGAATGTCGTCACCACGTTCCTCGGTCTGCATGCAGTTCCGCCGGAGTTTGCGAGCCGGCCCGATGACTACGTCGAAATAGTGATCAAGGCGGCTCTACCGGTTGTGGCGGAGGAGCGGCTCGCTTCGGCCGTAGACGCCTACTTGGAAACGATCGCCTTCTCCGAAGAGCAGGTTGAACGCTACTTTGCCGCGGCGACAGCCCTTGGCCTAAAACGGAAGCTTCATGCCGATCAGCTCGCATCAGGCAATGGCGCGCATCTCGCATCCCGAGCGAAAGCTCTTTCCGCCGATCACCTCGAATATCTTGATGAGGCCGGCGCCAAAGCCATGGCGAGCGCAGGCGTGGCAGCAGTGCTCCTGCCTGGCGCTTTTCTCACGCTACGGGAAACCAAGGTGCCGCCGGTAGATCTACTCCGGGCCGCGGGTGTCGACATGGCCGTTGCCACTGACTGCAATCCAGGCACTTCACCAATGACGTCAATGCTCTTGGCGATGAATTTAGGATGCACGTTGTTCGGCCTCACACCATTCGAGGCCCTCAAAGGCGCAACCATAAATGCGGCGAAAGCCCTAGGCCACGACGACGAGATTGGATCGATTGAACCGGGCAAGGCTGCGGATCTGGCGGTCTGGGATGTCGCAGGTCCGGCAGAACTATCCTATTGGCTGGGCCATTCGCCTCTCCACACCCGGTTTAAGGGTGGGGTTGAAGTTGGGCTAAGCCACCGTGAACGTATCGCTGAACTCGAACCTGGACGCAGGGTGGACCAATCGCGCGTAGCTCACGAGGCGAGAGTTTGACCAGGTCTGACGGATCAGCAGCAGCCCAGGTTCGCCTTCCTTCATTTCCAAGCGTTCACGCATACCTTCATCCGGCATGATCGCGCGCACGGTGTGATCAACACGTTCAAGTGGAGCCACCCGCATCAGGTATTCGTTTGGCGTAATCTCAGAGAAGTCCGTTTTGTCGTAGTCCGGCGCTGCTGCGGCTAAGACGTAACGATCCTCGACCTGAATCGGTAGGCCGGCCTCATAGTGAACAATGATCGAATGGAAGATCTTCGTTCCTACGGCAGCACCCATCAGCGCCGCGGTTTTGCGATCGGCCTTCTCGGACGTGTTTAGCTCAACCTTCGCGCGGTACTCATGCCCCCGGGATCTAATCTCGTCGGCGATATTCCGAATCTCAATTAAGTGTCCTTGCGGCGCCGGATCAGCCACGAACGACCCCACACCCGGCAACCGGATAATGACACCCTCGTTCTGAAGCTCTCGAAGAGCGCGGTTCGCCGTCATGCGTGAAACGGAGAACTCGCGCATGATCTCGGCTTCAGACTGAAGCCGATCGCCCGGCCTGAGTTGGCCTGTCTGGATGGCTCCCAGAACATGCTGCTTGATTGCGGCATATCTAGGTTCCGGCATGGACTCGTATGCCTCGCCCCTGCTCTTCCGCAGCGTCCGCTCCATTTTGTAGCACCCTCCCGGAGCGAATTGATCCGCCTGTTATGTATATACACCTCTAGCACAAACTAGGACAAAATCGAGTAGCGACATGCAGCTGCAGACGCACGGCATATGGTCTGCAGGCTTTCTCAGGAACTGTCTTCCGCCGACAATGTCCTCCTCCAACGACTGGGCGGTTCTCAGAGACTAATGCCTAGGCGAGGGGCGGCCCAGATCGTCAGCGAATACAGCAGGATCGTTAAGACGCAGCCAGCAATGAGCGATATCCAAAATCCGAACCCCTCTCGCAGCATCGCGGGGATGAGCAGGAACATGGGTAATGAAGGCAGCACGAACCAGAAAGTGGAGGCGGCGTGTAATGCCATGTTCTCGGCATCCGGACGATCGCGCCACAGCCAGATCATTCCCATAACCGATACCAATGGAAGTGACGCTATCAACCCGCCAAACCCGGGATACCGCTTGGCGACCTCGGAGATGGTAGCGATTAGAATGCCCGAGACAGCAGCTTTGGCGATGAGATACCACATAAGCACGCTTTTGGCGCGCTTCGGCGCACTCCTCAATGTCAAAGGATGCTAAGGCTCAGTCCTCCGGGGCGATCGTTACGCGCATCCCATCCAGAGTGCGGCCGAAACGAAGCTGACACGACAAGCGGCTCGTTGCAACGCGATGATCCGAGCTATCGAGCAGGTCATCCTCATCCCCGCTGAGAGACGGCAACTGAGAAGCCCACTCCGGATCCACGTGCACGTGGCAAGTTGCGCAGGAACAGCAGCCGCCGCAGAGCGCAAGCAGCTCGTCGATGCCGGCCTCTCTGATCACTTCCATCACACTCAGCCCGGCTTCGCCATCGATCTCCTGTTCGGTGCCATCGCGCGTGACAACAATGAGCTTCGGCATTCAAGTGGGTCCTTATAAAGGCAGATTGCGTGGAGCGGGGAGGAAAGGGGCTTGACGCCTACACGCGGTACCAAGCCCCGTTACAGGCCCGGAAAAGCCCGCATGGCGGAGAACCGGGCAAATTAATCTAGCGTGTCAGAACAACATCGTTCGGAGGGGTGCCCGCGTCACTCGAATTTTTCCTTGCCGAGGACCCAATTGAATTCACGCCGACGGAAGCTCTTGAAGAGCAGGTAGAACCCGGTGAACGACAGCCACAATGCGCCGAAGCCGACGAAGATGATCAGCGGGTGGTTGAAGCTTGTGCGGTTCACGTAATCCATGTTGTGAAGCATCCAGACGAAGTCCCAGGTCCGCCAGGTGTCGCCCCTGTTCACAAGAGGCTTGCCCGTAACTGCCGAGACGTAGCTGCTGCTGTTTTCCTCGTCCGCGAAATTCACCCTCCACATGGGGGCTGCGTGTTCGCGTGCTTCGAGGTTCGGCTTCTCCAAGCGTTCGATAGAGCGGACTGGAACCTCGTGATGGAACGCCGACCGGGCAATGTCTGCCGCTAGCTGTTCCTCGATGACGACAGGGGCACCGGTGCGGGCGTCCGCTAGACGCAGTCCGCGCTCGTCCTTGATCTCAAAGACAGGGCCGGAAACCAAGTTTCGGAGCGTGATAGCTTCGACTTTGCCGAACGTGGCGGGCGTCTTGATATCCGGAGACCAGCCAGAAGAGGCTGTCGGAGGTGGGGCTGCGCTATGGCCACCAACCTTCTCCATATCAAGAAGGGCCATCACAGCGCCGCTAACTGTCCAAAGCACAAACTGGAGTCCAAGAATCAGGCCGACCCACTTGTGAATGCGACGGAAGAGGAGAGGCGAGAGGCGGACTGGTTTCCGCTTTCGAGGCGCGATGGTGTCCATCTTCATGCTTTCTTCCTCTTCTTCCGGGGGAAGGACCAGAGCAGCAACCATGCTCCACTCAGAGCCATGATAACGGCGCTCCAAGTCGCGACCCGCAGAAGCGGATTGTTTACGTTACTGCGCTCATCATAGTCCATGATGTGCAGCATCCAGGCGAAGTCGAAGACCCGCCACAGTGCATGGCGCCGGGAGATGAGTTCGCCTGTGGTTGGTGAGATATAGAGGGTGGGCCGGTTCCATCCTTCGAACTCAATCTGCCAGAAGGGGGGCTTGGCCGATTGCATCTCAAGCGGCGGTTCCATGAGGAGCTTGGAAGAGACGATCGTCGGATTGCCAGTGTAGACCGATCGCGCCGATGCCTCAGCTTGGGCCTGGGTCAGGGTAGGAAGCTTTTGGCCAGACTGCCCATCAACGAGGTAGCGGCCTTCGGTCGTTTGAACCCGCCAGACGGGCCGATCAAGCCAATGCTGCAGGCGCAGCTCCTGAGTCTGCGGATGGGCGGCGACGACTTGCTCCGCAGGAACAAGCCGCGCCAGATCGAAGCCCCGAGCCTCCGGCGCTTTCACGAGGTGATCGCCGTGAATGTAGTCGATGTGGACCGAGACCATGTAGAAGCCGGTGATGGTCCACAGGACGACTTGGATGCCGACGAATAACGCCAGCCACTTGTGAACTCGGCGAACCAGAAGCGGCCAGCGTATCGTCATCTTCCCACCCCCTTAGAAGCGGTGCCGAATGCCGACATAGTAACGGCGACCCAGAAGATCGTAGGTCATCGTGTCGGTGTTAGCATCAGTCCAGCTTTGGATGAAGGGGGCGTCACGATCGAAGAGATTGTCGACGCCAAGCTGAAGGCGCGAATTCTCGGTCAGATCGAACGCGACCTGCGCGTTGTGGTAGAAGACGTTCGGGGAGCGATAGCCAATGTCTCCCGGTGCCGCATTGAAGTCTGTAGCCTTGCCGATCCACTGGGTGGACCAGGTGAGGTCGACGGTTCCGAGATCTGCCGTGACCACGCCGTAGCCGCGCCATTTCGGATAGCCGCCGTTGCCTCCGCCAATGAAACCATCGAAGATGATGTCGTCGCCGCCCGGATAGGGCGAGATGACATACTCATCGAGATAGCTGACGTTGAGGTCGACGGAGAGCCCGACCGCTCCAATGCTGCGGTTGTATACGACGCCAAGATCCAGACCGCTCATACGCTCTCGACCGGTATTGATCGGCTGGGCGGTGAGATCCTCAATTGCCCCGGTCAGCGGATTACGGGTGAAATCGTCGCAGAATGGATGAGCAAGGTTCGGCGTATTGTAGCAAACGGCGAGCTTCGTCGAACCCGGGATTGAGCGGATCGCGTCCTTGATATCGATGTTGAACCAGTCGGCCGTCAGGGTAAGGCCAGGAATGATGGCACGGGGCTGGAAGACAGCGCCTACCGTCCAGCTCTTCGAGCTTTCCGGCTGCAGATCTTCGTTGCCGCCGACGGTCGTCAGGATCGTATTGCCGAGCTGCACATAATCAGGCCGCACGCCGGATGCCTGGCAATTGGCGATCAGGACAGCATTGCCGCTTTGAGGATAGCGACTGCAGGGGTCGGTCGTCGTCAGATTGCCTTCGGATACACCGCCGTAGAGCTCCGGCACGTTTGGCACACGAAAGCCCGTGCCGTAGGTCGCGCGCAGGCGCACCGCGTCGACAATCTGCCAGTCTGCCGCGACCTTATAGTTCCAGGTGCTGCCGAAGAGGTTGTAGTCTGAATAGCGGACCGCACCGTCAAGGGTCAGGGCCTGAACAAAGGGCACGTTCTTCAGCACCGGCACCGAAAGCTCGAGATAAGCTTCTTTCGTGGTAGTGGAGCCGGAAATGGGATCCTGCTGGTTCGTGTTCGCCACGCCGGCCACCGTCAACGGATCCGGGTCGCGCCAGCCTTTTTCCTTACGGTAGACCACACCAGTGGCGAACGCGACGTCACCGGCGGGAAGAGCAAAGAGCTCGCCCGTTAAATCAGCAGTGACGCTGGCAAGTTCGTTTCCGCCGTGATCGCGCGAGGTGAAGAGGATGTAGTCCAGAACCTCCGGCGTTAGGTCACCGGCTCCCAGATAGTCGCCGCAGGGAACAGCCGCGCCTGCAGAGAAGCTGCACACATTGGTGTTTAGAGTGTTGGCAACATGCTCTAGGTTGGCGATGTTGGTTGAGCCGTCAAGACCAGTGTTTCGCCCATAGCTCGCCGCAACCTCCCATGACCAATTGTTTGCAAGCTTCCCGCGCAGACCCCCCGTGCCCTGCCAGGTGTGGGTTTCTTGGAAGAAGATGCGAGGCCCCGGTTCGGCCAAGCGGCGGGCAACCAATACCAGGTTCTCCCCGGTAGGATTGGTCGGATTTGCGGCAGAGATATTGAGGTTCCGGAGGCCGCCGGGCGTTGCGACCTGATCGCTCTTCCGGAAGGTGTACAGGAACTCGCCGAATGCCGTCACATCGTCGCTGATGTCGTAATGCGTGAAGAAGGCTGTGCTCAGGCGCTCGATCGGACTGACCGCGTTGAGGAACGGGTTGGAGTTGAAGTTGTGCTTGGCGCCGCTGTACGGCTCGTAGAAATCGCCATCGCCGCCGGGTGTCTGATTGAAGTTTATCATTGTGCCGTCGGGCAAGACGGCACGGCCACCGATCGTCGAGGAGCTGTTGGTGCAAGTAAGCACGCCAGGCGACGTCTCGCCGAGCGCACAGGGCGCTCGACTGGCCATGTTGACATCTTCCGTCTTCTGATAGGTGGCTGCAGCGGAAAAGCCACCACGCTCGCCTTGAATGCCCCATGTGAGGTCAGCAGTGAAGTCGGAGCCATCGCCGCGTTCGGTGATGCCGTAGCGCGCGCCGATGCCCAGACCCTCAAAACGGGTGTTCGAGATGATGTTCACCACGCCGGCGACAGCGTCGGCGCCATAGATCGCCGATGCGCCGTCTTTCAGTACGTCGATGCGCTCGATGATCGGCGTTGGGATCATGTTGAGGTCGGGCGAAGAATTGGCGCCCGTTCCACCTGCAACAAGCCGACGATTGTTGAGGAGCACGAGAGTGCGTTTGATGCCGAGACCACGCAGGTTCACCTGAGCCGTGCCGTAGCCGTTGCTGGTCCAGTAGGAGGAGGTTTGGTTACCGGCAGCCCCTGCGCTGGCAGGGAGGCGCTGAAGAACGTTTTCGATGTTCACGACGCCGGTATTGGCGATGCTCTCTGCCGTCACCGTCGTGGCGGGGCCGTTGGCCGTCAGATCCGTCCGACGGATGCGCGAGCCGGTGACCACGATTTCGGCGGATGCGGGTGCTTCAGACACCGTAGTCTCGGTTGCCTGAGTGTCACCCAGGGCTTCGGGTGCGGTCTGCGCGAACGCGGCGGAACCACCCGACGCGAGAATAGTGGCGCTCAGGAGCGATAGTGCAGTTCTTCTCATCGTAACCCCCTAGTGTGACAATCTTATGATTCAAGGAGGCAGGAGAAGCTAAATGCATATACATGTCAATATATATAATGGGAGCTCTTCCTCGGCTCCGGCTGAAAGTCGAAAAATGCCTAAATACAGAGTGATAGGGGAGCGTGGCGGCGCTTATCTGCTCACGACGCAGGGGCGAGCGATGCCGCTCGCCCCTGAGGATGTTACATGTGGTTCATGTCATGGCCGGCATGAGGATCCGCGGGCTCTGGCGCTTTTGGAGCGGGTTTCGGCGCGCTTTTTTCGGCCTCGGGCGCCTTTTGCTTCGCGGCTACGGCAGGTGCTTTCGTTGGGGCCGCTGACTCCTTCGAGCTGGCCTTAACGACTGAGTCATTGGCAGCTGGCGTCGCTTCGCCTCTCAGCATCGCTTCGAGCGCCTGGATCTCCTTCTGTTGATCTGCCTTCGCCTTCTCGGCCTTGGCCCGGATGGCGGTATTCGGGTTTTGAGCGAGAACAACGTCGGACATCTCTACGGCACCGCGATGATGCTCGATCATCTTTCGCATCCAGATCTCGTCGACCGAGCTGCCGGTGGCCGCCATCATCTGCTCATGCATCTTCATCTCGGACGGCCGGTAGAGGGTTGCCGCGTCCTGTGACGGAGCAGCATTGGCCTGAGCTATCTTCTCAAGATCTTGGATCTCTCGCGTCTGCTTATCGATGGTGGTCTGCGCCATGCGGCGAACATCGGCATTCTGGGTCTGGCCCAGGACGGTGTTCGACATCTCGACGGCGCCGCGGTGGTGCTCGATCATCTTGCGGACCCAAGTGTCGCCTGCGTCGGCACCGACAGCCGCCATCATGCGCTCGTTCATCTGCATCTCAGCTTGAGCGAACGGATTGTTGGGATCGTTCATCATCGCCGCCATGTCATTGGCTGCCTGGACATTCTCCGGAGCCGCTTGGTTTTCGTCACCGGTGCCCGAAGAGCAGGCAGAAGCCATCAGAAGCGCCGAGGCCAGGAGTAGGCCTTTGTTCGATTTCATGTCATTCACTCCCTTTGTTTTGATGTTGGGAATTGAGATGCCGACGGGGTGCATACGCGCGAGCGCGCCGCACCCCTCAACATTTACAGTTAAAACCAGGCTCGCAGACCGACGAGGAAGCTGAAGGCATCTCGTCCTTCACCTTCGTCGGCCGCAAAACGCGCCGTATCTCCGAACGCCCGCTCGTATTCGACGCCCACGTAGGGCGCGAATTCCGGCACGATCTCATACCGTAGGCGAGCGCCGAGCTCTCCTGAGGAAATGCCTGATCCAATCCCGAGCTCTGGTACGTCCTGCATCGCCAGCTCAAGCTCCAGCCTTGGCTGAAGAATAAGCTTCTGCGTGATGCGAAGGTCGTACTCTCCCTCCAAGCGAGCGGTTACATCGCCCTTGTTCGACACGAAAACGGCACCGTCGACCTCGAACCAATAGGGAGCGAGGCCCTGGACGCCGAGCACGAGGTGAGTACGATCTGGACCAGACTGGAAGTCTTGGCGGACGCCAACCTGCAAGTCGAACCAAGGATCGATGGCACGGCTCCAGAGCGCCTGGACTTCGGCTTCTTCGAAATCGCCGCCGAACGAGCCTTCGCCTTCGGACTTAACCCAAAGCTTGTCGATGTCACCGCCATACCAAGCTTGTGCGTCCCAGAGGTAACCTTCGGAGCCGTTCCGGATCTTCACTTCCCCACGGTCTAGGAGGAATTTGAAAGTCTCAATGGATCCATGCTCCTCGGCGAGACCAGCGCGCGCCTGTTCCATTGCATCTGAGCCAAAGACGAGGTCGGCAGCATGCGCAGGTCCGCTCATCGCGGCCGCAGATGGGGGTGCTTTAGGCGGCGCAGGCACCTCCATCGTACTCATATCGTGCCCTGCGTGAGGGTCGCTCTGGGTAGTCGTGGTCGGCATCACATGGCCTGCATGTGGATCAGCCTGTGTTGCCGGCGCCGGTTGAGCATGCCCCGCGTGTGGGTCGCTTTGTGCGGGCATCTGATGACCTGCATGCGGATCGGTTGCAGCCGGCTGCGCCGGTGCAGCCGGCATGGTGTGGCCAGCGTGGGGGCCTTGGGCCTCGGCCTCGGGCGTCGGCGACGCATGACCAGCATGAGCATCTGAAGTCGGCGCAGGTGTCGTTCGAGGCATGGTGTGGCCGGCATGCGGGTCGGCTGCGGGCGTTGTTTGCTGCGCGGGCATGTTATGGCCCGCGTGCGGGTCAGCCGTCGCAGATGAGGTCGTTCCCGCCGACATGTTGTGCCCCGCATGCGGATCCTGCGGCTCTGCCGGAGCCGTAGCTGTCGTGCCGTGGCCTGCGTGAGCGTCAGTACTGCTGGCCTGGCCCGCTGGCTCGGAGGCAGTGGTATGCCCACTATGCTGGTCGTGACCAGTATGCTGTGCGAGCGCGGTCGTGGACGCCGATGCAGCCCAGAGGGCTATGAGGATGCTCTTCATGCCGCTTCTCCATCCAAGGGCCGGACCGTCACGACACGCATCATTCCCGCGTGCATGTGGTAGAGCAGGTGACAGTGGAACGCCCAGTCACCGGGAGCGTCGGCCGTCAGATCAAGGCTTACTTTCCCCCCGGGGAGCACCATGATCGTATGCTTCAGCGGCTGGTTGCCTGGATTGCCATTGACGATTTCGAAGAAGTGCCCGTGCAGATGCATCGGGTGCGTCATCATCGTGTCGTTCACGAGGGTGAGGCGGGCACGCTCGTTCCTCTCGAAGCGGATCGGCTCGGGATTCTCGCTGAGCTTCTGCCCATCGATGGACCACATGAAACGCTCCATGTTCCCCGTCAGATGGATTTCGACGTTTCGCGTCGGAACACGCGTGTCCGTGTTCGGATGAAGGTTGACGAGGTCTTTATATGTGAGAACTTTGTGCCCGACATTCTCAAGCCCAATCCCCGGATCCCCCGTTCGATCGACAGGGTTGGGAGCAATCATGTCGACACCTACACCGACCTTGAAGTCGACCTTGGATTTGTCTCGCATGTCCATGCTGCCGTGATCCATTGCAGGAGCGGTTGCCGTTCCAGCGCGGGCGCCAGAGCCATGGTCCATGCCTCCCATGCCCCCCATGCCCATGTCCTTCATGCCGAGGAGTGGGCGCTTGCGTAGGGGGGGAACCGGCGCCGTCATCCCGAGCCGGGGAGCAAGCGTCGCTCGCCCCATCCCTGAGCGGTCGATGCTCTCAGCGACGAAAGTGTAGGCCCGATCTTCGGTCGGCTCGACAATGATGTCGTAGGTTTCCGCGTTGCCGATCTGGAATTCGTCGATCACGACAGGGCGGACATATTGGCCATCCGTGCCCACGACGGTCATGCGCAGGCCGGGAATTCGGACGTTGAAGATCGTCTGAGCCGCGGAGTTGATGATCCGCAACCGAACCCGCTCACCAGGGCGGAACAGGCCGGTCCAATTCTCCTGAGGCCCGTGACCGTTGATGAGGAAGGTGTAAGCCGCTTCCGTCACGTCCGCGCTGTCGGTCGGATCCATTCGCATCTTGGCGAACATGTTGCGGTCCGCGTGGCTCATCCGGTCCTTGCCTTGGATGCGGTCCATCAGCGTCTGCTTCTGGCGATTGAAGAAGCCACCCTCTTGCTTGAGGCGAGCAATGACCTGGTGTGGGTGGAAGAAGGTCCAATCGCTGAGAACAATCACGTGCTCGCGGTCATAGGCGACAGGATCAGCGCCTGCCGGATCGATGACCAGAGGCCCGTAATGACCAAGCTGCTCCTGCAGCCCGGAGTGACTGTGATACCAATAGGTGCCCGACTGTTTAATCGGGAACTCGTAGGTAAAGGTCGAACGAGGCTTGATGCCGGGAAAGCTGATGCCAGGCACCCCGTCCATCTGAAAGGGGACGATCAAGCCATGCCAGTGAATGGACGTATCTTCGTCGAGGGCGTTCTCGACATGGAGGCGAACGTTCTGCCCCTCTCGAAGGCGAAGGAGAGGCGCTGGCAAGACGCCATTTATGGTCACGGCGTGGCCAGTTCGGCCACCAACCGTGAATGCGTCGTGCCCGATCTTGAGGCGAATATCTTCGCCTGAAAGAGTGGGCATCTGAGGGGCGAGCCCGGCGGTCCCGCTCTGGGCCCACGCTGGTAGTAAGCCAGTCAGCCCGAGCCCTACAGCCCCAAGCGCGCCGCCGCGCAGAATCGCGCGTCGTTCAATTAAAGTATTCATGCACATGTCCTTACAGGTCGGCAAACCGATTTTGCTGAGAAAGAGGGGAGGCGATCGGATCGCCTCCCCTCCACGTTTCAGTGGTTTGCGTGACCGGCGTTAGGATCAGTTTTGCCGGTTGCGGCTTTGCCAGCCTGCATGGCCTTCATGTGCTCCGCACACTTTGCAGGGTCTTTGCACATCGCCGCGCACTCGGCGGGATCTTTACCCATTGCTTTCATGTGTTCCGCGCATTTCGCGGGATCCATGTCCTTCATGTGCTCCGCGTGCTTGGAATGATCCATCGCAGCGCCGGCTTGAGTGCCGTGGCTTCCATGGTTGGCATGGTTTTGCGAAGCGGCTGCGTGGCCGGCGTGGGGATCTGCCGGTGCAGTCTGCGCAAGAGCGGTCGAAGCGATCATCATTGCGATCGCGGTCATCATCATTTTCATTTCGTAATCTCCGTTGAGTTTGAAAGCTTCAAGTCTCTGGAGAAATACGTGGAGGAGGCGTTTCCCCCTCGGGGAATATCCCTTCTGAAGTGCGATAGGCGTGAACAGGGGGAGTTTGCCTGCTCATGCCCAAGGGCGGCACTGAGGGTGCAGCTGGCGTAACGGCAGAGCAGGTGCTTACACAGCCCGGCTTCATCTTGGAGCCCTCGCCATTCTCGTCAGTATCGCCATCGGCACAGTGGGATGCTCCATCCGATGTGACAACCGACGCATGCGCCGCGGCCATTCCCGAGCCGGTCATCATGATGATCGGCGAGAAGAACAACGCGAGCGCAACGGCGAAGAAGGTAAGAAGCCTGGGCATTTTAAAGGAAGGTAGTCCTTCGAACCGTTTGCTGCAACAGCTCCCCAGCTTAATGTTGCGCGAAGACCTTGCGGCTGCCTTGCGCGGCGAAGAGGATCGCCTTGTATGGCTGCCGCATATTGCCCTGCTCCATCCCTGGGGAACCGATCGGCATTCCAGGTACGGCGATGCCGATCGCCTTTGGCTTTGTTTTGAGCATCCGCTGGATATCGGAGGCGGGTACGTGACCCTCTACGGCATATGATCCCACTTTTGCGCTGTGGCATGAGCGCAGATCATCAGGTATGCCCAAGGCCTTCGCCGCTGCATCAACATTCTCTGTCTCGATGACCTTCACTTGAAAGCCATGTTCTTGCAGGTGTTTCACCCATTCGGTGCAGCAGCCACAATAAGGCGACTTGATCACCTCGACGGTGGCAGCGGCCGCCTGCGTGCATGCGAGCAACGCGAGTGGAAGGGCAACAAACGACAATTTAGGAACTTTCATCAGGTCTTCCTACAACGAGTTAGAAGGCTGCCGCGCTCATCTCTCAGCGCAACTGAATGCTAGGGTCGGGACTCATAACCACCATGTGACGGCTGCGGCGAGGTAGATGGCGCTGAGGAAGTTGGTGGCGAGTTTGTCGTAGCGGGTGGCGATACGACGATAGTCCTTGAGTCGACAGAACATGCGCTCGACGGCGTTGCGCCCCTTGTACAGGGTCTTGGAGAAGCAGCTTTTCCAGCGCCGGTTAGCCTTTGACGGAATGTTCGGGACGGCGCCCTGGCGCTCGATCAGGTCGCGGATCGCATTGCTGTCGTAAGCCTTGTCCGCGAGCACGATGGTACGTGGCGCAAGGTCATGGAGCAGCGCATCGGCCGCGCGGCAGTCGGCGACCTGGCCACCGGTCAGCAGGAAGCGGAGCGGTCGACCTTCGCCGTCGGTGAGGGCGTGGAGCTTGCTGTTGCGGCCGCCCCGGCTGATCCCGATCGCCTGGAAGAGCGCCCCCCTTTTCCGCCGCCCGCCGAGCGGTGCGCCTTCATGTGGGTGCTGTCGATCAGAACCTCGGCGGGTGGCCCATCTGCTGCTGCCAGCGCAACGACCAACTCTTGCCAAACGCCCTTCGCGGCCCAGCGCACAAACCGGTTGTAGAGCGTCTTTCTCGGCCCATAGCAGTCCGGCGCATCGACCCAGCGCCCGCCCGACTTCAAAACGTGGATGATGCCGCTGATCACCCGGCGATCGTCCACCCGGGCCACACCGCGCACCTTGTCCGGCAGCAGCGGACGCAGCCGCTCGAACTGGGCTTCACTCAACCAAAACTCGCTCAAATCCACGCTCCCGCAGTCGCAGAGCGTGAATCACATCCAAGCCGCCAAGGGAATCCCGTTTATGGGTCCTAACCCTAGATGACGCAGTACCCTATGCTTCAACCGGAGACAGCCCAACCTTTCAGTGAAGCCGCGCTAGAATCTGCTTCATTTGTTCGATCTCGGATTGTTGCGATCGGACGATGTCATTGCAGAGCTCGATTAGCTGATTGTCTGTGAGTTTCGCTTCACGGCACATGAGAATGGCGCCTGAATGATGGGGTATCATGGAGCGGACAAACTGAACGTCGCCCACAGGCGTCTGGGTGCGGGTGAACGCGAATGCGAGCACAAAAAGCGCAATGAAGCCGACGTAAAGAATCCTGTTCAGCTTCTCGTTGTAGTACATGCCCTTCATCATCAGCAGCATCAGCACGGCCATAGGCGCCACCATCATCAGTGCCATGTAGAACATGTTGATGTTGTGGTAGAAGCTTCCGATGCCATCTATCATCGTGAACATCACAAAATACATCACAACGGCACTGATGATAAGGTTTAGGCCGAGTTTCGCGTAATCGGATCTCATCTTCCCTCTCCGTTCTTTTTGCTCCATCCGCCGCGGGTCGACTGGCAAGGTGACCCTCGTTAGAACGCCATGTGATTCATGCCGCCGTGCATGAAGGATCCACCGAGCCAGCCTTGAACGGCGATGCCAAGCGTGATGAACGCCAGGAGCATCCAATAGACGAGGCGAGGCCGGTCAGGACTGCGCCTGGCGCTTGCTCCAAGGTACAGGAGACCGACGCCGAGAATGGCTATTGTTGTGCCTAGCCAGCGGTGAGCCATGAGCACGGGATTGCGATCAGCGAGGTAGAAGCCTCCCGCGAACCAACCGAGCCCGGCTGCGGCGATAGCACCGATCGCCCCCACGACGAGCATGACGTGGGCTGCCCATTGGAACTGCCGATCTCGCCTCCAGAGGCCATATAATTCCACCGCGAGTGCACCAATGAACATCGCGATGGGAAAATGTACGACCAGAGAATGGGCGCGTCCGAGCCAACTTACGATCCGCTGACCGAAAGTTCGTTTCTGGTTGGCAGCGTCTTCATGGTGCTCCGCTACCTGCTCGTGAGCGGCCGCCATGTTTTCGTGCATGTCCGCAGTCGGGGTTTCGAACTTGGCGGCTGCGGGCGCGCCGGGGCCTGCGCCAAGTTGATCATGATTTTCATGCGCGGATGCGGCCGAGCCGAGGACGAGCCAACCTGCCAAGGTCCACGCTAGCACTGTCTTTATGTTGATCTGAAGCATTTACTAACCCCTTAGTCCAAACAGCATACGCACAGCTGGGGCATGCCCCTTAACGCGACACTAGCAGTCGGCGTCCGTTTGAGATTTGTGAGGGAAACGACCTTTAAAAGCGTATGCAAATGGAGGCAGGGTGGAGGTGACCAATGGATATCGACGTACTCTTGAGAAATTTGGCGGACGAAGCTCCTCCGGCAGCACTGAACTCTCTTGAGACGGAGGTGGATCGGCGAGTCGCTCATATCGATTTGCACGCCGACCTTTCCGGTGCCCGCGCGATTGCGGTAGCGCTGTCGGCCTTCGTCGGCATTGCAGCAGGCATGATCCCCGATACGCGTGTGGCGCATGCGTCGACGCCCCTGTCCGATGCCAGAGCGCTTGCACCATCAACGCTGCTACTGGGTGATTTGTGACGCTACCCTCCCGAAAAACTTTCACACTGGCAGTGGTCGCCTTTCTAGCCGCCATGACCGGTGTTTTGGTCGGGCGCGGTTTGTCGCAAGAGCAGCCCGAACGGGCTGCTGCGCTGCATGAAGTCCTTCATGAGGAGTTGGGTCTTAACGATCGCCAACTCGCAAAGATTGACGCTTTGGAAGCCGAGTTCGCAACCCGCCGAGCTGTTTTGGAAGCCGAATTGCGCGCAGACAACGCAAGGCTCGCAGCGGCGATCAAGGCGGAGAAGGGCTACGGCCCTCGAGTTCAGCATGAGATCGAGCGGTCACACAGTGTCATGGGCAGTCTTCAAAAAGAGACCCTCGCTCACATCTTCGCTATGCGAGCGGTGCTCACTCCCAAGCAGGCAGAGCGCTTCGATAAAGCCGTTGTAGAGGCCTTGACCGCGGACGCAGAATGAACTGCGATTCCGCGCAACGAACGGACAGCGAGCTGGCGGCGTTGACGCTTGCTGGACGGAAGGACTGCTTTTCTGAAATCGTTAAGCGTCACAAGGCTCCGATTTTTCGCTTAATCCGCGGTTATGTTGGCGACCCCGAAGAGGCGCTTGATCTTGTTCAGGATTGCTTTGTCTCGGCCTTCAAGAGGCTGGATAGTTACGACCAGGCGAGGCCTTTTCGGGCATGGTTGGCGAGGATCGCAATCAACAAATGCCGCGATTGGGCTCGCAGGCGAGCTGTTCGTGGGCTTCTGTTCTCGTCGGCGGATGCCGACGAGAGGCTTGTTCCAGATTCTAGGCCCACAACCGATCGTTCTCTGGCGGATCGCGAGGAACTCCGCCTCCTATGGTCCGCCATTAGAGATCTACCTCGCGCCCTGAAAGAACCCCTCATCCTTTGCGCGATCGACAATCTTTCGCAGGCCGAGGCCGCAGCCGTGCTGAGGATCAGCGAGAAGGCAGTCGAAACTCGTATATATCGCGCCCGCAAGAGGCTCGCCGCGATCCGAGATGGTTAGCGGGAACGCTCTGATTGATCGCTTCTCCGCCGCTGACAGGGGATGGACGGATGGGGTGACGCCGTTTCCGTCTGGTTTCGGGTCGATTGAGGGCGGGGCCACTTACGGTTGGCAGAGTGCGCCCGAACCGACTTTCTTCAGTTCGCGTGGAGCTGATGGTGCATATTGCCTGACGATCATTTCGAATAGCGTGGAAATGATCTTGACTTCCTGGGTCGTTGTCGTCATTTCGAGAATATTGAAAGTGAGCGAGTGTGGACGTACAAACGGCAATCGTTGCTCTGGGAGCCCTTGCACAAGAACACCGTCTGTCTCTCTTCAGGTTGCTTGTTCAAGCTGGAGGCAAAGGGATGGCGGCTGGGGCAATTGCTGATGTGCTCGGCGTTCCAAATTCTTCGCTCTCCTTCCATCTTGCACAACTGCAAAAAGCTGGCCTCATCGACCAGGAGCGCCAGCATCGCTCCCTCATTTATCGAGCCAATTATGCGGCGATGAACAATCTGGTCGGATACCTGATGGAAAATTGCTGCGCCGGAGCGACTTGTGGCGTCGAACCGCAATGCAGCATCGATCAAGCTCAAGACGAAGGGAAACGCGCATGAAGCGCCTGCATGTTCACGTCGGGGTGGAAGACCTCGAACAGTCGGTCTCTTTCTACTCGACCCTGTTCGGAGCAGAGCCGTCTGTGTTGAAGGCCGACTACGCCAAATGGATGCTGGACGATCCGCGGGTCAATTTCGCCATTTCCTCGGGCAACCATGCGGCCAAAGGCATTGAACATCTCGGCATCCAGGTGGAAAGCGATGAGGAGCTGGCCGAGGTCTACGGACGCCTGAAGGCGGCCGACCGGCCCGTGCTGGAGGAAGGTGCGACCACCTGCTGCTATGCGAAGTCGGATAAGAGCTGGATCGCCGACCCAGACGGGGTCGTTTGGGAAGCTTTCTTCACCACGGGAGAGGCAACGATGTACGGCGACAGTCCGACCCTCTCGGCACTGTCTGAAACCGCGGCGGAAAACGCCTGCTGCGCGCCGGTCATGCCGAGCCAGCCCGAGAAACAGCCCTCATGCTGCGGCTAGAGCGGCTATCGTCCGAGGATTTTGGAGCCTTGGAAGCCGCGCTTCAATCGGCCCATCTTCCAACCCAGGACATTCGAGACCCCGGCAAGCTTTTCTATGGTGCTGAGAAAGCCGGCGAGACCGTAGGGTTCATTGGGTTTGAGGTTCAAGGCAGCGAGGCACTCCTGCGCTCGGTTGTTGCCCGTCAACGCGGCCAGGGCAGCGGTGTGCTTCTGGTGCAGGCTGCCATCGAACAGGCGCGAATTGAGGGCGTGAGACGGCTTTGGCTACTCACCACGACAGCCCGCGACTTCTTCCTGAAACAGGGCTTCCGAAAGGTAGAGCGATCAGCCGCGCCGGACGCCATCCGGCAGACGCAGGAATTCCAGTCGCTTTGCCCTGCAGAAGCGGATTGTATGACATTTGAAATTGAGGAATGCTGACAGTGGAAGTCACCATCTATCATAATCCCGCCTGCGGCACGTCCCGGAACACTCTGGAACTGATCCGTGCCACCGGCGCCGAGCCCAAGGTGATCCACTATCTGGAGACGCCCCCGAGTAGGGAAGAACTTGTGTCGCTGATCCAGCGCATGGGTATCGGCCCACGCGATCTTCTGCGGCAGAAGGGAACGCCTTTTAGCGATCTGGGCCTCGACGATCCGGCGTTGAGCGATGACGAGCTGATCGACGCGATGATGGCGCACCCGATTTTGATCAACCGTCCGATCGTCGTCGGGCCAGAAGGCGTGAAGCTCTGCCGCCCTTCCGAGGACGTGTTATCGATCCTGGATCGGCCACTCACTGCAGATTTCACCAAGGAAGACGGCGAAGTGGTGCCGGCGAATGGCTGACGCTCCCAAGGTGCCGGCCAAGCCAGCGATGACGACCTTCGAGCGCTATTTATCCCTCTGGGTTGCGCTCTGCATCATCGCCGGCATCGGCCTCGGCGCGGCGGTGCCCGGCGCTTTCGCGACCATCGCCGACGCGGAAGTTGCCCGGGTGAACCTCCCGGTCGCCCTGCTCGTATGGCTGATGATCATCCCCATGCTGCTCAAGATCGACTTCGGCGCGCTGGGACAGGTGCGCCAGCATCTGCGCGGCGTCGGCGTCACGCTGTTCATCAACTGGGCCGTGAAGCCTTTTTCGATGGCGCTGCTCGGCACCGCCTTCATCGGCTGGCTCTTTTGCCCCTGGCTGCCCGCTGACCAGATCGAAAGCTACATCGCCGGTCTCATTCTCCTCGCGGCGGCGCCCTGCACGGCGATGGTGTTCGTGTGGTCGAACCTCTGCGAGGGCGAACCTCATTACACGCTGAGCCAGGTTGCGCTGAACGACCTCATCATGGTCTTCGCCTTCGCGCCTCTGGTGGGGCTACTGCTTGGGGTCGCGTCGATCACGGTACCATGGGACACACTCCTGCTCTCGGTGGTCCTTTACATCCTTGTCCCAGTGATCGTCGCTCAAGTCATCCGCCGCCAAGTCCTGGTGGCGGGCGGACAGCCTCGGCTCGACGCCTTGCTGGGCAAGTTGGGGCCGGTATCACTCGTGGCACTGCTCACCACGCTTGTCCTGCTCTTCGGCTTTCAGGGTGAGGCCATATTAGATCAGCCGCTCGTCATCGCTTTGCTGGCCGTGCCGATCCTTATCCAGGTCTATTTCAATGCGGGGCTGGCTTACTGGCTCAGTCGCCGTTTCGGCGTCGCTTGGTGCGTCGCGGCCCCTGCGGCTCTCATCGGTGCGAGCAACTTCTTCGAACTCGCAGTCGCGGCTGCAATCAGTCTGTTCGGCCTAAAATCCGGCGCGGCACTCGCAACCGTCGTAGGTGTGTTGGTGGAAGTTCCGGTGATGCTCTCCGTGGTTGCCCTCGTGAAGCGGACACGGCGGTGGTACGAAACCCTTGCGCACTGACACGCTTGGCCAGATGCTGCCTATGATTTTCCGACTGCCGATCGCCTGCGCCAATCGATGTGCGTAATGGCCGAGGCCCCCTTCACCTTCGTGGATTTTTCTTGAAGCCAAGCCTCGGCAAAGGTGTCGCGCTTGCGGACATGCTCAACAAGTTCCTTCGCGACGCGCGTGAATGCGCCAATCAGGGTGCCGGACTCGATGTACATGATGTCATCTCCCAGCTCCTCGTTCAGCTCCGACAGCGCGATCGTAAGGATCGTCATCAGTTTGTTGTCGGCGCAACGCAAGGCGAACTCAGGAGACTGTAGCGGGATTGCCGCTAGTAAAGCCACCGGGTCGCTGTTGGTCGCCTCTGCAAAGCGCGCAAGCCGATCGTAGGTGATGCGGCCGCGACCGGCTTCGAAATGCTCGTAGGAGCGTAAGGGCATTCCAAGCGCACGCGCTACCTCGCTCGGCCGCATGCGGCGATCTTTTCGAATTGCTTTCAGTGCTTCGGACAGAAGATCTGCGTGGGTCCTGTCTTCAGAGTTTTTCATTCCCATCGCGCGCTCGCTACTCAAGGTAAGCCTCGCATTCGTTAGCCAGTGGTGAGAAATTGTTCAAACCCGCGCCAGCGAACCATATTGGATTCTAGACCTTAATCGATTTACTGGACTTGCCGTTCCTTGAAATGCACTTTGAAAATAGTCCGAATATGATTTGAGTATGCCCTGCAGAAAGGGCCTCCTCAGACGCCGCGCATGCCTGCGCGGGCCAGAATGAGGAGGCTAGGATGAAGAAAGTGAACACAAGCCGGCTGATCAAGCTGGGATCAGTAAACCGTCTGACCAAGGCGATCGGGCCCGGCACGCGGCCCGAACTGAACCCTGTTTTCGCTTGGCAGGGCTGAGTGCGAGGGGAACGGCGGCCTCGGCCGCCGTTCCCGAGTCGGCCGCGCTCGATGCGCCACCATGCTCCCTTCCGCTCAATCCTCGCGTCACGCTTGCCGCGCCACGACCGGCAAATTCTTGCGGATTTGCGGCGGGAAACGGTGCAGACGAGGCGAGTATAAGACCGATCATGGCCCTTCGGTCGCCTCAACTGGTATCGCTCACTACGCTGGAGACGACTTTTGCCGGTCCGGGCGCTTTGGCGCTGGACCGATGGCCGCATAGTCCATCATGCCACGCACAGCAGGTGGCAGCAGATGGTGAGTACGGCCCAGGGTAACGACCGGTTCAGCCGGGTTTACGTGGACATTCGCAAGCAGGTTGTGACGGGCCGCTTCTTACCGGGAGCCCAGATCAAGGTCGCTGAAGCGGCCGCCCACCTCAAGCTCAGCACAACCCCTGTGCGCGAAGCACTCTCGAGATTGGTGGGCGAGGGTCTTCTTGAAGACCGGCGCCGTCACGGCTTCTTTGTTCCTGTTCCCTCGCCCTACGACCTCATCGATCTTTACACGCTTATGGACCTCTTTCTTGGAGCGGCCTGGAAGAAGCCTGACCACGGATCGCGACCCTTCATCCCTCCGTTCGCGGGTGATAACGCTGACGAACCCGTCGGCGCCGATCCCGCGAGGGATCTGTTCAGCGGCATTCTACGGCGCTCGAATAACTTCGCTCTGATCGAAACGGGTGAGCGGGCGCTCGACCGGCTGGCTTCGGCGCGACGGGCCGAGCCGCTCGTCCTGGGCTGCTGCGACGAGGAGTTGGGTCTTCTGCGAGAGGCCCTCAACCGTGGCGATCGCGACCCATTGTTTGCTCTCGTCCGAAGCTATCACCGCCGACGCAAAGCGCATGCGCCGCAGCTTTCCTATGTCATCGCCAATCGGTCGGCCGCAGCCGAAGAATATATTCAAAATATAGTTTGAGTGTCTCTTCACCGGCTGGCCTGCTGGGGGCGCCGCTTCATGCGGCGGACCATCGAAGAGGAGCACGAAATGAAACGCAGATCGAAGATCATCCGGCTCGGGAAGGTTTCGCGCCAGACCAGGGCCATGCACATCATCGGCGTTCCCGAGATCGGCAATCCGATCCTGAGCTATCTCGCCGGTTGATTTGAGGAGGACGGAGGCCATGACATTCTCCGTCCTCCTTTTCCCCGTGGGTCGGCCATGAGCATCGGATTGCCTGGAGGGATTTACGCGGCAAATGTGCGCGGAGATCTGGTGTTTCTCGACGCACGCCGGAACGAATATTCATGCATCCCGCGTTCCCAGGCCGAGGGACTATTGGGCCCGGACGAGCGGCGAGACCTCGACCTCGTTGAGGAACTCGAGGCCGAAGGCCTTCTCACGCGCGAGCCGGGGAAGTTCGCCCGAAATCTTAGCGGACCTCCCTCTACGGCCGTCGCAGACCTTTATGACGCCGCGGTGGAGCCGCCCGATCGCATGCCGATCTTCGCCTTCGTCCGAGCAGCGGCCCGGATGGGCGCAAGGATGATATGGCAGAAGCCGCGACACTGGCTCGGGAGCGGTCGCAACGGCGCCAGTAGATCGGGGGCGGAGCAGGCTTTGACGCTCGCCCATGCTTTCAGCCGTCTTAGCCCCTGGGTGCCAGGATCCGGCCGCTGCGTACCCTCATCGATCCTTCTTCTCGAGTTCCTCAAGCAACACGGCATCGAGGCGGACTGGGTGTTCGGGGTGCGAACCTACCCTTTCGAAGCCCATTGCTGGGTGGAGAAGGACGGCATTGTCCTCAACGACAGCCTCGAACATGTCCGCTGGTTCACGCCCATTGCCGTTGGCTGAGCTGCAGGCCGATCCGCCGTATCTGGCGATCGCTTGGGATCGGAGTAGCTCCGAACAAGAAGCGCACGCCCGGAGCATAGTGGATTTCATCCCGAGCCGCTGGGCAAGGCTTCAGCTGATCTTCAACGAGCCGGGCATGGCGGTCCTTGTTAGGTCCGATCAACAGCACCGAATCTTCGAGATGCCGGACGGACGGAGCATCGTGATAGGCGATCTCTTCGCTTCGTCGGCTTTGCCGGCCGCGCTTCGCAATTCGCGGAATATTGGAGAAGGCGCGGCCTTTCTCCTGAGCGCTGGATGGGGGCGCTACGTCTCCCTGTTCTGGAGCGCTGAATCTCTGGACGCAGCGTTGCTCCGCGACCCGAGCGGCGCCATGCCGGCTTATGTTGCCGAACACGACGGGGTGCGTCTTATCTCCTCTGCGATTCCGCGATGGCTTCTGGAACGCCTTGGCCGGAAGGTGAAGGTTAACCTGCAGCGCCTCGCCGCAGCGGTCGCGCACCCGCCCGTGGCGAGTTTCCAGTCGCTCATGGAGTGCGTGGAGATTGTCCCAGCAGGTGGCTTGTTTCACTTCTCCGGCCCCCTTGCGGCGCACGCGCAGCTGTGGAAACCCGCCCGCTTCGCCACACAAGCCCAGCCGTCGTGCGTATCCGCTGCCGCTCGAGATTTGCGGGGCGTTGTCGAGCGGGCGTGCCGTACGCTCCTGTCCGAACAGGGACGGGTTGTACTTGAGCTCTCCGGCGGACTCGATTCCGCTATCGTACTCGGCGCTGTCGCCTCGCACGCCCACTCACCCATAGTCAGCTGCGCCAACTTCGCCACCAGCTTCGTGGAGGGCGATGAGCGAGAACATGCCCGGGCCGCCGCCGCAAAATGGAACGCACCCCTTGTCGAACTTATGGCCTGCGAGCGGGACGCCGATCTCGCGCGGCTTACGCAGATCGCGCAGCCCGTGGAGCCCCTCCTTTTCGGTCTCGACCTGGCGGTCGAAGTCGCCATGACCAACCTTGCGGCTGATCTCGACGTGACAGCCATCGCGACCGGGCAGGGCGGCGATGCCGTCTTCTTCCAGAGGCCGACTTCGGCCGTGGCGATCGACGCCTATTTGGATGGTGGTTGGCGAGCTTTGTATTCGCAAGCGGCCTTCGATGCTGCACGCCGCGCGCATTGCTCGATCTGGCGGGTGTGGCGGGACATGTTGCTTCACAAGTGGCGCGGCCCGGCAGCGCAATCGCAATTCGATGGCGGTGTTCTTTCACGGACTACTCTTGCGATTATCGAAGGCGGTCTTCCCGTGCATCCGTGGCTTGAGGGGGACGAGACGTTACCGCCCGCCAAGCGCATGCAGATCGAGGCGCTTTGCAACGGCCAGATTTTCTATGGGCCAAGCCTGCGATCCGCCGCCCGCACGCTCATTCACCCGCTTCTCGCGCAGCCGGTACTGGAACACTGCCTCGCGATCCCGACCTATATGCTCGCCCGTGGTACGGCCGACCGGGCGCTTGCGCGCGCCGCCTTCGAGGACATGCTGCCCCAGTCCATCGCCAGGCGGCGGGGAAAAGGAGAGGCATCCAATTATTATGGCCGCCTCGTTTTCGAGAATCTGGACTTCCTGCGTGGTTATCTGATCGACGGAACGCTCGTTGCGCATGGTATCCTCGATCCCGATGCGCTCGATAATCTTCTGACAGAGGACATGCTCATCTGGAGCGACCGTGCGCGCCTGCCCATTATTTATGCGGGGTTTGAGGCTTGGGCGCGCCACTGGCTTGCGTGAGCGGGGATTGTCCGAGCGTCTCCTCAAGGAAGCGGAATATCCGTTCCCATTGATCCTCGATATTGGCCGGGCTCGCGAAGACATGCCCTTCGCCTGCATAGCGGACCAGCGCGGCGTCCTTGCCGCTTCGATACAGTGCAAAGAACATCCGTTCGGATTGCGCCACCGGCACCGCGTCAACGTCCCCGTGGATGAGGAGAACGGGTGCGGTAATGCGCTCCACACCAAAGAGCGGACTGTTCCGAATATAGCGGTCGAGATCGCGCCACGGCGGCGATCCCATCCGGCCCTGACCACCCTCGTGCCATCCCGCGCCCACGCTGAGTGCGATGGCGCTTCGTTCGTCCGCTTGCGGCACATCGAAGCCATCGCCATAGCCAGAAAGGAGGTCGGAAACCCCGGCCGAGGCGATCACGCTCTTAAAGACCGTGGACGTTCCGGCGAGCGACAATGCGGCATAGCCGCCGTAGCTATGGCCGTAGACAGCGATACGGGACGGGTCGATCCGGCCGGTTGCGCGCGCGGCCTCAACCGCTCCAAGAACCAGATCCGACAAGCCGGCGAGGGGATCCCCGGTACCGGACGGAAGCGGAATGCTCGGCTTCAAGACCGCATATCCCTTCGCGGTCAACAACTCCGGATTGGCGTGACTCTGCAAGGTTGCAAGGCCAGCGCTCGGCGCCGCCGCGTCGCTGAAGGAAAGCTCGGGATAGGGGATCACGACCAGGGGATAAGGAGCAGCGCCTGTTTCAGCGGGCAAGTAAAGCCAGTGCGTCAGCCTCTCGCCTTTTGGCGAAACGCTGTGAACGGATATGGCTTTGGCACGCGCCACATCCGCAAGATGGCGATTGAGATTGTCCAGCGGTTCCTCTGGCCCGCCGCAAGACAGGCGTAGCAGCTGTCCGACGGCATCTTCACCTTCGCCATAGGCAATGGCCTTGCCCGTATCTGCGGCTGCGAGCGGGCGCGAGCGGGGTGCAGCGAAGGGGCAGGCTCGGAGCTGGCTGCCATCGCTGTCGAAGATATGCAGGACCTGCCCCTGCTTAGTCTTCTCGACGATGAACGGCAGGCGCGGGGGCGGCGTGTTGAAGAGGCGCCGCACGCCCATGCTGAACGGATCTCCCGACGCCCCGCCCACGGCGGCGACCGCTTCGAACGGCATCTTGCCGGGTTTACCCGTCGCGGGAATGGACCAGATCTGCCCGCCCGCGCGGACGAACATCGAGGCAGGGCCAGCCGCCTCAAGGTGGAGCGGTTGGGACAACGCCCCGGTGAGGTTTTGGAAACGGCCGGGACTCTGGATGGCATACCAATCCGGGCGGGGTGATGCGCCCTCGCGCGCGAAGACGATCGGTCGCTCGCCGAGCCACGCGGCGCTAATGACGGTCGTGCTGCCGTCCGGCTCCGAAATTTCGGGCCGGAGCTCTGACCCTGTCAATGTACGGATACGGCGCCTCGCAGCCCCTGCCTGATAGACCTCCGCCTCGCGCCAATCCTGCCCCTGCGCGCGAGCAGCGAAGAGGAGGCTAGCTTCCTGAGGGGACCAGCTGAGCAGATTGGGGAGAATATCGCATCCGGGGCAGGGCTCCCAAGTCTGACCACTCTCAACATCGATGATGGTCAATCGCTGCGTGCGCCAGGTGGCGGCGGAGCCGACGGGGCGATCGAGGGGGAGCGGTGCGGCCGCGCCCTCATGAACGGCCGCAAGCCGTTTCCCATCGGCGGAGAGCGCCAGATCGGTGATGTCACCGTGGAAGAGGGTCCGCGCAGCGCCCGAGCGAAGATCGACGAGAACGGCCGCCCGGTCGGCACCTGGCCCTGTGTCGCCGAAGCGCCCGCTTCCAAAGACGGTGGCTGAAGCTCTCCGTCCTCCGGCTCCCGCGTCCCAAAGGCGCTCTGATCGTTTCTGGATCGCTGAACCGAAGCCGAGGATGAAGGGCAGGGTGCCGGACGGCAAACTGGCATAGATGAGCTTGTCCTCGCTCAACCAGAGCGGAATGGGGTTCGCCAGCGGCAGGTCCGGCGTCAGGGCGAGCCATTGAACCCGGCCGCTGGGAATTTCCAGGACGCCGAGGCTGACCTCGTCGTCCTTCAACCGGAAGATGGCGAGCTTCTTCCCCGAAGGAGAAAAGTCGCCCATCCAATAGCCGGCGTCCGCCTCCTGCGCGAACGCCGGGCGAAGACTTCCGCCCTCGAGCGGCGCGAGAAACAGCTTCGAGAGCAGCCTCCGCACGAAATAATTATAGCTGTACCGTTCCGCGCCATCGTAGCGCTCCTGTCGCTCCACCATCGCAAAGCGCCCGGATGGATCGATCTTGACCTGCCCATAGCTTTCGAGCCGCAGCATGTCGTCAACCGTATAGGGTCGCGCCGCGGCAGGAGAGGGGGCAAGCAGGCACAGCGCGGCAAGCCACGAAAAACGCATGGCGAAGGGCTCCGGGAAAGGGTGAGGAAAAAGTGCGGCTAGGTGGCCGTCACCAGCTCTTTATGAGTTGCAGGGCGACAAACCGTCCAAGCGGGTCGGCATTGCCCGCATCGTAGCCGAAGCCGCTACTTCGATCGACGAAGGGCGGTGTCGCGTCGAACAGGTTCTGGACGCTGAGCGACACGGTCAGATCCTTGATAAACTGTCTCGGCTGGTAGCGGATTTGGAAATCGAATGTGGTCCAGGCATCAACCTGCCTCTCCGGGCTGCTGACATCGTCTCGATACCCATCGACATAGTTGACCGAGACGGTGGTGCCCCAATCGCGCCAGGAGACGCTGCCGGTCGCGCGCATCCTGAAGTCGACCGGGTTGCCAAGCGTATCCACCCGCTCGGCGACCGGAGCGGCGGGAGTCACCTGACGTTTGTAGTCGAGGAGGTAGGAGCCATTGAGGCCCACGACCGCCTGCGCCTCGCCAAGGTTGAAGCTCTTGTGAACCGCAGCGTCGAGGCCGCGTACGACCACCTTGGCCGTGTTGACGAAACGCCCATCGACAATGCCGCTGAAGGCCTCCGGCGGCAGAGAGGGCGGAACGATCGACCCGGGACCATTGATGAGGGCGGTCACGTCCGCGAGATCGTCCGGATCGTTAGCGTTCACGCGCCGCACGAAGGGCGAGAAGATGTCGTCGCGCAGAACGTTGAGAATGTCCTCGAAGGTCGGCTGTCCGATGCGGTTCGCGAAGCGCGTTTCGAAGAAGGTGGTCTCAACCCGGAGGCCCGGAGCACTGGGCGGTTCCACCTGCGCGCCGAGAGTAAAGGAATGGGCGCGTTCAGGCTGAAGATCGGGATTGCCTCCGCTCAGGAACAATACGAGCTGCGGCGTACCGGACGCATCGGCGAGTTGGGTCGCGCTGACGCTCAACGGATCGCCGATCTCGCGAATGGCGGGCGCCCGGAAGGAGGTTCCATAGGTGCCCCGTAACCGAAGTCCGCTCAGCGGCTCCCACACCACGCCCAGCTTCGGATTGGTCGTGCTGCCGAAGTCGCTATATTCCTCATGCCGCACAGCAAGGGAGAGTTCGAGGCGTTCGAGACCTGCGCGGCGATTGATTTGGCTGACCAAGGGAATGAGGAGTTCGGCGAACGCCGCCGTGATCGAGCGGTCCGCATCGGTGCGATCAAGCGGATCGGGCGCGGCTCCGAAGTAGAAGGCCTCGCCGCGCCGGAGGAAGGATTCCACACGGTAGGTCGCACCGATCGCCCCGCGCACGCTGCCTCCGCCGATCTCGAACAACGGGCCGTCTGCTTTCACGTTCACCGAGGTAAGCCCGTTGTCGATGCGCTCATCGGTAAATCCTTGGCCGATGAAGTCGAGGATCGTCTCGCTGTTCGAAGCACCCTCGCCATAGGGATTGAAGAAGCCGTCTGTGGCCGTGCTGAACGGCGTTATAGGATCGTCGGGAACGATGCCGAGCGCTTCATAGAGGTAGCTCGACTGAACGATATTTCCGGTGCGGTTGCCGCTCTCCTCAAAGGCGTGGGTGAGATAGGCGTCGACCAGCCAGCCGTCCCCTGCGTCGAATGTTCCGCCCACGGTTGCGCTGAGCGCCCGCACCTCGCCTTCGACCTCAATCGCGCCAAGTTCTGGACCAAAGGAGTAAGCGATAAGACTGAACGGCGACCCGTCGGGGCTGACGAAATACGGATTGGCGGCGGTCACCTGGAGCAAGGCGGTCGAAGGGAGGCTCCGGTAGGAAAAGTTTCGTTCGGCGTAGCGGCCCTCGGCGAAGAGGGTGACGCCACTTCCCGCCTCCTGCTCGGCAGTGACATAAAGGCTATGCCGGGTCTGACGCGGAAGAACGTCTGTCCCTTCAAGCAGATTCTCGAAATTGGCGCCGGGCTGGAAGTCGCCGGGCTCGAGACCCGTCCCATCCTGATCTTCGGGAATGGCGAAGACGGGCACGAAGCCGCCGCCCGTCGCGTCCAGAGCGACGATCGTTCCGGGGTTCGAAAAGTAGCCGCGATGGTCTGACCCGCCGAGCGGTCGCAGATCCTGGGACCGCGTATAGGGCCGGTCTCGCGCTTCGAGATTCTCCCGGTGCTGAAACTCATAGGCGCCGAGGATGTGGCCGCTCCCCCAGGTCGTTCCGAGGAGCTGGCTCAACTGATAGTCCTGCACGCCGCCAGAAGTGGTGGTCCCGATGCGCGCGCGGCTCTCGCCGCCGTCGATTGTCGTTCGAAGAACGAGGTTCACGACGCCGCCGACGGCGTCGGAGCCGTAAAGCGCGGATGCACCGTCGGCCAGCACTTCGATCCGCTCGACGGCGGCCGTCGGGATCGAGGACAAATCGGTGAAATCGCCCTTGCCGCCCGATCCGGCGACACGGCGGCCGTTCACGAGCGTCAGCGTCGCATCGCTGCCGAGGCCCCGAAGGTTGACGCTGGATGCCAGGGTGGAGTTGGCGATCGTCCGGTCGGAGCCGGTAATCGCGGTGTCCTCGGTCGCCGTGCCGCCGAAATTCTGGGGAAGCGCCGCCAGCGCTTCGGCGACGGTCCCATAGCCTGACCTGACGATATCCTCCCCGCCGATGACGAGGAGCTGCGAGGGGCCTTCGCGCTGGCCGCGGATGTTGGTTCCGGTAACGACAATCTCCGGACCGGTCTCGTCTTCCGGAGCCGCGTCGCCTACCGGCGGCGCAGGTCGCGCAGGCTGGCGCTGACGCTCCGGGCGGGCCGGCGCGGGCACAGGGCGAGCCCGCGTCTGCTGAGCCGCTCTACCCGCCTTCAGCACATAGACATTGTTCCTGGCACGGTGGACCTTGATTCCCGTCCCTTCGAGCAGCCGCACCAGGGCTTGGTCGGCGGTAAAGCGTCCATGCAATGCCGGGGCGGCGCGGCGACTCACCAGCGCGCTCGGATAGAGGAGCTGGCGACCGGTCACGCGGCCATAGACAGTCAAGGCGTCCCTGAGCGATCCACCGCCGAGTTGAAACTCGTATTGCTGCGGCTGGGCCGCTTGTGCATGCCCAACATTCGTTGCCGAGCAGAGGCCAAGCGCCAGCGCCGCAATCGCCACGCGGTGATCGAACCGCTTTCTCGTCACGCTTCCGCCCATATCCCGCTCCCCGTCCTGTTGCGGCCTTTCATGGCCGTTCACCAGGGAAACGCAGCGGAGGTGCCACTCCCCTAACTGCCGATGGAAATATTCTTTCCTGCAGGAGTAAGGGTTACCGCTAGGTTGCGGTGAGAATGATCGATCCGTTTTCGCCCTTTTCGGCATGGACAGGGAAAAGGGTCGTCAGCGCGGCAACGAAGGCGTCGACGTCTCCGGTCTCGAACGTGCCGTCGACGCGAAGATTTCGAAGAGCCGGCGATCGAAGCTCGATCTGCCGCGCCGAATAGCGATTGGCTTCGGCGATTGCCTGACCGAGCGGCGTCTCCCTGAACACCATCCTGCCGGAGGTCCAGCTCGTCGCCGCTTCGAGATCGACTTTCTCCTCAACTTTCCGTCCGTCCGGGCCGACACGGACCGCCTCTCCGGGCGAGAGGAGCGAGGGCACGCCCTCGTCTCCGGCGGATACCGCGACCGAACCGTCCACCAGAACCACCTGAACCGCGCCTGCTCTTCGGACGTCGAACCGGGTTCCCAAGGTCCGGACTTCGACCCCATCGGCGCTGACGGTGAAGGGACGCTCGGGGTCGGACTTCACTTCGAAGAAGGCCTGACCCTGCAAAAGCTCAACGTCGCGCGCGCTCGAGGAATAATCGACCGCGAGTCGGCTGTTGGTGTTGATCCGCAGGCGCGACCCATCGGCAAGCGTCACAAGGCGCTGCTCTCCGATACCGGTTGCATAGATTTGGGCGCGCGTGAGGAAGAATGTCGCCCCCGCTGCGACAAGGACGAGGGCCCCTGCGCCCGCCAGCACCTGACGCCTTCGGGTCGGCAGGAAGGCGGCCCTTTGCCGGGGCCGCTCTAAAGCTTCACGAACCGCGTCGGCGATGTCTCGGTCGCCGCCAAGACTGCGTGCTTCGCGCCATAGCGCCTCGACCTTCGCATAAGCCTCGGCATTGCCGGGCTGGCGACGCCAGGCATAGAATTCTTCGAGTTCCTCGTGCGAGACGGCGCGCGTGTTCAAACGAGCCAGCCAGTCGGCGGCCTCGCCCGAGCTTTGATCGCCTTCACCCCTGTTGATCATGGCGGTCCGCCGTTCAGTCGCGCATCCACTCGGCGCACATAGCCAACGCCTTGCTCATCCGCCATTCGACAGTTTTTACCGAGATGCCGACATGACAAGCAATCTCTTCATACGTCAAACCGGTGAAGCGGCTCAAGACGAACACGTCGCGGTAGATCGGCGGCAGGCGCAAAATGACACGCTTAAGTTCCAGCAGATGATCCTGATCGGGACCGATTGACGCTGTCTCAACTGCCTCGTCAGCCGCCATGCTCTGGTCGAAAAGGCCGCCACGAACCACATTCCGCCGCATATTGTCGCGGGCGAGATTGACGGCGATGCGCATCAGGAGCGCCTTGGGGTGGCGCGACGCCTCGTCGAACGGATAGCGCGCGACTCGAACATAAGTCTCCTGGACGATGTCGTCGACTTCGACCGAGGTCGTGCGCAGGCGCAGCGACAGCATGCGGTTGAGCCAGCCGGAATAGCGCCGGTAGAGCAGGTCCACCGCCGATACGGCCTCGGGCTGAAGCGGCGCCGCCCGCGCCTTGCGCTCGTCTCTGCTGGCCACGGTTCGTCCCTCACGCCAAGAGCCAAGGGGCGGACGACAGCATGGCTGACGGTGTGGAAATACCTGCGGCGGTGCGCCATCGATCCCGCGGCTCGTGCCGCTGGTCGATCAAATCCGAACTGCGATGAGTGAGCGCGAGCGCCAAGCGACACCCGTCTCCACTCATCCTGCACAGGGGTTTCCACGCCCCTGCCGCCCGTTCTCGGCGGCGAGGTCATGCTGAATCATCTGCCATCGCTTTGCAAGAGGGCGATTTTTGGAAGGAAGGGGCCGGGTGTTGGAACCTCTGTGCGAGGCCCGTTAGTTCCCGCCTGCCTGACGCCGACACGAGAAGACCTCGTGTCCCCGGCACTTGGACAGGCAGCTATTTCACGGCACCCGACATGGCAGCTGATAACCGCCGCGCTGCCTCCGGGCAACGATGGCACCCTCCTTTTCCGCACCGATGCGGCGGGGTTTCATTTTCTTTAGGCACGTCAGGGCGCTATGGTCGCTTTCGGCGCGACGTGCCGGAGAGCGCGTCTCCACAGCCGCATGGGCCGCCGGAAACGCACCCTTTCCGCGCAGCGGATCGGCGCTTTTGTGCGCAGATGGCGCACAATGCGCGCGCAAGCGGCAAGGATGTTGCGGATCCTCATCTATCGACAGCTCGACGCGGCTTTTCGCGTGATTCCAAGTGGGCTTTTGCTGTTCCTTCGAATGCGAACGGGAGAGACAGGAGGAGTCCTATGGCCTCTCCCGCGCCAGCCGAGACCCAGTGGCGGGAGCAATCTGCATATCAGCCGCTCCGCGGCCTCGATCGCGCGGGCTTTGCCTGGGAGTTTCTGCGCCGGAACGAGGAATATCGCCGCACGGCGCGTCTCCACTGTTCGAATGCGCCATCCAAGTTCAAGCATGTAGATGTGCGTCAGCCCGACAAGGAGGAAGCCAGGGCCGCCGCGCCCTGGTGCCTTCACTTTCTTGGCGGACCCCGACCTTAAGTCGCAGGACGTCCAAATTGCCTGGCGCGCAGCCGATCATCCCGCAGTCGTACCGGTGGACGTTGTCTCGGCAGAGCGCCCCGATTTCGACGCTCTGACACTCAATCGCGACGATCTTCATGTGACCATCGTCCGCTCGCCCGTAGGGGAGCAGCTGCTTCTTGGCGATGGCCTCCATCAAGTGCAGCTCGCGAGCGAGAGCGGCAGCTTCCTCCACGATGCTGTGCATCTGCGCTATCGTCTTCACGGCCTGCGCACGCTCGCGCCGAAACTTCTAACATTGCAGCGCCTGACAGCGCTTGATCGCCTCGGCCGTTTTCCGGCCGGACTGTTCCCGCCCGAAGGGCGCGCGGGGCGGTGGATCATGATGCTGCGCGCTGCCGACGCGATCGCGCAAGGCGCGAGGCAGCGCGAGATCGCGGCTGCATTGTTCGGCGATGAGGTCGCCGCGCGAGACTGGCGCGGCGGTTCGGATTTTCTGCGCCTTAGGGTCCAGCGCCTCGTGCGCGAAAGCGCGCGAATGGTCGCCGGCGGCTACCGCGCGCTTCTTCGCGGAAGGGAGGAGGGCTGATGCCATGAGGACGCTTGCGCGAGAGAGGATGCCGCCGCATGCTCGCCTGCCTAGAGGGGAGATCTATGGCGCGCAGCAAGGAACAGCTGATCGGCCGGCTGCACGGCGAGACATCGGGCGGCGATCCAATGATGGTCCGCATATACAAGACCGGGCGGAGCTATCGGTTGAGCGGTGCACGGGATCATCTCTGCCATCCGTCGGTGAAGGACATCGAAGGTGTAAAGCGCGAAGCGCTCCTCGTCTTCCATCTCAAAAACGGCGTGTTCGAACCGAGTTGAGGCACACTCTCATTTCTCCTCAGTAAAATCAGATGGCGAAGGACCGCATGCGCTTCGCGCGCTTGGCGGATTAGCCGGTCAGTTGCCGGACCTCTTCGCGGTCCGGCCCGTCAAGTGACGATCGGTCACACGGAACCGAGCCTCGCGGCTCGAAAGCGGTCGCCGCTCGCGCGGCGGCGTGTCTGTGGGCCGCTCCCGGCGCGCGGAATGGGCGGCGCTCCCGGCTAGGCCCGCGCGCACCGGCCGCAACCGGCGCTGACGCGCCAGTCCTCCACTGCGTTCCGGCCCTTCGGGTGCGCCCGGCGCTTCAGCCGCGGGCCTCTTGGTCGCTGGTTCGCCGCCCACCCCGCTTCCGGGGTGGCTGTGCGGATTGGAGAGGAGCCGGAGGATGGCGCGAGACGACAGGCCGAGGCGCGGCGCGGCAAAGGCGGTGCGGAGTTCCCGCCGCTGCGCGGCGGATGCGGGCGGGGCGAGGGCGCAAACGAGCCTCTATGAGGAAGTGACCGGGAAGGTCATTGCGGAGCTTGAGGCGGGGCGCTTTCCATGGGTGCAGCCGTGGGACAGCGGCAGCGCCGCCATCGGCATGCCGACGAATGCGGCGACCACGCGGCCCTATTCCGGGATCAATATCCTCCTCCTGTGGAGCGCGGTCATCGCGCGCGGCTATCCGCGCCAGAGCTGGCTGACCTTCCGCCAAGCCCTTGCCGCAGGCGGTAACGTCCGCAAGGGCGAAGCGGGCGTCGCCGTTTACTATGCCGACCGCTTCATTCCTGCCGCCGATAAAGCGCGCGCTGAACAGGAAGGCTGCGAAGCCGCCGCCATTCCGTTTCTCAAGCGCTTCACCTTGTTCAATGTCGCCCAGTGCGATGGCTTGCGGGACGCGTTGGTCGGCCAGCCTCCCCGCGTCGACGAGTGCGAGAAGGTGCCAGCCGCCGAAGCGCTGATCGCTGCCACCGGCGCCGACTTCCGCGTCGCCGGGCCGCAGGCCTTTTATTCTCCCGCGCAGGATTTCGTGGCGGTGCCGCCGCAATCGGCCTTCTTCGATCCCGTCAACTATTACCGCACCGCCCTTCACGAGCTTGGCCACTGGACCGGCCACGAGACCCGACTCAATCGCGATCAATCCGGGCCGTTCGGCTCGCAAGCTTACGCGCGCGAGGAACTGGTGGCCGAACTCGCCGCCGCCTTCACCTGCGCGAGCCTCGGCATCAGGCCGACCGTGCGCCACGCCGACTATCTCGGCGCATGGCTGGCGGTGCTCCGCGCGGACAATCGCGCCATCTTCAAGGCCGCGCGGCTTGCCAGTCAGGCAGCGGATTATCTGCTCGCCTTCCACAATCCCATTGGCGGGGAGGCGAAGCAATGAGCGTCGCCGCGCCCTTTGAGGCCGAGCCAACGGCGGCGGGCGCGCAATGCCTCGTCCCCGGCGTCCGGCCCATCAGTCAGCGCGCGCGGCTGGAAGCGCAGATGGCCGCGCCGCTCGTGCCGCAGAGGCCGCAGAAAGCCACCGATTTCGGCCTATTCGATGAAGCGGCGCGCCTCCAGCTCGACCTGTTCGGCGTCTCCGGGCGGACGAGCGCCCCGGACCGGCCTCCGTGAACGAGGCGAGGATACCCGCGCCTGCACGATGCGGGCCGCTCACTTACCGGCCCGCAGCCGACGGGATTTTCCAGTCTTGAAAGGCCGCAGCCGATCCACCCCGAAAAAAGGAACATCATCATGCAACTCGCTCATATCGACATAAGCAAGCTCTCGGTTTCTCCGGTCAACATGCGGTCCGGCAAGAAGCCGCCCGACCTTGCCGATATTCTCCCCTCCGTCCGCGCGCGGGGAATCCTCGTGCCGCTCCTCGTCCGCCAGAATGGCAGCCCGGAGACGTTCGAAATCGTCGCCGGACGGCGGCGCTATTTCGCCGCCAAAGCGGTGGTCGAGGAGACGAGCAACGAGGCGGGCGAGGGGAGAGTCATACCCTGCGCCATCATGGAGGCGGGCGACGATGCCGCCGCGCTCGAAGCCTCGCTCCTTGAAAATGTCGCACGGCTGGACGCCCATGAAGTCGAACAATGGGCGACCTTCACCGGCCTTGTGAAGGCGGGGCGGAGCGCCGAGGAGATCGCGCTCGTCTTTGGCCTCACCGACCGGCAGGTGCGGCAGGTGCTGGCGCTCGGCAACCTTCTCCCCAAGATCCGCGAGCTTTACAGGAAGGAGGAGATCGACCCGGCGAGCATCCGCTATCTCACCATGGCGACCAAGGCGCAGCAGCGCGAATGGCTCGCGATGGTCGCCGACCCCGATTGCTACGCGCCGGGCGGCGTCCAGCTCAAGAACTGGCTGCTCGGCGGTCAGTCCATCGCGACCGGTGCCGCTTTGTTCGACCTTCAAACCTACAAGGGCGAAATCGTCGCCGACCTCTTTGGAGAGGACGGCTATTTCGCGGACGCCAATGCATTCTGGGAAGCCCAGAATGCCGAGATCGAGGCGCGCCGCGCGGCCTATCTTGAGGCGGGCTGGGCCGAGGTCATGCTTCTCGATGTCGGCGACTATTTCAACAGCTGGGAGCATGAGAAGGCGCCCAAGCGCAAGGGCGGCAAGGTCTTCGTCCAGCGCTCGCAGCGGGGCGAGGTGATCTTCCACGAAGGCTATCTGCCGCGCAAGGAAGCGCGCCGCTTGCCGGGCGGAGGCGCGGGGGGCGAAGGGGAGAAGCCGGTCAGGCCCGAAGTCACCGGACCCTTGCAGACCTATATCGACCTTCACCGCCATGCCGCCGTCCGCGCGGCGCTCTTGGACCACAAGGACGCGGCCTTCCGGTTGCTGGTTGCCCATGCGATCAGCGGGTCGCACCTCTTCAGCGTCAGGCCCGAGCCGCAGCGCGCGGGTAATGAAGTCGTGCAGGAGAGCGTCGAGACGAGCGCGGCGGAAACCCTCTTCGACGCGCGGCGGCGCGAAGTGCTCGCACTGCTCGGCTTCGATGCCGACGCGCCGACGATCATCGGCGGCGACGATCAGGGCACGACGACTTTGTTCGCGCGGCTCCTCCCCCTCGCTGACGACGATGTGCTCGCCATCGCGGCGGTGGTGATGGGCGAAGCCCTTGAAGCGGGAAGCGTGGTTGTGGAAGCCGTTGCTCACCATATCCGGCCCGACATGGCGGTGCTCTACCGGCCCGATGCGGCGCTCGTCGAACTGGTCCGCGACAAGGAAGTCTTGTGCGCGATGCTTGCGGAGGTCGGCGGGGAAGCCATCGCCCGCGCCAATCAGAACGAGAAGGCCAAGACCTTGAAGGGGCTGATCGTCGATCATCTCGAAGGGGCGAATGGCAGGACCAAGGCAGAGGTGTGGCTGCCGCGCTGGATGGCGATACCACCCGCCGCTTATACGGGCCGGGGCGGCGTCGGCGCTGTGCGCCGCCATACCGGGGTCGCGGCTTTGTTCGGCGAAGAGGCGGATGATTGCGTATCCGCCGACGCCTTCGCGTCGGCGGAGGAAGCGGACGGCGACGTCGCCGACGGTCGCGCCGACGAGCCGGTGGCCGCTACCGGCGACGGCGATGATGTCGCCGCCGGTGCCGATGACATCGGCATCGCCCCCGATAAGGCGGGCCCCGAGGCAATGGCCGAGGCGGATCGCGTGGCGGCCTGAGTGCGTGTGAGCGGCGGCTCCAGCCGCCGCTCGTCGGTCCCTTGATTCCAATTGCGCCGGGCGACCCCGCCTTCGGGCGGTGGCGTCCGGCGCTTCTTCATCTGCTATGCCTGAAGTTCGCGCGCCCGGACCTCCTCAGGAGGCCCGGGCGCGTTATCCTCCAGTCGATGGACGAATTAGGATCGAGAGCACTGCCCCATCCGGTCCGGCCTCGCCTGTCGCAAGAGGAAGGGCGGGCCAGCGTCCGCTGGCGTTCGCTCCGACATAAGAGCGCGACCTGCTTCTCCGGCCCTCCTTTCAGGGAGGCTGGCAACCTTCGCGTAACCTCATGGTTGTAAAGTGTCAGAAAGAGGCCTAAGTTTCTGACAGAGGGTGAATCCATGAAACATGTGTCCGAGAAGATCATGAAATATGCCGCCGGGCTGCCGGAGGGCGCGCCAATCGTCGCCAAGGCGCTGCTGCATCTGGGCAGCCGCGCGGCAGTCGATCAGGCTCTGTCGCGTCTCGTGCAGCGAGGCGCGCTGCTGCGCGCCGGCCGCGGCCTCTACGTCCGCCCGGTCGAATCCCGCTTCGGCACTCGCGCTCCGGCGGCCGAGAAGGTCGTTGCCGCGCTCGCCCAGCAATGCGGCGAGACGGTGACGCCGAGCGGCGCCGCCGCCGCCAACGCACTCGGCCTCACCGAGCAGGTTCCGGTCCGCTCAGTCTATCTAACCTCGGGACCGAGCCGCAGGCTCAAGGTCGGCCGCCAGACCGTGGAACTAAAGCACGCACCGCGCTGGCAGCTCGCGCTGGCGGGCCGTCCGGCGGGCGAGGCGGTGCGCGCGCTCGCCTGGCTGGGGCAAGCGAAGGCGGGTCCGGCGCTCACCAAGCTTAAGCGCACGCTGCCGCCCTCCGCTTTCCGGGAAATGGTGTCGGTCTCACCTCTCCTGCCGCCATGGATCGCCAAGCCCGTGAGCGAAATCGCGGCTTATGGCTGAGGCCTATTTCGGGCTTTCGCCCGAAGACCGCCTCGAAGTGCTGAGCGTCGCCGCTTCCGCCTCGGGGCGACCGCCGCACCTTCTGGAAAAGGACATCTGGGTCGTCTGGACGCTCGGAGCCCTGTTTGGCGATTCCTTGGGCGACGATCTCGTCTTCAAGGGCGGCACGTCGCTCTCCAAGGTCTATGGGGCGATCCGCCGTTTCTCCGAGGATATCGACCTCACCTACGACATCCGCAAGCTCGTTCCCGACCTCGTCGATGGCGCGGAAGACGCGCTTCCCGCAACCCGGAGCGAAGAGAAGAGATGGAGCAAGGCGGTTCGCACGCGGCTTCCGCAATGGATCGCGGAGAAGGCGTTGCCGCTCATCCAGGCGCGGCTCGCCGCCGATGCGCTCCCGGCCAAGGCTCGGGCCGAGGGGGACAAGATCTTCGTCGAATATGAGGCGCTGACCACGGGCTCCGGCTATGTCCTCCCGCGCGTCATGCTGGAATTCGGCGCCCGTTCAACCGGTGAACCGAGCGCGCCGTACGAGGTTACCTGCGATGCCGCGCCTCACGTCGAAGGGGTCGCCTTTCCGGTCGCGAGGCCGCGCGTCATGCGCGCCGAGCGGACCTTCTGGGAGAAGGCGACCGCCGCCCATGTCTTCTGCTCGGAAGGCCCCTTGCGCGGCGACCGCTTCGCGCGCCACTGGTACGACCTTGCCAAGCTCGATGAAGCCGGGCTCGCCGAGGCGGCGATCGCCGACCGGTCCATCGCCGCTGCCGTCGCCGCCCACAAGAGATGGTTCTTCGCGGAGAAAGATGCCGGCCGGCAGACGATCGACTATGGCGCCGCCGTCGCAGGGGACTTAAGGCTCGTGCCCGAGGGAGACAGCCGCCGCGCCCTCGCCGACGACTATCGGCGGATGGTCGAGGACGGATTGCTGCTCGACGAAGCGGAGCCCTTCGAGGCGCTTATGGATCGCATCCGGGACCTCCAGGATCGTGCGAACGCGGCAGCCGCTGACGGGTCTGTGGAGGGTTCAGGCCGGGTCTAGCCACTCAGGGCGATGGTTTATGCTGCCGTGCCGAGAGTGCCTTCGAGGCGCGGAGACTGCGCTTTTCCGATCAATGTCAACGTGTCTTCGATGCTGTGCGATCCGCCCTCACGGCCTCATCGATGGGCTGGTCTGGCGCGCCGGTTCGGGCCCTGGAGGGCCCCGGCCTCATGCCCGCAACGGCGGGAGCCCAACCTTCTTCCCCGCCGCTTCTTGCGGCTCCTCGCGAGACAAGAAGCTTGGGCTCCCGCCGTCCTCCGCTCTGCTTCGGCCTGACGGTGCGGACCGGCCGCCGCCGCGCCTCCCGACAGCCATCGAGGCCGCAAGAGGCGGTCCCGAAAGCAGCATAAGGAGACATGACATGGCCCAGATCGGAACCTTCACCGCGACCGACAACGGCAATCTCGGCGGCACGATCAAGACGCTGACCCTCAACGTCAAGGCGACCCTCCGTCCCTCCGACAAGGACCACGACAAGGCACCCGATTACCGGGTGTTCGCCGGCAACGTCGAGTTTGGCGCCGCCTGGAAGAAGACCTCGCGCGAAGGCCGCGACTATCTTTCGCTGAAGCTCGATGACCCGAGCTTTCCGGCGCCCATCTTTGCGACCCTCATCGAGGGCGAGAATGGCGAGCACAGCCTGATCTGGTCGCGCTGAGCCCCGAAAGCCCGCCGCGCGACATGCGCGGCGGGCTTTTCCTCGATAAGGGCGGATCGATTTTCAGGGCGGCCGTTTTTCGAGCCTCCGAAGACACGCCCTCACTCGACCATCTTCGCCCAAGGCCGCGGCGATTCCCGCCGCGCCAAAGAGAGGTCGACATGGACGATGAAATTGCCCGCGCCGCCAAGGCGAAAAAGGGCTGCCCTTTCCTCAACACGGCGCAGGCGGCTTATTATATCGGCCTTTCGGCGCGCACGCTTGAGAAGATGCGGAGCGCCGGACAAGGCCCGCGCTTTCGCAAGCACGGCCGTTATGTGCGCTATCACATCGTCGATCTCGATGCCTGGTCCGAAGGCGGCACGAGCGCGGCGCGGTCCCATGCCTGAGGCCCGCGACCTGCCACTCTTCCGCTGGGGCGCCGAGCTTCGCCGCGCGCGGACCGCGCGGCGGCGCCTGACCAAGCGCCTCCTCGCGGGCGGCCTTCTGTGCGGCCTCGTCCTCGCAACGGCGGCCGGCGCGCCCCGGCCGCGCGTCGTCTGGAACGTCTCGGACAGCATGGCGAGGGGGCCTTATTGGGTGCGGCCCGATGCGCCGCTCGCGCGCGGCGATGCCGTTGTCGCCTGGCTTCCTCCGGCCGCCCGCGCGCTTGCCGCCGAGCGCCATTATCTTCCCGGAAACGTGCCGCTGGTGAAGAAAGTGGCGGCGCTCGAAGGCGATCTTGTCTGCGCGATCGGCGAAGCGCTCTACATCAACGGCCGCCACGCCGCCGCGCGTCTCCATCATGATCGCCGGGGAAGGCCCTTGCCGTGGTGGACAGGCTGCGGGCGTATTGCCGAGGGTCACTATCTCCTGCTGATGGGGGAGGTGCCCGCCTCCTATGACGGCCGCTATTTCGGCCCGGTGCCGGGACGCGCCATCCTTGGAAAGGCGGTGCTCCTATGGGCGTTGTGAGCCGGTTCATCGCCATTCTGGCGATCGCGGCGCCGTGCGCCGCCTCCGCCGCGCCAGCCGGTCAGTGGCAGCCGCACGTTGCCGAGGCCTCCGCCCGCTTCGGCATTCCACAGGAGTGGATCTTGCGCGTGATGCGGGCCGAGAGCGGCGGCCGGACGCACCTTAAGGGGCGTCCGATCACCAGCCACGCGGGCGCGATGGGGCTGATGCAGGTGATGCCCGGCACCTATGCCGCACTGGCCCGGGCGCACGGCTTTGGCCGCGATCCGCACGATCCGCGCGACAATATCCTCGCGGGAACTGCTTACCTCAGAGCCATGTACGACCGCTACGGTTATCCGGGGCTCTTCGCCGCCTACAATGCCGGGCCGGGGCGCTACGAGGACTATCTGAAGGCCGGACGGCGGCTTCCGGCGGAGACGCGTGCCTATGTGGCGAAGCTCGCAAGCGCTCCGTTGCAGGCGCCTTCCGCTGCGCTGCGAAGCGTGCCGGAAGCTGTAAAAATTGCCGCGCCGGGGCAAATGAACGGGCTTGGCGGCGCGCTGTTTTTCCAGCTCCGCACCCGCCCAGAGAGGGGACCAGCAGGCGTGGAATATGCGCCGAAGGCGAGTGTTTTCGTGCGCCTGACCGGCGGCATTTCGGCTGCGGAATAGAAGGGTCGGCACGAGGCTGCGGCTGCCTGTGGCATTCGTCTCTGAAGGGAATTGGGACCGGTCGCGCCGCCGGAGAGGCGTCGCTTCTATCAGCGGCTGGACGGGCTTCGCAGCCCGCATTGGCGGCGATGTCCAGGGGAGGGAGGAGGAATAGTGCCGAAGGCAAGATAAAGGAATGGCGCCACGGGAATCTTGGCACCCTCCTAAGCTTTTGTCTGCACATCGTTTTTTCTGCGGCAAGGATGGCGCCATGCCACCGGACGTGGCGCTACGCTGGCGCCCCGGCCGGGAGACCCGAATGAAAGGAGAAGCGAATGGCGGGCGAGGAGACATTCGAACCGCGGCTCGGCAAAATCCGGTCAATGGGATCGAAGCGCGGCCGCAAATATCTGCACCAGGTGCTTCGCGCCGCGAACCTTGCTGGCGTCGGGGCGGCGCGCAACAGCGGCTTTCACGGCAATCGTATCGGACGGGGTGCGGGGGTAGGAAGGGTGCTCGCCGCGCGTAACCGCATGGCTGCCTTCCGGCAGCGGCGCGTCGTCATCAAGTCGAGGATCGTCAAGCTTGCCGGAAAGGCGCTCGCCGGCGCCCATGCGCATCTGCGCTATATCCAGCGCGATGGTGTCACTCGCGACGGTGAGCCTGGCGCGCTCTACAACGCGGCAAGCGACCGCGCCGACGGCAAGGACTTCATGGAACGCGCGGCGGGGGACCGCCACCAGTTCCGGTTCATCGTCTCGGCGGAAGACGGCAGCAGCTACGATGACTTGAAGCCGCTTACGCGGCGCCTGATGACGCAGATGGAAGAGGATCTCGGGACCAAGCTGGACTGGGTCGCGGTCGATCATTTCAACACCGGCCATCCTCACACCCATATCATGCTGCGCGGCAGGGACGAGCGCGGCAAGGATTTGATCGTCGCGCGTGACTACATGGCGAGCGGCATGCGGGAGCGTGCCGCCGAGATCGTGCAGCTGGACCTTGGACCCCGTACCGATCGTGACATCGAAACGCGGCTGGAGAGGGAAGTCGAGCAGGAGAGGCTGACGAGCCTCGACCGTAGATTGCTCCGTGCAAAAGGTGTCGAAGGTCTCGTGAGCCCGCAGGCGGACGGTCCGTTCCGGCAGGCGATGCTGACTCGCCGCCTCGTCAAACTGACACGTCTCGGTTTGGCCGACGAGACCGCGCCCGGGCGCTGGCATCTTGCCGAGGATCTGGAGACGACGCTCCGGCGAATGGGAGAGCGCGGCGATATCATCAAGACGATGCACCGCCAGCTTGGTGCGAAAGGTGCCGAGCGCGCGCTGTGCGATTATGCGGTTTTCGATCCAACCGTAGAAGGGCAGCGGGAAGTCGTCGGACGCGTGCTCGCACGCGGTCTCTCCGACGAGCTCAGCGGTCGCTATTATCTGCTGGTCGACGGCCTCGACGGACGTATTCACTATGCCGATGTCGGGAGCGGCGATGTCGCCGACCTTGCACCCGACAACGCGATCGTGTGCGTCAGCGGACGAAAAACGGGGGTGCGGCCGGTAGACCGGATGATCGCGAACATCGCGGCCGAGAATGACGGCCGCTACAGCGTCGATCTGCACCTGCGGCACGATCCACAGGCCACAGAGGCGTTCGCCTCAACACATGTGCGGCGACTTGAGGCCGTCCGGAGGAGCGGCGCCACACTGGATCGACAGCCTGACGGAAGCTGGAACCTGGGGGACGGCTATCTGGCGGCCGCAGCGTCCTATGAGGAGCGGCAGGCGCGGGCGCGGCCGGTCGCGGTCGAGCTTCTCTCCAGGGAGCCGCTGGAAAGGCAGCTGGGCGCTGACGCGCCAACTTGGCTCGACCGGGAATTGACTGCAGCCACGCCACTCCCACTGCGAGACGCCGGCTTTGGACGCGCCGTGCGGGAGGCGCAGGCAATACGGCGCCAATGGCTGCTTGACCAAGGCCTTGCCGAAGAACGGAGTGGCGGCACCGTCTATCGCGCGGGCATGCTCGCGACACTGCAGCGGCGGGAACTGCTTCGGGCCGGCGCGCAATTAATGGACGAACTCGGCCTGCGTTTTACGGAAGCAAAGGCTGGCGAACGAATAGAAGGGAAGCTGGCGCGCCAGATCGATCTTGTCGGCGGGCGTTATGCTCTGGTGGAGAAATCCAAGGAGTTCACGCTCGTGCCCTGGCGCCGGGTGCTGGAGGAAAGGATCGGCAAGCAGGTCACGGGAATCGTCCGGCCGAATGGTAGCGACGTAAACTGGACATTTGGGAGATCGAGAGGACAGGGAGTTTCGTAGTGCGGGCGGCTTCACTGAGCAGAAACGCTCGGGTCCGCTTTGCGCCCATGGCGGACGCTCGTGAACTATTCATTCACAGCCGAAAGCGGTCATTCCTACCTGGCTATCGATCCTGCACTTCACACGGGTGGGGTCACAGGTTCAATCCCTGTCGCGCCCACCATCTTTTCAAGCACGCAGCTGGAAAGGTGGTCCCGCCAGTCCTTCCGGGGTAGTCGAGCGGTAGCGATTTAGTCGCTACCCCCGGTTCGGTTCCGGGTTTCAAGCCGCATTTGCCGCAGTGCGAATTGCCGTCGCAGGCCGCCGGGCGCCAATGAGCTCGAGCGCATCGATAGCCACCACCCGGACCTCCTCGTCTGACAACGTTCGTGCCCGCCCGGTATCGGCGTTCTCGCCGTGGTGATCGTCGCATGTCGCGTTGTTGCAGCGGTCGAGCTGCGTGAGGTCTCGGTGGCACGGGTGCGAGGGTCCCTCGCTCGCGATCGCCTTGACGATGGAGCCGAGGTTTTGGTCCGGTGCGAAGTATGCCCGGTATCGCCTGTAGTGGGTCTCGAGGACGCGACGCACCGTGAGAACCACCTTGGCAGGGTCCCCCTCGTTCCGTTCAACGTAGGCCGAGAGGTCGTCAATCATCTCGATGTGCCGAGCTCGACAGAGGAGGTCCAAGTCCGCGACTGACGCCTCCGACCACTGACCCCCAGCGGCGAACTCGATCTTGAAGGCTGCGCAAGGGGTGCCCACGCAACGGGCCTCGATGTCGAGGAGCAAGTGTTCATCGTGGGACAGCACGATCATCTGGCGGCAGCGGCCGCACAGCTCTTTGATGACCTCGACCGTCATGTACCGGCGATGGCTATCGTGGCTGCTCAGCGGGTCATCGACCACCACTGTCTTCCCAGCGAGGCCCGTGTCCGCGTCCAGCATGGCGAGGAAGAACGCGAAGGCGAGCGTGGTCTTGTCCCCGGCCGACAGCGTGTTGCGGAATGAGGGAATGGCATCCGCCTGCCGCCCCCGTCCGCGCGCGACGGTCTCGCCCTTGATGAGCAACCCGTAGTCCACCTGGCCCGAGTTGCCCTGCATGCTGTTTGTGATCTTCGAGATGGTGAAGCTGGCACCGAAGCGGCCGAGATGGTGATTCACTCGGCTGTGGTACTGAGCGGCCGAGGCCTCGTTCACGTCCTTGAGCTTCTTCTGAATGTAGGTCCGGGTCTTGCGCGCCCGCGCGTCCCGCTTCTTCGCGCGGAAGTAGGCATTGACCCGCTTCTGGACCCCCGCGTCATGCCGGGCGATGCGCTTCTTCACGTTGTCGCGGGTCGCCTGCGCGACTGCCAATTTGGTCGGTGCGGCGGTCGATACCTTCGCGGCGGCGTCATTGATGCCTACAACGGCCTCGTTGTAGGTATTGATGAGGTTGGTGGCGGCCGTGAGCTTGGCGCCTATCTCAGTCAGCTCTTCCTCGGCCTCGAGCTTGTCCAGCGGTGACGCGCGCTTCTTGTCGCATAGTGCCTTGGCCGCCTTGTGCGCGTCCGCGATCACGGGGCCGAGCTCGGCCATCTCCGGGAGTGGCTTATCCAGCCGAACGTATTCGCCCCACTTTCGGGCGGCCTCGGCATTGGCTTCGATCTTGGCCGTCAGGCCCGTGCGGGTGTCCTCGCCCAAGGAGGTTTCAACCTCGCCCCCGAGCTCCCGGACGGTGGCTAGGTGGCCCTGGTAGGTGTCCCCGAAGATTTGCGCGTACAGCGTCACCATCCCCGCCTGATCCACGTCCTCCCGCCCACAAAAGGGGCAGGAATCATCGTGGATATGGTCCAAGCCGTAGCCGATCCACTCCTCGGCCTTCTTGTCGAGGCGGAAGCGGGTGAAGTGCTCGAGCAAGCGGTCCCGAGCCGAGGTATCAATGTCAGCGACGGTGCTTGCGAGGACGGCGGCCATCCCGGCCGGGAGAGCGGGGACGGGAAGCTCCTCGAGCTGCTTGAGGGCAGCGATCTTGTCCGCCTGCTGGACCGCCTTCACAGCGCGCTCAGCATCCTCGAGGCGCTTGTCGTAATCGGGGTTGGGTGCCAGCGCGAAAAACTCGTCCAGTCCCATGTCGGCGGGCTTGTCTTCGGCAAGGGCCGTCTCGGCCGCCTTCAATTCCGCCGATGTCTTCCGGTTGATATCGTTAAAGCGCTCGAGGTGGGTTGCCAGCCGCACCCCATCCTTGCCGATAATGACGGAGAAGAGGCCGCGATCATGGGCGAGATCGGTGAGCTCCCCGGCGTAAATGTTGTCGGCAATGAAGGTGGTGTCGAACACCTCAATGGGCGCGCTCTTCGACTTCCACTTGCCATTGTCGAAGCGGATGTTTCCGGCGTCAGTCATAAGGGTGATGTCCGGCGCCGCGCCGCCGTTGCCCAAGGACTGGCGAGCGAGAACGGTATTCGAGCAACCGTCCCGTGCCGCTCGCAGGACGGATGTGAGGGTCGATTTGCCCCGCCCGTTGCCCGCATAGAACAGCGTGAGCTGGGAGAGCTTCGGGGACCCGGGCGTATCGAACGCGCGCAATACCCCGACATTGCGGATGACGAACTTGCTGAACATGAACAAATAGCTGACTCCGAATCACAGTGGAGTCAAAGCTGTTCGCGGGATTGTTCAGTATCGGCGCAATCAAACGGCGTATGGGCTCACCTCTCCGGCACGGTCTGGCGAGGCCAACGGAACGAACGGCCGGGCATTGATGAGAGGGGGCTGGTTGAAAATTCCAGCCCCGATCACACCTGCTAGGCTCAACAGGAGGAGCGGGCACCGTGTCGGCAAGTGACGAAGTTGACGAGATGCACCTGACCCCGGACGGATGGGTGCAGGGCAGCAGCAAGATTGATTTCGCGGGTTGGACGCACCGAGACCCGCCGCCGGACCGCCTGCTGACGGTGAGCTTCCGCGAGTACATGTCCTCGAGCTTCTCCCCGATGGACCTATCAGCGGACGAGACGAAGCACGGCTCTGACGCGGACATTCTGGCGGCGCTCGACAAGCATGGCGTGGAGCCCCGGCCCGGCGCCGAACGCTACCGGGGATGGCCTGAATTCCTGCGGACCATCGGCTACAAGAAGAAGATGAGCTGAGCAGCGGGCGCGGCCTCGCCACCCCCCGCGACTAGCCCGCGTGGTTGTCAGCAAGTCGGCCACGAAAAGCTGGAATAGTACAGATCGGCCCTGCCCCTTGAGAGCGCAGGCTCCCGGGAGATAGGGGATCACGATGGGACTTACCGCTTCGCATCTGTTGTCGGTGATTTGGGCCGAAGTGGGCACCTTCATCTACAACTATCAGACGCTCATCACGGGCATACTTGCCATCGGGGCCGCTTGGTACGCCGGAGCTCCCGTCTGGCGGCAGCTCAAGGACAGCAATCTCCAGACCCGGATCATGCACCGGGAGACGCTCGCCATTCGCCAGCGCGAGGCGGAGGAGCGTGCCGCCCGGGTCGCCAAGGCGATAGATGACCCGCTGTGGAAGGCCCAAGACCTGACGAGCGACCCGGTGGGCGAGCCGCTTGAGATAGGCGAGCATGACGCGTTCAACGTGGAGCAGATGATCGAAGGCCGCCTATACTGGTACCTCGTCACGCTCGAGGGGACCGAGGACGCGCCGGTGGAGGAGGCAAAGGCCACCCTCAAAACGGCGCTCAAGGACCTGACCGACACGCTGAGCGACGTGCACTGGCCTGCCCACAACGATCAGTCCGGCGAGGACTACTCGATGACTGACGAGGAGTGGGCCGAGGTCCTACAGAAGGCGAAGGACGGCAAGAAGCTGGCGACCGGCAAGGTCAGCGCCGCGTGGAAGGCCAATCGGGCGCTCAAGGATGCCCAACAGGCTTCAATCGACGGGCTGCGACGGCAGATTGCTGCGCTGGACCAGAGCATCGCCCGAAACACCTGACCGCAGCCCCCGGTCGCTACCCCCTCCGGTCGTGCAGCGAATGCCGTGGAAGAAGTGGATCGGCGCGCGGCGGCCTTGTCCTCGGATAGGGCGTGCTCCGACCGATCCGGCAGCGTATTTCAGTCCTCTGCTAAGAGCAGTCGGACCGCATTCGGCCCAAAAATCTGCCGGTCGTCATCGCGCCCAAAGGCGTCGTCTCAGAGGCTTTCCGATGCTCCGAAAGCAGACCTTCCGGTGCAGGCTACAGGCGGGTGCAACCCGTAGCCGCTCCAGCTTCGTTCGGGTGCTGGAGGATCGGACATGAACATTGATCTCGTTATCATCGGCTCAGGCACTGCGGCGATGGTGGCCGCCTTCCGCGTCCGCGCCGCCAGATGGACAGTGGCGATCGTCGATGAGAAGCCCTTCGGCGGCACCTGCGCGCTACGGGGCTGTGATCCGAAGAAGATGTTGATTCCCGGAGCCGAGGTGATCGACGGGGCGCGGCGAATGCAGGGACATGGCGTCGCCGGCCAGGCAAGCATCGACTGGAGGGAGCTGATCAGGTTCAAGCGGACCTTCACGGATCCAGTCCCTGAAAAGCACCAGCAACGGTACGATGACAAAGGCATCGTCACCTTTCATGGCCGCGCCTGTTTCACCGGTCCAAACTCGCTGTTGATCAACGGAAGCGAAATTCAGGCCCGGCATATCCTGATCGCGTCGGGTGCCGAGCCGGTGCGCCTCGGCATTCCGGGCGAAGAGCATCTCATCGACAACGAGGGGTTTCTCGCGATGGAGCGCCTGCCGCGCCGGATTTTGCTCGTCGGCGGCGGCTACATCGCTGCCGAATTCTCACATATCGCCGCGAGGGCTGGTGCTAAGGTCACGATCCTTCAGCGTGGCCCGCGCTTGTTGGCCCAGTTCGAGCCAGAGTTGGTCGGTTGGCTGATGGACGCTTTCGAGGCGATCGGCGTCGCGGTGCGCACCAACACGACCGTCGCTGCGATCGAGCGAAATGGCGATGCTTTCACCGTGCACGCGGAGGCGGATGGTGAGGAGGTGAGGATCGAAGCGGATTTGGTCATGCATGCAGCTGGCCGCTCTCCCGCACTGGACCGTCTCCATCTCGCGGCGGCGAATGTCGAAATCGAGCGGGGCCGCTTGAGGCTCAACGACTATCTCCAGAGCGTGTCGAACCCGGCTGTCTATGCCGCCGGCGACGCGGCGCAGATGGGACCGCCCCTGACGCCCGTCTCAAGTCATGACGCAAAGGCCGTGGCGGCCAATCTGATCGATGGTAATCATCGGAAGCCGGACTATCGAGGCGTGCCGAGAGTCGCATTCACCTTGCCGCCGATCGCGGCCTTCGGCATGGGCGAGGCTGAGGCCGCCCGGGCGGGGCTACACTATCGGGTTAAGACAGCACGGACTTCCGATTGGTACACCGCCCGTCGAGTGGCGGAGCTGGTCTACGGCTACAAAACGCTTGTCGAGGAGGGAACGGGCCGAATACTGGGCGCTCATTTGGTGGGGCCACACGCCGACGAGGTGATCAACCTTTTCGGACTTGCCATTCGGCATGGCCTCACCGCCAATGACCTCAAATCCACGATGTTCGCATACCCGACCGGAGCTTCCGACCTAGGCTACATGCTGTAACCGTGGGCGGCTAATCTCGCGACGCATCCGTCCCTCTTCATCGTCTGACGGTCTTCGGCTCGCCGGTTGGCTCATGCTCGATCATGTCAATGATCGCGCACTGCGGGACGTGATCGCCAGAGCAGCGGTCTATGGTGGAGGCGAGAAGCTTTTCGAGCCGAGCAAGATCCGCCATTTTGCTGCGTACGGCGTCGAGCTGCCGGGAGGCGATCTCCCGAACCTCGTCGCAGCAGGCGTCCGTGGGACCGCCAAGAGCGAGGATCCCCCGAACCTCCTGTGGCGTAAAACCGAGTTCGCGAGCTCGGCGGATGAAGCCGAGGGCGCGCAAGTGATCGTCGCCGTAGACGCGGTGACCGCCTTCTGTGCGCGGCGGTGATGCGATGAGCCCGACCTTCTCGAAATAGCGGATCGTCTCGATGTTCACCCCGGTCCTTTGGGAGAGTTGGCCGATGGTGAAGCTGCCCATCAAATTTCTCTTGATCCTGTAGTGACTACAGGATGCATATAGCAGGGAATTGATTTGGAGAAGAGACTTGCCTACCGAACACACCATGCCCCGGGCCGCCCCGGCGGCTCCCCGGATCACCGCGAATGCGGACCGAGGCGTCGCCACCCTAGGCGCCTTGGCGAGCATCGGAGCCCTGTTGTCGGCGGCGGCCTGTTGCGTCCTGCCGCTCGCCCTTGTGACCCTCGGCGTCGGCTCGGCCGGGCTATCTTCGGTGGTGCCGTTTCACTGGCCGCTGACGATTTTAGCGATCGCGGCAGTCGGAGCCGGATGGTTCTTCTTTCTACGGAAGCGCCGAGCGTGCGCGCGGGACGCCACCTGCACGACCCCGACCCCGGCGAAAAGCACCTTCGTACTTCTCTGCGTGGCCACCGTATTCGTGACGATCTCGGCTTGCTGGAGTTTCATCGAGGCGCCGCTTATGCGCGCGCTTGGAGGCGTGTGATGGAGCTGAGATCGACGCTCACCTGCCCCAAGTGCGGCGGAGTTTCCACCGAGACCATGCCGACGGACGCCTGTCAGTTTTTCTATGACTGCAAGCATTGCGGCGAGGTGCTCCGCCCGCTCCAGGGCGATTGCTGCGTCTTCTGCTCCTACGCAGACGTGGCGTGCCCTCCGATCCAGGAGGCCCAGCGAACCGGGGCGGCCAGTAGCTGTTGCTCCTCATAGGTTGCGCGAGCGACCGCTTTCTTTCCTTGGTCGTTGAAGAGCAGCCGTTCCGCTATCGGCCACTTCTGCCGTTCAGCTACCGTGTGGAAGGATCGATTGAACGACATTTTATCATTGGCATACGACCTCAAACGGACGAAACTAGCATCATGAAGACTAACCTTAGCCATCTTCCGGAAGGGAAGCGCCATGAGTTGGCTTATGTGGTCGAGCTTATCAGGGCGAGCTTTGCCGAGGCGGTGGCTGATCGGAAGGCGCCTCGGTTCAAGGATGGGCGGCTTCTTAAGATCATCCTGTTCGGAAGCTATGCGCGCGGCGATTGGGTTGAGGATCCGGTCGGGCGTTACTTTTCGGATTATGATTTGCTCGTCGTGGTCGATCATGAGGATCTGACGGATGTGCCGGAGTTCTGGCTGCAGCTGGAGGATCGGCTGTTGGCGGAACTCTCTTCGGGAAAGCAGCTCCGAACGCCGGTGAGCATAATCTATCACAGCCTTGATGACGTGAATGAGCAGCTGACTCTTGGCCGCTACTTCTTCATTGATATCGTGACTGACGGGATCGAGTTGTTTGCAGAGTCGGGACACGCATTCGCCCGGCCTCAGCAGCTAACGCCGCAGCAGGCGCTCGAGCAGACACAAGACTATTTTGATGAATGGTTCGGGAGCGCAGAGAACTTCCATCACTTGGCGGTCGAAGCTCGTGCAAAAGGCATGCTTAAGGAAAGTGCGTTCTTGTTTCACCAGACGGCTGAACGCTTCTATCACTGCCTGTTTCTTGTGCGGACTCTCTACAGTCCGAAGACGCACAACCTAAACCGTCTGCGCACCCTGGGAGAGGATCTCGAACCTCGCTTGAAGGACATCTGGCCGACCGAGACCAAGTTTCAAAAACGCTGCTATGAGCTGATCCGCGCCGCCTATGTGAAGGCGCGCTATTCACGACATTACCGGATCACGCGCGAGGAATTGGCGTGGCTCGAAGAACGTGTCCAACATCTGCGCGACCTGATCCGCGAGGTAAGCCTCAATCGCATTGAGGAGCTTCAGCGCGCCGCTTGATCCTTTTAGCGGCTGTCCTTGGTCGCGGTTGCAGACGGAAAAGACCATCGAACGCCGCCATCATGACCTCTCTGGCGACCTGCGGGTCATCCATGTCGAAGTGGATGCCTCGCTCAACGCAGAACTGGGCGGTTCTTCGCCCCAGCAATTTCGCTAATTCTTCAACCACTCGCCGTGCTTCGACAATGTCTTCCGGCGTCAGATTTTCAGAAACAGTCCAGCGGGTTTCAGGCTGATCGGGCATGGCGCGCGCTCAGGCTTGTCGCGGGGCGAAGCGGACCCGCTCGGCGCCCTGGATCAGGAAGGCATCGTAGCCAGCGCCGCGCCATGATCGCGCCTGCACATGCCGGCTGTCAGCCCCCTCGTTCGCCCACCATTGCGGACGTACCGCGCTATTCGGAAGCATTCCGCCGATGATCCGCTCGATATCGGCGAAGCTCAATTCCAACTCGGCGCCGCCCTTGCGCCGGAGATATCGTTCAAGAGGATCGTACTTCGGCATCTCTAACTCCGTTGCGGCGATATTGCGTGCCTTCGCACTTTGCTGCAACTCTCCGGCCGTCGGGTCCGTGAAATAGGGGCGGCGCTCTTGAGCCAGGGGACACGCTCCGCGTGTCGGCGTGCGGCGTTGTTTTCGAACTAGCGGGCCTCTGCACAGAGGTTCCACACCCGACCCCTTTCTTCCGCTTCGATCTGAAATGCGGTCCGCGCGCGCCTCGGGCGTAGGTAAGCGCGATACGGTTTTCGCCGCGCCTGACGCAGTTTCGCGCCAGCCACCGCACGCCGCGGTGCGCGCAGGGCGACAGCGTGACACCAACCAAGCTCCTCATCGGCCAGATCCTCGTCGTCTTCGCGATCGTAATCGGCGGCGTGTGGGCGGCAACCCAATGGGCTGCCGCCGCGCTCGCCTATCAGCCCGAGCTCGGCGCAGCCTGGTTCCTGGTTGGCAATGCGCCCGTCTATCGCCCGTGGCAGATTTTCGCCTGGTGGTATCATTACGAAGCCTATGCTCCGCACGTTTTCGACCGGGCAGGAACCATCGCCGGGACGAGCGGCTTTCTCGGCTGCGCGGCCGCGATAGCGGGATCCTTGTGGCGCGCTCGGCAGAGCGCGCAGGTCACGACCTACGGCTCAGCCCGTTGGGCAATGGAAAGCGAGATCACGCGCGCAGGCCTGCACGGCGATGCCGGCGTGTTCCTCGGCCACTGCCACGGCCGCTATCTTCGGCACGACGGGCCAGAGCATGTCATGGCCTTCGCGCCCACCCGGTCCGGCAAGGGCGTCGGTCTTGTCGTGCCGACCTTGCTCAGCTGGACCGGCTCCGCCGTCATCCACGACATCAAAGGCGAGAATTGGCAGATCACCGCAGGCTGGCGTTCGCTCTTCTCCCACTGCCTGCTGTTCAATCCGACCGACATGCGCTCCGCGCGCTACAATCCGCTGCTGGAGGTCCGGCGCGGCGAGCACGAAGTGCGCGACGTCCAGAACATCGCGGACATCCTCGTCGATCCTGAGGGCGCGCTGGAGCGGCGCTCGCACTGGGAAAAGACCAGCCATTCCCTGCTCGTCGGCGCGATCCTTCACATCCTTTATGCCGAGGAGGAAAAGACGCTCGCGCGCGTGGCGACATTTCTTTCCGACCCGCAGCGCTCGTTCGTCGAAACACTGAAGCGCATGATGGCGACGAACCATCTGGGGACGCCCGAGCAGCCCAAGGTGCATCCGGTCGTGGCGTCCGCCGCGCGCGAAGTCCTTAACAAAAGCGAGAATGAGCGCTCCGGCGTGCTGTCGACCGCAATGTCGTTCCTCGGCCTCTATCGCGATCCCACCGTCGCCGCGACGACGGCAGCCTGCGACTGGCGGATCGCCGATCTCGTCGACGCAGCGCGCCCGGTCTCGTTGTATCTGGTCGTTCCACCGTCCGACATTTCGCGGACCAAGCCGCTCGTGCGACTGGTGCTGAATCAAATCGGACGCCGGCTGACAGAGCGGCTCGAAGGCGACCCCACGAAGGCGCGCAAGCACCAGGTGCTGATGATGCTGGACGAGTTTCCTGCGCTCGGCCGCCTCGACTTCTTCGAAACAGCGCTCGCCTTCATGGCGGGCTACGGCATCCGCGCCTTCCTCATCGCGCAGTCGCTGAACCAGATCTCGAAGGCCTATGGTGAGAACAATTCCATCCTCGACAACTGCCATGTGAGGGTCGCCTTCAGCAGCAATGACGAGCGGACAGCGCGCCGCATCTCCGATGCGCTCGGGACGGCGACCGAGCAGCGCGCCATGCGCAACTATGCCGGTCACCGGCTGGCGCCTTGGCTCGCGCACGTCATGGTTAGCCGGCAGGAAACGGCCCGACCGCTCCTTACCCCTGGCGAAGTCATGCAACTGCCGCCCGAGGATGAGCTCGTCCTCGTCTCCGGTCTGTCCCCGATCCGCGCCCGGAAGCTGCGCTATTATGAAGATCGCAATTTCACGGCCAGACTGAGGGACGCACCGGCGCTAGCCGAGAACGGCTGGACCGATCATCCGATAGCCCGCTCGAATGACTGGGGATCCTTCGTGCGCGGCACGGACCAGCGGCTCGCCACCGCCAGCGATCCCGTGCGGTCGGATGAGGACGAAGGCGGCATCCAACAGCAGCGTCACCCCGGCCTTGGCGAAGAAGCCGTGGCGCCGGTCGCCCCCCCAGAGCCCTCGGACCTTCTCGGCCTCGCCGATGACGACGGCGAAGCGCCGCTCGATGCCCGCGCGATGGACCGCATCCGAGGCCTCAGCGCCGTCGCTCGGGCGCACGCAATGAACGAAGGCGGAGGATCGGACGACGACCTCCTGCCGAGCTTCTGAGGCGAGCGTCATGAAACCTCGCCACCACCTCTATCTCGACGATCAGCTGACCGAGCAGCTGGAGGCGCTTGCCTCCAAGCCCGGCACGTCGAAATCGGCGATCGTCTCGGATGCGCTCCGCGCCTATCTAACGCGGCGCGCCAGCCGTGAACTGGACGACATGCTCAAGATCCGGCTCGACCGGATCAGCAACCAGCTCTCCCGCATCGAACGGGACGAGCATGTGCTCCTCGAGAGCCTCGCTCTCTTCATTCGCTACCAGCTGACCATCAGCGCGCCTCTTCCTGAAGCCGATGCGGCTGGGCGTGCTCTTGGCCGCGACCGCTTCGAAGCCTTTGTCGCGCAGGTCGGAAGGCAGCTTGCCGGCGGCAAGCGCAGCCTTGGACCAAGGGCGGAGGAGGGGGATCGATGAGCAGCTCGACATCGGAATCGCTTGAGCGCCGACGCGTCATGCTCCGGACCGCAATGGGGCCTTCGATCGCGGTCGCGCTCAGCGATCCGCTGGTGGTCGAAGTCATGGTGAACCCCGACGGCATGCTGTGGCTCGACCGGCTCGGCGCGGGGAAGGCCGCGATCGGCGTTCGCGTCGATCCCGCGCAGGTTGAGCGCATCATTCGCCTCGTCGCGAGCCACGCCCGCACCGAGGTTCATGCCGACAGTCCGATCGTCAGCGCCGAGCTTCCGGCGCGGGAGGACGGCACCGCAGGCGAGCGGTTCGAGGGATTGCTACCGCCAGTCGTCAGCAGCCCGTGCTTCTCCATCCGCAAGCCCGCATCCCGCATCTACACAATGGCGGATTATGTGAGCGATGGGATCATCGCTCCGGCTGCCGCCGAAGCGATGCGCCGTGCGGTCGCCGATCGCCGAAACCTGCTCATCGCCGGCGGCACGAGTTCTGGAAAGACGACGCTCGCCAATGCGCTGCTCGCCGAGATGGCGACGCGCGACGAGCGCGTGATCATGATCGAGGATACGCGCGAGCTTCAATGCGCGGCCGCCGATTGCGTGGCACTCCGCACGCGCCCTGGCGTCGTAACGATGGCGGACCTCGTCCGCTCGACGCTCCGCCTCCGCCCCGATCGCATCATCATCGGTGAGGTTCGTGGCGCCGAGGCTCTCGACATGCTGAAGGCCTGGAACACGGGCCACCCCGGCGGCATCGCGACCGTCCACGCGAACAGCGCGCGCTCGGCTCTCTATCGCCTTGAGCAGCTGGTGCAGGAAAGCGTCGTCACGGTCCCGCGCATACTGATCGCCGAGGCGATCGACCTCGTCGTCTTCATCGCCGGTCGCGGCATTGGTCGCCGCGTCCAGAGCATCGCCGCAGTCGAAGGGCTGACGCCCGAAGGCGACTACGCGCTCACCGATCTCATCCTCCCCCCAGCTACCAAGGAGCATCGTCAATGACTGCCAACCCTCTAGTCCGTCCACGCTTCACGGCCATGCTTGCTGTTGCAGCGGGCTCCGCCTTCTCGATCGCGGCGCAGGCGGCAGGATCGGGGATGCCTTGGGAAGAGCCGCTCCAGCAGGTTCTCGAATCCGTGCAGGGTCCTGTCGCCAAGATCATCGCGGTGATCATCATCATCACTACAGGACTGTCGCTCGCCTTCGGCGAGACGAGCGGCGGATTTCGAAGGCTGATCCAGATCGTCTTCGGTCTGTCCATCGCCTTTGCGGCCTCCTCCTTCTTCCTCAGCTTCTTCAGCTTCGGGGGCGGGGCGCTGGTCGGATGAACGGGGCTGAGAGCCACATCGAGGGGTTCGAGGTGCCGCTCCATCGCGCGCTCGCCGAGCCGATCCTGCTCGGCGGAGCGCCACGTGCGATCGCCATCGTCAACGGAACCGTGGCAGCGGCCTTGGGGCTCGGCCTGCAGCAGTGGATCGCAGGCCTGCTCCTTTGGGCGCTTGGGCACACGCTCGCCGTCTTCGCGGCCAAGCGGGATCCCGATTTTGCGGCCGTTCTCGCCCGGCACCTTCGCCAGAAAGGTCATCTTAGATGCTAAACTTGCGCGAATATCGCAGCAAGGCGGACCGGCTTGCCGACCATCTTCCCTGGGCAGCGCTCGTCGCCCCGGGGGTCATCCTCAACAAGGACGGCAGCTTCCAACGCACCTTCCGGTTTCGGGGGCCCGATCTTGAAAGCGCCACCGAGGCGGAGCTCGTGGGAACGGCCGCCCGGGTCAACAATGTGCTGCGCCGGTTTGGAACCGGCTGGGCTCTGTTCTTGGAGGCGGAGCGGTCCGAAGCGGTCGGCTATCCAGAGAGCAGCTTCCCCGATCCGGTATCGGCACTGGTCGACAAGGAGCGCGAGGCGATGTTTCGCAGCGCTTCCGCCCATTTCGAAAGTGTCTATTATTTCACGCTCGTTTGGCTTCCTCCGGCCGATCAGGTGGCGCACGCAGAGCGCGCACTGGTCGAACGTAGCCAGCACGTGGCGGGCCGCGACTGGCGCCAAGCTCTGGCCTCCTTTGTCGCGGAGACCGATCGTGCCTTCGACCTCTTCTCCGGCATCCTCGCCGAAATCGACGCGCTCGACGATGCGGCGACATTGTCGTTCCTTCACCGGACAATCTCGACGAAGCGGCACGACGTAGCGGTCCCCAGCACGCCGATTTACCTCGACGGCCTTCTTGCCGACACGCCACTTTCCGGCGGCCTCGAACCCATGCTGGGGGACCGGCACCTCCGCACACTGACCATCCTCGGCTTCCCTGGCCTGAGCCGCCCTGGGATCCTTGATGCACTCAATCACCAGGATTTTCCCTACCGCTGGGTCACCCGTTTCATTGCCCTCGATAAGACCGAGGCAACGAAGGTTCTGACCAAGCTTCGTCGGCAATGGTTCAACAAGCGCAAGTCGGTGACGGCCCTCCTGCGCGAGGTCCTCTACAACCAGCCCGCGGCGATGCCGACAACAAGGTCGTTGATGCGGACCTGGCGCTGCAGGCGCTTGGCGGAGACCATGTGTCGTTCGGCTATCTCACCACCACCATCACGGTGTGGGACGAGGTCGCGGAAACGGCCGACGAGAAGGTGCGCGCCGTTGAGCGGATCGTGAACGGTCTCGGTTTCACCTGCATACGCGAGCAGGCGAATGCGGTGGAGGCGTGGCTTTCGAGCCTGCCTGGGCACGTCTACGCCAATGTGCGGCAGCCGCTCGTCCATAGCCTCAACTTGGCGCACCTCATGCCGCTGTCCTGCGTCTGGGCGGGCCCTGAGCGGAATGCTCAGCTCGACGGCCCCCCGCTTCTCTTCGCGCAGACGAGTGGTTCCACGCCCTTCAGGCTTTCAACCCATGTCGGAGACGTGGGGCACATGCTCATCGTTGGACCAACGGGGGCGGGCAAGTCCGTGCTGCTCGCGCTGCTCGCATTACAGTTCCGCCGCTATCCTTCCGCCCAGATTTATGTGTTCGACAAGGGATGGTCGGCCCGCGCGGCGGTGCTTGCGATGGGCGGAACGCACCTGGCGCTCGGAACTGCGGAGGGCGAGGGGGGCGACCCGTTCGCATTCCAGCCGCTCCGCGACATCGATGATCCAGCCGCACGCAGCTGGGCCGCGGATTGGCTCAACGGCCTCCTCGAACATGAGAATCTGCCGGTTACGCCCGAGATCAAGGAGGCGGTCTGGTCTGCTCTTTGCAGTCTGGCTTCAGCGCCACCCGAGGAACGTACCCTTACCGGTCTCTCGCTGCTCGTCCAGTCGCTGCCGCTGAAGTCGGCCTTGCAGCCCTACACGCTTGAAGGATCGTTCGGGCGGCTCCTTGACGCTTCTAAAGACAGGTTGCGCATCGACGGTGTCCAATGCTTCGAAACCGAGGCGCTGATGGGGCAGCGGGGCGCGGTACTCCCGGTGCTCACCTATCTGTTCCATCGTCTTGAACAGCGTTTCAACGGTCGTCCGACCTTGTTGATCCTCGACGAGGCTTGGCTGTTTCTCGATCATCCCCTGTTTGCCGCGCGCATCCGTGAATGGCTGAAAGTGCTGCGCAAGAAGAATGTGGCGGTGGTATTCGCCACGCAGTCACTGTCAGACATTTCATCAAGCAGCATTGCGCCAGCGATCATCGAGAGCTGTCCGCAGCGCATCTTCCTGCCGAACGACCGTGCGATCGAGCCGCAGGCGCGTAGCGCCTACGAAAGGTTCGGCCTCAATGCACGGCAGATCGAGCTGATCGCGCGCGCGATGCCGAAACGGGACTATTACCTTCAGTCGAGACGCGGGAACCGCCTGTTCCAGCTTGGGCTCGGACCCATCGCCCTGGCGCTTTGCGGCGCTTCGGATGCAGCAGCGCAAGCGCGCATCGGCAGGATCCTCGCCGACCATGGCCAAGCCGACTTTGCAGCGAACTTCCTAGCCGATTCCGGCCTGCCTTGGGCTGCGGACATCCTCGCCAATTTCCCTCAAGCAAAGGAGTAAAATCATGGGACGATCAATATTGAAGAACCTCGTTGCCGGGTCCGTGGCGATGGCAACCTTTTTCGCTGGAGCCGCTCCGGCGGCTGCACAGATCGCCGTCTTCGATCCGACCAACCATGCCCAGAACGTTCTCCAGGCGGCACGGGCGCTCCAGCAGATCGATCAGCAGATCAAGATGCTGCAGAACCAGGCGAAACATCTTCAAAAGCTCGATTATTCTTCGATCGATCAGATATCCGGTGCGCTGAAGAAGATCGACCAGTTGATCGGCAAGGCTGAAGGTGTCGCATTCGAGGTGCAGTCGGTCGACGCGAAGTTCAAATCACTCTTCCCCGGAGCTGCCGCGCAGGACGCCGACCGCGCCGTACGCGACGCGAAGATGCGCTGGGAGAACGCCATGTCGGCCTTCAAACACACCATGACAGTGCAAGCGCAGGTCGTGGAGAATGTGCGGGACGATGAGGCTCTCCTCAAGGATTTGGTCCAGCGTAGCCAAGGCGCGGAGGGCAGCCTGCAAGTCTCGCAGGCCGCCAATCAGCTCCTTGCCCTTGCCGCCAAGCAGCAGTTCCAGATCCAGTCGCTGATGGCGGCTCAATATCGTGCAGAAGCAATGGAACAGGCGCGGCGAGGCCAGGCTGAAAGCGAGGCTCGCGCGGCCACCAAGCGCTTCCTTGGCGAAGGGCGCGCTTACACGCCTCAATAATCCCAGCTTCGAACAGAAAGGCGACGCCGCATGGGCGACCTGAACGTCATCGACCGGTTCATGGACACCTTCATCCGCTACATCGACAGCGGCTTCGGGCTGCTCGGCGGCGACGTCGCTTTTCTGACGACCGTGCTCATTGGCATCGACATCACGCTCGCTGGCCTGTTCTGGGCGATGGAGGGCGGGGACAATGTCCTTGGAAAGTTCATCAAGAAGATACTTTACGTCGGGACGTTTGCATTCATTCTCGGGAGCTTTTCGTCCCTTTCAGAGATTGTGTTCCGATCCTTTGCGGGGCTCGGCCTGACCGCAGGCGGGGGCGCCGTGAGCGCGGACGATCTCCTGAAGCCTGGAAAGCTCGCCGGCACCGGGTTCGAGGCGGCCTGGCCGTTGCTTGAGCAGGTGAGTGAGCTTCTCGGCTTCACCAGCTTTTTCGACAACTTCCTGACGATTGTAGTTCTGCTGGTCGCCTGGCTTGTGGTGATCGTCGCCTTTTTCGTTCTTTCGGTGCAGCTTTTTATCACCATCATCGAGTTCAAGCTGACCAGCCTTGCAGGCTTTGTCCTTGTCCCGTTCGCTCTCTGGAATCGAACGAGCTTCCTCGCCGAGCGCGTTCTCGGTAACGTCGTGGCTTCGGGCATCAAGGTCATGGTGATGGCCGTGATCGTCGGGATCGGGTCCGGCTTCTTCGGTGAGTTCGTCGGCGCCTTGAAAGGTCAGGAGCCCGACATCGGGCAGGCCATGTCTCTCGTGTTGGCTTCCATGGCGCTGTTCGGCCTCGGCATCTTTGGCCCGGGGATCGCTTCCGGCCTCGTCGCCGGGGCCCCGCAGCTTGGCGCCGGCGCGGCCGTCGGAACTGTCGGCGCGATCGCGGGCGGTGCGGCCCTTGGTGCCGGGGCTGCGATATCTGGCGCGCGTGCGCTGGGCTCCGGCGGCCTCGCCGCAATTCGATCGGGCACTGCAGTGGGTGCATCTGCCGCCGCATCCTACAGCCTCGGAAAGGAAACGTCCGGCGCAACAGGCGCGGCCGGCGTCGGCGCCGGTCTCAAGGCGGTTGCCGCCAATGCCGCTTCAGTGGCGGGGCGCGGTTTGGGCCTCGGCGCCGCGGCAGAAGCTGGCCGAGAAGCCGCGTGGAGCGGCAGCCCAGCACAAGGAGGGGCCGGTGTTTCTTCTGACGCGGCGCCTGAGTGGGCGCGCCGCCTTCGGACAGAGCAAACGAACCGTCAAAGACGGCACGCAGCCGTCCAGGCCATTCGTGAGGGCGACCGCCCAAGCGCGCCTGCCAATCCAGACATCAAGGAGCGAGAGGACTGATGATCTTCAGACGAACGATACAGCGATACGGCCGGACGCCTGAGCCGGTCACGCCATACCAGAAAGCCGCGCAACTCTGGGATGAGCGGATCGGATCCGCGCGAGTGCAAGCGCGCAACTGGCGTCTCGCCGCGCTCGGGTGCCTCGGCATTTCGGCAGGCCTTTCGGGCGGACTGTTGTGGCAATCAACGCAAAGCCGTGTCGCGCCCTATGTCGTGGAGGTGGATCGGTTAGGCGAAGCGCGCGCCGTTTCGCCCGCCATCGCCGAGTACCGGCCCACCGACGCGCAGATCGCCTGGCATTTGGCCAAGTTCATCAAAAATGTGCGGTCGGTTTCGACCGATGCCGTGCTCGTCCGCGAAAACTGGCTCTCCGCATATGATTTTGCGGCCGACAAGGCCGCCTTGTTCTTGAACGAGCATGCGCGCGCCAACAATCCCTTCGCGGCCATCGGCACGCGCAGCGTATCGGTGCAGGTAACCAGCGTTGTCCGCGCCTCCGAGAACTCCTTTCAGGTGAAATGGACCGAGACGGCTTTCGAGCGCGGGAGCCTTGTTGGAACAGACCGGTGGACGGCCATCCTTACGGTTGCGGTGCAGACGCCGCGAAAGGCGGACGAACTTCGGAAGAACCCTCTCGGTCTCTACGTCAATGCGATCGACTGGTCGCGCGAGCTTGAGACGGAAACCCCACCTCAGGAGGTTGCGAATGAAGAATAAGCTGGCAATCGGTTTGTGCATGGCCACCAGCCTAGCTGGATGCGCCGCGAGGCATCATCCAAGTGAGGTCGCGTTTGCGCCAGCCCACTTGGAGACGAGTGTTGACGCTGCACCCGCAGCCTCGCATGCGCAGTCCGCACGAGAGCTAATCCCTGTACCAGGTCAATTGCTCCCGATCCCGGCCACGCACATCGGCGGTGAAAAGTCCTTCCCGACGAAGCGCGTCGAGAAGGCCAATCGCGCCGCCCTTCGCGAGCCGCGAAGCGATAATTACGTTAATGCAGTGCAAGTATATCCTTGGATGGAAGGCTCGGTCTATCGCCTCTACGCAGCACCCGAGCAGGTCAGCGATATCGCGCTCGAGCCAGGGGAGCGGCTTGTTTCAGTGGCGGCGGGCGATACGGTTCGATGGATAGTTGGCGATACGAGCAGCGGGTCCGGCACCGGAAAACGTAGCCACATTCTAGTGAAGCCGTCTGGCATCGGGCTCAGAACAAACATTGTTATCACAACGGACCGCAGGACTTATCATCTGCAACTCGAAAGCACCGCTAAAACCGCTATGGCGGCCATATCGTGGACATATCCCGAAGACGGGCTTTTGGCACTTCGAGGAACGGCCATCGGGGCAAGCGGCGCGAGCGAGGTTCCCACCGTGGACGCGGCGAGCCTGCGCTTCAACTACGTCGTTCTTGGGGACAAGCCCGCGTGGCGGCCCATCCGAGCATTCGATGACGGACGGCAGGTCTTCATCGAATTTCCCGCTGACATCGGCCAGAAGGAAGCGCCGCCCCTGTTCGTTCTTGCAGCTGATGGTAGCGCCGAGCTCGTGAACTATCGCATTCGCGGCAACTACTACATCGTCGACAAACTGTTCGAAGCGGCCGAGCTACGGTTAGGCAAGGCTCGCCAGCAGGTGGTTCGCATCCGCCGGGTTGACGATCGCAGGCAAAGCTCCAAGCGCGGGCGGAGGGCGTCATGAACGGAGCTCCTGTCGAAACGGATGCGGTCCCCGGGAGAGCAGCCAAGAAGCTTGATCCCGAAGCGCTCGTGCTGCGCGGATCGCCGCGTAGAGTTGTCCGATTTAGGAGAGGGTTACTGATCGGCATCGCCGTACTTGCGGCCACGTCGATCAGCGCCGTTACTTGGCTGGCATTGCAACCCGCAAGTTTCAAGCTGGCTGCCCAGGGCGACGAGAGGGTCGGACCCGACCGCAAATCTCCCCCAGAAGCCCTTTCTTCTCTTCCGGGGTCTTACGGGCAGGCGAAGACGGGGGTTCCTGATTTGGGGCCGCCGCTGCCCGGGGATCTTGGAAGGCCGATACTTGCTCACCAGCGCGCGGTTGAGATGGGCGATGCTCATAACGCAGAACCTGCCGACGCCAATGCTGTGAGAGAGGAGGTGGAGCGGCAGCGCAAGGAGGCGGAACTCCGAGCTGTCCGAACGGCCGGCGTTTTGACGCAGCTTTCCGGCATGGGAATTGCGGAGCGGAACGAGGCCGAGAGGTTAGGCGTGCCTGAGCTCGCTAGTAATGCGCCCGAGGCATCAGCAGCGAAGCCGGCTGCAACTCTGCAAAAGGCTTCGTCACCCTGGCAGCTGAATGCCGGCACCGTCATCGCAGCAAGCCTTCTCACCGGCATCAATTCGGATCTGCCGGGCTTGGTTACCGCTCAAGTCACAGAGAACGTCACCGACAGCGCAACAGGGAGAACTATCGTCATACCACAAGGAACACGCCTCATCGGCCGTTACGACAGCGCCATAGCCTTCGGGCAGAACCGAGCTCTCCTAATTTGGGAGCGCCTTGTTTTCCCCAACGGAGCATCGATGGCGCTCGACAATGCACCCGCCAGCGACACGTCCGGCTATGCAGGACTTCGCGACCGCACCAATGCCCATACGGGGCGGCTGCTCAAAGGCATCGCTCTTGCTGCCTTGCTGGGCGTCGGCACCGAGTTAAGCATAGGCGGCGAAAGCGAAATCGTGGAAGCTCTGCGCGAGGCGGGCCAACAAAGCGCCAGTGACGCGGGCCAGCAGATTGTATCGCGAAACCTCTCGATGAAGCCCACTATCACCGTGCGGCCCGGCTGGCCGCTGCGCGTAGTGTTGCATCGGGATCTGGTCCTCCAACCGTGGAGAGGCTGAGTCGCCGTCGACGGGTCCGATGCGAGGGCCCGCGCGCCAGCACGGGCGAGCTTTCTGAGATGGGGCCTACAGCTCAAACGGGCGCCAGTTGCCCCGCATATTCGATAGAGGCGTGTCTGAAGACAGCACGTCGGCTGCTCGCCTAGGGAAACCAAGGAAGCTCTCAGGAAAGGATTCCATTGGGAACGTGGGCAGTCGAGCAATGATCGTGATCCCCCAGTGCTTCCATAATTCTGCACTCCGATACCTGCCCGCCTCGGCACTGCGTGATCATGTGTTTCAACTCTGAACGCAGTTGCTCCAAGCGGCTTATCTTCGCTTCGACACTCTTCAGATGTCCGGACGCGATCTTGTCTGCTTCGCCACAATCCCTATCCGGTTGCTCCGCCAGATTAAGAAGAGACCGGATATCGGCGATGTCGAAGCCAAGACCACGAGCATGTCGAACGAAGTTGAGACGGTCGAGGTGCGTTTGAGAATAGTCGCGGTAATTTCCTGCCGTTCGCGAAGGCGCAGGAAGCAGGCCGATGCGTTCGTAATATCGGATGGTCTCCACATTGGTGCCGGTGGCTCGCGACAGCTCTCCGATTTTCATGCCCATCGGCCTTGACCCTGTAGTTGCTACAGGGACCATATAAGCGTCATTCTGATTCGTTCGAGAGTGACAATCATGGCCTGCAATAGCTGCACATCCGAGGCGCCCCGGAACGTTGGCCCCAAATGGAGGCGCGCTTTATGGATCGCGCTGATAGTGAATGCCGGCATGTTCGCCGTGGAGCTGGGTGCTGGCGTGGCCTCACACTCCCGCTCTCTCCAGGCGGACGCACTCGACTTTTTTGGGGACGCGGCCAACTACGCGATCAGCCTTGCCGTTGCCGGGATGGCGCTGACTTGGCGGGCTCGAGCTGCGCTCTTCAAAGGAGCGACGCTGCTAATCCTCGGGCTTTGGGTGCTCCTCAGCACAGCCTATGCCGCCTACGTTGGCACCCTACCCGACGCCGAGACGATGGGTATCATCGGCATCATGGCACTCGTTGCAAACGCAGTGGTGGCTCTTCTCCTCTATCGGTTCAGGTCCGGCGATGCGAACATGCGGTCGGTCTGGATTTGCTCACGCAACGACGCGGTGGGAAACATGGCCGTGGTAGCTGCCGCTGCTGGTGTTTTTGGCACCGGTACCGCCTGGCCGGATCTCATCGTGGCAAGTATTCTTGCTGCTCTCGGCATATCGGGCGGTCGGCAGATCATTCGCCAGGCGAGGCGAGAACTTGAGGAAGAGCGCTTGAGTAACGGCGGATCGCGGTCAGCTCTCCCATTGCCAGGCAATAGCTGTTAAGAGGACGCCCCATGCACCGCCTGCTACCCCTTTTCAGTGCCTTGATGCTGGCCCTTATGGTATGGTCCGGAAGCGCTGCGCATGCCATCGAAGTCACAAAATGTGGTGAAGTGGCGAGTGGCGAGGTGGCCGGCCATTTCGAAGGCGACGGCGACGAAGTTCCTGCTGATGCCGAAAAGGGTGTACCTCATCACCACGGCACCTGCCATGGCCATTGTGTCGGGGTTCCGACCGATGCGCACGCTGGCAATGTCGTTCAAATGGCTGGCATCGGCAACCGGACCGCCGCAGTTCCTTTTCGTGTCGGGGCTTCGCCTGGAGCGGCCCTGAGACCTCCGATCGCCTGACGACACGCTAGCTACACCGGTTGGCAAGCCCAACCGGTCGTCCCGCGTCGTCAGGAGTCATCATAATGAAATTCTTCTTCGTCGCAGCCACGGCTGCGGTCTTGCTCCCTATCTATGGGGTGGGCGCAAGCGGGCAGGTGGGTACGCCTGCTACGCCCCGCGTGGGTGCGCCAACGACAACTCCTTTGGGCCCTCCGGCTCCGGAGTTGCGCAGCGTGCCCCTCTCTCGGCGCGAAGGCCCGTTGCCGCAGTCGCTTACGCTCCAGCAAGCGCTGGAGGAGGCCGAGGCACGCGCACCAGCCGTAATTGCAGGGCGCGCAAGGGTCGAAGCGGCCCAAGCCCGAATTCGCCAAGCCGGGTTTCGATCGAATCCAGAATTGAGTCTGGAGGTCGAAAACTTCGCCGGAACTGGGGAGCTCTCAGGCTTTCGCGGCACTGAGACGACCCTTGCAGTCAATCAGCGCCTCGACCTTGGTGGTCGGCGGCGGAGCAGGGTGGCGGCAGCTGAGGCCGAACTGGCAGCGGAGCAGCTTCGCCTGAGCATCGCCCGCGCCGACCTTGCCCGTTCGGTAAGGGAGCAGTTTGCGCGCGCGGTGAGTGCACGGGAGAGACTACGGATTGCCGCTCAGAACGAGCAGTGGGCGCGGGATCTAGCGAGCATCGCTGTGACGTTGGTCGAGGAGGGACGGGAACCTCCCTTGCGAGCCTTGCGCGCGCGATCTGCGGCCGCACAGGCGGGCGCGGAGCTGCAGGCAGCACAGGCGGAAGAGGCGGCGGCACGTGGCACGCTTGCGGGGCTCTTCGGGGTCACCGAACCGCCTACGGTTGTGGCGGGGAGTGAAATCGATCTCACGCCGCAGACGTTTGATCCAGAACGTAGCTTGGAAGTGCGGCTCGCCGAGGCCGAGCGCCTACGGGCTGAGGCTGAGGTCGACCGTGAGGTTTCGGCTAGCCGCCTCGACCCTGCCGTTGGGCTTGGTGTGCGGCATGTTCGCCAATCTGGAGATGTGGCTCTTGTCGGGGGCGTTTCGATGCCCATCCCGATCTTCGACCGGAATCAGGGCGGTATAGCTGCTGCGCGGGCCAACGTTCGGGCCGCCGAAGCCAACCTCGTCAACGCGAGGGCATCAGCGCGCGTGAGAGGGCGGAACGCGATCACGAACCTTGAGGCGGCGCAAGCGAGGGCGGAGGCCTTGGCCGATGCTGCCGTGCCGGAGGCGGCTGAAGCTCTCCGCCTCGCGCAGATATCCTATCGCGAAGGTCGTGCGTCGCTCCTTGAACTTCTGGATGCGCAGGAAGCGCTTCGCGCCGTTGAGACGGCCCTCGTCGAAGCGCGCCTCGCGCAGGCGCTCGCCACGGCCGAACTCGGCCGGTCATCGGCGCAATAAGGACATAGAAAATGAATTTGATCACGAACATGCAGGATCGAAACAAGCTGCTGGGAGGCGCTGCCGCCATTGCGTTGCTCGCCGGAATTGGCGGCGTATGGGTCGGAAGGTCGATCGAACCCGCTGAGAATGCGCAGGCAGCGGGAGAGGGTAGCGAGGAGGGTCAGGAAGAAGCGGAAGGTCGGGAAGGTTTCATACCGATGACGCAGGCTCGGATTGCGGCAAGCGGCATACGAACGATCACGGTCAAAGAGGGCTCTATTGCTGCCGAGATCATCTCGCAGGCGAGCGTCACGGCTCCCCCTGAAGGACAGGCTTTACTCACCGCACGCGCAGACGGCGCGGTCGTGCGGATCAGCAAGCGCCTCGGAGACCCTGTGGGGGCTGGTGAGACGGTCGCTCTACTAGAGAGCCGTGAAGCAGCTGCTTTCCTGGCGGAGCGCAATGCCGCCGCTGCGCGAACACAAGCGGCCCGCGCTGCGGCTGCGCGAGAGCAGCGCCTATTCAATGCAAAGATCACGGCGCGACAAGACCTGGAAGCTGCAAATGCAGCTCGGGCACAAGCCGAAGCCGAACTGCAACGGACCGAGGCCGCAGTCCGGACTGCAGGTGTAGTCGGGAACGGACGTTACCTTGCCGTTCGGAGCCCGATTTCCGGGCGCATAACCGAGATAGACACTCAGCTAGGGGCATTTGTCGCCGCCGGCGCAGAGCTTTTCAACGTTTCGGATCCAAGGCGCATTCAGATCGAAGCTGCCGTTACCGCACTGGAAGCGCAGAATATCCGGCAAGGCGATCCTGCAGTCATCGAGTTGCCAAATGGGGCGACATTGGATGCGGTCGTTCGGTCCACAACGCCGGCGCTCGATCCCGAAAGTCGGGCGGCGACGATTGTTCTTCAGCCGGTCAGTAGCGCAGCGCTGGCACAAGGGCAGGCCGTGCGTGTACGCATCGCGCCGCGGGGCACCGTGACAAGCGGAGCCATCGTTCTGCCTGAGGAAGCGGTTCAGCAGGTTGAAGGCCGGGAGGTTGTGTTCGTCCAAACGGGGGGAGGATTTCAGGCCGTTCCGGTTACGGTGGGCAGCAGGTCGTCTGGCCGCGTCGAGATCACGGAAGGACTTCGGCCTGGTCAGGTCGTCGTTACCGCCGGCGCCTTCGTGCTCAAATCCCAGCTCGGTGCAAGCGAGGCCGAACATTAAACCCGGTTTCCGCCTCGCCCTCCGCTGCACGCCGCTTGTGAGCGGCCACAGGATCGCTTCATCATGATAGATCGTATTCTAGACGCTTCGGTCCGCTTCCGCTGGGCCGTCGTGATCGTCACCCTCTTGGTCGCCGTGTTTGGTGCGATCCAGCTCTTCCGGCTGCCGATCGACGCGGTGCCGGACATCACGAACAAACAGGTTCAGGTCAACACATCCGCACCTGCTTTCGGCCCGCTCGATATGGAGCGGCTTGTGACCTTTCCAATGGAGACGGCACTCGCCGGAATCCCCGGACTGGATCACACCCGGTCCGTTTCCCGGAACGGGTTCAGTCAAGTCACGGCAGTGTTCGACGAGAACATCGACATCTACTTCGCCCGCCAGCAGGTAGCTGAGCGCCTCAGCCAAGCTCGAGAGAGTTTACCTGCAGGAGTTGAGCCCCAAATGGGGCCGGTCTCCACCGGACTGGGCGAGGTTCTGATGTGGTCCGTGCATTACGCGCCGACTGCCACAGCCAAATCTCCGAAAATCCCGGGACGACCCGGCTTCCAGCCGGACGAATCCTACCTTACGCCCGAGGGTGAGCGGCTGACCGATGACGTCTCGCGGTTGGCGTACCTCCGTACGGTCCAGGACTGGGTGGTGCGGCCGCAATTGCGTACCGTGGAGGGAGTAGCTGGTATCGACTCCATCGGCGGCTATGAGAAGCAATTCCTGGTTCAGCCCGACCCGGGGCGCCTGGCGGCCTATGGTATCTCGTTCTCGGAACTCGCCGAGGCCCTTGAGCGAGCCAATATTTCGGTTGGTGCCAACTTCGTTGAGCGTGCCGGAGAAGCCTATCTCGTGCGCGCTGACGCTCGAATTCGTCACATCGACGAAATCGCAAGTGCAGCAGTTGCTAACCGAGGCGGCGTGCCAGTCCGAGTTGGGGACGTAGCGACCGTTCGCGTCGGCGGTGAACTTCGCACGGGTGCTGCTTCCATGGAGGGCCGCGAAACGGTCATCGGAACGGCGCTCATGATTGCGGGGGGCAATAGCCGCATTGTTGCAGATGCCGTCTCTGGAAGGCTGAAGGAGGTCTCAAAGTCACTTCCGCCAGGGGTTATGGTAACCCCGGTCTACAACCGATCCTCACTCGTCGAATCCACGATCGCCACGGTCGAGAAGAACCTCGTGGAAGGCGCTCTGCTGGTGATCGCTGTGCTGTTCTTCCTCCTTGGAAATATTCGAGCGGCGATCATCGCCACTCTCGTAATTCCGCTCTCGTTTCTAATGATGGCGATCGGGATGAATAGGTTGGGCGTTTCAGGCAACCTGATGAGCTTCGGTGCGCTGGATTTCGGCCTCATCGTTGACGGTTCTATCATCATCGTTGAAAACTGCTTGAGGCGTTTGGCCGAACGCCAGCACCACGAAGGTCGTCTGCTGACGCTGCCCGAGAGGCTGCACGAAGTGTTCGAGGCCGCCCGAGAGATGGTGAAGCCGACAATATACGGGCAGGCCATCATATTCCTCGTATTTGCGCCGCTGCTGACCTTCACCGGTGTGGAAGGCAAGATGTTCACGCCGATGGCGGTCACGGTCATGCTTGCGCTCGCAGGCGCATTCATCCTTTCTCTGACTTTCGTTCCTGCCATGGTTGCTCTCCTCATACGGGGCAAAGTCTCCGAGAAAGAGGTGAGGGCGATCGCATGGACGAAGAGCAGGTATGAACCGGTCCTGGGTCGAGTTCTCGCGCGACCCTGGCCATGGATTGGTGCTGGCGTGGGTACGTTCCTAATCGCGGCTCTCATGTTTACCAGTCTTGGCCGGGAGTTCATCCCGCAGCTGGACGAGGGTGACCTCGCGATGCAGACGTTGCGCATTCCGTCGACATCGCTCGAACAATCCAAGGACATGCAACTTCGGGTGGAGCGGGCCATCTCGTCTCTCCCTGAGGTGGCTTATGTTTATTCAAAGACGGGCACCGCAGAAGTTGCCACGGATCCAATGCCGCAGAATGCCTCGGACTCGTTCATCATCCTGCGGCCGAAGGAGCAATGGCCTGAGGGTGTCGAAACCAAGGAAGAGGTGATCGAGCGTATCGAGCAGAGGATGGAAAACCTTACCGGAAACGCATACGAGCTCAGTCAGCCGATCGAAATGCGGTTCAACGAACTGATTGCTGGGGTTCGCGGCGATATCGCTGTGAAAGTGTTCGGGGAAGACCTTGATCAGCTCGGGCAGGTAGCCCGCCGTATCTCTCAGGCCATGAGCCGCATCGAAGGAACAGCGGACCTTCGGGTGGAGCAGACAGCAGGCTTCCCAACTCTGGATCTGCAATTCAACCGGGACGCAATCTCGCGTTACGGTCTGGCCATCGAAGATGTCACCGACACAGTGGCTGCGGCCTTGGGGGGACGGGAGGCAGGCATTGTCTTCCAAGGAGACAGGCGCTTCGACATCGTCGTTCGATTGGAGAATGCCACCAGGAATGATCTTGAAGCAGCTGGCGCTCTCCCAGTGATGCTTCCGGATACCGGATCTGGCGTGCGACAATCGGTGCCCCTGCGTGAGCTGGCTACGTTCCAGATGTCCGAGGGCGTCAATCAGGTAAGTCGAGAGAATGGCCAGCGCCGTGTTGTGGTGCAGGCCAACGTGCGAGGCCGGGATCTTGGCTCCTATGTGGCCGATGCACAGGCCGCAGTTGAGCAGAACGTCGACCTGCCTCCGGGGGTTTTCATCGAATGGGGAGGCCAGTTCGAGAACCTGCAAGCCGCAAGTCGACGGCTGTCGATCATGATCCCGGTCGTTTTCAGTGCGATCTTCGGCCTGTTGTTCATTGGTTTGCGGGGGGTGCGGCCGGCTTTGGCCATCTACTCGGCGATCCCCCTCGCATTAGCCGGCGGCGTGTTCGGCCTGGCCGTTGCTGGCTTGCCTTTCTCAATCTCGGCAGCCGTGGGGTTCATTGCACTCTCCGGTATCGCCGTTCTGAACGGGTTGGTGCTCATGAGCTCGGTGGAAGATTTGCGATCGCAGGGGGTGCCAATCGATCAAGCGATCCACGACAGCGCAATCAAGCGGCTGCGGCCCGTTTTGATGACGGCCCTTGTGGCTTCGTTGGGCTTTGTGCCGATGGCGCTTGCTACCGGCCAGGGTGCGGAAGTCCAGAAGCCCCTGGCGGTGGTGGTGATCGGAGGCTTGATTACTTCGACCGCTTTGACCCTGTTCGTTCTTCCCGCGCTGAGCAAGCTCCTGCTTCGCGACAAGGGGCGGCGCCATGTGCGAGGCGACTATGACGACGAGGATGCTCTTGGCGGTCCGCTGCCTGCATCTTCGTGATCGCGACTGAACAAAAGAGGAGCTGGAACGATAATGGGCGAGAGGGACTTCAACCTTACTTCGCTTAGCCAACGAAGGATCCTCTGGATCGTTCTTCTCCTGAACATCGGATTAGCTGTGGCATTCGCGATTACAGGTTGGCTCGGCGACTCTAGCGCCCTGATCGCGAATGCTCTCGATAACGCATCAGACGGAGTTGTTTACGTCATAAGTCTTCTTGCACTTGGCCGCCCGCCACGATGGAAGCGGGCGGCCGCAAGGGTTTCCGGCGTGATGCTCATGATTTTCGCGGTTGGTGTTCTCCTGGACGCTGCCCGCCGCGTACTTATGGGAACCGAGCCCATTGGCTACACCATGATGACCATGGCGCTCGGAGCAGCAATCATCAATGCCATATGTCTATGGCTCTTGAAGCGCGTACGGAAGGCGGATGTGAACCTAAGGGCCGCTCAGACATTCAGCGCCAACGATTTCCTCTCGAACGCAGGCATTCTAGTCGCAGGCGCGGTGGTCCTTTGGACCGGGCAGGCATGGCCTGACTTAGTGGTCGGCGTCGCTGTCGCCGCTATTGCCATCAAGGGTGGGCTTGAAATCTGGAGGGACGCCAATTGTGAGGCTAAGCTAGCAAAGGAAGCCTGAAGTCATGGGCGCAGGACACGACCACTCTCACAGTCACGGCGCGGGCGCGAACAGCAAAATGCTCGCGCTTGCGCTTGGACTGACCACGATATTCCTGATTGCCGAGTTAATCGGCTCGTTCGTCTTTAACAGTTTGGCTTTGCTTTCCGACGCCGCCCATATGTTCACGGACGCAGCGGCACTGGCCATCGCATTGGCCGCCGTGAAGGTCGGGCAGCGCCCTGCTGATAATGAGAGAACCTTTGGGTATCGCCGGTTCGAGATACTGGCAGCAGCATTCAACGCACTGCTGTTGTTTGCGGTGGCGGGATACGTTCTTTTGGAAGCCGCTGGACGCTTCTATGAACCCGTGGAAGTGCAGACCGGAGGAATGCTCGCAGTAGCGGCGGTAGGATTGGTCGTGAATATCGTCGCGATGCGCCTCTTGTCGGCGGGCAAGGAGAATAGCCTCAACGTAAAAGGGGCTTATCTAGAAGTTTGGGCGGACATGCTCGGGTCGATCGGCGTAATCTTGGGGGCCGGGATCATCATGCTGACGGGGTGGCAGTGGATCGATCCCCTGGTCGCGGTCGGCATCGGCCTGTGGGTGCTTCCAAGAACATGGATACTGCTGAGGGACACTACACACGTTCTGCTTGAAGGAGTGCCCAGAGGGCTGGATCTTAGTGAAATACGGTCCGCGATCTCAGGAACTGCGGGCGTCGCTGGCGTCCACGACCTTCACGTCTGGTCTTTGACGAGCGATGATATCAGCGCCTCTGTTCATATAGAGCTTTCCGACGCTGTTGCGGGCGAAGCGGTGCGCCTTGCTGTGACGGAAGTATTTGCCGAAAGGTTTGATATCGAGCACGTGACTGTGCAGGTCGAACAGGAAGCGTGTTCAGATGCCTCTCACGTCCATCCCTGACGGAAAGGAGTGATTACGCGTCAACGCCTGCAAGTGCTTTTGGCTAATTGAGGCTATCGATAATCCAGGAATCCGCCGTCCGCCGGATATGAATTGTCTGCTGCTGGCTCGCCGGTCCGGCCGGACTTTCATAGATCACCCGGATGCGACAATCGAAGTGGCCATTACCATCTGAGGAGCAGTCCGGCTCCTGATTGGGGATGACAACGGGTTGGGCGCGAGCCCTCATCCCAACCTCGTGAACGGGATCTATTCCCATATGGACGGCATAGGCTGCACGGATTTCATTGGTGCTCGGTGATCCTTCCCCGCAAGCTGAAGCTAGGAGAAGAGGGCTTGAGGCAATAAAGCATTTAGCATTCATTCGCTGCTTTCCAGCCCAATTTAATTTCCCCGAACGAAGAGAGCCTACCGGTCGCTAAGCAGGCGCGGATACCTGATTACACCTATTCATTCTCGTTCGTCATCAGGCGACGTTAGTGAATCGGACCCGTTAGCCACGGCTCACCCGTCGAGCATATGCCGAATCCGAATGGTGTAGTTATTCAGACGCCTATGGTGCGGACGGCGGGACTCGAACCCGCACACCCCGGAGGATAACAGATTTTCGCACCACTTCGGCTTTCACCGCCGCTTCAGGGAAGCGTTCGTGGTCCGGACTGTCCCTTCGCCATGGCCATGAAGGCTTTAGGCGCCGCCCGTCCAGTCTCTACACCTTCCGCCGCCCGTAAGGGGAGGGGCTTGGCTCGGGATTGGCCTAGGGATCCGCAGAGCCCGTTAGCGTTCCCCGACTTTGAGCGGTTCTACTCCGGGCGTTTCCGCCCGGGCACTCCAATTAAAGTCTGCTGCGTCTACCGATTTCGCCACGTCCGCACGTGTGCTGGGGCGACGTGCCACACCACTCCGGCGAATGCCAGAACTTTCCCGCGAATCGCTTCCGCGTGGTTCTTATTTGGTTCTCAGCGCCAGCAAGCTCGGCTTCCATCGCAACCCGTCGCGTCAAGAATGGCGGATCTCAGCCATTTCTTATGCTCAAAAAATGCGACGAACCGAGTAAGGAAACAGTTTTTAAGTCTCTGGCGTCTACCATTCCGCCACGTCCGCACTGTTGCAATCCCGTGGACGGGGGAGGCGGGTCGGGTCAAGTCCTCTTGAGATTCAACCTTAATTCCCCGCTAGTCCTGAGCTTGTCGAAGGACGGCTGGAACGGGCTTCGACAGGCTCAGCCCTAGCGGGGTTAAAAACTGAAAATCTTCCAGCGCTCAGACGTTCAGGCGCTCGCGCATTTCCTTGCCGGGCTTGAAATAGGGAACGCGCTTGGCGTCGACATCGACGGCTTCGCCGGTACGCGGATTGCGACCCTTGCGGGCGTCGCGGTCGCGGGTGGAGAAGGCGCCGAAGCCACGCAGCTCAACGCGGCCGCCCTGCTGAAGCTGATCCGAAATCGCGTCGAAGAAGGACGATACGACGCGTTCGATTTCCCTGATCCTGAGATCGGGATGGTCGTCGCAAAGCTTTTGCACGAGTTCTGAACGGATCACTTCAATTCCCCCCTTTGGAACCGAACCATTATCGATCGCCATCGCGACCCGGCCGGCTCAATTGCATTAGATTTGCATTTTAGCAACAATAACTCTCACTCGGGGCGGTGAAGAGAGAGACTTGTCTTGCCTTCATGAAAAGAGCGGGGACTTTCGTCAAGTCCCCGCTCTTTCATTTCTTAGCTATTACGCTGCTTCAGCGCTTCGCCAAGAATATCGCCAAGGCTCGCTCCCGAATCCGACGATCCGTACTGAGCCACGGCCTGCTTCTCTTCGGCGATCTGCATTGCCTTGATCGAGAAGTTCGGCTTCTTCGAACGATCGAAGCCGGTGACCATCGCGTCGAACTTCTGGCCGACCTGGAAGCGTTCCGGACGCTGTTCGTCGCGGTCGCGGCCAAGATCGGTGCGCTTGAGGAAGCCGGTTGCACCGTCTTCGCCAATCTGCACTTCGAGGCCGCCGTCGCGGACTTCAAGAACGGTCACGGTGACGATATCGTTCTTGTTGACGCCAGCGCCGCCGCTTGCGCCAGCGGCGGAAACACCACCACGCTCAAGCTGCTTCATGCCGAGGCTGATGCGTTCCTTCTCGACGTCCACGTCGAGCACGACGGCCTTCACCATCTCGCCCTTGTGGTGGAGATTGAGCGCGTCTTCTCCCGAAATGCCCCATGCGATGTCCGACATGTGGACCATGCCGTCGACGTCGCCTTCGAGGCCGATGAAGAGACCAAATTCGGTCGAATTCTTCACTTCGCCTTCGAGTTCGCTGCCGACCGGGTGCTTTTCAGCAAAAGCGGCCCACGGATTGGCCTGAGCCTGCTTGAGGCCAAGGCTGATGCGGCGCTTTTCTTCGTCCACTTCCAGAACAGCCACTTCGACTTCCTGGCTGGTGGAGACGATCTTGCCCGGATGGACATTCTTCTTCGTCCAGCTCATTTCCGAAACGTGGACGAGGCCTTCGATACCGGCTTCGAGTTCAACGAACGCACCATATTCGGTGATGTTCGTGACGCGGCCCTGGAACACGCCGCCAATCGGATATTTGGCCTGCGCGCCTTCCCACGGATCGCTTTCGAGCTGCTTCATGCCGAGGCTGATGCGCTGCGTGTCGCGGTTGATGCGGATGATCTGAACCTTGACGGTGTCGCCGATGTTGAGAACTTCCGACGGGTGGTTGACCCGCTTGTAGCTAAGGTCGGTAACGTGGAGCAGGCCGTCGATGCCGCCCAGGTCCACGAACGCGCCGTAATCGGTGATGTTCTTGACCATGCCGTCGATGACCTGACCTTCGGCGAGGTTCTGGATGAGGCCCGTGCGCTGTTCGGCGCGGGTTTCTTCCAGGATCGCGCGGCGCGACACGACGATGTTACCGCGACGGCGATCCATCTTCAGGATCTGGAACGGCTGCGGCAGGTCCATCAGCGGCTGCACGTCGCGAACTGGACGGATGTCGACCTGACTGCCCGGAAGGAAGGCCACGGCGCCCGAAAGATCGACGGTGAAGCCGCCCTTCACGCGGCCGAAGATCACGCCTTCGACGCGGTTGCCGGCGGCATATTCGGTTTCAAGATTGTCCCAGGCGGCTTCGCGGCGTGCGCGGTCGCGCGACAGCATCGCTTCGCCCTGATGGTTTTCGACGCGGTCGACATAGACTTCGACTTCGTCACCGACCTTGAGTTCAGCCTTCTGACCCGGCGCTGCGAATTCGCGCAGCGGCACGCGGCCTTCGGACTTCAGACCGACGTCGATGACGGCGAGGTCATTTTCAATTCCGGTGACGGTGCCCTTAACGACACGGCCTTCGAAATTTTCGTTTTCGCCGCCAAGATGTTCATTGAGGAGTGCCGCGAAATCGTCGCGGGTCGGGTTTGCCGACGTGGCCATAAAGCTGATATCCTTTGTTGCTTTTCCGGCTGCCGGTTGTCTCCGGCAGTCTTGGCCCAAAATGCCGCGGCGGCACCATGCCGGTCGCGGCGTCCTTTAAGGCTATGCGTGTGGAAGGGCTGGAAAAGCGAAAAGGCGCGCAGGGTCAGGCGGTTAGCCTAAAACATCCTCACGCGCTGTGCTTGAGCCGGGCCTCCACGAGCGCAACGGCCCGCTGGACGGCCGCGTCTATAGTCATATCGCTGGTATCGAGCAAGTCGGCATCGTCCGCCTGAACGAGAGGCGCGGTGGACCGGCCCATGTCCCGTTCGTCGCGGGCGCGAATGTCGATAAGGACGTCGTCGAGATGGGTGGTGCGCCCCATGCGCTTCAGTTCTTCATGGCGGCGCATAGCACGGACTTCCGGAGCGGCGGTGACGAAGAGCTTGGCCGGGGCATCGGGCGCGATCACCGTCCCGATATCGCGACCGTCGAGAACGGCGCCGCCATCCTGCCGGGCGAAATCCTGTTGCCGGGCGAGCAGGGTTTCGCGGACCATCGGATAAGCCGAAATGCGCGAGGCGAGGCCGCCTACCGTCTCGCTCTTCAATTCCGGATCGTCGAAGTCCACTTGGGCAAAGTCGCAGGCGCGCACCGCTGCAAACTCGCTGTCGGGATCGCCGCCCCAGCGCAGGAGGTTGAGGCCCACAGCGCGATAGAGAAGGCCTGTGTCGAGATGCGGCAGGCCGTAATGGCGCGCGAGTGCCCGGGCGATCGTTCCCTTGCCGCTCGCGGCCGGCCCATCCACGGCGATGATCATGCGTTCTGCAATTCCCTCAATCTCTCGATAAAGCCGGGGAAGCTCGTATCCACCGGCATCATGCTGTCGATCGTTACAGCTTCATCGCAATGAAGACCAGCGACGGCGAAACTCATCGCGATGCGGTGATCGAGCCGCGAGGCGATCGATGCGCCGCCGCGCAGATGGCCGCCGCCGCTGCCGGTGATGGCAAGGCCGTCTTCCGATTCCTCGACATCGACCCCGATCGCCTTCAGTCCGTCCGCCATAGCAGTGATGCGGTCCGATTCCTTGACGCGCAGTTCGCGAAGGCCGCGGGCACGGCTCGTTCCATCCGCAAAGGCCGCCGCGATGAAGAAAATCGGGAATTCGTCGATCATCGACGGCACCTTCTGGGGTGCGATGTCGATTGCGGAGAGGCGGGAATGGCGGGCGCGGATGTTGGCGACCGGCTCCCCGTCCACCATTTTCTTGTCCACGAAAATAATGTCCCCGCCCATCTGCCGCAGCGCTTCGAACAGGCCGGTGCGCAGCGGATTGATGCAGACGTCGCGGATGAAGATGTCCGAACCCGGCACGATCAATGCCGCGACCGCGAGAAAAGCGGCGGAGGACGGGTCGCCCGGAACGCGAATATCCTGCGCCGTGAGCGCCGCCGGACCGGTGATGGTGATTGTGCGCCCGCCCGCTTCATCTTCTTCGATGGAAATCGGGGCGCCGAAGCGGTCGAACAGCCGTTCGCTATGGTCGCGCGTCGCGACAGGCTCGGTCACGCTGCTCGTCCCGGGCGTGCGAAGCGCGGCAAGCATCAATGCCGATTTGACCTGCGCCGACGCAATGGCGAGGCGATGATGGCGCGGCATGGCCTTGCCCTGACCTTCGACCGTGACCGGAAGCGTGCCGCCAGGGCTCGCCTGGATCGCCGCGCCGATGGTGCGGAGCGGCGCCGCGACGCGCTCCATCGGCCGCTGGCTCAGCGACGAATCGCCGATTATCGTCACACGTATCGGGTGGCTGGCGATGAGGCCCATCAGCAGCCGGGCCGACGTGCCGCTATTGCCAAGGTCGATCGGACCGGGAGGCTCCGACAGACCGGCTTCGCCGCGACCTTCCACTGTCCACTGATCGCCTTCGTTGGAAATGGCGACGCCCATCTGTCGCAGGGCATCGGCGGTGGAACGAACATCTCCGCCCGGAGAGAGGCCGGTGATGCGGCTTCTTCCGCTCGCGATCGCGGCGAGCATCAGGGCGCGGTGGGAAATGGATTTATCGCCCGGAACCCGGGTTGCGCCGATGAGCGGCCTGCCTGACCTGAACGCCACCGGTAGCGAAGATACGCAAGACATAAGAATTGAACACGTCCTTGGGGGAGGAAGGAGCGCCAAGGCTTTTGACAGCGCGCTTTCGCTATGGCAAGGCGCCGGGCAACAAGGCTGGTCTGTTGGTTCCAGCTGGTTTTTCACACTCTTTTTGCGGAGGCTCTCTCACCCATGGTGAAAGCTGAATGGGGCTCGAAGCGGACTTGCCCGAAATGCGCGACTCGTTTCTACGATCTGGGCAAGGATAATCCCGTCACCTGCATCGAATGCGGCGTGTCGTGGGAGCCGGAACCCGTCCTGAAATCGAAGCAGCCGCTTCCTTACGACGCGCCGAAGAAGGAGCGCGAGGCCGAAGTCGCGGACGATGCGGATCTGGCGGCCGACGATCTGGAAATCGACGAGGATGCGGAAGAAAATCCGGACGATGAGGTCGATCTTGGCGGCGACGATGATATCGGCGTGACCAAATCGAGCGACGAAGACGAAGAAATCTAAAAATCGCTACTTGCGGGGCGCTGCTGCCTAAACTAAAGGCAGCGCCTCAAACGCCCGCCCGGCTCCCAGCCGGCGGCGAAAAGGTTCGGGGCCGTAGCTCAGCTGGGAGAGCGCTACAATGGCATTGTAGAGGTCAGGGGTTCGATCCCCCTCGGCTCCACCATTTCTCGATGAAGCGCCCTTCGGGGCGCTTTTTCTTTGCCTAATGAAAATCGCGGGATTTGGGCAGGATGCGGACGTTGCGCGGATGGCCGTGGTTGCGCGGATATTGGGGATGGGCAACGGCGTCCGCCCGGGCGACGAGGGGGCGGACGTCGTGGTCGTCACTGAGGCGCGCGAGTTCGGCTGAGCGGTCGTAGATGCGCGTCGCCATCAGGTGGACGACATTCTCCTTGCTCCGCTGAATCTGCCCTTCGACCAGCATGAGGCGCGCGGCCATCACCTCGCGGCGGAAGGTTTCGAAGAGGCGCGCCCAGAGAACGACGTTCACGATGCCCGTTTCATCCTCCAGCGTGATGAAGATGGCGTTTCCTTCGCCCGGACGCTGGCGGACGAGGACGATGCCGCCGGTGCGCACGATGGAATCGCGTTGGGCATTCGTAGCGGCGAGGCAGCTCTTCACGCCCTCCGCATCGAACAGAGGACGGAGAAACTGCATCGGATGCCCCTTCAGCGACAGCCGCGTCGTCTGATAATCGGCGGCGACATGTTCGGAGAGCGGCATGGCGGGGAGGCGCGCATCGGCTTCTGCTGCCAGTTCGCGGGCGCGGGCATGTTCGAACAGGGGGAGGGTGCCGCCCGGTAAACGGCGTACGTCCCACAATGCCGCGCGCCGGTCTTTGCCCAGCGATCGGAAGGCGTCGGCGTCGGCCAGCACCTGCAGCGCGCGCTGTGGAAGAGCCGTGTCACGGGCCAGACTTTCAATGTCCCGGATGGGGCGCGCGGCGGCAATGGCGCTTGCCCATTCTTCCTTGAAACCATCCGTCTGCCGGAAACCTAGGCGGAGAGCGGGCTTGCCGGTGGTCGCTTCCAAACTGTTGTCCCAACTGCTCGCATTTACATCGATGGGGCGAACCTCGACATCATGGTCCTGTGCGTCGCGGACGATCTGGGCGGGGGCATAGAAGCCCATGGGCTGGGAGTTGAGGAGGGCGCAGGCGAAGGCGGCGGGGTAGCGGCATTTGATGTAGGAGGAGACGTAGACGAGGCTTGCGAAGGAAAGAGCATGGCTTTCGGGGAAACCGTAGCTTCCGAAGCCTTCGATCTGGTGATAGCAGCGTTCGGCGAAGGACTGATCGTAGCCCCGGCCGACCATCCCCTTGATCATCTTTTCCTGAAAATCCTCCATCCCGCCGACATTGCGGAATGTCGCCATGGAGCGGCGCAAGCGATTGGCTTCGGCAGGGGTGAAATCTGCTGCGATAATGGCGAGCATCATCGCCTGTTCCTGGAATAGGGGGACACCGAGCGTGCGTTTCAGGATTTTCTTCAATTCATCTGGGTCGTGGGGCGGGGCCGGCGAAGGATAGTCGACCTTCTCATTCCCCTGTCTGCGCCTCAAATAGGGATGGACCATGTCACCCTGAATGGGGCCGGGGCGGACGATCGCGACCTGAATGGCAAGATCGTAGAATTCGCGCGGTTTGAGGCGGGGGAGCATGTTGATCTGCGCGCGGCTTTCGACCTGAAAGACGCCGATGCTGTCGCCGTTGCAGAGCATGTCGTAGACATCAGGCTGATCCTGCGGGATCGTGTCCAGTTCGTAACGCGGACCGCCGTTCGCTTCGATCAGGTCGAAGGCCTTGCGGATGCAGGTGAGCATGCCGAGGGCAAGGATATCGACCTTCATCAGGCCGAGCGCGTCGATATCGTCCTTGTCCCATTCGATGAAGGTACGCTCATCCATCGCCGCATTGTGGATCGGCACGGTTTCATCGAGGCGGTCTTCGGTGAGGACGAAGCCGCCGACATGTTGAGACAGGTGGCGGGGGAATTGCAGGATCTGATCGACGAGGCTCTGGAGCCGAGCGATTTCGGGATTATCGAGGGCGAAGCCTGCTTCCTGATAGCGCGCATCCTGCATGCCGCTGGAAAAGCTGCCCCAGACGGTGCTGGACAGGCGGGTGGTGATGTCCTCCGATAAACCCAAAGCCTTGCCGACTTCGCGAACCGCACTGCGTGGGCGGTAGTGGATGACGGTCGCCGCAATGCCCGCGCGGTGGCGGCCGTATCGCTGGTAGATATACTGCATCACCTCCTCACGCCGCTCATGTTCGAAATCGACATCGATGTCAGGCGGCTCGTTCCGTTCTTCGGAAACGAAACGGGAGAAAAGAAGGTTGTGCTGGGTCGGGTCAACCGAGGTAATGTTGAGGAGAAAGCAAACGGCCGAGTTGGCCGCTGAGCCTCGTCCTTGGCAAAGGATGGGCGGGGTCAGGCTCCGCGCATAAGCCACAACGTCGTGAACGGTCAGGAAATAATAAGCGTAATTCTTCTTTCGGATGAGGGCGAACTCCTCATCCAGCATCTTCTGCACCTTTTCTGGAATGATGGGGCCGTAGCGTTCATGCGCCTTGGCGAGCGTCAAATGTTCGAGCCATTCCTGCGGCTCCCGGCCTTCGGGCACGGGTTCGTGAGGATATTCGTAGCGGAGCTGATCGAGGGTGAAATTGATGCGGGAGAGGAGCTTCAGGCTTTCGTCCACGGCTTGGCGCTGATCCTTAAACAGGCGCGCCATCTCCGCGCCCTCCTTAAGATGGCGTTCGGCGTTGGCGGCGAGGCGACGGCCGGCTTCGTGAATGGTCGTCTTTTCTCGGATGCAGGTGAGGGTGTCGTGGAGGGGGCGCTGCTCGGGCTCGGCATAAAGGGCATCGTTGGTGGCGAGGAGGGGGACGGCGGCGCGATCCGCCAGCGCGGCGAGGGTTGCGAGGTGACGCCGGTCTTTGCCCGTGCGGGGCATGGTGGCGGCGAGCCAGACATTACCAGGCGCGGCTTCGGTAAGGCGGCGGAGTATACCTCCGTCCTTTTCACCGCCCATGACGATCAGGAGCAAATCCTGAGCATATTCGAGAAGGTCTTCGAACTGGAGGAGACAATCGCCCTTTTTGGCCCGGCGATTGCCGACGGTGAGGAGGCGGGTGAGGCGGCCCCAGCCATAGCGGGTTTCGGGATAAGCGACGATGTCCGGCGTTCCGTCCACGAAGGCGAGGCGGGCACCGACTGCGAGCTTGAAATCGAGTTCTTCGCCGAATTTTTCTCGGGCCTCCGCATTGGCATTGCGCAAGGCGACCCAGGCGCGGACCACGCCTGCGACGGTGTTGCGATCCGCAATGCCGATGCCCTTATGGCCGAGCGCGATGGCTTGCCCCACCATGTCGCTGGGATGCGAGGCGCCGCGCAGGAAGGAATAATGCGTCGCGACGACCATTTCGGCGAAACCGGTCATGCGAACAGGCCGTGGATATACCAATCCGGATGGGCCTTTTCGGCGCCGTAGAGGCCGTGGCGGAACAGCCAGAAGCGGCGGCCGTCCATGTCCTCCACCCGGTAATAATCGCGGGTCAGCCCCTTGCCGTCCGCGCGGCGCCACCATTCGGCGGCGATGCGCTCCGGGCCTTCGGATTTCGCGACCTGATGCATGGTCTGACGCCAGCGGAAGCGGCGGGGCGGGCCGTCCGGCACTTCTGCGGTGACGTCGATCAATTGCGGCGGATGGAGAAGGTGGAGGGGGCGGTGAGGGGGTTCGCCCGCTTCCGGCTGGTCCCATGTCGCGGGGCGGCGATCGACGGCGGGCGCTTCGAACGCGGCCTGTTCGGGGATGTGCGTGTCGTAGGGCAGGAAGCGGGTGACGCGCGTGCGGCCGAGGCGGGTGCTTAAGCGGTCGATCAGGCTGTCGATCCCATTCTCCATTTTTTCTTCCTCTCCGTCCAGCGAGGGGGAGGAAGGGGCCAGCGGCTCGATCACCGGCACGGACAGGCGGATGAGATCGAAGCCGAAGCCGGGGTCGATCGGATCGCGCAAAGCATCGATCCGCTCGCGGAACAGGCGCATCATCGGAGCGGGCGCGCGGGCGGGGTGGCCGGTTTCGATGCTGAGGCGCATCACCTTGCCGTCGGTGCGAAAGAGGGCGGCATCAAAACGCCGCCCGCCTTTGTGGCGCCGCTCCATCTCTTCGCCCGCTTCGCCGAGCAAGGCTTCGAGCGCGGCGAGCATGTCATCGACGCGGGCGACGGGCTCGGCGAAGCGGCGGTGGACGATGATCGGCGGTGGTGCGCGGCGCGGGGTGATGCGGGCGTCTTCTTCGCCGAGGATGCGGGCGAGGCGGGTGACGAGCGCCGATCCGAACCGCGCCGCCAGGGGCGCGCTAGGGCGGGTGGCGAGGTCGCCGATGGTCTTGAGGCCGGCGCGGCGGAGGGCGGTTTCGGTTTGGGGCGAGGCCTGGAGGGCGGCGACGGGGAGATCGTTGGGGGTGGCGCCTTTCCAGCCGAAGCGGGCGAGGGCAAGGGCCTTGTCGGGGGTATTGGCGAGGGCAAGACGGAGGGAGAGCTCTCTCTCCCCTAAAGGGGAGAGGGAGTTAAGGAGATGCCCCGCTAATCCCCGCTCATCCTCATACAGATGGGCGCATCCCGTAATATCCAGCACCAGCGCATCTTCGCCGTCGATCGCGATCATCGGCGTGTAGCGCTCGCAGCCGTCCGCGATCCGCTCCAGCAGGGCACGGTCGCGGTCCGGCATCATGTCCCGCGCGTCTAGGTCCGGCACGCGCGCACGCGCGTCGGCGAGGCCGAGGCCGGGCGTCAGGCCGAGTTCCAGTGCGCGGGCGTCCACCGCCGCGATCCGCATCGCGCCCTTTACCTTGTGGACGAAGACGCGTGGGCCTTCAGGCGGCGCGGGCGAGCGTTCTTCCAGCCGCAGCCGGTCGGCGGGCAGGAAGGGGAACCAGACCGCGAGGTAACGGCGGTTCCCGGAAGGATCCTGTGTCACAATCCCACTCCAAATTGACGGAAAAGCCCGGCACGCCCCGCCGGTCGCGGAGCAAAGTGAGGGCGAAGGCGGGGAAACCCGGCGCATCGGCGGGGAAGGGGGCGGAGGGCGCGGCCGTCACTTCCCAGCGTGTGTGGGCCGCGCTTGGCTGTGCTTGCGCCTCGATCCGGGTCAGGAAGACCGTAACGCCCGAATGTTCGGCGGCGAGGCCGAGCTTGCGGGTTGCGGTCAAATCCAGCACCGGCGGCTTGCCCCAGATTTCGATCAGCACCGCGCCAAGGCCTGCACAACGCACCGCATCGAGCCCGGCCTGAAGTGCGACTTTCTCTTCGCCCGCATGCGCGATCAGGAGGCGCGCGGGATCGATGCCGAGGGCGGCAAGGCCATGCGGGTCGAGCCGCCCCGACCGCCGCTCTCCCTTGTCATGGCGGATCCAGAGAAGGGGCTTGCTTCGTTCGAGGGCCCGCCAGGCGAGGAGCAGGGAGAAAGCGGAGGCGGCCGCGACATCCTCCGCCTGCCGCCCGATCGTCTCGTGCAGCCGCCCGCGCGGAAGGCCGCCAAGGCGCTGGTCAATGCCATCGCAGCCCAATCCGAAGCAGGCGGGGAGAAGGCTGCCGGGATCGGGCCGGGGCGAAGAAGGGCAGCATAGGGCCACGTCCAACCTCGACTCACCAATTCATATTGTTCACTCTTTGTTCCAAATACCATCATGGATATCGTGCCTGTCAACCGCATCGCGCAGGGAACAAGGTAAACAATTTGTTAATTTATGCAGCATGATCCAGTCTCCGCTCCTGTTCGGCCGCAAGCTGCGCCGCGATCCTCCGATGGGTGGGCGGTGGCTGACTCTCGGCCTTTCGGACGCGGATTTCCGGCAGTTTGGCTATGCCTTCATGGGCGGGCTGGTGTTTTTCGGGACTTATCTGGGATAGGCTCGTCATTCGAGGAGTATAGAGACGCGGCAATCCACCTTGCGGCTGGGTTCCGTGCGGCTGGATTGCTTCGCTATGCTCGCAATGACGAGGAAAATTTCTACTCCCCCAACACCGCTAGTCCTGAGCCTGTCGAAGGACGGAACCAGCTGGAACGGGCTTCGACAAGCTCAGCCCTAGCGGGTGGAGGGGGCCTAGTCCGCCCGACAGGCTTCGTCGTCGCAGGCCTTGTGCAGTTTCCACGCGATCCAGGCGGCGCCGATGCTGGCGATGGCGACCATCAGCAGGGTTTCGGCGACCGATACGCCGAGATTTACGAGCAGGGTAAGCAGGATCGCCGCCAGCACCATCGCGCCGGAATTGACAATATTGTTCGCCGCCACCGTGCGTGCCGTTTCGGATTTCGACACGGTGGTGGTGAGGAAGGCGTAGAGCGGCACGACGAACATGCCGCCGAACACCGCGACCCCGAACAGATCGAACATCACCCATTCGGCCCGCGAAATGACGATGAAGGTACGAAGGTCCATCAACGCGCCCGGCACCGGCGTCCATTGGGTCACATTCCAATAGAGGTGAAGGACGAAGAGGCCCATCAGGATCGCCGCCGCAGGCGCATATTTGGCGAGAACCCGGCCTGCGAGCAGGCGGTTGATCAGGATCGATCCGACCGCGACGCCGACCGAGAAGATGGCGAGGAACAGGGTTGCGACTTCTTCATTCGCGCCGAGTACATTTTTCACGAGCGGGGGGAATTGCGCGGCGAGTACCGCGCCTTGTGCCCAGAAGAAGCTGATCGCGGCGATGGCCAAGAAGAGGCGCGGAATATGGAGTGTGGCCGAGACGAGCGTGATGGACGAGCGGACGATGTGCCAATCCATCTGGAGCGGCGGGGCATCGGCTTCAGGCGGGGCGGGGGGCACCATGCCGCCGACAATGCGGCCGATGATCGCGACGATCAGGACGCCCGCGGCCGCGATATTGTAATGGTTGCTGCCCAGGAGGCCGCCCGCAATCGTACCCATCAGGATCGCGAAATAGGTGCCCGCTTCGACAAGACCGGTGCCACCGAGCACCTCATCCTTTTCGAGATGTTGGGGCAGAATCGCATATTTGATCGGGCCGAAAAAGCTCGAATGGACGCCCATCGCAAAAAGGGCGAGGAGCAGGAGCGGGATGCTGTGGAGGATGAGCCCCGCCGCGCCCGCGATCATGATGAAGATTTCCGCTGTCTTCACGATGCGGATGATGCGCGCCTTGTCGCTCGAATCCGCAAGCTGGCCCGCGAGCGCCGAAAAGAGGAAGAAGGGCAGGATGAAGAGGCCGCCCGCGATTGCGTTGAACGAGGCTTCCTTCGTCGGATCGCTATAGATCGCGTAGGTGACGAGGATCACCATCGCCGACTTGTAGAGATTGTCGTTGAACGCCCCCAAGAACTGGGTGACGAACAAGGGCAGAAAGCGGCGGCGGCGGAGAAGTTCGAAAGATGCCTGCATGGGCGTTGCTCATAGCGGCCTTTTTCGGACGGTCCAATGACTGTTCGGTGTGTTCCGGCGAAGGCCGGAACCCAGCCACTCGGACGGTGCCGCTGGTCTCCGGCTTTCGCCGGAGAACAAGGCTTCATTTCATGCGAAAAGCAGCTAAGACTGCCCGCCGATGCTGACCCTGCCCAATATCCTCACCCTGTCGCGCATCATCACGGTGCCGATCCTGGTCTTCCTGTTGTGGCCGGGCGGCGGGTGGTTCGATTATGCTTTGGCCTTCGCGGTTTACTGCCTGATGGGCATTACCGATTATTTTGACGGCTATCTCGCCCGCGCGCGGGGGACGGTGTCGCGGCTTGGCGTATTTCTCGATCCCATTGCCGACAAGATCATGGTCGCGGCGGTCATCCTGATGCTCGTCTTCATCGGCACGATTTCGGGCGTCCATGCCATTGCGGCGCTGATCATCCTGCTCCGCGAGATCATGGTGTCGGGGCTGCGCGAGTTCCTGGCGGGCATTCAGGTGTCCGTGCCGGTCAGCCAGCTTGCCAAGTGGAAGACGACATTCCAGCTCGTGTCGTTAGGCGCGTTGATCCTCGCGGGTGCGACGCCGCAATGGCCCTGGGTCCATGATGTGGGGCTGTTGAGCCTGTGGGCCGCCGCGGTGCTCACCCTCGTTACCGGCTGGGATTATCTCCGAGTCGGCATCAAACATATGGATTGATCAGCGGAGGCCGGCGAACCGAACCTTGCCGTTCTCACCCGGCTGCGAGGTGATGAAGCGTACCTTCCGGTCGGCGAAATCCACTGATACGAGGGAGAAGGCGCGGAGGGCGTCCATGCCGAGCAGCAAGGCGGGCTTGTCGGTCAGTTCCAGCTTTTCGAAAGGGGACACGTCGGCGAAGGCGATGGGCATGTCCTTCACCGTCACGCCGCTCAAGGTCAGTTCATCGGCGCGCGTATAATCGGCCATGATTCGATCGCCGGTGACACTCGTCATTTCGATCGGCTGAGTTTCCTTGAGGCGCCTGCGCTTTTCCAGCTTTGCGCGCAGTACGCTGTTGCCGACGGACACTTCCGATCCGGTATCGATCACCACCCAAACTTTCTGCCCGTCGAGCTTGGCATCGACCAGTACCAGGCGTCCGAAACGGCTGCGCGCCGTGACGACGATGGCATTGTCATAGCTTTTCTTGCGCGCCTCGTTCGACGGCATCACTGTCATGCGGCTGTTCTTGAAGTCGAACGTCACGCGCTGTGCTGCGAGGCTATCGACGCCCAGCATGCCGATCGCGCCCAGATGCGCCTCTTCGAGCGCCGGGGCCTGGATGTCCGTCACAGTCTTGCGGGCGCTGACCGAGAGGCGGGGGATTACGACCGTGGGCACGAAATCGACGCCGCTCATGCTGTGCATCGTCACCCCATCGCCCGGCGCGAGGCGGAGCCGTTCGGCCAGGCTGGACGCGATTACCGTCCGCTCGGCCCCGGTATCGATGACGAAGTTGAACGGACCCTGCCCATCCACACTTACCGGGACGGTCATGCGCGTACGGTTGTGGCCAAGGGCGAGATCATAGCTTTCGGAAGCCCCTTCGTCGCCCGTGAGAGGAAATGGCGCTTCAGGCTGGGCCGATAAGGACGCAGAAAGGGAGAGCGTCACCCAACCCGCAGCAATAGCCAAAATCTTCATGTCTTTTCTCCCCGCGCCAATTCTACGCCTTAATTGGGGAGGGAGCAACGGTCCCTGCATCTCTTGCAAAGTTGGTCGGCTTTAATCGAAAAAATCGATATCTTTGACCGCACTTATTCACTTGGTCGATGGCTTGGGCGTCCCTACATGGGCTTGGCAATTCCAAAGGAGGCCTCATGTCCATCATCAATACCGAAATCAAACCGTTCACCGCCCAGGCGTTTCGCGACGGCAAGTTCGTGACCGTCACGGATGCCGACACCCGCGGCAAGTGGTCGGTTTTCTTCTTCTATCCGGCGGACTTCACCTTCGTCTGCCCGACCGAGCTTGAAGACCTTGCCGACAATCACGCCACGTTCGAACAGCTCGGCGTCGAAATCTACAGCGTTTCGACCGACACGCATTTCTCGCACAAGGCGTGGCACGACAGCTCGCCCGCCATCGGCAAGATCAAGTTCACGATGATCGGCGATCCGAACGGCACCGTCACCAACAATTTCGGCGTGATGCGCGAAGGCCAGGGCCTTGCCGATCGCGGCACCTTCGTGGTCGATCCGGACGGCATCATCCAGCTCGTCGAGATCACGTCGGAAGGCGTTGGCCGCAATGCCGAAGAACTGATCCGCAAGATCAAGGCGGCGCAATATGTCCGCGCGCATCCGGGCGAAGTCTGCCCGGCCAAGTGGGAAGAGGGTGAAACCACGCTCGCCCCGTCGCTCGACCTCGTCGGCAAAATTTAAGCCGACGCGCGGGCCCGGAAAGCCTCCTCCCCTCCCCCTGGCTTTCCGGGCCTGCAACCCTTCCTTCCAAAGCAACAGGAATCATCATGCTTGACGCAAATCTCAAGGAGCAGCTGAAGGCCTATCTGGCCAATGTGAAGATGCCGATCGAGCTGATCGCGTCGCTGGACGATGGCGCCAAATCGAAGGAGCTGCAGGGCCTTCTCGAGGATATCGCCTCGCTGAGCAGCCTCGTATCGTTCGTCCGCGCTGACGACGATGCCCGCAAGCCCTCTTTCCTCATTCGCCGCACGGGCACCGACATCGCGGTCCGCTTCGCCGGCATTCCGATGGGGCACGAATTTACCTCGCTCGTCCTTGCCCTGCTGCAGGTCGGCGGTCATCCGCCGAAGGTGAGCGAGGATGTGATTGAACAGGTGAAGGCGCTGGACGGCGACTTCCGGTTTGAAACCTATTTCTCATTGTCCTGCCAGAATTGCCCGGACGTGGTGCAGGCGCTGAACCTGATGAGCGTCCTCAATCCCCGGATCAGCCACGTCGCCATCGACGGAGCCTTGTTCAAGGAGGAGGTGGACAGCCGCAAGGTTCTTGCCGTGCCGAGCGTGTTCCTGAACGGCGAACCGTTCGGCCAGGGCCGGATGGAGCTGGAACAGATCCTTGCGAAACTCGACACCGGCGCCGTGGCGCGCGCAGCCGAGAAGATCGCGGCCAAGGAGCCATTCGACGTTCTGGTCGTCGGCGGTGGCCCGGCAGGCGCGGCAGCGGCCATTTATGCGGCACGCAAGGGCATCCGCACCGGCATCGTCGCGGAACGCTTCGGCGGCCAGGTGCTCGACACGATGGCGATCGAAAATTTCATCTCGGTTCCTCATACCGAAGGCCCGAAACTTGCCGCGCATCTCGAGCAGCATGTGAAGGATTATGACGTCGACATCATGAACCTTCAGAAGGCGGCTAAGCTTATCCCCGCGGATCGTCCGGGCGGCCTCGCGACGGTCGAGCTCGAAAATGGCGCGTCCCTGAAGGCCAAGACCGTGATCCTCTCCACCGGCGCGCGCTGGCGGCAGATGAACGTGCCGGGCGAGGACGAATATCGCAATCGCGGCGTGGCTTATTGCCCGCACTGTGACGGTCCGCTCTACAAGGGCAAGCGCGTCGCGGTCATCGGTGGCGGCAATAGCGGCGTCGAGGCGGCGATCGACCTTGCGGGCTTGGCCTCGCATGTCACGCTGATCGAGTTCGACAACCAGCTGCGCGCCGATGCCGTATTGCAGAGGAAGCTCTATAGTCTGCCCAACGTAGCGGTCGTTACCTCCGCGCTGACGACTGAAGTGCATGGCAATGGCGAGCGGGTGATCGGCCTGACCTATAAGGACCGGAACAGCGAGGAATCGCATATGGTCGAGCTGGAAGGCGTGTTCGTTCAAATCGGCCTTGTGCCGAATACCGAATGGCTGACCGACAGCGTCGCGCTCACCCAGCGCGGCGAGATCGAGATCGATCATCGCGGCCATACCTCGATCGAGGGCGTGTTTGCTGCCGGAGATGCGACGACCGTGCCTTACAAGCAGATCGTGATTGCGATGGGGCAGGGGTCCACTGCGGCGCTATCGGCCTTCGATTATCTGATCCGCCAGGTGCCGGTCGAAGAGGCTGCGGCAGCCGCTTAAGCCGTTTTACAACCGCTAGTCCTGAGCTTGTCGAAGGGCGTGGGCAACCCACGATGCCCACGGGCTTCGACAGGCTCAGCCCTTGCGGGGTTGGGATAATAATCTGGGTTAGTGACGGCCCGCAGCCGCCTTCAACGCTTCCGCCAACAATCGAAACTCTTTCTCGCGCGGGCTGCCCTTGCGCCAGATAAGGGAAATCTGGCGACTGGGATGATCCGCCTCCAGTGGGCGTGCGGTAGCACCGGTCCGGTCGAGGAGCCCGGCTTTCACCGCCATTTCGGGCACCAATGTCATGCCAAGGCCGTTGCCGACCATTTGCACCAATGTGTGGAGCGATGTGCCGAGCATCGTCGCTTCGGCCCTCAGCTCCGGGCGGTTGCAAGCGGCGAGCGCATGTTCCTTCAGGCAATGGCCGTCTTCAAGAAGCAGCAGCTTATGCTCGTCGATGGAGGCGGGCGTCACATGGGCGGGCGGGGTTTCGCCGGGCGGGAAGGCGACGAAAAGCCGATCGTCGAACAATGTCTCGCTCTCCACCTCGCCGCAGCCGAAGGGGAGGGCGAGAAGGACGCAGTCGACCTGGCCCCGGTGGAGAGAATCGCAGGCCGCCTGGCTCGTTTCCTCGCGGAGAAAAAGCTTGAGATCCGGCCATTCGGCGCGGAGGCCCGGGAGAAGGCTGGGGAGCAGGAAGGGCGCGATGGTGGGGATGACGCTCATCCGCAGCTCCCCGGTCAGCGGCTTGCCCGCCGCGCGCGCCATATCGGCCAGCTCCTCCATCTCGCGGAGGACGCGCTGCGCCTTTTCCGCGATTCTCAACCCCAACGGCGTGAAGCGGACGACCCGGCGTGTGCGTTCGACCAGCGTGATGCCGATCAGGGATTCCAGTTCGCGAAGGCCGGCGGACAAGGTTGACTGCGTGACGAAGCAGGCCTCCGCCGCGCGTCCGAAATGCCCCTGATCCTTCAGTGCCACGAGATATTGGAGCTGCTTCACGGTCGGAAGGTAGGTATTCATCGGCTGCCTCGATCAACAACATCTAACTTATCAATTGGATCGGTGGAAGGTGGGTCTGTATTCGCAACCTTGTTCAGCGCTTTGGCCGCATCTGCTTTGCCTTGGTCTGAATGAGGTTTGCGTATCAAGTACTGCTCCTTCTTGGGGGTTAGTCATAGGCCTCTGAGAAGGGGAGCGAGGCAATTTTTGTCACGCGCCCCTTCCTTTCTATCTCCGGACCCCTTTGCCACCGCGACTAGCAATCCGCTCCGTGGCTGCTTATCTTCCCAACACTGAAACCAAGAACGGGTTTGCCAATGTTTTCGGGCCTCGTCGCCTATCTTGATTCCGTGAAGGCGCGCGATCCGGCTCCGCGGTCCCGCTGGGAAATTCTGCTTTATCCGGGTGTCTGGGCACTTGTTTTCCATCGCGCCGCGCATTGGCTTTATAAGGGCGAGCTCTATTTCCTGGCCCGCTTCGTCAATCATATCGGCCGCTTCCTGACCGCGATCGATATCCATCCGGGCGCGAAGATTGGCCGCTTTTTCTTCATCGACCATGGCTTCACGGTGATCGGGGAAACCGCCGTCATCGGCGACAATGTCACTATCTACCAGAACGTGACCCTCGGCGGCACCAATCCGGCAGGGGGCGTTGCCGGGCTTCGACATCCGACCATCGGCAACAATGTCATTATCGGTTCGGGCGCGCAGGTGCTGGGGCCGATCCATGTCGGCGACCGCGCCCGTGTCGGCGCCAATGCGGTGGTGACGAAGGATGTACCCGAAGGCGCGACGATGGTCGGCATTCCGGCCAAGGCGACGCTGATCGACGCGAAGGATTATGCCAAGGATTTCGTGCCCTATGGCACGCCCTGCACGGAAAATTGCGATCCGGCTGGACAGAAGCTCGATGCGCTGAACAAGGAAGTGGAGGAGCTGCGTGCCCGCCTCCAGGCGCTGATCGAGGCGCGCGATGAGGCGCGGAGAGACCGCGCCTGATGGGGGAAGTAACCCCGTTTCCTTCCGCCGGCCAACCGAGCCAGGTCGCCTTCGAGCGGCGGGAATTGAACAAGATCGTCGATCTTTACGGCCGGATGGTCGCGGCCGGTCACTGGAAAGATTATGCGATGGAGTTCGGGAAGGAAGCGGCGTCCTTCGCGGCCTTCCGTCGCTCCGCCGAACATCCCGAAGTCCGGATCGAAAAGCGCCCGGCTCTGCGTAACCGGCAGGGCATGTGGGCGCTGATCGGGGAACATGGAGTGGTGCTGAAACGGGGCCATGAACTCGGCCCCGTTCTCGCACCCATCGAACGCCGTCTTATGAAGCTGGTAGCGGGCTGATCCGGTCCAGCACCGGCAGGCGGGCCTGTAGCGAAGGCGACAGACCTCTGACGATCGTGGCGCGGGCCGTGTGCCAGAAGGCGGACAGGAGCAGCAGCGCCGATCCGATGACGAACGCCGTCAGCGCGAAGCTCAATTCCACCGCGCCGAAACGCTCGAACAAATCAGTGAGCGCCCACAAGACGTAAGCCAGCGCGGAAACGAGCAGAGCGCGACGGTCTATGGCCAGTGCCGCCACCACGAACACCAGGTAGACCAGCACGACGATGCCCGCTTCGACTGCGGTGGCATTGCCGTCCGTCAGACCCATGAGCGAGAAGATCGGATGGACGATCATCGGCGCCGCCAGAAGGTGAAGCCAGAAAGCGACATCCGACCGGCGCGTTTCGCGGCGGGGGTCCGAACCGTCCCACCACATGGCCAGCAGGAATACGGCGATGCCGAGCAGGAGAACGCAGACCAGCGTCACATCGCGTAGCGCGGCGGTATTGCCAATCGCGGACGCGACGAGCGCGAGGGTGAGGCCGACCAGTGCCGCCGTGCCGGCCGCCACGGTGATCGGCACGCGGAACCGCCGCCAGTGCAACCATGCTCCCCCGGCGGCCACGGCAGCCGCTCCAGCCGCGACGAGGGCGGCCAGCGTCTCATTATTTTCGAACCGGCTTTCGCCGATGACGAGTGCCAGCGTGAAGAAGGATGCGCCAAGGACACCTCCGACGAAGGCGAGGAGCAGCAATATGCTGGGCAGCGCCATGCGCCGCTTCAACGTGAAGAATTCGGCGAGCCCCCAGGCGGTCGCTGCGACCAGGACGCCGGTAAAAGGTGAGGGGCCGCCGACCTCGATCTGCGGCGGGATGGAGTTGCCGATCCAGCCGACGGCGACGAGCAATATCGTGGCTGCGATCGCAACGAAGATGTCGTTAAAGCCGGTGAGCAGGCGGAAATGTTCTTCGTCCACTACAGGCGTGGCGCGGCTTTCGGCCACGAAGTTGCGCAGACGCGTGGCGGTATCGGGGCTGATCGCCCCTGCCGCAACTGCCGCTTCCAGGTCGCTTTCGCTATACATGCTTATCCTCCCTAACGGACGGCAGGATAGCATTGGTGTTATATCAAGGCAATACACGTGGGAAGCGGAGCGGCGATTGCCGCCCCGCCCCTCATGCGCTTAGCGGCGCGGGCCGCCCTGGACGCAATTATCCGTCACGGTCCGCGAACAGCGCGGATAGTCCTTGGTCGCGCCTTGGGTGGTGAACATTCCGCCCTGATTGGGTGCCACGATGACACCGCCGCCTGACGGCGTTGCGACGACATTGGTCCCAGGAGGCGCGGACGCCTGACCCTGGGGATCGGTGCCTTCGGCGGTGATGCCGTCCGGCTTCGTTGCCGTGGTAGTGGTCCGGGTCGTCGTATCGGTGGTCGTCTGCGTCTGACCCGGGCTTGCAGTGGTTTGCGCTTCGGTTTCCGTCTCCGTCTCCGTCGGAGTTTGGGTATCCTGCGCAGCGGCTGCGCCAGACAAAAGCAGCGCGGCGGTGAAAAGCATCGTCTTCATCAGACCTCCTAGCGGCAGCCCATATAAGGCTTGCCCGAAAGCCCCTCCGGCCCGGTCAACGATGCTGGGCGGGTTTTTCTCCCAATTTCCCAAACCCGGAAACCAGAGAGTTAGAGCCTGTCCTCACTATCCAGGGCGTAGCCTGCGGAGCGCACGGTGCGGATGATGTCTGCGCGGCCGCCTTCATTGATCGCCTTGCGCAGGCGGCGGATATGGACGTCGACGGTGCGGGTTTCGATATCCGTGTCGCGGCCCCAGACATTGTCGAGCAGCCGCTCGCGCGAAAAGACGCGGCCCGGGTGCTCAAGGAAGTGCTTCAGCAGGCGGAACTCGGTGGGCCCGAGCGCGATCGTCTCGCCGCCGCGCTTCACCTTGTGGGCGACGATGTCCATCTCGATGTCGGCATAAGAGAGTTGCTCCCCGGCGAGCGCGGGCCGCACGCGGCGCAGCACGGCGCCGACGCGGGCGACCAGTTCCTTGGGTGAGAAGGGCTTTACGACATAATCGTCGGCGCCGGTTTCGAAGCCGCGGAGCCGATCAGGCTCCTCGCCGCGCGCCGTCAGCATGATGATCGGCACGTTGGCGGTATCGGGATGACGGCGCAGGCGGCGGCAGACCTCGATCCCAGACACGCCCTCGATCATCCAGTCGAGCAGGACGAGATCGGGGGGGCTTTCGGCGGCCAGCATCAGGGCTTCTTCGCCATCCACGGTATGCTCGACCGCGAACTCTTCCCGTTCGAGGTTGTAGATGAGCAATTCGGCGAGGCTTTTATCGTCCTCGACGAGCAGGATGCGGCCCTTGCTCATGGCATCAGCCTTCGGACGGATCCGCGCCCTTGGAGCGCTCGCCCATCTGTTCGCCGGTTGCCGCGAAATAGACCATTTCCGCAACGTTGGTGGCGTGATCGCCGATCCGCTCCAAATTCTTCGCGATAAAGAGAAGGTGCGTCGCCTGCGTGATATTGTGCGGATTTTCCATCATGAAGGTGAGCAGGGTGCGGAAAATGCTGTTGTAGAAATCGTCCAACGCCTGATCCCGCTCACACACGGCGAGCGCCGCCTTGGCATCGCGCGCCGCGAAGGCGTTCAAGGATGAAGCGACCATCTCACCCGCGATCCGGCCCATTTCGGGGAGGAGGGACAAAGGCTGGATGCTCGTTGCCTGTCCCAGCACCGGCACGCGCTTGGCGATATTCTTGGCATAATCGCCGATGCGCTCGACGACGCCACCGATCTTGAGGGCCGCCACGACATCGCGCAAATCGTCCGCCATCGGCGCGCGCAGTGCGATAATCTGGACGGCGGTACGCTCGACCTCCGCCTCAAGAGCGTCGATCTTCTTGTCGTCCTGGACGACGCGGGCGGCGGTTTCGGTGTCGCGCTGCATCAGCGCGCGCATCGATTCCATGATCGCGCGCTCGGCAAGGCCGCCCATCTGCGCGATGCTGCCGCGCAGCTGGTCCAGTTCGTCGTCGAACGCCTTGATCGTATGTCCGCTGGTCGGGGCCATGCTCTTATCCTCTTAGCCGTAACGGCCGGTGATATAATCCTTGGTGCGGGTTTCGCGCGGATTGGTGAAGATTTCCGACGTATCGCCATATTCGACGAGCGTGCCGAGGTGGAAAAAGGCGGTACGCTGCGATACGCGCGCCGCCTGCTGCATGTTATGCGTGACGATTGCGATGGCGTAGCGGCCGCGCAGTTCGTGGATCAGCTCTTCGATCTTCGCCGTCGCGATTGGATCGAGCGCCGAGCAGGGTTCGTCCATCAGGATCACTTCCGGGTTCACCGCGATGGCGCGGGCGATGCAGAGGCGCTGCTGCTGGCCGCCCGAGAGCGCCGTGCCGCTGTCGGAAAGGCGGTCCTTCACTTCGTCCCATAGGCCGGCGCGGCGGAGCGACTTCTCGACGATCTGGTCCAGTTCAGTCTTGCCCGCCGCAAGTCCATGGATGCGCGGGCCGTAAGCGACGTTTTCGTAGATCGACTTGGGAAAGGGGTTCGGCTTCTGGAACACCATGCCGACGCGGGCGCGGAGCTGCACCACGTCCATGGACGAGGAGTAGATGTCCTCGCCGTCCAATTCGATCTTTCCTTCGACCCGTGCATTGCCGATCGTGTCGTTCATGCGGTTGAGCGTGCGCAGGAAAGTCGACTTGCCGCAGCCCGACGGGCCGATGAAGGCGGTTACGTCTTCCTGCGTGATATCGATGGAGACGTCGTTGATCGCCTGCTTGTCGCCATAGAAGACGTTGATGCCGCGCGCCGTCATTTTGGGCGTGTGCGTTTCCGCCGGTTGCTGGTGCGCCGCGATGTCGTTCAAGGATGTGTCGGTCATGAGCGTTTACCAGCGTCTTTCGAACTTGTTGCGGAGATAAATTGCGAGGCCGTTCATGGCGAGGAGGAAGATGAGCAGGACGATGATCCCCGCCGACGTCTTTTCCACGAACCCGCGGCTGACCTCATCCGACCACAGGAAGATCTGTACCGGCAGCACCGTCGCCGGATCGACGATCCCGCCCGGCGGCGAGGCGATGAAGGCGCGCATGCCGATCATCAGGAGCGGCGCTGTTTCACCGAGTGCGCGAGCCATGCCGATGATCGTGCCGGTGAGGATGCCGGGAAGGGCGAGCGGCAATACGTGGTGAAACACGACCTGCACCGGGCTCGCCCCGATGCCGAGCGCGGCGTCGCGGATGGACGGCGGCACCGACTTGATGGCGTTGCGACCGGCGATGACGATGACGGGCATGGTCATCAGCGCCAGAGTTAGGCCGCCGACAAGCGGGGCCGAACGCGGAAGGTGCATGAAATTGAGGAACACCGCGAGGCCCAGAAGGCCAAAGATGATCGACGGCACTGCCGCAAGGTTGTTGATCGACACCTCGATCAGGTCGGTCCAGCGGTTCTTCGGCGCATATTCTTCGAGGTAAACGGCCGACAGCACGCCGATCGGGAAGGCCAGCACCAGGGTCACCAGCATGGTGAGCAGCGACCCCTTGAACGCGCCCCAGATGCCGACGAGGGTCGGGTCCGTGGCGTCCGCGCCGGTGAGGAAGCCCCAATTGATCCCGGTTTTTACCACATCGCGGCCATCGAGCATCGCATAGGCCTGCTCATCCTGCGGCGCGCCATCCGCTTTTGCGGCGAGATCAATGCCGCTTGAAGTGGGTAGCCACAAGGTTTCGGTGCGCTGGAGGATGGAAGGATCATTCTTGATCGCTTCGCGCACCCGTAGCCAGGCGCCGCCGGAAAGGAGGGCAGGGCCGCTCTCGCCATATTGCGCAGTTGCGGCCGCACGCACCGCGCCATCGATGTCGGCTGCGGCGAGCGCGGTATCGGCCGCCGATCCACCGGCGCCGATCTGCACGGGATCGAGGATCAGAGTGCTCGCCGCGAAGTTCATGTCCAGCCGCATCTCGGTCTGCGTGAAACCGCGCAGGCCGTTGGACAGCATCGTCACAAGCAGGAAGGCAAGGAAGCCCGCCGAGAGGAGGACCGAGAAAAGGCCGAGCGCCTTGAACCGCCGTTCGGCACCGTAACGGCGGCGGATGCGGCGCTGCATCGCATCGCTCTTCCAGTCGGTCGGCTGGGGCCCTTCGCCCAAGATGTCGGCCTTATTCATAAGCTTCGCGATACTTCTTCACGACGCGCAGGGCGACGATGTTGAGGAGAAGGGTGACGATGAACAGCACGAGGCCGAGCGCGAAGGCGGATAGGGTTTTGGCGCTGTCGAATTCCTGGTCGCCGGTCAGCAGCTGAACGATCTGCGTCGTAACGGTGGTGACGCTCTGAAACGGATTGGCTGTCAGGTTGGCGGCAAGCCCTGCCGCCATCACCACGATCATCGTCTCGCCGATGGCGCGGCTGACGGCCAAGAGGACGCCGCCGACAACGCCCGGAAGCGCGGCGGGAAGGAGCACCTTCTTGATCGTTTCCGACTTGGTCGAACCCAGAGCCAGCGACCCGTCGCGCATCGCCTGCGGCACGGCGGCGATGCTGTCGTCGGCCATGGATGAAACGAACGGAATGATCATGATGCCCATGACGAGGCCGGCGGCGAGCGCGGATTCCGACGAGGCGCCGGGAATGCCGACCGCCACCGCGAAATTGCGGATGGCGGGCGCCACGGTCAACGCCGCGAAATAGCCGTAAACGACGGTCGGAACGCCTGCGAGCACCTCCAGCATCGGCTTCATGATTCGGCGGGTGCGCGGCGCGGCATATTGGGTCAGGTAAATGGCGCTCATCAGGCCCAATGGGATCGCGACGATCATCGCGATGATCGCGCCGATGAAGATCGTACCCCAGAAAAGCGGCACCGCGCCGAATGCGCCGGACGAACCCGCCTGATCGGCGCGGATCGCCATTTGCGGGCTCCAGTTAAGGCCGAACAGAAACTCGATGGGCGATACGCGAGCGAAAAAACGCATCGATTCAAAAAGGAGCGACAGGGCGATGCCGAGCGTCGTCAGGATCGCGACGAGCGAGGCGACAAGAAGGGCGCCCATCACCAGCCGTTCCACCTTCGTGCGCGCCCGGAAGCTGGGCGACAACCGGGTAAAGGCGAAGGCGCCGGTCGCGAACGCAAGCAGCAAGGCCGCGCCGCCGCCAATCAGGCCGTAGCGGAGGATTGCGTCTTCATAAGCCGGAGCGAGCGTGTTCGCCTGCGGATTGAAGGCACCCTGGATGGCACCAGTCGCGAGGCCGCGCGCTTCGGAAAGGATCGCGGCACGCTGGATCGCTTCGGGCGGGAGGCTCGCGGCGGCGGGGCTGGACAGCACAGCCTGGTCGATCAGCGATCCTGAAACGCTGCTCCACACGACGAGGAAGAGAAGGGCAGGAACGACCGCCCAAAGGGCAACATACCAGCCGTGATAGCCGGGCAGGGAGTGCGCGCGGGTTTCGCCGCCACGGGCAAAGGCCTGCGCCTTCGCGCGCGACGTCAGCCAAGCGACAAGGCCAAGCCCAAGGATCATCAACGCGATGGCAAACAGCGACACTCGGCTCTTTCCTTATGATGGCGGCCGGGCCCCGAAAGAGCCCGGCCAGCCGCCTTTTACTTCAGTTCATTGGCCGCAACAGCCGTGAGGCCGGTTGCCGCCGCAGCCGCCTTCGCCTGCGCATCGGCGGGCGAGGGGATGAGGCCATGCTGGGCGAGATAACCGCCGGGCACCCAAGCCTTGGCGAATTCGGCCAGGAATTCCTTGATACCCGGAATGGCGTTCACATGCTCGCCCTTCACATAGATGTAGAGCGGACGGGCGCCCGGATATTCGAAGGACGAAATGGTCGCCGTCGTCGGCATGATGCCGCCGAGCGAGATGCCGCGCACCTTGTCCTTATTTTCTTCAAGGAAGCTGTAGCCCATCACGCCGATCGCGCCCGGATTTGCCGAAACCTTCTGGACGAGCAGGTTATCATTTTCGCCCGCTTCGATGAACGCGCCGTCCTCGCGAACCTTCGTGCAGACGTCCTTATATTTGTCCTCGTCGCTTTGCTTCAGCGCCTTCATCTCGGCATTCTGGGCGCAGCCCTTTTCAAGGATCATTTCGGCAAGCGCGTCGCGGGTGCCGGAGGTGGGCGGCGGGCCGTAAACCTGAATGGCGACGGCAGGCAGCGCCGGGTTCACATCGCGCCACGTCTTTGTGGTATTGGGCTTGCCATAAGGATTGGCGGCGAGCGCCTTGTATACGTCTTCGAGGCTCAATTGCAGCGGAGCCGCATTATTGGCTTCGATGAGCGCGAGGCCGTCGATGCCGACCTGCACTTCGACCACCTGGTTGACGCCATTCTTCTGGCAATCGGCAAGCTCGCTCGCCTTGATGCGGCGCGACGCGTTGGCGACATCGGGATGCTGGGCGCCGACGCCGGCGCAGAAAAGCTTCAGGCCCGCGCCCGTACCGGTCGATTCGAGGATCGGCGCCTTGAACTGCGGATTGAGCTGAGCAAACCGCTCCGCCACCGCCTTGGTGAACGGATAGACGGTGGACGATCCGACGATGCGAATCTGGCTGCGCGCACCGCCTTCGGAACCCGCGCCGCCACTTTGGCCGCAACCGGCAAGCGCCGCAATCAGCGCGATCGAGAGAATCGACTTCTTCATTTTGTGCCCTCCATGGACCTGCTCTTCGAGATCGAAGGCGCAGGTAAGACAGGTCGAAGCCATTCCTGTGACGCTTTGATTACACTTTTATGACTCGGCATCCCGCCAGCGTGGCAAAAAGACCTGAACTTCAGTGCCTTTCCCAAGCATGCTCTTGATATCGAGCCGCCCGCGGTGACGACCAATTATATGTTTTACGATTGCAAGGCCGAGGCCGGTTCCGCCGACCGAGCGGCTGCGCCCGGCATCCACGCGGTAGAATCGCTCGGTGAGACGGGGAAGATGTTCGGGCGCGATGCCTTCGCCTTCGTCGACCACGCTCACTTTCAGCATTGCTCCGGCTTCTTCGAGCCGGATCGTGACGGGATGGCCTTCTCGTCCATATTTCAGCGCATTGGCGACGAGATTGCTGAAAAGCTGGTGAAGTTGAGCGCGATCGCCTGGCACCATGGCAGTCCCAGCCAGTTGCTCCACGCGGACTTCCGACATTTGGGCGCGGACGACATTTTCTAGCGTGTCCTCGACCTCGCGCAGCATCGGGATCAGATCCACTGGCTCATCCGGCAGGGTGTAACGCTCCGCCTCGATCCGCGAGAGAGAGATGAGGTCGTTGACGATCTGTCGCATCCGCGTCGCTTCATCGAGCATGATTTTGAGAAAGCGATTGCGTGCGCCCTCCGGTGCATCCGGATCGTCGAGCAAGGTTTCGAGAAAGCCGAGCACGGTTGCGAGCGGCGTGCGAAGCTCGTGACTGGCATTGGCGATGAAGTCGGTTCGCATTTGCTCCGCCGCGTGCATCTGGCTGCGGTCAGTGAGGCGGACGAGGCGGCTGCGATCGGGCAAGCGCGTCACCGCCATTTCCCAGCGCCGCTCATTGCCGCCAAGGCCGAGCAATTCGATGCGGCCTTTGCCACCCTCTTCACCAAGATCGGCAAGACGTTCCGCCGCTGCCGGGTGACGGATGGCGAGGCGCACGTCCGCGCCGCCGATATGTTCGCCCAACACCGCTCGCGCCGCCGCATTGGCAAGCACCACCCGCCGTTCGCGAACGAGGAGGAGGGGGTCTTCAATCGCGTCCAGGATCGGGCCAGCCTCGATCGACGGAGGCGCCGGAACCGCTCCGTCGGCCGCTGCGATTTCTTCCTCTGGTTGGTCGGGTTGAACGATCAGCAGGGCCGCCGCGGCGCCTGCGAACAAGGCCAGGATAATGGCGAGTAGGTTTGCTCCAGCAAGAGCGGATATCGCAATGCCGCTGCCAGCCAGGGCGAGGCCGATCAGCACATTTTTGGGCCGGAATCGCATCAGCCTCTCCCCGCTAGCGATCGGATCGTGGGGACGAGGGCGTCGAAATGATCGATCACCGCATCGGCGCCAAGCTCGCCTGCCGGGCGATCCGCATAGCCGAAGCTCACCGCGACAAGCGGTATCCCGGCAGCGCGGGCGGTGTCGGCGTCCGTGATGGAATCGCCCACGAATATCGCTTTGCCGCCGCCCGCTGCCGTGATCGCAGCGTGAAGCGGCGCGGGATCGGGCTTGCGCGCGCCGAGCGTATCGCCCCCGACGATCGCCTTGAACCGATCGGACCAGCCGAGCGCGTCGATCAGGCTGCGTGTCAGCGCTTCCGGTTTGTTGGTGCAGATGGCGAGCGCGGCGCCGCTTTCGATCAATGCGTCCATGGCTTCCTCCGCGCCCTCATAGGGGCGGGTCCTGACGCAAATATGACGCGCATAATGGTCCATGAATGCAGCTAGGGCTTGATCGACGAGCGGCTCGGTCGCGCCACCTGTCGCGGCCAGCCCCTTGCGGATGAGCGCCCGGGCGCCATGGCCGACCATCCCGATCACTTCGTTTTCAGGGATCGTCTTACGGTCCAGTTCTTCGAGCGCGCGGTTGAGCGCGGTCGCGATGTCCGGTGCGGCGTCGACAAGGGTTCCGTCGAGGTCAAAGGCGACGATGTCGAAGCCGATTGCGGTCATGGCTCTCCGCTTTGGGCAAGCCCTCTGGAAATGGCAAGGGCGCCATGCCATTGGGCGGAGAAGTCAGGGAGCCTCAATGCCGAGTCCACACAGCGTCGCCGCCATCGTCCTTGCCGCAGGCAAGGGCACGCGCATGAAATCCGATCTTCACAAGGTGTTGCACCCGATTGCCGGGCGCCCGATGCTGGAGCATCTGCTCGCCAGTGTGGATGCGCTTTCGCCCGCGCATACGGTGGTGGTGGTCGGCAGCGGACGTGAACAGGTCGAGCCGGTTGCGCAGCGCCACGGCGGGAATGTGGTGGTGCAGGAACCGCAGCTCGGGACCGGCCATGCGGTGCAGCAGGCAGAGGCGAGCCTCGCGGGCTTTGACGGCGACGTCCTGATCCTCTTCGGCGACGCCCCGCTCGTCACCAGCGCGACGATGCAGCGGATGCTGGACCGGCTCCACGGTCCGGACAAGCCCGCCAGCGTCGTCCTCGCCTTCCGCCCCGCCGATACGCTCTCCTATGGTCGCGTCATCACGCGCGAAGACGGCACGATCGAAAAGATGGTCGAGCATAAGGATGCGAGCGAAAAGGAGCGCGCCTGCACCCTCTGCAATTCGGGCCTTATCGCCACCCGCGCCGCCGACCTCTGGCCGCTCCTCGCCCGCATCGGCAACGATAATGCGGCGGGTGAATATTATCTGCCCGACGTGGTCGTACTCGCCGCCGCCAATGGCCGCCGCTCCGCCGCGATCGAGGCCAAACCGTGGGAAGTGGCGGGCATCAACAGCCGCGCCGAACTGGCCGAAGTCGAGCGCCAGTGGCAGGACCGCCGCCGCCTACAGGCCATGACCGACGGCGTGACGCTCATCGCGCCGGAAACCGTCTTCTTCTCCCACGACACGCAGATCGGCCGTGACACCGTCGTCGAGCCGAACGTCGTCTTCGGCCCCAACGTCCGCATCGGGGAGAACGTGAATATCCGCGCCTTCAGCCATATCGAGGGCGCCACCATCGCGTCCGGCGCCGAAATCGGCCCCTATGCCCGTCTCCGCCCCGGCGCGGAGATCGGCGAGAAGGCCAAGGTCGGCAATTTCGTCGAGGTGAAGAAAAGCCGCTTGGGCAAGGGCGCCAAGGCCAATCACCTGTCTTATATCGGCGACGCCGATGTTGGCGCGAACGCCAATGTCGGCGCGGGCACGATTACCTGCAATTATGACGGTTTCCTCAAATATCGGACGGTGATCGGGGAGGGGGCCTTTATCGGCTCCAACACCGCCCTCGTCGCGCCGGTCACGGTGGGCAAGGGCGCCATCGTCGGCGCGGGTTCGGTCGTGACGAAGGATGTCGCCGAAAACGCTTTGGCTGTCGCGCGGGGGAGCCAGGAAGAGCGCCCCGGGTGGGCGGCCCGCTTCCGCACGGCTATGGCGGCGAAGAAGAAGAACAAGTAACAGCATCACCGTTCGCTTCGAGCGTAGTCGAGAAGCATATATGAAAGTGCAAAACGTCTCTCGACTTCGCTCGAGACGAACGGAAGGTTGGAAGAGTATATGTGCGGAATTATCGGTATTCTTGGCCGGGAAGAAGTGTCGGATCGCCTTGTCCAAGGTCTCCGCCGTCTCGAATATCGCGGCTATGACTCGGCCGGTCTCTGCACGATCGTCGATGGCAAGCTGGAACGTCGCCGCGCCGAAGGAAAGCTCGACAATCTCGCCCGCGAACTGGATGCTTCGCCGCTTCCCGGCACCGTCGGCATCGCCCACACGCGCTGGGCTACCCACGGGGCGCCGACCCGCGACAACGCCCACCCCCACGCGACGGACGAGGTCGCGCTCGTTCACAACGGCATCATCGAGAATTTCCGTCCACTGCGTGAAGAATTAATTGCCGAAGGCCGCACCTTCACCAGCCAGACCGATACTGAAGTTGTCGCCCACCTCGTTAGCCGCGAGGTTGAGCGTGGCTCTTCGCCCAAGGACGCAGTCGCTGCGGTCTTGAAGCGCCTCCATGGCGCCTTCAGCCTTGCCATCCTGTTCCGCCAGCATTCTGACATGCTGATTGGTGCCCGCCTCGGCTCGCCGCTCGTTGTCGGCTATGGCGAGGGTGAAACCTATCTCGGCTCCGACGCTCTCGCTCTCGCGCCGCTCACGCAGAAGATCAGCTATCTCGAGGAAGGCGACTGGGTCGTCATCACTCGCGATGGCACGCAGATCTACGACCGTGACGACAATCCGGTCGAGCGCCCGATCACCATCTCCGGCGCCAGCGCGGCGGCGATCGAGAAGGGCAATCACCGCCATTATATGCAGAAGGAGATTTACGAGCAGCCGATCGTGGTCGCTCAGACCCTCCAGACCTACATCCGTTCGTTCGAGCAGCAGGTCGCGCTGCCCGACATGACATTCAGCTTTGCCGACGTGCCGCGCATCACCATCGTTGCCTGCGGCACCAGTTTCTATGCCGGTATGGTCGCCAAATACTGGTTGGAGCAATTCGCCCGCGTTCCGTGCGAACTCGATATCGCATCCGAATTCCGCTACCGCGAACCGGTGCTGGAGGCGGGCGGCATGGCCCTCTTCATCTCGCAATCAGGCGAAACCGCCGACACGCTCGCCGCCCTCCGCCACGCCCGCGCCCAGGGCCAGAAGATCGCCGTCGTCGTCAATGTGCCGACCAGTTCAATGGCGCGTGAGGCCGACCTCCTGCTTCCCACCCATGCGGGTCCGGAAATCGGCGTCGCCTCGACCAAGGCCTTCACCTGCCAGCTTTCGGTCCTCGCCGCTCTCGCCGCGAAGGTCGCCCGCGATAAGGGCAAGCTGACGGCTGACGAGGAGCAGGACATCGTTCTTCACCTCACCGAAGCTCCCGCCGCGATGAATGCCGCGCTTGCGCATGATGCGGACATCGAAAAGATGGCCCCGCTCATCGCCAAGGCACGCGACGTGCTGTATCTCGGCCGCGGCACGGATTATCCGATGGCCCTCGAAGGCGCGCTGAAGCTGAAGGAAATCAGCTACATCCACGCTGAAGGCTATGCGGCGGGCGAGATGAAGCACGGCCCCATCGCGCTCATCGACGACAATGTCCCCGTCATCGTACTCGCGCCGTCGGGCCCGCTCTTCGAAAAGACAGTGTCGAACATGCAGGAAGTCCAGGCGCGGGGCGGCAAGGTCGTCCTCATCTCCGACGCCGAAGGCTTAGCGCAGGCCAGCGAAGGCACGATCGCAACCATCGAAATGCCGAAGGTCCACCCGCTCATCGCGCCGCTCGTCTATGCCATCCCCATCCAGCTCCTCGCCTATCACGTAGCGGTGGCCAAGGGCACGGATGTCGACCAACCGCGAAACCTCGCCAAATCCGTCACTGTCGAGTGACGCATAAGCTCTCCGATCCCGTCGCGCCTGCCGCAGATCCGATTGATTTCGACATGTTCCTGAAGGTCGATATCCGCGTCGGCACGGTTGTCGAGGTTGAGCCCTTCCCGGAGGCGCGAAAACCGGCTTGGAAGCTGAAGATCGATTTTGGTTCCGGTATCGGCGTCAAGAAATCGAGCGCGCAGATCGTCGAGCATTATCGGCCCGACGATCTGATCGGTACGCAGGTGGCGGCGGTGGTGAACTTCCCGCCGCGCCAGATCGGCCCGTTCATGTCCGAAGTGCTCACCGTGGGCTTTCCCGATGAGCAGGGCGCCGTCGTTCTGACCCGCCCCGACCGGCCGGTTCCCAATGGAGCACGGCTTTTCTGACGCGCGAAACGAGTGGAAGAGAGTTGGACTAGGCAACGGGAACGGCTATCGCCCACTGCGTGACAAAGCCCCATGTTCCTCTCCGCCTCACCGTCGATCTCCCTGCCATTCAGGCCAATTGGCGCTGGCTCGACAGGATGAGCGGCGGCGCCGCGTGCGGGGCGGCGGTCAAGGCGAATGCTTATGGTTTGGGCGCTGAGAAGGTGGTCAAGGCCCTCCTCGATGCGGGGTGCCGGGATTTCTTCGTGACGACCTGGTCCGAGGCCCAACCCATCCTGCACCTTCTCGAAAATGCATCTCTCTCCTTGCTTCACGGTGTTTCGAGAGAGGATGTGGCCGATGTCGCTGCGGCGCCGTCCGGCGTCCGCCCGATCCTCAATAGCCTGCAGCAAATCGCGCGATGGAAAGAGGCCGCTCCCGGCCGCCCTTGTGACGTCATGATCGATACGGGCATGAACCGCCTCGGCCTGTCCCCGGAAGAGGCGCTGAGCGGCGCGCTCAGCGGGCTCGATGTCGACATTCTGCTCAGCCATCTTGCTTCCGCTGATGAGGATGTTCCGCAAAATGAGAGGCAGCTTCGAACATTTGAAACGGTCGCCTCACAAGTCGCGGTGAAGCGCCGCAGCTTGTCAAACAGCGCCGGCATTCTTCTGGGTTCAGATTATCATTTCGACCTGACACGCCCCGGCCTGGCGCTTTATGGCGGCATACCGCGGAAGGAGGGGCAGGGGCACATTCGCCCCGCCTTCAAAGTGGAAGCACAAGTGGTGCAACGCCGCACCGTGCGCGCCGGTGATACGATCGGCTATAACGCGACGTTTACGGCGCCGCGCGACATGGAAATCGCAATCGTGAACGTCGGCTATGCCGACGGCTATCTCCGCTGCTTCTCCAACATCGGCGAAGCGCGAGTGGCAGGAGAGACGGTTCCCGTGCTCGGCCGCGTTTCTATGGACCTTACGGCGGTGCAAGTGCCAGTCGCCTCAAGTTTGGACGAGGGCGATTGGGTCGAAATCCAACTCGATTTGCCAAAGGCGTCGGCTCAATCCGGCTTGTCGCAGTATGAAGTTCTGACGTTATTAGGATCGCGCTATTCGCGGGGCACCCTAGTGGGTTGAGACGCCAAACCATTCTTCATTTAAACCGTTGATCCTGGGGCGGGGATTGTGTCGGCGATCAAAGGACGGGCCCTAGCTGGCTCGGCAAATTACCTTAGCTCAGGTGATCGCATCGAAATCAATGTGACTGGCGACAAAAGGGGCCTCAGTTTCCTGAGGCCCCTTCCTAAAGTTAAGTCTGATCGAAATCAGAACTTGAAGGCAGTGTTCACAAAGAAGCTGCGACCGATATAGTCGTAGCCTGAGTAGAGCGGCGCATTGCCGATCGTGTTGACGGCTGCCGAGATGCGCGGCGGCTGCTTGTCAAACAGGTTCCGGACACCGGCCGTAAGTTCGAAGTCTTCGGCAACGTTGAACTGCACCGACGCGGAGTGCAGGAAATAGTCCGGCACTTCGAGGATGTAGCTGTCACGATAGGCCTGAGCGAGGTCTTCGTCCACTTGGCCCGTCTGTTCGTCATAGGCGAAGTAGTCGTAGGTTCCGCTGCTGCTGTCGATCCAATCCAGACCATAACGGAAGGTCACTTTGCCTGTCCGGAACGTGGCGTCGAACGAGCCGACCCAATCTGGAGTTACATAAGTGCCGTTGGCGTCGGTCAGATACTCTTCAGGGAAGAGGCGGCTCGACTGTTCCGTATACTTGGTGACATTGGCATTGAGCGTGAAGCGGCCATCGAAAACATCCACAGCGTAACGTGCGTTGAATTCGAAGCCCTTAACAATGTCGGTCGACAGGTTCACATAGTCGCTGTTGACTTCCAGTTCGTTGTTCGCATCGCGTACCACGAAGCGACAGAAGCCTGCATCCGGATCGAACGCCGTGTCGCCATAGCAGCGGTTGAGGATCGTTCCTGCGCCGAGGCTGGACACGCCGTTTTCGACTTTGATGTCGAAATAATCGAGCGCAAGGCTGAGTGAACCGGCCGAGCCCAGCGTCGGACGCGCAACGGCGCCGACAGACCAGTTGGTCGACGTTTCAGCTTCAAGTCCGAATTCCGCACCGCCACGAGTGAATGTCTTGATGCTGTTGTTCTGGACAAAGGTCGTGACATCAAGGCCGACTGCCGCGCAATTTTGTGCGACCAATTGATCGTTGGCCGAATAATCGGACGGATCGCTGGGGAAGTTGTCCGAATCGCAGGGATCAGTGCCTGCGCCAAGGAAGCCGCTGGTCGCGCCCAGGAACTGTTCTGCCAGTGCCGGTGCACGATAGGACGTGCCGTAGCTTGCACGTAGCCCAAAACCGCGGACAACCTCCCATTCACCAGCAATCTTGTAGGTCACATCGCTGCCGTATGATTCATAATCCGTGTAGCGTGCGGATGCGTTCAGATTGAGGTTTTCGAAGAACGGACGGTTCGAGAGGATCGGCAGGAAAACTTCACCGAAGACTTCGCGAACGGAGTCGGTGCCGCGCGTCGGCAAAGACGAGGTCAGGCCGAGCAGGTTGCCGTTGATCGCATTCTCGTCGGGCGTGTCGTCGATCCGTTGCTGGCGGTATTCGGCCCCGATTGCCAGCTGCGCATCGCCACCGGGGAGTGCGAAGATCGGACCGTCGATACCAACCGCAAACGTCGTTTCACGGAATTTGTTCGTGCCGACCGTGTTCGCGAGGATGTAATCGCGATAGGCTTGCGGCAAACGGCCGCCGATCGTGTCGGCATTAAGCTCCGGAGCCGCGACGCAATTGGCGAAGGTCGCCGCGTTGGTGCAGCTGAACGTGCCGTCCGTATTCTGGGTAACGAGAAGCGAATTCGCGATCCTGTCGATCAGGAACGATTCGACCTCATACGTCGCGTCCGTCCAAGATTTGCCGATATAGGCATCGTAACGCCAGCCTGGCAGGGCGAAGTCGCCGCGAATACCGCCGCCAGCTCGGACATAATCGACATTCTGACGCGAGTCCGTCAGCCCGAAGCCAATGAAGGCGCGCGCTGCTACGATCTGCCCGCTCGACGTTTCGTTCGGCGCCAGAAACGCGCCATTACGGAACTCGGTCGGAAGAAGTGGGCTTCCCCGAAGATAATCGAGGGACAGCTGGCGGTAGAGGTATGCAGAAGACTTACGGCGGGTTGCCAAGACTTCGCCGTAAAGCTCGGCGTTACCGAGGGCGTCGAGATCGTACGTGCCCGAGAAGAAGCCCGTATAGATTTCTGTCGGCGTTACGACATATTCTTCGCCCATGGCCGGGTCGTAGCTGTCACGATCATAGAGACCAACGCCAGCATATCCGGGCGTCGGGCCCGTGGTGACGCTCGCGTCCGGGACGAGACGATTGAACCGTCCAACCACACCGCTGGTGCGGCCGATCGCATCGCGAGTTGGGACGCCGAGGGTGTTGATGGTCGCGCCACCATTGTCGATCGTGAAGCAATTACGGGGATCACCGATCGGATACGGGTCGGCAGAGCCGAATTCCGAACCCTCACCGTCGAGGTAGCCTGGGATCGGGCAGCCGGTGAAGCTGGCATCGTTGATCGAAAAGCCGTCGCGCTTACGGTATTCGAGCGATCCGATGATGTTGAGACGAGTGGTGCCGAAGCCGAAAGTAGCAGCCACGCGGCGATCCACGCCGGCGCCCACTTCCGGCACGTTGACCTGAGCTTCAATTGAAAGGCCGCGGACCTTCTGGTCGGTGATGATGTTCACCACGCCGGCGACGGCATCCGAACCGTAAACCGACGACGCGCCCGCCTTCAGGACTTCGATGCGTTCGACGATGGCGGTCGGCAACACGTTAAGGTCGGCTGCGAGAACCGATCCGCGCGTACCGGCTGGCGAGAGGCGGCGGCCATTCAGCAGAATGAGCGTGCGAGCGGGGCCGAGGTTGCGCAGGCCCAGCGTGTTCGCGCCAGTGCCGCCATCGGTGACGAAGCCGCCATAATAATTGTTGATCTGACCCGATCCGGCGGTGACCGCATTGCTTTGCAGTGCGTCCGTGGCGCTGTTGAAGCCTGCCTGGGTGATTTCTTCGGCGGTTACGACCGTGATCGGCTCAATCGTGGAATATTCGTCCCTGCGGATACGCGATCCGGTCACGACGATCTCACCCTCGCCCTGCTCGGCGGTTTCAACAACTTCGACTTCGTCGGTCGTCGTATCCTGTGCAACAGCCGGAGCAGCGACGACAAGCGCCAAGCCAAAAACAGCGGACGAGCGCAATGCGCTCGTGCCGAGCAATCCTAATCTATTCATTTTTCACCCCAAATTATTGGCTGACGGTGGGTCAGTCCGGTGAAAGGCTGCGGCAAGGAGTTTTATTGTGCAACCAGGGTCGTGCGGATTTTCCGTTTAAATTCAATACTGTCGCCAAATTGCAACAATGTGGGTCATTGACAAGCCTGTCCGGAGGCGCCCGAGTTGCAGGTTGCGGCATGCCATTGTAGCCTATCGGAAATAAGGAGCGCTGGATGGCCACTTCCCCCGACGGCACTGTCATCATCAAGAAATATGCCAATCGGCGCCTCTACGACACGGGATCGTCGTCCTACATCACGCTCGATCATCTCGCCGCGATGGTGCGCGAGAAGAAGGAGTTCAAGGTGATCGACGCGAAATCGGGAGAGGATATCACCCGGGGCGTGTTGACGCAGATTATCATGGAAGAAGAATCGCGTGGCGAGACGATGTTGCCGGTGAATTTCCTGCGGCAGCTCATCACCATGTACGGCGATTCCATGCAGAATATGGTGCCGCAATATCTGGAGGCCTCGCTGGAGGCGTTTCAGCGCAACCAGAGCCAGTTTCAGGATGCAATGACCGGCGCATTTGCCGGGAGCCCGTTCGCGGAGATGGCCCGGCGGAACATGGAAATGTTCCACGCGGCGACGCGTGGCATTCAGCCCCAGCCGAAATCTGAGGAAGGGACGAAGGCCGAGCTTGCCGAGCTCAAGGCACAGCTCGCCTCGCTTCAGGACAAGCTCGACAAGATGAGCTGAGACGAGGCGGCTCCGCGAACGAAGCCGCCCGCTCGAACTTACGGCTTCACAAACTTAAGCGTCATGCGGTCGCTCTCACCGATCGCGGTATATTTCTCACGATCCGCGTCGCCACCCCGAAAAGTCGGGGGCAGGGACCAAACCCCATTCGGATGGTTCGCCGTGTCCTTTGCATTGGCATTCACTTCGGACGCGCCCACGAACTTGAAACCGGCTTCTTCGGCGAGCCGACGGACGGTGGAAACCTTCGTATAGCCACTGCTCTTTTCGAGCGCATCGTCGGCGCTTTCCGGCAAGCGATGTTCGACGATGCCGAGCGTGCCGCCTGATTTCAGCATGGCGAACATTTGCTTAAAGGCTTCGGGAGCGAACGGGCTGTTTCCCATCTGCCAATTGTGAACGTTGCGGAAGGTGAGGACGGCGTCCGCCGTACCGTCGGGAACGCGGGAAGCTTCAGCGCCCATGGCCGGGAAATCCGCGGTCTTGATCGCGCCATAAACGGCGGGATTGGCTTCCTTTAGCCGGTTGACGCCGCCAAGACCCCGGCCGGACGCGACCGTATAAAGCGTGCCGCCGCCCGACGCGACGTAGGGCGCGAGGATTTCGGTGTACCAGCCGTCGCCCGGCCAGATTTCCACGACTGTGTTAGAAGGCTTCACGCCAAAGAAGGCGAGCGTTTCGGCCGGGTGGCGATACTGATCGCGGGCAAGATTGGCAGGCGTACGGCTTGGCGCAGCGATCGCCTTGGCAAGGCCATCGCTTGCATGGGCGCCGTGCTCTTCATGCTGAACGATGGCGGCGCCTGCGGTGCCGGCAGCGAGAAATGAAAGGAGCGCGAGGCTCCGGACAATGGATTGGCGCATCGGTAAACCCTCCCTAAATGATGTTGAAAGCTTGATGCGGGAAGGACGATGACGGCGCAACATTTGTTATGGACGGTTTCGGGAAGCGCCTTCGCGGTCGCTGCGACCGCCGGTCTTGCCGAGCATCGGCGCCAGCGCCGCCGCAACCTCGATAGCGTCGGCTGGATGCCCTGGAACCTTATTCAGGTGATGGGGGGGCTCGTTGCGGTGCTTGCCTTCGCTTATTCGCTGCGTCTTTAGCGCGCCCCGCTAATCCAATTCCAGCTAGGGCTGAGCCTGTCGAAGCCCGGAACAAGCTGGAACCGTCCTTCGACAAGCTCAGGACTAGCGGATCGAGAAATATTTGCCTCTTTCTCTTACAGGCACGCCTCGAGGAAGGGCTGGTCGAAGCCGAACTGCTTGGCCTTTTCGAGCGTGTAGGGGCGCAGGCCCATGGCCCGATATTCGCCGATGATCTTACCGTCCGGCGTTTCATCGAGATATTCGAACTTGAAGAGTTCTTGGGTGACGATCACGTCGCCTTCCATGCCGATCACTTCGGTGATGTTGGTGGTGCGGCGGGTACCGTCGCGCAGACGCTTCACCTGAACGATGAGGTCGACAGAATCCGCGATCTGACGCGAGATCGCTTCCTTCGGCACCTTGATGTCGGACATCATCACCATGTTCTCCATACGCGCCAGCGCCTCGCGCGGACTGTTCGAGTGGAGCGTACACATGGATCCATCGTGGCCGGTATTCATGGCCGCGAGCATGTCGAAACATTCCGATCCGCGAATTTCGCCCAGGATGATGCGGTCCGGACGCATACGCAGCGCGTTGACGACGAGGTCGCGGATGGTGATCGCGCCCTGGCCCTCCAGATTTGGCGGGCGGGTTTCGAGCGGCAGCCAGTGCGGCTGCTGCAGGCGAAGTTCGGCGGCGTCTTCGATGGTAATCACTCGCTCGCCCGGGTCGATCATCTTCGACAAAGCGTTGAGCATCGTCGTCTTGCCCGAACCCGTACCGCCGGAAATGACGATGTTGAAGCGGCTCGCGCCCGCGACCTTCAGGGCCGTCGCCATCTTGTCCGACATCGAGCCGAAGCCCTTCATCATGTCGAGCGTGATCGGCTTTTCGGAGAATTTACGAATAGAAATCGCGGTGCCGCGCAAAGAGAGCGGCGGCACAATCACGTTGACGCGGCTGCCGTCGGGGAGGCGCGCGTCGGCGAGGGGCGTGGTCTGGTCGACACGGCGGCCGACCTTGTTCACGATGCGCTGGGCGATCTGAAACAGATGCTCCTCGTCGCGGAACTGGATCTGCGCGATCTGCAGCTTGCCCTTCTTTTCGACGAAGGTCTGGGCGGGGCCATTGACCATGATGTCGGAGATTTCAGGGTCGTTCAGCAATTCTTCCAACGGCCCGAGGCCGAGCAGTTCGTCGACCAGTACCTTTTCCAGCGCGAATTGCTCGCGGCGATTGAGGTTGATCTTGAGCTCGGCCAGCACCTCGCCGATGATCGGGCGGAATTCCTCGGCCAGCTCGTCCTTTGTCAGCATCGAAGCCGCTTCGGGGTCGACGCGTTCGAGGAGGCGGGGAAGAACCTGTTCCTTGATACGGTGGACGGAGGCTTCGAAGCCCTCGACCTTCGACGAGCCCTGTTCGGCCGACCCTGTAACCCGATCCTGAAGACGCGTCATCGCGTCGGCCTTCGCGGGCGGCGTGTCGCTATCGGTGGGCAGGGGCGCGGTTTCGACTGGCGGAAACTGCTCCGAGGCAGCTTCGGCGGCACGGACCGGGGTGCCGCCCTTCATCGGGCTTGCATTGCCGAAGGCGGGCCGCTGACCGCCTGCATTCATTCCACCACGCCGTCCAAAAGCATTCATCGCGAGCGCACTCTTCCTACCGAATTGGCGCGTTTATGGACGAAATTGGTAAACAGGGCGTGAAGGAGCGAGGAGCTTAGCCTTCGACGCTGGCCTTTTCGGCGAGGACGGTGAGGCCCTTGTCGTTCACTTCGGCAAAGCCGCCTTCGATGGCGATGCGCTCAGCCGGGCCGCCAGCGGTGCGGTGGATGAGGAGGTCGCCGTTGCGGATCGTCGACATAAAGGGCGCGTGACCGGCAAGCACGCCGAAATCGCCATCGGTGCCCGGCACCACGACCATGTGCACATCGTCCGAACGGACGAGCTTTTCCGGAGTGACGAGTTCGAAGTGAAGGTCAGTCATTGCCTTGATCCCTGGTGCCGTCGATCGCCTGATCGAAGGCCTTGGTCGCTGCCTCGAACTTGTCGCGGCAGCCGGTGTTGCAAAATCCGACGACCGCGCCTCGATAGAGCGTCAGTGAATCTGCCGAGACCGGTTTCCCGGACCAAGGACAGAGTTCGTTAACGGCGTCTTCGAGGCGTGGCGTCAGTGTCACTTACGCTTCGGCGGCCAGCTTCTTGGCCTTTTCGACGGCTTCGTCGATGCCGCCGACCATGTAGAAGGCCTGTTCCGGCAGGTGGTCGTACTCGCCGTCCACGACCGCCTTGAAGCTACGGATCGTGTCTTCCAATGCCACGAACTTGCCCGGAATGCCGGTGAAGACTTCGGCGACGTGGAAGGGCTGCGACAGGAAGCGCTGGATCTTGCGGGCGCGGCTGACGGTGAGCTTATCTTCCTCGGAAAGCTCGTCCATGCCGAGGATCGCGATGATGTCCTGAAGTGCCTTATACTTCTGCAGGATCGCCTGGACGCCGCGGGCCGTTTCATAATGCTCTTGGCCGACAACGCGCGGGTCGAGAACGCGGCTGTTGGAGTCGAGCGGATCGACGGCCGGGAAGATGGCGAGCTCGGCGATCGCGCGGTTAAGCACTGTCGTCGCGTCCAAGTGGGCGAAGGAGGTCGCCGGGGCCGGATCGGTCAAATCGTCGGCCGGAACGTAAACGGCCTGCACCGAGGTGATCGAACCCTTGTTGGTCGAGGTAATGCGCTCCTGAAGCTGGCCCATGTCCGTCGACAGGGTCGGCTGGTAGCCCACGGCCGACGGAATACGGCCCAGTAGCGCCGACACTTCCGCGCCCGCCTGGGTGAAGCGGAAGATGTTGTCGACGAAGAAGAGCACGTCCTGGCCTTCCTGGTCGCGGAAATATTCCGCGATGGTGAGGCCGGAGAGGGCGACACGCGCACGGGCGCCCGGCGGCTCGTTCATCTGGCCATAAACCAGGGCGACCTTGGAACCTTCGGAGGTCGCGTTGCCGTCCGCATCCTTGGCGATGACGCCCGCGTCGAGGAATTCGTGATAAAGGTCGTTGCCTTCGCGGGTGCGCTCACCGACGCCCGCGAACACGGAGGTGCCGCCATGGCCCTTCGCGATGTTGTTGATCAGTTCCTGAATGAGCACCGTCTTGCCGACGCCCGCACCGCCGAACAGGCCGATCTTGCCGCCCTTTGCGTAGGGGGCGAGAAGGTCGATGACCTTGATGCCGGTGACGAGGATGCTCGTTTCGGTCGACTGATCGATGAAGAGCGGGGCTTCGGCGTGGATCGGGGCGGTAAGCTCCGAACCGATCGGGCCGCGCTCGTCGATCGGCTCACCGACCACGTTCATGATGCGGCCGAGCGTCTTCGGGCCAACCGGAACGCGGATCTGCGAGCCGGTCGCAGTCACGGTTTGGCCACGCGTCAGGCCGTCGGTCGAGTCCATCGCGATGGTGCGGACGGTGTTTTCACCGAGGTGCTGCGCGACTTCGAGGACGAGGCGGTTGCCGTCGACCGTGGTCTCGAGCGCCGACAGGATGGCGGGGAGGCCGGTGTCGAAGGTCACGTCGACGACGGCGCCGATGACCTGGCTGATGCGGCCGACATTGTTGGTGGTCTGCTTCGCGGCGGTTGCCATGATTTGCTTCCTTGCCTTCTTGAATTCTTAAAGCGCTTCGGCGCCGGAGATGATTTCGACGAGTTCGGTCGTGATCGCGGCCTGGCGGGTGCGGTTATACTGGATCGACAGGCGGTTGATCATGTCGCCCGCATTGCGCGTCGCATTGTCCATCGCGGTCATGCGGCTGCCCTGTTCGGACGCGGCATTTTCGAGCATCGCGCGGAAGATCTGCACGGCAATGTTGCGGGGGAGGAGATCGGTGAGGATTTCCTCTTCGCCCGGTTCGTATTCGACGACCGCATCGGCGCCGGAAGTTGGCGAAGATGATGCGGAGGGCGACATTTGGACCGGGATGATCTGCTGCTCGGTCGGTTCCTGAACCAAAGCCGATTGGAAGCGGGCGTAGAAGAGGTGGGCGACGTCGAAGCCGCCGCTATTGTAGCGCTCGATCACTTCCTCCGCGATCGCCTGGGCGTCGCCGAAGTTGACATATTTGATCGCAGACGTGTCATATTGATGCACGATCTGCTTCGGGAAGAGGCGGGCGATTACCGCGCGGCCCTTGCGGCCCACGAGGTAGAAGTAGACCGTCTTGCCCTGAGCCTGAAGTGCGTCCGCCTTCTTGCGGGCGGCGCGGACGATGTTCGAGTTGAACGCGCCAGCGAGGCCGCGATCCGACGTGCAGACGATCAGCAGGTGGGTGTCGTCCTTGCCAGTGCCGGTCAGGAGCTTCGGACCTTCCGGACCGACGCTGACCTTGGAGGCGAGGCTCGCCATCACCGCTTGCAGGCGTTCCGCATAGGGACGGCCAGCCTCGGCAGAGGCCTGCGCGCGGCGCAGCTTCGCCGCGGCGACCATCTTCATCGCCTTGGTGATCTTCTGGGTCGATTTGACCGAGTTGATCCGCCCTTTGAGTGCCTTGAGAGAGGCCATGATTTCCTACTCTTCTTCCCTAATCGTCATGCTGAACTTGTTTCAGCATCCAACTGCGAGCATCCAAAACTTCATCCGCATGGACCCTGAAACAAGTTCAGGGTGACGGATCAGGCAAACGTCTTCACGAAATCGGCGAGGATCGACTTGAGCTTCGCCGTCGTGTCGTCGTCCAGCGCCTTGCTGTCGCGGATCGCGGCCAGAACATCGGCATGATCCGAACGCATGTGGCTGATGAAGGCGCTTTCGAAGCGGGTGACGGCGGCAACCGGCACGGTGTCGAGATAGCCGTTCACGCCGGCGAAGATCGAGACGACCTGTTCTTCCATCGGCATCGGGTTGAACTGCGGCTGCTTCAGGAGTTCCGTCAGGCGCGCACCGCGGTTGAGGAGCTTCTGGGTCGACGCGTCGAGGTCCGAACCGAACTGGGCGAAGGCGGCCATTTCGCGATACTGGGCGAGTTCGAGTTTGATCGAACCCGCGACCTTCTTCATCGCCTTGGTCTGCGCGGCCGAACCGACGCGGCTCACCGAAAGGCCGACGTTAATCGCGGGGCGGACGCCCTGATAGAAGAGGTCGGTTTCGAGGAAGATCTGGCCGTCGGTGATCGAGATCACGTTGGTCGGAATATAGGCCGACACGTCGCCGGCCTGCGTTTCGATAATCGGCAGCGCGGTCAGCGAGCCGTTGCCGTTCGCGTCGTTCATTTTCGCGGCGCGCTCGAGAAGGCGGCTGTGGAGATAGAAAACGTCGCCCGGATAGGCTTCGCGGCCCGGCGGACGGCGCAGCAGCAGCGACATCTGACGGTAAGCGACGGCCTGCTTGGAAAGATCGTCATAAACGATCACGGCGTGCATGCCGTTGTCGCGGAAAAATTCGCCCATCGTGCAGCCGGTGTAGGGCGCGAGGAACTGGAGCGGAGCCGGTTCCGAAGCGGTGGCGGCAACGACGATCGAATATTCCATCGCGCCATTTTCTTCGAGCGCGCGGACGATCTGCGCGACGGTCGAGCGCTTCTGGCCGACAGCGACATAGATGCAATAAAGCTTCTGGCCTTCGTCGCTGCCCTGATGGGCGGCCTTCTGGTTGATGAAGGTGTCGAGAGCGACGGCGGTCTTGCCGGTCTGGCGGTCACCGATGATCAGCTCGCGCTGGCCACGGCCGACGGGGACGAGAGCGTCCAATGCCTTGAGGCCGGTCTGCATCGGTTCGTGCACCGACTTGCGCGGGATGATGCCCGGCGCCTTCACTTCGACGCGGCGGCGCTCGACATTTGCAAGCGGACCCTTGCCGTCGATCGGATTGCCGAGGCCGTCCACGACGCGGCCGAGCAGGCCACGGCCGACCGGAACGTCGACGATGGTGCCGGTGCGCTTCACGGTATCGCCTTCGCCGATTTCGGCGTCGGAACCGAAGATCACGGCGCCGACATTATCGGCTTCGAGGTTGAGGGCCATGCCCTTGGTGCCGTTGGCGAATTCGATCATCTCGCCGGCCTGGACATTGTCGAGGCCGTGGATGCGGGCGACGCCGTCGCCGACCGACAACACGGTTCCGACTTCGGAAACCTGCGCTTCGGTGCCGAAGCTGGCGATCTGGTCCTTGATGACCTTGGAGATTTCTGCGGCGCGGATATCCATTTTCAGCCTTTCATCGCATGTGCGAGAGTGTTGAGCTTCGTCTTGATCGAACCGTCGATCATCTGGCTGCCGATCTTGACCACGAGGCCGCCGAGGATCGACGGATCGACGTTCAGGTCGACGGCAATGTCACGGCCCATGCGGGCACGGAGATTCTTCTTGAGCTCTGCGACCTGATCGTCGTCGAGCGGGTGGGCGGAGGTGACTTCCGCCGTGGTTTCGCCGCGATGGGCGGCGGCAAGCTGGTTGAACGCGCGAATGACAGGCCCAAGCTGGCCAAGGCGGCGGTTCTGGGCGAGGACGCCGAGCAGGTTGCCGGTCAGCGGGTCGAGCTTCATCGACTGCGCCACGGCGGCGACGGCCTTCACGGCGGCATCGCGGCCAATGAGCGGGCTGACCGTCAGCTCCTTGAACTCGGCCGATTCGGCGAGCGCGGCCTTGAGGGCCGACAGGCTGGCCTGAACCGCCTCGATCTTCTTTTCATCGCGGGCAAGATCGAACAGCGCGGTCGCGTAGCGCCCTGCGAGACTTGCCTGAATGCCGCCGGAATTCTCCACGCGCCCTGTCACTCCCGTAAAGGATTTTCCATGCGAAAGAGAGGTTATGGGGCGGGGTCCGTGGAGCATTGCCACACGGGTCTCGACACACACCTCTCATCGGGTTGCGCGGCCCCTAGCAGGCGGGTGCGGGGGATGCAACTGGGGTGTTGGCTTTCGGCAAGCGCAGGGTTCTCAGACCACAAAGGCCGTTCGCCCTGAGTAGCCTTTGAGCTTGCCGAAACGGCGTATCGAAGGGCTCCATGGGACGATGCTTCGATACGGGTCTTCGACTTCGCTCAGCCCCTACTCAGCACGAACGGTTTTTCTGCGATTCATTCATTTAGCCGCAAGCTTGGAGTGCGGATCCCTCCCGTCCTGTCTTTCGTCACCCCGGCGGAAGCCGGGGTCTCTTGGCAAGAGAGGCGCGTTCTCGTCATGAGATTCCGGCTTTCGCCGGAATGACGCTAATTAGAATGTTTGATCGCAAGCTTTGGAGTGCGGCTCGCATCGCCAGCGCCTAAATAGCCCTTATGTCTATCCAGCCCATCACCGACGACGAAGCCTGGAGCGCTGTCTTGGCGCGCGATCGCCGCATGGATGGGCGGTTCGTGACGGGTGTGCTGACCACAGGCATCTATTGCCGCCCGTCCTGCGCGGCACGGCATCCCAAGCGGGAGAATGTGCGCTTTTTCGCCACCGGGTCGGATGCGGCTGCGACGGGCCTTCGCGCCTGTTTGCGCTGCAAGCCGGATGAGGTGAGCCGCGACGAGGGAGCTCTGGCGCAGTGTTTCGAGCTGATGGCGAATGCGGAGGAGGCCCCCTCGCTCGAAGATCTGGCTGCCGCCACCGGCTATTCGCCCTTTCACCTTCACCGCATCTTCAAGCGCGCGACGGGCATCACGCCCGCCGCTTATTCGCGGGCCCTGCGCGCCGGGCGGCTGAAGGAGGCGCTGGGCGATAGCGCAAGCGTTACCGAGGCGATTTATGCGGCGGGCTATTCCGGATCGTCGCGTTTCTATGCGGATGCGAAGGGGAGGCTGGGCATGAACCCCAAATCATGGCGGGACGGCGGGCGTGGCGAGACGATCCGCTGGACGACGGCGGAGACGGCGCTTGGCACCATGTTCCTTGCCGCGACGGATAAGGGCATCTGCCGCCTGTCGTTCGACGAGGATGAGGCGATGTTGCGGGCGCGCTTTCCACATGCGGTGATTGAGGAGGGCGGCGCGGACCTCGCCAATCTCGTCCAGCGCGCTGTGGCTGCGGTGAACGCGCCGGAAAAGCCGCACGATCTGCCGCTCGACGTGCGCGGCACGGCCTTTCAGGAAGCGGTGTGGCGCGAGCTTTCCCGCATTCCACCGGGCGAGACGCTGAGTTATGCGGCGCTCGCGGCCCAGGCGGGCAATGCAAAGGCCGTCCGCGCGGCGGGTACGGCATGCGGCGCCAATCAGATCGCTATCCTCATTCCTTGCCACCGCGCCAAACGCGGCGACGGGACGCTCGGCGGCTACGCTTATGGGCTGGAGCGGAAGGTGAAATTGCTTGAGCGGGAGAAAGACGTATGACGGGTTATCGTATCAGCGGCTTACCGCTTGCGGACTTCCAGCCGCTATTCGGCCTTAGCGATGAAGCGCTGAAGGCGCGTGGCGTCCTTCGCATGGTTGCGGACAGCAAGCCGGGCTTTCCATGTCGTATCACGTTGGAGGATGCAGAGCCGGGCGAGACGTTGCTTCTCCTCAATCACGAACATCAGGGCGCCGACACGCCCTACCGGTCGCGTCACGCCATTTTCGTTCGTGAAAATGCGCGTGAACCCGCCCTGTTCGAAAATGAGGTGCCGGCCGTCCTTGGCATAAGATTATTGTCCATCCGCGCTTTCGACGCGATGCACATGATGGTGGATGCGGAATGTGTGGAGGGCGCGGAACTCGAGCCGTTGATCGAACGCATGTTCGGCAATCCACACGTCAGCTATCTCCACATTCACAATGCCCGGCGTGGCTGCTTCGCCGCCCGCGCCGATCGGATCTGATCCGGAACCAGAAAGGCCGCTTCCGCATTGCCGTTTCTGAAAAAGGAGGCTGCGATGAATGGGATTCGCATTGGCCAGCAGGTGCTTGGCTCCGACGGCGGAATGATCGGTGTCGTTGATCGGGATGATCGCGAGCGCATTCGCATCCACTCGACCGTGCATCCGCAGGGCCATTATTTCATCCGGTCGGAATGGGTCGCGCGAGTGGACGATCATGTTCACCTCTCTTTGCCCGCCGCCACCGCGCGCGACCGGTGGGTGGGCGATACTGAAACGGTATCCGCATCGGCCTGGGCTTCGGGCGACGTGACGGGGGAGGTCGATCGGAAGGAGGCCAAACGCAACCTTCCGATGATCATTATTGGTATCATCTTTCTGCTCGCCATTCTGGTCTTCGCGGTGCGGAGTTGCGGTTATGCCGTGGATGAAAGCACCAATACCGAGCAGGCGCTGCCATCCGCCGACAGTGACGCGACGGGTACGGGGGCAGCGAACGGGCAGTAGGCAGCATCATTGTGCTCCTGCGAAAGCAGGAGTCCAGCTCTTCCGGTGGCGCGACGGGGCTCCTGCTTTCGCAGGAGCACGAAGGTGATGGGCTTAGAGAAAGCTATAAGGATCGACGTCCACCGCGACGCGCACGCCGCGCGGCCAATCGAGCTTGCCTAGCCATTCGCGGATGATGTCCTGCACGTCCAATGACCGCGCGGCATGGACGAGAAGGCGCTGGCGGTGGCGGCCCCGGAGCATGGCGAGCGGGGCGGGGGCGGGGCCGAAGACCGCCATATTTTCGACAATTGGCGCGGTCTTGCCGATGAGGCGGGCGGTTTCGGTGGCTTCAGCGAGGTCTTCGGATGAGACGATGATCCCGGCGAGGCGGCCGAAGGGGGGCATGGCGGCGCTGCGGCGAGCCTCGGTTTCGGCGGCGTAGAAGCCTTCGACATCGCCGCTGACCAGGGCGCTGATGACGGGGGCCAGGGGTTCGTGGGTTTGGACGAGGACTCGGCCCGGCTTTTCGCCACGTCCGGCGCGGCCCGATACCTGGCAAATCTGCTGGAAGCTCCGTTCGGCGGCGCGGAGGTCGCCCCCTTGCAGGCCGAGGTCCGCGTCGACCACGCCGACGAGGGTGAGGTTCGGGAAATGATAGCCCTTTGTGACGAGTTGCGTGCCGACGACGATGTCAATCTCGCCGCGTTCCATGCGGCCGACGAATTCGGCGGCCTTGGCGGGGGACCAGATGGTGTCGGACGTAACGATCGCGGTGCGCGCCTCGGGCCAGAGGGCGGCGACTTCGTCCGCGATGCGCTCGACGCCGGGGCCGCAGGCGACAAGGCTGTCTTCCTCACTGCATTCCGGGCAGGCGCGAGGTGGAGGCATGACATGGCCGCAATGGTGGCAGGCGAGGCGGTGCATCAGCCGGTGCTCGACCATCCATGCGGTGCAATTGGGGCATTGGAAGCGATGCCCGCAGGTGCGGCACAGGGTGAGCGGCGCATAGCCGCGACGGTTAAGGAAGAGCAGGGTCTGCTCGCCCCGCTCCAGGTTATCCTCGATCTCGCGGACGAGGCGGGGAGCGAGCCAGCGGCCGCGCACGGGCGGATCGGCGATGAGGTCGATCGCCTCTATGTCCGGCATTTGCGCGGCGCCATAGCGGCCTTCGAGCTTCACTTCGCGATAGACGCCGATCTCGGCCATCTGGCGCGTTTCAATGGCGGGGGTGGCGGAGGCGAGGACGACCGGAACGGCTTCGAGCTTGGCGCGCATCACCGCGACGTCGCGGGCGTGATATTGGACCCCGTCTTCCTGCTTGAAGCTCACCTCATGCGCTTCGTCGACGACGATGAGGCCGAGATTGGCGTAGGGCAGGAAGAGGGCGGAGCGGGCGCCGACCACGACCCTTGCCTGTCCGGCGGATATGGCCCGCCAGGCGCGGCGGCGCTGGGATTGGCGCAGGCCCGAATGCCAGGCGACGGGCTCGACGCCGAAGCGGGCGGAGAAGCGCTTCAGGAAGGGCTCGGTCAGCGCAATTTCGGGGAGGAGGACGAGGGTCTGGCGGTCGTTGCGAAGCGCCTGCGCGACGGCTTCGAAATAGACTTCGGTCTTGCCCGAGCCGGTGACGCCGTCGAGGAGGAAGGGGGCGAATTCTGCCTTCTGAACGGCGTCGATGAAGAGGGCTGCGGCGTCCTGCTGCTGCTGTTCCAGCTCGGGCGGAGCGTGGTCTGGATCGGGAAGGGGGAACGGGGCGTCGATATCGACTTCCACCGCCTCCACCGCGCCTGCCTTGACGAGGCCGCGGATGACGGCGTCGGAGACGTCGGCCGCGAGGGCGAGTTCCTTCACCAGCCCCTGACGCCCGGCGATCCGATCCAGTGCCTGCGCGCGTTGCGGCGTCAGGCGATCGGGGACGAGGCCTGTGGGGCGATATTCGGTGATCGTGCGGGCGCCCTCCAGCGCGCTCATCGAGGCGAGCGCCATGCGCAGAACCGAGGGGAGCGGCGCGAGATAGTAATTCGCCGTCCATTGGATCAGGCGTCGCAACGGCTCCGATAAAGGTGGAGCGTCATAGGCGTGGAGAAGGGGGCGGAGGCGATTGTCGCCCACTTCCTCGGTCGCGAGCCGGTCAGGCTCCCAGACGACGCCGACCAGCTGGCGCGGACCGAGCGGGGCGATGACGATCGAGCCCGGCTCGACGTTCATGCCATGGGGCACGCGATAGTCGAGCGGGCCGAGGGCGGAATTCAGGATGATGACACGGACCCGGCTCACGCCCTCCATCTAAGGTGGAGTTCGGACGTTGGGAAGCACGGCCCGGACCGAACGGGCCGTACACTCTTTGCCGTTCCTCAAGGTTCCAAGTCATCGGCCTGGGGCATTTCACCCTCGCTGCTGGCAAGGCGCGCGGTGATAGCCTGGGCTACCACCGGCTCAACGGCCCGTCTGATCTTTTCCAGCCGATCGCGCAGCAAATACGGGGTGAGGTCGAAAGGCTGATAAGTATCGGCCTGATTGTCGGCCATGAAAGCGAAATAGGGATCATCGGAGGTGCCCCCCGCCTGCGCGATGCCGCGATCGATATAGCGCGCCGCGAAGTCGAAAGCGGCGCAGCGATCCGCGGCTTGCCAGGACGGCGCCTGCTCTTCTGCCTTGTGGCAGCGCTGGCTGAATGCCCGGGGCGCCCGCCAGGCCCTTATGCGCCATAACTCGGTCGAAGTCATAGGCCGCGCGCTCAATATCGGTGAAGCTCAACGGCGTGGGGGGCGCCGGCGGCTGGAAAAGCGGCTCGGAAATATTGGCCAGATCCACCTGGGCATTGGTGTCCGCAGTCAGCCAATCCGATGGTGGCGCTTCGGCGGCGAGGGAGTCGGCCGTGTCGAGGACCAACTCGTTCCCCAATTCGGTCATGGCGACGTTGGCGAGGCTCGACTCATCATCGCGAAAGGCCGCGATGATGAGAAGGAGTGCTACGATCCCGCCCGGAACGAACAGGCGGTCCCACGACCAAGCCTTGCCGTTGTCAGAGGTCTCCCCTCCGCTGTGGGGTGTGGGTGGAGGTGGAGGTGGAGGTGGAGGTGGAGGTGGAGGTGGAGGTGGAGGTGGAGCTGATGATGCTCCTCCGCCTTTTAAGGCGTCGTAAGCGCGACGGCGCTCCGGGTCGCCGAGGATGTGATAAGCCGCATTGATCTCAGCCGCTCGGCGCGTCGCGTCCGCCGAGCGATTCGTGTCTGGATGATATTTGAGCATAAGCGCTTTGAAGGCAGCGCGGATGACGACGTCGTCCGATGACGGCGAGACGCCCAGAATGGCGTAATGATCGATCGCAGCCATGCGTCCCCCAAGCATTTTCCCGTGTCGTGCATCAAGTCTGCTGACAGTGCAATCGGGCCGGGGAGCGCATTGGGAAAGACAGGTGCCGGCGCGACCGGTTTATCGCGCAGCCGCGTGGGTATACGAGCCGCCGGCCAGCTGGATCCCGTCGCGATTATAGATGTCGTCGCGGAAGGCGATGCGGCCCTTGTCGGCGGCCGCTGTCAGGTAGGTGATGTAAACCGGAACGGGCTTGGGCAGGTCGAGGCGCTGTTCGGGCTTGCCGCGCGGTACGGCGACCGGCTTGCCATAGAGCCAGCGGGCGAGACGCGGCGCATCTTCAAGGCGCACGCAGCCCGCACTCGCCCGGCGGTCGCTATCGCCGAACAAATCCTTGTCGGGCGTGTCGTGCAGATAGACGCCGAGCTTGTTGGGAAACATGAACTTCATCCGGCCCATGGCATTGGCGGGGCCGGGTTTCTGCCGGACGCGAAGCTGCGTCGCGCCATTGGCCACCGCCCGCCAATCGATGCGCGTCGGATCGACTGGAACGGCATTGTCCGACCAGTCGGACAGAATTTCATAACCTCGGGATTGAAGGTAGGGCAGCCCGCTCGACAGCACATGCGGCGCGATGCGTTCGGCGACGAGATCGGGCGGCACGTTCCAATAGGGATTGACCGCGGTATAGCGGATGAAGCCCGCCATCATCGGCGTCTGCTGGCTTTCCTTGCCAACGACGACGCGCATCGAATCCTGTACCTTGCCATTGTCATAGAGATAGAGGCGCTGGGCTGCGGCATCGACAAGGACATAGCGGCCCTGGGCGGGCAGGGTACGCAGCCGATCGAGATTGAGGTTCAGGATTTGACGTTCGGCAGGGCCATAACGGCCCGGCGCGGCGATATATGCCGCCCGGAGAGCCCCATAAGACGGATGCATCCAGCCCATCGTATCGAGGAAGGTGCGGAGCGAAGGCGCGGCACCCAGTGCGTCGAGCGCCGCACGGCGGCTCAGCGCGTCGGGCGCCAATTCAGGGTCCACATAATGAATATCGAGCTTACCCGGCTTCGCGACATCGCGCGCATAATCCGCATAAGCGCGGGACAGGCGGAGCTCCACTTCGGCCAGCGCTTCAGCATCGCCGGTGCGGGCTTTCGCCAAAGCTGCGGCGAGTGCGCGCGGCTTGTAATCGTCGGGGTCGAGCCCATCGACTCCAGCATGTTGAAGGAGGGCGACGAGCCGGTCCGCCTCCGGGCGGACAACCGTTCCCGAAACCCAGACCGGACGATAATCCCGCGCCCGGTAGAATTCCCGTATCTCTTTCTTCCCGCCTTCCGCGCGGATTTCATCCTTAAGCTCTTGAAGCGTAGTGGGAACGCGCACGTCCGCCATCGCCGGACTCGCGAAGGCGAGCAAAGCGGGCATGACGGCCGAGAGGAGGAAAATATGCGCCGACCGTCGGGGGTGTCGGCCGGCGCATGAGGATAGAGATATTGTCATTTTTCGAAGTCGATACGCTCTTAGCCGCGTTCGCCGGAAGCCATCGGAGCCTGGGCGGGCGGCGGAGCCTGATAGACGGGCTGGGTGTTTGCCGGCGGACGGCCTTCATAATAAGTGCCGTTCTGGTAATAACCATCGGCGCGTCCGTCATTGTCGCGGTCGGCCCAGATGGCGCCGGCAATGCCGCCGACTGCGGCACCGATCACGGCGCCTTCGATCGGGCTGAGGCCGCCGACGACGGCGCCTACACCAGCACCGGCTGCGGCGCCAATAGCGGCACCGGTGCCTGCGGACTGCAGGGTTTCTTCATTCTGGGCGGTGTCGGTGGTGCTGCACGCACCAAGAGACAGAGCACCAGCCGAAAGGACTGCGATGAGGGCATTCTTCATGTTGCTTCTCCCGTTTATTGCGGACCAAAGGGGCGAAAGCCCAGCTAGGGGATGCCGGGCGGCCCGCATATTTGGCATGTCGAAAACGATAAGCCGTTGGAAACGTTCCGCCCCGGTAATGCCCGCTTTTCAAGGCGGTGGATGCGAAAACGGAGATTTCGCGCCGGGCTGTTCGGTTTCGTCGCTATAACGAAAATAGACTTGCGGGTTGGGGTGGACGATAAGACGGAAAGAGAGGCGGGCGCCCGCAGGCGCCCGCGCAAAGGGGCTTATTCGCGGCCGCGTCCCCGGCTGCCTTCGCCCTGCTGGCGTTCCTTATGACCGCCATGCTGTTGTTGCTGCTTATTGTCGCTTTGGCGGCTGCCGCCTTGCTGCTGCTGTTTGTTCGCACCTTGACTTTGGCGGTCGCTGCCTTGGTCTTTGTTGGCCATGTCACACATCCTAACACCGTTGTTTCGCCCGCCCGCAAGCGAGCGTCGGAAAAACCGGCCGCGAAGCGCGCCTGTTCCGGAACGTCATGGAAAAACAGGGTGGTAGGACGATCTTTCGGGCCGAAGTGCGATGCCGTCTTCAGGAGCGGCAATAAAGCGGCTAAAAGCGGCTTTTGCGGAGAAGCATGCAATGATCACGATGCTGGCGCTTGTTGCCGCCGCCTTCTTCCAGGATCGGGCCGAAGAAATGCGGGGCCGTGAAATATCCTGGACGGAAGCGGCGTCCTTGCCGACGCAGGTAAGGGGCGATTTCGACGGCGACGGCGCGGACGATGTCGCGCGGATCAACGTGGTGCCGCACAGTTACAGGCACGATATCGATATCGTTCTTGCGAAAGCGGCCAACCGGTCGGTGCATATCGTGGCGGCACATCAGCCCGACAAAGGCGCGCTCATTCATCGCGGCATCCGGTTGCTGCAACCTGGACGCTATGCCATCGCCTGTGCACGGGCGGATGGCCGCGACACGCCGGAATGCGTCAAGGGCATTGCGGATGTGGCGATGCCGGGCATCGAGGTCTTTGCGCCGGGCGGTACGCGGCATCTGATCTGGCGGGAAGGCGAGAATTTCGTCGCTGCCCGCGCTGTCGAACCTGACACGGATCAGATGGTCGGGGCACAAAAGGCCGATTGAAATGCCGCTCCGACCTGAAGAAGAGAACGTCATCTAACTTTGCCGAGATTATCAGATTCTCGACCGCCGATCCGCGCTATAGGGGCGCCCATCACTTCCACGATTCGGGGACGCCCCAGCCATGAAATTCTTCGTCGATACCGCGGACATTAACGACATCAAGGAACTGGCCGGCACCGGCCTGCTGGACGGCGTTACGACCAATCCTTCGCTGATCCACAAATCGGGTCGCGATTTCCTGGAGGTGGTTGCCGAGATCGCGAAGATCGTGCCCGGTCCGGTTTCGGCCGAAGTCGTCGCGCTCGACCACGCGGAAATGATGCGCGAGGCGGAAATCCTTCGCAAAATTGCCGACAACATCACGGTGAAGGTGCCGCTGACCGTCGATGGCCTCAAGACCTGCAAGGCGCTGACCGGCGAAGGCACGATGGTGAACGTCACCCTTTGCTTCTCGGCCAATCAGGCATTGCTTGCGGCGAAGGCCGGTGCGACGTTCATCTCGCCTTTCGTGGGCCGTCACGACGATGTCGGCTATCCGGGCATGGAGCTGATCGCCGACATCCGCGAGATTTACGACAATTACGATTTCGGCACGGAAATCCTGGTCGCAAGCGTGCGCAACCCCATTCACGTGCATGATGCGGCAAAGCTCGGCGCGGACGTGATGACCGCGCCTCCGTCAGTCATTCACCAGCTGTTCAAGCATCCGCTGACCGAGAATGGCCTGAAAGCCTTCCTTGCCGACTGGGAAAAGACCGGCCAGAAGATCGGCTGACGGCGTTCCGCCGGGCAGGGCCCGGCGGACACCTATTCAGTTGGAATAATCGCTGTCGAATTCCGGTCGCGCGTCCGGATCTAGGAACAGGGCGAGCGCGATGCTGCCGATAATCGCGGCCTCGCGGTAAGCGGGATCGCGCGGCAGATAGGCGCGCTTGTGCTGGCCAGCGGTGAGATCGACGCCGCCAATATCCTGGCCGTTGACCGACATCGTATAGCCGAGCGGCGCCGAAGACGGGTGCGTGGTCAGCGCGCCATCGTGGGAGGAGCGAATTTCGATCCGTTCGCCGCGATAGAAGAGATAGCCGGCCCTCTCGTCACGGTAGCTCGCCTGTTCTTCCAGTTCGAGGTGCGCGTCGATCTGGCGGCCGTTCCGTTCGAACTGGCAGCGATAGCGGAGCGGCTTCTGGCGATAGGAGAAATTGTTCGAGCCGTAGTCGCTGGCGCGGAACTGGCAATCGCCGCTGACCGCGCCGTCGACGCCGGGGCCACGGGCGACAAAATGCGCGCCGCCTTCCTTGTTGCGTTCGCCGCCCATGCGATAGCGGTCTTCGCCGCGCTCGAAGGGGCCGACAACGCCGGCAATCGCGAATTCGCCTCTATAAATACCGGGCGCGATGCCGGACAGAACGGCGTCTTCCAATGCGCCGGGCGGCGCGTTGGGCATTTCCATTTCATCAAGCGTGCAGCCGCCGAGCGTTACCGCAGCGCCCGCGAGCAAGAGCCAAGATGTTTTCATGTCCCTAATCCCCCAAATTCCCTTTTGACCGGGACAGTTAAGTCCACGCTCCCTGACGCGCGGCTGAACGGATCGGCCGATCAGCCTTTCTTCGCGACGCCGACGAGAGCCGGACGCAGCAGACGGTCCTTGATCATATAACCGGCCTGCATTTCCTGCACGATCATGCCGGGCTCCGCATCCGGGCTTTCGATTTCGATCATCGCCTGATGCTTGTTGGGATCGAGGGGCTGGCCCATCGCGTCGATGCGGGTGATGCCGTGGCGCTGGAAAACCGTGTCGAGTTCGCGGCCGGTGGCTTCGAGGCCGGTGACGAGGCCCTTCATCTTTTCATCCTCGCGCATTTCTGCGGGGATAGCGGCGAGGGCGCGGTCGAGATTGTCCTTCACAGAAAGGATGTCGCGGGCGAAGGCGGTCGCGGCATAAGCGCGGGCGTCCTGCGCGTCCTTTTCGAGGCGGCGGCGGACATTCTGGGTTTCGGCCTGCGCGTAGAGCGTCTGCTGCTTGGCCTCGGCAAGCTCCTCCTGAAGCCGCGCGATTGCGTCATGCTCCTTCAATTCAGGCGCGTCGGCGGCGGTTTCCGCGCGGATCTCTTCGGCTTCGTCGTGCAGATTTTGTTCGTTGGTCATGCCATCAATCTCGATAATGCCTGTGCAGTAAAATCAACCATTGGGACGACGCGCGCATAGTTCAAGCGGGTGGGGCCGATCACGCCCACTACGCCGACCACGCGACCATCGCCGCCGCGATAGGGCGCGGCGATAACGGATGAGCCCGATAACGCGAAGAGCTTGTTTTCGGACCCAATGAAAATCTTCATGCCTTGCCCCGCGCGTGCGCTGTCGAGGAGGCGCGCGATTTCCTCCTTGCCTTCCAGCTCGTCGAGGAGCTGGCGGACGCGTTCCAGATCGGCGGCCGCAGCCTGATCGATGAGGTTCGCCTGTCCGCGCACGATGAGGACGGGGCGGGCGGCGCCGTCTTCGGACCAGATGGCAAGGCCGCGCTGGATGAGCTGCTGCGCGGCCTGATCGAGCGCGGCCTGGCCTTGCGCGATTTCTTCAAGGAGGCGCGCTTGCGCTTCGCCGAGGGTGAGGCCGGTGAGGCGAGCGCTCACATAATTGCCGACTTCGTTGAGCTGCGAGGCGGTGACGCCGGGGGGGAGGTCGATGACCCTGTTTTCGACCGACCCGTCATTGCCGACCATGACGGCGAGGGCTTGTGTCGCGGAGAGCTGGACGAAACCGAGTTGCCGCAAAACCGGCTCGCGCTTTGGCACCAGCACGATTCCGGCGCAGGCGGAGAGTCCGGAGAGGGCAGCGGTGGCGGCGGCGAGGGCGTCTTCGATCGGGCCGCCGCCACGGGCTAGGCGGGCTTCGATCTGCGCTTGTTCCTCGGCGCTCGGCTGCGCGGCCTGCATCATGCCGTCGACGAAGAGGCGGAGGCCGGTTTCGGTGGGGATGCGACCTGCCGACGTGTGCGGCGCGGCAAGGAGGCCCTCTTCCTCCAGATCCTGCATGACGTTGCGGATCGAGGCGGGGGAGAGATTAAGCGTGGAAATGCGCGATATGGTGCGCGAGCCGACCGGCTGGCCGGTGTCGAGATAGCCCTCGACCACGAGCCGGAACACATCGCGGGCGCGGGCGGTGAGTTCGGAGACGGGCGGGGTGGTCATGGGGGGTATTTAGTAAAGATCGACCGGTTCGTCACCACCGTCACCCTGAACTTGTTTCAGGGTCCATCGTGAAACGCATCCCGCTGGCGGAGAAATGGATGCTGAAACAAGTTCAGCATGACGGTGTTGGGGGGTGGCGCAAGCGAAGGGGCGGCGGTAAGGCCCGTCCAAACCTAACGAAAGGAATTTCATGCGCCCTTCAGGACGCGCGCCCGATCAGATGCGGGCCATCTCCATAGAACCCAATTTCACCCGCCATGCCGAAGGCAGCGTGCTGGTGAGCTTTGGCGATACCAAGGTGCTGTGCACCGCCTCTATCGAAGAGAAGGTGCCGCCCTTCCTGCGCGGCAAGGGGCAGGGCTGGGTGACGGCCGAATATGGCATGCTGCCGCGCGCAACGCATACGCGGGGGAGCCGTGAGGCGGCGAAGGGCAAACAATCGGGGCGGACGCAGGAAATTCAGCGCCTCATTGGCCGGTCGCTGCGCGCGGCGGTGAACCTTCAAAAGCTCGGCGAGCGGCAGATCACGCTCGACTGCGACGTCATCCAGGCCGACGGCGGCACGCGGACGGCGGCGATTTCCGGCGCTTGGGTGGCGCTCCGCGTCGCGGTCGACAAGCTGATCGCGCAAGGGCTAATCGCGGAAGATCCGATCGAGCGGAAGGTCGCGGCGGTGTCCTGCGGCATCCATGGCGGAACCGCCGTGCTCGACCTCGATTATGATGAGGATTCCACCGCCGGCGCCGACGGCAATTTCGTGCTGACTGACGACGGCAACATCATCGAGGCGCAAGTGACGGCAGAAGGTGAATGCTATGACGAGGAAGGCCTGCTCCGGCTGCTCCGCCTTGCGCGGATTGGCTGCACGGAAATCTTCGCCGCGCAAGACAAGGCCAGCGGCCGGTGACGCGCCGTCTGGAGCCGGGCAGACTGGTGATCGCCAGCCATAACAAGGGCAAGATTCGCGAGATCGCCGCCTTGCTCGGTCCCTATGGGATCGAGCCGGTGTCGGCTGCGGACCTCGGCCTGCCGGAGCCGGACGAGACGGGAAACACCTTTGTCGACAATGCCGAACTGAAGGCGCGGGCGGCGGCGGACCTGTCGGGTCTGCCCGCGCTGGCCGACGATAGCGGCCTTTGCGTCGATGGATTGGACGGGGCGCCCGGCATCTATTCGGCGCGCTGGGCGGAGCTTCCCTGGTCGGAGCGCGCGGTCGATCCGGCGGACGATGCGGGCGACGTGAAGGTCGAGCGCGACTTTGGCTATGCGATGGAGCGGGTCCACAACGAACTGCTCGCCAAGGGGCCGGAGGCGGGGCGCAGCGCCCATTTCGTGTGCGCGCTGTCGGTCTGCTGGCCGGATGGACATATCGAAAGCTTCGAAGGCCGGGTGGACGGCGCGCTCGTCTGGCCGCCGCGCGGAGAGCGGGGCTTTGGCTATGATCCCATGTTCCAGCCGATCGGGCGGGACGAGACGTTCGGTGAGATGGACCAGAGCGAAAAGCACGCGATGAGCCATCGTGCGGATGCTTTTCGGAAGTTGGTGGAGGCTTTGATCGGATGACGAGCGTCACCCTGAACTTGGTTCAGGGTTCATCTGACCATGCATTCCGTCGGTGGAGAAATGGATGCTGAAACAAGTTCAGCATGACGGAGGGGGCTTGGAAGATGCGCTCGCCCTCTACATTCATTGGCCATTCTGCGTTTCGAAATGCCCTTATTGCGACTTCAACAGTCACGTCCGCGAGGCCGTGGACCAGGCGCAGTGGCGGGAGGCGCTGCTCGTCGACATGGCGCATGAGGCGGCTCTGCTTCCCGAACGCAGGCTGACGTCCATCTTCTTCGGCGGGGGTACGCCTTCGCTCATGCCGCCCGCGACCGTCGCCGCGCTTCTTGAGGCGGCGGAGCGGCATTGGGGCCTCGCGCCCGATATCGAGATCACACTGGAGGCTAATCCGTCGTCGGTCGAAGCGGCGCGCTTCGCTGACCTCGCGGCGGCGGGGGTGAACCGGGTGTCGCTCGGTTTGCAATCGCTCGATAATCAGGCGCTGCGCTTCCTCGGCCGCGCGCATGACGTGGAAGAAGGGCTTGGGGCGCTCGACACCGCGCAAAAGCATTTTTCGCGGGTCAGCTTCGATCTCATCTATGCGCTTCCGGAGCAGGATGAAGCCGCGTGGGAAGCGGAACTGGCGCGGGCTTTGTCCTTCGGGACCGGGCACATGTCCCTCTATCAACTCACCATCGAGCCGGGGACGCGCTTTGCCGCCTTGTTCGCCAAAGGAGAATTGGCGCCGAAGGATGCGGATGAGGCGGCTGGCTTTTACGAACTCACGCAGGCGATGACGGGCGCGGCGGGCCTTCCGGCTTACGAAACGTCCAACCATGCCCGTCCCGGCGAGGAGAGTAGGCACAACCTCACTTACTGGCGCTACGGCACCTATGCGGGCATCGGTCCGGGCGCACACGGGCGGCGCGGGGGGCTGGCGACGCAGCGGCACCGGAAGCCGGAAAACTGGCTGTCGGCATTGGCGCGTAATGGTCATGGGCTGCAGGAAGAGGCTCCGCTTGCGCCCACCGATCAGGCGATGGAAGCCCTACTTATGGGGCTTCGGCTTCGCGAGGGTGTGGATTTGGATCGCATCGCCGCGCTCGTTGGCAAAGGTGTGGCGGATATCGTCGATCTGGCCGCAGCCGGGCGGCTCGAGCGTGCGGAGCTGATCCGGCGCGACGGGGAACGGCTGGCGGTCACACCACGCGGCATGATCCTGCTCGACGCGATCCTTGCCGAGGTGGTTCGGGCTTAATTACCACCGCTAGCCCTGAGCTTGTCGAAGGGCGTGTGCAACGCACGATTCACACGGGCTTCGACGGGCTCAGCCCTAGCGGGGTCGGGGCAGTTCATTTCTTTGGGGAAGCGGGATTAGTCCCTTCCAAAGCCCTTGGGCGCGGCTGACACCACATTCGTCCCCGTCGCCGTCACTTCCTGCACGGCCAGCATCCGCTGCGCGGTGCCGTCGCTCTTGAAGCGGAAGGCGCCGTCGACGCCGGTGAAGCCTTCGTCGGACAGGATCGCGCGGGCGGGGAAGGGGCGGCCCAAGTCCCAATCGCCCGCGATCCGCACCGTCAGCAGCACCGCGTCATAGCCCAGGCTCGCGAGGCGGTAGGGCGTTTTGTGGTAGCGCGCGCGGTAGCGAGTGATGAGCTGGTTGAAGAGTGTGTCCGAAGGCGCCGCGAACCAGGCGCCGCGCAGGGTGGGTGTCTTGCCAAGCTCGCGATCGGTCGACCAGAGTTCGGTGCCGAGCAGGCGCGCGGCCTTGGACGGGCCGTTCTTGATGAGCGGCGCGGCGGCGACGGCGATGCGGCCGCCGTCGGCGATCAGCACCGCATCATATTGCCCCTTGCCGTTGAGGCGGGTGATGGCGGAGCGGAGCGAGGCCGGAGTGCGGTCGAAATTTTCCATGGCGACGAGGCGGCCGCCGGATGTCTTCACTGCATCGATCATCGCCTGGCCCGCGCGCTGGCCATAGACGCCGTCCGGAACGAGCGCGCCGAAGCGCTGGACGCCTGAGGATCGAGCATGAGCGACGATCCGGTCGATCGACTGGGTGGGCGTAAAGCCCATCACGAACACGCCGTCGCCCGCAATGCCGGTATCGTTTGAGAAGGAAATGACGGGAATTCGCGCGGCGCGGGCGATGGGCGCGACGGCGCGCACGTCTTCGGAAAGAAGCGGGCCGAGGATGAGGCCGTTGCCCGCCGCGAGCGCCTCATTGGCCGCCGCCGCCGCACCGGATTTCGCGGTGTCGTAAACGGTGATGCGGATACGCTCGCCGCCCGTGTCGAGAAGCGCGAGATTGGCGGCATTGGCGATGGAGGTTCCGACGCCCGCATTTTCGCCGGTGAGCGGCACGAGCACGGCGACTCGATTGCGCGTTTCTTCGGGCGGAAGATTGATGGCGGGTTCGTGGCCCGGCTGCGGCACGCCCGGCTGGCGCGGCGGGCCCTTGGGCACGACCTGACAAGCGGCAATGGCGAGCGTGATGAGTCCAGCGCCCGTAATCTTGAGGAACGAGCGACGTGCTTGCGGAATGCGGGACTGGTCTGCCATGACGAAACTCACCTTATGAACGCGAACCTTGCCCCCGGCCTTTATATCGTGGCGACTCCAATCGGCAATCTTTCCGATTTGAGCCCCCATGCTGCAGACGTGCTGACCCGCGCTGACGTCATCGCGGTGGAGGACAGCCGCGTCACCGCGAAGCTGCTCGCCCATATCGGCGTCCGTAAGTCCATGACCCCCTATCACGATCACAATGCCGACAGGGTGCGGCCGGACCTGATCGCGCGGATGGCGGGGGAGGCGGTGGCTTTGGTGTCGGACGCGGGAACGCCGCTTATCTCCGATCCCGGCTTCAAGCTGGTGCGCGACGCACGGGCGGCAGGGCGGGCCGTGTACACGGTGGCAGGGCCGTGTGCGGCGATCGCGGCGCTGACCCTGGCGGGGCTTCCGACCGATCGGTTTCTGTTCATGGGCTTCCTGCCATCCAAGGCTGGGGCGCGGGCTTCGGCCATTGCGGAAGTGGGGAGCGTTCGGGCGACGCTCATTTTCTACGAGAGCGGGCCAAGGCTTAATGCAGCGCTGGAGGCGATGGCGGCGGGGCTGGGTGATCGCGAAGCGGCGGTATCGCGCGAGATTTCGAAGAAGTTCGAGGAGACGGTGACGGGCACCCTTTCCGAACTCGCCATCCGCTATTCTGAGGCGCCGCCCAAGGGCGAGATCGTGATCGTGGTGGGCCCGCCCGGTGAACCGGAAGGGGCCAGCGCCGATGATCTCGATGCGGCACTGAAGGACGCGTTGGAGCGGCTGTCCGTCTCGCGCGCGGCGGCGGAGGTTTCGAAGGCCTTGGGGCTGCCGAAGCGGGACGTGTACGAGCGGGCGCTCCAGCTGAAATGAACCGGAAAGAGGCGGAGAAGCAGGGGCGACGGGCGGAAAGCCTTGCCGCTTTATGGCTGCACCTCAAGGGCTGGCGGATCGTCGCGCGACGGGTGCGGACGCCCGTGGGGGAAATCGACCTCATCGTGCGGCGCGGGCGGATGGTGGCGTTCGTCGAGGTCAAAGCGCGGGGAACGGCGGATGGCGTAGGGCTGGCGCTTGATCGGCACCGGCTGAAGAGGGTCGCAGCGGCGGCCGAGGCGGTCGCGCCCCGGTTTGTGAAACCTGGCGAGGATATGCGGATCGACGCGGTGTTCGTGGTTCCGGGGCGGTTGCCAAGGCATTTGGAGAATGTCTGGCACGGGTGACAAAGTGCGCCCGTCTTCGTAGACACCCACAAACGTTCGTCCCGAGCGAAGTCGAGGGGCGTGATAGCGGCATTGCGCCAGCGCCTCTCGACTTCGCTCGAGACGAACGGGATTGGTAAGGATAGCCTCATGACCCTTCGCGTTGCCGTGCAGATGGATCCGCTGGAAAGCATCAATATTGCGGGGGATTCGACCTTTGCGATTATGCTGGGCGCGCAGGCGCGGGGGCATAAGCTTTTCCATTATGAAGCGGGCGATCTCAGCTATCGCGAGGGGCGAGTGACGGCACCCGCGCGGCCGGTGACGGTGCAGCGCGTGGAGGGCGATCACTTTACGGCTGGGGAGCTGGTGACGCTCGATCTCGCCGAGGATGTCGACGTCGTATTGATGCGGCAGGATCCGCCTTTCGACCTTGCCTATATCACCGCGACGCACCTCCTCGAGCGTATCCAGCACAAGACCCTCGTGGTGAACGACCCGGCCTCGGTGCGAAATGCGCCGGAGAAATTATTCGTGCTCGATTATGCCCGGTTCATGCCGCCGACGCTCGTCACGCGGCGGCTGGAGGATGCGCGGGCCTTTCATGCCGAACATGGAGAGGTGGTCGTGAAGCCGCTTTACGGCAATGCCGGGTCGGCGGTGTTCCATGTCGGGCGGAACGACGCCAATCTTGCCGCGCTGACTGAGCTATTCGGGCAGGTGTGGCGCGAACCGTTCATGGTGCAGGCCTTCCTTCCCGACGTGTCGAAGGGCGACAAGCGCATCGTGCTGGTTGACGGCAAGCCGACGGGGGCGATCAACCGACTGCCGCGCGAAGGGGAAATCCGGTCAAACCTCGCCGCTGGTGGGCGAGCGGAAGCGACAGGCCTGACGCCGCGCGAGCAGGAAATCTGCGATGCGCTGGGGCCGGAACTGGCAAGACGCGGGCTGCTGTTCGTCGGTATCGACGTGATCGCGGGCTATCTGACCGAGATCAATGTCACCTCGCCCACGGGGATCGTGGCGATCGACCGCTTCAACGGGACGGATACGCCGAGCCTCATCTGGGATGCGATTGAGGCTAAGGTCCGCTAAGCAATACCCCGCCATTCCGGCGGACGCCGGAATCTCTTGACGAAAGGGCGCCTTTCCCGTCCTGAGACCCCGGCTTTCGCCGGGGTGACGGTGAACAGCGGATAAGGGAATTGAGTAAGTGACTGATTGGGTGATCCAGTTGATCGAACAGACCGGCTATCTGGGCGTCGGCTTTCTCATGTTTCTCGAAACCGTCTTCCCGCCCATTCCGTCCGAAGTGATCATGCCGATCGCGGGCGTCGCCGCGGTTAACGGGCCGATGACGCTTTGGGGCGTGATTGCGAGCGGCACGACCGGTGCCATGCTCGGCAATTTCTTCTGGTATCTCGTCGCGCGCGTGATCGGGGTGGACCGGTTCCGCCCCTTTATCGAAAAGCATGGCCGCTGGCTAACCCTCGATTGGTATGATGTGGTGAAGGCCGAGAAGCTCTTCGGCCGCTTCGGATCGGTGATCGTCGGGGTAGGGCGCCTTCTCCCCACGGTCCGCTCCGTCGTATCGATCCCGGCAGGCCTCCTCCACATGCGCCTCAAGAGCTTTCTGTTCTGGTCGAGCGTCGGCACGGCGGGGTGGAGCTCCGCCCTGGCCGTCGCTGGCTACGCTCTGGGACGGCAATTCGGTGCGATCGAGAGCATTATCGGGCCGCTCTCGACGGCGGTAATCGGCCTGATCGTTCTTGCCTATGTGTGGCGCCAGCTGACGTGGCGGAAGCGGCACCCGGCCGAGGACCAGCCTGCCGACTGATCAGGCGCGCGGGTGGGCGTTGCGGTAGACGTCCAGCAGATGGGCGGCATCGACGGCGGTGTAAATTTGCGTCGATGACAGGCTCGCATGGCCGAGCAATTCCTGAAGCGAGCGGAGGTCAGCGCCTCTGCCCAAAAGATGGGTGGCGAAGCTGTGGCGCAAAGCGTGCGGCGTGGTCCGATCGGACAGGCCGAGACGCATGCGGGCCGCGCGGACGGCGCGGCGGACGATCTCGCCATGCAGGGGCCCGCCGCGTGCGCCGCGAAAGAGAGGCTGATCCTTTGCCGCCGGATAGGAGCAGAGGGCGAGATAATCCTCGATCGCCGCGCGCACGGGCGGGAGGAGCGGCACGATGCGCGTCTTGTTGCGCTTTCCCGTGACGGTCAGTGTTTCGCTTAAGGGCAACACGGCGCCCGTCAGGCCCAACGCCTCCGCGACGCGCAGGCCCGAACCATAAAGCAGAAGGAGAACGGCAAGGTTGCGCGCGGCGATCCAGTCTTCGGAGCCTTCCTCCGCCGCTTCCTCCGCCAAGGCGACCGCTTCGTCAGGAGAAACGGGACGCGGAACGCTGCGCGGCCTTTTCGGGCCTTTGAGCCGGGGGAGTGCGACCGGCAGCCCCTGCTGTTCGGCGACATAGGAGAGAAAGCCCCGGATCGCCGACAATTCCCGCGCGGCCGAAGCATTGCCGAGCCCCGCCATACGGCGATGGCCAAGGAAGGCGCGAAGATCGGCGGGCTGGAGCGCGGTCAAAGCGGCGCCGTCCACCGCCTGGCCGAGGTGCGTGCCGAGGAATGCGATCAGCCGGTGGGCGGTCGCGACATAGGCACGCACGGTATGTTCCGAACGGCGGCGGTCCTGGGAGAGGTGGTCGTGCCAGCGCGCGGCGAGGGCGCTGGCGGGGTGATCCGTCAGGGCAGCAGCCATCGGCCCATCGTGCGGGTGAGAACGTGGCCGAGGAAGACGAGGAGTTCCGAACCATGCCGCGTCTCGAACGCCTGCTCGGCGCGCTGGCCGAGCGCGAGGAGGCCGCGCGGCAGCGGCGCTTCGCCATTGAGCGGAATGAGCGCTTCCGCGCGGACAAGATCGCAGGCCGGGCCGAAGAGCGGATGGCCGCGCTCGACGCCGCGCAGCAGGACACCGTCGAAGTCGGCGATGCTATGCTCGACGATGCGCGGATCGACAAATTGCAGGCCTGAGGCATCGGCGCGCATGCCCTTGTCGCCCACGAAAAGGGCGAGGGCCACTGCGTCGAGGCCGAGTATGTGCGGCCATTCCTGTGTCACGATATGGATGAGGTGATCGAAGCCCTCAGCCTCGATCGCGGCGAGGACGGCGGCGTGGATCGAAGAGACCGCGCCCGAATGGCCGCGCGCGAAGGCGATAAGATCCTGATTGGCCTCCTCCGCCGCCGCAACCCGCGCCTGAAGCGCCGCGACCGCCCGATCCTCGAAGTTGATCACCGTACCCATTTCGCCAGTGTAACCCTTTGATGGTTAACAAGCGATGGGGAAAAAGAGAAACAACGTCATTCCGGCGCAAGCCGGAATCTCGTGACGAGAGAGGCGCCTTTTCCGGCCTGAGACCCCGGCTTTCGCCGGGGTGACGGACGAGGCATTTAGTCGAACAATTCTTCCAGGAAGGATTTGCGACGCTTTTTGTAATGGCCGTGATGACCCTGGTGGCCGTGGCCATAACCATAAGGCTGTTGATAAACGGGCTGCGGCGGGGCCTGCGGAGGGACGGGAGCGGCGGGGGGCGCATCCTGCTGGCTGCGTTCCAGGATCTTGTCGAGCTCGCCCCGGTCGAGCCAGACGCCCCGGCACTGCGGGCAATAGTCGATCTCGACGCCCTGGCGCTCACTCATCACCAGCGGGATCTTGCAGACGGGGCAGGGCATTCCAACGGCGGCATTCGTCATGACGGGCTCCTTTGCAGGTCAAAACGGTCCGACATCACAGCCACCATGGCTGCCAGAGGGGCCCGGTCCGCATCGATAAAGTGGGCGGGAAATCGCGTTGTTTCAAGCGGGGAGCGAAGCCGATCGGACCAGCGGCTCCAGTTCGCCGAGAGTGGGCGCGTTGGCCAGCGGATAGCCTTGGCGCCGGAGGAAGGCGTGGCGGATGATTTCCGCCTGCTGTTCGAGGCCGTAGCGGGTGAGCGGCCAGCCCGGCTGCAGCGTGTAGCGATAACGGCAGAAGGGATGACGCATAAGGGGCAGATAGAAGCGCCCGCGCTGCTGCGTCTGCCAGACATGGGTCATTTCGTGGATGAAGAGACCCTGAGCGGGCAGCGGGGCGAGGCTGTAATCGTCCTGCCAGAGATCGCTGTGCGGGTGGATGTGGATATGGCCGCAGGGCGCCATCACCGTATTGCGGGGCTGGAAGGGAAACCATTTGCGGCGACGAATGGTGACGCAGGTATAGTCGATCGTGTCGCCGAATATGGTGCGGGCGAGGGCGATTTCGCCGAGGGTGAGGGGGCGGGACGTCATGTGCCTGCTCAAACTGCGGTGACTACAATCAGTTCAACCCACCCCGTTCGCCCTGAGTAGCCATTGAGCTTGTCGAAATGGCGTATCGAAGGGTTGGTGGAAACGCTTCGATATGAGCCTTCGACAAGCTCAGTCTCTACTCAGCGCGAACGGGGATTTAGGATTTAATGAACATTATGGCTGCCCGCATCGCCCGCGACGGTCTGCGCTTTAGCTTCGGCGCGCATTGCGGTGCCGTCTTCGAACTTGAGGTCGAGCGCCACCGTATCGCCAGCCTTCAGGGCGGGGTCGAGGCCGAAGAGCATGATGTGGGTGCCGCCCGACGCGAGCGTCACGGTTTCGCCGGCGGGGATGGCGAGACTTTCGAGCTTCCCCATGCGCATGACGCCGTCCTCCATCTTGCTTTCGTGGATTTCGGCGCGCTCGGCCTTGTCCGATGACACCGATGTCAGGACGCGCGCTTCGCCCTCATTGCGGAAGGTGAAGTAAGCGGCGCCCGGGCGGCCAGCGACGGCGGGGAGGCGGACGGTAGCATTGGAGATACCGGCGGGGGCCTCTGCGGCGGTTCCATGCTCGGTTCCAATCTCGTTTGCGGAAACATTGGCTTCCGGTGCGCCGTCGCACGCAGCGAGAGCTGTTAGGCTGGCAAAGGCGAGAAGGGCGCGGCGCATCGATATGTCTCCTGTGAAACGACCCGCGCCGCGCATAGCCGCCCGGGCCGTCTTGCAGCAACCAAAACCGCTCCTATATCGGCCCCGTTCACATGCTGCGTGCCTCGTTTCTGGGCGCGGCTGTAAATAATTGAGGGGCTCAAGAGGATAATATGGCAAAAGTAATCGGTATCGACCTCGGCACCACCAACAGCTGCGTTGCCGTGATGGAAGGCGGCAAGCCGAAGGTCATTGAAAATGCCGAGGGCGCGCGCACGACGCCGTCCATCGTCGCCTTCGCCAAGGATGGCGAACGGCTGATCGGTCAGCCGGCCAAGCGCCAGGCGGTGACCAATCCCGACAATACGATTTTCGCGGTGAAGCGCCTTATCGGCCGCCGCTTCGACGATCCGGTGACCAAGAAGGACACCGAACTGGTTCCCTATCACATCGTGAAGGGCTCGAACGGCGACGCTTGGGTTCAGGCGGGCGGGCAGGATTATTCCCCCAGCCAGATTTCGGCCTTCACGCTGCAGAAGATGAAGGAAACCGCCGAGGCCTATCTCGGCGAAACGGTGACGCAGGCCGTCATCACGGTTCCCGCTTACTTCAACGACGCGCAGCGCCAGGCGACCAAGGACGCCGGGCAGATTGCCGGCCTTGAAGTCCTCCGCATTATCAACGAGCCGACGGCCGCTGCGCTCGCTTACGGCCTCGATAAGGACAATAACAAGACGATCGCGGTCTACGATCTTGGCGGCGGTACGTTCGACGTGTCGATCCTGGAAATCGGCGACGGCGTGTTCGAAGTGAAGTCGACCAACGGCGACACGTTCCTTGGCGGTGAAGATTTCGACGCCAAGCTCGTCGAATATCTCGCTGAGGGCTTCAAGAAGGATGAGGGCATCGATCTTACCAAGGATCGGCTTGCGCTGCAGCGCCTGAAGGAAGCTGCGGAAAAGGCGAAGATCGAGCTGTCGTCCGCCGCGACGACGGAAGTGAACCTTCCCTTCATCACCGCCGACGCCAATGGGCCGAAGCACCTTGTGAAGTCGATCAGCCGCACCGACCTTGAAAAGCTGGTCGACGGCCTCATCCAGCGCACGATCGATCCGATGAAGAAGGCGCTCGCCGATGCGGGCCTGAAGGCCGACGGCATCGACGAAGTCGTGATGGTCGGCGGCATGACCCGCATGCCCAAGGTGCGGGAAGCCGTGAAGGCCTTCTTCGGCAAGGAACCGCATACGGGCGTCAATCCGGACGAAGTCGTTGCGATGGGCGCCGCGATCCAGGCGGGCGTGCTACAGGGCGACGTGAAGGACGTCCTGCTCCTCGACGTTACGCCGCTGTCGCTCGGTATCGAAACGCTTGGCGGCATCATGACCAAGATGATCGACCGCAACACGACGATCCCGACGAAGAAGTCGCAAACCTATTCGACGGCGGACGACAATCAGAATGCTGTGACGATCCGCGTCTTTCAGGGCGAGCGTGAAATGGCGGCGGACAACAAGATGCTCGGCCAGTTTGACCTGGTCGGCATTCCACCCGCACCGCGCGGCGTGCCGCAGATCGAGGTGACGTTCGACATCGACGCCAACGGCATCGTGAACGTCAGCGCCAAGGACAAGGGCACGGGCAAGGAGCAGCAAATCCGCATCCAGGCCTCGGGCGGTCTTAGTGACGACGACATCGAAAAGATGGTGAAGGACGCCGAGCAGTTCGCCGAGGACGACAAGAAGCGCCGTGCTGCGGCGGAAGCCAAGAATAATGCCGAGAGCCTCATCCACACGACCGAACAGCAGCTCAATGAGCATGGCGACAAGGTCGACGCTTCGCTGAAGTCCGAGATCGAGGCCGCTGTTGCGGAAGCCAAGACCGCAGTCGAGAGCGGCGATGCTGATGCGATGACCGAAAAGAGCCAGGCGCTGGCGCAGGTTGCGATGAAGCTCGGCCAGGCCATTTACGAGAAGGAGCAGGCGAATGCTGCTTCGCCGGAAACCGGTGCTGCCACAGGCAGCGAAGCGGGCGGTGAAGAGGTGGTCGACGCCGAATTCTCGGAAGTGGACGAAGACAACAAGGCGTAAAGCATGCGCACCGCTCGGTCTGAGCTTATCGGAGGACTGCCCTTTCTTTTGAATCAGAAGGTAGGCAGGTGTTCGAAAGGCTCAGCCCGAGCGGGTTCTTTTCTCAGGTCTTTTATGAAAACGATCGTCACTCCGGCGGAAGCCGGAATCTCAGTGGGAAGGGCTGCGGCCCTGCTCTACGAGACCCCGGCTTTCGCCGGGGTGACGGCGTGGGGGCGCCGTCATGCTTGATACCGATTATTACGAACTGCTCCAGGTCGAGCGCACGGCGGACGAGAAGACGATCAAGACCGCCTATCGCCGCATCGCGATGGAATGCCACCCGGATCGTAATCCGGGCTGCAAGATGTCCGAGGAGAAGTTCAAGGCGGTCAGCCAGGCCTATGATTGCCTGAAAGATCCGCAGAAGCGCGCGGCCTATGACCGCTTCGGCCATGCCGCCTTCCAGCAGGGCGGCGGCGCGGGCGGGGCGCAGGATTTCGGCTCCTTCTCCGATATCTTCGAGAATATCTTTGGCGAGTTCATGGGCGGATCGCAGGGGCGGCAGCGGTCCAGCGCGTTGCGCGGATCGGACCTGCGCTACGATCTCGAGATTAGCCTGGAAGACGCCTATCACGGCAAGCAGGTGACGCTGGATATCGACACCACCGCATCCTGCGACACGTGCGGCGGATCGGGCGCCAAGCCCGGCACGGCGGCGCGAACCTGCACCTATTGCGAAGGGCGCGGCCAGGTTCGCGCGCAGCAGGGCTTCTTCGTGGTCGAACGCGTCTGCCCGACCTGCCGGGGTTCGGGCCAAGTGATAGCCGATCCCTGCCAGCCCTGCCGCGGCGAAGGCCGCGTTGAAAAACGCAAGTCATTGGACGTGCGTATTCCGGCTGGTGTCGATGAAGGTACGCGCATCCGCCTGTCCGGCGAAGGCGAGGCCGGGTCGCGCGGCGGCCCGGCGGGTGACCTCTACATCTTCATCCATATTGCGCGGCACGCTTTGTTCCAGCGTGAGGGCACGACGCTCTATGCGCGTTGCCCGATCAGCTTCACGACCGCCGCGCTTGGCGGGTGCATCGAAGTGCCGGGGCTCGACCGTACCAAGCACGAGATCCGTATTCCAGCGGGCATACAGTTCGGAAAGCAGCTGAAGCAGCGCGGCGCCGGGATGCCTATCCTCAACGGACGCGGAACGGGCGACATGGTGATCGAGGTGGAGGTCGAAACCCCCACCAAGCTTTCGTCCCGGCAGAAGGAATTGCTGGAAGAATTCCGCAAGACCGAAACGGGCGAGGAATGTCCGGCTTCGACGGGGTTTTTCTCGAAGATCAAATCGATGTGGGACGATTTGAAGGAATAAATTCGCTTTCCTTCGACCCCGGGGGACGGGTGGACGCGATTGCGTAGTCCCCCAACATCATTCCGCTTTCTCCAACTCTCTCCCTAAGGGGGCGAGAGCGCCGCTTCTCCTCTTGCCTCATCACCGTCACCCCGGCGAAAGCCGGGGTCTCGTAACGAATAAGGCGCGATCTGGTCCTGAGACCCCGGCTTCCGCCGGGGTGACGGTGGGAGGGCGGTGAGACGAGGTGACGGACAGGGAGGCGAACCCGGATGAGCATCAATATCCAGGTGATCTGAACGATTACTTCGCCGCCTCCGCCGCATTGTCCAGGCCGCCGGTCAGGATCGGCATGGCGCGGGCGACATTCTTCAGCGTGTAAGGCTTTTGCAGAACGACCCTGGCCTTGTGGTCGGCCGGCAGCTGCGCCTGCTCTCCATAGCCTGTGGCGAAGAGGAACGGGATGCCGACTTCGTTCAGGCGGTCCGCGATCGGGAAGCTTGTCTGGTCGCCAAGGTTAATGTCGAGCATGGCCATGGTCGGCTTCACGTCCTCGATCAACGTGAGCGCGGTTTCGACATTGGCGGCGGTCACCACTTCGCGAGCGCCGAGGCGCTTCAATATGTCTTCGGCGTCGAGAGCGATGATGAGGCTGTCCTCGACCAGCAGCACGCGGTGGTTGGCGATGAGGCCGTTATAGGAATCGATAACCGCCTGCTCTTCATGATGACGCGGGATCGAGATGCGCGGCATGGACGAGGCTTTCGCTTTCGACACGTGGCGCGCAGGGATACGGAAGGAGGCCTCCAAGCCCGCCGACTTATAATCCATGCTGGCCGTTCCGCCGAGGTCATAGGGCACCGAGCGGTCGATGATGGTGGAGCCGAACCCTTTGCGCGTCGGCGGCGTGACGGGCGGCCCGCCCTCTTCCCGCCAATTGATGATGAGATCGCCAGTTTCTTCGATCGACCAATTGAGCAGCACGCGCCCGCTATCCGACAGGCCGCCATATTTGGCGCTGTTCGTAACCAGTTCGTGCATAACGAGGGCCATTGTCGAATAGGCTTGCGGATTAAGGAGGACCATCGGGCCGTCCGCGATGATCCGGTCCGCGCTGTCGGCGAGGAAGGCGGCGGCTTCGGCATCGATGATATTCTGCAAGGGCGCGGGGCCCCAATGGTCTTCCGTGATCTGATTGTGCGCACGCGCCAGCGCATGGATGCGCCCGTCGACGAGCTTCACGAAATCCTCGATCGAGATCCTGCTCGTCTGCGATTGGCGGATCAAACCGCGGATTACGCCCAGGATGTTGCGGACGCGGTGATTGAGCTCCGCGATCAGCAACTCCTGCCGCTCGCTCGCCTGCTGTCGTTCGATGCTGGCTTCGTCCGACAGGCGAAGAACGACTTCGATGAGCGTGGCGCGCAGGGTTTCGGCGACGCGGATTTCAGAGGCTGTGAAGGGACGGGAGCGGCCTTGGACCAGTTCCTTCCATTCCTCGAAACTCTGGCGGGGGGTCAGGCGCGGGCCGTTTGGGCCATATTCGACGGGTTTGTGGGGATCGCCCGCCCACCGCACGGACCGGACGATTTCGCGCCGGAACAGCACGACGTAATCGCGCGGCGTGCGCGAAATCGGAATGGCGAGCATGCCCGCCGCTTCGTTGGCGAAACGCTCGGCGCCCGGCACGATCGATGCGATGCAATCGGTGGCGTAGATGCGGCCGGACGCGGTGCCGTTCAGCGCCTTCACGATGCGCGCGAATTCGTCGGTACGCGGCGTAACGCCGGAGAAAGCGTAATTTCCGTTGATCCAGACGCCGACGCCGTCCGCGGCGATCGCGCCCGTCAGGATGTCGCTCAGCCAATCGGGATCGTTAAGAAGGGTTTCGTCCGATGCGACGGCACCGAGCAATTGATCGGAAATATCGCGGGCGCGGCGCTCGAATTCTACCGTCTGCTGCCGCTCCCGGCTTTCGAGGCGCATCGAGAACATCTGGGCGAACAGCTCGCAAACCGATCGCCGTTCGAACGTGACGCGGCGCGGCGAATAATGGTGGCAGGCAAAGAGGCCCCACAGCTTGCCCTCCACGACGATCGAAATCGACATGGATCCGGCAACGCCCATATTCTTCAGATATTCGATATGGATGGGCGAGACCGAGCGGAGGATGGAGAGGGACAGGTCGAGCGGTTGGCCGCTCTCGTCCAGCTCCGGAAAGATGCGAACCGGTTCCGCGTCCACATCCGCAATGACGCGCAGGAGGTTGCGGCGATAGAGTTCGCGTGCCTGGGCCGGAATGTCGCTCGCCGGATAATGCAGGCCGAGGAACGAGCCGATGGCGGGCTTAACCGCTTCGGCCACCACCTCGCCCGATCCGTCGGGCGCGAAGCGATAGACCATGACGCGGTCGTAACCGGTCAGCGCACGCACTTGCCGAGCGCCTTCGGTGAAGAAGGTGGTGAGGCTGTCGGCCTGGTCGAGGCGGGCGATCATCGAGCGGACGACACCAGTTGCGTCGCCATGTTCGTCCGAGGCCGGTTCGGCTTCGATGATGATGCGGCCGTTCGCCATGTGAATAGCGATGTCGAAGCTTTCGTCCGACGCGGTCAGCGCGCAATCGAAAATCCGCTCCACGGAATCGGCGCCGCGCAACATGGCGAGACGGTTGCGCAGGCTGTGAAGCGCGGATGGCGTAACGAATTCGCCGAGCGGGCGGCCAATGACCGCACTCGCGTCTTCGCCCAGGAATTCCCCAATATTCTTCGAAGCGCGCTGGATCATCCAGTCGCTCGACAGCGCGAGGAGGAAACCGAAGGGCTGGATCGCACCGAGAATGTGAATGGGCTCGCGATCGCAAGTGGTGAGATTCACCGGCTCGGGGGGGCTTATCACGCTAACTCTAACTCCAACACGCGCTTTGCCCCGAGTTCAAAGCGCTGAAAAACCGCACGCGCGGCCCCCACCGCTGCGTCGATCCGGGCTGAATCGTAAAGAAATTCATCCAGCATTTCCAGTAGGCTGGGCCATGCCCCCCGCAGCGCGGATGCGGACAGGAAGCGAGTCGGAAAATGCGGCGGCACGGATCGGGCGAGCAGCTTGCCACCAAGCCGCGATCCCTCAAGGACGTAAAGTGCGCCAAGAAGGGCCGCATCATTGTGCTCCTGCGGAAGCAGGAGCCCAGCGACAGCGGTCCCTTCATCTGGGCTCCGGCCTTCGCCGGAGCACAATGATGCGAAATCCTCAGCGAGCAGATGCCCGCGCTTGCGGTGCGGCCAATCAGATATCAGCCGTCCGATACCTGCCTGCTCCAGTTCTGCTTCGGTTGAAAGGAAGGGCTCCGCCTGCGCTGCAAGAAACGCGCAATAGCCTTCACGCGTGCTGAGATCGAAGGCAGAGAACAAAGCGTCCACCCGCTCATGGTCGTCAGCCGTAGCCGCGCGCAACGTCTGACGGGCTGTCACTCAGTCTCCAAAGACGCGCGCAAAAATCGTATCCACGTGCTTATAATGATAATCGAGGTCGAAACGTTCCTCGATTTCTTGCGGCGACAGCAAGGCGGTCACTTCCGGATCGGCCTTGAGCAGCTCGAGCAGCGATAATTGGCCGTCGGATTCCCAGACCTTCATCGCGTTGCGCTGGACGAGGCGGTAGCTGTCCTCGCGGCTCGCGCCTGCCTGCGTCAGGGCAAGGAGAACGCGCTGGGAGTGGACGAGGCCGCCCATGCGGTCGAGATTCTTCTGCATCCGCTCCGGATAGACGACGAGCTTGTCCATCACACCGGTGAGGCGGGCCAGGGCAAAGTCGAGCGTCACCGTGGCGTCCGGGCCGATATAGCGTTCGACCGAGCTGTGGCTGATGTCGCGTTCGTGCCAGAGGGCGACGTTCTCGAGCGCCGGGGTCACATAGCCGCGCACCATGCGGGCGAGGCCGGTGAGGTTTTCGGTCAGCACTGGATTGCGCTTGTGCGGCATGGCGGACGAGCCTTTTTGGCCCGGCGAGAAATATTCCTCCGCTTCCAGCACTTCGGTGCGCTGAAGGTGGCGGATTTCGGTGGCGAGGCGCTCGATCGATGAGGCGACGACGCCGAGGGTCGCGAAGAACATGGCGTGGCGGTCGCGCGGGATGACCTGCGTAGAGACGGGCTCGACGGACAGGGCCATCTTGTCGGCGACATGAGCCTCGACGCTGGGGTCGATATTGGCGAAGGTGCCGACGGCGCCGGAAATGGCGCAGGTCGCAATGTCCGCGCGGGCGGCGATCAGGCGGGCGCGGTTGCGTTCGAATTCGGCATAGGCCTGGGCGAGCTTCAGGCCGAAGGTGACCGGTTCGGCGTGAATGCCGTGGCTGCGGCCGATGGTCGGCGTCAGCTTATGTTCGTAAGCGCGACGCTTCAGCACCACGAGCAGCTCGTCAAGATCGGCGATCAGGATGTCGGATGCGCGTGCAAGCTGCACCGCAAGGCAGGTGTCGAGCACGTCGGAGCTGGTCATGCCTTGATGCAGGAAGCGCGCTTCGGGGCCAACCTGTTCGGCGACCCAGGTGAGGAAGGCGATGACGTCATGCTTCACCACCGCCTCGATCTCGTCGATGCGGGCGACGTCGATGGCCGGATTGGTCGCCCACCAGTCCCACACCGCCTTGGTCGCGCTTGCCGGCACGACGCCGAGCTTGGCCATCGCATCGAGCGCATGAGCCTCGATCTCGAACCAGATGCGGAAACGGCTCTCGGGTTCCCAGATGCCGGTCATCTGGGCACGCGCGTAACGAGGGATCATGGCTTTTGTCCTGAAGCTGAAGGCGTTTGCGGGCGGGTAGCAAAGTCGAGCCGCCCCTTCAATCCGACGAAAGGCGGAGCGCGGCGCTATGGCAACCGTTCTTCCGGCAAAGGTCACACCTTCGTGCAGGCCATATGATTAGGAGAGAGAGATGCTACGCACCCTGCTTCTTGCCGGTGCCGCGACTTTTGCGGTTCCGGCCCTTGCCCAAGTGACGACGGATGGTGAAGCGGCCGTCCAGACGCCCGGCACGATGACGGAAATGGAGATGGAGGCGAATGTCACGCCCGATCACACCATGTCGTTAACCAGTACAACATCGACGATCACCCAGCATGACCGCGCGACCACCAGCGCGACGAGCCACGACATGTCGACGATGAACCGCGCAACTCAAGCGGAAATGAACCGGCCCGCCCAGGCCGACACGAATATGGCGCAATCCATGCCGCGCGATCCGATGCTGACCGGCATGGGCGGCCCGCTCAACATCGAATCAAATTGGGGCCGCTTTGACGCTGGCTCCAAAGGTTATCTCACCCCGCTGGAATTCGGCGAATGGGTGATGGAAACCAACGGTCAGAATATGTCCGCTGCAATCGACAAGACTCTGCGCAGCCGCGCATCGGGGATCGCATCGGTGCAGGTGCTTAACAACACGGCAGGCGCTCTGGCGCAGGTCGACAGCAATCATGACTGGCGCGTGAGCCGCGACGAACTGGCTTCGATCGCCGAGTAAGGGTTCCTCGGCGATCGCAAGGGCGGCTGTCCGGATGCGGACGGCCCCCCTTCTTGTGCCTGCGTTATTGAGCCAGATATGAAAACTGAACCTCACCCCGCTAGGGCTGAGCCTGTCGAAGCCCGTTCCGCTGGAACCGTCCTTCGACAGGCTCAGGACTAGCGGGAGGGGTATGTCACACGTTGGGTATTAACTTGAGGGCATGAACGTGGGCCGCAGCCCTTCTTGCCTCGTCATTGCGAGCGAAGCGCGGCAATCCAGGCCCTGTGCCAAGCCGACAGATGGATTGCTTCGCTACGCTCGCAATGACGAAGAAAGCTAAATCAGCCCCAAGGCCCGGAAGCTTGAATGTCCGCGCGCGCCGACGATGATGTGATCGTGGAGAATGATACCGAGCGGTTTGGCCGCGTCCGCGATGCGGCGGGTGAGGGCGATGTCCTGTTTGCTGGGCGTCGGATCGCCGCTCGGGTGATTGTGGACCAGGATCATGCCGGTGGCATGAAGGTCGAGCCCGCGCCGGATCACCTCGCGGACGTGGACGGCGGCTTCATCCACGGTGCCTTCGCTCAACAGTTCGTCGCGAATGAGCACGTTCTTGCCGTTCAGGTAAAGGACGCGCACCCGCTCCAGCGCCTGCGCGGCCATATCCCCTTGCAGATAATCGAGTAGAGCCTGCCAATTGGCGAGCACCGGACGATCCATGATTTCCGCGCGGAGGAGGCGCAGCGCGGAGGCTTGGGCGATCTTGAGCGCCGCGGCTGCGCCTTCGCTGATGCCGCCAATCCGCATGATCGCATCCGCATCGGCGCTGACAAGCTGCGCATAGCCGCCAAATTCCTTGATCAACAGCTTGGCGAGCGGCTTGGTATCACGGCGAGGAAGGGCGAGGGCGAGGAGATATTCGACCAGCTCATGATCGAGCAAGGCATCCGGCCCGCCGTCGAACAGCCGCTGCCGAAGCCGCCCGCGATGGCCCGTTCCGTCAAGTGGCAAATCCCCCATGCCCCTTGTTGTGGCGAGGAATGAGGGTCCAAGCAAGGCCTCGCCCCACCACGCTAGCCCTGAGCTTGTCGAAGGGCGTGGGCAACGTGCGATTCACACGCCCTTCGACAAGCTCAGGGCTAGCGGAGCCGAAGAAATAGAGAGCGAATACACAAAGTGACGGTTGCGGAACGGAGGGCGATGGTGGAGGTTATGCGTAGGTCAGCTTAGCGGGTTTCCCAAGATACAGGCGCCAGTGGACGAAGATGTAGAGTATAAGAGGCGCCGTCTGGGCGGCCGACGGATCGCGGCCATTTCGGCTTTGGTCATCGTCGCGATGCTGCTCATTGTGTGGAGCCAGCGCGTCGATATCGCGACCGGATTTATCGACCGGGAATTGGAAAAGCGCGGCGTTAAAGCGAGTTACACGCTGCGCCGCATCGGCTTTCGCACCCAGCAGCTTGAAAATCTGGTGATCGGCGATCCGGCAAATCCCGATCTCACCGCCCGCTTTGTCGAGGTGACTCTGCCCCTCGTCAGCCTGCTCGACCCAAGCGTCGAAAAGATCACGGCGCGGGGTGTCCGCCTGAAGGGACGGATGGTCAACGGCAAGCTGCGTCTTGGCGAGATCGACAAATTGCTGCCGCCGCCGAGCGGCGCACCTTTCGCGCTTCCGGACCTCAACGTTGACGTTGCCGATGTCAGCATGTCGCTGACCGGACCTGCGGGCCGGATCGGCCTTGCGATCGAGGGGCGGGGCAATCTTTCCAACGGCTTCAAAGGCAAGGTCGCCGCCTTGTCCCGCCAGATCGATTTTGGCACTTGCCGCGTGCTGGCCGCCGCCACCTATTTCGACGTCGCGATCGCTGACCGCCGCCCCGCGGTGAAAGGGCCGTTAAAAGCGCAGGATCTGACCTGCGGGCAGGCGCTGCAGGTGGCCGGGCCCGCCTTGATGTTCGACGCCAATTTTCCCGAAACGATCAATGAGTGGCGCGGCAATGCTGGTATCACCGCCGCCGCCGTGCGGTCCGGCATCAACCGGCTGGACGGCGTCGAGGGCCGCATCACCTTCGACGGTAAGGCCAAGGAAACCAAAGGCGATCTTGCCATCGGCAGCCGCACGATCCAGATCGCGGCCTTTGGCGGCAGGCAACTCGACCTTGATGGCAAATATGCGCTGTCCCTGACAGAAGGGCGACTGTCGCTGATCGGCGAGGGCGGCGCGCGGAACATCGCGGCGGCATCCTCATTGCTCGGGCCGGTGACAGCGGCCCTTTCGTCCGCCAATGGCACGCCCATCGACCCGATTGGCGAAGGATTGGCCGCCGCCTTGAGCCGGGCTGGCCGCGATTTCGATGCGCGGGCGCGGGTTCGGCTGGTTAACGGCCCGGGCGGCGGCGCGGTGCGCTTCGACACGATGAACGGCATGAGCCGCAGCGGCATGACGCTCGCGCTCGCGGGCGGCGACGGCATCACTTATTACTGGCCGCAAGGCGCGATACGGACGGATGGCGAATTCGCTTTGTCCGGCGGCGGTTTCCCGACCACGCGCCTCAGCCTCGACCAGCCTTATGCAGGCGCGCCGGTGCGCGGCGAGGCGCGGATCCAGCCGATGCGAGCGGGCAGCGCCCGGCTGGCGCTGGGCACGATCCGCTTCCAGGAAGGGGCAGACGGCAGCACGCGATTCCAAACGATGGCGGCGATGACGGGGCCGTTCGACGGCGGCTTCGTCACGAACCTCGTCCTGCCTCTTGTGGGGCGGTTCGACGGAGCGGGCGGCTTTGCGGTCAACGAACGCTGCGTCACCGCCAATTTCGCGGGCCTTCGCTACGGCAGCCTTAATCTCGGGCGCACCCGGCTTCCGGTCTGTCCGGTCGGCCGCGCTCTGGTGTGGAAGGCGCCGGGTGGCGACGTGAAGGGGGGGCTGGACATCCGCAGCCCGCGCCTGATCGGACGGCTCGGTTCCTCGCCGCTGGACCTGACCGCTGGCAGGTTTCGCTTCGAATTCGACGAGAGCGATTTTGCCGGCACCGATGTGATCGTGCGGCTGGGCCCGGACGGTTTTGCCAACCGGCTGGAACTGGAGCGGATCGCCGGGCAGATCGGCGACAGCGGCGTCACCGGCACGTTTGCAGGCGCGTCCGGCAAGATCGCCAACGTGCCGTTGCTGATCAGTCGGGGGCAGGGGAAGTGGAGCGTGATCGGCGGTCGCCTGTCGGTCGCGGGTGGTCTCACCGTGGCGGACGACCATCCCGAGCCGCGTTTCTACCCACTCATCACCAATGCCTTTCGCCTGACCCTGGATGGCGACCGGATCGATGCTTTCGCGCCCCTTCGCGATCCGGAGGCGGGCGTGCTCATCACCAACGCGACGATCCAGCACAATCTAGCGAGCGGCAGCGGGAACGCAGTTCTCGACGTGCCCGGTATCCGTTTCGCGGTGGATGGTTACCAGCCTGAGGATATGACGCGGCTGACACTTGGTGTGGTGGCGCTGGTCGATGGTATGTTTCAAGGGCGCGGCAACATCGGCTGGGGCGATGCCGGCACGACCAGCGACGGTGTTTTTTCCATCGTCGATACCGATCTCGCCGCAAGCTTCGGCCCGGTGCAGGGGCTGAACACGACGCTCACCTTCACCGACCTCCTCGGCCTCGTCACCGCGCCTTCGCAGCTCGCCACGGTCGAGCGGGTGCAGGCGGGGATCGACGTGTTTGACGGGCGCATCCGCTATCAGGTGCTGCCCGACCTGCGCGTGAAGGTGGAGGAGGGGCGCTGGCCCTTCGCGGGCGGTCAGCTCATCCTTGAAGAAACGATCCTCAATTTCGCCGAGGAAAGCGAAAAGCGGCTGACTTTCCGGATCGAGGGGATGGACGCCGCCGCCTTCGTCCAACAGATGGAATTTTCGAACATCGCGGCGACGGGCACGCTGGACGGTGTGCTGCCCATGGTCTTCGATCAATCGGGCGGGCGCATTGTGGGCGGGCGTCTCGTCGCGCGGCCGGGTGGCGGCACGCTCTCTTATGTGGGCGAGCTCACCGACAAGGATCTCGGTGCCTGGGGGATCATCGCCTTCAATGCGCTGAAGTCGCTCAGCTATTCGAAGCTTGTCATCCAGCTTGACGGCTCGCTGGCAGGCGAGTTCACCTCGCGGATCGAATTGGACAGCATCAGCCGGACCGTCAATTCCAAGGGCGGTGGGATCGTCGATATGGTGCTGGCGCAATTCGCCAAGGTGCCGATCGATTTCAACATCAACATCAAGGGCCCGTTCCGATCGATCATCGCGATGACGCGATCCTTCGACGACCCTTCCGACCTCATCCTGCCGGTGCTCCCGGAAAATCTTGAGGTCGTGCCGACTACAACCGACGTTCAGCGTGAAGAAAGCGAGACAGTGCAATGAAGACGGCGATAATGACGCGAGATCGTCTCGAGCGCGGGGTAGCCGCTCTGGCTTTGCCGGCGGTGCTTTCCGGGTGCGTGCAATTGAGCGCGCCGGAAAAGCCGATCGAGATCAATCTCAACATCAATATCCGGCAGGAGGTTGTCGTCCGCCTGCAAGAAGACGTAAACAAGCTTGTCGAGGATAATCCGGGGATCTTCTGAAATCATGATGCGCCGCACTCTTTTCACGGCCCTGGCCGCCGCCCTGCTCGCGGGCGGAGCCTCGGCACAGCCTGACGTTTCGGCGGATGTCGCAGCGAATTTGCGCGCAAGCGGCAAGGTGGGCGAGCGATTCGACGGCTATCTCGGCCTTGTCGGCGATGCCCCGGCCTCGGTCCGCGCGGAAATGGACGCGGTCAACATCAAGCGCCGCGCCTTCTACACCGATCTCGCGGCAAAACGCGGCGCCAAGATCGAGGAAGTGGGCGCAACCGCCGCCTGCCGCATCCTCGGCAGCCGAGTCCTGGCCGGCCAATATTACCAGCTTCAAGACGGCGTCTGGCGCCAGCGCGAAGGCGACACGCCAGTCGCCCGCCCCACTTATTGCGGGTAAGCGCCCATTGACTGTCCCGCTCCGCTAAGGGCTGAGCTTGTCGAAGCCGGTGCAAATCGCACGTTGCACACGCCCTTCGACAAGCTCAGGGCTAGCGGTGGTGAGGCCGTGCCCGACATTTGACCTGATGCTCTATCCCCGTTCGGGCTGAGCCTGTCTGGCCGAAAGCGGCCGCAGGCCAACCCTGTTCCAGCTTCCACACCTGTCAGCCGAAGAAAAAGGCCGCCGATCTTGCGATGGGCGGCCTCGATCTTTTCGACTGGAAGCAACCTTAGGCTGCTTCTTCCTCGCCTTGGGCCGGAGCGGCTTCTTCGTCGGTGACGATCGTGCCGGGCTCGGCATTTGCGTCATACTCTTCCGTGAAGCTCGCCGTGTCCTTTTCGAACATCTGCGCCATGACGTCGACGCCCTGGGCCTGCAGCTCGGCTTCTTCCGGCGAACGGGCGACGTTCACCTTGATGGTGACGGCGACTTCCGCGTGGAGAGCAACCTTTACTTCGCTCACGCCGATCGTCTTGATCGGACGGTTGAGGACGATCTGGTTCTTCTGGACCTTGTGGCCGTCGGCTTCGAGCGCCTCGGCGAGGTCGCGGGCCGAAACCGAACCGTAAAGCTGGCCGGTGTTGGACGCCTGACGGATGAGCTGCACGGTCGCGCCCTCAATCGTCTTGGCTTCCTTTTCGGCGTCGCTGCGGCGCTCGGCGTTCTGCGCTTCGATCTTCTCGCGATTGGCTTCGAAGACCTTGCGGTTGGCTTCATTGGCGCGAAGGGCCTTGCCGTTCGGCAACAGGAAGTTGCGGGCATAGCCGTTCTTGACGGTGACGACATCGCCGATGGCGCCAAGCTTCTCGATACGCTCGAGGAGGATGATTTGCATGTCTGCCGCTCCTTACTTCACGACATAGGGAAGAAGGCCGAGGTGGCGGGCGCGCTTGATCGCCTGGGCCAGCTCGCGCTGCTTCTTCGTGGACACCGCGGTGATGCGGCTCGGGACGATCTTGCCACGCTCGGACACGAAGCCCTGGAGCAGACGAACGTCCTTATAATCGATGCGGGGAGCGTCCTTGCCGGAGAAAGGGCAGCTCTTGCGGCGGCGGAAAAATGCACGTGCCATATTTGCTGGTCCTTTCCTTACGCTTCTTCGAATTCGTCGCGCGGACGGCGATCGCCGCGGTCACCGCGTTCGCCACGCTCACCGTCGCCACGGCGGCCGCGGTCACGCTCGTTACGGCGCATCATCGCGGACGGGCCCTGCTCGTGGGCGTCGACGCGGATGGTCATGTAACGGATGACGTCTTCGTTGATCTGGGTCTGGCGCTCCAGTTCCGCGATCACATTGGCCGGCGCTTCGAAATCGAGCGCGACATAATGCGCCTTGCGGTTCTTCTGGATGCGGTAGGCGAGGCTGCGAAGGCCCCAGGTTTCGGTCTTCACGACCTTGCCGCCATTGTCCTGAATGATGTTGGTGGCGGTTTCCGCCAGCGCATCGACCTGGGCTTGTGCCAGATCCTGACGCGCGAGAAACACATGCTCGTAAAGCGGCATGGCTCACTGTCCTTCATTGTTGGCCGATCGCTGACGCCGCACCATACGGACGCCCCTCCGGCTATCGTCTTGCAATTAAAACCGGGGCTGGACGCTAAAGCCTCCGCCCCGGATGGACCGGCCTATGGCGGAAAGGCGCTGAAAAGGCAAGCCCGGCTTGCGTGCGGGCGAGGGGCTGGCTAGGCGAACCCGAAGTCGATGCGGACAAGGCGGGCAGGAGCGGTAGGCGCCTGGATGATGAAGTCGGGGGTACACACGGTTCCTTTCCACCCGTTCCGCGCCAACCGGCAGACGAAACAACGCCCTTATAAGGTTGCCTAATAAGGTGCCCTTATAAGGCAAGGTGAACTGACGGGGCCTCTTCGGGCCTGTCGAGGTTCTTGCAAGAAGAAGGGAGTGCCATGCGCGCTTATATTTTCCCGGGTCAGGGCAGCCAGTCGGTGGGCATGGGCCAGGCGCTCGCGCAGGCCAGCGCAACCGCGCGCGCGGTGTTTGAGGAAGTGGACGAGGCATTGGGCCAGAACCTCGCCCGCCTGATGTTCGAAGGGCCGCAGGACGAGCTCACCCTCACCGAAAATGCGCAGCCGGCGATCATGGCCAATGCCATCGCGACCCTGCGTGTTCTTGAGAAAGAAGCGGGCATCGCGCTGGCCGACAAGGCCGATTTCGTCGCGGGCCACAGCCTTGGCGAATATAGCGCCCTTTGCGCTGCCGAGACACTCGATCTCGCGACCACCGCCAAGCTTCTGAAGCTGCGGGGCCAAGCGATGCAGGCCGCCGTTCCGGTGGGCGAGGGCGCGATGGCCGCGATCCTCGGCGCATCGCGCGAACTGGCGCAGGAAATCGCCGATGCCGCGGCGGAAGGCGAGGTCTGCACCGTCGCCAATGACAATGATCCGAGTCAGGTCGTGATTTCCGGCCACAAGGGCGCCGTCGAGCGCGCTTTGCCGATCGCCAAGGAGAAAGGCGCGAAGCGGGCGATCCTCCTGCCTGTCTCCGCACCCTTCCACTGTCCGCTGATGCAGCCTGCTGCGGACGCGATGGCCGACGCTTTGGGCCAGGCCGCGATGAAGCCGCCAATCGTCCCGGTCTATGCGAATGTCACCGCCGCTCCGGTTGCCGACGCGGCGGAAATCCGCGCTCTGCTCGTCCAGCAAGTGACCGGGATGGTGCGCTGGCGCGAAAGCGTCGCGGCGATGGCGGAAGCGGGCGTCACCCATTTCGTCGAATTCGGCGGCAAGGTGCTCGGCCCCATGGTCAAGCGCATCGCGCCGGACGTGAATGTGACTAGCGTCATATCGATGGACGACATCGAAGCGCTGGTGAAAGAGATTTGAAGTTTAAGCACCTCGTTACCCTGAATTCGTTTGGGGTCTATCCCCCTTGCATACGTAACCCGTTTCGGCTATACAATGGGTATGAGCAAGAAGCCTCTCACCATTGCACAATTCTTCAAGCAGTTTCCAGACGATGAAGCCTGC
>NZ_PXYJ01000001.1 GCF_003012815.1 Allosphingosinicella vermicomposti | reverse complement strand
TCAGAATGTCTGTTCGGACATATGGAGCGCCCCCTGATTTTAGGGGCTTATGCGATAAGACGTGCTATACTTGAGTCAAGCGATACCTATGCTAAGGGGATAGACCCCAACTCGTTTCAGGGTCCATTTTGTCATCTGTCGAGCTGTTATCGGCATGGATGCTGAAACAAGTTCAGCATGACGGATTTGGAAGAATGACGGGTTTAAATGCGCGTCACCCCGGCGAAAGCCGGGGTCTCATGGCGAAAGAAGCGCTTTTTCGTTACGAGATTCCGGCCTTCGCCGGAATGACGTTTGAAATTGAGGGAGTGAAGACATGTTCGATCTTTCGGGAATGACCGCGCTGGTAACCGGCGCCTCCGGCGGCCTCGGTTCCGCCATTGCGAAATCGCTCGCCGCCCAGGGCGCGAAGGTCGCGCTTTCCGGCACGCGCGAGGATGCGCTGAAGGCGGTGCAGGCCGAAATTGGCGGCGACAGCGTTATCCTGCCCTGCAATCTGTCCGATGCCGCAGCGGTTGATGCGCTCGTCCCGCAGGCAGTTGAAGCGCTCGGCGGCAAGATCGACATCCTCGTCAACAATGCCGGTGTGACGCGCGACAATCTCGCCATGCGGATGAAGGATGAGGAGTGGGACACGGTGATCCGCGTCAACCTCGAAGCCGCCTTCCGCCTCGCCCGCGCGGCTTTGAAGCCGATGATGCGCGCAAAGTTCGGCCGCATCATCTCGGTTACGTCCGTCGTTGGCGTCACCGGTAATCCGGGTCAGGCCAATTATGCGGCGTCCAAGGCCGGCCTCATCGGCATGTCCAAAGCGCTCGCGCAGGAAGTCGCGAGCCGGGGCATCACGGTAAACTGTATTGCGCCTGGCTTCATTGCCTCGCCGATGACGGACGCGCTGCCCGACGCGCAGAAGGACGCTTTGCTTGGCCGTATTCCAGTCGGCGCGCTCGGCACGGGCGACGATATCGCCGCCGCCGCCGTCTACCTGGCCAGCAAGGAGGCGGCTTACGTCACCGGCCAGACGTTGCACGTCAACGGCGGGATGGCGATGTTGTAAGCGCCCAAGTTTCAAGCCCACTTGCCAGCGGGCGGGGTGAAAGGCTAGGGCAGCGTCAAACATCACGAAGGAAGGCTTGAGTTATGAGCGAGACCGCTGATCGCGTTAAGAAGATCGTTGTGGAGCATCTGGGCGTTGAAGCCGAGAAGGTCACCGAGGAAGCGAGCTTCATCGACGATCTCGGCGCGGACAGCCTCGACATCGTCGAGCTGGTCATGGCGTTCGAAGAAGAATTCGGTGTCGAAATTCCCGACGACGCGGCTGAAAAGATCGCGACCGTGAAGGACGCCATCGATTATATCGATCAGAACAAGGGCTGATCCGGCCCGGCCGCTTCGCTCCGGCGAAGCGGGCCGACAGGATTGCCGCCCGGCTGTGCCGGTACGGTAGGGGAAGGGGGCGTTTGCCCCCTTTTTCCGTTTCCTACACAATTGCTTCCTGCCATGCTCGCCCGGAGTAGCGAGGCTTTTGGGGAGTGGCGGAAACTGACAAAACTGACGGTTTCGTTGTGCGAAACCATCAAGAACGTCAGCTTTCATATCTGCCTGAGCAGCAGCGCCCTGAGCGGGAAGCCGATTGACGTAACGGCTCCTCGCCATCAAAGGCCATGAAGCCGTTTCTACTTTTGACGAACTGAGGAGTTAGCGGATGCGCCGCGTCGTTGTAACCGGACTTGGACTTGTGACCCCGCTCGGTGCGGATGTCGAAACCAGCTGGAAGAACATCCTTGCGTCGAAAAGCGGCGCTGCCCGCATCACGCGCTTCGATCCCACCGATTATGCCTGCACCATTGCGTGTGAAGTGAAGGCGCCGGACCATGAATATGGTTTCGACCCTTCACTGCGCGTCGATCACAAGATCCAGCGCCAGGTCGATCCCTTCATCGTCTACGGCATCGATGCTGCTGGTCAGGCGCTCGAAGATGCGGGCCTCCTCGATATGAGCGAGGAAGAGCGCTACCGCGTCGGCTGCTCGATCGGTTCGGGCATTGGCGGCCTTCCGGGCATCGAGAAGGAATCGATCGTTCTTCACGAAAAGGGCCCGCGCCGCGTCAGCCCGCACTTCGTCCATGGCCGCCTCATCAACCTCATTTCCGGTCAGGTCTCGATCAAATACGGCCTGATGGGCCCGAACCATGCGGTCGTCACGGCCTGCTCGACGGGCGCCCACTCGATTGGCGACGCCGCGCGGATGATCCAGCTCGACGATGCTGACGTGATGGTCGCGGGCGGTGCGGAAAGCGCGCTCTGCCCGCTCGGCATCGCCGGTTTCGCCCAGGCGCGCGCGCTCTCCACCAATTTCAACGACCAGCCCGAAAAAGCGAGCCGCCCGTGGGACAAGGCGCGCGACGGCTTCGTCATGGGCGAGGGCGCTGGCGTCGTCGTGCTGGAGGAATATGAACGCGCCAAGGCGCGTGGCGCGAAGATTTACGCCGAAGTCATCGGCTATGGCATGTCGGGCGACGCCTATCACGTCACCGCGCCGCACCCCGAAGGCGCGGGCGGCTTCCGCTCGATGCAGGCCGCGATGAAGCGTTCGGGCCTCGCGCTCGAAGATATCGACTATATCAACGCCCACGGCACCTCGACCCCGCTCGGCGACGAGCTGGAGCTTGGCGCGGTGAAGCGGCTGTTCGGCGACAAGGTCGGCGGCCTGTCGATGAGTTCGACCAAGTCCGCCATCGGCCACCTTCTCGGCGGCGCAGGCGCGGTGGAAACCATTTTCGGCATCCTCGCCATGCGCGACCAGATCGTGCCGCCGACGCTGAACCTCGACGATCCTGAAGAGATTACGCAGGGCGTCGACCTCGTGCCGCATAAGGCAAAAGAGCGGAAGGTGAAGGCGATCCTTAACAACAGCTTCGGCTTCGGCGGCACCAACGCCAGCCTGGTGCTGCGCGCCCTCTGATGTCTATCCGGGTCAAGGCCCTTCTCTCCTACGCCGCACTGGTCCTGATCGTCCTTTCGATCGGGTTCGTGTTCAAGAGCTGGTGGGGAGAGGGGGCAACGGCCCGCGACCGCAACTTCGTGGTGGAGCAGGGCGCCACGCTGACCAGCGCTGCGCGGAAGTTGGAGGAAAAGGGGCTGATCCGCTCCGCTTCGACCTTCACGAAGTTTGCGGCGGTTCTGGGATCGGACGATCCCGTGCGGGCCGGCGAATTCACGATTCCCGCCGGTGCCAGCGCCTCGCAGATCCTCGACATATTGCAGCATGCCCAGCCGATCCGTCGGCTCGTGACGATCCCGGAAGGCATGCCGTCCATCCTCGTCCATGAGCGCCTTCGCGGCGAAGCGCGGCTGACCGGCGCGGTCGCGGTTCCGGCGGAAGGCAGCGTCCTTCCGGACAGTTACAGTTACGAAAGCGGCGAAACACGCACCGCCGTCCTGAAGCGTATGCAGGACGCGATGAGAAAGGAACTCGACCGGCTCTGGGCTCAGCGCAAGCCGACGAGCGTGGTCAGAACCAAGGAAGAAGCGATCATCCTCGCGTCAATCGTCGAAAAGGAAACCGGCAAGCCGTCCGAGCGCCGCATGGTTGCTGGCGTCTATTCCAACCGGCTCCGCGTGGGCATGAAGCTCGATGCCGATCCGACTGTCATCTATCCGATCACCAAGGGCAAGCCGCTCGGCCGCCGCATCCTGCGCTCCGAGCTTCAGGATAAAAACGGTTACAACACCTATGCGAGCCCCGGCCTGCCAATTGGCCCGATCGCCAATCCCGGCCGCGAATCGATCGCCGCCGTCCTCGATCCCGCACCGACGCAGGCGCTCTACTTCGTTGCGGATGGTTCAGGCGGCCACATTTTCGCGAACACGCTGGCCGAGCACAACGCCAACGTCCAGAAATGGTACGCCATCCGCCGCGCCCGTGGAGAGATGTGACAAGGCACCCAGCTCTTACCCAACAACCGCTAGCCCTGAGCCTGTCGAAGGGCGCGTGAAGGGCACGATGCACACGGGCTTCGACGGGCTTAGCCCTAACGGGAGTGTTAAATTAAACCTTCAACCGCGTAGCAGGAACATAGCCGACAATATGATCCGCCACTCGATAGCCCCAAGCCCAACCGCCTGTAATATCGAGAAGCGCAAACTCTTCCTCCCCCATGTCCGCCGCTACTTCGGACCCGTCATCGGCTTTCACATGAAGCGGTCCAGCCGACACCATCCGGCTCACTGGCTTCACGTAATGCGGCGCGAAATGCGTGCTGGCGAGCGCGATGTCGGCAAGGTCACCGCGCCACGCGTCACGCAGCGGGTCGAGCGGCGCCGACCGGCCGCTCAAAGTGAACCTTTCAACTGTGTTGGAGGAGGAGTCCGCGTTCTTTGCCGGATTTCCGGTCGCTACTGCCTTGGCCGATATTGCGTTCGAAGCTGTCAAGAAAGTCCTGCCCTGTCGGTGTCTTGGCGACGAAAACGTTTCGCCGGTCCGCCTCGTCACGGACGCGCCGCAGATAGCCGAGAGCGCCCAAGGTATTCAAGGCGCGAGTGATAACCGGTTTGGATACACCCAAAAGCTGGGCCAGCCCCCGCACCGTATGCGGCCCCGGTGTCAAATATACCAGCATCATCAGGGCCATCTGGCGGTTGGTAAGATCGGGCTGCCCCGACCGGACGTAGCGGATGAGGGCGTCCATCCAGCTTTTAAGACTGCGCTCCGACACGGATAATCTCCGAACAACAAATCATTTCACGTTCGGAAGTAAAACCTGTCAGACCGCGTTTCGTTTCGACGCAAGATCGGATTTCATCGCAAAAGAGCAGTTGGTTCGTCTCAGCAGTAGCGGCTCTTCAGCATCGCCCATGCCGCGCGAAGGCCCATGGCATCCCCGCCCTTGGGCCGGCCGGGCTTGGCAGCCGGACGCCAGGCGAAGGTGTCGAAATGGGCCCAAGCCGTGCCGTCCGGCACGAATTTCTGCAGGAAGAGGGCGGCCGTCACGCACCCTGCCATCGGACTGTCGCTGGCGTTACCGATGTCGGCGATGTCGGATGACAGCATCTCGGCATAATGCTTCCACAGCGGCATCCGCCACAAAGGGTCGGATATTTGATCGCCGCTCTTCAGCAAATCGTCCGCCAGATCGTCGCGATTGGCGAAAAGGGCAGGGAGGTCCGGACCTAGCGCCACGCGGGCGGCGCCGGTCAATGTCGCAAAATCGAGGATGAGTTCGGGCTCGCCTTCCGCAGCTTTGGTTAGGGCATCGCCGAGGATCAGGCGGCCCTCGGCATCGGTATTGCCGATTTCCACGGTGAGGCCCTTGCGGCTCCTCAGAATATCGCCCGGGCGGAAAGCATTTCCCGAAATCGCATTTTCAACGGCAGGAATGAGAAGATGGAGCCGGACGGGCAGGCGGCTCTTCATGATGATTCGTGCCAGCGCCAGCGCGTGCGCCGCGCCGCCCATATCCTTCTTCATAAGGCGCATGCCGGATGAAGGCTTGATGTCGAGTCCGCCGCTGTCGAAGCAGACGCCCTTACCCACAATGGCGATGCGCGGATTGGCCGGATCGCCCCATTCGAGCTCGATCAGTCGCGGTGCACGGTCGGTGCTTGCGGCCTTTCCGACCGCGTGTATCATCGGGTAGCCCTCGGCAAGCTCATCGCCTTTTGCGACGGCGACGGTCGCGCCGCATTCGGCGGCAACATCCTCGACGGCTTTTTGAAGTTCAGCGGGGCCGAGGTCTGCGGCGGGTAGATTCACGAGGTCGCGTGCGAGTAATGTCGCCTCAGCAATTAATGTGATTTCAGCGATTCGTGCGGGATCGTCGGTCAGCAGGATGCGTGGACCCGTCGGCACTTTGTCCTTTTTATACCGGTCGAACCGATATTGACCCAAAATCCAGCCAAGGGCGGCCGGACCGGGGCTCCGGCCTTCGACGCGATAGCTGCCCTCCGGTAGGAGATCGGCAGCTTTCGACAGGCACCAGACACTCGGAAGGTCCACGTCGGCAACCCCGAGTACGGCCGCCCAATCTTCCGCTTTTTCGCCGGGCACAATGGCAAATTGATAACCGTCCGCCTTGAAGCCGCCTGCGAGCACCGCCTGACGCACCCGTTCGGGCTGAGTGGACAGCCAGGCGGCAAAGCCCTTCTTGTCGACGAGTATGAGCGAGCGGGCGGCCTGGCCCTTGTCGGCCTGCAAAAGCTGGGAGATGTCGTTCATGCAACCAACATAACGCTGAAACCGCCACTCGCTAGGGGTGAGCGTGTTTAAGCCACCAAATGGTGTGGGCTTAAGGGTCAGCGCTTCTGTAAAGCAGGCACGCCGAACAAATCGTGTTCGTCGGCATCCTCGATCAGGACCGGAATGATGTCGCCCTGCGCAAAGCCCTGAGCGTCGCGGAGGTGGACTTCGCCGTCGATTTCGGGGGCATCGGCCTTGGAGCGGCCCGTCGCGCCGCCTTCTTCATCTACCACATCGAGGATCACATCGATCGTGCGACCGACCTTCGCCTGGAGCTTTGCGGCGGAGATGAGCGCGGTCTTCTCCATGATGCGGGCGTAGCGTTCTTCCTTCACCTCTTCCGGCACGGCGCCGGGGAGGTTGTTTGCCGTAGCGCCCTCGACGGGTTCGAACCGGAAGGCGCCGACGCGGTCAAGCTGCGCTTCGTCCAGCCAGTCGAGCAGATATTGGAAATCTTCTTCCGTTTCTCCTGGGAAACCGACGACGAAGGAGGAGCGGATCGTGATGTCCGGGCAGATGGCGCGCCAGTTCTTGAGGCGCTCCAACACCTTGGCTTCGTTCGCCGGCCGTTTCATCGCCTTCAATACCTTGGGCGAGGCATGCTGAAACGGAATGTCGAGATAGGGAAGGATCAATCCTTCCGCCATCAGCGGGATGACCTGATCGACATAAGGATAAGGGTAGACGTAGTGGAGGCGAACCCAGGCACCGAGCTTGCCCAACTCGCGGGCGAGATCGGTCATGTGCGCCCGAACCTCGCCGCCCTTCCACGGCCAGGAAGCATGTTTGAGGTCGAGGCCATAGGCCGAGGTGTCCTGGCTGATGACCAGCAATTCCCTCGTGCCCGCGGCGATCAGCTTTTCGGCTTCGCGCAGGATCGCGTCGGGGCGGCGGCTGACGAGGTCGCCACGCAGCGAAGGAATGATGCAGAAGGCGCAGCGGTGGTTGCAGCCCTCGGAAATTTTCAAATAGCTGTAGTGGCGAGGCGTGAGCTTCAGGCCACCTTCCGGCACCAGGTTGAGGAAGGCGCTTGGCGGCATGGGCGCAGCGTCGTGGACGGCGCCCACCACTTGCTCATATTGATGCGGGCCAGTGACGGCGAGCACCTCCGGAAAGCGTTCGCGGATGACCTCCGCTTCCTTCCCCATGCAGCCGGTGACGATAACGCGGCCGTTCTCCGCAATCGCCTCGCCAATCGCAGCCAGGCTTTCTTCCTTGGCACTGTCGAGGAAACCGCAGGTGTTGACGAGCACGACATCCGCCTGATCATAATCGGGCGACATTTGGTAGCCGTCGCTGCGGAGCTTGGTCAAAATACGCTCCGAGTCGACGAGCGCCTTCGGACAGCCGAGCGAAACCATGCCGACTTTCGGCGGGGAGGGAAGCTGAATTGCCATGAGTGGCGCTCACATAGTGTAAAATGCCACGATTTCCTAGAGGCGCCTCTTCGAGTTGCGGAGCGCTCTCAATTCAGTACCTCGTACATACGAAATGGCGCTTCTGTCCCGGAAGGGTACGGTTCCGAAATGGCTGTAACGCCTTATTCAAGCAGCATTTTTATGTGCTAGATTGACGATGCCCCCACAGGCATTCACGGAGAGTTGGGCATGCATCAGGCCGTCCAAATCCTACCAAGCCTCACTCATCGAGAGGCAGAGATATTGGCAATGATCGCCAATGGTTTGTCGTCGAAAGAAGCTGCAATTCATATCGGCATCGCTCCGCGCACCGTGGAGCGTCATATAGAAAATGTCCGGATGAAAATGCGTGCGCGCAATCGCGTCCAGATGGTCACCCGCGCCGTCGGCCAAGGCATGCTGACCGTTGCGCGTGGGCAAGCAGCACCTGCCTGCGCGGTCCAGACCGAGATGTTTTTGCCGTTGCCCCATGCGTAGCAACATGGCTGGGCTTGAAATGTAATCATCGATGGCATCCATGATGTTGCCTTTGGCATCGGAGCAGAGGCTCCGAAGCACCTTCGCCATCGTTCCTACTACAAGCCGGGGAGGCACCGCCCGATTGAGCTGCAAGAGAGCCAACCCCGTGCCGCATCCCCCTATGCTAGCGTAGCAGTCGAGCGTGCCCTCCGGCACGCGCAATGCGTCTTATTAGAAATGCCTTATAAGGATCTCTTATAAGGGGCGCGGGCTTGATGACGCCCTCTGTAAGGCTCGGTTGCAGTTGGTACGGCAGTGTTTTTGTTGCTCTGATCGACGCTGCTTAGCTCGAATGCCGCTCCTCTTCCATTGTGGGCAGGATTTCGATGATAATATCGTCCGCCTCGAGCGCCTGCGCTTCGGACTCCCAAAAGCCGTGAGGGCGGCCATTGCGGTAGATGCGAAGGCCAATCGTTTTCGGGCCGCGCGTAAGCGGGTGGCCGATTTCGTCGGAGCGCACCGGACGCTGGACGAGGCGCACGCGCCCATGGGTCGAGGCGAGGTCGGCCAGATAGTCCGATATGTTCGCACCGTGGGTGGATGTGGCGAGCAGGAGGCCGGTGAAGCTCACCGGATTGATTACGGTGGTCGCTCCGGCCTGGCGTGCAGGAAGCTCATTATCTTCGTTGCGGATCGCGACGCTGATTGAAAGGTCCGGAGCAAGGTGTCGCGCGGTCAGAACCATCAGGATCGATGTGTCGTCGCGGCCCGCCGAAATGATCATCGCGCGGGCGCGGTCGATCCGGACATCTTCCAGCGTACGGTCGCGGGTCGCATCGGCCTGGATGATGTTGCAACCCAGCGCCTTGGCCTTGTCCAGCGCCGCATTGTTCATGTCGATAACGACGATGCACGACGGATCGGTGCCGTGGGCAAGCAGTTCCGACACTGCGCCTTGGCCGCTCGTTCCATATCCGGCGATTACGATATGGTCGTTCAAATTCCGCTGAATATAGGCCATGCGCCACCTGTACCATGTCCGCCTCAGCACGAAGCTATAGGCGGTTCCCAAGAAAACGAGCACCGCGAAGACGCGGATCGGCGTGACGATCAGCGCATCGAACAGGCGCGCGCGATCGCTCACCGGGGTGATATCCCCATAGCCGGTTGTCGTGATGCTGATCATCGTGAAGTAGACGACATCGAGGAAGCTCACCGCGCCGTCATATGTGTCGCGAAGTCCGTCGCGTTCAAACCAGTGAACGGCGATGGCGAGGCCGAGTAGGGCGAGGACGAATAAGACGCGCCAGCTGATCTGCGCCCAGATGGGCAGGCGCCCCTTGCGCTGCAGGGTCGAGAGGAGCCCGCTTGTCCGCGTGCGTGGAGCCATCAGGAATAGAGGCCCTTCAGCCGGGATAAAGAGGCATCGTGCGTCAGATCGAGATGAAGCGGCGTCACGGTCACGTAACCATCGGCCACAGCCTCAAGATCCGTATCATGGCCCGGCGTTTCAACCATAGGGCCAAGGCCGAACCAGAAGTAGTCATAGCCTCGCGGATCAGTGCGCTGTACGAGGCGCAGGCGACCATAATCGCGTAGCCCCTGACGGACGACGCGCACGCCCTTCACCTCACTGGGCGGCAAGGCAGGGAAGTTGACGTTGACCAGAGAACGCGGTGCCATCGGCTCGGACACGAGCGGACGGACCACGCGCTCGCCCCATTCTTCGGCGGCTGCAAAGGGGACGGTGTACCCCATGCCTTCGCGTGCGTAGACCTGGCTTAAGGCGATCGATGGAATGCCCGCGAGCGCGCCTTCCATAGCAGCCGATACGGTCCCCGAATAGGTCACGTCCTCCCCCAGATTGGCGCCGCGATTAACGCCTGAAAGGATGAGGTCGGGCGGATTGTCTTTCATCACATGAGCGATGGCCATCATCACCGCGTCGGTCGGCGTGCCCGTAACGCAGAAGCGCCGCTCGCCAAGCTGGCGTAGGCGGATAGGCTTTGTAAGGGTAAGGCTATGGCCCGCGCCGGATTGCTCCTCCATCGGTGCCACGACCCAGATGTCATCGGAGATCGTCCGCGCGATTCGTTCCAGAACCTTCAGGCCGGAGGCATTCACGCCGTCATCGTTGGTAAGCAGAATCCGCATTCGCAAATCTATGGTCGCGCCCTGTCATGCGCGCAAGCCGGGCAACCATCGTCCACCATTCGGCGTTGGCCAGATAACGGGACAAGGAGAAGCAGATGCAAGTACCGCATAACAGCTTCGTTCTCGTCGCGGATGGGCAGAAGATGCTGTTCTTCCGGAACGAGGGCGACAACGACTTTCCGAACCTCACGGTCGAAACGAAGGAAGTTCAGGATAACCCCGCAGATCGCGACCAAAAAACCGATGGTCCGGGCCGTTCGGTCAACAGCGTCGGATCGGCACGCAGCGCAATGGAGGAAGTAGATTTCCACCAGCAGGAAGAAGACCGCTTCGCAGCCGATGCAGCCCAGATGCTGAGGGAGCGCGCGCTTCAAAACAATTTCGAATCGCTGATCGTGGTGGCGCCGCCGCGAACGCTCGGCGAGCTTCGCAAACATTATCACAAGGAAGTCGAGAAGCGGCTGATCGGGGAGATTGCCAAGGATCTCACGGGTCATCCAGTCGATGAGATCGAACGAATCATCGCCGCAAGTTGAATTTGAAGCCTTTTAGGCGGGTATCGGCCGGCCGTCGCCCTATTCGGTGACCGCCGGCCATTTTATTTATTCAGCAAAAATAACTACTTATATAGTTCTTGTGCTGCCTCGGGCGCAAATGTATAGGCGCAGCCGGGCGATTGCCGACAGGTCCGATTAATCGGATCGGGCCTAAGGAAACCGCAAGCGGCTATCGTGGCCGCACGGTGAGTGGAGGGGTTTATGGCTACGGCTTTGAACGAAACTTTCGACCCGGTATTTCAGGCGGACATGCCTACCGGTTACGTGCCTGAGCCTGGCGAAGAGTTCATGAACGCGCGCCAGCTTGCCTATTTCCGCAAGAAGCTGCTCGATTGGAAGGAGGCGATCGTCCGCGAATCTCGCGATACGATGGCGCAGCTGAAGAGCGGGCCGATCCAAGAAGCCGACATGACCGATCGCGCGTCGAGCGAGACTGATTGGTCGATCGAGCTTCGTACGCGGGACCGCCAGCGTAAGCTTATCTCCAAGATCGATTCTGCGCTTCGCCGCATCGAACAGGGTGAATATGGCTATTGCGAAGTGACCGGGGAGCCGATCCCGCTTGCCCGCCTTGAAGCACGCCCGACCGCAACGATGACCGTCGATGCGCAGGAGAAGCACGAACGGAACGAGCGCGTTTCCCGCGACGATTGAGCCGAAGCTGTCGTGTTCCGGCGGACCCTGGAACCCGGCAGTTCAGGGCGACTGGCTCCGGCTTTCGCCGGAGCACAATCTACCTCCGCAGGATGCCCAGCGCCTCAATGAAGGCCGCTAAGCTCTTCCTTCAGCTTCAATTTCTGCTTCTTGAGTTGGGAAACGAGGGCCATGTCGGGGAGGGGGCGATGCTCCTCAACTCCGATGCGGGCATCAAGATCGGCATGCTTGGATTGAAGTGCCGAGATATGCGCGTTGGCCATTCTCATCTCCTCTTCATGATACGGGAATGAGACTAGACCGGCTTTCTTGCTTTTGTCTTTCCGGTTTAGACGATTGGCCGATAATCTGCGACATGCCGTTATGGCGGCGGCCGGGTGTGGCTCCGCAGCGGTGAAGTGTGGGCAAGGGGCAGAATGACGGATCAGGACCAGCAACCCGATCTCGCCGCGAAAGTGGCGCAATTGCAGATCGAACATCGCGATCTCGATGCCGCTATCGCTGCGCTGGCAGCCGCCGGGACGCCCGACCTTTTGCAGGTTGCGCGCCTCAAAAAGCGGAAATTGCGGCTAAAGGACGAGATCAAGACCATCCAGGATCTGATGATCCCCGACATCATCGCCTGAAAAGAGTCCCGAATCGGGCGAAGCCGTTTGATCGCTTGCCATTTCGCGTTTCCGGAGAGCCATGCTTTGTGGCACAAGGCCGCCGCAATGTACGCCGAAGACGCCCATAGCCGGATCACGCCAAAGCTCATCGATGCGCTCTATGCGGATGCGATGGCGCTCGCCGATCGGGCTCGTGCTTATTTCGACAGTGAAGGCCGGGCCGATCGCATGGCGCTCGATCCGCTCATCCGCGTCGGCTTTTCCTGCGAGTCGCTGAAAGTCACGACCCGGCTGATGCACGTCATCGCCTGGTTGCTCAATCAGCGCGCGGTCGAATCGGGCGAGATGACGCCCGATGACGCGATACGGCCCGAGCGCCGCTTGGGTGATGCTCCCGACGTTGATGGAGAGCTGATGCCGCTTCTGCCCGATCGGGCTCGTGACATCATCTCGGCCAGCATTGACCTATACACGCGCGTCGAGCGTCTGGAGGAAGGGACGGTGCGGATCGAGCCGCCTTCCAGCCCTGCGCGCAGCCTGTTGAGCCGTCTTCAGCGCTCGCTTTAAACGGACAGTCCATGAAGGCGTTCGATTTCAGCTACGGACCCAAGCTTGTTTGCGGTGCGGGCACGACCGCGCGGGCCGGTGACTTGCTTCCCCAAGGGCGCTGTCTGGTGGTGAGCGATGCGCAGGTGCTGGGGCTAGGGCTGGCCGATGCGATGCTGGCCGCTCTACCTGATTCCGGGATCGAGCCGGTGTTGTTCGATGCGGTTGAAGCCGATCCCTCGCGCGCCACTCTGGAAGCCGCGGTCGCAATGGGCCGCGACGCGGGCGTTAGATCCGTGATCGGCTTTGGCGGCGGCAGCCCGATGGATGTTGCAAAGCTTGCCGCCTATTTGCTCGGCTCAGACGATGATCTCGACACGCTTTGGGGCGTCGGCAACGCGAATGGTCAACGCCTGCCTCTGATCCTGATACCCACGACGGCGGGCACTGGATCGGAAGCGACGCCGGTAACGATCATCACAGTCGGGAAAGGCGAAAAGAAAGGTGTGTCCAGCGCCGCCTTGATCGCGGATCACGCCATCTTGGACGCCGAACTGACGCTCGGTCTGCCGCGCGCCGTGACTGCGGCCACCGGCATCGACGCGATGGTTCATGCGATCGAAGCCTTCACTTCTGTCCGCCTGAAAAATCCGCTGTCCGACATGTTGGCGCGGGAGGCGTTGACGCTGATCGATGCCAATTTGCTGCGTGTCTGCGAGAAACCGGGAGACGTGGAGGCGCGCGGCGCGATGCTGCTGGGCGCGCATCTTGCCGGTGTGGCCTTTTCCAACGCGCCGGTCGCCGGCGTTCATGCCCTGGCCTATCCGCTCGGCGGCCATTTTCATGTGCCGCACGGCCTGTCCAATGCGTTGATGCTGCCGCACGTTCTTGGCCACAACATGTCGCACGCGCTTCCATTATATGCCGAACTTGGCGCTCTGCTCGATCCTCGTCTGACGGGCGAGGGACGTCAGGCACAGGCAAGCGCACTGATCGGGCGCATGGAATATCTGTCGCAAGCATCCGGATTGCCCCAGCGGCTTCGCGAGGTTGGCGTCAGTGCCGAGCATCTCGACATGCTGGCGCGAGACGCGATGAAGCAGGAGCGCCTTCTGATCAATAATCCCTGCCCGATCGACGAGGCCGATGCGCGTCGCCTCTACGAGGCTGCTCTATGAGCCGCGCGCCATTGAGGGTAAGGAGCGCCTATAAGGTGTGGCGCGAAATCGGCACGCGCTGGGCCGACAATGACGCTTATGGCCACGTCAACAACACCGTTTATTATGCCTGGTTCGATACGGCAGTGAACGCCTGGCTGATCGAGACGGGACTGCTGGATATCGAGCGCGGCGATCCCATCGGCCTCGTCGTCGAAACCGGCTGCCGCTATGCGCGATCGATTTCTTATCCGGAGACGGTCGATGTTGGGCTAGTGGTGGATGAAATAGGCTCGTCCAGCGTCCGCTACCGTATCGGCGTCTTTCGTAAAGGTGAAGCGGAGGCTGCGGCCGAGGGCCATTTCGTCCACGTCTATGTCGGACGCGAGACGCGACGCCCGGTGCCCCTACCGGACGAATGGCGATCACGACTTGAATCGATAAGGGCGGCCTGAGTCGGGATCAGAAGGCGACCTTCAAGGCCAATTCGCGCTTCGCCGCTTCATATTCCGCGCCCAGCTTCGCGATATAGTCCGCCGCGGGAACCACGTCGCGGATGCAACTGATACCTTGGCCGGATCCCCAGATATCTTTCCACGCCTTGGCCTTGCTGCCATCGCCCGTGCCGAAGTCCATCGTCTTCAGGTCGCCTTCCGGCAAGGCATCGGGATCCATGCCCGCAGCCACGATCGACTGGCGCAAGTAATTGCCGTGAACGCCGGTGAAGAGGTTCGAATAGACGATGTCGTCGGCGCGGCCCGCCACGATGGCCTGCTTGTAATCGTCGACCGCATTGGCCTCCGCCGTCGCGATGAACGGCGATCCGATATAAGCGAGGTCCGCGCCCATCGCCTGCGCTGCCAGCACCGCCCGGCCATTGGCGATTGCGCCCGATAGAATGAGCGGACCGTTAAACCATTCGCGAATTTCCTGAACGAGCGCGAAGGGCGACAGCCGTCCGGCGTGGCCGCCAGCGCCTGCGGCGACAGCGATCAGGCCGTCGGCGCCCTTGTCGATCGCCTTGCGGGCAAAACGATCGTTGATGATGTCGTGCAGCGTGATGCCGCCCCAGGCGTGAACACCCTTGTTCACATCCTCGACCGCGCCGAGCGAGGTGATGACGATCGGCACCTTCCATTTCGCGCAGGTCATCATGTCTTCTTCGAGGCGCGCATTGGAACGGTGGACGATCTGGTTGACCGCGAAGGGGGCAGAAGGGCGATCGGGATTGTCGCGATCCCAAGCGGCCAGCTCCTCCGTGATCCGGTGCAGCCATTCGTCGAGCAACGACTGGGGCCGCGCATTGAGCGCTGGGAATGACCCGACGATGCCCGCCTTGCACTGCGCGATGACGAGATCGGGGTTGGAAATGATGAAGAGCGGCGATCCGATAATGGGCAGCCGCAGGTGGTCGAGGGGCGCGATCAGGCTCATCCTCTTTCCCTTAACGTAAACTGCGCACCCGGCAAGGGGCGGACCGTGACCTAAGCGGCGGCCCGCTGGGGATTGTTTCACTAACATATTGAAACGCAAGTAAAACAAGGCTTGTAGAGGCGGAACGTCCGCACTCCCCCTCCCGTTACTCGCACTCTGGAGAGGAAAGGAGCCACCCATGTTCATGCACAACAAACGCCTCCAATATACGGTGCGCGTATCAAATCCCGATCCCGTTCTTGCGTCCATGCTGCTTGAGCAATTTGGCGGGCCGGACGGCGAACTTGCCGCGGCCATGCGCTATTTCACCCAAGGGCTGGGCGAGGATGATCCCGGTCGCAAGGACATGCTTCTCGACATCGCCACCGAGGAGTTGAGCCATTTGGAGGTGATCGGATCGATCGTCGCCATGCTCAATAAAGGCGTGAAGGGTCAGCTTGCCGAAGGGCATATGGAAGAGGCCGAAATGTTCATGGCGCTGAACGCGGGCGGCAACAGCCACACCCAGTCCATCCTCTATGGCGGCGGGCCGGCTCTTACGAATTCGTCCGGCGTGCCGTGGACGGCAGCCTATATCGACAGCCGTGCCGATCCCACTTGCGACCTGCGATCGAACATTGCCGCCGAAAGCCGGGCCAAGATCGTCTATGAGCGGCTCATCAACATCACCGACGATCCCGGCATCAAGGAGGCGTTGGGGTTTCTCATGACTCGTGAGGTCGCCCATCAGAAATCGTTCGAAAAGGCGCTTTATTCCATCGAGGATAATTTCCCGCCCGGCAAGTTGCCGCCCGTGGAACGCTTTGCCAGCACTTATGTGAATACGTCTCAAGGCGAAGGCGATATGACCGGCCCCTGGAATGAAGGCGAACAATGGGATCGTGTGGACGACGTGCTCGGCCACCTCCCCTTCGACGGCCAAGGAGATGGCATGGCAACGGTCGATCTGCGCGGGGGTGAGCGAGATGCCGTCTCGCAGCTCATGTTCCGCACCAAATCCGATCCGGTAGCCAATCCGCTCACGGGCGCAGACCTGGGCGCCGGTCCCGGTGCCGGGCGTACGACCAACGGCGACATGGGTGGCGCGTCCAGCATTCAAGACGCGGCGCAGCAGGCCAAGCAGAAGGTGAAGGTGGATTGAACCTTGTGCCGGTGCCGTCGGTTCGGCACCGGCACCTACCCTTCAGAGGTCAAAACTGATGAATGATCGGCCGAATGACGTGAGATGTCGCTGATCCTGACAGGCTTTCTGGGCAGCCTCGCGGCTGGCGCGGCAACAGGGGTTGGAGCGCTCCCGATCCTGAAGCTCGGCATGCCGGATGAGCGCCGCCAATCGATCCTCCTTGGCTTTGCTGCGGGCGTCATGCTGGCAGCCTCTTTCTTCTCGCTGATCCTTCCCGGCATTGCGCAAGGCCAGGCAAGCGGCATGTCGCCTGTCTTGTCCTTTGGCGTCGTCGGCGCGGCCGTGCTCCTTGGCGGCGTAACGCTGGCCCTGACCAATGTCCTCATGCCGCCGCTCGATCGCTTTGGCCTTGGTCCGGAAGGCATTGCCGCGACCCGCTTCAGGCGCATCTGGCTGTTCGTCGCCGCCATCACCCTCCACAATTTTCCGGAAGGCATGGCCGTCGGCGTAAGTTTCGGTGGCGGGGATTTTTCCGCCGGGCTGACGACGGCGATCGGCATCGGCCTTCAGAATATGCCTGAAGGGCTCGCCGTCGCGGGCGCGGTGGCGAGTCTAGGCTATTCACGCCGGGCGGCGTTTGGGACGGCATTGTTGTCCGGTCTCGTTGAGCCGGTAGCGGGATTGATGGGCGCCGCCCTGGTTTCGCTGGCGCTATCATTGCTGCCCTGGGGCCTTGGGTTTGCGGCGGGTGCGATGATTTACATCGTCGTTTCGGAAATCATTCCAGACGTGCGCCGGGAGGTGGCGGTCCGCAAGCCCGCCATGGCGAGCTTGATGACCGGCCTCGTAATCATGATGGCGCTCGATCTTTCCCTGACCTGATTACTGCGCAGCTGTCGCAGAATTGCCGGTCTGCTCCGGCGCATTCGGCTCCATCAGGGTCGTGGAGATCATCTGCCCGCGATCGCTGGTTGACTTGACGGTCTTGCCGGGCGTCAGCGGGCCGCCATAAGGCCAGCATTCGCGCGGTTGCCCCGGCCAATCGAAGCAAAGCTGCCCATTGGTGACGGACCACCGGCCGGTTTTATCAAGGCCGGCCGAGTCGGTCATCCGCGCCGTGCCATCCATATTATGAACCACGTCGATCACGCGGCCATCCGCCAGCGTCACGCGCGCGGTTCGACCCGACAGGCCCTGAACGATTTCCGGGTCGCTCGGTCCTTGCGCCGAAACATCGGTCGCCTGGTTGGTCGTGTTAACCTCAGCCGCATTGCTCGCGCTTTGGCGCTCGCATCCGGCAAGAGCGATTAAAGCGAGGGCTGAAGCTGCAATAAGTGCCTTGTTCGACATGACGCTCCTCCTGACACTTGCCATATGGCTGCGTTCGATGATTATGGTCCAAAAAGGTTCGCGGCGCCAGATCGTCTTACGCAACCGTCCCTCAAAGGGACTATTCCAGTGGCGAACGGCGTGCGCCGAAAAAGACTGGCCGGCCTTGCGAAATCGCAACGCGCCCCTTCCGCCCATCGGTGACAACATTTCCCAGTAAAAACAGGGAGGAAGAGATGAGTGTGGTCGACGCCCCCGGCTTTATCCTCGCGGCCCCCATTCAGGTTTCACGCCGCCGGTCAGCCACCATCTGCGTGAGCGGAGGTGCGGGATTTCTCGGCTCCCACCTTTGTACCGCGCTTGTCGAGCGCGGCGACGATGTGATCGCTCTCGACAATTTTCACACCGGTCGACGTGCCAATGTGGAACATCTGATGGGCACCGGGCACTTCAGCCTTGTCGAGCACGATATCGTTCATCCCCTGCCGGGCGATCTTCCGGCATTCGACGAAATCTACAATCTCGCCTGCCCCGCTTCGCCGGTCCATTATCAGTCGGATCCGCTCAGCACGCTCGGCATCTGTTCGCTGGGAACCCGCAACATGCTGGAGCGGGCAGTGCATGACGGGGCGCGGATCTTTCATGCCTCCACGTCGGAAATTTATGGTGATCCGGACGTGCATCCCCAACCCGAAAGCTATTGGGGAAATGTGAACACGCTCGGGCCGCGATCCTGTTACGACGAGGGCAAGCGTTTTTCCGAAACGCTGATCTACGAATATGCGCGCCGCTATGACGTCTCCACGCGAATGGCGCGCATCTTCAACACATACGGTCCCCGGATGCAGCCCGATGATGGCCGGGTCGTGTCCAACTTCGTCATTCAGGCGCTGAAGGGCGAAGATATCACCGTATATGGCGACGGGCTCCAGACGCGCTCCTTCTGTTATGTCGATGATCTGATTGCGGGCATCATCGGGCTGATGGAATCCGATGACCCGATCGAGGGGGCGGTTAATATCGGCAATCCGGTTGAGGTAACGGTCCTCGATCTTGCCCGGATCGTCATCGACATGACCCATTCGTCGTCCCGCATCGTGCATCGCGCGTTGCCGCAGGACGATCCGCGCCGGCGCAGGCCCGATATCGGACGTGCCCACAACATGCTCGGCTGGGCGCCGACCATCGCCCTGTGCGTCGGGCTTCAGCACACGATCGAATATTTCGCGCGTGAAATCGCGAGCGGAGATCTGGAACGCGGCATGGCGGAGCGCGGCTTCATCGCCGCCTGATCGTCCGGAGGGAAGGAGAGGGCGATGGGCGTAAATTTCGACAGCGGGACCATCCTCGTCGCCATGTTCGTTTGCGTCCAACTTCTTTATTTTGGCAGCTTTCTAGTCGATTTCTATCTCTTCTCCCGGCCCGTAAACTGGGTTGAGGTCGAAAATGCCGACCTGCTTTCCGAGGCGGAATTTCCCTACATCGTCCTGTTCTATCCCGTTCTTCGCGAACTCGAAGAAACGATGCGGACGACATTCACGTCGCTGACCGACATGGATTATCCCGCCGCGCGCTACCGGGTCGTTGCTATTCCCAACGCTGATGATCAAGAGACTGTCGCCAGCCTTCGGCGCCTGGCCAGCGAGTTTGATTTTCTTGAGGTCATGCCGGTTCCGGCGACCACGGACCCTAGTTGGGACAATGTCTGGCAAAGCTGGGACGCCAATAGCCATGCTTATTGGTGGCATCATGGCCCGCGTGCCTATGCCCGAAACTTGCCGCCGAAGAAAACCCGGCAGCTCGTCTACGCCTTCTACCGGATGGTTGATGAGCATGAGGAGATGGGCGACTTCCTCGTCAACTATATCGATGCCGATTCAGCGCCGCCCAAGGACCATTTCAAGGCGGCGGCGGCGGGTATGCTCCGCTACGACGTGCTTCAGGCGACCAATGTCGCGGGCAATCTCAACGACACCATGGCGTCGACCTGGCACAGTTTCGACCACATGGTCTGGGACGGCCGCAAATATCCGCATCTGTCCGCCAATGGCCGCCATCCCTATTGGGTTCTTGGCAAAGGCTTGTTCTTCCGCGCCTCAGATCTCGTCGAGCTGGGCGGCTTCCATCCGTGGATTACGATCGAGGATCCGGAAGTCGGTATGAGGATGTGGAAGCATGGCCGACGCCTGGGGGTCATCGCCAACCCCCTGATCGAGGAAGTGCCCAATACGATCTATCACGGCATTACCCAGCGCAAGCGGTGGGTTGCGGGTTTCTTTCAGAGCCTGGACGTGCCGCTGCGCGAAATGGGCTTCACCTTTGGCGAGCGGGTGAAAGCGTGGATGAACTTTCTGCCCTGTATGTCGCTGTGGCTCAACGCTGTGGGTCTTCCGATCGGCATCTGGGCGATCGCCGATTATATGCAGGGCGGCAATATCCTGCCCGCCTGGGCGGTGGGGCTCTCCCTCTTTAATCTCGCGCTGTTCATCGGATCGCTCGCCTTCATCTACTGGAGTACATGGCGCCGCACGGCCTTCGTCCTGAAGCGGCGCCGCGACCGGATCTGGTACATGATCCGGATCAATCCGCTGTCGATCATGGTCTTCTGGCTGATCTGGCTCATCCCCCTGTGGATCGGCTGGCGCATGTATCGGAAGGACGGCGGGCTGGTGTGGGAGCGCACCGTCAAGATCAACGCGAATGAGGAACTGGTTCGCGAAGTCCACGGCCAAGGCATCGAGCCGCCTACAGCGCCGATTTTCACCCGGGAAAAAGCAGGAGTGATCGCATGACAGGGCATGTTCTCATCACCGGCGGCGCCGGGTTTATCGGCTCCCACCTCACCGACATGATGCTGGAGCGCGGCTTTGAAGTGACGGTGCTCGATTGCCTGTCGCCTCAAGTGCATGGCGATGCGGAAATGGATGTGGATGGCTGGCCCGTCTACCTTAACCCCGGTGCACACCGGATCCGCGGTGACATATTGGACGATGGCGTGTTTGAAGGAGCGCTATCGGGAGTGACCCATCTTTGCCACCTAGCCGCTTCCGTCGGCGTCGGTCAGAGTATGACGAATATCGTCGATTACACCCGCAACAATGTGATGGGCGCGGCCGTGGTGCTCGAAACCCTGTCGCGCGTGCCACATACGGTGCAGCGGATCGCGGTGGCCTCTTCCATGTCGAGCTATGGGGAAGGCGAGTATCGCCGCATTGACGGATCCGCGGTCGCGCCCCCGACGCGCGGCCACGATCAGCTGGCCCGGCGCGATTGGGAGTTGGAGCTGGAAGGCGAAAGCCTGGCTCCAGTCCCGACCAGCGAGGATAAGCCGCTACAGCCCACCTCAATCTATGCGATCAACAAACGCGATCATGAGGAGATGTTTCTCTCGGTCGGTCGCGCGCTGGGTATCCCGACAATCGCGCTCCGCCTATTTAATGTCTATGGATCGCGGCAGGCGCTTTCCAATCCCTATACGGGTGTCGCCGCCATCTTCATTTCCCGTCTTATTAACGACCAGCCGCCTTTGGTGTTCGAGGATGGAGAACAGCGGCGCGACTTTGTCCACGTTCACGATGTCGCCAACGCTTTCGCGACCGTGCTGGAAAGCGATCTGCGGATTTGGGACGCCTTCAACGTTGGCAGCGGCCAGGCCGTGTCGGTCAACGAGATGGCCTTCACGCTCGCCCATCTCCTCCACAAGAATATCGCGCCGCGCATTTTGGAGCAGTATCGCGTCGGCGACATCCGCCACTGCTTCGCCGATATCGGCAAGATCGAGCGCGTATTCGGCATCCGGCCGGAGCGGAGTTTCGAGGACGGCATGGCCGAGCTGATCGACTGGGTCCGCGTTGCCAGGAAACCCACGGACCGCAGCGAGGCCTGCCTTCAGGAGCTTTCCGTCAGCAAGCTCGTCGTCTGATCAGGCCTGCAGGAAGGCTTCGCGCATGGCGTAATACATGTCCTTGCGTTCAAGCTTCGCGTCATAGGGAAGCCCGCGATTGATCTTGTGAGCCTTGTGGACGGGCGGCAATCCCTTGGACTGATCTTCCAGCCAGCTGTGCCGGTCGCTAAGGCCCCAAGTGACGACGCCGGTCACCGCAGGCTCGTCCAGCGCCACTTCCAGGAACGACCGCGCTTCCGCCGCCACGCGTTTGTCGCGAAGGGGAAGGGGCGCGCCCTTGTCATGTTCCTTCACATCAAGCTCGGTAATGACGACGTCGATGTCGAAGGCGCGCAGCTCTTTCAGGAAATTGCGCACCACCTGCGGCTTGAACGGACCCTTCGACAGATCGAGGTGAGCCTGAACGCCGACGCCATCCAGCGGCACATTGTCCTTCTTCAGCCGCTCGATCAGCTTCAGGAAATAGGTTCGCCGGTCCTCTTCGACGGGATTGTCATAGTCGAAGCCATATTCGTTGATGAACAGCTTTGCCTTGCGGTCGTAGCGCCGCGCCTCATGCATTGCCCGTTCGATATAAGATGGCCCAAACGCCTTATAGAATATGGTCGTGCGCAGGCCGTTGACGCCGCGCTCGCTATCGATCGGCTCGTTCACCACGTCCCATTCGTGAACGCGCCCTTCATAGCGCGGCAGTACTTCCTTGAAGAAAGCGTCGACGAGGCTCCAATCCTTCGTCCGCTTCAGTTCCTTGATCGCCCAGCGCGGCGTGGTCTGCTCCCAGAGCAGGCTGTGACCGCGCACATGGAGACTGTGCTGCTCAGCGAGCGCGACCAGGCTGTCGGCATGTTCGAACCAGGGGCTGTTGCGATGGTAACGGAAACTGTTCCAGTTGAAGTGGATTTCCGGCGTCAGCGACGAACATTCGTGCAGTACCGCATCCTTCAGGTCGGGATCGGCATCCAGCTGATCCATGCGGATGGCTGCGCCGAAAAACCGCCCCCTGCGCCGGGCCGCCTCCGCGAGGGAGGGCGCCGGATCGTTCTTGAATGACGCCGCCATTGCACCCTGAAACGCCTGGCTGCCAGCCAAGGGGCCAGCGCCCATCGCGGCAAGAAAATGCCTGCGCGAAATCTGGAAAGACACGTCCCGCCCGCCTCTGCTCGCGCGGCGGGTTGTATGGCGCTGGCACAGTCATGCCCGCTCCATGCGCCCCGCCGCGCCCCTTCTGCCCGCGATGGCTTTAGGCGAAGATTTTACGGCGGTGCAAGTGTTAACGCGCGCTCAGATGGGGATAAGTTCCTGGAAACGGATAAAATTATCGTGGCCTGTTATCCGCATTCGTTATTGCGGTATTTTCGTGAGCCCTGTCGCAGGTCGGCCTGGCGGATTGCTCTGCGTGTTTTCCACCATGGCTGGATGCGCTCTGATCGGCGATACTTGCGCAGATAAAGCCGCCTTTTGACGGGAGGGGAAAGGCCAGAACGAAAAGGGGTTGATCATGCAGATGCGCGCCGCACTCAAGGCTCTTTCCGTCCTTGGCCTGGCCACCCTGCCAGCCGCGTTGCAAGCCCAAGCCTTTGTCCAGGACCAAGGGGAGGGGCGGGTCATCATAACCGGCCTTTATTCGAACAGCGACAAGGCGTTCGACGACAATGGCAACGTCTACGACATCAACAATTACCGTCAGGCCCAGGTTTATTTCAATTTCGAATATGGCGCCACGGACGACCTGACGCTGCTTCTCACACCGAGTCTCCGCGACATCAACATCAAGAACGAGCCGCAGCGCAATGAGACTGGATTTCAGTTCGTCGATCTCGGCGCCCGCTACCGGATCGCCGAAATCGGCAGCACGCACATCTCGCTACAAGGGAAAGTGCGCATCCCCATCGACCCCTTCCGCGACACGCTCGGCCAGGTGAGCAGCGAAGGCATGGAATTCGATCTGCGCGCCCAGGTCGGCCATGGCTTTGGAATAAGCGGGCACGACGCCTTCGTCATCGGCGATGCGGGCTATACGTTTCGTGGCGATGATCCGCCGAACGAATTTCACGCGGACATCATCTTTGGCTTCCGTCCCACCCCGCGGACGCTGCTCATGGCCAATTTGTACAATACATTTTCCGACGGTCCGGGCGACGATGAATTCCGCAGCTACCGCTACCACAATCTGTTTTTGAGCGGCGTCTACGACATCAACGATACCGTCTCCCTGCATCTCGGCGGCTTGATGACGCTGGACGGCAAAAACGCGCTACGCGAACGCGGATTGCTCCTCGGCGCCTGGATCCATTTCTGAACTGAGAAGGTGGTGGCCGCATCACTGCTCGAATCTGGCATCAGCGGCTAAGGTGCACTTCTAATCGGCTTTGGGCGGGAATGCTGCCAAGGCAGTCAAAGCTTCAGCCGCGCCGCCGACATCCAACGCCTGCACGGTTCTGGCGGCTATCGGCGCAATAGCGCCGCCATATTCGTCGATTGACGCATTACCCAGCGCGACCCTGGCTGCATCCAGATCGCCATCCTCCAGGAATATGCGCGCGGCCTCTATCCGCAAGGCGCCATTGGTCGGATTGAGTGAATAGGCATGGAGCAACGCCTGACGCGCCGATGGCGTAGGCTCCTGGCTCGCCGCGCGGAACGATTCGTAGAAGAGTTGTAACGGGAAAAAATAAAGCGGATCTGCCTCATTTGCCGCCATGAACCAGCTGCGCGCGGCGGCCCAGGTGGACGGATCACTGGCCTCCCTGACGGCCAGCGCAGCGAGTGCACGGCCCTTGACGATCATCGCATCGACCGATCGCGGATCCGCCGAAAGTGCACGATCGGCTGAGGCCGAAGACAGTGCGAAGTCGCCTCCATCATAGGCCGCTTGGGCCAGGACATTCTGTACGGCCGCATCGTTGACGAATGGCGCAGCAAACGCGCGGGCCTGTATCAAGACGTCACGCGGTCTTGCGGTGCTGCTCCTGCTGCGAAGCCGCATAACCACGGGTATCATTGCGGCCTCGCCGGTAGTCAGTGCACGTGTGGTGACCGGGTCGATCGGCACCTCGTCAACGCTCAATACGGCTGAGGGCCAAGTCGGGCGTTTGCCGTAAGCATCGAGCTTTTTGTCGAGCCAGGCATCTACGCCCAAGATCGCCGCTGCCTCTTGCGTCGGCTTTCCGGACCGGATCGCCGCAACATAGGCGTTCAACAGGTTCGATCGATCAGTGTCGAATGTGAGATAGTTGATCAACAGCCAGGCGCGGCCGATGAAGACGTGCATTTGCTTGGCATCGGTGAAATCGGGGCCGGTGCTGACGAGCCGCTCGACCGGAAAAACATCTGCCTGATCGATGCCGTCCCAGCGATATTCGGGAAGGCCACCTAGAACAACACTGCCATCGGAGCGGACTTTGGTCGTAGCGAAAAATTCCGCAAACCCTTCGCTCAGCCATGGCGGCAGCTGGACGTCCCGCCAGCTGCCAAGCAGGACACGGTGGGTGTAAGCATGCTGCAGCACTTCTAGCGGCGAAGGAGTCCGGCGGCCGTGATCATTTGGGCTGCGCTGCGGGAAAAACGCCCAAGCTCCTGCTTGCGATTGCGGCTGATAGATGTCGGCGCCCTTCATGCCGGTGATCCGCTCGACATCGTCGGTCGACCGCACAATAAAGATCATCAGTCGACCGGACGGACCAATGGCCGGATCAGGTAGATTGAGGGCGACGCGCACCGCCTTGTCGAAACGTTCTAGTCGCGTGGCAAAAGCGGTCAATTCTGCCGGGTGATCGTCCGAATAGACAATGAAGTGCTTGGACTGCGCAACGTGCCACCCGGCCTGCGCCGGCGCCGGCATCAGGGCAAGGCAGACGGCGGCGGGCAGGAGGTTGCGGATCACGGGTTACCAGACCCGGATACGGTCGCCGGGAGGGAGGAAAAGCGGGGCGCCAGCTTTGACGTCGAACGCCTTTACCCAGGGATCTATGTTGCGCACCAAGCCGCTGCGGCAAGAGGGCGGGGCGTGATTGTCGGTCTCGACCTGCGTGCGCAATGACGCGTCCGTCTGTAGCCGCCGCCAGCGTTGCGCGAAGGCGGCGAAAAAGCGCTGATCGCCGGTCAGGCCGTTCTTGACGCTGTCGGGTTTGCTTTGCAGCGACAGGCGGTAGGCATCGTAGGCGACTGCCAACCCTGCGATATCGGCGGTGCTTTCGCCGAGGATCTTGCTAGCGCGCGCATAGAGCCCCGGTGCCGCGGCACAGGCGGCGAGCTGGCTCGCAAGCAGTGCCGACGCCGCCTTGTACCTTGCAAAGTCGCCCTCGCTCCACCAATGCCCAAGCCGCCCTTGCGCGTCGTAGATATTGCCGACCTCATCGAAGCTGTGGCTGACTTCGTGCGCCAGTCCGGCGCCCGCCGAACCGTAATTGGCCGCAGTATCGCCGTCCGCGTCGAAATAGGGAGGCTGCAACAATCCGGCCGTAAACTGCATGCTATTCGGGCTGAGGTTCAGGACCGCGCTCACCTTATGCGGATGGAGGTATCGGGGCCATTCATTGGCATCGACCGCGCTGCGAAGCTTCGCGATCTCACGGGCATAGGCGAAGGCTTCGGCGCGCTTGAGATTGCCGAAGGCATCGCCGCGTATCACGGCGAGCGGCGAGTAATCGACCCAGGCCGAAGGGTAACCAAGTCCGACCTTCAGCGCATCCAGCTTGGCGAGCGCCTTGGACTTCGTTTCCGACGCCATCCAGGTGGAGTTGGCCAACCGCGTGCGGAACGCCGCACGAATATTGTCTACCATGGTCTCCGCAGCCGCCTTTGCGCGCGGCGGGAAGTAGCGATCGACATAAAGCTGTCCAATCGCGTCGCCGAACACGGCTTCGGTCGCGTTAAAGGCATCGGGCGCCGCACCACCGGCCGCCCGCGGTAAGACTGCGGCATAGTGGTCGATCAAGTGGAAGGCGAGATAGTCCTTCCACACGTCGAGCGGTTGCGTCGCCACCAATCTGGCGCTGCCGGTTACCGCGCTCGGCTGCCAAACGACGAAGCTCGGCGCGGCGTCGAGCCCCGCCGCGTCGAAATAGACATCCCAGTCGAGACCTGGGGCTCGTGCGGCGAAATCGGAGCGCTGCCACTCATTGTCGATCTTGAAAACATCGTCGGTATGCGACCGTGGCGCGTGCGTTCCGGCGATAGCGATTTCGAGGTTGAGAATTCCGCCGGCGCGATCTTCCGGCCGGTCGAACCCGGCCAGTTTGAGGGCGCTGGCGATCCGCGCGCGATACGCCGCGCGCTTGGTCACGGCGTCAGCCGACGCGTCGAGATACGCGTCACGGTCGCCGAGACCAAGGCCGCCCTGCACCAAATGCGCAGCATAACGATCGGGATCTTGGTAGCCTTGGTGGATCCAAACGCCGAACACGCTTTGGGTCTGCTGGTTGTAGCCGTCGTCGAGGCTCACAGTGCGGCCGAGCCAGCTTGCGAGCGCGCGTCGATCGGCAATCGCGGCCACCTCTGCCAGGTCTGCGGCAATCGGCGTCAATCCTTTGGCTTCGATTGCGGCGCTGTCCGTCAAGGTCAGGTAATAATCGGCAATCTTCTGATCGGTTGGGGTGACCGGGTTGGTGATTCTTTCCGAGACGAGCGCGCGCACGCGGCGCACATTCTCGGCACGCAACTGCGCCGTCGTGTCGATGCGTGACGCACCCTCGGGCAGCTGCGTCGCGCTGAGCCATGCATTGTTGGCATAACGATAGAAATCCTCGCCCGGCCGGATCGAGGGATCGACCGCTTCGGTTTGAACGGGCGGTATGCTCGCCGACGCGATGCCAGTGGCGGCAAGGCAGGTCGTGGCCAGGAGCAATCCGGCTCGTGGCGCGCGGGTCTTAAGCATGGGCAACCTTTCTATCGGTGGAATTGGTAAGGGCGGCGATCAGCCATTCGCTGGAAACGATGTCGGCGAACTCGGCCTGCAGATCGCTGAGCGCAGCATCATGGACCTCGGCGGCGGGGCGGACCCGGCCATCAAGATTGGCACGGTCGAATGTCGCGGTGGCGTCTGCCGCAAGGAATGTCTTGAAGCCGAGATTGCCCGCCATCCGGGCGGTGGTCGATATGCAATGGTTGGTGGTCAGGCCGACGATCGCCAGCGTATCCACGCTTTGTCTCCGCAAATCCGCTTCCAGGCTGGTGCCGATGAACGCGCTGTTGACCGTCTTTCGGTACAACCGCTCGTCATCCCGCGGTTGTGTCTCGGGCTTCGGCGCATTGCCCGGCGTACCGGGGCGTAACAGCCCCGTGGGATGCGGCGAATCATGATGGACGTGGATCACCGGCGCGCCGACGTCCCGCCAAGCTGCGATCAGGGCTGCGACCTTGGTCTCCGCGTCGGGGTTGTTGCGAGGCCCCCAAGCGGGGTGGTCGAACCCGATCTGCATGTCGACTACTAGTAAGGCGGTGTTGGGCGACAAATCGGTCAAGCGTTACTCCTCGTCTTCAAAACGAATGAGCGATTGGCGTGGCGTACCAAAATGGCGATAAGGTCATCGGAAATACCGATGGGACGCGCATGATCAGAGACCTCGAAGTCCGGCACTGCCGCGCGCTTGTCGCAGTGCACGAAGGCGGCGGTATCGGTGCCGCGGCGCGTGCGCTCGGCGTTGCGCAATCGACAGTGTCCGAGACCCTGTCGTCGCTCGAACGGTTGGTCGGCGTGCCGATGACGCTGCGCCGCGCGGGGCGCGAGGCCGTGCTGAGCGCCGGGGGCGAGGCGATGTTGCCGCACGCCAGATCGCTGATTGCGGCGTCGGAAGCCGCGCTCGCGGTCGGTAAGCAACCGGGGCAAGCGACGATCAAATTGGGGACCGTGGAATCGATCAGTTCCTACTTGCTGCCGGGGCCGCTGGGCGCCTTCCGCCGGCACTGGCCCGGGGCCGATGTCCGGATCGCGATCGGGCTATGCGAGGACTTGAGGAAACGCGTCACTGACGGCGATCTCGACGCTGCACTCACCATCGAGGGCGCGAGCAGTGACGACGACAACGACTTGGCGCTGGTCGCATTGCGATTGGTCGTGGCCCCGCATCATGCCTTGGCGAGCAAGGTGGTGGCCCCGCGCGATTTGGCGGGAAGGACGGCCCTCCTTTCCGATGCGGAGGGTGCGTTCAACAAACTAGTCTATGCGTGGCTAGGCGATACGGCTCATCCGCCTCGCCTGGAATCGGCGGGCAGTGTCGAGGGTGTGAAGCGCGGCGTGCTGGCAGGCGCCGCTATCGGGGTTTTGCCCAACTATGCCGTCGCGGATGAGCTGTCGGCTGGAACCCTGATCGCGCTGCGATCGGCCGTTCCCTTACCGTGCGTTGCGTTACGGCTGACGACGCTTCGGCCGCTACCGCAGGGGTCGCCGCTCGCTAGCCTGATCGAGCATGTGCGTAAAACACTTCCCGCAGATTAAGGAGCTGCTGCGAGATATTCTCCGTATCAGCCCCACAGAATGTGGCCTTCGTCCAGGGCTGTCTGAAATCAATGATTAAGAGTTTGTGTGGTAAAATCACCGAAAAATGGTGGACGCACTAGGGCTCGAACCTAGGACCCGCTGATTAAGAGTTTGAATTAGTCGGTGTTAGTGAAGGTTAGAGTATGTGCTCGTAAGTAGTTCTGTGATTGAAAATACTCGCGAAAGATGCGGGAGACATCAGGCGTAGGTGATCGTAGGGATGTGCAGTCTACTTACGGGCAACTTACGGGACACTTCTTCATGCCGCAGCTCAAGCTCACGAAGACTAACATTGATCGGGTCGCCAAGGCCGGGGGCAAAGGCGACGTGCTTTACTGGGACAGGGATGCCAAAGGCTTCGGCCTTCGGGTGACCCCAACCGGCTTGGCCAAGTTCATCGCGCAGGGGCGCGTGCGTGGCACCAACACCGATGTTCGGGTCACCATTGGCAGCTACGGCGCGTGGACGGTGGACGAGGCGCGTCGCAAGGCCGACGAGTACCGGCACCAGTTCGAGCGCGGCATCGACCCGCGGGAGGTCGCTCGCGAGCAAAAGGCCATGCAGGTCACGCTACAGGAAGTGCTCGAAGCCTATGTGGGGCGGCCGGGTAAACTCAAGCCGAACACCGCGGCGGAGTACAGGCGTCACGTCGAGCAGGTGTTCGCGACCTGGGTCAACAAGCCCATCGCCAGCATCACTCGCGAGATGGTCAAGGATCGCCACGAGGAGATCATGACCGGCGGGTTAGATGGGAAGAAGGCGGCACCCGCTAGCGCAAACTCCGCAATGGTCACCCTCCGTATTCTCTTCAATTTTGCCGTCGACGAGTACCGGCGTCCGGACGGCACCCCCGTGATCGCGCACAACCCGGTCGGTGCGCTTAAACACCACTGGGCAAAGCTGGGTAGCCGCACCGAGCGCTACATCGACAAAGGTAAGGTGGGAGCGGTCTGGAACAAGCTAAACGAAGCACGCCAAAACCCGAAGAACCGGGACGCGCTGGCCGGCATCGACCTCACGATCTTCCTGCTGCTGACTGGCGCGCGCCGGGACGAGGGCGCAGCGCTGACCTGGAAGCGCGTGCACCTTACCGACGATCTGGCGGAATGCTCATGGCATCTGGACGAGCGCAAGCGCGGGGAGCCAATCACTCTGCCGCTTTCATCACAGGCCGTCGCACTTCTTCGCGCGCGCAAAGCCGCAGCGGACAAGCTAGCGGCGGATACAGATACAAATCCCAGCCCATACGTCTTCCCGAGCTGGTCAAAGGCGGGGCGGATCATGGATGCCCGCAGTGCCATGGAGACCGTCAGCAAGGTTGCGGGCAAGCACCTCAGCCTCCATGATCTTCGCCGCACCTTCACCAACATCGCCATGCGGGAATGCCGGATCGAGAAGTTTCGCACGGATATGCTGACCGGTCACAAACCCGCGCAAGAGGACGTGACCGCTCGCAATTACCTTGATCTTACCAACCTCGGTTGGCTGCACCGGGAGGTACAGCAGATTGGCGACTGGATCGAGCAGCAGGGCAGGGTGGCCGCCGCACAAGCTTTCGGTGCCAACGTGGTGGCGCTGCGAGCATAACGGTATCAGGGTCGTCCAGCGCTGATCGGTCAGGCTCCCTTCCCAAGGGAAGGCGGCCTTCCTTAGTCCGCGACGTTCAAGGCCGGCCAGCTTTTCGCCCAAAGGGCATTTGACCTGCCTGCGGAGAATCCCAACAGCCGTCGTAGTTCAGGCGAAGGCCGGGCGTCCGCTAACGGGTCGAAAGCAGCCGCTCGAAATCGAGTTCGCCATGCCGCGGCTGAGCACCCTCATCGCCGCCGTCGCGCCGTGTCGCTCAGAGCGGTCCAAAATGGAGCAGATCCGGGACAGCCGGGCAGGCCCTGATCGACGCTTCGAAGTTGCCGACTGCCGCAAATCGAGGCTAGCCTCGTCCTCTTAACGGAGCAACGATATTGGCGACAGCGGCGAACCTGACTGACGACGAGCAAGCTGGTCGCGACTCCGCCGACCGTCTGGCGAACGACTGGGACAATCGGGGCTGGGTGCCGGCGTCGCCTTCGATCTCCTGGGCACGGGCGGCCGTCGTTCGCTTCGGCGAGATCATGGCGGAGCAGCGATCCATTTTCCGCGTGAGCATGAAGCGAGCGGATAGGGGGGCGAGCACCCTCAGCCCACGCCCGTTCCAGGGCATTCTTGAATGCCTCCAGAACGCCGACGATCTTGCCGCCAAGAGCCTGCGGGTCGCATACCGTGACGAAGGCCGACCGGAACTCCTCATTGTGCATGACGGAGAGTGCGTGACCTTCGCGAATGTGGGCGCGATGCTGCTGCCTTGGCTCTCGACAAAAGAGGAAGACGCCGACGCCGCCGGCCGCTTCGGCATAGGACAGAGAACACTAAATGCCCTAGGCGGACCGATTGCCCTGCACGCTTCGCCGTTCCACCTGGTGATGAGCGCGGATGGACCCCAACCATGCGAGCCGGAGCCCGACATCCCCGGAATCTACGACGGCGTGCGCCGCGACACGATGCTCGTCATCCCGTTGTCGTCAAAAGTCACGAGTCAGCGGATCGCGGACGCCGTCAGTGAACTCAGCGCGGAATCCCTAATCTTCCTCAAGAGCATTCGGGAATTACGCTACGACGACCTCGGTGATCCTGACCGCGGGCTCCGCTTCGCGGTTGACGTTCGGCATGTCGATACGGGGTCGATCAGCTTCTCCGGCACGACCGTGGACGTCACGATCGATGACGTGAGCGTGATCGAAGGCGGACGCGACGAAAGGCCCATCTTCCGCCGCTACAACACTCAGAGACCGGTTCCAGTGGGCGAGGAGCGCGCCAACAAGGATACAGGCGCAACAACGCCGCTCGGTGTTTGCGTACCCCTGGGTGGTGGAACACCCCGCGGCCTATACGATCGCATGCCGCTGCCCTCGGCGACTGGGTTGTCGATCGGACTGAATGCACAGTTCGATCCGGACGCAGCACGATCGACGCTGATACCGAACGATTGGAATTTGGCCCGTATGAAAGACCTCGGCCAGCTTGTCAGTTGGGCGGCGCTCAACGCGTTCGCGCGAGATATGCAGACGGGCTGGAACCACGTCCCCATCGCGAGCGAGGCAGGCACGAACGGCGGGTGGATGGACGAGACCATCCGCGAGCACGTCGTAGAAGCGAGCCGCACGCTGCTCCAGAGCAACCTGACCCTCCAAATTGGAGACGAAGAAGTCGATCTTGACGACCTGGCGTGCGAGGCGCCGGAGCTCGAGGCGATCCTTACCGAGCGGGACGTCGCCGCCCTCGCAGCCGACTCTGTTGCACTGCCTAGGAGCGCCCGAGACCCCGCTGGCCGTTGGCGGCAGGTTATCAACGAACTTGGCGGGCCGGAAAAGATCGACGTTTCTGATGCGCTCGAGATCATCGATGGCGACACGGCGCGAGGTGTCGAGTGGTATGTTGAGTTCGCCGCCGTTTTCGAGCGCGAGCACCTGATCGCGCAATTCCTCGCAAAGCCCGGCATTATGCTGGCAGATGGAACCACCACGATCGGGCCGAGCCCTAACGAGCCGTGGGTACTGGTGAAGGAGGCGTCGCCGACAGCACTCGCCCCACGTCTCGGGATTGCCCGCCGGATTCACCCGGCCTATCTTGATCCCGGAGCGCCGACCGCCCCCTTCGTAGCGACGCTCGAGAAGGCCGGGCTGCTGTTCGATAACCGCGACGAGCCTGCCGACGTGTTCGCGATCATCGGTCGCCGGTCGTGGGGTCAGCAGAATACGCCTCCGATCCGGCTCGCGGATGCCGACCTGACCGCGTTACGTGATGGCTGGTCCAACCTATCGCGCGAGCGCCGGCTGGAACTCGGTCCGCTGATGGGCCGCAGCGTAGCCATCAGATCAACCTGGATCGACAGCGCCGGCACCCGTCAACGCGGTTGGGACAGGCCCGCCGACCTCTATCTCCCGGTCGCGATCGATCGTGAGGTGGACAGCTTCGCGAAAGCTGCCGACCGCACCCCGGGTCTCAAGTGGGCGGACGGGGAATACGCGAAACTGCTGAAGCAGGCATCGGGACGTGCTGGCATAGGCGCACAGAAGCTGTTCTCCGCTTGGGGTGTATCACGCGAACCCAGACTCGTGAGACCACTGGACGAGGTGGCGCCATACGCGCGCGACAGGACGTTGGCATCGCCCGTCGACACGGCCATGCGGACCGCAGACCACATGCTGGCGATCCGGTCTGCTGGCAACTACACGCACCTGATCGACGACCATTGGTCGCCGGACGCCGACGCGGTCGCCGCCGACATAGCCCGGGCACCGCTCAAGAGCAGACGTAAGCGGGCGCTCGCGCTGCTCGCGGTCCTCAGCCGGGGTTGGGACAAGCGATACGCGGACCTCGCGACCGCCCATCCCGCTTGGGCATACAACGGCTTCTGGAATCGCGGCAACGAGGTACGAGCCACATGGCTCGCGCGCTTGGCCGACGTCCGGTGGATGCCGGACGCGGGCAATGGCTACCAACGCCCGTGCGACCTGCAACTCCAGACGCCGGGTAGTCCGCCTCGGCCCGCTGACCGTTCCACGACGATCGCGAAGCTTGATCCTCAAATATTGAGAAGCGGGGTGCTCACCGCTCTTGGGGTCAAGGCGGGTCCCAGCCAGCGCGACCTGATCGACCGCCTGCGTGCGCTGCGCTCGGTCCCGATGACCCCGGCGGTGGCCGAGGAGGTGCTCGCCGCCTACCAACTCCTTGCGGCCACCCTCCGCGACAGGAGCGATGCTGGTCCCGACGAACGAATGCATCCCGCGAAGTTGCGGAACGCGTTCCGCGCGAGCCCGAACGAGGCAGGCCTTCTGCTCGTCGATGGCGCCTGGCTCTCCCCGGAATCCGCGAGGCGCGGACCACCAGTGCTCGGCAAGCGGCGCCCGTTCGCTCCCCACGTCGAAGGTCTGGACCCGCTCTGGAAGGCGCTCGGCATACAACTACCATCACCGGCAGACGCAATTGCCGTGTTGAAGGAGATTGCGGGCGGCGAGCCTTCAAAGGCGGACCAGGGCGTTGCCATCCGCGCCTTGACACTAATTGCGGAAGCCATCGACACGATGACTCCCCAACTGCGCTCGACGCTGCGACGACTCCCGCTATGGACCGGGCGCGGATGGACCACGGCACGCCCCCTCTACGCTCTCGAGGGCGAAGCCCTCCTGCAGAGCGCCCCTTCCGAACTCCCCGTCTGGCGACCCGGGATCACATCCTTCTCTTCGATGGCTGCGCTCCTCGAACCCCTTGGCGTCGTGCGATTAACGCCGGCGGACTTTCGGGCCGCCTCCCTGCCGGCCTATGGGGTCGCCGAGGGCGACGCCCTGCGACCGACATTCGCCCGAGCGGTCGCGCTCCTACGCCAGGAACTCGTCAGGGCGGACCAGGCGCTCCTAGATAGCCTCACCGTTGACTGGGACGAACTCGCCGCTGCGCCAGTCCTGCTAGACCCCGAACTGTCGATAACCGCGCATCTGGCAACCGGCTCCCTGACCTTACACGCGCGCGCACACGTGGCCCGTGAACCGGTCTGCCTCGTCGTGCGGAGTGAAGAAGACGCGGGCACCGCAGATGGGGCGGGAGCAGCGATCTCGGCGTTGTTCGAGGGCGATCGTCAGAAGGCTGCGTGGGCGTGGGCGGCGATCTGGCCGCGCGCGAAGGCAGGCGAGCAGGCCGAAGGCGCAGTGCTCCCGAAGACCCGGGCAGAGCGGGGCAACGCTTCCGAACGACTATCACAACTCGCCCAACAAGCGGCGCAACGGGCTCGGTCGAAGAAGGAAGCCTCGAAGTCGGCGGCCAAGTCGGACGCGAAGACGCAGCCAGTGCAGGTGCGGAAGCTCAAGGATCCCGCCTCGCTGAGGCCGTCCGCGGGGGTTTTGGTGAACAAGGGGGCGTCGGCGACGGGCAATCCTGTCATCAACAAACGCCGGGCGAAACAGCAGCAACGCAACTTCAGGACGGGCCACGGTGGCGATGGAAACCAAGGATCACCCCGCACCGTACTTCCCCCGTCAAGTGACCGGGAGAAGGTCGCCATGGAAGCGGTGCGGAGCGCGCTAGCTCTGGACGTGGAGCAGTTCAACGACCTGCGCGCTGAGAGAGGGCTCGGCGTCGACGCGATTGACGAACTCCGCCAATGCTATGAGATCAAGATGTGTTCCGGTGCGGCACTGCCGACCGACGTTACGCTCACCGCCTCCGAGATCGAGGCCGCGCGGGACGACCCGGACTTCTTCCTCGCGATCGTGACGGGCCTCGAGGAAGGCGCCGGCAAGCTGAGGGTCCGCTTCATATTCGATCCACTTAGCCAACTGAACGTTCGAGTAAGGAGCGACCTCACGCTCACCGGGGTGGATAAAGCCGAGGCGCTTGAGTTCGAGTTCGATGTCGCAGGTGAGCCGGATTGAGCCGCCTGGCCGGAGGCATGATCGAGCCGAAACGTCATCGACTGCTGGTCAGTGAACGTTCGTTGCTGTCGGAGGGCGTTCGAATGAAATCACGCCCGCGTTAGTCGTTGCTAAGTTCGTGAGCGTGCGGGCCGCTGTCGGCCAAAATCTGTCGTTGAGTAAGGTGGGAGGTTGAGTGCCAATCAAAGCTGCTCTTGCACGCCGCAGTGACGCTTTTAGGTGTTGCACTTTGGCTACTATCGAAAACTGTCTGATTTTCTCGTTACAATTTCCCGTTGCTTGACGAACCTGTGCTTACGTAACGTACCGGCCTAGCCTGCTTGCGCGGGTGCACTCGTTTCAGCGTGGCCTAGGGGGACGTTGGGAAGCTTGGGGCTTCAGAGTGCGCGGAGCGTAAGCGATAGTAGCGGGCCATGGGGCAGCGGCTGGCGTCGGGAGGACCGACGAAGACCCCATTCGGACCGCTAACATGACCCTACTCAGCAGCGCCCAAGCCGCGTCATTGCTCGGCATCACGCCCAACACGCTAAAGTTCTGGCGGCACAAGGGCCGCGGACCTCGCTTCATCAAAAACAGCGACGCTCCGCAGGCGGGTGTCGCCTACGACGAGGCGGACGTTCGCGCGTTCATCGAGAGCCGCAAGTTCGGCAGTACGAGCGCCTACAGCCCAGCCGCTAAAGCCGCCGTCCGATCAACAGTCAGGCGGCCGTAGCCGGTAAGTCACTGGTTTCGCGGATGATCGAACGCGGCATGCCCACTTCAGAAGACGACCGGAAGAACCCCAACCGAAAAGCGGCGGTGACGCGCTAACGTCCCGCCGCCTGATCAGAGGCCTTTGAAGCCATGGACACCATATCCGAGCCGCGATGCGGCACACAACCCGACCAGCACGAGCTCTGGTCCCGCATACCCGTCGAAATGCGAGCCCTGCCGCAGTGGGCACTGGCTGAACCGGGTCCGGAAAGGCACCATAAGCGTCCTCGCACGATTACCGGCGGCGACGCGAGCAGCACCGACCCCAGCACTTGGACGGATTTCGATACCGCCTGTGCGGCGGCGGCGGAGTGTGGCTGGCAGGTGGGCTTCATGCTGCACAGCGACGACCCGCTGTGCTGCATCGATCTCGACGTGAAGGACGGAACACCGCCGGAAGACCTCGCTCGGTTCGAGAGTGTCATCGCTACGATGGACAGCTACACCGAGCGGTCGCGGTCGGGGCGCGGTTGGCACATCTGGGTGCTTGGGGGCATCGGCCCGGGACGCCGCCGAAACGGCATAGAAGTTTATTCTCAGGACCGATTTATCATCTGCACGGGGCAGGCGACCCATGACCGACCGGTGGCCGCCCGCCAGCAGCAGTTGAACAACATGGTCAGCCAGATGGGTCCGCCTGCGCCCGACATCCAGCTCTGGGGCGAACCGTACCCTGATTACAGCTTGGCAAACGACGCGTCGCTAGACCAGGGGCAGCTTGGTAGGCTGTTCCGAGGTGATTGGGAGGGGCGCTACGAGTCACGCTCCCATGCCGACCTGGCGCTGGTGAAGTTGCTAGCTCCGAAGACCGAAAGTCCGCGAGAGTGCTGGGAGACCTTCCTTCTGTCCGCCTTGGGCGCCCGGGACAAGGCAAAGAGGCCCGACTACGCACAATCGACGATCGGCGCCGCCGTTGCTCACCTTGCCAATGACGCAGCTTTACGACAGCACGGGCAAGAGGTGGCTGAAGCGCTGCTCAACTCTGGTGACGCGCAATCGGAGAGAACCGGGGATGGCGCTTCCTTACTCAGCAGATTGTCGGTCGATTGGAACACTGGCGACGATGCTGAAGTGCCAGACATTGTCGATGGTTTGGTCGCGGACGAGGATGTGACGCTTCTCGGCGGTCACGGCGGCATCGGCAAGTCGTTTCTCGCCCTGCAAATCGCGTGCGCGGTGGCGACGGGCGCGACCATCCTTCACCGAGGAGCGAGGCAGTGCCGCGTCCTCTATTACTCTGCGGAAGACGGTAGGAAGCGTCTGACGCGCCGCTTGCGCAAGTTGATCGCATCGGTCGGCTACCAAGAGGAGGTTCTGCGGAAAAACTTGCGCGTTCTGGATGCGAGCGAGGTTGAGCCTCTCTACGGAGAGACATTGCAGGAGAGCGGCGGGAAACGCGCTGCGTTCCCTAAGTTTCTGGGCGCGAGGGCGGACTTTCGCAACCTCCAGCAGATGGTGGAAGAGTTTGACGCCGAATTCGTGATCATCGACGGAGCGTCCGACACGTTTGATGGAAACGAGATTGCACGGAGGGAAGTCCGCGCCTTCGTAAAGCTGCTTAGGCAGGTGCACCCCAAACGCCCAATCGGCGTCCTGCTCAACGTACACATCGACCGAGCGAGCGCACGCGGGAACAGTTCCAATGACGACGGTTACGCGGGTAGCGCTCAATGGCACAACTCCTGTCGGAGGCGGCTCTTCCTCCAGCAGGAGATCAAGCGTGAGTATGATGAAGATACGAAGCAGAGCAGCATGGTCGCCGGCGACATTCTGCTACGCGTTATGAAAAATCAGGACGGGCCGCCGGAGCCCGACATGGTGGTTCAGCGCGGGATGCACGGTTTATGGCAGAGCGCCGCCGACCTAACCGGCATCACCTCCGTGCAGAAGTATGAGGCAGACCACGGCCCGACCATCCTCCGCCTAATCGCGGAGTACTATGCGCGTAATAAGTTCATGAGCACTTCGCTCGCACCGCAGGCGAGCACCGGTGTCTACGCTACACTGAAGAGTGACCCGCAGTTTCCGGTTGGTCTTACGCGGAAGCGAACGAACCAGGTCGTCCGTCAACTCGAGCGGGATGGCCTACTTATCGAGGAGACGTACAAGCGCGGCAATCGAGCGACAGGCGAGCGCTGGGCGGTTGCCCTCGGACCAAACGGAGCGAACTGAATGCACACGCTGCATTGACTGCACATAGCACGAAATTGTGCAGCCGGTTCACTGTGTGCCGCGCCCCGGCGCACACAGTGCGGGGGTATATAGGGGGGGACACTGTGTGTGCGCCGGTAGTGTGGCCCTCCAGTATCTCACGCAGCCTGCCTCTACGCGGTATCTGATACCTAATCAGACGTGAGGCTGCGTAAGCGCCTATTCCAGCGTCGAGTTTCGGCCCCGCCCGAATACCATACTGTTGTCGTAAGAAGGTGCGCTCCTCTGTGGGAATACTTTAATACCCAAATACGGTCCGCGGCTGCCCCCAGGTGATATCGGGAGGCGTTTTGCGCGATCTCACATCTAGAGGTTCGGACGAGCCGCGACCGGACGTTCCTGCGCCGCAGTAGGGCTACGCGCTGGTGAGCCGAGCGGATCGTAGGATGGCGGCGACTGCCTCGAGGACAGGGACCCGACAGGGTCACGCTAGCGATCTCAGAATGCACTAGCTTCGTCCGGCACATCAAATGTGTCATGCTCCAGGCTGATGTTGGTCCGCGAGATATAGGGTTGGAAATCGGGTAGCAGCGACATGATGCTCCCATCCGGCTGAAGGAACTCATGAGCCGCGCCAGAAATTAGCTCAGGATCGAGCGGTATCCGCGCATGAGGATTGTGTAACACAACGGCGCCCTCCACCCAGCTTTCGGCATAAGCCGGGTCGCAAACATCCTGATGGAACATGGTCGGCCGCGGATCATGCAGGTTCATTTCGCCGCGTGCGATGCCGCTCCGGATCATCCGGATGTCGCGGTTGCCAAAACCCGCGACGTAGCCGAGCCGGTTGAACTTGGTGATCGTGCCTTGCGGATTTAGGAAGACAGCGCTGACATTCTCCGCCTCGGGGAGCTCAAAGAAGTTCGATGGCTCGCGAGCATTGCCATAAACGTGCTCGGTGAGCCGCTCAATCTGGCGTTTACCGTCGGTCATCGAATGACGCACGCCGAACACATATTCGGTGGCCAGCGGCGTGATCCGGGTCATTGCTGCGGGCGCATGAAAATCCTGCAGGGCAATCACGAATGGCGCACCATCAATCCTGGGCGCATTCCAGTAGCGCTGCTTGTGATAGAGTTTGCGCGTCAGAGCCCGAGCAAGTTTGATCTGCACATAATTTTCCAGATAAGCGCGGATCTCGTCGTCGGACGTCGGCTGCGGCACGGCTCCCAGCTGCGGCGGGTTAGCGGTTGTAGCCTCGATCGCGATGCGACCACGCGGGCCAGCGAGTAGAAGGTCCGGGACTCCTATGCCCTCTTCAGGAGCATAACCGAGCTCGGTGAAGGCCGCGAAGAGGTAAAGCTCCCAGAGTCGCGGATCGAAGCCGGTGGTCTGGAACTGTTCGATGAAGTTGCCGTCGGCATCCTCGAAGAAAGGCATCATCGCCCTGATTAGTTCGCGCGCAGGGGAGAAACGTTCCTGCTCGACCAGCACCTTGAAGATCGGGTTTAATCTCGCCTCGGCAACCGTCGGGGTGAAAAAATCCACCGGCGCCCCTTCCTCATCCCCTTGATAATAGCTCTCGTCCGGTGAGGCCGCATGCTTCTCAACTGCTTTCGCGAGACGATCCTCCGCATGGGCGAAGGTCGGGTACGAAACGTCCTGATCGATGGCGCGGAAGCGCCCACGCCGGTCCCGTCCAAGGACGACCCATCCGTAATCATAATCGAAGCGGTCCCAGGTGATGATGCCAAGCAGGCGTTCGTCCGCAGTTGCGAACCATGCCGCTTCCTGGATGATCAGTACGATCGTTGGTAGACGGGTATACCCGGCCAGTGCGTCGAAACGTTGTTGGCTAATCGGAGTCATCGCGTCCGTCCGCGGCAGTTAGTGCTGGACGCCGGCGCTTCAGGGGCTCCGAAGCCTCTTTTATCTTCCTCGGCGCTAGCTGCATGTGCGTATCCTCGAGTCGAACCGTCCCATTATGCTTGTGTATTGAGACCCGGCTAGGGGCGAGGCGCAGTGCACTTCGTGCCGCCAACGTGGCGCGTACGCTGGATCGGGGCATAAGAGAAAAGGCTCGCACGGGGCGACGACGCAGTGGCTTGCGGCCGGCCTCGGCTTGACCTGGGGAGGGGACTTCACGGAAGCAAACTATGCCGCTATCGTCAGGCCCTAAGGGGTGGAGGCCGGAGGTCTGGCAAGGTTATCCCGATATTCGCGATCATCGCCCACGGGGTGACCCGGGCTGACTTCAGGACGAGCGCTTGATGACTCCTTTAGCGCAATGCGACGCTCTCAGACCAGCTGTCCGCACGCAGGAAGACGTCGACGCCGAACTACTGAAGCTACTGGAGACCAAAGGCGCCGACCCAGACTTCTGGTCCCTGAAGGATCGCGACCGCAGCGATAGCGCTCACCGCATCTTCCAGTATCCGGCGATGATGGTCCCGCTAGTCCAGCGCCGACTCCTTGAGGCCGTGTTGGAAGCGCGGCCAGATGTCCGGTCGATCTACGACCCGTTCCTAGGCTCGGGCACCTCGCTGGTCAGCGGTATGCACTTTGGGCTCGATGTCTACGGCAACGACATCAATCCCCTTGCGGTGCTGATCAGCCGGGTCCGGACGGCCCGGACCATAGAATTTTCCATCGGAGCCATCGCTGAACAGGTGGCCGCAACGGCCAAGGCCGATGGCCGCAAAACCATTGAAACCGCGATGGCCAACCGTGAAAAGTGGTTTCAGCCAGAAGTGGCGGTAGAGCTGTCGCGGCTGCGACGGGCCATTCGCACGTGCGACAACCTCTGGGTGCGCCGGTTCCTATGGGTGACCCTGGCCGAGACCGTCCGACTGACCAGCAACGACCGCACCTCAACCTATAAGCTGCATGCCCGTCCCGCTGAGGAGATCGCTAAGCGTGCGCTCTCGCCGATCGCGGTGTTTGGTGAACTCGCCCGAGAGAACGCATCGAGCTTCTCCACCTTTAGGCGCCGGCTGGGCGAGGCGAAGCAGATCAAGGCCTTCAAATATGTCGGCGAGACGGAGGTCCGCGTCGGCGATACACGGCAGGTCTTGGACTACTGGAGCGATGCAGCGCCCTTCGACCTCCTGATGACCTCGCCGCCCTATGGCGACAATCTAACGACGGTCACCTACGGCCAGCACTCCTATCTTCCGCTGCACTGGATCGACTTCAAGGATATCGACCCTGCGGCCGACATTGCAACCTTGCGCACCACCCAAGAGATCGATCGGCGCAGCCTAGGCGGGGCCTCCGGGAATGCGGCCTGGGACGAGGCCAAGCTCCTGGAAGCGTCGCCCAAATTGAAGCGCTTCGCCGATGGCTTGCCGGCCAAGCCCGATGACGGCCGCAGCCGACTTATTCGCTTCTATCGCGATTTCGGCGCCAGCCTCGACAGCATCGTTGGGGTCATGAAGCCCGACAGCTACATGATCTGGACGGTTGGCAATCGCAATATCGCTGGTCAGCAGGTGCCTACCAATCTGGTGCTCGGCGAGCTGCTGGAGGGCTTGAACTGCAAGGTGGTGACCACCCTGACCCGGCGCATCCATCACAAGCGCATGCCGGATCGAAACGCGAGCTCGGCGACCATGCGGGAGGAAAAGATCCTCCTAGCCCGCAAAGTCGAGAGCTAGTCGCATGGTTGGTCCACACTTCGATATCAGCGCAGCGGTCGTGCGCCAGCTGGGGGACGAGCTGGTCTCCGACGAGGTCACCGCCATCGTCGAATTGGTCAAGAACGCCTATGACGCGGACGCCGACTACGCCCACGTGGTGGTCAATACCGTGGACTCGCATCCTGGCGAGCAGGGTAAATTCCCAAACGCCGTCGGCTACATCACTATCGAAGATGACGGCATGGGTATGGACCGGGATGATATCGAGCGCGGCTGGCTGATGATCTCGCTGTCGGGGAAGCGCGTTTTGAAGGCGGCCGGAGGCGTGACGCCCAAGGGGCGCACCCCCCTCGGCGACAAAGGCTTGGGGCGGCTCAGCACCCAGAAACTAGGGCAGAACCTGGAACTATATACGCGCAAGGACGGTCAGGCTGCGACGCAGCACGTCGCTTTCGCTTGGAACGCCTTTACCGACGATAAGAGTCTCAGCGAGGTACCGGTGACCATTGAGCCAGCGGCCACTGGCCGGGCGAAGGGCACGATGCTGGTCATCTCGGACTTGCGCAATCCAGATGTCTGGCGCGGCGGCGCCGTGGAAAAGCTGATCGCTGACCTCTCCCAGATCATCTCACCGTTCGCTGAGGCCCGGCCGTTCCTAGTGACGCTGCGCATTGATGGCCGGCCGATCGACCTTGGCCAGGTCTCCACCAAGGTGCGCGGCGCGGCCGTCGCCAAGTTTGTAGTCGACTTCGTCGACGGGCAGATGGACCTCAGGGGCAAGTTCCGGCTTGTGAAGCTCCGTGGCAATCAGGACCAGGACTCGTTCGACCAACTGTTGGCCCGCGACAATGGCCGCGCGTTCTATGAGTATCTGAAGGCTCGCAAAGCGCCGGTAGAGTTTAACTACAGCGACGATCCGAACTATTTCCTAGAGTTCAGATACCGTCTGCCGCTGTCGTCCCTTGCGAAGGTCGAGACGGTTCCGGGGGAAGGCGATGGCGACGCCATTGTCGCCGATCCCGGCCCGTTCCACGCTGAGATCGACGAGTTCCTGCTCCGCGGCGACGAGGTTGGCGCCAAGCTTGGCGGCTTAGCCAACGCCCACGAAGTGCGCCAGATCGTCCAGCTCCACGCGGGCATCAAGGTGTTTCGCGACGGATTCGCCATTAAGCCCTATGGGCTGAATGGCGAGGATTGGCTGCGGCTCAGCGCTCAGCAGACGAGCGCAACATCCTACTACGGTCTGCGTCCGCAGAACGTCCTAGGGTTCGTCTCGATAAGCGAAGCCGCTAACGGCAACCTAAAAGAAAAGACCGATCGTGAAGGCTTCGTCGCCAATCCCTATTCCCACAATTTCCGGCGCTTGATGATGCAAACTGTTGAGGTCATCGGCGGCTTCTACGAATGGACGCGACGCAACTTCAACACCTACAAGGCTGATCTACCCGCGCGCTCTAAGCCCTTCGAGGGCGGCCGTAAGGCGATTGCCGACGCCGAAGTTGTGGCCCGCCGACTGTCCACCTACAGCCGTTCCGCACAGGCGCTGGAGGCCAATACCACTGCTGCCCGCAGCAAGATCGCGGCGGTTACGAGCAGGATCAAACAGGCCCCGATTTTATCGAGCGCGGCGGAGCGCGAACTTGCCGACTTGTTGACCGAAGCCAATCAGGCGCTTGAAGCCTCTCAGGCGCTGTTCGGCCAACTTTCGGGCTACGCCGAAGAGGCCAAGGATCTCGCCGACATAGTGGGGACATTGTCGCCGCGGCTCGACGTGCTGAATGACCAGCTCCAGGATTTCTCCGAACTTGCCGGTCTTGGCCTACTCGCGGAAGCGCTATCACACGAGGTGCAGAACCAGACCGACCGGCTAATGCAGAAGGCCGCAGCCGCAATTGCTCGCGCGCGCAAAGCGTCACCCCCGAACGCCGACTTGTTGGTCCTGGGTCAGGACGTGACCGCCGCAGCCTCAGCGCTTCGTCGGCAGATCGGCCATCTGTCGCCGTCACTGCGCTATCAGCGCGATAAGATCGAGAGATTCAAGGTCGGCGGCCTCGTCGATCAAATTCGCGAACACTTCGCCGACCGTTGGACCAACTGCGGTATCGAAACGGAAATCGAGGCGGGCAGCGTCGATTTTGCCGTGAAGACCAATCGAGGGCGACTTACGCAGGTCATCGACAATGTTCTGCTGAACGCCGAGTACTGGCTTGCCGAAGTTCAATCCCGCGACAAGGCCTTCCGCCCCAAGCTCTCGATCGCCTACGCCGCGCCCCGGCTTCGTGTCTGGGACAACGCCGGCGGAGTGGACCCGGCCGTCGAGGACGTCCTGTTCGAGCCCTTCATCACCTTGAAACCAAAAGACGAGGGGCGGGGTCTTGGCTTGTTCATAAGCGCCCAGATTTTGGAGTCTATGGGCTGCAGCATCGCTCTGCTAAGTGATCGCAACCCCCAAGACCGCCGATACATCTTCGAGTTGGATCTCTCAGGGATTATCGATGGCTAACGAACCCAAGCCGAAGGCGCCCAACGTAACCCCGGCGCCTGCTGCGCTCAATCTCGTCACGCCAGAGTCTGTTGCAGCCGGCGACACGGTTTTTGCAGTGACAACGTCACCCTCGCAGCCGGCCGCCGAGGCGGTGGCGCCGGAGGGGGATGACGCGCGCAGCAAGCTTGCCCAGCTCTTCGCCCATCTGAAGATCGCTAAGATCGTTTTCGTCGATGACAAGGCCGAACTTCAGACCGACGCGGGCGCAGTCATCAAGGCCCTGGCGGCGAAACCCGAAGCGAGCGAGGCGCTAGCTCCGTTTTTCGTCGGCGTCTTATTGAACCTGGAAAATGATGCGCTGCAGGAGCAGCTAGCGGCACGACTGGCGGAACTCGACGGCGATAAGCTGGCGGAGCTTCGCGCAGTGCTCTCCGCCCAAAGCGAGGACGCCGCGGAACGCGAGGCCCTGGGGCGGCTCCAGGATCTCCTACCCGACGAAACGACGGCGCATCTGCTGACGCCCCAGGCATGGTATGAGCGGCGGGCCGCCTTGATCGCAGAATGTACTGAGGAGCGTCGGACACTCTTCCTGTTCGACCAGGAACTTGAGGTCGATGACGCCGGCCTGGGTTTCCATAAAGGTTCGGACATCATTCGCGACATGGCTGAGAAGGAGCGGGCCGGGTTCGGCACGCGCTGGTTCTGCGGAATGCTGACCCACACCGTCGACAAGGACGAGGAGGTGGCTTCCTGGCGTAGGCTGGAGAAGTCCGAGAAGTTGGACCTTCGGTTCTTCATGCCGATCGCCAAGGCCACCTTGGACGACGCGCCAACCTTTTACGGCGCCGTCTATCGGACCCTGATCAACACCTACAGCCAGACAATGAAGAATCTGGCGGCCGACGCCTTCGAGAAAGCGCTGGAAGACGCCCTTGAACGATTCTCGGATCTTGATCCGATCGATTTCGAGCACATGATCGTGAAATCGTCTGAGACGGAGGGAGTCTCGGAACTGGAGACATTGATCCGCCTGTATGGGATCATCCAAAAGGACCAGGTGAAGACCCAGATCCTGCAGCAGGCTAGGGTGAGCGATTTTTCGGCCGCAGCGCGGACCGTAAAGGACATCGCCGACATCGGCCGTGAGCTGTCGGCCACCTCGCAGGAGCGGCTGCACAAGTTGCGGTGGGAAGAGCTCTACGAGAGCGATGAGCTGGTCAACGGCTATAACGACCCGTTGCGGAACGGCGACTTGTTTGAGATCGGGGAGGGGGCCAATCTCAAGCTCTGGGTACTGATCGCTCAACCCTGCGACCTGATGGTCCGCAGCAATGGCGAGCGGGCGCGCGAAGACAACTTCAAGGTCGCTGTTCTCGCGCCGCTGCGCACCCGGGAGTTAGGCGTTGAAGCGGCGATGAAGGATGGCTTGACCTTCTCGCTTGATCATTACGACCACAATGGCGCGCAATCCGCCGCGGTCCTGTTGGCCGACGCCACACCCGCCAACCTGCATGTGCTGGACCTCGCCGTATTGAACAAGGACGGCGCCTGCCAGCTCGGCGCCGAGGCCGATCCGGACCTGAGCCTTCCCAGTAGGTCGTGGGAGAAGCGTGAGGGCAAGCTGAGGGCGCATTTCGGCAAGGTGAGCAGGCAGATCGAGGATGCGCGAAAGGCGCACAAGGATGCGGTCGCCGACCTTCTGGCCGCCGCGGTCGTCCCGCGGGCGTCGCCCAAGAAGGGGTTCGTCAAGTATGGCGCCTATGATAAGGGTGCCTACAGCTATCCGATCCGTCGGCGCGGCCGGATCCGCGATCCCCTAGCGACCTCACTCTTGAACGCCTACAGTCGGTTCTTGGCTCGCGACGCCTACGAACACGACTACTCGCGTGCCGGTTGACGGACGGTATGTGCTTCCTGAAGCAGATCGACTGACGACCCGAAGGGGGCGGTACCCGAACCTTGGGCCCAACCCGATCGGATGGCCCGCCATGTCGTCCCCGCCTGGAAGCCCACCCGACGTCGTATAGACGCTGAGAAAACGATGGCCGCGGCGGTGTCTACTGGGCACGGCATGAAGAAGCTCGACGAAGCCTCTCCCGCTCCCCAGAGGTCGCACCTAGCCGGCTTCCGCCCCCATCGCGGCCCCAGCGTGCAAACGGCCGAATGTCCGCGGGCACTCCTTGAATTGCCTCCTAACATCGTGGCAAGCAGTGTGCGCGTCCGGCAAACTCCGGACGTGGGGCGTGGAATCCCCTTGACGCATAGCTCGGTCGAATTTCTCGGCCGGGTGACCGCTGCGTATGTCCAAGGCTCGCGCCCAAAGGTAGCGGTGCCCTGAGCTATGCGCGGGGATTCCAACACCCGGCTTTGACCGGGACGCTCCATTTTCAAGGTGGAGCGGACACATGAGATCGAAATCAGCGCGAACAATCAGTTTAGGAGGATGCCTTCGTCTTCTGATAGGTGCGGCATTCTTTTGTCACCACGCTGCTTTTTCTGAGCCAATCAGCCGCTTCTACACAAGCAGGTTGGACCAACTGGTAACTGCCCATCGCTCGATGATCGACGCGCTCGCTGATGCCAGCCTTAATAGTGCGTGCTTGAGTACAGCCAACTTCAACAAAGTGATCGCGGGACTCGAGGGTGAAGCGCGGAACACCGCAGTGCGTATGCGGGAGTCTGGTATCAAGAAGCTGAACGAGACCAGGGCATGGCGAACGTGCAAAGGCCAGGCGGAACAAGCCACCTTACTGAAAATGAATATGGACACGGCGCAGACATGGAGTCTTCAGCGCGCCCAAGCCAAGCGCCATGCCTTGCTTACTGACGAAGAAGAGCTTGAGGATGGCGCGCTAGTTCACCGCAACACCAAAGCCCCTGTCAACTCCGGACCTAGATTATTCGCCCCGGTTAGCACAGACGCTCTTCTCGAAGGCACTTATGGCATTCGGGGCACCTTCGATGCGGCGCTGACAGTGTCACAGGAAGGGCTAGTAAGCGCCTGCGACGTTGTATCCAGCATAGGAAATGAGGGGGCCGACCAGGCGATCTGTAGAAAGGCTCGGTTGCTGATGCGCTACCGCCCTGCGTTTGCGGATGGCCGCCTAGTTCCATCCACGACTCATCTGCGTCTCAGTGTCATCGATTGACCACGTGCGCAGCGTCGGGGGGGGGGGGGCATGCTCCTCCGCTTCTAGCGCTACTTTCGGTGCCTCGCTCCTTCGATTGGGGGCCTGTCCTCAGTCCTGCAAATCGCCGGGCAACAATATAATGGCAGGGTCTACCCCCGGTTCGCGGAACGGCTTCTGGAGTGTTTTGACAAGCGCTGCGCGTACCAGTCGGTCGTACTGCGCTTCTTTCCACGCGCGAAATTGGTCGCCGTTGATGCTCTCAATTAGATCGTCCTCCGCAGTTTCGCGCGCGATGCGGACGAGCATTTCAGAACTGCCGACCTCTGTAAGAAATTCGAGAAACTCTGGGTTGTCCATTTCTGGCCATCTTACCATGCGAACCTCCTGCTGAAGCAGCCAAGCAGGGGGCGTCGCTGGGCGCATCAAACATCCAATCAGGACAGCTCTGGTGCTAGATGCCTGTCGCCATGGTAATCCAGCCGCGGCCTCGGATGCGGAAGAGCGTCGTAAGCGCAGAGCAGGTGCCGCTTATTGATACTTAGCTCCTGTTGGCTCAATGAACGCGAGTGGAGTGTGACTGTGGTCGAGTCTGACGTTGAATACTACGCGCGCCGATGCCTAGAGGAGGTGACTGCGGCGGCGCGTGCTACTCACCCCAAGGCCGCGAAGGTCCACGCGATGCTTGCTGACGAATATATGCGACCCTGGTTGAGATAAAAGCCTGTGACCGACAGAGGCTGGCGTTCACACTCGTGCCGAGCTAGTAGGTGAGGAGCAGGCGATCGGTAACAAGCTCAGCCTCTAGGCTTTGTCCGTCCATCTGAAACCGCCGCAGCATAGATCGACCGATCTGGACGTACACTTCGCGCTCGAACAATCCATGAGGAATCGGTAGCGCTACTTTTTTGTCCCCGGACTTCTTGGTCCCATCGAGACTAAGTGCGACCCGCACACCGCGTCTTTTGCAGTCCTCTACTACTTCAAACAATCGGTTTAAGCTGAACCGTTGGGCGCCATATAGGATCGCCTGGCTGTCAGCATACGGCGGGTCCAGATAGCATACGTCTCCGGCCTGCGCTCGTCTCATCGTCTCTTCGAAATCCGCGTGCAGGAACTCGACAGATCGCGTGCGAGCCGCCCAGACGCGCGCTCGTTCAGCGAAGCTCTCCGGGGACATCGGTTTGTGTGGGCCACAGGGGGTGCTCATGTAGCCGTCGGCCTTCCGAAACCGCACCACCCCGCCGTAGCAGACGCGGGATAGAAACAGCAGATCAGCCCCGTTTGGACCAGCATTATAAGAAGCCTTCACCTTCTCATAAGCCGCCTCCTTGCCCATGGTCGCCACCAGAGCGTGGCGGTCAGCGTACCAACGAATCAGCTCCTCAGTATCGTTGTGAAGCTGCTGCCAGATCTCCACGAGCGGCTTGAAGATGTCCGATGCCACACCTCGGCTGGGGGCTAGGTGTGCGAGCACAGCCCCACTTCCCAGAAAAGGCTCGTGGTATGCACCGAAGTCCTTGGGCAGGTACGAAATGATCTCTTTCGCGAACTTCTGCTTGTTGCCGATCCATTTGAGGAGCTGACCCTTGAGTGGTGGCAGGCCGTCGTCGTGCCTATTGAGCGGCAGTGCCTGCTGCACGTAACGAGGTTCGCTTGGCCGAACTTCGGGGGTAAGTGATTCGTGCAGGGGAACAACCACTTCAAAGCTCTCGACAAGGGGTTTTGGGCGCATGTCCGGTCTCTATCTCAAACATTAGGGTATACGGCACGGGGTACCGGCAGCATAAAGGTGCCGACGCTCGACGATATAGTAGATGGCATGAAGAAGCTCGGCCTTCATAGCCACCACTTGGTCGAACAGGGCCAATCCACCGCCTTCGCGAGAACGCTCCTCGCATACTTCGCCTATCGCGCGGACATTCTGAACAACACTGTTCAGCACCAGCTTATGGACAAAATCGCCGCCCAAGCGATGTATGAGCGCCTGCTGGCTAGCGGAGAATACAAACTTCCAGCAGCAATGAATAAGCAGAAGGGTGAAAAGAAGCAGGTCGCGTATCTGACCGCGATGGTGAACATGCTGATTGAAGCAAATGCTCAAGGCATGGACTATGACCACGATCCGCGACAGCTCACGACAGTCACCCGAGACGGGATGCCGCTTCGAACTCTGGCACGGCGAATTGATGGAGCGTTCCCATCTGCCGTCAATCCGGTCGCGGTGTGGGAGATAAAGGAGTATTATCACACCACTACGTTCGGCAGCCGCGTGGCCGACGGTGTCTACGAAACCCTGCTGGACGGCATGGAGTTGGAGGAGATGCGGCTGGAGACTGGCGTCGAGGTCGAGCATGTTCTCATTGCTGACGCTCATTACACGTGGTGGGAGTGCGGGCGCTCCTATCTGTGTAGGATGATAGATATGCTCCACATGGGGTACGTCGACGAAATCCTTTTCGGCAGGGAAATCGAGGAGCGTCTGCCCGCAATGGTGGCGAGCTGGGTTGAAAAGACCAAGGAGCGGCAAGCGGCAGCCAAAGTTGTGCTGCCCAATGACACCGCTATTCTGTAAGGTCAGATCACTTCCCACGACTGCGGTATGTGAGTGGTATCAGCCCTGCGCTACCTTAAAAGCGGCGTACGGAGGCGGCTGCTGGGTTTATCCCCAGCTTTTTGCTTACGGGAGACTTACGAGCGCGGCGGCGGCCACAAAAGCCGTGGCCCGGCAGCCTTTAAGCTGTTGTTTTTCGGGGGAAAGGGTGGTGGACGCACTAGGGCTCGAACCTAGGACCCGCTGATTAAGAGTCAGCTGCTCTACCAACTGAGCTATGCGTCCATGCCTTAAGGCAAAGGCCGGGGATTGGTATTGGTTCCATCCGGCGAGGCGTGCCCGCTAGCATGGGCGGATATGCGATGCAATGGCTTAAACCAGCCTTTGTTGCTTCTTTCGATTATTTCGGTCGATCGACATCAAAATGCCGAGCGAGATCATCACCGTCAGCATGGCCGATCCGCCGTGAGAGAAGAGGGGCAGGGGGATGCCGACTACCGGGGCGAGGCCCATCACCATCATGAGGTTGATCGCCACGTAGAAGAAGATCGTGGTGGTGAGGCCCGCCGCAACCAGCCGGTCGAAACGCGGCTTGGTATTGAGCGCCACGCGCATGCCCCAGCGGAGCAGCAGGAAGAAGCAGAGGATCAGAAACAGGCCGCCGACCAGGCCCCATTCTTCAACCATGGCCGGGAAGATGAAGTCGGTATGGACTTCGGGGAGGTATTTCAGATGACTTTGCGTGCCGTTCAGAAAGCCCTTGCCGAATATGCCGCCCGATCCGATCGCAATCTGCGACTGGCTGATATGATAGCCGGCGCCCAGCGGATCGGTTTCGGGATCGAGGAAGATGGTGACTCGCTTTTGCTGGTGCGGAAGCATCAGGAAGAAGTAAGCGAAGGGGATGATCGTTGCCACGACCGCCAGCCCGCCTAGGAAAAGGCGCAGCGGCAGGCCTGCGAGAAACATCACGACGATCGCGGAAAACACGACGAGCGTCGCCGTTCCAAGATCAGGCTGGATGAGGATCATCAGCGTTGGAACGCCGGTCAGCGCGGCGGCGGGCCAAATAGCCGACCAAGTGCGAATCTGCCCGGCGGGGAGCAGATCGTAGAAGCGGGCGAGTACCAGAACGATAACCGGTTTCATCAGCTCGGATGGTTGGAGGACGATGAAGCCGAGATTGAGCCAGCTTCGCGCCCCCCCGCCGATCACGCCCAGCACCTGCACCAGAATGAGCAGGAAGATGACCCCGATATAAGCCGGGAAGATGAAGGGCTTCATCTGCTTCGGACTGATATAGGAGATGACGAGCGCCATCGCGAGGAAGGTGCCGAAGCGGATGACGTGGCTCAGCGCCCAAGGCGAAAACGAACCGCCGCCCACCGAATAGAGAACGAGCCCGCCGGACAAGGCAATTGCCGCGGCAAGGAAGATGGCTTGCCACGATTGCCGCGCGACCGCGGCAGGAATGAAGGATGGGCCCATCAGGCGCCACCGTCCGGGGCAGTAGGCCGGCCTTGCGCGGCGAGCCATGCGGCGGCCTGCCGATCCATGCGCGTCTTGATGTCGCCGCCCCAGCCTCCCTCAAGCGCCGTCAGGGCCGCCATCGCCTTGTTCTTGTCAAACAGATATGTGAGCACATCCTTCGCGACCGGGGCTGCAGCCTTCGATCCGCCCATGCCGTGCTCGATCACCACGGACGCGGCATAGCGCGGATTGGCGGTCGGCGCGAAGCAGACGAACAGGCCGTGATCGCGATATTTCCACTCCCCGCTCTGGCCACGCTGGCTGCCGGTGATACGGCGCACCTGCGCGGTGCCGGTCTTGCCGCCCATTTCGATCCCGGGAAGCTCCAGGCGGCTGCGTCCCGCCGTGCCGTTGCCATTCACCACTTCCCACATGCCGCCGCGCACCGCCTCGAAATGCTCCTTGGGAAAGGGCAGCATGGATGGGGCCGGATATTGCCCCTTCACAAGGCGAGGCTGAATGTCACGGCCCGATGCAACGCGGCCCGCCATGACGGCAAGCTGGAGCGGATTGACGATCACATAACCCTGGCCGATCGAGGCGTTCAGCGTGTCGGATTGCGACCATTCCTGCTTGTACCGGCGCATCTTCCAGGCCGTGTCGGGCATGGTGCCGAAGCTTTGCGATACGACCGGCAAGTCGAATTTCTGCCCGAAGCTTAATTTGCGGCCCATATCCGCGATCGCTTCGATGCCGACGCGCCGCCCCATAGCGTAGAAATAGGTATTGCAGCTCTTCGCGATGGCACGATGCAAGTTCATGCCGCCGTGCCGCCCGAGACAGCGATAGAAACGGTTGCCGAGCTGATATCCACCTGGGCAATTCACGATCTCGTCCGGATCGACGCCAGCCTGGAGAAGGGCCATCGCTACCATCGGCTTGAAGGTGGAGCCGGGCGGATAAAGGGCGTTTAGCGACTTGTTGATCAGCGGATGCCGTTCATCCTTCGACAGCATGTTCCATTCATTGTGGCTGATGCCGTCGGAGAAGGTATTGGGATCGTAGCAGGGCATCGATGCCATGCAGAGGATCTCGCCCGTATGGCAGTCGAGCACGATGCACGAGCCCGATTCATTGCCTAGCCGCCGCGCGGCATAGGCTTGAAGCCCGGCATCGATGGTGAGCGGCAGGCTTCCACCGCTCTTGTCGGGAAGCGAAGCCAATTCGCGAACCAGCTTGCCGCCCGCCGTGACTTCCAGCCGCTTGGCACCGGGCGTGCCGCGCATCCGGCTTTCCATCGTCTTCTCAAGACCTTCCTTGCCGATCTTGAAGCCCGGCGTGATGAGCAAGGGATCCTTGCCCGCCGCCTCATATTCCTCCTTGTTCGCCGCGCCGACATAGCCGACGAGATGGCCGACGGCAGCGCCTTCGGGATAAAAGCGGCTGAAGCCCCGCAGCGGAGCCACACCGGGCAGCTCCGGCTGCCGCACGGTAACAGCGGCATATTTGTCAAAGGGCAGGTTTTCGGCAACCGGTACGGGCTGGTATCCCGCGGCCTGATCCAGCTCCTTGCGGATGCGCTCCACTTCTTCGGGCGGAAGTTGAAGGATGGTGGTGAGCTCGCGGATGACCTGCTCTGCATTCTGGATCTGGTCGGGGATGAGGTCGACGCGATAATCGCTGCGGTTGATGGCGATCGGCTGGCCGTTACGGTCGACGATCCACCCCCGACGCGGCGGCACCAGCACCATCTGGAACCGGTTTTCCTCCGACATCAATTTGTAGCGGTCATTCTCCGCGATGGCGAGCCAGCTGACCCGGCCGGCAAGAAGCGCCGCAACGCTGGCCTGCAAACCACCAATCACCATCGCGCGGCGCGTGAAGGTGAAGCTCTGCGAGTTTTCGGTGATCAGGGGCTTTCCGCGCCGTCTCATCGTGCAAGCCGCCAGCGGTCGAGGGCGAGGACGATCCGCGCCACGACGGGATAGAAGAAGATGGTGAGCGCCAGTTGCGGCAGGATCACTCCGATAGCCGTATTGTCACCCATCATCCGTGCAATGGCCCAACCGCCAAAGACATAACCGGCAATGGCGAGCGCGGCGATCAGCCAATCCATCCAATAGTCGCGCCAATGGATGCGGCTGTCGATAATGTCGAAGGCGAGGAAGGTAATCGTCCAAAGGGCCATGGATTGGCCGATCGGATGGCCATCGACCAGATCGTTGAGGAGGCCGAGGGGGAGGGCGATATGCGCGCTCCACATTTCCGGCCGCAGCAACCGCCAGGAAATCAGGACCAGGAAAGCGAAATCCGGAATGATCGGGCTCGAAACGACGATCGGCAAAGCCGCGATCAGTATGGCGAGGATGGTGGTGACGATGGGAATGTAGCGGTGCCGCGCTTGGGCGATGGCGACATCGCGGCGAGAATAGGCAATGCGCTTCACCGGGGCGCCTCGACGGGGGCGTCGGCAAGTGCATCACTCCCCTCGATCGGAGCGTCGGCGGCGGGTTGATAGACGCGCATTACCAACGCGAAGTCGATTTTTGCCGGATCGGCGAGCGGGCGGGCCACGGTGATATCGCGGTCCGCGCGAACGACCATGGCCACCGGGATGTTGGGGGGGAAAATGCCGCCTGTCCCAGACGTCACCAGGATATCGCCCTTGCGGAAGGGGTTTTTACCCACTTCCAGCGGTTTGATCTCGATCGTGCCATCCCCCCGACCGGTGGCAATTGCGGGGATGCCGCTGCGGATCAGTTGCACCGGAATGTTGCTCGACCCATCGGAAACCAGCAGGATGCGGGAAGCGAAGCGGCCCGTCTCGATCACGCGGCCGATCAATCCCTCCGGTCCGCGCACCGGCATTCCCGATGCGATGCCTTTGGACGATCCGGCGGAAAGCGTGGCGAGGCGGCGGCTGCTGTCGAAACTCGACCCCACGATGCGCGCGGTTGCTACCCGGGCGGCGGTATCCTGGGTAACGTCGAGCAGGGCCTGGAGCCGCTGATTTTCAGCCTCGATGGCGCGGGCTTCGACCAGTTTCTGCCGGGTTGCATCCAATTCGCGGCGCATTGCGGCATTTTTCGACGCCGCGAAGAAATAGTCGCCGATCCCGTCAACCGCATTGCCGACGAAGCGGACCGCGCTCCGCCCCGCGCCTGAAATCGGGGCGGTGACATCGAGCGCGGCTCCCCGCAATGCCGAAAAGCCGCGTGGGTCCACTGTCGCGATGATCATCAGCAGAACCGCGAGCAGCACGCCGCCCACGGCCACGATATAGCCGATAAACAGTCCATATTGCGCCCGGCGGGAAAAGCCGGGTCGCCGGGTGGAGGGCGGCGCCATACGCCTCCGTTTTGATTAAGCGGTGGTCAGGACGCCGCGGAAGATTTCCTCTTCCAGGGCGCGGCCGGTTCCAAGTGCGACACAGGTGAGCGGATCGTCCGCGATGGTGACCGGCAGGCCGGTTTCGTCGCGCAACACTTCGTCAAGGCCGGTCAGCAAAGCGCCGCCGCCAGTAAGGACGATGCCCTGGTCGACGATGTCGGCGGCGAGTTCCGGCGCGGTATTTTCAAGCGCGATGCGGACGCCTTCGACGATCGTGCCAACCGGTTCGGACAAAGCTTCCGCGATCTGCCGCTGGTTGATCGTGATTTCCTTTGGCACACCGTTCACCAGATCTCGGCCCTTGATATGGACGGTGAGACCGTCGCCATCGACGGGCGGCTTGGCGATGCCGACCTGCTGCTTGATGCGCTCGGCCGTGGCTTCACCGATGAGGAGATTGTGGTTGCGGCGGACATAGGAGCTGATCGCTTCGTCCATCTTGTCGCCGCCGACGCGGACCGAGGTGGTGTAGGCAAGACCGCGGAGCGAGAGAACAGCGACTTCGGTGGTGCCGCCGCCGATATCGACAACCATCGATCCGATCGGTTCGGTGACCGGCATGTCCGCGCCGATCGCGGCCGCCATCGGCTCCTCGATCAGCCAAACCTGGGAAGCGCCTGCGTTCGAGGCTGCGTCGCGGATCGCGCGGCGCTCGACCGATGTCGAGCCCGACGGCACGCAGATCACGATTTCCGGCCAGCGCGGGAAGCGGCGATTGCCGTGCACCTTCTGGATGAAGTGCTTGATCATCTGTTCGGCGACATCGATGTCGGCGATGACGCCGTCGCGAAGCGGGCGAATCGCTTCGATCTGGTCCGGGGTCTTGCCCATCATGAGCTTGGCGTCGTCACCGACAGCCTTCACGCGCTTCACGCCGTTGATCGTCTCGATGGCAACCACGGACGGCTCGTTCAAAACGATGCCGCGGCCTCGAACGTAGACCACGGTGTTGGCCGTGCCGAGGTCGATCGCCATGTCGTGTGACGGGATCTTCAGGAAACGCAGAAAGGACATAGGTTTGCTCTCGCCTCAATGAGATGGCGCCGCCCGGGAAAAGCCCCCGATGGCCCGGATGTTCCGCTCTATAGGATGCCCCCACGGCTCCCGTCCACAAAACAGTTAACGTGGTCGCAGGAAGGCTTCGCTTCGTCTACAGGCTGATTCATGTCAATACGCCGACTTCCCGAACATCTGGTAAATCGTATCGCCGCCGGTGAGGTGGTGGAAAGACCAGCCAGCGCGTTGAAAGAATTGGTGGAAAATTCCATCGACGCTGGCGCGACGCGGATCGCTATCGCCCTGTCGGGCGGCGGAATCGACCTGCTGGAAGTTTCCGACGACGGCTGCGGCATGGACCCGGAGAGCATGCAGCTGGCCCTACAGCGCCACGCAACCTCGAAACTGCCCGACGATGCGATCGAAGCGGTTACAACTCTCGGCTTCCGGGGCGAGGCTCTGCCGTCCATTGCCAGCGTCGCCCGTCTGCGCATGGAGAGCCGCGTGCGCGGCGCCGATGGCTGGTCGCGCATTATCGACAATGGAGCGGTGGTGGAAGAGGGACCGGCAGCGCTTCCCCCCGGTACCCGGATCACCGTCACCGATCTCTTTGCCCGCGTTCCTGCCCGCCGCAAATTCCTCCGGTCCGCGCGGTCCGAATATGCGGCCTGCGTCGATGTGGTGAAACGCCTCGCCATGGCGCGCCCCGATATCGGCTTTACCCTGGAACATGAGGGCCGCCGCGCCCTTCATGTTCAGCCCGGCGAGGATCGACCCGCCCGCGTCGCCGCTCTGACCGACCGGGGCCTTGCCGACAATAGCGTCGCGGTGGACTATGAGCGTCACGGCGTTCGGCTTGGCGGGGTAGCGGGCCTGCCGACCTTCAATCGCGGCATTGCCGATCACCAATATCTGTTCGTGAACGGTCGCCCGGTGAAGGATCGCCTGCTGATCGGTGCGGTGCGCGGCGCCTATCAGGATCTTCTCGCCCGCGACCGCCATCCAATCCTTGCTTTGTTCATCGACCTTCCGGGCGAAGAAGTGGACGTCAACGTCCATCCGGCGAAGACCGAAGTCCGCTTCCGCGACCCCGGCGGCATACGCGGTCTCATCGTCGGCGGCCTCCGTCATGCCCTCGACGCGGCGGGGCATCGAAGCGCGCAACGGCCTTCGGCGGCGGCGTTGGGGAATTGGCAGGCGGAAAGCCCCCTTCTTTCAGGAGAGGAGCTGGGATTGGGAAATACCGCGCGGACAGGCCCCGCGCCCTTCACCCGCTTCGGCCAACGCCCTGAAGGGGAGAGGAGCTATCAGCACAGCGTCTGGGACTCCCATCAAGCTTACACCCCAGCGCCTCAGGCTCGCGCAGAAGTGGCGGTCGCGCCGGCGCCAGAAGCGGCTCGTTTCCCTCTTGGCGTCGCACGCGGGCAAGTGGCAGCCACCTATATCGTTGCGGAGGCGGAAGACGGTCTGGTGCTCGTCGATCAACATGCCGCCCACGAACGCCTTGTCCTTGAACGCATGCGAAGGGCAGTTGCAGATGGCGGCGTGGCGCGCCAGACCCTGCTCCTCCCCGAAGTGGTCGAGCTTGACGAACCGGCCTGCGATCGCCTCGAATCCCGCTCCGGCGAACTTGCCGAAATGGGCCTGGATCTCGAGCGGTTCGGCCCACGCGCGGTCCTCGTCCGCGCCACGCCAGCCATGCTGGGACAGGGTGACATTCAGGGTCTCGTCACCGACCTCGCCGATGAACTCGCTGCCTTCGACGAAGCGCTGTTACTCAAGGAAAAGCTTGACCACGTCGCCGCGACCATGGCCTGCCACGGCTCCGTCCGCGCGGGCCGGATCCTCTCGGTCGCAGAAATGAACGCGCTTCTCCGCGAAATGGAAGTCACCCCCCACAGCGGCCAATGCAATCACGGCCGACCGACGTGGGTGAAGCTTGGCCATGCGGATATCGAGAAATTGTTCGGCCGGAAATGAGCTGAGCCGTTTAGGGGGTGGGACTCAATCGGGCTGGATTGCCCACAGCTGTCGCGCCTGCTGGTATAGCCGTGTTACCACGCTGCCTTCACTGCGGCTGGGAGGCTTTAGTCGCCGGTCGTGAAGGTCAGGGTGGATCCAAAGACGCTGTAGTGAGCGGTCATGCTGGTCGCACCTTGGGTCTGCGCGTCGGCGCCGCTATCCCAATCCTGGGTGACGAAACCCGCGCCGGCAAGGTGGCTGTTGTCCGCGTCGCGGATGGGCGCACTGCGATAGCCGGCCGAGCTGCGCAAGGCCTCGGGTGTGGCGAAGTCCGGATCGCTCCTCATCGCGCGATTGACGGTGAGCGCGACCAGAGCTTCGTTGGAAACGAGGCCGTGTTCGGCTTCAAACATAACATGCGGAACAGCCGCGTCCGCCTTATCGGAAAGAAACAGGATCTTTTGTGATTTGGATCCGTCCGCCATTGTGGCAGTCCCTTCGGACGTGGCGGGGCCCATCGCGGCCAATGCAACCCCCAGCATCACTATCGTCATCTTTTTCTCCCGCCCGGTTTAACCGGAAGGGAAGGCATAGTGAGGAACGGCTTGAGGGGTGTTGCGTTAGGGCAATATAATGACGGCTGCGGAACAGGCGTCGGCGATTAGGTGCCGCCAGCCGCAAGCGCGCGCATGCGGGCGGCAACTGCCTCGATCGGATGAGTTGCGGAGGCAGAGCGAGCCGCGCGCAGACCAGGATAATCCTGCTTTGCCTCCGCAACCAGCCGCTGCGCAAAATCGCCCTTTCGTACCTCGGCAAGAATGCGGCGCATTTCGCGGCGCGTATCGTCAGTCACGATCCGCGGGCCGCCGATCAGCGCGCCATATTCGGCCGTATTCGAAATCGCCTCCCGCATGCCGGCAATGCCGCGCTCGACCAGCAGATCGGCAAGTAATTTCACCTCGGTGAGACATTCGAAATAGGCGATTTCGGGTGAGAATCCGGCTTCGGTTAGCGTGTCATAGCCTGCAAGGATCAGCTCAGGGATCGCACCCCAAAGCACCGCTTGTTCGTTGAAGAGATCGGCTTCGCATTCTTCGGCGAAGCTGGTCTCCAATATGCCCTTCCGCCCGCTTCCTAATGCGGCGGCGTAGGATAAAGCCACAGCCCGGCCAGTCCCGCTCGGATCCTGATGGACCGCGAACAAGGTGATGAGGCCGCTCCCGGCGAGATAATCATTGCGCAGCGCCGTGCCCGGCCCCTTTGGAGCGACCAGCAGCACGTCGAGATCGGAGCGCGGACGGATAATCCCGAACCGAATGGCGAGGCCATGGGCGAAAATCAGTGCCGCGCCAGGCTTGATATTGTCCTTGAGATAATCGTCGTAAAGCACGCCCTGGTGCTCGTCCGGCGTCAGAATTACGATAACGTCGGCCCAGCGCGCCGCTTCGTCCGGCTCCACAACGGCCGTTCTATCCGCTTGCGCTTGCGCGCGACGTGTCGATCCGGCCTTGAGGGCGATGCGCAGCTCGGCCACGCCGCTATCCTTCAGGTTGAGTGCCTGTGCGCGGCCTTGATTGCCATAACCGATGATTGCGACCTTCTTGCCCCGGATTAGGGCAAGATCCGCATCCGCATCCCGGTAAACCCGCATATGCATTCCTTCCGGTTCGCTCCCGGAAATGACCGGGTTAGTGGCCGCTCTTGACCGCCGCCAGTTCGTTACCGCCCGGATCGGTGAAGTGAAAGCGCCGCCCGCCCGGGAAGGCGAAAATGGATCGAGTGATGATACCGCCAGCCGCAGCCACGGCCTGCAGGGCTGCTTCCAAATCCGGAACTTCAATGACTGGCAAAGGCGCGGACGTCACTTCGGAGGGGTCACCCTGAATACCAAGATCGACATCGCCCGTCGTGGTTGCCGCATAAGTCGGCCCAAACTCAGCAAGACTCCAGCCGAAGGCCGTTTCGTAAAATGTCTTTGCCGTGCCGATATCGCGGACGGGAAGTTCGACATAGTTGATCCGCGCCATGACCCAATCCCTTAATAGCGGCGGAGCAGGCCGGCGAGGCGGCCCTGAACGACGACTTGATCCGGCCGGTAACGTTGCGGATCGTAAAGGCGATTGGCCGGATCGAGGCGAACCATCGATCCTTCGCGGCGGAACGTTTTCAAAGTCGCTTCGGCATTGTCGATCAGGGCGACCACAATCTCCCCGTCGCGCGCGATATCCGTCTTGCGAATGAGCGCGTAATCGCCGTCGAGGATACCTTCCTCAACCATCGAATCCCCGGATACTTCCAGCGCGTAATGTTCGCCCGGGCCGAGTAGGGCGGCAGGCACCGGCAGGCTCTCGGTGCCTTGCAGCGCCTCGATCGGCGTCCCCGCCGCGATCTTGCCGTGCAGCGGTAGCTCGACAATGTCGTTCGCAGCCGCCGGAATTTCGACCCTCTGGCGCGGCGCAGGCTGGATCGTCGTGGCGCCAGCACCCGCACCGGCCGAACGCTCCGGCATCTTCAAAATATCGAGTGCGCGGGCGCGGTTGGGCAGGCGGCGAATGAAGCCGCGTTCTTCCAGCGCCGAAATCAGGCGGTGCACGCCGGATTTGGACTTCAGCTCCAGCGCTTCCTTCATCTCCTCAAACGACGGCGATACGCCGGTCTTCGAGAGGTGATCGTTAATATAACAAAGCAGTTCATGTTGCTTGCGCGTCAGCATCGGCCCGCACTCCTTCGGAACGAACAGGGAACGTGTAGGAAACGCTTCAGAACCTGTCAAGGCCGAAACGAATGACCATAACATATTGGCCGGAGGGAATATCAGCCTCCCTGCTTTGCTATCTGCAGGAAATTGCGAAGCAACGCATGGCCATGCTCGCTGGCGATGCTCTCGGGATGAAACTGGACGCCGTGGATCGGTAAGCCGCGATGGACGAGGGCCATGATCGCGCCGTCTTCGCTACGCGCGGTGATGCGGAGGTCCGCCGGGAAATTCTCGTCCGCCACGCTCAGCGAGTGATAGCGAGTGACCGCGAAGGGGGAGGGCAGGCCGGTGAAAAGACCGCTCCCCTCATGAACAATGGCCGACCTCTTGCCATGCATGATCCGGACACACCGCTCCACCGTGCCGCCGAAATGCTGCCCGATCCCCTGGTGGCCGAGGCAGACGCCGAGGAGGGGGCGCTGCGCTTCGGCGGCCGCAGCGATGAGGTCGAGGGATATGCCTGCTTCATCCGGTGTGCCCGGTCCAGGAGAGATCAGGGTCGCATCCGCCTCGATCGCCATCGCCTCGGCCACGGTCAGGGCGTCGTTGCGCTCGACCCGAACCGCCGCGCCCAACTCTTTCAGATAGTGGACGAGGTTCCAGGTGAAGCTGTCGTAATTGTCGATGACGAGGATCATCGGTTCCCTCTCCCGAAGCGGGGAGAGGGCTCCTTAATCTTACCGCGCGTTGCCGCCACCAAGCAGCTGCGTCTTCAAGCGCTGGATCGCCGCGTCATGCTTTTCGATCTTCGCGGTCTTGCGGGCGGCGTTGGCGAATTGAGCGCCATATTCGTTACCCACGGCCTGACTGAACTGCTGGCGAGTCGCCTCGATCAGTTCCGGCTGTTTGGTGGCATCGCCCGGGATGACTTCGTTCAGGTGAACGACGAACCAGCCGATGCCGTTCGGCGCGGCCATCACGCGGGCTTTGCCTTTCGGGATAGAAAACATCATCGCGATCGGCGGAGGCACTTGCTGGCCCTGACGCGCGATTTCGATACGGCGGGCACTGATCGGGCGGGGCGCCTCGACCGGAACGCCCGCGGTACGGAAGGCTTCGGCAGGCGCCATGCCGCCGTTGATCTTCGCAGCGATTTGATCAGCGATCTGCTTGGCCCGATCGCTGGCGCGTTTGGCGACGAGGTCGGTGCGAACCCGGTCCTTGATCTGCGCGAGCGGCGGAGCGGCTGCTGCCGTGATCGTACCCGGTGCGACGATTGCATAGCTCTGGTTGGGCTGGATGACATGGACGACGGGATCATCGTCAGCCGCAAGGTCGAAGGCAGGCTTCAAAAGCGCCTGAGCCTGTTCCGGAAGCTGATAGCCGGCCTGGCCAATCGCCTGACCGGTTGCGGTAACCGGCTGGGTCTCCTGGATCTGCAGCTTTTCAGCAGCAGCGGCCTCGGCGAAGGTCGCGCCGTCGGCGATCGCATCCTCGATCCGGGTGGCGAGGGCGGTCAGCGCCTCGTCGACCTTCTGCTTTTCAAGTTGCGTCGCGATCTCGGCCTTGGCGCTATCGAGCGAACGCGCCGCAGTGCGGGCGATGCCGTCTACCCGCAGGACGTGCCAGCCGAGTTCCGAGCGGGCCGGAGCGGTCGTTGCACCTTCGGCTGCGGCGAAAGCGGCGTTGGCGATCGCGGCGCTCGACAAGCGGGTCAGGCTTTCCTTGCTCTGCTCACCAATCGAAGTATCGCTGGCCGAGAAACCAGCCTCCTGCGCGGCCTGGGCGAAACTCTTACCGCCTGCAACCTTTTGCTGGAAGGCGCGCGCCGCGGCTTCATCGGGCAGGACAACCTGGCTGAACCGCCGGCTTTCCTTCGCGCCATAGGTTGCCGCGTTGCTATTGTAGAAAGCCGCGATTTCGGCATCGGTGGGCTTGGCCGCGGCTGCGACCTGCTCAGGACCGAATAAGGCATAGCGGATCACGCGGCGTTCGGGGATCGTATAACGGCCCTGATTCTGGGTGTAGAAAGCGTTGATGTCCGCGTCGGTGGGCGCCGGCCCTTGTGGAATGCCCTGAATGGACACCGCGCCGACGCTGCCCGAACGCTGTTCGAGCAGCAAGGACGCATATTGCACCGCCACACTGCGGGGAATGCGCGCGCCTGCGCCGATCGGCAACATCAGTTGCTTTTCGATCAGCGACGCGGCGAGATCTTCGCGCAGCTGATCTTCCGTGATGTTCTGTTGGGCAAGTGCCTGCTGGAACGTCGTTTGGTCGAACTGGCCAGCGAGATTATGGAATGCGGGAAGCGAAGCGATTTCCGTATCGATCATCTTGCGCGACGCAGTGAGCCCCTGATCCTCAGAAAAGCTGATAATCGCCTTAGCGGTGATCATCTGCTCGATCAGATTTTTCAGCATATCGCCCTGCAGAAAGGCCTGCATGGTGAGATCCGGCTGCTGCTGCCGGGCGCGCTCAAGCTGCCGGTTAACCTGATCGACCACTTCGGTCGCAGTGATCTTTTCTCCACCGATCTCGGCCACGACATCGCCGCCGCCCAGATTGCCAAGGCCCGATGGCGTACCGACGCCAGTTACGATGAAGGCAAGCGCAATCAGGCCGAGAAACGCGATGACAACCCAGGAAGAAAGACCGCGACGGAAAAAGGAGATCATCAATCAGGCACCGATCTGTGGAAGTGTTGAGACAGGCTCTTAAGGACTCTTTTCCCCGGGCGGAAGTCTGAGTTTTGCGCCCGCGCCGCGCAGAACGTTGGCTCAGGCGCGGAGGCCTTTCCTATGACCGCCTCACAATTCCCGTGCATTGCCCAGGATACGGGCGTCGGTGCCATAGTGAATGCCGCAGAGGCGCGCGGCAATGCGTGCACGTCGCGATATCTGATCGGCCGACAGGTTACTGTCATAATACCAGCCATCAACGAGGGTGCAGGCGAACGTGCGCGCAAGGTGGGGTGAGTTTTCATAAAGCTGTTCCGCCACCTGCGCAACGAAGCGGCGACTGTGACTGCGTTCTTGAGCGAATAAAGGCAGGAAGTCCGGATACGCCTCGGCTAGTCGGCGTAGGAAAATGTAGTAAGCGTTCTTGAGGTTGGTGGCCGCAATCCGCTCCTGCCCGATCACGACCGTCCAACTGCCACGCGCCCTCGCGCCGATACGGGCAGGCGATTTTCGCGATGAGGCTGTTTTAGGGTCATGCGCGGGCTGCGCCAGAAGCAGGCGTCGCAGGATGTCATTCTCGCTTTCCCCAAACGACAATCGACTTTGCTCGATCAGCCGATGTACATCGACGTCGATCCCGATTTGCTTCAATCCACCCATCGGAAAACACCCTTTAAATCTCTCGATCCCTGCAAGGGCTACAACTAGCAGTAGTAACCCTTATAAGCTATTCCTTATAAGGCGCATTAATAAGGCGACGAATGGCATAATGTTTTTCTCCTGCGTGGTGAGCATGAGAAAAGGGGGAAGTTGGCGCGAGTGACGAGCGGCAACCGGTTAAGCTGATGGACAGTTAGGTGGCAGGCTGTGGCTAGCTGCATGAGAAGGTAGGCGCGGGCCGCAAAGGGCCATGCGTATCGCGTTCTTAGGTGGTGTAGTGGAGCCGAGATGGGGCGTTCGATATGCCGCAGATTAGGCGAGGAGGATTTGGCCTTCACCGCGAAGGAGATCTATTAGGCCCCCGGTTTCTATTCCTGGCGGAAGTTCGGCTGCGGTCATTCCGGCCAACACAAGGCCGCTTTGGCAAGCGATGACGAGAACGCCAAGAGCGCGACTTTCCTCGAGGAGAGCGGCGAGCTTGGGCAGGCCGGCCGCCGCATAACGATCGTCGAACGGGGCGGCGATCGGAGTACGGACGAGGATTACTGCTTCAGCCTGGAGGAACAAGCGAGTCGGGCGATCGAGCGCGGCATGCGCCGCCGCCAGCGACAATGCGGCGTGGAAGCGCGCCGGATCGGCGGTTGGTACAATGATAGTCAGCGGCTGCATGCTGGGCATCCAGGATCCTTGGCGATCCGCGCGGCCCGGAAACGCATGGAGAGGGCATCGATGCGGATTAACCGGCCGACCTGGCTCTCGCCAAAGCCCGTCACGAGCCGGATCGCCTCGAGTGCCGCGAGGCTGCCGACTACTCCTGCCATCGCGCCGAGTACGCCCTGTTCCGAGCAGCTTTGCTCCACCCGCGCGGGATCGCTGCCGACCAGGCAACGATAGCAAGGCTGATCTGTCTCCCAACCCCGATAGACCGCGACCTGTCCGTCAAATTCCGCCACTGCGGCAGAGACGAGCGGCACCCTGAGGCGGGTCGCCGCGTCGGAAACGATCAACCGGGTTGCGAAAGTGTCGCAGCCATCAACGATCGCATCGGCGCCATCGAGGAGGCGATCGGCATTTTCGGCGTTCAATCGCCGCCGGTGAATATCCAATTGAATGTCGGAATTGAGGCGCGTCACGAAAGCGGCTGCCTTTTCCGCCTTGGGCTGACCGGCATCTTCTGTCCGGTAGAGCGTCTGACGCTGGAGGTTGGATAGGTCGATCCGGTCATCATCAATGATGGTCAACCGACCGACGCCCGCGGCGGCGAGATATTGGATGGCCGACGATCCGATCCCGCCGGCGCCTATGATCGCGACATGTGCGCCGAGGAGCTTCTTCTGTCCATCGCCGCCAATCTCGCGCAGTACGATGTGCCGGGCGTAGCGGTCGAGCTGAGTGTCGCTTAGGTCCATTTTAGCGGCCCGTCGAGCCGAAGCCTCCGCTGCCGCGCGCCGTGTCGTCCAGCTCATCGACTTCCGCGAAATGGGCGCGCTGAACGGCAGCGGGTACGAGTTGCGCGATGCGTTCGCCGCGCACGATCTCGAACGGATCGGATCCGAGATTGGCGAGGATGATCTTCACTTCGCCGCGATAATCGGCATCGATCGTGCCGGGCGTGTTGAGGCAGGTGATGCCGTGCTTCAGCGCGAGGCCGGAGCGCGGGCGGACTTGCACTTCATAGCCTTCCGGAATGGCGATAGCGAAACCGGTCGCCACGGCATGGCGGTTGCCGGGCGCGAGCGTCAGGTTTTCAGCCGCAACCACATCCATGCCCGCCGCATGCGCGGTGGCGTAAGCGGGGAGCGGCAGCCCTTCGCCATGAGGCAGGCGCTTCAGGGCAATGCGAATTTCAGGCGAGGGCATCGGCGATCCTTTCGGCGAGGCGGCGGGCGACATCGGCCTTGGAGGCGGCGTCCCAATGTTCGACGCCGTCTTGCGTGACGAGGTGAATTTCGTTGGTGTCGCCCCCCATCACGTCGCCCGACACGTCGTTGGCGACGATCCAGTCGCAACCCTTGCGCACACGCTTGGCCTGCGCTTCGGCGACGACATTGTCGGTTTCAGCCGCGAAGCCGACGAGGAGGCCGGGCCGCTGCGGGCTTTGCGCCAATGTCGCGAGAATATCGGGATTGGCCGTCCACTGAAGCTGCGGCGGACCGGCCGATTTCTTGAGCTTGGAGGGCGACGCCGCGACCCGCCAATCGGCGACGGCGGCAACCAGTATCGCGGCATCGGCGGGCAGGGCCTGCTCCACCGCGTCGAGCATTTCGGATGCCGTCTGGACGTCCACGCGCGCCACGTTCGCGGGCGTCGCAAGGCTCACCGGCCCGGACACGAGCGTCACCCGCGCGCCCATCGCCCCAAGCGCTTCCGCGATTGCATAGCCCTGCTTGCCGGACGAGCGGTTGGCGATGATGCGAACGGGATCGATCGACTCATGCGTTGGCCCGGCGGTGACGATGATGTGTTTGCCCGCCAATTTCCCGTTCGCTTCGAGCGAAGTCGAGAAGCCTTGCCTAGCACCGATGTTTCTCCGCTCCGCACGAGCATGTGTCTCGACTTCGCTCGACACGAACGGTTTGATGGCTTTGAGAATGTCTGTAGGCTCCGGAAGCCGCCCCGGCCCGAACTCACCGCAGGCCATCTCGCCTTCGTCCGGCTCTAGAACCGTAATTCCATCCGCCCGAAGCTGCGCCACGTTCCGTTGCGTCGCGGGATGAAGCCACATGCGCACATTCATCGCGGGCACGGCCAGCACCGGCTTGTCGGTGGCAAGGAGCAGCGTGGTGGCAAGATCGTCCGCAATGCCCGCCGCCATCTTCGCAAGCAAATCCGCCGTCGCGGGGCAGACCACCACAAGATCGGCCTCCCGCGACAATTGGATATGCCCCATCTCCACCTCATCCTTGAGGTTCCAGAGGGAGGTGTGAACTTCCTGTTCGGAAAGCGCGGCCAGCGTCATCGGAGTCACGAATTGCTCGCCCGATTTGGTGAGGACGCAGCGTACGCTTCCACCTTCCTTGCGGATCAGGCGGATCAGCTCGCACGCCTTATAGGCCGCGATGCCGCCGCCGACGATCAGGAGGATGCGCTTGCCCTGCATAGCTTTAATTTAGGAAGAACATCGCCGCAGCACCAGTCGCCGCCGAAACGATCGCGGTGAAGAAGTAGCGGCCGAAGCGCGGGGGCTGCATCACGGCGATTTCGCGCAAAGGTGGAGGCGGCGGAGCGGCACCGGGGGCGGGATAATAATAATCCAGACGGCGGATGAGGTCGGGCAGCTTGCGAAGCGTGCGGACGTTGCGGACCAGTTCGTCGGCGATTTTCGCCTCCGGGCCAAGCTCGCTGCGCAGCCATTCGCGAACGAAGGGCTCAGCGGTTTCCCACATGTTGACATCCGGGTCCAAGGCGGTCGCGACGCCCTCCACCATCACCATCGTCTTTTGCAGGAGAAGGAGGTGCGGCTGGGTCGGCATGTCGAAATCGCGGGTGATCGCGAACAGGCCGTCCAGCATCTGGCCGACGGAAATGTCCTTGACCGGAAGGCCGCGTATCGGCTCGCCCACCGCGCGCAGGGCGGTGGTGAATTCGGCCATATTATGATGCGGGGGCACATAGCCCGCCTCGAAATGGATTTCGGCCACGCGCGCATAATTGCCGGTGATAAGGCCATAGAGGATTTCGGCGAGCCACAGCCGCGCCTGTCGGTCGATTCGCCCCATGATACCGAAATCGATCGCGCCGATATGGCCATTGGGCTTGGCGAAGAGATTGCCTTGGTGGAGATCGGCGTGGAAGAAGCCTTCCGCAATCGCCTGGCGCAAGAAGGCGCGAACGAGGCGTTGCGAGAGTTCGCGGGTGTTGAGGCCCGCGGCGATCAGCCCTTCGCGATCCGACAGCTTGATGCCGTCGATCCACTCCATCGTCATCACCCGCCGCGCGGTGCGGCTCCAGTCGATGGCGGGAACGTCGAAGCCCGGCTCGGCGGCCATGCCTTCGGCCAGTTCGGAGGCGGAGGCGGCTTCACGGCGGAGATCCAGTTCGCGCGCCGTCCATTGCCGGAAATGGGCGATGACGAGGCGGGGGCGGAGGCGTGCCAATTCGCCGCCCATCGCTTCCGCCTGCGCCGCTGCCCATTCATAGGTATCGAGCGCTTTGGCGAATTCTTCCTCGATGCCTGGGCGGAGGATCTTCACGGCCACCTCGCGGCCATCCATCGTTACCGCGCGGTGCACCTGTGCGATAGAGGCGGCACCCACGGGTTCCGGATCAAACTGCGCGTAAATCTCTTCAAGCGGGCGTTCCAGCGACTGCTCGATTGCGGCCTTAATCTGCGCGAAGGGCGCGGGCGGTAGAGCGTCCTGAAGGCGGAGAAGATCGCGCGCCGCTTCCTCGCCGACGAGGTCGGGACGTGTTGCGAGCGCCTGGCCGAGCTTGATCGCGGCCGGGCCGATATCCTGGAAGGCGACCGCATATTCCGGCACCTTGGGCACACGTGCGCCAAAGCGCGCGATGCGGGCGAGGCGGCGGACGGGCGCCGGCGTATTGGGATCGCGCTCGATCCCACGCAGCGCCCCATGCCGCGCCAGCACCCGGCCCCATTTCAATAGCCGCCAGATATGGGTGGTGGAGGCTGTCATGCCTTCTTTGATCCTCTCCATCCGTTCGCTTCGAGCGAAGTCGAGAAGCGTTGGCACGCGCGATTAAGCGACGTCTGTCGACTTCGATCGAGACGAACGGGTAAGTGCCTCATCAAATCTTCCACCCGCTGTGGATCGCCACCAAACCGCCCAGGATCGGTTCGACCTTGGTCTGCACGAACCCAGCCTTGTCGATCATGCCTTTGAAGGTGGGCATGTCGGGGAAACGGCGGATCGATTCGACGAGGTAGCGATAGCTTTCTTCATCGCCCGCCACCGCCTTGCCGATCTTCGGCACGAGGTGATGGGAATAATTGTCGTAGACGGTCTTGAAGCCCGGCCAGGTGACCGTCGAAAATTCGAGACAGAAGAAGCGCCCGCCCGTCTTCAGCACGCGGTGCGCCTCGGCCAACGCTTTGTCGATATGGGTCACGTTACGGATGCCGAAGGCGATTGTATAAGCGTCGAAGCTCTTGTCCGCGAAGGACAATGTTTCGGCATTCTGTTCGCTCCAGACGAGGCCGTCGATGCCGCGCTGCTTGGCGCGTTCCATACCGACCTTCAGCATCTCGCCATTGATGTCAGCGACGGTGACGTTTGCGCCCTTCGCGGCCATACGGAAGGCGATGTCGCCGGTGCCGCCCGCCATGTCGAGGATCGATTCGCCGTCACGCGGCTTCACCCGGCGCACGAAATGGTCCTTCCACAGCCGGTGCATGCCGCCCGACATGAAATCGTTCATCAGGTCGTAGCGCGACGCCACGGACCGGAACACATCGCCCACCCGCCGGGTCTTTTCCTGCGGATCGACATCCTCATAACCGAACGAAACCTTTTCCATGGGCAGTGCCTCTAGCAGGGGAAATGGACGATGTGCACTCTTCTCATTTCCGTTCTACAACGTCACCCCGACGAAGGCCGGGGTCTCAGGCCGGGTAGGGCGCGTTTCCGTCACGATATTCCGGCTTTCGCCGAAATGACGCTAAAGGAGAAGCATGCCCGAACTTCCTGAAGTCGAAACCACGGTAGCGGGGCTTGTTCCCGTGCTGGACGGCCACCGCCTGACCCGCGTCGAAACTTATCGTGCGGATATGCGCAAGCTTTTCCCGGAAGATCTGCGTCAGCGGCTCACCGGCGCCCGCGTCACCAGCCTAGGCCGCCGCGCTAAATATGGGCTGATCGATACGGATCGCGGCGACACGATGATTTTCCACCTCGGCATGTCCGGGCGTTGGCGGATCGATCCCGGCGCGCTTGGGCCTCATGACCATCTGGTGCTGGAGACGGAGAAGGGACTGGTACTTGCCCTCAATGATCCGCGCCGCTTCGGTTTCGTCGATCTATGGAGGACGGCTGATATCGACGCTTATGATGCCTTCGCCCGTATGGGCCCGGAGCCTTTGGGAGAGATCTTCTCCGCCAGTTACCTCAAGGATAGGGTCGCTGGACGACAGGCACCGATCAAGGCAATGTTGCTCGACCAGTCGGTCGTCGCGGGCCTTGGCAACATCTATGTCTGTGAAGCGCTGAACCTTTCCGGCATTCACCCTGGCAAAGCGGCGGGGCAGATATCGAAAGCACGCCTCGGAAAGCTGGTCGAGGCAATCAAGGCCGTGCTGATCGCGGCGATAAATGCGGGGGGCTCCTCCCTGCGAGACTATGCGCGGCCCAGCGGCGAACTCGGCTACTTCTCCGAGGAATGGCGCGTTTATGGAAGGGAAGGGGAAGCCTGCGCATGCGGCGCGCCCGTTCTCCGCCGCGTCGACAGCGGCCGTTCCACCTTCTACTGTGGGAAATGCCAGAAATAACATTGCCGTTCGTGCTGAGTAGGAACTGAGCGAAGTCGAAGGCCCTTATCGAAGCATTCCGTGCGGAGCCCTTCGATATGCCGTTTCGACAAGCTCAACGGCTACTCAGGACGAACGGAACAAGATTGGCAACCTCCGCCTTGACCGCTCAGACCTTTCCACGTAGAGGGCGCCCCTGACCGGTGCGGGACGATTCCGCGCCTTTTTCATTTTGCAAGACGAGGCAGTTAGAATGGCGAACACGCCGCAAGCGAAGAAACGTATCCGCCGCAACGATCGCCGCGCCGAAGTCAATGGCGCGCGCGTTAGCCGTATCCGCACCTTCGTGAAGCAGGTCGAGCTCGCTCTCGCCTCGGGTGACAAGGACAAGGCCAAGGACGCGATCGCGAAGGTTCAGCCGGAGCTGGCGCGCGGCGTTGCCAAGGGCGTTGTCCACAAGAACACTGCGGCGCGCAAGTTTTCGCGCCTCGTGAAGCGGGTCGCCGCCCTCGGCTAAGCTTCGTTTCATTTAGGAACAGGAAGACCCGCCGAATGCAAAATCCGGCGGGTTTTTTCATGCCGGTTGCGAAATGACAAACCCAAGCTTTTCCCGCGATTCGCGTCGTTCCCGGTTCGTGCCGTTGTTGTGCTTAAATATTGAAAATATTGGATTTTAGATCAAGTGCCGCGGCTTCTAAGCATTTCCGTGTCAACGATTTTATTTCAGTTATATGACCTAAATCAGCCTTGATCGTTCGGCGATTTCGTCCGTACAACACAACTCTTCCGGGGCGCGAATCTCGCCTTCGGATGCACACAGCAAAGTGACCTCACGGATTGGCGCGCGACAATCGCGTTTCGCCATACGGGCGAGCTTTGTCTGGCGGATTTGATGGGCGCGCTTTGTCGTGGAGGCGGTCCTTAAAGGGGGTTGAGCGCGTGGGTCAAAAGCAAGCCATTGCCATGGACGAGGCCATTGCCGGTGATCCCATCGCTGCCGCGTGGGATGCGATCCGCACGGGCCTTCGCCGGGATTGCGGCGCGCGGACCTTCGATGGCTGGCTGCGCCCGATCGCGCTTGGCGCCTTTGATGCTGATTCCGCGACACTTACGCTCGAACTCCCTTCGCAATTCATGGCCGATTGGGTGCAGACCCATTTCGCAGAACGGCTCGTGCTCGCATGGCGAGCGACGTTGCCGAGCGTCCGTCACATCCGCGTAGCGGTCGGTGCCAACGCGCCCCGCACCGCCGCTGTTGCCGCAATTCCGGCGGCCCCCGAAATCGAAGAAGCACCGGTGGAAGTCCAAGGCAGCCTTTACGGCGTGCCGCTGGAGCCGCGTTATCGCTTCGACAGCTTCGTCGTCGGCAAGGCCAATGAGGTTGCGTTCAATGCCGCGCGCACGCTCGCGACGGCCGAGAATGTCGCCTTCAATCCGCTCTTCATCCATGGCGGCACGGGGCGCGGCAAAACGCACCTTCTCCACGCCATCGGCCACGAATTCCGCGCCCGCCGCCCGGGTGCCAAAATCGTCTACATGTCGGCCGAGAAGTTCATGGTCGAGTTTGTTGCCGCGCTCCGCGCCAACGATACGATCAGCTTCAAGCAGCAGCTGCGTTCTGCGGACCTGCTGATGATCGATGACGTCCAGTTCATCGCTGGCAAGGAATCGACGCAGGAAGAATTCTTCCACACGATGAACGAGATCATCTCGGCCGGAAGCCGCCTCGTTATTTCGTCCGATCGCGCGCCGCAGGATCTAGACGGCATCGAGCCCCGCATTCTGTCGCGCCTGTCCTGGGGCCTCGTCGCGGACGTCAACCAGCCGGACCTCGAACTGCGCCTCGGCATCATCCAAAAGAAGCTGGAAACGCTTCCGGTCAGCGTGCCGGACGATGTCGTGATGTTCCTCGCCAAACGGATCAGCTCCAACGTTCGTGAACTGGAAGGCGCGCTCAACCGTATCGCGGCTTATGCCCAGATGCAGAATCGCGCGATCGACCTCGATTTCGTCGGCGAGGTGCTGGCGAACATCCTGCGCGCCAACCAGCGTCGCATCTCGATCGACGAGATCCAGAGCAAGGTGTCGGATCACTATCGCATCCGGAAGGCGGAAATGACCTCCGCCCGCCGTGCCCGCGAAGTCGCCCGTCCGCGCCAGGTCGCCATGTATCTGTCCAAGCAGCTGACGCCGCGTTCGCTCCCCGAAATCGGCCGCCGCTTTGGTGGACGCGATCATACAACCGTGATCCACGCCGTCCGTCAGATCGAAAAGCTCCGCGCCCAGGATGCCGAGCTCGACGCCGATATCCGTTTGCTGACACGCCAGCTCGAAAGCTAATCGCGGGGCCCTGAACGGCTTCGACCACAAAGGATTTTACTTCGCCGTTAGCCCTGAGCTTGTCGAAGGGCGTGTGCACCGTGTGATTCACACGCCCTTCGACAAGCTCAGGGCTAACGGGAGTGGGTGACGGCCCGCAACACCGGGATGCGATGCGAGAGGCGCCCACCCACGCCAGTTTGATGTAAACCGTCGTTCGAAAGGCGCTTACAGCGTCGCGCCGATTGCCCTTGCGGCCTGATCGGGATCTTCTGCCTGCGTGATCGGGCGGCCAATGACGAGGATGGACGCGCCATTGTCGAGGGCGGCGCGCGGGGTCATGACGCGTTTCTGGTCGCTTGCGCCTGCATCAGCGGGGCGGACGCCAGGCACGACGAAGAAGCCGCCGGGCCAGAGCGCTTTGGCCGCCGCCACTTCATTGCCGGAGCAGACGACGCCGTCCAACCCGGCCTCGCGGGCAAGTGCAGTCAGCCGCTCCACCTGCGCATGAGGATTTGCGGCCACGCCAATCGATTCAAGGTCGTTGCCATCAAGGCTGGTGAGGACAGTCACGGCCACCACCTTCGTGCCTTCAGGCGCTGCGGCCTTGGCATCTTCCAGCATCGCCCGTCCGCCCGCGGCATGAACGGTCAGGATGGCGGGACGAAGCGGACGCAGCGCATGCACCGCCTTCGCCACGGTGTTCGGAATGTCGTGCAATTTCAGGTCGAGAAAGATTGGAAGGCCAACCTTCGCCATTTCCTGCACGCCTGAAGCGCCATGGGCGGAAAAGAATTCGAGACCGAGCTTCAGGCCGCCGACATGGTTGCGGACGCGGGCGGCGATCACCCTCGCGCGATCGATGTCGGGTGTGTCGATGGCGACATAGACGGGGCTGCTCATACCGAGGGTCCAATATCGCTAGCGGTAGGATGCGGCGCCTCCGTGAGTGAATGCGAAGAAACGCTTTCGACGGGCATCGCGGGAGGGGTCGCATTCCGCTCCAATGTTTCGACCCGCCTGCGCAGCGACCAAATGCGCGCGCGATAATAAGCGAAGGGGGGAGCGAAACCGATGAGGAAGGCCGCGAAAATCAGAACCGGCAGCTTCACGACTGCCTCCAAGCCGCCCCATAAATTGACGGTCACGGGTGTCCAGTTCGCGCTGGAAAAGAGCACGATGGTCATCGCCAGCACCACCCAGAACAGGGTTCTCAGAAACTGCATTTTTTGCCTCCCTGGCAGCCCTGTTCCCTGCCTTACGATAAAATCGCTGTCAGTCTACCCTTGACGACCCGGCCTGCGGTTCGGAAGGCGGCGTGCCGATCTCCCGCTCAAGTTCGTCAAGCAGGCTTTGTGCGCTGAGGCACCGCCCTCGCTCGTCGGCGATGATCGCGGCGAATGCCTCCTTCTTGAGGGTAGCGGCTGCACCGGCCGGAAGCCTTTTTCCAGCGGGCAAGGTCGATATGACGATGTCGATCAGCCGGTCCGCTCCATGGAGACGGCCCCAGATATAGTCATTTTCGCGATAGGCGCGGCTGAAAAAGGCGCCAAAATTGTGAAACTGGATTCCCTTAAGGGTGGCTTCGGCGCCGCCTTCGCGGATGGCCGTCGCATCGTCGGGCGAAATGCGGTCGACCTTTACCGGATCGAATTCGTCCAATCCCTCGCCTTGGAGGAGGGGTAGGGTTGCGACGTCGTAAAACGGGAAGCCGAGGTAAGCGAGGATCATCGCCCGGCGCTCTGGGGTAGGGAGGGACGCCAGCGCCTCGGCCAGCACCTCGTCCGCTTCGTTATCGAGCGCCTGAAGATCCATCCGCGCGCCAAGCGCGGCCATTGCGGCTTCAGCGTTTTCCGTGACGGAAGCGAAGACTGCTTTTTCTTCCTCGGTGCTCGCGCTCAGATGGCGATAGCGGCCGATCAGGCGGTAAACGACTTCCCGCACCTTGTTCGCCGCTTCGCGCGGAAGCTCAACCGTTTCGTCAATTTCGTTGAGCCGCCGCGCAAGAAAGCGCAGGCGCCGCGTCCGGAATGAGAGGTCGTAGTGGCGCATGAAGTCGATCACGTCGGCGCGGGCGCCCTTCGATGTCATCGCATCATCAGCATCGAGGCCTTGTGCCCGAACCACGCGCCAGATGGCCTGCCGCACCTCTTCATAACGCTGCCGTCCATCGCCCTCACCCAGACGAAAAATAAGATGGGCCATATCCTCGACGACCACCGAGAGCTTGAGGTGGCCGTAAGCAGGATAGGTGAAGCCGGCGTCCCGAGCGGCGATGGTATTGGCCTTGAAGCGCCACGCGGCAAGGCGCGCGGGCGTCGGTCGGGTGAGGAGCAGAGTGAGCCCGAACGTCCGCTCGATTGCCGCCTCGACTTCGGGCCGCATCGAAATGACGATGCGCGTCATCCGGCGAATGCGGGAGGATCGCTGGTCGATCGCCTCCAGATTGTCGCGAATTGGCTGTTCGCGCGGAATATCCGACATGGCGCCGAAGATAGTGGCGAAGAAACCGGGCTTTTCCGCCCCGTTGTCACCGCCATTGCCCATACGGATGCTTTTGTGCCCAGGCGTCGGATCGATGTAGACGAAGCGCCTGTCGACTTCTCGCCGCACCGGCCGGTCATCGAGCGCTGCCAGAGCCGGGCGAAAGGGAGCGTTGGCGAGTACCGATCCGTCGATCAAGGTCGCCGCGTCGATGTCGCCGATCGCCACATGGCGCGGGAGTACGCGTTTCAGGAAGTTCAGGCGTCCAGGCCATGGGTGATCCCGGTCGGCCAATGCCTTGTCGAGCTCCGAGACCTGAAAAGGCGGGAATGCGCCAGGAAAGCTTGCCGTCGCGCGCGCCGCGAAGACAAGCTCGGCCATATCCGCCAGTCTCCGGCTAGCCCCGCCTTCATCCCGGAAGGCGAGCGTGATGCGATGTTCGCGCTCGACCACCTCCGCAGGACTGTGGAGGCGCAGGCGCTGAGGATAACCATGAAAATCGGTCACGGTGACGAATAGATCGAGCGGCTGATAATCGGGAAGGAGGGGCGGGCCTTTGGGCTCGGCACTCATCGCCTTGAACGCATCGAGCAGCAGATCGGTAAAGATACGCCCGCCAAAGGGCGGATCGAACCACCGGGCGCGCACGAAATTAGCAAGCTTCCCGCGGACTTCGGCACGGTGATCGGCCTCAACTGTCCTCTCGACCGCGCCGCCGCGCTTGGCCGAGAGCATCCACGCAAAGGGTACGGCAGCAGCTTTGGCAAACCGGGATACGGCGCTCACTTCCGGATCGACGAGCTTGTCGACGTCGGCCGTCTCCAGCCACAAATCGGTGAGCGGGTCGAGAGAGGCCCCGGATGAAATCGCTTCTGCGAGGAAAATGGCGTTGATTCCGCCCGCGCTGGCCCCGGCGAGGATATCGACGATGACCCGTAAATCGATCCCGCATTCGTCCGCGATCATGCGTAGCAGGCGACGGTACACGCAGGCCGTCCCATCCGTGCCCGCACCCGGCCTGTGATGCGCCTGGCTTGCGCTGGCAAGGCGCCAGATCTCCTTGGTGATGCCGTGCATGTAGACGGCGAGGCTAATGCCGCCATAACAAACGAGGGCGAGCCGAAGTTCTTTCTCCCGCATTACGCAAGGGTGGCAGGAAGCAGGATCGCTGTCGAGCCTTACGTGCGTGAGGCCCCTTTTCAAGCTTTAGGGGATGTGCAAGTGTGTGACCTGCATCACACACGTTATGCCGAGGGGTTTTCTAAGCATGTTCAAGCATTTGATCTTGTCCGGTGTCGCGATGGCTGCGCTTGCCGCAACCACGCCGAGTCTCGCCGCGACCCAAGCCGCTTCACCGGCCGTAGCGAAAGCGGCCGCCGCCGCGCAGTTCGGCAAGTGGGGCGTCGATATGTCCGGCATGGACACGCAGGTGAAGCCGGGCGACAGCTTCTTTGAATATGTGAATGGCGGTTGGGCACGCACGACTGAAATCCCTGCGGACCGTTCCTCTTGGGGCAGCATGGCGATCCTCCGCGACCTTTCCGATCAGCGCACGCGCGAGATCATCGAAAGCGCAGCGAAGGAAAAGGGGCCGAAGGGCAGCGTCAGCCAGAAGGTCGGCGATCTTTACGCAAGCTTCATGGACGAAGCCACGATCGAGGCGAAGGGGACGGCGCCGCTGAAGCCTTATCTCGCGAAGATTGACAGCGTGAAGACGGCGAGCGATCTCGCCCGCTTGTTCGGGGAATTCGGCCAGGTCGGAATCGGCACGCCGGTCGGCGCAGGCGTCGAGCAGGATCTTCGCAAGAACGATCAATATGCTGTTTACCTTGGCCAGGGCGGCCTCGGCATGCCCGACCGCGATTATTATCTCGACGCCAAACATGCCGCCGCGCGCGACGCTTATGTAAAGCATGTCGGCACGATGATGCGCCTTGCCGGCCTTTCCGATCCTGAAGCGCGCGCGAAGCGTGTGGTCGATCTCGAGACGAAGATTGCGACCGCGCATTGGAGCCGGGTCGAGCAGCGTCAGCTCGACAAGCTCTACAACCCGACCACTCTCGCGGATCTCGAAAAGAGGGCGCCGGGTTTCGACTGGAAGACCTATCTCGCCGCGACCGGCATTCCCGCGCAGCAAAATTATATCATGCTCCATCCGAGCGCGATCGAGGGTGCCGCGAAGCTTGTGCAGAGCGAGCCGCTTCAGGCGTGGAAAGACTATCTCGCCTTCCAGGTGATTTCCGACGCCGCGGCCGTGCTTCCCAAGGCCTTTGTCGATGAAAGCTTCGCCTTCAATGGCAAGACGTTGCAGGGTACGCCGCAACTCAAGGATCGCTGGAAGCGTGGCGTGGACCTCGTCGGCTCCAGCCTCGGCGAGGCCGTGGGCGAACTCTATGTCGCCAAATATTTCCCGCCGGAATCCAAGGCGAAGATGGATGTCCTCGTCGGCAATCTCATCAAGGCGATGGACAATCGGCTCGCCCATCTTGAGTGGATGTCGCCGGAAACGCGGGTGAAGGCCCGCGCCAAGCTCGCCTCCTTCACGCCAAAGATCGGCTATCCGGACAAATGGCGGGATTATTCGTCGCTCGAAATCATCGCGGGTGACGCGCTGGGCAATGCCGAACGCGCAACGCGGTTTGAATATCTGCGGCAGGTGGCGAAGCTCGGTAAGCCGGTCGACCGCAGCGAATGGCTCATGTCGCCGCAGACTGTGAACGCTTATGCCAACCCGCTGCTGAACGAAATCGTGTTCCCCGCCGCGATCCTGCAGGCGCCTTATTTCGATCCGAAGGCAGACGATGCGGCCAATTACGGCGCGATCGGCGCGGTGATCGGACACGAAATCACCCATCATTTCGACGATCAGGGCCGCAAGTTCGACGCGACCGGCAACATGGTCGAATGGTGGACGGCTGAAGACGCTGCCAACTTCAAGAAACTCACCGACCAGGTCGTGAAGCAATATGGCGAATATGAGCCGGTGCCGGGCCACAAGGTGAATGGCGAACTGACGCTTGGCGAAAACATCGCCGACCTCGCGGGGCTCCGCATCGCCTATGACGCCTACAAGATGTCGCTCGGTGGCAAGGAAGCGCCGGTGATCGACGGCTATACCGGCGATCAGCGCTTCTTCCTCGCTTTCGGCCAGGCATGGCGTGCCAAAGTCCGTGACGCGGCCATCCAGCAGCAGCTCGCGACCGACCCGCACACCCCGGCGCCGCTCCGTTCGCTCGTCGTCCGCAACTTCGACGAATGGTATAAGGCGTTCGATGTGAAGGACGGAAAGCTGTATCTGACCCCTGAACAACGTCTGAAAGTCTGGTAAGCCATGTGGCGGCGGAGGCTCCCCCTCCGCCGCCATTTTCTTTTACCAGCTTGAGGAGAGGTTCGCTGAACCGGCGAATCCATTATATATTGGCGAGTATCCTGCTCGTCATTCTTGTCATCGCCGCCGCATCAGTTGGATCGGGCAGTGAACCGGAGCCGGACCAGGCGCGCACGGCGGGGTCCGCACCGTCCGGCCTGAAAGCCGCGCTCGCAAAGATCGTCGATGCCAAGCCACGGCCGAACAAGGTCGATTATGCGCGGCTCGACCGCCTGCTGACGGAGCTGTCTTCGCGCAAGCCCGTCGTCGGCCTCGCGGTGGCGGTCGTCGAAGACGGCGAAATCCGCTTCATGAAAGGCTATGGCGAAACCGTGTCCGGAAGCGGCGATCCCATTACTACCGGAACTGTCTTCCGTTGGGCTTCGGTGTCGAAAGGCGTGGCGGGCGACATGGTCGCGAAGCTGGCGGCGGATGGGCAATTGTCGCTTTACGATCCCGCGAGCAAATATGCGCCCTCGCTCCGTCTTCCGGCCGGTGCGGAGCATAAGGCGACCGTGTCGGACATTCTTTCTCACCAGCTCGGCCTGTTCGCCCATGCCAATGATTCGAAGCTTGAGGACGGCATGGACGCGCGGCTTCTGCGTAGTGAGCTTGCGACATTGAGCCTTATCTGTCCGCCGGGGCAATGCCACGCATACCAAAATGTCGCTTATGACGCGGCGAGCGAAGTGGTGGAGAAGATTACGGGCCAGCCTTATCCGGAGGCGGTGCGCGAACATCTGTTCGAACCGCTTGGAATGACGACCGCCAGCGCCACGCGCGAGGGCCTTTACGCTGCGCGCAGCTGGGCCAAGCCGCATCAGGGCGGCAAGGGATCGAAGCCGGTCGAGGTCACCGATTCCTATTATCGCGTGCCCGCAGCGGGCGGCATCAACGGGTCGATCAAGGACCTTGCGCTCTGGATGATCGCGCAGATGGGCGAGATGCCGGATGTGCTTCCGAAGAAAGCGCTCGAGGCCGCACACACGCCGCTTACCAAAACGCCGGGTGAGCTTGGACGATTGCGCATCGCGCGTGAGCGGTTGAACTCCGCCGAATATGGCCTTGGCTGGCGGATCTACGATTATTCCGGACATCGGGTGGTCGGCCATCGCGGCGGCGTCACCGGCTATCGCTCGCTCATCCTCTTTGATCCGCAGCAGAAGAGCGGCGTCGTCGCTTTGTGGAATTCGGCGACCAGCCAGCCTGCCGGCGTCGAATTCGAAGTGCTCGACATGCTCTACGGCTTGGAGCCCAAGGACTGGCTGAAGCTAGAAAACAATATCTAACCTACCCTCTCCCCTTGTGGGAGAGGGTAGGGTGAGGGGTATGGCTGAAGGCGCTCGATGCGCCTGAAGACATCTTAAAGGCTCGCTGGCGCTCGCACCCCTCTCTCCCACAAGGGGAGAAAGGCTTTAGAGGCGTATCCGTGCCCAGATCGGCAGGTGATCCGATGCCTTTCGCGCCTGCAAACTCTGGTGGGCGCCGCTGTCCAATATCTCGACTTCATTCGACACCATGATCCGGTCGAGCTGCGCCACGGGACGCCGTGCGTGGAAACTCCGTCCGCAATCCGCGAAGCGGTGATGGTGGGCAAAATCGCGCAAACAGCCGCCAGCCACGCTCCATTCGTTGAGATCGCCCATCAGCACGGACGGCATCTTCTCTTCTCGCCGTTCGAGATGGTGGAGGATTGCATGCGCCTGCCGCCGCCGCCATAGGCCGGAAAGGTCGAGATGCATGCCGACCACGCGCAGCGTCTGTCCATGCACGGAAACATCCGCCATCACCGCGCCGCGCGGCTCTAGCGACGGGATGTGAAGCATTTCATGATGCAGAACCTCAGCATCCTTCCGCACGAGGATCGCATTGCCGTGCCAGCCAAGGCTTCCGTGTCGCGCGCCGAAGGGCACCGGCTTATAATCGCTATGCTCCTCGATCATATGGAGGGGCAGGGCGCTTTCCCGCGCGCCAAAGCGGCGGTCGGCTTCCTGTAGCGCGACCACATCCGCACCCACTTCATTCAGAACGTCGATGATGCGCCCAGGATTGCGCCGCCGGTCGGTGCCGATGGCCTTGCGCATATTGTAACTGGCAACGAGGATCATTCCGCCCTGTGTGGTGATTTCGAACCGGGGATGCAACGCCGCAACCCCTCGCTTCTTTCCGCCGCCATGCTAACAAAGCGGTCATGGCGAAACCCCGGAAACGTTATGTCTGCCAGGCCTGCGGGTCGGTCTCCAGCCGCTGGCAGGGCCAGTGCGCCGATTGTTCGGAATGGAACACGCTTGTCGAGGACGCGTCGGAAGTCGTGACGCCCTTTTCGGCCAAGCATAATCTCCGCTCCGGCGGGCGTGCGGTGACTTTGGTGGGCCTTGACGCGGACATCGCACTTCCGGATCGGACGAAGACCGGCATCGCGGAATTCGATCGCGCGCTCGGCGGCGGCGTAGTCGCGGGTTCGGCGACGCTCATCGGCGGTGATCCCGGCATTGGCAAATCGACTTTGCTCCTACAAACTGCCGCCAATATCGCCGCGCGCGGTCTTCCTGTGGCTTATATATCGGGCGAGGAAGCGGCGGATCAGGTTCGCCTCCGCGCCCGCCGCCTCGGCCTTGGCCAGGCGCCGGTCCAGCTCGCCGCTGCAACCTCGGTCCGCGACATCCTGACGACTTTGGGGGAGGGGGCACCGCCCGCGCTCTTGGTCATCGATTCGATTCAGACCATGCATTCGGACCTGATCGAAGGCGCGCCCGGCACGGTGAGCCAGGTCCGCGCTTCGGCCCAGGAACTGATCCGCTTCGCCAAGGAAAGCGGGACCGCCCTCATCCTTGTCGGCCATGTCACGAAAGACGGCAGCATCGCGGGCCCGCGCGTGCTTGAGCATATGGTTGATACCGTCCTTTCCTTCGAAGGCGAGCGCAGTCACCAATATCGAATCCTCCGCGCGGTGAAGAACCGCTTCGGCGGCACGGACGAAATTGGCGTCTTTTCGATGCAGGAAGAGGGGCTCACCGAAGTCGCCAATCCGTCCGCTCTGTTCCTCACCCATCGCGGCGAGGCTGTGTCCGGCGCCACCGTCTTTCCGGCCCTTGAAGGGACGCGGCCGGTCCTCGTCGAAATTCAGGCCCTCACCGTCCGCCTTGCGAGCGGCGCCACGCCCCGTCGTGCCGTTGTCGGCTGGGATTCGGGCCGCCTCGCTATGATCCTCGCCGTGCTGGAGGCGCGCTGCGGTCTCAGCTTCTCGACGGCGGAGGTCTATCTAAACATCGCGGGCGGCTACCGCGTCAGCGATCCCGCCGCCGATCTCGCCGTCGCGGCAGCGCTCGTCTCCTCGCTTTCCGAACGCCCGGTTCCTGCGGATACGATCGCGTTCGGTGAAGTCGCTTTGTCCGGCGAACTTCGTCCCGTCGCCCATGGTGCGTTGCGCATGAAGGAAGCGGCCAAGCTCGGCTTCGAACGCGCGCTGGTGCCGGCCTCCCTCAAGGGAGAGAAGGGCCCGCTCGCTCTCACCGGCTTCCGCACCCTAGGTGAATTGGTCGACCATATGCTCGGTCGCTAGTTCAGCATCCCGTTCGCGCTGAGTAGAGGCTGAGCTTGGCGAAGGCTCGTATCGAAGCACTCCGTCGAAAGCCCTTCGATACGCCATTTCGACAAGCTCAATGGCTACTCAGGGCGAACGGATAAAAGTTGGAGGAAAAACCCCTCTTCCCCAACCTCGCAACACCCCCTAGCAGGGCGGCATGGGAAGCCTCACCGCACTCGACATCATCACCCTCATCCTCGTCGGCGGCGGGCTCGTCCGTGGTTTCATGCGTGGCTTCGTCACTGAAGTGCTGGCGCTCGCCGCCTGGATCGCCGCCATTGCCGCGCTGAAGCTCTTCCACACCCCGCTTGCCGAGCGGCTGGAGGCCCCCGTCGGCACCGTGTCCGGCGCGTCCGTTCTCGCCTTTGCAATCATCTTCCTTGGGGTGTTCATTGTGGGGAAGATGATCTCCCACCGCATTGGCGGCGCGACCCGCAACAGCTTCGTTGGTCCGGTGGACCGCGTGCTGGGCGGCGGTTTTGGCGCCCTAAAGGGCCTTATCGGCGCGACCCTGCTCTTCCTCGCCGCCAGCCTCTTCTACGATCTCTTTTACGGCCGCGATGCGCAGCGTCCGGAGTGGATGACGGAGAGCCGAACCTATCCGTTATTAAGCGCCAGCGGCCGCGCGATCGTCGATTTCGTCGAGGCGCGGCGCGGCGCGGATGATGAGGCCGCCGCGAACGAAGCGTCCACGGAAAGCGAAGAATGACCGAAATCCGTCTCCACGACACGATGGCGCGGGAAAAGCGCGTCTTCACGCCTGCCGATCCCAGCCGCGTGACCATGTATGTCTGCGGCCCGACCGTCTACAACCGCGCCCATATCGGCAATGCGCGGCCCGCCGTGTTGTTCGACGTTCTCGCGCGCCTTCTGCGCCACACTTATGGCGAGGATGCCCTGGTTTATGCCCGCAATGTGACGGACGTGGACGACAAGATCATCACGTCTGCGGAAGCGGAGGGCGTCGACCCCTCCGTCATCACCAAGCGTTTCGAGGACTTCTACCTGGTCGACATGGGGGCGCTCGGCGTTCGTCCGCCCAATATCGCGCCTAAGGCGACCGAGAATGTCGGCGAAATGATCGACATGATCGCGCGCCTGATCGAGACGGGGAACGCCTATGAAGCGGACGGCCACGTCCTCTTCCACGTTCCGTCCGATCCGAACTACGGCGCGCTCGGCCGCCGCGACCGAGATGCGATGATCGCCGGCGCCCGGGTTGAGGTGGCGTCCTACAAAAAAGACCCCGCCGACTTCGTCCTTTGGAAGCCTTCGGCGCCGGAAGTGATCGGCTGGGACAGCCCGTGGGGTCGTGGCCGCCCGGGCTGGCATATCGAATGCTCGGCGATGATCGAGCGGCATCTAGGCGAGACGATCGATATCCACGGCGGCGGTCTCGACCTCATCTTCCCGCACCATGAAAACGAAATCGCCCAAAGCCGCTGTGCGCACCACGGCGCGCCGCTTGCCCGCTATTGGATGCACAATGGCTTCCTCTCGATGGCGGGCGCGGAGAAGATGTCCAAATCACTCGGCAACGTCGTGACGGTCGCGGACCTTTTGGAACAAGGCCATAAGGGCGAGACCCTTCGCCTCGCTTTGCTCTCCGCCCATTATCGTCAGCCGCTCGATTGGTCGGAGTCGCTTATCGCCCAATCCAGGGCAACGCTCGATCGGCTTTATCGGGTAGCGGCCGACGCTGAGCCGGGGCAGCCGGCCCCAGAGGTGGCCGAGGCGATCGCCGATGATCTCAATACGCCGCTCGCCTTGTCCCGCCTGTCGGCCATCGACGATCCGGCGACGCTGAAAGCGAGCGCCGCGCTTCTCGGCTTCCTCACGGACGATGCAACCAGTTGGTTCCAGGGCGAAGGCGATGCCCGCATCGACGCCCTCATCACCGCGCGTGCGGAAGCCAAGAAGAACAGGGACTTTGTGGAGGCAGATCGCATCCGCTCCGAACTCGCCGCCGAGGGCATTCTTCTTGAGGACGGACCTGCCGGAACGACCTGGCGGCGCGCCTGAACAATAAAGCCGTCACGGCACAATCCGTCATTTCATTGCGTTGGGGAATCATGAGCAAGTCGGCAACTGAAGTCATGCAGGAGATCATCTTCTCTGCCGTCATCGATGCGATCACGGCCCTGAAAGCTGGTTCTGGAGGCATGCAGAATGCACTGCTGCGCGATCTTAATACCGTGCATGCCAACACGACCTTCGCGGATTTGCCCAAGCCCCTGCAGGCGGCGATCGGCGAGAGCGTCCGCTCCGCTTTCACGAAACTCTTGAAGGAAGGCTATGCGGTGTCCGACCGCAAGCTTGCCCAGAGTGACCCGCGTCCGCCGCGTTCCCAAGATCAGCGTCTTCGCCCGCAGGCGCCACGCCGTCCCGGCGGCAATCCCGGCCCGCGCCGGGGGCCGAGGACGCCGCGCTGATCAGCTTACGCTGACGAAGCTGTCGAGGACGCGTTTGCGGCCGGCATGTTCGAAATCGATTTCGAGCTTGTTGCCCTCGATCTCCGCAACGGTGCCGTAGCCGAATTTCGCGTGGAAGACGCGCTGGCCGAGTGAAATGTCGGTGCGACCCGGATTGCCGAGGCTGATCGCGCTGGCACGCGCTTCAATCACACGCGAAGGGCTGCGATCGAAGCCGCCCGTCGTGGCGGCGCGCTGCCAGCCCGGACCGCGACCAGTACCGCGCGCGACGTCCGCGAAGGGATCGGCGCGTTCGGACCAATTGGCGCGCCACAGGCTTTCGCCGCCCGTCATCGTCGTTTCGCTCGTCACATGCTCGTCCGGCAATTCGGCGACGAAGCGGGAGGGGATGGAACTCGTCCACTGGCCGTAGATGCGGCGGTTGGCGGCGTGGATAATGAAGCACTTACGCCGCGCCCTTGTGATCGCGACATAGGCAAGGCGCCGTTCTTCCTCCAGGCTGTTGAGCCCGCCCTCGTCGAGCGCACGCTGAGAGGGGAAGACGCCCTCTTCCCAGCCGGGGAGGAATACGGTGCCGAATTCCAGCCCCTTGGCCGCGTGGATGGTCATGATGGTGACCTTGTCCTGATCCCCCGCCGCGTCATTCTCCATGACCAGGCTGACATGTTCGAGGAACGCGCCCAAAGTCTCATATTCTTCCATGGCGCGGGTCAGTTCGGAAAGGTTTTCGAGGCGGCCCGCGCTTTCGGCCGAGCGTTCGGCCTGGAGCATGGCGGTGTAGCCGGACTCATCGAGGATGAGGCGGGCGAGCTCAGCATGAGGCAGTTCGTTTAGACGCGAGCGCCAGCGGGCGAAATCGCCGACGAGGTTGCCAAGTGCGCGGCGAGCCTGCGGCGTCAGCTCGTCCGTGTCGAGCATCTGCGCGGCGGCGGAGAGCAAGGGCGTTCCGGCAGCGCGGGCGAAGCTGTGGATCTTCGCCACGGCCTTGTCGCCGAGGCCGCGCTTGGGCGTATTGACGATGCGTTCGAAGGCGAGGTCGTCGGCAGGCTGCGCAATGATGCGGAGATAGGCGAGGGCGTCGCGAATTTCGGCGCGCTCGTAGAAGCGGAAGCCACCGACGATGCGATAAGGCAGCCCGATCGCTATGAAGCGGTCTTCGAACTCGCGGGTTTGGAACTGGGCGCGGACGAGGATGGCGACATCGTCCAACCGCTCGCCCTTGCGCTGGAGGGTTTCAATCTCCTCGCCGATGCGGCGGGCTTCCTCCGGTCCGTCCCAGACGCCGATCACCTCCACCTTTTCGCCGGCGTCAAACTCAGTCCAAAGGGTCTTGCCGAGACGCGAGCTGTTCTGGGCGATCACGCCGGACGCGGCGCCGAGAATGTGCGGTGTCGATCGGTAATTTTGTTCGAGGCGGATTACCTTGGCACCTGGAAAGTCGCGTTCGAAGCGGAGGATGTTGGCGACTTCCGCGCCGCGCCAGGAGTAGATGGACTGATCGTCGTCGCCGACGCAGCAGATGTTCTTGCGCTCCTGCGCGAGCAGGCGGAGCCAGAGATATTGGGACTGGTTGGTGTCCTGATATTCGTCGACGAGGATATATTTGAAACGTTGCTGGTAGTTTTCAAGAACATCGCGATGCTTCTTGAAAATGGTCAGCATGTGGAGGAGGAGATCGCCAAAGTCGCAGGCGTTCAGCGTCCGCAACCGCGCCTGATATTGGCCGTAGAGTTCCGCGCCGCGTCCGTTGGCATAAGCCTCGCTTTCGCCCGCATCGATTTCCTCCGGCGTCCAGCCCCGGTTCTTCCAGCGGTCGATAAGGCCCGCCAGCTGCCGCGCGGGCCAGCGTTTCTCGTCGAGATCGGCGGCTGCGATAAGCTGTTTCAGGAGCCGAAGCTGGTCGTCGGTGTCGAGGATGGTGAAGCTCGATTGCAGACCGACAAGCTCGGCATGGCGGCGCAGCATCTTGGCGGCGACGGAGTGGAAGGTGCCGAGCCAGGGCATGCCCTCCACTGCATCGCCGACGATACGGCCGACGCGCTCCCGCATTTCCCGCGCCGCCTTGTTGGTGAAGGTGACGGCGAGGATTTCCGAAGGCCAGGCGCGCCGCGTGGCAATGAGGTGGGCGAGGCGCGCGGTGAGCGCCGCCGTCTTCCCCGTGCCCGCGCCGGCGAGGACCAGCACCGGGCCTTCCGTTGTCAGCACGGCGTCGCGCTGCGGTTCGTTAAGGCCTTGGATATAGCCGGGTTCACGGGTCGTCTGAAGATCGGTCACGGGTGAACAGTTAGGGAACGGGACAAGGGAACTCAACTGCTAACTCCCTCTCCCATTTGGCGAGAGGGCGGGGCCCGCCGCGAAGCGGTGGGAGGGTGAGGGCGAGCCTTCCGGCATCGATCACCCTCACCCTCACCCCAACCCTCTCCCAATGGGAGAGGGAGCTAGGCGCGGCGGAGCAGATGGATATGCGCCTTTCCGAAGCGACGCTCGGTTTCCAGCGTGAAGGCTTCGGGAACGGCGAGGCCTTCGCCTCCCGTCTCGACACTGACCCAGCCGCCGGGTGCAACCCAAGCGGGATCGGCGATGCGGGCGAGAGCCATGTCGGCCAGACCCTTGCCATAAGGGGGGTCAAGGAAGACGAGGTCGCGCGGCTGCGATGGCGGCGCGATATGCTCGACGCCCTGCTGTCGCACATCGGCGCGTTCGCGGGCGCCGAAGCGATCGATATTGGAACGCAGCGTTTCGAGGGCGCTTCGATCATTTTCGACGAACAGGCAATGACGGGCGCCGCGCGAGATGGCTTCGAGGCCTAGGGCGCCTGTACCCGCGAAAAGATCAGCGACAGCGAGGCCTTCGAAGCTGCCGATGCGGCTTGCGAGCATCGAGAAGAGCCCTTCGCGAGCGCGGTCGCTGGTCGGGCGCGTGCCGCGCCCTTCCAGGTCGGCCAGCGGACGGCCACGCCAATCGCCTGAAATGATTCTCATTTTCGGCCGCGACCCCCGCGTGGCGGCGCGCCGGGCCGGTTAGGACGGTCGGGATGCGCTGGGCGCGCACTGCCCGGCTTCGCCGGAGGGCCTTCGGACGAGCGCGGACGGCTGCCGGGCCTGCCAGGATCGGCTTTGGGCGCACGGCGCTCGCCAGCGGGGCTTCGTGCCGGGCGAAGGACGGACGGGCCCGTCGGACGGGGCGGCCTTGACCGCGCCGCGCGTTCGCCGGTGGCGGGCGCACTCGTCTTGCCCTCGCTCATGCTTTTCTTGAACGCAACGAGGTCATGTTGGCGGATTTCGTCGACCATGCCCACGGGCAGGTCGTCGAGATGGAAGGGGCCATAAGAAGTGCGGATCAAACGCGAGACCTGAAGGCCGAGATATTCGAGGACGCGCCGCACTTCGCGGTTCTTGCCTTCGGTCAGCTTCATCTCGACCCAGCCGTTGCGGCCGGTGCGGCGTTCGAGGTTCGCGTCGATCGCGCCATAGCGAATACCCTCGATTTCCACACCGTGAATCAGTTCTTCCAGTTGCTCCTGGCTGACGTCGCCAAACACGCGGGCGCGATAGGTGCGCTCGACGCCGGTGGAAGGCAGTTCGAGCTGCCGCTTCAGCTCGCCGTCCGTGGTGAGCAGAAGCAGACCTTCGGTATTCATGTCGAGGCGGCCGACCGGCATCAGGCGCGGCAGGCCCTTCGGCAGCCGATCATAGATGGTCGCACGCCCCTTCGGATCGCGGGCCGCCGTCAAAACACCGGTCGGCTTGTGGAAGCGGAACAGACGGGCGGGGGCGGGGGCTTGCACCGGCTGGCCGTCCACCGTGACGCCGTGAAGCGAGGTGAGAAGGGTGGCGGGCTTCTCAACCGCGACGCCATTGATGGCGATGCGCCGCTCCTCGATCATCCGCTCGATGTCGCGGCGGGAGGCGACCCCTGCGCGCGCGAGCAATTTGGCGATGCGTTGCGGCTCCTTGGGGGAACGCGAATTGGACAAGGCAGCCTCCGTAGGGCGAAATCTATTTGCGCCCAGACGATTGCCGCCATGGACACCGGTGCCCCTTCGCTCGTTACGCGAACAGATCGACCGCTATTCTAAGTTGGTGCCCATATAATGCTGTTCGGAAAACGCGAAAGAACAATATGTCGGATCCTGGTGGTGGAGGACGAACCTTTGGTCGCCTTCGACAACGAATACCGGCTTGCCGATGCAGGTTATGAGGTGGTCGCAACGGTCGACAATCTCGTGGACGCGGAGCGTGTGATTGAGGCCGAGGCGCTTGACTTGGTCTTGAGCGATATCCGCCTGTCCGGCGAGGGTGATGGGACGGATGTAGCCCGTGCGGCCGCGGCGAAGAGCGTGCCCGTGCTGTTCGTAACGGGCAATTGCCCGGTTGAGGCACAAAGCCTCGCCGTCGGCTGCCTCGTTAAACCCTATACCGATAAGGAATTGAAGGCCGCGCTAGAGGCGCTCGACCGGAAGCTTGCTGGCGAGCCGGTGAAGAAGGTGCCTGCAGGCCTGAGTTTGTACGACGCCTCCTGATTGCATAACGGAATAGGGCTAGCCGGAACGCTTAACCACGTTACAACCACCGGCATGAATGAAGCCGTCGCTGAAGCGCCTTTGGGTTGGCGCAGCCGCTTGCCGGAAGGCATCCGTCCCTATGTCGAAAAGGCGCCGATCGCGGCATTCTTCGTAGGCGTGTCATCCGGTTTTCCCTTCGCGATGATCGGTGCGACGCTGACAACGCGGCTGGCGCAGGAAGGAATCACCAAATCAACGGTGACCGCCTTCACGCTCGCCTTCCTGGTCTACAATTTCAAATTCCTCTGGGCGTGGATCATCGACGGGGTACGCATCCCTGTATTGCACCGGCTCGGCCAGCGCGTGTCATGGCTGCTGGTTGCGGGCGTCATGGTGATGGCGGCGGTCACAAATCTCGCCTTTCAGGATCCTTCCGCGAACATCTTCCAGACGGCGGTGGCGGCGATCTTGGTCGGCTTTGCAGGTGCCACCTTCGACATTGTGATCGACGCTTACCGGATCGAACTGCTTGAGCCGCGCCAACTTGGCGTGGGCTCCGGCATGTCGCAATATGGCTGGCGGATCGGCTCGGTTTCGGCGGGCGCGCTGGCTTTGGTGCTCGCGGCACGCGTAGGGTGGGAAGCTGCCTATCTCGCCTGCGCGGCCTTCGCTCTACCCGCCATGCTCACCGGCCTGATCGTGGGTGAGCCGAAGCGGCACCGGGAGCCCGCCCCAAAGGGGGAGGGGCGAACACTGGCGGCGATCGTCGGCCCGTTCGCGGAATTCTTCCAGCGGAAGGGTGCGCTCATCGTCCTGCTCTTCATCTTGCTGCACAAGATCGGCGACACGCTGGGGCAGCTCGTGCTGCGCCTGCTGCTCAACGACATGGGCTATACGAATGACGAGATCGCGGCCTGGGACGTGGGCGTCGGCTTCTGGGCCTATCTCATCGGTATTTTCGTCGGTGGCTGGCTCTACGCGCAGATCGGGATGAAAAGATCGGTGCTGATCGCCCTCGTGCTGATGGGCGTCTCCAACGCCTCCTATGCGATCCTCGCCGGAGCGGGGCATTCGAATATGGGTCTCGCCTTCACGCAGGGCTTTGAGAATTTCGCCAGCGGCATCGGCGGAGTTGTCGTCGTCGCTTATTTCTCGGCGCTGACCGACCTGCGTTTCACCGCCTCGCAATATGCGCTGATCTCAGCCGCGGCCAGCATCGTCGGGCGCGTGCTGACCGGAACGACGGCGGGCGCGATGGTTGAGGGGATCGGCTACGTCAATTTCTACTGGCTGACGACCGTGGCAGCCGTGCCCGGCATCTTGCTCTTCTGGTGGATGATGCGCAGCGGCCTTGTCGATGCCTCTGTCGGCACGGCGGGCAAAGTTGGCGAAGGTGATGCGCGCAATGGTGAGCAAAAAGATCGATAAGCCCTTACCCAACCGCCGCTAGTCCTGAGCCTGTCGAAGGGCGGTTCCAGCTCGCCCCGGGCTTCGACAAGCTCAGCCCTAGCGGGTATTTAGGCCGGCACCTCATCATTCGCCTTGAGGACTGTGCCGGCGAGATACAACGAACCCATGATTAGGACCGGAGCAGTACCACCTTCCAAGCCGATGCGGGCAAGGGCACTTGCGACGTCGTTTGCAGGGCTGGCCCCAAAGCCCGCTTCGATGGCCGCCGCCGCCAGCGCTTCGGGCGCATGATATTCGTGGCCGGGGACGGGCACCGTATGGAAAGTCACACCCTGTCCCTCGAATGCCTCCAGCACGCCTGTCGCATCCTTGTTCGCAAGGAGGCCGAGGACAATGCGGAGCGGTTGGCCTTGGAAATGATCGGCGATGACGCGAGCGGCCGCGGGGTTGTGGCCGCCGTCGAGCCAGAGTTCCGTTCCCGCGGGCAGCAGCTCGTGTAGGGGGCCGGGGCTTAAACGCTGAAGGCGCGCTGGCCACTGCGCGCCCGACATGGCGGCTTCCAGAGCCTCGGGCGGGATGGCGAGGCGATCCTGATGCCGGACCATGGCGATGGCGAGCGCTGCGTTCATCGCCTGATGCGTCCCGGCAAGGTGCGGGAGCGGGAGATCGAGGGCGCCCCATTCATCGCGGTATGCGAGGCGCTCGCCGCGTACCTCGGCGTCCCAGGCGCCGCCGCGCTGTAGCCACGCCGCGCCTGCTTTCGCGGCGACCTCACGGATTGGTTCGGCGACATGGGGTGAATAAAGCTGGGTGACCAACGGAACGCCCACTTTGGCGATGCCCGCCTTTTCCGCTGCCACCTGCTCGATGCGATCGCCGAGGAATGCTTGATGGTCCAGGCCGAGCTGGGTGATGCCGCAGGCAGTGGGGGCGGGGAGGACGTTGGTGGCGTCGAGGCGGCCGCCCAATCCCACTTCCACGATGCAGGCGTCGGCAGGCGTGCGGGAGAAGGCAAGGAAGGCGGCGGCGGTCGTCACTTCGAAGAAGCTGGGCGCGATACCCTCCGCGACCGACAGAACCTCGTCGAGCAAATCGGCGAGGTCCGCATCCTCGATTAGCGTTCCGGCAAGGCGGATGCGTTCGTTGAAGCGGACGAGGTGGGGGCTGGTGAAGACATGGACCTTGAGGCCCGCCGCCTCCATCGCCGCGCGGAGGAAGGCGCAGGTCGATCCTTTACCGTTGGTGCCCGCGACATGGAAGACGGGAGGCAGGCTCCGCTCCGGATTGCCGAGGCGGGAGAGGAGGGCGGAGATGCGCTCTAGGCCCAGCACGTCCGCGCCCGGGGACAGGAGGGTGAGGCGGTTGAGCTGGGCCTGGACGCGCGGATCGTCGGAGGTGGCGAAATCTGGCATTATTCGTCACCCTGAACTTGTTTCAGGATCCATTTCAATCTTCCGCGCCCTGGTCGAAAATGGATGCTGAAACAAGTTCAGCATGACGAAACGATCACGCCGCCGCTTTCTGCGGCGTCAGATACGCCACCAGCTTCGCCAGCCGTTCGCGCAGATCCTTACGGTGCACCACCATGTCGACCATACCGTGGTCGAGCAGATATTCGGCGCGTTGGAAGCCTTCGGGAAGCTTTTCGCGGATCGTGGATTCGATCACGCGCTGGCCCGCAAAGCCGATAAGGGCGCCGGGCTCCGAAATCTGGACGTCGCCGAGCATCGCGTAGGAAGCGGTAACGCCGCCCGTCGTCGGATCGGTGAGGACGACGATATAGGGCAGACCCGCTTCCTTCAGTTCCGCGATAGCGACGGTGGTCTTGGGCATCTGCATGAGGGACAGGATGCCCTCCTGCATGCGCGCGCCGCCCGCTGCGGTGAAGATGATATAGGGGCAGCGCGCTTCGATCGCCGCGCGGGCACCCGTGACGAAGGCGGCGCCGACGCCCATGCCCATCGATCCGCCCATGAAGGCGAAATCCTGGACGCCGATCACGGCCCTCTCGCCCTCGATCGTCCCGCTGGCGTTGATGAGCGCGTCCTGCTCGCCCGTGCTTTGGCGGGCGGCCTTGATGCGGTCCGTATATTTCTTGCTGTCGCGGAATTTCAGCGGGTCTTCGCGCACCTGCGGCTGCGGCAGGGTCGAATAGCCCGGATCGAAAATCTGCTCGAAGCGCGCACGCGGGCCGATGCGGCCGTGATGGTCGCATTTCGGACAGACGGAGAGATTCTCCTGATATTCCTTGGTGAACACCATCGTCCCGCATTCGCGGCATTTGTGCCAGAGATTGTCCGGCGTCTCGCGCTTGGGGAGGAACGGGATGGATTGGCGGACGCGGTTGAGCCAGCTCATGCGGGTTCTCCTTCTGGCGCGCCGGATAGGGGGGACAGGGGCGGTTTGTCCAGCACTTGAACGAAAGAGGGCCGGATCGACCGGCCCTCTCGCATCAGAAATTACTCGCGATTGCGCTGGGGAGGCGGGACGGTGATCTTCACGACTTCGCCGGAACGGCCCGGAAAGTTGGTGAACATCGCTTCGACGAGGTTCGGCACCAAGGTCTGAAGCTCGTCGGTCCGCGAACGCGCCCGGGCCGTGCCTTCGAACAGTGGCTCATTATTGGCCGTCCGTTTGATGTCCATGTCGAGGAAGCTCTCATAGACTGTGTAGCTATAGACTTCCCGGTCGAACGGATCGCCCCAGAACGGGTCGTGCCAGCCATAATAAAAGGGGCTGCGATAGCGATGGCCGAAGTAACCGAAGCGCGAATAATAAGGGCGGCCCCAGTCATATCCATAATCGAAGCCTGTCCCGACGCCCGGACGGGTGGCGATCTTCTCACGGCCCCGGTCGACGCCATAATCCAGCTCGACTACGAAAGTCGCGGCCTGCGGGGAGGCGGCTTCCGTATAGCCCTGATCGAGCAGGTTGCGACGGACGAGGCCCGCATATTGCGAGAATTCCAGGCTGCCATTCTTGTCGGGATCTGCCGCCTGTACCACGAAACTTTCACCCTGCGGCGCGGGCATCGCCTGAAAGCGTGAAACCTGAGCGGGAAAGCCGGTCGCGCAACCGCCGAGCGTCAGAAACGCTGCGGATGCGGCGACCAGAAGTAGTTTCTTATTGAAGGACATAGGGCGCCTCTTGAACTCTAACTGGCTGTTGCGGCACGACTTTTGCACCGATTTGGCTTAACTGATGCTGAAGATAGTGCCTTGTCGCACACATTGCACGTTTGATCGGCGTGAAGGAAATGTTGTGCTCCGGCGAAGGCCGGAGCCCAGTCGTTCCGCCGGCGCTGCTGGGCTCCGGCCTTCGCCGGAGCACAATGAGGTTCAGCGCGGCAGCCCTACCGCCTTATATGCAGCCTCAAGGGTCGGGGCGGACAGCAGCCGAGCCTTCTCGGCGCCCTTCACCAGAATCCGGTCGATTTCCGCCGGATCTGCGCGCAGCGTTTCGAACCGGTCGCGGATTGGTCGGAGCGTCTCGACCGCAAGGTCGGCAAGGCAGGGCTTGAACGCGCCGAAGCCCTGGCCCGCAAATTCGCCCAGCACGTCCTCTGGCGCGCGATCGGCAAGGACGGCGAAAATGGTGACGAGGTTCTTCGCTTCCGCGCGGCCTTCAAGCCCCTCCATCGTCTCGGGCAAGGGCTCCGGATCGGTCTTCGCCTTCTTGAACTTTTGCGCGATCGTGTCGCTGTCGTCGGTGAGGTTGATCCGGCTCATGTCGGACGGGTCGGATTTGGACATCTTCGCGCTGCCGTCACGCAGCGACATGATCCGCGCGCCCGCCTTGCCGATCAGCGGCTCGGGCACCGTGAAGACTTCGACACCGTAATCGGTATTGAACTTGGTTGCGATGTCGCGGGTGAGTTCCAGATGCTGCTTCTGGTCTTCGCCAACCGGGACGTGCGTCGCCTGATACAGCAGGATGTCGGCGGCCTGGAGGACGGGATAGGCATAAAGGCCGACGCTCGCATTTTCGCGATTCTTGCCGGACTTTTCCTTGAACTGCGTCATGCGATTGAGCCAGCCCATGCGTGCCGTGCAGTTGAGAAGCCACGCCATTTCGGCATGGGCGGGGACGCGCGCCTGATTGAACAGCACCGTCTTGCCGGGATCGATGCCGCAGGCGATGAGCGTCGCCGCCGCCTCGCGGATCGTGCGGGCGAGCGTCGCTGGATCGTTATAGACGGTGATGGCGTGCAGATCGGCGAGGAAAATCAGGCATTCCTGCTCGTGTTGAAGCTCCGTCCAGCGTTTGATCGCACCCAGATAGTTGCCGAGATGGGGCTCGCCCGTGGGCTGGATGCCGGACAGGATACGCATTTAGCTGACTTTCTTGCGCTTCAGAAGGGTAAGGATGTCGTCGCGGTTCATCGCGCCGATAGTCCAGGCGACGGCAAAATAGACGATGCCGCCCACGCCGACGAGCGCCATGACACCGAACAGGCGCTCGATGACCGATCCGTCGAAGAAACCGGCGAGCAAGGTGCGCGCGCCCCAGAGTGCCGCGCCCATGGCGAGGCCCGCCGCGAACTGTCGCGCGATCCGGCCCCAGAGCCAGCCCTCGATCCGGAAATGCCCCCGGCGGCGCAGGATGACGTAGAGGAGGACGCAGTTGATCCACGAGCAGAGCGCGATGGCTGCGGCGAGGCCGTAGATTCCGAAGGGCGGAATCAAGGCGAAGTTGAGCGCGATATTGGCGGCAAGGACCACCACGGCCGTCTTGACCGGTGTCTTGGTGTCGTTGCGTGCATAGAAGCCCGGGGTGATGACCTTCACCAGCACATAAGCGGGAAGTCCCATGACGATGATCGCCAGCACGTTACCGGTGATCGCGGCGTCTTCAGCCGTGAAGCGTCCGCCCTGGAACATCGCCGCGACCAGCGGGCCCGCCACGACGGCGAGGGCGAGGGCCGCGGGGATGCAGAGGAGCATGGAAAGCTCCACCGCTTGCCCCTGCACGCGCGCGGCCTCGTCCGGCTCTCCCTTCGCGATGAAGCGGCTGATCTGCGGCAGGATCGCCGTGCCGAGCGCGGTGCCGATCACGGAAAGGGGCAGCTGATTGAGGCGATCCGAATAATTCAAATAGGACATCGATCCTTCGGGAAGCCGCGTCGCGAAGAATGTGTCGATCAATTGGCTGATCTGATAGACGCCCGCGCCCAGCGTCGCCGGGATCACCACGACAAAGAACTGCTTCACGCTCGGCGTGATTTCGGGCTTGCGGAGGCGCAGTGATACGCCCGCCTTACGCGCGCTGTTCCAGACCAGAACGAGCTGCATGACGCCCCCGATCGTGACGCCGATGGCGAGCGCCAGCGCCGTCTTCTCGCCGCCGACGGGCACAAGGATGAGCGCGGCCAGCATCGCGATATTGAGAAGCGCGGGCGCGAACGCCGCCGCAGCGAACTTCGTCAACGAATTCAAGACGCCCGAAAAGAGCGAGACGAGGCTGATCAGCAGTAGGTAAGGGAAGGTGATCCGGGTCAGAAAAACGGTCAGGTCGAATTTCCCGGGTTCGTCGGCATAGCCCGACGCGATCGCCCAGACGAAGGCCGGCATGATGAGTTCGAAGATGACGGTGAAAACGAAGAGGGTGGGCAGGAAAACCGCCAACACCTCTTCGGAGAATTTCTTCGCTTCCTCAAGGCCGCCCGGGCCATGGTAGCGCTGGCTGAACAGGGGCACGAAGCCCGCCGAGAAGGCGCCCTCCCCGAACAGGCGGCGGAAGGTGTTGGGGAGGCGGAATGCGACCAGGAAGGCGTCGGCCGCGCCGCTAGCCCCCATGATACGGGACATCAGCATCTCGCGCGCGAAGCCGAACACGCGGCTGACCATGGTGAGGCCGCCAATCGTACCGATCGCCTTATGGAGGTTCATGCCCGTCCGCCTCTCAAACTACGTCATTCCCGCGAAAGCGGGTATCCAGCCACTATCGGCACCATCCACCTGTCTGGAGTCCCGCCCGCGCGAGAATGGCGGTAAGGGTTAAGCCTGCCCCGTAATCTCCGGAGCCTGACCCGCTCCGCCCGCAGCCTGGGCCTGCGCCGCCTGCTGCATGTAGAGGGCACCGAAATCGATCGGATCGAGCATCAGCGGCGGGAAAGCGCCATTCTGCACCGATTCAGCGACGATCTGACGCGCGAAGGGGAAGAGAAGGCGCGGCGCTTCGGCGAGCAGGAAGGGCTGGAGCTGCTCTTCCGGAATGTTGCGCAGGCCAAAGAGACCGGCATAGAGCAGGTCGACCGCAAAGGCGGTGCCATTGTCGTGCTTTGCAACGACGTCGATCTTGAGGCCGACTTCATAAACGTCGTCGCCGAGCTTCTGTGAGCCGATGTTGAATTGCACGTCGATCTGCGGCTGGCCCTGCCACTGATAAACGGCCGGTGCGTTCGGATTTTCGAAGGACAGATCCTTCACATATTGGGAAAGGATCGCGATGGCGGGCGAGGTGTCGCTGCCATTCACTGCCTGCTCGTTCGCATCGGTCGCGCCTAGTTCTTCGGACATGCTGAGTACCTTGAAAATGTGTCTGATGACGGTCGGCAAAACTATGCCGCCGGTCCGATGGCGCGGGTAGCAGGAGCGCGGGGGAGGCGCAACATGCGTGGGGGATTTGAAACCGGGCCGCTTCCCGCCTATGTTGAGCACTGAATTAAGGACGGAGTGTGCTTTCGTGACTGTCGAGATCGTGTTGCTGGCGATGGTCGCCCTTTTCGCGGGGCTGCGCCTTTATGCCGTCCTCGGCCGCCGCACGGGGCATGAGCAGCAACCCGTCCTTCGCCCGATGCCGACGACCGATGCCGGAAAGCCGCTGACGGATGTATCGTCCGAGCCCGCTCTGGCTGCCGGGCATGTTTACGAAAAGAGCGCCGAAGCGGGCGTTCGCGCCCTGATCGCCGCCGACCCGTCCTTCGACACCGGTCGCTTTCTTGAAGGCGCGCAGGCCGCCTATCGCATGATCCTCGACGCCTTCTGGAAAGGTGATCGGGTCGAGCTTGGCGAATTGGTTGCCGGGGAAGCGAAAGACGTTTTTGCGGGCGCAATTGCCGATCGCGAGGCCGAAGGCGTCACGCTCGACAACCGTCTGATCGCGATCGAGAAGGCCATGATCGAATCCGTCGAGCTGGAAGGCCGCACCGCTTTCGTCGCAGTTCGTTTCGACGCGGATATCGCGGCCGTCACGCGCGACCGGGACGGCAATGTCATCGCCGGCTCGCTGAGCGATGCCGTCGAAACTCACGACATCTGGACGTTCCAGCGCGACCTTTCGAGTCGCGACCCAAATTGGATGCTCGTCGAAACCGACGCAGCCTGATCGTCGCCATTACGAGGAACATGGCGACGCGGCGGCTTGTCTCTAGACTCGATGCTTGATGGACTGCTTCGCTCGTAAGGACGGGTGTTCCCTTCACCTCTTGCCGCGCTATGAAGCGAGGATGATGCGTTTTTGTTCAAGGCTGGCGCTTGCCGCCTCTATTGCGGTTATTGCCGCCTGCGTTCCGGCACCGAAGCCGAAGGTGCCGCCTGCGCCTCCGCCTCCCGAAAATGCAGTCGCGGTCGGCGTCACGGCCGGCCCGGCGATCACTATACAGCCGAGTGACGCACAACGCCTCTACAATGCCTTCATCGCCAGCTGCCCGGCGATGCTGAAACGGGCCGACACGAGCGGGCTGACACGCCCGGAAGATTGGCAGGCACTTTGCCAGCCGCTTGATTTCGAAAGTCCTGAAGGCGTTGTCGAATTTTTCCACTCCGGGTTCCAGCTCGTCCAAGTCGGCGACGGCAGCGCCTTTGCAACCGGCTATTACGAACCCCAGATTTCCGGATCGCGTGTGAAGGCGGCCGGGTTTGAGGTTCCGGTCTACGCCAAGCCTGCAGATCTCCTCGCCGCCAACCCTGCGACCGGGGAAAAAGGACGGGGACGGGTGGATAAAGGGGGCAATTATGTTCTCTATCACGACCGCGCTGCGATCGAGGATGGAGCGTTGGCCGGCAAGGGCTTGGAGATCGCCTGGGCGGCCGACCCGATCGATCTTTTCTTCCTTCAAATCCAGGGTTCCGGCCAATTGCTGCTGCCGGACGGCGGGGTCATGCGGATCGGCTATGCCGATCAGAATGGCCGCGAATATGTCGCGATCGGCAAGCTTCTGAAGGAACGCGGGCTGATCACCGGGGCAGTATCGATGCAGGCGATCACCGATTGGCTTCGCGCCAACCCGGAGCAGGGCAGGGCCCTGATGCGGGAGAATAAGAGCTATGTCTTCTTCCGCGAACTGACCGGCCCGGGGCCGCTAGGCGCGATGGGCGTCGCGGTGACCCCGAAACGCAGTGTTGCCGCCGACCCTCGTTTCATACCCTTGGGCGCCCCGGTGCTCCTCGATCTCGATTACGATCAGGCGGATGGCTTTTGGGTAGCGCAGGATACGGGCGGCGCGATCAAGGGGGCAAACCGCTTCGACACCTTCTGGGGCGCGGGGCAGGGCGCAGCCGCGATATCGGGCGGCCTGCAAGCACGGGGCAGGGCCTATGTGATGTTGCCGAACGCTGCGGTGGCGCGCCTGCTGGCCGGACGCAATGCCGCGCAAACTCAGCGCTGAAGAACGGCTTTTGTGGGATAAGGTGGTCGCGAGCGTGCGGCCGCTCCATGAGGCGTATGCGAAGCCTTTGGATGCCGTGGTAGCGCCGGCCGTTCCAGCCAAACCGGTTGCAGCCAAGGGACGGCGTCCGTCCCCCCGGCTACCCGCCGCTTCGCCGTCCCCGCCGCCGTCCGCAGGTCCGGGAACGACGCTGGATGCCAGCTGGGACAAGAAGCTTGCCCGCGGGCTCGTCTCGCCGGATATGATCGTCGACCTTCATGGTCATAATCTCGCGACAGCTTATGCCGTGCTCGACAGCCGGCTGGACGATGCCATCCATAAGGGTGACCGGTTGATCCTCCTTGTCACCGGAAAGCCGCCCAAGGGCGAGCGTTGGCCCGTCGCGCGCGGCGCCATTCGCGCGGCAGTGGGCGATTGGCTGCACGCGTCCCGCCACGCGTCGGCAATCGCGGCGGTGCGCGGTGCCCATCAGCGGCACGGCGGAACGGGGGCGCTCTACATCATCTTGCGTCGGCGCAAATAAGTGTCCGGAATCTGAACAGAATCCCGATTCAGCAAAAGATTATTAACCCGTTAGCCTTATCCGTTGCCGAAACGGTCCGCTTTGTCCTAGAGGAGCGCTGGGGATTGGGGCTTAACGTGGCAAATTATTGGGACAAAGTCGGCTGGCTTAGCAGTCGCGTGATTTCGTGGTGCGCGGGTATTTCGTCGTTCATTTTGACGTTGTGCGGTTTTGTCGTGCTGCGCAATTTGGACGAACAAATCGCGGCATCCATCGGTATTGGCCTTTTTGCCTTGCTGGTCGTCTGGGTGGCTGCGGAAAAGCCAAATAGCGGTCACGCACGTGCCGTGTCGGCGCTGATCGATCGGTTGCTTGCCGTTGAAAGCGGCGACCTTTCTTCTCCTGCGCCACCAATTTTGCGCTCTGAAATGCCGCGCCTTGCCATGGCGGTGGACGGCCTGTTCGAACAGGTGCGCTCGAATATCGACCAGGTGCAGCGTATCGCGATGTTCGATCCGGTGACACAATTGCCTAACCGGCTTCACTTCAAGCGTGAGGCTGACCGCATCCTGAAGCTTCAGGCGGGCGAGCCGGCGGCATTGCTTTTCATCGATCTCGATCGCTTCAAGGAAGTTAACGACACGCTTGGTCACGCCCATGGCGACGAGGTGTTGATCCGCGTGGCGGAGCGTCTTCGCGAAGTGGTTGGTGAGCTGGCAGCCAGCGAAAACCACTGGCAACCGCTTCTCGCGCGATTGGCGGGCGATGAATTCACCATGCTGCTCCCGGCGAAAAGCCAGGCACAGGCCGATGAAGCGGCCCGCAAGGTGCGCGATCGCCTGTCCGAACGCTTCGAACATATGGGGCAGAAAATCACGATGGGGGCGTCTGTTGGGATCGCCCTCCACCCCGTACACGGCATCGAGCTCACCGATCTCATGAAGGCCGCCGATATGGCGATGTATCATGCCAAGGCCTTGGGCGGCGGTGAGGTGTTTACATTCAATGCCGACTTGGCCGCCGCGTTCGAGCAGAAATCGCGGACCGAGCGCGCGCTGCGGGAGGCCGTGGCACAGGGCCAGTTCAACCTGGTCTACCAACCGCAGATATGCGCGCGGACCGGCGGCGTTGTGGCAGTCGAGGCGCTGCTACGCTGGAACCATCCGACCGACGGTGTGCGGATGCCCGATAGCTTCATTCCAGTCGCCGAAGATACCAAGCTGATCGTCGCGGTCGGCGAATGGGTTGTCGAAGCGGCCATGGATACCGTCAAGGCGTGGCAGGCCGACGGCCTTGACCATCGGCTTACGATCAATGTCAGTCCGTCGCAGATCGAACGCTCGGATTTCTTCGAACATTTCCGTGAATGCCTGGATCGCTCCGGCGTGCCGCCGCATATGCTGGAACTTGAACTCACGGAAACCATGGTCCTGCAATGTGACGACCTGATCGTCGCGGAATTGAACGCGTTGCGGGCGCTCGGTGTCGCGATCACGCTCGACGACTTTGGCGCGGGCTATTCCAACTTGTCGCGCATGAAGGACGTGCCGCTCGACCGCGTGAAGCTCGACCGGAGCCTTATCCACGACGTCGATACGTCCGAAAATGCGCGGACGATCGTCAGCGCCATCATTCACCTCTGCCATGGCCTTGGCTGCGAAGTTGTCGCCGAAGGTGTGGAGAGGCGTGAGCAGCTCGCCGTCCTTCGTATGATCGGCTGCGACACGATCCAGGGCTATGCCTTCGCCTATCCGATGCCGGAGGCTGAAATGCGGGCGTGGGTTGGGCAGCCTCGGCACGAACGCCTCGCGCTGATCGCCTGATCCGTGCATTTAATTCCGTCGTGAATCTGTCGAAGGACGGTTCCAGCTCACCCCGGGTTCGACGGGCTCAGCCTTAGCGATCGGCTAGCTGAGCGCCGCCAATATGATCCGCTCGTAAATTGCGGTGAGCACGGTCAAATCTTCGACGGCAACAGCTTCGTCCAGCTTATGCATCGTAGCGTTGGGGAGGCCGAATTCCACCACCGGGCAGAGCTTCGAGAGGAAACGCGCATCGGACGTGCCGCCGCCGGTTGACAGGGCGGCTTCGACACCCGTTTCAACACGGATCGCGTCCGCGACGATGCTCGACAAAAGCCCCGGCGTCGTCAGGAAAGCCTCGCCCGAAATTTTAGCCTCGACCTTTGCGCCCGGAGCAACGCTTTCGGCTACCGTTCGCACTCGTTCGACGAGATCGGCGCCCATATGCAAATCGTTGAACCGGATATTGAGCCGCGCCTGGGCAGTACCGGGAATGACGTTGCAGGCCGTTGAGCCGCCGGACACTTCGGTGATTTCGAGGTTTGATGGCTGGAACCAATCACTGCCCTCGTCGAGCGGCATGGCGCCCAATGCCTGGATGAGCGCGCCAAGCCTGGTGATCGGATTGTCGGCAAGGTGAGGGTAGGCGACATGCCCCTGCGTGCCCGGCAGATCGATCCAGATATTGACCGATCCCCGCCGCCCGATCTTCACCGTGTCGCCGAGGCGATGTTCGGATGTCGGCTCGCCGACCAGGATCATGTCCGGTCGGATATTCCGCGCCGCCATCCAGTCCATCAGCGCGACCGTGCCGTAGACGGCGGGCCCTTCCTCGTCGCCGGTGATGATGAGGCTCAATGTGCCTTGGTGCCCTGCGGTCCGCTCGCAAGCGGCGATGAAAGCGGCAATGGCGCCTTTCATGTCCACCGCGCCGCGCCCATAGAGGAGATCGCCCCTGACCTCGGCCTCGAACGGGTTGGAGGACCAGCCCGTGCCTGCCGGGACGACGTCGACATGCCCGGCAAAGGCGAAATGCGGGCCGCCCGATCCGCGCGTTGCGAACAGATTTTCGACCGGGCCGTCCGGCGCCTCGCCAACCGTGAAACGGTGAACGTCGAACCCGATGGCGCGCAACTCCGCTTCCAGCACGTCCAGCACGCCGGCTTCCAACGGCGTAACGCTCGGGCAGGCGATGAGGCGGCGGGTGAGGTCGATAGGATCGATTGCGGCGGTCATTGCGCTCGCGTAGCAAGCAAGGCGCGCCCTGCCCAGCGGAGACTGACATGCCGAAGATCGATCTCGACGCCATCGAAGCGACCAACCGCACGACCTATCCGATGCCGTTCGCGGCGGAGATGGGCGGGCGCTGGTTCCGGCGGCTCGGCCCACCTTCGGGCTTGACTGATTTCGGGGCGAGCCATGTGAGGTTGGAGCCGGGCGCGATTTCCAGCCAGCGCCATTGGCATGACGAGATTGACGAATTCCTCGTCATGACGTCGGGCGAGGCGGTGCTGGTGGAGGAGGGGGCTGAAACCGTGCTTCGCCCCGGCGATTGCGCGGCGTTCCCCAAAGGCGTCGCCAACGGCCATCATCTCGTCAACCGCGCGGGCGAGGATTGCACTTTCGTCGTGATGGGAACACCGGACCGTGGGCACTGCCACTATCCGGATGTGGATCTGGAATGGGACTCAGAGGCTAAGACTTACCGGCATAAGGATGGAGCGCCTTACTGACTGATCCCCATCGCCGCCCCGGCTGAGCATGTCGAGCCGCAGGCCAACCCCATTACAACTGGGACCGTCCTTCGACAGGCTCAGGACTAGCGGTGTTGGGTATCATTACGCCGATTGTTCGTAATGCTCGATCACCCAAGGCTCGTCCTGAGCCGCTGAAATCCATTCCTGCATCCAGGGGTGGCTGAGGATCGCCTCCATATAATTAGCGGCGAAGGGCGGCACTTGGATTGAATAGGTGACGAAACGGGTGACCACCGGCGCGAACATGATGTCGACCGCGCCGAATTCGCCGAACAGATAAGGGCCGCCGCTGCCCCAGCGCGCACGGGCCTGCGCCCAAAGCTGGAGGATACGTGAGACCTCCTGCCGAACGGGTTCGGACAGCGTCCTGGCCGGGAATTGCTTGCGCACATTCATCCCGCATTCGTTGCGCAGATGCTGATAGCTTGAATGCATTTCGGCCGTCATCGACCGCGCCATGCCCCGCGCTGCATCGTCATCAGGCCAGTAACGCGCCTTGTCGGTTTTGTCCGCGAGCCATTCGATAATGGCGAGCGAATCCCAAATCACTGCCGTATCGTCCCACAGGATCGGCACCTTGCCGCCCGATGGTGCGAATTCGTTGCCCTTGGTGCGTTTGTCCCATTCGTCGTCGAACATGGGGACGGTAATTTCCTCGAACGGTAGACCGGACTGCTTCACCGCCAGCCAGCCGCGCAGGGACCAGGAGGAATAGGCCTTGTTGCCGATGATGAGCTTGAGCAACTGATCCTCCTTAACGTCTCACCACCACCACAGCTCTCCCACTGCTGCGGGGGCTGAGGCTGTCGAAGCCCATGTATATCGTTCGGCCTTAACCGTCCTTTGACAGGCTCAGGACGAGCGGGAATGGGGTCAACTTACTGCTTCAACCACTGCCTTGCGTAACTGGTCGATCCCCAGCCCGGTTTCGCTGGATGTGGGAATAATTTCCGGATGGGCCGCAGGGCGCTTGCGCGCTTCCTCCTCGGTCGCGGCGGTGACTGCGGCGAGTTCGGACGCCTTGATCTTGTCCGCCTTGGTGAGGACGAGGTGATAACTCACCGCAGCCTCATCCAGCATCTTCATGATTTCGCGGTCGATTTCCTTAATGCCATGGCGCGCGTCGATCAGCACCATTGCGCGCTTCAGCACTGCGCGGCCGCGCAGATAATCGTTGACCAGGTATCGCCACTTGCGGACGATATCCTTGGGCGCCTTGGCAAAGCCATAACCCGGCATGTCGACGAGGCGCAGGCGCAGCGGCTCACCGACGTCGAAGAAATTCAGCTCCTGCGTCCGCCCCGGCGTGTTCGACGTGCGGGCAAGGCCGTTGCGGTTGGTAAGCTTGTTGATGAGTGATGATTTGCCGACGTTCGAACGGCCCGCAAAAGCCACTTCGAGCACATCGGCGTCCGGCAGGAATTGAAGGCCCGGCGCGGATTTCAGAAACGTGATCGGCCCGGAAAACAGCTTTCGGGCGATCTCGTCGAGATTGGAGTCTTCCGCTTCACTCATCACCCACCTCCGTCACCCCGACGAAAGCCGGGGTGTTATGACGTGAAAGCGCCTTCGTCGTCCCGAGACCCCGGCTTTCGCCGGGGTGACGTGAGGAGAGGAGACGGAGGAGGCGGATGGACATCACGCGTCCACCGCCGCCTTCATGCCGGGATGGCGGCTGTAGAGCCACTTTTGCTGCAGGATGGTGAGGACGTTATTCGTCACCCAGTAAAGCTGCAGGCCAGCCGCGAAGGGCGCCATGATGAAGATGAAGGCCCACGGCATGATCGAGAAGACCTGCTTCTGCACCGGATCGGTGGGGGCCGGATTCAATTTGAACTGCAGCCAGCTCGTGAAGCCCACCAGGATCGGCAGGATGCCGATGGCGATGATCGACGGAGGCGTGAAGGGTAGCAGGCCGAACAGGTTGACCGGGGTCAGTGGATCGGGTGCCGACAAATCCTTGATCCACAGCACGAAGGGCTGGTGACGCATTTCGACCGACAGCAGCAGCACTTTGTAGAGAGCGTAGAAGATCGGGATCTGGATCACGATCGGAAGGCAGCCCGCCATCGGGTTCACCTTCTCGGCTTGATACAGCTTCAGGATTTCCTGCTGCATCTTCGCCTTGTCATCCTTGTAGCGTTCCTGAAGCGCCTTCATTTTGGGCTGGACGACGCGCATCGCGGCCATGGACGCGAACTGCTTCTGCGCGATCGGGAACATGATGAGGCGGACGAGGAGGGTGAGGCCCATGATCGCGAAGCCGAAATTGCCGATCATTTCGAAGAGCCAGTGGAGCACGGAATAGATCGGCCGCTCGAACCAATAGAACCAGCCCCAGTCGATCGCCTTGTCGAACTGGCGAATGCCGAGATCCTTCTCGTAGCGGTCGAGCAAAGCGACTTCCTTGGCGCCCGCGAACAGGCGGCTTTGGTAGGAGACAGCCTTACCCGGGGCAACGATACCCGGCGCGGTTGTGAGATCCGCCTGATAACTATTGTTGGTCCCCGCGCGGAATGCCGCCTCGACCCCGGCATCCTGCGCGGGAACGAGGGCGGTCAGCCAATATTTGTCGGTGAAGCCGAGCCAGCCGCCATTCGACGTGAAGCGCTGATCGCCATCTTCACGCAAGGTGCTGAAATCGACATCGTAATTGGCCTTGCCGCCGAACACGCCGATTGGGCCGGTGTGGATCGTCCAGCTGTCCGGATCCTTCGATTCGCCGACGCGGCTGATCAGGCTGTAGGGCTTGACGGCGACTGCACCGCCGCCGCGATTGGCGACATTCTGCTGGACGTCGAACATATAGCCGTCATCCACCGACAGGCGGATCTGGAAGACCTGACCCTGCGGATTGGACCAGCTGAGCGTGAGAGGCGTTCCGGGCGCGAGACGATCGCTACTCGCCGTCCAGACGGTCTCCGGGCCGGGGAGGGCGACGCCTTCGCCGGTCCAGCCGAAACTTGCGAAATTGGCATCCGGCGCGCCGGCGGGCGACAGGATACGGATCGGCGCCGAATCGGTCACCAAATGCTCGCCATGCGTGACGAGGACGAGATCGTCGATCCGCGCGCCCTTCAAGTTGATCGAGCCCTGCAGGCGCGGCGTTTCGACGCGAACACGCGGGGTTTCGCGAAGGACAAGATCGCGGTTGCGGATCGCGGCAGCAGTACCCGCTGACGGCGCCGTTTGGGTTGCAGGCACCTGCTTTCCATCAACGACCTTCGTCGAAGGCTCGTTCGCCGTCGGGAAATATTGCTCGGCGACGAAGCTCCAGCCGAACAGGATCAGGGCCGACAGGATGACGGCGAAAATCAGGTTGCGTTGCTCGTTCACTTAAGCGTCCTTCGTCGGTACCGGATCGTAGCCCGAGCCCCCCCAGGGATGGCAGCGGGATATGCGTTTGACGGCCAGCCAACCGCCTTTCAGCGCTCCATAGCGCTCAAAAGCGGTAATTGCATAGGCCGAGCAGCTCGGCGAATAGCGGCAGGTGGGCGGAAGAATGAGGGAAGGGCCCCTCTGCCAGCCCTTGGCGAGGAGGATGAGGAGGCGGGCTATCATGCTCTCTTCGCACCAATCTCTGTATCAACCCTAACCCCCGCTAGGGCTGAGCCTGTCGAGCCGCAGGCGGCCGCAGGCCTACCCCGTTCCAGCTGGTTCCGTCCTTCGACAGGCTCAGGATTAGCGGTTTTGATTTTTTTTAGAGCTTTGAGAAGTTCGGATCGAAGCGCGGAGAAATCACGCTCGATTCCCCCCGCGCGCCCGATCAGCACATGGTCCGCGCCCGCGAATCCCTGTTCCGGCAGTACATCCCGCGCAAGCGCGCGAAAGCGCCGCTTCATCCGGTTGCGGATAACGGCGTTGCCGATCTTCTTCGTGACGGTAATGCCAAGGCGCATGGCGGAGCCGCCATCTTCCCTCGGCCGGACGAGCAAGACGAAGCCGGGCATCGGGGCGCGAAGGCCCCGATTGGCGGCAAGGAAATCGGAACGACGCGAAAGCGTCGTCAGCTTAGGTTGGCTCAGGCCGACAGCGTCTTGCGGCCGCGCGCGCGGCGAGCGGCCAGAACCTTGCGGCCGCCGACAGTCGCCTTGCGGGCGCGGAAGCCGTGACGCCGCTTGCGGACCAGATTGCTCGGCTGGAAGGTGCGCTTCATCGCTCATCCTCAAATAAATCTAATGAAAAGGGCCGCGCAGGGCGGCCTCGTTGGGGGTCCGATAGGGAAAGGCTCGGTTCAAGTCAATCGTCTAGAGTAGGGGCAGAGTGAGGATTCTTGCGAAGCGCCTCCCGACGCCGTGCGCTTGAGCGGCGCAGCCCCCAATCCGTCCAGCGGCCCTTGTTCGGATGCGCGCGTTTAAACTGCACATATCTACGCTTGGCCCATTCGCTATATTTAAGCGTCAGCGCGAGCCCGGCGGCGAAGACGATGATACCGCCCGGGCCCGGTAATATCCCGACTACCGGCGCCGCGATCATCAGGATGATGCCAAGGATGAACAGGCCGGTGCGTATCGCAGGAACCTGTCCCAAAGCCCGCCATCTTTCGCGCAATGTCATGACGGCGATTTGGGAAGGCTCTGGCGGGCTTGCAAGTCACCACCCGAATGTCCGGGGGCGTGAAGTACAAAAATAGAACTCGACACCTTTGGCGCCTCCATCCAAAATGGCGCCAAAATGGGGGAGGGTTGATGGTCGCGCATGTCGCCACGGTGGCGTTTTTGGGGCTTGAGGCGCGGGCTGTCGAGGTGCAGGTGCAGGTTGCGGCCGGGCTTCCCGCATTCGTGGTCGTCGGCCTTCCCGATAAAGCGGTGGCTGAAAGCCGGGAACGCGTACGCGCAACCCTTGCCGCGATCGGCCTTGCCCTGCCGCCCAAGCGCATCACGGTGAACCTGTCGCCCGCCGACCTTCCGAAGGAAGGATCGCATTACGATCTTCCCATCGCGCTCGGGCTTCTCGCCGCAATGGGCGCGGTCGATGCGGAAACGATCGCGGGCTATGCCGTCGTGGGCGAGCTCGGTCTGGATGGACGGCTGACGCCATCGCCGGGCGTCCTCCTTGCGGCCATCCACGCCTCGTCGCGCGGTCTTGGTCTTATTTGTCCGGCACAGCAGGGACCGGAGGCAGCATGGGCTGGCGATATCGAAGTCATCGCGCCGCCAGATCTCCTGTCCCTCATCAATCACTTCAAGGGCAATGCCATCCTCTCTCCGCCGCAAGCGGGCGAGATGGAGCCGATGGGCAAGGGGCCCGACCTTGCTCAGGTGAAGGGCCAGGAAACCGCCAAGCGCGCGCTGGAAATCGCGGCGGCAGGCGGCCATAATCTCCTGATGAGCGGCCCGCCGGGGGCAGGCAAATCGCTCATGGCGGCCTGCCTGCCGGGCATCCTGCCCGAACTGACGCCGTCGGAGGCGCTGGAAGTGTCGATGGTGGCGAGCGTCGCCGGATCGCTGCTTGACGGGCGACTGATGCGCGAGCGGCCCTTCCGCGCCCCGCATCATTCAGCCTCGATGGCGGCCTTGGTTGGCGGCGGGTTGAAGGTGAAGCCCGGAGAGGTCAGCCTCGCGCACCTTGGGGTACTATTTCTCGACGAATTGCCCGAATTTCAACGTGCAGTGCTCGATTCCCTTCGTCAGCCATTGGAAACCGGAACGGTCAGCGTTGCACGGGCCAATGCCCACGTTACCTTCCCGGCACGGGTTCAGCTCGTCGCCGCCATGAACCCATGCCGGTGCGGCCATCTTGGCGATCCCGCCTTGGCATGTTCCCGCGCGCCCAAATGCGCGCTCGACTATCAGGCGAAGGTGTCCGGCCCGCTTCTCGACCGCATCGACCTGCATGTCGAAGTTCAGGCGGTAACCGCCGCCGATCTCGTCCTCCCACCCCCTGCCGAGGGATCGACCGAAGTCGCTGCCCGCGTCCGCGCAGCCCGCAATATCCAGACGGTGCGCTTCGAAGGGCAAGGCATCCGCACCAATGCCGAGGCCGATGGGGAATTGCTCGACGCTATCGCCACCCCTGATGACGCCGGTCGCAAACTTTTGGCACAGGCCGCCGAAGCGATGCGGCTCAGCGCACGCGGTTACCACAGGGTGCTGCGCGTCGCGCGGACCATCGCCGATCTTGCGAGTAGCGAGACCGTCAGCCGCATCCACGTCGCCGAAGCATTGAGCTACCGGCGGCAGGCGCCGCGAAACTGACTATTTCTCCCGCGGCGAATCGAGGTCGTTGCCAGCGCTGACTATGTGCCCCGACCGGCGCGCCTGCACTGCTTCGAGCAAGGTCCGCGCGGCATTGCGCACCTCCTCCTGATCGCCTTGTCTTTGTCCAGCGCCTCATGGCGCGTCGCATAGGGCTCCCAATAGCCGATATAGCGATCGCGTTCGGCCGGAACGCCTGCGGGAACAAGGTGCATGAAGCGCAGCCAGTCGACCAAGCTTCTGCGCACATTTTCAGCACCTTCGACATCGCCATACACGACGACCGAGAACAGCCGACCCTTTCGATGGCGCGGATAAGGCCAACCCGCCAATTCGAGCACCTTCGCCTTTTTCGCGTCCTTGCCGTGGGTCGAACTGGGGTCGGGATTGCCAGTGGCTCAGCTGGATCCTCATATTCATGTTGAGCCCGCGCGATCGCCGCTTCCGCTGCGATCCAATCCAGGCGAGATCGTAATCGGGATCGGCACGGCCAGCACCGACTTTTCCGCATGCGGCGCCTTGCGGTGATTGGAATAGCCCTGCCAAACGGCTTCGGTCACCGCATCGAGTGCCGTTTGAATGCCGTCAAAAGCTGGGTCGACATATTGTGATTGGAAGCGGGCTTTGACCTCCGTTTCATCCAATTAGACCCCGGGCATCCCCTTGCGCGGTTCCGGTGCGGCCCTGTCCATCCACGCATCTCCGATCGTTTCCGGAAGGTAACGGAACAGCGCACGTCGTTCCCCGCTTGCGGCGGCGCAACTTCGCGGCTAGGCACGGCGCTGCGTTGCCCCTGTGGCGGAATTGGTAGACGCGCTCGACTCAAAATCGAGTTCCGCAAGGAGTGCCCGTTCGACTCGGGCCAGGGGCACCACTTTCCCTATTGCAGGATATATCCGAAATAGATGGTGGCGGTGCTGCCCGGCGCCATCGTGCCTTTCAGGCTGAAACGGATATTGGTGACGGCGGGGTCCACACCATTCGCATCCGGCACCGGTGAATAGGTCCATGTCGCGCCACTGTCGTTCGAGAAGGATACGTCGTCGCCCGTATCGGACGGCCCGCCATAGTTGAGGGAAAGTGCGGACGGCGTCGTGCCGTCGAGCAAACGGATCGGCGTATCTCCCCCCGGCAGCGCACCGAGGAACAAACTCAAGCCAGGCGGCGTCGCGTCGTATACGATCACACTATCCGGGTTCACTGTGCCGCCAAAATTCGCGAGCGTGATCCGATAGGCAAAGAGCGCACCTGGAATCGCCGTCGGATTGCTCTCCCCATGGAGCGGGTCGCGCTCCACTTGTCCCGCCTTCACAATCGTCATCGGCGGGAAGATTCGCAAGACCGCAACGGCCGGATCGAGATTGGATACACCGTTCGGCAGCCCATAGCTCGCCGTCAGCGCGCCGGCTTCAATCTCATTTTTCTTTTCTCCCGCAGCGGGCGAGGCAACGGCGGCGGAATAGGTGCAACTCCCGCCCGCAGGGATGGACGCATCGGACACGGACAGGCTGTTCCCCCCAGGCGCAGCGCCTAAATTCCCGGTCGCACAACTATTGGTCGCGGCGGGTGAGGGAGCGTTGGTCAGCCCCGCCGGATAGCTGTCGGTGAAAGCGGCGCTGGTGAGCGGGAGCGTGGGGTTGTTGTTTCGAACCTCAACGCGGAGGCGCACGGGAACGCCCGGCGTCGTTTCGGCGCGATCGAAGCTTTTGAGGATCGTCGGCGTACATTCACCACCGCTCGAGGTGCCGGGGATTTCGGCGCCGTCGATCGTGATCGCTCGTCCTGCACTGCCGCTCGTCGCGCCATAAGATGCGCCGAATCTTGGCGGCGTATTTTGTGTGGTTCCGGGGTTTCCGCCAGAAATAGAGGCGATGATTGGAATGGATGCCGCAATGAACCCGCCACCGCCGCCGCCGCCCGGACCATGGGCCGTTCCGCCGCCCGTATTGCTGCCCCCTTCACCGCCCCTTGCAGATACGGAAAGCGTGGCGCCGTCTATCTGGCGGACAGCTGAGATGACCACCGTTCCGCCCGCTCCGCCGCCGCCGCTCGCGTCGTTTAGCGCCGAACTGTCCGCTCGCGCGCCATCGGCATCGATCGTGCCGCTGCCCGCAATCTCGCCTGCCCGGATGAGGATGAGGCCGCCGCCTGCCGCGCCGCTGGACGACAGCCCGCCGGGAAGATCGCCCGTCGAATCATTATTGGAGCCTGCGCCGCCACCACCACCCATGACGATTCTGTCCGCTCCTGCTTCGGCCACGCGCGCGCCCGGATGGCCGCCGGATTGGGAAGGATTATCCTGATCGTTATTGCACCCGCTTTCGACCACGCTGCACCAGGCGTGCCCGCCCTGGCCGCCTTCGCCGCCATTCCCGCCACCGCCGCCGCCGCTATTTTCAAAGTTGAAATAGGGAAAGCCGTCCGTGCCGCCGCCGCCCGCATTGCCCGGCGCGCCCCGGCCCGATCCGCCGCCGGGATAGCCTTCCGCGCGATTTTCGACGACGTCATTTCCTTGACGCAGGAACCAAGGCGCTCCGGCTATACCTTCGCCTTTCTGGCCGTGCATGCCGGCCCAGAACGTTCTGGCGAAATCTGTTTTTGATCCGTCTCCGCCGCCGCCAAGGTTGCGGCCGGCTCCGCCACGAAAGCCAAGACCTGCAACACTAATTCTTCCGCCGGAGAATGTAAGCCTTCTGGCCACATCGATCGCAACGATGCCGCCCGCACCGCCATCCCAAGGAGCGGCGGTCACGGTGCCCGAAACCTGCGCCGTGTCATATTGCGGTACGCGAACGACCTGAAAGCTTTGGCGATAGCTCGCGTCGCTATATGGGGCGTTGACATAGCTGTTGAGAAGCCCGCCGCCCGTCGCTCCCACGATCGTCACGGTGCCGCCGAACAAGCCCACGTCACTCGCGGCCCGCACGAATTCGTAGCGGCCAGCCTGATTGATCGCCGTGTATCCGTTGCCATAGCCGCCCGATGTGCCACTGCCATAGCGGTCGTCATTGGCCGACGAGAATTCGGCGTCCTGCATCTGGATGACCAGAAGGAGATCGCCCTCGCGAATATCCTGTGGCGCACCGCGCGCATAACTGAGCGGGATGCTCGTCGCGCCTGCGGAAACAGATGCTTCTCCCGCAAAATAGGTATTGACGACGCCGCTGAGGGACACACTGCCGTCACGAGCAGGAATGGCGCACCAATTCGCCGCCACCGGTTGAGCTCCGAGCGCAAAGGCTATGCAGGCTGCCAGGAAGCGCCGGATCATCGGCTACTTTTATCCCCCCAAAAGACTTTGGCGTTCATCATAACGCGACGGCGGGAAATAAATAGGGGGAAGGCGGCGATCACCGGGAAAGGCCGAGACCTTGCAAAGTCGCCTGGTCAAACTTCAGGCGAATGGTCACATAGGGGCCAGCCCGGGTGTAGCGATCGTCGCTGAAATCGCGGTCATAAAAGCCGACCAGATTGTATCCCAGAGACAGCCAGCCGTTTTCGAACGGGCTAATGCCGATATTGGGACCGGCGGAATAGCTGTATGCTCGGCCGCCAATGCCGCCGCGAACGCTGCCCGACAGGCCAAGATCGATCTTGTCGCTGATATCGTAACGTGCATCGAGGCCGATCACATTGCTCCAGCCGCCGATATCATCCGCGCCGAAGCGATCGGAGACATAGCGCGAACTCCAATAGAGCGAGAATTCGCTGCGGCTCAGCCAATCGTCTGCCAGACCGTTCGGTGACCAGTTTAACGACAAGTGATTGATGATCCGCCGCGAACGCGCATCGCCGATGATGCTGAGCGGGGTGCCAAGCGGACCCGGGATGCCTGCTAGTGCGCCCGTCACTTCATCGAAACGCAGCTCAAGCTTGTCGAGGAAGGCGATTTCGCTGTCTGCCGGGCGGTGCGCCCAGGACAATTGCAGGTTGGCTGTCGTGGTTTCGGTGCCGCCTTCCGCCTTTGCCTTGAACATGGAAAGGGCGCCACCCACCGCGCGGCCTTCACCGATCTGGCGAAGCGCAGCGGCGGTGAAGCCGTAGCGATTGTCATTTTCGCCATCACGATATTCGGCGCGGCCGGTGACGCTCCACACATCGGCGCGATAGGTCGCGCCGCCGGTGATGGCCATGAAGTCTTCGGTCAACGCGCCGCCGCCGATGAACCCGCCGCTCGTTACTGGATGTTCGGGGTTGAGCACATCGGCCGGGTCGATACCGCGCAGCGTCTTGTTGCCGTCGATCGAAAAATCGATCGACCAATGTTCGTCAAGCACGAAGGATTGCGACAGGCCATAAGCCGCGAAGCTGCGGGGGCCATATTCGGCGATGTCCTGAAGGTTTCCAGTGATTGCGATGCGGCCACCCGCCCAGGGCTTCACGTCGAAACCGGCGCGGAGAGTGCGGGCGTCGATCTTGTCGCCATCGGCGATTTCGTAGGCACCGATCAGCTGGATGTCGTTCGACAGCGCGTAACGGGCGCCGAAGCGGTGCTGGGCCGGGAAGTCAATGCTCTCATTCTTGCCGCCGATCGGCAGTTCGGTCTGCGCATCCAATTCCAGCTTATTGTCGAACAGCCGCTTGGTAGCGCCGAACTGGAGAAGCTGCGACTGATTGGTGCGTCCATCACGCGTGCGATCGTCTGCGAAGACCAAGCCGGCCCGGGCTGAAAGATCGCCCGCGCGATATTCGAGGAGCGTGCGGCCAGCGATGCGGCGCGCATCGCTGGCCAGATAATCTTCATGCCAGCCGCTTGCGGTCAATGACAGGGCATCAGTGATCCGCGCCCGGGCGTCGATGCCGATCTTGCGCGTGCCATTTTCAGAAGCGTTGAGTTGTCCGAGCCCGAAGCCGCCTTCCTGCTCCCGGGCATAAGCCAAGACATCGATGCGCGAGCCATGATGCTCGGCCTCTACGAGCCAGGCGGTGGCGGAGCCGCCATCGCCGGTGGCCCCATCCTTTGCCTTGCTGTCCGAAACGGCGATCTCGGCACGGATTTCGGTGGCGGCATTGGGGCGATAGCGAATGTCGGCGCCGCCGAGCATGGATTCGCTCTGTCCATCCTCGTCGCGGATCGCAGTGGCGGACACTTGCAGCTTCTGGTCGGCAGTGCGGACCGAGACGCGGCCGCCCGCATTGATTTCGCGTCCGCCGATGCCGTCGACTTCATAATCGGCGACGATGAATTGCGGATCAAGGTTTGGCGAGCGGCTGAGGATCGGCTCCTTGAAGCGAAGGATGCCCGCCTGATAGTCGATATCGTAGTCGATGTGGCGGGTCAGGAGCTTGGTCGAAACGATCCGGTCTGAACGTTCACGGTCGCGCACCTCGATCGACACACGCTCGCTATTTGCGAGAATGTCGCGGGCGCCAAGCGCGTAAGGCCCGGTGAGGCCGTTGCCCTGGATTTCGTCGCGGCGGTGGCGGGTCGGCGTATCGGCGGCAAAGGCGGTCGCGGACATTTGCTCGGAGCGATATTCCGCCTTCACGCCATTCAATGAGCGGACGTAGCGGGCGAGCTCGGGCTCATCGATGCCGGTTTCATAGTCGCCGAACAAAGCGTAGAATTGTGGACGCTCGAGCTTCAAATAGAGTCTCCGGACGGAGGCGGCGTCGTAACGGCGCTCGGAGCGGTCGGCATAGACGGTATAATAAGCCGTTGGATCGATGATACCGCCGAGGCGCCCTTCATCTTCCTTCTTGTCCGTGTCGTAGGCCAGCGTCATCAGCCATTTGCCGCTGATCTTGCCCTTGGCATAGAGGGCGAGGCGGCCGTCGGTCAGGACATCATTGTCCTTGCCGTCGCCCAGATCTTCCATGCGATCCTTCAATTTGTTGAAGCCGACGGTACCGGCGGCGAGGCCGACGACGGTCCAGGGGCGCTCGCCCGGCGAGAGCCAGGCTTCAACGCGCTGCTCGCGCTCGGTGTCGCCGTCGCGGAAGTTGAAGCGAAGGCTGAGGCTTCCCGAAGCGGTGGTGGGTTCGAGCTCGATATAGGCGATGCCTTCATCGCCGATCACGCGCCACACGGGTTGCCCACGCTCGAGACCGGCGAGCTGCCGGGCCTGCTGAGCGTCCGCCTCGATCGCCGGATAATAAGGCGCGGGCACTTCGAAGTCGCCGACAAGGCCATGGTGGACCGGGCGGCCCTGACGGTCGGTGAGGCGAAGCGCGATGACCGGACGTGTGACGCCGTCGGCGACCAGCACCGATTTGTCGCGCAGGAGCTGTGCGCTCATCGGGCTTGCTGCGAAATGGACGTCGCGCTTCAGCGTTTCAACCAGGGTGCCGTTGGCATCGCGGACTTCGGCGGTAAGCTTTGTCGCGATGGCCTTGGTCTGGATCGGAATGCCGCGCCACAGGCTGACCGCAACCGTGCCGTCCCCGCTCTTCTGCGTGCCGTCAAAGGCGACCTTATCGACCGGCTTGCCGTCATTGAACAAGGTTACTGTCTGGCCAGTTGCATGCTTGATTGCCACCCGGACGACGGGCGCGCGGGGATTGTGATCGGCTTCCGGAAAGATCCATTCGATGCCCGGAGTGCGCCCCGTCAGCCAATCGCGCTCCGCGCCTGCTGCGGCGGCGTCGGTCATCGCGGCCGGGCGGGCAGGGGCGGCCTCGGCAGCTTCGGCACGGGGGGTGTTGGATTTGGCCGCATGGAAATCGACGCGCTTCAGCGATCCGCCCTGACCTTCGACGAAGCGGGAAAAAGCGCGGCCTGCCGAACGGCTGTTTTGCGCGCAGTCAACGGCGGCGTGGGAGGAGGGGAGGGTGAGATCGTCCATCTGGACGACGTGGAGGCCCGGCGTCACGCCTTCGAAATGATAGCGACCATCCTCGTCGGTGACCGAGTAGCTTCCGTCTTCCAGCATGACACGCACGCCTGGAATACCGGCGGCCTTTTCCGGATCGATCGAGCAATCGCCATCAATCACACGGCCGATGATCGTCATCTTGTCGGCAATCGTGTCGCGGGTGATGCGCACGGTTGCGTCGGCGGCGTTGCTGGTGTTGCCGAGCGCGTCGACAGCGCTGGCGCGATTGACGCTGTCACCGGCTTTGGCATCCGGGCGCACTTCGAGGGCGTAGGTGATCGTGGCCGAAGCGTTGGCCGCGACCGGCGGAACCTTGAGGATCAGGGTTCGGCCGCTTGCGGCCACATCGGCGCCAATTTCCTCTCCGTTCAGCCGGATGGTATCGCTCCGCAGTCGCATCTCAGGAGGAATGAGATCGGTTACGGTGATTTCGGCGGTCGACCGGGTTGGGTCCGGATTGCGAACCACGAGCCGGTACTGGACCAGATCGCCCGCCCCCGCCACGCCACTCGACGCGATCTTGGTGAGCTGCATCTGCCCGCCCGGCCGATCGAGGGGAATATCCACGCGAACGGGTGCGGGATCGTCTAGGAGGATGTCGCCGCCATAGGAGCCGGCGACAATCTCGAACGGATGACCGTCCGGGCGCAGCAGGCTAGCCATATCGGCAGCGGTGCGCGCCGACGGACCGGAATATGGCGCGGGCGGTTCGAAGACGAGGCGATAGGTGCCCGGCCGCATCAGGGGGAAACGATATTCGCCCTCGGGAAATTCGTAGATTTGGCCGCCCTCATCGACGACGCGCTGACCGGACACGACAACTGATGGATAGCGGGATACACCATCGTCGCCGAACACGTCGGCCACCTGACCCGTGACGGCATCGAAGATGGTGATGGTAACGCCATCGATCGGCGCGCCGTCCGCGCTGTCGAAAACGATGCCATAAGGGTCGATCAGCACGTTTAACTGAGCGTCGGCAAAGGGCGCCTGGCCAGCGGACGTCGCGGCGGTTGCCGGAGCGACGGAGCCCGGATGCAAAGACATGCGGCAATCGCCGTGAACCGCCGCGGGTGGGGTCGCGCGGGTGGCGATTGCGCCCATGAAGAAGCCGGTATTCGCCCCGGTTTCGATCAGGGTGACCTCTTCGCGGTCGCCATCCATCTCGAAGGTGATCGTCACTGTGTCGGCGGCGGAAAAGTTGCGGTTGGCGTCAGGACGTTCGACGCCTAGGAGAAGCGGTTCGCCGGGCCGGATTTGTTTCGTTTCAACGACCGGCGCGGCATCGCCCGGGATGTCGGACCACAGGCCTTCGAAACGGAACGGGACGTCGCCGCCCGATCCCTTGCAGCTTGCGCCTTCAAGAGAAACCGGGCTGCTGCCCGCACCGTCGCCGCGAGCAAGGCGATAGGTCTTGAGGTTGTTCTGCGGCTCTTCGATGCGGACGGTAAGATCAACGCGGTTCGACCATTGGCGCACGAGCGTATCGCCAACATCCCATTCCAGCGACGCGATGTTGGTGACGATACGCGAATATCCACCATTCGCATCCGCATAAGCGGGCGCGAACGCCGCGAGAAGCGCAAGGAGGGTAATCCAGATGAACCCTGAGAGGTGGAATGGCCGCCGCATGAGGCGCTGGTCGGGGCGGGAGCGGCGAACCGCTCCCGCCCCAACAGGCTCAGTTCACCGTGACACGGAAGAGGAGGTTGCGTGCCTCGCCCGCCGCTACGTTGGCGATCGTTCCACTGACCGTTCCATTCGCGAACGTGCCGCTGCCAGCGCCTTCGTTGCACGTCGAGCCAGTCATCGTGCCGTTGGTCTTGATGCCATAAGAGGTTTGATAGGCGGTCTGAGCGGGCAGAATATCGCTGATGGCAATATCGGTGGCGGTCGCGGCGCCTGCGCCGTTGGCGACAACGATGCAATATTCGACGATCGCGCCCGGGATCATCTTTGGATTGGTCGTATTGTTGACCGGATCGCTGATCACACGGCTCGCCTTGGTCACGGTCAGCGTGGCGGCGCTGACGGTGTAATCGTCGCCCGCGAAATGGGCGCCGTCGCGCGCGGTGTTGCCATTGGCGTTGGTGTCGGCGAACACGGTGTCGACGCCGTTCGTATTCGCACCCGTGGTTTGCGTGATGGCGGCACCCTGCGTGTTCGCGGCGCCGGCCTCACGGGCCGTGGCGGTCAGGCGCACACCGGCAACGTCGCCATTCACGCGGGTATTCGGAACGTCCGCCACGACGAATATGCGCCGGCTGGCGTCGGCAGCGATTTCGTCGAGGTAAGTGATAACCTGATCCGTACCGCTGTCGAACGTACCGTTATTGTTCGTATCGGCGAAAATGCGAACGTTGGTCACATCGAAATTATCTGTGCCGCCATGCGCAGCCGTGCCGCCCGCAAGCTGCGAGGCGGCGAGTGCGAAATCGAGCGGCGCGTTCGAATTGTTGGTGACGGTAAAGGTCGTGACAGCATTGGTCACGCCGGGTGCCACGCTCGTCGTCGTCGTGCCTTCTTCGGTAACCGTGAGATTGACTTTGCGGTCGACGGTGAACGTGTTCGTCGCGGTCACCGCATTTTGCTGCACGGTGTCCACTTTGTAGTTGAGGGTCACCGTGTTGGTAACCTGCGCGCCCGCGCTCGTGCCTTCGGCATAAGCAGGCGTAGCAGCGATCGCGAGGCCGCCGATGAAGCTGGCCGCGGTCAGAAGCTTCGTCTTGAAAATCATAATCTTCCCGTTCTCTGTTATCGTTGAGCGGCGCCATTCCCCACCCGCAGGCGCCAGAGCGGGACTTCAGATATTCAATCGGTACGCGGTCATTTGACCGTACCACGGAAGGTCAGTTTGCCCTGCGCCCCAGCCGGAATGGCCTGCGCGAACGTCCAGCGGACATGGGTTACATCGCTTGCCTGCGCCGCCCGCTCGACGCCGTCCGTCCCGGCGACTTTCAGGCTGGCGAGAGGGCCCCAAGTCTTTCCCCCGTCAACGGACACGACAGAACCGTCGCTTTCGCCGCCCGCATAGGAGACGGCGGCCGGCATTGGATTGGTGACGACGAAATCGTCCGCAGGCTTCGAACCGGTATTCTTGTAGTTCAATTCAAAGACGAGCTTTTCGCCCGGCGTCACGACCTTCGGTTCCTGAAGCGCTGTCTGTTCCTTGCCGTCCGGTCCTGTCACGATGCGTTCGACAAAGACCTGGCTTTCCAGCTGCACATTGTTCGCGAAGGCGCTGGCCGGCAGGAGCGCGGCCAAAAGAGCTAATGCATATTTCATGTCGGAAATCCTCAATCGATCGTCACGCGGAACGCCACCGTGCGGGTCGTTCCAGCACTGACGTTGCCGAGCGAAACGGCGATGGCGCCGGCCGAGAAGCGGCCCGCATCGGCATCGGCCGCATCGGTAAGTGCTACGCCGTCGAGCGTGATGCTGTTGGTCTGATAGGTCGTGCCGTCCGGAATGACGTCGCCGACGCGCAAGTTGGTCAGGCTGCCCGAGCCGCTGACCGTCGCAGCAATGCTGTAGGTGATGATCGATCCGGGCACCTGGGTCGCGCCGCCGAACGGATCGATCACACTCGCCGACTTGACGAGAGCCGCGGTCGCCTGGCTGATCACGAAGCGGCCGTCGTCGGTTGCCGTCGCGGTGGTCGCCCCGACAACGGCATTGCCGCCGCCCTGGCCTTGGCCTGCAAAGGTCGTGCCCGGCGTTCCGGATCCGGTGAGGGTGGTCGCCGTCAGGTCGACAATGCCGCGCTGTCCATCGGTTGCGCTGCCCGGAATGGTCGCGAGAACGAAGACGCGAATGGTCGCGTCGGGCGCCAGCACCGGATCGTTCGAACCCGGCACATAGACCGTGTCCACACCCGCGTCATAAACGCCGTTGTCATTCGTATCGAGCACGATCGAGGTGATCGTCGGGTTGAAATCGTCGCCGCCGACATTACCGTCCGCCGCCAGGCTGAACGCCTCGCTACCATTGCCCGAATTGGTGACCGTGTAGCGAAGCACGCGGTTCGTGACGGCAGGCGTTGCCGAAACATCGCCGGAATCCGCCGATGCGACCGTGACGTTCAGCAGTTCATCGACGCGCAGGGAAACGGTGTTTGATTCAATCGTCGTTTCACCCTGCGGCGTATCGTAAGACGCCGTTGCCTTGTTATCGATCAGCGTGCCGGCGACTGTGCCCTGGGCAAAGACAGGCGACGCGGCAAACAGGCTGGCAATGATGGTGCCCGCGGCCAGGATATGCTTCAAGGCTGGGCGCGACGAAATTGCCGCCCGGTCGTTTGTCATGTGCATCAGATTGGCCCCCCACGAGCCGTTGTTGATGTTGTAGGTCCGCTCTGTAGGAAAAACATGGTTAAGATCAAACGAAATCGCCCCCGAAAACTAATTTATGTGGTTAATGTCCAACAAAGAGACACTGAGCACTAACCAATGTTTTTGAATGGGATAACGAAAGATATAGGTTGGCCATGACCGAAAGATATGTCCCGGAGCGGGACGATTGCGAATCGCGAACCACCGGGCCTCAAGAGGCGCCGGAAACGGCACATGCGCGGGACCGCTTGTTGGCCGCGCTAACGCTGATCGCGGGCATCGGCCTTGCCATTGCTTTTCCCTTTGCGCTGCGAGCGGGAGCGGAATTTTTCCTGCCGGTCACCGCGGCGCTGGTCATCGCGATTGCGCTTGTGCCGATCCTCGAGTGGCTGGAGCGGCATCGCCTGCCGTCAGCGCTGGCGGCCTTCACCTGCATCCTGCTGCTGATCGCTGTTGCCAATATCGTGGTTGCGGCCATCGTTCTTCCGGCGACCGAGTGGGTGCGATTGCTGCCCGAAAGGATCGGCCGTATCCAGCAGACGCTGGCCCCATTGCTCGAAGTCTATCAGAGCCTGGAGCGGTTCATCGACGATGTCGTGAAGGAATTCGGCCGCGAAGCGCCTGCCGCGCCCCCGACGGTGACCGTGGAAACGCCGAACTCGCTGCTCGATCTGATCGCCACATCGGCGCCGTTCGCGATTATTCAGATGTTCTTTGCGATCCTTGTCATCTTCTTCTTCCTGCGCGGATGGACGCGCATGCGGAAGCGGACGATTACCACGCGGACGAGTTTTGACGGCGCGATGACCACGGCCCGCGCCATCCAGCAGGTCGTGGATTCTACCTCCACCTACTTGGGCACCATCACCGTGGTGAATATCGCCATGGGCCTGGTCGTCGCACTCGTTCTTTATCTGCTCGACATGCCGACGCCGCTGATGTGGGGCGGTATCATCGCGGTGCTGAACTACATTCCCTATCTTGGCCCGATCGCATCGGCCGCGCTGCTTGCCCTGGGCGGCCTGATGACCTTTGCCGATCCTTGGTATGCGCTGCTTCCAGCGCTGAGCTTTGCCGTCATCCATCTGATCGAGGCGAACGTTATCACGCCTTCGGTGGTGGGGCGGCGGCTGACGATCAATCCGCTGCTCATCCTGATCGCCTTAAGCTTCTGGGCGTGGGTGTGGGGGACGACCGGCGCGTTGCTGGCCGTGCCTTTGCTCATCATCATGAAGACGGTGCTGGATGCGGCGGGGAAGCCCGATATTGCCGGTTTCCTCTTCGAGGAAGGGACGCTGACGGGGCACCACGCGGAAGATAATCCACAGCAAAGTTGAAAAAGGGCGCTTTTGGGTTGTTGACAGTCCGGAGTGCGCCGCTTAGTGCGCCCTCCACCACACCACGCGGGTGTAGCTCAGTTGGTTAGAGCGCCGGCCTGTCACGCCGGAGGTCGCGGGTTCGAGCCCCGTCACTCGCGCCATTTTCCTTGGATTTTAGATCGGGAAATGGCGCGCATCGCGTTTGGATGTTTTCTACACTCCTTCCACCGTTAGTCCTGAGCGTGTCGAAGGACGTTCGCGCGCGCTGGAGCGGGCTTCGACAGGCTCAGCCCTAGCGGGAAATAGGGCTACTCTTTCGGCAGCCGCCAGCGCCCTGTTTCCGACCAAAGCAAAAGCGGCTTCAGGGGCAGGATCCAGATAATTCCCGCAACCAGATAATAAATGATGTGAACGACATCCGGCATGCCGTCGAGCAAATCGGCGACGCTCGCGACGATCACCGCCCACACTGCGATCAGGGCCAGGATCATGAAGATGCCCGCGGGTTTGCGCCAGGAAGGGTTCATTGCGTCATGATCCATTGTGTGGGGGTTGCGATAGCGTCCAGCGGAATGTCCCACGGGTCAGCCGGAATCAATGCATCGCTGAGCTGAATATCCCAGCATATTCCGATCGTGCGGACTGGCCCGCTTTGCCGCAAATGGGAGAGGGCGCGGTCATAATGGCCCTTGCCGTGGCCGATGCGCGTGCCCCTGCGGTCGATGAGGACGAGCGGGACGAAGACGAGGTTCGGCAGCGCGACCGGGGCGTCCGCGCTCGGCTGGAGCACGCCCCAAGGCCCGACCTCCGTCGCGGGATTTTCGCGGAAGATCATGCGGGCATCCCGGTCTTCGAACCAGGGAAGGGCAGTGATGCGGCCATGATCCCGTAGCGCTTCAAGCAAGGGTAGTGGGCTGATTTCGTCCCGCATTGGATGGTAGCCCGCAATGACCTCGGCACTATTGAATTCATTCTCAATCCCCATCCCCGCTAGCCCTGAGCTTGTCGAAGGGCGTTCCAGCCTGCTTGACCGGGCTTCGACAGGTTCAGCCCTGACGGTGCGTGTGGTGAGGAAATCGGTAAGATGCTCGGCCAATTGCGCTTCCAGCCGGTTGCGCATCTCGGCCCCGAGCGAGCGTGCATAATCGCGGCGCCGTTTCAGGGCCTCTTCGCGCATCTGCGCCTTGGAAGGGGGGTGTGACGGGACCGCCATGGCCGTTTGCTGGAATATCCTCTGACGCCTCAACGTCAGGTGGGGGCCATATACGTCGGGCCAGGGCCCGGGCAGGGACAGCCCCCGAGGATGTCTTTATCGCCTCAGGGATGTTCTCAAAAGCTCGTACCGGGCAGTACCCGTCGATCTCAATCTAGGCGCTCGCGCGCTCTTCCTCAAGCCTTGCCGCAAGGCTTTCCATCCGTTCGGCAAGTTGCTCGAGCGCATTGGCGATGGCTGGGTCGGGTTCGACGCGGCCAGGTGGCGGCGGGGCGGGCGGCATTTTGCCTGCGCGAAGCTCCTTGATTTCGTCGGCAAGAAGCAGCGCGGCGAACAGCAATTGCCGTGCCTCGGGCAGGGTGCCGAGTGCGGCGGCGGCTTCCTGAGCCTTCTGGTCGACAAGCGCGCCAACCATGCGGAAATGTTCTTCCTGACCGTCGCGGCAGGCGATGTGATATTTGCGGGAGGCGATCTGGATTTCGACGCTTGCCATGGTTTTCAGGCCTCCTGTCCGGCAAGCAGCCGGTCGATCTGGCTCACCGCCTGCTCGACGCGTCCCCGCAAGGTCTGGTGTGCGGTGCGGAGACGGGCGAGCTCCTCATTATCGAATTCGGACGCGGGCAGCCGCGTCGAGGCCGTTTCGATCCGGCTCAATGCGTTTTCGATCCTCGCGAGTGCGACGGAAGTCCGTTCATCCTGCATGGTAGCCGAGATAGCATGAGATGGCGCGGCTGCAAGGGCTGCTCCCGCGAAAGCGGGGCCAAGGTTGACGCCCGCGCCCCCGCCCTTAAAGGAGCCGGAAACGCGCGTAACGAGTCTCCCATTGCTCAGCCGGGCCAAGCCCAAGGAAGCCGAATGTCCGCCGAACCGAAATTGCTGGCCAATGCCATCCGCGCACTTTCCATGGACGCGGTGGAGGCCGCCAATTCGGGCCATCCCGGTATGCCGATGGGTATGGCGGACGTCGCGACGGTGCTGTTCACCGAATATCTGAAATATGATCCGGCCGATCCCAAGTGGCACGACCGTGACCGCTTCGTGCTGTCGGCGGGCCATGGATCGATGCTGATCTACGCGCTTCTCCATCTCACCGGCTACGAACGGCCGACGATGGAGGATATCCGCAACTTCCGGAAGCTCGGCAGCCCCTGCGCCGGGCATCCGGAAAACTTCCTGCTCGATGGCGTCGAGGCGACGACCGGCCCGCTTGGCCAGGGTTTCGCAATGGCGGTCGGTATGGCGGTGGCCGAACGGCATTTGAACGCGGTATTCGGCGACGATCTCGTCGACCACCATACCTGGGTAATCGCCGGCGACGGCTGCCTGATGGAAGGCATCAATCACGAAGCCGTGGGCCTTGCCGGACATCTGAAGCTCGGCCGCCTCAACGTCCTGTGGGACGACAATCGCATCACCATCGACGGCGCGACCGATCTTTCGACTTCCGAAGACATTCTCGCCCGCTATGCCGCGAGCGGCTGGCACACGGTTGCCTGCGAAGGTCATGACTATGACAGCATCCGCAAGGCGCTTGCCGAAGCCAAGGCCGATCCGCGCCCCTCGCTCGTCGCCTGCCGGACGATTATCGGCTATGGCGCACCGAACAAGCAGGGCACGTCCGCGACGCACGGCGCGGCGCTGGGCAAGGACGAAGTCGCTGCCGCCCGCCTGCAGCTCGTCTGGGACAGCGAGCCGTTCGATCTTCCCCAGCCGATCATCGATGCCTGGCGTGAAGCAGGCCGCCGCAGCCAGAAGGTGCATGAGGATTGGCGCGTCCGCCTCGCCGCCCATCCGGAGCGCGTCGAGTTCGTGCGCCGCATGGAAGGGCGCCTGCCCGAAGGCTTATCACTCCGCGATCATGTCGCGGGTCTGATCGCCAATCCGCAGAAGGTGGCGAGCCGCAAGGCTTCGGAACTGGCGCTGGGCGCGATCAACGATCTGCTGCCGGAAACGATCGGTGGATCGGCAGACCTGACCGGTTCCAACAATACCAAAACAAAGGCGCAGAAGCCTTTGACGGCGGACGATTATTCCGGCCGCTACATCTATTACGGTATCCGCGAATTCGGCATGGCCGCCGCGATGAACGGCATGGCGCTGCATGGCGGCGTCATCCCTTATGGGGGCACCTTCCTCGTCTTCGCGGACTATTGCCGCCCGGCCATCCGCCTGTCGGCGTTGCAGGAAGTGCGTGCAGTCTATGTGATGACGCATGACAGCATCGGCCTTGGCGAGGACGGCCCTACCCACCAGCCGGTGGAGCATGTCATGAGCCTGCGCATGATCCCGAACCTCGATGTCTTCCGGCCCGCCGATGCGGTCGAAACCGCCGAATGCTGGGAGCTTGCCTTGAAGCGCAAGAACGGTCCTTCGCTCCTCGCACTCAGCCGTCAAAACCTCCCGCAATTGCGCGATAATGCAGGAGAAAACCTCTCGGCGAAGGGCGCGTACCGCCTCCGCGCCGCAAAGGCCGCCCGCAAGGTCATTCTTATGGCAACGGGCTCCGAAGTCGAAACCGCCGTGGCAGTTGCCGACGCACTTGAAGGCCAAGGTATCGGCGCCGATGTCGTGTCCATGCCTTGCTGGACACTGTTCGATGCGCAGGACGCCGCTTACCGCGCCGACATTCTGCCTGACGCGCAGCCGGAGGAGATCCTTCGCGTGTCGATCGAGGCTGGAACGACGCTCGGGTGGGAACGCTATACGATGGTGAGCGGCCTCCGCATCGGCCTCGACCGCTTCGGCGCGTCGGCCCCGGCGGAGGACCTGTTCGAGCGCTTCGGCTTCACTGCCGAGGCCATCGTGCCGCAGATTTTGGAAAAACTAAACAACCGCTAGGGCTGAGCCTGTCGAAGCCCGGAACCAGCTGGAACCGTCCTTCGACAAGCTCAGGACTAGCGAGGCAAAAAACGGAGAGTGGGAATGACCAGAGTTGCAATCAACGGTTTTGGGCGGATTGGCCGTCTTGTGGCGCGGGCAATCCTGGAGCGTCCCGATTGCGGCCTCGAACTGGTCGCGATCAACGATCTCGCCGACGCCAAGTCGAACGCGATGCTGTTCAAGCGCGACAGCGTCCATGGTCCCTATCCGGGCGACGTGAAGGCCGACGGCAACGACATCGTCATTGATGGCAAGCGCATCAAGGTGACCGCCGAACGCGATCCGGCGAACCTGCCGCATGCCGAAAACAATATCGACATCGCGCTCGAATGCACCGGCTTCTTCACCGACCGTGCGGGCGGCGAGAAGCATCTGCAAGCCGGTGCCAAGCGCGTGCTCATTTCGGCCCCGGCCAAGGGCGCGGACCTGACCGTCGTTTATGGCGTCAATCACGACAAGCTGACTGCGGAGCACAGGATCGTTTCCAACGCGTCCTGCACGACCAATTGCCTTGCGCCGGTCGCCAAGGTGCTGAACGACGTGATCGGTATCGAGCGCGGCCTGATGACGACGATCCACGCTTACACGAACGATCAGAAAATCCTCGACCAGATCCACCCCGATATGCGCCGCGCCCGCGCCGCCGGCATGTCGATCATCCCGACCACGACGGGCGCCGCCCGCGCCGTAGGCGAGGTGCTTCCCGAATTGAAGGGTAAGCTCGATGGTTCGGCCGTCCGCGTTCCTACGCCGAACGTCAGCCTCGTCGACCTCACCTTCACGCCGAAGCGCGACACCACGCTTGAGGAAGTGAACGGGGCGCTGAAGGCGGCTTCGGAAAGTGGCCCGCTGAAAGGCGTTCTCGCTTATACCGACGAGCCGCTGGTTTCGATCGACCTCAACCACAATCCGGCGTCGTCGACAGTCGACAGCCTCGAAACCGCCGTGCTGGAAGGCAAACTCGTCCGCGTCGTTTCCTGGTACGACAATGAATGGGGCTTCTCGAACCGCATGGTCGACACGGCCGGCGCGATCGCGAAGCTGATCTGATCCTGTCCAGCGCCTCTCATTTCGTTCGTCCCGAGCGAAGTCGAGGGGCGCTGGCACGGCCTTATGACGCACGCCCCTCGACTTCGCTCGGGACGAACGGGAATTGATGATGGCAGCTTTTAAAACCCTCGACGATCTGGGCGACGTCCGCGGCAAGCGCGCGCTTGTTCGCGTCGATCTCAATGTGCCGATGGCAGACGGTTCGGTCACCGACGACACCCGAATTCGTGCCACGCTCCCGACCGTCACCGAATTGGCGGACCGCGGCGCCATCGTACTCATGCTTGCGCATTTCGGGCGTCCGAAGGGCGTGCAGCGGCCTGACATGTCGCTTTCGCTCGTGACGCGGGCTTATGGGCAGGTGCTTGGCAGGCCGGTGCGGTTCGTGGAGGATTGCCAGGGGCAGGGTGCCAAGGACGCCATCGCCACGATGAATCCGGGCGACATCGCAATCCTCGAAAATACGCGCTTTCATGCAGGTGAGGAGAAGAACGACCCAGCGCTCGCCGCTGCGATGGCGGAGCTTGGCGACTTCTATGTGAACGACGCCTTCTCCGCAGCCCATCGCGCGCATGCGTCGACGGAGGGGCTGGCGCATCTGCTTTCCGCTTATGCGGGCCGCGCGATGGAAAAGGAATTGAGGGCGCTGGAAGCCGCCCTTGGCAACCCCGAACGCCCGGTCGCGGCAGTTGTCGGCGGCGCCAAGGTCTCGACCAAATTGGACGTGCTACAGAACCTTGTCACCAAGGTCGATCACCTGATTATCGGCGGCGGCATGGCCAATACCTTCCTCGCCGCGCGCGGGGTCGATGTCGGCAAGTCGCTGTGCGAACATGATCTGAAGGAGACCGCGCTCCGCATCCTCGACACCGCCGATCATGCGGGCTGCACCGTGCACCTGCCGTATGACGTGGTTGTCGCCAAGGAATTCGCGCCCAATCCGGCCTCGCTCCGCACCGTCAACGTCCACGAAGTCGCGGCGGACGAGATGATCCTGGACATCGGCCCGGCTGCCGTCGAGGCCTTGGCCGATGCGCTCAAGACCTGCCGCACTTTGGTGTGGAACGGCCCCTTGGGCGCCTTCGAAATCCCGCCCTTCGACGAAGCCACCGTGGCGCTCGCCAGGACGGCAGCGGCGCTGACAGTCAGCGGTTCGCTTGTTTCCGTCGCGGGCGGCGGCGATACTGTGGCGGCCCTCAACCATGCAGGCGTGGCGGACGATTTCACCTTCGTTTCGACGGCGGGCGGCGCCTTCCTCGAATGGATGGAAGGCAAGGAGCTGCCGGGCGTCAAAGCCTTGGAACAACAATGATCACCATCCAGGCGATCGATCACGTCGTATTGCGCGTGACCGATCTCGACACCATGGTGCGGTTCTACATCGACATTCTGGGCGCGCGCTGGGAAAAGAAGCAAGAGGCACTCGGCCTCTATCAATTGCGCGTCGGCACGGCCCTCATCGACCTCGTACCTGTCGATGGAAAAATCGGAGCGATGGGAGGCGCGGCACCGGGCCGGGAGGGCCGCAATGTCGATCACATCTGCTTTCGCGTCCTCCCTTGGGACGGCGCGGCCATTGTCGAGGAACTGAGGACGCACGGCATCGAAAGCGAAATCGTCTCCCGCTACGGCGCGGAAGGGGACGGCCCATCCATCTATCTGGCCGATCCGGAAGGAAACGGCCTTGAGCTCAAGGGACCGCCATGGGCGCCGGTTCCAGAATCCAAAGGCGCGCAAGACGCCGCATAATCGAGAGGATAGCCATGCAGGATCAGGACATGATGACGAAGATCGCCAGCGGCAAAGGCTTCATCGCCGCTTTGGACCAGAGCGGCGGATCGACGCCCAAGGCGCTGAAGGGTTATGGAATTGAGGAAGACGCGTGGTCGAATGACGATGAAATGTTCGGCCTCATCCATCAGATGCGCAGCCGGATCATCAGCTCGCCCGCCTTCACCGGCGACAAGGTGATTGGCGCGATCCTCTTTGAAAAGACCATGGATGGGCAGGTGAACGGTAAGGCGACGCCTCAGGCGCTGATCGACAAGGGCGTCGTGCCGTTCATCAAGATCGACAAGGGTCTCGAAGACGAGGCGAACGGCGTTCAATTGATGAAGCCGATGCCGGGTCTCGACACGCTCCTTGCGCGGGCCAAGAGCCTTGGCGTGTTCGGCACCAAGGAACGCTCCGTCATCAATCTCGCCAATCGCGAGGGCATTGCCGCTGTGGTGGCGCAGCAGTTCGATGTCGCGCGCCAGGTGCTCGCGGCGGGCCTCGTTCCGATCATCGAGCCGGAAGTGAATATCAAGAGCGCGGAGCGGGCGGAAGCGGACGCGATCCTGCTTGAAGAAATCACCAAGGCCCTCGATGCCCTTCCGGGCGATGACAAGGTGATGCTGAAGCTCTCCATTCCCGCCGAGCCGAACCTCTTCAAGCCGCTCGTCGATCATCCCCGCGTCCTGCGCGTCGTGGCGCTTTCCGGCGGCTTTTCCCGCAGCGAAGCCTGCGCCGAGCTTGCCAAGAATGAAGGCATGATCGCCAGCTTCTCCCGCGCTTTGCTGTCGGACCTGCGCCACCAGATGAGCGATGCGGATTTCGACGCGGCGCTGGGCGAGGCCATTGATGAAATCAATCAGGCTTCGACCGTAAAGGCCGCCTAAACACGTCATTCCGGCGAAAGCCGGAATCTCGTGACGAAAGAGGTGTCTTTCTGTCCTGAGACCCCGGCTTTCGCCGGGGTGACGGGCGGAGAGGGAGGGGAATGTGGAGGAGCGGCATGCCACTCGTCTTCTCTTATTATCGGAGCCAGGCACCCATGCTCTGGGTGTTCCTGGTGCTGGCGAGCATCGAATTGTTCGCCGTGCATCTGCTCGTTTCGCTTTGGAGCGCGAAGGCCGCCTGGATCCTTTCGGGGTTAAGCCTTCTGACAATCGCCTGGATCCTGCATTTGATCCGGTCGCTCCGGCTTCGCCCGGTCGAGGCTGGACCTGACGCTGTCCTTCTTCGGCTCGGCAATCTGTCCGAAGTCCGGCTGATGCCGTCCAACGTGGCAGATATTCGCACGAACTGGCCGGGCACGGCCTTGAAAGAGGAGGGCGTCCTCAACCTTTCGCTGCTTGCTTATCCCAATGTGCTGATCTCCCTTGTCGAACCGACACGGAGCAAAAGAGGCCGGTTGATAAGTGCGATTGCGCACCGCCTCGACGACCCGGCAGGATTCGTGGAGGCCGTGAACCGCTTTCGTCCGGCTCCGGCTGCCGCTAAGGCGGGATGATGGACGAAGACGATCTTACCCTCGATCCCGGTTTTGCCCAGCGCTTCGAGGCGCGGGGGCGGCCGGACTGCCAACTCTATCTGATTTCGCCGCTCGACGTGGGCGGGGATTTCCCGGATCGGCTGCGCGCGGCTTTGGAGGGTGGGCCTGTCGCGGCATTCCAGTTCCGCGTAAAAGGGGCCGATCAGCATGAGGCGGCCAAGCTCGCCGAGCCGCTGCAGCGCATCTGCGCGAAGCATGAGGTGGCTTTCATCGTCAACGACGATATGGGGCTCGCCAAGCGGCTTGGCGCGGACGGTGTGCATTTGGGGCAGGGCGACGGCGATCCGCGCGAGGCGCGGGCGCTGCTCGGACCCAATGCGCAGATCGGTGTAACCTGCCACGACAGCCGCCACCTCGCCATGGAAGCGGGGGAAGCGGGAGCGGACTATGTCGCCTTCGGGGCATTCTTTCCGACGATTACGAAGGACACGCAGCACCGGCCGGAACCGTCAATCCTGGGCTGGTGGAGCACTTTGTTCGAAATACCCTGCGTCGCGATCGGGGGCATCACGCCGGACAATGGGCGCGTACTCGTCGAAGCTGGTGCGGATTTCCTCGCGGTGTGCGGAGCGGTGTGGAATCATCCGCAAGGGCCGGGTGCGGCGGTGGCGGCGTTTCGGGACGTGCTGAAACGCTAGCGCCATCGGCACCCGGACCGCCTCTACACCCCGAAGTGGTCATGCTGAACTTGTTTCAGCATCCATCCTGTGGGCAACACGCCTCTTCGTCGATGGACCCTGAAACAAGTTCAGGGTGACGATTTTGATTTTTAAGTTAGCGCACCACCTGCCGGACCATCGCCTTCAGTGTCTGCGCGTCGTGGATGGCGTGGGCGTCGATGTCGTTGTTGAAATAGGCCCAGACGTCGCGGCCCTGGCGGGCCTGATCGGCCATCCAGTCGGTCCAGTCGGACAGGGCTTCGTCGGAATAGCGGCCCCAATATTTGCCGGTGCCGCCGTGGAAGCGGACATAGGCGATTTTGCCGGAGGCCCAGCGCGGCGTAGTGGAGGCGGGCATGTCATGGATGCAGAAGGACGCGCCGTGACGGTCGAGGAGCGCCAGCGTCTCGTCCGTGATCCAGCTTTTCTCGCGAAATTCGAAGACGTGGATGAGGTCTTTTGGAAGCGCGCTTAAGAACTCCTCCAATCGTTCGAGGTTGATCTTGAAGCGTGGCGGCAGCTGGAAAAGGATCGGGCCGAGCCTTGGCTGCAAATGGCGGATGGGCGGCAGCATCCAGTCCAGCATTTCCGCGCCGTCCGTCAGCTTCTTGGCCTGGGTGAGGAAGCGGTTGGCTTTCACGGCATAACAAAAGCCTTCAGGGGCCTGATCCCGCCACTTTTCAAACGTCTCGGACGAGGGGAGGCGGTAGAAGCTGTTATTGATTTCCACCGTATCGAAATGCTGCGCGTAAAAGGCGAACCAGTTCTTCGCCGCCATCTTCTCGGGGTAGAACAGGCCGCGCCAATGTTTGTAGTTCCAGCCGGAACAGCCGATGCGGATCTTGCCTCGCGCCATGAACGGCGAACGGAGGGCAGGGAAAGAAGTTGCGATATGCGCGTTGTTTCGCCCGAACAACGACAGGAGCCCTGCCTTGGGCAAGATCGCCCTTATCGGATCGAATATCCTGACCGCCGCTTTGGTGGGGGCGGGGACCAGCCTGTTCTGGATCGGCGCCTATGGCAACGGCACGCGACAGGTCGAAGCGGCGGACGTTCCGGCCGCGCGGCCGCTTTCCAGCTCCGCAGACGTGACTCTTGCTCCGGCCGTCGGGGCGTCCGGCCTCGCCATACCCGTGGCGGGGGTGAAGCCGGAGCAGCTGGCCGATACCTTCACGCAGGCTCGGGCGGGCGGAGAGCGGGTGCACGACGCGATCGATATAATGGCGCCGCGCGGCACGCCGGTGGTCGCGGCGGCGCCGGGAACGGTTGAGAAGCTCTATTTCAGCGAGGGCGGGGGCGGGGTCACGGCCTATGTCCGCTCGCCTGACGCGCGTTGGATCTATTATTACGCCCATCTCGATCGTTATGCGCCGGGCCTTGCCGAGGGGGAGAAAGTGGAGCGGGGGAGCCCGATCGGCTTCGTGGGATCGACGGGCAACGCTTCGCCGGACGGCCCGCATCTTCATTTCGCGGTGAGCCGCACTGCGCCCGGCGAAAGCTGGTATCAGGGCGCACCGGTCAATCCTTACCCCCTGCTTGCCGGGAACCGCACAGCCCGCTAAAGGCGCGTCCGGCTCTTTTCCAAATCTGTGAGACGCACATGAAGATCAGCGGCGTGGACATTCGTCCCGGCAACATCATCGAATATGAAGGCGGCATCTGGCGCGCCGTCAAGATTCAGCACACGCAGCCGGGCAAGGGCGGCGCCTATATGCAGGTTGAACTCAAGAACCTGCGCGACGGCCGCAAGAACAATGTCCGCTTCCGCTCGGCCGAAACCGTGGAACGCGTGCGTCTCGACACGAAGGACTTCCAGTTCCTTTATCCGGAAGGCGACATGCTCGTGTTCATGGACAAGGAAACTTACGAGCAGACCACGCTCCCGCGCGACCTTCTCGGCGACGCCGCGGCCTTCCTTCAGGACGGCATGGACGTGATGATGGAGCTTTACGACGAAGAAGCGATCAGCGTGCAACTGCCCGACACGATCGAAGCGACGATCGTCGAGGCGGACGCGGTGGTGAAGGGGCAGACGGCTTCGTCTTCCTACAAGCCCGCTATCCTCGACAATGGCGTCCGCGTCATGGTGCCGCCGCATATCGGCAGCGGAACCCGGATCGTCGTCGACGTTTACGAACAGACCTACGTCCGCCGCGCGGACTAAGTCCCAAGATGTGAATCGTTCGTCCCGAGCGAAGTCGAGGGGCGCCTGCGCAGTCGCATCTCGACTTCGCTCGATACGAACGGAGAATGTAAGTGGTTTCTCATTCCGGCCTTATCACCGTCATGCAGCGCGCCGCGCGGAAGGCGGCGCCACGCCTGCGCCGCGATTTCGGCGAGGTGGAGCTGCTTCAGGTCAGCCGCAAGGGGCCGGCAGACTTCGTGTCCATGGCCGACAAGCACGCCGAACAGACGGTCGTCGAGGAATTGCGCCATGCCCGCCCGGACTGGGGCCTGGTCCTAGAAGAAGGCGGCGTGATCGAGGGCGATCCTTCGAAGCCGCGCTGGATCGTGGATCCGCTCGACGGCACGTCGAACTTCCTTCACGGCATCCCGCATTTCGCCATCTCCATCGCGGTGGAAGAACCGCGCGTCGGCGTGACGCAGGGGCTCGTCTATCAGCCGCTCACCGATGAAAGCTTCTGGGCGGAAAAGGGCAGGGGCGCCTGGCTTCAGGACCGCCGCCTGCGCGTTTCCGCACGCCGCGATCTGGCCGATGCGCTGATCGCGACCGGCATTCCCTTCTTCGGCCATGGCGATCTCGGCCGCTGGTCTGCCATCCTTCAGGCTGTGGCGCCGGAAGTGGCGGGCATCCGCCGCTTCGGTTCGGCCGCCCTCGACCTCGCCTGGGTTGCCGCCGGGCGCTTTGACGGCTTCTGGGAAGAGGGGCTGAAGCCCTGGGACACCGCCGCAGGCATCCTGATGGTGCGCGAAGCGGGCGGGTTCGTCTCCGACTATAAGGGCGCGGACCGCGCGCAGGAGACGGGGCAGGTGTTGGCAGCCAACGACCAGCTCCATTCCAAACTGCATAAATTGGTGGCGCAGGCTTTGCGTTAATTAACTGCGTCATTCCGGCGAAAGCCGGAATCTCACTGCCTTTTGCTCTAAAGTGAAAAGAGATTCCGGCTTTCGCCGGAATGACGGTGGGAGCGGGTCGGCGCACCTCGTTCTTGCGATTCATTCTCACTGCTTCTCGCCTTGCCTCTCGACGGAGGCAGTCCTAGAAGCCGCCTCAACTGAAGCTCCCGGAGACTCTCGATGGCGCCTCAAGCCGCCGAATATCTGCCGATCCTATTGTTCCTGGGCGTCGCGTTGGCCTTGTCAGCGGCGTTCGTCGCTCTGCCGATGATCGCGTCCCGTTTCACGGGGTCGCATAAGCCTTATGCGGACAAGCTCGCCGAATATGAGTGCGGCTTCCCGGCCTTCGAGGATTCGCGTTCGCAATTCGACGTGCGCTTCTACCTCGTCGCCATTCTCTTCATCATCTTCGACCTTGAAGCGGCCTTCCTCTTTCCGTGGGCGGTGTCGCTCGGCGCGATCGGCATTGCCGGTTGGACCGCGATGATGATTTTCCTCGCCGAACTGACGCTCGGCTATGTTTATGCCTGGAAGAAAGGGGCGCTCGAATGGGAGTGATCCTGGACGCGAGCGGCAATCCGATGACGGGTGGCGACGCCATCCGCCAGCCCGATGCCGGCTTCTTCAACGACATCCAGAATGAGGTGTCGGACAAGGGTTTCCTCGTCACCTCGACGGAGGAACTATTCCAGTGGGCCCGCACCGGTTCGCTCTGGTGGATGACCTTCGGCCTCGCTTGCTGCGCGGTCGAGATGATCCATGTGAATATGCCGCGCTACGACCTGGAGCGCTTTGGCGCCGCGCCGCGCGCCTCTCCGCGCCAGAGCGACGTGATGATCGTAGCGGGCACGCTCTGCAACAAGATGGCCCCCGCGCTCCGCCGCGTCTACGATCAGATGTCGGAGCCGCGCTACGTGATCTCGATGGGCAGCTGCGCCAATGGCGGCGGCTATTATCATTATAGCTACAGCGTCGTGCGCGGCTGCGACCGGATCGTGCCCGTGGACATTTACGTCCCCGGCTGTCCGCCGACCGCCGAGGCGCTGCTTTACGGCATCATGCAGTTGCAGCGGAAAATCCGCCGCGCTGGTACGATTGAGCGTTAAGTCATGAACAATAGCGCACCCAGGATCGCTGCTCGCGAAGGCATCATCGACGAGGTAAAGGCCGCGATCGGCGCCGCCTTCATCGAAGCGAAGGACGAGGTGGATGAAGTGTCCATCACCGTCCAGCGCGAGAGCATCGTCGACGTGATCCGCACGCTTCGCGACCAGTTCGACTATCAGCAACTGATGGAAATCGCCGGCGTCGACTATCCGGAGCGCGAAGAGCGGTTCGAGGTCGTCTATCACCTGCTTTCGGTGACGAAGAACCACCGCATCCGCGTCCGCGTCATGACGGACGATGAGAAGCCGGTGCCGTCGGTGACGGGCCTCTTCCCGGTCGCGGGCTGGCTGGAGCGCGAAGTGTTCGACATGTACGGCGTGCTGTTCAGCGGCAACACGGACTTGCGCCGTATCCTCACCGATTATGGCTTCAAGGGGCATCCGCAGCGCAAGGACTTCCCGCTGACCGGCTATATCGAGTTGCGCTATTCCGAAGAGCAGAAACGCGTGGTTTACGAACCCGTGAAGCTCGCCCAGGATTTCCGCAGCTTCGACTTCCTCTCTCCTTGGGAGGGCGCGGAATATATCCCGCCGGGCGATGAAAAGGTGCAGGGCGAGGCCCCGGGCGCGCCGACACCAGCCAAGGCGGGCGAGGTGAAGAAATGATGGCACGCCTTTCCATTCTCCGTTCGTCCCGAGCGAAGTCGAGGGGCGTTGGCACGATCGCGGTGCGCGCCTCGACTGCGCTCGGCACGAACGACAGTGGTGCGATGTAATGGATACCGATCAGAACCAGCTTGCCCGCGAAGAAGATGTCGCCCGCACCGGCGCGACGGAATCGCAGATCGCGAACTACACGATCAATTTCGGCCCGCAGCACCCGGCGGCGCACGGCGTCCTTCGCCTTGTGCTGGAGCTGGACGGCGAAATTGTCGAGCGCGTGGACCCGCATGTCGGCCTGCTCCACCGTGGCACCGAAAAGCTATGCGAATATAAGACTTATCTGCAGGCGTTGCCCTATTTCGACCGCCTCGATTACGTCTCGCCGCTCTGCCAGGAACATAGCTATGTGCTGGCCGTCGAGAAATTGCTCGACCTCGAAGTGCCGCTCCGCGCCCAATATCTCCGCGTCTTCTTCGCGGAACTGACGCGCATTTCGAACCACCTCCTCAACATCGGTTCGCACGTCATGGACGTCGGCGCGATGACGCCGAACCTCTGGCTGTTCGAGCTGCGCGAAGACCTGATGAACTTTTACGAGCGGGCGTCGGGCGCGCGCATGCACGCGGCCTGGTTCCGTCCCGGCGGCGTCCATCAGGACGTGCCCTTAAAGCTCCTCACCGACATTGCCGACTGGCTCGACAAGCGTCTGCCGGTTTTGTTCGAGGATGCGATGAGCCTCGTCGTCGACAACCGCATCTTCAAGCAGCGCAACGTCGATATCGCCGTGGTGTCGAAGGAAGATGCGCTCGCCTGGGGCTTCTCCGGCCCGATGATCCGCGCGTCCGGCATTCCGTGGGATATCCGCAAGGCGCAGCCTTATGACGTGTATGACCGCGTCGAATTCGACGTGCCGGTCGGCACCAAGGGCGATTGCTACGACCGCATGATGGTGCGCGTCGAGGAAGTGCGTCAGTCCGCGCGGATCATGAAGCAATGCCTTCAGGATATGCCGGAAGGCCCGATCGCTTCGCTCGACCGCAAGGTGGTGCCGCCCAAGCGCGCCGAGATGAAGCAGTCGATGGAAGCGCTCATCCACCACTTCAAGCTTTATACCGAGGGTTTCCACGTGCCCGCGGGCGAAGTCTATGTCGCGACCGAAAGCCCCAAGGGCGAATTCGGCGTCTATCTCGTCTCCGACGGCAGCAACAAACCGTACCGCGTCAAGATCCGCCCGACCGCTTTCAGCCACCTTCAGGCCATGGATTTCATGACCAAGGGCCACATGCTCGCCGACGCCACCGCGATCCTCGGCGCCATGGACATCGTTTTCGGGGAGTGCGACCGGTGACGAGCTTTAATTCGATTGCCTTCTGGGTTGCTATTTATGCTGTCAGTGCGCTGGTGATCGTAGCTATGGCGCTATTTCGCAGCGTGGATTTGAACACGATTGCCGTTCTTGTCGGCTCGGGTGTCGTGGTCGCAGCCGCCGCTCGTAAATTGAAGGTTGCCAAGAATGGCTGATATTCTTCCAAACAGCCTTCCCGATATCGAGGAACTGCGCGCCCGTTGGGGCGGCTTTGCCTGGTCTTCGGAGAATGAGGCGCAGGCCAAGATCATCGTCGGCCGCTATCCGCTGGGTCGTCAGCATTCGGCGCTTCTGCCGTTGCTCGACCTCGCCCAGCGCCAAGTGGGCGCGGAGACCAACACACAGGGCTGGCTGCCCGTCCCGGTGATCGAATATGTCGCGAAATATCTCGATATGCCCTATATCCGGGCTTACGAGGTCGCGACCTTCTACACCATGTACAACCTTCAGCCGGTCGGCCGTCATCACGTGCAGGTTTGCGGCACCACGCCCTGCATGCTTCGCGGATCGGATGATGTGCTCGCCGCTTGCTATGCCAAGGGGCTGAAGAAGGGGCAGACGACGCCGGACGGCCTCTTTACGCTGACCGAAGTTGAGTGCCTCGGCGCCTGCGCCAATGCGCCGATGGTGCAGATCAACGACGACAATTACGAAGACCTGACCTTCGAGAGCATGACCGCGATCCTCGAAGCCATGGCGAAGGGCGAAATGCCGAAAGCCGGCCCGCAGATCGATCGCCAGACGAGCTGCCCGGAAGGCGGCCCAACCAGCCTCAAGGAAATGGCGACCGAAAACCACGATTATCGGGGTGAGTGGAAATGATCTCGTCACCCGCACCGTTCGCCCTGAGCCTGTCGAAGGGCTGCCCTTCTTTTAAGGGGGAAAAGGCAGGGCTTCGACAAGCTCAGCCCGAACGGGTTTTGAACTTTGGGGAGGCGGCCCGTGCTCGCTGACAAGGATCGCATCTTCACCAACGTCTACGGGTTCCAGCCATGGAACCTGAAGGCGGCGCAGAAGCGCGGTGATTGGGACAATACCAAGGCCCTGATGGCGCTTGGGCAGGACCAGATCATCGAGGAAATCAAGAATAGCGGCCTTCGCGGCCGCGGCGGCGCGGGCTTCCCGACCGGCATGAAGTGGAGCTTCATGCCCAAGGAATCGAAGGACGGCCGTCCGAACTTCCTCGTCATCAACGCCGACGAATCCGAGCCCGGTTCCTGCAAGGACCGCGAGATCATCCGCCACGATCCGCACAAGCTGATCGAAGGCGCTTTGATCGCCGGTTTCGCGATGCGCGCGCGGGCCGCCTACATCTACATTCGCGGCGAATTCATCCGCGAGGCCGAGACGCTCTTCGCCGCCGTGCAGGAAGCTTATGATGCGGGCCTGCTCGGGAAGAATGCCGCGGGCTCGGGCTATGATTTCGACGTTTTCGTCCATCGCGGGGCGGGGGCCTATATTTGCGGCGAGGAAACGGCGCTTCTCGAAAGCCTGGAGGGCAAGAAGGGCCAGCCGCGCCTCAAGCCGCCTTTCCCGGCGGGCGCGGGCCTCTATGGTTGTCCGACGACCGTCAACAATGTGGAATCGATCGCCGTCACGCCGACCATCCTTCGGCGCGGCGCGGCCTGGTTCAAGGGCTTCGGCCGCGAGAACAACCACGGCACCAAGCTCTTCCAGATCAGCGGCCATGTGAACAAGCCGTGCGTGGTCGAAGAAGCCATGTCGATCCCGTTCCGCGAACTCATTGAAAAGCACGCCGGGGGCATCCGCGGCGGCTGGGACAATCTCCTCGCCGTCATTCCGGGCGGCTCCTCGGTTCCCTTGGTCCCGGCCAAGGAGATCATGGACGCGCCGATGGACTTCGACGGCCTGCGCGCGCTTGGCTCCGGCCTCGGCACCGCCGCCGTCATCGTCATGGACAAGTCCACCGACATCGTCCGCGCGATCAGCCGCATCTCCTATTTCTACAAGCATGAAAGCTGCGGCCAGTGCACGCCGTGTCGCGAAGGCACCGGCTGGATGTGGCGTGTCATGGAGCGCCTGCGCACCGGCGACGCCGATATCGGCGAAATCGACACGTTGCTCGATGTGACGAAGCAGATTGAAGGCCACACCATCTGCGCCCTTGGCGACGCAGCCGCCTGGCCCATCCAGGGCCTCGTCCGCCATTTCCGCCCCGAAATCGAGCGGCGCATCATCGAAAAGCAGGGCGGCGCCCTCGAGGCCGCGGAGTAAGTCATGCCCAAGGTCAAAGTAGACGGTATCGAGGTCGAGGTTCCCGTTGGCGCCACTGTGATGCAGGCGTGCGAGGCGGCGGGGAAGGAGATTCCGCGTTTCTGCTATCACGAACGGCTGACCATCGCGGGCAATTGCCGCATGTGTCTGGTCGAGGTGAAGCCGGGGCCGCCCAAGCCGCAGGCCTCGTGTGCGCTGCCCGCTTCCGACGGCCAGGAAATCACCACCATGTCTCCGGCGGTCAAGAAGGCGCGGGAAGGGGTGATGGAGTTCCTGCTCATCAACCACCCGCTCGACTGCCCGATCTGCGACCAGGGCGGCGAGTGCGACCTGCAGGACCAGGCAGTCGCTTATGGCCGGGGCCACAGCCGCTTCGCCGAGAATAAGCGGGCGGTGACCGAGAAATATATGGGTCCGGTCGTCAAGACGATCATGACCCGCTGCATCCAGTGCACGCGCTGCGTGCGCTTCGCCGAGGAAGTGGCGGGCGTCGAGGAAATCGGCGCCATCTATCGCGGCGAGAATATGCAGATCACGTCCTACCTCGAAGGCGCGGTGACGTCCGAGCTTTCGGGCAATGTCGTCGATCTCTGCCCCGTGGGCGCGCTCGTTTCGAAGCCTTATTCGTTCGAGGCGCGGCCGTGGGAGCTTTCCAAGGTGCCGGGCATCGACGTCAGCGACGGCGTCGGCACCAATATCCGCATCGACAGCCGCCTGCGCGAAGTGATGCGCGTCGTTCCCCGCATCTCGGAAGAGGTGAATGAGGAATGGGCGCACGACAAGACGCGCCACATGGTCGATGGCCTTACCCGGAACCGGCTCGACCGGCCGTGGGTGCGCAAGGGCGGCAAGCTCCAGGCCGCGACCTGGGAAGAGGCGTTCGATGCCATCGCCAAAGTCGCCAAGAAGGCGGGTGACAGCGTCGCGGCCGTCGCGGGCGATCTCGTGGACGTCGAGACCATGTATGCGGCGAAGAAGCTGCTCGCATCGCTCGGCTCGAACCTCATCGAAGGCCGCCAGACTGGCCTTGCCTATGACGCGACCAACATCGCGGCGGTCAATTTCAACACGACCATCGCTGGCATCGAGACGGCCGATGCGATCCTGCTCGTCGGCACCAATCCGCGCTGGGAAGCAAGCCTCGTCAATACCCGCATCCGCAAGGCGGTGAAGAAGGGTGCGAAGGTCTTTGCGATCGGGCCGGAAGTCGATCTCACCTATCCGGTGGAATGGCTGGGCAATGACATGTCGCTGCTCGCCAAGCTGCCAAAGGCGGCGGCGGACGCGATGACGAAGGCCGAGCGTCCGGCGATGATCGTCGGCGGTTCGGCGCTGAAGGTGCCGGGCGGCCAGGCCGCGAGCCTCGCGCTGGTCGACAGCCTCAACCTCATCCGGGGCGACTGGAACGGCTATAACGTCCTCCACACCGTCGCTGCGCGCACGGCCGGGCTGATGCTCGGCTATGCGCTTGCCGGGGGCATGGCGGCGCTGGCGGAGAAGGCGCCGAAATTGCTCTTCCTGCTCGGCGCGGACGAGGCGGACCTTTCGCCCTTCGACAAGAGCTTCAAGGTCTATGTCGGCCATCATGGCGACAAGGGCGCGCATGGTGCCGACGTGATCCTGCCGGGCGCGGCCTATACCGAGAAGCACGGCATCTACGTGAACCTCGAAGGCCGAGTGCAATATAGCGAACGGGCGATCTTCCCGCCGGGTGATGCCCGCGAGGATTGGTCGATCTTCCGCGCGCTTTCGGCGGTGCTCGGTAAGCCGCTGCCGTTCGACAGCTTCGGCGAGCTTCGCACGGCTTTGTTCGCGGAATATCCGGCCTTTGCAGAAGCAGGCCTTGTCCGCTTCGATTGGGCGCCGCCCGCGCTCAAGGCTGAAGCGATCGCGCAGGGCACGGAAGTCGCCTATCCGATCAAGGATTTCTACCTCACCAACCCGATCGCACGATCCTCGCCCACGCTGCGGCGCTGCTCGGCTGAAATCCTGCACGGGGAAGACTTTGCGGAGGCCGCGGAATGATGGCGCTTTCCACAAACGCCGTTCGTGTCGAGCGTAGTCGAGACACGTTTGTGACTGCGCCACGCTTCTCGACTTCGCTCAAAGCGAACGGAGAGGGGGCACAAGCATGACCGAATGGTTCCAGGGTCAGCTTGGCTACGGCTTCGGCTGGTTCGTCTCGACCCTCATCCTCATCCTGATGATCGCGCTGCCGCTGATGCTGGCGGTCGCTATGATCATCTATGCCGATCGCAAGATCTGGGCGGCGATGGCGCTGCGGCGCGGGCCGAACGTGGTCGGCCCCTTTGGCCTGCTGCAGAGCTTCGCGGATGGCCTGAAGGTGTTCCTCAAGGAAACCATCATCCCGTCCTCGGCCAATCGCGGGCTGTTCCTCTTGGCGCCAATCATCACCTTTACGATCGCGCTCATCGCCTGGGCGGTGATCCCGTTCGGGCCGGACATGGTGCTCGCCGACATCAACGTAGGCTTGCTCTATATCCTCGCGGCTTCCTCGCTCGGCGTTTACGGCGTAATTATCGCGGGCTGGGCGTCCAACTCCAAATATCCCTTCTACTCGGCGCTCCGCGCGGCCGCGCAGATGGTGAGCTATGAAGTCTCGATCGGCTTCGTCCTCATCACGGTGATCCTATGGGCAGGCACGTTCAACCTGCAGGGCATTATCGCCATGCAGAAGAGCCACGTGTTCTTCTTGAACGGCTTCGGCTTCAATCCCCTGCTGTTCCCGATGGCGGTGATCTTTCTCATCTCCGCCATGGCCGAAACCGCACGCGCGCCGTTCGACCTCACGGAGGCGGAATCCGAGCTCGTTGCCGGTTACCAGACCGAATATAGCTCGATGAGCTTCGCGCTCTTCTGGCTCGGCGAATATGGCAACGTGCTGCTGATGTGCGCATTGAACGCTACGCTCTTCTGGGGCGGGTGGTTGCCGCCTATCGACTGGGCGCCGCTCTATGTGGTGCCCGGCATCATCTGGCTGTTTGCCAAGATATTCATCTTCTTCTTCATCTTTTCCTGGGTGAAGGCGACCGTGCCGCGCTTCCGCTACGACCAGCTGATGCGGCTGGGCTGGAAGATCTTCCTGCCCTTCGCCCTTCTCTGGGTGGCGATCGTGTCCGGTTACCTTATGATCACCCGTTACGGAGCGCTCGCATGATCGCGCACTGGATCAAATCCTTCACCCTCTGGGAGTTCGTGAAGGCGCATTGGCTAACCTTGAAATATTTCTTCAAGCCCAAGGCGACGATCAACTATCCTTATGAGAAGAACCCGCTGTCGCCCCGTTTCCGCGGTGAACATGCGCTGCGCCGCTATCCCAATGGCGAGGAACGCTGCATCGCGTGCAAATTGTGCGAAGCGGTGTGCCCGGCGCTCGCCATCACCATCGAGGCCGAACCGCGCGAGGACGGCAGCCGCCGCACCACGCGCTACGACATCGACATGACGAAGTGCATCTATTGCGGCCTCTGTCAGGAAGCCTGCCCGGTCGATGCCATCGTTGAAGGACCGAATTTCGAATTTTCGACCGAAACGCGCGAGGAGCTTATCTACGACAAGGCGAAGCTCCTTGAAAACGGCGACAAATGGGAGCGGGTCTTGGCCGCGAACATTGCCGCCGATGCGCCTTACCGTTAAGCCGCCAGCCGAATCTGAAGGGGCACGATAGAAACGTGATACAGACGTTCACATTCTACCTGTTTGCGACGATCGTGATCGCCAGCGGTGCGCTGACGATCCTGTCGCGCAACCCGGTGCACAGCGTGCTGTGGCTGATCCTCGCCTTCTTCAACGCGGCGGGCTTGATGCTGATCCTCGGCGCCGAGTTCATCGCTATGCTGCTCGTCATCGTTTATGTCGGCGCGGTCGCGGTGCTGTTCCTCTTCGTCGTCATGATGCTCGACGTCGATTTCGCGGAGATGCGGGCGGGCTTCGCGCGCTATGCGGGCTTCGGCGCCCTGATGGCGGTCGTCCTACTCGCCGAGATGATCTTCGCGGTGGCCGCCTGGAATGCGGGCGGCGTCTCGGTCGCTTCCAAGGCGGCGCCGGTCGATCCTTCTGTCCCGAATATCGAGGCACTTGGGACGGTCCTCTTCACGCGCTATCTCTACATCTTCGAGGCGGCTGGCCTCGTTCTTCTCGTCGCGATGATCGGCGCGATCGTTCTGACGCATCGCACCCGCAGCGGCCTTCGTCCGCAAAACCCGTCTGAGCAGAACCGCCGCCGTCCGGAAGAGGCGACCCGCAACATGAACCCCGGTATCGGGCAGGGGGTGGAGCTATGATCGGCATTTCCTCTGCACAACCGTTCGCTTCGAGCGAAGTCGAGAAGCGGCCCACCCGGCAGATGCGTGTCTCGACTACGCTCGACACGAACGGGATTGGTACACTCTATAGCGGAGGACGGGCATGATCGGCCTTGGCCACTATCTCGTTGTTAGCGCGATCTTGTTCGTGCTCGGCGTGCTCGGTATCTTCCTCAACCGGAAGAACATCATCGTCATCCTGATGGCGATCGAGCTGATCCTGCTCGCCGTGAACATCAACCTCGTCGCCTTCTCCGCTTATCTCGGCGATATGGTGGGGCAGGTGTTCGCGATGTTCGTGCTGACCGTCGCCGCTGGCGAAGCCGCCATCGGCCTCGCCATCCTCGTCATTTACTTCCGTGGCCGCGGCACCATCGCGGTCGACGACGTCAACCAGATGAAGGGCTGACATGAATATCCAGCTCATCGTCTTCCTGCCGCTTCTGGCAGCCGCCATCGCAGGGCTCGGCAACCGGGCCATCGGCAACACGGCCGCCAAGGCCATCACGACCGGCGCCCTGTTCGTGTCCTGCGCGCTTTCCTGGCCCGTCTTTCTCGGCTTCCTGTCGGGCGGCCTTCAGGAACAGGTCGTCACGGTCCTGCCGTGGCTCCGCTCGGGCGATCTTGTCGTCGATTGGTCGCTCCGCGTCGATACGCTGACGGCGGTGATGCTCATCGTCGTGACCACCGTATCCAGCCTCGTCCACCTCTATAGCTGGGGCTATATGGCGGAGGACGACAGCCAGCCGCGCTTCTTCGCCTATCTGTCGCTCTTCACCTTCGCGATGTTGATGCTGGTGACGGCCGACAACCTCATCCAGATGTTTTTCGGCTGGGAAGGGGTGGGCCTCGCTTCCTACCTCCTCATCGGTTTCTGGTATCAGAAGCCGTCTGCCAATGCGGCCGCGATCAAGGCGTTCGTGGTGAACCGCGTCGGCGATTTCGGCTTCTCGCTCGGCATCTTCGGCACCTTCCTGATCTTTGGCACCGTTTCCATTCCGGAAATCCTCGCAGCAGCTCCCGGCATGACCGGTTCGACGATCGGCTTCCTCGGGACGCGTTTCGACACGATGACCGTCCTCTGCCTGCTGCTCTTCGTCGGCGCGATGGGCAAGTCGGCGCAGCTCGGCCTCCACACCTGGCTTCCGGACGCTATGGAAGGCCCGACGCCGGTCTCCGCGCTCATCCACGCCGCGACGATGGTCACGGCGGGCGTGTTCATGGTCTGCCGCCTGTCGCCAATGTTCGAGACGAGCGACACGGCGCTCACCGTCGTCACCTTCGTCGGCGCCGCCACGGCCCTGTTCGCGGCGACCGTCGGCACGGTGCAGAACGACATCAAGCGCGTCATCGCTTATTCGACCTGCTCGCAATTGGGCTACATGTTCTTCGCGGCTGGCGTCGGCGCTTATGGCGCGGCGATGTTCCACCTCTTCACGCACGCTTTCTTCAAGGCTCTGCTGTTCCTTGGCGCGGGCTCGGTCATCCACGCCATGCACCATGAACAGGACATGCGCTTCTATGGCGGCCTCCGGAAATCCATCCCGCTCACTTATTGGGCGATGATGGCGGGGACGCTCGCCATTACCGGCGTGGGCGTGATCGGCGTGTTCGGTTTTGCGGGCTTCTATTCGAAGGACGCGATCATCGAGGGCGCGTTCGCGGCCGGAACGACAGCGGGCGGCATCGCTTTCTTCGTCGGCGTGTTCGCGGCTTTGCTCACCAGCTTCTACAGCTGGCGCCTTGTCTTCCTCACCTTCTTCGGCAAGCCGCGCTGGGCGGCGTCCGAGCACATCCAGCATGCGCTTCACGGCGATCATCACGATCATCCCTCGGACGAAGATGCGGGCCATGATCCGCACGGGCATGAAGCGCCCGCGCACGCCATCAAGGAAGGCACGGGCGGCCATCACCCGCACGAAAGCCCGTGGCCGATGCTGGTGCCGCTCATTGTCCTGACCATCGGTGCGATCTTTGCCGGTTTCGTCTTCCACGGCCCGTTCCTGGAGCCGGGTGAGGGCACCGCTTTCTGGGCCGGATCGATCGCGTTCGACGAGCATCTGATGCACGCCATTCACGAAGTGCCGCTCTGGGTGAAATTGTCGCCCGCGGCCGTGATGATCCTTGGCTTCCTGATCGCGTTTGCGGCCTATATCCGCGACACGTCGATCCCGGACCGGTTCGTCGGCCAGTTCGGCGTTCTCTACAAGTTCCTGCTGAACAAGTGGTATTTCGACGAACTCTACAATCTGCTGTTCGTCCGCCCGGCCTTCTGGTTCGGCCGCCTGTTCTGGAAGAAGGGCGATGAGGCAACGATCGACCGCTTCGGTCCGAACGGCGTCGCGGCGGTGGCAGTGGCGGGCAATCGTCTCTTCACGCGGCTCCAGTCCGGCTATCTTTATTCCTACGCCTTCGTCATGCTGATCGGCCTTGCCGCGGCCACCACCTGGGTGATGGCGCGATGAGGGCCGCGATGAACGAATTTGGGGGCAACAAGCTGTGAACGAATTCGGCTTTCCCATTCTGACTTTGATGCTGGCGGTCCCTACGCTGGCCGCCGCCGCCTGTCTCTTCTTGAGCGCAAATGGCGCCCGCTGGCTCGCGCTCATCGCGACGCTTGTCGAACTGGCGCTCGGCATCCTGCTATGGGTCAATTACGATATTGGCGGCGCGCAGTGGCAGTTCGTTGAAAATCTGGGCGGCTTCGGGCCGTTCGCCTGGGCGCTTGGGATCGATGGCATCGCCTTGATGCTGATCGTCCTGTCGGTCTTCCTGATGCCGATCTGCATCCTCGCGTCCTGGGAAGCGATCGACAAGCGCGTGCCCGAATATATGGCGGCCTTCCTGTTCATGGAAACGCTGATGCTCGGCGTGTTCATGGCGCAGGATCTGTTCCTGTTCTACGTATTCTTCGAAGCTGGCCTTATTCCGATGTACCTGATCATCGGCATCTGGGGCGGCGCGAACCGGATTTACGCCTCCTATAAATTCTTCCTCTACACGCTCTTGGGATCGGTGCTGATGCTGATCGCGATGCTGTGGATGGTGTTCACGGCTGGTACGACGTCGATCCCGGCGTTGATGGCTTACGACTTCCCGGTTTCCGCGCAGACCTGGCTATGGCTCGCCTTCTTCGCCTCCTTCGCGGTGAAGCTGCCCATGTGGCCGGTCCACACCTGGCTGCCCGATGCGCACGTTCAGGCGCCGACCGCGGGCTCGGTGATCCTGGCGGGCGTGCTCCTGAAGCTCGGTGGCTATGGCTTCGTCCGTTTCTCGCTGCCGATGTTCCCGGAAGCCTCGGCGGAATATTTCTGGCTCGTCATGGGCCTGTCGATGGTCGCCATCGTCTACACGTCGCTCGTGGCATTGGTGCAGCAGGATATGAAGAAGCTCATCGCTTATTCGTCCGTCGCGCACATGGCGTTCGTCACCTTCGGCCTCTTCGCCTTCAACCGGCAGGGGATTGAGGGCGGCCTTGTCGTCATGCTCAGCCACGGCATCGTGTCGGGCGCGCTCTTCCTGTGCGTCGGCGTCATCTACGACCGCCTGCACACCCGTGAAATCTCGGCTTATGGCGGCCTGTCGAACAATATGCCGGCTTATGCTTTGCTGTTCCTGCTCTTCACCATGGCCTCGGTCGGCCTGCCCGGCACGTCGGGCTTCGTCGGCGAATTCCTCGCGATGATGGGCGTCTATCAGGCCAATAGCTGGGTCGGCTTCGTCGCGGTGACGGGCATCATCCTTGGTGCCGCTTACATGCTCTACCTCTATCGCCGCGTCGCTTATGGCAGCGCGCCGAATGAAGAGGTGGCGCGTCTCCCCGATTTGACCAAGCGGGAAATCACGATGCTCGCACCGCTTGCCGCCGTCGTGCTGTGGATGGGCGTTTATCCCGAAAGCTTCATGGCGCCGATGCGCGACGACGTGACCCGCCTTCTTGAGCGGATCGAGCGCGCAACACCGATGAGCGATGCACAGGTTACGGAAGGAAAAGGCGTGATGCCGCAAGCGCATGCCGCGCCCGCCCATGGTGAAGGGGGAGCGCACTAATGGGTTATTCGCTTGTCCTGACGCTGCCGGAAATCATCCTTTCGGCGAGCGCCATCGCCCTTTTGATGGTCGCGGCCTTTGCGGGCGACAAGGCTGCACGCCTGTCGACCTGGCTCGCCGTCCTCGCCTTCATCGGCGCGGCCCTTGTCGTGCCGGGCGTGACGGGCCCTGGCGGCATCGCCTTTAACGGCCTGTTCGTCGCCGACAGCTTCGCCGCCTTCGCCAAGATCCTCATCTATGTCGCGGCCGCCATCGCCATGCTTTCGGCGATGAGCTGGTTTGCGCGCGACGGCGTCTATCGCACCGAATATCCGGTGCTGATCCTGCTGTCCTCGGTCGGCATGGGCATGATGGCCTCGGCGGGCGATCTCATCACCCTCTATGTCGGCCTGGAGCTTCAGAGCCTTGCCGCCTACGTCCTCGCTTCCTTCCAGCGCAAGGACAGCCGCTCGGCCGAAGCAGGCCTCAAATATTTCGTGCTGGGCGCGCTGGCGAGCGGCATCCTGCTCTACGGCGTTTCGCTTCTCTACGGCTTTAGCGGCTCCACGAGCTTTGAAGGCATTGCGGCGGCGATCGCGACGGACGGCATCTCGACCGGCGAATTGTTCGGCATCGTCTTCGTCCTCGCAGGATTGGCCTTCAAGGTCAGTGCCGTACCGTTCCACATGTGGACGCCGGACGTCTACGAAGGCGCGCCGACGCCGGTCACCGCATTCTTCGCCTCCGCGCCGAAGGTCGCCGCCATGGCGCTCCTCACCCGCGTGACGATCGAGGCGTTGGGCGCGGCCACGTTCGAATGGCGCCAGATCGTCATCTTCATGGCATTGGCCTCGACCATCCTTGGCGGCGTCGCGGCAATCGGGCAACAGAATATCAAGCGCTTGCTTGCCTATAGCTCGATCAACAATGTCGGCTTCGCGCTCATCGGGCTCGCCGCCGGAACGCCCGAAGGCGTCGCCTCGGTGCTGTTCTACATGACGGTTTATGTCGTGATGACGCTCGGTACCTTCTTCGTCGTGCTTCGGATGCGTGACGAGGCAGGCCAGCCGGTAGAAACCATCGTGTCGCTCTCCGGCCTGTCGCGCACGCGTCCGGCCCTCGCGGCGGCCATGGCGATGTTCATGTTCTCGATCGCGGGCATTCCGCCGCTCATGGGCTTCTGGCCGAAATTCTACGTCTTCGAAGCTGCGGTGGCGGCGAACCTCACCTGGCTCGCGGCAGTCGGCATCGCGACCTCGGTGATCGGCGCCTTCTATTATCTGCGCATCATCAAGGTCATGTATTTCGACGATCCGGCCCCGGCCTTCGAGGCACGGCGCGATCTCGTGAGCAGTGCGGTGATCCTGGCCGCGGCCCTGTTCGTGTCGCCTTTGGGCTGGTTCGCGCTTGAGCCACTCGGCACGGCTTCGCTGAACGCCGCTGGAGCCCTCTTCTGATCCGCTCCGTCCCGGAGACGCGCAGCACCAACGACGATGTCGCCGCGCTCGCCCGGGATGGCGCGCCGGAGGGCACCTGGCTGCGCGCCGACCGGCAGACCGGGGGCAGGGGACGCCAGGGCCGCGAATGGCAATCGCCGCCGGGCAATCTCTACGCCAGCACCCTGGTGCGCGTGCAGCCCGGCGACCCGCCTGCACATACGCTGGCGTTGACCGCCGCTGTCGCGCTTCACGAAATTATCGGCCTCTATGCGCCAGACGCGCCTCTGCTCATCAAGTGGCCGAACGACATATTGGCGAGCGGCGCGAAGCTTTCCGGTATCCTCCTCGAACGATCGGGCGATGCCGTGGTGATCGGCTTCGGCGTCAACCTCGCTCATCATCCGGAGACGCTGGAGCGGCCGACCACCAGCGTCGCGGCCCTCGCGGGTGTCGCGCCAGATCCCGCCACCTTCCTCGACGCGCTGGCCGATGCGTTTGCGCGCTGGCTCGGGCGCTGGCGCAATGAAGGCCTGCGGGTCATCCGTGACCGCTGGCTTGCTGCGTCCCACCCAATCGGCACCGCCCTAACCGCCGCTGCTGCGGGCGAGAAGGTGGAAGGGCTGTTCGATGGGTTGGACGAAACAGGCGCGCTGCGCCTGCGGATCGCGGATGGCTCCACGCGCATTGTTAATGCCGGTGACGTATTTCTGATTTAGGGCATGGCCATGCTTATCCGCCCTCTCACGCCTGAAGACCGCGACCTCGTCTGCCATCATCGCGAATCCATGTTCCGCGATTCCGGGCGGAGCGAGAATGTGATCGCGTCGATGGGCGAGCCCTTCTGCCTTTGGCTCGAACCGCGGCTTGCCGATGGCCGCTATTTTGGCTGGGCCGCGGACTATGAAGGGCGTTCCGTCGCCGGCCTTGGCATGATGGAGATCGATTGGCCGCCGCACCCCGCTCACCCGCTAATGGACCGGCGCGGCTATATCCTCAACGTCTATGTCGAGCCCGACTTTCGCGGGCAGGGTATCGCCAAGAAGCTAATGGCCGAAGCAACCCGCGAGGCGCAGCGGCGCGGCCTCCAGTTCATGATCCTCCACGCCACCGCACAGGGGCGACCGCTCTACGAGGCGCTCGGCTGGGAGGATACGGCGGAAATGGCGTTGGTCGTGCCGAAGGGGGGAGATGGAGAATGAAGTTACCGGAAGTCGCGTTCACATGTGTTGACTGGACGCGTGAGCCAGCCTCGGATAAGCCGGGGGAAAATGGAACGGTCGTCTCACGGACCGTGATGGTCGGCGACACGCGGATCAGAATGGTCGAATATTCACCCGGCTATCTCGCCGACCATTGGTGCGACCGGGGCCATGTTCTGTTCGTTCTCGAAGGCGAACTCGTATCCGAGCTGAAGGACGGACGCACATTTCACCTCAAGGCTGGAATGAGTTATCACGTATCCGATTTTGGCGATGCAGCTCACCGATCCTCGACTGAAGTTGGGGCCAAGCTGTTCATCGTGGACTGATCGGAACGCCTCATGCTCCTCGCCCTCGACGCCGGAAACACCAACATCGTCTTTGCCCTGATGAAGGGCCGCGAGATTCGCGCGCGCTGGCGGATCGCGACCGATCCCAGACGGACGGCGGACGAATATGCGGTGTGGCTGCGGCAGCTGCTCGACCTTTCAGGCTATGGCCTGGATGATGTGGAAGCCGTGATCATCGCGACGGTCGTCCCGCGCGCGCTCCATAATCTGGAAGTGCTGGCCGAAAAATATTTCAACGTGACGCCGCTCGTCGCGGGCCGCGCGCCGGTGGAATTCGGCATCGCGGTCGACTTGCCCCAGCCCGAAGCGGTTGGCGCCGATCGGCTCGTCAACGCCATTGCCGCGCATGAGGCTCATCCCGGCGACCTCATCGTCATTGATTTCGGCACGGCGACCACGTTTGACGTGATCGATTATAGCGGCACTTACAAAGGCGGCGTGATCGCGCCGGGTATCAACCTGTCGCTCGACGCCCTCGTCGCCGCGGCGGCGAAGCTCCCGCGAATCGCGATCGAGGCGCCGGAAGGCGCGCAGGTGATCGGCCGCTCTACCGAGGAAGCGATGCACAGCGGCATTTATTGGGGCTATGTCTCGATGATCGAGGGGCTCGTCGCGCGGATCAAGGCGGAGATCGGGCGCCAGGCCAAGGTCGTCGCGACCGGCGGCCTCGCCACCTTGTTCGACAAGCATAGCGAGGTCTTCGACGCGATCGAACCGGATCTCACCATCACCGGGCTCGGCATCCTCTATGAGCGGTCTTTGACTTAGGCCGCCATTCCGGCGAAAGCCGGAATCTCCTTCTGCCCGCACGGAACTTCCACGGGACTCCGGCTTTCGCCGGAGTGACGAAAAGATTGGAATATTTGAAGAATGAAGCCCGGTAACGAACTCCTTTTTCTCGCGCTCGGTGGCTCGGGCGAGATCGGCATGAACGTCAATCTCTATGGCTGCCAGGGAAAGTGGATCATGGTCGATCTCGGCCTCACCTTCGCTGATCCGCTCTATCCGGGCGTGGAACTGGTGTTGCCGGACCTGAAGTTCATTGAGGATCGCAAGGACGATCTGCTCGGTATCGTGCTGACTCACGGGCATGAGGACCATATCGGCGCCATTCCCTATCTCGCCGCCGATCTTGGCGTGCCGCTCTACGCCACGCCCTTCACCGCCGGTTTGATCGCCGGAAAATTGGAAGAGGAGGGGCTCCTCGAAGAGGTAAAGCTTAACGTTATCGAGATGCAGGGGGATTTCCAGGTTGGCCCCTTCGGCTTCCGTTACATCCCGCTCGCGCACTCCATTCCGGAGGGCAACGCACTCCTCATCGACACGCCATATGGCAAGATCTTCCATACCGGCGACTGGAAGCTGGATGACGCGCCGCAGCTTGGCGATCCCAGCACCGAAGCCGAACTCCGCGCGATTGGCGACGAAGGCGTGCTCGCGCTTGTCTGCGATTCAACCAATGTCTTCAATCCCGAGCCTTCGGGGTCGGAGGCGACGGTCCGCGAAGGGCTCGACGCGACGATCCAGGGTGCCAAGGGCCGCGTGCTCGTCACCACCTTCGCGTCCAACGCCGCGCGTCTGAAGACCCTCGGCCATGTCGCGCAAGATACCGGTCGCAAGGTCTGTGTCGCGGGCCGCTCGCTCGACCGGATCCTGCGCGTGTCGAAGAGCGTCGGCTATCTCACCGATTTCCCGGAAACCGTGGACTTTGAAACGGCGATGGGCCTGCCCAAGCATGAAGTCATGATCATCGCCACCGGCGGGCAGGGGGAAAGCCGCGCCGCACTCGCCCGCATCGCCTTCGATCAGCACAAGATCAAGCTGGACGAAGGCGACCTTGTCGTCTTCTCGTCCAAGCAGATACCCGGCAACGAGATCGCGATCGGCCGCATCCAGAACGAGCTGGCCCATCGCGGCATCCACATGATCACCGACCGTCAGGCGGATGTGCACGTCTCTGGCCATCCCGGCCGCCCGGAGCTTGCCGCCATGTATCAGTGGATCCGGCCCGAAATCATCGTGCCTGTCCATGGCGAAATCCGCCACATGGCCGAGCATGAACGCTTCGCCCTCCAATGCGGCGTGCCGCGCGGCATCATGCAGAAGAATGGCGACCTCGTCCGCCTCGCACCCAACGGCCCGAAGAAATTGGGTGAGGAGAGGGTGGGGCGCTTGATCCTTGACGGCGACGTCATCCTCGCGGCCGACGGATCGACGATGAACGAGCGGCGCAAGATTGCTGCATTCGGCACTATTTCCGTCGCCGTCGCGATGGATTCGAACGATCGGATTGTCGGCGACGTGCAGATCAGCTTTAACGGCGTACCGGTGGAGGAAGATCGCGAAGCCTTCCTCGGAGAAGCCTGCGAGGCGGCGGAAGAAGCCGCGCGCAAGGGCGGGCCGGAAGACAAGCTTCGCGAAGCCATCCGCCTCGCGGTGCGGCGCTGCGCCACCGATTGGACGGGCAAGAAGCCGGTGGTGAACGTCCTCATCGTGCGGGTTTGACGGCAACCACGGGGCCAGATCCGAGTTACGACCCACCCCGCTAGCCCTGAGCCTGTCGAAGGGCGTGAGCAACGTGCGATTCCCACGGGCTTCGACAAGCTCAGCCCTAGCGGGGCAAGACGATAGCACGGGCGAACCATAATCGAGCCGGTTTGTAAGTGTCTCACGATAGTTTAAGGGACGCCCATGCAGATCGGCTCAATCTTCGCTATTTACGCCCTCTTCTGGGTGATGAGCTTTTTCGTTGTCATCCCATTCGGTGTGCGGACGGACGAGGAAATGGGCGTCGATCGTATCCCGGGTCATGCGGACAGCGCGCCGCATCGCTTCAGTTTCGGGCGGGCGGCATTACGCGCCACTATCCTTTCGGCAGCGCTCTTCACGCTCTTCTACCTCAACTACATCTTCGGCTGGATCGGGGTCGAACAGCTCGATTGGGCCCGCTAAGGATCAAGCTCGCAACCGCTCGATCGCTTGGGCCAATGCGACGTAAAGCTTGCCCATGTCGGATGAGAGCATGGTGACGCTCAGCGCCTGACCGTCGCGATCGGAGAGGAGGCGGCGGAGCATCGCTTCGAAATCGTGGACGTAGCGGTTCACCTGTTCGCGGAATTCCGGATCATTTTCATAATGCCGTCCGATCTCGCGGGCCTCGCCGGATGACAGGAGCTTCACCGCGCGGCGCGTGAACGCGCCGCGGTCACCCTTCAAATAGGCCGCCCAGGCAGTGTCGCTCACCTCATTCGACAGCAATTTGCTGACGTCGATTGCCGCGGAATTGAGCGCGTCGATCAACAATGCCACGCGATGACTGAACGTGTCGCTATCGCTCCGTTCCTGCTCCTCGCGCGCTTCCGTAATCCGTGCCTCGATCGCCGCGGTGGTCTCGCCGATCGTAACGATCTGGCGGGTAAGGCGTTCGGACGCGATGCGAGCCGCTTCGGCGGATCTCTTCGCAGCGTCGTTGAGCTCGGCCATTTGCGCGGCGAGGTGCGGCGCGACCGATGCTCGCACGGCTTCGACTCCCGCCTGCCCCAAGGCGGCAGCGCTTTCCGGGATAACGGTGGCGATCGCCTCGCGCGCCGAAGCAGCGGCCTGGTTCGCCGTCTCGCGCACACGAATAAGCGCGTCGACCAGTTCCGGTCCGGTTTCGGCGATCAGTCGCCGCGCATTGCCGTCTAGGTCGCCGACATTGCCCGTAATTCTTTCCAGCCTGTCGAGGAGGTCGTGAAGCAAATTCTGCTGGCGAACGAGCGCCTCTTCCATCGCTGCCATCCGCTCACCCGCAACATTGCTTGTCGCCACGATCGTTTCGACCTGCGGCTGCAGCGTGCCGGCAGCTTCCCGCGCGCGGCTGGTCTGCGCTTCGATTCGGGTCAGGAATTCGGGCAATGCTTCGCCCATCGTGTGGCCAAGCCCGTTGACGGCTGCTGCAAGGATTTGCGTGCGATGCACAAGGCCGTCCGCGCGCTGCACGCTGCTGCCCATCTCTTCATGCAGCGCTTGGACGGTTGCACGCATCTCGGTCAACGCCTCCTGATAGCGGGCGGCATCGTCCAATCCGCCGCTGGCCAAGGCCGCATGACGCTCTTCCAGCAGTTCAAGTTCGCGGCCAATACGCGCTGCAATCGCTTGGCTATTGTCGTCATGTCCGGACAATTGAGCCGCCAGCGAATCGAGTTGGGCGGCCAATGTCTCGATACGGCGAGAAAGGCTGCGCGCCGCGTCGGACCCCGCCTTATCGAGAGCCACGGCGCTTTTTTCGATCATCGTCAGCGTTGCTTGGCCTTGTGCATCAAGACCGGATCGCGTCGCATCCAAGGCTTCGGACGCGCGGGCGAGACTGTCATCGACAGTCATGCCAAGTCCGCCCGCCGCTTGGTCCAGCCGATCCGCCGCCGCGCCTATCGATCCCTCGATCCGGGCGAGGTGAGCTGCAAGACGCTGCGCCGCGCCGCCCACCACATCCTCTGCTTCACGACCGCGCGTGACAAGCGAAGAAACCTGAGCATCGAGTGCGCCAGCCTGCTCATGTGCGGAAACGCCCGCCTCGTGCAGAGCGGAGGCGAGGGTTCGAGCCTGGTCTTCGGCACGCGGCAAATCCTGGAGAAGGATACCGATATCGACGCGGGCAGCGTTGGCAGCGGCCTCCAGCGCTTCGGCCTTGCGGTCGAGCGTCTCGGTTTCCTTCGCGATATAGTGCGTAACACGGCCCAGGCGGTCGGCCGCCTCATCTCCAAGCGTCATCAGCTTCGCCGATTCGGCGGTCATGCGCGCATAATTGTCCTCAAGCCGGGTCGTAACGACGGCGAGCAAGCCGTCGAGAGCGGCGCTTTCGGCGCGCATCTTCGTCACCGCTTGCGTAAAGCGCTCCGCCTCGCGCCGGGGAGTGCGGCCGAAGATCAGCCACATCAGGGCAATGAGGACCAGGGGCCCCGCGATCGTACCGATCCAACCGACGATTGCAGGCAGGTCCGCCGCGGGCGCCGTGGAAAGGATCGACCAGATAGCTGCGCTGGTCCAGGCAATGGCAAGGAGGATGAGCAGGCCGCCCAGAATCGGTCGTCCAGGCGCGGGCTGTTCCATATCTGCTATCGGCATGTCCCACATCCCGCCGCTTGAGACGGCGTCCTCGTTAACCGCGTCCCACTGGCCGATCTCTGTCGTGTCTTCGCTTGTCAGCGAATGCGCCCCGGCGCGCTCTGCCCCTATTGTCATGGAGGTTCGTTATCACAACATGCCGGGCGGAATATAGGTTGAAGTCGCCTTAACCATGTCACCACGAGCGCCCGATGCACCGCTGCATCAGCCGAACCGCTTTGCATCCGGTTCGCCCTCACCCTACAAACCCTTTCATGCGGGGTGATCTTAGATGTCTTTGGCAGCGCTGATTTGCGCCTATCATGAGTGCGAACCGGACGGGCAGGGGCTGAGAGCCACGCTGCAGCTCGCCGGACGTACTTTAATCGAGCGGCAGGCGCGGCTTGCGGCTGCCGCCGGTGCGCATCCAATCGTTATTGTTGTCGACCGGCAGACGCCCCCTCTAAGCGCGGCCTTGGAAAGGCTCCGGGCCGACGGGATCGCGATTACCGTGGCCCGCAATGCCGGGGAGGCGGCCTTCGCCATTCCATCCGATGCGGCACTGCTGTTGATGGCGGATGGCCTGGTGGCTGACGAAAGTCATGTGACGCGTGTCCTCGATGCGGGTGGGCCTGTCCTTCTGACGTTGCCGGACTTTGGAGCCGATGACCGATTCGAGCGGATCGATGGACAATCGCGTTGGGCTGGCCTCGCGTTGCTCGACGGGGCGCTGCTGCGGCAGACGGCAGCGGTTCTGCACGACTGGGATCTCCAATCGACATTTCTTCGACGTGCGGTGCAGAGCGGCGCGCGGCAATTCTCCGTGGCGGGCGCTTCTGCCGATGATCGTCTCACAATCGCCCACAGGTCGGAAGATCTCGCTCACGCCGAGGCGCGGATCGTGGAGGGCGCGGCATTTGAAGGGCGCGATTGGGTTTCCCGTTTCGTACTCTCACCGGTCGAATATGCCGCGACGCGACTTCTAATGCCGACGCCCGCTGTTCCCGAGTGGCTTTATGGTGCGGCAGCCGGGCTCAGCGTCATTGCATTCGGTTTCTTCCTGCAAGGCTGGCTGCTGCCGGGTGTCTTGCTGATGCTCGCCGTCACGCCGCTCGACGGCATTGCCGAGCGGCTGGCGCGGCTTCGCATGGTTGATCCGGCAAACCTCCGGCGCTGGCGGCGTGTGTTGCCGTGGAGTGCGGGCGCGGCGCTCGCCGGACTGGGTATCGCGTTGCGCGAGCCGAGCGGTTGGGGCTGCATCGTCCTCGCCTTTACCATCATCGCGTTTCTCGCCGCTTTGCATGGCGAGGCAAAGGGGCGGATCGTCGAAGGGCGCCTGTTCCTCGCGGAGCGCAAGGGGCTGACTTGGCTGCTCCTACCTTTTGCGGTCACCGGATTGTGGATCACCGGCCTGTCCGCAATGGCCATCTATGCGGCCGGATCCTTCTTCTGGGCGCAGCGTCATGTGCACCGCCCAGTGCCAAGTCGGGATGAGGATTAAAAATCAGATCACTCCACTAGTCCTGAGCTTGTCGAAGGACGGAACCACCTGGAACCGTCCTTCGACAGGATCAGGACTAGCGGAAAACTAGTCGTTAGCGCTGGCCGACCGGGACATAATCCCGCTGCGTCGCGCCAGTGTAGAGCTGGCGCGGGCGACCGATCTTCTGGTCGGGATCGGAGATCATCTCGTTCCACTGCGCGACCCAGCCCGTGGTGCGGGCCAGCGCGAAGAGGACAGTAAACATCGAGGTCGGGAAACCGATCGCGGAGAGGATCACGCCCGAATAGAAGTCGACGTTCGGATAGAGCTTCTTCTCAACGAAATATTCGTCCTTCAGCGCAATCTGCTCAAGCTCGCGGGCGACGTCAAAGATCGGATCGTCGACGCCGAGCTTTTCGAGCACTTCGTTCGCGGTCTTCTGCATGACCTTCGCGCGCGGATCGTAATTCTTGTAGACGCGGTGGCCGAAGCCCATCAGGCGGAACGGATCGTTCTTGTCCTTCGCGCGGGCGATATATTCGGGAATGCGGTCGACGGTGCCGATCTCGCGCAGCATGTTCAGGGCCGCTTCGTTGGCGCCGCCATGGGCCGGGCCCCAGAGGCAGGCTATGCCGGCCGCGATGCAGGCGAACGGATTGGCGCCCGACGAGCCGGCGAGACGCACGGTCGAGGTCGAGGCGTTCTGTTCGTGATCGGCATGGAGGATGAAGATGCGGTCCATCGCCCGCTCGATCACCGGATCCACCACATACTCCTCGGCGGGAACGCCGAAAGTCATGCGCAAGAAATTACCCGTGTAGGACAGCGAGTTGTCCGGGTAGAGGAAGGGCTGACCGATCGAATATTTGTAGGCCATCGCCGCGATGGTCGGCATCTTCGCGATCAGGCGGTGGGAGGCCACCATGCGCTGGTGCGGATCGGTGATGTCCGTGCTGTCATGATAGAAAGCCGAAAGGGCGCCCACCACGCCGCACATGATCGCCATCGGGTGCGCGTCGCGGCGGAAACCGCGATAGAAGGTCGCCAGCTGCTCATGCAGCATGGTGTGGCGGCTGATCGTGTAGGTGAACGTGTCGAACTCGCTCTTCGACGGCAGCTCACCGTGGAGGAGAAGATAGGCCGCTTCCATGAAGCTCGACTGTTCGGCGAGCTGTTCGATCGGATAGCCGCGGTGAAGCAGGATGCCCTGGTCGCCGTCGATATAGGTGATCTTGGATTCGCAGCTCGCCGTCGAGGTGAAGCCGGGATCGAAGGTGAAGGCGCCGGTCTGGCCGTAAAGCTTGCGGATATCGATGACGTCTGGCCCCACGGTGCCGGGTTTCACGTCATAATCAAAGCTGTCGCCGTTGAGGGAGAGACTGGCTTTATCGGCCATATTGGGCTCCTTATCTCGTCATCCGGTCTGCGATACGGGCGAGGCTTTCGTCGCGCCCCAGCAGAACGAGTACATCGAAAATACCCGGAGACGTCGCCCGCCCGGTCAATGCGGCCCGAAGCGGCTGCGCGACCTGACCGAGCTTGACCCCGGCGTCTTCAGATACCTGTCGAACCGCTCCTTCGGCGCCTTCCGCATTCCATATGGGAAGCGCGGAAAGGGCCGCGTGGACGCGAGCCAGCAGGCTTGATGCCTCGCCGTCTAGCAAGCTCGCGGCCTTTTCGTCCATGTCCAACGGACGGGATTTGAAAAGAAATGTACTGCCTTCGGACAGTTCGTTCATATTCTTCGCGCGCGGCTTCAGCTCCGGCATGGCGCGGGTGAGAAGCGCGATCTCGTCGATCGACAGATTGCGGCCAATGAGGGCGCCGATGCGCGGCGCGGCGATGCCAGCAAGGCGGCCGTCATCGGCTTCGCGGATATAGTGGCCGTTCAGATTTTCCAGCTTCTTCAGATCGAAGCGCGACGGCGAACGGCCCACATGATCGAGGTCGAACCAGCGCACGGCATCCTCGCGGCTGATGATTTCATCGTCGCCATGGCCCCAGCCGAGACGAAGGAGGTAGTTGTTAAGCGCTTCGGGAAGCACGCCAAGCTCATCGCGATAGCTGTCCACGCCCGTCGCGCCGTGCCGCTTCGACATCTTGGCGCCGTCCTGTCCGTGGATCAGCGGAACGTGGGCATAGGTCGGCTCCGGCCAGCCCATGGCGCGGATGATGCCGAGCTGGCGGAAGGCGTTGTTGAGGTGATCGTCTCCCCGGATGACGTGGGTGACGCCCATGTCGTGATCGTCGACAACGACGGCGAGCATATAGGTCGGCGTCCCGTCCGAGCGGAGCAGGATGAAATCGTCGATCTCGCTATTCTGGACGACGACACGGCCCTGCACCTTGTCCTCGATCACAGTCTCGCCATCCTTCGGCGCCTTGAGGCGGATCGAGAAGGGCATGCCGTCCTGCTCTGGCCCGGCCTCGCGGTCGCGCCAGCGTCCGTCATAGCGCAACGGCAATTTCTTCTCGCGCTGTTCGGCACGCATCGCGTCCAGCTCCTGCGGAGTAGCATAGCAGCGATAGGCATGGCCCTTCGCGAGCAATTCATGCGCGATTTCGGCATGGCGGGCGGCGAACTGCGATTGGTAATATTCGTGCCCGTCCCAATCGAGGCCGAGCCACTTCATGCCGTCCAGGATCGCCTCGATCGCCGCGTCGGTGGAGCGGACCTGGTCGGTATCCTCAATGCGTAGCAGGAACTTGCCGCCGTGATGTCGGGCGAACAGCCAGTTAAAGAGCGCCGTACGCGCGCCCCCGATGTGGAGGAAGCCGGTGGGGGACGGCGCGAAGCGCGTAACGACCTGAGGATTCTGAACGGTTGCGCCCACGCGCTATTTCTCCAAGGTAGGGGCCATGACGGCCACGGATCACGGCGCCCCTAGCATAGCGGATGAGCCGCGACAAAGGCCCCGTTGGTGGTCATCCGTTGAGGCGTGGCTGGAAATCCGGCTCGATGCGGAGCGGGACCAATTGCCGCTGTTCGTGCCTGTTGGGCTCGGCGCCGGAATCGCGGCCTGGTTCTGGCTCGACGGACAGAGTGCCTGGATCGCCTTCCTGTTCGCCGCTTTCGGGCTGGCGCTCGGCTTCGGTGCGCTGACGGGGAGAAGATGGAGCCGGGCGCTGGCCGTCTTCGCCTTGCTGGCAGGCCTCGGTTGCGGGCTGATCTGGCTCCGCTCGGAACAGGTGGCTGCGCCCCGGCTCAAACGGCCGGTGGTGGCAACCTTTCAAGCGACGATCCTGGCGGTGCAGCCGATTCCTGCGCGGGACACCACGCGACTTGTCCTCCAACCTCACGGCGGCGACGTTCCGCCAAAGGTGAGAGTGAATGTGAAGGGTGCGTTGCCGCAAGCGAAAGCGGGGCAGGTAATCGAGATGCGCGCACGGTTGATGCCGCCCGCGCCGATGGCTGTGCCGGGCGCTTACGATTTTGCGCGGGTCGCGTGGTTCCAGGGTGTCGGCGCGACCGGCAGCGCCCTGGGCCCTGTGGGGATCGTCGCTCAACCGCAGGAAAGCGGATTTGCTCTTCGGCTTTCCGAATGGCGGCGAAGCCTGACGGGACATATCCAGTCGCGCCTCGACGGGGAAGCCGGAGGAATTGCCGCCGCGCTGGTGACGGGGGATCGCGGCGCGATCGCCGACGAGGATGACGAAGCGATGCGGCAGAGCGGCCTTGCGCATCTTCTGTCGATCAGTGGCCTTCACGTCACCGCCGTGGTCGGCGCCGCGATGCTTTTGACGCTGCGCCTCTTGGCCCTAAGCCCCGCGCTTGCGCTGCGCTGGCCACTCGTCCTCGTCGCTGCAGGCGCAGGCGCAGTGGCGGGCGTCGCTTATACATTGCTCGCTGGCGCGGAGGTGCCGACTATCCGATCCTGCGTGGCGGCTCTGTTGGTGCTTGGCGGCCTTGCCTTGGGGCGGGAGGCGATCACGCTGCGGCTGGTCGCGGCGGGGGCGCTGATCGTCCTCCTCTTCTGGCCGGAGGCTTTGGCGGGCCCGAGTTTCCAGCTGAGCTTCGCTGCCGTCACCGCCATTATCGCCCTCCACGAGCATCCGCGCTTGAAGGCGCTGTTCATGAAGCAGGAAGGGGAAGGGTGGGGCGGTCGCATAGGGCGGGGCCTCCTTTCGCTCCTCGTCACCGGTCTTGCCGTCGAAGTGGCGTTGGCGCCCATCGCCTTGTTTCACTTCCACAAAGCGGGCGTTTACGGCGCCCTCGCGAATATTGTCGCCATTCCGCTCACTACATTCGTGATCATGCCCGCCGAAGCTTTGGCTTTGCTCTTCGACGCGCTCGGCCTTGGTGCGCCGTTCTGGTGGATCGTGCAGCAGGCGCTCCACTTGCTCCTTTTCGTCGCACGGACGACTGCCGCCGCGCCCGGAGCGGTGGCCATGCTGCCGTCCATGCCCCCCGCCGCCTTCGGGCTGATCGTGGCGGGCGGGATCTGGCTGGCGCTGTGGCGGACGGGGTGGCGATTCTGGGGGCTGGTTCCCTTTGGTGCGGGGCTGGGCTGGGCGCTTGTGATGCCACCTCCCGACCTCATCGTAACCGGGGATGGCCGCCACCTTGCGGTCAGGGCGGATCAGGGAATGGCGATCCTCCGGCCCCGCGCGGGCGATTATGTGCGCGATATGCTCTCCGAATCGGCGGGGATTGAGGCCGATCTTCCTGCCATCGAGAATATGAAAGGCGCGGCGTGCAGCCCGGACCTTTGCGTCGCGACGATCGAAAAGGACGGGCGCCAGTGGCGCCTACTCGCGACGCGCAGCACCCATTATGTCGATTTCGCGCCGCTCCGCCGGGCCTGCGCCGATGCCGATATCGTGGTGAGCGACAGGATGTTGCCGCGAACCTGCGTGGCGCGCTGGCTGAAGGCGGATCGGGCCTTGCTGCGGGAAACGGGTGGCTTGGCGATAAACTTTGGCGACCGGGCCCGCATCCGCACCGTGGCGGATAGTGTGAAGGGCCACCCCTGGGCTTATTAGCGACTCCGCTCGCTACCTATCTACCCACCACCGCTAGGGCTGAGCTTGTCGAAGCCCGTGTGAATCGCACCCTGCACACGCCCTTCGACAGGCCCAGGGCTAGCGGGGAGGTTAGGCGAGGAAGGAGAGGGCGTTCTCCATCGCGTCCGGCGCATTGAGCGGAGTTTGGAAGCGCGGCCAATCGACCGGGGGCTGGTTGGCGAACCAGGTATATTGGCGCTTGGCATATTGGCGGGTGGCGGTGCGTCCAGCCGCGATGGCGTCTTCCGGGCTCAGCCGGCCTTCGACCAAGGCGCCGATTTCGGGAACGCCGATCGCGCGCATGACCGGTAGGGCTAGATCGAGATTGCGGGCGAGGAGGGTGCGGACTTCAGTCTGGCCCTCCGGCCCTGCCATAGCGTCGAAACGCATGTCGCAACGCGCATAAAGCCAGTCGCGAGGCGGCAGGAGCAGGAGAGGGGAAAGAGCGACTTCAGCCCCAATCCCGCCTTCCTTTTGCTGCTGCCAGTGGGAAAGCAGCCTGCCAGTCGAGCGGACAACCTCCAGCGACCTTGCGATGCGGGTGGTGTCGGCGGGCTTGAGGCGGGCGGCGGCCTCGGGATCTTCCGTCGAAAGCGCGGCATAGGCTGCGGCCACCGGCAATGCGCGCACTGCGGCGCGGATATCGGGGTCGATATCCGGAACTGGGGCAATGCCGTCGAGCAGCGTGCGCAGATAAAGCCCGGTGCCGCCCGCGAGGATCGGCAATTGCCCTTCCGCGCGGGCCGTGGCGATCGCGCCCTTGGCATCCTTCGCCCAATCCGCCGCCGAACAGGCGTCAGCCCCGTCGCGATAGCCGTAAAGCCGGTGCGGCGCGCGCGCCTCATCCCCCGGCGATGGCCGCGCGGAAACGATGCGGAGGTCGCGATAGACTTGCGCGCTGTCGGCATTGATCACGACGCCGCCGGTCCGCTCGGCGAGCGCGAGGGCGAGCGCGGACTTGCCGCTGGCCGTTGGGCCCGCGATAAGCGCCAGCCTTGGAAGGGAAGATTTCATGTTCATTGCGACGTTGATAGCGGCTGACAGGCTTTCGAGCGGAGACGTTTCGGCCGCCGAAGATGCCCTCTCCGCCGCCAATGTCCAGACCATGGGCCGCCAATGGCTGGAAGAAGATGTGGCCTGCGACCTATTGATCGCCAACAATCCGGCCGGATCACGGGCGGTGTTGGAGGGCTTGATCCCCGGCGTCGACGTTGTCGTTCAGGGCGAGGCGGACCGGCGCAAGGCGTTGCTCGTCGCCGACATGGATTCGACGATGATCACGATCGAATGCATCGACGAGCTTGCCGATTATGCGGGCCTCAAGGTTCAAGTCGCGGAAGTAACCGAGCTAGCAATGCGGGGAGACCTCGATTTCGAACAGGCGCTCGACGCGCGTGTGGCTCTCCTTAAGGGGCTTGAGGAACAGGCGATCGATCGTTGCCATGCCGAGCGCCTGTCGATCATGCCGGGCGCCAAGGCGCTGGTGCGCACCATGCGGGCTAATGGCGCTCAATGTCTTCTCGTGTCGGGCGGGTTTACGCGCTTTGCCGACAAGGTCGCGGCCGAGATCGGTTTCGACCGCGCCATCGCCAATCGATTGGAGATCGAGGGCGGTCAGCTGCTCGGAACTGTCGCGCGTCCCATCGTGGGCGCGCAGGCAAAGCTCGACGCGCTGCTTGAAACTGCGGCCGCTCTATCTCTGCCCCCGGAAAAGGTGCTCGCGGTGGGTGACGGCGCAAATGACATTCCGATGCTCGAGGCTGCGGGCCTCGGCGTTGCCTATCGCGCCAAGCCAAGAACGCAGGCCGCGGCGGACGCCCGGCTCGACCATGCCGATCTCAGCGCGCTTCTCTACGCCCAGGGTTATATGCGGCGGGAGTGGGTGGCTTAGTAAGCCGGATCGCTCATGTCCGCCGTGATGGCGGCGAGGGCGAAGGCCATGGCGGCATCGCCTGGTTCGAACACGATGCTGATGCCTTTCGATGTCAAGGCTTCCACGCGGCCTTCTATCCGCCCCGCTTCCGGATGGGCGAGGGTGATCGTGTCGCCAAGATCGAGCTGTGCCGAACATTCCAAGGTCGCCCCGCGCCCCGAAATGTCGGTGAGTGCCGCCATATGTGTACCGCGCGACAGAATCAGGCAGGGGCGGCGGCGACGCCACGGTGACGCCATTGCGCCATGATTCTCTCTTTTCAGCTGGACCAGCATGGGGTCTGTCTCTGCCTCAACCTGTCAATCGATACGGGCAGGTAACGGGAAAGGTTCGAAGAATTGGTTAAAGCGCCGGTAGGGCCGCCGCGTTAACTTAAATTTAGGATGAAAAGGCGCAGTTTCCCGTTTGCCGAAGGGGAAACCGGAGAATTATTATGCGCGTGTTGGCATTGTCGTCACAGAAAGGGGGATCGGGAAAGACCACCTTGTCGGGACATCTGGCCGTCCAGGCGCAGCTTGCCGGGGCTGGTCCCGTCTGCCTGATCGACATCGATCCGCAGGGATCGCTCGCCGATTGGTGGAACGAGCGTGAGGCCGATATGCCCGCTTTCGCCCAGACCACGGTCGCGCGCCTTGCCGCCGACCTCGAGGTGCTTCGCCAGCAGGGCTTCCGCCTTGCCGTCATCGACACGCCGCCCGCCATCACCATGGCCATCCAGAGCGTCATTCAGGTCGCCGAGCTGATCGTCATCCCGACCCGCCCGAGTCCGCACGACCTTCGTGCCGTCGGCGCCACGGTGGATTTGTGCGAACGCGCCGGAAAGCCGCTCATCTTCGTCGTCAACGGCGCTACTCCGAAGGCCCGTATCACGTCCGAAGCCGCCGTTGCCCTGTCGCAGCATGGCACGGTGGCGCCGGTCACCGTCCATCACCGCACGGATTTCGCCGCATCGATGATCGATGGGCGTACCGTGATGGAGATCGACCCCAAGGGCAAATCGGCGAACGAGATCGTGACCCTCTGGTCCTATATCTCCGATCGCCTCGAAAAGAATTTCCGCCGGACCGTCTTTTCGGCGCCGGGCATTGTCGCGCCGCAGGCCGCGATGCCGCGCGCCGGTGGCTTCGGCCGCCGCGTGGCCGGTTAGTTCGAGGAGCGTAAATGATGAGCGACGTCAAACCCTTTGCCTCTCTCTCCTCAGGGCTCCTCGCGCGCAAGGGCACGGCCAAGCCCGCCATGCGCCCACAGGGCTTCGGCCATTTCGGCGCCATGGAAGACCTTGGCTGGAACGACATGGGGCAGCAGAGCCGCCCCGCACCGCAATTGACGCCGGAACCGATGCCGGAGCGCCAGCCAAGCTCGATCGCAGCGCTGACGCCGGGCCCAGTTTCGGATATCGCGCCGGAGCCGATTGCGGAGGCGGCGCCCCCCGTCGTCGAACAGCAGCGCGATCTCGCCACCCATTTCGAGGCTCCGGCACCTGAAGCTCCAGCGCCCGAAGCCAAGGCCATTCCGGCACCCAAAAAGCGCCAGGCGCTCGACTTCGCGACGACCGCAGCACCCGTTCTCCCGCGCAGCCGCGTCGTGCCGGGTACGAAGGCAAAGGCGGCGTTTACGCTGCGCCTCGATCCCGAACGTCACCTGCGCCTCCGTTTGGCGTGCGCGGTGAGCGGCCGGTCGGCCCAGATGCTGGTGACCGACGCCCTCGACGCCTATCTCGAAAGCATATCCGGGCTGGACGATGTCGCCAGTTCCGCGAAGAAGCATTGATACGGGGAAGACAATGAACGTCACCGTGCGCATCGCCGTTTCCGCTCTCGCCATCGCGCTGACGACCGTGGGCTGTCAGACGTCGGGCGATCAGATGGGTATCGCCGCGCTGACCCGGGGCCCGGCCAAGGAGCAGAGCGAGGCGAGCCGCCTTTATGAAAAGGCGCAGCAGGCCGCCCAGAAAGGCGACATTGCCAAGGCGCTGACCCTGATGGAGGAAGCGGTTGCTTTGTCGCCCAACGACGCGGCCTACCGCATGGCGTTGGCCGAGGCGTATCTGCGTAGCGGACGTTATGTTGCCGCCGAGCGCACCTTCTCCGACACGGTGATCCTCAATCCCGACAACATGCATGCGGGCCTGTATCTGGCGCTGACCCGCGCCGCTTTGGGCAAGGATCTCGCTGCCCTTTCGGCGCTCGAAAAGATGGAAGGGCGCGCGAAGGCGAGCGATCTTGGCCTTGCTTACGCTTTGGTCGGCGATGCGCCGCGTGGCGTGACGATCCTCGAAGAAGAAGCCCGTTCATTCGATGCGGATTCCCGCGTGCGTCAAAACCTTGCCCTTGCTTATGCCTTGGCCGGTGACTGGCGGAAGGCGCAGACCGTCGCCATGCAGGATTTGTCGCCGTCGGAAGCCACTGCCCGCATCCAGAAATGGGCGGCGATGGCGCGGCCCGGCACGGATGGCCGCGTAATCGCTTTCCTTGGCTTCGATCCGGTCGATGATTCGGGTCAGCCGACACGGCTCGCATTGGCCGCTCCGGTCCAAGATGACACGGCTTATGCGGAAATGAGGCCGGTCGACGCACCCCAGATGTCGGCGGAAGCCGAGCCCGTTGCGATGGCCATGCCCGCACTGGCTCCGGCCGCGATCGAAGCCGCTCCAACCGCGCCGCAGCCTGTTTTCATTCCAGCGTCCGCAGCAATGCCCGCCGCACCTCTGTCGCCAGCCATCGCGCCCCGGCCGCTGCCCGCTCTGTCATCGGGCAATTATGTCGTTCAGATCGGCGCGTTCAGCTCGCGCGCGCAGGCGGAAAAGGCGTGGAAGTCGGCCGAACGCCGCTACGGCTTCACCGCCGACCGGCAGATGATCACAACGGTTATCGCTCCGGAAGGCAAAGGTGCCTTCCATCGCCTTGCCGTTCAGGGCTTCGCCACAGCTGGCGAGGCCAATCGCGCCTGCCGTGCCGTGAAGGCGAAGGGCGGCGACTGCTTCGTCCGCGCACTTGGCGGAGACTCGCAAAAAATCGCCATGCGCTGAGCTTTCGGTTCCCTCGGGATGGACGGTCGGGGGCCAAACCGGCCGTCCAACATTCCGGCTTCCTGCTAAAGCCGGGCGTTAAGTGCGTGTCAGCAGTCCCAATATCGCCATCCGCACCGCGACTCCCGCCTCCACCTGCTTGAGGATCAACGAGCGCTCCGGATCGTCGGCGACATCGCTGGCAATCTCCACGCCTCGATTCATAGGCCCCGGATGCATGACCACCGCTTGCGGCGCCTTGGCAAGGCGATCGCGGGTCAGGCCATAAGCGGCGTGATAATCGCCAAGGCTGTCCGACATCGCCGCATCCATCCGCTCGCGCTGGATCCGTAGCATCATGACCACGTCCACGCCTTCGATGCCTTCATCGAAATTGGTGAAGCCCTCGCTTCCCTGCGGGATCAGGGAGGGCGGACCAACCAAGCGCACATGCGCGCCGAGCTTCGTCAGCGATTTTAAATTGGATCGCGCGACGCGGCTGTGGCGAATGTCGCCGCAGATCGCGACGGTCAGCCCCTCGATCCGGCCGAAATGGCGGCGGATGGTCAGGGCGTCGAGCAGAGCCTGGCTTGGATGTTCGCCGCGCCCGTCTCCCGCATTGACGACCGGACAGTCCATCACGGCCGCGACCTCCTCCGCCGCGCCGTCCGACGCGTGGCGCATGACGAAAATGTCCGGCCGCATCGCATTGATCGTCAGCGCGGTGTCGATCAAAGTTTCGCCCTTCTGCACGCTCGATTGCGCGACGTGCATATTGACGACTTCCGCGCCCAATTTCTTCCCGGCCATTTCGAATGAAAGGAGAGTGCGCGTACTGTTTTCGAAGAATGCGTTGACTTGGGTCAGCCCCGCCATCCGATCAAGGCGACGGCGCGGCCCCCTATTGAATTCAAGCCAATTGTCGGCCTCATCAAGGATCAGGCGGATATCATCGGCGCTCAATTGCTCGATGCCGAGAAGGTGGCGATGGGGGAAGGCGCTGTTCATGTCGGGCTTTATACCTTTCCCGTTCGTGCTGAGTAGGGGCTGAGCGAAGTCGAAGACCCGTATCGAAGCGCTTCTGCGAGCCTTCGATACGCCGCTTCGACAAGCTCAGCGGCTACTCAGCACGAACGGACTGTTAGAAAGCTGACGAAAACCCCGCAAGCGCGTCGATCGCGCCTTGCAGGATATAGGCCGCAGCCATCTTGTCGACCAGCTCGGCGCGCCGCGCGCGGCTGGCGTCGGCGTCGATAAGCGTCCGCGTAACCGCCTGCGTCGACCAGCGTTCGTCCCAGAGCAGGATCGGCTTTTCAAGGACAGCGAGATTGCGGGCGAAGGCGCGGGTCGATTGGGTGCGGGGGCTATCCGTGCCGTCGAGATTGAGCGGCAGACCAAGTACGAAGCCCGTTACCGATTGTTCGGCGGCGAAGGTGCGGATGCGGGCAAGGTCCACAGTGAACTTCACGCGCTTCAGAAGTTCGGCCGGGGTCGCGATCGTCCAGCCCGCATCGCAAAGCGCGATTCCGATCGTCTGCGTGCCGACGTCGAGACCCATCAGGCGCCCGCCTCCGGGCAGCGCTTCGCGAAATTCCGGGATCGATGCGGTAATCATTGTGCGGTGAAGGCTGCCAGCCGTCGCGCCACGTCGGCCCGCGCATTGGCCCAGAACAGCGCATAATCGAAGACATGATAATTATTGCCGGGAAGAACGTAGGGGCCAAGTTCCGGCGCATCTTCGCCGATCAGCAGGAAACCGCGCGCGTCGCACCGGGCGGGCACCGCGGCCTTCACGATCCCGGCCGCACTCAAATCGCCATTGGGCTCAAGCGTGCCGAGATTGGCCTCCGCTTTTGCCGTGCCGCCCGCCGCTCCGGTCAGGGGGTTGGTGCAAACCATCGGTGTTCCGGCGCGGCTCCGGCCATTGCTGCCGTTCGAGGCGTCGTAAATATCGGTGACCATGTCGGTCCCCGCCGGCTCGGCAAAGCTCTGCCAGGAAATAAGGCATCGGGTTTGGTCAGGCGTTGCGCAGGCCGGGAAGCCGAAGCGGGGCAGGTCGACCGAGATCGAAACCGGCCAGCCCACCGCATAGATGGCCGCAACGCGCGCGGCCTCGGGTGATCCCTTCACCCGCTCGGCGAGGAGGCGGGTCAAGTGCAGGCTGCCCTGACTGTGCCCGGCGAGGATGATCGGTTTGTCCGCAGGCGCTTGGCGGACAAACTCCTCATAAGCGGAAAGAACGTCGCGATAGGCGAAATCAAGCGCCTTTGCGGCATCGGCGCGATTGGTGAGGAAGGCGCCGAACGTCGCCTGACGATATTTGGGCGCCCAGATCGCGCCGACGCCGTTGAAGATGCTCGCCTGGCTGCGCACGAACAGGCGCGCGCGCTGCTGCGAATCCGCGTCATCCATCGGCGAATTCCAGCGCGATCGGTCGAGATAGGAGGTTGGATGGATGAAAAAGACCGACGCATTGCCCGCCGCTGGCTGATCCGCGAAACCGTCCGGAAGCCAAAGAGCGGGATTGTCCGCAACATCCGGCCGCGCGATCCACATGGAGGCGGGACGATAGTCCACGCCGGGTTGCGGAACTGCCTCGAACGGCGCGCTCGGCACCAGCGCGGCACGCATCAACGGCCGTTCGAGCAGCCGATAGCCAAGCGCTCCGGCAAGCAGCAGGATGATGAAGATCGCAATGATCCACAGGAAACGGCGCGCCAGCATCTTTGTTTAATCGACCCTCGCTCGAAAACTCGCGCCGTTCCAACAGCAAGACGGCCAGTGTTGCAAGGTCAAACCATTTGGCGTCTAAGTTGGCCATCCTGGGAGGGTTGAAGATGGCTGAACATGTTGGCGAACACGAAGCCTGGCCTGCACGCGCGGCGATATTGGCGGCAGCGGGGGCCTTGTTCGGCCTCGCAATCTCGCAATTGTTCGACGATTTTCGACCCGAAGCCATGGCCAACCTCTGGCGCGGCGGGGCTGCGGTCTTCCTCCTGACCGGTGGCATCGTTGCCTCCTTCACGCTGGAGCGGACCCGCTGGGCCTGGAGCCTCGCCTTCGCGGCGGCTGCCGGCCTGGTGCTTGCCTTCGTCTATCACTGGAATGGCGGCCCCAATGGCTGGAGTGGAAGCGAGGGCTGGCGCTTCGTTTCCGCAGCGCTCACCGTCGTAATCGCGGCGCCGCTGTTCCAGACGATCCGGGACGAAGGCCAGGCGCGGCTCCCTTATCCTTCTGTCCATATCCATGCCTGGACAAACATCGTCCTGTGGGTGCTCGCCTGCGGTTTCACCTTGCTCGTCTGGCTGATGATGTGGCTGGTCGCGGCGCTTTTCGACCTGATCGGCATCGGATTCATCAACGATCTGATGAGGAATGACTGGTTTGGGTGGATGCTGGCGGGCGCGGCGTTCGGCTGCGTCATGGGTCTCCTGCGAGACCGCGATCAGGTGCTGTTCCTCGTTCAGCGCGTCGCGATGACGATCCTCTCGGTGCTGGCGCCGATCCTTGCGGCAGCGCTTCTGCTTTTCCTACTCTCACTCCTTTTCAAGGGATTAGCGCCACTTTGGGATACGCAATCGGCAACTTCTATCCTGCTGACCTGCGTGTTGGGTGCGATCCTGCTCGCCAACGCCGTGATCGGCAATGTGCCGGAGGAGGAATCGAAGGCCCGGGTCATGCGGTGGAGTGCCACGGCGCTTGCAGGCGCGATCCTGCCGCTCACTCTCATCGCTGCCGTATCGACGGGCAAGCGCATCGCGCAATATGGCTTCACGCCCTCGCGGCTCTGGGCGCTGACTTTCGTGATCGTCGCAACGATTTGCGCGGTGGCTTATGCCGTCTCGCTCCTGCGGGGACGAAAGGACTGGCCGGGACTGATCCGGCCGGCCAATGTGCGCCTGGCGGTGATCGTCTGCGCTGTCGCGTTTCTGCTCGCGACGCCGCTCGTCAGCTTTGGCGCGATTTCGACGCGGGATCAGGTGGCGCGGCTCGCATCCGGCAAGGTGAGCATCGAGCAATTCGACTGGCGCGCGCTGCGCTTCGATTTCGGGCCGAGCGGCATGAGGGCGCTGCGCCGCCTCGCGCAGGAGGGCGCGACGCCCGAGATACGCAAGCGCGCCGCAGAGGTCATTGCGGAAAAGGATCGCTGGGAGATGGCTGTGCCCGTCCTACCCGAAGTGACCAAGGAACAGAACGCTGCGTTGGCGCGATGGCAAGTCCTGCCTCGGCCCGTCGCCTTACCGCCCGAGCTTCGGGAAGCGATGCGTTTGATATCCTACTGCAACGAAAACGATCGCTGCCGCATCTACTATGAGGAAGGCGAGGAAACTGCCGTCGCGGTACGGCAGAGTATATGCGCTCCGCCTCCCGATCAGGCTGGCACGGTGTCGGAGGATGTCTGTGCGCCCGAAGTGCGTCCGTTCTACAAAAGCGGCGATGCCTGGAGGGTGGACGAGCCGCTCCCCGCAACCGTCGGCAATCCGGTGCAGCGGACCGAACAAATCAAACGCGCGATGGACGAGGGACGGGTCACGATCCGCGACGTCACGCGACGCCAGGTCTTCGTTGGCGAAGTGTCGGTCGGCAAAGCGTTCGAATAAGGCTGCTTGAAGCGGACGGGGGCGGATGCTAGCGCCGCTCCCATGTCCGTAGATACCGCAACCGTGCGCCATATCGCCAAGCTCGCGCGCATCGCCGTCACCGACCATGAGGTCGAGGCGCTGGTGCCGGAGCTCAACAACATTCTCGGCTGGATCGAGCAGCTGGGCGAAGTCGATGTCACCGGCGTCGAGCCGATGACGGCCGTCATCCCCAACCAGCTCCGCATGCGGCCCGATGAAATCACCGACGGCAATGTCCGCGACGCGGTGCTGAAGAACGCGCCTGTCGCCGAACATGGCTTCTTCGCGGTTCCCAAGGTGATCGAATAATGGCGAACTTGAACGACCTCGGCATCGCGGCGATCCGCGACGGCTTCCGCAAAGGCGATTTCTCCGCCCGCGAGGTGGCCGACAGCTTCATCTCCGCCGTGGAGAAGGCGCGGGCGCTGAACGCCTTTACGGTGGAAACGCCCGACCATGCGATCGCCGCCGCCGAACAGGCCGATCGCGACCGCAGCCAGGGCGACTTCAAGCCGCTTTCAGGCGTGCCGCTCGGTATCAAGGATCTGTTCGCGACGAAGGGCGTGCAGACTGCTTCGGCCAGCAAGATCTTGGAAGGTTTCAAGCCCGAATATGATAGCACCGTCAGCGGCAAATTGTTCGCGGCGGGCGCAGGCATGCTCGGCAAATTGAACATGGACGAATTCGCCATGGGCTCGTCGAATGAGACGAGCGCGTTCGGCAACGTCCTGTCCCCCTGGCGCCGGAACGACGGCGGCAATGCGGCGCTGACGCCCGGTGGTTCGTCCGGTGGCTCGGCTTCGGCCGTGTCGGCGCGGCTCTGCCCTGGCGCGACCGGGACGGATACGGGCGGCTCGATCCGCCAGCCCGCCGCCTTCACCGGCATTACCGGCGTGAAGCCGACTTACGGCCGCTGCTCGCGTTGGGGCATCGTCGCCTTCGCCTCCTCGCTCGATCAGGCGGGGCCGATGGCGCGCGATGTGCGCGACTGCGCGATCATGCTGGAAGTGATGAGCGGCTACGATCCCAAAGATTCGACTTCGCTGAAGCTCGACGTGCCGCAGTGGGAAGCGGGTCTTTCGTCGGACATTCGCGGCAAGCGGATCGGCATCCCCAGGGAATATCGCATAGACGGCGTTCCGGCCGAGATCGATGCGGTGTGGGAGCAGGGCATCCAGTGGATGAAGGATGCGGGCGCTGAGATCGTCGAAATCTCGCTGCCGCACACCAAATATGCGCTGCCGACTTATTACATCATCGCCCCGGCCGAGGCGTCTTCGAACCTCGCCCGCTATGACGGCGTTCGCTACGGCAATCGCGTGGCACCGGAAAATGGCAGCCTGGATGACATGTACAAGGCGACCCGCGCCGCCGGGTTCGGCGCCGAAGTCCGCCGCCGCATCATGATCGGCACTTATGTGCTGTCGGCGGGCTTCTACGACGCCTATTTCAACCAGGCGCAGAAGGTGAGGGCACTCATCGCCCGCGATTTCCAGGACGCGTTCAAGCAGGTCGACCTGATCCTGACGCCGACCGCGCCGTCCGCGGCCTTCGGCCTCGGCGAAACCACCGATCCGCTTGGCATGTATCTCAATGACGTGTTCGCGGTTCCGGCGAGCCTCGCTGGCCTTCCCGCCATGTCGGTGCCCGCGGGTCTCGACGCGCAAGGCCTGCCGCTCGGCCTCCAGATCATCGGCAAGCCGCTGGACGAGCAGGGTGTGATGAACGCCGGCTTGGCATTGGAAGAACGCGCGGGCTTCACTGCACGGCCGGAGGCATGGTGGTGAGTTGGGTCGGCGAAATCCTTTTTCAGCTAGTGGGGGAGGGGATCGTCGAAGGTGTTAGAAAGCTAAAGTTCGGCCGACGTTCGAGCGAGACTGTCAGTAGAGAACGACAGAAAATATTAGAACGTCGCGCTAAAGAGCGAAAAAATAGACGGAAAACTCGATGAACGCTCCTTATCGTATCCAGGGCGCAACCGGTGAATGGGAGGTCGTGATCGGCCTTGAAGTGCACGCGCAGGTGACGTCGAAGGCGAAGCTTTTTTCGGGCGCGGCGACCGAATTCGGCGCGGAGCCCAATACGCAGGTCAGCCTCGTCGACGCTGCGATGCCGGGCATGCTTCCGGTGCTGAACGAGGAATGCATCCGGCAGGCCGTCCGCACCGGCATGGCGATCGATGCGAAGATCAACGCCTGGTCGCGTTTTGACCGGAAGAATTATTTCTACGCCGATCTGCCGCAGGGCTATCAGATTTCGCAGCTCTACCACCCGCTGGTGGGCGAGGGCGAGATCGAGGTCGAGCTGGAGGGGGGCGCCACCAAGAAAATCGGCGTCGAGCGTATCCATGTCGAACAGGATGCGGGCAAGCTGATGCACGATCAGCATCCGTCTTTCTCCTATGTCGACCTCAACCGTTCAGGCGTGGCGCTGATGGAAATCGTGTCGAAACCCGACATGCGATCTCCCGAAGAAGCAGGGGCTTATGTCCGGAAGCTGCGCTCCATCCTCCGCTATGTCGGCTCGTGCGACGGCAATATGGAACAGGGATCGATGCGCGCGGACGTGAATGTGTCCGTGCGTCGCCCGGGCGAGCCGTTTGGCACGCGCACGGAGACGAAGAACGTCAATTCCGTGCGCTTCATCATGGCTGTCATCGAATATGAGGCGAGCCGTCAGGTCGATGTCCTCGAAAGCGGCGACAGCGTCGTCCAGGAAACCCGCCTGTTCGATCCGGACAAGGGCGAGACGCGCACGCTCCGCTCCAAGGAAGATGCGCACGATTACCGCTATTTCCCGGATCCCGATTTGCTGCCGCTGGAGCTTTCGGACGATTTCCTTCGCGAATGCCGCGAAAGCTTGCCCGAACTGCCGGACGCCAAGCGCAAGCGCTACGAGCAGGAACTGGGGATCAGCGCTTACAACGCCGCAGTCCTCACCGCCGAGGTCGAAACCGCGCGCTGGTTTGAGGAGCTGCTCGCCGCGACTGGCAAGACCGGGCCGGAAGTGGGCAAGGCCGCGTCCAACTGGGTCATTTCCGATCTGTTCGGCGCGCTGAACAGGCTCGGCAAGGACATCACCGAAAGTCCGGTCACGCCCGCACAAGGCGCGGAGCTGATCGGCCTTGTCGCCGATGGCACGCTGTCGGGCACGCTCGCCAAGCAGGTGTTCGAGATCATGCTCGAAACCGGCGACAATCCGGGAAAGATCGTCGAGGAGCGCGGCCTCAAGCAGACCTCGGATACCGGCGAGATCGAAAAGGTGATCGCCGAAGTCATGGCCGCGAACGCGGACAAGGTCGCCGAATATCGCGGTGGCAAGGACAAACTGTTCGGCTTCTTCGTCGGCCAGACGATGAAGGCAATGGGCGGCAAGGCCAATCCCGGCGTGGTGAATGACCTTCTGAAGAAGGCTTTGGGTTAAGTCCGTGAATGTGCTCCTGCGAAAGCAGGAGCCCAGTTGAAGCGTTCGGTGCGTCTGGGTTCCTGCTTTCGCAGGAACACTTTTGGTGCAGCGACAACTCCGCCTTGCCCTTGCTAGCCACCCTGCTATAGACCCGCGCGACCGGCGGTCCTTATGCGGGCGTGGCGGAACTGGTAGACGCGCTGGATTTAGGTTCCAGTATCGAAAGATGTGGGGGTTCGAGTCCCTTCGCCCGCACCAGCTTCGCCACCGGGCGAGGGCCGGCACCGAAATTCCTATAACGAAGGTTCGAAATGCAGACTGTCGAGACGTTGAACGAGGGCCTGAAGCGGGCTTACAAGATCACCATCACCGCCAAGGATATCGACGCCCGCGTCGATGGCGAGCTGAAGAAGATCGCGCCGCAGATCCGCATGCCCGGCTTCCGCCCCGGCAAGGTGCCCGCGAACCTCGTCCGCAAGATGCATGGCGAACAGCTGCAGCAGGAGGCGCTGAACGCGGCCGTGCAGGATGGCGTGCAGAAGCTGCTCGGCGAAAAGAAGCTCCGTCCGGCCATGCAGCCGACCGTCGAGCTCGAAGAGGGCTATGAGGCGGGCAAGGACGCCAGCGTTAAGGTCGAACTCGAAACGCTCCCTGAGATCCCTGCGCCGAAGATCGATGGCCTGAAGCTTGAGCGTCTTACCGTCGAACCGGGTGACGAAGCGGTTGAGGAATCGCTACAGCGCATCGTTTCGGGCCAGAAGAGCTTTGAAAAGGCTCCGGCCAAATATGCCGCGAAGACCGGCGACCTCGTGATCATGGATTTCGAGGGCAAAGTTGACGGCGTCGCATTTGAAGGCGGCAAGGGCGAAGGTATGTCGGTCGAGCTCGGCTCGGGCCGCCTGATCCCAGGCTTCGAAGACCAGCTCGTCGGCGTGAAGGCCAATGAGCAGAAGACGCTCAATGTCACCTTCCCGGCCGATTACGGTGCCGAAAATCTCGCTGGCAAGGCCGCGACCTTCGATGTCACTGTCACCGAAGTGCAGACGCCCAAGGAAATGACGGCGGACGACGCGTTCGCTCAGTCCATGGGCCTCGAAGGGATCGATCAGCTGCGCGGCCTCGTGAAAGGCCAGCTCGAGCAGGAGTTGAACGGGCTCACCCGTACGCACATGAAGCGCAAGCTGCTCGATCAGCTCGCCGACAGCCACAGTTTCGAAGTGCCGCCGTCGATGGTCGAAGCCGAATTCGGCCAGATCTGGCAGCAGCTCGAGCATGAAGCGGGCCACGAAGCCGATCCGGAAGCCGCCCGCAAGGAAATGGAAGCGGAAAAGGACGATTATCGCGCCATCGCGGAGCGCCGCGTCCGTCTGGGCCTGCTCCTTTCCGAAATCGGTCAGGCGAACGGTGTCGACGTCAATAATCAGGAAATGAACCAGCTGATCATGCAGGCCGCGCAGCAATATCGCCCGGCCGATCGTGAGAAGTTCGTCCAATATGTCCGCCAGAACCCGATGGCCGCCGCGCAGCTCCGCGCGCCGCTCTTCGAGGACAAGGTTGTCGATTTCCTCTTCTCCAAGGCCGAAATCAGCGACCGCATCGTAAGCCGTGCAGAGCTGGAGCATGAGATCGAGGCCGAAGTCGGCCACGTCCATGGCCCGGATTGCGGCCACGGTCACAGCCACGACGAAATGCCGAAGGCGAAGAAGGCCGCTCCGAAGAAGGCCAATGAAGCCGCAGCTGAGGAAAAGCCCGCGAAGATGCCAGCTGCGAAGAAGACCGCTGCCGAGACGGCGGACACGGCTGAGAAGCCCGCAAAGGCTCCGGCCAAGAAGGCCGCTCCGAAGAAGTAAGCTTTCGTTCGCACTGAGCTTGTCGAAGTGCTGTCTTTCTTCTTACAAGAAGGGCAGGCCTTCGACAGGCTCAGGCCGAACGGAGTGGGGGAGTGATGGCAGGCTTACGCATCGCGGTTCTGCTTCCGTGCTATAATGAGGAAGCGGCGATCCGGCAGACCGTGGCCGGATTTCGTGCCGCGCTCCCGGCCGCAACCATCTATGTTTACGACAATAACAGCGCCGACCGCACCATGCAGGTCGCGGCAGAGGCAGGTGCGATAGTCCGCTGCGAGAAGATGCAAGGCAAGGGCAATGTCGTCCGTCGTATGTTCGCGGATGTGGATGCCGACATCTATGTGATGGCCGATGGCGACGCGACCTATGACGCCGCCGCCGCTCCGGAAATGCTTCGCCGCCTCGTTGAAGAACAGCTCGACATGGTGGTCGGAGCCCGCCAATCCGAGGTTGAGGAAGCCTATCGCCGGGGCCACAAGCTCGGCAACAAGCTCTTCACCGGCCTCCTCGCCAGCCTGTTCGGCCGCACTTTCACCGACATTTTCTCAGGGTATCGCGTCTTTTCGCGCCGCTTCGTGAAGAGCTTCCCGGCCCTTTCACGCGGTTTCGAAACGGAAACCGAGATCAGCGTCCACGCGCTGGAACTCGCCATGCCGGTGGGCGAAGTGATGACCGCTTATGGAGCTCGCCCGGAAGGGTCAGCATCGAAACTGTCCACCTATCGCGACGGCTGGCGCATCCTGAAAACGATCGTCCATTTGTTCCGGATCGAGCGGCCGGTGCTCTTCTACGGCGGGATTGGCGCCTTCCTGGCCGCACTTGGGGTCGTGCTCGCCATTCCGCTGATCGTCACTTATGCCGAAACCGGCCTCGTGCCGCGTTTCCCGACGGCGATCCTGGTCACGGGCCTGATGATCCTCGCCTCATTGTCGGCCTTTACCGGGCTGATCCTCGACACCGTCGTGCGCGGGCGCCGAGAGGTGAGGCGGCTTGCTTATCTGAGCCTTCCGGCGCCGGGGCAAATTTAACGTCATTCCGGCGAAAGCGGGAATCTTGGGCAGGCGACAGGAAATTCCGGCTTTCGCCGGAATGACGCGTTGAGACGAGATCGGGGCTTGAACCCGGCGTGTTAAGCGCCGATGTTCACCTTATCGAGACCAAAACAGGACTTTCAGGAACCTTATGAACGACGCCATTCGCGACGCCCTCGTCCCCATCGTTATTGAGCAATCGAACCGGGGGGAGCGCAGCTTCGACATCTATTCCCGACTGCTGCGCGAGCGGATCGTTTTCGTAACCGGGCCGGTCGAGGATCATATGGCGACGCTCATCACGGCGCAGCTTCTGTTCCTCGAATCAGAGAACCCCAAGAAGGACATCTTCATGTACATCAACTCGCCGGGCGGGGTTGTTACGGCGGGCATGGCGATCCACGATACGATGCAGTATATCCGCCCGCGCGTCGGCACGGTCTGCATTGGTCAGGCGGCCTCGATGGGCGCGTTCCTTCTTGCGGCGGGTGAACCGGGCATGCGCGTGGCGCTCACCAACGCGCGGATCATGATTCACCAGCCTTCGGGCGGCGCGCAGGGCCAGGCGACGGACATCGAAATCCAGGCCAAGGAAATCCTGCGCATCCGGCACCGGATGAATGAATTGATGGCCAAATATACCGGCCAGCCGATCGAAACGATCGAGAATGCGGTCGAGCGCGACAAATTCCTCGGCGCGGCTGAGGCCAAGGAGTTCGGCCTCGTCGACGAAGTCTTCGAAAAGCGTCCGGAAGTGGGCGATGGTGATGCGACCGGCGCGGCTGAGGTGACGCCCGCTTGATTTAAGCGGAACGCTATTCAGCCGTCAGCCATTGAGATGACGGAAGAACAAGGTAAAATGGTCGTGACCCCAACGGGGCCGCGGCCCCAGTAAGGACATTTATGACGAAGTTAAGCGGCGGCGATTCGAAGAGCACTCTCTACTGCTCCTTCTGCGGGAAATCGCAGCATGAGGTACGGAAGCTCATCGCCGGCCCGACCGTGTTCATCTGCGATGAATGCGTCGAACTGTGCAATGACATCATCCGCGAGGAGACGAAGTCGGCGCTGGTCAAAACCCGCGACGGCGTTCCGACGCCGCTCGAAATCTGCAAGGTGTTGGACGATTATGTGATCGGACAGAGCCACGCCAAGCGCGTGCTCTCCGTCGCCGTCCACAATCATTACAAGCGCCTCAATCACGGCGCGAAGGGCGCGGACGTCGAGCTTGCCAAGTCGAACATCCTGCTCGTCGGCCCGACGGGCTCGGGCAAGACCCTGCTCGCCCAGACGCTGGCCCGCATCCTCGATGTGCCGTTCACCATGGCCGACGCGACGACGCTGACCGAAGCAGGTTATGTCGGCGAAGATGTCGAAAACATCATCCTGAAGCTGCTCCAGGCATCTGACTATAATGTCGAGCGGGCGCAGCGCGGCATCGTCTATATCGACGAAATCGACAAGATCAGCCGCAAGTCGGACAATCCCTCCATCACCCGCGACGTGTCGGGGGAGGGTGTGCAGCAGGCGCTGCTGAAGCTGATGGAAGGCACCACGGCTTCGGTTCCCCCGCAGGGCGGCCGCAAGCATCCGCAACAGGAATTCCTGCAGGTGGACACGACCAACATCCTGTTCATCTGCGGCGGCGCCTTTGCGGGCCTCGAAAAAATCATCGGCGACCGCTTGCAGGGCAAGTCGATCGGTTTCGGCGCCTATGTCGCCGCGCCCGAAGAACGCCGCACCGGCGAGGTGCTGCGGCAGGGCGAGCCGGAAGATCTGCTGAAGTTCGGCCTCATCCCCGAATTCGTCGGCCGCCTGCCGGTCATCGCGACGCTTGAGGATCTCGACACCGAGGCGCTCGTGAAGATCCTGAAGGAGCCGAAGAACGCGCTGGTGAAGCAATATGGCAAGCTCTTCGAGATGGAGGACGTGAAACTCTCTTTCACCGACGAAGCTCTGGTCTCGGTCTCCAAGAAGGCCATCGAGCGCAAGACCGGCGCTCGCGGCCTCCGCTCGATCCTCGAAAATATCCTTCTCGACACCATGTTCGACCTGCCTTCGATGGAAGGCGTTGACGAGGTGATGATCGACAAGGATGTGGTCGAAGGTCGCAAGGAGCCCGTCCGCGTTTATGCCGAAAAGAAGGACGAAAACGCGGCCTGACGCCGGTTCACTTCGGATCGATGAGGGGCTGGCGGGCGACCGCCGGCCCCTTTCATTTTGCCAATATGCTTGATGCCAGAGGGCAGGGGGCCAATATAGGGGACGAGCGCGCGGGGATAATCGCTCCGCGCCCGTGGAGTAGAAATGACCGAATCCTATCCTGTCCTGCCCCTTCGCGACATCGTCGTGTTTCCGCAGATGATCGTGCCGCTATTTGTCGGCCGCGACAAATCGGTGGCGGCGCTGGAAAGCGCGATGGCGGCGGACAAGTCCATTTTCCTCGTCTCGCAGCTGGATCCGTCCGAGGACGATCCTGATCGCGATGCGCTTTACGATCTCGGCGTCGTTGCGACGGTGCTTCAGCTTTTGAAGCTCCCCGACGGCACGGTTCGCGTGCTCGTCGAGGGGCAGAAACGTGCTACGTTGAAGTCACTCGACATGACCGGCGCTCATCTGACCGCCGAAGTAGAAGAGGTGTCGATTACTGACCCAGAGGGCGCGGAGGCGGAAGCCTTGATGCGTTCGGTTGTCGATCAGTTTGAAAATTACTCGAAGCTCAACAAGAAGCTTCCGGCCGAGACCGCCGTTCAATTGGCTGAAATTGAGGGTGCGTCGAAACTTGCCGACGCTGTCGCCGCTAACATCGCGATCAAGGTTGCCGACAAGCAGGCGCTGCTCGCCGAGCTGGATCCGTTAAAGCGGCTCGAAATGGCCTTCGCCTTCATGGAGGGCGAGCTTGGCGTCCTTCAGGTAGAGAAAAAAATCCGCAGCCGCGTGAAGCGGCAGATGGAGAAGACGCAGCGCGAATATTATCTCAACGAACAGCTGAAGGCGATCCAGCGCGAGCTTGGCAACGAAGGCGAGGAAGGCGAGGCGGACGAGCTTACCGAACTTGGTAACAAGATCGCCAAGCTGAAGCTTTCCAAGGAAGCGCGCGCCAAGGCCACGCAGGAGCTCAAGAAGCTCAAGGCCATGGCGCCGATGTCGGCCGAAGCTACCGTGTCGCGCAACTATCTCGATGTGCTCCTTGGGCTCCCTTGGGGCAAAAAGTCGAAGGTTAGAAAGGACATCGCCGAGGCGCAGGCTGTGCTTGATGCCGATCATTATGGGCTTGAGAAGGTCAAGGATCGGATCATCGAATATCTGGCCGTCCAGGCTCGTATGAATAAGCTCAAGGGCCCGATCCTGTGCCTTGTCGGCCCTCCGGGCGTGGGCAAGACCTCGCTCGGCCGCTCGATTGCAAAGGCGACGGGGCGCGAGTTCGTGCGCCAATCTCTAGGCGGCGTGCGCGACGAGGCGGAAATTCGTGGCCACCGCCGCACCTATATCGGCTCGCTTCCGGGAAAGATCGTATCGAACCTGAAGAAAGCAGGAACGTCGAACCCACTCTTCCTGCTCGATGAGATCGACAAGCTCGGCCAGGACTTCCGGGGCGATCCGGCCTCGGCCCTGCTCGAGGTGCTGGACCCGGAACAGAATGCCAAGTTTCAGGATCATTATCTGGAGATCGACTACGATCTTTCGGACATCATGTTCGTCACGACGGCCAACTCCCTCAACCTGCCCCAGCCTCTGCTCGACCGCATGGAGATCATCCGGTTGGAAGGTTATACAGAAGATGAGAAGGTCGAGATCGCCAAGGGCCACTTGATCCCGAAGCAGATCGAATCGCATGGATTGAAAGAAGGCGAGCTGACCTTTGAAGATGCCGGCCTCCGCGCCCTCATCCAGGGTTACACGCGAGAAGCGGGCGTTCGTACGCTCGAGCGGGAGATCGCCAAGGTTGCCCGCAAGGCGCTGCGCAGGATTCTCGAAGGTAAGGTTGAGAGCGTCACGCTTACGCCCGAGAATATCGCGGAATTCGCGGGCGTTCGGAAATTCCGTCACGGCGTTGGCGAAGAAGAGGATCAGATCGGTGCCGTGACCGGCTTGGCTTGGACTGAGGTGGGCGGCGAATTGCTGACCATTGAAGCCGTCACTGTGCCCGGTAAGGGCCAGATCAGGACGACCGGTAAATTAGGTGAGGTAATGCAAGAATCGGTGCAGGCCGCCTTCTCATTCGTAAAGGCGCGCTCCCCGTCTTATGGCGTGAAACCCAGCCTGTTCGCCCGCAAGGATATCCATATCCACTTGCCCGAAGGCGCAGTTCCGAAGGATGGCCCTTCGGCTGGCATTGGTATGGTTACCGCGATCATTTCGACGTTGACCGGCATTCCGGTGCGCCGCGATGTCGCCATGACGGGCGAGGTAACGCTTCGTGGGCGGGTGTTGCCGATCGGCGGCCTCAAGGAAAAACTTCTCGCAGCCCTACGCGGCGGCATCACCACCGTCATCATTCCTCAGGAGAATGAAAAGGATCTTACGGAAATTCCGGCGACCATCCTTGATGGTCTGACCATCGTTCCCGTCACCCATGTCGATGAGGTGCTTGGCCTGGCTCTCGCGACTCCAGTCGCACCGATTGAATGGACGGAGGCGGATGAGCTTGCGGCGGTCCCACCTGCAGAGCTGGCCGCGGCGCCGGACGAGGCAGGCGTCTCAATCCGGCACTGATTTTCAAGAGGAAAGCGCGGACATCCGTTGGAAAATCGCGCTTTCCTTTTGACAGGGCCGTTGTTTCCGATCTTAGATGCGCGCCGGCATGAGCCGCGATTCCACCAATCAAGGGTTCGGGACAGATGAACAAGCAGGAGCTTATCGGCGCCGTCGCGGAGACCACGGGTCTCAGCCGTAGCGACGCCAGCAAAGCCGTTGAAAGCGTTTTCGAAACGATCAGCGGTGCGCTGAAGAAGGGCGACGAAGTCCGCCTCGTTGGTTTCGGTACCTTTGCGTGTAGCCAGCGCAAGGCCTCGACGGGCCGTAATCCGCGCACTGGCGAGCCGATGCAGATCAAGGCATCCAAGCAGCCGAAGTTCAAGGCGGGCAAGGGCCTGAAGGATTCGGTCAACTGAATATCCGGCGGCCGGCGGTGTTCAGCCCCGGCCGTCTTTTTCCAGCCATCGGCTGGACAGCTAATGGACGCGGCTCTAATGGCGTCCCGGTGAGTGCCTTCGGGGCCTCTCATTTCGTCCGAATGGGCGATCAGCGTGGGCGCGTAGCTCAGTGGTAGAGCACACCCTTCACACGGGTGGGGTCGCAAGTTCAATCCTTGCCGCGCCCACCACGCTATCTCTTCTTTCGCAAGCAGTGCTCTGACTTGGTTATCGATAGGAGCTGTGCGTCTACCGCCTCCAGCGGCTGGATCGCTGCACCTTAGACCTGCGCTAAGGCTCACCAAAGAAGACGACACAGACGTCACGGTCGACGAAAGCCATTTGCTTCCTTGACGGGAGGGCAGGGGCGCACGTAAAGCGCCGGCAACAGGCTTTGTGGCGACCGTAGCTCAGTTGGTTAGAGCATCGGTTTGTGGTACCGAGGGTCGCGGGTTCAAGTCCCGTCGGTCGCCCCATTTGTTCCGATAAATCAGCAAATTAGGACAGGATCATGCAGTCGCCTTGGGATTACCCCGATTTCGACGACCATGAGGTCGTGCACTTCGTTACCGATCGGGCCACAGGTCTGAAGGCGATCATCGCGATCCATTCCACCCATCTCGGCCCGGGCGCGGGCGGGGTTCGATTCTGGAATTATGCGGATAGCGCCTCCGCCCTTGCCGACGCACTGCGTCTTTCGCGCGGCATGAGCTACAAGAACGCCATGGCGGGTTTGTCGCTCGGCGGTGGCAAGGCTGTGATCCTTGCTGACGGGGCGCGCACAAAGACGCCGGACATGCTGGCCGCTTATGGCCGCGCCGTGGATCGTTTGGGCGGCTCTTATGTGACTGCGGAAGATGTCGGCATGAACGTTGCCGATCTCGTCGCCGTGTCGAAGCAGACCAAATATGTCTCCGGTCTCCCAGTCGCAGCTGGTGCGGTGGGCGGCGATCCGGGGCCGCACACCAGCTATGGCGTCTATCTGGGCGTCAAAGCGGCGGTGAAGCGCAAGCTCGGCAAGGATAGCCTCTCTGGCCTCCACATCGCGATCCAGGGCGCCGGCAGCGTTGCTGGCGGTCTTGCTCGTCACGCTGCCAAGGACGGCGCGCGGATCAGTATCGCGGATATCGATGCAGTGCGCGCGGCCAGGCTGGCGGACGAAGTCGGGGGCACCGTGGTCGATCCGGCCGGCATCCTCACCATGGAGGCCGATGTGCTCAGCCCCTGCGCGCTGGGTGCGATTCTTACTGAAGAAAGTATCGCGGCTCTTCGCGTTCCCGTTATCGCGGGCGGCGCGAACAACCAGCTCGCAACGCCTGTCGATGGCGACCGAGTCCATGCGCGTGGCATTCTCTACGCGCCGGATTATGTCATCAATGCTGGCGGCATCATCAATGTCGCGTCCGAATATCTGGGCGATGCCGACATGGCGGGCGTCAAGGCGAAGATCGAGCAGATACCTGGCCGCCTCAACACCATTTGGGACGAAAGCAATTCCACAGGCCGCAATCCGGCGGCCGTCGCCGACACGATGGCGCAAAGGCTGATCGGTCGACCCTGATCTCATAGCACAAAGTTAGAGCGTCGCGGGGGCCTTCCGGCCCGCGCGCCGCAATTTCTGCTCTCGGGAGATGGTGTAGAGCCCGCTCGCGATGATGATCGCTGCGCCGGCCCAAGTGGTGGGGGACGGGCGCTTGTCCCAGAATAGCCAGCCAAGCAGCACTGCCCACAGTAATTGCGTATAGTCGAACGGCACGATCGCTGGAACCGGCGCGTGGCGGAGGGAGGCGGTGAGAAACAGCTGCCCCGCCCCACCCGACAGGCCGACAGCGATGAGGATCGCCCACGTCCCGGCGTCATGCGATTGAACGTGGAAGGGCATGAAGAAGAGGCCAACGATCAGCATTGATCCCAAAGTAAACCACAAGACCGTCGTCTGCGGGCTTTCAGTGCGGCCGATCTGGCGGATTGTGATGTTGACGCAAGCGACGCCGAACGCGGCGGTCACGGCAATAGTGAGGCCGATGAGGGGCAGGTCGGCTCCTCCAGGCCGCATGACGATGACCACGCCGATAAAGCCGATAGCTACCGCGGTCCAACGGTGACGCCCGACCTGCTCTTGCAAAATGAGGACGGAGAGGATGACGGAGAAAAGCGGCGCTGCGAAGGAAATCACCGTCGCCTCCGCGAGCGGCAGATAGTCGAGCGCAGAGAAAGCAAACACCATGGAGGTGAGGCCGATCATCATTCGCGTCAGATGCGCTTTGGGTCGCTCCGTCCGCCACGCGCGATAATTTCCGGATAGGGTGATCCAGCCGAGCAGGGGCGGGAGGCCGAAGGCAAAACGATAGAAAATCAACTCCGGCGTGCTGACTCCCGCTTCGTAACCGAGTTTGATCGTCGCGGCCATGATCGCGAAACTGGTCGCAGCCCCAATGCGTAGTCCGATGCCCAGCAACTGGCTTTGGTGCGGACGCTCTGGTTGGTCTTGACTGTATTGCATGAGTAAGGACGGCATGCGCCCAACCGATGCATGGAGCAAGGCCTCGCTATAGAAGTAGAGGTTCTTACCGCTTTCCCCTTTGCGTCCCTTTCGCTAAGAGGGCGCCCGAGATGCATTTCCTCGCCAATCCCGCCCGTTTTCTGAAGATCGCGCGCCCACTGACCCCTTGGCTGGGGTGGAGCGGTGCATTGCTGGTCGCGGTTGGCGTTGGCGTCGGCTTGTTTGTTGCGCCGCCTGATTATCTGCAGGGCGAGAGTGTTCGCATCATTTACATTCACGTGCCCGCAGCCTGGCTCGGCATGGCGGGCTGGACGGGCATTGCACTAGCGAGCCTGATGCAGCTTGTCTGGAGGCATCCGCTGGCTGGTGTTGCGGCCCGCGCAATCGCAGTGCCCGGCGGAGTCTTTGCGGCTTTGTGTCTGGCAACAGGCTCGCTGTGGGGACGCCCGACATGGGGTACATATTGGGAATGGGATGGGCGGCTGACGTCCATGCTTATCCTGCTCTTCCTCTACGTCGCCTACGGCGCGCTCGCCAATGCGGACCGGGAGCGTGGCGGGGAAGGGCGCGCGACAGCGATCTTCGGCCTGATCGGCGCGATCAACATTCCAGTCATTCGCTATTCGGTAGATTGGTGGCGGACGCTTCATCAGGGAAAGAGCATCGGCGTTGCCGGGTCGAGCATCGATAGCGCCATGTTGTGGCCTCTCCTAATTTCCGCGCTCGGCTTCTCGCTGCTCTTTGGAGCGATCGTGCTAATGCGAATGCGCGCGGATTTGGCCCGTACGAAGATCGAAGCAAGGCTGCGGAGGATGGCAGCATGAATCATTGGCTCTTCATCATCGCCGCTTATGCGCTTGTGACCATCGGCGTCGGCAGCCTCACTTTGTTGTCCTATCGCGCGATGCGTAAGGCGGAACGTGACGCTCAGGGCTTCAATCAACTATGATTTTCAGCCCGCGGCCAAAGGCCAAGCATCAACGGCTTGTCCTGCTGCTCGTCGCTATCGCGGCGATGGTGGGTGCGGTGTTGCTCGCTATGTCGGCGATGAAGGACCAAGCTTCCTATTTCTATGCCCCTGGCGACGTCGTGAGGCGCGGCCTGCCACTCGACCGTGCTGTGCGCATCGGCGGGATGGTGCGCGAAGGGTCGCTGGAACGCCTGCGCGATGGCACGACCATCCGTTTCGTGGTCGGCGATGAGACGGAGGCCACCATCCCCGTCACCTTTACCGGCATCGTGCCCGATCTTTTCCGCGAAGGCAGCGGTATGGTGGCGGAGGGGCGGTTCCGCCCGGATGGATCGTTCGTGGCGAGCGAAATTCTTGCCAAGCATGACGAAAATTACATGCCGCCAAAGCTCGGGCCGCAGGGCGATCGGCACGAAAGCGGGACGCTGGAATGATCGCGGAGGCCGGGCTCGCCGCCCTTTGGATCGCGGCCGCTCTTTCCCTTCTTCAACTGAGCTTCGCTGCTACATCGTTGCGCGGCGCTCCGCTTGGCGACGCTGTCCGTCCTGTTGCTGTTGCACAGGGTATTGCTGCTGCACTGTCCTTCGGTTGCCTGACTCTGCTGTTCCTGCAGACCGATCTGTCGGTGCTGCTCGTCGCGCAAAACAGTCATTCGGCTAAGCCCTGGCTGTACAAATTTGCCGGCACATGGGGCAATCACGAAGGGTCGATGCTGCTTTGGGTAACGGTGCTTGCCATTGCGGGCGGCGCCGTTGCCATGTTCGAGCGGCGCTTGGCAGGCTCGACGCTTACCGCGACTCTCGCGGCGCAGGCGGCGATCAGCCTTGGTTTTTACGCGTTCCTTCTTTTTGCCTCCAATCCGTTCGAGCGGCTCGATCCCGCACCCTCACAGGGAATGGGGCTCAATCCCCTGCTTCAGGATCCCGGTCTCGCCTTCCATCCACCGACCCTCTACCTTGGCTATGTCGGCATCTCCGTGGCTTTTTCCTTTGCCGTTGGCGCGCTGATCACGCGCGACGTTGGCCCGGCCTTCGCTCGCGCAATGCGGCCTTGGGTGCTCGGTGCTTGGACTTTGCTTACCATCGGTATAACGGCAGGCAGCTATTGGGCTTATTATGAACTCGGCTGGGGCGGCTGGTGGTTCTGGGATCCGGTTGAAAACGCGTCACTCATGCCGTGGCTCGCCGCAACCGCACTGCTCCACTCCGTGACCGTGCTCGCAACTCGCGATGGCTTGCGCGCCTGGACATTGATGCTGGCGGTCGTGGCCTTTTCGATGTCGATGATCGGCACCTTTCTCGTCCGATCGGGCATTCTGACGAGCGTCCATAGCTTCGCGGTCGATCCGGGGCGTGGCGCCTTCATTCTCGCCCTTCTCGGCCTCTATATCGGCGGCGCACTTCTGCTCTTCGCTCTGCGCGTCAGCACCGTGCGGGAGGGCACGACCTTCGATCCGGTGAGCAGGGAAGGGGCGCTCGTCGCCAACAATCTCCTTCTCTCGGCCATCCTCGGAATCGTTTTTGTTGGCACGCTCTACCCACTTGGCGTGGAAGCCGTAACCGGCGAGAAGCTTTCTGTCGGTCCGCCATATTTCAACACTGCGACCGGTCCGCTTGCTCTCCTTCTCGTCCTTATTATGGGAGCAGGCGCGCTTATCCGTTGGCGCCGTGACCGTGTGGCGGCGGTGACAAAGCGGATGGCGGTGCCGCTTGGTCTGTCCGCGCTCACATTCATTGCGCTGCTGATCTTCGCGCCCGGCATCGGTATATTGCCGCGCCTTGGCCTGACGCTCTCAACCGGCATAGGCGCGGCGAGCTTAGCGCCGCTCTGGGGCCGCAACCTCCGCCGCACGCCACTCGCCATCTGGGGCATGGTGGTTGCGCATTTCGGCGTCGCTGTATGCCTTGGTGGTATGGGGTCGGACAGCGCCTTTACTGTGGAGCGTCTCGCCGCGGTACGCTTGGGCGAGCCGGTGGATGTCGGCCCCTTCACACTTCGGCTCCGTTCGGTTGAGCCAATCGCCGGCCCGAATTGGACCGCGCTGGAAGGGCAAGTCGAAGTCCGCGAGGGTAGCAGTCGGTTTGTCCTTCGCCCGCAGGCCCGCACTTTCACGGCACCACCCACCGACACCAGCGAAGCAGCGATAGCAACACGGGCAGGGGGGCAGCTTTACGCCGTGCTGGGCCGCCAGAATGAAGATGGCCGCTGGCAATTGCGCCTGTGGTGGAAGCCGCTTGTCACGCTCATTTGGTTGGGCGGAGCGCTGGTCGCGCTGGGCGGGCTGCTGGCGTTGATCGGGCGGCTTCGCCGCGAGAACCGCAGGCGGGATTATCAGTCATGAGGCGTCTCATCCTCTGGCTGCCGCTCGCCATCTTTGTCGGCTTCATATTGGTCGTCGCATTCGGCCTCCAACGTCCGCCTCAAGCAACTCTTCAATCTCGCCTGATCGGCAAGCCCGTGCCGGATTTCGCGCTTCCCGCCGCCGTCACCGGGCGCGAAGGATTGGCGAGCGCAGACTTGAAGGGCCGGGGTCCGCGTCTCGTCAATATCTTTGCAAGCTGGTGCGTACCCTGCATCGCCGAGGCGCCCTATCTCATGCAGATGAAGGCGCGGGGAATACCGATCGACGCCATTGCGGTGCGCGATAAACCGGAGGATATCGCGCGCTTCCTTGGCCAGCACGGGGATCCATTCCAGCGCATCGGCGCCGATCGCGATAGCCGGGTCCAACTTGCTTTGGGTTCAGCAGGTGTGCCGGAGACCTTCATCGTCGATGACCAAGGCATCATCCGCTACCACCATATTGGGGGCATTGGGCCCGCGCAGGTGGAAGAACTGGTGCACGCTTATGAGGCGGCGAAATGAGGAGCGCTCCAATCGTCGCCGTTCTGCTGCTCCGCGCGACACCACTCGTGGCCCAGTCCGATCTGCCACCCGCGCCTTATGCTGACACTCAAATCGCGGACCCGGCCAAGGAAGCTGAGGCTAAGGCTCTGATGGAGACCCTGCGCTGCCTCGTTTGCCAAGGCCAGTCCATCGCCGACAGCGACGCTGACATGGCGGGCGATATGCGCGCCTTGGTCCGCAGCCGCATCGCCGCCGGGGAAAGCGCTGACGAGGTTCGAGCTTGGCTGGTCGAGCGCTACGGGGAATGGGTAAGCTACGAACCCCCGGTTTCGCCGCTGACATGGCCGCTCTGGGCCGCCCCTCTGGCGCTCGTCATACTCGGCCTGTTTCTTGCGCGCGGACGGTTCAAACGGAGGCGCCGATGATCGGCTGGCTCATCTTTCTCGCGCTCGCATTCATCTGCCTCATTGGGATGCGCTGGGTCGGCCATTTGCGTGGGGCAGTGTTGCAGTTCCTGGCTGCGGCATTGCTGGTCGCGGCCGCTGGCTATGCCTGGCAGGGACGCCCCGGCCTTCCCTCATCACCCGCCGCGCCGCCCGCCGAGCGCGCTGTCACCTACACGCCGTTTTCAATGGCGCGGAAGGACATGTTCGGCCAGTTCGATGCCTCTGCGGCCTGGCTTAATCTGGCTGACGGCTATCGCGGCCGGGGCGATACAAAGGGGGCAGTGGACATCATCCGCAGCGGCCTTCGCAAGGATCCGGATAATGCGGTGCTGTGGCTGGGGCTTGCCGACAATCTCGTCGTGCATGGCGATGGCGTTGTCACACCCGCCGCCCGATCGGCATTCGAGAAGGCTGCAGAGTTGGCGCCGCAACATCCTGGACCGCGGCTCTTCTTTGGCATGGCGCTGGCGCGGAGTGGGGATTTCGATGAGGCCGAGCGCGTGTGGCGCGAACTGCTCGCCGCATCGCCGACCGATGCGCCGTGGCGGAGGATTGTGGAAGAGCAATTGAGGCTGGTGGAAGAGGCGCGAGCACTGAAGGCGCGCAACTCCGCTCATTAGTCTGTTACCCCGGCGAAAGCCGGGGGTAACAGGGAAGCCAGGCACCTCTCTCGTCACGAAGCCCCGGCTTTCGCCGGGGCCACGCAGTGCGAATTAGGCTGCCTCGTAAGGCAAGTTCAGCGCTTCAGCGACGGCCTGGTGACGAATCTTGCCGTCCGAGACGTTCAAGCCGTTGGCGAGATGCGGATCGGCCTTCATCGCCGCGTCCGCGCCCTGATTGGCGAGGCGCAAGACAAAGGGCAGGGTGGCGTTGTTAAGCGCAAAGGCCGAAGTGCGCGCCACGGCACCCGGCATGTTCGCGACGCAATAATGGATGACGCCGTCAATCTCGAACACCGGATCCTCGTGCGTCGTGGCACGCGAGGTTTCGAAGCAGCCGCCCTGATCGATCGCGATGTCGACGATCACAGATCCGCGCTTCATCGTTTTCAGCATGTCGCGCGTGACGAGCTTCGGCGCTGCCGCGCCAGGCACCAGCACCGCGCCAATCACCAGCTCGGCATTGGCGACGGCATTGGCGATGGCCGCCTTCGACGCATAGGCCGTCTTGATCTGGCTGCCGAAATAGGTGTCGAGCTCCGCCAGACGATCGTTCGAAATGTCGTAGATGGTTACGTCCGCGCGCAGGCCGACGGCCATCTGGGCCGCGTTAAGGCCGGAGACGCCGCCGCCAAGGATCGCGACCTTGGCGGGAGCAACACCCGGAACGCCGCCAAGAAGGACGCCGCGACCACCTTGTTCCTTTTCAAGATAGTGGGCGCCAACCTGCACCGACATGCGGCCGGCCACTTCCGACATCGGCTTCAGGAGCGGAAGGGAGTGGTTGTTCGACGTCACCGTTTCATAAGCGATGCAGGTGGCGCCGGACTTCATCAGCCCTTCGGCCTGCGGCTTGTCGGCGGCAAGGTGGAGGTAGGTGAAGAGCAGGTGGCGCGACTCCAGCATCGCGATTTCGCTTTGCTGAGGCTCCTTCACCTTCACGATCATATCCGATTGCGCGAAGACTTCCGCAGCCGTGCCGACGATGCGTGCGCCGACATCGGTATAGGCCTTGTCGTCGAAATCGATGCCCATGCCGGCTTTCGTCTCGACGATCACTTCGTGGCCCGCCGCCGTCAATTCGGCGACCGACGCGGGCGTAAGTCCCACGCGATATTCGTTATTCTTGATTTCCTTTGGTACGCCGACGCGCATCATCCGCTCCATGGTTTTTACTCTGGCGCGCCCTATAGCGGCACCGTGGCGATTTGCGGAATCATTTTGTCGACGTTGCGAACCCATGCGCGAAGTGCTAATCGCCGCGCGCTTTGGGGCTATGTGCCCCTTTTTTGAGGGATTTCAGGGCGAAAGCCCGGTTGAAATGACCGACTCCTCCGCACCCCAATCGCAAGCGGATTTATCCGCCCATGCCTCCCACCACCAGGAAGGCAGCCTCGCCAAGCTCGCGCTCGGCGCGATGGGAATCGTGTTTGGCGATATCGGTACCAGTCCGATCTACGCGTTCCGCGAAACCTTTGCGGGCCACCACCAATTGGCGCCCGACGAACTGCATATCGTCGGCGTACTGAGTCTCATCTTTTGGTCGATGATGATCGTCGTCTCGATCAAATATGTCGGCATCATCATGCGCGCGGACAATAAGGGGGAAGGGGGCAGCCTCGCGCTGCTCGCCCTTATCAACCGCAAGGCCGAAGGGAAGAAATGGACGGCGGGCATCGTGATGCTCGGCGTCTTCGCGACCGCACTCTTCTACGGCGATAGCATGATTACGCCCGCTATCTCTGTCCTGTCGGCGGTCGAGGGCCTCACCACCGTCGAGTCGAGTTTCGCGCCCTTCGTCATTCCCATCGCGATTGGCCTCCTCATCGGGCTGTTCGCGATCCAAGCCCATGGCACGGCCAAGGTCGGGGCGCTTTTCGGCCCGATCATGATGACTTATTTCGCGACCCTCGCCCTGCTTGGCCTTATCCACATCGCGGCGATGCCGGGCATCATCCTCGAAACGCTCAATCCGTGGAACGCCGTGCAATTCTTCATGGCTGATGGCTGGCTTGCCTTCCTTGCCTTGGGTTCCGTCGTCCTCGCGGTGACGGGCGCGGAAGCGCTCTATGCGGACATGGGGCATTTCGGGCGCAAGCCGATCGGCCTCTCGTGGCTCTGCTTCGTCATGCCCGCGCTTATGCTCAATTATATGGGGCAGGGCGCCATGATCCTCTCGCTCGATCCCGCCGCCGCGCAGGAAGCGGTGAAGAACCCGTTCTTCCTGCTAGCGCCCGATGCGCTTCGCCTGCCGCTCGTTCTCCTCGCGACTTTGGCCACCATCATCGCCAGTCAGGCGGTGATTACCGGCGCTTTCTCCGTGACGCAGCAGGCGATCCAGCTTGGCTTTATTCCGCGCCTGCGCATCCTCCACACCAGCGCGTCCACAGCGGGACAAATCTACATCCCGGTGATCAACTGGGGCCTGATGATCATGGTCATCCTGCTCGTTCTTTTCTTCCAGAGCTCCAGCAACCTCGCCGCAGCTTACGGCATCGCGGTTACCGGCGCGATGTTGATTGACGCCTGTCTACTGACAGTCGTCCTCTTCTCGCTGTGGCAGTGGAGGAAGTGGGTCGCGATCCCGCTCCTCGCAATCTTCTTCTTCGTCGATCTCGCCTATTTCAGTGCCAATATGACGAAGGTTCCGGACGGCGGCTGGGTGCCTTTGCTCATCGGCCTCGTCATTTTCACGCTTCTCACCACCTGGGCGCATGGCCGCAAGCTGATGCTGGAGAGGATGCGCGAAGCATCGATCCCCGCGTCCATCTTCATCAAATCAGCGGCGAGTAGCGCGACCCGCGTACCGGGCACCGCCGTCTTCATGACCACGTCTTCCGAAGGCGTGCCGCACTCATTGCTACACAATTTGAAGCATAATAAGGTGCTGCACGAACGCGTCTTGCTCCTAACCGTGAAGATCGAGGACGTGCCCTATGTGCCCGAGGAAAAAAGGTTTGAGCTGACCGATCTTGGCAGCGGCTTCTATCGTCTCCTCGTCCGCTACGGCTTCATGCAGGATTCGGACGTGCCAGCGGCGCTGCAGCGGGTCGAAAAGTGCGGAGCGGCCTTCAACATGATGGACACGAGCTTCTTCCTCGCGCGCCAGACCCTCCTTCCGTCCACATCGCGGCCTGCAATGCCCGCCTGGCGCGAAAAGCTTTTCAGCTGGATGCTTCGCAACGCCGAAAGCGCGATGGAATTCTTCAAGCTGCCGCCCAACCGCGTGGTTGAACTCGGCAGTCAGGTGGAAATCTGAACGCTCCTGCGCCGATCATCGTCACTGCCCTGTTTGGGGATGGCGACAATGGCTGGCTACAGCATCTGCGCCAGACGCACTTTCCGCCCGAGCGCAATCAGGTGCCCGCACATCTAACGCTCTTCCATCATTTGCCGCCGGGCGTGGAAGGGGAGCTTGGCACGCGGCTTGCCGCTTATACGGCAACACCACCTCCGAAGGCGTGGATTGCAGGCATCATAAACCTGGGCGGAGGCACTGCCTTCCGCGTGGAGAGCGAAGAGTTGGAGGATATCCGAGCCGAACTCGCCTGCGCCTTCCATGGCCTCCTAACGCCACAAGATCAGGCGTCTTGGCGTCCCCACATTACCATTCAGAACAAGGTCGAACCCAAAGTCGCCAAGGCTGTTCAGGATCAGCTCCGCGCCACTTTCGAGCCGCGCCCGCTTAAGATTACCGGCCTCCAAAGCTGGCGCTATCTCGGTGGGCCTTGGGAGCCGATCCGCAAGCACGGCTTCCGGGGGTAAACACTGGTCATACCGGCGAAAACCGGTATCTTTTCGCGGAAGAGTGCCCTCTCGTCATGAGGCTCCGGCTTTCGCCGGAGTGACGCCGGTGCAGGCTTAATCCAGCTGACCAACCCCATCGCAGCTATAGTCGAATGCCGTCAGCCCTGCCTCGAGATGAGACCCTAGTAACGGCATATCGAGCAACTCGTCGATCGCCGTCTCAGGATCATTGTCGCTAGCCTCGGCAAAGGCTTCGTCCCATTCCGTCGCGTCATAGGTGCCACGGCCCACCCAAGCGAGGGCTAAGGCTTCAGCAAGCTGATCGTCAGCCAAATCGTCGAGTGCCGCGCGAAGCTCATCCTCCACATCGTTTAACTCGTCTTCCAAAACCGAAAGCGCCTCGCCGCCTTCATCGTCGAAATCGTCGACATTGTCGGGATCCTCGTCGGGATCGGCGGCGGGCACCTGCGCTTCGGCCTCGCGGGCGCGAATGATGATCCGGCATAAACTGTCGAGGGGGGTGAGCAATTCCATGAAACTCTCCGTATCTTTCCGCTCGAAACGACAGGATAAGCGGCGGGTTCCGGCATGGTTGCGTTCACCTGTTGACCGCCATGCCGCCCCTGCCTATAGCGCGGCCTCGTCGGGTGCGAACACCGCCCGTCATGCCCATGGGGCGGAGTAGCTCAGTTGGTTAGAGCAGCGGAATCATAATCCGCGTGTCGGGGGTTCAAGTCCCTCCTCCGCTACCACGGTCCCAAATTCGTTGCCCGATTAGCGCGGCTCTTGTCGTAAGCCCAGGTAGAATGGATCGAACTCGGCGATCGCCGTGAGCCGTTCCCAATCCCTGATATCGACGACCTTTTTGTTAAACGTCACCACGTCCTGTTCCCGTAGCTCCCTCAAGCTTCGATTGACGTGCACTGCCGTGAGCCCCAGTAATTCCCCAAAGTCTTCCTGGGTCAGTGGCAGTTCATAAGTCAGGCCTTCGGCCAAGGCGACGGTTTCAAGCCTTACTTTGATTTCGCAAATAAGATGCGCAATTCGTGCCTTTGCGCTCCTCAAGCCTAGCGATACGATCCATTCTCTGTGGATCGACGCATCGATCATTGTGGATAGCCAGAGCAGTCGGCCGAGGTGGTGCCACTCGCCGATCAGCGCCTTAAGCCGGTCATGCGGAAAGAGGACAAGGCGGCAATTGGTGAGTGCGCCGATATTGTGATCGAGCCGCTTCATCAGCAGGCTGTGCAAGTCGATGAAGTCCCCCGCCACGGATAGTTCCAGCGACTGTCGGGAGCCATCCTGTAAATCCTTGTAGCGATGAACGATGCCCTCAATAAGAAGATTGCTGAACTGCTGCTCTTCCTTCGCTTTGACAATCGTCCGGTAGCGGTCGAAGCAGACCACGTCCGATGCGGCACTGCGCAAAGCCTGTTCTTCGGCGGCGCTCACTGTGTCAAACCGGCGAAGTCTCATGAGCAATTTGTCGATCATCGGTCGTTGATTCACTCCCAATTTCAGCTAGCCGGGGAATGATTAAGGGCCGAAACAAGTTCCGCTTTCGGTAGCTAGGCGCCGACTAACAATTCTTTCGCCGGATCGTGGCCGAGAAAGGCCTCCGGGCTCGCGCTGCGGCCATATGCGCCGGCGAGGAAGATGGCGACGAGGTCACCGACATCGGCGTGCGGCAGCAGGACGTCGTCGGCGAGGCGATCGAGCGGAGTGCAGAGGCAGCCGACGATATTCGCTTCCTCTTCGCCCGGTTCGTTCATGCGGGCGGCGATGGCGATGGGATAGTTGCGGCGGATGACCTGGCCGAAATTGCCCGATGCGGCGAGTTGGTGGTGCATACCGCCATCGACGATCAGGAAGGTCTTGCCGTGGCTTTCCTTGCGGTCGACGATCCGGGTGAGGTAAACACCCGCCTCTCCCACAAGCCAGCGACCAAGTTCGATGGCAAATTGGCTTTCCTCAAGAACCTGAGAGCGGCTATTGAGATTGTCTAATAGGATATCAGCAACCGCCTCTACGTCCAGCGGCGTATCGCCAGCCATATAGGGGATGCCGAAACCGCCGCCGAGATTGACCAAGGGTGGTGGCGCGCCCGCGTCTTCGGCCAAGTTGCCTGCAAGGATGAGAGCGGCGCGTTGGGCCTCAATCAGCGCCTCGGCCTGAAGGGCCTGCGATCCGGCGAAGATATGGAATCCGCGCCAGTCCGCTCCCGCCGAGAGCAATTGCCGGACAAGGGCGGGCACACGCGCGGCATCGATACCGAACGGCTTTGCGCCTCCGCCCATGCGCATTCCGGAGCCCTTGATCTCGAAATCCGGATTGACCCGCACGGCGAGGCGCGGCGTGCGTCCGAGGCGATCGGCGATGGCGAGCGCGCGGGCCGCCTCTCCTTCGGATTCGAGATTGAGAGTGACGCCTGCCGTAATAGCCCCCTCAAGTTCGACATCGCGCTTACCGGGGCCGGCGAAGGAGATGTCGTGCGGATCGGTGCGGGCATCGAGCGCGAGATGCATCTCGCCCGCGGAGGCGACATCAAGGCCATCGACCTTGTTCGCAATCCAGTTGAGGAGTTGCGAATAAGGATTTGCTTTGATGGCATAATGAAGCTTTATTTCGTCACCAAAAGCCGCCCGGAATCGGGCGATGCGGCTGGCGATCATCCCTGCGTCATAGACGAAAAGCGGCGTGTCCCCGGCCCGCGCCACCAACTCGTCCGCCCTCGCTCCGCCGACCCGAAGCATCCCGGCTTGATCGGCGAATTCGGGTGGGATCGGGCCCATCGGCTTGCTCATGCCATAAGCTCCATCTTGATCCGCTCGCGATCGAGCTTGCCATTGGGGCCGACCGGTAAGCTGTCGCGAATGATAAGCGTCGAGGGCTGCATGAAATTGGGAAGCTCGCGTTGCAGGTGAGTGCGGAGGTCTACTTCCACCATATCCGCTCCGGCAGCCGGGCGCACCACAAGCGCGATTGCCTCTCCCAGACGATCGTCCGGATAGCCAAAGGCGACCGCTTCGCCGACGAGGCCGCTGGCGATGGCGGCTTCCTCCACCTCCGTCGGGCTGACGCGGTTGCCGGACGTCTTGATCATCGCATCGTTGCGGCCGTTGAAATAGAAAAGCCCCGCGCCGTCTACGCGGGCCTGATCGCCGGACCAGACGGCGGTGCCGCCATAATGCGACGCGGCGGGCGCGGGACGGAAGCGTTCGGCGGTCCGGGCCTCGTCCCGCCAATAGCCCTTGGCGACGAGCGGCCCGGCGTGGACGAGTTCGCCTGTTTGGCCGGGCCGACCGTCCGGCCCGATCGCCATGACTTCGGCGAAGGGAATGGCGGTGCCGATCGAATCCGGATGGGCATCGACGAGGGCGGGGTCGAGAAAGGTCGAGCGGAAGGCCTCGGTTAGGCCATACATCAGATAGATTTCGGCGGCCGGGAAGAGTTCGCGCATGCGGCGGGTGACGGAGGGCGACAATTTGCCGCCGCTATTGGTGAGGCGGCGGAGCGACAGTGCCGACGTGCCGGGCCATGCGGTTTCGATCAGCTGCACCCAGAGTGGGGGGACGCCTGCGAGGGTAGTGATGCCGTGCTTTTCCACCGCGCGGACGACATCGCGGGCGGTGAGATAATCGAGCGGGACGACGCTGCCGCCCGCCGCCCAGGTCGAGAGGAGCTGGTTCTGGCCATAATCAAAGGCGAAGGGCAGGACGGCGAGGACGCGATCGTCCGGGGTGAGCTTCAGATAATGCGCGACGCTTACCGCGCCGAGCCAGAGATTGGCGTGGCTCAGCATCACGCCCTTGGGGCGACCGGTGGAGCCGGACGTATAGAGAAGCGCCGCTAGGTCGTCGGGCGCAGCGGTAGACGGCGGCAGGCGGTCCGCGCCTTCCAGCAGGGCGGCCGCGTCGCGATCACTGAGGATCACGCAGCCGGAGGGAATATCGGCAGGGTCGAGCGTCGCATGCCGCGCTTCCCCAGTGATGAGCAGGCTTGCCTCGCTGTCGGAAAGGATATGAGCGACCTGCGCGCGCTTCAGAACCGGATTGATGGGCACGTGGACGAACCCCGCGCGCGCACAGGCGAGCGGGAGGAGGCTCGTCATCCGCGTCTTGGGGAGCCAACTCGCGACGCGGGCACCCGGGGATAGGCAACGGGCGGCAAGCGCTGCGGCGAGGGCCGACACCTGATCCTCCAGCGCTGCATATGTCAGCAACCCGTCGCGCGTCAGCAGAGCGGGCCTATCGGGCGCGCCGCGCAGCGTGAGATGATCGAGCGGCCTCGGATTGGGGTCTGGAGCGTCCACAGGCGTGTCATATCGCCTGTTGGACGGCGTGACGAGATATCTTGCCGCAGCGCAGCGAAAGCTTTAGGCCGCGTCGCGTTTCACGAAGAGGACCAGCGCCCGTGACATTCACCGACGCCGAAGATGTCGACCTGACCCTGCGGGCCGTGCTGGCCGACACTCTTGGCATCGCGCGCGCGCGGGTGGACGGCTTTACCGAAGCGACGGCCTTGTTCGGCGCGCTTCCGGAATTCGATTCGATGGCGGTCGCGACATTGCTGACCGCGCTGGAAGAGCGGCTCGGCATCCTCATTGAGGATGATGATATCGATGCCGATACGCTCGAAACTTATGGCGCGTTGTTGAGCTTCGCCAAGGGCAAGGCGCTGCAGTAAACACCAGTCGTCACTCTGAACTTGTTTCAGGGGCCATCTGCCCGCCTTCTCTGCTTTCACCGGCATGGATGCTGAAACAAGTTCAGCATGACATTTAAGGGTTACTCCGCAGCCACGGCGGCGTTCGTCGCCTCGAAATCCGCTTCCGCCAAAAACTTCTCAGCATCCAGCGCGGCCATGCAGCCGGTGCCGGCGGCTGTGATCGCTTGGCGATAGACCTTGTCCATCACGTCGCCGCAGGCATAAACGCCCGGTACGCTGGTACGGGTGGTGCCTGGCTCAACCGTAATATAGCCGTCGCTGTCGAGTTCGACATGGCCCTTGAACAGCTCTGTCGCGGGCGAATGGCCGATGGCGACGAAGCCGCCTTCCACGTCGACGCGGCTGACTTCGCCGGTCACCGTGTTGCGTACATCGATGCCGACAAGGCCTTCGGGCTCGCCGCCCGCCACGAATGTGTCGACTTCGGTGTTCCACAGGATCTTGATGTTCGGATGGGCGAACAGCCGCTCCTGCAGGATCTTTTCGGCGCGGAGCGAGTCGCGGCGGTGGATGAGTGTCACGTCGTGGCTGTGATTGGTGAGGTAGAGCGCCTCTTCGACCGCCGTATTGCCGCCGCCGATCACCGCGACTTTCTTGCCGCGATAGAAGAAGCCGTCGCAGGTGGCGCAGGCCGACACGCCCTTGCCCTTCATATGCTCTTCGCTGGGGAGGCCAAGCCACTTGGCCTGCGCGCCCGTCGCGATGACGAGGACGTCGCCCGTATAGATGGTGCCGCTGTCGCCGATCAGGCGGAACGGGCGTTGCGAGAGCTCGACCTCAACGATCGAATCCCACATCATCCGGGCGCCGACATGTTCGGCCTGGGCCTGCATTTCCTCCATCAGCCAGGGGCCCTGGATCACTTCGCGGAAGCCCGGATAATTTTCGACGTCCGTGGTCGTGGTAAGCTGGCCGCCCGGCTGGATGCCCTGCACGACGATCGGCGCCATGCCTGCGCGCGCGCCGTAAATGGCGGCGGAAAGGCCGGCGGGGCCGGAGCCGAGGATGAGCATGCGGGTGGAATGGGTCGCGGCCATGAATTCGTCCTTTGGATGAAGGGGCGAGATAGGGGCTGGATGGCGGGTTGTGCAACCGTCTTTCGACCCTTCACCGCCGTCATGCTGAACTTGTTTCAGCATCCATGCCGTCGAGTGACGAGCGGGTGGATAGATGTACCCTGAAACAAGTTCAGGGTGACGGGGAGGAGTGTTCAATTCTTCGGCCCAACCCGCTAGAAGCCGCGCAGATCAAAAGACTCAGCAGAGGATGCCCCCCCATGACCGCCCATGACAATCCGCTCGGCCTCGACGGTTTCGAATTCGTCGAATTCACCGCCCCCGATCCGCAGGCCATGCACGACATGTTCATCGCTATGGGCTTTACCCATGTCGCGGATCACAAGGAGCGTGCCATTCGCCGCTACCAACAGGGCGACATCAATTATCTGCTGAACATGGAAGAAAGCGGCCAAGCTGCCGATTTCCGCGCCGCCCATGGCCCGTCGGCAAGCGCCATGGCTTTCCGCGTGGCCGATGGCGCCAAGGCTCTGAAAATGGCCGTCGAGCGCGGCGCGACAAAGGTCGATGGCAGCTACGGCCTTCCCGCGATCGAGGGCATTGGCGGCTCCTATCTCTATCTCGTCGACACTTATGGCGCGCAGACCATCTACGACACGATGTTCACGCCGGTGGAAGGCGCGGTGCCGAACAAGAATAGCGTCGGCCTCCACACGCTCGATCACCTGACCCACAATGTGAATCGCGGCCGGATGAACCATTGGGCGGGCTTTTACGAGACGATCTTCAACTTCCGCGAAATCCGCTATTTCGACATTGAGGGGCAGCAGACCGCCCTCCTCTCCCGCGCAATGACCGCGCCGGACGACAAGATCCGCATCCCGCTCAACGAAAGCCAGGACGAGCATAGCCAGATCGAAGAATTCCTGCGCGAGTATAAGGGGGAAGGCATCCAGCACCTCGCCATGGCGACCGACGACATCTTCGCGACCGTCGACGCGCTCCGCGCGAACGGCGTCAAGCTGCAGGATAGCCCGGATACCTATTTCGACATGATCGACCAGCGCCTCCCCGGCCACGGCCACGACGTCGCGGAAATGCGCAAACGGAAGATCCTGATCGACGGATCGCCGGAAACGGGCGAAGGCCTGCTCCTCCAAATCTTTACGGAAAATATGGTTGGCCCGATCTTCTTCGAAATCATCCAGCGCAAGGGCAATCAGGGCTTTGGCGAGGGCAATTTCAAGGCCTTGTTCGAATCGATAGAGCTCGACCAGATCCGCCGCGGCGTGCTGCCCGCGACGAAGGAAGAGGCCTAAGCTACTCCGTCATTGCGAGCGTAGCGAAGCAATCCACCAACATTGGTCTGGATTGCGTCGCTACGCTCGCAATGACGTAAAACCTCACCCCACCGCTAGGGCTGAGCTTGTCGAAGCCCGTTCCAGCTGAGCCGTCCTTCGACAGGCTCAGGACTAGCGGATGCGGGAGCCGGGTTAGTTCTTCACGCCGATATATTCGGGCGGAATGGGATTGTCCGGAGTCTCGCTGCTCCAGGCAATGTTCAGCACCCAATAGCGCTTGCCGTCGTGAAAGAGCTGGATGCTGTTGATGCCGCGCATCGTCTCCCACTTACCTTCGACGAGATGCTTCGCTTCGTAAGTTGAAAAGACGTGTGTGATTGCGCCGAAGGTTTCCGTGCGGCGGCCGATCTCTTTTTCCTGGAAGCCTGCTGCTTCCAGCCGGGGTGCGCTCGCGATATAGTCGTCGGGGTTGCTACGTCGCGCGCGGATTTTGCCCGTCTTGTCTTTGCCCGTCGGAATCATCTGTGCGCCGGGATAGTAAAGCGAGCGGAAGCGGTCCCAATCGCGCTTCACGCCGACATCGCCCGAGATGACGTTGTAGAGCGCGGCAACGATACCATCGACCGACTGCACGTCTTCCGCTTTCGCTTCTACCGCAGGCACCGGAGCCGCAGCCTGCGCAAAGAGCGGTTGCGACGCAGCGCACAGGGCAAGGGCCATCACATAATGCTTCATATCATTCCCCCAAATTCGGCCCGCACTTTGCCAGCGTCCGTCATCGGCGCAACCCATATCTGCCCTGCGACGTTTCAGCCCCAAAACGGGAGACAGAAAGATGCCGGTATCCAGCCTCACCCTCGTCGAACGGATCGCCCGCGTTCTCGCCGGCCGCGCGATCAGCAGCAATGCGGAGGGCGACGATCCCTCGGCCGGCCCCAATGTCGACGAAGAATGGCAGAATTATGTGGAAGATGCCCTCGCCATCCTGAGGACCATGCGGGAGCCTGATCCCGTGATGGCCTCGGCCGGTGATTCCGACATGTGGGAACGGATGGTCGAAGCGGCTCTTTCCGTCGAGCGGGCAGCCGGAGGTTGAGAATCAGCGCCGGTCGTCAGGCCGGTAGTCCGTAGTGGGGGCGTGCAGCGTCACGCTTTCGACACCGGAAGACGGGCCGAGACCGCGCAACAAGGCAAGAACGGCCTCTCGAGCTTGCAGCGGCAAAGCGGCGTAAAGGGTAATAACTTCCCCCGCGTCCGGCGAGAGCAACCGCCCATCAGAGCGCGCACCGGTGAGGACATAAAGCACGTCCACCCGCGCTTCGGCTAGCCGCGCCAGATAGTCGGCGCGAAGCTCCCGCCGGCCATTTTCATAAAGGCTCTGCTTCGGCACATCAGTGCCCACGAGATCGGCAAACTCTGCCTGGCGAAGGCCAAGCCGTTTACGTTCTTCCGCGAGGCGCGAACCAAAAGTCATCGCTTTTGAAAAGTTCCGTTGACAAAATGGCGAAAAGCATTGAATCTGTGGCAAGATTCGACGTCAGTGCATCGCACATGCACTTGTGATCTGTCGCGCCTAAAGTGGGGGAGGAGTGCGCGTGGATGAAAACAAGATATCGTTGGCCGGGTATATGAGTTTGGTCCGCGCCCTAAGTTCATCGGCCGCTAGTATGCATGCGCATGATTTAACGGTCGGAACCAAGCTCCGTTTCCGCGGGGCCAATGGATGAAGGCGGACGGAAACTGCGAGGTCGAGCGGGCGCTCGTGGAAGCCGCTCGCGCCGTCATTGCCATGTTCAAAACACCGCTCGATCGGCAGGGCTTACCTCAAGGGCCGACGGCCGCGCTCCGGCTTCTGGAAATGGCGATTGAGCCTTATGACAATCATAAAAAGGCTCGCATCTCTTTCACGGATACACCGCCTCAACGAAATACAGACCGTCCGGCGGCGCATTAAAACCCAAAGCAGCCCGATTTCGCGCCTCTAACGCGTTGTGCAGATCGTCAGCAGTCCATTGCCCGCGCCCGACCATCTCCACGCATCCGACCATCGACCGGACCTGGTGGTGCAGGAAGGATCGCGCCGCGGCTTCGATCTCGATGACATCGCCCGTCCGCCGCACTTCCAGCCGATCAAGCGTCTTCAGCGGACTTTCCGATTGGCAATGGGCGGAGCGGAAGGTCGTAAAATCGTGCTTGCCCACCAGGATCTGCGCGGCTTCGTGCATGGCGTTCTCGTCGAGCGGCATTTTAACCTGCCAAGCCTGGCCGGCGTCCAGTGTAAGCGGCGCCCTGCGGTTAACGATCCGGTAGATGTAACGCCGCCCTATGCAGCTGAAGCGCGCATGCCAGCCATCAGCCACTTCCTCCGCTGCCAAAATCGCGACGGGGAGGGGGCGGAGCAGGGCATTCAGTCCTTCCGAAAGACGAAACGCGGTGATCGGCCGCGATATGTCCACATGCGCTGTCATTGCTCGCGCATGGACGCCCGCATCGGTGCGGCCCGCCGCATGGAGCACCGCCTCTTCGCCAGTAATTTGAAATAGCGCTCCCTCGATCGCCTGTTGAACGGAAGGCCCGTGCGCCTGACGTTGCCAGCCCATGAAGGGTCGCCCGTCAAACTCCACGGTCAAGCGAAAGCGCGTCACGCGAGTCGTGTTCCCGCGGGAATCGCGAAGCCGCGCAGTAATTCGCCTGGCGTCATCGCGCCACGTCCAGCGCGCTGGACGATCGTGGGGGCAATCGCGCCTTCCCCGCAGGCGATGGTGAGCCGGTCGTCCATCACAGTGCCCGGCTCGCCGGATTCTTTTACGACATCGGCCTCCAATACCTTCACCCGCTCACCCTCAATCTCGAAGAACGCGCCCGGGATCGGGTTGAAAGCGCGTACCTGCCGCTCGACGGCTTCCGCGTTCTGGCTGAAATCGATCCGTGCCTCGGCCTTCTCGATCTTCGCGGCATAGGTGACGCCGCTCTGGGACTGCGGCTCGGGCCTGAGCCCGTCCAGCCGTTCCAACGCCTCAACCATCAGCCGCGCGCCCATCCGCCCCAGCTCGTCCGTCAATTCGCCCGCCGTTTTGCCCGCAACCGATGTCTCGCCTTTCAGGTACATGGGCCCGGTATCCAGGCCCTTCTCCATCCCCATGATCGTCACGCCGGTAACCGCGTCCCCTGCGAGAATCGCCCGCTGCACCGGCGCCGCGCCCCGCCAGCGGGGGAGGAGGGAGCCGTGAACATTGAGGCAGCCATGCTTCGGTGCCTCCAAGATCGGCACGGGCAGGATCAGCCCGTAAGCCGCCACCACCGCGATATCCAGGTTAAGCGCCGCGAAGGCCAACTGCGCCTCCGCATCGCGCAGGGAAAGCGGCGTCCGCACCTCGATCCCCAGCGCCTCGGCCCGCGCATGGACCGGCGAGGGCCGCAGCGCCTTGCCACGGCCCGCAGGGCGCGGCGGCTGGCTGTAAACGGCCACGATTTCATGCCCCGCCTCGACGAGAGCGTCGAGCGTCGGCACGGCGAAATCGGGTGTTCCCATGAAGGCGATACGCATGTGTGCGCTTTAGAGGCAATATCGGAGACTTTGAACCTCCTCAATGCCGTCACCCCGGCGAAAGCCGGGGTCTCAGGACGAAAAAGCGCTCTTTCGTCACGAGATTCCGGCTTTTCGCCTGAAAGTCTGGGTTGGGAGGGGCTTGGCAAGGGGCCCCGCGCCGCCATATGGCTCGGCCATGGCATCTCCCGAGATCGAGGCGTTGACGCAGGCGCTGGCGCGGCTTCCCGGCCTTGGACCCCGTTCCGCGCGCCGTGCCGTTCTCCATCTCCTGAAGAAACGCGAAGTCGCGCTCGCACCCTTGCTCCGTGCCCTCGATGCGGTGAACGACAAGCTTGCCATCTGCTCGACCTGCGGCAATGTCGACACCACCGATCCGTGCTCGATCTGCGCCGACACGCGCCGCGATCCGCGTCTCCTCTGCGTGGTGGAGGAAGTGTCGGACCTCTGGGCGCTCGATCGATCGCGTCTCTTTCCTGGTCATTTTCATGTGCTTGGCGGCCGTCTTTCAGCCTTGGAGGGAATTCGCCCCGAGGATCTTTCCATCGATAAGCTGATCGCGCGGGTTGCAGTGGGCGGAATCGACGAGGTTGTCCTCGCCATGAACGCAACGCTCGAAGGGCAGACTACCGCTCATTATCTCGCCGAACGGCTCGAAACCTATCCGGTCCGTATCACGCAACTCGCGCACGGCCTTCCCGTCGGCGGGGAACTCGACTATCTCGATGAAGGTACGCTCGCCCAAGCTCTCCGCGCACGGCGCCCCGTCGTCTAGGCGCTTGACCCGGAAACTCCCTCTACCTACCTGACGCGCATGGCCATTCTTCCGATCATTGAAACGCCCGATCCGCTTCTTCGCCAAATCTCCTCGTCAGTCGAGGACGTGACCGACGAAACACGCGCGCTCGTCAAGGACATGATCGAGACCATGTATGCCGCCCATGGCATTGGCCTCGCTGCTATTCAGGTCGGTGTTCCGAAGCGCCTCCTCGTCATCGATCTTCAGGAACCGGAAGAAGAGGGCGGCGAACCGGTCAAAAAGCCGATGGTCTTCATCAATCCGGAAATCCTGTCGGAATCCGAAGAGCTTCAGGTTTATAACGAAGGCTGCCTGTCCGTTCCTGAACAATATGCCGAGGTCGAGCGCCCCGAGCGCATCCGCGCCCGCTGGCAGGACGAGCACGGAGCGACGCATGAGGAGGAGCTGGATGGCCTCCTTGGCATCTGCCTCCAGCATGAGATGGACCATCTGAACGGCGTTCTGTTCATCGACCATCTATCGAGGATGAAGCGAGACATGCTGCTGAAGAAGCTCGCAAAGTCGCGCAAGCTCGCTGCCTGATAGTCTTATCCGTTGCGCTGAGTAGAGATTGAGCCCGACGAAGGCTCGTATCGAAGCGCTCTGCGCGGAACCCTTCGATACGCCGTTTCGACAAGCTCAACGACTACTTAGGGCGAACGGGTTTGGGTAACTCTGGATTCCGCAGTCAAAACGTCTCTAGCGCCGCTTTGCAGTCGCGCGAGCATTCCCTGCACATTTCGGCGCAGAGCCGGCAATGGTCGTGGTCATGCTTGGCGCATTCCTCGGCGCAGAGATCGCAGGCCGTGACGCAAAGCTGTAATGCCTCCTGTAACAGCAATTCATTCGACCCCGTCCGGCGTGTGCCGAGCCGCGCCACCATCCCACACACGTCCGAGCAATCCATACACAGCCGGATACACTGACGCATCATCTCCGCATCCTCCTCGGCCCCGCATGCATCGGCGCAGGACGTGCAGATGATCGAGCAGAACATGGCGTGGCGTACGGCCGTCGCGAGCGGCTCGTTGAAGTTTCCGGCGACATCGGGGTGGGCGGCGATCATCTTGGCGATGGACATGATGGCTCTCCTCTCTCAGTGACGAACGGAAAAGAGCCAGGCTGGGTTCCGGCCAACAACCCACACCGCTAGCCCTGAGCCTGTCGAAGGACGAGAGAAAGGTGCGGTGCAATCGCCTTTTGACAGGCTCAGGGCTAGCGGTGTGGAGGCGATCACTGATCCGAGGGCTTGAGTGTACGGGCAAACCCCTTTAGGTTCGCCTTTCGTTCTGCCCGCCGGAGAAGGCCTGATGGACCCGTCCACCTTATTGCTGATTGCCGTCACCTTCCTCCTTGGCCTCGGCGCGGGCTGGTTCTTCGGAGGCCTTCAAGCCGCCACTTTTCGCACAGAGCGCGACGCGCGGCTTGAGGATTTCCGTAAGGCAATCACCGACCTCGCCGCGGCCGAAGAGCGGGCGAAACTCGTCCCTGATCTCCAGGCAGACCTCGCCCGCCTGCGCGCGGACAGCCATCAGGCCCAGACCGAACTCGCACGGCTCAATGCCGCGCAAGAGGAACGCGAACGAGCCTATGAAGCCCGCCTTGCCGAAATGAAGGAAGCGCGCGAGGTCTTGTCAGCCCAGTTCAGTGAAGTCGGCGGCAAGTTGCTCGGCGAAGCGCAGAAGCAGTTCCTCGAACGCGCCGATGCCCGTTTCCATCAGGCGGGCGAGAAGAGCGAGGAAAAATTGAAGGCCTTGCTCCAGCCCGTCGAAGCAACGTTGAGACGCTACGAGGAAGGCCTGACACGCGTCGAAAAAGAGCGGGTGGATCATTATGCGGGCCTTCGCGAGGCCGTGGACCTTGTCCGCCAGGGGCAGAGCCAAGTGCGCGACGAAACCGCACGCCTCGTCAACGCACTCCGCTCAAGCCCGAAGGCGCGGGGCCGCTGGGGCGAACAGTCGCTCCGCAATGTGCTCGAACAAGCAGGCCTGTCGCCTTATGCCGATTTTCAGAGCGAAGTGTCGGTGGATACGGAGGATGGCCGCCTGCGCCCAGACGTGATTGTGAAGCTGCCTGGCGGGCGGAAGCTCATCATCGACGCCAAATGCTCGCTGAACGCCTATCTCGACGCGTCGGAGGAGGTGGACGAAGCACTCCGCCTTGGCCACCTTAAGGCTCACGCGGGATCGATCCGTACCCACGCCATGCAGCTCGGCGGCAAGGCTTATTGGCAGCAATTCGGTGACGCGGCCGATTATGTCGTCATGTACATTCCCGGCGAACATTTTCTCACCGCCGCACTGGAGCAAGATGACGCGCTTTGGGAATGGGCCTTCGAGCGCCGCGTGCTGCTCGCCACGCCCACCAACCTCGTCGCCATCGCCCGCACCGTCGCGAGCGTATGGCGCCAGGAGAAATTGGCCGAAGAAGCCGCCGAAATCGCGCGTCTCGGCAAAGATCTCCACGCCCGCCTTGCCACAATGGGTGCCCATGTCGTGAAACTCGGCCGCAATCTCGGTCTCGCCAATGATGCCTATAACAGCTTCGTCGGAAGCCTCGAAAGCCAAGTGCTGACGCAAGCCAAGCGCTTCGAAACGCTCGAAGTCTCAAGCGGCGCGAAGGAAATTGATACGCTACCCGTTATCGACACGGTACCGCGCCCTCTCACAAAATTGAGCGATGACGAAGCCGAGGCCGCAGAGTAATCGGTAAGTAGTCAAGACGGGCTAATGCAGCCTATCTTGCCCGCTTCAGTACGATTTCCCCCGCCGCACTGCGGACAATGACTGTATCGCCGTCTTGATAGCTAAGCTGCGCGGGCCGGCTCAATATATCGAAGGCCTTTTGCTCGCGTGCCATATAGGGCTCTGGGCAAGCCATCTTCGTCGCCGCAATCGGCCCGGCGGTTAAAGTGCTACCAGCAACCCCATAACGCCCAGACAGGTTGTTACACCCGGCTTTGCCGTTCATTCGGTCGGCAGTAAAATTCAGAAAATAACGCCCGTCGGCTTCGACGGGCTCGCCCGCAATCGCCGCGATTGTCCAGCGCGTATCGGCCAGAGAAACGAGCTCATCTGACGACAAAATGTCACCGCCGCAGCCACGGAACGTCTTGCCATCGGCAATGACCATCACCGTATCGGTAAATATGCGATCACTCATCCCGTCGTTGCAGCGCTGGTGGGTAATATCGACAGTCAGGCTGTGCGTCGCGCTGCGGGCTTCATAGCGATGCCCGTTGAATGTCGTTCGCGGCTCCGGGCGGGGGACCGAAAAGCGCACCTCGCCATATTCCCCGTCATAGACAATCCGGTCATCCTCAATCGTGACGGTCCAACCAGGCTCGGTCCCGAGTGCGCGATAGGCGCCTGGTGGAACTGGCGCTTGAGAGGGCGGCGGCATTTCGGCTGAGCAGGCCGATAGCGCTAAGAGCGCTGCGAATGTGGAGATTGTCTTCATGACCAATCAACCCTCATCAGGATTTCGCGGTTCCACCGCCTCTTCGCTGGTTCAATACTTCATACGCCATCACGGCAGTAGCGACGGCTGCGTTTAAGCTGTCGGCCTTGCCCCGCATCGGCATTTTGACAAGGATATCGCACTCGGCCTCATAGGCTTCGGGTAGCCCCTGAGCTTCATTGCCGACAAGGAGAAAGGTCGGCGCTTCATAGCGTGGCGCCTGATAGTCGATATCGGTCTGGAGGCTCATGCCGACGAGTTGGCCGGGACCGGAGCGGAGCCAGCCGACGAACTCCTCCCATGACGCCTGCACGATACGCTGGGTGAAGAGCGCGCCCATCGATGCGCGTACCGCCTCGACAGAGAAGGGATCGACGCAATCGTCGATCAGGATAAGGCCGCCCGCGCCCACCGCATCGCCAGTCCGCAGGATCGTGCCGAGATTGCCCGGATCGCGTAGAGATTGGGCCACGATCCAAATGTCCGCACTCGTCCGGTCGATCGAGTCGAGGCCCGCAGGGAAGGCGGGATAGACGCCAAGCACGATCTGCGGGTTGTCCTTGCCCGACATCTTGTGAAGGATGTCCGGCGTAGTCGCGATCACCTCGCCACCCGCCGCCTCGGTCTCGGTCACCAGCGTGTCCAGCAAGGGATGCTGCTGGCCGATAGCGTAAAACAGCACCTTGGGAAGGAAACCCTCCTCTCGCGCTTCGGTCAGAATGCGTAACCCTTCGGCCAAGAAATGCCCCTCACGGCGCCGGTTCTTTTTGTCGCGAAGGCCCCGAACCTGCTTCACTAGCGGGTTTGAAAAAGCGGTGATTTCACGCGGCATAAATGTATCTTACCACGTCAAGCGGCGGTAAAGGCGCCGGTGGCTTCGTCCAGCACGTGGAGCAGGCCGTCGGCAATGGCGAAATAGGCGCCGTGTATCCGGAGGCGTCCGGTCGCCTCGCGTTCGGGAATGCAGGGAAAGGTGCGGAGGTTCGCAATCGAGACCTTCACCGTTTCAAGTTCCAGCGCTCGGATGGCGTCGGGGCCGTGGCCATGTTCAGCGGCAACCCGGTCGCGCGCCTCGTCGAGCAGGTCGATCCAATGCGCGATAAAGCCGCCATTACCGGGCTCCGCGCCATCGAACCGGCGGGAGAGGGCGGCATGAACGCCGCCGCACGAACCGTGACCCATGACGACAATTTCTTCAACGTTGAGCTGCGTCACGGCGAATTCCAGCGCTGCCGACACGCCGTGGCGGCCGCCACCAACTTCAAATGGCGGCACCAGGTTCGCTACGTTGCGAACAACGAACATCTCACCGGGATTGGCATCGAAAATCTGTGCGGGATCGACGCGGCTGTCAGAACAGGCGATCACCATCACTTTGGGGCTCTGCCCCTCGGCAAGAGTGGTCCAGCGTTCCCGTTCCTCAAGGTAGCGTCCAGTTTTGAAGCGGTGATAACCATCGATGAGGGCGTTGAAATCGGCCATTGCTGCTCCTTTTCTGCTCGCCGGTTAAAGGGAAGGGGAGGGGGTGGCAAGTCGCCGCCGACATCGCTATTTGCCACCCCATGACCGAAGCGACCGCCTCCATCCGCCCGCCGCGTATCCGCAAGCCCGACTGGATCCGCGTCAAGGCGCCGACCAGCACCGGCTTTGCCGAAACGAAGAAGCTGATGCGCAGCCTGAATCTCGCTACCGTGTGCGAGGAGGCGGCTTGTCCGAATATCGGCGAATGCTGGACGAAAAAGCATGCGACGGTGATGATCCTGGGCGACACCTGCACGCGGGCCTGCGCCTTCTGCAACGTGAAGACTGGCATGCCGCGGGAGGTCGATCCGCTGGAGCCGGAGCATGTGGCGACTGCCGCCGCTGAGCTCGGGCTCGAACATATTGTCATCACCTCGGTCGACCGCGACGATCTCCCCGATGGCGGCGCGAAGCAGTTCGTGAAGGTAATCGAAGCACTTCGACGGAACACGCCTTCGACGACCATCGAAATCCTCACCCCCGATTTCCGCAACAAGCCGGAAGCCGCGGTTGAAGCGATCGTCGCCGCGCGTCCGGATGTCTACAACCACAATCTGGAAACCGTCCCGAGGCTCTATCCAACGATCCGCCCCGGTGCGCGTTATTACGCCTCGCTCCGCCTGCTCGAGAGTGTGAAGCGGCAGGATCCAACTATCTTCACCAAGTCCGGCGTTATGGTCGGCCTCGGCGAGCAGCGGTTGGAAGTCCATCAGGTGATGGACGACATGCGCTCGGCCGACGTCGATTTCCTCACCATGGGTCAATATCTCCAGCCGACGCCGCGCCATGCGAAGGTCGAGGATTTCGTGACCCCCCAGACGTTTAGCGCTTATGCCGCCATCGCGCGGGCCAAGGGCTTCCTGCTGGTCGCGGCGAGCCCGCTCACGCGGTCCAGCTATCACGCAGGCGACGATTTCGCGAAGATGAAGGCCGCGCGCGAGGCGCAGCTGGCGAGGAAATAATGCCCCGTCATACCGAGAAAAGAAATCTGCCTTACACACCCGACCAGATGTTCGATCTGGTCGCGGACGTGAAGCGCTACCAGGAATTCCTACCTTGGGTCGCGGCGGTGCGCGTGCGCTCGAATAGCGAAACGGAAATGGTTGCCGATCTTGTGGTTGGCTTCGCGGCTTTGAAGGAAACCTTTACCTCCCGCGTTCATAAGGAACGGCCGCATTCAATCACCGTCGAATATGTCGAGGGCCCGCTAAAATATCTCAGGAACGACTGGGGCTTCGAGCCCGACGGTAAGGGCGGTACCAACGTCGATTTCTGCGTCGATTTCGCATTCAAGTCGCGGATCTTCGAAACACTGGCGGGACAGGTGTTCGACCGCGCGTTGCGGCGCATGATCTTCGCGTTCGAGGAACGGGCAGCCGCGCTTTATGGCGCGGGCGAAAGCGCGCCCGGCATCAGCAGCTCGAGCGCGCACAGCGCCGCCTGAAGACGGACGCCCGCCCGGCCGAGATCGCCAAATTCTTGCTTGTCCGCAACGACTTCGTCCGGCTCCGCGTCTCGGCGCGCCCGGGCGAAGATCACTGTACCGACGGGCTTCTTCTCGCTGCCACCGCCGGGACCGGCAATGCCGGTGATCGCAACCGCCGTGTCCGCACCGCTCTTGGCAAGCGCGCCCTGGGCCATGCTCCACGCCGTCGCGACCGACACCGCGCCGAAGGTCGACAGAACATCTTCACTGACGCCCAGCAGCTTCATCTTGGCGTCGTTGGAATAAGTGACGAAGCCTGCCTCGAACACATCGGAGGATCCGGCAATTTCCGTCAACGCCGCGCTGACAAGCCCGCCCGTGCAGCTTTCTGCTACCGCGATGCGTCGGCCAGCGGCGCGGTTGGCTTCCAGCACCTCGCGGGCCATGTCCACCAGTTCGGGTGGGAGTAGGATATCGCTCATGCCGTGGCGCCCGGGCACATTCGGAATGGCGACTTATCCCTCTTCTTGGATCCGAGCTCAGCGAATAAAGCGAAAAGCCGTCCAAAATTGTCGGCGGGGAGGGGAGCGACGACACCCAATATCTCGCTGACCATCGCGCAATCCTTGGCCTCGATGCCTTTCGCGGCCATCTCCGCGACCGTGCTTTCCGCCATCTTCCGCGTGAATTCGTCGCCGAGCATCGTGGGAAGCTCCTTGCCGCTGACCTTTTCGATTGCGGTCTTTGCGCTCGGCCAATGCCGAATATGATCTTCGCGCAGGCGCGCCGAAAGAGCGCGATGAGGACCGGCTAAAAAGGCGGTCGCCGGCAGGCTGGCGGCGCACTTGCGGGCCATGGAGTCGATGACGGAGGGCATGAAGAAGCGCCCCATGCTCGCCGCTTCCGCGCGAGTCAGACAGGGTTTTTCCGGCGGCGAAGAGAAGCCGGGCTGCTGTGCAAGCAGGGTGGCGGCAATGAGGATCGTTTTCATTCCATAATCTCCGGCAGGCGGATGGTGGCGACCGCCTGGGCTGCGATGCCCTCGCCCCGGCCCGTGAAGCCGAGCCGCTCAGTCGTCGTTGCCTTGATGCAAACCCTCTGCAGAGGGGCCCGCAATAAATCTGCGACGGTCCGACGCATCCTGTCACGGTGCGGGCCAATCTTTGGCGCCTCGCAAATGATGGTGATATCGATGTGGTCGACGATGCCACCCCTAGCCGCAATCAGCGCGCAGGCATGCTCGACGAAGCGGCTCGATGCGGCGCCCTTCCACTGCGGGTCAGAGGGCGGGAAATGATCGCCGATATCGCCTTCCCCCGCCGCACCGAGAAGGGCGTCGGTCAGGGCGTGGAGCACGACATCGGCATCGCTATGGCCTGAAAGCCCGCGACTATGGGGGATCAGCACGCCTCCTAGCCAAAGATCCTCGCCATCCGCAAAGGCGTGGACATCGAAGCCCAAGCCGGTGCGGCTGATCATTGTGGAGGCGAGCCGTGCCTTGGCACGGTCGAAATCGCGGAGATATGTAAGCTTGGCCAAGTCTTCGTCTCCCTCGACCATTGCGATGGCATAGCCTGCGGCGCGCGCCACTTGAGCATCGTCAGTTGCCTCCTCGCCGCCCCACCGCCTGTGCGCGTCGAGAATGGCATTGAACCGGAAAGCCTGGGGAGTTTGCACCCGTACGATCTCGTCACGTGACACAGTATCTCCCAGCTCGCTTTCTTTGCGGGCCAGCGTATCCACGACTGGAAGGACCGGCACCGCGCCGTCGCCATGCTCCAAAGCCGCGACTAGGCGATCCAAAACAGATGCAGACAAGAATGCGCGGGCGGCATCGTGGATCAGGATGATGTCGGCACCACCCTCCCGGGCCAATTGCTCAAGGCCGTTCCGAACCGACTCCTGCCGTGTCGCACCACCTATGATTGGGGAGGGAAGGGAGCCACCCATCGTCGCCTCGCCGAACATGTCTTCATGCTCCGGCGCGATTACGACGCGAACTTCGTCGATAAGTCGGTGATCCAGATGACCGATCGCATGGCCGAGCACGCTCTTGCCGCCGATCCTGCGATATTGCTTTGGGAGGTCGCCCCCAGCGCGGCTTCCGCTGCCGGCCGCGACCACGAGTGCGACGATCTTGCCCCTCTTGCTCATGCCCGCGCCCTAGCCGAGCCGAGCCTTGCCCGCCAGAGCGAATAAGGGTAAAGGCCGCAGCCGCTTATGGCTCGCCTTTCTCCCATCTCCATCGGCCCGGTCCGCATCGACGCGCCTGTCATATTGGCGCCGATGACGGGCGTTACCGATCGTCCGTTCCGCAAGGTCGTGAAGCAATATGGCGCGGGCCTTACCGTGACCGAGATGATCGCCAGCCAGGCGATGATCCGCGAGACCCGCCAGTCGCTTCAAAAGGCGGCTTGGGATCCGGTGGAAGATCCGGTATCCATGCAGCTTGCGGGCTGCTCGCCTATAGAAATGGCGGAAGCGGCTAAGCTTAATGAAGATCGCGGCGCGGCGATTATAGACATCAACATGGGCTGTCCGGTGAAGAAGGTCGTGAACGGCGATGCCGGTTCCGCCCTGATGCGAGACTTAAAGCTCGCCGCCTCGATCGTCGAAGCGACGGTGAAGGCCGTCAACGTCCCGGTGACGCTGAAGATGCGCATGGGCTGGTGCCATGACAGCCTCAACGCCCCCGAACTCGCGCGGATCGCCGAGGATTTGGGCGTCAAGATGATCACCGTTCACGGCCGCACCCGCAACCAGATGTACAAGGGCTCGGCGGATTGGGCCTTCATCCGCAAGGTGAAGGACGCCGTATCCCTGCCGGTCATCGCGAACGGCGACATCAATTCGATCGATGATGCGGAGCAGGCCCTGGAGCAATCCGGCGCGGACGGCGTGATGATCGGGCGCGGCGCTTACGGCAAGCCGTGGCTGCTCGGCCAGGTTATGTACTGGCTCGAAACCGGGGAGCGGCGCTCCGATCCGACGGTTGAAGAGCAATACACTGTGCTCATCGAGCAATATGACGCAATGCTCGAACTCTATGGCGACGTGACCGGCGCCAATGTTGCCCGCAAACATATCGGATGGTACACGAAGGGGCTGCACGGCTCCGCGGAATTCCGCAACGCTTTCAACAAGGAAGCCGATCCGAAGGTGGCCAAGGCGATGCTTCGTGAATTTTACGCGCCTTATTTGTCACGGCAGGCGGCCTGAGCCGAAACCATTGCTCTGAGCGCCGAGCCGAGGGTTAACACCGAATTAGTGTGTTCTTCCTGCCACAATCTTGTGGTAGGCCGGTCACGTGAATGCGGAATCCCCGGTCATGATCGAGTCCCGGCCACGGTGGCAAAGACGCCTCAGCGTCTTTTATCGCCGCCGCCAGCTGATGCCTGTGCTGGAAATTGCGACGGCCGCCTTTCTGGTTGCGATGATCGCTCTCACCTATTTCGTGACGCGGGGCGGGCAACAGGACGATTTGCTGTCCCCGCCGTTGGTCGCCGCATTGCTTGTCGCCAATCTCGTGCCCGCGACGGCACTCATGGTGCTGATCGCGCGCCGGCTTGCAAAGGGCAGGGCGCATCGCTCGCCGATTGGCGGACGCGGTCGTCTTCATGTGCGGCTCGTCGCTCTATTTTCGGTCATCGCAATCGTGCCGACCCTGATGGTCGTCATATTCGCCTCGCTCCTTTTTCAAAGCGGCGTCCAGTTCTGGTTTTCCGACAAGGCTCGCACGATCCTCGAAAATGCCGACAATGTCGCGCAGGTTTATTCGAACGAGAATAAGGATCGCATCTTCCGCGAAATCCAGGCGATGTCGCAGGATGTTGTTGGCAATATCAATGAATTCGGTCTTGATACGGTCGAATTTGGCGATGCTCTGCTTTACCAGACTGTGGTTCGCGATTTGACCGAGGCCGCTGTCGTCACGGTTTCCAACAATGGCGAGTTACAGATCAGGGCCTTCGTTAACCTCGATGATCGCCCTATCGAACGGCGCATTCCGCCCGCAACACTTTCACAACTTCGTGGGGGTGGGGTCCGCATCGTCAACAACGATATCGGTGATCGGGTTGAAGCCGTGGTACGCCTCGATCCGGAACAGGAAGTCTATCTTTATATTTCGCGCTTCGTAAATCCGAAGGCAATCGCTCAGCTTAACGAGGCGCGTTCCGCTGCCAGCGACTATCAGCAGACATTGACCCGCTCGCGCACCCTCCAATTCCGCTTCAATCTGTTTCTGTTGCTCATCTCTCTGCTGATCGTTGCCGTGACGATCTGGATCGCGCTGACCTTGGCCGATCGGCTTGTCCGGCCCGTAGGCCAATTGGTCAATGCGGCCAGGAAGGTTGCGGGCGGCGATTTGTCGACGCGCGTCCCGGCATCGCCGGGCGACGACGAACTCGGCACGCTCGGCAATGCCTTCAACCGCATGACCCGCCGGCTTGAGGAACAGACAAGCGACCTCGTCAATGCGAACAGCCAGCTCGACAATCGTCGCGCCCTGATCGAGGCGGTTCTGTCTGGCGTCACCGCGGGGGTGATCTCGGTCGACAGGGAACGCAAAGTGCGCCTTATCAATAGCTCCGCTGAAGCGCTTCTCGGCGTTAAAACCGGCGAAGCCGTGGGCCGCTCGCTCTCCGATCTCGCCCCCGAACTGGCTGCACAGCTGGATAATGAACAGCGTGAGGATATCGTCCAGCTTTCCTCCGGCGGCGAACCGCGCACCTTGGCCGTCAAGCGCGGCCGTGTCGAAGGCGGCCACGTCATAACCTTTGACGACATCACCGAACAATTGCTCGATCAGCGCCGCGCTGCCTGGTCCGACGTCGCACGGCGCATCGCGCATGAGATAAAGAACCCGCTGACGCCGATCCAGCTCGCGGCAGAGCGGCTCCAGCGCCGCTATGGCGATGAAATCCAATCGGATACGGCAACTTTCGAGCGTTTGACGAGCACGATCGTTCGCCAGGTGAACGACCTTCGCAGAATGGTCGATGAATTCTCTTCCTTTGCGCGCATGCCTAAGCCCATTTTCCGTGCCGAACCGATTGGCGACGTCGCGCGACAGGCGCTGTTTCTCCACGAAGTCGCACACCCCGACATTCACTTTAGCTTTGACGGGCCTGACCCTTCCCCAACGCTCATTTGTGATCGCCGTCAGTTGAGCCAGGCGCTGACCAATATTGTCAAGAATGGCGTGGAAGCCATTCAGCAGAAGCGGGAAGATAGACAGGCTGAGGGGGAGCAAAGCATCCGGATGCGGGTGGCTGAAATCGCAGGGCAATTGCGGATTGAAGTCGTCGACAGCGGCGTCGGTCTTCCTGCGGAACGAAGCACGATTACCGAGCCCTACGTCACGACGCGGGCGAAGGGTACAGGCTTAGGGCTCGCCATCGTCAAGAAAATTGTCGAAGAACATTTCGGCACGATCGAGTTCGATGACGAACCCGGCGGAGGCACATGTGTCCGGCTTGCGTTCGACATGGCGGTTCTGGCGGCCTCGGAAAATCATGACACACCATCACAAGAAAAAACGGTAAGCGGTTAAAATGGCACTCGATATCTTGGTAGTCGATGACGAACAGGACATCCGCGAACTGGTCGCGGGCGTGCTGGAGGATGAAGGTTATGCGCCTCGCGTCGCCGCGAACAGCAGCGACGCTCTGGCTGCTCTCGCGGAACGCCGACCCTCCCTCGTCCTGCTCGACGTCTGGCTTCAGGGATCGAAGCTAGACGGTCTACAACTGCTTGAGGAAATTAAGCGCCGCGATCCCACGCTTCCGGTTTTGATGATCTCCGGTCACGGCAATATCGATACTGCTGTCGCCGCGATCCGTCAGGGCGCGGCGGATTTCATCGAGAAACCGTTCGAAGCGAGCCACCTGCTTCACCTCGTCGCCCGCGCGACGGAAACCGAACGTCTGCGCCGCGAGAACGAAGTTTTACGCGCCCAAATCGGCCATGAAACCGAACTCACCGGCTCCAGTGTCGCGATCAACACGGTTCGCGCGACCCTGAAGCGAGTGGCGCCAACGGGCAGCCGCATTCTCATCACCGGGCCTGCGGGCGTCGGCAAGGAAGTAGCCGCACGTTTGCTTCACAATTGGAGTACGCGGGCGCAGGGCCCGTTCATTGTGGTCAGCGCTGCCCGCATGACACCTGAGCGCGTCGAGGAGGAATTGTTCGGCGTGGAGGAGGGGGGGGAACTTACTCGCCCCGGGCTCCTTGAGCAGGCGCATGGCGGCACCTTGTTTCTCGACGAAATTGCGGACATGCCGCTTCCAGCCCAGGCAAAAATCCTCCGCGTCCTCACCGATCAGAGCTTCACGCGCGTTGGCGGTCAGCGGATCGTGAAGGTCGACATGCGCGTCATTTCGTCGACCTCGCGACAACTGGCGGTTGAAATTACCGAGGGGCGGTTCCGCGAAGACCTGTTTTATCGCCTGAACGTGGTGCCGGTGCATCTTCCCGCCCTTGCCGAACGGCGCGAGGATATTCCGGAACTGGTCAATCATTTCGTCGCGCGCTACGCCGCCGATCAGCGCTTAAAAACGCCGACTGTCTCCGATGACGCCATGGCGGCGCTTCAAGCTTACGATTGGCCAGGCAATGTGCGCCAGCTTCGCAACGTTGTTGAGCGGACGATCATTCTGGCTCCAGGGGCGCGGCTTGGCCGCATCGAGATTGATATGCTGCCGCCGGAAATCATTAGTGAGCAAGCCCAACTCAATCCCAATGAAGCGGTGAAAGCGATCATGGGAACGCCGTTGCGCGAGGCGCGCGAGACGTTCGAACGGGAATATCTCCGTATCCAGATCCGGCGTTTCTCCGGTAATATCTCACGCACAGCCATTTTTATCGGCATGGAGCGATCGGCGCTCCACCGTAAGCTCAAGGCGCTGGGCATATCCGACGGGAAGCCGGAGCAGGGAGAGTAAGCGGCAGCGCTTGAAAGCGGCGCGCCATGCTCTAATTTACGCGGGCGCACGGATGTTACCGGAGCGCACATATGCTGGCCGCTTTTCGGGGACGGCCTGCCAATAAGGAGAACATAACAATGGCTGATAAGACCAACAATTTACAGGATATGTTCCTGAACAGCCTCCGTAAGTCCAAGACGCCGGTGACGATGTTCCTGGTGAAGGGCGTGAAACTTCAGGGGATTATCACCTGGTTCGACAATTTTTCGGTGCTGCTGCGCCGGGATGGTCAGGCCCAGCTTGTCTATAAGCATGCCATCTCCACGATCATGCCAGCGCAGCCGGTCGACCTTGACGAGATTACCCGCATTTTTGCCGAGCAGGCCAATGCCAAGCGGGCAACGCAGCTTCAGGAAGTGTTCCTCGGGGCCATCCGGGCCGCCGATGAGCCGGTAACGATGTTCCTGGTGAACGGCGTTATGCTGCAAGGGCAGGTCGCGGCCTTCGACCTCTTTTGCTTGCTCCTTCAGCGCGAGGGCATGGCCCAGCTTGTTTACAAGCACGCTATCTCGACGGTGCAGCCGGAAAACCCCGTCAGCCTGATGCAGGCCGAGACTCAGGAGTAAGCCGCTGAGCGTTTTCAATCGCGACGATAACGCCGATGTCGCGCGCGGCGCGCGTGCTATTGTGGCCTTGCCTGAAATGGGCGGGGAGGGGCGGCGCGATACGCAGGCTCGCCTCGAAGAAGCGACAGGTCTCGCTGAAGCGATTGGCATCGACGTCGTCGACAAGCTCCCATTCCGAATCCGCGCTGCAAAGCCCGCCACCCTATTCGGTTCGGGGCAGGTCGAGGCGATCGCCGAGGCCGCTCGCCTGCATGAGGCTGAGCTTGTCATCGTCGACGGCGCGGTGACGCCGATCCAGCAGAAGAATTTGGAGAAGGCGATCAATGCCAAGATCATCGATCGCACTGGCCTGATCCTTGAAATCTTCGGGGAGCGGGCGGCAACGGCCGAAGGGCGGTTGCAGGTGGAGCTTGCCCACCTCGATTATCAGGCAGGGCGGCTCGTCCGGTCCTGGACCCACCTTGAACGCCAGCGCGGCGGCTTCGGCTTTCTCGGCGGCCCTGGTGAAACCCAGATCGAGGCCGACCGCCGCCAGATTCGCGACCGCATGGCGAAGCTCCGCAAGGAGCTGGAGCAGGTGACGCGTACCCGCACCCTCCACCGCGCGCGCCGCCAGCGGGCACCGTGGCCGATCATCGCGCTCGTCGGCTATACGAACGCTGGAAAATCGACCCTTTTCAATCGCCTGACCCGCGCCGATGTGATGGCGGAAAATCTGCTTTTCGCGACACTCGATCCCACGATGCGGGAAATCGGCCTGCCGGGTATCGATAAAGCGATCCTGTCCGACACCGTTGGCTTCATTTCCGACCTGCCGACCCAGTTGGTCGCGGCCTTCCGCGCAACCTTGGAGGAAGTCATTTCGGCCGACCTCATCATCCATGTCCGCGATATTTCGCACCCCGACAGCGATGCGCAACGTCAGGATGTTGAGGATGTGCTGGAGGAGATTGGCGCGCGAGGAGAGGAGGGGGCTCCGATCCTCGAAGCTTGGAACAAGATCGACAGCCTGGATGAGCAAGAAGCGTCACGCATCCGCGAAGAAGCGCGGCGGCGCGAAAATGTCGTTACGATTTCAGCGCTTACCGGCGAAGGTTTGGACGATCTCTTGAGGCTCGCGGCGGAGCGGCTGCGGCAGGGGGCATCGGTCCACGACATCACCTTGCCGGTCTCTGCCGGGGAAGCGATCGCCTGGCTCCACGCCAATGGCGAGGTGCTCGATCAAGCGCATAAGGATCTTGGCGTTACCCTCAGCGTGCGCCTCTCCGGTGCAAACTGGGCGCGATTCCAGGCCAATTACGCCGAGTAATCTAACCCGCCGTTTTGGCCTTTTGCCAGAGGGCTTCCAACTGTTCGATATTGAGGTCGGATAAAGGCTCATCCGCCATCGTTTCGACCTTGCGGAAGCGTCCTTCAAAGCGGGCGGTGGCATCGCGGAGCGCGGCTTCCGCGTCGACTCCCAAATGGCGGGCATAATTGACCACTGAGAAAAGCAAGTCGCCAAGCTCGGCGGCCTTTTCTTCAAAGCTTTCAGCGGCTTCGATTTCGACCATTTCCTCGTCGATCTTGGCGCGGGGGCCGCTAATATCGGGCCAGTCGAAGCCGACACGAGCAGCGCGGCGTTGGACCTTCTCGGCACGCTTTAGCGCCGGGAGTGCCAGCGCGACGCCAGCCAAGGCGCTCTTGTCGTCATGGACGTCGCGTTCTGAGGCTTTCAAGGCTTCCCAGCCGGGACTTTCCTGAGTGTCGCCAAAGACATGCGGGTGGCGGCGGATCATCTTGTCACAGATGGCGGCGATCACATCGTCGAGGGTGAAGGCGCCAAGTTCCTCGGCCATGCGGGCGTGGTATACAACCTGGAGCTGGAGATCGCCGAGCTCGTCCTTCAGTGCGGCCAAGTCCTTGCGTTCTATGGCGTCCGCAACCTCATAGGCTTCCTCGATCGTATAAGGCGCGATGGTTTCGAAGGTTTGATCGATGTCCCAAAGGCAACCAATTTGGGGATCGCGGAGACGGGCCATGATGGCGCGGAGCTCAGCCAGGCTGGAGGGGGTGGAAGTTGGCGAAAGTGGCTTGGAGCGCATTATCATTTAAGTCCGATAATATACATTATGTTAAATATAGATTGAAGATGGAAAATGGGGGGCTTGTGTGAGCTGGATCGGGCTTCGACAGGCTTAGCTCTAGCGGCTGGCGGTTGTCGGAGGCCATAGCCCTTCGGGCGTTCCGCGCGATTGGTGGCACGCCTGCGGGCTTCACGGCCGCAGGACGAGCCAGCTGCCTTCGACGCCCCAGCCCGACAGGCTCGAGAGGAAGTTCATGCCGAGCACATTGGTGTCGCCGAAGGCTTGCGAGACGTGGATCGGGAAATCCTCGCGCTTTATGTCGCCGATCTTGAGCTCCTTCACCCGGGCGCGACTGGCCGTGACGGTGCCGTTGGCGGTTTCCACGGCGACCGGGAAGCCGCCGGATGCATCCGCCTTGACGCGATCGGCGGTGGTTTGGCCGATGCTGGTCATCGTAGCGCCGCTGTCGATCAGGAAGCGGACGGGTTCGCCGTTGAGGTGGCCTTCGATCCAATAATGGCCGTCTTCGGCGCGCGGGATGCGGAGCTCGCTGCCCTGCTGAATGGCGCCGCCGGTCCATTCCGCGCTCAACCGGTTGCCAAACAAACGAAAATCGTCGCGCAAAGTGAAGGCTGCAAAGGCGATGAAGAAGATGATGAGCCAGCCCAAGGCCATCTTGAGGCCCTTGCGCATCGGGAGTTGGCGCGCGAACAAGGCGCTGCCGATCAGCATGAGCAGCAGCAGGATATAGATGGCGTTGGCGCTGTCTCCGGCGGTCACAGGACAATCTCCAGACCGTCATATCCCGGCTCCACATGTGGCGGCAGCTCGGCGCGGAGGGCTTCATAGTCCATGGACTGGTCCATGTGTATGAGGACGGCACGGCCGATCTTGAGCTCTTGGATCCAGCCTAAAGTCTGCGCCAGATGAGGATGGGTCGGGTGCGGATGACGGCGGAGCGCATCGACGACCCAGAGGTCCGCGCCCTGATATAAATTCCTCATCTCGTCTGTTAAGATATTGAAGTCCGTTGAATAAACAATCGAATGGTTGCCCGCCTCGAAGCGGAAGCCCACGGACGTGATGTCGCCGTGCGGCTGATCGACGATGCGGATATCGAGGCCGCCCACTGACAGGCGGTCGGGAAGATCGTTGGCGGTCGCGACCGGGGGATAGCCCCCCTTCCCTTCGAATGCATAAGCGAAGCGGTGGCGGAGCGCGGCAAGCGTGTCGGGACGCGCATAGCCTTCCACCGGCGCGCCACGGGCGTGGAAGAGCTGGCGGAGATCGTCGATGCCGTGGCAATGATCGGCATGGTCGTGGGTCCAGATGACGCCCGCGACATTGCTTACCCTCGCGGCCAGCAATTGCTCGCGAAGATCGGGGCTGGTGTCGACCAGAATCGGCGGATTCCCGTCGCTTTCAACGAGGATCGATGCGCGGCTGCGGCGGTTTTTGGGATTGGCCGGATCGCAGGCGCCCCAGTCATTCCCGACCCGCGGCACACCCGAAGAGGTTCCGCAGCCCAGGATGCGGACCTTCATTGGGCCGCCTTGGCGAAAAGTTTGCGGAAGTTGGCGCTTGTGGCGCTGGACAGTTGCTCCAGCGTCTCGCCGCGCAACGCCGCGAGGAATTTGGCGGTGTCCGCGACGAAGGCCGGTTCGCACGGCTTTCCGCGATGGGGAACGGGCGCGAGGAACGGGGAATCCGTTTCGATCAATAGCTTGTCGAGCGGCAGGCTCTGCGCGGTTTCCTGCAGATCCTTCGCATTCTTGAAGGTGACGATGCCGGAGATGGAAATGTAGAAACCGAGATCGAGGGCCTTGCGCGCGAAATGGGCGCTGGCCGTGAAGCAGTGGATGACGCCGCTATAGGCCCCCTTCCCCATTTCTTCGGTGAGGATCGCGGCAGTGTCTTCTTCCGCCTCTCGCGTGTGGACGATAAGCGGAAGGCCGGTTTCCCGGGCGGCGGCGATGTGGTTGCGGAAGCTGGCACGCTGCCGGTCGCGGTCCGATTTGTCGTAATAGAAATCGAGGCCGGTTTCCCCGATGCCGACGATGCGCGGATGTTGCGCGCGTTCGACCAGGGTCGCGGTTTCGACATCGGGATGGGTGTCGGCATCGTGCGGGTGGATGCCGATCGAGGCCCAGACATCGCGCTCGCGCTCTGCCAAGCCCACGACATCGTCCCATTCGCTGGCGCGGGTGGAGATGTTGAGCATCGTGTCGACGCCAGCCGCGCGAGCGCGGGCGAGGACGCCCTGCTGGTCTTCGACCAGGCCCTTATAATTGAGGTGGCAGTGACTATCGATGAACATTGAGCCTTCACCCTTCCCGTTCGTCTCGAGCGAAGTCGAGAGACGGGGTGAAGGGTTCGTGCCAGCGCTTCTCGACTTCGCTCGAAGCGAACGGGCTTGGGTGGGAGGAAAAGAGATTAGGCATCCGCTTCTGCCGGAAGTTCCAACCTTGGGAAGATGGGCGTCGGAGCGCTGAGACGGAATCCGGAAATCGCGAGGCTTTCGACCCCGCTGCGGTCGCCGATGACGTCATGCGTGCGCTCGCCCGCCGGGATGCCCATCTGGTCGAGTAGTTTCGCGGCCGAGCCGGGGATGACCGGCGCGATGATGATGGCGAGATCGCGGATCGCGACGTAGAGCGTGCCAAGGACGGCGATCATGCGATCGGGATCGGTCTTGCGGAGCGTCCATGGCGCCTGCGCGTCGATATATTGGTTGCAGGCGAAGACGGCCTTCAGCCACGCTTCGATGCCTTGGCTGAGGCCCAGATCGTTGAAGGCGGCGCGCATTTCGGCGGCGGCTTCCGAGACTTGCGCCAGGAGCGCGTCGTCGGCGGCATCCCCCTTCCCTCCCGTCGGCACCACGCCTTCGCAATTCTTCGCGATGAAGGACAAGGTCCGCTGGGCGAGATTGCCGAAGCTGTTGGCGAGATCGGCATTGACGCGGTTGACGATCGCTTCCGCGCTGTAGCTGCCGTCCTGGCCGAAGGTGACTTCACGCAGGAGGAAGTAGCGGAGCGGATCGACGCCGAACGTGTCGGCGAGGTCGAGCGGATCGACGACGTTGCCGAGCGACTTCGACATCTTTTCCCCGCGATGGAGGAGGAAGCCGTGGCCGAACACTTGTTTGGGTAGCGGCAGTTTGGCCGACATCAAAAAGGCCGGCCAATAGACGGCGTGGAAGCGGATGATGTCCTTGCCGATAATGTGGACATCAGCTGGCCAAAACCGCTCGTAACGCGCTGTATCGTCGGGGAAACCCGCGCCGGTCAGGTAATTGGTGAGCGCGTCGACCCAGACGTACATGACGTGATTGTCGCTGCCCGGAACCTTGACGCCCCAATCGAAGCTGGTGCGCGAGATGGAGAGATCGGACAGGCCGCCTTCGACGAAGCGGACGACTTCGTTGCGACGCGCTTCGGGGCGGATGAAGTCCGGGTTCGCGGCGTAATAAGCGAGAAGCGGCTCCTGATATTTGGAGAGGCGGAAGAACCAGCTTTCCTCGACCGTCCATTCGACCGGCGTGCCCTGCGGCGAGAGCTTTTCGCCGGTTTCGGCGACGGTCAGTTCCTTTTCGTCATAATAAGCTTCGTCGCGGACCGAATACCAGCCTTCGTAGCGATCGAGATAGATGTCGCCATTGGCCTCCATCCGGCGCCAGATTTCCTGGCTGGCGGCGTGATGCTCCGCCTCCGTGGTGCGGATGAAGCGATCGTAGGAAATCTCAAGACGATCATCCATTGCCTTGAAAAGCGAGGACATTTCCGTCGCGAGTTCGTGCGGCGTGACGCCCCGGTCGCGCGCCGTCTGGGCCATTTTCAGGCCATGTTCGTCCGTCCCGGTGAGGAAGAAGACGTCGCGCCCCATCTGACGCTGGAAGCGGGCGATGACGTCGGTCGCGATCGCTTCGTAAGCGTGGCCGATATGGGGGCGGCCATTGGGGTAGCTGATCGCGGTGGTGATGTAGAAAGGGTCAGCCATTGTCCGGTTTCGGTGCGAGGGTTGCCAGCATCCCGGCAAGCTCGAACGCCACGCTTTGCGGGTCGAGGGAGAGGCGCTGCGCGCTTCCCGCCAGGTTGGCCGCCCTTTCCCACAAGCCGAGCGCTTCGGCAAGCGCTGCGCCGCGCCGTTCCTTCGCAATCCGCGCGATGAAGGAGGGCGCGCGAGCGAGGAAGGCCTCGTAGCGCGGCTGTGCGGATTTGAGAGAGAGGCTGGACGCGAGCGCCACGCGTTTGGCGTTGATCGGATCGCCTTCGCGGACGAGCGCGGCCATTGCCGCGTCCATCGCGTCGATATCGAGGCCGCGAAAAGCGATGGCGCGGCCGGGGCTCCCCTCTCCCACTTCGGCCAGCGTCGCGATTTCGGCTTCATCGGCATCGGGGAGCGCGGCGCGGAGGGCTGACGTCATAGCGTCAGGATCGAGAGATGAGAGGCGGACCTGGCGGCAACGGGACCGGATGGTCGGGAGCAGGCGTTCGGGGGCGTGACTTATAAGGAAGAAGATGCTGTTGGCGGGCGGTTCTTCGAGATTCTTGAGGAGAGCGTTGGCGGCGGGGCGTTCGAGGTCGTCGATGCTGTCGATGATCACGGCGCGCCACGGCGACAAGGAGGCGGTGGTGGCGAAGAGACGCTGGAGGCCGCGCACCTGATCCACGGTGATGCTGCGGGCGAGTTCGCCGGCATTATCCTTGGGCAGGCGCTCGAGGCGCATCAGGTCCGGGTGGCTGCCCGCTTCGACGAGCTTGGCGATGCGGTGGCTGGCGGGGACGTCGAGATTTGGCATCTCGATGGGTGGACCGGCTTTTTCGGCGAGGAGGCGGAGGGCGGCTTTCTCCGCGAACAGGGCCTTGCCGATGCCTTCGGGGCCGGTGATCAGCCAGGCGTGATGGAGGCGGCTTGTCGCGAGGCCTTCGCGGAAAGCGGCGACGGCTTCGGTGTGTCCGTAGAGGGGGGTCATGCGAGCTGGCCCCTTCCCTCAATCCGTTCGCTTCGAGCGAAGTCGAGAAGCGCTGGCACGACCACGTCACACCCGTTTCTCGACTTCGCTCGAAACGAACGGGATTGGTTTAACGCCCTACCGTCACCCTGAACTCGGTTCAGGGTCCATGGCGGGGACAAGGGCGTTGCCCGCGAGATGGATGCTGAAACAAGTTCAGCATGACGGATTGAGAGGGTCACAGGATATCCTCGACCGCCGCGAAAACGCTGGCGGCGACTTCATCGATCGAGCCTGAGGCGTCCACGGTGCGGAAGCGCGCCGGATCCTCCGCCGCCAGCTCCGCGAATGTCCCCGCGACCTTGGCATGATAGCCCTCGTCCCGGGCGCCGATGCGGTCGGCGGCGCCATTGTCGCGGGCGTCGGCGCGGGCGGCGGCGGACTCAACAGGCAGTTGGAGGAGGATCGTGCGGTCCGGGAGAAAGCCGTGGCTGCCGAAATCGTGGAGGGCGCGGATGGCTTGCCTGCTGAGGCCGCCTGCCCCGCCCTGATAGGCGATGCTGCTGTCGACGAAGCGGTCCGAGAGCACCCAGGCGCCGCGTTCGAGGGCGGGCTTTATCGTCTTTGCGACATGATCGGCGCGGGCCGCGGCGAAGAGCAGGGCTTCGGCTTCTGGGGTCCAACGGTCTTCGTCGCCTTGGAGAAGAAGCGCGCGGATCGCTTCGGCGCCGGGGCTGCCGCCCGGTTCGCGGGTTTCGACGACTTCGAGGCCGCGCGCGCGCAAGGCTGCGGCGAGGCGGCGGAGCTGGGTGGACTTGCCTGCCCCCTCCCCGCCTTCCAGGCTGATGAAACCCCCGCGCGCGGTCACGATCAGGCGAAGAGGCCGGTCAGCGCGGCCCAGAGGCGGCCGAAGAAGCCCGCTTCGCCCACCGCCTTTTCGGCGACGAGCGGCATGATTTGCGGCGGGGTGTTGCCGGTTTCAACGACGAGATCGGCGATATGCTGGCCCGCCTGGATCGGCGCCTTGATCGGGCCATTGTACACGACTTTCACGCGCATGTTGCCGCTCGGGCCTTGCGGGATGGTGACGGCAAGGTTGCGCGGGGCGACGAGGCCGACCGTTTCTTCGTCACCAAGCTGGACCTGCGCGTCGGCGACCTTCTTGCCCTTGGCGAAGAGCGGCTGGCCCTTCCAGGCGCGGAAGCCCCAATTCATGAACTTGACGGATTCATCGATGCGGCCGTTATAGCTGTCGAGACCGGCGACGACCATGACGAGGCGGCGGCCATTCTGGACCGCCGAGCCGGTGAAGCCGTAACCCGCTTCTTCCGTGTGGCCGGTCTTGAGGCCGTCGGCGCCCTGCACCTTGCCAAGCAAGGGGTTGCGGTTCGCCTGGGTGATGGCTTGGCCGCTGCCCATCGTCTTGCCCCAGGTAAAACTCTCCTGCCCGTAGAAATCCTTGTAGAGGTCGGGCGTCTCCTCGATCGTCGCTTCGGCCAGCGTGGCGAGATCGCGGGCGGTGACGTAGGTGACGCCCTCGTCCGGCCAGCCGTTCGAATTGCCGAAATTGCTGTTCTTCATGCCAAGGCGCTTGGCTTCGGCATTCATGAGCGCGGCGAAGGCGGGTTCAGTGCCGGCGATGCATTCGGCGAGGACGACGCTGGCGTCGTTGCCCGAAAGGGTGACGATGCCGTGGAGGAGGTTCTGGACGCTCACCTGCTCGCCGGGCGAGAGGAACATGGTGGAGCCGGCCTGAGGGCCGTGCCATTGCTGCCAGGTTTCGGGGCGCACCTGACACATTTGGTCGAGCTTCAGTTCGCCCTTCTTGATCATGTGGAAGGCGACGTGCGTCGTCATCATCTTTGCCATGGAGGCGGGCGGCATGCGGCGATCGGCGTCCTTCGCATAAAGGACGGCGCCGGAGGAGAGATCCTTCAAATAAGCGACCGGCGCGGGCGTATCGAACGGCGGCGCGGCGGCGATCGCCGGGAGAGTGAGGGCCGTTGCCAAAGCCAGAGAAACCAGCGCCTTACGCTTCATCATTCAGATCTCACCCTAGGATAGTTGTGAACATTGCGATTCCGGGCCGGACCTTATCGTCTCGGCCCGGGCGATGCTAGCGCTTCACGGCGTCGGCGAGCAGGCCGACGGAGAGTGCGTAGAAGTTCGAGCAATTATAATCGAGGATCGTTCGGTAATTGATGGTGAGGAGATAGGCGGTCTTGCCGGGGCCGTCGGGCTCCAGGAGGCTCATCAGCTCGGTATCGGCGACGGGCCAGACGCCCGCCTGGGGCATGATACCGCGCTGACGCCATTCGGCGGCGGTCATCCATTTGGTGTGGCGTTCGTGGACGCGGGGGCAACGGGGCGAAGTGAGTTCGGTCGCGGTGCCCGCGCGGCTGTAGCTGCCGGGCACGTTCACCTTGAAGCCCCAGGGGACGTTATGTTTCCAGCCCGCATTGTCGAGATAATTGGCGATGGAGGCGAGAGCATCGAGTTGGCTCGACCAGATGTTGGCGCGGCCATCTCCGTCGCCATCTACGCCCAAGCGGATATAGACGCTGGGCAGGAATTGCGGGTAGCCGGTCGCACCCGCCCAGCTGCCCTTCAATTCGCTGCGCGAAAAGCCGCGATCCATCATCTTCATCGTCGCGATGAATTCGTCGGTGAAGAGCTCGCGGCGGCGGCCTTCATAAGCGAGGCTGGCGAGAGAGTTCAAAAGATCGAAGTCGCCGGTGACGGAGCCGTAACTCGTCTCATGGCCCCAGATCGCCATCATGATCGAAGGGTCGACGCCATAGCGTTCACCGATCGTGCGTAGCTGACCAAGATTGGCGCGGTAGCGCTGCTGGCCGCGGCTGATGAGGTTCGCGTTGACGTGGCGCGCTTCATAAGGCGCGAAGGCCGGAATGGCGCTGCTGCCTGCGGTGCCGCCGGGCTGGGCGCGATCGAGCTCCACGGTGCGCTGGCTGAACTGGAGGTTCGAGAAGACCGCAGCGATGGTCGCGGGGGTGACGCCCGCCGCCTGCGCCTGCGCGCGCAGCTGTGGCAGGTAAGCCTGGAAGCCAGTCTGGCTCAACCCGACATTTTGCGCGAAGGCCATCCCCTCCCCGCTCCACTCGCTCGCCGGTGCCGAAAGCGCCAGTGCCGCCAGCGCCGCATAACCCAGAATACGCATACTCGTCCCTCCGTCGCCCATCCTAGTGGCACAATCGCACGGGGATCAACAGCGGTTCCACCGCGCCGCTTGCACGAAAGGCCGCTTCGCGACTAAGGCAGCGCGAACGGAGAGATGGCCGAGTGGTTTAAGGCAGCGGTCTTGAAAACCGCCGTGGGTGCAAGCTCACCGTGGGTTCGAATCCCACTCTCTCCGCCACTCTTTCCCACCCTGACCCTGATCCTGGCCCCGTACTTCGTCACCGCCTTCGAAGCGATCGTCGAATCCGCTTTGGAAGCCGTCATCAAAACCGGGCTGGCTGTCGAAGCCCGATTGATTGTCGAAACCGACGATGCGCGCCGCTTCGTCGGCCTGAGCGGGCGGTACGATATCGCGAAACAGATCGCGGAAATCGGGCGCGTTGACGTCGGACGTGGCGAGCGCGAAGGCGTCCCCGTTCCGGAAACCGATGCGCTTCAGTTCCAGTGCCTTTTCAACCGCTTCAGCCGGCGGAACGGCACTGCGGCGGCCGACGGGAGCATCCCACGATCCGCGGCAGACGAAATCGAGTTCAGCCCTTCCGACCGTACCGCGTCGCGGTCGTTCCGTATCCGAGAAATACTTGCCGCGAACCGCCACGATCTCCGAACCCCATTCATCGTCCGTTCGCGCCGATCGGATGCCGAAGGTTCCGCGCGCGCAATTCCAACGCGCGACGATCTTGTAGGTTTTCTCACCCTGACGATTGGGCTCAAAATTGATGCGCAAGAGGTCGGCGGTCCGGCTTTCGCCATAACCCTCGATCGAATCGGCGTCGATGAAGCTTGCAAAATCGTAGCTCTGGCCGATCAGCCACCAATCCCGAGCCTGGGCCGGAGCGGCCGTCAGCGCGGCCAAGGCAAGGAAGCGTAAAATAGTCATCGGAAATTCCCTAAAGTTTCCGCGTCGATGGTCCGGCGGCCCTGAAGCGATCAACGGTAAAGCGACTTAACCATCGGCTGCGTCGACCAATTTATTAATCCGTTCCGCGATCAGATCGCCATCACCCGCGATTGCAACCGTTTTAGCGCGCGCCGTTTCGCCGGTAACGAGAGTTAATTGATTGCGCGCCAGACCAAGTGCCGACTTCAGGAAGGCAAGGAGGGCCTCATTGGCCGCTCCCTCGACCGGCGGCGCTGCGAGACGGATTGCGAGGGCTGCGCGTCCCCGCTCATCCACGACGATTCCGGCATATTGCGTTTTTCGCGCCCGCGGCGTGACGCGGACGTGCAGGCGGACGCCAGTATCGGTCACTTGCATGGCATCGCTGGCCGACTTGATCATGCAATACTCTTATGAACGGGCAGGCTTTAAGACCAGGACTATGAGCCTTTTCACGAGCCGCGCCCTCGGCTAGGCGGTCATCGAACAAGAGAGGATATGATGGCCGAAGCGAAGATCATGCCGTTCGACTGGGCGGACCCGTTCGCGCTGGATGCGCAGCTGACCGACGAAGAGCGACTCGTCCGCGATACGGCGGAAGGTTATGCGCAGGAAAAGCTGCTGCCGCGCGTGACGGAGGCCTATCTCGACGAGCATTTCGACCGCGAGATCATGAGCGAGATGGGTGAGCTCGGCCTGCTCGGCGCGACGATCCCGCACGAATATGGGGGCGCGGGCCTCAACTATGTGTCCTATGGCCTGATCGGGCGCGCGGTAGAGCGCGTCGATAGCGGCTATCGTTCGGCGATGTCGGTACAATCCTCGCTCGTCATGCACCCGATCTACGCTTACGGATCGGAGGAACAGCGGAAGAAGTATTTGCCGAAACTCGCCAGCGGCGAGTGGGTCGGTTGTTTCGGCCTCACCGAGCCGGACGCGGGCTCCGATCCGGGCGGGATGCGGACGCGGGCCAAGAAGGTCGACGGCGGCTATGTGATTTCCGGATCCAAAATGTGGATCACCAATTCGCCGATCGCCGACGTGTTTGTAGTGTGGGCAAAGTCCGATGCGCATGACGGCGCGATCCGGGGCTTCATCCTTGAAAAAGGTATGAAGGGGCTCACCGCACCCAAGATCGAGATGAAGCTGTCGCTCCGCGCGTCTATCACCGGCGAGATCGTGATGGACGAGGTGGAGGTGCCGGAAGACGCGCTGCTGCCCAATGTCAGCGGGCTTAAAGGTCCGTTCGGCTGCTTGAACCGCGCACGCTACGGCATTGCCTGGGGATCGATGGGCGCGGCGGAGGCCTGCTTCCATGCGGCTCGGCAATATACGCTTGACCGCAAGCAGTTCGGGCGGCCGCTCGCATCCAACCAGATTGTGCAGTTGAAGCTTGCCAATATGGTGACGGAAATCACGCTTGGCCTTCAGGCGGCTTTGCGCGTCGGGCGGCGGATGGATGAGGGCGAGCTAATCCCGGAAACCATCTCACTCATCAAGCGCAACAATGTCGGCAAGGCGCTGGATATTGCCCGCGTCGCCCGCGACATGCATGGCGGCAACGGCATCAGCGCCGAATTCCAGGTGATGCGCCACGCGGCGAATCTTGAAACGGTCAACACCTATGAAGGTACGCATGACGTTCATGCGCTGATCCTGGGCCGCGCGATTACGGGGATTTCGGCCTTTTGATGCTCGCTTACCTTCGTCATCGCGAGGAGCGGAGCGACGCGGCGATCCAGTGGCTGGATTGCTTCGCTACGCTCGCAATGACGAGAGGTGCGTAATGGATAAGCCGCTTCAAGGCCTGAAAGTCCTAGAACTCGCCCGCATTCTCGCCGGGCCGTGGGCGGGCCAGCTCTTGGCGGATCTCGGCGCCGAGGTAGTGAAGGTCGAGCGGCCCGGTAGCGGCGACGATACGCGCGGCTGGGGGCCGCCCTTTGCGGCGGACGGCAGCGCGGCCTATTTCCACGGATGCAACCGGGGAAAGACATCGGTCGCGATTGATCTGGAGACGGAGGATGGCCAGGCCAAGGTCAGGGCGCTGGCAGCCGAGGCAGACATCCTGATCGAGAATTTCAAGGTTGGCGGGCTGGCCAAATACGGCCTTGATTTTGCGAGCCTGGCCAAGGTCAATCCGCGCCTCATCTACTGCTCGATCACCGGCTTCGGGCAGGACGGTCCTTATGCGGCGCGCGCGGGTTATGATTTCATGATCCAGGGCATGGGCGGGATCATGAGCCTGACCGGCGAAGCGGATGGCGAGCCGCAGAAGATCGGCGTTGCCTTCGCGGACATCTTCACCGGCGTCTATGCCGCCAATGCGATCCTTGCCGCCGTGATCGGCCGGGAGAAAACCGGCATGGGCTGTCGTATCGACATGGCTTTGCTTGATACCCAGGTCGCGGTGCTGGGCAATCAGGCGATGAATTATCTGGTGTCGGGGAATGTGCCGCACCGCATGGGCAATGCGCATCCCAATATCGCGCCTTATCAGACCTTTGCCGTGGCGGACGGGCATGTGATCGTGGCCGTCGGCAATGATGGGCAGTTCGCGAAATTGTGCGGGATATTGGGGCTTGCGGCGCTGGCTGAGGATGCGCGGTTCGCGAGCAATGCCGATCGCGTTGGGCATCGCGAGGCATTGGCGGCGGCACTCTCCCCTGCCCTTGCGCTGCGGCGAAAGGACGAGTTGCTGGCGGCGCTGGCCGGTGCCGGGGTGCCCGCCGGGCCGATCAACGATGTCGCGGAGGTTTTTGCCGATCCGCAGGTGATTGCGCGCGGGATGCGGATCGAGGCTGGCGGAGTGCCGGGTGTGGCTTCGCCGATCGTGATCGATGGAAAGCGGCAGGTTTCCGACAAGGGAAGCCCGGGGTTGGGCGGAGACTAGTCTAACCCTTACTAACGTCACCCTGAACTTGTTTCAGGGTCCATGCCTGCGACAGTCTCGCTGGCCATGAGATGGATGCTGAAACAAGTTCAGCATGACGGGTGAGGTTAGCCGCGCGCCGGGCGGCGGAAGAGCAAAATCGGATCGTCGCGGTACATCGCGTCGGAGCGTTCGCTGAAGCCGAGGCGTTCGGCGACGCGGATCGAGGGCGTGTTGGCGGGATCGATGATCGCGACGATATCCTGACCGGGCAGATTTTCATCCGCCCAGGCCGCCGCCGCCGCCGTGGATTCGGCCGCATAACCCTGACCGTGAGTGTGGCAGGCGAACACCCAGCCCATTTCGGGTAGACCTTCGATATTGGGCTGCATATCGCGTTTGAAGTCCGCGAAGCCGACCTGGCCGATCATTTCGCCGGTCGCCTTGAGCTCGACCGCCCAATAGCCGTACCCGAGGAAATCCCAGAGCCCCAGATTGGCGAGGAGTTTGCGCCACGCTTCTTCGCGCGACGCGGTCTTGCCGCCGACATAGCGGACGAATTCGGGATCGGCGAGCATTGCCGCCATGAACGGCAAATCGCCCGGGGCATTGGCCCTGAGGATGAGGCGCGCGGTTTCGAGAACCGGAACCACGCGCCCTCCTTTTTCTTACTTCTTGCTGAGCGAGAGGCCGCCGAAGCGCTTGTTGAAGCGCGCGACCTGGCCGCCCGAATCCAGCATCTTGCCGGTGCCGCCGGTCCATGCCGGATGCGCCGTCGGGTCGATGTCGAGCTGCAGCGTGTCGCCTTCCTTGCCCCAGGTGGAGCGGGTTTCGAACACGGTGCCGTCGGTCATCTGCACCTTGATCATGTGGTAGTCGGGATGGGTATCGGCCTTCATGACTTTTTCCTTAGGAATGGCTGGTTCCGACCAGCCCGTTGGAAGTGGTGCGCGCTCTACAGCCTTGCCCGCGAATTGACAAGCGGCGGCGGCGTGATAGCACCGGCGCCCGTGAAGGTGCCCCGCCATGGAGTGAAAAGGGAAGCCGGTGGATATCCGGCGCTGTGCCCGCAACTGTGAATGCCGCGAAAAGGCGGCAAAGCCAGGAGACCTGCCTTCGCCTTGTCGTCCGCATCGGGCCGGGTCCAGCCTGGATGCGCGGCACTCCCGCAACGGAGTTCCTTCGAGACGGCAGATCGGTGTCGTTGGAGGAAGCGTTGAGGATGCGGGTCAAAGCGGGTTTCGGACTGGCTCTTGTGGCGGCGATGGGAGTGGCCTCCCCCGCCCTGCCCGCGCCGAAGCGGGTTGCTTCGCTCAACCTTTGCACGGACGAGCTGGTCATGGCGCTGGCGGATCCGCGGCAAATTGTGTCCGTGTCATTCCTGTCCCATTACGCCCATGAGACGCCCTATTGGCGGCAGGCGCGGGGCTATGCATCAAACGATGGCAGCCTCCTTTCGGCCATCCGCACCAGGCCCGATCTGGTTTTCACCATGGGCGGCGGCGGGCGCGATACCGAAAGGCTCGCCAAGCGGATCGGCGCGCGGGTCATCACCGTCCCTTATATGATGAGCCTCAACGATCTGAAGGCGGCGATCGGGGCGGTGGCCGGGGCGCTCGAGCGTCCGGGCGCAGGGGCGGCTTTCGTGCGGCGGATCGAGGGACTTGAGCGAACTGCGCCGCGCGTGCCGAAGGATGCGATCTGGCTGAGCGGTAAGGGGCTGTCCCTTCCTGCCGTTGGTCTTGGCGCGGACTGGATGCGGCTGGCGGGCTTGAAGCAACGTGCCTTGCAGGGGGATCGGGTGACGCTGGAGCAATTGCTGGTTCGGCCGCCCTCCGTGCTGCTGCGCAGCGCCTATCGCAGTGCGCAATATTCGGGCGACCAGAGCTGGCTGTCCCACCCCCTCGCCCGGCGCGCGGGCAAGGCGAAGACGCTGGCGACGGACGGGCGGCGCTGGACATGCATGGGGCCGGCTTTGATCCCGGAAATCGAGCGTATTCGCAAGGAGTTGGCGGCATGAGGCGGCGGCTGATCCTGTTGGGGGTTTTGACCCTCGCCCTCTTCCTGCTGTCTTTGGCCTTGCCTTGGGACATCGTGGCGAGCCTGATCGGGGAGGACCGCGGGCTTGCCGGCGCGTTGATCGTGGAGTTGCGGTTGCCGCGCGCGGTGCTCGCTTTGGTATACGGCGGGGTGCTGGCGGCTTCGGGCGCGGCGATCCAGGCTTTGTTCGCCAATCCGCTGGCCTCTCCCGATCTGACCGGGGCGAGCAGCGGTGCGGCATTTGGCGCGGTTGTTACCGCCTATCTGATCGGGCTCTCGACGCCCATTGCCATTTCCTTAGGCGCGGTGGCGGGGGCGCTGGCGGCGCTTGGGGCATTGCTTCTGTTGGCGGGGCCGCGCGCCGAGACGGCGACGGTGCTGCTTGCGGGACTGGCGATCAGCGCGCTGACCGGGGCGCTGACGACCCTCGCGCTGGCGCTCGCCCCCTCCCCCTTCGCTTTTTACGATGCCTATGACTGGCTGATGGGATCGATCGTCGACCGGAGCTTTGCGCAGGCGGCCTTCGCGGCGGTGCCGGGGCTCCTCACCATCGCCCTGCTCGCACGGCTGTCCGGGGCGCTCGATGCGCTGGCGGTGGGTGAAGAGGTTGCGCAATCGCTGGGCCATGACGTCCAGCGCCTGCGGGTTGCGGTGATCAGCCTTGCGGCGCTTGGCGTCGGCGCTTGCGTGGCGGTGTGCGGGGCGGTGGGTTTCGTGGGGCTTGTCGGACCATTTTTCGCGCGCAAACTGGTGGCGGGACATCCGGGGCGGGCGATCCTGCCTTCGGCGCTGATCGGCGGCGCGCTGCTCCTTGGCGCGGACCTGTTCACGCGGCTGGCGCCGATGGGACGGACTTTGCCCTTGGGCGTGGTCACAGCGATCCTGGGCGCCCCATTCTTCCTCGCGCTTGTCCTTCATATGCGCTGGAGGCTGGCGCGATGACGATGATGCTGAGCGCACGCGCCGTGGCGCTGCCGGGCCGGTTGGAACCGGCTGATTTCCAGCTGGGGGCGGGCAAGGTGACGTGCCTGATTGGGCCCAATGGCAGCGGCAAGACGAGCCTTCTCCACGCGCTTGCGCGGATCGGAAAGCCTGCTGGTGCCGTGGAGGTGGAGGGCCGCGATGTCGACCGGTTGGCGCCTGAGCAGCGGGCGCGGACGCTCGCCTATTTGCCGGCATCGCGCGATATCGCCTGGCCGCTATGCGCGCGGGACGTCGTGGCGCTGGGGGCCGCCGGTGCTGTCGGAGACGGACTGAATGCTTTGCTTGCCTCGCTTGGCCTCACCGAATTGGCGGAGCGCCGGATGGATAGGCTGTCCACCGGCGAGCGGGCGCGTGTACTGCTGGCGCGGGCGCTGATTGCCGAGCCTAAGGTGCTGCTGCTCGACGAGCCGACGGCGAACCTCGATCCGCTGTGGAAGATCCGGATGATGGAGCGGCTACGGGACGAAGCGCATGAGGCCGGGCGCGCGGTGCTGATCGCGGTGCACGATTTCGACATGGCTGCGGCTTATGCCGACCGGCTGGTCGTGATGGAGAGAGGCAGGGTGGTCGCGGACGGTGTGCCTAACGAGGTTTTGAGCAGTCCGCACATTCCCGAGGTTTTCGGGGTTCGCCAGTCGGGTGGTGGATGGAGGGAAGCTTAGGCTGGAATCTCAAATATCATTACCGCTAGGGCTGAGCTTGTCGAAGCCCGGTTCAAACCGGACCGTCCTTTGACAGGCTCAGGACTAGCGGTGATGTTTGGTTTGCTAACTCCTACCTTCCGCTTAGGCGGCGGGCGGATCAGCGATCATGGCGGTGAAATTGGCTTCGGCGACGACTTTGCCGTCGACGAGCGCCTTACCCGCGAATTTGCAGACGCTGCTGCGCTTCTGTACGAATTCGACTTCGAGGTTCAAAAGGCAGCCCGGCTCGACCGGATTGCGGAACTTCGCGCCTTCGATCGCCATGAAATAGACGAGCTTGCCAGAGCCCGCGAGGTCGAGCGATTCAACGGCGAGCACGCCTGCGGCCTGCGCCAGCGCCTCGACGATCAGCACGCCCGGCATGATCGGGCGGCCCGGAAAATGGCCGTTGAAGAAATCTTCGTTGATCGTCACCGCCTTCAAGGCCCGGATCGACCGGTCGGGGATAATCTCCTCGACACGGTCGACCAAAAGCATTGGATAACGATGCGGCAACGCCGCCATCACCCGCCGGATATCCAGCGGGCCGACGGCTGCGCGTGCCTCTCCTTCGGTGCTCACCGGCCGGTGGGCTGGGCTTGTGCCGGCTGCTGCTGCGGCAGCGGGGTCACGCTGACCGACGGCAGCTGCTGGTTGAGCTGCGCGAGAACGTCGTTGGTGACGTCGATCGAGGCCGAGGCGGCCAAGGTGTTACCCTTGTCGAGCACGACGGTCGCGTTGCGGCTCTGCATCACGGTGTTGATGATCGGGTTAAGGCGCTGCGTGATCTGCTGCGCGACGTGAGCCTGGGTCGAACGGATATTCTGTTCACCCTGCTGGATTTCCTGGTTCGCCTGGGTCTGGCGGGTCTGGAGCGACTGCGCGCGCTGCTGAAGAGCGGCGTCCGGCTGCTTGCCGTTAAGGGCGGCAACGGCCTGCTGGATCGACTGCGCTTCGGTCTGAAGCGGCTGGCCGAGCGTCTGGGCGCGGGTGCGGAGCGTGTCGAGCTGCGTCTGCAGCTGCGTCTGCGCCGCGCGGCATGCGGTGCATTCGGCAAAGATGCGCTGTGTGTCGACCACGGCGACAACCGCCGGACTGAGGCGCTGCGCCGGAGCGGCGGCGGGAACGATGGCGGCCAGAGCGGCCGCGCCGAGAAGAAGCTTTTTCATCAGAATGCAGTCCCTACGTTGAATGCGAAGAGTTTAGTGTCATCGCCCTTATACTTTACAAGGGCTTTAGCGATATCGATCCTGAACGGACCGAACGGGGAGTTCCAATTGACGCCGAAACCGATCGAGATGCGCGGTTTCCACGTATCTCCAAGGAAGGTTTCCTTGAACGGGCTGACCGACGGCAAGGCCAGAAGCGATGTTCCCGCGGGGCACCCGCTGGCATCGTTCGGGATCGACGTCGGCGTGCCGCCGCCGGTCGGCACGCACTGACGCAGGCCTTCGGAATTGAGGATATTCCGATCCAGGCGCGGATCGCCCGGCCGGTAATCGTTCACAACCGGATCTTCGACGCCGAAGACCGAGCCGATATCGATGAAGGCCGACGGGCGAAGGCCCATTTCGCGCGCCCCTGAACCGAGCGGAATTTCGAGCTCGACACGGCCAAGGTAATAAGCGCGGCCGCCAATCGCGTCGTCGCTGGTCTGATCACGGTCCGTAAGGAGGACAGGATTGCCGTCATCATCCACCCCGCTGTAGCGCTGACGCAGGATGCGCGGGCCGACGCCGCGAATGTCGAAGCCGCGAATTTGCGGTTCGCCGAGGAAGAAGCGGTCGGTGAGGCGCACAGAATCGACGCCCGGCTCGTCCGGCTTTTCGAAGCTGCGAATATAGCCGCCCTCAAGGCTGGCCGAGAGGATGAAGCCGCTGCCGATGCCCCAATATTTAGCGCTGTTGAGGCGCGTACGCAGATAGTGCGTGTCGCCGCCAAGGCCGGCAAAATCCTGGCTGAGGCTGATCCGCTCGCCGCGCGTCGGACGGATGCTGTTGTTGAGCGTGCTATAAGCAAGGGTATAGCCGATAGACGAGGTCAGGCGGTCGCCGATCACGTCGCAGAGATAACGGCCGGCCTGCAAGGGATCACACTCACGGTCGCCGTCGCCATCGAGATCGGAATAGAAGCTGTCGGCAAGGCTCACCTCGTCATAGCTCAGGCCATAGCGGATCGCGCCCTGAAGATATTCGGTGATCGGAAAGCCCAGACGCAGCTGCCCGCCCGTCGTGATATTTTCGTAGGTCGTGTTGCGATTATTGTTGACGAAATTGAAGTTGCGATAGTCGCGGCGGAAGATGTCGCCGCCAACCGCAATGTTGCGATCGAACAGATAGGGTTCGGTGAAGCTCAGTTCCGCCGACTTCGAATAGCTCGAATAATTGACGGCGGCGCGGAGCAACTGGCCCTTGCCCATGAAATTGCGCTGTGTGATCGACAGGTTGACGAGAAAACGCTCAAGGCTGGAGAAGCCGGCCGAGACGTTGAGTTCGCCCGTGGGCTTTTCCTCGACATTGGTGACGAGCACGACGCGGTCGGGCGACGAGCCCGGCTGCTGTTCGATCTCCAGATTTTCCTGGAAATAGCCGAGCGATTGAATGCGGTCGCGCGAACGCTTGACGCGGATCGAATTGAACGGATCGCCTTCCGCGAGACGGAATTCGCGGCGGATCACCTTGTCGCGCGTGATGGTGTTGCCGTTAATGTCGATACGCTCGACATAGACGCGCGGCGCCTGAGCCACCTGGAAGGTGATCGCCATCGTCCTGTCTTCGGCATTGCGTTTGATGTTGGGCTGTACGTCAGCGAAAGCGTAGCCGAAGAGGCCGGCCGTTTCGTTGAGGCTGGTGACAGCGTCCTCGACCTGCTTGGCATTATACCAGTCGCCGCTTTTCATCGGCAAAGTGCGCTGAAGCGCCTCGCCCGAGAAATCGCGGATTTCGCTTTCGACGGCGACGTCACCGAATTTGTAGCGCTCGCCCTCTTCCACCACATAGGTGATGATGAAGTCGCGCTTGTCGGCGGTGAGTTCGGCGACGGCGGACACAACGCGGAAATCGGCATAGCCTTCGGTCAGATAGAATTGACGCAGCTTCTGCTGATCGAACGCGAGACGATCGGGATCGTAGACATCGCTGGAACTGAAGAAACGGAAGAAGCGCGACTGCTTCGTCACCATTTCGGAGCGCAATTCGCCGTCCGTGAACTTGTCATTCCCCAGAATATTGATCTGGCGAATCTTCGAGCGCGGCCCTTCATTGATTTCGAACACGACATCGACGCGATTTTGATCGAGTTGGACGATCTTCGGTTCGACGGTCGCGCCGAAGCGGCCCTGGCGGCGATAGAGTTCGACGATGCGGGCAACGTCGGCGCGCGCCTTGGTCCGCGTAAAGATTTGCCGCGGCGACAGGCGGATTTCCGGGTTGATCTTGTCATCCTTCAGGCGCTTGTTGCCTTCCAGGATGATACGGTTGATCACCGGATTTTCGCGCACTTCGATGGTGATTGCGCCATTGTTGTTGCGGATCTGGGCGTCGGCAAAAAGCTCGGTCGCGTAAAGGGCGCGAAGGGCTTCGTCGCCACGTGCGGCGGAATAAGGCTCGCCCACGCGGAGCGGCATGTAGGAGATCACCGTTTCAGCCTCGAGGCGCTGATTTCCCGTGACCGTGATCGAGCGGATGGTTTCCACCGGCGCGGGCGTCGGCACGACGACCGGAGCCTGCTGCGCAGGCGCGGACGCATTTTGGGCGAGCGCGGGTGCGGTGAGGCCGCCTAACGCCGTTCCAAGCAGAAACATCGTGCACATTTGCCGACGATGAGAAATGGTCTTGATCGCTGTCACGCGTCCCCGCCCTTCATGCAATGCGCCGTCATCCGGCGCGAGATTCCCTGTATTGTCACGCCCTGCCTCAACATCGTCACCCGATCAACCCGCGAAGCTTCGACCACAGCCCAAAAGAGGCCAGATCGTTCGCGGTCACGAACAACATCAGCGTCACCATCATCGCCAGCCCCACGCGAAGGGCATATTCCTGGACACGTTCCGATACCGGACGGCGCCGCACGGCCTCCACAGCGTAAAGGACGAGATAGCCGCCATCCAGCATCGGCACTGGCAACAGGTTGATGAATCCCAGATTAATCGAGATGAGCGCGGCGAAGAGGAGGAAGTTGAGCCACCCGGCCGTCACCTGCTCGCCAGAAATTTGCGCGATCTTGAGCGGGCCGCCCATTTCGCTTGCCGAACGAGCGCCGCTAACGATCTGCTTCAGATAGACAATCATCGAAGAGATGACGTCGCCGGTCTGCACGAAGGCGGCCGTCATGACCTGTGCCGTCCCCGCCTTTTCAAGCACATAAGGGCCCGATATGATGCCGATCGATCCGATCGACTGGCCATATTCGCTGCGGCGTTCCGGCGTTACGTCTATGTTCAGCGTCCGGCCGCCGCGGTCCACCGTCAGCGCGACCGGCTGATCCGGGCGCAGACTGACGATCGCTCGCAATTCGGCGAAGGTTTCGATCGCGCGGTCGTCAATCGCGGTGATGTGATCATGGGGCAAAAGCCCGGCCTCGTCTGCCACGCTGTTTTTGACGACGCCCGCGATGATCGGCGGCGTTGTCGGCAGACCCGTGATCGAGAAGGCACCGATGAAGATGATGATGGCGAGGGCCAAGTTGGTGATCGGGCCCGCCGCGACGATCAGAAAGCGCTGCCAGGGGGGCTTGGTCTCAAAACTGTCCGACCGGTCTTCGCCGGACGTCAATTGCGCGGACACGGCGCTCACCGTCATTTCGCCCTTGAAGCGGACATAGCCTCCGAGCGGGAGCCAACCGATTTTCCAGCGCGTGCCCTTCTTGTCCGTCCATCCGAGGATTTCGCGGCCGAAGCCGATGGAGAAGGTTTCGGCCTTTACGCCGAACCAGCGGCCGAGGAGATAATGGCCCATTTCATGGACGAAAACGAGCGGGCCGATGACGAGAATGAAGCTCAGTATCGTGAGCGGAAGGCCGGGATAGGTTGGCGTCAACGACTATACTCTCTCGCGATGCGCGCCGCTTCCCCTCTTGCGGCTTTATCCACCTCGAACACACCGTCCAGATCGCTGGGTGGCGCGGGATCGAGGGCGTCCATTGTCTCACGGACGATTGTGGCAATATCGAGGAACGCGATGCGATTGTCGAGAAAAGCCGCGACGGCGATTTCATTGGCCGCGTTGAGAATGGCGGGCTTGGCGCCTCCCGCTATCAGGGCTTCGCGTGCCAGGGCCAAGGCCGGGAAGCGATCCGTGTCCGGCGCTTCGAAGCTCAAATTGGCGATTTCGACGAGGTTGAGGCGCTGGCAGGGCGTTTCGATCCGCTCCGGCCAACCGAGCGCATAAGCGATCGGGATGCGCATGTCCGGGGAGCCGAGCTGGGCGAGGACCGAGCCGTCGACATATTCCACCAGCGAATGGATGACCGATTGCGGATGGACGACGACGTCGAATGCCTCTGCCTCCAACGGGAAGAGATGGAAGGCCTCGATCAGCTCCAACCCCTTGTTCATCAGGGTGGCGGAATCGACGGAGATTTTGGCGCCCATCGACCAATTGGGATGCGCGACCGCCTGTTCGGGCGTGACGGACGCCATTTGCTCGCGGCCCCAGGTCCGGAACGGCCCGCCGCTTGCGGTCAGGATGATGCGGCCGACCCTGTCAGCCTGCGCCGGGTCGAAGCACTGGAAGATGGCATTATGTTCGGAATCAACCGGAAGCAGTGTCGCGCCGCTCGCGCGCGCCGCCTGCGTCATGATCGTGCCCGCCGAGACGAGCGACTCCTTATTGGCGAGCGCCACAGTTTTTCCGCCCTGGAGCGCGGCCATCACGGGGCGAAGGCCCGCACAGCCGACGATGGCGGCCATGGTCCAGTCGGCGCCCATGCGCGCGGCCTCGACGACTTCATCCTCACCCGCAGCGGCTTCGATGCCCGTTCCTACGAGATTGGCCTTCAGGGTTTCGAGCTGCCTCTCGTCGGCGACGACGGCGCGTTTGGCACCAACGCGCTTGGCAGCCTGAGCGAGGCCATCGGCGTCGGTGTTGGCGGTGAGCGCGAGCACATCATAGGCGTCGCGATTGCGTTCGATGAGATCGAGGGTCGATGTGCCCACCGATCCCGTCGCGCCGAGGATGGTGACGGTGCGCGGCATCAAAATTTAAACGCAGCCAAAGCGAGCGTGGCGACGGCAACGGGGAGAAGACCGTCGAGGCGGTCCAGCACGCCGCCATGGCCGGGAAGGAGCGAGCCGCTATCCTTCACCCCTGCCCTGCGCTTCAGCCAGCTTTCATAAAGATCGCCAAGCTGGGCGATGAGGCCCATCAGGGCACCTGCGTAGAGGAATATGAGGGGAAGCTTGAACAGGATCGCGACCAGAGCGCCGCACACCCCTGCCCCCAACATGCCGCCAATCAGCCCCGCCCAAGTCTTGTTCGGGCTGACGCGCGGGGCGAGCTTGGGACCGCCGATGGAGCGGCCCGCAAAATATGCGAAGATGTCGGTCGCCCAGGTGACGACCAGCGCCCAGAACACCGCCTGCCAGGACAGCCAATTGAGGAGCAAAAGAGCGAAGGACGGAATGCCGACATAGAGGATACCGCCCGCCAGGGTGACGCGCCGACTTGCGGCGCCGAGGGTAATTGCCAACCCCAGCAGGAGGATCGGCACCCACTCGATCAGCGGCGACAGGCCATCGTCGAGAAGAACGAAAGCGGGTGCGACGAGCAGGAAGGCCCCCACCCCGAGCGAGGCCGCACGGGACCAATGGCGCGCGATGCGGTGCATCTCGCTCCATTCCGCGATCATCACTGCAGCGGCGAGCGCGACCAGGATGCGGAAGGGCCAGCCGCCGAAATAGACGGCGGCGACCGCGACCGCGATCATGACGATCCCCGCCGCGGCGCGGACCGGAAGGTCGGATGCGGGCTTCGCGGCCTTATCCGTCACAAACCACCGTAGCGGCGCTCGCGGCGGGCGAAATCGCTAATGGCGGCGCGGAAAGCATCGCCGTCGAAATCGGGCCAGAGCGTGTCGACGAACAGCATCTCGGCATAGGCCGCCTGCCAGAGCAGGAAGTTGGACAGGCGGCATTCGCCTGAGGTGCGGATGAGAAGATCAAGCGGCGGCAGATCCGCAGTGTAGAGTTCACGGTCGATCGCGGCTTCATCCACGGCGTCGGCGGCAACCTCGCCCTTCGCGATGCGGTCCGCAAGGGTACGCACCACGCGGGTCATTTCGGCGCGCGATCCGTAGTTCAGTGCGACCGCCAAAGTGAGGCGGCTATTGGCGGCCGTCAGCGCCATCGCCTCTTCGAGCATCTTCACAATATCAGCTGGGAAGACTTTGTAATCACCGATAATCTTGATCCGCACACCCTGCTTGTGCAGCGCGCTCAACTCCGCCTTCAGATAAAAGCGGAGCAGGCCCATCAGGTCGTTGATCTCGGTTTCCGGGCGGCGCCAGTTTTCCGAAGAGAAAGCGTAGAGGGTAAGGCATTGAACGCCCGACTCCCCCGCCGCCTTCAGCACCTTGCGGACGGATTCCGCGCCCGCTTTGTGCCCGGCGGCGCGCGGCAAGCCGCGCTTCTTCGCCCAGCGGCCGTTGCCGTCCATGATGATGGCGACGTGGCGCGGAACGGAAGGATCGGCGCCGCCACCCTCCGGCTGCGGCGCGCTCGCCGTGGCGGTCACTGGCTGAGGATTTCCTTTTCCTTAGCGGCAGCGGCGGCGTCAATGTCCTTGATCGTGTCGTCGGTCATCTTCTGGACTTCAGTTTCAAGGCGCTTGCGCTCGTCTTCGCTGATCTCGCCCTTCTTCTCGTCGGTCTTGAGACTGTCCATGCCGTCACGGCGCACGTTGCGGGCGGCGATCTTCGCCTTTTCCGCATATTGGCCGGCGAGCTTGGCAAGTTCCTTGCGGCGTTCCTCGGTCAGGTCCGGGATCGGCAGACGGATATTCTGGCCATCGGTCATCGGATTGAGGCCGAGGCCCGCCGAGCGGATCGCCTTTTCGACCGAACCCACGTTCGAGCGGTCCCAGACCTGAACCGAAAGGAGGCGCGGCTCCGGCGCGGAGACCGTCGCGACCTGGCTGATCGGCATATGGGAGCCGTAAACCTCGACCGTCACCGGATCGAGCAATGTGGTGGACGCGCGGCCGGTGCGGAGACCGCCCAGATCATGCTTCAGCGCCTCGACGGCGCCCGTCATGCGGCGCTGAATGTCCGATTTGTTATAGGCTGGCATCGCTCACTCCTTAGTTCTGGACGATCGTTGCGGTGCCATGTCCATCAAGCACGCTGGCAAGATTGCCCTGCTCGCGGATGTTGAACACGACGATCGGTATATTGTTGTCACGGCAAAGCGCCACGGCGCTGGCGTCCATGACCTTCAGGTCATCAGACAGCACCTGCTGGAAGCTGACGCTGTCGTAGCGCGTGGCGCCCGCCACCTTCTTCGGGTCCGCATCATAGATACCATCGACGCTCGTGCCCTTGAAGAGCGCGTTGCAGCCCATTTCGGCGGCGCGGAGGGCGGCGGCGGTATCGGTGGTGAAATAGGGGTTGCCGGTGCCTGCGGCGAAGATCACCACGCGGCCCTTCTCCATGTGCCGCACGGCGCGGCGGCGGATATAAGGTTCGGAAATGGTCGCCATGGGGATAGCGGACAGAACGCGGGTGTCGACGTCGATATCCTCGAGCGCGTTCTGCATAGCGAGCGCGTTCATGACCGTAGCAAGCATGCCCATATAATCGGCGCTGGTGCGGTCGAATCCCTTGGCCGCTGCGGCGAGGCCCCGGAAGATATTGCCGCCGCCAACAACGATGCAGATTTCATGGCCAGCTTCCCGCGCGGCCTTGATCTCGCCCGCGAGACGCGCGGTGGTGGCGGGATCGATCCCGAATGCCCCCTCGCCCATCAACGCCTCGCCGGAAAGTTTCAGGAGAATGCGGTTGAAGCGCGGGCGCGTCATGGGGCGTGGTGATCCGTTCGCTATTTGTGGGACAAGGTGGCGCGACCTTAGAGAGGTGACGCCACCCTGCCAAGTTGCTTGTGCTCCGACGGATGCCGGAGCCCAACGGCGCAGTATGAGCGATTGGGCCCCGGCTTTCGCCGGGGTACAATCGTGCTTAGCCCTGACCTGCGGCAGCAGCGACTTCGGCTGCGAAGTCCGTTTCCTTCTTCTCGATGCCTTCACCGAGCTGGAAGCGAACATAGTTCTTGAGCGTGATCGCGGCGCCAAGCGCCTTGCCTTCGGCGGCAACCACGTCTTCGATCTTCGTCTTGTTATCCATGACGAAGATCTGGCTCATCAGCGCGTTTTCCTTGCGGAACTTGGCGATGGCGCCGTCGACCATCTTGGCGACGATATCGGCGGGCTTGCCGGATTCGGACGCCTTTTCAGCGGCGATCGCGCGCTCGCGCTCGACCATGTCGACGTCGAGATCGCCACCGTTGAGCGCCAGCGGGTTGGCAGCCGCGATGTGCATGGCAAGCTGCTTGCCGAGCGCCTCGAGCTTCGCCTTGTCGCCGGTCGATTCGAGCGCGACGAGCACGCCGATCTTGCCGAGGCCGGGCGTCACCGCATTGTGAACGTAGGGAACGACGACGCCGTCGGTCACTTCGAGCACGGCTGCGCGGCGGAGCGACTGGTTTTCGCCGATCGTCGCGATGTTGGAGGTCAGCTTTTCCTGGACGGTGCCGCCCGACGGCCAAGCAGCACTGGCGAGCGCGTCGATGTCGTTGCCGGTCGAAAGGACGATCTTCGCGGCTTCACGGACGAATTCCTGGAACTGCTCGTTCTTCGCAACGAAATCGGTTTCCGAATTCACTTCGACGGCGGCGCCCTTCGTGCCCTGAACAGACACGCCGACCAGGCCTTCAGCGGCGGTGCGGCCGGCCTTCTTGGCGGCGGCGGCGAGCCCCTTGGTGCGGAGCCAATCGATAGCGGCTTCCATGTCGCCGTCCACTTCGATGAGCGCCTTCTTGCAGTCCATCATGCCGGCGCCGGTGCGCTCGCGCAGTTCCTTCACGTCGGAGGCGGTGAATGCCATGATTCTGTCCTTCCTTGAAATACACAGACGTTCGGCCTGAGCCTGTCGAAGGCCTGCCTTGCCCTTCTTCAAAAGAAAGACAGGGCCTCGACAGGCTCAGCCCGAACGGTGAGAGTGGGCGCACACATGCGCCCACTCGGAGACTTTTCTATTACGCGTCGGCGAGCGCGGCTTCGGCCGGCGGCTCGTCCATCGCGCCGAGGTCGACACCGCGCTTGGCCTGACCGCCCTGCTTGCCGGCCATCGCCGCATTGGCGATCGCGTCGCAATAAAGGCGGATCGCGCGGCTCGCATCGTCGTTCGCGGGAACCGGGAAAGCGATGCCCTGCGGGCTGACGTTCGAATCGAGGATCGCGACGACGGGGATGCCGAGCGTATTGGCTTCCTTGATCGCCAGCTCTTCCTTATTGGCGTCGATGACGAACATCACGTCCGGAATGCCGCCCATGTCCTTGATGCCGCCGAGGCTCAGTTCGAGCTTGTCGCGCTCACGGGTAAGCTGCAGCACTTCCTTCTTGGTGAGGCCGTGCGTGTCGCCTGAAAGCTGCTCTTCAAGGCTCTTGTAGCGCTTGATCGAGTTCGAAATCGTCTTCCAGTTGGTGAGCATGCCGCCCAGCCAGCGGTGGTTGACGAAATGCTGGCCCGAACGGCGGGCCGCTTCCGCGATCGGATCCTGCGCCTGACGCTTGGTGCCGACGAACAGAACCTTACCGCCGGACGCCGCCGTCTGGCGCACGAAATCGAGCGCGCGGGCGAAGAGCGGAACGGTCTGCGAAAGATCGATGATGTGGACCCCGTTGCGCTCGCCGAAGATGTACGGCTTCATCTTGGGGTTCCAACGGTGGGTCTGGTGGCCGAAATGCGCTCCGGCCTCAAGCAGGTCTTGCATGGAAACGTCGGTCGACGCCATGATATTTTCTCCTTCCGGTTATACCTCTGCGGGGCCGAGAGACTGTTTCCAGCCACCGGTATGATGGTCCCGCATGTGGAATGGGAGCGCGCTTAGACGCGTTTCCTGCACAAATCAAGGGTTGACAGCAAGAACAAATAGGGAACATAAGCCAATCCAGCGAAACGCCGCGGACCGAAAGTGACGGATTTTCGTTGGTCTGTGGATAAATTAGGGGATAAGCTGTGGTTCAGTTCCTTTCCGCTTTGTTCTTCCTTCTCGCCTTTGCAGGCGCCGCCGCCATCATTCAGATGACGGTGCGCGATTATCGCGACGAGATCCTGGCCGCTTTATTGGGTGAAGTGCCGCCGCGCCGCGCGGGCCGTTCCTGGTCCCGCACGCGTTTGAATGCCCGGCCCCGCCCGGTGGTGATCAGCGTGCGGCAGCAGCGCGCTGCCGCTTGACCTTCCGATAGCTCGCAATGCTGAAGGGGATGAGCAAGGCATAGATGATGCTGACGACGCTAAGCGTCGGCCAGGGCGCGGAAACCAGCGCAGCGCCGACGAGGGCGATGACCACGAGGGCGCCGAGCCTCATGCTGCTACGCAGACGCAAGGACGTCCAGGAGAAGGTCGCCAGGTTCGAGATGAGGAGAAAGGCGACAAACGCTGCCCAGGGCGCGACGACATAGACTTCGCGTAATTCCGGAATACCGGTCCACATCCAGAGGATGAGCGGCAGGAGGGCGAGGCCCGCCCCGGCAGGCGCGGGAACGCCGGTGAGGAAGCCCGCCGACTTATGAGGCTGATCCTCGACGTCGATATTGGCGTTGAAGCGCGCGAGACGAAGCGCCGCGCAGACGGCATGGGCGAGCGCGAATATCCAGCCGACCTTCGGCAGATATTGCAGCGACCAGAGATAGATGACGACGGCAGGAGAAACGCCGAATGCGATGACGTCCGAAAGCGAATCGAGTTCAGCGCCGAAGCGGCTCTGCCCTTTAAGCGCCCGCGCGATGCGGCCGTCCATTCCGTCCAATATGCCTGCGAAGACGATGGCCGCGACCGCCTGCTCCCATTGCCCCGCAATGGCGAAGCGCACACCGGTCAGGCCGAAGCAAAGCGCCAGGGCCGTGATGGCGTTGGGGATGAGGGCGCGAAGCGGGATGCCCCGACGCGGCGTGTCGCGGACCGGCGCCTTCACTGGCTGACACCCTCCGCGGCGACATTTTCGCCAAGCTTCGCGACGATCGTCTCGCCCGCGATCATGCGCTGGCCAAGGACGACCTTGGGCGCTGTGCCCTGAGGCAGATAGACATCGACGCGGCTACCGAAGCGGATCAGGCCGACGCGCTGGCCGACGGTCACAATGTCGCCGGGCTTTACCCAAGGCACGATGCGGCGGGCGACGAGCCCGGCAATCTGCGTGAAACCGATCCGGGTGCCGTCCTGCGCCTCGACCAATATGTGCTGGCGCTCATTATCCTCGCTCGCTTTGTCGAGATCGGCGTTGAGGAATTTGCCCGGAATATAGGCGACCTTGCGGATCATCCCCGCGATGGGCGCGCGATTGATGTGAACGTCGAACACGCTCATGAAGATCGAGACGCGGATGAAGGTGTCGGTTTCGCCGAGGCCGTCTGCACCAATCAGCTCGCGCGGTGCGGGCACGTCGGCGATCATCGTCACCATGCCATCGGCCGGAGAGACAATGAGCCCCTCCCCCTTCGGCGTCGTGCGGATGGGATCGCGGAAAAAGGCGCAGACCCAGAGCGTCAAGCCGACCGAGATCCAGCCAAGCCAATCCCAGTCCAGGACCCAGAAGAAGAGAAGTGCGATGGCGCCCGCAATGACGGCGAATTTGCGGCCTTCGGGATGCACGCTCGGCATGCGGTAGCGGACGGTTGTGGTGCCGATTTCCGGCTTTTCGAGAGAAGTCATGCCTGTCCCTTACGCAGAGTTCGGCGGCGAAACAACCGGACGGCGGAGCGGTTGATCCGGCTGCGTCCACCGCTTACTAGCGCCACCAACGCATAAATCAGCTCAAGGAAGCACCATGGCCAAGATCAAAGTGAAAACGCCGGTCGTCGAAATCGACGGCGATGAAATGACCCGCATCATCTGGCAGTGGATTCGCGAGCGGCTGATCCTCCCCTATCTCGACATCGACCTCAAATATTACGACCTGTCCGTCGAGAATCGCGACGCGACCGAGGATAAGGTGACGGTCGAGGCGGCCGAGGCGATCAAACAATATGGCGTCGGCGTGAAGTGCGCGACGATCACCCCGGACGAAGCCCGCGTCGAGGAATTCAAGCTCAAGAAGATGTGGAAGTCGCCGAATGGCACGATCCGCAACATCCTTGGCGGCGTTGTCTTCCGCGAGCCGATCGTGATCGACAACGTACCCCGCCTCATTCCGGGCTGGACCGACCCGATCGTCGTCGGCCGTCATGCCTTCGGCGACCAGTATAAGGCGACCGACTTCAAGGTGCCCGGCCCCGGCAAGCTCCGCATGGTGTGGGAAGGCGAAAATGGCGAGCGGATCGAGGAGGAAGTGTTCGACTTCCCGTCCGCCGGTGTCGCCATGGGCATGTACAATCTCGACGAATCGATCCGCGACTTCGCCCGTGCCAGCATGAATTACGGCCTCGCCCGCGGCTGGCCGGTTTACCTGTCGACGAAGAACACGATCCTCAAGGCCTATGACGGCCGCTTCAAGGATGTTTTCCAGGACGTTTTCGACAGCGAATTCAAGGACAAATTCGCCGAAGCGAAGATCGTCTATGAACATCGCCTGATCGACGACATGGTCGCATCGGCCTTGAAGTGGAGCGGCAAGTTCGTCTGGGCTTGCAAGAATTATGACGGCGACGTGCAATCCGATCAGGTGGCACAGGGTTTCGGCTCGCTCGGCCTCATGACCTCCGTCCTCATGTCGCCGGACGGCAAGACGATCGAGGCGGAAGCCGCGCACGGCACAGTTACCCGTCACTATCGCCAGCATCAGCAGGGCAAGGCGACGTCGACGAACCCGATCGCGTCGATCTTCGCCTGGACCGGCGGCCTTAAGTATCGCGGCAAGTTCGACAACACGCCCGAAGTGACGCAGTTCGCCGAAACGCTGGAAAAGGTCTGCATCAAGACGGTCGAAAGTGGTCAGATGACCAAGGATCTCGCTATTTTGATAGGCCCCGAACAGAGCTGGATGACGACAGAGCAATTCTTCGAGGCGATCCGTGCCAACCTCGAAAAGGAAATGGCGAAGGGTTGATTCCTGCGATGATGCGCCCCTCCCCCATCAAGGGGGAGGGCTTTTTGTTTGTGGCGACATGATATGCTCTGGCCGGATCCCGAAGCCTAGAAAGGCGGCAGGGATCCGGCGGAGCCATGGCAGACGGTCCAGCCATTTGAATATGCGCGGGGGTTCGAACGCGCCGCCCTCTTCCGCAAGCAGCGGCTGAATAATCCTTTTCTGCGCCGTATCCTGAAACGCCTGGATCGTGCGCACCTGCAAGCGGCGCCTTTTCTCCACCTTTCCCAGCAAGCCGTCGACATCCTCACCCCGCGCCATGGGCGCGGCGAGAATGTTGGCCGCCGCGACGGCATCCTGCACCGCGACATTGATGCCGACGCCGCCGATGGGCGACATTGCGTGGGCGGCATCGCCGATGACTAAGAGGCCCGGCTTGTGCCATGCTTCGAGCCGGTCGAGCGCGACGCTCAGCAGCTTTACGTCATCCCAGCTTTGAATCGCGTCGACGGCGTCCGCCATCATCGGCGCGGCGCGGGCGATGCTCACGCGGAAGGCGTCGAGTCCGGCCGCCTTCACCGACGCTTCCTGTCCTTTGCCAAAGACATAAGCGCATTGCCAATAATCGCCGCGATCGATGAGCGCCATGATCCGCCCCGCGACGAATATGCCCGTGCTGCGATTGTCCGGCGTGTGCGCCTTGGGCAGGCGGAACCAGAAGACGTCCATCGGCGCGCCCAATGAGCGGATCTTGAATCCCGCTTCCTCGCGCAACACGGAGCGGCGGCCGTCCGACGCGATGACGAGGTCCGCCCGTATCTTCCGCTCTGTGCCTTTCTCCTTGAACCTGACGCCAGCGACGCGCCCGTTTTCGGTGATGAGGCCCCTCGCCTCAGCATTCATGATGATCTGGAAATTTGGATAGAGCCGCGCCTCGCCCGCGACGAAATCGAGGAAATCCCACTGCGGCATCATCGCGATGAAGTTCCAGCGCGGATCAAAACGGGAAAAATCGGCGATCTTCACATAGCGGTCGCCGACGAAAGCACCGAGGCGGTGCACCTTATCGTGTGGGCGTTCCAACAGCCTGTCGAGCAGACCCATTTCATGAAACAGCCGGAACGTCGAGGGATGAACCGTGTCGCCCCGGAAATCGCGGAGGAAGTCGCCATGCTTTTCGAGCACGACCGTTTCGACCCCCGCGCGGGCGAAGAGCAGGCCTGCGAACATGCCTGCGGGGCCGCCGCCAACGATGCACAATCGGGTTCGACGTTCGTCCATTACGGAGCCTCCCTCCGGGAAGCGACTATATCATGCCACTGCCTTGGCGTCCGCGATCATCCGCTGGGCAATTTCGCGCTCGCCCATGATCGTGCGGGTCGCGCCGCGGGCGGTGAGATAGGCGACCTCCTCATCCGAATGGGCGCGGGCGACGATGGGAAGCTCGGCGTTGATGGCGCGGGCCTGTTCGACGATTTGCCCCGCCTCGAACGTGTCGGGGATGGCGACGAACAGCATCTTGGCGCGATCGAGCTCAGCCCAAACCAGGACGTGCGGATCAGCCGCATTGCCGATCACAATCTGAGCCTCATCGATCGACGGCAGTCCTTCAATGTCGTTCTCGGTCTCGATCACCGTTACCGCTTCCCCGGCGGCCAACAGGCCTTTGCCGACGAGATTGCCGACCCGCCCGTAGCCCACCAGAACGATATGGCGTTTGTCGCGTGGCGCGGCCGGCAAGGGCGCGCTGTCCTTCGCTTCCATCACCGTGAACCGGTCGATCAGCGCGAAGATGAATGGATTGAGCATGATCGTGATGATCGCGCCTGCAAGGATGAGGTTGCGTCCATCCGGCGGCAGCAAAGCGAGCGAAGCGCCAAGCGTTGCGAGGATGAAGGAGAATTCGCCGATTTGCGCAAGGCTCGCGGAGATGACGAGGCCGGTGCTGTGCGAGCGGCCGAAAGCGCGGACGATGAAATAAGCTGCGATCGACTTGCCGAGGATGATGATCGCAACCGTCGCTGCCAGCGCGACGGGATGGCTGAACAGGATGTTCGGATTGAACAGCATGCCAACCGAAACGAAGAACAGAACCGCGAAAGCGTCGCGGAGTGGCAAAGTTTCCTGCGCCGCCCGCTGACTGAACGGGGATTCGGCGAGGATCATGCCGGCGAAGAAAGCACCCAAGGCAAAGGATACGCCGAACAGTTTCGCAGCGCCGAACGCCACCCCAAGGGCGATGGCAAGGACCGCGAGGCGGAACAATTCGCGCGAGCCGGTATGGGCAATTTCGTGGAGTGCCCAGGGAATGACGCGGCGCCCCACAATGAGCATGAAAGCGAAGAAGGCGGCGACCTTCAGCACCGTGATGCCGATCGCCCAGCCGAAATTACCCCCCTGCCCGGCCGCCATAGCCGGAATGAGAACAAGGGCGAGCACCATGACGAGATCTTCGACGATGAGCCAACCGACCGCGATCTTCCCGCGTTCGGTGTCGAGTATCTTCCGCTCCTGAAGCGCGCGGAGGAGCACCACGGTACTGGCGACGGAAAGAGCAAGACCGAAGACAATGCCCGCCACGAGGCTCCAGCCGAGCATGAAAGCGAGCCCCATGCCAAGCAATGTGGCAACGCCAATCTGTACGAGCGCGCCCGGAATGGCGATTTTCCGCACTGAAAGCAGGTCGCGCACGGAAAAGTGAAGGCCGACGCCGAACATGAGCAGGATGACGCCCATTTCCGCAAGCTCGTTGGCCAGCGACTGATCGGCGACATAGCCGGGCGTGAAGGGGCCGACGACCACACCCGCGGCGAGGTAGCCGATAAGCGGAGAAACACGCAGCCGCACCGCAATGGCGGCAAATATAAAAGCCAGCACCAGGCCCGCGACGATGGTTGCGATCAGCGGTGTATGGTGCGGCATCATTTCTCCTAACGTGGCTGAACGCCCCACTTAGGGGTGCCTTTCGGGTTTCGCCACCCCGCGCGGGTCATGACAAAGCGCAGAAAATGCCGCAGGAAGGCGCAATGTCCCTTGAAATTGACAGCATTGGCTTCAGCGATTCACTGGTGGTGCTCGGCGCCGCCGGTCTCGTCATTCCAACCTTCGCGCGTTTCCGTATCAATCCGGTGATCGGCTTCATCCTGGTCGGCTTGCTGGTGGGACCGGCAGGGTTCGGATCGTTCGTAGGGCAAGCACCCTGGCTCTATCATGTGACGATCACCGATCCGGAATCGATCGCGCCTTTTGCCGAGCTTGGCATCATCCTGCTGCTGTTCTCGATCGGTCTTGAACTGTCGTTCACCCGCCTCTGGTCGATGCGGCGGCTGGTTTTCGGGTTAGGCGCGGCCGAGCTGAGCATCGCCGCGCTCGTCATCGGTGTGACCCTGTTCGTTCTTGGCCAGAGCGTCGCGGGTGCGATCAGCCTGGGACTGGCCCTCGCCCTTTCATCAACCGCGCTCGTTCTCCCGATTGCGGGGATGCAAAGCCCGGTCGGACGCAGCGCCTTTGCGATGCTGCTGTTCGAGGATCTGGCTCTGGTGCCAATCATCTTCCTGCTTGGCGCGCTTGCACCCAATCCGCAGGCAAGCGGATGGGACAATCTTGCGCAGACGTTGCTATTCGGCGTGCTGACCATCGCGGCGATGCTTGTCCTTGGCCGTTTGCTGTTGCCCCGGCTGTTTGCGCAGGCGGCGCGGACGAAAAGCCCCGAGCTGTTTCTCGCCGCGAGTCTGCTGGTCGCCATCGTCGCCAGCATCGCGACGACCGCCGTGGGCCTTTCCCCGATCGTAGGTGCTTTGCTGGCAGGCATCCTGATCGCCGAGACGAGTTATCACACCGAGGTCGAGGTGATGACCGCACCGTTTAAGGGCCTCGCGCTCGGCGTGTTCCTCATCTCGGTTGGCATGAACCTCGACATTCGCGTGATCCTTGCCAATTGGACGACGCTTGTTCTCGCGGTTCTCGGTGTCGTTTTGGTGAAGGCGCTCGTCACTTCGTTGTTGCTGAGGGCCAGCGGGGCGCGGAAGGGCGTGGCAGCGGAAACGGGTTTGCTCATGGCATCGCCTTCGGAAACAACGCTGATCGTGCTCGCGGCAGCCGCGACCGCAGGACTGATCGACCGCGAAACGGCTTCGTTCTGGCAGATCGTGACCGCCATCGGCCTTACCATCACGCCGCTTCTCGCCAAGCTTGGCCAGATTGCGGCGCGGCGGGTGGATTTGAAGGGCGGGTTCGAACTGCCCGAGGCGGCGGAAGATGAAACCAAGCCGTTGTCGGTCATCATTGGCTTTGGCCGGGTGGGGCGGCTCGTCGCGCAGATGCTCGCCTTTCACGGGCGGCGCTACATTGCCGTGGAATCGGACATCGATGCGGTCGCCGCAGCGCGGCGGGATGGTTTCCCCGTGATGTTTGGTGACGTCACGCGGGCGGAACTGATCGACAAATTGCACCTCGACCGTGCTGGCGCGCTCATCCTGACCATGGATGATCCGGTGCTGTCCGTGCGTGTGGTGAAGAAGGTGCGGGCGGCCTATCCGGATTTGCCGGTCGTCGCCCGTGCCCGCGATGCCGCCCATGCGGCGGAACTCTACAAAGCGGGCGCGACGGATGCGGTGCCGGAAACGCTGGAATCGTCGCTTCAGCTGTCGGAGGCCGTGCTGGTCGGGCTGGGCGTCGCCATGGGGCCGGTCATCGCATCAATCCATGAGAAACGCGCGGAGCTCCGCAAGGAAATCATGGATTTGGGCGAAATGGATAATGAGCCGGTGCTAAGACGGCGACGGCTGAGGGATGCGATCAATCCGGGTTAGGAAAGCGCGTTGTGCTCCTGCGAAAGCAGGAGCCTAGTCGCCAAATCGGCGCCGCTGTGCTCCTGCTTTCGCAGGAGCACAAGGAACGCTCAGACCTCGACGGTTTCGGCTTCCAGTGCGGCTTTGATCGCCGACAAGGCTTCGTCCGCCTTGCCTCCATCGGGGCCGCCGCCTTGGGCCATGTCGGGACGTCCTCCGCCGCCCTGCCCGCCGAGTGCGGCAACGGCTGCGCGGACGAGATCGACGGCGCTGCGGCGTCCCGTGAGATCATCGGTCACGCCGACAGCGACGCTGCCGCGCCCTTCGTTAACGGCGATCATGGCGACGACGCCGGAGCCGACACGCGCCTTGGCTTCGTCGACAAGGCCGCGCAGGGATTTGGGATCGAGGCCGTCCATAACCTGGCCGATAAAGCCGTGGCCGCCAATCTGCTCGGGGCCTGAGGCATCGGCAGCCTTTCCGCCACCAAGCGCCAGCGCCTTCTTCGCTTCGGCCAATTCCTTTTCGAGGCGGCGGCGGTCTTCGAGCAGGCTCAGCACGCGCGCCGGAACTTCGTCCGGCGTCGCCTTGAGGGCGGACGCGGCTTCCTTCAATTTGTCCTCGCGCTCGGTGAGCCAGCGGCGGGCCGCCTCACCGGTCAGCGCCTCGACGCGGCGCACGCCTGAAGCCACGGCGCTTTCCGACACGATCTTGAAAAGCGCGATGTCGCCAAGCGCGTTGACGTGCGTGCCGCCGCACAGCTCGACCGAATAGCTATTCTCTTCGCCAAGGCCCATGGAGAGAACGCGGACCTCGTCGCCATATTTCTCGCCGAACAAAGCCATGGCGCCAGCGGCAATGGCTTCGTCGGGAGTCATCAGGCGCGTGGTGACGGCGTCATTCTCGCGAATGTGGCGGTTCACCTCCGCTTCGATCGCTTCGATGTCGTCCGGGCTCAGCGCCTTGGGATGCGAGAAATCGAAACGCAGGCGATCGGGCGCCACGAGGCTGCCCTTCTGGGTTACATGCGTGCCGAGCCGGTTGCGCAGGGCGGCGTGGAGCAAGTGGGTGGCGCTATGATTGGCGCGGACCCGCGAACGACGCTCGGCATCGACATGTTGCCCGAGGATCTCACCGGTCGTCACCGCGCCTTCCTCTACCACGACATTGAGAGCGTGGAGGCGGCCGAGCGGCTTAGACGTGTCGGTAACAATGGCGTGGAAGCCGCTGTTATTGCTGAGCGTTCCGGCATCACCCATCTGGCCGCCGCTTTCACCGTAGAAAGGTGTCTGATTGAGGATGAAGGTCACTTCATCGCCCGCCTGAGCGCGCTCGACGCGCTGGCCGTCTTTCACGATGACGAGCAACTGTCCTTCGCCCTCATGGCCGGAATAGCCCGTAAATTCGGTCGATCCAAATTCTTCGGCCACGTCGAACCACACATCTTCCGACGCCTTCTGGCCCGAGCCCTTCCAGGCAGCGCGGGCGGCGGCCTTCTGCTCAGCCATGGCGGCGTCGAAGCCTTCGCGGTCGACCAGCATATTCTGGGCGCGAAGGGCATCTTCGGTGAGATCGTAGGGGAAACCGTAGGTGTCGTAGAGCTTGAAGGCGACGTCGCCCGAAAGCGTACCGCCCTCGCCGATTGAAGCGGTGGCTTCGTCGAGAAGGCGGAGGCCCTTGTCGAGCGTCTGACGGAAGCGGGTTTCCTCGAGCTTCAGAGTCTCTTCGATCAACGGCTGAGCGCGGACGAGTTCGGGATAAGCGGCGCCCATTTCGGCGACAAGCGCGGGCACGAGGCGGTGCATGAGCGGCTCGCCGGCGCCGAGGATATGCGCATGACGCATGGCACGGCGCATGATGCGGCGGAGGACATATCCCCTACCCTCATTCGCCGGCAGCACACCGTCGGCGACCAGGAAGCCAGAGGTGCGGAGGTGATCGGCTATGATGCGATGGCTGGCCTGGCGGGCGCCGGTCGTCTCCGTTTTGGTGAACTCGCCCGATGCGGCGATCAGCGCCTTGAAGGTGTCCGTGTCATAATTGTCGTGGACGCCCTGCATGACGGCGGCAATGCGTTCCAGGCCCATGCCGGTGTCGATCGAGGGCTGGGGCAGATCGCGGACGATCTCATTATTCTCCTGCTCATATTGCATGAACACGAGGTTCCAGATCTCGACGAAGCGGTCGCCATCCTCGTCCGGCGAACCCGGAGGGCCGCCCGGAATGTGATCCCCATGATCGAAAAAGATTTCCGAACAGGGTCCGCACGGGCCATTGTCGCCCATGGCCCAGAAATTGTCCTTGGTCGGGATGCGGATGATGCGGCTTTCGGGAAGGCCGGCGATCTTTTTCCACAGATCGAACGCCTCGTCATCGGTGTGGTAGACAGTGGCGGTCAGGCGATGGGGATCGATGCCCCATTCCTTGGTGATCAGCGTCCAGGCGTGAGTGATCGCCTGTTCCTTGAAATAATCGCCGAACGAGAAATTCCCGAGCATTTCGAAGAAGGTGTGATGCCGCGCCGTATAGCCTACATTGTCGAGATCGTTATGCTTGCCGCCTGCACGCACGCATTTCTGCGATGACGTCGCGGTCGAGTAAGGCCGGGTTTCTAGGCCGGTGAAGACATTCTTGAACGGCACCATGCCAGCATTGACGAACATCAGGGTGGGGTCGTTCTGCGGCACGAGCGGCGCGGAAGGCACCACCCGGTGTCCGGTGGACCCGAAATAGTCGAGGAAGGAGCGGCGGATGTCGTTGGTCGATGTCATGCCCGCGATTTAGGCGAGCGCGGACAAGCGGGCAAGCGGAGAGCTACATGCCGACGGGCACGCAATCGGGCCCTTCGCAGGCGGCGGCGGCTACCGCGACTTGCCTTGCCTGATCGCTCGGTTCGGGCGGTGCTTGATCCGCGCGGTCCTCGGCCGTCACCGGATAATGGCTGTAGCGGTCAATGAGGGTGGGCTGAGTTTCGGTAGACGGCGGCATGTCGATGAATTCGGGCTCGGCGAAGGCTAGCGGTTCTTCGGGCCATTCATCGGCTATCCCGAGTTGATCGTCGCTGAATACGGCGTGGTGGGTCCAGGGATATTGACCGGTGCCCGTCGCGTCGCACCCGATACAAGGGGCGGCTTCCGTGCCGAGGCCAGCTTCGTCGTCCGCGGGTCCGGACGCGTTCGGAACAAGCGATCCGAATGACGTGTAGGCCGCGCTATAATCGGCATAGAAAGCGGGGATTTCGCCAAGGGCGGCGCGTCCCGCATAAACGCCGACCAGCGCGCCGGACACGGCAAGGCCGAGCATGATCGGAAGCGTACGAGAAAGGGCCATTCCGGCCTCCCAAAGATAAGCAAGTACAAGGGCATGAGCATAACCCCTGAGGTTCCTGGCCGTTCCTTGGAAGGGCAGTCAGCGCCGGTCGGTCGCCCTTGCATAGGCATAGGGCCCGCCCTTTTGCAGGGCGGCGGCATAAGCCGGGCGGGCGTGGATGCGGGCGAGCCAATCCTGGAGATTGGGATAGCGGGCATCGAGCCCCGCGCGGCTGGTTGCGGCTTCGAGCGGGAAGCTCATCATGATATCGGCGGCGGTAAAGGTTTCCCCCGCAAACCAGTCCCGCGTGTCGAGTTCGTTTTCCAGCCAGTTCAGATGGACATCCATCATTTTCTGGATCGGCGCCTTGGCCGGGCGGCCGAGGATGCCGAGGCGATTGACGACGAGCAGCGCGAAAAGCGGCGGCATCATCGAGCCTTCCGCATAGTGAAGGAATTGGCGGTAGCGCAGGACATCTTCGCGCCGCGGCGGCGGGCCGAGGCGGCCGCTTTTCTCGACGAGATATTCAACGATCGCGCCGGTTTCGATGAGGACGCGGCCTTCGTCTTCAATCACCGGGCTTTTGCCGAGCGGGTGAACACGGCGAAGATCGGGTGGAGCGAGCATCGTCTTCCTGTCCCGCTCGTAGCGTTGGACGCGATAATCAAGGCCGAGCTCTTCGAGCAGCCAGATTATGCGCTGCGAACGCGAATTTTCGAGGTGGTGAACGATGATCATCTTGAGCGCCTCCTTCCCCTGCCCTATCGGTTGAGCCACGAAATGGAAACGAACTCGCGCAAGGCCGTTTCCTATTCTCGCCTCCGCCCAAGCACAGGATAATCGATGACCGACCCCCGCAACGCCGCGGCACGGCCCTGGGCTGGCCCCGGCCTTCACGAATTCGTGGCGATGATGGCTGCTTTAATGGCGGTGAACGCGCTCGCCATCGATTCGATGCTACCTGCTCTGCCCGCAATTGGGGCGTCGCTTGGCGTTGCGGCGGAAAATGAGCGGCAGCTTGTCATCACCGCCTATCTTCTGGGCTTTGGCGCGGCGCAGCTTTTCTACGGGCCGTTTTCCGACCGTTTTGGGCGCAAGCCGATCCTGGTCGTGACGCTGATTTTCTACGCGGTTTTCGCCTTGCTGTCCGGCATAGCAGCAAGCTTTGACCTGCTGCTCGTCGCGCGGTTCGCACAAGGGCTGGCGGCGGCGGGAACGCGGGTGCTGGTCGTATCGATCGCGCGGGACCGGTTCGAAGGGCCGACCATGGCGCGGGTGATGTCGATCACCTTCATCGTCTTCATGCTGGTCCCCGTGCTGGCGCCAGCGCTCGGGCAGGCGGTGCTGGCCGTGGCGACATGGCGCACCATCTTCATCGGGCTCGCCATTTACGGCGCGGCCGTGCTCGTCTGGACGATGATCCGATTGCCGGAAACTTTGCCCGAGGAAAAGCGCAGGCCGCTGTCGCTGACCAAGATTCGCGAGGCGATGTGGATGACGCTCACCAATCGCCTATCGATCGGCAACACGCTGGCGCTGACCCTGGTGATGGGCGGCCTCTTCTCCTTCATCAATTCGATCCAACAGGTGGTGTTCGACGTGTTCGGGCGGCCGGACCTCATCGCGATCGTGTTCGCGAGCATCGCCGGGCCGATGGCGCTCAGTTCCTACCTCAATTCGCGGATTGTCGAGCGCATGGGATCGCGGCGGATTATGTTGATCGGCCTTGCGCTGTTCGCCGGCGTTGCGGCGGTGCACCTCGCGATCAGTGCGCTGATCGGCGAAAATCTCCTCACCTTCATCATCCTGCAGGCGCTCACCATGGCCTGTTTCGGGCTGATCTCCGCAAATCTTGGCGCCGTGGCGATGCAGCCGCTAGGGCACATTGCGGGGACGGCGTCGTCCGTGCAGGGCCTCATCACGACGATCGGCGGCGCGCTGATCGGGCTGTGGGTCGGCCAGCATTTCGATGGCACCACGGTGCCCTTGCTGGCCGGTTTCGCGATCTGCGGCTTTGCGGGACTGCTGCTGGCGCTATGGGCGAACCGGATGAATGGCGAAGCAGTGGGGTCGCATACCTAGAGATTGTTCCCTTCCACCCGTTGCGGACATTTTGCGCTCGTGTCACACTTCAAGCATGGCAACGATCTACATGCCGCTCTTGAACGAAGGAACGGAAGTCTGGCGTCCAGTGGAGGCTACACACCTCTCGTTTGACCTCTATCGCGTGAATGACAGAATGCCAGACGATGAAGAGTGGGCATATGCGCCCGGCGACACCGTGCGGTGCGAACTGACTATCTTCAAAGAAGGTATGAGTAGAATGACAATCGTGGGGCCGGCCAAATAGGCTTCGCGTATATCCGCTTTCTACCCACAGCGGACACACGGCGATTGCATCCGCAGTGCAGAATGCAAAAAGCCCCTCACCGCAGGAGCGGGAGGGGCTTTCTGCATCTCCGAAAATAACAGGCTCAGATATCGTCGTCCGCGCTCGGGCCGGTCATCAGGGCTTCCGACACCTCCTCCGTCTTGCCGCGGATTGCGTTTTCGAGACGGGCGCAGAGGTCCGGATTTTCCTTGAGGAAGGTCTTGGCGTTTTCGCGGCCCTGACCGATGCGGATCGAATCGTAGCTGAACCAGGCGCCGGACTTTTCGACGATACCGGCCTTGACGCCGAGATCGAGGATTTCGCCGATCTTGGAAATGCCCTCGCCATACATGATGTCGAATTCGACCTGCTTGAACGGCGGCGCGACCTTGTTCTTCACCACCTTCACGCGGGTGGTGTTGCCGATGATATCGTCGCGATCCTTGATTTGACCGGTGCGGCGGATGTCGAGACGGACCGAGGCGTAGAATTTGAGCGCATTGCCGCCGGTTGTGGTTTCCGGATTGCCGTACATGACGCCGATCTTCATGCGCACCTGATTGATGAAAATGACCAGACATTTCGACTTGGAGATCGAGCCGGTCAGCTTGCGCAGCGCCTGAGACATGAGGCGGGCCTGAAGACCGACATGGCTGTCGCCCATCTCGCCTTCGATTTCCGCGCGCGGCACAAGGGCGGCGACGGAGTCCACGATGAGCACGTCAACCGCGTTCGAACGGACGAGCGTGTCGGTGATTTCCAGCGCCTGCTCGCCCGTATCGGGCTGCGAAACGATGAGTTCGTCAATGTCGACGCCGAGCTTCTTGGCGTACACGGGGTCAAGCGCATGTTCGGCATCGACGAAGGCGACCGTGCCGCCGCCGCGCTGCGCCTCGGCAGCCGCATGGAGAGCGAGCGTGGTCTTGCCCGAGCTTTCCGGCCCATAAATCTCAATGATGCGCCCGCGCGGCAGGCCGCCAATGCCGAGCGCGATGTCGAGGCCCAAGGAGCCGGTCGAAATCGCCTCAATCTCGATCGCTTCGCGCGAGCCCAATTTCATGGCCGAGCCCTTGCCGAATGCACGGTCAATCTGCGCCAGTGCCGCTTCGAGAGCCTTTTGCTTGTCCATATCTTCTGATTTCCTGCCGGATTCGACGACTTTCAAGGATGCCACCATGGCCAAGCTCCCGTCTTATTGCCAGTGTTAAAACTGCTTCATTGGGGAGCTATGTATTCCATTTGTTCCCTTGGAACAAGAGGGAAACATTGAGGGTCAAGCCGCTGCGCTAACATGCGGAAGGATTGAGGGAATTGGTTGCAGACTAGCGTATTCGCAAGCTTAGCGTCTGCTGGAACGTCCTTCGACAGGCTCAGGACTAGCGGGGTATTTAGGCTGAGCGGTGTTCCCTCGCGGGCCGGAGTGGCTCAGCTTGCCCGTTCGGTGAGCGCGGCAGCGATGGCGGGATTGATCGCGTCCATCGTGTAAGGCTTGGAAAGAACCGGTGCGTCGGCATGTTGCGCGGGCGGCGGTTCGATATGGCCGCCGGTGGCGAGAATGAAGGGGCAGCCCTTTTTGGCGAGGCGATCGGCGACGGGCCAAATCTTTTCTCCGCCCTTCAGATGCACGTCCATGATCGCGACGTCGAAGCCGCCTTCGTCGATGCGGTCCATCGCTTCGGCGACAGTTTCCGCGATAGCGACGCATTTGTGGCCGAGGGAATCGAGAAAATCCTCCAGCATCATGGCGATAAGGGGTTCGTCTTCGACGACTAGGATGGAGCGGCTGTTAGTCACGAAACCAAGTCTAGGCGCTGGGCAGCGAAACGTGAAGCTTTATTTCTTCACGAGCGCGTCGCGTGCGGCCTCGGCAAGCTTTTGAACCGAAAAGGGTTTTGCGAGGAAAGCGACTTTTTCGAGATCGATCGATTTGCGCAACTGTTCTTCCGCATAGCCGGAAATGAAAAGGATGGGCAGATCGGGCCGCGTCTTGCGGGCTTCGCGGACGGTCGTGGGGCCGTCCATCGTCGGCATGACAACGTCCGATATCATGAGATCGACCTGCTCGCCGCGCGCCAGAATTTCGAGGGCCGCCTCGCCATTTTCGGCGGTGAGGACGGTGTAGCCGTGGCGGGTCAGCGCGCGCTCGGCGACGGCGCGGACCATGGCCTCGTCTTCGACGAGAAGGATCGTGCCCGTGCCCCAAAGCTCCGGCGTCTGCTCTTTCGCCTTGACCTTGGCAGGCCGGACCGGTTCGGACTTGTTGACGGGCAAGTAGATGGTGATCGAGGTACCCGCGCCCAATTCGGAATCCGCGAAGATGTAGCCGCCCGATTGCTTGACGATGCCGTAGACGGTGGAAAGGCCGAGGCCGGTCCCCTTCCCCACCTCCTTCGTCGTGAAGAAGGGCTCGAAAATCTTGACCATATTGGCCGGCGATATGCCGGTCCCGGTATCGGTAACGCGCAAAGCGGTGTAATCGCCTATCGGGAGCACATCGTGCCCCATCTTGCGCACATCCACGGCCGAGACGCCGAAGGTTTGAATAGTGAGCGTGCCCCCCTGCGGCATGGCGTCTCGCGCGTTTACGGCGAGGTTCACGATCACTTGTTCAAGCTGGCCCGGATCGGCGCGGACGGCACCCAAATTTCGGCCATGCTTGGTTTGTAGCGTGACGGTTTCGCCGAGCAGCCGTTTCAACAGGTTCGAAACTTCGGCGATCACGTCGGGAAGCTGGAGCACCTGCGGGCGCAAGGTCTGCTGCCGGGAGAAAGCGAGGAGCTGGCGGGTCAGGCCTGCGGCGCGGTTCGAATTGGACCGGATTTGCTGGATATCGTCATAATCGCTGTCGCCCGGCGTGTGGCGCATCAGCATGAGGTCGCAATGGCCGAGGATCGCGGTGAGGATATTGTTGAAATCGTGCGCGACGCCGCCCGCGAGCTGGCCCACAGCCTGCATCTTCGTGGCCTGCGCGACCTGACGCTTCAGGCGATCCTCCTCGCTATTGTCCTTGAGGGACAGGAGGACGGTCGCTTCGCCAAGGCCGCGGGCACCCGCGACAGTGAGGGCGACGGGCTCATCGGGGTTGGACTTCAGGGTGACGGCCATGTCGCTGGACATTGACGGACCGCGCGCGAAACGGCGAACGAGATCGGAAACGGAGCCCTTATCCTCGTCAACCACGAGATCGCCGGGGTAGACAGGCCGGGCATCGGGCGCGAGCCCCGCCGCCTTCCGGAAAGCCTTGTTCAAATAGACGAAGCGCCCGTCGACATTGACCAGGGCAAGGCCGAGCGGAAGCATGTCGAGAAGCGCGTTCACATTGCCGCGATCATCGCGCATCAGCCGCGCGAGGCCGCCGCCATGATCGTCGAGGATCGCGAAGAGAGTGAACTGCCCCCCCCCCTCGCCCACCGGCACCTGGACGATGCGGAGAGGCGCGCCGCCTTGCCCTTCGATGGCATAGGAAAATTGGCCGACCTCGCTCGCGAGGATCAGGTCGATGAGCGGCGCTCCGGTGGCATCGCCGTCCGCCCGGCCCGTCGCGCGGGCGGCAAAGGCGCGGTTGGCCGCGACGACGAGGCCCTGATCGTCAACGAGCGCAGCCATCACGCCAGCTTCTCCCAGTCGCGCACCCGCCTCGCCACCGAGCATCTGTTCGGCTTCGAGCGCGAGATCGGTGGTGCCCGATTGTGTGAAGGTCCAGAGGAGAAAGACGCCGCCTTGGCCTGTGCGGCGGGCGTGCCCGATCAGTGCGCGGCCCTTACCGTCGCAGGCTCGAAAGGCCACCTCGCCTTCCCGGCGCGCGCGGGCTGCCGCTTCGGCGGCATCCTCGCGCCCGCTATGGTCGGCGGGAAGATTTTCGGGCGATGGGTAGCCGCCCATCAATTCGCCATAGAGTTCGTTGGCAGTGAGGAGTTGCCCGCCCTGGTCCGTCACCGCCATGGCGACGCCCGATCCGTCGAGCGCGGCGCGGAGAAGCGGGATGTCGAGAATAGTTTCCGGCACGCGGCGCTGGGCCGGCGCGCGAGCACTTTCGCGGGCGAGGATCAGAGCAGCGGCGACGCAAGTGCCGGCACCGAAGGCCAGAGCGAACGGCCAGCTGCCGGCTGTGACGAGCAGGGCTGTGGCGGCAATCAAGAATGAGGTGGCGGCGAGCAGGCCCGGCCAGACGCGCGACAGGCGGGTTCCGGATAGCGCGAGGACGGACGCCGCCAAGAGCTAGACGCTTTCCGAATCCGTGGAGGAAAAAAGCGTGCGGAGCTGGCGGCGGCGCCACTTGCGGCCCGTCCACCAGCGCCAGCCCCATTTCGACACGAAATAGCCGACAACGGCTGCGACTGCGGAAATGATGGCAAGACCGACAACCATGGAGGGGGCTGCGTCGGAAGCGAGCCATGAGAACCATTCGCCTATGCCCGCACCGCGTTCATAGAGAGAGTAGAAGGTTCCAGTATCGGCGTGAAATCCGAGCGTGTTGCCCACCCCGATCGAGGCCAGCAGGATGAAGGGCGTCGTCGCTGGATTGGACAGGAAGGTCATCGCCGCAGCGATTGGAATATTGGCGCGGAACGGCACGGAGATAAGCGCCGCGCCGATGATCTGCAGACCAGGGATCATCAGGAAGATGCCGACGAACAAGCCGAGGCCCACGGCGCGCGGAACGGAACGGCGGGTGAAGCGCCAGAGATCGCTGCGGAGCACACGCCCCGCAAACGGCCTCATCAGGCGATTTTCCGCCAGATCCTCCCGTTTGGGCGCGTTCTTCGCGAGCCAGCGGCTTACTTTGTCAGCCAGTTCAGCCATGTTGGCGCAGCAACCTGCCCTGCTCCCTCTTCCAGTCCTTTTCCTTCTGATATTCGCGCTTGTCCGGGGCCTTGCGCCCCTTGGCAAGGGCCAGTTCCACCTTCGCGCGGCCTTTTCCGTTGAAATAGATGGATAGCGGGACGAGCGTCATGCCTTGGCGGGCAACGGCGCCGAATGCCTTGTCGATCTGCCGCCGGTTGAGCAGCAATTTGCGCGGCCTCTTGGGCTCATGGTTGAAGCGGTTACCGTGGCTGAATTCCGGGATGTTGGCGTTGATGAGCCACACCTCCTCGTCCTTCACCTCGGCATAGCTCTCGGCGATCGAACCCTCACCGAAACGGAGCGATTTGACCTCCGTGCCGGTGAGCGCGATGCCCGCTTCATATTTATCCTCGATGGCATAATCGTAGCGCGCGCGCCGGTTCTCGGCGACGATCTTCTTCTTGTCGAATTCCTCGGGGCGCGGACGGGCCATCAGGCGAGGCCAGCATGAGCGAGCGCGGCGTCGACGGCCTTTCGGCTCGCTTCGGAAGGTGGAGTCATTGGCAGACGGAGCTCGGGTGAGAATTCGGGGCGGATTTTGTTCAACGCATATTTAGCAGGACCGGGTGAAGCGTCAGTGAACAACGCCGCATGAAGCGGATAGAGCCGATCCTGAAGGGCGAGCGCGTCAGTCCAGCGGCCTTCCAGGCAGGCATTCTGGAAATCGGCGCAGAGACGCGGGGCGATGTTGGCGGTGACCGAAATCGCTCCCACGCCGCCCATCGCCATATAGCCCAACGTCATGTCGTCATTTCCCGACAACTGGGCGAAATCGGTTCCGCAGGACAAGCGATGCGCGCTGACCCTGCCAAGGTCGCCCGACGCATCCTTGATCGCAACCACGGTATCGAGCTTGGCAAAGCGAGCGACGGTTTCGGGTTTAATATCCGTCACGGTCCGCCCGGGCACATTGTAAAGGACGATCGGGAGCGGACTTGCTTCCGCCAGCGCGGCGAAATGGGCGTAGATACCATCCTGGTTTGGGCGATTATAATAAGGCGCGACGACGAGCGCGGCATCGGCACCGGCATTTTTCGCGGCCTGCATCAATTCCCTTGCCACAGCCGTATTGTTGGCGCCGCAGCCGGCGATGACCGGCACCCGGCCCGCCGCTTGTTCAACACAGGCGCGGATGACCTGGATGTGTTCATCGGCGGAGAGCGTCGCGGATTCGCCAGTAGTGCCGCAGGGCACAAGCGCGTGACTTCCCTCCACGATCTGCCATTCGACGAAGGCGCGGAATGCGTCCTCGTCAAACGCTTCGTCGCGAAACGGCGTCACCAGAGCCGGGATCGAACCACGAAACATGCGTCTATCCTTCACCTTATCGCGCCGATGTGAGCATAGAAATGGCTCAAAGGCGGCGGAATCTATTCATCGCCTGATAAGGAGGGGGTTGGCACTCTGTCCAGCATGCATAAAAGAGCGATGACCATAGCTTTACTCGCGGCCTCCGTTGCCGCTGTCGCCTCGACCGGTCCGGTCGCCGTCCGCACCCTGCTTCCCGGCGCCGTCCAGGTCGCGCAGAATGTGCCTGCGCCGCAGGTTCAGCCTCAGGCTGCTGCGCCACAGGCCCAAAATTTTGCCGTGTCGCCCGCGACCAGCCAAGCGATCGCGCAGTGGAACAGTCTGCGCCAAAGCAGCAATCAACCGTTCTCCGCCTACGCCTCCTTTCTGATGACGTATCGCGGCTTCCCGGGCGAGACGGGGCTGCGGCGCGATGCCGAACGGGCGATCGATCCCGCCACCACCGCGCCGGGCGATGTCGTCGCCTTCTTCCGGGTCCACCCGCCGCTGACGCCGGGTGGTCATGCGAAATATGCGCTGGCCCTGCAGGCGCAGGGCATGGTGGCCGAAGCGCAGGCCGCCGCGCGCACGGCCTGGGCCAGCGGCGTCATGGCGACGACCGAGGAAAGCCGCCTGCTCAGCGCCTTTGGCCGCATCTTATCGCCCGCCGATCATGACCGGCGAATGGAGACCTTGCTCGACAATGGCGACACGGCGAGCGCGCTGCGGGCGCTTCCTTATGCGTCGGGAACGCGGCGGGCGATTTACGATGCGCGGATCGCATTGCAAACGCGGACAGCCGATGCAGCTGCGAAGCTTAATATGGCGCAGGCGAGCGGCACGGGCGATGCGGGTCTGCTGAGGGATCGCGCCAACTGGATGCGGAGCACGGGCCAGAGCCTTGCGGCGCGCAACCTGCTTGCTCAGCCGCGCACGCTCGTCACCAAGCCTGCCAATGCGGAAAAATGGTTCGAAACCCTGCTCATCATGGCGCGAGGGGCGGCGGCCGATAGCCAGTGGCTGACGGCTTATCAGATTGCGAGCCAGGTGGACGATGCTTATCCCGCAGGCACCGACGTCAGCAATCAACCCTATGGCGAGCGCGACGAATATACGAGCCTCACCTGGCTAGCGGGCACCACGGCGCTCCATCGGCTCAACCGCCCGGTCGACGCGATCGGCATGTTCGAACGTTATGGCCGTGCAGCGCGATCACCGCAGACGCGGGCGAAGGGCTTCTATTGGGCCGCACGCGCCGCGACGCAGGCGGGTCAGGCCGAGCGGTCGGCGCAACTTCTGAACGAAGCGGCGGCCTATCCAGATCAGTTTTACGGTCAGCTTGCGATGGAGCGGCTCGGCCGCCCGATCCCCGCCCCCTCGCCCACCGATCGCGTGACCCCGACGCCGGAAGCGCGCGCCGCCTTCGCGCGTCGTCCGATCGTGCAGGCGACCCGCCTTCTTGGCATGATGGGCCGCCGCGAGGACCAGGCGTTGTTTATCCGGGCGCTGTCCGACCAGCTGACCACGCCGGAAGAGCATGCGCTGGCTGACGAATTTGCGAGGCAGATTGCGCGGCCGGACCTTGGCGTCTGGGTGGCGCGTCAGGCGCGTAGTCAGGGTACGACCGTCTATACGCTGGCAAATTTCCCGACCGTCCAAGTTCCGCCTGCTTACGATCACCATTGGACGCTCGCCAATGCGATCACGCGGCAGGAAAGCTCCTTCGACCGCACGGCGCAAAGCCATGTCGGTGCGCGGGGCATGATGCAGTTGATGCCGGGCACGGCGCGCGAGGTCGCGGGGCAAATGGGAATGCCCTATGAGCTTGGGCGGCTGACCGTCGACCCGCAATATAATGTCATGCTGGGCAGCAAATATTTCGCGGACCTGATGACGCGCTACGGCAATTTCGCGCCGATGGCGGTTGCAGCCTACAATGCCGGGCCGGGAAATGTGAACAAGTGGATCCGCGCCAATGGCGACCCACGCCTCCCCGGCGCGGACGTGCTGCGCTGGATCGAGGACATTCCCTTCCAGGAAACACGCAATTACGTGCAGCGTGTGCTGGAAAATGCCGTGGTCTACGACACGATCAACCCGCGGCGTTCCGCCGTGGGGCCGGTTGGAAACCGCATGTCTTATTATCTTGGCCAGCGCATCGCGAGCTGAGCCGTGAACGACCGCCCGAACTATATCACGCCGGACGGCTATCGCCGTCTGCGCGAGGAATATGAGCGGCTGTTTGCCGTCGAGCGGCCGCAGCTGGTCGAAACGATCAGCTGGGCCGCCGGCAATGGCGATCGGTCGGAAAATGGCGATTACATATACGGCCGCAAGAGGTTGCGCGAGATCGACCGGCGCCTTGGCTGGCTCTCCAAGCGAATGAAGGCGGCGCGGATCGTCGAGCCCAAGGAGCAGGAAGCTGGAAAGGTGCTGTTCGGTGCCACGGTTACACTCGCTGATGAGGACGACAATGAGCGAGTCGTGACCCTGGTCGGCGAGGACGAGGCGGAAGCGGGCGCGGGCCGGATCAGCTGGAACTCACCTTTGGCCCGCGCGGTGCGCGGCGCTGGGGTTGGCGATGTGCGCAGGGTAAGCCTGCCCGCAGGCGAGCGCGAATATGAGGTGATTTCGATAGCCTATATCTGAAAATTTCCGCGTCATTCCGGCGAAAGCCGGAATCTCGTGACAAGAGATGTGCCTGTCCGGGCTGAGACCCCGGCTTTCGCCGGGGTGACGGTGGCTGGGTTTAGCCAGCCTTTGGCGGCTCGACGACGCGGATGTTGAGTTCGCGCAATTGCTTTGCCGTAACGGCGGCGGGCGCGTTCATCATCAGGTCTTCGGCCTTCTGCGTCATCGGGAAGAGGATGACTTCGCGGATATTCGGTTCGTTGGCGAGCAGCATGACGATGCGATCGATGCCGGGAGCCGAGCCACCGTGCGGCGGCGCGCCGAACTTGAAGGCGTTGATCATGCCCGAGAAGTTCGTGTCCACGTCTTCCTGGCTGTAGCCTGCAATTTCGAACGCCTTGTACATGATGTCCGGACGGTGATTCCGGATTGCACCCGAGGACAGCTCCACGCCGTTGCAGACAATGTCATATTGATAAGCGAGGATATCGAGCGGATCCTTGGTTTCCAGCGCTTCCAGTTCGCCCTGCGGCATCGAGAAGGGATTGTGGCTGAAATCGACCTTCTTCGCTTCCTCATCATATTCGAACATCGGGAAATCGACGATCCAGCAGAATTCGAAGCGGTTCTCATCGATCAGGCCGAGCTGTTCACCGACGCGGGTGCGGGCGAGGCCGGCGAGCTTCGCCGCCTGCGCTTCCTTGCCCGCAGCGAAGAAGATGCCGTCATTCGGCCCAAGGCCGAGCTGCGCGATCAGCTTGCGGGTCGCTTCCTCGCCATGGTTCTTGGCGATCGGGCCGCCAAGTTCACCATTCTTCTGCGTGATGTAGCCAAGGCCCGCATGGCCTTCCGAACGCGCCCAATCGTTCATGTCGTCGAAAAATTTGCGGCTCTTGTCCGCCGTGCCCGGCGCCGGGATGGCGCGGACCACGCCGCCGCCGCCCACGATCTTGTCGAACAGGCCGAAGCCCGATCCCTTGAAGTGGTCCGACACGTCGGTGATCAGGATCGGGTTGCGGAGGTCCGGCTTGTCATTGCCGTATTTCAGCATCGATTCCCTGTAGGGGATGCGCTTGAACGGCAGCGGCGAGACGCTGCGGCCGTTAGCGAACTCTTCGAAGACGCCGTGGAGGACGGGCTCGATCGCGTTGAATACGTCGTCCTGCGTGACGTAGCTCATTTCGAAATCGAGCTGGTAGAATTCGCCCGGGCTGCGGTCGGCACGGGCGTCTTCGTCGCGGAAGCAGGGCGCGATCTGGAAATAGCGGTCGAAGCCCGCGACCATGATCAGCTGCTTGAACATCTGCGGCGCCTGCGGAAGCGCGTAGAATTTGCCGGGATGGACGCGGCTCGGCACGAGATAGTCGCGCGCACCTTCGGGGCTCGATGCGGTCAGGATCGGCGTCTGAAATTCGGTAAAGCCCTGATCGATCATGCGGCGGCGGATTGAGCTGATCACATTCGAACGCAGCACGATATTCTGGTGGATGCGCTCGCGGCGCAGGTCGAGGTAGCGATAGCGCAGGCGGATATCCTCGGGATATTCGGCCTCGCCCGCGACCGGCATGGGGAGTTCCTGAGCGGAGGATTGAACGACGACATCCTCGGCATGAACCTCGATCTCGCCGGTAGCAAGATTGGCATTGGACGCTTCGCCGCCGCGCGCGACAACCTTGCCGGTGATCGTCACGACCGATTCGGCGCGCAGGCCATCGAGGATGCGAAGCGCCTCGGTGCCCGCATTGGCGACAATCTGCGTCAGGCCATAATGATCGCGAAGATCGATGAAAAGCACGCCGCCATGATCGCGCTTGCGGTGGATCCATCCCGAAAGCCTGACCTGATTGCCCACGTCCGCTGAACGGAGTTGGGCGCAATTATGGGTGCGGTAGGCGTGCATCGTCTGACTGCTTTCGAACTGGAATGGACGGAAAATACAGAAGACCGCGCTTCGCCCCGGATAAGCCGCTTTGTCAAGGCGCCACCCTCAAGCTATGAGCCTTGGCCCTATGCATATTCATCCGTTGATTACCGACAGCGAATCGCTCGCCGCCCTTTGCAAACGACTTTCCGCCGCCAGCTTCGTCGCTGTCGATACGGAGTTCATGCGGGAAAATACCTATTGGCCGGACCTGTGCCTGGTGCAGATCGGCGATCAGTTCGAGGCTGCGGCGATCGATCCCAAGGCAGAAGGGATCGATCTTTCACCCCTGCTCGAATTGCTGGTCGACAACCATGAAGTGCTGAAGGTCTTCCACGCGGGCGGTCAGGATATCGAGATCATCCACAATCTGACGGGTAAGACCCCCTTCCCTCTGTTCGACACTCAGATCGCAGCGATGGCGCTGGGGTTGGGCGAACAGGTTGGCTATTCGAACCTCGTCGAAAGCCTGCTTAACGAACGGCTCGACAAGGGCGCGCGCTTCACGGATTGGGCGCGCCGCCCCCTCGACAAGCGCCAGATCGATTACGCGATCGGCGATGTCACCCATTTGGCGGGGCTGTTCCCGAAGATGCTCGAGCGGCTGAAAACCACCGGACGCGGCGCCTGGCTGGACCAGGAGATGGAGCGGCTTGGCGATCCGTCCAATTATTCGGTCGATCCGGATCAGGCGTGGAAGCGCATCCGCATGCCGAGCCGCAAGGCCGAGGTGCTGGGGCGCCTCAAGGCCATCGCGGCGTGGCGCGAGAAGGAGGCCAAGGGCAAGAATCTGCCGCGCGGGCGCATCATGAAGGATGAGACGCTGGCCGATATCGCATCGCACCCGCCGAAATCGCAGGACACGCTCGCCAATGTGCGCGGTTTGTCGCCGACGTGGAAGTCGAACGATATCGGCGCGCGGCTGATGCAGGCAATTGGCGAAGCAAAGGAACTTCCCGCAGACGAAATGCCGCCGCGCGAGGAGCGGATGCCGGGTCTCGGCAAGGAAGGGGCCCTGGTCGCTGACCTTTTGAAATTGTTGCTCAAGATCCGGTCGCGTGAGAGCAATGTCGCGGCGCGGCTGATTGCGAAGTCCCAAGAGCTGGAATTGCTCGCGGCGGGCAAGCGCGACGGGCTTTCGATCCTGGAAGGGTGGCGATTCGACCAATTCGGCCGTGATGCGTTGGACCTGGTGGAAGGCCGGCTCGCCTTTGCGATCAAGGGCGGGAAGCTGGCCATGACACGGACGGAGCTCGACTGATGATGCGATTTGCCGCTGCTTTGCTGATCCCGGCCCTTGGCGCCTGTGCGACAAGCGCAAGCGATGGGACTGCGCCCGCGATGCCGTCAATCGGTGGTCGCTGCGATGCCGCGCCCGCGCAGGATATGGTCGGGCAACCGGCAACGGCGGAATTGGGTGCGGATGTTCAGCGGCGGACGGGCGCGAATGCATTTCGCTGGCTTCAGCCCGGGCAGATCGTGACGATGGAATTCCGCGACGGCCGCGTGAATGTTCACCTTGATGAACAGAATAAGGTGCGGTCGATCAATTGCGGATGAGCGGGTCAAGCCGCTGAGCAGGCATGTGTCAGGCCCATGGCGGCGGCGAGGTTTTTGAGGCGCTTTTCCACCGTTTCTCCGTAGAGTGCAGCTTGGCCGCCGGGTAGTTCGAGGCGGAGGAAATCTCCGTCAACGATGAGGCCGGTGTTGCGGAGGCTTTCGGCTGCGCCGCCGCTGAGGCGTTGGGCGAGGCGCATGGCGTGACCCCATAGACTGGCGCGGTGAAGCTCGTCCGGCGTGCAGAGGGCGGCGCAATCAAGATCTGAAAACTCGCCTGACCCGGCGAAATTACAGAATAAAGCCTGAGCGATCATCACCCGGCCCGGCGCATCGATACCTACCCAATGGCCGTGAAGTGCCATATCGACGCCGCGCTCGGCACGGAAATCGGGGTGGGCGCGCCAAGCAATATCGGACAGGACGCAGGCCGCGAGGCGAAGGCGAGCAAAGGCGGGGTCTTCTTCAGGCAGAGCGGTCGCGATCCAGCGGTCGAGCAGCTTGCCATGTTCTTCGAACCGGCCAAGCCCCCTGCCCGCTTCCCGCGCCGCATCGATCAGCGGATCGCGCGACCGCGTCGCAGGGTCAAGGCGATCGAACAGAAAGCCCTCTCGAATACCAAAGGCTGATGTTATCAGGACATTAGGCTGCAATTCCTCAGACAATATCTGAAGTAAAAGAGTTGCCTGAGGAAGGGTGGTGAAGCGGGCAGAGGAGAGGACGGCCTTCGCTTCCTTGCGCGCGCCATCGTTAATCATGTGGTAGAGTTCGGCGGGGCGATCGGGTGCCAGCCAATAATGATGGCTGATCGGCAGCGGGTAGTCCGTCAGCGCCATGTCGAGTTTCGTTAGCGCGCGCCATGAGCCGCCGACCAGGTAGAAAGGGCGCCCCTTGCCAAGGCTCGCAAATCCTTTTTCCTCCAGTGCCTTGCGGACGATCTTGCGTAGCGCGCCTTCACCCTGTTCCAGGATTGCGGGAATGCGGAGGACGCCGAAGGGCGTGGAGGCGCTCTTGCGCACGTTGCCGCCCGCGACGTCGACCAGTTCGAGGCTGCCGCCGCCCAGATCGCCGACGATGCCATCCGCCTCAGGGATTGCAGAGAGGACGCCCTGACCCGCCATCAACCCTTCCCGCTCGCCGGATAGAACTTCCGGATCGAAACCGATTGCGCGTACGTCGTCAAGGAAGGCGGTGCCGTTGCTCGCATCGCGCACGGCGGCGGTGGCAACAACGTGGACCTCGCTGACGTCCATCTGCCGGAGAAGCAGACGAAAACGCGCCAACGCCTTCAATGCCCGGTTTTGCGCGCCTCCTGAGAGTTCACCCGAGGCGTTGAGGCTCTTGCCCAAGCCCGCCATCACCTTTTCGTTGAAGATGATCGCGGGAATACGCGGGGCGCCGGCATAGACGACGAGGCGGATCGAATTCGAACCGATGTCGATGATCGCAACGGGATCCTGGCCGATCATGGCTCCGCCCTCCGCAGGCGCAGTTTCGGCACCGCCCCACCTGCCCGAAGCGCGCCACCGCGTCCGGACAATGATGGATTCGTCATGAAGTAACGATGAAGATTGAATGGCTTCTCGCCATCTGCTGAGAGGCGAACGTAACGGCCATCCGATTGGAGCCGCCAGCTTTGTTCATTGTCGATGAGGTTGGCGACCATGACCTGATCGAGAATCTGGGCGTGAACGGTAGGGTTTTCGACCTGGAGCATATATTCAACGCGGCGGTCGAAATTGCGCGGCATCCAGTCGGCCGAGCTGATGAACACCTGCGCGGCCCGGTTCGGCAACTCCTCGCCATTTCCGAAGGCCCAGATGCGGCTATGCTCAAGGAAGCGGCCAACCACCGATTTGACGCGGATATGATCGGAAAGGCCCGGAACGCCAGGCCGAAGGCAGCAAATGCCGCGCACGATGAGGTCAATCTCGACGCCCGCATTGCTGGCGACATAAAGCTTGTCGATAATCGCGGGGTCGACGAGAGAGTTCATCTTCGCCCAGATGGCGCCGGGCTTCCCGTCCGCGACATTCTCCATCTCCTGATCGATCAAAGCGAAGAGATGTTCGCGAAGGCCGTAGGGCGACATGGTGATGAGCTCGAGGTCGCGGGGCGCCACATAGCCGGTAATATAGTTGAACAGCTGCGCCACGTCGCGGCCAACGCGCGGGTCGGCGGTGAAGAAGCTGACGTCGGTATAAACACGCGCGGTGCCAGGGTGATAATTGCCGGTGCCAAGGTGGCAATAGGTACGATAGCCCTTCTCCTCCCGGCGGACGACCATCGACACCTTGGCGTGAGTCTTCCAATCGACAAAGCCGTAGACGACCTGCACCCCCGCCCGCTCTAGCGCATTTGCCCAGAGGATATTTTGCTCTTCGTCGAAGCGGGCCTTGAGTTCGACCACGGCCGTAACGGACTTGCCCGCTTCGGCGGCGTCAATCAGGGCGCGGATGATCGCGGACTGCTTGCCCGCGCGATAGAGCGTCTGCTTGATCGCGACGACATCCGAATCCTCGGCCGCCTGGCGCAGGAAGGCGACCACCACGTCGAAGGTTTCGTAAGGGTGGTGAACGACGATGTCCTTGGTACGGATCGCGGCGAAACAGTCGCTGTCATGTTCGCGAATACGCTCGGGAAAGCGTGGCGCGAATGGCGTGAATTTAAGATCGGGCCGGTCCTCGTCCACCAACCCTTCAAGGTCGGCGATGCCGAGGAAGCCGGTCGATTCAGAGACGATCGCCTGGCTGGCGTCTATGCCTTCGCGGACGAGAGCGATAAGCTCGGGCGGCATACCTGCCTCGAGCTTTAAACGAATAACGCGGCCCCGGCGGCGGCGCTTGATCGCCGAGCGGAAGAAGCGGACGAGGTCTTCGGCCTCCTCCTCCACTTCGATGTCGCTGTCGCGGATGATCCGGAAGGCACCATGGCCGAGCACGTCATAATCGGGGAAGAGCGTACCGATATGGCGGCGGATGAGCGTTTCGATCGCGATATAGCGCGCCTCCTGCCCCGGCACGCGGACGAAGCGCGGAAGCGAGGCCGGCACCATCAAAAGTTCATGGATAGGCTCTTCGTCCGCCCGGCGCTTCATGTCGAAGATGAGGGAGAAGCCCTTATTCGGGATGAAGGGAAAGGGATGAGCGGGGTCGATGGCCTGAGGCGTCAAAACCGGGAAAATCTGCTCATCGAAATAGCGGGCGAGCCAACGTGAAGCCTCGCTGTCAGCGTCGACATCGTCATTGCCCATAACCTGAAGCCCAGCGTCCGCCAGCTCCGCCTTGATGTCGTTCCACACCTGCTGTTGGCTGACGGTCAGGTCGTCCGCTTCCTCCGCAATGGCAGCGAGCTGCTGCGCGGGCGTCAGGCCATCGGCGGAGCGCTCCTCGACCCCCAGTAGTTGCTGGCCCTTGAGGCCGGCAACGCGGACCATGAAGAATTCGTCGAGATTGTGCCCCGAAATAGAAAGGAAGCGGAGGCGTTCCAATAGAGGGTGCGCGGAATTGCATGCCTCTTCCAACACGCGCCGATTGAAGGCGAGCCAGGAGAGTTCGCGGTTGAAATAGCGCGATTCGCCTCCCGGAAGATCGGACAGGTCGCTCGCGGACTGGCTGGCGCTAGCCAAGGCGATCACTCCGGTCGACCAGCTTATCGGCGACGAGCGCCGCGCGGGCGGCGGGCAGGGTCAACCTGCGGCGGCTGGCAAGGGCTGCATGATCCAGACTGTCCACGGCCTTCAGAACGGCCACGTAGCTCCGTTCGATCCGCGGGGCGACATATTGGGGAATTTCGGGCGGAATCATGATTCCCCGATCGGACAAGAGTTTTACAATCAGGTTACAGATGAGCGCATCGTCCGGCAGGCCGATCTCGACATGCGGGGTCGCGGCGAGGCGCGAGCGGAGGTCCGGAAGGTCGACGTCCCAATGCGGCGTGTCAGAGACGAGCAGGACCGGGCGCCGCTGCGCCTGCGCATCGTTCCAGGCGTGGAAAAGTGTTTCTTCATCATGCGCGGGCGCGTCGTCGAACAGTCGGCCGCCGACCTTGCGGGCGAAGATGCCGCCGAGCAGACTGCGGCCCGACTTGCGCGGACCGACGAGGATCGTCGCCATGACCGGCCAGGTATGCCAGCGGCGGAGATGTTCAAATGCCAGACGGTTGGCATCGGACAGGATGAAATCCGCCTCCCCACTCGCCACCGGCCAATCGAGCGGCAGCGCGATCTGTACCACTTACTGGCCCCGGGAAATGGTGAGCGTGGATCCGCTGCCCTGCACCCTCCAGCCACGGGCGCGAAGAGCGGCGGCAAGCGCGGCAGAGTCGCCCGCAAAAGTGACGCGCATCGTCGATATCCCGCCGATCGCGGTGCTGGTGGTCAGCGCCGAGGTCATGCCCGGAATGCCGCTCAATGAAATCTCGGCCTCCGCGACCTCATTGGTGCTCGGTGTAGCGTAACGGATGCTGTAGGGCACGGCGGCTCCGGCAGGCGCCGCCACCGGTTCAGGCGCGGCGTCGGACACCGCATCGCTGGCCGCCTCGATCTCCGCAGCCGGATCGATTTCCGGCTCAACCGGGATGAGCGAGCGATCGAAGGTCAGGCGTCCCTCGGCAAGCGCGCGAGCATAGGATTGGTCGATGCGCTGCACGCCGGTCGCGAGCAGGCGCGGCAAGGCGGCGCTCGATTCGACGCGCAGTGTGAAACGGTCGATCAGCTGATAATCGGGTCCGTGACGCGCGCTGAACGTGCCGATGACCGGGCCACCGGGATAAAGCCGCTTCAACCGCACTTCGGGCACGAGGATGTCGGCCGCGCCATATTGTTCGAGGATGACGCGCCACCAGCTGCGATTGCGGCGCTGTGCCTGGGAAACGTTGAGCAGCAGAGGATCGGCACCGATGCCGGTTGGCCGGACGTAGTCGATCGGGCTGTTATTCGTGCGGAACTGCGCCCAAGCCCGCTGCCATTCATTTCGCGATTCGAAGCTTTGATAGGAACCGCCGGTCAGCATCACCGGAATAACGAGCATGGGCTGCGAACGGCGAACCTGCCCCTGCGCACCGCCGAGCACACCGGCCATACGCGCGCGATCAAAGAGGACGCCCAACGTCGCGACATAACGGTTGGGGCCGATCTGCTCCTGCTCGACCACGATCCCCGACATCATGCCGGACAGGTCGGTATAGCTGAGCTTCGGCGCCTCGCTCACCGGGCGGTTATGCGTTTTCGCCCAGAGCGCCTGCCAGCCCTTGGTCAGCGCCTGCCGCCAGCCTTCGCTGCGCGCGGCTTCCGCCGTCTTCGCCGTAACGTCGACCTCGATGCCCGTGATTTCGAACGAGCTGGAGCTGTCGACCGGGGCAATGCCGCGATCGGCGCCTTCGAGCTGCGCATAGACCGCCGCCGCGCCAGCGAGCGACAAGGCCGCGGCGCCCGCGATCAGCCTCTTGGAGGAAAGGAAAGCCATTACAACTGGCCTTTTGGCGAGTTGAGCGTGGAAATCCAAGCAGGATATGGCTAGTCGCGTAAAACATGAACGATGCGGATCAGCAGAGCGAGTCCTACACCTATGCCAAGGCAGGTGTGTCCATTGCCGCCGGAAATGCGCTGGTAAAGGCGATCGCGCCGCTGGCCAAGGCGACGGCACGCCCCGGCGCGGACGCATCGCTGGGCGGGTTTGGCGGCTTTTTCGACCTGAAGGCAGCGGGATATTCCGACCCGCTTCTGGTCGCGGCGAATGACGGGGTCGGCACGAAGCTCAAACTCGCCATCGATTCGGACCGGCATGATGGGGTGGGCATCGATCTTGTCGCGATGTGCGTGAACGATCTGATCGTTCAAGGCGCCGAGCCGCTTTTCTTCCTCGACTATTTCGCGACCGGGAAGCTGGAAAGCGGTGTCGCGGAACGCGTGATCGCGGGCATCGCGGAAGGCTGCAAGGTAGCGGGCTGCGCGCTGATCGGCGGGGAAACCGCTGAAATGCCGGGCATGTATGCGCAAGGCGATTATGACCTCGCCGGTTTCTGCGTCGGCGCGGTGGAGCGGGCCGAGGCGCTGACCGGATCGCGGGTCGAGGATGGCGACGTGATCCTCGGGCTGGCTTCGTCGGGGGTTCACTCCAATGGCTTTTCGCTCGTGCGGCGGCTGGCGGCGGACAAGGGCTGGAAGCTCGACCGCCCTGCTTTGTTCGATCAGGACAAGTTGCTGATCGAAGCGCTCATCGAGCCGACAAGGATTTATGTGAAGTCCCTGCTCCCGCTGGTGCGGAGCGGCAAGATTGCGGCGCTGGCGCACATCACGGGCGGCGGACTCCTTGAAAATATCCCGCGTGTGCTGCCCGACGGCCTGCATGCACATGTCGATGCTGGCGCGTGGACGCAGCCGCGTTTGATGGCCTTCCTGCAGGGACAGGGGAATATCGAGCCCGAGGAGATGGCGCGGACCTTCAACTGCGGCATCGGCATGGCGGTGGTCGTCCGCTCCGGTGATGCGGCAGACGTGAAGGCGGCGCTGGACGCTGCGGGAGAGACCGTCTTCACGATCGGGCGGATCGAGGCGGGCGAAAAGGGCTGCACCGTGTCCGGCCCCGCAGGCGTGTGGAGCGCCAAGGCCGATTGGACCGCGACGCATAATGGCTGACAAGGTCCGGGTCGGCGTCCTCATCTCCGGACGGGGATCGAACCTTGAAGCCCTGGCCGATTATAAGCGCAAGGCCGATCCGGCTTATGAGATCGTGGTCGTGGCCTCGAACGTCCCTGAAGCGCGCGGGCTGGTGCTTGCGAAACGGTTCGACATTCCAACCTGGGCGCAAAGCCATAAAGGCGTGAAACGTGCCGAATTCGACGCGCTCGTCGATGCCGAACTGCGGCGGAGCGGTGTCGAGGTGATCGCGCTCGCGGGCTATATGCGGCTGCTGTCGCCTGAATTCATTCACGGCTGGAATCACCGGATCCTCAATATCCATCCCTCGCTCCTGCCAGACTATAAGGGTCTCGACACGCACCAGCGGGCGCTGATGGGGGGAGAGGAATATGCGGGATGTTCGGTCCATGTCGTGACCGAGGAATTGGATGACGGCCCCGTCATCGCGCAGGCCCGGGTCCGGGTTCAGGCGCGCGATACGGCGGAAACATTGGCGCAGCGGGTGCTGGTCGAGGAGCATAAGCTCTATCCGGCGGCGCTCGATGCGTTTTGCCGGAAGTTGCTGGCGGATCGCGCCGCCTCCTAACGAAAAAGGCCCCAGCTTTCGCCGGGGCCTGATCATTTAGTCATTAAGACAGGCGTTAGCCTACGATCTCTTCCGGCTTGAAGAAGTAGTCGATTTCGATCTTGGCGTTTTCCAGGCTGTCCGAACCATGGACGCTGTTGGCTTCGATCGATTCCGCGTGAACCTTGCGGATCGTGCCTTCGTCGGCATTTTCCGGGTTCGTCGCGCCCATGACTTCGCGGTTCTTCGCGACGGCATTTTCGCCTTCCAGAACCTGAACGACGACCGGGCCGGAGATCATGAAGCTGACGAGGTCGTTGAAGAAAGGACGTTCCTTGTGGACGGCATAGAAGCCTTCAGCCTGTTCCTTGGACATGTGGATGCGCTTGGAAGCGACGACGCGGAGGCCGGCATCTTCCAGCATCTTGGTGACGGCGCCGGTCAGGTTGCGGCGGGTCGCGTCGGGCTTGATGATCGAGAAAGTGCGTTCGGTCGCCATGGCCGATTATGCTCCATTGAAATGAGGATTGGGATTGCGCGGCGCTTTAGGCGGGACGCGAGGAAAGGGCAAGTCGTCGCTCCATCGTCATTGCGAGCGGAGCGAGGCAATCCAGCGGCGCCAAACCTGGCCTCAAGATGAATTGCCGCGTCGCTGCGCTCCTAGCGATGCCGAAGGTTATGGCCCTTCGACCCACTTGCCCTGTTCGTCCTGCTTCCAATAGGACAGGTTGGCCCCCTCCCTACCCTTAAGCTGGCGCCAGGCGGTGCGTGCGTCGGCGATGCGACTTTCGTCGAACAGATAGAAGGTGCGATCGAAGGACAAGGCTTCGTCGCGCCAGATGCCGTCGGCGATCAATATGTGCGTGGCTCCGTTCGCTGCCTCACAAGCTTTGGAAAGAAAAACCGGCTGTATGTCCGCCCTCTCCCGTCCATGCGGCAGGAACGAAGCTGGCGCATAAGTCCAGAGCAGTTCGTCGAGCCGGTCGAGCAGCGTTTCATCGGCCACGACGAGCAGGCGCTGGCCGTCAGCCAGCACCCGCTCGGCGATGCGGGGCAAGGTACGCTCCAGCGGAACAGCAGTCAGATGATAAAAGCCGATCCGCACGTCGCGCGCTTAGCCCTCGTGATTGGCGGCGATGAAGCGGTCGAGGAGTGCAACGCCAAAGCCGGTGGCGCCCTTGTCGTAGAGGCTGCCCGCCTTGCCCGACCACACGGTGCCCGCAATGTCGAGGTGCGCCCATTTCACGCCATCATCAACGAAGCGCTGAAGGAACTGGGCCGCAGTGATGGACCCAGCCTCGCGCGGGCCGACATTCTTGATGTCGGCGATCGGGCTGTCGATCAGCTTGTCATAAGCGGCGCCAAGCGGCTGCCTCCACAATTTATCGCCGGTCTTGAGGCCTGCGTCGGCGAGTTGGACCGCAAGGCCATCGTCGTTCGTGAACATACCGGCAAATTCATGGCCAAGCGCGATCAGCATGGCGCCGGTGAGCGTCGCGAGATCGACAAGCACGTCGGGCTTATAGGTCTTCTGCGCCCAGGTCATGGCATCGCACAGAACCAGGCGGCCTTCGGCATCAGTGTTGATGACTTCGATCGTCTGGCCCGACATGGATGTAACGACGTCGCCCGGACGCTGCGCCTTGCCGTCCGGCATGTTTTCGACAAGGCCACAAATGCCGATGACATTCGCCTTCGCCTTGCGTCCGGCGATGGCTTTCATCGCGCCCGCGACCGCGCCGGCGCCGCCCATGTCCCACTTCATCGCTTCCATGCCGGCCGCGGGCTTGATCGAAATGCCGCCGGTGTCGAACGTGACGCCCTTGCCGACAAAGACGACGGGCTTTTTGCCCGGCTCGCCGCCATTCCAGCGCATAACGAGAAGGCGCGGCGGCTTCGCGGAACCCAGTGACACGCCGAGCAGGGCGTTCATGCCGAGCTCTGCCATCTGCTGTTCGTCCAGCGCCTCGATTTCGACGCCAAGGCCTTCCATCGATTTGCGGCAGCGTTCGACAAAGCTTTCGGGATAGATGATGTTCGCGGGTTCGGTGACGAGTTCGCGGGTGAGGAAAATACCTTCGAGCAGGGCCGACTTGTCCGCCCATTTCTCTTCGGCGTCTGCACCGCCGCCCACGATCACGATCTCTTCAAGCGTCGGCTTGGCCTTCGCCGAAAGCTTCGTGCGGTAGATGTCGTAACGCCAGGAACGGGCCGCGGCACCGAAGGCGATCTTGGCGGCTTCTTCGCCGCTCGCTTCAATCCCTGAAAGGTCGACGACGAGCGTCTTTTCACCTGAGGTCAGCAGATGCGCGGCAAGGGCGCCGCCGACGCGTTCGAACAGCGCCTCTTCATCGCGTTTGCCGCCAAGGCCGACGAGCAGAAGGCGCCGCGCGCTATCGCCGTCGACAATGAAGCTTTCGGCGATCGCGCCCGCCTCCCGTTCGAAACGCTGCGCCTCAGCGGCTCGCGCCGCGAGCGTCCGGCCCGCTTCATCCAGGCTACCCAGGCGTTCGGTAAGCATATCTTCGCCGCTGATCGGAAGAGCGAGGGCGAAAGAACCGCTGGGACGCTCGGCGCTGAAACGAACCTTCATCACGCATGATCTCCATACATATCATTGGGAGGACACAAGCCTCCGTCGCGCCCCAGATAGAGTGCCGACGCGCCGCTGGCAAAGGTGAACGGACAATCTTTTTGGGTAACGCCTGCACGGTTGCCAGCGGCCCTCCTTCGGCCTTAAGGCGGGCCAGGATGGCCGCGTTCGGCCCAAGATGCTGGAATGAAGTGAAGACGCTCCACCTCCTTTGCCGGACCGCCCTCCCCCTGCTCGCCTTGCCCAGCGCGGCCTGGGCGCAGGAAATCGCGCCCGTGGCGGAGGAAGCGCGCGAGGTCCGGTTCAGCGCCGACCAGCTCACCTACGATACCAATAGCGAGATCGTGACGGCGACGGGCGATGTGCGAATGGCGAGCGAAGGCAATAACCTGCGCGCCAACGAGGTTACCTGGAACCGGACGAGCGGCGCGGTGATCGCGAGCGGCAATGTTCAACTGGCAACCCCGGGCGGCGACCGTGTTTACGGCGACCGGGTGGAACTGACCGACGCCCTGCGCGACGGCGTGATCGAAAACCTGCTCCTGGTGCTGGCCGATGGCGGGCGGCTGGCGGCGAACCGGGCAACGCGGGACGATAAAGTCACGACCCTCTTTCAGGCGGCTTATTCGCCCTGCGCGGTGTTGACCGAGGAGGGTTGCCCCAAGGAGCCGACCTGGCAGATCAATGCTGTCAGGGTCGTTCACGATCCCGACCGGGGCCGTATTCGCTATGAAGGCGCGTCGCTGAACCTGTTCGGCGTGCCGATCATCGCCCTGCCCGGGCTGTCGCATCCGGACGGATCGAAGGGCGGCAGCGGGCTGTTGTTCCCCGACATCAAGGTCAGCGGCAATAATGGATTCGAGCTTGCCCTGCCTTATTACATGCAGCTTGCGCCCAATCGCGACCTTACCCTTACCCCTCACGTTTATAGCGAGGTGCTGCCCGCGGCCGAGGCCGAGTATCGCGAACTGACGTCCATCGGCGCCTATCGCCTGCGCGGCTTCGTAACCTATGGGTCACGCCAGGATATCGGCCCGGACTCAACCGGCCGCGACAAGGATATTCGCGCCTATCTGGAGGGGAACGGCAAGTTCCAGCTGAGCCCCAAGTGGAGCATCACAGCGTCGGGCCGCTACACGACCGACCGCACCTTCCTGCGCCGCTACGATATTTCTAATGACGACCGCTTGCGCAGCGTCGTCAATGCCGAGCGGATCAGCGCGAACAGCTATATCTCGATTGCTGGTTGGGTCTTCCAGGGCCTGCGCGTCACCGATGTCGCCGGTCAGCAGCCCTTTGCACTTCCCGCGATCGACGCGCGCTGGCGGTTTGAGGATCCCTATCTCGGTGGCGGTATCGAGCTTCAGGCGAACAGCCTCGCCCTCATCCGCAACGAAGGCCAGAACACCCAGCGTGCCTTTGCGGGCCTACGGTGGGAGCGGCGGCGGATTACTGACTGGGGCCAGGAACTGACGCTAACCGCTTATGCGCGCGGCGACATCTACCACACGAACGATACGGAATTGACCGCAACTCCTCTCTACCGTGGCGAAGAGGGCTGGAACGGAAGGGCGATCGGTGCGCTTGCCGCCGAGCTCAAATGGCCGCTCATCGGCGAATTTATGGGTGGGACGCAGCGTTTGACGCCACGTGTCCAGATCGTCGCGTCACCCGTTACCGGAAACCTCGATCTTCCCAACGAAGATGCGCGCGCCGTCGATCTTGAGGATTCGAACCTCTTCGCACTAAACCGTTTTCCCGGCTACGACCGCTGGGAGGATGGCGCGCGCATCACTTATGGCGCGGACTGGAATATCGACCTTCCCGGCGTTCAGATCCGCACGACGGTGGGGCAAAGCTACCGGCTGAGCGACAGGCAATCGCTGCTTCCCGAAGGCACGGGGCTGTCCGACAAATTTTCCGATTATGTGGGCCGAACGACGGTGCGCGTCGGGCGCCGGGTGAGCTTCACCCATCGCTTCCGGCTGGACAAGGACAGCCTCGCCATTCGCAGGAACGAGGTCGACGCCACTTATGGCGGACAACAAACCTATGCGACAATCGGCTATTTCCGCCTCAATCGCGACATCGGACCGCAGCTCGAAGATCTGCGCGACCGCGAGGAGGTCCGCGCCGGTGGCCGCGTGAAGATCGCGCGTTACTGGTCGATCTTCGGATCGGCGGTCATCGATCTCACCGGCCGGGACGAGGATGTTTTCTCGCAGGCTGACGGTTTCGAGCCGGTCCGCCACCGCCTTGGCATCGCCTATGACGACGATTGCCTGGAGGTTGGCGTCACCTGGCGCCGCGATTATGAGGATACGGGGGACATTTCGCGCGGCAATACTTTCCTGTTCCGGGTGGCATTGAAGAACCTGGGCCGCTAAGCTCAGGTTCAGCCATGGCGTGACAGGGTCGCGGTCCGCTTGAAATTTGGAGGAATGATGAAGCTCGGTCGTTTTCACGGAGCAGGACTGATGTTGGCCGGATCGCTTCTGGCGGCGGCGGCGGTTGCGCAAAATGCTGTGCCCCCGGCTGCTACGCCCCAGGGCGCAGCGCCGCAGGGTGGGCTCAATCTTCCGTCTAATCCGCAGTTTTTCGGCGATACCGATCCGTCGGTCCGCAAGGCCACGGCGATCGTCAATAGCGAGATCATCACCGGCACCGATGTCGATCACCGCATGGCTCTGCTCGTCATGGCCAATCAGGGCCGGACGATTTCGCCCGAGGACATGAAGCGCCTGCGCGCGCAAACCCTCCGCAACCTCGTCGACGAATCATTGCAGATCCAGGCGGCGAAGGCGTCCGAGATCGAAGTGACGAAGGCCGAGATCGACCGTTATTTCGAACGTTATGCACAATCCACCGGCCAGACCGGCGCGCAAATGACCGCGTTTCTCGCCCAGAATAATTCGTCGGTTCAGACCGTGAAGCGGCAGATCGAGGCGGAAATCGCGTGGAGCCGCCTGCAGGGCCGCGAGATCGAGCCGTTCGTCAACGTCTCCGAAGAAGAGGTGAAGGCGATGATCGATCGCCTCAACGCATCGAAGGGCCAACCCGAATATAGCGTTTCGGAAATCTATCTGCCGATTCAGGGCGGCAATGACGCCGAGGTCGAGCAGAGCGCCAACGCGATTGCCGCGCAGATCGCACAGGGCGCACCGTTCCAGGTTGCCGCCCAGCGCTTCTCGCAGGCGTCCACCGCGGCGCGCGGCGGAAGCCTCGGCTGGGTGAAGGCCGATCAACTTCCCGCCGAATTGTCAGAAGCTGTACGCAGCCTTCCGGTCGGCCAAATCAGCCGTCCGATCAAGATCGCCGGTGGCTATTCCATCGTTCGCGTCGACGACAGCCGTCAGGTGCTGACGAGCGATCCGCGCGACGCCGTGCTGAGCCTCCTCCAGATGTCCCTTTCCTTCCCCAAGGGCATGACCCGCGATCAGGCGAGCGGCAAGGTGGCCGAACTGGCGAAGGTCAGCCAGGAGATGGGCGGATGCGGCGGCGCTCAGGCCGCGGCGCAGCGTATCGGTGCGGAACTCGTGTCGAACGATACGACCCGCGTGCGCGATCTTCCGCCCGCGCTTCAGAACATGATCCTTGCCCTCGACGTCGGCCAGGCGACAACGCCGTTCGGCTCCGTCGAGGATGGCGTGCGCGTTCTCGTCCTGTGCGGCCGCGACGATCCGAGCCAGGCGGCGACGCCGTCCTTCGATCAGGTTTATGCGCAATTGAGCGAGCAGCGTGTGAACCTGCGCGCCCAGCGTTACCTGCGCGACCTTCGCCGCGACGCGGTGGTTGAATATCGCTGAGGCTGTTTTGGGCGCAACCTTGCCCCTCGCCGTTTCCCTGGGGGATCCGGCGGGTATCGGCCCGGAGATCATTGCAAAAGCGTGGGAGCGGCGGCGTGAAGCGAACGTCCCGCCATTCTTCGCCGTCGGCAATTGCAACGGCGTGACGGCCGTTTGGGACGGGCCGATCCGTGCGATTTCGGAGCCTGCCGAGGCGCTGAGGTGCTTCAACGAGGCGCTGCCCATGTTCCGGATCGACGGCAATGCCGTGGTCCCGGGGCAGCCGGACGTTGAGGGCGCACGCAATGCGCTCGACGCGTTGGAGCTTGCGGTCGGCCTAACCCGTTCGGGCGCGGCGGCGGCGCTGGTGACGGGACCGGTGTCCAAAGGGCAGCTCTACACGATCGGCTTCACCCATCCGGGCCAAACCGAGTTCGTCGCCGAACGCTGCGGCGTCGCCAAGGAATTGGTGGCGATGATGCTGGCCGGGCCGACCTTGCGCACTGTGCCCGTAACCATCCATGTGCCGCTGCGCGAGGTTCCCGATGTGCTGACGATCGACCTGATCGTCCAGCGCTGCCGCACCGTCGCGCGCGGGCTGCAGCGTCAGTTCGGCATCGTCAGTCCGCGCATCGCGGTGGCAGGGCTCAACCCTCATGCCGGAGAGAATGGCGCTCTGGGCCGGGAGGAGATCGATATCATCCTGCCGGCGATCGAACGATTGCGTGAGGAAGGCCTGGATGTAGTCGGCCCGCTTGCGGGCGACACAATGTTTCACGACCGGATGCGCGCCACTTACGACGCCGCGCTCTGCATGTATCACGATCAGGCGCTGATCCCCCTCAAAGCCCTCCATTTCGACGATGGCGTGAACATGACGCTCGGCCTGCCGATCGTCCGCACGTCACCCGATCACGGCACAGCTTTCCACATTGCGGGCCGGAACATTGCCGAGCCGGGCGCGATGATCGCGGCGTTGAAGACCGCCGCCGAATGCGCGCGCCGCGTTGCCGAGGCGTGAGGCCACTCCCCCCCTTGCGCGAGGTTATCGCGGCGCATGGGCTCAATGCTTCAAAAGCGCTGGGGCAGAATTTCCTGCTCGACGAACAATTACTGGACCGGATCGCACGCATCCCGGGGCCGCTGGATGGCGCGACCGTCTATGAAGTCGGTCCCGGCCCGGGCGGCCTGACCCGCGCTTTGCTGCGCACCGGGGCGAAGGTGGTTGCTGTGGAGCGGGATCGGCGCTGCCTGCCTGCCCTGGCGGAAGTGAATGACGCGGCGGACGGGCGGCTGACCGTGATCGAGGGCGATGCGCTGGCGATCGACGAGAGCGCTGTTGCGGGCGATGGCGCCCATATCGCGTCCAACCTTCCCTATAATGTCGGGACTGCCCTGCTTGTGCGCTGGCTTGGCGGAGAAACCTGGCCGCCTTTCTGGCAATCGCTGACCCTGATGTTCCAGCTGGAAGTCGCGGAGCGGATCGTCGCCAAACCCGGCACAGGCGCCTATGGCCGCCTTGCCGTGCTCGCCCAGTGGCGGAGCGAGGCGAAGCTCGCGATGAAGATCCATCGCTCGGCCTTCGTGCCGCCGCCCAAAGTGATGTCGGCTGTGGTCCACATCGTGCCGAAAGCGGCGCCCGAGGGGGTTTCAGCGGCAGTGCTGGAGAAAGTGACCGCGGCTGCCTTCGGTCAACGCCGCAAGATGCTGCGCGGGAGCCTTAAGTCCGTCCCGCGTGCGATTGAAGCACTGGAGGCCTTAGGCATCGACCCCGAACGGCGCGCGGAAACATTGCGTGTCGAGGATTTCGTCGCGATTGCGCGCATTCTCACGAAGGACCGCTAACACTTAACTCCGCTAGGGCTGAGCCTGTCGAGCCCGTGGGCATCGCACCCTTCACACGTCCTTCGACAAGCTCAGGACTAGCGGTGTTTTAGGCGATTTAATTGGGCTTGGCGCCTTTTCTCAGCCTTCCATGACAGGCGACCCTTGCGATGGAAGCGTCGAGCCCGAGAGGCGCGCAGAAACACGGAATATCGAGGATTTTCTGCGCGATTGCACGTATTCTCTCGAACAAACTCTAACACTTAACTCCGCTAGGGCTGAGCTTGTCGAAGCCCGTGGGCATCGTACGATTCACACGTCTTTCGACAGGCTCAGGACTAGCGGTGGGGTGGATGCTTAGTTAGCCTTGGTGGTTTCCGGCGCGACCGCTTCGGCCGTAACGACCGGCGGACCCTTCGCGATCGCGGCGGCGAGCGTGTCCGCTTGCGGACACGGCGCGGTGCATAGCGAACGGACCTTTTCGAGATTCTGTTTGGCGCGATCGACGGCGCCGCGTTCCACCATCGCTTCGCCCTGTCCCGCGAGCGCGACGACATCATTGGGTTCAAGCGCCAACGCTTCGGCGTAGAAGCCGATCGCCTTGCCCGGCATCTTCATGCCCAAAGCGGCGCGGCCAAGGCCAATATAGGCGGCTCGGTTGCGCGGGTCGACGGCGAGCGCGGTTTCGAACGCATCGCGCGCCTTGTCATATTGGCCGACGGAAAGGTCGTTCTGTCCCTGCTTGGTCAGCGATACCGAGCGTGCATCGATCTGCTCAACGCCCTGCTGCTTGCTGTGCCCGGCGCTGCCCATGGTCGCCGCGACGATGGTGGCGGAAATGGCGATCGGCAAAAGGCGCATCAGGGTCTCCATCATTGGCAGCCATTCTATATCACGGCCGCCGCCACCGCGCGACGAAAAAGCCGTCGGTGCCGTCGTGGCCGGGCGTGAGAATCAAACCGTCTCCAGCCGCGCGGCCAGCCGTGAGCGGCGCCTTTTCGGGCAGGAAGGCTGAATGGCGGCTGACGAAGGCCGATGCCTGATCGCGCCCCTCCGCCGCGAGTAGCGAGCAGACGGCATAGACAAGCCGGCCGCCAGGCTTCACAAGGCCCGCCCCGATATCCAGCAAATGGCTCTGGACGGCGGTGAGTTGGGCGAGGCGCTTTTCAGTGAGGCGCCAGCGCGTTTCGGGGTTGCGGCGCCAAGTGCCGGTCCCCGAACAGGGTGCATCGATCAGCACGAGATCGGCCTGCCCGGCGAGATCGGCGAGGGCGCTCACTTCCTGGTTCGGATTGAGCAGGCGCGTCTCGACGATGGAGACGCCCGCACGGTCGAGGCGCGCACTAATGCGGGACAGGCGACCGCGATCGACATCGCAGGCAATGATCCGCCCCGCATTCTCCATCTCGGCGGCGAGGGCGAGCGTCTTGCCCCCTGCCCCGGCACAAAGATCGACGACGACCATGCCCGGGGCGGCTTCGCAAGCGAGGCTGAGGAGCTGACTTCCCTCGTCCTGAATTTCGATGAGGCCGCTGGCCCAGGCTGGATCCTGTTCGACAGCGAAGCCTTCGGGAAGCCGAAGGGCGATTGGCGAATGGGGCGCCGGTTCCGCCTGCGCGAGGCGTGCCTGAACTTCAGCTCGATCGCCCTTCAGCCGGTTGACGCGAATATCGAGCGGCGCGCGTTCCAAGAGAGCTGGCCATTCCTCTGGCGCAACCAGCGGATCGAGGCGCGGGCGGAGCCACGCCGGGACGAGGCTGGGTGTCGCCGCCGCCTCCTCCCCTTCCGCAATCGGCGCGGGTCCGTGCGAGGAGCCATCGAACAGAGGCACAAGATCGGCGTCATCGGCCGCGAGCCCCAACATCGCGGCGCGGCCCGATACCGGCCGTTCGCCGCTGCGACGGATGGCGCGGTAGACGAGGTCGCGAACTGCGCGCCGGTCCTTGGACCCCGCATAGCGGCGCTCCTTGAAGTAACGGGCGATGAGCGTGTCGGCGGCGGCGCCTCCGGTGCGAGCGGCGTCGATGATCTGGTCGAGCAGCTCGATCGCGGCCTGAACGCGGGCGGCGGGCGTCACCTAGCGAGTCGGATAATTAGGGGCTTCACGGGTGATCGTCACGTCGTGAACGTGGCTTTCACGCAGGCCCGCATTGGTGATGCGGACGAATTGAGCGCGCTCCTGAAGCTCGGCGATCGTCCCGGCACCGGTATAGCCCATCGCGGCCTTTACGCCGCCGACCAGCTGATGGACGATTTCCTTGACTGGGCCGCGATAGGGCACCTGGCCTTCAATGCCTTCGGGAACGAGCTTCAGCTGATCCTTGATGTCCTGCTGGAAATAGCGGTCGGCAGAGCCTCGCGCCATCGCGCCGACCGAACCCATGCCGCGATAGGATTTGTATGTCCGGCCCTGATAGAGGAAGGTTTCGCCCGGCGCTTCCTCGGTGCCCGCGAGGAGCGAACCAACCATGACGGTGGATGCGCCGGCCGCGAGAGCCTTGGCGATGTCGCCGCTGGTCCGCAGACCGCCGTCGCCGATGATCGGGGTGCCGGACTTGGCCGCTTCATTCGCGGCGTCCATGATCGCGGTGAGCTGCGGCACGCCGACGCCAGCGACGACGCGGGTGGTGCAGATGGAGCCGGGGCCGATGCCGACCTTCACGCCGTCCGCGCCCGCGCCGATCAACGCCTTGGTCGCTTCGCCGGTCGCAACATTGCCCGCAATGACCTGTACGCTGTTCGACAATTTCTTGATCCGCTCGACGGCCTTCGCGACGTCGGCATTGTGGCCGTGAGCGGTGTCGATAACGATAAGATCGCATTCGGCGTCGATCAGCGCTTCGCTGCGCTCATAGCCTTTGTCGCCGACCGTGGTGGCGGCGGCGACGCGCAGGCGGCCCGAGCCGTCCTTCGTCGCTTCGGGATAATTGACGGCCTTTTCCATGTCCTTGACGGTGATGAGACCAATGCAGCGGCCCGCATTGTCCACCACCAGCAATTTCTCGATGCGGCGCTGGTGGAGCTGGCGGCGCGCTTCTTCCTGGCTGACGCCGGGGCCGACGGTGACAAGGTTGTCGCTCGTCATCAGTTCGGAGACCGGCTGGCGCGGATTTTCGGCGAAGCGGACGTCGCGGTTGGTGAGGATGCCGACCAGGCGCCCACCCGCTTCCGTAATGGGAATGCCGGAAATGCGGTGCCTCTGCATCAGCTCCAGCGCATCGGCGAGCGGCTGATCGGGCGTCATCGTGATCGGGTTGACGACCATCCCGCTTTCGTAGCGCTTTACCGCACGGACGGCGGCGGCCTGCTCCTCGACCGAGAGGTTGCGGTGGAGAACGCCGAGGCCGCCCAATTGCGCCATGGCGATCGCCATGTCGGCTTCGGTTACCGTATCCATCGCCGAGGAGAGGAGCGGGATGTTGAGCCCGATCTCCTTCGTGACGCGGGTGCGAGTATCGGCCTGACTGGGCAGCACGCTCGACTCCCTGGGCTTCAAGAGCACGTCGTCGAAGGTGAGGCCCAGGGTGATATCCATGCTGTCTGTCTCGCTGTCCGGGAGTCGTGAGGCTCTATAGAAAGGGTTTCCCGGTAAGGCTAGGCGTTCCCCTTGTCAGCGCCGGGCCTTGGCGAGTATAGCCTCGGCCTGCGCCACATGCATCGCTTCGATCATCCGGCCTTCGTGGCGCTCTGCCCCACCCGTTGCGGCGGCGATGAGCCTTTCGGCGGCAGCGATTTCCCCCACAGATGGGCCGAAGATGCGGTTGGCGGTTTCGATCTGGTTCGGGTGGATGAGGGTTTTGCCGTCGAAACCGAGAGCGCGGCCTGCTTGGCATTCGGCTTCGAGGCCCGCCGCATCGTCAAGGCCGTTAAAGACGCCGTCGAAGGCGGCAATGCCCTGGGCGCGGGCGGCGAGGAGGATGGACTGGAGGGCGAGGCTCATGCCGGAACGGTCCGCGCCCGGCGGCAGGCCGAGATCGTAGGCGAGATCGTTGGTGCCGGCGATAAGGGCCTGAGAGTGGCGGGCGATTTCGCGGGCAGCGAGAACGCCTGCCGCCGTTTCGATCATGGCGAGGACCGGCTTTTGCGAGAGGGAATGAGCGTCACCGATCCTCTTCGCGGTTTCGGCCTTGGGAAGGACGACGAAGTCTGCGGCGCTGCCCCGCACCGCGACGGCATCATCGCCGAAATGGTGGCCGATATCGGCATTGACCCGGATCGCGACGAGCTTGCCGGGAAAACCGTGATGCGTAGCCTCGACAGCGGCGGCGCGGGCGGTGGCCTTGTCCTCTTCCTTCACCGCATCTTCGAGATCGAGGATGATGAGGTCGGCGGGGAGCGTGCGGGCTTTCTCGATGGCGCGGGGATTGGAAGCGGGGAGGAAGAGGACCGAGCGGCAAAGGCGAAGCTGCTGTAGTGTCGGCTGCATGCATGTCTCTCCCTTTTCTCGCGGATTTCCTACACTTTTTCCGCTTGGAATGTTGGATATCAGGCGACATCATGATCGCCAACGCATTTGGGGAGGAATCGGCGATGGAAGTCACGGCAATGTTCTTCGTGCTGCTGCTTGTGATCATCTATCTGATGGCGAGCATCAAGATCGTGCGGCAGGGCTATCGCTATACGATCGAGCATTTCGGCCGCTTCACCAGCGTCGCGGCGCCGGGCTTCAATTTCTACCCCGCCTTTTTCTATCGCGTTGGCCGCAAAATCAACATGATGGAGCAGGTTCTTGATATTCCGGGTCAAGAGATCATCACCAAAGACAATGCGATGATCTCGACCGACGGCGTGGTCTTCTTCCAGGTGCTGGACGCGGCCAAGGCGGCCTATGAGGTTTCGGATCTCTATGTCGCGATCATGCAGCTGACGACGACGAACCTGCGCACCGTCATGGGATCGATGGACCTCGATGAAACGCTGTCGAAGCGCGACGAGATCAATGCCCGCCTGCTGGCGGTCGTTGACCAGGCCACCGAATCCTGGGGCGTCAAGATTACTCGCGTGGAGATCAAGGACATCCGTCCGCCTGCCGATATCGTGAACGCAATGGGCCGCCAGATGAAGGCGGAGCGCGAAAAGCGCGCCTCGATTCTGGAGGCTGAAGGGTCGCGGGCGTCGGAAATCCTGCGTGCCGAGGGGCAGAAGCAGTCGCAGATCCTGGAGGCCGAAGGCCGCCGCGAGGCCGCCTTCCGCGACGCCGAGGCCCGCGAACGCGCCGCCGAAGCGGAAGCCAAGGCGACGCAGATGGTGTCGGACGCGATTGCGGGCGGCAACACGCAGGCGATCAACTATTTCATCGCGCAGAAATATGTGGATGCGGTGAGCCAGTTCGCGACATCGCCCAATGCCAAGACGATCCTGTTCCCGGTCGAAGCGACCCAGCTGATCGGCACATTGGGCGGGATTGGCGAACTCGCCCGCGATGCGCTCGGCAAGGGATCGGCGGAATTGCCGCCCGCACCCCCTGCCCCGCCCGCGCGGCGCAAGGGGCCGTTCGAAGGCGCGGCGGAGTGAACGGCTTCGATCTCGACCCCGAATGGTGGTGGCTGATCGGCGCCGCCATTTTGGGCATCGCCGAGATATTGGTGCCGGGCGTCTTCCTGATCTGGCTCGCGGCTGCAGCGGCGGTGACCGGGTTTGCGGCTTTGCTTGGCCTGCCGCTCGCGTTTCAATTCGGGCTGTTTGCGTTGCTGGCCATCGCCGCGGTGATGTTTGGGCGGCGTTGGTATGCCGCCAACCCGGTGGAGAGCAGCGATCCGTTGCTCAATGACCGGACCGCGCGATTGATTGGCGAGACGGTGCTGGTCGTTGACGCGATTGAGGGCGGACGCGGTCGCGTGAAAGTTGGCGACGGAGTTTGGATGGCCAAGGGGCCTGATGTGACGGCTGGATCGCGTGTGCGGGTGATAGGCGCTGAGGGGGGGTGCTTGCTGGTGGAGCCGGTTGGGGCGCTTCCCGGATAGTGATCGCCATTGCGAGGAGGATGGCGACGAAGCAATGCATCCGTTGCAGGTGCGGTGCCGCTGGATTGCTTCGCTTTGCTCGCAATGACGATGGTGGCCTAAATCGCCGCTGACGAGAGTGTTTAGAGAAGCGTTCGTGCGGGTTGGATCGGGCTTCAACAGGTTCAGCCCTAGCTGAGTTGGGGCTTGGAGTTTGGTGGGGCTGCGGCCTTCCTACTGCCGAGCGTGGCTTTCATCCCGCTAGTCCTGAGCTTGTCGAAGGACGTTCCAGTTTGAACTGGTTTGACGTGGCAAGCCTTGGCGATGTGATGAGCTAGCTGAGGCTGGCGGAATTTCGCCCTCTCGTCTCTGATCCTCCTGTGAACACCGAGCGGATGGACCGGGCTTCGACAGGCTCAGCCCTAGCGGGTTTGGGGGATTTGGAAGAAGCGCCGGCCCCATTGGGGCCAGCGCTTTTCTTTACGGGCTATTTTGCCTCAGGCCGCTGTCGGTGCGGACTCCCGGACGCCTTGGTCGACATGGGCTTCGAACTTGGCGAAATTGTCGATGAAGAGCTGGACGAGCTTTTTCGCCGTCGCGTCATATTCGGCCTTGTCGGCCCAAGTGCTTTTCGGATCGAGGATTGCGGTGTCGACGCCGGGCACGCTGACCGGCACGTCGAAGCCGAAATAGGGATCCTTGCGAAATTCGACATTCTTGAGGCTGCCGTCGAGCGCGGCATTCAAGAGCGCGCGGGTGGCCTTGATCGGCATGCGCTTGCCGACGCCATATTTGCCGCCGGTCCAGCCCGTGTTGACCAGCCAGCAATCGACATTGCCCTTGGCGATCCGCTCCTTGAGGAGGTTGCCATAGACGCTCGGGTGGCGCGGCATGAAGGGGGCACCGAAGCAGGTGGAGAAGGTGGCTTCGGGCTCGGTCACGCCGATTTCGGTGCCCGCGACCTTGGCGGTGTAGCCCGACAGGAAGTGATACATGGCCTGGTCCGGCGTCAGCTTCGCGATCGGAGGCAGGACTCCGAAAGCATCGGCGGTCAGCATCACGATGTTGCGCGGAACGGGGCCGAGATTTTCCTTCGACGCATTGGGGATGAAGTCGATCGGATAGGCGCCACGGGTGTTTTCCGCGAGGCTGTTGTCGTCGAGATCGAGTTCGCGCGTGTCGGGATCGATTACGACATTTTCGAGAACGGTGCCGAAGCGGCGGGTGGTCGCGTAGATCTCCGGCTCCGCTTCTTCCGACAGACGGATCATCTTGGCGTAGCAGCCGCCTTCAAAATTGAAGACGTTGGTGTCCGACCAGCCATGTTCATCGTCGCCGATGAGGGTGCGGCTGGCGTCGGCCGACAGAGTCGTCTTGCCGGTGCCGGAAAGGCCGAAGAAGACGGCGGTGTCGCCATTGGGGCCGATATTGGCCGAGCAGTGCATCGGCATCACGCCGTCCACGGGCAGGAGGTAGTTCAAGACGCCGAAGACCGACTTCTTCATCTCGCCCGCATATTGGGTGCCACCGATGAGGATCAGCTTTTCGGTGAGGTTGACGGCGATCACGGTTTCGCCGCGGCAGCCGTGCTTTGCCGGATCGGCCTTGAAGCTCGGCAGATCGATGATCGTGAATTCGGGAGTGAAGCCTTCCAGCTCCGAGGCTTCCGGACGGACGAGCATCGTGCGGATGAACTGATTGTGCCAGGCAAGCTCGTTGATCACGCGGACGCGGACGCGATGCTCGGGCTGCGATCCGCCATAGAGATCGGCGACGAAAAGCGTGTCCTTATCACTGACGCAGGCGAGGAAATCGGCCTTCAATGCGGCGAACTGCTCTGGCGTCATCGCGGCGTTATTGTCCCACCAGATGGTGCCTTCGGTTTCCGAATCGCGGACGGTGAACTTGTCCTTGGCGGAACGGCCGGTGTGCTTGCCGGTGGCGACGACAAGCGGGCCGTCCTTGGCGAGCATGCCCTCACCGCGCTTCACCGCTTGTTCGGTGAGCGCTGCGGGCAGCAGGTTCCAGTGGATATCGGCTTTAGTAACAATGCCTTGTTCGGCAAGCCCATGATTGGGCACGCGCTTCGCCACGACGATTTCTCCTAATGTTATCGCGGTCGGCGGAGGCCTCCGCAAATTTTTTCAAGGCGCATATAGGAGGCGGTCGGCGGCGTCAAAAGGCGCGGATTTCCGGGGGAATTTACGGAGGGTGGATGGAGCGTGCGGGGTCGGTTTGGGGTGTTAGCGTTCTCACTCAAAGCCCCTCCCCCATCAAGGGGGAGGGCTATTAGCTTTGAGGGGGAGGGCTTTAGAGCGATGGGGTAGAGAAAGCTGCGGATGGTTGCCGCCCCCTGCCCCATTGATTAAGACCCTGAGCCATGAGACCGGAGCTGCTGCCATGTCGAGGGTGATCGCGCTTGTCGATGATGACCGGAATATCCTGACGTCCGTGTCGATCGCGCTCCAGGCTGAGGGTTTTACCACCCGGCTTTATTCGGATGGCGAGGCGGCGTTGAAGGCGCTCACAGAGAATGCGCCGGACCTTGCCGTGCTGGATGTGAAGATGCCGAAAATGGACGGCATGGAATTGCTGCGGCGGTTGCGCGAGAAGAGTGATCTTCCCGTGATCTTCCTGACATCAAAGGACGACGAGCTGGACGAGGCGCTCGGCCTTGCGATGGGGGCGGACGATTATATCGCCAAGCCTTTTTCGCAGCGGCTGCTGATCGCCCGCATCCGTGCGATCCTGCGCCGAACGGAAGTGCGCGCGGCGCCCGAAGCGGAGGATGCACCGGAAGCCGTGGAGATCGTGCGCGGGCGGCTGTCCATGGACCCGGCGCGGCATCGGGTGACATGGGACGGAAAGCCGGTGACGCTGACCGTCACCGAATTTCTCTTGCTGGAGGCGCTCGCGCAGCGGCCGGGCGTCGTCAAATCGCGCAACCAGTTGATGGACATCGCCTATCAAGACGATGTCTATGTCGATGATCGAACCATCGACAGCCATGTAAAAAGGCTGCGGCGGAAATTCCGCGCGGTGGACGGCGATTTTAACGGGATCGAGACGCTGTACGGCGTGGGCTATCGCTTTGCAGAGGAATGACGAGCGCGATCTGCGCCTGCGCTGGTCCGGGCGGCTGTCGATCAAGCGGCGCATCCTGATCGTCAATATCTTTGCGCTGGCGATGCTGGCGGGAAGTCTCTTCTATCTCGACAGCTTCCGGGGGCGGATTCTCGATAGCCGGGTGGCGCAGGCCGAAACCGAAGCGCGGATGATCGCCCACGCGGTGGCGGTGGCACCGCCGGAAGCGCGGCAAGATTTGCTCGTCGCCCTGGGGCGGGAATCGCAGACGCGGCTGCGCATTTATACGGCAGCGGGCAAGGTAGCGGACAGCTGGGACGGCGCGCGGCCGACCTATGTGCTGCGCGATCCGAAGGCCGAGTCGTGGACAAAGGATATTGCCCGCTGGCTGGACCGGGGCTTCGACACCGTGGTCGGCGGGCCGGACCTTCCCGCCTTCGAGCCAAGCCTTGAGGACGGCCTTTCGGTCTGGCCCGAGGTGCGGTCGGTGCTTGGCGGCGGGCGGGACGTGACTTCGGTGCGGCGGGCGCCGGAGGGGACGCCCTTCCTGTCCGCAGCGGCGCCGCTGCCGGGCACGGATATGGCCTTGCTGCTCACCGTCAATGCGCGCGATGTGCGGACGGCGGTGCGTGCGGAGCGGCTAACGCTCGGCATTGTGCTTGGGCTTACGATCATCGTTTCGGTGCTCCTTTCCCTGTTCCTTGCGCGGACGATTGCGCGGCCCTTGCGGCGGCTGGCGCGGGCGGCGCATCGGGTGCGGCTGGGGCGCGACCGGGAGGTGAGCGTGCCACTCCTCCCTGCGCGGCGGGACGAGATCGGCCTGCTCGCCCGCGCGCTGCACGACATGACCCATTCGTTGCGCTACCGGATCGATGCAACCGAAGCCTTTGCCGCGGATGTGACGCATGAATTAAAGAACCCGCTCGCCTCGCTCCGGTCGGCGGTGGATAGTCTGGAGCGGGTCGAGAATCCGGCGCTGCGGCGGCAGTTGCTGGATGTGGTGCGGCACGATGTGCGGCGGCTCGACCGGCTGATTGTCGATATCGCGGAGACGTCTCGGCTCGACGCGGAGCTTTCGCGGACCAATTTCGAGCCGGTCGATATCGGCGCGATGATCGAGACGGTTATGCCGGTGTGGGAAAGCCGGGGCGAGGAACGGGGGGTGTCAATCGTCTTCGCCCGCCCGCGCCGGGGCACGGCGGTAGTGATGGGCGATGAATCGCGGCTCGTGCGGGTGTTCGACAATCTGGTGGACAATGCGCTTTCCTTCGCGCCGAAGGGATCGCTGGTCGAAATCGGAGCGACGGCGATCGGCGATGATGTGGTCGTCACGGTGCAGGATGAGGGGCCGGGCGTGCCACCGGACAAACGTGAGGCGATCTTTAACCGTTTCCATAGCATCAGACCGGACGGCGAGGCGTTCGGGGGCCATTCCGGCCTCGGCCTCGCCATCGCCCGGGCCATATTGGACGGCCATGACGGGTCGATCATAGTCGAGGACCGCCGCGATCGCCGCCATGGCGCGCGCTTCGTGGTCCGGCTTCCGGGGGTAATGACAGCATGACGGCAACCGCGCTTTCTTCCGAAACCATCCACGCGACGAGCGTCGCGATCGGCGGCCGCGCCGTTCTGATCTGCGGGCAGTCGGGCGCGGGCAAGTCGGACCTTGCGCTGCGCCTCATCGACCGGGGCGGGACATTGGTGAGCGACGATTATACCTATGTGCGGCGCGTGGACGGGAGGCTGCTGGCGTCGGCGCCGGACACGATCCGGGGGCGGATGGAGGTGCGCGGCATCGGGATCGTCGCGATGGATGCGGTGGAGGACGCGCCGGTTGCGCTGATGATCGACGTCGACCGCGCGCCCGAGCGCCTGCCGATGCTGGCCGAGCGGAGGCGGCTGGCGGGCGTCGACGTGCCGGTGGTGCCGCTGGCCGCGCTCGAAGCGTCGGCGGCGATCAAGGCGGAGCTTGCGCTCAAGATTTTCGGTCTTGCAGAACAATGAAGAACCGGGCGCCCAAACGCATCCTGCTTGTCACCGGCCTCTCGGGGGCGGGCAAATCGACGGTGCTTCGGACGCTTGAAGATTCAGGCTGGGAGGTGGTGGACAACCTCCCCCTCTCCCTCCTCGTGCACCTGCTCTCGACACCGCCGTCGGTGAGCGAGGCGACGCATGGTCGGCCGCTCGCCATGGGCATCGATTCGCGCACGCGGGATTTCGACGCGGCCCATGTCGTCGAGCAGATCGAGGCGCTGACCAGCGAGGGCGATTATCCGATCGAGCTGCTCTATCTCGATTGTGCGGGCGCGGAACTGCTGCGGCGCTATTCGGAGACAAGGCGGCGTCACCCGCTCGCGCCGGACCGGCCAGCGACGGACGGGGTCGCGGCGGAGCGGCAGCTTATGGCGCCCCTCCTCACCTATGCCGATTATGTGATCGACACGACGGATACGGACGCGCCAACATTGCAGGGACAGATACGTGCGCGCTTCGCGACCGGAGCGGCGGCGCCGACGTTGCACATCATGTCTTTCGGCTTCGCGCGGGGCCTTCCGCGCAATGCGGACAATGTGTTCGATATGCGGTTTCTGGATAATCCGCATTGGGACAGGGACTTGCGCCCAATGACGGGACTCGATCAGCTGGTCGTCGATTATGTCGCGCGCGATCCCGCTTATGCAGAAGCGATGGGAAGGATCGAGAGCCTGCTCCTGACGCTCGTTCCCCGCTATGAAGCGTCCGGAAAGTCCTATGTTACCATCGCTTTTGGGTGTACGGGCGGCCGTCATCGTTCCGTTCATGTCGCGGAGCGTATGGCGTCAAGGTTGCGCGCAGCGGGGTTTTCGCCCACGGTGGAGCATCGGGATTTGGCCACACGGCCGCGCGACGGAGTCGAGGGCAATGGCCCCGCGCGTTAGGATGTTGGGTTTCAAGGTGTATCGATGATCGGTTTGGTGCTGGTTACTCACGGGCGTCTCGCCACGGAGTTCGTGACGGCCATGGAGCATGTCGTGGGCCCGCAGGAGCGGATCGCCGCAATCTGCATCGGCCCTGAGGACGATATGGAGGGCCGCCGCAACGACATTGCGCAGGCGATTGCCGATGTCGACGGTGGCAGCGGCGTCATCATCCTGACCGATTTGTTCGGTGGCACGCCATCCAACCTTGCGATTTCACTGATGAAATCGGACAAGGTGGAAGTGATTGCGGGCGTCAACCTGCCGATGCTCATCCGCCTTGAAGGCGCGCGCAAGACGATGGACGTGAAAGCAGCCGTTGCTGCCGCGCGGGAAGCGGGACGCAAATATATTTCGGTGGCATCGGAAATTCTCGGCGAGGCTGCGGCCTGATGGCGAGCCGGACGGTTGATATCTTGAACCGCCGCGGGCTTCACGCCCGCGCTTCGGCTAAATTCGTCACCCTCGCCGCCGGGCAGACCGCATCGGTCGAAGTCGAGAAGGACGGATCGAAAGTCTGCGCGACGTCGATCATGGGCCTGATGATGCTTGGCGCCGCGATGGGCGACAGGATTACGATCAGTGCGTCCGGCGACGGTGCGGAGGAAGCGGTTGCTTTGCTGGCCGAGCTGGTCGAGGCCAAGTTTCACGAGGAATAAGCGGCGACGCGATCTCGCGCGGTCGCCGCTCGATATCGTCCGGACCCTAGCGGATCAGGCCGTCAATTTCGATTTCATCGAGCGGTTCTTTGCCTTGCCGCCGAAGCTGTTCGTTGACCGCCGCCTGATATTTGGCCGCAGCCCGCGCCCAGGTGGGCGCGCCGGGCTTCGTCATTTCCATAATCTGGCTTGTGATATTCACCGTCGCCTCAAGCTGCGCGTCCGACAATTTCTGGGGCGCCTTGAAGATGCGCTGAGAGCGGGCGCCAATCCACGCGAAGGCGGCGATCAGCACCACGAGGCTAGCGACAAGGATCAGAACGATGTTCATCGGCCGACCTTAGCCCTGCCCGGCCCAGTCCATCAAGGCACGCGCTGCCCGACCACATTGCCTGCCGGGGCGTAGCGGCAAATGAGATAGTCCCATCGCGCGGACTTGTGCACTGCGCACCCGACGCGAGTCGTGCCCGGCCAGATCATCTGGGTATAATGAGCGACATCGCTCCAATTGCCGCTGGTACTGACGTCGTTCGGGAAAGTGCCGGCGCGAAAGATCCGCTTCTCGCCGATCCAGCCGCCGATCATCTCCTCGACCGCATAGGCATCGCGCGTGCCCATCCATAGATTTTCGCCCTGCCCCGCCCTGCTTTCCGGCGGCGAATGCCGGAGCGATCCGTAGCGGGCGAGTTGCGGGCCATAGGCAGCGGCCGATGCGGCAAGGCTGGTATCCCAGGTCAAGGCGGGTACGCCTGCCCCACGCCTTTCGACATTGTGGAGGGAGAGGATGCGCGCCGGAAGATCGCGCAATGTTTGCACCTGCCCCTGCCCCGCCGGGACGCGCTCGGTCACCAAGGCTCCATCCGCCCAAGGCGGTCGATCGGAGGCGCAGGCCGTGAGAAGGCAAGCGGCGGCGAGTAATATATGAAGGGCACGCATGGCTGATCGAAATTCATGACGATCGCCGAGGTTCCGAATGTTGCGGAATTGGCAACGGTGGAGTTCGGAGGCCCGCCCTTCAACGGCGCGGACGATGTGCTCATCTGGTCTGCATAGAAAGGATCATCTCATGCTGCCCGCATTATTCGTGTCCCATGGCGCACCGACCTTCCCGCTGACAGACGTTCCCGCGCGCCATTTCCTTGAAGGTCTGGCAGCGGAGCTTGGCGAACGTCCCGAGGCTATCATCGTGGTGTCCGCGCATTGGGAAACCGCGCAGCCCATGGTCAATGCCGTTGAACGTAACGAGACGATCCACGACTTTTACGGCTTTCCGCCTGAACTATATGCCCTCACCTATCCGGCGCCAGGGTCGATCGCTCTCGCGGACCGTATCCAATCCCTACTTTTAGCGGGCGGCGTTGCCAGCGGATGCGATGAGCGCCGGGGCCTCGACCACGGCGCCTGGGTTCCGCTCCGGTTGATCTATCCGGGCGCGGACATTCCTGTCGTCCAGATCTCCGTCCAGCCCGATCTTGGCCCCGAGCATCATGTTCGGATCGGTCGATTGCTCGCTCCGCTTCGTAGCGAGCGCGTGCTGATCCTCGCGTCAGGCAGCTTTACCCATGATCTGTCGAGTTTTCGCGACTATTACGATGCGCTTCATGCGCCCGAGCCCGAGTGGGTTACGCGCTTCGCCGAGTGGATGGATGCGGCGTTGACGGATAATCGGCGTGATGACCTGACCGCCTATCGCGCCAAGGCGCCCGAGGCGACGCGCAACCATCCCACGGAGGAGCATTTGCTACCGCTATTCGTGGCTATGGGCGCGTCGGATGGGAAAGCGTCTCGCCTGCACCAAAGCACATTGCATGGCATTCTGCGTATGGACGCTTACGCATTCATGTGAGGTTGGGGGCGGCGTGCCTGCGACCCCCAACACATGTTCTAGCGCGTGAGCTTCTTGTAGCTCATCCGGTGCGGGCGGTCGGCTTCCGGGCCCATGCGGCGGCGCTTGTCTTCCTCATAGGCTTCGAAATTACCTTCGAACCATTCGACGTGGCTGTCGCCTTCGAAGGCCAGAATGTGCGTCGCGAGGCGGTCGAGGAAGAAGCGGTCGTGGCTGATGACCACGGCGCAGCCCGCGAAATTTTCGAGCGCTTCTTCGAGCGCACGCAGGGTTTCGACGTCGAGGTCGTTGGTCGGTTCGTCGAGCAGCAGGACGTTGCCGCCCTTGCGCAACATCTTGGCCATATGGACGCGATTGCGTTCACCGCCCGAGAGCTGGCCGACCTTCTTCTGCTGATCGGTGCCCTTGAAGTTGAAGGCGCCGACATAGGCGCGGCTCGCGATTTCGTGCTTGCCGAAGCGGAATATGTCGAGTCCGTCGGAGACTTCTTCCCAGACATTCTTGTTGGAATCGAGCGCGTCGCGGCTCTGGTCGACATAGCCCAATTTCACCGTGTCGCCGATTTCGATACTGCCGCTATCGGGCTGCTCGGCGCCAGTGATAAGCTTGAACAAGGTCGTTTTACCCGCGCCGTTCGGCCCGATGATGCCGACGATGCCGCCTGGCGGAAGCGTGAAGCTCAGATCCTCGAACAGCAATTTGTCGCCGAAGGATTTGGTGAGGCCCTTCGCCTCGATCACCTTGCCGCCGAGACGTTTGGGCACTTGGATGAGGATCTGAGCCTTGCCGGGCGCGCGATTTTCCTGCGCCTCGACCAATTCGTCGAACGCCTTGATACGCGCCTTGGACTTGGTCTGGCGGGCCTTGGGGCTGCGCCGGATCCATTCGAGCTCGTCCGTGATCGCCTTCTGGCGGCCCGCATCCTCGCGCTCTTCCTGATCGAGGCGCTTGGCCTTCTTTTCCAGGTAGGTCGAGTAATTGCCCTCGTAGACAAAATAGCGGCCGCGATCGAGTTCGAGCACCCAGTTGACGACATTGTCGAGGAAGTAGCGGTCGTGGGTGACGAGGATCACGTTGCCCTTATAGTCAACAAGGTGCCGCTCCAGCCACGCGACGCTTTCGGCATCGAGGTGGTTGGTCGGTTCGTCGAGCAGCAGGATGTCGGGCTTTTCGAGCAGCAGGCGGGTCAGCGCCACGCGCCGCTTTTCACCGCCCGAAAGGTTATCGACTTTGCTGTCGCCCGGCGGGCAGCGGAGCGCGTCCATTGCGATTTCGAGCTGGTTGTCGAGCGTCCAGCCATCGACCGCGTCGATCTTTTCCTGAAGCTCGCCCATCTCGGTCATCAGCGCGTCGAAATCGGCGTCGGCGGGCGGATCGGCCATCAGGGTCGAGATTTCGTTGAAGCGGTCGACGAGGTCCGCGACCGGACGGACGCCGTCCATGACGTTTTCCTTCACCGTCTTGGTCGGATCGAGCTGCGGCTCCTGCTCCAGATAACCGACGCGGATGCCGTCGCCCGGCCAGGCTTCACCGGTAAACTCGGTGTCGCGGCCCGCCATGATCTTCATGAGCGTCGACTTACCGGTGCCGTTCGGGCCGACAATGCCGATCTTGGCATCGAGATAGAATTGCAGGTTGATGTTGTTGAGCGTCGGCTTGGGATGACCGGGGAAGGTCTTGCTCAAATTCTTCATGACGAAGCTATACTGTGCGGCCATGGCGGCGCTCTCTCCGGATAAAGCGGGAATGAAGTCGCGCCTACCTAGTGGGTCGGGCGTCGATTGGCAAACGCAAGGAAGCCCTTCCGCTCCCCGATTTTGTTGGATACGCAGGTGTCATGAAAAAGCATCTCGCCACCGCAGCCGCCCTTCCCTTCCTCTTTTCGGCAGCCGTGCCGGCCCTTGCGCAATATGACGCCGCGAAGGTGGAGAAGCTTCGCGATGCAGCGCTGAAGGATGATGTGGCATGGGACATCACCGAAGGCCTGACGACCGAGATCGGCCCGCGCCCCGCGGGCAGCCCCGCCGAAGCCCGCGCACGCGACTGGGCCGTATCGAAGCTGAAGAAACTCGGCTTTTCGAACGTGCGCGTCGAAACCTTCGACATGCCTGTGTGGGAACGCGGTGAAGAGAGGGCGGAGATCGTGGCGCCTTTTCCGCAGAAGCTTGTGCTGACGGCGCTTGGCAATAGCGGCGCGACCCCGATGGACGGTATCACCGCCGAGGTGATCGGCTTTGACAGCCTCGCCGACCTTGAGGCCGCGAGCGATGCTGATGTGCGCGGGAAGATCGTGTTCGTCAGCCACGGCATGGTGCCGACGCAGGATGGCTCAGGCTACGGCTATTTCGGCGGCGCCCGGCGCCAGGGCCCGACTGTCGCCAGCCGCAAGGGCGCGGCGGCGATCGTCATCCGTTCGATCGGCACCGATCATCACCGTAACCCGCATACCGGCGTGCAGCGTTTTGCCGATGGTGTGGCGCCGATCCCGGCCGCCGCGCTTGCTATTCCAGACGCCGAACAGCTCCAGCGCATTTTGAAGCGCGGCAAGCCGGTGACGATGAAGCTCACCCTCACGCCGCGCGACATCGGCACTCATCAATCCGGCAACGTCATTGCCGAAGTGCCGGGACGCGACCCGAAGCTCGGCGTCGTGCTCGCCGCCTGCCACCTCGACAGCTGGGATCTCGGCACCGGCGCCATCGATGACGCGACGGGCTGCGGCATCGTGACCGCCGCGGCAAAGCGGGTGATGGACGGCGGCGACAAGCCGCTCCGCACGATCCGGGTTGCCTGGTTCGGAGCCGAGGAGGTCGGTCTGTTTGGCGGTATCGATTATCTGCGCAAGCATCCCAAGGACCATGCGGTCATCGCCGAGAGCGATTTCGGCGCGGACCGGATTTGGCGTTTCGATTCGAAGCTCAATGCGACGGCGCAGCCGATTGTCCGCGACCTGGGGGCGCTACTCGCCCCGCTCGGCATCACGCAGGGCTTTACCGATCGTGCCAGCGGCTCCGACATCGGCCCGCTCTCGGCCAGCGGCGTTCCGACGATCGAGCTGCAACAGGACGGCACACGCTATTTCGACCTGCACCACACGCCCGACGACACGCTCGACAAGGTGGATCCCGAACAGCTGCGCCAGAATGTCGCCGCCTGGACGACGATGCTGGCGGTCACGGCGAATGCGAAGGTGGAGTTCGGGCCCGTAGCGGCAGATCAGCAGTAAGCGATTGGACCATCATCCCGACGAAAGTCGGGGTGAACGTCGCAAAGTGCTTTTCCGTCCCGAGATTCCGTCTTTCGCCGGAATGACGAAATGGGGTGGGCGGTTGTTAGATTAGAAGATGGTCGGGGAGACAGGATTCGAACCTGCGACCCTCTGCTCCCAAAGCAGATGCGCTACCAGACTGCGCTACTCCCCGACATATCGCCTGCCGTGCAAGGCTGTGGTGGGCCCGGCAGGATTCGAACCCGCAACCTAGCCGTTATGAGCGGCCGGCTCTACCATTGAGCTACAGGCCCACAGCGCGGACGGCGATACGGAGCGTATCGGTCCTTGGCAAGTCCCGCGAATAAGCCTGTGTCGGATGCATAAGAAAAGGGCGCCGAAACCGACGCCCTTTTCCTTCGCCCGATGCTTGGTTCAGCCGCGATTGGCGAGCCAAGCCATCCAGAAGACCGCGAGGTCGGCGCGCGAGCCCTGAACTGTCTTGAGCGCTGCCTCTGCCTCCGCCTTCTGCCCGCCAAGAGCGAGCGCTGCGCCGAGGCGGGTGTTGAGCATGTTGGCATCGCCGCCCTTTTGAAGCGCGACGCGGTACAATTCGGCAGCCTTGGCATATTCACCATAGCCGAAATAGGCGTCGGCCGTTGTAGTGGCGAGCTTGCTGTCCGCTGCCGCTTTCGCCTTGGTTTCGGCGGCGGCCAAGCCGTCCCGGTCGCCACGGATCTGGCCGGCATTGGCCGCGATCAATTCCTTGAAAGGCGACTTGCTGGCATCCACGAACTTGGCCGCGATGCCTTCGTCGAGCACCGCTTTGCTTTCGGCCGGGAAGCCGCCACTGCGCAGTTCATGCGCGAAGCGGTAATAATCGCGCTCTCCGTTCAGCGCCTTGGCAGCGCGCATCAGGCGCATCACGTCAAGCTGCGTCGCTTCGTCGAGCTGCGTGTTATCGCGGTAGATCAAGAGGGCGTCGCGCCAGTTGGTCTGGTTCGGGTAAGCCGCGACAAGCGACTTGCTGAGGGCGATGCTCTGCGGCGCCATCTTGTTCTGGAGAGCAAGCGACAGAGCGCGCTTGTACCAGCTCTCCAGCACCGGCTGGCCCGCAGCCTTCTTCAGATCGATCGCCTTTGTGATGAGATCGACGGCCTCACCCGGCTTCTTCGCGGCAACCTTTGCCTCGGCGAGCGAGATAATGACCTGCGGATCGTTGGGCGCCAGTTGGGCGGCGCGCGTCATCGCTTCTTCCGCCGCCTTGGCATCGCCGGCATTGGCGGCCAGCGCGGCCTTATTGAGCTGAAGGATCGCGATATCCTTTTCCGGCGTCGTCGCTGTTGCGAGAAGCACATCGATCGCCTGACGCTGGAGAGCGACATTCTGGCTGTCGAGGCCGAGCTTCAGCATCAGCTGGCCGAGAATATATTGCGCGTCGGCGCCCTTGGCCGAGACCTGGGCGGCCGGAAGCGCGGCGGTTGCGGCAGCGGTGTTCTTCGCGTTCACAGCTTCCTGAAGCGGGCCGATGCCGGCGCGCTCTTCCTTGCTGAGCTTATATTCCTTCGCGGGCGCGGCGGCCTGTGCAGCCTGCTGTTGTGCTGCGACGGCAACGGCGGACGTGCCGCCAAGAAGAATGGCAAGACCAAGTGTGAATTTCGAAATAGACGTCACAGACTGCCTCCTGCGGCCCACCAGCGGGCGAGCCGTGTTGAACGAAGAATAGCGGGCTTAGTGCCTTTTCATGACGCTTTCTAGTTTTTGCACGTGAACCCGCGTTGAACCGCATTTTCGCGCCGACGGACGGGCCGAATTGACCTCGCCCTCCCCGCTTTGTACCGCGCTCTCATGCTTGCCGTGATCTCGCCCGCCAAGACGCTCGATTATCAGAGCGATATTCCTGCCGTTGCCGCGACCCAGCCTGCCTTCCGTCCGGACGCCGAGCGGATCGCCAAATCGGCCGCCCGCCTGTCAAAGAAGAAACTGGGCGAGCTCATGCACATTTCCGACAAACTTGCCGAACTGAATGTCGAGCGGTTCCGCACTTTTGAGGATCAACCTGAACGCCCGGCAATCTATGCCTTTGCGGGCGACGTTTATGCGGGCTTCGAGGTTCAGAGCCTGGACGAAGCGGCCGTCACCTTCGCGCAGGATCACCTTCGGATCCTGTCGGGTCTTTATGGCCTGCTCCGCCCGCTGGATGCGATCCGGCCCTACCGGTTGGAGATGGGCACGCGGTGGGCGCCAGCGGGGGGCAATCTATACGGCTATTGGGGAACGCGCGTGGCGGATGCCCTTGCCTCAGCGCTCGAGGAGTCCGGCGGCGGACCCATCATCAACGTCGCCAGCAAGGAATATTGGGCCGTGGTGCACGACCGCCTGCCCAAGGACACTCCAGTCATCGAAATCGACTTCCGGGAGGAAGGGCCGAACGGCCTTCGCTTCAACACCTTCGCTGCCAAGCGGGCGCGCGGCATGGTCGCCCGCTATATTTGCGAGCACCGCTTGACCGATGCCGAGGCACTGAAGGGGTTCGACAGCGACGGCTATGCCTTCGATCCGGATGGGTCGGACGAGACGCGCTGGCGCTTCACACGCCGCTAAAGCCTGCACGCGCGCGTACGCGCGCGGGGGTGGCCTTGGGCAAGCGCATCCGCTAACACCGCTTCAAGGGGCGGCAATCTTGATCGCTCCGGCACGATTCAACTGTCAGGACGATTACATTGGCCAGCACGCCGCCGACCATCGAAAATAGCGATATCAGCCCGATTTCCATCGTCGAGGAGATGAAGACCTCCTACCTCGATTATGCCATGTCGGTGATCGTCGCCCGCGCCCTTCCGGACGTGCGCGACGGGTTGAAGCCGGTGCACCGCCGCATCCTTTACGGTGCGCACGACGCGGGCTTCGTCGCCGGGCGCCCCTATCGCAAGTCGGCGCGCCTCGTCGGTGACGTCATGGGTAAATATCACCCGCACGGTGACGCCTCCATCTACGATGCCCTTGCGCGCATGACGCAGGATTGGTCGATGCGGGTGCCGCTGATCGACGGCCAGGGGAATTTCGGTTCCATGGATCCCGATCCGCCCGCCGCGATGCGTTACACCGAAGCGCGTCTTGCCCGCGTGGCCGATGCGCTTCTCGAAGACATTGATCGCGACACGGTCGATTTCCAGCCGAACTACGATGCGTCGGAGCGTGAGCCGCAGGTTCTTCCCGCCCGCTTCCCCAACCTTCTCGTCAACGGCGCGGGCGGGATCGCGGTCGGCATGGCGACCAACATTCCGCCGCACAATCTCGGCGAAGTACTGACCGCGTGTAAGGCCTATATCGACAATCCCGCGATCACCGTGGATGAACTGATTGAAATCGTCCCCGGCCCCGATTTCCCGACCGGCCCGCTGATTCTGGGCCAGGGCGGCGCCCGCAGCGCCTATCACACCGGACGCGGTTCGATCATCATGCGCGCCCGCCACGAGATCGAGGAAGGTCGGGGCGACCGCCGCTCCATTGTCCTCACCGCCATTCCCTATCAGGTCGGCAAATCGGGATTGGTCGAAAAGATCGCCGAAGCGGCGAAGGAAAAGCGGATCGAGGGTATTTCCGACATTCGCGACGAATCGAGCCGCGAAGGCGTGCGCGTCGTCATCGACCTGAAGCGCGATGCGACACCGGAGGTGGTGCTGAACCAGCTGTGGCGCCATACGCCCGCCCAGTCCAGCTTCCCGGCCAACATCCTCGCCATTCGCGGCGGCCGCCCGGAAACGCTGAACCTGCGCGACATCATCGAAGCCTTCGTCAAATTCCGCGAAGAGGTGATCACTCGCCGTTCGAAGTTCGAACTCAACAAGGCGCGCGACCGGGCGCACATCTTACTCGGCCTCGTCATCGCGGTAACCAACCTCGACGAAGTGGTGCGGATTATCCGGGGTTCGGCCTCGCCTGCTGAAGCGCGCGCTTCGCTTCTTGCGCGCCAGTGGCCGGTCGCGGAGATCGCCCAATATATCGCGCTCGTCGAAGCGGTCGAACATGAGGTGGAAGGCGACAATTATACGCTGAGCGAGACCCAGGTCCGCGCCATCCTAGACCTCCGCCTCCATCGCCTCACCGCGCTTGGCCGCGACGAAATTGGCGATGAGCTTAAGGAACTGGCCGCGTCCATTTCCGAACTGCTCGCCATCCTTGCCGATCGCGTGAAGCTTTATGGCGTGATGCGCGAGGAGTTCGATGCGGTTGAAAGCCAGTTCGCGACGCCGCGCATCACAACCATCGCGCCCGCCGGTGACAGCATTGACGATGAAGACCTGATCGAGCGCGAGGACATGGTCGTGACCGTCACCCATGGCGGCTACATCAAGCGCACGCCGCTCGACACCTTCCGTACGCAAAATCGCGGCGGCAAGGGCCGTTCGGGCATGTCGACGAAGGATGAAGATGCTGTCGTGAAGCTGTTCGTCACCTCGACGCACACGCCGGTTCTGTTCTTCTCGACCCACGGCAAGGTTTACCGCATGAAGGTGTGGCGCCTGCCCGAAGGCGCTCCGCAGGCGCGCGGCCGCCCGATGATCAATCTCCTGCCGCTGGCGGAAGGCGAAACGATCTCGACTGTCCTGCCGCTGCCGGAGAATGAGGAAGAGTGGAAGAACCTCCACGTTATCTTCGCGACTGCCCATGGCGGAGTGCGCCGCAACAGCATGGACGCGTTCGCGAACATCCCGTCCAACGGCAAGTTCGCCATGCGCTTTGAAGAGGATGCGACCGATCGCCTGATCGGCGTTGCCCTTCTGACCGAAGATGACGACGTGCTTCTCGCCACCAAGAACGGCCGCGCCATCCGCTTTGAGGCGACTGCGGTCCGCGAATTTCAAAGCCGCACCTCCACCGGCGTTCGCGGCATCACATTGAAGGACGATGACGAGGTCATCTCGCTGTCCATCCTCAAGGGCTTCCAGGCGACCACGGAAGAGCGCGAAGCCTATCTCCGCGCCGCGCCGTGGAAGGAGAATGAAAACGCGCCGACCCTGTCGCCGGAGCGGATGAAGGAGTTCGAGGATGCGGAGGAATTCCTCCTCACCGTGACCGTCAACGGCTATGGCAAGCGCACCTCCACCTTCGAATATCGCCGCACCAACCGCGGCGGCCAGGGCATCACCAATATCGAAACCTCCCAGCGCAACGGCTGTGTAGTGGCGAGTTTCCCCGCGCATAATGGCGAGCAGTTGATGCTCGTCACCGATCAGGCGAAGATGATCCGCACCACCGTCGGCGACATCCGCATCGCGGGCCGCAACACGCAGGGCGTCACCATCTTCCGCGTGGCCGACAACGAACATGTCGTGTCGGCGGCGCGGATCGAGGAGAGCGAGGACGAGGCAGAAGCCGTCGTGGACGTCGAGGACCAGACCTTGGCGGCGAGCGACGCGGTAATCGAGGGCGGCGGAGATTCCTAAGCACATCCGCTAGTCCTGAGCCTGTCGAAGGACGTGGGCCAGGCACGGTTCACACGGGCTTCGACAAGCTCAGCCCTAGCGGCAGTAGGGGTATTTGCTGTCCGCGCGAGCGGAGCGAAGCAATCCAGCGGCACTGGGCTTGGCCGCAGAATGGATTGCTTCGCCGCTTACGCTTCTCGCAATGACGGCTGGATTACTCCGTCGCGTAGCAAACCGCTTCGACATTAATTCCGTCGGGATCGTGGACGAAGGCCGCAGAATAGTTTGGCCCATATTTCGGCCTCAAACCCGGCGCGCCATTGTCCTGCCCACCGGCGTCCAGCGCCGCCCGGTGGAAGGCATCCACTTCCGCCCGTGTTTCGACCCGGAAAGCGACATGCGTGCCCTCCCATGGCCTTTCGTTATCGCCGATCCAGAAGAAGGGGTCGTTGCTCTTTCCGAAGCCCACGGTGGCACCGCCGCTTTCCGATTGATCCGCGCCGAAGGTCATCAGTGGTGCGATGCCGAGCGGTGCCAGGGCTGCTTCGTAAAAGGCCCGGGATCGTGCGATGTCGCTGACGGCAAGCCCGATATGATCGATCATGGTCCTGCTCCTTTCAGATTATCGACCGGGTAGAGATCCACCACCTGCGCATCCGGCAGCACATGCTTCCACAACAAAGTGCGGTGACACCCGGCAGGATCACGTTCGAAACAGAGTAAGGCGGACGGCTTTTCTCCGGCCAGGTCCTTGAGCTGCTCCGCCTGCAAGCCTGCCTCGGGCGTATTGAGCTGAGCGCCGTACACCCGCTCCAACACGTCATACCTGCCTTTTCGCGCCGCTTCGCGCCCTTCGGCGGGGGTGCCGAGCGCCTTCAAATTCACATAATCGATCCCGGCCTCGCGCAAGCCATTGGCCAGGATATTCTTTGAAAAGCCGGGCCTGCGCGACAGCGGTACGGCGCGGACATCGATCACCTGCTTCACACCCGCCGCGTGCAATGTCGCGATGAATTCGGCTTGCGTCGCGCCCTCATAGCCGATGGTGAAGATTTTCATGGCCGCTCCTTTATGCGAGCTAACACGCGAACCTTCACAAGGCTCCGGCCCTCGCCTATCGCAGGTCTATGTCTCATCAGGTGCATATCATCGGCGGCGGGCTCGCCGGATCGGAAGCGGCGTGGCAATTGGCGGAAAAGGGCGTGAAGGTGCGCCTGTCCGAAATGCGGGGCGTGGAAGCGACGCCCGCCCATCACACGGACAGCCTCGCCGAACTCGTCTGCTCGAATAGCTTCCGCTCCGACGATGCGGAGAACAATGCGGTCGGCCTGCTCCACGCCGAAATGCGGCAGCTCGGCTCGATCATCATGGCCTGCGCGGATCAGCACAAGGTGCCCGCAGGTTCTGCGCTGGCCGTGGACCGCGACGGTTTCGCGGCCGCAGTAACGGACAAGGTCGCAAACCATTCGAATGTCGAGCTGGTCCGCGAACGCGTGGACGCCCTCCCCGCCGACACTATGACGCCGGTCATTATCGCCACCGGCCCGCTCACCGCCGCAAAGCTCGCCGAATCCATTGGCGGCGCGACGGGCAGCGACGCCCTCGCCTTCTTCGATGCCATCGCCCCGATCGTGCACAAGGATACGATCGACATGGACATTTGCTGGTTCCAGTCCCGCTGGAACAAGGGTGAAGGGAAGGACTATATCAACTGCCCGATGGACAAGGATCAGTATATCGCCTTCGTCCAGGGCCTGATCGACGGCGAGAAAACCGAATTTCGCGAGTGGGAAAGGGACACGCCCTATTTCGAGGGCTGCATGCCGATCGAGGTGATGGCCGAGCGCGGCATCGAAACCCTTCGCCACGGCCCAATGAAGCCCGTCGGCCTCGACGATCCGCGCACCAGCCGCTGGCCCTATGCCGTGGTGCAGCTGCGCCAGGACAATGCGCTTGGCACGCTGTGGAATATGGTCGGCTTCCAGACCAAATTGAAATATGCCGAGCAGGTGCGGCTGTTCCGCACGATCCCAGGCCTTGAGAATGCCGAGTTTGCGCGATTGGGCGGGCTTCACCGCAACACCTTCATCAATTCGCCGCAGCTGCTCGATGAGACTCTGCGCCTGAAATCCCGCCCCCACGTTCGCTTCGCCGGGCAAATTACCGGTTGTGAGGGCTATGTGGAATCCGCTGCCGTTGGACTTCTTGCCGGACGCTTTACTGCGGCGGAGCTTTCGGGCTCAACCCTCCCTCTCCCGCCCGTGGAAACCGCTTTTGGCGCCCTCCTCGGCCATATTACCGGGGGCGCGGAGGCGGACAGCTATCAGCCGATGAACGTCAATTTCGGGCTCTTCCCGCCGATCGCGGGAAAGACGAAGAAGGCGGATCGAAAGCAGATGTACACGTCGCGGGCGCGTGAGGCATTTGCGGCTTGGCGGGAGGCGATATGACACGTTTGAGCGCGATCCTCCTGACGCCGTTGCTGGCCATTCTCGCTCTGTGTGCACCAAGTGAAGCGCGGCCGCAGCGTGAAGCGAAGCAGGTGCTGATCTTCAGCCACACGACTGGCTTTCGCCACGATTCGATCGCGGCGGCGGTCCCGGCTCTTTCCCGCATGATGCGCGAACAGGGCGGCAGCGCGGTGGCAACGGAATCACCCGACGTGTTCACGCCCAAGAGCCTTGAAGGGTTCGACGCAATTGTCCTTTTGAGCAGCACGACCGACCCCAAGGATCCGGGGAGCGAATGGTTGACCGGCAAGCGTGCCGAGGCCTTGCAGCGCTTCGTGCGCAAGGGCGGCGGGATTGTCGCGATCCATGCGGCGTCCGACTCCCATTACCATTCGCCTTGGTACGGCTCGCTCGTTGGCGGGCAGTTTGAGCGGCACCCTCCGGAAACGCCGGTGGGCAAGCTCAATGTGCTGGATGCCAGCCATCTGGCGACCCGCGGCCTGCCCACATCTCATAGCCGCGCGGACGAATGGTACCGGATTAGGGCGCTCGATCCGAAGGCACGGCTGCTCGTTACGCTCGACGCTGCTTCGATCGGCGAGGCGGGAGCGCCCTGGCCGATATCCTGGACCCGAACGCAGGGTAGCGGCCGGATATTTTACACCGCGCTCGGGCATACGAGCGAAAGCTATTCGGACCCCTATTTTCTCGATCATGTAAGGGGCGGCCTGCTTTGGGCGTGGAAGGACGAGCGCCTGTAAGTCATTCCCCGTCATTGCAAGACGCGAAGCAATCCAGAAGCATCAAGACTGGCGACGAGGTGGATTGCTTCGTCGCTTTACTCCCCGCAATGACGAGTGTCGGTTAGCAGGCGCACTTCTTCTTTTTGGCCGGTTTCGGCTTGGTGGTCAGGAATTCCGCCGCGTTGAGAGTGCCGTCGCGATTGACGTCGGCCTTGGCGAACTTGTCGGACGTCGCGACCGCCCATTCTTCAAACGACAATTTGCCGTCGCCATTCTTGTCGAGCTTCTGGAAGGGCTTGCGGCGCGTTTCGAGCATTTCGGCACGGGTGATCGTGCCGTTCTTATCCTTGTCGTACCGAGCGAAGCGCTTTTCCTCACGGCTCTTTTCCGGCGCGGAAGGCGGTTCGACCATCGTGTCGAGGAGCGGTACGGCGGCGCGCGGTTGCGGCGCGGACGGAACTGGGTTTTCGCTTTCAGCCTGGCTTTTCCAGATGAAGAAACCGGCCAGCACAAGCAGCAAGGCCGAGCCGACACCTGCAAGAAAACGTCCCATTTTTCCTCTCCCTTACCGATGAGGTTAGAGGAAGATTTCCATCATTCCAAGATCAGCGGCCGGTGAGGCGGTGAACCAGCATCGCGGCCATGCGGCGTGGCGAGCCTTGCGCTTCGAAAGGCAGGCCACCGCTCGCATCGTGACGGGCGAGCTTGGCGAGCATGGTGAGCGGGCGTGGGCCTGCGCCGTAATGATGAAGACGCTCGCAGGCGGCGGTCAGCGCGGCGTTGCGTTCGCCGCTGTCGCTGAGGTTACGGGCAAGATCGGAAAGGGCCCAGCCTTCGCCGAGGCGGGGTTCAGGTTCAGGTCCGCCGAGGATGTGGGTGGTGAGACGGAAGAGCCGGGCGCCACGATTGGCGGCATAGAGCTGGAGGCCAGCGGCATCGAGGCGGTCGGCGAGGAGAGCCCGCCAGCCTTCCTCCAGCCCGGCCAAGTCGGCGCCGGTGATGGCGAGGGGCAGGATATGGGCTTCGAGGGCCTGGAGGACCGGCTCGGCGGGCGCTGGGGTGGTGTCGAGCCGCTCCAAGGCCTCCCGCCACCAGACCAGCTTAATCTGACGGATGGCGGGTTCGCGGCCCGAGGTGAGGGCTGCCCCGAGGGCGGAGTCCAAGGTCCAAAGCGCACGGACCGCCTCGCGGTGGCGGACCGGGACGTAAGCCAGAGCCAGGGTGCGGTCGGGGTCCAACACTAGCCCTCCCCCTTGATGGGGGAGGGTTGGGTGGGGGTGATGCTGGGGATCGGTTGTGCTCTACGTCGAGCATCACCCCTCCCCAACCCCTCCCCATCGAGGGGAGGGGCTATAATCACCGATAGGTGACCTTCTTCGCCGCCGCGACGACGTCGTCCACCTTGATGAGCGCGGCCTTTTCGAGGTTCGCGGCATAAGGGAGCGGCACGTCTTCGTTGGTGACGCGAAGGACCGGGGCGTCGAGGTCGTCAAAGCCCTGCTCCATGGCGACGGCCATGATTTCCGACGCGATCGAGCAAACCGGCCAGCCTTCCTCAACCACGACCATGCGGTTGGTCTTGGCGAGGCTCTTCAGCACCGTCTCGGTGTCGAGCGGGCGAAGAGTGCGCAGATCGACGACTTCAGCTTCGATGCCCTCGGCCGAAAGCTTTTCGGCGGCATCAAGCGCGACGCCGACGCCGATCGAGTAGCTGACGAGGGTGACGTCCTTGCCTTCGCGGGCGATGCGGGCCTTGCCGATGGGGAGGACGTAATCGTCGACCTTCGGCACGTCGAAGCTCTGGCCGTACATCAATTCGTTTTCGAGGAAAACGACGGGGTCTTCGCTGCGGATCGCGGCCTTCAGCAAGCCTTTCGCATCCGCCGCCGTGTAGGGCGCGATAACGATGAGGCCGGGAACGCTCGCATACCAGGGCCCGAAATTCTGGCTGTGCTGCGCGCCGACACGGGCCGCGGCGCCGTTCGGGCCACGGAACACGATCGGGCAGCGCATCTGGCCGCCAGACATGTAATTCGTCTTGGCCGCCGAATTGATGATGTGGTCGATCGCCTGCATGGCGAAGTTGAACGTCATGAATTCGACGATGGGCTTCAAACCGCCCATGGCGGCGCCGCTGCCGATGCCGGCAAAGCCATATTCGGTGATCGGCGTGTCGATGACGCGGCGGTCGCCAAACTCGTCAAGCAGGCCCTGGGTGACCTTATAGGCACCCTGATATTGCGCGACTTCCTCGCCCATCACGAAGACGCGGTCGTCGGCGCGCATTTCCTCTGCCATCGCGTCGCGCAGCGCTTCGCGGACCGTGGTGCGGACCATTTCGGTGCCTTCCGGCACGTCCGGGTCAGCAGCCTGGCGCGACGCGGGCGCGGTCAGCTGCGTGGCACCGGTTTCGAGCTGCGGCTTGGCCTGCTCGGCTTCCGAACCGACTTCAGTCTTCTGATCCGACGGCTGTTCGACGGGCGCCTTGGCGGCGGGAGCCTGGACGGAGGAGGCATCCTCCCCCTCGCCCGCGATCATCGCGATGACAGTGCCGACCTTCACGCCGTCCGTGCCTTCGGCGACCAGGATCTTGGCGATCGTGCCTTCGTCCACGGCCTCGAACTCCATCGTAGCCTTGTCGGTTTCGATCTCGGCGAGAATGTCGCCAGACTTCACTTCGTCGCCTTCCTTCACGAGCCATTTGGCGAGCGTGCCTTCCTCCATCGTGGGGGAAAGGGCGGGCATTTTGAGTTCGATGGCCATCAGTATTTTTCCACCAGGGCGTCGGTGTAGAGTTCGGAAAGATCGGGTTCCGGCGACTGTTCGGCGAAGTCCGCCGATTCAGCGACGATGCGCTTGATCTCGTTGTCGATCGTCTTGATCTCGTCGGCCTTGACGCCGGCGGCTTCGAGCTCGCGCTTGATCGCTTCGATGGGATCGGACTTGTCGCGCACCGCCTGCACTTCGTCGCGCGAGCGATATTTGGCCGGATCCGACATGGAATGGCCGCGATAGCGATAGGTCTTGAGTTCCAGCAGGATCGGGCCCTTGCCCGCGCGGACCCAGGCCAGCGCCTCTTCAGCCGCACCGCGCACCGCGAGCACATCCATGCCATCGACCTGGATGCCCGGGATGCGGAAGCTTTCGCCGCGCTTGTAGAGCTGGTCTTCGGAAGACGCGCGATTGACGCTGGTGCCCATGGCATATTGGTTGTTCTCGATCACATAGATGATCGGGAGCTTCCACAGCTCGGCCATGTTGAAGCTTTCATAGACCTGGCCCTGGTTCGCGGCGCCGTCGCCGAAATAGGCCATGCAGACGCCGCCGTCATTGCTGTATTTGTGCTTGAAGGCGAGGCCGGTGCCGAGCGAGACCTGCGCGCCGACGATGCCGTGGCCGCCGTAGAATTTATGCTCGACGCTGAACATGTGCATCGAGCCGCCCTTACCCTTCGAAATGCCGGCGGCGCGGCCGGTGAGTTCGGCCATGATGACATTGGGATCGATGCCGTAAGCGAGCATGTGGCCGTGGTCGCGATAGCCGGTGATCACCGAATCCGTCTTGGAATCGAGCGCCGACTGAAGGCCGACAGCGACCGCTTCCTGGCCGATATAGAGGTGGCAGAAGCCGCCGATGAGGCCGAGGCCGTAAAGCTGACCGGCCTTCTCTTCGAAGCGGCGGATGAGGAGCATCTGCCGGTAATATTCCAGCATCTCCTCTTTCGAGGCCTCGTAACGCTGCGGCTCGGCCGGGCGCTCGCGGTTGGAAATCTGCTGCGCTGCCGGAGCGTCTCCGGCGCCGCTTTTCGTGGTTGGGGTCTTGGCCACGCTGGGTCTTTCCTGACGGTTCGTCGAATGAAGGCGGCTCTATGGCCCCAAAGGATGGGCAGTGCAAGCCGACGCTAGAGCCGGCTGGCCTTTCCCAGCCCTTCGAGGCGAAGTTGATGAAATTGATGCCGTGGCGATGATTTTCGCAACGCCCTTCACACCATCAATTTCGATTGAAAATGCTTATGCCCTAAAACCGGGCATGTAGGAAAGTTCCGACGCTTATTGCGCGATCGGGATGACCACTTCGTCCGGGCGGACGAGGCCGAGTTCGCTGCGGACCATTTCTTCGGCGAGGTCAGGGTCGGCCTTGCGCGGATCGAGCAAGGTGGCGCGGTGAGCGAGGCGGTCGCGTTCCTGTTCAAGCTTGGCAAGCTCGATGGAGCGCTCCCCGGCCATGCGGCGATAATCGCCATATTGGAGGATGCCATTGGAGCCAAACACGGCATAGCCCGCAAAATTCGCGATGATGAGGATCGCGAGCGCCGGAAACAGCGCGCGGCGGATCAGCAGGATTGCGTTGTTCGTGCTCGTCATCGTGGATTTACAGAATCAGTAAAAGCGGGAGGAATCAAGTTCTTTCCCGCCTTTATGGTAAATAAATCGAGATTTCGAGGGGTATCAGGGGTTGGGACGCGGGAATTCTTGCTCCCCACCCCCGTCATTCCGGCGGAAGCCGGAATCTCATGACGACAAGGGCGCCTTTCCGGTAGGAGACCCCGGCTTTCGCCGGGGTGACGTGTTACCCGTCCCTTGATGGGGAGGCTGGGTCGGTAATTTGCGGCGTAGAGCGCCGCTTTTTCCGGAGGCACCACCCCCACCCAACCCTCCCCCATCGAGGGGGAGGGCTTTAGATGGAGGGCGAGGGTCGGCTTTAGCGGAGGATGGAGCGGCCTGCGTAGACCGCCTGCATGCCCAGTTCTTCCTCGATGCGGATGAGCTGGTTGTACTTGGCGAGCCGGTCGGAGCGGGCGAGGCTGCCGGTTTTGATCTGGCCGCAATTCGTGGCGACGGCGAGGTCGGCGATGGTCGTGTCCTCCGTCTCGCCCGAGCGGTGGGACATGACGGCGGTGTAGCGGTTGCGCTGCGCCATGGTGACGGCCTCGAGGGTTTCGGACAGGGTGCCGATCTGGTTGACCTTGACGAGCAGCGAGTTGGCGAGGCCCTTCTTGATGCCCATGGCGAGGCGCTTGGGATTGGTGACGAAGAGATCGTCGCCGACGAGCTGGACCTTGTTGCCAATCTTGTCGGTCAAAGCCTTCCAGCCTTCAAAATCATCCTCGGCCATGCCGTCCTCGATCGAAAAGATCGGGTAGCGGGCGGCGAGATCGGCGAGATAATCGGCCATTTCGACCGGCGAGAGCGTCTTCCCCTCACCCACCATGCGATAGGCGCCGTCCCTGAAGAATTCGGTTGCGGCGCAATCGAGGGCGAGCATGACGTCGTCGCCGGGCTTGTAACCGGCCGCCTCGATCGAGGCCATGATGAAGTCCAAAGCGTCGGTGGTGTTGGCGAGGTTCGGCGCGAAACCGCCTTCGTCGCCCACCGCGGTCGAGTGGCCGGAATCGTGCAGGCGCTTCTTCAGCGTATGGAAGATTTCGGCCCCGCAGCGGACGGCTTCGGCGAAATTCTCGGCACCGACGGGCACCACCATGAATTCCTGGAAATCGATGGGATTGTCGGCATGTTCGCCGCCATTGATGATGTTCATCATCGGAACGGGAAGCAGCTGCGCCGAAACGCCGCCGACATAGCGGTAGAGCGGGAGCGCGCGGGCTTCCGCCGCAGCCTTGGCGACCGCGAGGCTAACGCCTAGGATCGCATTAGCGCCGAGGCGGGATTTGTTCTCCGTACCGTCCAGCTCGATGAGGGCGGCGTCGATCTCCGTCTGCTCCTCGGCCTCCATGCCGACGATCGCTTCGAAGATTTCTCCCGTAACGGCTTCGACCGCCTGGGTGACGCCTTTGCCGAGATAGACGGCCTTGTCGCCATCGCGCTTTTCGACCGCTTCGTGCGCGCCGGTGGAGGCGCCCGAGGGCACTGCGGCACGGCCCATGCTGCCGTCTTCCAGCATCACTTCGACCTCAACGGTGGGGTTGCCCCGGCTGTCGAGGATCTGGCGGGCGTGAACGTCGAGAATGGCGGTCATTGTTACGGCCTCGTTATGAGCTATATTGGAGATGTTGGGTGGCCTTATCGGCGCGCGCCCGGCGGCGCAACTTTCGCGTCCGGCAGCGGAACGAAGGCGAAGCCGCGGGTGTTCTTCGTGGACAGGATTTAACTCAATTTTACTGGAGGTAATAGTTATGCCCGCCCGCAACCCGGACGAACTTCCCGAAGGCACCGACCACATCGTCAATGGCGCGATGGAAACCAATGGCGGTAGCACAGGCACTGAAACGGGCGGCCGCAATGGCGGCTTTGTCGCGAGCGCAGATACCAACGACACGGGCGGCACGGCAAGCAGCGGCGGCATCAGGGGCCAGATCCGCTCCGGCGCCCAATCGCTGAAGAGCCAGGCGACCGACAAGGCGCGCAATTATGCCGTGGACGGCAAGGCAAAGGCGTCCGACAAACTGGACGATCTTTCCCGCATCGTGGAGGACGCGGCCCGCTCGATCGACGAGCGGCTGGGCGCGGAATATGGCGATTATGCGCGCAAGGCGTCGCGTTACGTTTCCGATTTCTCCGCCAGCATTCGTGACAAGGATGTCGACGAACTGGTGGACGATGCCCGCGTCATCATCCGCAAGAGCCCGGCCGCCGCGCTCGGCGTTGCCGCAGTCGTCGGCTTTACGTTGGTGCGGCTGGTGAAGGCCGGTCTCGACGAAGCGATCACGACCGGCAATTCCACAAGCAGCGAAAGCGGCAATCCGGGCCGCGGCAAGCGCAAGGGAGACTGACATTGGCGAGCGCGGGGCAACGGCCTGACGACGGCATCGGCGATCTCGTTTCGCGCCTGATCGAGGATGGAAAATCCTATGCGCGGGCCGAGGTCAACCTTGCCAAGGCCATTGCCCAGCATCGCGCGGGCAAGGCGAAAAGCGGCGCCGTTCTTCTCTGCGCTGGGATCGCCTTGCTCCTCGCGGGCTTTATCGGGCTGATCGTCGGGATCGTGATGGGACTCGCGCCTCTTATCGGGCCCGTCTTGGCGGGCGTTGCCGTTTTGGTTGTCACGGGACTGATCGGCTTCCTTCTGATCCGCGCGGGCGCGCGTAAGCTCGCCGTGATCGGATCGGGGAGCGATGAGGAGCGCGAGGCCCTTGGCGATGGATTGAGGGAGGCGGCGTAATGAGCGGCGCTACCACTGACCGGATCCGGGCCGCGCGGGCGGAAGCCGAACGGGCGAAAAAGCAGCTCGCTTCGACCTTCGTCGCGGCCAAGGAGGCGATGAAGCCGCAGACGATTGCCAGCAATGCGTGGGACAATGTGAAGGATCTTGGCGGCGGCATCGCCACCGAGGTTGTCGACACGGTTCGCGGTCAGCCGGTGACGGCTTCGGCCGTCGGCGCGGCGTTGACTGTTGCCATCGCACGGCGCCCTTTACGCTGGCTATCGCAGAAGCTGTCCAAGTCGCCGGATGAAGCCCCGCTCGTTTCCGCCCCTTATGCAACCGACGTCCAGCAAACGACGTTCATCAATCCAGAGCAAAATGCGCCCGAGGCCCTGCCCGCTTCCGAACGGCGCCAGTATAGTGAAGGAATGACCGCATGACGAAAACCAGCATCCGCGACGACGAAACCATCACAACCGAACATTCGGAAACGAAGGGCCGCTTCAGCTCCGCAGCGGACAACGCCCGCAACCGGGCGAGCGATGCCTATCGCGCCGCCCGCGAACGCACGGGATCAGCCTACAGCAGCGCGCGTAGCCGGGCGAGCAGCGCGACGCAGCGCACGAGCGACGCGATCTCCGCAAATCCCGTGGCGGCCGTGGTCGGCGGCCTCGCCATTGGCGCGGTTGTCGCCGCCCTCCTCCCCAAGACACAGCGTGAAGTGCAGGCGCTGGGCGCCACCGGCGCGCGGCTGACCGACAAGGCGCGTGAGGCCGCGAAGAGCGCCACCGATGCTGGCCGCGAAAAGCTCGACGAACTGGGCTATGCGGTGGTGAAGGAAAAGATCGGCGCTTTCGTTGGCGGAAAAGCCAGCGAAGCCTGACGCTTTGTTTCTTCGAACCAAAAAAGGGCGCCGCGCGATCGGCGCCCTTTTTCTTTGCCCGCGAACGTTGCACGGCCACCCAAGTCTTGCCTCCGGAAGCGTTCCTGCTTAGGCGAGCGGCAATCCAATATCGGCAAATGATCGGGGTAGACGCATGAGCAAGCTGCATCTGGTATTCGGTGGACGCGTCCGCGATCCTCAGGGACTGGACTTTGTCGACCTGCCCTCTTTGCACCTCGTCGGCCTTTTCTCCGACTATGACAGCGCGGTCGATGCCTGGCGATCCAACGCTCAGCGCACCGTCGACGATGCCGAAATGAAATATGTGGTGGTGCCGCTCCACAAGTTGCTCAACCCTGCAACGGGTGAAGCCACGGAGGCTTGACTAGCCGCCGATCTGCTTTGAGGCATAGCGGACATTTGATTAGTTAAATTTCAAAGCCTCGCTGGTCAGGCACATTGGACCATTCTGGGCCTTCCCCGCAGGCCAGATGCTCAGCGCATTGCAACTCGCGCGTCATCAACAAGCGAATCCTCACGACCTCCGCGCAAGGCGCTTCGGCGGTCGGTCGAAACAAGGTGAGAGGTTGTGGATTCATCGTTCCACTGATGCGAAGGTACTCGGCTAAAGCCTGCCAACTAACCGCCTGTCCATTCCAATGCGGAACGGCATCGATGTTCAACTGGATCGTATTCACCGCGCGATGAGCGGTTTGCATACTGTTCGGATCTTCTAGCCAGGCAGCATCGGGCCCTACACAGCTATTGTCGCCCTCGGAGCAAGCTCCGGTCGTGAGGATACCAACCAGGGTGAAGAGGCGAGCAGTCGCGTTCATGCCTAAGTGTTGCGCAAAGCCGCTACGAGCGCAATGTCCGCATACGCCCCTAGCAGCATCTAGGCTGCCTCCTACGCCTTGCGGTAGCGGAACAGCAGCAGTGGCTTGGCCAGGAGCAGTCCGGCGACGAAACCGCCGATATGGGCGGCGATGGCGATGCGGTCTCCTGTTGTTTCGAAGGTGATGGCGGTGAGCAATTGCAGGCCGATCCACGCCGCGCCCAGCCACAATGCGTTCAGCCATAGGGCGAGGGTCGGATTTGCGACCTTTACCCGGTTGCGGCCGAACAGCATCGCATAAGCGCCAAGGATCGCGGAAATCGCGCCGCTCGCGCCGATCATCGGCACCATTCCGCCCGACTCCGCAGCATATTGGGCGGCGGCGGCGGCATAAGCGCCCGCGACATAGAGGATTGCGATGCTGGACCGGCCGAGGATGGGTTCCACCGATCGCCCGCAGAAAACCAGGATCAGCATGTTGAAGGCGAGATGGATGAGCCCGCCATGGACCAATGTCGCGGTGAGTGGGGTTAGCCACACCGGGGCCATGCCGCCTTCGTCGCCATAAGTGAGGCGCGCGGGGATGAAGCCGCCCCAGACCGCGATGAAGTCCCCCGCCCGCAGCGTCGAGGCGAGTATCCAGCACAAAGCCGTCACGGCGGCGATCGCCATGGTCACCCGCGCATTGCGCCAATCCTGCGGTGGGCGCATCAGTTCTTGCCCAGCAGGACGTGAATGCGGGTCGCGGCGATGGCTGGCTTGCCCATGGTTTCTCCCAACATGGCGGAACAAGCCCCGTCCTTACGCGATCATGTGGTGACGGCAAGGCCGCATCGGGCTTCGCGGTTCGGCCTGAGTTCAGTTGGGGGTGTTATGACGTTGACCATGTTCCACTGCGCGCTTGCCCTTGCTCTCTCCCTCATCGCCACGCCGGCTGCCGCGCGCGATATCCGTCCGATCGAACCGGTTGAGATTCCGCCGAGCGTTCAGCAGGGCATCGACATGATCTATATCGATCCGGAAATCGCGCCTGCGATGCGGGAGCGGGATGGATTGTTGAAGGATCTGGGACTGAAGGAAGTTCCCGGCGCGCCGGTCGATCTCTTCCTGCCCGTTCACCCCCTCTACACCGAATTGCGGCGCGGCCTCATGCGTTACCGGATGGATTGGGCAGGCCTGCCGCAGGTGGAGATTGACGAAGGGCCGACGCTTAAGCTTGGCATGACGGGGGACCGCGTGGCTTTGCTTCGCGAGCGGCTGGGTCTTCCCGCCGGGGACAGATTCGACGCCGCGCTGGGGGCTGCGGTGCGCAAATATCAGGGCGTACATGGGTTGAAGGCGGACGGGGTCGCCGGTGCGGGCACGATCGCGTCGCTGAACAAGGGCGCCGAATATTATGAGCGGCTGCTGCTCATCAATCTGGAGCGTGCCCGCGTGCTGCCGCGCGCCAGCGAACGCGACCGCTATATCCTTGTCGATGCGGGCGAGGCGCGCCTCTACCTCTATGAAGACGGCAAGGTGCGGGACAGCATGAAGGTGATCGTCGGCAGCGCCGAGACGCCGACGCCGATGATGGCGGCCCTGATGCGCTTCGCCAGCGTCAACCCTTATTGGAACGTGCCGCCCGATCTGGTCCAGACATTGATCGCTCCGAAGGTGGTGGCGAATGGCCTCCCCTACCTTGAAGAGCGCGAATATGAGATTTTGTCCGATTGGACCGAAGCGGCCGAAATAGTCGATCCCGCCTCGATCGATTGGGCCACGATCGCGAAGGATGGCACGACCATGCGGTTCCGGCGGCGTCCGGGCCCTTGGAATTCCATGGGGCGCGTCAAATTCATGATGCCCAACGATTATGGCATCTACCTTCACGACACGCCGGACAAGTCACTATTCAACGCGGAAAATCGCTGGATCAGCAACGGTTGCGTGCGAGTGGAGGATGCCGAAAGGCTCGCCACCTGGCTATTCGGCCATATGCCGCAGGGGGGCGATCCGAAGGTTGAGCATAATGTCGACCTCGACCGGCCGGTGCCTGTCTACATCACCTATATGACGGCCGGCGTGTCAGGCGACGGCGTGACGTTCCGAAAGGATCCTTACGACCGCGACCCCGCACTGATCGCGCGCCTTTTCGACGAAACGGAGACGGTGATCGCGTCGAATTGAGGTCGGTTTGCCCCGGCCTTCGCCGGGGAAGGCCGCGAGATCAGATGAACTCGATCTTCTCGATCTCGTAATATTTGTCGCCTGACGGCGCGGAGAATTCGACTTCATCGCCGACATTGCGGCTGATGAGCGCACGGCCCAAGGGCGATGAATAGCTGATGCGGCCGACCTTCGCGTCCGCCTCGGTCTCGCCGACGATCTGATATTTGATCGGCTTGTCATTTTCGTCGAGCAGATGAACGGTCGCGCCGAATACAACCTTGTCGCCCGACAAGGTCGTCGGATCGATGACCATCGCGCGGCTCAGGCGGTCTTCGATGTCGGCGATCTGCGCCTCGATCTGGCCCTGACGTTCCTTCGCCGCATGATATTCGGCATTTTCGGACAGGTCACCATGGGCCCGCGCTTCCTCGATCGCGTCGATGACGGCGGGACGCTCGACCATTTTCAGGTGGCGCACCTCGGTCTGGAGCTTTTCATACCCCTCCGCCAGCATCGGCATCTTGTCGACCGTCGCCATGGTAAGCCTTTCGTTCAAATAACAATGAGCGGCTGCTTGTACAGCCGCCTGTTCACAAAGAAAATGTGCGGAAAATTACGCGTCGAAGGCGGAATAATAATCCTGCAAGGACCGAACTTCAAGGCTGCGGCCTTTTGAAGTGGCAATAGCCTGCACAACAGCGGCGCTGGACGCCGCTGTCGTGAAATAGGGCACTTTTGCCATAAGGGCCGATGCCCGGATCGATTGGCTGTCCTTGTGGCTCTGCCAGCCTTCGGTCGTGTTGAAAATGAGGTCGATGCCGCCGTCCTTGATCTTGTCGACGATATGCGGGCGGCCTTGGGCGACCTTGTTGACGCGTTCGACGTTCAGGCCCTGACCGATAAGATAATCGGCGGTGCCTGCGGTCGCGACGGCCTTGAAACCAAGGTCGAGGAGCGTGCGGACGGGCTCCAGGATCAGGGTCTTGTCGCTATCCTTTACCGACACGAACAGGGTGCCGCTTTCCGGAAGCACGACGCCGCCGCCAAGCTGAGATTTGAGAAATGCCGTCGCAAAATCCTTGTCGATTCCCATGACTTCGCCGGTTGACTTCATTTCCGGTGAGAGGACCGGATCGACGCCCGGGAAGCGCGCGAAGGGGAAAACGGCTTCCTTCACCGCGATATGATCGATCGAGCGGGACAGCGGCAGGAACTTCGCCAGCGGCTCGCCCGCCATGACCCGCGCCGCGATCTTGGCGACCGGGGTGCCGATCGCCTTGGCGACGAAGGGCACGGTGCGGCTGGCGCGGGGATTGACCTCGATCAGATAGACTTCGCCGTCCTTCACCGCGAACTGGACGTTCATCAGGCCCTTAACGCCGAGCGCGAGGGCGAGCGCCTTCGCCTGACGCTCGATCTCGTCCACGATGGACTGATCGAGGCTATAGGGCGGCAGCGAGCAGGCGCTGTCGCCGCTGTGGACGCCCGCTTCCTCGATATGCTGCATGACGCCCGCAATGGCGACTTCACTGCCGTCGCTGATCGCGTCCACGTCGACCTCGATCGCGTCGCGGAGATATTGATCGATGAGGACCGGGCTGTCGCCAGACACCTGAACGGCGGTGACGATATAATCCTCAAGCTGGGCCGGGCCGTCGACGATCTCCATCGCGCGGCCGCCAAGGACGTAGGATGGACGGGTTAGGACCGGGTAACCAATCCGCTCGGCCACGGCCAAAGCCTCTTCGCGGCTGCGGGCGATACCGTTGCGCGGCTGCTTGAGGCCAAGACGGGTGACGAGATCGGCGAAACGTTCGCGGTCCTCGGCAAGGTCGATCGCGTCGGGCGAGGTGCCGAGAATCGGAATACCGGCTTTTTCCAGCGCGGCGGCGAGCTTTAGCGGCGTCTGGCCGCCAAACTGGACAATGACGCCGTGGAGTGTGCCCCTGGACTGCTCGACATGGAGGATTTCGAGAACGTCCTCGGCGGTCAGCGGCTCGAAATAGAGGCGGTCCGACGTGTCGTAATCCGTCGACACCGTCTCCGGATTGCAATTGATCATGATGGTTTCATAGCCCGCATCATCGAGTGCGAAGCAGGCGTGGCAGCAGCAATAATCGAACTCGATCCCCTGCCCGATCCGGTTCGGGCCACCGCCGAGAATAACGACCTTCTTCGCGTCAGTGGGCTGGCTTTCGTCCTCCGGCTCGCCGAAGGTCGGCGCTTCGTAAGTCGAATACATATAGGGCGTTTTCGCCTCGAACTCGGCGGCACAGGTATCGATGCGCTTGAAGACTGGGCGGACGCCGAGCTTGTGGCGAAGCGCGCGGACCTCGTCCTCGCTGGTCGCGCCAGTCATCGCCTTCACCGTGTCGTGGATGAGGCCGTGGCCCTTCACCATGATTTTGCCGCCAACCACGTTCGCCGCCTTGATGGCGAGATCGGCGAGGCGCTTGTCGGAGAAGCCCATGGCCTTGAGGCGCCGCAGCCCTTCCGCGTCGCGCGGCAGGCCGTTCGTGCACACTTCTTCCTCCGCGTCGACGATTTCCTTGATCCGCTCGAGGAACCAGGGATCATATTTGGCGATGGCGTGGACCTCGTCCACCGTGAAACCTTCGCGCAGCGCCTGGGCGGCGACGAGCAGCCGGTCGGGTGACGGCGTCGCGAGCGCCGCCTCGATCTCCTCACGCGGGGCGCCGTAGAGGGCCTTGACGCCATCAAAGCCGGTGAGGCCGGTTTCGAGGCCGCGCAGGGCCTTCTGCAGGCTTTCGTGGATATTGCGGCCGATCGCCATCACTTCGCCCACCGATTTCATCGCGGTGGACAGCAGGGCTTCAGAGCCCTTGAACTTTTCGAAGGCGAAACGCGGGATCTTGGTCACGACATAATCGATGGTCGGCTCAAAGCTCGCGGGTGTCGCGCCGGTAATGTCGTTGTCGATCTCGTCCAATGTGTAGCCCACCGCCAGTTTCGCCGCGACCTTGGCGATCGGGAAGCCCGTGGCCTTGGACGCGAGCGCGGAGGAGCGGCTGACGCGCGGGTTCATTTCGATGACGACGAGGCGCCCGTCCTCCGGATTCACTGCGAACTGGACGTTGGAACCGCCTGTTTCCACGCCGATTTCACGCAGCACCGCGATGCTCGCGTTGCGCATGATCTGATATTCCTTGTCGGTCAGCGTCAGCGCGGGCGCGACGGTGATCGAGTCACCGGTATGGATGCCCATGGGGTCGATATTCTCGATCGAGCAGATGATGATGGCATTATCCGCGCGGTCGCGGACGACCTCCATCTCATATTCCTTCCAGCCGAGAACGGATTCCTCGATCAGAACCTCGGTCGTCGGGCTGGCGTCGAGGCCGCCGGCGACGATGGCGACGAATTCGTCCTTGTTATACGCAATGCCGCCGCCGGTGCCGCCGAGCGTGAAGGACGGGCGGATGATGGCGGGCAGGCCCACGACGTCCAGCGCCTTCATCGCATCGTCGAGGCTGTGCGCGATCTGGCTGCGCGGGCTTTCGAGCCCGATCTTGTCCATCGCATCGCGGAATTTCAGGCGATCTTCCGCCTTGTCGATCGCCTCGGCATCGGCGCCGATCATCTTCACGCCATATTTGTCGAGCGTGCCGTCGCGGAAGAGCGCGAGCGCGGTGTTCAATGCCGTCTGCCCGCCCATCGTCGGGAGCACCGCATCGGGCCGTTCCTTCTCGATGATCTTTGCCACCAATTCAGGCGTGATCGGTTCGACATAGGTCGCGTCCGCAAGCTCCGGATCGGTCATGATCGTCGCCGGGTTCGAATTGACGAGGATGATGCGATAACCTTCCTCGCGCAACGCCTTTGCGGCCTGCGTCCCCGAATAATCGAACTCAGCCGCCTGCCCGATGACGATCGGCCCCGCGCCGATGATGAGGATGGAGGAGATGTCGGTGCGCTTTGGCATTTATTGTCCACTCTGCTTTGCGGGCGCTTCGTTACCGACGAAGCCCATTTTCAAACCCAAGTCGGTCCCTTTCACCTTCCGAAGGAGGCAATCGACACTCTCATAACTGGCGTCGATCGGCGGTTTAATGTGTAATTCATCGGTTCCGATCAACTTCAGAGATCCCTGCGGAAGGCCGCAAGTTGTCGTGATCTCCACAAGTCGCGCTTCCTTTTCAGCCCGTATTTCCTCAGCGGTGAGGGGCGAATTGGTGCAGCCACCGCACGCTAAACCCAATAAAAGCGTCAGGGTGATATTGGTGCGCGTGAGCAAGTGCTATTCCCAGATGAGCAGATTATATAGGAGAGCGGCGAAAGCGATGGCGAGCGCTACCCAGGTCGAGGTCATGTCAAAACGCGGCCGCCAGTTGCGCTTGCGGGGAACAGCCGGAATAGCGTTGATCTCCGCCTGCATTTTCTGGCGTGCGGGATTGCGCTTGGAGGTCATGCGCCCCCTTCCCCAATTTGCGAAACGAACTTCTTGAACAGATAGATGCTGTCTTGCGGCCCCGGGCTCGCTTCCGGGTGATATTGCACCGAGAAAGCCGGGCGATCCGTCAGTTCCAGGCCCGCGAGGCTCCCGTCGAACAGCGAGATATGCGTCGCGCGCGCATTTTCCGGCAACGTTTCGGTTTCCACCGCGAAGCCGTGGTTCATGCTGGTGATTTCGACGCGGCCATCCTCCAGACGCTTGACCGGATGATTGGCGCCGCGGTGGCCTTGGTGCATCTTCGTGGTCTTGGCGCCGACCGCGAGGCCGAGGAGTTGATGACCAAGGCAGATGCCGAAGAGCGGCTTCTTCGTTTCGAGCAGCTGCCGGATCACCGGCACCGCATATTCGCCGGTCGCGGCGGGATCGCCCGGGCCGTTCGACAGGAAAATGCCGTCGGGCTTGTGCGCCATCACTTCTTCATAAGTTGCGGTGGCGGGCAGCACGGTGACGCGCGCGCCGGCATTTGCGAGATTCCGGAAGATGTTGCGCTTGGAGCCGTAATCGATGGCGACGACGTGGGGCAGGCTTTCATCGTCCACGCCGGGCGCATAGCCCTCTCCCCGCGCCCAAAGGCCGCCCGACCAGCGGTACATCTGGCGGCAGGAAACTTCTTTGGCGAGATCCATGCCTTCGAGGCCGGGCCAGGTGCGCGCCTTTTCCTTCAGGGCATCGATATCGAATGCGCCCTTGGCATCGTGCGCGATGACGCCGTTCGGAGCGCCTTTCTCGCGGATCAGGCGGGTCAGCGCCCGCGTGTCGACGCCGGACAGGCCGATGCGGCCGTTCGCCTTCAACCACTGGTCGAAATCCTGCACGGCGCGGAAGTTCGACGAATGGGTCACATCCTCGCGGACGATACAGCCCAATGCGAAGGGATTGTCCGCCTCGACATCCTCATAATTGGCGCCGACATTCCCGATGTGGGGGAAGGTGAAGGTGACGATCTGCGCCGCATAGGACGGATCGGTCATGATCTCCTGATAGCCGGTCATCGCGGTGTTGAAGCACACCTCGCCCACCGCATCGCCCTCGGCGCCGAAACCCCGGCCCCAGATGATTGTCCCGTCCGCTAACACCAATACGCCCGTGGCTCCATGTGGCGCAGGCGTGTGCTTGGTGTCGGCCATGGGGCGGGCACTCCTAGTAAAAGGTTTCTGGCGATGTCGCTAAGGCTCGTCCGCTAGAGACAGGGGGGCGCAGCGTCAATCTATTAAACAGGATTTATGCGGGCTATCGTGCGTCCTTTCCGCTGAAAGCAAGAACGAGAGATCATGATTCGCGACGACCTCAAAGCCGCGCTCGTCACCGCCATGAAGGGCGGAGACAAGGAACGGACGGCCACCATCCGCCTCATCCAGTCGGCGATCAAGAACCGCGACATCGAACTGCGCACCGCCGCCAACGCGCCGGATGACGACGTTTTGGTTACAGAAGTGCTGCAAAAGATGATCAAGCAGCGCCGCGAATCGATCACCATGTACGAGCAAGGCGGTCGCCAGGAACTGGCCGACCAGGAAAAAGCCGAGGTCGCGATCATCGAGGGCTTCCTGCCTGCACAGATGAGCGAAGATGAGGCCAATGCGGCGATCGACGCGATCATCGCGGAAGTGGGTGCGGGCTCGGTCAAGGACATGGGCAAGGTAATGGCGGTGCTGAAGGAACGCCATGCTGCGAGCATCGACATGAGCAAGGCGAGCGGGCTGGTGAAGGGGCGGCTTTCTTAAATGCGGCATGGCGGCTTCGTTCGTCCCGAGCCCTTCGACAGGGCTCAGGACAGGCGAAGTCGAGGGGCGCTGGCACGATGACCGTGCAATTCTGGGTCTATCTGCTCAGATGCTGGGACGGGTCGTTCTATACGGGCCACACGGACAATCTTGAGAAGCGCTTGGCCGAGCATGGGGAAGGCTTGGCCGCCGATTGGACGCGGAGGCTACCAGTCGAACTGGTCTGGTGCGACATCGCACCTAGTCGGGAAGAGGCGCTCGCATTCGAGCGGCGGGTGAAGAATTGGTCGCGAGCCAAGAAGGAAGCATTGGTGACAGGGGATTGGGAGAAAGTCGGCCATTTTGCACGACCGCCTCACGAGCGCCCCTCGACTTCGCTCGGGACGAACGAGAGTGGAGCGTTGCGCGAGGATAACAGCCCAACCGAACACCTGAGCTCGTTCGTCCCGAGCGAAGTCGAGGGGCGCACTTCCGATGTCGGGGGGTCGTCTTGAGCCTTTCCCCCCAATTTCTGGACGAACTGCGCGGCCGCACCCTCATCTCCTCGGTCATTGGGAAGCAGGTGAAACTCACCCGCGCAGGCCGCGAGTGGAAGGCCTGCTGTCCGTTTCACAAGGAAAAAACCCCGTCCTTTACGGTGAATGACGAGAAGGGCTTCTACCATTGCTTCGGCTGCGGCGCGCATGGCGACGCGATCCGTTTCCTCACCGATGCGCAGGGACTTCCCTTCATGGATGCGGTGAAGGAGCTGGCCGACAAAGCGGGCTTGGAAGTGCCTGCCGCCGATCCACGGGCGCGGGAGAAGGCCGACAAGGCGGCAGGGCTTTACGACGTCATGACGGCGGCTTCGCGCTGGCTTGAAGAGCAACTGGCGGGCCTGGAAGGCGCGGCGGCGCGGGATTATCTGAAGCGGCGCGGCATCACGGACGTGACGCGTGCGCGCTTCAATTTCGGGTTCGCGCCGGACTCGCGGACGAAGCTCAAGACGGCGCTCAAGGAATTCGGAGTCGAGAAGCTGGTCGAGTGCGGCCTGCTGATCCAGCCTGAAGAGAGCGGCAAGGAACCTTACGACCGTTTCCGGGGGCGCCTGATGATCCCGATCCGCGATCAGCGCGGGCGGGTCATCGCCTTTGGCGGCCGCATCCTTGGCGATGGCGAGCCCAAATATCTCAATTCCCCCGAAACGCCTCTCTTCGACAAGGGGCGGACGCTCTACAATCTCGACCGCGCCTCGCCCGCCAGCCGCGATGCCAAACGGGTGGTGGTCGTCGAAGGCTATATGGACGTGATCGCCCTTGATCAGACAGGAATCGGCGAAGGCGTGGCCCCGCTCGGCACAGCGCTCACCGAAGGGCAATTGGAGCGGTTGTGGCGGCTCGCCGCCACTCCCCTCCTCTGCTTCGATGGCGATGCAGCGGGGCAGAAAGCGGCTGTGCGCGCGGCGCTCCGGGCATTGCCGCACGTCGGGCCGGGGCGGTCGCTTGGTTTCGTCACGTTGCCCACAGGTCAGGATCCCGACGATCTTCTCCGCGCCAAAGGGCGTAGCGCCTTGGAAGACCTGCTCGGCGCACCCGAAAGCCTCGTCGATCGTCTCTGGCGACATGAGAGCGCCGCCGAGCCGCTCGATACGCCGGAACAGAAGGCTGGTTTGAAGCGCCGCCTGCTCGATCATGTCGCGACCATCGCCGACCCGGATGTGCGCGATCAGTATCGCAGCGCGCTCATGGACCGTTTCTATGCCCTTACCCGGCCGCCACGCCGGGAATGGACGCCGAACCGGCCTGTGGGGCGCAGTGTTTTCCAGGGGCGTTATGCCCCTCCTCGCCCCGCCTCGCAGCAGGCGAAGGCGGTGAGCGCGACGGGATTGGCGCCGCACGAGAGCCGCGCGATTCTCGCAGGCTTGATGCGTTTTCCGGCTATTCTGTCGTCTCATGCCGAGACGATTGCCGCCCTCCCCTTCCCGTCTGGCCAACCGTTGCGGCTGCGCGATGTGCTGATCGATTGCGCGCTGTCGCACGGCGAACTTGATCCCGACCGCCTAAATACCATATTGGCGGACAAAGGCGTTGCTGCTGTCGTGGAGCAATTGCGCCTGACACAAGGATTGGGCTTTTCCTTTACACGTCGTGACGCCGACCCGGAACGCGCCTGCCGCGAGCTGGTTTTGGTGATCGAGACGTTGGCGGCGCGCCCTGCCCTCGATGCTGCTTTGGCAGCGGCGACGGCGCGGCTGGAAGAGGATGGCGATGAAGCGGCGTTTATGGAGCAGCAACGGCTTCGAACGGCGCGGGACGAGGTAAATGGGCGGCTTGCGGCGTTGATGGAAAACGCGGCGGGCGATGCCTGATTTAAATTTGGAATAGGCGTGCGAATGGCGAAGACGAACACGGTCGAAGCGGACAAGAACGAAAATGGCGATGCTCCGCTCATCGACCTCAATGAGGCGTCGATCAAGAAGCTGATCGCCCGCGCCAAAAAGCGCGGCGTCATCACTTATGACGAACTCAACGACGCCCTGCCGCAGGATCAGATGTCGTCCGAGCAGATCGAGGATATCATGTCCGCGCTCAACGACATGGGCGTGAATATCGTCGAGAATGACGATAGTGACGAAGAAGGTGAAGAAGCCGATAGCGGTCCCGAGGAAGTCGGCGAGGAAAGCAACGAGGGCGAAGGCGAAGGCGAACGCTTCGTCATCGAAAAGAAGAAGGAGACGGTCGATCGCACCGACGATCCCGTCCGCATGTACCTTCGCGAGATGGGGGCGGTGGAGCTGCTCAGCCGCGAGGGCGAGATCGCGATCGCCAAGCGTATCGAGGCCGGCCGCGACACAATGATCTGGGGGCTTTGCGAAAGCCCGATCACCTTCAATGCCATCATCGAATGGTCGACCGCGCTTAACGAAGGCACGATGCAGCTGCGCGAGATTCTGGATCTCGACGCGATGCTGTCCAAGGGTCCGACCGCCGAGCAGGTTGCCAACGAAGAATCGGGCGAAGGCGAGGACGAAATCTCCGAAAAGACTGCGGGCCCCTCCTTCAAGGAGGAAGAGGAGCCTGAGGAAGAAGCTTCGACTGACGAGGATGAGGATGGTCTGACCGAGCGCCGTGCGCCGCGCCCGGCCGAAGAGGATGAGGAGGACAATGCCCTCTCCCTCGCCGCGATGGAGGAATTGCTCAAGCCGCAGGCGCTGGAGAAGTTCGCCAGCATTACCGCGCTCTTCAAGAAATTCTCGAAGCTCCAGACCGCGCGCATGGAAGCCATGGGCAACGGCCAGGAATTCCCGAAGTCCGACGAGAACAAGTATCAGAAGCTTTCCGAAGAACTGACCGCCGAAGTCGAAAGCGTTCAGTTCCACCAGCAGAAGATCGAATATCTCGTCGATCAGCTCTACAGCTACAACCGGCGCCTGACCACGCTTGGCGGCCAGATGCTGCGCCTGGCCGAGCGCCACAAGGTGCCGCGCAAAGCCTTCCTCGACAATTATATGGGCCATGAGCTTGACGAGAATTGGACGGAACGCGTCTGCAATCTCGACAAGAAGTGGACGGCTTTCTGCACCGAGGAACGTGACGGCATCGAGCGCATTCGCAGCGAGATCAGCGAGATCGCGCAAGCCACCGGCATGAGCCTTGGCGAATTCCGCCGCATCGTGAACCAGGTTCAGAAGGCCGAGCGCGAAGCGCGGATCGCGAAGAAGGAAATGGTGGAGGCGAACCTTCGCCTCGTCATCTCCATCGCGAAGAAATATACGAACCGCGGCCTTCAGTTCCTGGACTTGATTCAGGAAGGCAATATCGGCCTTATGAAGGCGGTCGATAAGTTCGAGTATCGTCGCGGCTACAAGTTCAGCACCTATGCGACCTGGTGGATCCGGCAGGCGATCACCCGCTCGATCGCTGATCAGGCCCGTACGATCCGTATTCCGGTCCATATGATCGAGACGATCAACAAGCTGGTCCGCACTGGCCGCCAGTTCCTCCACGAATTCGGCCGCGAAGCGACGCCGGAAGATCTTGCCGAACGCCTGTCCATGCCGCTCGAGAAGGTCCGCAAGGTGATGAAGATCGCCAAGGAGCCGATCTCCCTCGAAACGCCGATCGGCGACGAGGAAGATAGCCACTTGGGCGATTTCATCGAGGACAAGAATGCGGTGATCCCGGTCGACGCCGCGATCCAGGCGAATCTTAAGGAAACCGTCACTCGTGTGCTGGCGTCCCTTACGCCGCGTGAAGAGCGCGTGCTCCGCATGCGTTTCGGCATCGGCATGAACACGGATCACACGCTTGAGGAAGTCGGCCAACAGTTCAGCGTGACCCGCGAACGTATTCGCCAGATTGAAGCGAAGGCTTTGCGGAAGCTGAAGCATCCGAGCCGGAGCCGGAAAATGCGGTCGTTCCTCGACCAATAACCCGGCTCGTCATTGCGAAAAGCGTAACGACGAAGCAATCCAGAGGCTCGATCCTCGCATGGATTGCTTCGCTACGCTCGCAATGACGTAGGCACTGCCGCAACCTTCTGCCCTTACAGCCATTTCTCACCTGCGCCCGCAGCAGGAGACCAGCTATGGCCAGGCACAAGATCGCGATCGTCGTCGGCAGCCTTCGCAAAGACAGTATCAATCTGAAGGTCGCACGCTCGATTTGTGCCTTTGCATCGGACAAGCTTGATTGCGACATTGTGGGGATCGGCGATCTGCCGCTCTACAATCAGGATTTTGATACGGACTCCCCTCCGCCTTATGCCCGCTTCCGGGAAGAAATTGCGGCGGCGGAGGGTATTCTTTTCTGCACACCTGAATATAATCGCGGAATCCCAGGGGCTCTCAAAAACGCGATCGACGTCGGCTCGCGCCCTTATGGCCAGAGCGTGTGGGACAAAAAACCCGCCGCGATCATCACCGCATCGCCCGGCGCAATCGGCGGGTTCGGTGCCAATCATCAGCTTCGCCAGGTGTGCGTGTTCTTGAATATGCCAGTGATGCAGCAGCCTGAAGCCTATCTCGGCCGGGTATCCGACGACAGCTTCGATGCCGACGGATGCATCAAGGAAGGTGCCCTGAAAGGACTGATCCTCTCCCTCACCACCGCCTTTTCCGACTGGGTCGATTTGATTATTCGCTCGCGGCAGCTCCTTGCCGAGGATGCCGCGCACGCCAAGGCGTAGAGAGATTAAAAAATCTGAGCGCTATCGGCGACAAGGTCCAGCGTCATCGTAGGAAAAATTCCCAACACTTAGTAGCGAATTTTCCTACATCGGTATCGACGCGTTACGCAATTCTCGATTAATCAGCGGAAAACCACCATTTTCATGATCTGGCACGGCTCCTGCTGAACAGCATGCAAACACGCTGTTCAAAGGAGCCGATAATGAACATTGCCAAACAGAACCTTTTCACCCGCGACGACACCTTCCTTGGTATCTGTCAGGGATTGGGAGAAGACCTTGGGGTGAGCCCGGATATTTTCCGTGTGGCCATGATCCCGGCACTGTTTTTCTTTCCCGTTCAAACGCTGCTCGCTTATTTTGGAGCGGGCGTCGTCGTCCTCCTGTCACGGTTGATTTTCCCGGCCACGCCGCGGGTCCGTAAAGCCGATCATCGTCGCGATGATGCTCAACAAGAGCCCGCCGGAGCGCATAGGCTTGAGCACGCACCGGAGCGCCTTGCGGCCTGACCGGTTATGCCCTGGCGGGATGATCGCATCCCGCCAGGCGGCGAGCGCGCTCAGTCCCTCGTTTTCAACGAGAAATCGAGTTCGAAGTCGCGTGGGTCGCGGCTCATGACGAAATCCATAGGTTCGGCCCAAGCCTCAACAGAATAGTCGATTTCAGCAAGTCCGCGAATGAAAGCCTTTTGGCCATCGAAGGACAAATGCACAATTCCGGTCTTGCCCCTGCTATTATCGATCTTGACGATCAGACCGCCGGCAGGATCCGCTTCAATCCTGCCCTCGGCGCGCTGTTCCAGCTCGTGTTCGTCTGTCAGCTTGTACAAGAAAGAGGCCCGCTGCTCTTGATAGTCGATCGAAAGTCTCAAAAACTTGATGGTCTTTGCCTCATGGACGAGACCTCCGGACTTTTCCTGCCGGGGGCCAGGGACAGTTTTGGGATCACGGTCGAAAAAGTAACAACCCGTGACCGGCTTTCCGGCCTTCAGAACCTCGACCGGCGCACAAATGCCTTCCAGGTAGCTTTCGACATTGCGGATAACCGGTTTGGCAGCAGGCGCTGCCACGGCCGGAGCGATCACTGCGGTCGCAAGGCCGCAAGCTGCAAGATAACGTATCACCATTTTTCCCCTCCCCAGAGATGGACGTGCATGAAGCGGCGCGCCTTGTGCACTGTCAATCCTGAACGGCGGCTGTTCTGTCTTTGAAAGGTTGGCCCCTTACGCACAATTCATTCCGGCCATTGAATAAAAGCATATCGCGCAAATCGCTGAGAAACTTGAAAAAGCCGGCAGTCCCTTTGCGGGACACACCGTAAACCCGGCGTTTACTCAATGTCATTAAGGCGTGGCACGCGGGGGCGCAAAATGGAGACACGGATGGGACTGGCGCAAGTTGATCATGTGGACGGCTCCCGAGGCGCCAGCCTGCTGTTCGCACATGTGATGGAGCGTGGAAGCGCAGCGCATCCCTATGTGCGGAGTGCAGCTTTATCCGGCGGGCCCGATGCGGGAACGAACCTGACCGACGCCGTTCATTTTCTCTGCACGCTTCACGCCCGCTATCCGAGCATCATCGAGCATGCGGCGGAACGGAGCGTCGATCCGGTAGCGACAGCATGGTTTTCGGCAGCATCGCGGGCTTTTACCGCCGAGCGGTCGTTGCTCGCCAAGCTGGTCGTGACCGTCGGGGCCCTGCCCGCAACGCCCGGCGCCGGCGCAAGCGATGCAATGGCCATCGGACAACAGCGGGCGATGACCATGCTCGCCCAATCCGAACGGCGCGGGTGCGGACTTGGCGCGGCGCTGGCGCTGGCGCTCGACTGGTTCCACATCCGCCATGTGCTCGATCTCGCCGCATTACATTTTGGCATCGCGCCGCCGCCCAACCGCTTCACGGACGAAAATGCCATTGCCGAGGTTGCCACCGCGACTTCGGCAAGCCCCGCTGTGGAGCGCGCCATGCTGTTCGGCGCCGAGCAGATTGTATTGCAGCATCACGGCCTGTGGGGCGTCCTCGAAGCCCGGCAGATGGCCCGCGCCGCGCTTTAACCTTCTGCTGCGCGGTTGCGCAGGCGATTGCCCTCCCCTATCCCGCCTTACGTTTGCACGAGAGGGATAGATGCGCTTCGAGGGCACCAGCGATTATGTCGCGACCGAGGATTTGAAAGTTGCGGTTAACGCGGCCGTCGCCTTGCGCCGCCCTCTCTTGGTCAAGGGCGAGCCTGGTACGGGCAAGACGGTGCTGGCCCACGAGATCGCCCGGGCGACCGGCGCGCCACTCATCGAATGGCATGTGAAGTCGACGACCAAGGCGCATCAGGGCCTTTACGAATATGATGCGGTTGGGCGGCTGCGCGATGGCCAACTCGGCGATCCGCGCGTCCACGACATTGCCAATTACATCCGCAAGGGGAAGTTGTGGGAGGCCTTTACCTCCGACACGCTTCCCGTCCTGTTGATCGACGAAGTCGACAAAGCCGATATCGAATTTCCGAACGACCTGCTCCAGGAACTCGATCGCATGGAATTCCATGTTTACGAGACCGGCGAGACGGTGAAGGCGAAGGAACGGCCAATCGTCGTCATCACATCGAACAATGAAAAGGAGCTGCCGGACGCCTTCCTGCGACGCTGCTTCTTCCACTATATCAAATTTCCCGACCGCGAGACGATGCGGGCGATCATCGACGTACACTTTCCCGGCATCCAGCAAATGCTGGTCGCGAAAGCCATGGATATCTTTTACGAGGTCCGCGATGTCCCGGGCCTGAAGAAGAAGCCGTCGACGAGCGAGCTGATCGACTGGTTGAAGCTGCTATTACATGAAGACATGCCGCTCGACGTGCTTCAATCGCGCGATCCGGCCAAGGCTATCCCGCCTCTCCACGGCGCTCTCCTCAAGAACGAGGCGGACATCATGCTGTTCGAGAGGCTGGCCTTTCTGTCGCGGCGATCATAGGCGGCTAGGGTCCGTACTCAGTTAGGGAGTGGGTTGGGATCGTCTGGAGAGCGCTTTTGGGCAGGAGAGAGCCGAAGGGCGGGCCTCGACGGCCCGATCGAGGCGCTCGACGCATCCAAAAGCGATCTCCAGACGACCGCGAAGCGGCGGGCCGTCCTTTGCCGCCTGGCAGCGTCGCTCGTCGGTCACGATGCATCAAGCATCGCTCCCTCCTCGCTCCTCGCCAGACAACAAATGCCAACCCGTCACAACCCGCTCCCTGATTGAGTACGGACCCTAAGCCTCGCCGAGTCCCTCATCGCGATAGGCAAGCTCGAAATTGCCCCAACGCCGTCCCTTGATACGAAGCGGGACGAAGACGTTCTTCACCGCGATATAATTGCCCTCGCTGAATTGAACGCTGTAGGCCGCGAGCATGGCGGGAGCTTCGCTCGCCACCGCCCGGCTCGTCGCGTCGTCCATCATTATCCGGCGATTGCGGCAATATTCCTGGTTCCATTCGATATCCATGCGCTGGGGCTGTGAGCGTTCCGTGCGGTGGGTGGGCAGATAGCCGTTCACATCGCCGATGATCGGACCAACATAACGTGAATCCAAATCCTTGATCTGATCGAGCATCGGCCGGATGTAGCGATCAGCAAAGGCGCTGAAACGGGTTTCGAACTGTTCCGGGTTGGTGCCGGCCATGGGGCGATAATCCCTGTCGAACACGTCCTCCAAAGTGATTTCGCCGCGGTCGATACCGTCTTCGATCACTGTGGCGATCTCCGCGCAATAAACCTGCGCAAGCTCGATAAAGGCGGTGTCATCAATCCGCACGCCGCAACTGGCGAGCTTGTCGAGCATCAAACTGGACAATTGCTCGAGCTTCGCGATGCGGTCTTGAGCCTGGATAAGCTGACCACCATTGGCGCGCGCATCGGTCGCGAACGTCGCCAGGCCGCCCTTTACACGGTCGAAGCTTCGCTGGATGGCGCTGGTCGACTGCGCGATGCCGTCTGTCTGGTGATCGACCATGGCGACGAGGTCGGCGACGTCCCGGATCGTTTCGTTGATTGTGACGAAACCGCCCTGGGCGATACGGCTGCGGTCGACGCCGGTCTTGATCTCCGAGGTCACAAGCGTCGCCTCGCGGGTCAGGGAAGCGATGGTCGAGCCGATTTCGCTCGTCGCGGCGCGCGTGTCGTGGGCGAGCTTCTTCACTTCGGCGGCGACGACGGCGAAGGAGCGGCCCGCCTCCCCTGCCCGTGCCGCTTCGATCGTTGCGTTGAGGGCCAGCATGTTCGTCTTGTTGGCAATCGCCTCAATGCTCGACGAGACGTTCTGCACCTGCTCCATCGCGGCAGCGAAACCCGCCATACGGTCGCCAAGCTGGACGACGAGGTCGGCAAGGCCGCTGAAAATGCCGATCGTGTCGGCAATGGCCGCGCGGCCATTTTCGAGTTTTTCGCGGGCGCGTTCGGATAGGAGCTTCGCTTCATCCGTGGATTCCGACACGCGCGCCTGATCGAGGAGCAGACGTTTCGTAATCTCTTCCAATTTATCGAGCGTTTGAAGGTTTTCGGCGATGCGGCCGGACACGACAGACACATAGCCCGACACATCACTGCATTCGATTGCCAGCGACCCGCAACTGCGCGCGACGTCGTTGATTGCGCTGCTATCCAACTGCTCCACGGCGGAAGTTGCCACGGCACACCCCTTTTTCAATCTCAACTGGCTCGGTTAGAAGGGAAAAGTTGAAAGGGCGTTAACCGTGGAAACGGCGACCACCCTGGTCTAATATCTGCCTATGTTTTTCTCCTTCGTCGATGAACTGCGCGCGGCCGGGATCCCTGCTTCCCTGAAGGAGCATCTGACCCTGCTCGAGGCGCTGGATGCCGAGGTGATCGCCACGCGGCCGGAGGATTTCTATTATCTCGCCCGCGCCACTTTCGTGAAGGATGAGAGCCTGATCGACCGCTTCGATCAGGTGTTCGGCAAGGTCTTCAAGGGCCTGGAAACGACCTACGGAACGGAAGAAGCGCCGATCCCCGAAGAATGGCTGAGGAAGATCGCCGAACTTTACCTCACCCCGGAGCAGATGGCGGAGATCAAGTCTCTTGGTTCCTGGGAAGAGATTATGGAGACGCTGAAGAAGCGGCTCGAGGAGCAGAAGGAGCGGCATCAGGGTGGGTCGAAATGGATCGGCACCGGCGGCACCTCCCCTTTCGGCCATGGCGGCTATAATCCCGAAGGCGTACGGATTGGTGGCGAAGGGCGGCACGGGCGCGCGCTGAAGGTGTGGGACAAGCGCGAATTCCGCAACCTCGACAGTTCGAAGGAACTCGGCACCCGCAACATCAAGGTTGCGCTCCGCCGCCTCCGCCGCTTCGCCCGTGAAGGCGCGGCAGACGAACTAGATATTGACGGCACAATCGACGGGACGGCTCGCAAGGGCTGGCTCGACATCCGCATGCGACCCGAACGGCACAATGCGGTGAAACTGCTCCTCTTCCTCGACATTGGCGGATCGATGGACCCGCATGTCCGCGTGTGCGAGGAGCTATTCTCCGCAGCGACTGCTGAGTTCAAGAACCTCGAATTCTTCTACTTCCACAATTGCGTCTATGAAGGCGTGTGGAAGGACAATGCCCGCCGCTTCACCGAGCGGACGCCGACTTGGGACGTGCTCCACAAATACGGGCATGACTATAAACTCGTCTTTGTCGGCGACGCGTCAATGAGCCCCTATGAAATCAGCCATGCCGGCGGATCGGTGGAACATTATAATGAGGAAGCGGGCGCCGCCTGGATGCAGCGGCTCACGACCACCTATCCTGCCGCCGTGTGGCTCAACCCGCTTGGCGAGCAGCATTGGGGTTATTCCCACTCGATCGGCATGATCCGCGAGTTGATGCGCGGGCGCATGTTCCCGCTGACGCTCGACGGGCTGGACAATGCAATGCGGGAATTAAGCCGGAAGAGTTGACCGGCCGGCCCAATTGAGTGCCGGACTGCCGCCGATAACGATCGGAATAGTTATCGTATTAAAATTCCATGCTTCTTCTTACCGGCGGAAATACGGACCGGCCCATTCACAGCGACTACGGCTGTCTCGCTGTCGACCTTATCGCCATCTACCTTTGCGCCGCCGCCCGCGATCAGGCGCTTGGCTTCGCCCTTGGACGCGCACAGGCCCAAAGCCACCATCGCGTCGAGAATTCCGATCTCGCCCGAAGGCACGGCAAAGGTCGGCAACGCTTCACCCGCAGCGCCTTCCTCAAAGGTCTTGCGCGCGGTCTCTGCCGCTTCCTGAGCGGCATCTTCGCCATGGCACATCGCCGTGGCCGCATCGGCCAGCACCTTCTTGGCCTCGTTGATCTCGCTGCCCTGCAGCGCCTCAAGCCGCGCGATTTCGTCCAGCGGCAGATCGGTAAACAATTTCAGGAAGCGACCGACATCGGCATCCTGCGTATTCCGCCAGAATTGCCAGTAATCGTACGCACTAAGCTGGTCGGCATTGAGCCACACCGCGCCCGCCATCGTCTTGCCCATCTTGCCGCCGTCCGCCGTCGTGATGAGCGGCGTCGTAAGCCCGAACACATGCGTTCCGTCCACCCGGCGGGAAAGCTCCACGCCGTTGACGATATTTCCCCACTGGTCCGATCCGCCCATCTGCAGCCGGCATTCCGCCCGTCGCGACAGCTCCAGAAAATCGTAAGCCTGAAGGATCATGTAATTGAATTCGAGGAAGGAGAGCGATTGCTCCCGGTCGAGCCGCAGCTTCACGCTGTCGAAGCTCAGCATCCGATTGACCGAGAAATGCTGGCCGATGTCGCGCAGGAACGGGATATATTCGAGCTTGTCGAGCCACTCGGCATTGTCGGCCATCACCGCGTCCGTCGGCCCATCGCCGAAGGTCAGGAAATTCTCGAACACGCGCTTGATCGACGCGACGTTGCCCGCGATCACCTCATCCGTCATCAGCTTGCGGGCTTCGTCCTTGAAGCTCGGATCGCCAATCTTGCCCGTGCCGCCGCCCATCAGCACGATCGGTTTGTGCCCGGCCTGCTGAAGCCGCCGCAACATCATGATCTGCACAAGGCTGCCGACGTGGAGCGAGGGCGCGGTTGGGTCAAAGCCGATATAGGCCGGAATGATCTGCTTCGCGGCGAGCGCATCGAGGCCCTCCGCATCCGTAACCTGATGGATGTAACCGCGCTCGGAAAGCAGGCGAAGGAGATCGGACTTATATTCGGTCATAGCGACGCGCGGTTAGCACGCCCTTCGCTTGCGACCAACACCGTTCGGGCTGAGCTTGCCGAAGCCCAGTCCTCCTCTTAATCCGAACTCATGGCCAAACGCGTCGCTCTCCAATGCCATCCCGATACACCCTGCGGTCCGCTGACCGGCATCGATGTAGAGGTAACCCGCCACGGCTCTCGATCGGGCCTCCGCCGCATCGCGCTCCGTTTCGTGGCGAGCGGCAATATCGACGCTGTCCGCTTTCCTCATCACGTCACGAGCCACGCGCGAAAAGACGAGCTCTGGCGCACCACCTGTTTCGAAGCCTTCCTGCGGGTCGGCGATGACAACGCCTATCGCGAGTTCAACCTCGCACCGTCCGGCAATTGGAATTGCTACCATTTCACCGGTTATCGTGAGAATATGGCGCCGGAAAATCATGTGGGAGATCCGGCGATCCAGACCTATATGCGCCGCGAACCGCTGGGCCCGGGCGATGACGGCCACAGCTCGAGCATCGGCCCGCTCGACCGCTTCGAAGCGCCTTTCCTGATGCTCACCGCCACGCTCGAGCTTCAATCCGCCATGCTTCCCCTTGATCAGCCCTGGCATCTCGCCCTCTCGGCCGTAATTGAGGAAAAGAACGACCGCGTTTCCTATTGGGCACTGAAACACCCCTCGGGAAAGCCGGATTTCCATCATGAGGATTGCTTTGCGCTCGAACTCCCGGCAGCGATGCCATCATGAAATTCGGAATCGACCGCCTCCTCGCTGATCCAGCCCTCCGCGCTCCGCTCGAGGGCAAGCGCGTCGCGCTGCTCGCCCACCCCGCCTCGGTGACGGAAGACCTCACCCACAGTCTCGATGCGCTGGCGGCGCTGGGTGATGTGACGCTCAGTGCAGCCTTCGGCCCGCAACATGGCCTGCGCGGCGACAAGCAGGACAATATGGTGGAATCGCCGGATTTCCGGGATCCCGTCCATAACATCCCGATCTTCAGCCTCTATGGCGAAGTGCGCCGCCCGACCGAGGCGATGATGGACACGTTCGACGTGATCCTCATCGATCTCCAGGACCTGGGCTGCCGCATCTACACCTTCATCACCACCTTGCTCTACGTGCTCGAAGCCGCTGCAGAACATGGCAAGGAAGTCTGGGTGCTCGATCGTCCCAATCCCGCGGGGCGCCCGATCGAAGGTCTCACCCTTCGGCCGGGCTGGGAAAGCTTCGTCGGAGCAGGACCGATGCCGATGCGCCACGGCCTGACGCTCGGCGAATTGGGTCTCTGGTTCATCGCGCACTACAAACTCGACGTCGCCTATAAGGTGATTGGGATGGAAGGGTACGAACCCGACGCCGCGCCCGGCTTCGGCTGGCCGACGGATCGCCTCTGGATCAACCCGAGCCCCAATGCGCCTAACCTCAACATGGCCCGCGCTTATGCCGGAACCGTGATGCTCGAAGGCGCTACATTGTCGGAGGGGAGGGGCACGACCCGTCCGCTCGAACTGTTCGGCGCACCCGATATAGACGCCCGCGCCGTCATCGCCGAAATGCAGGCCGTCGCGCCCGAATGGCTCACTGGCTGCAAGCTCCGCGATTGCTGGTTCGAACCGACATTCCACAAACATGTCGGTACCTTATGCAGCGGTGTTCACATCCATGCCGAAGGCGCTTTCTACGATCACGCCGCCTTCAAGCCGTGGCGCATCCAGGCGCTCGCCTTCAAGGCTATCCGCAACCTCTACCCGGATTACGACCTCTGGCGCGACTTTCCTTACGAATATGAATTCGGGAAGCTCCCCATCGACGTCATCAACGGCAGCCCGCTTTTGCGCTTATGGGTGGACGATCCGGCCGCGACACCCGCAGGGCTCGATGCGTTGACGGCGGCAGATGAGGAAGCTTGGGCGGAGGAACGGCGCCCCTACCTCCGTTATTGAGTTTTTAACCGGAACGGATGAGGTCCACCGCGGCATCCCTCTCGAAGAGATAAAGGAGGTTGCGAGCCGCTTGCCCGCGCTCGCCCTTCAGGCCGCCGTTGCGGTCGATGAGGAGGCGGGCGTCTCCTGCCGCGATGGGGGCAAGTTCCTGTAACAATTCGGGCGTCGCAACGCGGAACTGGGCTTCGCCGGACTGGCGAGTACCGAGGATTTCGCCCGCGCCGCGGAGGCGGAGGTCTTCTTCGGCGATGCGGAAGCCGTCATTGGTTTCGCGCATCAGGGCGAGGCGAGCGCGGGCGGTTTCGCTTAACGTATTGCCGCGCAGGAGGAGGCAGATGGATTTCTGGTCGCCGCGCCCTACTCGGCCGCGAAGCTGATGAAGCTGAGCGAGGCCGAAGCGGTCGGCGCCTTCGATAATCATCAGCGTCGCGTTGGGCACGTCAACGCCCACTTCGATCACCGTTGTGGCGACCAGAACGGAAAGGTCGCCGCGCTGAAAGGCGGCCATGACCGCATCCTTTTCCGGCCCCTTCATGCGGCCGTGGACCAGACCGACGCGGTCGCCGAAGCGCTGGCGCAGCGTGCGAGCGCGTTCTTCGGCGGCGGCCTGATCGGAGGCTTCGCTTTCCTCGACGAGCGGGCAGACCCAATAGGCTTGCCCGCCGCCTTCCATGTGGCGGCCGAGCGCGTCGACGACTTCGACGAGACGGTCGACGCTCAGCACGCGGGTCTCGATCGGCTGGCGGCCGGGCGGCATTTCGTCGAGGCGGCTCACGTCCATCTCGCCATATTGGGTGAGCGTCAGTGTGCGCGGGATCGGCGTCGCGGTCATGACGAGAAGATGCGGCGGATGCGTGGCCTTTTGCGCGAGCATCATGCGCTGAGCTACGCCGAAGCGGTGCTGTTCGTCCACCACCGCGAGGCCGAGATTTTTATAGCCCACCGCTTCCTGGAAGATGGCGTGGGTGCCGACGAGGATGTGGATCGAACCGTCGGCTAGCGCCATGAGCGTCGCGTCGCGCGCCCTGCCCTTCTCGCGGCCGGTGAGGATTGCGATGTTGACGGGCAGCCCGGAAAGTTGGCGAATAAGGGTTTCGAAATGCTGGCGAGCGAGGATTTCGGTGGGGGCGAGCATGGCCCCCTGAGCACCGGCCTCCACAGCGATGAGCAGGGCTTCCAGCGCCACGAGCGTCTTGCCGGAGCCGACGTCACCCTGAAGCAGGCGGAGCATCGGCATATCCTGCTGCATGTCGCCCTCAATCTCGCCCATCGCGCGGCGCTGGGCGCCGGTGGGCGCGTAAGGCAGATTTAGCAGGGCGCGGAGGCGCCCGTCGCCCTTCAGCGGCATGCCCTTGCGCTTGCGGGACGAGGCACGGACGAGGCTCAAAGCCAACTGGTTGGCGAAGATTTCGTCATAAGCGAGGCGATAGCGGGCGGCGTCGGCTTCCGGATCGCGATGGGCGAGATTGAGCGCCTTCTGCCAGTCCGGCCAGCCGCGTTTCGCCATCAGGCTGGGCTCGATCCATTCACCAAGATTTGGCAAGCGGTCGAGCGCCTGCGCCACAAGCTGACCCATGCGGTTGTTCGTGAGCCCTTCCGACAGCGGATAGACTGGCTCGCGGAGAGGCAGCGTTCCGGCTTCGGCGGGCGGCAGGACATAGTCCGGATGGACCATCTGCAATTCCTGGCCGTAGCGATCGAGCTTGCCGGAGATGATCTTGGGCTCACCCAAGGGGAGCTGCTTTTTCGCCCAGCCCGGATTGTTGAAATAAGTGAGGGTAATGTAATTGCCCGCGTTGTCCTTGGCGTGGACGCGGAACGGCCCCCTGCCCCCACTGTGGCGGTAATCGACGGGCGTCACCTCGACGACGATGATGCAGCCGACATCGGCTTCGTCCAGCTCCGCGACGCGGCGGCGCTCGATCCAACTCACCGGCAGGTGAAACAGGATATCGGCGACCTTCTCCAGCCCCAGCCGCTTGAGCGGCTTGGCCAAACCGGGGCCGATGCCCTTCAGCACCTCCACTTCGGCGAACAGCGGATTGAGTATGTCGGGCCGCATGACTAGATGCGTGTCCTAATCAAAGTCGACGGGCACCGCCAGCGCCCGCCGGCTCTTTTCCTATTGGAGCCATGATGGACCGCGACAACCGCCTGAAACGCCTGCGCTTTCGTGCCTGGCACCGCGGAACGAAGGAGGCCGATTTGCTGATCGGCGGCTATTTCAATGCGCATCACGAAGCGTGGGGCGATGCGGAGATCGAATGGTTCGAGACGTTGCTCGGCGAAGAGGATGTCGAGATCATGGCCTGGGCGATTGGCACCCAGACGCCTCCGGAGCGTTACGGGGGGCCGATGATGAAGAAGCTCCAGACCCTCGATTATATCAGGCATTTGCGGTGATGGCGGTGGCGGAAGCGGTTCGTCCCCTCCGCCTTGATGGGGGAGGGATTTCTTGCGCGGGTGGCAGGGCATGAGCGGCCTCAAGAAGATCCTTTCGGCCAAGGCGTCGATCACCCTCGCCGGTGCGCCTTCCGGCTTCATGCCCTGGCTTGCCGCCGATCTCGCGCGGGCAGCCAAGGGGCGAGCGGTGTTCATTGCGCCCGATGAAGCGGCGATGCGGGCGATTGTGGATGCGGCGCATTATTTCGCGCCGGAGCTCGAGACCTTGTCCTTCCCGGCCTGGGACTGCCTTCCCTACGATCGCTCCTCCCCTTACCTTCGCGCGTCTTCGGAGCGGCTGGCGGCGCTGCATGCGCTTCAGCGCAAGAGCGACAAGCCGCAATTGCTCGTCACCACGGTCAACGCCGCGACGCAGCGGACGCTGACGCCATTTCGCATCCGGCAGTTGGTCGCACGGCTGGCGCCGGGCGAACGGATCGACCGGGACCGGCTAGCTGTACTCCTCAACGCCAATGGCTATGTCCGCGTCGAAAGCGTTCAGGACGCTGGAGAATATGCGGTGCGCGGCGGCCTCGTCGACCTCTTTCCCTCGGGCGAGGAAGAGGCCTTGCGCCTCGACTTTTTCGGCGACGAGATCGAGACGGTGCGGCGCTTCGATCCGGCGACGCAGCGGACGACGGGGACGGTCGAGGGCTTTACCCTCCTTCCCGCGTCCGAAGCTTTGCTGGACGAAGAGAGCATTAAGCGGTTCCGCTCGCGCTACCGTGAATTGTTCGGGGCGACCGCGACCGGCGATCCGCTTTATCAGGCGATTTCGGAAGGACGGCGCCTTGCCGGACTGGACCATTGGCTGCCCTTGTTCGAAGAAAGGCTGGCGACGCTCTTTGATCACCTGTCCGACGAGGATATCGTGGTTCGCGATGCGGGCGATGCCGGTGCGGCCGAAGCGCGGTTCGAGGCGGTCGAGGATTATTTCGAAAACCGCAAGCGCGCGCAGTCGAACGATCCCGGCAGCTACCGCCCGCTCGAGCCCAAGACACTCTATCTGACACGGGACGAGTGGCAGGCACTGATCGCGGAACGGCCGCTTCACCTCGCGACACCGTTCCACGAGCCGGAAAGCTCCAGCGTCGTCGACTTCGAAGTGGATGGCCCCCGCGACTTCGCGCCGGAGCGCGCGCAGAATGCCAATGTCTATGAAGCAGTGGTTGAGCATGTGACCGCGCTTCGTCGGGCGGGAAAGAAGGTTGTCCTCGCCAGCTATACGAGCGGCGCGCGGGAGCGCTTGAAAGGCCTGCTCGCCGATCATGGCCTGACCAAGACGGTCGAGACCGATGGCTGGCAGGAGGCGCTGGGCGCCGCAGCGAAGAATCAGGTCGCGCTGACCGTCGTCCAGTTGGACCATGGTTTCACGACCAAGGATGTGGCGCTTCTCACCGAGCAGGACATGCTCGGCGACCGTCTCGTCCGGCGGCGCAAGCGGAAGAAGAGCGCGGACGCCTTTCTGTCTGAGCTCGCGACGCTTAGCCCCGGCGATCTTGTCGTGCACGCCGACCATGGCATTGGACGCTATGAGGGGCTGACGCAGATCCCGGTCGGCACGTCCCCGCACGATTGCGTCGCGCTCGAATATGCGGGCGGCGACAAGCTCTACGTGCCGGTCGAGAATATCGACGTCCTCTCCCGCTACGGCAGCGGTGAGGAAGGCGTCAGCCTCGACAAATTAGGCGGCGAGGCCTGGCAGCGGCGCAAGGCGCGGATGAAGGAGCGGATTCGCGAGATTGCGAACGAGCTCATCAAGACCGCCGCAGAACGCGCGCTCCGTCCCGGCGTGGTGGCGGAACCCGACACAAGCTATGCCGCCTTCGTCGACCGCTTCCCTTATGAGGAAACCGAGGATCAGGACCGCGCCATTGCGGACGTGATCGAGGATTTAGGCGCCGGGCGGCCAATGGACCGTTTGGTCTGCGGGGATGTCGGCTTCGGCAAGACCGAGGTGGCCCTGCGCGCAGCTTTCGTGGCGGCGATGGCGGGCTATCAGGTTGCGCTCGTCTGCCCGACCACCCTCCTCGCCCGTCAGCATTATAACAGCTTCCAGGAGCGGTTTCAGGGTTTCCCGGTGGAGATCGGCCGTCTGTCTCGGCTTGTTCCCGCCGCCGAAGCGAAGCTCACTAAGGAGCGGCTGGCCGAAGGACATACGGATATCGTCATCGGCACCCACGCCCTGCTCGCCAAGGGTGTGGAATTCAAAAAACTGGGCCTCGTCATCGTTGACGAGGAACAACGCTTCGGCGTGACGCACAAGGAAAGGCTGAAGGCGATGCGGGCGGACGTTCACGTCCTGACGCTCACCGCGACGCCGATCCCGCGCACGCTGCAGATGGCGATGTCGGGGCTGCGCGAGCTTTCCGTCATCCAGACTCCGCCGGTCGATCGCCTGGCCGTGCGCACCTATGTTATGCCCTGGGATCCGGTGGTGCTGCGCGAGGCGCTGCTGCGCGAACATTATCGCGGCGGGCAGAGCTATTTTGTCGTGCCGCGTATCGCGGACCTTCCGGACATCGAGGAGTTTCTGCGCAACGAAGTGCCGGAGGTGCGCTACGTCGTCGCGCACGGACAGATGTCGGCAACGGAAGTGGAAGAGCGGATGTCCGCTTTCTACGATCGGAAATATGAGGTGCTGCTGTCGACCACCATCATCGAGAGCGGGATCGACATCCCGACGGCGAACACGCTCATCATGCACCGCGCCGATCGCTTCGGCCTTGCCCAGCTCTATCAGCTGCGGGGGCGCGTAGGACGGGCAAAGACGCGCGCCTACGCCTATTTCACGACGCCCGAGACGCGCACCGTCACCGAAAATGCGGACAAGCGCCTGCAGGTGCTCGCCAATCTCGACAGCTTGGGCGCGGGCTTCCAGCTTGCCAGTCACGATCTCGACATACGGGGCGCGGGCAATCTGCTCGGCGACGAGCAATCGGGGCACATCAAGGAAGTGGGCTTCGAGCTTTACCAGTCGATGCTGGAAGATGCGATCGTCGCGGCCAAAGCGGGCGACGTAGGCCTGGAAGCGCGGCAGGAGGAATTCTCGCCCCAGATCACCGTCGATGCGCCGATCATGATCCCGGACACTTATGTGCCGGACCTCGACCTTCGCATGGGCCTCTATCGCCGCATGAACGAACTTGAGACTCGCGCGGAGATCGAGGAATTCGCGGCGGAGCTGATCGACCGCTTCGGCAAGCTCCCGGAGGCAACGGATAATCTCCTCAAGATCATCGAGACGAAGAATAATTGCCGCAAGGCGTGCATCGTGAAGCTCGATGTTGGGCCGAAGGGCGCGCTTGTCTCGTTCCAGAATGACGAATTTCCCGACCTTCAAGGGCTCATCGCCTATGTGCAGCGTCTGAAGGGTACAGCAAAATTGCGACCGGATTCAAAGCTCGTCATCACCCGCAACTGGCCGGACCCGCAAGCGCGGATCAATGGTGCGGTGCAGCTATCGAAGGGGTTGGCGAAGATTTTGGGGTGACGTTCCGGCTAAGGCTGGAGCGCTAATTCCGTGCAGCGACCAAATCTTGCAAAGCGGCGCTGTTGATCGGCGGCGAATGGAGGAAGCCCTGTGAATAGGTGCAACCTTCCGCTGCCAGAAGATCGAGCTGCTCCTGCGTTTCCACCCCTTCCGCGACAACGGCGAGATCGAGGGAGCGGGCCATATCGATGACGCTGCGGACGACGACGCTGTCGCGGGTCGATCCCAGGATATCGACCGACATGCGCTTGTCGATCTTGAGGTAATCGAGCGGCAGTATCTTGAGATAAGCAAGACTCGAATAACCGGTGCCGAAATCATCGATCGCGACACAAAGGCCCGCCTCGCGAAGCTGGCCGAGCAAGGAGGAGGCGGTGTCGAGATTGTGCATCAGGCCGCTCTCGGTGACCTCCACGGTGACGCGCGCGCGCGGTGCGCCGGATGCGTCGATCAGCGCGAGGAAATTGCGCACGAAACCCGGCGCCATGATGTCCCCCGCCGTGATGTTGAGCGACACGCGAAGGTTCGAAAGGAGCGCTGGCCAAGCGGCCACTTCCCGCAGTGCCTTGGCATGAACGTGGCGGGACAATTCAAGGTTGAGGTCGGAGTGCTCGGCCGCGTCGAACAGGGCCTCAGCGCCGACTTCGCCTAATTCCGGATGGTGCCAGCGGGCCAGCGCTTCCACGCCGACGATCTTGCCGGTGGCAATGGAAACTTGCGGCTGGAAAAGAATATGAATTTCATCGCGTTCGAGTGCGGGCTTGAGATCGATTTCCAGCCGCTTGCGGCGCCGTTTGCGCTTGCTGTCGGTAAGGAAAAGCGCAGCGGGGCTCTTGCGGCCGCGAAGACCACGGCGGCGGCCACCGGAAACCTGTTCGGCAAAGCGCGCGGCGAAATGGACGGCCTCGACAAAATTGCGTGTCTCGAACGGCGCGAAGATGAAATGCGTGACGCCGTTACGCCGGAACCAGGGCAGATGATCGCATTCGGCGGGGAGGATGAGGAGAATTGCACTGCGCTCCTTCTCCGCAATCTCGGCAAGGGCCACAACAGCCTTGCGCGCGGGCCCCATGGCATCGCGCGCGTCGATGACGATGACCCACGCGCCGGAGCGCCTGAACGTATCCGGGCTGCTTTCGATATCTTCGGCAAGGACGGGTCGCCAACCGGCGCCTTCGCTCATCCGCACAAGATCAGCGCCGTGACGCGGAGAGAAAATGAAAAGCGGCGACTTGGATTCTGGCATTCAATACTTCCCCGGGGGGTCGCTCTATCGGGCAGAGAACGTTCCGCCAACGTCAATATTTCCTTTGCTTGCCGGATGGGCGTCACGCCCATAACTAGAGCGCTATGACCGGCTCTAAAAAACTGGCGTTGGTAACGTCGAAATCTCCCGTAGCGAAGGAGGCCGGAGCGCTGCTGAAGGCCCGTCACCCCTTTGTCCCGATGGACGAAGCGGAGATTGTGGTTGCGCTGGGTGGCGATGGGTTCATGCTCGAGACGCTGCACGCAATGCTCCGGAAGAAGAAATTGAAGCCGGTCTTCGGCATGAACCGGGGCACGTATGGCTTCTTGATGAACGAGTGGCGGCCGAACGGGCTCGACGCGCGGATCGCAAACGCAAAATCCTTCGCGGTGACACCCTTATCGATGAAGGCGGTGACAGCGGCGGGGAAGACCTATCGCAGTCCAGCCATCAATGAAGTTTCGCTGCTCCGCGAGACGCGCCAGACGGCGGGAATCGAAGTATCGGTGAACGGCCGCGTGGTGATGCAGGAGCTGGTCTGCGACGGCGTGCTGGTGGCGACGCCAGCGGGCTCCACCGCTTATAATTTCTCCGCGCAGGGACCGATCCTGCCTTTGGGATCGAAGCTTGTCGCATTGACGCCGATCAGCCCCTTTCGCCCCCGGCGCTGGCGCGGGGCGGTGCTGCCCGATGATATGACGATCACTTTCCGCGTTCTCGATCCGGAAAAGCGCCCGGTTTCCGCCGTGGCGGATCAGTTCGAGGTTCGCGAAGTCGAACGCGTGGAGATCAAGGCGGACCGCGCCGAGGCACTGACGTTGCTCTTCGATCCCGAACATGCGCTCGATGAGCGGATCGCGATGGAACAATTTAACATCTGACCCGGAAAGGCGCTTGCCTTCCCGAAAAAAGCGCTGCTATAGCCCCGCTCGCCCAAGAGGCTGCTCCCCGGTAGCTCAGCGGTAGAGCATCCGACTGTTAATCGGACGGCCGCCTGTTCGAATCAGGCCCGGGGAGCCACACTCCCTTGCAGTCTCTCAGGCATGAAAAGCCCCGGCAAAATCGCCGGGGCTTTTTCGTTTGTGTGATCTTCGCCAGTTCGGTTGCGTCTGCGTCATACCGGCGTAGGCCAGTATCTCGTGACGAGAAGGCGCTTTTCCGGCAGGAGCCCCCGGCTTTCGCCGGGGTGACGGAATGAGGTTAGGTGGTGACCTCAAGCTCGCGGGTTGCGATCTTTTTCTCCTCCTTTGGCCGGCCTGCGCCACGGGCTTTAGCGGCACCGCTGGGGAAACCGCTGCGGTCGCTGTAATCGCGCGTTTCTCCGCGTTCGCGCGCGCGTTCCTTGCCGAGCGATAGCGCGACAGCGACGTCGATCAGCGTGATGGCCGCAACCGCGCCGATCGCGATCGCCGCATTGCGTTTGGCCTCACCCTGCCCCTTCAACCCCTGCGCCAGCGTGCCGAGGTCTAGAAGATCGCCCGCAACGCGGCTCCAGATGAATGGGGCGGGATCGATCGAAAGCGCGCCAACGCCCGCGCCGATTTCGCGCACGCCATAAGCCCGCAGGACATTCTCCTGGCCATCGAGACCGACGGCGCGGCCGACCTTGCCGGGAGCAACGAGTTCGGCAATGCCAAGGCCGATACTGAACCAGCCGAGATTGCGAGCCATGCGGTCGGTAAGGGTCAGGCTCTTGTCGGGGCGCGCGGTCGCCAAAGTGGAAGCTTCCATGTCCGTATCTCCTTTTAAGGCTTCAGCACGACTTTGATGCAGTCGTCCTGCTTATGTTCGAATGTGCGGTACATGCCGGGCCCTTCATCAAGGCCGGTCGTGTGGGTGATGACGAAGGAAGGGTCGATTTGCCCTTCCTCGATCCGGCGGACGAGATCGTCGGCCCAGCGATTGACGTGGGTCTGGCCGGTGCGGATGGTGAGGCCCTTGTTCATCACCATGCCGAACGGCACCTTGTCGAGGACGCCGCCATAAACGCCGGGGATGGAGAGCGTGCCGCCCGGGCGGCAGACATACATCATCTCGCGCAGAACATGGGGGCGATCGGTTTCCATCATCGTCATCTGCTTAGCGCGGTCGTAGAGAGCGTCGACCGATGAAGTGGCGTGCGCCTCCATGCCGACGGCGTCGATGCACTTTTCGGGGCCCTTGCCATTCGTGAGCTCATTGAGGCGCTCGATGACGCTCTCTTCCTCAAAATTGATCGGGATCGCTCCGGCGGCAGCTGCCATGGCGAGCCGTTCCGGCAGCCGATCAATCGCAATCACTTGTTTGGCTCCGAGAAGGATCGCGCTGCGGATCGTCATCTGGCCAACCGGGCCACAGCCCCAGACGGCCACCGTGTCGGTTGGCTCGATGTCGCAATAGACGGCAGCCTGCCAGCCTGTCGGAAAGATGTCGCTGAGGAACAGGGCCTGCTCATCGGTCATGCTGTCCGGCACCTTGATGTGCGTGGCGTCGGCGAACGGAACGCGGAGATATTCGGCCTGACCGCCTGAATAGCCGCCGGTGAGGTGCGTGTAGCCGAACAGCCCCGCCGTGGCGTGGCCAAACACCTTGTCGCCAAGATCCTTGTTGCGGTTCGTGCGCTCGCAAACCGAGAAATTGCCCTTTCGGCACTGATGGCATTCGCCACAGATGATGGTGAAGGGAACGACGATGCGGTCCCCTTTCTTGAGCGCCTTGTTGTCTTTACCGACCTCGACCACTTCCCCCATCGTTTCATGACCCACGATGTCGCCGGGCTTCATGCCGGGCATGAGGTTGTGGAAGAGGTGAAGGTCCGATCCGCAGATCGCGCAGCTCGTCACCTTTATGATGGCGTCGCGGCCATCCTCGATCTCCGGATCGGGTACGGTATCGTACCTGATGTCCTGTTTTCCGTGCCAAACCAATGCCTTCATGACCGTCTCCCTTCGAGGTTGGAGAAGCAACGCACGGTCTGGCGGATCGCCCGTTGCTGCCGTCGCAGGGAAACACCGGCTCGCCGTTTCAGGCCCGGTTCCGGAATATCAGGGCGCGATCAGCCGGAACCGCCCCCTGACCAAGTCAGTTTCAATCGCCAAAGAAGGAGGTCATAGATGGCAACCCGTGAAACGAGCAGAAGCACAAGCCGGAGTGGCGGAACGAGCCGCAGCCGGACGAACAACCGGAGCAGCAACAACAATGGGTCGAGCACAGGCAGCAGCCCGCGCTCGGGATCTGAAAGCAGCGCTTTCAGCTGGGACAATGGCGGCCGCACCGCAGTGATCGGCGCGGCGGTAGCCGGGGTCGCGGCAGGCTTTGCGGCCAATATCGGCCGCAAGTTCATCGTCCAGTTCGCCACGGGCCGCGGCGATTGGATGGAAAGCCTTAAGAACGAACATGAAATGACGCTCGCCATTTTCGACAAGATTGAAGCGACGCGCGACGATCAGACGATGATGCGCGGTATGCTGCTGATGCAGCTGAAACACGCACTCAGCAAACATGCGATGGAAGAGGAAAATGTTATCTATCCGGCGCTTCGCGAAGCCAACGAAGGAGCGGAGGCCGATCACCTCAATTCCGACCACGGCTATGTGAAGACGTTCCTTTACGAACTCGACAATATCGAAAAGACAAGCCCGGAATGGATCGCCAAGGTCCGCGAGTTCCGCACGATGCTGGAAACGCATATGGAGGAAGAGGAGGAGCGCATCTTCCCGGAATTCCACGCTTCGCTGAGCGAAGAGCAAAACAAGAAGCTGACGGCCGCTATGCACAAGGAAGGGCTGAAGCTCGCTTGATGCCCTGATACCCTCTCCCTTTCAAGGGAGAGGGCCTCCCGCACTAGAGTTCGGGCTTATTCTCATTGGCCTTACGCACGCGTTCGCGTTGCGCCTCTGCCTCATGACCCTGAATTTTGCGTGAGAGATTGACCGCTGCGTCCCAAGCCGGGCCGAGATCAACCGCAGACACGCTCATCCTCGTCAATACGCCGTCGCGGTTCCAGCCAAGCTGCGCTTCGATCACACGTCCGCAACCCGCGCGGCGGCCTGCCTCCCAATCTCGCTTCGTCATCGAACTGTCGAGCGTCACGCCATTGTAGAGGCCGATATCCGGACCGCCGGAACCGATCATGCTGTTGCTGAGTGCAGCGCGGCAATTTTCGCCGACGCGTGTATCCATGGGTTTACCGGCGTCATTCCAATACCAGAGCATCGTTCCGCCCGATGTGCCCTCACTTGCGGGAACGCCACGGATAAAGTTCGCCTTGGCGAGCCCTTTATGGAGATTGGGTTCGCCATATTTGTCGACCAGTCCTTCGATCGTGTTGGCGACGAGCGGCCCCTCCCCCGGTCGGAAGGTGCGGTAATGATAGATACCCCACGCGCGTTCGCGATTGGTGTCGGGCAAGAAGCTCACCGCCATGATACGGCGGCCAAGGCGCTCGCCTCCGGTGAACGGGGATGGATCGCCGAAAACCTCCGAACGCATGGCTGAAGTAAAGATAAGATCGTCGCGATTATTGAGCCGCACCTTGTCGATATAGAAATCCTTGCCCCCGCGATGAACGTTCGGCAGCCCGGCGGCGCCGATCGCCGCCGTGGCTTCAGCAGGAGTCATGCCAAGGCGAAGGCCGTTGATGTCGACAGTCACCGGCGGCCCCGCCGTTTCCTGCGCGATCGCCAGGGACGCTGGCGATGCCCACAGAAGAGTCAGCAGGAAAACCGCCTTCATCCCATTTCCCTTTGTCCGTTGGCGACCGGAAAGTGATGCGTGAGGGTGAGCCATAATCCGTTCCCATGCATTGGCCCGAAGTTCAGTTCGGGGCCGTTCCGAAACCCTTACTCCGTTTTTTAGCTGTTTTCCAGAAAGTAGCATGAGCCAGAGGCCACACTCTTCGTAAAGGCTGCGCTGGATCGATCATAAAAGAAGGGCGCCGGTGTGCGCACCGACGCCCCTTTTTCCGGGAGATGCCGGTTTCACCGGCATGACTTCCCGATCTGATTACAGCGCCCCGTGGCAATGCTTGTATTTGCGGCCCGATCCGCATGGGCATGGGGCGTTGCGGCTGATCGGTTCCTCGCCCGTCATCGCCACCTGAACGTTGGTGTCTTCGGGCATATCCGGCTGCGCCATCTGCATCGGCGGCAAACGCGACATGATGTTGCCGGTGGACGCGTCTACGTCAGCACTATTGTCGTCACCGGTCATCGGATCGATGTGGGTCGTCACGAAGTCCGGAAGTGCCGGCTCGACCGGGGGCGTCCAGTTGAACTGCGCATAAGCGAGTGAACGCGTGACGTCCTCGCGGATCGAGCCGAGCATGCGCTCGAACATCTGGAAAGCTTCGTGCTTATATTCGTCGATCGGCTTCTTCTGCGCATAAGCGCGCAGGTGGACGACCTGACGAAGCGCGTCGAGCATTCCCAGATGCTCCTTCCAGTGATGGTCAAGCGACTGGAGGAGGATGCTCTTTTCGACCTGAACATAGGTTTCAGGCGGCAGATCCGCCGTCTTGCCAGCAATTTGCTGATTGGCGAGTTCAAGGAGACGCTCGACCAGCATTTCCGGTTCGACGGCTTCTTCCTGAACCCAATCGTCGATCGGTGGCGTCAGGCCGAAGATGTGCTGCACCCGTTCCTTGAGCGTCGCGACATCCCACTGTTCGGGATAGGTATTGGGCGGGCAGGTTTCCCCGACGATGCCGTTCACCGTTTCGGCGCGCATGTCCTCCACCACGTCACCGACCGTGTCGGCGTCCATGATGTCGGCGCGCTGTTCGTAGATCACCTTACGCTGATCGTTCATCACGTCGTCATATTCGACGACCTGCTTGCGGATGTCGTAATTGCGCGCTTCGACCTTCTTCTGCGCGGTTTCGATCGCCTTTGAAATCCAAGGGCTGACGATCGCCTCGCCATCTTCCAGGTTTTTGTTCATCAGACGCGCGAACATCGTCTGGGGACCGAAGATGCGCAGCAAATCGTCGTCGAGACTGAGGTAGAAACGGCTAAGGCCCGGATCACCCTGACGGCCCGAACGGCCGCGCAGCTGATTGTCGATCCGGCGGCTTTCATGCCGCTCGGTGCCGAGGACGAAGAGGCCACCCGCCGCAAGCACCGCCTGCTTTTCAGCCACGATCTCGGCACGGATTTCCTCCGCCTTCGCGTCATATTCGGGCGTGCCCGCCGTCAGCGCGGCATGTTCATCCGACATGCGGAACTCAAGGTTGCCGCCGAGCTGGATGTCGGTGCCCCGACCAGCCATATTGGTGGCAATGGTGACCGCGCCGATGCGGCCGGCCTGGGCCACGATGTGGGCTTCCTGCTCGTGATATTTGGCGTTGAGGACATTATGCTTGATGCCCTCAGCCGCGAAATATTTCGAAAGTGCATTCGATTTATCAATAGAGACGGTGCCGACCAGAATTGGCTGACCAAGCGCCTGCTTTTCCTTCACCGATTTAGTGATGGCGGCGAATTTGTCCGCTTCGTTCTTGTAGAATTCGTCATCCTCGTCGATCCGCTGCACCGGAACGTTGGTCGGGATGGTCACGACGTTCATCTTGTAGATGTCGTAAAATTCCGGCGCTTCGGTCGCCGCAGTTCCGGTCATGCCCGACAGTTTCGGATACATGCGGAAATAATTCTGGAAAGTAATCGAAGCGAGCGTCTGGTTTTCCGGCTCGATCGTCACGCCTTCCTTGGCCTCGACCGCCTGGTGCAAGCCATCGGACCAGCGGCGACCTTCCATCATGCGGCCGTTAAATTCGTCGATGATGACGACCTTACCCTCGTGGATAAGGTAATCGACGTCGAGCTTGAAGATCACATTGGCCTTCAGCGCCTGGTTAACGTGATGGACAACCTGCGTGTTCTCAAAGTCATAAAGGTTGGCACCAACGAGAAGGCCCGCATCTTCCAGCAGGCGTTCCATTTTTTCCGTGCCGTCTTCGGTCAGCACGACCGATTTCTGCTTTTCGTCGACTTCGTAATCGTCCGGCACCATCTGCCGAACGATAGCATCGACGCTCTTGTAGAGTTCCGACTTGTCATCCGTGGGGCCGGAAATAATCAGCGGCGTGCGCGCTTCATCGATAAGGATCGAGTCTACTTCGTCGACGATGGCGTAGTTGAAAGGCCGCTGCACCATCTGGGCGCGGTCATATTTCATATTGTCACGCAGGAAATCGAAGCCGAGCTCGTTATTCGTCGCGTAGGTGATGTCGCTATTATAAGCGTCGCGGCGCTGAATATCGCTAAGGTTCGGCACGATGACGCCGACCGTAAGCCCGAGGTAGCGATAAACCTGGCCCATCCATTCCGCGTCGCGGCGGGCGAGATAATCGTTTACGGTAACGACGTGGACGCCCTTGCCGGGAATGGCGTTCAGATAGGTAGCGAGCGTCGCGACAAGCGTCTTGCCCTCACCCGTACGCATTTCGGCGATCTCGCCGCGATGAAGCGCCATGCCGCCGATCATCTGCACATCGAAATGGCGCATGCCGAGCACGCGGACAGACGCTTCACGGACCGTGGCAAAGGCTTCGGGCAGCAGGTCGTCCAGGCTTTCGCCCGCATCATGCCTTTCGCGGAAACGCCTTGTTTGTCCCTTCAGCTCATCGTCGGTCATCGCCTGGATGGCGGGCTCCAGCGCATTGATCTTGTCGACGATCTTGCGGAGAGTGCGGACGTAGCGGTCGTTGGACGATCCGAAAATGGCTTTGGCAAATCCGCCAAACATGGGCGATCCTGTCTATTCTATTGTGTGATTTCACATGCGTCCGTCATGCGGACGCCCCCGCGAAATGCTGCCGCGCGATGTAGGATCGCGCAGGGACCAAGTCAATTGAAGGGCCCTCTCCATGTCATTCCGGCGAGAGCCGGAATCTCATGCCGGGAATGCGCCTCTCCATTGGGAGACCCCGGCTTTCGCCGGGGTGACCTGTGAGGATAAGCTTAAAGTTCGCCTTCCAACCAATTCTGGATCGAGCCTTTGGGTGCTGCGCCGACCTTGGTCGCAGCCGGCCGGCCGTCCTTGAAGAGGATCATCGTCGGGATGCCGCGCACGCCATATTTGGCCGGGGCATCGGGATTTTCATCGATGTTGATCTTCGCGATCGTAACCTTGCCATTGAGGTCGTTACTGATTTCCTCAAGCGCCGGCGCGATCATCTTGCACGGACCACACCATTCCGCCCAGAAATCGACGAGAACGGGCTCGGAAGCGCCCAGCACATCTTGCTGGAAGGAAGCGTCGGTAACGGTCTTGGTCGCCATGATGATCTCCGTAATGTGTTGGCGCCGATGTAGGGCCGAGCGTGGCCCGCCTCAAGTCGCGATTGGCCGGTAACGTCCAATCTCGTCGTCTGAAAGAGCGAACAAGGTGGGGCCTGCGGTGTAAAGCAAAGCCGCGTCGACGGCGCGATCAGGAAAAACGACTTCAAGGGCCGCGACATAGGCCGCCATCTGCCGGAGATGCGGCACGGGAATAGCATCTCGGCTGCGGGGCACCGCTCTCCCCGTCTTGAAATCGGCGACCAGAATGCGGCTTTCGGTGATGAGCAGGCGGTCGGTGGTGCCCGAGATGACCGATCCGTCGCCAAGGACGGCGGCGATCGGCGCCTCGGCAAGCGCGTTTTGTCCGAACAGCTCGCGAAAGCGGGGGTCGTCGATCACAGTGCAGGCGGCGTCGATCAGGGCGCCGCGTAGGGCTTCATCCGCTACACCGCGCGCTTTCAGCAGCCACTGGTCGGCAACCTCTTTTCGCTCAGCTGGTGCAATGGCTGGCAAGCGTTCGAACAATTGGTGGAGCAGCCGCCCGCGCTCCGCCGCCTGGCGCATGGCGGGCGAAGGCGGCGGATCGGCGACATCATCGTCTCCCAAGGCAGAGGGTGCGAGCGGCCGGGGTGGACGGGCCTCTTGAGGGGGCGATCGATAGAGCCAGCCGGGAAGTTGCGCGTCGGCGCGCTGGTCAACCGGATCAGGCTTCCGGCCCGGAAGCGGGGCGCTGCCGTGAAGGCGAGCCTTGCCCCAAAGCGGATCATCGTCCCATGCCGCCCCCATCCGGTCCAGCGTGCTTTCGATTGCGCGATACCAGCTTTCCTGCGGCGGTCCGTTGCGATCGGCGGGACCGAGGGCGCCGCCGATATAAAGCCGTTCCTCGGCGCGGGTAAGCGCGACGTAAAGAAGGCGCCAATGCTCCTCGCGGTCGCGTCTTTCCCGGGCCTCGACCTGCGATCGCAGCGGCTCGGTCAATTCGTCCTTTCGCGGGCGGAAGATAGGAACGCTGAGGCCATTCTCCAGCGGTAGGTTCGCAAAGCTTTCCCGCTTGCGCGCCGGATCGACCGTTGCGTCCGCGAGGATGACGAGCGGCGCCTGTAGGCCCTTCGAACCATGAACCGTCATGACCCGTACAGCATCGGAGGGGGCGGAGGGATCGCGTACGACCTCGACATCGCCGCGCGCGAACCAGTCGAGGAAGTGCTGGAGCGAAAGAGCGCCCTTGCCCTCGAAATCGAGCGCGCTGGCGAGAAGCAGTTCGATCGGATCGCGCGCTTCGGCGCCCAGTCGCTCGATCAGCTTGCGCCGCCCCCCTATCGGGCCAGACAGGATTGTTTCGAGAAATTGGTGCGGCGTCGCATAATCGGCCATGGCAAGGATAGCGAGCAGACCCTGAAGCGTTTCGGCGGCCTTGCCGCTCGCAGCCGTCCTTGTCCGGAGCAGCGGCCAAAGCGCGCCCGTCCGGCCGTGCGCTACTTCATAAAGCTCATCTTGCGACCAGCCGAATAGGGGCGACACGAGCAGGCCGGCGAGGTTGAGATCGTCGAGCGGCTGGAGCGCGAAGCGGATCGCGGCGACCAGATCGCGCACGGCAAGCGGCGCGTTGAGAAGCAGCCGGTCGATGCCCGCAACCGGGACGCCTTCCGCGTAGAGCCGCGCGACGATCAATCCGGCTAGCTCACTGCGGCGGCGGACGAGGATGAGGATGTCTTCCGGCCGTAACGGACGTTTCTTGGCTTCGACCATGAAAGGGGCATCGAGCCAAGTCTTGATCTGCCGGGCAAGGGTGGCGGCGTAGAGGCGGGCCGCATCGCCGATCCAGCCTTCCTCCCCTTCATCCACCTCCGCCTGGCTTTCAGCGGTGAACGGAGCCCATAATGTCACGGAGCCGCCACGGAGCCGATGGTGGCTCTCATGTTCGGCAGCCGGACTGGGAAGGCCGAGCGGCGCGGGGCCGAAATCCTCCAGCCAATTGTCGACGAGGGACAGGATGGCGGGCGATGAACGGAAGCTGCGGCTGATCGACAGGTCGAGGAAGCGCGCTTCGACCCCATCGGCTTCCCGGGCGAACCAGGCACGGGCGATTTCGAATGACTGCGGATCCGTACCCTGGAAGCCGAAGATCGCCTGCTTGTAGTCGCCGACGGTGAAAATCGTGCGGCGGCCGGGAGGATCGTAATCCCCCCCGCCCCGCGCGCCCTCACCCGCGAAGAATTCCAGGGTAAGCGCGCGGACGATGTTCCACTGCTTTTCGTTTGTGTCCTGAGCTTCATCGATCAGCACATGATCGGTGCGCTGGTCGAGCTTGAAGCGCACCCAGTCGCCCATGCCGGGTTCGAGCAGCAATGCCTCGGCCTTGCGGATGAGATCATCGAAATCGACCGCGCCCGCCCTGCGTTTGGCATCGGTATAAGCGAAGGCAAAGGCCTGCCCCGCGCGAAGCCCGGCCGCGACCAACGTGACGAGGCGCGCCTTGGCCCGCATTTCAATCAGCGCCTTGCAACATTCGGCGAGGTCGCCGGCGAGGCGTTCGTAATCGGCATCGGCCTTCAACTGCCCGGCGGTGATAGCACGCGGCTCGCCATCCTTGCGAAGCACGACATCGGCCAGCTCGCTCAGGGTCTCGGCACGGTCGGCGGCGGTACGGCCGCGCCAGGCGGTGATCGCGGCGCAGCATCTCTGCCCGGTCGCGGTTCCCCACATGCTGTTTGCGGACGAGATACGGTCAATCAAGCCTAAGTCAAATGTGTCGTTATCGCAAAGGCTTGCAATGCGTTCTTCAATATCCCCGGAAGGAAGATCGAAGGCCCTTCGCAGCCGCGCCTCGATCCCGGGAGCAGGCCCGAGCGCCTCCATCGCATCAGGCGCGCGGGCGCATTGAGTCAGGAAATCCTCCGCCCCGCTTTCCCCCAAGCGATGGCTCAATGCCTGCATGTCGCGGATAAGGCCAAGGTCGCCGCCAGCATCCGCGCGCACGAGCAGATCGGCAAGCGCCTGCCGCGCCAATTGCTTCTCCTCACGCCCCTCAAGGGGCCGGAAGCCGGGTGTCATCCCCGCTTCGGCCGGAAAAGCGGCGAGCAAGGCTTGGGCGAAAGCGTGGATGGTCTGGATACGCAGCCCCCCGCCGCGCGCGTCGAGTACACGGGCAAACAGGGTGCGCGCCCGTGCACGCCCCTCGGGCCCCGGATCTTCGCCCAGCGCCATCAGCTCGACGCCGAGGTCCGCATCCTTGAGCCGCACCCAATGGGCCAGCCGCGCATGAATACGGTCGGCCATTTCGGCCGCGCCCGCCTTCGTAAAGGTCAGGCACAGGATAGAGGATGGATCGGCGCCGCGCAGCAACAGGCGCAGCACGCGAGCGGTCAGCACATGGGTTTTGCCGGTTCCCGCCGAGGCGGACAGCGCCGCATGTTCGGCGGGATGGGACGCACGGAGCTGATCGCCCTCCAAGCGGTCGAGCGGCCTTAATCTACCGGACATCAAGAAAGCTCCCGCCCATCGCGCTTCTATAGGAAAACCCGAAGCTCCAGCCAAGCGGAGCGCGAAGCTTGCCTTGCACGGGCGATACCCTAACAGTGCGGTTGCAGGAGACACTATGACCATGATCGCGAACCGCAGGCAATTTCTCGCGCAGACTGGAGGCGCGTTGGCGGTCAGCGCGTTGGCGCCTTCGATGGCAGTGGCGGCCGATCCGGGCCCGTCTAATCTTGCCGCCCGCGCAGTTCCGATTACCCGCGAAGAGCGGCTGCGGCGCATCGCTAAGGCTCAGCGGCTGATGCGCGAGCAAGGCATGTCCGCGCTCCTCATCGAACCGGGGGCCTCGCTCGTTTATTTCACCGGCATCCAGTGGTGGCGCAGCGAGCGCCTCACCGCGGCGATCATTCCCCTCGAGGGCGAGATTGGTATCGTCACGCCGTTCTTCGAGGAATCATCTATTCAGGAGAGCCTCGGCGTGCCCGGCGATGTGCGGGTGTGGCAAGAAGATGAAGATCCGATCGCCCTTGTCGCGGGTTGGCTGAGGGATCGCAAGCTCGGAACCGGCCGGATCGGGATCGAGGGAAGTGTGCGCTTCTTTGCGAGCGACGGCCTCGGCCGCGCCTTGCCGGACGCAACGATTGTCCCGGGCGCACCAGTCGTGCGCGCCTGCCGGATGATCAAGTCGCCTGCCGAACTCGCGCTGATGCAGGTCGCGAGCGACATCACGCTCGCCGCCTATCACGACGTCCACAAAAAGGTGGTTGCAGGCATGACGTCACGCGAGGTTTCGGCCCTGATGACCGCAGCCATGCGGGAACGCGGTGCCAATCCGGAATTCGCGCTCGTCCTCCTGAACGACGCTGCAGCCTATCCCCATGGGTCGGACAAGCCGCAAAAGGTCGTTGAGGGCGGCATCGTCCTGATGGATTGCGGCTGCACCGTCCATGGTTATCAGGCCGACGTGTCGCGCACTTTCGTTTTCGGCACGCCGAGCAAGGAGCAAAGGACGGTGTGGGAACATGTCCGCCGCGGCCAGGCCATCGCCTATGAAGCCGCGCAGATCGGCCGGCCCGCTGGAAGCGTCGATGATGCCGTTCGCGGATGGTACGAGAGCATCGGCTACGGCCCGCGTTATGCCCTTCCCGGCCTTTCCCACCGCACAGGTCACGGCATCGGGCTGGAGGGGCACGAGCCGGTTAACCTCGTGCACGGCGAAACGACGCCGCTTGCCGCTGGCATGTGCTTTTCCAACGAACCGGGCCTCTACTTCCGGGGCAAGTTCGGCGTCAGGATCGAGGATTGTTTCTACATGGCGGAAGGCGGACCGCGCTGGTTCTCGACGCCGCCCACATCGATCGACGATCCGATCGGTTAGCAGCTACCGCAGACTATCCAACTTCAGTCCTCCCGACCATACCATTCGTCGAGACGCATCAGCTGGTCATAATCGCCATAAGGTGCATATTCCGGGTGAAGCTTCGCCGTGAAGGGCGCGTCGCCGGTCAGCCATTCCGATATCGCGTCGGCGATCTGGCGCGCGGCGAGCGTGGTGAAATCGGCGGGATCGATGGCACTCCGTCCGCCCACCGGGCTCGCGACATGGCCGATCGTCCCGGCCTTCTTCGCGAGCGACCAATATTCGAACCCTAGGGGCCTTCCCGAGGCCTCTCCAAAGCCGCCACGCTCGGCGATGAGGCCCAGGAGTCCAAGCTGCATTGCATAGCCTTCCGCTACCGCCTTGGACCGGGGAGGCATGCCCGTCTTATAGTCGACGATGACAAGGCTGCCATCGGCGGCGCGATCGATCCGGTCTGCGATACCGCGCAAAGTGATGCCGTCGAACTCTATCGATCCGCGATGCTCGGCGGCGATCGGTCGCCGTCCTTCCGCAGCCAGCCGGGTCACTTCCTCGGCGATCCAGTCAATGGCTTCGAGCAGGCGCGGCTCCCACAGCGCCTGCATCAGCGGACGTGCCGCCTGATCCTTGAGCAGGGCCTCGGCGCGGAGGCGAAGACGCGCGGGATCGCAGCCATCCTCCTTCGCCCAGGCTTCCAGGATTGCATGGACCGCCGTTCCCCGCCATGCCGCGCCGGGGTCTGCATCGACATCCTCGATTGCGGAAAGCCTGAGCATCGAACGGGCATAGAAAGCGAAGGGGTCGGCCTTCAGACGGTCCACATCCGTCACCGAAAGCGACTGCGGACGGTCCTTGACCGGCGGACGCGGCGCGGGGCGATCGGCAGGACGATGCGCCTCTGGCCGGTCGATCGCGCGTGCCCAACGCTGGGCGAGCGGCGCGCGGGTCATACCGCCGGTCATTGCCTCCAGCCGGAGCCAAAAACGCGACGCGACGGCGGGCGCGCGCGCGTCGCGGCTGGCGCGGGTGACGATTACCTGCGGCGCTCCAAGCGCGCTCGCAAAATCGTGCGCGGCAAGCCCGATGCGCCGCTCCAACCCTGGCAGGCCGAGATCGGCGCGAATGCGCGGCGCGAGCCAGGGATCGGGCGACGGCAAGGCGGGCCAGGTGCCTTCGTTGAGCCCGCTCAATATCATCAGGTCGGCATGCTGCAATCGCGCCTCGATGAGGCCCCAGATGAAGATGCGGGGATGCTGACCATAAGGCGGTCGCACCGCTTCGCCGGACAGAAGCTGGCCAAGAATGGCGGGCATAGCGCGCCGGTCGACCGCGTCAGGGCCCGCTTCGGCCTGCGCTTCCGCTTCTGCCAACAGATCGGCGGCGGCGCGGCCCGCCGGGCCTGACCATGCTGCATCACCCGCTAACCGGGTCGCGGCTTCGCGAATTGCCGCCAAACCATCGGACAGTCGCCCCCCCTCGCTACGATGTTCGAACGGCTCGAGCAGCGGCAGGACTGTGCGCCACCACGCGAGGGCGAGCATACGAAGATCGCGCGTGCGTTTGTCGCCCTTTTCCAGAAAATCCGCGATAGCGTGAAGCCCCGCTGGAGGACGCGGCCCGCGCAGCGCGAGGTCGAGCAGCCGCACGCCGTCCAGCCACGCCGCGCGCTCCTCACCTTTCCGCACCAGAGGATGCTTGAGCAGAGCAAGAAGCGGCACGGGCGCGAAGCGTTCGGCAGCCGCCGTCGCCAACGCAAGGAGCAAGGTGCCCGGGGGCGTTTCGGAGAGCGGGCGCCCGGCGCTGTCGTCGGCGACGATACCCCACCGTTCAAGATGAGCGGATACACGCCGCGCAAGGAGGCGATCGGGCGTAACGAGCGCCGCCGTTCTTCCTTCCGTTTCCACCGCCTCGCGCAGAAGGATGGCGATGCCCTGCGCTTCCTCGGCGGGATCGGTGAATATGGCGGCACGGACGCCCGACAATCGACGTTCGGCGGGCGGCAGATCGTTCCATTTGCCCGTAGCGTAAGCGGGGGCCATGGCATTGGCGATGGCCCTGCTGCGCGCGGCGGGCGCATCGTGGCCGCCGCTATGGCGCCAAATTTTCACTTCGTCCCGGTGTGCGCCCATGCGGTCGAGGAGAAGCTTTAGCTGATATTGCGGATGGGTTTCGATCGGACGGCTCCCATCCTCCGCGCCGCCCAACGCGGTCCACTCCTCCTCAGGCATCGCGGCATCAAGGCCCGGAAAGACGACCATGCCGCGATCGAGGCTCGATACTACGCGAAGCAGCCGGGCAATGGCGGGCGCTGTCGTGGTGATGCCCGCAGCAACCACGAAGCCATCCGGCGGCGCCTTGCGCCACTGCCGCGCGACCGTGGCGAGCAACCGGTTGCGGCGATCGGCAAGTTCTATTTCGCCTGATTTTAGAATATATTCCGGCCACTCTTTCAGAATAACCCTGAGCCGATCGAGTGACACCTGCCAATGGGCGGACAGGTCCGGCTCCACGTCAGCCGCGCCCGCGAGGCGGGCCGGATCGACCTCCTCGACCAACAATTGATCAAGCGTGCGGCCAAGGTCCGCCGCAAGGCGAAATGCCTCTGCTGGATCGGTGCCGGGCACATGTTGGGTGACGAGGCGGGCGAGGATCATCAGCCGCCGCATGGGGGCGACGGCTGGCGGCACCGGCGCGTCCATGCCTTCGAGCGCGCCGCCAATTCGTTCGTCGAGATCGGGATCGCCGATCGGCACCAGACGGGGCAAAAGTAGCCCGCCGCCCGATTGCCGTACGAAGGCATCCGACACCGCGCGCACCGCGCGATTGCTGGGAAGGAGGATGACGCCGTGGGCTAGCCCCGTGGGCGACTGTCCAAACCGGGCGATGAGGCCCGCCGCCAATGCATCGGCAAAGGCGCGGTGCGGCGGAATCGTGAAGAGATTCAGGCGAAGCCGAGAGGCCGCCTCTCTTTCACGCTCCACGGCGGCGCCCATCGCCCCGTCACTCATTGGAAAGAAGGGATTCCGTGATCTTCACCGCCTGCGGAGTGCCGACATCAAACCAAAGCCCCTGATGAACCGCGCCGAAGCATCGTCCTTCCGCAATCGCCCTGTCCCACAGGATATTGGTTGAGAAAGGCCCATCCGGAGTATCCGCGATCAGTCTCTTCGCCAGCATCTGGATGCCCGTATAAACGAAGGGCGCCACGGTTCCGGCTTTGCGGCGGCGAACCCGGCCTGCGGCATCCATATGGAAGTCACCCTGCCCACCATGGCAATTCGCCCGGGCGAAGGGGACCAGCAGCAAAAGCGCGTCCATATGCTCCGCATCCCAATGGGAGGCGAGCAGGCGCAGCGTGTCGACAGGGCCGTCGATCCACAAATTGTCGGAATTGACGGCCAGGAAGGGATCGGCGTCGATCAACGGCAGCGCGCGAACCAGTCCTCCGCCCGTTTCGAGCAGCTGATCGCGCTCATCGGACACCGCTATTTCAATGCCTTGCACGCGGTTCTTCAAATGCGCTTCGAGCGCATCCGCGAGATAATGTACATTGACCACCGCCTTTTCGACCCCGCTTGCACGCAGGCGATCGAAGCAATGATCGATGAGCGGCTTGCCTGCGACTTCGACCAACGGCTTGGGCCGGGTCGCGGTCAGCGGACGCATTCTCTTGCCGAGCCCCGCCGCCATGACCATCGCGGTCCGCGGCACCCTCCCTTCAGGGTCGGGCCGAAGCGAGAGCGGCGGCTTCAGCGTCATCGTTCGCCCCCCTCCCAGGCGGCGGCGCGCTTGTCGGATGGCACGTTCGCATCGAACCACGCCTTGATTGGGATCAGCGCAGGATGCGCAAGGTTGCGCTCAAGATAGCCCCAGACGCGCGGCTGGAAATCGAGATAATGGGCCTTGCCGTCCCGCTTCCACAGGCGTGTGAAGATGCCAAGGATCTTGGTGTTCCGCTGTGCGCCGAGCACTTCATAATGGGCACGGAAGCGAGCCGCGTCGGAAATGCCCGCCGCCTTCACGAAGCGGGCCAACATCCGCTCTTCAAGATCGGGCGCAACGTCGCGGCGGGCGTCCTGAAGCAGCGAAACGAGGTCGTAGGCCGCATGACCGGCAAGCGCATCCTGGAAATCGAGCAGGCCAAGCTCGCGGCGCCCCTCGAGCACCATCAGATTGTCGGCATGATAGTCGCGAAGCACGAGGACGGGGCGCGCCGCGACGTCCCGCGCCACATCGGCCCATGCCTCTGCCCAGGCGGCCCGATACCCTTCCTCGTCGAGGTTCATATCGAGCGCGGGCGCATACCATTCCGGGAACAGCGCGACCTCCCGCGCCATAGCGGCTTCATCATAAGGCGGGATGTCGCCGGGTGCGGGCGTCGAAACCAACTGGGCCAGGATATCGACCGCCGCTTCGTAAATTGCTTCCTCGCGTTCCGGTTCGCGCAGAAGCAGCGGGCCGACGCGGTGATCGCCGAAGTCCTCGAGAAGGAGCAGCCCCCTCTCGCGATCCACTGCAAGCGGGCGCGGCGGCAGGAAGCCCCGATCGAGAAGATGCCCCGCCACGGAGAGAAACGGCCCCACATCCTCGTGCTCTGGCGGCGCGTCCATCAGCACCGCCGTGTTCTCTCCCAAATGCACGCGAAAATAGCGGCGGAAGGACGCGTCGCCGGCAAGCGGGCGGATATCCGCCCCTTCCCATCCGTGAGCGGCGAGGAAAGCGGGCGCGGATTGCGGCGGAATCATGGAAGCGGCCATCTGTCTTTCCAAGCGGGCGGCACCTGGGCTGTCAAGGCGCGCGCGCCCTCTCCGTCGCGTTCGAGAAACAATTGCAGGCTGTCAGGCCAAAGCGCCGCGCCAAGCCGCTCGGGCCATTCGACGATCAATGCCGTGTCCCAGCGCGCATCGTCCAACGCCAGTTCCTCGAGCTCGCTCTCATCCTCGATCCGGTAGAGGTCGATATGCCAGACAGGAATGCGGACGTCCGGCGCCTCATAAACCTGGATGATCGGAAAGGTCGGGCTCGCGACATCGCCTTCGAAACCAAGGCCGCGCAGGATGCCGCGCGCCAGGCTGGTCTTGCCCGCCCCAAGATCGCCATGAAGCGCGACAACCTCGCCCGGCTGCAACCGCGCGGCCAATGCACGCCCCAAGGCTTCGGTTTCGGCCTCGCCGGTCAGGCGGATCATGCCGCCTCCCCCGAGCGCGGAATGTGAATGGTGACCTTCGTTCCGGCGCCAAGTTCAGATTCCAGCGTGATCTGGCCGCCATGAGCTTCGATAAACTGCTTGGCGAGCGGCAGGCCGAGGCCGAGCGCCGAATCCCCCTCGCCCATCGCTGCGCCCGTACGGTGGAAGCGGTCGAACACGCGGTCACGATCCGCGGTTGCGATCCCCCGGCCATTGTCGGTAACGATGATCGTCGCGCTCTTCCCATTGCCCTCGGCCCGCAGGCTCACCTTGCCGCCAAGATCGGTATAGCCCACCGCATTGGTGAGGATATTGTCCAGCGCCTGCCGCAGGCGCCTCTGGTCCCCCGCCACCTTGCCCGCCGAAGGATCGATCACGATGTCGAAGATGATCGCCTTACGCTCCGCGGCCGCACGCACGCCCTCGGCGGAGGCGGCGCAGATATGCTCCAGGTCCACCTGATCCTCGGCCAGCAAGAGGCCGCCTGTATCGCTCTGCGTGAGGTCCAGCACATTGTCGATCAGGCTCGACAAGCGCGATACGGAATCGAGAATTGCCCGCACATAATCATGCGCCGATGCGGACAGTTCGCCCGCATAGCCGTTCGCCAGCATCTCGGTAAATCCGGCAATGGAGGTCAGCGGCGTGCGCAGCTCGTAGCTCATGTTCGAGACAAAGGCCGTCTTGAGCTTGTCCGCCTCGACCAGCGCCTCGTTCCTCTCGCGCAATGCCGCTTCGATCGTGCGGCTGTCCGTGACGTCGATCATGGTGAAAAGCGCATTGCCGTCCGGCAGCGGAACGGCGGCGAATTCAAAGTCGCGGCCACCGGTCAGCTGGACATTGCCGGTGCGCTGCTTGCGCTCCACTGTCGCGCTTCGCACCATTTCGCGAATAAGCGAGGCTTGGCTGCGGTTTTTCAGCCTCTTGCCAAGCCGGTTGGCGAGCGCGTCGATGCGCGGATGAGCAACGAGTTCCTCCTCCTCCAGGTGCCAGACCTCGCGGAAGCGATTGTTCCACAATTGGAGCCGCCCGTCGGACGCGAATACGCCCACTGCCTCGAACAGATTGTCAAACGTGGCGGTTCGGACGCGTAGCAATGTGTCGCGCGCGCTGGCGAGCTGGATCTGCTCGGTCCGATCCTCGAAGATCAGCAGCAGGCCTCCATCAGGCAGCGGCTGCGCGACGACGCGCAAGTGCCGCCCCCCCGGCAGCAGCCAATCCTCTTCCTCCGCAGAGACGCCCGCAATGAACCAGGCCCGATGCTCTTCCTTCCACTGCGGGTAATCTCGCACCTCGGGAAGCTGCCTGTTTTCGCGCATACGGTCGAGCACGCGGTCGAATTCCGGCCGCTCGGCCAGCCAATCGATGGGGAGATTGAACAAACGCGCAAACGGCTGATTGTAGAAAGTGAGGCTTCTATCCCGCCCGAATTGAACCACACCTGCAGACAGCCGATCGAGCAGATCGCGCTGCGTCCGTGCAAAGCGGGCAAGGTCGGCGCGCGCCTGTTCGCGTTCTTCGACATCGATCGCATAGCCCGCGACACCCGTTTCGCCGAGTGGCAATTCGACGACCCGCATCATGCGTCTCTGCCCGGCAACGGTCGCGGGAACAGTCCGTGCCACCGCCTCACCCTTTTCGCGAACCGACGCGGCCTGACTGAGCGGGCTCCGCCCGTCCGTTTCGTCAACCAGTTCTAGACCCGATTGCACTGCCGTCAGGGCATCCGGCGCCTCGACAGCGGCAACATAAGCGCCGTTCACCATGGCAAGGCGAAGGTCGGGGCCCCGATACCACATCGGAAACGGCGCCGCCTCGATCAGCGCGGAAAGGGCATCGAGCGTCCCGGAGAGCCGCTGATTCTGCCCATGCAGCGCCTCCATCTTCCGTTCGCTTTCCGTGATGTCGATAAACCACAGAAGCTGCGTTCCGACCGGATAAGGATGCGGCGCCGGCCCAGCCTTGACGAGAAACACGCGGGAGGTTGTGATCGGCCTGATGATCCTGGTGAATGCGCCGCCGGACCGCCGGATTGCGTCAGCCTCTTCGGCGAGCTCGGCATCGATCTCTTCCAGTCGCATCGCGCCACTGCCGTGGATGCCCAGGCGCTCTTCAAACGCCCGGCTGGCATCGAGTTCACCTTTGGCAGTGACGATAACTGGTAGAGCGGGACCGTTAGCGAGCAGCGCAAATGCCGACAGCGCTTGTTGCTCGGAACCAGCGGCGATGGCAGCGCCCCGCGCGCCGCGATAGGTCAGCCAGGAGAGCCCAGCGAGCCAGATGCCGGTGGCCGCGCCAAAAAATGTCAGGGTCGACGATGAAAAACTGATCGGTCCGCCCCTTCAAAATACAGCAAACGGCCAACACCGGGCCCGGTCCAAGCATAAAAGGAAATCCGGCCACAGCAACGGTCGACGTGACCGGCAAAGAAAAAGGCGGAATGGCTAAGCCACCCCGCCTTTTTCTTAGCGAATGTCACGGCCGATTCCACAACCATGAAGTGAGCCGGAAATCAGTAACGATAGTGATCCGGCTTGAACGGGCCTTCAACCGGCACGCCGATATAATCAGCCTGTTGCTGCGTCAGGGTCGTGAGTTTGACGCCGAGCTTTTCGAGGTGGAGGGCGGCGACCTTTTCGTCGAGGTGCTTGGGAAGCACGTAGACGTCGTTCTTATACTTGTCAGAGCTCGTCCACAGTTCGATCTGGGCAATCACCTGGTTCGTGAAGCTGCTGCTCATCACGAAGCTCGGGTGGCCGGTGGCGTTGCCGAGGTTGACGAGGCGGCCCTTCGAAAGGACGATGATCTTCTTGCCGTCCGGAAATTCGACTTCGTCGACCTGCGGCTTGATCTCGGTCCATTTCATGTTGCTGAGCGCGCCGATCTGAATCTCGCTGTCGAAGTGGCCGATGTTGCAGACGATCGCCATATTCTTCATCGCGCGCATGTGATCGAGCGTGATGACGTCGGCATTGCCCGTCGCGGTGACGAAGATGTCGGCGCGCTTGGTCGCCTCTTCCATCGTCACGACTTCAAAGCCTTCCATCGCCGCCTGTAGTGCGCAGATCGGGTCGATTTCGGTGACCAGAACGCGGGCGCCGCCGTTACGGAGCGACTGGGCCGACCCCTTGCCGACATCGCCGAAGCCCGCGACGACCGCAACTTTGCCGGCAAGCATCACGTCGGTGGCGCGGCGGATGGCGTCGACGAGGCTTTCCTTGCAGCCATAGAGATTGTCGAACTTCGACTTGGTCACGCTGTCGTTGACGTTGATCGCCGGGAAAGGGAGCTTGCCCTTCTTGGCGAGATCGTAAAGGCGGTGAACGCCCGTCGTGGTTTCTTCCGACACGCCCTTGATCGCCTGCACGGTCTTGGTGAGGTAGCCGGGACGTTCGGCGAGGAACTTCTTCAGCGTCGCGGCGAAGATTTCCTCTTCCTCGTTGGTCGGGGTGAACAGCTCTTCACCGGCTTCGACGCGCGCGCCCCAGAGGGCGAACATGGTGGCATCGCCGCCATCGTCGAGGATCATGTTGCAGACCTGGTCCTGGCCCCAATCGAAGATGCGCACGACATAATCCCAATATTCTTCCAGCGTTTCGCCCTTCACGGCGAAAACCGGAACGCCGGTCGCGGCGATTGCGGCGGCGGCGTGGTCCTGAGTCGAGAAGATGTTGCACGACGCCCAGCGCACGTCGGCGCCGAGCGCGGTCAGCGTCTCGATAAGCACGGCCGTCTGGATGGTCATGTGGAGCGAGCCGGTGATGCGCGCACCCTTCAAAAGCTTCGACGCACCATATTCGGCCCGGAGCGCCATCAAGCCCGGCATTTCGGTTTCGGCGATTTCGATTTCCTTGCGGCCGAAAGCGGCGAGGCTGATATCCTTGATCACATAATCATTCGAGCGGGTCTGGGCCTGAGTCGCCACGATGGGTCTCCTAAAATGACGGAAGGCCGCTTGAGGGCGGCCAGCATGAGCGCGCTCCTAGCCGCGCACGCGCCGCAAGGCAAATATAAAGACATCTTTATATGCCCCTCACGCCCCACCCCGTCATCCCGGCGAAAGCCGGGATCTCAGGACCATTTGATGCAATTTCGTCGCTAGCCCCCCGCTTTCGCCGGGTAACGGAAGCAGGATTTAAGCCGTGCCGAAACTGCTGGTCAGCAATCGGGGGTCGATACCCGCGCTTGCAAAACCGCGGTCCCAGCGCTGATCCACTCCGCAATCGAACATCAGCGCTTCATCGCCCTGAACCGAGAACCAGCCATGGCGGGTCATTTCCTCGTCGAGTTGTCCGGCGCTCCAACCGGCGTAGCCGAGCGCGGAGACCCATCGGGTCGGACCCTTTCCAGCTGCGATGGCCTTCAAAATATCGAGCGTTCCGGTAAGCCGCCAGCGTCCAGCGACATCGACAGTGCCCTCCCCGCCCCAATCGGATGAGTGAAGGACAAAGCCACGCTGAGGCTCCACCGGTCCGCCCTGGTGGATCACCGCATTGGGTGCGTCGCCCGGATCGATGCCGAGTTGGCCTAGGAGATCGTGGAAGCGGATGCGCGGCATCACGCGCCCCAGCCCGATACCCAACGCGCCATCTTCATCATGCGCGCAGATGGCGAGCACAGCCTTGTCGAACCGTGGATCGCCGATGCCCGGCATGGCAAGAAGGAACTGTCCTGCAAGAAAAATGGGCCCGTCCATGATACGGAACATAGGCGCAGGCCTGCCGTTTTCCAAACCGCATCGCCCCTGTTCGCGGGCGATCCGCCCTGTTATGCGGCCGGAACGATTTGCAGCTTTATCTTCACATCAAAGGATCAGTTTCATGACCATTTCCGTTGGCGATCGCATTCCGTCCGTGACCCTTACGAAAGTCACGCCGGATGGCCCCGAACAAATTGGCAGCGAAGATTATTTCGCGGGCCGTCGTGTCGCGCTTTTCTCGGTTCCCGGCGCCTTCACCCCCACCTGCTCGGCCCGCCACCTTCCAGGGTTCATCGAAAAAGCGGAGGATATCAAGGGCAAGGGCGTTGACGAAATCGCCTGTACCGCCGTCAACGACGCTTTCGTTATGGGCGCATGGGGCAATAATGCCGAAGTTGGCGACAAAGTCACCATGCTCGCCGACGGCAATGGCGACTTCGCCAAAGCGGTGGGCCTCACCATGGACGGCTCCAAATTCGGCATGGGTACGCGCGGACAGCGTTATTCGATGGTCGTCAACGATGGCGTCGTCGAACAGCTGAATGTCGAGGAACCCGGTGCATTCAACGTCAGCAGCGCGGATTATCTCACCGAACGCCTTTAATTGTCTTTAGATTAGAGCGAAGCAATCTATCCGGCCACCAAATTCGGTGGCCGCTGGATTGCTTCGCTACGCTCGCAACGAGACGAAGGGCGTTTTAGCTTCGTTCCGCCTCTGCTCATCGGTCTTCCAGCAACTCCAGCGTCCCGGTCGCATTCCTCCCCCTAGATCGAGGAGAGTAAAATGGCGGCGCGACTTAAACCCATCGAAGAACAGGTCATCGTAGTCACCGGGGCGTCGAGCGGCATCGGTCTTGCAACTGCTCTCCTGGCGGCTGAACGCGGCGCCGCCGTCGTGCTCGTTGCCCGCAATCAGGATGCGCTTCAGCAAATAACCGGCGAGATCAGGGCCAAAGGCGGTCGCGCCGCCTTCCTCGCCGCCGATTTGGCGGACGAAGGCGCGCCGCACAGGATCGCCGATCTTGCGACACGCGAATTTGGCGGCTTCGACACCTGGATCAACAACGCCGCAGTCGCAATGTTCGCCCGCCTCGACGACACAACGATGGGCGAGCATCGCCAAATCTTCGACATCGGCTATTTCGGGCTCGTCAATGCCTCACTCCTCGCGGCCCGCCGCCTCCGCGAACGGGGCGGAGCGATCATCAATGTCGGCTCGATCCTGTCCGACCGTTCGGTCCCGGTCCAGGGCGCCTATTCGGCGATGAAGCACGCCGTCCAGGGATTTACCGAAGCGCTCCGCATGGAATTGGAGATGGAAAATGCGCCCATCTCCGTAACTTTGATCAAGCCGACCGGCATGCACACCCCCTATCCCGATCACGCCCGCAACAAGATGGACAAGCCTGCGGCCATCCCGCCTACCGTTTACGACCCGCGCCTCACTGCGGAGGCGATCTGCCATGCCGCCGAACATTCGAAACGGGCCATGATCGTTGGCGGTCAGGGCATCGTGCTGACGAAGCTCGCGAACATTTTCCCGCGCAGCACGGACAAAATCATGGAACGCTTTTTTGGCGAAGAATTACAAAGCATCGACCGGCGTCCACCGGCCGGCACCAAGGACAATTTGTTCGAACCGCGCCGCGATGGCGACATCGAATCCAGCCATGACCAGTATGTCCGCCGCCGGAGTTTAACGCTAAAGGCACAAATGCACCCACTCGCCACTGCGGCAATCGCCGGCGGCGCGATAATGGCTGCGGCGGGACTGATCCTTGGTCGGCGCGCCATGTCGCGTCGTTCAGCCTTCGAACCGCGTCAACTTCACGACCTGACCGACAATAATATCACCGGTCACGACCCGTCGATGATCGAGATTCTTGAGGCGACACCTTATAGGGAGCCGGACGCAGCCGACATCCATGTCGGCTAACTCAGGAAGAGCGCTTCTTTTCCAGCGGTCCCAGCACTTCGGTTGCAAAGGTTTCAGCCTGGCTCGCGAAAACGAGGAAATTGACGGCAAGGTCACCGCGAATGAAGCCATAGTCCGCTGTCAGATAACGCTGCATGGATGGATTGCCTTCCGGCGATAAATAGACCTTCGCAAAGGCATATTTGTGATTGAAGCGGGCAATCGCGTCTGCGACCTGTGGCTGCGGCGTGTTGGCGATTTTCGTCCAGGACGCCTGCATGCTCAATGCCTTGCAGCTTCCCCCAACGCATGAACTGAGCAGCAGGGTCGCCTTCCGGCCATTCGGGAAGGTGACGAGGAGGCGCGGTGCCGCCGCCGTCCCGCCCGCCTGATAGCGCGCACCGATAGATCGCAATACGCCGCCCACCGTATCCGCATTGAATCCGGCGATAAGCTGCCGGTTTTCGGGCGCCTTGGGATTCCACACCGGCGGCGCGGCGGTGACGGATGTGGCAAGGGCGAGAGAAGAAAGAATTACGATGCGGGCCGCGATCATCGGCGGCATTCTCCAGCTGATAAAGAAGGGGCGGCGCATCCCTGCCCCGCCCCATCTGAATTAACCATTTACAGCCCGTTTGTCAGCCGTTTTCCTTACCAGCCACAGCTCTTGCCCTTGTTCTGGCGCTTGAGCCAGGTCTGCAGCGGGCGGAAATATTCGAGCATCGCCTTGCCGGACATCTGCTTGGTCCCGGTGAAGCTTTGAAGCGCTTCCGGCCAAGGGCGCGAGGCGCCCATTTCAAGCATCGCGTTCAGCTTCGTTCCGACGTCCTTGTTGCCATAGAAGGAGCAGCGGTGAAGCGGGCCCTTCCAACCGGCCTGATCGCAGGCCGCCTTATAGAATTGGAACTGCAAGATACGGGCGAGGAAGTAGCGCGCATAAGGCGTGTTACCAGGAATATGGTATTTGGCGCCCGGATCGAATTGAGCCTCGGTACGCTCAACCGGAGGCACGATGCCCTGATATTGCAGACGAAGGTCGTTCCACGCCTTGTTGTAATTTACGGGCGTGATGGAGCCGTCGAATACGCCCCACCGCCATTTGTCGACCAGCAGGCCGAACGGCAGGAATGCAACCTTATCCATCGCCTGGTTGAGAAGCAGGCCGATATCCTTGTCAGCCGACGGCACCTTCGATTTATCGAGAAGACCGATCTGCGTCAGATATTCCGGCGTCACCGAAAGCGCGATTGTGTCACCGATCGCTTCGTGGAAACCATCATTCGCGCTGTTGAGGTAGAGGAACGGCTGCTTATTATAAGCCCGCTGATAGTAATTGTGCCCAAGCTCGTGGTGGACGGTCACGAAATCGGCGGCATTGACCTTCGTGCACATTTTGATGCGCAGATCGTCCTTATTGTCGAGATCCCAGGCCGAGGCATGGCAGACGACTTCGCGGTCACGCGGGGCGGTGATCATCGAACGCTGCCAGAAGGTTTCGGGAAGCGGGGCGAAGCCCAGCGAACTGAAGAACCCTTCGCCCGTCTTCACGATCTTCGTCGCGTCATAGCCGTTTTCAACCAGCAGGTCGGTCAAGTCGTAGCCGATATCTCCGGCACCCTGCGGCGCGACGATGTCGTAAATATTGCCCCATTCCTGAGCCCACATGTTGCCGAGGAGGTCGGCACGAATGGGGCCAGTCTTCGCCTGTACCTCATCGCCATATTTTTCGTTGAGCTTAGTACGCGCGTAGCAATGGAGATCGTCATAGAGCGGCTTCACCTCGCCCCACAATTTGTCCATCATTGCCGCGAATTCGTCGGCGGGCATGTCATAGCCCGAACGCCACATGGCGCCCGTATCCTTGAAGCCAAGTTCCTTCGCGCCCTGGTTCGCGATTTCAACGAGGCGCGCATAATCCTCGCGCATCGGCGTGCCGACATTGGTGTGCCAGCTCGTCCACATTTCCTTCAGGTCTTCCGGATCCCGCGTCGTGCCCATCAGGGCTTCGAGGTCGTTCCCGGTCTTTACCTCGCCATTCAGCGTGCCACGGCCTTTGCCGTAGGTGGAATTGAGGCGGGTCGAAATCTCGTTGAGCTCCGCGGCAGCCCCGTCCGTCGTCGGCGCCGGAAGAACGAGCCCGCCCTTAAGGATGTCGAGCTTGCGGCGCGTGTCGTAGCTGAGACCCTTTACATCGTTGAACTTCGCCGCCTCATTGGCGAGCCGAACGGACTTTTCCGTGCCGATGGTGCCGAAATAGGCGGAGAGCGCGTCGGTATCATCGGTGATATAGGTGTTGTTGACCCAGGCGGCGCGCGCGCTGATCACACTAAAATCGCCAAGCTCCTTTTCCGCCGCCGCAACGAAGGCATCGGCGTCCGCAGCCGTGAGCGCCGCAGCTGGCGCTGCCCGGGCCGGGGTTTGATTTTGTGCTGCGGCAGGCGCGCTGAACGCCAGGCAGGCAGCAATGGCCGCGGCGGAGGCAGCGGAGATCGTGACTTTCATCGGGAATCCTCTCGGTTCATGGGTTGCCGCCAATTGAGCGTGCCCGCGCCCCAACGTCAAGCCGAGAGGAAGCCGAGAATCGCCTGACCCAGTTCGGGCTTCGTGACGGCGTTCATGTGATTGCCTGGAATGGTTTGAAAACGAGCCCCTTTTATGGCTCGGGCCAACTCTTCGCCCGAACCATTATCGTCGTCGTCCGCGCCCGTCACAACCAGAATGGGCGTTTCGATCGCCGCTAACTCCTGGGCCGACGTATCCGCGAAAGTGTTGAGGATCAGGAGAAGGGCCTGAGGATCGCCGCCAGTGGTTTTGAGGAACGCTTCGGTCATCCATTCGGACGTGCCACGCGGAAAGGTGCCGAGATTGGTGAGGACGTTGTGGAAATACCCTCCCCGCCCCTGCGTATGAAGAATACCCTCCAGACCCATTCCGGAAAGAACTGCCCGTCGCGGACGCGCGCCCTTCACCATCATACGCACCGACGTCCGCGCGCCGAGCGAATAACCGGCAAGGTCATAGTCGGTGAGGCCGAGATGATCGATCAGCGCGAAGCCATCGTCAGCCAGCACATCCTTGGGATAAGCGGCGGGATCATGCGGTTTGTCGCTATCCCCGTGAGCACGCAGATCCGGCATGATGACTCGAAAGCCCGCCGCGGCAAGCTTCTCCGCATGACCGTAGCGTATCCAATTCACGAAGGCGTTCGAGAAATAGCCGTGGATAAGGACGAGCGGGCGCCCTTCGCCCATTTCCCGATAAGCGAGCCTCACACCATCGCGACCGGAAAAGTAGCGAACGGGAATGTCAGTCTGGGAGTTTGCCAACGGTCTTCATCCAGCGGTCGACGAGGCCCTGATGTTCGTCCGTGCGGATTTCCTTCAAGCCTTCGGTGTTGAGCCAGGCGCGGTGAATATTTTCCGCGCCGAAATGGTGGAAAGGGCGAAAGCGCGATGGATCGTCGAACGTCCCGACGATCAGGTCCATATTCTCGCTGTCCGGAAATTCAAACGTGAGCGACGTGCCGCAGGTCGAACAGAAGCCGCGCCGCGCGATCGGAGAAGATTGATAATAATCCGGCTCCCGTTTCCAGCTGACATCGGCCTTCTTCGCATTCTTCATCGCAAGCGACACGTTGCCCGACGCACGCTGGCACATGCGGCAATGGCAAAGATAGGCTTCGTCATTCTCGATCGATGCGGTGTAACGGATTTTCCCGCACATGCAGCCGCCGGTCATGTTCTGCGTCATTGCCACCTCACCAGCCGTCACCCTGAACTTGTTTCAGGGTTCATCTCCCAACTCCCGAAACCTTCCAACATGGATGCTGAAACAAGTTCAGCATGACGGTGGAGCGGGTCAAGCCGCCTTCTGAAGGTGCTTGCGGCCGAGAAGTTCCGCGATCTGCACCGCGTTCAGCGCGGCGCCCTTGCGCAGATTGTCGGATACGCACCAGAGCGACAGGCCGTTGTCGACCGTGCTGTCTTCGCGTACGCGGCTCACATAAGTGGCATATTCGCCCACCGCTTCGACGGGGGTCACGTAGCCGCCATCCTCGCGCTTATCGACGAGCATCACGCCTGGCGCTTCGCGAAGGATCTTCTGCGCGTCGGCGGCGCTGATTTCATCCTCGAACTCGATATTGATCGCTTCGCTATGACCGACGAACACGGGTACGCGGACGCAAGTCGCCGTCACCTTGATCTTGGGATCGAGAATCTTCTTCGTCTCCACCACCATCTTCCATTCTTCCTTGGTCGAACCATCGTCGAGGAAGCTGTCGATATGCGGGATGACGTTGAAGGCGATCTGCTTGGTAAACTTCTTGGGTTCCGCGCTATCGCCAACGAAGATGTTGCGGCTCTGCTCGAACAGCTCATCCATGCCGTCCTTGCCCGCGCCGGAAACCGACTGATAGGTCGCGACCACCACACGCTTGATCTTCGCGGCGTCGTGAAGCGGCTTCAGCGCCACCACCATCTGCGCGGTCGAGCAATTCGGGTTCGCGATGATGTTCTTCTTTTTGTAGCCCGCAATCGCTTCTGGATTCACCTCCGGCACGATCAGCGGTACGTCCGGATCCATGCGGTAGAGCGAGCTGTTGTCGATGACGATGCAGCCGGCCGCCGCCGCCTTGGGCGCATAGGTTCTCGAGGCTTCCGAACCCGCCGCGAATAAGGCGATGTCCCAGCCGGAAAAGTCAAAATGCTCGAGATTTTTGACCTTCAGCGTCTCGCCGCTGTCGCCGAAATCGATCTCGTCGCCCGTGGAACGGGCCGAGGCGACCGCCGCGATCTCCGCCAGCGGAAATTGACGTTCGGCAAGAATGTTCAGCATTTCGCGGCCGACATTCCCTGTCGCGCCGACAACGACGACCCGGTATCCCATGGTCACAAGCTCCAATTAGAAGGTTTGACGCCATCTAGGGTGTGACGAGCCTGAGGGAAAGTAGCATCGCCACTATTGTGTTCCGGCCCTGCTCGAACACATCGCGCTCTTCCCGTCATCGCGAGCGAAGCGAAGCAATCCATCGGCTGGATCACCACGTCGCTCCGCTCCTCGCGATGGCGATCAGTTCTTCACCTCGCGCTCAAGAAAGCGCTCGATCGTCTTCCACATATGAACCTGCGGCCCTTCGCCCGACACGCGATGGGTCGCGCCGGGATAAACCATCAGCTCGAACGGCACCTTCTTACCCTGCATCTCGCCCATCAAAGCGGTCATATTGTCGAACACGACATTGTCGTCCGCCATGCCGTGGATGAGGAGGATAGGATCGGCTATCTTCGAAGCGTTCGGGATCGCGCTCGACGCCGCATAAGCCGCGGCATCCGCGCCCAGGGGATTGCCCATGTAACGCTCGGTATAATGGGTGTCGTAAAGCTCCCACCTCGTCACAGGCGCCCCCGATACGCCTGCCGCGAAGACCCCGGGAAGGTTCTCGAGAAGCTTCAACGCCATATAACCGCCGTACGACCATCCGTTGACAGCAATCCGGTCTGGATCGACGAAGGATTGGGTTTTCAGGAAATTCACGCCCGCAAGCTGATCCTGTACTTCCACACTGCCCATGGCGCGGTAGATCTGATCCTCGAACGCCTTGCCACGCTGGGGCGTGCCGCGCCCGTCCACCGAAAAGACGATCCAGCCCTTGTCGACCAGATATTGCTGAAGCGCCCCCGTCCAGCCGCGCGTCACCTGGCGCCCCGTTCCCGGGCCGCCATAGACCTGCACGAACACGGGGTAACGCTTCCCGGGCTCCATCTTCGGCGTCATCATCTTGTAGTAGAGATGGCTGCCATCTTCGGCCTTGATCGTCCCGAATTGCGGAACGACGTGGCTGTCGAGATAGGGCGCATAAGGGTGGTCGCCGCGGACGGCATTTTCTTCGATCCACGCGATCCTCTTGCCGCTCGTGTCAGCGAGATAGACTTGGCCCGGCTGGGAGGGCCCCGACCGGGTAACGAGCGCCCGCCGCGCCGCCTGATCCATTGCGGCGCCATTCCAATAACCGCTCTCCGTTAGCCGCCTTGGCTCGACCTTGCGGTCAAGGCGCGCGACATAAAGATGCTGCTCGAGCGGCGAGTCCTTGTTCGCGGTGAAGTAGACAAGGCCCTTCCCCTCATCGACGCCCTCAACCGCGCTCACCGCCCAGTTGCCGGAGGTGAGCTGCGTCCACTTGCCATTCTTCCAGCGATAGAGGTGGTTGTAGCCGGACCGCTCCGACGACCAGAGCAGGCTGCCGTCCTTCAGCGCGCGCAGATTGTCGTGGAGGTTGACCCAAGTCTTGGCGGTTTCCGTGAACAATATCTTCGACGCGCCCGTGTCGGGATCGACGGCGAGGAGATCGAGCCTCTTCTGGTCGCGGCTTTCGCGCTGGACGAGCAATGACTTGCCATCCGGCGTCCAATCGACGCGGGCGAGATAGATGTCCTTGTCGGGCCCGAGATCGACCTTCGTCTGCCCCGACCCGTCCGGCCGCATGACATAGAGGTCGACAATGGCATTGGGCGTGCCCGCCGCCGGATAGCGCTGTTCATAGACGCGCGTCCCGCCAGCGCCGATGGCGGCGCGCGTAACGACCTTCACGGGGCTTTCATCGACCCGCGCAACGGCGAGATAGCGATCGTCCGGCGACCACCAATGGCCGGTCGTCCTGTCCATTTCCTCCTGCGCTACGAACTCCGCCGAACCCCAGGACAGGGTGCCGCCACCGTCGTTGGTGAGCTGCTTTGCCTTGCCGGCAAGGTCGGACACGAACAAATTCTGGTCGCGCACGAAGGATACGTAACGGCCGGTTTCCGAGACCTGCGCGTCTACCTCTGTTTCGGGCGTTTCGGTGATCCGCCGCACGGCGCCGCCAAGATCAGCGACGAACAGGTCGCCGTCCAGCGGGACGAGGATCGCCTTGCCGTCGGGCGCCCAATCATAAGCGACGATGCCCTTGGTGCCGCTCACCCGGGCGCGCTCGCGGCGCATCTTCTCTTCTTCGGACAGTTCGGCGCCCGATCCGAATTTCAGGGAATCCACCAGCATGCGCGCTTCGCCCGTATCGGCGTCGATCGCCCAAAGATCATAGCGATCCTTATCCTCTGCCCGGTTGCGCAACAGGGTCACGAGACGCCCGTCCGGCGACAGCCGTGCCAGGCGCGGACTCGGTCCATTGAGATCGGGGCTTTGGAATACCCGATCGAGCGTGAGATCTTCGGCAGAAGCGGGAAAGGCGGCGGAGGCCATTGCGGCGGCCAAAACCAGGGGGAGGAAACGCATGCCGCTTCGTAGCGCACGCTGGCCCGGTGTAAAGATGGCGGAAAGTGAAGGGGCCCATCCGCGCAAAGGGAGGAAACGCGGACGGGGCCCTGGCTCGTGGCTGCCCCTGCTCTCGAGTCCCTTCCTATGTAGTTTCTCTGAGTGATTCCCGCCATCTGCAAAATAGCGAAAAGTCCTCTAACTTTCGTTAGATAGCTCAGATCACATGCTCGCCCTCAAGGCTATTTCATGGTAAAGGTGAGTCATGGCGGCCCCCGGCCCGCCTCGGCGCCGGACCCGCCGCCTGCTTCGCGAAGGAGAGAGGCATGGCCGTTGCTCACCGCTACCCAGCCGCCCCTGCAACAGGCGCTTTGCCGGTGCGCAGGATTAGTAATGACGACCTTCGATTTGCCCTCCGCCAGGGGATGGACGATTTTATGGCAAAGCGCGGCGATATCCTGATTGCCGGGCTGCTCTACCCGCTGATTGGCGTATTCGCGGCCGTGATCATGCTTGGCGGGCCATTCCTGCCGCTCTTTTTCCCGGTGGCCGCGGGCCTCAGCCTGATGGGGCCGGTCGCGGCCGTCGGCTATTACGAATTGGCGCGGAGGCGGGAGCTGGGTATGGAATCCGACTGGCGCCATTTTTTCGACGTCGAACGCAGTGGCGCGGCGGGAGAAATCCTGTCCATTGCCCTCCTCCTGCTCCTGATCTTTGCCTTGTGGGTGCTGGCCGCCGCCACACTCTACATCCTGCTCTGGGGTTGGGATGTGCCGGCCTCTTTCGCCGCATTTGCGGAAAGGCTGTTCACAACCACTGAGGGGTGGGCGCTCATCCTATGCGGCAACCTTGCCGGTGCCCTGTTCGCGGTGGCGGTGCTTGCCATCAGCGTGGTTTCTTTTCCCATGTTGGTTGACCGCGGCGGCTCGGCCAGTGCCGCCGTCCGTACCTCGCTCGCGGCGTTCCGGGAGAACCGTTCGGTCATGCTGCGCTGGGGCGTGATGGTGGGGGCGTTGCTGATGCTGGGTTCCATCCCCTTCTTCATTGGCCTTGCCGTGGTGCTACCATGGCTCGGCTATGCCACTTGGCACCTCTATACCCGAACCGTGGAGAGGACCGCGCCGCGCTGACAGCTGGCGCCCCCCACGAAAAAGGGCGCGGAAGCCAATGCTCCCGCGCCCTTTCTATTTTTTGCCTGAAAGTCGGATCAGCCCTGGTTGGCTTCCCCGCGCGTGTCGCGACGCTCGGCGATACGGGCCGATTTGCCGGTGCGGCCGCGCAGATAATAGAGCTTCGCGCGACGGACGGCGCCGCGGCGCACGACCTCGATCGAATCGATGTTCGGGCTGTAGAGCGGGAATACGCGCTCGACACCTTCGCCGAAGCTGATCTTGCGGACGGTGAAGGAGGAGCCGAGGCCCTTATTGGCGCGGGCGATGCATACGCCTTCATAATTCTGCACGCGGGTGCGTTCGCCTTCGACGACCTTCACGCCGACCTTCAGCGTGTCACCTGGGCGGAATTCGGGAATTTTCTTGGCGGAGTTGAACTGCTCGATGGCTTCGGCCTCGAGCGTCTGGATGAGGTTCATGTACTTAACCTTCGTCTTCGCGCCGCGCACCAGAGGGCGACCGACCGGAAGCATCCCCATGACGCTCCATCAAGTCCGGCCGCCTTAGCCGTGTGTCTTCGATCGACCTGGCTTTCCGCCAGGCGGCGATCTTCGCATGATCCCCCGATCGCAGCACTTCGGGGATCGTGCGCCCTTCCCACAAATTAGGTCGGGTATATTGAGGGTATTCGAGGAGGCCGCCTTCAAAGCTTTCCTCCTCACCGCTCGAAGCCGCGCCCATTACGCCAGGAAGCAGGCGAACGCAAGCGTCGAGCAGCACGATCGCTGCCGTCTCGCCGCCGGACAGAACATAGTCGCCGATCGAGACGGGAATGATCGGCCTGGCCTCGAACAACCGCTCGTCCATTCCCTCGAACCGGCCGCAAAGGATCGAGACGCCGAGCCCGGCAGCAAGCTCCCGCACGAAGTCCTGAGTAAGCGGCTTTCCGCGCGGCGTCATGGCTAGGAGCGGCGCCTGAGGCTGGCGCGCAAGCACATGATCCACCGCCGCGCCAAGAATGTCCGCGCGCATCACCATCCCAGCGCCGCCGCCAGCGGGCGTATCGTCAACCGAACGATGCTTGTCCGTCGCGAAATCGCGGATCTGCACGGCATCGAGTGACCATTTGCCTTCGGACATCGCCCTGCCTGCCAGGCTGAGTCCGAGCGGCCCCGGAAACATCTCAGGATAAAGGGTGAGGACGGTTGCGGCCCAAGTCATGCGCCCCTTTCGCCGGAAAGGCTCAACGTCGCAACCCAAAGCATCGTCACCCTGAACTTGTTTCAGGGTCTATCTATCCGCCTGCCCAGCCGCCACCTGCATGGATGCTGAAACAAGTTCAGCATGACGAGGGTTGGGCATGAGCATGAACGACTTCGACCTTGATTGCCTCATCATCGGCGGCGGGCCTGCGGGCCTCACCGCAGCCATCTATCTCGCCCGCTTCCACCTCAAGCTGAAGGTGGTCGATGCCGGGAAGAGCCGTGCAAGCTGGATCCCCCTCACCCGCAACCATGCCGGCTATCCGGACGGTATTTCCGGCAAGGACCTTCTCGCCGCGATGAAGGCGCAGGCGCAGAAATTTGATGCTTCGATCGAAACCGGCCGTGTGACCCGGCTCGACAGGATCGAGGGCGGTTTCGAGGCGGAATGGGGCAGTGGGCCGGTCACGGCACGCACGGTGCTGCTCGCCACCGGCGTCACCAATCGCCGCCCGCCGATGGACGAGGATCTGCACGAGGAGGCGCTGTCGCGCGGTCTCATCCGCTACTGCCCGATCTGCGACGGCTATGAGGTGACGGACAAAAAGGTCGGCGTGATCGGCAGCGGGTCGAATGGCGTCGCGGAGGCGGTATTCCTGCGCAGCTACACCGCCGACATCACCCTGATCGCGCCCGACCAGGCACATCAGTTGAGTGCAGAGGATCAGGCGCAGTTACGGGAGTTTGGGATCGAGACGGTGGATGGCCCCTGTCAGGCCGTCGCGATCGACAAGGATTGCATCACGGTCGCCACCGCGGCGGGCTTCTACACATTCGACAGCGTTTATCCGGCCCTGGGATCGGACACGCATACGGAGCTTGCCGAGCAGGTCGGCGCCTCGCTCTCCGAAGCTGGATGCATTCTCGTCGACGATCATCAGCGGACGCGAGTGCCCGGCCTTTATGCGGCAGGCGATGTCGTCATCGGCCTCGATCAGATCAGCCATGCCATGGGCGAAGGCGGCGGGGCGGCGACGACAATCCGCAACGATCTGGCTAGAGAGAGGCCGCTATTGAGATAGCCCCAACCCCGTTCGCTTCGAGCGCAGTCGAGAAGCGTTCTACAAGGACGTGCAGCGCTTCTCGACTGCGCTCGAAGCGAACGGGTTTAGGAATTAAGCCAAGAAAGCGGGATCGACGATGATCTTACCGTCCACAAAGTCGGCAATCGTCGGATTGAAGGGCACCATCACCTTCTTCCCATCGGGCCGCTCGATCTCGAGAATGTCGCCCGCGCCGAAATTCTCGACGGCGGCGACGGTGCCGACAGCCTCCCCCTCACGCGTCGCGCAGAGCAAGCCGATGATATCGGCATGGTAATATTCCCCCTCTTCCAGCGGCGGAAGCGCTGAGCGGGGGACGGTGAGGACAGTGCCGCGGAGCGCCTCAGCGGCGTTGCGGTCCGCGATTTCGACGAAGCGGGCGATCGGCATGCCGCTGCCTTCCTTCACCGATTTCAGGGTCAGCGTTCGCTCGCCTGCCTGAACCACCTTGTGCTGACGCAGGCTCTCCGCACTTTCGGCGAAGAGCTTCAGGCGCACCTCGCCCGATATGCCATGCGCACCAGCTATGGCGGCGAGGGTGACATCAGTCATAGCCCCTCCCCTCGATGGGGGAGGGTTGGGTGGGGGTGATCTACGACGTAGAGCGCGTTCCTTCCGGAAACATCACCCCACCCCAACCCAGTGGCGGGTCGGTCATGCCCCCGGCATGACCTGAACAGCGCGGGGCGCTGTTTACCCGCCACTCCATCAAGGGGAGGGGCTATGTCATGAATCAGCCTCAATTACTCAGCCTTTTCAGCGCCTTCGGCCGGAGCATCTTCAGCGGCGCCTTCAGCCGGTTCGCTGGTCGATTCACCTTCGTTGGCAGCTTCCGAAGCCGGGGTGGCTTCTTCGACGGCTTCAGCAGCTACTTCGACGGTTTCTTCCTGGGCCGGAGCTTCTTCGGCCGGAGCGGCAGCGGCTGCGGCAGCTGCTTCAGCGGCTTCGGCTTCCTTGGCGGCGCGTTCTTCGGCGCGTTCCTTGGCCTTTTCGCCCGGCTCGGCCTTCTTCGGGTTGTTGCGCGCGGTACGCTCGAGGAGGCCAGCGGCGTCGAGGAAGCGATGGACGCGGTCCGTCGGCTTCGCGCCAACCGACAGCCAATGCTTCACGCGATCGGTGTCGAGCTTCACGCGCTCGGGATTGTCCTTGGAAAGCAGCGGATTGTAGCTGCCGACGCGCTCGATGAACTTGCCGTCACGCGGGGCGCGGACGTCGGACACGACGACCTTGTAATAAGGACGCTTCTTCGAACCACCGCGCGCAAGGCGAATTGCAACTGCCATTTAATATTCCTTTCTAGATACTTGTGCTTATTTCTTGATAAATTTGTCGAAGCCCGGGGGCAGATTGAACGGCGTGTTCCCGCCCGGAAGGCCCGGAAGCCCTCCCGGCGCAGCGCCACCCGCACCGCCGCCCATCAGGCCGCCGAGGTCGGGCATACCCCCCCCGCCGAACAAGGCGCCGAGCTTGCCGAAGCCGCCCATTTTGCGGACCTTCTTCATCATCGTCGCCATTTCCTGATGCATCTTGAGCAACCGGTTGACGTCCTGCACCGTGGTGCCCGAGCCATTGGCGACGCGAATCTTGCGCTTTGCGTTGAGGAGTTCGGGTTTGGCCCGCTCCTTCGGCGTCATGGAGGAGATCATCGCGTCGAGGCGATTGAGCGCCTTATCGTCCTGCGCCGCCTTCACCGCGCCCGCCATCTTCTTCATGCCCGGAAGCATGGAGGCAAGCGCGCCGAGGCCGCCCATGCGCTGCATCTGCGCGATCTGGGTGCGCAGATCGTTCAAATCGAACTGCCCCTTGGCCATCTTGCGGGCCATCGCCTCGGCCTCTTCGGCCTGAACGCTTTCCGCCGCGCGCTCGACGAGGCTGACGACGTCGCCCATGCCGAGGATGCGGCCCGCGACGCGATCGGGATGGAAGCCTTCCAGCTTGTCCATCCCCTCGCCAACGCCCGCGAATTTGATCGGCTTGCCGGTGACGGCGCGCATGGAAAGCGCCGCACCGCCGCGCGCATCGCCGTCCATGCGGGTGAGGACGACGCCGGTCAGGTCCACCTGCCCCGCAAAGCTCTGCGCGACGTTCACCGCGTCCTGACCGGTCAGCGCATCGACGACGAGCAGGATTTCCGCCGGGCTGGAGACTTCGGCCACCGCCTTCATCTCGTCCATCAACGCCTGATCGACATGGAGGCGGCCCGCCGTGTCGAGCAGCAGCACATCATAGCCCTGCAGTTTCGCCGCCTGCATCGCGCGGCGGGCGATATCCACCGGCTGCTGGCCAGCGACGATCGGCAGCGTCGCGACGTTGGTTTGCGTGCCGAGGACGGCAAGCTGCTCCTGCGCCGCCGGGCGATTGACGTCGAGCGACGCCATCATCACCTTCTTGCGGTTCTTCTCGGTAAGTCGCTTGGCGATCTTCGCGGTCGTCGTGGTCTTACCGGAGCCCTGCAGACCCACCATCATCACGACCGCGGGGGGCGTCACATCGATATTAAGCTCGGATTCGTCCGCACCCAGCATCTCGACGAGGGCATCGTTGACGATCTTGACGACCTGCTGGCCCGGGGTGACCGACTTCAGAACCTGCTGGCCGACGGCCTTCTCAGTAACCTTGTCGATGAAATCGCGGGCGACCGGCAAGGCCACGTCGGCTTCGAGCAGCGCGATCCGCACTTCGCGCATCGCGGCGCGGACATCGGCTTCGTTGAGAGCGCCACGGCCACGCAGACGGTCGAACACGCCGCCAAGGCGATCGCTCAGACTTTCAAACATGCGCGCGGCTCCTTAAAATGCACCGCTGCCCACAAGCACGAAAGCGCCGGCGGGCGAAACCTCGCCGGCCAGCGCGTGTCCGTGGACACCGGATATCGATCCATTCCCAAGGAAACGGTTCGCAGCGCCCATAGCTTTCGCGCCTGTATTGGTCAAGCCAGATGGCAGGTTTGCCGATCGCGCCAAATCGGACCGTGTCTTAATCAGCTTTTTACTCCTTTCCCTTACCAAGATGATCGATGGCCGGGGGAAAGAAAACCATATCGGGCGGCAGCCCAAAAAGCTCGGTGGCGGTGCGCGACGCGGCGGCGATCACACTTGCCGTTACGGCATTGTTCCTTTTCGCGCACGTCACGGGCTACGATTTGGCTAGAGCTGCACACCCTGCCCTGATCAATATCAATGCGCTCTCCGCCTTGCTTCTCCTTAGTCTCGCCTTCGGTGTTTATGGCTGGCGCAGGTGGCGGGATGCCGCGCATGAAGTCGCGATCCGCCGCGCGGCCGAACGCCAATCGCTCACTCTCACCGCCACCGATCCGCTCACCGGCTTCCTCAATCGAGCGTCTTTAGGCGAAGCGTCCGATCACATGTTCGCGATCACCCGCCCTGCCGGACGGACGGTGGCGATGCTGACCATTGACATAGACGGCTTTCGAACGATCAACGATTTGTACGGCCATCTCGCAGGTGACGGTTTACTGCGCGCCGTCGCCGCCGTCATGCGCACCGCCCTCCCCAATGAGGCCGTGGTGGCCCGCATCGGCGGCGATACGTTCGCGGCGATCTTCCCGTGCGATCCAAAGGCACCCTGGGCCGCCAATGCCGTCGCGGAACGCATCCTCGATCGCCTTGGCAAACCGTTCAATCTTGGCGGCGCTTATACCGAAGTCAGCGCGTCGGGCGGCCTTGCCCAATCCGACATCGGCTGTTCGGAGTTCGAAGCGCTGGCCCGCCGCGCCGACATCGCCCTCCGCGCCGCACGTAAGCTTGGGCGCGGACGCTATCTCTGGTTCGACGCGACGATGGAGGCCGAACTCGAAAAGCGCAACGCGATCGAGGCGGGCCTGCGCGATGGCATTCCCACTGGCCAGTTCGTCCCTTATTTCGAAGAACAGCGCGATCTGGCGACCGGCAGGTTGATGGGCTTTGAAGTGCTTGCCCGCTGGAACCACCCAGAACGCGGGCTCGTCCTGCCCGACGAATTCATTCCGGTGGCCGAGGATTGCGGCCTCATCGGCGATCTGTCCATGGCAGTCATCCGGCAGGCGTTGGAAGAAGCGCGCAGCTGGGATCCGACCATCACGCTTTCGATCAATATGTCGCCTGCGCAGCTCAAGGATCCCTGGCTCGCCCAAAAGCTGGTGAAATTGCTGGTCGAGACCGGCTTTCCGCCGGACCGGCTGGAAATCGAAATCACCGAAGCCGCCTTGTTCGAAAATCTTGGTCTCGCGCAATCGATCGTCGGAAGCCTCAAAAATCAGGGCATCCGCATCGCCCTGGACGATTTTGGAAGCGGCTATTCATCGCTCTCGCACCTTCGCGCCCTCCCGCTCGACCGCTTGAAAATCGATCGCAGCCTGATCGAAACGGTGACCGACAGCGCCGATTCCGCCGATTTCGTGACTGCAATTGCGCGGCTTGGCGAAAGCCTTGGCCTCGCCATCACCGCAGAAGGCATTGCGACGCGGGAAATTGAGGCGCGCGTCAAAAGCATTGGCGCGTTCAAGGGTCAGGGGTGGCTCTATGGCCGTCCGATCGGGATCGACGCCGTTCGAACACTCCTTGCCAGCCGGGGCCTTTTGCTCTCCGCCCGCATCGCCGCTCCAGCAGCGCAGGAGCCTGTGTCCCGGCCCATGCCGCGCCGCTCCGCAGGCCCTGCGCGGTAAAGCGCCGCGAGTGTAGACTTGGGGCCCTGCGCCCCCTAGATCGCGGCAGGATGATGCGCCGCTTTCATAAAATGCATGGTCTGGGCAACGATTTCGTGGTGTTCGATGCACGCGAAGAGCCCTTGGCCATGGATGCCGCCTTGGCCCGGGCCGTGGCCGACCGGCACCGGGGCATCGGCTGCGATCAGTTAATCGTGATCGAGCCCTCGGTGGTGGCGGACGTCCGGATGCGGATATTCAATGCCGATGGAAGCGAAGTAGAATCCTGCGGCAATGCAACGCGCTGCGTCGCGGCCTTGCTGGGCGGCCCCACCCGGATCGAGACACTGGGCGGCTTGCTCCTCGCCCAGGCTGACGGCGCGGGCGCCAGTGTCGACATGGGCGCGCCTCGGTTTGGCTGGGACGAGATCCCCCTCGCCTACCCGATGGATACCGCAGTTATGCCGGTTGGGTGGGACGGCTTGGAACGGCCCTTCGCGGTCAATGTCGGCAACCCGCATGTGATCTTCTTTGTCAGTGACGCCGACGCCATCGATCTTGCCCGCCTCGGCCCCCTGATCGAATGTGACCCGCTTTTTCCCGAACGCATCAATGTGAACGTTGCGAGCGTCGCGGATGGACGGATCAAGCTTCGCGTCTGGGAGCGGGGCGTGGGCCTGACGCGCGCCTGCGGAACGGGCGCTTGCGCCACGGCTGTTGCCGCTATTTCCCGGGGATTGGCGCCCTCGCCGGTGGAAGTCGATCTCCCCGGCGGCGCGCTGACGATCGATTGGGCCCCGGGCCGCACGATCCGCATGTCGGGCGCCGCGACCTACGTCTTTACCGGCGAAATCGACCTGGAAGGGTTGCGGTGACCAGCCCCGAGATCATCACCATGGGCTGCCGCCTCAACATGGCGGAAAGCGAAACGATGCGAGCGCTTGCCGGCGGGCAGGACGATCTCGTCATCGTCAACAGCTGCGCCGTCACCAACGAAGCCGTCCGTCAAACGCGCCAAGCCATCCGCCGCGCCAAGAAGGCCCGCCCCGACGCTCGCGTCATCGTCACCGGCTGCGCCGCACAGGTCGACCCCGCAAGCTTCGCGGCAATGCCCGAAGTATCGGGGGTGATCGGGAACCGCGAGAAGTTCCTCTCATCGTCATTCCGGCGAAAGCCGGAATCTCAGGAAAGAAAAAACACCGAACCCACCATCCAAGAGATCCCGGCTTTCGCCGGGATGACGGATCATGCCGAAATCCGCGTGTCGGACATCATGGCCGTCCGCGAAACCGCCCCCCACCTCGTCACGGGCTTTGCCGAACACAGCCGCGCCTTTGTCGAAGTGCAGAATGGCTGCGATCATCGCTGCACCTTCTGCATCATCCCCTACGGCCGGGGAAACAGCCGCTCGGTCCCCGCCGGCCTAGTCATCGACAAGATCAAGGCATTGGTGGACGAGGGCTATAACGAAATCGTCCTGACCGGCGTCGACGTGACCAGCTACGGCCCCGATCTCCCCGGCGCACCGACATTGGGCCAGCTTGTCGAGCGCATCCTCCGCCACGTCCCCGTCCTCCCCCGCCTTCGCCTCTCATCCCTCGACAGCGTGGAGATCGACGATCGCTTGTTCGACATCATTACCGGCGAGCCGCGCTTCATGCCGCACCTCCACATGTCCTTTCAGGCGGGCGACGACATGATCCTGAAAAGGATGAAGCGCCGCCACAGCCGTGCCCAGGCCGTCGAGATGGTCCAGCGCCTTAAAGCCAAGCGGCCGGAAATCGCCATCGGCGCGGACCTCATCGCTGGCTTCCCGACCGAAACCGAAGAGATGGCCGAAAACAGCCTGCGCCTCATCGACGATTGCGAAATCGTGATGGGCCACATCTTTCCCTTCTCGCCCCGGCAAGGCACCCCGGCCGCGCGTATGCCGCAGGTCGATCCGAAGCAGGTGAAAGAACGCGCGGCCCGCATGCGGGAGGCAACGGCGCGGCAGAAAGTGAAATGGCTGGAAAGCATGATCGGCACCCGCCAGAAGGTGTTGATCGAACGCAGCGGCGTCAAAGGCCATGCGGAGAGCTTCGCGCCCGTCCTCATCCGTCAGGCCCGCGAAGTTGGTAAGATCGTGGAAGTGAAAGTCACAGGTTTGGAAAACGAAATGCTGATCGGAGAGGCCGCTTGAGTGAGACACCCTGGCTTGAGCGGCTGCGCGGCGGCTTCAAGAAAACTTCCGATCGCCTCGGCGACAACCTCACCGGCCTCTTCACCAAATCCACGCTCGACAAGGAGACGCTGGACGAGATCGAGGATGCGCTCGTCGCGTCCGACCTCGGCCCGTCCACCGCCGCGCGGGTGCGTGAGCGGCTCGCGAACGAGCGGTTCGAACGCGGCCTAACCGAAGCAGGCGTGCGCGAAGTGGTGGCGGACGAACTCGCCAAGATCCTCGCCCCCGTCGCCAAGCCGCTCGAAATCGACGCCTTTCCGCGTCCACAGGTGATCCTCGTCGTGGGCGTGAACGGTTCGGGCAAGACCACGACCATCGCTAAACTCGCCAGCCTGTTCCTCGAACAGGATTATGGCGTGCTTCTCGCCGCAGGCGACACGTTCCGCGCGGCCGCCATCGGACAACTCAAAATCTGGGCCGAACGCATCGGCGTTCCGATCATCTCCGGTCCCGAAGGCGGCGATCCATCCGCCATCGTGTTCGACGGCGTGAAGAAAGCGACGGCGGAAGGGATCGACGTGCTGATCGTCGACACGGCGGGCCGCCTCCAGAACAAGCGGGAGCTGATGGACGAACTGGCGAAAATCCGCCGTGTCCTCGGCCGCCTCAATCCGGCAGCGCCGCACAATGTCGTCCTCGTCCTCGACGCGACGACCGGGCAGAACGCCCTCAACCAGATCGAAGTGTTCAAGGAAGTGGCTGGCGTCACCGGCCTCGTCATGACCAAGCTCGACGGCACCGCGCGCGGCGGCGTCCTCGTCGCCGCCGCCGAGCAATATGGCCTTCCCATCCACGCCATCGGCGTCGGCGAAGGCGTCGGCGATCTTCGCCCCTTCAATCCCACAGACGTCGCCCGCGCCATCGCCGGCGCGACCGGAGAAACCCAATCGTGACCGCGACTGCGCAAACCAAGCCAAAACCTCACGGCTGGCTCAATTTCCTCGTCGATTTCGGCCCCTTGCTGGTCTTTTTCGTCGCCTTCAAATGGGCGGGCATCTTCGCCGGGACCGCCGCCTTCATGGTCGCGATCGTTATCGCGCTCGTCCTGTCGCTGGTGAAATTCCGCACCGTCTCGCCGATGACTTGGCTCTCGGCCATCCTCGTTCTCGGGTTTGGCGGCCTCACCCTCTACTTCAACGACCCGCGCTTCATTCAGCTGAAGCCGACGCTTATCTACGCCGGTTTTTCGATTCTGCTCTTCGCGGGCCTCGTTTTCGGCCGTCCTTTGCTCAAATATGTGTTCGGCGCAGCGTTCGAGGGGCTGAACGAAACCGGATGGCTCAAACTCTCGCGCAACTGGGCAATCTTCTTCGCGGCAATGGCGGTTCTGAACGAAGTCATGCGCACCTATCTCACGTTCGACACTTGGCTCACCGTCAAGGTCTGGGGCATCACCATCCTCTCGCTCGTCTTTGGCGCGGCGAACCTGCCGATGCTGATGCGCCACGGCTTCTCCGTCGAAGAAGCCAAGGAAGAACCGCCGATCCCGCCGCAGGGCTGATCGTCAAAAACAAGGGGGGATGCATGCAGCCCATCATACAGATTGAAGGCGTCACAAAGACCTATACGTCCGGCCATCAGGCGCTGAAGTCCGTCGATCTCACCATCAACCGCGGCGAGATTTTTGCGCTGCTCGGCCCCAATGGCGCGGGCAAGACGACGCTCATTTCGATCATCTGCGGCATCGTGACGCCCTCCTCCGGCACGATCCATGCCGCTGGCTTCGATATCCAAAACGGTTATCGCGAAGCCCGCGCCCGCATCGGCCTTGTCCCGCAGGAGTTGACGACCGACGCCTTCGAAACGGTGTGGGATACCGTGTCCTTCAGCCGGGGTCTGTTCGGACGCGCGAAAAACCCGGCGCTGATCGAGAAGATCCTCCGCGACCTCTCGCTCTGGGATAAGCGCAAGGCGAAGATAAAGGAATTGTCGGGCGGCATGAAACGCCGCGTGATGATCGCCAAGGCGCTCTCCCACGAGCCCGAAATCCTGTTCCTCGACGAGCCCACCGCGGGCGTCGACGTGGAACTGCGCCGCGACATGTGGAACCTCGTCCGCCAGCTTCGGGAAAATGGCGTCACCATCATCCTCACCACCCATTATATCGAGGAGGCCGAGGAAATGGCCGACCGTGTGGGCGTGATCAGCCAGGGCGAACTGATCCTGGTCGAGGAAAAGACGCGCCTGATGCAGAAGCTCGGCAAGAAGGAGCTGACCGTCATCCTCGCCGACCCGATGACCGCGATCCCAGCGGAACTCGCCGACTGGAAGCTCACTCTTAAGGCCGACGGTAACGAACTCGAGTATATTTTCGACACGCATGACGAGCGGACGGGCATCCCCTCACTTCTGCGCCGGATGGGTGACCTCGGCATCGGCTTCAAGGATTTGAACACGCGGCAAAGCTCGCTTGAGGATATCTTCGTCAGCCTTGTCCACAACAATGGGAGGAACGGCCAATGACGCGCGTACCCGCCTTCAACCTCCACGGCGTCCTCGCCATATACAAGTTCGAATTGCACCGCTTCTTCCGGACCTTGTGGACCGGCCTCGCGGTGCCGGTCATCACGACCTCGCTCTATTTCATCGTGTTCGGCTCCGCTATCGGATCGCGGATGACGGAAATTGGCGGTGTGCCCTATGCCGCCTTCATCGTGCCGGGCCTGATGATGCTCTCGCTCTTCACGGAAAGCATCTTCAACGCCTCTTTCGGCATTCACATGCCGAAATTCACCGGCACCATTTATGAATTGCTGTCGGCTCCGCTGTCTGCATTCGAGACGGTACTCGGCTATGTCGGGGCGGCGGCGACCAAGTCGACCATCGTCGCGCTCGTCATTCTCGCGACCGCGCACCTCTTCGTGGACATCCAGATCGCCCATCCCGTGCTGATGATCGCCTTCCTGCTGCTTATTGCGGCGACCTTCTGCCTCTTGGGTTTCATCATCGGCGTATGGGCGAAGGGGTTCGAGCAGCTTCAGATCATCCCGCTGCTCATCATCACGCCGCTCACCTTTCTTGGCGGCGCCTTCTACTCGATCGACATGCTGGCCGAGCCATGGCGGACGGTCACCCTGTTCAACCCCATCGTCTATCTGATCAACGGCTTCCGCTGGACCTTCTATGGCACCGCGGACGTCTCGTTCGGGATGAGCTTCGGGATCACTGCGGGCCTGTTCCTGGTCTGCCTCTCCGCCGTCGCCTGGATTTTCAAGACGGGTTATCGCCTGAAAAACTAACCTCCCCCTAGGGAGGGTTGGGTGAGGGGCGAGCGCCGTTCGCATTCATCCCTCACCCATCCCGGCGCTCGAAGGCTCCGGGCCTCCCTCCCGCGCGAGGCGGGAGGGATCGTATCCTTAACCCTCCTGATCGGCGCGGGCGAAGCCGTTGCCGTCGAGGTTCTGGGCGACGAAGTCCCAGTTCACGATGTTTGACAGCACCTTGTCGGCGAAGTCGGGCCGCGCGTTGCGGTAATCGATATAATAAGCATGCTCCCACACATCGAGCGTCAGGAGCGGCTTCATGCCGTCATAGACGACCGGGCTGTCCGCATCGTGGAGCGACGTGATCTTGAGCTTGTCGGAATCAAGCACCAGCCAGGCCCAGCCGTTCGAAAAATGGCCGACCGCTTCGGCCTTTAGCTTCTCGAGAAGGGCGTCGGTCGATCCGAATTCGCTGGCGATCATGTCGGCGAGCTTGCCGGTCGGCTTCTGCCCTTCCGCGGGCGCGAGGCACTGCCAGTAGAAGCTGTGGTTCCAGATCTGCGCGCTGTTGTTGAACAGCGGCTTGTCGCCCTTCTCCTTCGCGGCGTGGATCACTTCGATCAGCGAGGCGCCGGCCAGACCCTTGTCGCCCACCATGCCGTTCGTTTTGTCGACATAGGCCTTGTGATGCTTGCCATGATGGTAGTCGAGCGTCTCTGCGGACATATAATCGCCAAGCGCGTCTTTCGCGAAGGGCAGGTCCGGGAGCGTGAAAGCCATGGGTATTCTCCTTTTTGGATCACCAGCAGCTAGACGCTCCGGGGCCGGATTTGAATGGCTGTCGCACAAAAAAGCCGCGCGGGAATTGCGATAGAGCAGGTTTGCGCTGGAGGGACTCGATCGGAACCCCACGCCCGTTCGCTTCGAGCGAAGTCGAGAAGCGCCAGCTCAGGTGGGGGTGTCTCGACTTCGCTCGACACGAACGGCAAAGTTGTTGCGCCGTCAGCCCTTCTCGCCGAGCTTGTGCCGCTTCATCGCGTGACGGAGCTGATCGTAGGTCAACTGAAGCGCGGTCGCCGCCGCACGCTGATTCCAGCGACATTTATCGAGCGCGGCGGCGAGGATCGCCTTTTCATATTCGGCGACGGCGAGGCGAAAATCCGCACAATTGGACGGATCATAAGCGGCGGAGATGGCTGCGACCGCCTGCACCTCGGCGGGGCTGGCCTCGGTCTTCGTCGGCGACATCGGCTGGGGACGCCAGGGCGATTCGAAAGGGTCGAACTGGATATAATCGACCGGATTTTTCGAATCCTCCCAGCGATAAACGGCCCGCTCGATCACATTGCGCAGCTCACGTACATTGCCCGGCCAGTCGTAACTCAGCATGCGGTCGATGGCGTTAGTGCTGAAGCCCGGCCATTCCGGCCAATCGAGCTCCAGCGCCATACGCCGGGCGAAATGATCGGCGAGGACGGGGATGTCGCTGATCCGGTTGCGGAGCGGCGGCAGCGTCACGACTTCGAAACACAGGCGGTCGAGAAGGTCGGCGCGGAACCGCCCCTCGTCCACCAATTTGGGCAGATGCTCGTTGGTCGCGGCAACAATGCGCACGTCAACCCGCATCGGACGGCTGGCGCCGATCCGCGTCACCTCGCCATATTCGACCGCCCGAAGAAGCCGGTCCTGCGCGGCAGAGGACAAGGTCGCGAGTTCGTCCAGAAACAGGGTTCCCCCGTCCGCTTCCTCAAACCGCCCTGCCCGCGCCTTGGACGCGCCGGTGAAGGCGCCCGCTTCATGGCCGAACAATTCCGCTTCGATCAACGTCTCGGGCAAAGCCGCGCAGTTCATGACGACCAACGGCCCGTCCCAGCGCGAAGACAAGTGATGGAGGCGCTCGGCCACCAGCTCCTTACCGGTCCCGCGCTCGCCGATCACCAGGACCGGCCGGTCCAGCGGCGCGGCACGGCTCGCCCGCTCGATTGCATCAAGGAAGGAGGAGGATTGGCCAACAAGCTGCGTGGTGCGCTCCATGACCAGATGTTGGGACCATTTCCCATCTCTTAGCAAGGGAAATCGAATGATGCTCCGAGCGTCTCCGGTAAAACCCACGCATTTCCGCCAAAAATGAATTTGGCACGGCTCTTGTAGCGTAAATGGCAAGAGCCGCCGGAACAGGCGGTCCAGGGTTCAAGGAGAATGACCATGTTCAACATCGACCTCAACAGCATTCAGCGTGTTGCAGCCTCTGCCGTGGCCGCCCTCGTTCTCAGCGCCACCTGCATCGGCATGGCGGTTGCTCCGGCAGCGGCGGAACAGGCACAAGTGGTTTCCGTATTGAGTGCCTGAGCCGGAAGCGATGTGGTATAGGGGCTGACAAGGCCTGCGGGCCACCGAAGACCTCAAGGAGTTTCAGTTAGATGGGTATCTTTTCGCGGACACGCGACATCATCGCCGCCAATGTGACCGACCTGCTCGACAAGGCGGAGGATCCGGGCAAGATGATCCGGATGATCATCCTCGAAATGGAGGAAACGCTGGTCGAAGTGCGCGCGTCCGCCGCCCGTTCGATCGCGGATCAGAAAGAAATGCGTCGCCAGATCGCGAAGCTGGACAAGATCCAGGAAGGCTGGGTCGAAAAGGCCGAACTGGCGCTCTCTAAAGATCGCGAGGATCTCGCCAAGGCCGCGCTGATGGAGAAGCAGAAAGCCGCCGAAATGGCCGATAGCTTGAAGACTGAAATTGCCGTGCTGGACGACGCCCTGCGCGCATCGGAAGCCGATATCGCGAAGCTTCAGACCAAGCTGCGTGAAGCCCGCACCCGCCAGAATGCGATCAACAGCCGCATGGAAAGCGCGCATAACCGCGCCCGCCTCCGCGAAATGTATGCCGGCCCCAAAACCGAGGATGCGTTCAGCCGCTTTGACGTGCTGGAGCGTCGCGTGGACATTGCCGAGGGCCATGTCGACGCGCTGGCGCTGGGCGCCCCGCCCAAAACGCTGGAAGAAGAAATTGCCGAGCTTCGCAATGCCGAGAAGATCGAGGCCGAGCTTGAAGCTTTGAAGGCCAAAACCCGCAACACTGGCCAGGAGGGCTGAGCAGATGGAAGAAGTCCTTGTTCCCATTTTCGTCGTGGGCATGCTCTTCATCGGCCTGCCTTGGCTGGTTTTTCACTACATTACCAAGTGGAAGAGCGCTGCAACGCTCACGACTGAGGACGAAAGCCTCCTAAACGACATGCACGACACGGCACGCCGTCTGGAAGAACGCCTGTCGACGATCGAGCGGATCATGTCCGCGGAAAATCCCGGCTGGCGGTCGATGACGCAGGATCCTGTGGAGCGGCTGGGCATCCGTGACATGAGCGAGATCGATCGCGATCTCAGCGAACTGAGGAGCCTCCGGAAATGAGCGCGAGCCAGACAAAATTCTACCTCGACAAGCAAAATGCCAAATGGTTGGGCGTCTGTGCGGGGATCGCAGACTATACCGGTATCGACGCGACGGTCGTTCGAATCGCCGTGTTGATCGGCACGGTGCTTGGCTCCGGCGCGCTTATCGTCGCTTATCTGATCGCGGGCTACATCGCCCCGTCGAAGCCCCGGGAGCTGGAGTATAGCACGCCGGACGACAAAAAGTTTTGGCAAGGCGTCCGCGCCAATCCCACCCGGACGGTGAAGGCGGTGCGCTCCAAGTTCCGCGACATCGACCGGCGCCTCGCCGACATTGAAACCTATGTGACGAGTTCGAACAACCGGCTCGCCAATGAAATCGAAAAGCTGCGCTGATTTCGTCAACCGAAGGACAAGGACATGGATAAAGCCGTTCTACTTGCTTTCATCGTCATCGGCCTGCCCGTCATCCTGGGGGTGTGCGGCGACCTGTTGAAAAGATGGATGCGCCTTAAGGAAAAGCAGCTCGATCATGCCGCTCAGCTCGCCGCAGACAAGGCAGCGGCCCAGGCCGCGCATATCGAGCGGCTGGAGCAGCGTATGCGGGTGCTGGAACGCATCGCAACGGACAAAGGCGGAGACCTTGCCGCACAGATTGACGATTTGCGCGACGAGCGCATGAACTGAGGACGCCCGTCATGGATAAGTTCACCTTCATATCCCAATTCTTCCCGCTTTTCGGGATCTTGGGCCTTCTCGCCATCGGCGGCTGGATCTTCACCACTTGGCTTCGGATCAAGAACGGCTATCCGCTCGAAAACAGCTGGGGAAAGCCGATCTATCCGAAGATCAATGACGAGATGGTGGAGCGCGTGAAACTGATCACACAGGAAAATGCGCAGCTCCGCGCCGAACTCGGTTCGATCAAGGATCGGCTTGCAACGGTCGAGCGGATCGTGACGGACGACAGCCACCGGCTGACGCAGGAAATCGAAGCCCTACGCCTTCCGAAAAACTAAATCGCTGATAGACTAAGCGAAAAAGGAGCTTCGTCGCATGAATCCGTTTGAAATGGTGGTGATCATTGTCGCCATCGTCTCCATCGCCGGGATCCTCAAGGCCAAATATGGCGTCCGCCGCGACCGCCATGGTAACGAATATCATGTGAATGATCAGGAATCGGCGCGACTGCGCGACGAGGTAAAGATGCTCCGTGATCGCGTCGCCGTGCTGGAGCGCATCGCGACCGACAAGGAAAGCAGCCTGGAGCGCGAGATCGAAAAGCTGCGGGATCAGCGTTGATCCCTTCGCCGTCATCCCGGCGGAAGCCGGGATCTCGTGACGAGATCGCACCCTTTTGTCCTGAGACCCCGGCTTCCGCCGGGGTGACGTCCACCCAATCCTCTGTTACCGCGCGCCCATGACCGCGCTCGACGATATTTACGCCGATTACGAACTGCTTGAGGCCGACGATCGCTACCGGCTGCTGATCGACCTTGGCCGCGCGCTCGAGCCGATGCCCGATGCATTGAAAACCGACGCTACGCTTGTGCGCGGCTGTTCGGCGGCTGTGTGGGTCTATCCGATGCCACAGGAAAACGGGCGCCTGCACTTCCTCGCCGACAGCAATGCCGCGATCACGAAGGGCATCATCGCGCTTGTTCTCGCGGCAGTGCAGGATCGAACCGCCAGGGATATTCTCGCGACGGATATCGAGGCCGCGCTTGGCCCCTTCGATCTCAAGAATCAGCTCAGTTCCAACCGTACGCAAGGGATTCCGAACATGATCTCGCTCATCCGCCAAACGGCCGAGCGGATGGACGTATGAACGCCGCCGATGCCCTCCGCGACATGCAGGGCTTCGATCCGAAGCTGTTTGCGGACTTGGCAGGGAAAGTCGGGCATGGCGGAGCACTGGGCATCGACTATCGCGCGCATGGGCCGGATTGGGCGGAATTATCCCTCGATTACCGCGAGGAATTGATCGGCGTCGAGGAAACCGGCGTCATTGCATCGGGCCCGATCATCAGCCTGATGGACATGGCGACGAGTATGGCGATCTGGATCAAGCTCAACCGCTTCCGTCATCAGGCGACGCTCGACATGCGGATCGATTACCTCCGTCCCGCCGTGCCCGGCCGCACGATCATCGGGCGTGGGGAATGCTACCGCATCACCAGCAAGATCGCCTTCGTCCGGGGCGTGGCGCATGACGGCGACCCGGAGGATCTGGTGGCGAATGTGACGGGGACGTTCATGTTTACCGAAAAGCGGAAATAGCCACACGTCATCCCGGCGGAAGCCGGGATCTCGTGACCAGATCGCACCTCAATCGTCCTGAGACCCCGGCTTTCGCCGGGGTGACGATTATGAGGCGCCCCGCCGCTCTTCGGCCTTCGAAAGCACTTCATACGCCGCGGTGATCGCCTGAAACCGTTTGGCCGCATCGGCATCGTCCGGCGCAACGTCCGGGTGATTGATCTTGGCGAGTCGGCGATAGGCGGCTTTGATTTCCTCAAAACCCGCATCCACCTCGACGCCGAGTATGTCCAGCGCGCGCATTTCGTCGCGGCTGCGGGTGCCGTCGCCCTCGCCGCCCCAGCCGTAGAATTTCGCCTGGCCATAGGCGTTGGCGTCGCGCTCTTCATTGGCGGCGCGAGCCTCGGCGTCCTCCTTGGACAGGCCGGCGAAATAGTCCCAGCCCTTATTATACTCAGCGGCGTGACGTTCGCAGAAATACCAGCGATCCGGACGGTTGGGCGATTTGGGTGCGGGACGGTCGCCGGGCTCATCGCAGCCTTCGCGGTCGCACAGGCGCACCTGCTGCGTCGCCCGTTCGCTGCCGTAGGCACGCCAGCGCGGAAAACCCCAGTCATTCGATCGCGTCGGACGTGCCATGACCACCCAATACCAGCCGGAAAACCGGCAAAAACAATCACCAGAGGGTCTATAAGCCGGGTTCTGTCCAGCGGTTCCCCGCCTGTGCGACCATTCCTCTAGGAGGCGGATCGCTCCGCCCCTCAAGCAACCAACCCGGGCGGTCCGGCCGGAACAAGGTCACCATGCCGCCCCTATTCGGTTTTGCTCCCGGTGGGGTTTACCGTGCCGTTCCCGTTGCCGGGCCCGCGGTGCGCTCTTACCGCACCCTTTCGACCTTACCCTGCTTCGCCGAAAGGCTACGCAGGGCGTGCCCGCGCTTTTCAGCCTTGTCACAGGGCATGCCCTGTGAAGTTTCAACGTAGCAGGGCGGTATGCTTTCTGTGGCACTTTCCCTGGGGTCGCCCCCGCCGGACGTTATCCGGCACCGTTGTTCCGTGGAGCCCGGACTTTCCTCCCCGCTTCGCTAAAGCTTCGCAGGGCATGCCCTTCGTAGCCTTGGCGAAGAAGGGCGGCCGCCCAACCCTCTGGTTCGCCCTATCTAGTCGTCGCCTTGCGGTTTGGGAAGAAGGAGCGCGAGGAGAAGCGACCGGCATTCGCCATCGATCGTGCCATCGATCAATTCCGGACGGAATCGGCGCTGAAAAGCAACGGTTGCCGCAAGGGAGTCACTTACATCGTAACCAAAGCGCTCCAGCGCGAGGAGGAAAGCGCTATCCGACCAACCGGGATCGACGAGGTTCTTCGTCGGGCGCGGTAGAGCAAGCCGGAGTCGGGCAAGCTGATGCCATGGAAAAAGTTCGCCCGGATCCTGCTTTCGCTTGGGCGCGACATCGGAATGGCCGACGACATTGCCGCGCGTAATGCCGTGCCGCTCCTTGATCTCCGCGACCAACGGGATCAACGCCTCGACCTGCGCCTCCGGGAACGGATTATAACCGAATTCATGGCCGGGATTGACGATTTCGATCCCGACGCTCGCTGAATTAACATCGGTGATGCCGCGCCAGAATGAATTACCGGCATGCCAGGCGCGCTTGTCCTCAGTGACCATGCGCAGGATCGTGCCGTCTTCCTTGATCACATAATGGGCCGATACCCCGGCTTCAGGATCGGTCAGCCGCTCGATCGCCGCCTCACCCGTCTCCATGCCGGTATAGTGAAGCACGATCATCGAAACGGGCAGCGCCCGCTCGCCGAAATTGGGGGATGGGTGATCGATCATCGCCATGCCCGCCCAAGAGACCGGCAATCGGGCCTTTTGGCAATAGGGTCAGGCCGCGCTGCTTGCCGGAACGGTCGTGCGGCGCGACGTGGGGGAGTAGATACCTCGAAATTCGGTGCTGGACACAAAGGCGTCGCTCTGGCCGATCACCGTTTCCCCCGCTCCAAGCATAAGATAGCCGTCATGCGCGATCGCCTGGGAGAGGCGGTCGAATACCGCGCTGCGTGCGGCGGCGTGAAAATAGAGAAGAACGTTGCGGCAGAGGATCACGTCGAAGCGTCCCGGCGCGGGCGGTGCGTCCATCAGGCTCTGTGTCTTGAAGCGGACCTTGCCGCGAATCGCCTCGTTCAGCCTCCACTGCCCCTCGCCCTCGGCCGCGAAATGCCGGATCATCTGCACAACCGGCAGACCGCGCTGCACCTCGAACTGGGAATAGAGCCCGTTACGCGCCTGTGCGATGGCGCCACGCGATACGTCGGTCGCGACGATGTCCACGGTCCAGCCGTCCCAACGCTCTTTCTCATCGGCGATCGTCATCGCGATGGAATATGCTTCCTGCCCGGTCGAGCATCCAGCGCACCAGATTGATAGTCTCTTTTCGCGCGCCCTCGCCTTCTGAAGCGCCGTAAACGCCCCGATCATCAGCAATTCGAACGGCTGACGATCGCGATAGAAATAGGTTTCGTTGTTGAGCAGGGCGTCGACGACTGCGTCGGACAAGGCCGGTTCACGTCCAGATACGATATCGCCAAGCAGTTGGTCGAGCGAATCGAACCCCCGTTCGCGCATCAGGCTCTTTAAAGCCGTTTCGATACGCCAGCGGCGGCTGATCGCCAGCTGCTGACCGGTTCGCGCTTCCAATAGCCCCGCAAGAATGCGGATGGCCGCGTCGGTTACTTCCACACCCCCTCCTGCGCCCGCTCGGCCACATGACCGGCCAGTTGGGCGGGCGGTGCAACTGCGGAAGCGAGCCCCGCTTCCGTCACTACACGCGGCATCCCCCAGACCGCCGAACTTTCCTCGTCCTGAGCGAAGATCACGCCCCCGCGCTCCGCCAATTCTCCGGCCCCCACCAAGCCGTCGCGGCCCATGCCGCTAAAAATCACTGCCGCCCCCCTTTTTCCGTACATGCGCGCGATCGACGCCAGCATCGGATCGACCGAGGGCAAGCAGCCCGACGAAGCGGGGTCGGTGGAAAGGGTCACGCGCACCATCCCGCCGCGCCGTTCAAGGCACAAATGCGCATCGCCCGGTGCCACTAATATTTCCTCGGCCTTCAAGGGCAGACCGGGTTCCGCGACCCGGGTAAGACGCCCTGATGCCGCTTCGACCTGCCGCGCGAAATGCGGCATGAAAACGGGCGGCAGATGCTGTGTGATGAGGATCGGCGCGCCGATCGTATCAGGCAGATGGCGCAGGAAATCGCTAAGCGCCTTCAAGCCTCCGGTGGAGGCGCCGAGGCCGAGACAGCCGATGCGATAAGGTTCGACCTTGCGCAGCACGTAGGGCGCGGAGTTCCCAACTGCCGCGGCCCGGACGATCGGGGTAACATTCTCTTCGCCCCCGCTTTCGCTCTCGTCCCGCTCTACCCGGCCGATGCGGCGAAGGCGGTCGGCGAGCACATGGGCAAAGCGCCCCCCAAAATTACCCGTGCCTGGCTTGGGCAGCGTATCGGCCGCGCCAAGCGAAAGGGCGCGCACTGCGGCCTCCGCCCCATCCTCGGCATTGGAAGAAACGATGAGAACCTTGGCGCCATTTCCGGCGCGCAGAATTTCGGGGAGAACATTGAGCCCGCTCGTGCCGGGCATCTCCACGTCAAGGAGCACAATGTCGACGGACAGACCGGTTAGCTTCTCAAGAGCTTCGTCGGCACGGCCTGCGGTCGCGACGATCTCGAAATCGGGAAAAGTCGATATCATTCGCGCCAGCACGGCCCGCGCGACAGGCGAATCGTCGACGATCATTAGTCGGATACGTGGTGCCTGCCCCGGCATCGCTCCTTTCCGCGCCCCGTCGATTGCGAAGGCGGATGCTGCCGTCACGCGACGCCGACGATCTGGAGCTTGCTCTCCAGCGTCTCGCGGTCGAACGGCTTCATGACATATTCGTCGGCACCGGCTTCGATCGCGGCGCGGATATGGGCCGTGTCGTTCTCGGTCGTGCAGAAGACGACCTTGGGTTGCCGCTCGATCGTCTGCTGGCGGAGCGTGCGCAGGAACTCCATCCCGCTCATCACCGGCATGTTCCAGTCGAGCAGTACGACGTCCGGCATCTGCTCCTCGCAGCGGGTCAGCGCTTCGCGGCCGTCCTCGGCCTCGTTCACATTGAAGTTGAGCGTTTCCAGAATGTGACGCGCAACCTTGCGGATCACCTTGGAATCATCGACGACGAGGCAGTTCTTCATCCCAAAAAACTCCTGGAGAGCGAAACATCCGTTTAGGATCGAAAAGTAAGGATGGAGTTAAGGCAATCACGCGGCACGGCGCGACGGGCCTTCGATTATCGCGGCCGGATCGACGAGCAGGAAAATATTTTCTCCCACCTCGATCATCCCGCGTGAAACCTCTGCCCAATTGGGGCTGGGTAATGTGGTCGCCGGCGCGGGTTCGCCAGCGCTTTCCACCACATCCTCCACCCGGTCGACCAGCAGGGCATAGGGATGCCCGCCAATATTGACGACCATCGCCTCGCGCCGTGGCTCTTTCGCGGGCGGAAGGCCGATAGCGGTGCGGCAATCGATGACGGACAGAACCCGGCTGCGCAAGGCTGACAGGCCCAGGATATGGGGCGCAGACCCCGGCACAGGAGTGAGCGTGTCGAGCTCCACCACCGACTCCACGTCGCTGGCTGTAACCGCGATCCGCTCTCCGTCGATATCGACGATCAGGTAAAGCCCGGCCATTAGCGCTGGCCCCGCACGGCGGCCCGGGCGGTGAGCGCGCTGAGCAGCCCTTCGCGGTCATAGCGATAGATGCTGCCCTCCTCCCCATCCGGTGCGGACCGGAGGCGGAGGAGCTTGCCGGAAACCGCCGGGTCGGGCACGTCTTCGGCATCACCCAAGATCAGGACATCCACTTCGGCGGGATCGGCGCGCTCCGCCTCCACCACCCGATATCCGGCCTGTTCCAGGATTGGGCGAAGGATGGTGTGCATCCAGGCGTCGCCAGAGGGCAAGGCGCAGGTAAGCGGCGCTTCCGCTGCCGCCGGCTCGCCGCAATGGGTTGCGAACAGCCAATAGGGGTCGAGGATTTCCACCTGCTCGCCATTCATCAGCGCAACGCCGCCGATTTCGCCCGCATCGATTGCGGGATGGATTTCGGCGGCAAGCGGCATGATGTCGATCACTTCGCGGAAAGCATAAGCCAGTTCCGCCGTGCCATCGGTCAGGCGCAAAAGGCGTGTACGGCCTTCCGGCGCGCGCTCGCATCCGGCAAGCGGCAGCATGGCGTCGCGGATCGTAACGCGCAGACGCCCGGCGCTCATTTGAACGGCGGGCGCCTCGACGTCCTCGATCCGCTCGACGAGTGCGAGGCGCACGGCCCGCGCTTTTCCGTCGAATCCGCGGAAGAGCAGCACAGGCGGCCGTTCTTCGCGTACGTCTTCGGCCACCTCGACCGGAGCGTTGATCTCCTCTGCGTCCAGTTCGACACCCGCTGCAGCCGCGATGCCGGAACAGTCGAGCAGCAGGATTGGGCTGCCGTCATCGGCAAGAGTCGTTCCCGCATAGAGGCCGGTCGCCATGATCGGCGGCGCGGCGGGCTTGATCACCAATTCCTCGTGATCGTGGACGAGATCCACGGCGAGCGCATAGAGCCCCGAGCCTGCGGGTTTCAGCACGACCATCATCTGGTCCGCTTCCGGCGCCCCCTCTTCCATCCCCAGAGTGGCGGCAAGCGAAACGCGCGCAATACGGCGACCGCGAATGTTGGCGAGGCGTGCGCCGCCCAGCCCCTCGATGCGCACATTGTCGCCGCGCACCCGCACAATCTCCTCGATAGCGGAACGGGGCAATGCGAATTTCTGGCCACCTGCCGTGACGGTAAGGGCTGGGATGATCGTCAGCGTCAGCGGCACGCGGAGGGTGAGCCGCAAGCCGACGCCCAAGCGGCTGTCGAGATCGACGATCCCGCCAATCCGTTCGATATTGGCGCGAACGACATCCATGCCGACGCCACGCCCGGAAATCGACGTTACCGCCTGCGCCGTGGACAGGCCCGGCTGGAAGACGAGCGCGACCTTCTGCTGCATCGTCATCGTTTCCGCGCGGGCCGGATCGACGATACCGGCCGCGAGCGCCTTCTTGAGCAGCCGATCGCCATCGATGCCGTGGCCGTCGTCGGACACTTCGATGAGGATCTGGTTGCCCGATTGACGCGCGTGGACGCGGAGCGTGCCGGACGGCGGCTTGCCGAGCGACGCGCGCTCCTCGGGGCTCTCGATTCCGTGGTCGATGGCGTTGCGGATGATGTGGGTCAGCGGATCGCGGATCATCTCGATCATCTCACGGTCGAGTTCGACGTCGCCGCCGTCCACGTCCAGCGCGATCTTCTTGCCAAGTTCCATGCAGAGGTCACGCACCATGCGCGGTAGCCCCGAGAAGAGATTGTCGATCCGCTGCATCCGGGTCCGCGTGATCGCCTCGCGCATTTCGGCGATGCAGGAGGATACACGGTCGAATGCCGCTTCCAGCACCGGATCGGCCTCGGTCTCGCGCAGACGCCGTGCAAGCTCGTTGCGCGCGAGAACCATGTCGGACACGCCATTCATCATCCGGTCGAGAAGGTCGACGGACAGCCGGATGGAGCGGACAGGCGCGCGGGCTTCACCGCCGCTTTCCTCGCCCATTTCGCGCCGGAGCGCGGCGACCTCGGGTTCATTAAGCGCCGCGACCAGAAGCTCATCGTCACCGCTTGGCACCGCTTCACCGGTCTGGAGCGCCTGCGCGATCTCCCCGATCCGGTCGACGATGGCGAGGACGGCGCTTACCAGATAGGGCTCAGCCGTGCGGCGCCCGGCGCGCACTTCGGCCAGCGCATCTTCGGCGGCATGGCTCAGGGTTTCGAGCCGCGGCAGATCGAAGAAGCCGCAATTGCCTTTCACTGTGTGGACGAAGCGGAAGATGGCATCCAGCCGCTCGCGGTCCGCCGGATTGGCTTCCCAGGCGACAAGTTCGCCGCCAATCGCCTCCAGCATGTCGCGGGTTTCCGCGATAAAATCGTCGATCAGGTCGTCCATCAGGCCGTGCCTCAAGCGGTTGAGGTTCGGCTTATCCGGCCCGGCTGGTAAATATCTGTTTAACTGCGGGTGTTGAGGGGTTCTGCCCCTCCCGTCATCCCGGCGAAAGCCGGGATCTCGTGACGAGCAAGCGCCTTTTCCGGCCTGAGATCCCGGCTTCCGCCGGGATGACGGAGGCTAGGCGGGGACGGACGCCCCGAGCAGCAGCACGCCTTCGTCGGCATCGCCATATTGCAGCGATCCACCGCCTTCCTGGACAAGACAATGGACGAGCCAGGCCGCAGCGACGCGCGGCGCCACCGCATCTTCGGCACCCTCGCCAAGCAAAGTGCGCTTCAATTCCGGATCGACCACGATGCGTGGCCCTTCGGCGCGGATGACCATGTCGAGCCCGTCGCCGTGCCGCTCGACCCCGATATCGAGCCGTCCACCGCGCACCAGGGCGTCACCCGCGATGAGCGAGAGGTTGAGGAGCACCTTTAGCGCCGCCTTGCTCATCGTCGACTCGTCGACCATCCAGCCGACGACAACGCGGCTGTCGCCATAAAGCCCCTCGATCGCGGCCTTGGCCTCGCGCGTATCGACCTGATCGGCGAAACCGCCCGCAGCGCCGAAGGCCAGACGGAAAAATTTCAGCTTGTTGGCCGATGCCCGGGCGCTGTCGGCGAGCAGGTCGAGACAGCGGGCCCGCATTTCGGGGTCATGTTCCTCGGCGAGCAATTCGATGCCGTTGTTGAGAGCGCCGACCGGACTCAGAAGATCGTGGCACAGGCGCGAGCACATCAGACTGGCAAATTCGTGCGGCTTCATCATTGCCCCTGTTTTCAAGCATCCACTCCAAGGCCCTATTGGCCGCTGGAGAGAGCGGAGGCAAGGCGCTCAATCGCTCTCCGCGATCTTCACCGGATCGAACCGGCCGTGAACCGCAACGCCCTGCCGCGCCACCCACAGTGCCGCTGCATCGCCGGAGACGATCAACCACAAGGCGCCTGCCTCCCCTGCCCGCCGCTCATCTTCGAGCGAAGGCCGCACATCGCCGCTAGGGTGAGAATGATAGTGGCCGAGGATTTTGCGGCCCTCTCCGCGCGATTGCCGCTGTAAGGGCAGCTGTATGCATGGATCGAGCTCAAATCCGCGCTTCGGGTCGAGGGCGAGGTTCGGTGACGCTACGGCTTCCTGGATTTCTTCAGCCCGCCCGACCAACAAGCCGCAAATTTCGGCCGGTTGTGCCGCCGCCGCTTCATTTCGCAGCCGTGCCAGCACCCCCCTTGAAATCTTAACGGCGTACCCCACATCGCTTCCCTGATGGATCGGGGGGTTTCGATCATGCGCGCTGCGGTCGCACCGGAAGCTGAGGGCTGGCGGCTCGACCGTGCCCTTGCCGCCGCCGTCCCGACCCTTTCCCGCGAGCGGCTGAAGGCGCTGATCAGCAGCGGCGCCGTTTTCGGCCCGCAGGGCGCGGCGGTCCGCGATCCCGCGTCCAAGGCGATTCCGGGCGGGCTTTACGAAGTCCATGTTCCCGCTCCTGCCGAGGCGCACAACGTGCCGCAAGATATTCCGCTCGTCATCACCTATGAAGATGAGCATCTGCTGGTCGTCGACAAGCCCGCCGGAATGGTCGTCCACCCTGCCGCCGGCAATCTCGACGGCACGATGGTCAATGCCCTGCTCCACCATTGCGCGGGCCGCCTGTCCGGCATTGGCGGCGTGGCGCGGCCGGGCATCGTCCACCGGATCGACAAGGGTACGTCGGGCCTGCTCGTGGTCGCCAAGACGGATCGCGCGCATGAGGGCCTCGCGGCGCAATTCGCCAAGCACAGTATCGACCGCCGCTACAAAGCGATCGTGGCAGGCATCCCCAATCCGCCCAGCGGCACGGTGGACGCCCCCCTCGCCCGCTCGTCGGCCAATCGCCAGAAGATGGCGATCGTCGCGGAGGGCCGGGGCAAGCGCGCGGTGACCCATTATGCGCTCGAACGGCCGCTAAAGGAGGCGTCACTCATCGAATGCCGCCTTGAAACCGGCCGCACCCACCAAGTGCGTGTCCACATGACCTCGATCGGCCACGCGCTGTTGGGCGACCCGGCTTACGGGCGCACAAAAATCGCTCACCGTGACATATTAAATCGATTGGACTTCAAACGGCAGGCCCTGCACGCTGCGGCTCTGGGCTTCATCCATCCGGTATCGAAACAAAACTTGACTTTTGAGAGCGTCGTTCCGTCTGATATGCAGGAACTGTTAAGCGCCCTCTCCGTATAAATGGACAAGCGTATCGGCGCCCCCAAGGCACCGATCAGGGAGTAAAGACTATGGCAAGCGGCAACGTCCCCAAAACCATCCCCGCGATGAGCGGCGAGGCGGGCCTCAACCGCTATCTGTCGGAAATCAAGAAGTTTCCGATCTTGGCGCCTGAGGAAGAGTTCATGCTCGCCAAGCGCTGGTCCGAGCATCAGGACACCGAGGCCGCGGCCAAGCTGGTGAACAGCCACCTTCGCCTCGTCGCCAAGATCGCCATGGGCTATCGCGGCTACGGCCTGCCGGTCAGCGAGCTGATTTCCGAAGGCAATATCGGCCTGATGCAGGGCGTGAAGAAATTCGAGCCGGACCGGGGCTTCCGCCTCGCCACCTACGCCATGTGGTGGATCCGCGCGTCGATCCAGGAATTCATCCTGCGCAGCTGGTCCCTCGTGAAGATGGGCACCACCGCAGCGCAGAAGAAGCTCTTCTTCAACCTCCGCCGGATGAAGAACCAGATCGAAGCGTTCGAGGACGGCGACCTGAAGCCGGAGGACGTGACGAAGATCGCCACCGATCTCGGCGTTTCGGAAGAGGACGTCATCTCCATGAACCGCCGCATGGCGATGGGCGGCGACACGTCGCTGAACGTCCCCCTGCGCGAGGAAGGCGAAGGCCAGTGGCAGGATTGGCTGGTCGATACTGACCCGCTGCAGGACGAACGCGTCGCCGAAGCCGAAGAAACCCGCGTCCGCCACGATCTGCTGATCGAGGCCATGGAAGCCCTCAACGACCGCGAACGCCACATCCTCACCGAACGCCGCCTGACGGACGATCCGAAGACGCTGGAAGAACTGAGCCAAGTCTACGACGTCAGCCGCGAACGCATCCGCCAGATCGAAGTCCGCGCGTTCGAAAAGCTGCAAAAGGCACTGATGAATTTGGCCGGCGAGCGGAAGCTGCTGGCGGCACACTAAAAGGATCGCGCCGAAGTGGTACTTCGACGCGGATTTTGGTGGAGCTGGGCATTTTCCCCCAGAATTCCAGCTGCTTAACGGGGGCTTGGACCTACCACAAGCGGCATTGCCGCTCTGCCGGACGCATCATTTTGGCATTTGCCTTACAGCTGAAGGCGCGACCAAAGGCAGGCAGATTCGACAAAGGAGCATTGATCCGAAACGCGGCGGGGGCATGGCCATTAGATGCCACGGATTGCTTGAAATAGCCCTCGGTTTGGGCGGTGCAGCGGTTCTGCGCATATCGGTAGAAAAAGCGCTGCGCAGGCGACGTGCCGCTTGAGTCGCGCTGGTAAACGCGGTCTCCCAGGTTCGCCTCCAGGGCTTCGAAGGCCAGCCGAACGCCGCCATAATCCGCTACATTTTCTCCATATTGCCGTTCTCCTGACATCTTAACGCCCGGCAGCGCTTCATAATCACTTGCTTGATTGATGACGCATTGGCCGCGGTCTTCCTTGGCCTTGATGTCAGCATTCCCCCACAATTCACGATCGCTGCCATCGGCGCCGAACATGTGCGCTTCGATCACATGGACGAACTCATGCCCGAAAACGGCGCCAAACGTTGCGTAGTTAAGCTCCGGCGGCGCATCTGGATCGAATCGGGGAGCCCCCAAAAATGCTGCCGTCACGATGAGGGAATTCGAGAGAGCGTCGGGAAAGCCGTTCGGAACGACGAGGCGCGCTGCAGCGATGCCGTCACCAACCCACGGGCTGACGATCATCTCCCAACCGGTGCGGGATCGATCCTGATTGGCCCGCCTCCAATTGCGACGTTGTTCGAAGGTGCGCGCGGCCAGTACGTTGGCGAAAAAGGAGGAACGATCCAGGGGATAGCCACCCACTTCAGGCCATTCGTTGGGATATCCGATCTTCAGGTCGGTCTTCGTCAACTTATCGACTGTCGCCTCACGAGCCTCAGGCGACAGCCATTCATTGCCAGCGATGGATGCGACGACCCTGAACTTGATGTCCTCGGCCATCTTCTGAGCTGCATCTCGCGCCTTCCAGCCTAGAATACGGGTCGCATATTGCCGTGAGAATTCGACGCCCATCGCGCGGACCGTCGCATCGCGGCACCGGCCTGCGGGGTTGGCGATCTGCACGCGAAGAGCAGGAATAATATCGCCGAATGTGCGGTTATAAGGATGCGGCAATTCGCCTCGCAGCGAAAACAGGAATGACCACCGCAGAAAGGCCCGTATGTCGGCTAAAGATCGGCTGGTCAGTTCCTCTTCAACCGCTCTCAAATATGCCGGAGCAGTGACATTGACCGTTCGGTCCGGCGCTGCGCCCACCATGACGAAATAGCGGGGCCAATCGATCGATGGAGCAAGCTCTTCAAGTTGCGCGAGCGAAAGCGGATTTTCCGCCGTGCTGGCATCATAACGGTCACCCCTCTGCTTCCGCAGCGCAGTCACGATCGACGCGACAGCCGCCGCTTCACGTTCCGCGTCCGTCTGCGTAAGCCCGGCTGCAGAAAAGGTCCGTGCGACAACCGCCTCATCCGCCCACAGATAGGCGTTGTGAATTTCACCCCTGTAGCGGCTCCACTGCTTCCGATCGGGCTGGCCGCTATAGGTAAAGAACGGGTCCACGCCGATGACGCTCAATTGATGCAGCAGGGTCTGAAGCTGTTCCGGCGACTGGACCGCGTCGATACGCGCTAGCCAATCCTTAACCGCCGCAACGTCGGAGGTGCCGCCATTGAGGCAGGATGCATGGAATGTCTTCAGTCGTGCAAGTTCAGGATCGTCGGAAATATTCTGCAAGAACAATGCTTCAAGATTGCGATCCAGATTCGCCTCGAACTGTTGGGCGGTCATGTCGATCGACGGCGTGGCATCATTCGGCTTCGCCGTTGCGATGAATCCGCCGCAGGATCGACGGTAAAAATCCTCACAGGCATCGACGGACATATCCATTGCAGACCATGAAATCGCGTTGCTCGGCTGCGGTTCGGGCTTCGCCGAGATGGCGGCGGATGGACTGGCTGCGAGCGCGAGATAGATACCGGCGCCATTTAGCGCACCGCCCATCGCTGCCGCGAGAAATTGCGAACGCATGTCTACCTCCTTCCCCAACCAATTATCTATTTCATGCTACTAATGTAACACATCCTTAGCAAGGAGCCTGAGGTGAACGGAACAAGTTCAGCATGACGCCGCCTGTCCTACCCGCTAATCTCGCCTAATGGCGAGGGTAAAGGCACGGCGGGCGCGGGCTCGGGGTTCACGGCGGGGTTGGGGCGGCAGGATCCTTGGGTGGATCCTGAAGGGGATCGTCCTTTTCATCCTGATCAGTCTGCTTTGGGTGGTGCTATACCGCTTCGTGCCGCCGCCCATTACCTTCACCATGATGGGCGATGTGCTGGGCGGGCGGTCCATTTCGAAGGACTGGATGCCGCTCGACAGGATCGATCCCGACATGAAGCGCGCCGTCATCGCGGCGGAGGATGCGAAATTCTGTTCGCATTGGGGCTTCGATCAGGACGCGATCGCGGCCGCGATGCGCCGCAATGCGAGCGGCAAGGGCGTGATCCGGGGCGGCTCCACGATCGGCCAGCAGACCGCGAAGAACGCCTTCCTGTGGCAAGGCGGCGGCTATTTCCGCAAGGGCCTGGAGGCCTGGTTCACCCTGCTCATCGAGAATATCTGGGGCAAGGAGCGGATCATGGAGGTGTATCTGAACCTCGCGGAGACCGGCATCGCGACCTATGGCGTCAATGCGGGCGCGCAGCGCTATTTCGGCAAGGACGCCTCCAACCTCACCCGGCAGGAGGCCGCGCGCATCGCCGCTGTGCTGCCGCTGCCGAAGAAGCGCGAGGCGATTACCCCCACCGGCTTCACCCGCCGTTATGGCAACAGCATCGCGGCGCGTATTCGCGTGGTGGCGCGCGACAATCTCGATGCGTGTTTGGACGGCAGCGGGCGGACGCAAGCGGAGGAGCCGGACTCTGCGCCCAAGGCCAAGACCAAAGCGAAGGTTGCACCGAAGCAGGCACAGCCCGTCGAACCCACGCCGCAGCCGGAACGGGTGGAGGATTATATCGGACCGGATGCTGCAACGCCGGCAGAACCTGCGCCCGCCAACACGCCTGCGCCGGAGGAATTGGACATTTGAGCTATTCGTCCTCGCCCAGATCAAAAGCCCTCCCCCTTGATGGGAGCGCCGGGTGGACAGCGCCCCGCGCTGTCCAGGCCATGCTGGGAGCATGGCCGACCCGGCGCTGGTTGGGTGGGGGTGATGTATCCGGAAACTCTCCGCACTACGTCCTAGATCACCCCCACCCAGCCTCCCCCATCAAGGGGGAGGGGTAAATGGAGCGAGTCGGGGGTATCAGCAGGCGATCAGCGGTGCAGGGCATAGGCGCCCTCGCCGCGACCCTGGCCCTTCCCGCCCCCGCTGCCGTCCGCCCGCCGTTGAAAGCGCCCCGGCTGCGGCTTGGCGACACGGTCGGCCTGATCGAGCCTGCGGGATTTAGCGACGATCTGATCGAGGTGGAGGCGATTGCGGGCACGATCCGCGCCATGGGCCTTGTGCCCAAAATCGGCCGCCACGTTGCCGCGCGTCACGGCTATCTCGCAGGCACGGACGAGCAGCGGGCGGCCGATGTAAACGCCATGTATGCCGATCCCGAAGTCCGGGCGGTCTTCGCGATCCGGGGCGGCTGGGGCTGTGCGCGGATCCTCCCGCTGCTCGACTGGAAAACGATCCGCGCCAACCCCAAGCTGCTGGTCGGCTATAGCGATATCACCGCTCTGCACCTCGCCTTCGCGGCGCGCGCGGGCTTTCCGACCATTCACGGGCCCAATGCGGCGAACGGCTGGCAGGAGCAGAGCTGGAACAGCCTGTGGAGCCTAGCCTTCAACGGCGACACGCCGATGCTGCAGAATCCTCCGTCTTCACCCGACGCCCTGCTCAATCCCGAACGCTGGCACACCACGCCGATCCGGCCCGGCAAGGCGAAGGGGCGCCTCATCGGCGGCAATCTCGCGGTGCTGACGGCGCTGGTCGGGACGTCCTGGCTTCCCGACATGAATGGCGCGATCCTGTTCATCGAGGATACCGGCGAGGCCGAATATCGCATCGACCGGATGATGACCCAGCTCGCGCTGGCGGGCATATTGAAGCGGCTCTCAGGCGTCGTCTTCGGCCAATGCACCCGCTGCACGAGCGACACCGAAGACTATATCGGCTTCACCGTCCCGGAGGTGCTCCACCACCACCTAGCCCCGCTCGGCATCCCCGCATTTTACGGCGCGAATTTCGGCCATGTCGGTAACCAGCTTTGCATACCGGTCGGCGTACGGGCGGAGATGGACGCGGGGGCGGGATCGATCAGGGTGCTTGAGCCGGTGGCGGTTTAACTCCACCGTCACCCTGATTTCAGGGTCCATGCCACTGGCATCGCGATGCCTGGAGATGGATGCTGAAACGAGTTCAGCATGACGGCCATGTCTTTCCAACCGCGTCATACCGGCGGAAGCCGGTATCTCAGGACGGATAAAGCGCGATCTCGTCACGAGACCCCGGCTTTCGCCGGGGTGCGGACAACCGCGAAATCAGAGCGGCATTTTGAAGCCCGGCGGCAGAGGCAGGCCGCTGGTGATCTTCTGCATTTGATCGTTGGCGGCGACATCCGCCTTGGCGCGGGCGTCGTTGATGGCGGCGGCGATCAGGTCTTCCACCATGCCCTTTTCGGACGGCTGGAGGAGGCTCTCGTCGACGCTGACGCCGATGATGCGGCCCTTGGCGCTCGCCTTGATCTTGACGAGGCCGCCACCCGACACGCCGTCGATCTCGATCGTGTCGAGATTATCCTGCGCCTTCTGAAGCTCGGCCTGGGCCTCCTGGGCCATTTTCATGATATCATCGAGGCTAGGCATGTCAGGCGCTCCGTCTTTCTTTTCCGGGATAGTCGATAAGCTCGGCCTCAGGGAAAATCTCCCGCGCGGCCGAGATGATGGGGTGATCGAGGATTTTCTGCTTGTTCGCTTCCGCCGCCATCTTCTCCTGTTCGAGGAGCGTCGGTTCGGAGGGCGCATCGGAAATGGCGACGGTCCACTGTTGCCCCGTCACCGCTTTCAACGCGGCGGTAAGGTCGCGCGCGAAATCGCCCGGCAGCGGCTTGGCGGGCCGGATTTCCAGCTCCGGCGGCTCGTAGCGGACGATGCCCGCATAATCGTGAAGCTGCTGGGCGAGCAGAGCCTTGCCGCCCTCCTGTAGCGCAGGGATCAGCGCTTCGAACGTCGCGGGCAGTGCGAGCATGGCGGGTTCGGGCGCAGGCTGCGGCGGCGCGGCGCCGGACGCAGGTGCGCGCGCGGGCACCGCCTCCCCGCTCGTCAGCTTTTCCATGAGCGTGCCGGGATCGGGCATGTCGGAGGCGTGGACGATGCGCAGCAGAGCCATCTCGGCGGCTTCCAGCGGCATCGCGGCGCTGTTCACTTCATTGAGACCCTTCAGCAGCAGCTGCCACATGCGGTGAAGCGCGGCGTGGCCGAGGCGGCTCGCCCAATCGGCATAAGCCTCGCGTTCCTCGACCGATTGCGCGGGATCCTGACCGCCGCCGACCTTCGCCCGCGTGATGCCGTGGACGCTTTCGAGAAGGCCACGGATGATCGCGGAGGGCTCGACGCCCAGATCATATTGTTCTCGCACCGCCGCCAATGCGGCCTGCGCATCGCCCGCAAGGACGAGGCCAAGCATATGCCGCACCGCGCCGCGATCGGACAGCCCCAACATCCTCCGCACCTGCTCCGCCGTGACGCCGTCCGCGCCGTGAGCGATCGCCTGGTCGAGAATGGAGAGGCCGTCACGGGCCGACCCTTCCGCCGCCCGCGCGATCAGCGCCAGCGCCTCGGGTTCAGCAGTGACGCCTTCCTTCTGCACGACTTCAGCGAAATGGGCGGCAAGCTGTTCGGCGGAAATGCGGCGGAGGTCGAAGCGCTGGCAGCGTGACAGGACGGTCACCGGCACCTTGTTCACCTCAGTCGTGGCGAACAAAAACTTCACATGTTCAGGGGGTTCTTCCAGAGTCTTCAGAAGCGCATTGAACGCATTCTTCGACAACATGTGGACTTCGTCGATAATGTAGACCTTGAAGCGCGCCGACACGGCGGCATAGCGCACCGCCTCGATAATCTCCCGCACATCGTCCACGCCGGTGTGGGACGCGGCGTCCATCTCGACGACGTCGATATGGCGCCCTTCGGCAATCGCGCGACACGGTTCGCACACGCCGCAGGGATCGATGGTCGGTCCACCCTGCCCGTCCGGGCCGATGCAATTCAATGCCTTGGCGACGAGGCGCGCGGTCGAGGTCTTGCCCACCCCGCGCACGCCGGTCAGCAGGAAGGCGTGCGCCAGCCGCCCGCGCCGGATCGCATTGCCCAGCGTCTGCACCATCGCATCCTGGCCGATCAGCTCGCCAAAACTCTGCGGCCGATATTTGCGCGCGAGGACGCGATAGGGCTGGGGAGATTCGCTCATGGGCTCATCTGTAACCGTTCGGACTGGGCCTGTCGAAGCCCTGCAACGGATAATATACACCCGCTAGCCCTGAGCCTGTGGAAGGGCGTGTGAATCGCACATTGCCCACGCCCTTCGACAGGCTCAGGGCTAGCGTCGGTGGGATGGAGCGAGTCTAGGGTGTTGCGATTGTTCGCTTTCTCGCCATTGCGAGCTCAAGCGAAGCAATCCAGCGGCTGGATCGCCACGCCGCTTTGCGGCTCGCGATGACGAAGAAGGTAAAAGCGTCGCGGCGAAGCTGCGCGGTAGGAGCCGGGCGACCCGGGGCGAAATCGTTACGGCTGCTTCCTTCCGGACCTGACCGGGTTGGCGACAGCACCGTCCGCCCGACTCCCGCGCGCTAGTTAGGGGGAGCTTGCCCATCTTGCAATGGCCCAAAGCGGGGCGACACCCACCTTTCCGCAACCAGGAAGGCCAGCGGCGTCGTACAGGCAAGCAACCAAAGGGCATATCCTATGCCCAATCCACAGCCGCGATAGAGCCCTTCGTCAAATGGCCGGAACCCACCGATTTGGAGGGCTGCTAAAAGCGCAAGAATTAGCGCCGCCATTGATAGCGACGCCCACGGTCGCTCGCCGGATGCGAGGGGAACAAGCGCAAGAAGCAGAAGCGGATTTGCGTACCAGCCAAATTGCCCTTCGATCGGTCCAGCCCAACCTGAAACCAGCATAGCCAATCCGGACTGCCAAAAGCTTTGGGGCGCCATATCGCCATACGCAGCGCAATATTGGACGGCCGGAAGCGCAAGCGACCCCGCCCATGTTGCGGCAACGGCCAAAGCGAACCAGCGACCGACGCGCACATCGCTCACGATCAACGCCCCTGCATATTATGGGCGCCGGGCGGCACACGAACGGAGATGCTTTCCATCTCCTCGGTGAGCCAGATCTGGCAGGACAGGCGCGAGGTGCGCGTTGCGTGCATGGCGAGGTCGAGCATATCCTCTTCCTCCTCGCTGGCGCGCGGCAGCTTCGCAAAATCTTCTGCCTCCAGGATGACGTGGCAAGTGGAGCAGGCCATCTGACCCTCGCATGTGCCTTCCAGCGGCTGACCATCCGCCTGCGCAACATCGAGCAGGCGCGCGCCGGGCGCGGCCTCGACCTCGCTCAGCACATCTCCATTGGCCGAGAGGAAACGCACGATGGTCATGCCGCGAACTGCCTCTGGCGCCGCGCGGCGGCCATGATGAGATCGAGGGCGTGAAGCAAGTCTTCCTCCGTCGTGTAGCGGCCAAAGCCGATGCGGATACTCGCCCGCGCTTCGCGATCGGTGAGGCCGAGTGCGGAGAGAACATGGCTTGGCCGCCCCGATCCGCTTGCGCAGGCCGACCCTGCGGAAAAGGCGACATCGCGCACATCCGAAATGAGGCGGGCGCTGTCCACGCCGGGCATCAGGATGTTGAGATTGCCGTGATAACGCGCATCGGCCGATCCATTCAAAATCCATTGATTGTCCAACCGTTGCCAGGCAAGTTTCCAAAGCCTTTCGAGATGCGCATGATCTTCCTCCGCGCGTTCAGCCAGCAGCCGCGCCGCCTCACCAAAACCCACGCAAAGCGCTGGCGAAAGGGTGCCGGAGCGGGTGCCCCCTTCCTGCCCGCCGCCATGAAGCAGCGGCTCCAGCACAACGCCATCGCGCACCCACAAGGCGCCAATGCCCTTCGGCCCATGTACCTTATGGGCGGACAATGCGATCATGTCGCAGGCTTCGACCGGCACCGGCACTCGGCCGAAACCTTGGACCGCATCACAGAAGAAAATTGCGCCTTTTTCGTGCGCTAGAGCAGCAAGCTCAGAAAGTGGCTGAATAACGCCAATCTCATTGTTGACCAGCATCGCCGCGACGAGGCCGGTACGGTCGTCGATGCGATCGGCCGCGAGATCGAGGTCGACAAGGCCATCCGGCCCGACCGGAAGGATATCGATTTCAAATCCCTGCCCTCCGAGCCAGGCTACGGTGTCGAGTACGCACGCATGTTCGGTGGCCAAGGTAACGATCTTGCGCTTTCCTTTGGGGAGGCGCGCCGCAACGCCTTTAAGTGCCCAATTCGCTGCCTCGGTCGCCCCAGAAGTAAAGTACAACTTTCCCCCTGCCCCATTGCCGTTCGGTTCGAGCGCAGTCGAGAACCGTGGTTCGGAGTCTGGGGCAAGCACTTCTCGACTTCGCTCGAAGCGAACGGAAGGAAGGAGGAGCGCCTGTACGATCCGCTCCCGCGCCACTTCGATCACGGCGGCCGCTTCCCGCCCAAGCCGGTGCGGCGAATGTGGATTGCCAAACTGGGTCTCGATCCACGGCCGCATCGCTGCCGCGACTTCCGGCGCAACCGGGGTCGTCGCCTGGTAATCGAGATAGATGGGCGCCTTCATGCCGCTCGTTTCCGCGCCGCCATTTCGGCCCAGGCTTCTGCAAAGCGCAGCACGTCCGCTTCCGTGGTCGACCACCCGAAACTCACCCGCACCACCTCCCGCGCCGTTTCCTCACTCATGCCCATAGCCAAGAGAACGCGGCTGGGCTTCAAGCTACCAGACGAGCAGGCGCTGCCCGCCGACACCGAAATACCCGCCGCATCGAGCTGAATAAGCTGCGCCAGCGCGGGCACGCCCGGCATGCGATACGCGCCGATAGTGGGGATGCGCGGGGCATCCGCAGCGATCACAACGCCGCCTGCTTCAACGACCCGCTCATCAAGCGCCGCGCGCAGCCGCGCCGCTTCTTCTAGCCAATCCTTGCGCGCCTCCAGCGCGGCGGCCATGGCGAGGATCCCCGGCACATTCTCCGTTCCCGGCCGATAGCCATGCTCCTGACCCCCAACCGCATCGACGAGGCCATATTCACGGACCAGCAGGGCCCCGACACCCGGCGGACCGCCAAGTTTGTGAGCGGACAGAACGATCATGTCGGCCTTTGGGAGAGGCAATTTCCCCGCAGTCTGCGCGCAATCAGCGAGAAGGAGTCCGCCCGTGCCGCGTATCACCGCTGCGATCTCGTCCAGCGGCTGAATCACGCCAGTTTCGTTATTGGCGTGCTGAACCACGTAAAGCTCATTGTGCTCCTGCGAACGCAGGAGCCCAGTTTCCCCGCCCGAACCGCTGGACTCCTGCTTTCGCAGGAGCACGACACCTCGGGAGTCCACGTTCAATCGCTCAGCCTTCGGCGTCAACCTTAACACCGCATCATGCTCAACCGGGGAAGTGACGACCCGCTCGCGTCGGCGCAGCGCAAGCGCCAGCCCCTCGCTCGCGCAGGAGGTGAAGATCACCTCCCCCTCCCAGCCGAGCGCCGCCTTGATCCGTGCTCGCGCATCTTGCAGCGCCGCCTTGGCCGCTCGGCCTTCGGCATGAGGCGAACTCGGATTGGCCCAGATGTCCATCGCCGCCGCCATTGCTGCCTTGGCTTCCGGCCGCATCGGCGTCGTTGCGGCATGGTCCAGATAGATACGGTCGTCAGCCACTCTTGCTCCTAGGGCCTGTATTCGGCGATGAGGTGTACCGGGATCGTCCGGAGACGGCTTTTGGGCAGGAGAGAGCCGAAGGGCGGGCTAACCGCCAGAACAAGGCGATCGACGCCGCCAAAAGCCGCCTCCGGACGACTGCGGAGCGGCGGGCCGTCCTTTGCCGTTTGGCGGCGTCGTTCGTCGGTCACGATGCAAAAGCATCGCTCCGTTCCTCTCTCCTTGCCAACCGCCAAATGCCAACCCGTCACGGTGCACCTCATCGCCGAATACAGGCCCAGATTGCTAAGTCGCCCTCTCTCCATATATAGGAGCGCGCGAACCGTGGCCCAGCCGGGCCGCGCCCTTATTCTTGCAACCCGTGCCGAGGTGCAATGCCCGAAGTTATTTTTCCTGGCCCCGAAGGCCGTCTCGAAGGCCGTTTCCAGCCCGCTCCGCGTCCGCGCGCGCCGGTGGCGATGATCCTTCATCCCCATCCGCACAGCGGCGGCACGATGAACAATGCCATCGTTCAGGCGCTCTACAAGACGTTCGTGCGCCGGGGCTTCGCGGTCCTGCGCTTCAACTTCCGCGGGGTCGGCAAGAGCCAGGGCGTGTTCGACAATGGCATCGGCGAATTGTCGGACGCCGCCTCCGCGCTCGATTGGGTGCAATCCATCCATCCGGAAGCCGAACAGACCTGGGTCGCGGGCTTCAGCTTCGGTGCATGGATCGGCATGCAGCTTCTGATGCGCCGCCCGGAAGTGCGCGGCTTCATCTCGATCGCGCCGCCCGCCAACATGTATGATTTCACCTTCCTCGCGCCCTGCCCGTCATCGGGCATCATCATCCAGGGCGAAGAGGATGAGGTGGTGACGCCGATCGCGGTGCAAAAGCTCGTCGACAAGCTTCGCACCCAGCGCCACATCACCATCGCGCACGACACGATCCCGGGCGCCAACCATTTCTTCCAGAATGAGATGCCGGAGCTGATGAAGTCGGTGGACGACTATCTCGACTTCCGCCTCGATCCGAGCTGCCCGATCCGCTGATTTTCTTTCCCTCTCCAAGCCGTTCGCTTCGAGCGTAGTCGAGAAGCGTGTCTCGACTACGCTCGACACGAACGGCTTGGGGTCTCAAGTTATGGGCATCGTCCAGATCAGCACGTTGCCGAGGATCACCGCACCGGCGATCAGCATCAGCACCCCGCGCTTCACGTCGCGCTTCTTCGCGATCAGCCACATGCCGCCAGCGCCAAGTGCGAAGACGGCGAGCATGCCGATGGAGAGGGCGAGGTTTCCGATACCGCTGTTCATGGCCTGCCTTTGGCATGATGATGGAAATCAAGACAAGCCGTTCGCCCTGAGTAGCGGCTGAGCGGAGCCGAAGACGCGTATCGAAGAGCCTAAGCTGGGGAACGCTTCGATACGGGCCTTCGACTTCGCTCAGTCCCTACTCAGCACGAACGGCCTGAGAAGTGAGTATGTCAGCATAAAGGGCGGAATCGACATTACCCCCCGACACCAGGATCACGCTCCTGGCGCTGAGGCTTCCCGCCTTCCCGGCCAGAGCCGCCGCGAGCGCGACCGCGCCGCCCGGCTCCACGACCAGCCGCAGGTGCCGCGCGGCGAAGGCCATGGCGGTCTGCACCTCCTCCTCGCTCACCGATACGCCCGTCGCGCCAGCATCGCGCAGCGCACCGAAGGTCAGCGGCGACACCAATTTCGTCTGCAGCGCGTCGCACAGGGTCGCGGGCGCATCGTCCGGCACCGGCACCCGCTCGCCCGCTTCGAAGGATCGCGCCATATCGTCCCAGCCTTCGGGCTCCACGGTCACGATCTCGGCATCCGGCAAGGCAAGCGCGATACCGGCCGACAAGCCTCCACCGCCGCAGCAGACCAGCACCTTGTCCGGCATGCCGCCCAATTGCTCGGCTATCTCTACGCCCGCCGTCCCCTGCCCCTCGATAATGTCAACATCGTCGAAGGACGGCACCAGGGTCGCCCCCTTCTCCGCCGCCAGCCTTGCGCCGATCTCCTCGCGGCTCTCCGTCACGCGGTCGTAAAAGACGATCTCCGCGCCCGCCTCCCGCGTCGCCGCGACCTTCACCGCAGGCGCGTCCGACGGCATGACGATCGTCGCCAGTATTCCGAGCCGCTTGGCCGCGATCGCTACGCCCTGCGCATGATTGCCGGACGAAAAGGCGACGACGCCCCGCTTTCGCTCGTCAGCGCTTAGCTGCAGCAGCCTATTCGTCGCTCCACGCAGCTTGAAACTGCCGCCCGTCTGCAGGCACTCCGCCTTCACCCAGGATGTCACACCGCCGATTTCCACCGGCAAGAGCGGCGTCTTCACGACATGATCGCGAATTCGGGCGGCGGCGGCGCGAACGCCTTCCTTGGTTGGAAATCGACTCATAAACATCCTCGACTCGTCGCAGCCTCAAAACGGACCGGCAGTGTCACAAACCGCTCGTCCTCCCTGAGCTAACATGCTGGCGCAGCGCTGGAAAACGCAGGCCTTTACATGGCGAAACGACGCTCATATATCGCGCCCTCCGCTGCCCCATGGGGACTTCCAAACCGCAAGGCAGCATTTTCGTCAACAATGCCTCTGGAGGTCCCTTGAATTGCACAAGCATCATAGCGCGCTGGGGCTAGCTTCCCTTAATCGGCCGGTTCAGCCGGTCACGCTCCTTCGTCCGCATGCCGCACAGCGTGCCGCCCGCTTCTTTGTCGAGAAGTTTCCGGGCAAGCCGATGTATGCGGTGAAGGCAAACCCCACTCCGGAGCTCCTTGAGATCCTGTGGGATAGCGGAATTACGCATTATGACGTCGCCTCCATCGCGGAAGTGCGCCTGCTTGCGCGCACTTTGCCGGACGCGACGCTGTGCTTCATGCACCCAGTGAAGGCCGAGGAAGCGATCGAGGAAGCCTATTTCACGCATGGCGTGCGCACCTTCTCGCTCGACACTCTGGACGAGCTGGAAAAGATCGTGCGCGCGACGAAGGGCGCCACAGACCTCAATCTCTGCGTTCGCATCCGCGTCTCCTCCGATCATTCGAAGCTGAGCCTTGCTTCCAAGTTCGGCGCGGAGCCGGACGAGATGAAGGCTTTGCTCATGGCCACCCGTCAGGCCGCCGACGCGCTCGGCATCTGCTTCCATGTGGGCAGCCAGGCGATGACGCCCGCCGCTTATGGCGAAGCGATGGAGCGCGTGCGCCAGGCGATCGTCGAGGCGGCGGTCACCGTGGACATCGTCGATGTCGGCGGCGGCTTCCCGTCCACCTATCCGGGCATGGAGCCCCCGCCGCTCGAAACCTATTTCGAAGTCATTCATAAGGCCTTCGAAAGCCTGCCGATTTCCTATTCGGCGGAACTCTGGTGCGAGCCGGGCCGGGCCCTGTGCGCCGAATATGCAAGCGTCCTCGTCCGCGTCGAAAAGCGCCGGGGCGACGAGCTGTACATCAATGACGGTGCCTATGGCGCCCTGTTCGATGCCGCCCATGTCGGCTGGCGCTTCCCGGTGAAGCTCGTCCGCGAGGACGCATCCGACACGCGGGACATGGCGTTCAGCTTCTACGGGCCGACCTGCGACGATCTCGACCATATGACCGGGCCGTTCATGCTACCCGCAGACGTTCAGGCGGGCGATTATATCGAGATCGGCATGCTCGGCGCCTATGGCTGCGCGATGCGCACGGCCTTCAACGGCTTCGGATCGGATTTGAAGGTGATCGTGGAGGATGAGCCGATGGCCTCGCTCTACCTCGCCCAAGAGGAACGCCCGGCGGCCTCGAACGTCGTGAAGCTGTAACGGCAAACATACATATTTGGCGTCATTCCGGCGAAAGCCGGTATCTCCCTTCTCCCTTTAAAGAAGTGAGATTCCAGCGTTCGCTGGAATGACGGGTCATTGGAGACATACGATGAACACCGAAACCCCGATCAACGACACCCGCAAGGCGGAACTCCTGTCGAAGGAAGTCGAACATATCGACATCAAGAGCTTCGACGCGCGTCCCATCGTCGATGCGATGAAGAAGATGAGCTTCACCTCGCGCGATCTCGGCCGTGCGACGGAAATCTACAATCAGATGCTCGCCGATCCGGATTGCTCGGTGATCCTCGTGATCGCGGGCTCGACCTCGGCCGGCGGCTGCATGAATCTCTATGCCGATCTCGTCGCCAACAACATGGTCGACGCGATCGTCGCGACCGGTGCGACCATCGTCGATATGGATTTCTTCGAAGGCCTTGGCCACAAACATTATCAGGCGCAGGAAATCCCTGACGACGATACGCTGCGTTCGCTCTACATCGACCGCATCTACGACACTTATATCGACGAAGAGCAGCTTCAGGTCACCGATCACACGATCGGCGAAATCGCCAACAGCCTTGAACCCCGCCCTTATTCCTCGCGTGAGTTCATCAAGGCGATGGGAAAGTGGCTGGTTGAAAACGGCAAGAAGGACAACAGCCTCGTCAAGCTCGCTTACGAGCATGACGTGCCGATCTTCTGCCCGGCCTTCGTCGACAGCTCGGCGGGCTTCGGCCTCGTCAAGCACCAGGTCGACCGGATGAAGGAAGGCAAGCCCTATATGGTCTTGGATGCCATCGCCGACTTCCGCGAGCTGACCGACCTCAAGATCAAGGCAGGCACCACCGGCCTCCTCATGATCGGCGGCGGCGTTCCGAAGAACTTCACGCAGGACACCGTCGTCTGCGCCGAAATCCTCGGCCACGAGGATGTCGAAGTACACAAATACGCGGTGCAAATCACCGTTGCGGACGTTCGCGACGGCGCCTGCTCCTCCTCGACGCTGCAGGAAGCCGCAAGCTGGGGCAAGGTCTCCACGGCGCTGGAACAGATGGTCTTCGCCGAAGCCACGAGCGTTCTCCCGCTCCTCGCCTCCGACGCTTATCATCGCGGCCACTGGAAAACCCGCGCCAAGCGCGCCTTCGGCAAGATGTTCGGCTAACCAGCCTCGTCATTGCGAGGAGCGCAGCGACGAAGCAATCCATCTCGCGGTCAGCCTGGCGATGGATTGCTTCGCTCGCGATGACGACAGGTTGCATATCCGTAACGATTGAAGCACCTTCCCTTCAAACAGGGGAGGTGTTTTTTCATGATCTACAGCCCAATTCTCGCGCCCGTCGTCGTGCTCGTTGCGTGGTCGCTCATCGTCATGTTCTGGATGGTTTTTACCCGTTTCCCGGCGATGAAGCGGAAAGGAATCAGCCTGAAGGGACGGGTCGGCTCCCGCCCGGGCGCGCTCGACGGCGTCGTGGAAGACAATGTCCAGTGGAAGGCCCATAATTACAACCACCTGATGGAGCAGCCGACCTTATTCTACGCCATCTGCCTGACGCTGGCGGTGATGGGGATCGGCCACGGCCTAAACCTCTACCTTGCCTGGGGCTATGTGGGCCTGCGTGTTCTGCACAGCCTGGTCCACGCCACGACGAATGTCGTTACCCACCGCTTCATCCTGTTCGTACTGGCTTCTATCTGTCTGATTGCGCTGACTCTGCACGCCGCGATGGCGGTGATATATCGCGGTTAACCGGCGTTGTGCTCCTGCGAAAGCAGGAGCCCAGACTTTCCACCGGTGCTGCTGGGTTCCTGCTTTCGCAGGAACACTTAAGCGCGTTCGCGGCTAAAGGCCGCCGCCAGTTCGACGTGCGTGGACCAGCGGAATTGGCCGACCGGCTGTATCCAGTCGAGCCGGTAGCCGCCGTCCATCAGCATCTTCGCATCGCGCGCGAAGGTGGAAGGATTGCAGGACACATAAGCGATGCGCGGCGCCGCTGAGCGGGCGATGAGCGCGATCTGTTCCTTGGCTCCGGCCCTCGGCGGATCGAGAACGAGGGCTTCGAAGCGATTGAGCTCCTTCTCGTCCAATGGACGGCGGAATAGGTCGCGGTGGTCGACGAAGATCTGCCGCTGCGCCCGGTTCGCCGCAGCCTTGAGCGACAAGGCCGCATCCCGTGCGCCTTCGGCCGCATAGGTGCGGCCCGGTAGGGACAGAGCGAAGGTGCCGAGGCCCGCAAACAGATCCGCAACAATCTGCGCGGGCCCAACAGCCTCCCGCATTGCCGCGACAAGCGCCGCCTCCCCTTCCTCTGTCGCCTGCAGGAAGGCACCATGCGGCAGCGGAACCGCAACGCCGCCGAGCGTGACGGTCACCGGTTCGGGCTCCCAGCGCGTCTGGGGCCCATAGCCGTCATCGAGTGCCAGCCGGGCAAGGCGGTGCGTCTCGGCAAACGCCGCCAGCGCCTCGGTCGCGGCAAGGCTATCCGCCGTCACATTTTCCAGCAGGACGTCGACGCCCTGATCGCAAAGCGTGAGCCGCACCCCGCCACTGCCGCGCGGGCCAAGCAACTTGCCGATAAGCGTCCGGATAGGCGCGATCAGCGCAAAGAGTTCGGGCCGGAGGATATGACATTCGCGTATGTCGATGATCTTGTGGCTCTTCTCCGCATTGAATCCGAGCAGCACCGTCTTGCCCCGGCTTTCCGCCCGGAGCGACGCGCGGCGGCGGCTGTTGGGCGGCGAGATATGGGGTGGGCGGATATCGACGCCTGTTATGCCCTGCGCGGCCAGAGCCGAAGCGACCCGGTCCATGAGGAAATCCGCAAAGGCTGCATCGTCCACATGCTGGAGCTGGCACCCCCCGCATTCCGGGAAATGGCGGCACGGCGGCACCTGATGATGCGGCCCCGGCGTCACCACGCCGTCGGCGCTCACTATGTCACCCGGTGCCGTCTTCGGCACATGGCGCCCGCTCTCGGTCACACCGTCGCCACGCGCGGCAAGGCGCAGGATCGTCTCATCAGTCATAAACATTCGCTCAAAGCTCGCGGCAGATGCCGGATCAGATCGTCGGCGATCAGGAAGGGGCCCGCGAGTTCCGCCGCGCGTGCATGCAGCCAGACAGCGGCACAAGCAGCCTCGAAAGCCCCCATCCCGCGCGCCCGCATTGCGGCGACAATCCCCGTCAGCACATCGCCTGTTCCCGCCGTCGCCAGCCAAGCGGGCGCACCGCCGGAAATCGCCGCCCGCCCATCCGGCGCCGCGACCACCGTGTCGGCGCCCTTCAGCAGCACCACGGCGTTGGCCCGTGCGGCGGCGGCGCGAACCTGATCGATCTTGCTCCCTTCCAGCGTCCCGAACAGCCGCGCGAATTCCCCGCCATGGGGCGTCAGGATCGGCGGCTCCACCAAGCTGGAGAGCAGCCCAATATCTTCCGCGATCAAGTTCAGCGCATCGGCGTCGAGGACGAGCGGATGTCCGGACTGCATCGCCTGCCGCAGCAGGCCCTTCGCGCCGTCCGACCGGCCAAGACCCGGCCCGACCCCAAGCGCATTGATGCGACGGTCGCTGATGTTCGCGCCGTCACGCTCGGTCGATTGCACCACGGCTTGCGGCACATCGCGAACGTGACGGTCGGCGACCAGGCGCACATAGCCCGCCCCTGATCGGGCCGCCGCCGACGCGCAAAGCGCCGCCGCGCCGGGCATGTCACCGCCTAGGACCGCGACATAGCCGCGATCATATTTGTGAGCATCCGGCCCTGGTTTCGCCAATCGAGGCCGCTCGATCCGCACGAGTTTGCTGGTCGCCGCGATACCGATGTCCGCCACCACGATACGCCCCATGTGGCGCGCGGCTGGCTGTAGCAAGTGAGAAGGTTTCAGCGCTCCGAACGTCACGGTCAGGTCGAAGTCCGGCACCGCGGACAGGATCGCCCCGCTATCGGTCGCCACTCCGCTCGGCAGGTCGACCGCAACGGAAATCCGGGCCGCTTCCGCCAATCGGCACAGAGCGCCGCTTAAGGCAACGTCGAGAGCGCGGGACAGCCCAGTGCCGAACAGGGCATCGATCAGCAGCGGCGCGCTTTTCGCTTCCTCGATCCGCTCGACCGGGCCGGTCCAACCCTTTCGTGCATCCCGCGCCGGATCGCTTGCCGGTTCGCCCGTCGCGGCGACGCGCACATCCACGCCTTGTTCGGCAAGGGCGCGGGCGATGACATAGCCGTCGCCGCCATTATTGCCGGGCCCGCACAGCACGACGGCAGGCAGCGGACCGGCGAAAATCCGGATCGCCTCAGCCGCCGCAATCCCTGCTCGCTCCATCAGCAGGCGAGCGGGCGTGCCAGCTACGACGGCGGCGGCCTCGGCTGCGCGCATCTCCGCGGCGGTCAGGATCGGGTCAGGCGAGCGCATCATGCGTTTCGCGGATGACCGGAACCAGGATATCGGCCCAGCGCGCGACACCGGCAGCGTCGCAGATCAGATCCTGCCGCACCTCAATGGCGAGATAGGGGAGCCCCCGGCTTTCCGCATGGCGATCCATAGTCGCGTTGAGGAGCTTGCCCGAATAAGGCTCATTATCGCCCGTCGGGATGCCGCGTGCGCGAAGTAGGTCGATGGCGAACCGCGCGGCGCGGGCGTCTTGATTGTAGAGTATGCCGACTTCCCACGGCCGCGCTTTCTCGGGCTCGGTGCGCAGGCGCGGCGTAAAGCTGTGCAGGGTGAAGAGCATCCTAGGGGCGAGCGCCTTCACCTTCTCCTCGATCAGCGCATGATAGGGCCGGTGAAAACGCGCGATCCGCGCCTCGCGGCCCTCGGCATGGAGGTCGGTGTTGGCCGGGACGACATGGCCGTCGCTGATCGGTGGAATGGCAGCCAGCTCATGCTCGTGCCGGTGAAGGTCGACTACCAAGCGCGACACGCGGGCGAGAATGGCGGGGCATTGCAGCCGCGCCGCGACGATGCGGGCGAGCGGATCGATGCCAATATCCACCGCGATATGTTCGTTGAACAAGGCGGGATCGATGCCGAGGTCGATATCGTCCGGCACATGATTGGAGGCATGATCGGCAACGAGCAGCAGCCCGTGGTCGGCGCCCGCAATGAATTCCGCCACGTTCATTTCTTCACCCGTAGCGCCACGCGGTCCGCAAGCGCGTCCGAAGCCATCAGGGTGTCGAACAGCCGGTCCTGTTCGTCGTCGCTCCGCTGCCCTCTGGCCGCGAGCCGCACACCGCGCCGGAGCGCCGCGAGGCTTGCCGTTTCAAAGGACGCGATGCTCTTCACCAAAGCTTCGGCGGCCTGTGGCGCGCAATCGCTGGCAATCTCGACCAGCCCGATAACCGACGCCTCGCCCCCGCTGACCGGCGCGGCGGAGAGGAGCAGCCGCGTCGCCTGCCCCGGGCCAACCAACTGGACGAGTCGCTCTATATCTTCTTGAGGATAGGAAATGCCGAGCTTGGCCGGCGTGATCGCCAGCTGCGCGCGCGTATCAGCCACGCGAATGTCGCAGGCCATAGCAAGCGCCACCCCCGCGCCGTAGCAAGCCCCCTCGATCACTGCGACTGAAGGAATGGAGAGCCCCGCCAGCCGGTCGAGCCCCGCCCGCATCGCGGCGCGAAAGGCGCCCGCAGCCTCCTCATCGCCCCGAAAGCCCGCAAAGTCCGAAATGTCCGCCCCAGCGCAAAAGGCTCCGCCCGGCAGCCCCGAAACCACCAGCACACGCGCACCCGAAGCTTCAACCTCACCCAGTACCGCCTCAAGCTCCGCCCACCCCGTGAGCGGCACAGCATTCCGCGCCTCCGGCCGGTTCAGCCGCAGCCGCGCGATGCTGTCGTCGAGAGTGAGATCGAACATGCCGCCCTGTTGCCTTGGGAGAAGGCGTTTGTCGCGTGAAATTTGCCGAAGTGCGGACGACCTGCGCTGCTCTATCACGGTCGAGATTCCGGCCTTCACCGGAGGCGGCCGGGGTTAGATCAAGCGGGACGAGAGCTTCCACCAATCGGGATGGGCGTCTCTGATAGCTGTAGCAGCCGCATCCCGGGCCTCTTCATCCTCGAACAACGCAAAGCAGGTTGCGCCGGACCCAGACATGTGGATGAGGGTCGCGCCGGGCTGTGCCGAGAGAGCTGCAAGGACCGCTTCGATCTCCGGCGCGACAGCGCAAGCAGGGGCCTGGAGGTCGTTGCGGCCCGCTTTGGGGTCGCCCGGCATCGGGCCTTTGTCCACGCCGTCCCAGCCGTTAAACACGGCGGCGGTGGAAACGGCGGTGCGCGGGTTGACGAGGAGGACGGGGGTTCCGGCAAGGCCGAGGTCTACGGGGCGCAGCTGGTCCCCGCGCCCGTCGCCGCGCGCCGTACGGAATGCGAGGCAGGCTGGCACGTCCGCGCCGAGTCTCCGGGCGATCTCATCGATCGCGGCCCAAGTGGGAAGCACGCCCTGCTCTCCGGCCGCAAGTCCGTCGCTCGCCTTCCTGTAAGAAGCCTTATAAGGACGCCCCTTATAAGGCGCCAATGCGCGCATTGCGGTGGTTTGGGAAGTGTCGGGTAGGTCGGTGGCTTCGGAGGTTTGGGGGGCATCGGTTATCCCCCACCACCGTGCCAGCAGGCGGAGAGCGGCGGCGGCGTCGGCGGAGCCTCCGCCTATGCCGGAAGCGACGGGCAGGTTCTTTTCCAAAGTGAGGGCTGCACCGTTCTTAGCCTTATCGATGCCGAACCGCTCGGCCAGGGCGCTCGCTGCACGAAGGACGAGATTGTCTTCGCCTGCGCTGAGCCCTTCCGCAAAGGGGCCGGTGATGCGGAGGGTGATCTCGCCTTCTCCCTCCTCCACCCGCAGCCGGTCGCCGTCCGCGCAGAAGGCGAAGAGGGTTTCGATGCGGTGATAGCCGTCCGGCTCCCGCGCCCGAACGTGGAGGGCGAGATTGAGCTTGGCGTAGGCGGTTTCCTCCACGTGCGCGCGCTTACATGTTCGGATAATTGGGGCCGCCGCCGCCTTCCGGGACCACCCAATTGATGTTCTGCTTGGGATCCTTGATGTCGCACGTCTTGCAGTGGACGCAATTTTGCGCGTTGATCTGGAGGCGCGGGTCGCCCTCCTCCTGGCCGACAATCTCGTAGACGCCCGCCGGGCAATATCTTTGCTCAGGCGCGTCGTAGAAAGCGAGATTATAGTCGATCGGAACGGCGGCGTCCTTCAGCGTCAGGTGGACCGGCTGATCCTCCTCATGGTTGGTGTTCGAGAGGAACACCGACGACAAGCGATCAAAGCTGATAACGCCATCGGGCTTCGGATAGTCGATCTTTCGCGCCTGATCCTTGGTGAGCAGCCCTTCATTGTCGGGATGATGGTGGAGCGTGAAGGGCAGGCCGATGCCGAGGTGCCGCATCCACATGTCGAGGCCCGCGACCATCGTTCCGAACATCGGGCCGAATTTGGCGACAGCAGGCTCGGCGTTGCGGACGGTCTTCAGTTCCTTCGCGACCCAGCTCTTTTCCAGCGCTTCGGGGTAGTCCGCAATCTCGTCGCCCTGCCGGTCCGCCTTGATCGCCTCGAACGCGGCTTCAGCGGCGAGCATGCCGGATTTCATCGCGGTGTGCGTGCCCTTGATGCGCGGTACGTTCACAAAGCCCGCCGAGCAGCCGATGAGGGCGCCGCCCGGGAAGGTGAGCTTCGGCACGGACTGCCAGCCGCCCTCATTAATCGCGCGCGCGCCATAAGAGACGCGCCGCCCGCCCTCGATGATCGCGCGGACTGCCGGATGTTGCTTCCAGCGCTGAAATTCCTCGAAGGGCGAGAGATAGGGGTTCTTGTAACCAAGGCCGACGACGAAGCCCAAGGCGACTTGCCCGTTTTCCTGATGATAGAGGAAGCCGCCGCCCACTTCATCGCTGAGCGGCCAGCCCTGGGTATGGATGACGCGGCCCGGCACATGCTTGTCGGCCGGAATGTCCCAAAGCTCCTTGAGACCGAGCGCATAGACTTGCGGCTCCCGGCCATCGCGGAGGTTGAAGATGCGGATGAGTTCCTTCGACAAATGCCCGCGCACGCCCTCCGCGAAAAAGGTATATTTGGCGTGGAGCTCCATGCCCGGCTGGTAATCAGGCTTGTGCGTACCATCGCGTGCGACGCCCATGTCGCCGGTTGCGACGCCCCTGACCGAGCCGTCCTCGTTGAACAGGACTTCGGCGGCCGCGAAGCCGGGGAAGATTTCCACGCCCAGCGCTTCGGCCTGCCCGGCGAGCCAGCGGCAGAGGTTGCCGAGCGAGCAGGTATAGGTGCCCTTATTATTCATGAAGGGCGGAAGGAGGGCATGCGGGAATTCGTGCTTCTTTGTCTCGGACAGGAACCAATGGTGGTTCTCGGTCACCGGCACGGTGAGCGGGCTGCCCAATTCCTTCCAATTGGGGAGGAGTTCATCGAGCGCGCGGGGATCGATAACCGCACCCGACAGGATGTGGGCGCCAACCTCCGATCCCTTTTCAAGAACGCAAACGGACAGTTCGCGTCCTTCCGCGTCGGCCAACTGCTTCAGGCGGATCGCGGCGGCGAGCCCCGCCGGGCCCGCCCCGACGATCACAACATCATAGGCCATGGACTCGCGTGCCGACATTCATCTTCTCCAATATTCGTGGGCGCCGCGCCGGACTCATATCGTCGCAAACAGCCTTCAACTCGCAGATAAGCGCCCTTTTTAAGGTTGACCAGCCCGTCCTCCTCTGACCCTAGTGCAATCGTGGAGCGGGGCAGCGACACCTTATCCCCTGCGGCCGCGATGAGCGCGCTCCAGTGGTGGATCGAAGCGGGCGTCGACACGATGGTGAGCGACGAACCGCGCGATTGGTTGCGCCCGAAAACCGTTCCTGTTCCGGCTGGTACGCCGGAAGCCAAACCGGCTCCAGCCTCGCCCGCTCAGGAAGCCTTGCCCGCGACCCTGGACCTGTTCCAGGCTTATTTGCGCGACAGCGATGCCCTGCCCTACAGCGCGCCGCGTGCGCCGCGCGTCATACCTTCAGGCGATCCGGCGTCCGGGCTGATGATCATGATCGACATGCCGAGCGAGGATTGCCTGCGCGATCGCCAGCTGATCGGCGGTGAGGCTGGGCGGTTGTTCGACAGAATACTCGCCGCGATCGGGCGCGACCGCACAAGCGTCTATCTCGCCGCCCTCTCCTGCTTCCGCGCACCGAGCGGCGTGCTGGCAAAGCCGGAAGAGGACCGCTGCGCCGAAATTGCGCGCCACCACGTGGGGCTCTCCAGCCCGCGCGCTTTGCTATTGATGGGCGATGGCGCAGCGCGGGCGCTGACCGGCCAATCGGCGACACAGGCGCGCGGGCGCTGGCATGAAGTCGCAACCCCTTCCGGCCCTGTGCGCGCGATTGCGACGCTGAGCCCACAAAGCCTGATTTCTCACCCCCGTCTAAAGGCCCATGCCTGGGCCGACCTGCAAATGCTGATGGAAGGATTTGAGCCATGACGATCGTTCGCGCGGCCCTGCTCCTCGCCGCATCGACGGCCATTGCCACCCCCGTCGTGGCAAATGCGTGGGACAAGGTTCAGGCCCCTGCCCCCGCGCCTTCGGAGCTGAACGCCGCCGAGCGCGCCCAATATCGTGAAGTCTTCGCGGCGATCCGGGGCGGGCGCTTTGCCGATGCCGCCGCGCGGCTCGATGGGATGAGGGACGGGCCCCTTCATGCCTTTGCCCGTGCCGAACTTTATACAGCGAAGGACAGCCCGGAAGCGTCGCTCGAGCAGCTTTCGGCACTTCTTGCCCGCGCCCCGGAATTGCCCCAGGCTGCGCAGCTTGTCCGGCTTGCCGCGCGGCGGGGGGCGACCGCCCTTCCCTCCATTCCCCAACCGCAGCGCTTCGATTGGGCGGGCAGCCAGCCCCGCCGCGAGCGGGCGAAGAGCGTGAAGGGTGATCCCGTTGCTGCGCAGATCGAACCGGTGATCAGCAAGATGATCGTCGACGATCAGCCTGCGGCTGCCGAGACGTTGCTAATCTCCCGTGAGGCGGAAATCGGCCCGCAGGCGCTGACCGAATTGCAGCAGCGTATCGCCTGGTCCTATTATCTGATCGGCGACAATATTTCGGCGCGAAGGCTGGCGGACAAGGCCCGGCGCGGGGTCGGCGACTGGGCGCTGCAAGGGGAATGGACCCACGGCCTTGCGTCCTGGCGGATGCAGGATTGCGACAATGCCGCTTATTCCTTCGGAACGGTGGCGGGCAGATCGAGCGATGCGGAGCTTGCCGCCGCCGGCCATTATTGGGCCGCGCGCGCCGATATGATGTGCGGGCGTCCGCAGCAGGTGCAGGGCCGGTTGCGCGTGGCAGCGCGGGCGAACGAAACCTTTTACGGGCTGCTGGCGGCGACGGCACTGGGCATGAAGGCTCCCGGCCCCGGCATTCATAATTACCGGGACGCGGAATGGCGCAACGTGGCGGGCCGACCCAATGTGAAGGCTGCGATAGCCCTTGCCGAGATTGGCGAGACGGATCTCGCGGGCGAAACGATCCAGCATCAGGCGCGGATCAACCCCGCCGATCACGACGCGATGCTTCACCTCGCCAGCGACCTCAGCCTCGCCCAGACGCAAATGTGGCTCGCCCACAATGTGCCGTCAGGTAAGCGGGTGGCGTTCACCGCCCGTTATCCGGCGCCGGATTGGCGCCCGGCACGCGGCTGGCGGGTCGATCCTTCACTTGCCTATGCCCATGCTCTTCAGGAATCGAATTTTCGAACGAAGGCCGTCAGCCACGCCAATGCCCATGGCGTGATGCAGGTTGTGCCCGGCACGGCCGGCGACATTGCCCGCAAGCGCGGTGATCCGTTTAGTCGCGAGATGCTGTTCGACCCCAATGTGAACGTCGAATATGGCCAATCCTATCTCGAATATCTGCGCGACTATAGCGGTACGGGCGGCCTGCTGCCGAAGGTGATCGCAGCCTATAATGCCGGTCCGGCGCCGATTTCCCGCTGGAATGAGCAGCAGATGGCCGGCGGCGATCCGCTGCTCTACATCGAGTCCATCCCTTATTGGGAAACACGCGGTTACGTGCCGATTATCCTGCGCAATTATTGGGTTTATGAGCAGCAAGCCGGAAAAACGGGATCGGCATCGCGGCAGGCGCTCGCCCAAGGTATGTGGCCTCGTTTTCCGGGCTTGAGCGGCCCGACTGCTGTGCGGATTGCGCCGCAGAGGGCGAGCACAGCTTACGGTTCGCCCTGAGAACCATGCTTCACCCCGGCGAAGGCCGGGTCTTAGGACGAGAAGACGCCCTAATTGTCACAAGATTCCGGCTTTCGCCGGAATGACGGTTTAATTTTGCTCTTTATCTGTTCTTGGCATCGGCGCATAAGCCCTTGGATGAGACACGAAGCCCGCCCGGGACGCGGCGCACCTGTTAACAATGTGCCGACCCGCTTCGGCCTCGCCACGCGCGAAGCGGATGGCGATTGGCTCGACGCGCGGGAGGATATTGACGAGGGGCTCCCGCAACTGCGCACCACGGTGACGGTGGAAAAGCCCAAAACGATCATCGCCCGCAACGCATCGCCGGACGTGGGTTTCGACCGGTCGATCAACCCCTATCGCGGCTGTGAGCATGGCTGCATTTATTGCTTCGCGCGGCCAAGCCATGCCTTTCATGACCTCTCGCCCGGCCTCGATTTCGAAAGCCGCCTGTTTGCCAAGCCCGATGCGGCGGAACTGCTCCGCAAGGAGCTGGCCAAGCCCGGCTATGTCGTGCGCAACATGGCGATGGGGACGAACACCGATCCCTATCAGCCGATCGAGGGCAAGTGGCGGATTACACGATCGATCATCGAGGTCCTGGCCGAAATGCGTCACCCGCTGATGATCACCACGAAATCGGACCGCGTGCTGCGCGACATCGACCTGCTGGCACCGATGGCCGCGCAGAAACTGGCCGGCATTGCGCTTTCCATCACATCGCTGACGCCGGAGACTTCGCGGACACTGGAGCCCCGCGCGCCCGCGCCGCGCAAGCGGCTGGCAGCCGTGAAGGCGCTGACAGAGGCGGGCATTCCAACCTATGTGTCCATTGCGCCCATCGTTCCGGCAGTCACTGACCACGAGCTGGAACATATCGTGGAAGCGGCGGCCGAAGCGGGCGCGGTCGGCTGCTTCTATATCCCCGTTCGCCTGCCGCACGAGGTGGCGCCGCTCTTCCGCGCCTGGCTGGAGGAACATTATCCAGACCGGGCGGAAAAGGTGATGCACACCATCCAGTCCCTTCGCGGCGGCAAGGACAATGACCCCAATTGGTTCACGCGGATGAAGGGCCAGGGACCGTGGGCGGATCTGCTTGCGACACGCTTCAAGCTTGCTTGCCGCAAGCATGGCCTCAACCGCGAGAAGCTTGCGCTGCGGACCGATTTGTTCCGTCCTCCGGAAGGCCCGCAGATGCGGTTATTCTAGCGCCCGCTTCACGCCCCTGCAGAAGCAGGAGCACGCTATTTATTCGTTCGAGGCCCAAGCCAGCCTAAGGCTCTCCGACGCGGAAAGGCTCACCCGGCCCATGCCCGGCAGACGCTCGATCCGCGCCGCAATTTCGGCGTCGAGCTGATAGTCGCGACCGAGCAGGACCAAAGCATTCCCGCTCTCCATCGGCACCCGCAACGTGAGGCGCCCGCGCCCACCGCGATGAGGCTCCAGCGCTTCGGCCAGAAGCGCCAGCGCATCCGGTCCCGAAACCTCGACCTCCATCGACAATTGCGTCCGTTGCGACAGGCTTTCGAACGGCTGGATCGACTTGATCGTAACGCGCGGCGTTTCTTCGCCCGGCCGCCGGTCAAGTTCGACGTTTAGAAGCCCGCAGCCGCCGACCTTCGCCGCTTCCTCCACCTGCGCCGCCACCACGTCGTCAAACACCGTCACCTGGAACTGGCCGGAACTATCCGACACCGTACCCATCAGATAGCGGCGTCCTTTGGCTGAAGTCCGCCAGCGCGCTTCCTCGACCAAACCGGCCATCACCCCAGGCGAGCGCCCGCCATCGGCAGGCGCGGGTAGCGCGCTCAGCTGCGCGAAAGTCTTGGCGCCATGCGCTTCGGCGAGATGCCGGTAATTGTCGACCGGATGGGCCGAAAAATAGAAGCCGAATGCTTCCTTTTCCTGCGCCATGCGCTCGGCGAGCGACCAGCTTTGTGCGGTCGGCATGCGGATCGGCACGACATTGGCGGCGCCCTCGCCGAATAGGCCACCCTGCCCGCTTATCCGCGCGTCGGCGGCACTGGCAGCGGCGGCAAGCAAGGTTTCGGGCGACGCGAACACCGCCGCGCGATCCGGCGCGATCCCGTCAAAGGCGCCGCCCGCCGCAAGGCTTTCCAATTGCCGCCGGTTGAGCAGACGCGGGTCGATACGCGCGGCGAACTCATCGAGATCCTTGTAAGGGCCAGCAGCATCGCGCTCGATGCAAAGCTGCTCCATTGCCTTCTCGCCAACACCCTTCAGCGCACCGAGGGCGTAGCGGACGGCATGGCCCTCGCCTGCTGCTTCCACCGAGAATTCGGCCTCACTGCCATTGATGCAGGGCGGCAGGAACATCACTTCAAGCCGCCGCATATCTTCGACGAAGATGGCGAGCTTGTCCGTCTGGTGCATGTCGAAGCACATGGACGCGGCGTAGAATTCGACCGGATGATGCGCCTTCAACCACGCCGTTTGATAGGCGACGAGTGCATATGCCGCCGCGTGGCTCTTGTTGAAGCCATAGCCCGCGAACTTGTCGATCAAATCGAACAGCTCGTTCGCCTTGGCGGGCGTGATCTGATGCGCCGCGCAGCCGCTGACAAAGCGCTCGCGCTGCGCATCCATCTCCGCCTTGATCTTCTTACCCATGGCGCGGCGCAGAAGATCGGCTTCACCCAGACTGTAGCCGGCCAGCACCTGCGCGGCCTGCATGACCTGTTCCTGATAGACGAAGATGCCGTAGGTTTCCTTCAGCACGCCCTCGAGCAAAGGATGCGGATATTCAATCGGCTCCCGCCCGTTCTTACGCGCACCGAAGGTCGGGATATTGTCCATCGGGCCCGGCCGGTAGAGCGAAACGAGCGCGATAATGTCTTCGAAATTGGTCGGCTTCACCGCCGCGAGCGTGCGGCGCATGCCTTCCGATTCCAGCTGGAATACGCCGACCGTTTCACCGCGCTGGAGGAGCTTGTAAACTTCCTCATCATCCCATTCGAGCCGGTCGAGATCGACGCTGATGCCGCGTTTGCCGAGCATCTGCACCGCCTTCTGCAGCACCGACAAAGTCTTCAGGCCAAGGAAGTCGAACTTCACCAGCCCCGCGCCCTCGACATATTTCATGTCGAACTGCGTCACGGGCATGTCCGAGCGCGGATCGCGATAGAGCGGCACGAGCTTGTCGAGGCGCCGGTCGCCAATCACCACACCCGCCGCGTGGGTCGAGCTGTGGCGCGGCAGGCCTTCCAGCTTCATCGCCAGATCGAACAGGCGGCGCACCTGCGGATCGTTCTTATATTCGGCGGCAAGTTCGCTGACGCCGTTTAGCGCGCGCTCCAGCGTCCAAGGGTCGGTCGGATGGTTTGGCACCAACTTCGCGAGCCTATCCACCTGCCCGTAGCTCATCTGCAACACGCGCCCGGTATCCTTCAGCACCGCGCGCGCCTTCAGCTTACCGAAGGTGATGATCTGCGCGACCTGATCGCGGCCATATTTCTGCTGGACGTAGCGGATGACCTCGCCGCGCCGGGTTTCGCAAAAGTCGATGTCGAAGTCCGGCATCGACACGCGCTCCGGGTTGAGGAAGCGTTCGAACAGCAGGTTCAATTTCAGCGGATCAAGATCGGTGATGGTGAGCGCCCAGGCGACCACCGATCCCGCACCCGAACCGCGGCCCGGCCCCACCGGAATATCATTGTCCTTCGCCCATTTGATAAAGTCGGCGACGATCAGGAAGTAGCCGGGAAAGCCCATGCGGACGATAACGTCCACTTCGAAATCCAGCCGGTCGAAATAACGCTGCCGCGCCTCTTCGCCGAGATCGTTATAGGCCGCGAGCCGCGCCTCCAGCCCCGCCCGCGCATCCCGACGCAGCTGCTCGGCTTCGCCCTCGAGATCGCCCGCAAGGCTTGGCAGGATCGGCTTGCGCTTGGGCGCGCCGACCGCGCAGCGCTGGGCCACCACGGCGGTATTCTCGATCGCCTCGGGAATGTCAGCGAACAGGTCGCGCATGTCCTGCGGCGGCTTCATCCAGGCTTCGGGCGATGATTTGTTGCGATCGTCGCGGTCCACTTGGCTCGATTGCGCGATACACAGCATCGCATCATGCGCCTGGTGGAAATGCGCGTCGGCGAAGCAGGCTGGATTGGTCGCGACGAGGGGCAAATCGCGCGCATAGGCAATGTCGATCAGCCCGGCTTCCGCCCTCTGTTCCACCTCCATACCGCGACGGCAAAGTTCGACATAGAGACGTCCAGGAAACAACCCTTGAAGGCGCGTCAGATAGGCTTCGGCCGCGTCCCTCTGCTCCTCGGCAAAGAGGCGCGCGAGGCCGCCTTCCCCGCCTGCGGTGAGCGCGATGAGGCCGTCCGTCCGCCCCGCGAGCACGGCAAAATCAACATGCGCATCCTCCTCGACCGGCCGATCGAGATGAGCGGCCGAAACGAGCGCGCAGAGATTGTCGTAGCCGGTCGCATCCTGCGCATAGAGAGCAAGCCAATCGAGTATCGGCCCCTGCCCGCCCGACGGGCCCGGTCGCGCCACAGCCAGCATCGCGCCGATAACCGGCTGCACGCCCTCGCTTTTGCACGCATCGGTGAAAGCCATGGCGGCATAGAGGCCATTGCGGTCGGTGAGCGCGACGGCGGGAAGGTCGAGCTTCTTCGCCTGCTTGGCGATCGCCTTGGGCTCAATCGCGCCGTCCAGCATCGTGTAGCAGGAGAAGACACGCAGCGGGACGTAGGGGTTGGAAGCCATTATCGGACTATGGGCGCACGGTTCGATTCTGACAAACGCCACGCGGCCTTTTCCACAGATTTCGCGGCGCTCAGCGCATGTCCGACAGGATATCGCGGATTTCGCGGGTGCGCCCGTCGAACGCCTGGGAAACGCAGGCTTCATTGTCACACGCCGCCAGATAAGTGCTGAAGGTTCCCGCCGTCCGCCGGAGAATCGAGGCGGTTTCCCGGTCCGCATTTTCGAGCGCCGAATAATAGAGGCTGGTCGTCCGCCGCTCCTTCGCCGCGAGCGCAGGGTTTGCGCAGAGTATCTGCGCCGATCGTCGCGATGCGCGGCAAGTATTTGCCGCAGCCTTACGCTGGCCTGCGGCGGGCTTGAGCAGCGCGGCAGACTTTTTCGGCCTGGATGCCACAACCTTCTTCGGCACGGGCTTGGCGGCAATCCTGACCGGCTTTTCCGCAGCCTTCTTTTTCTTCGGCGGAGCCTTCACAGCCTTGGTCGTGACGGGTGCAGGCTTCTTCTTTTCGGGCACGACCGTCTTGAGGGCAGCCGTCTTGAGTGGTTTCGCAACAGTTTTAGCTGCGGCCTTTTTAGGCCCCGGCTTCTCAGCCTTGGAGACCTTCACCAACTCAGCTTTTTTTGCGGGCAACGCTTTCTTCGGCGCCACTTCAGGCTTTTTTGGGGGTTCCGCCACTTTCGGCGCAGGCGGCAGAGCCGCTTCCACCGTCTCCTGCGCGGCAATCTTTACGATAGGCGGGACCGCGGCGGCTTCGGGAGGCGCAATCTCAGTCGTCTCAAGCGGTATGGCAGCGCGGATCGCCGCTATCTTACCCGCCTCGGCAGGAAGCCCGAAGGCTGCGAGGCGATAGATGATCGGCTCAGCTCCGCGCATCCGGTAGACGGGGCCGCTGCCGTCCGCCGCCTTTTGCGCGGCATATTCGATCCGCGCATTGATCCGGTGCCGCCCGTCAAACGCATCCTCCGCGCCCGGCGGCAGTTCCAGAATGAATTCGCCGCCGCATACGATCACGCCCAGCGACTCATCATAAGCCTGCACGACCGGATCCTCGACGCGCACCACGGTCGTCCCGGCGAGCAGATCGAGCGCGGCGGGATCGCCCTCGCGTAAATCCAGGGCTTCTTCGAAAAGCTGCGCTTTCAGCCGGTCGTAGGTAATCCGCGATCCGCAGGCATCCGACAGCACCTTGCGCGCCGGGGTCTTGCGCGGTTCCGGTGGCGGAGGCGTCTTTTCCGCGACCGTCGAATAGCCGAAGGCCGCCGCGCTCGCGACGAGCGCTAACGGTATCACGATCAAGAATAGTCTGCGCCTTTCCATGAAGACGCCTATAAGGTTCAATGGCTTGCTGGAAGATGACCAGCTTTTTAGTCGAGCTTGCCGCCGTGCAAATGGACGATCCGGTCCATCTTGGCCGCGAGCCGCTCATTATGCGTCGCGACAAGGGCGGAACTACCCTCCTCCCGAACCAGCCGCAAAAATTCGCCGAGCACCACATCGGCAGTGCGCTCGTCGAGATTGCCGGTAGGCTCGTCGGCAAGGACGAGAGCAGGGCGGTTGGCGAGAGCGCGGCCAACCGCCACACGCTGCTGTTCGCCGCCAGAGAGCTGGCTCGGTCGATGAGTGAGGCGGTGGCCTAGCCCGAGCGAGGTCAACAGCGATTCGGCGCGTGCTGTTGCCGCCGGGCGATCCGCGCCGTGGATAAGCTGAGGCAGGATCACATTCTCCACCGCAGTGAAGTCGGGCAGCAGGTGGTGGAACTGATAGACGAAACCGAGCGAGTCGCGGCGAACACGGGTGCGCCCATCGCTGTCGAGCCGGGCAGCCTCTTCGCCCGCGATGCGGATCGAACCTTGGAAACCGCCCTCGAGCAGGCCGACCGCCTGCAGCAAGGTCGATTTACCCGAGCCGGAAGGGCCGAGCAGTGCAACGATCTCCCCTTGCCCTACCTTCAGCTCAACGCCGCGCAGGACATCGATCGTTTCGCCGCCTTGGTGAAAGCTGCGGCGCAAATCATGGACTTCAAGGACATTATTCATAACGCAGCACCTGCACGGGATCGGTGCTCGCCGCCTTCCAAGCCGGATAGAGCGTGAAGATGAAAGCCGACCCGATGGCGAGCGCCACGATGGCCAACACTTCGAACGGGTCGGTCTTTGACGGAAGTTCGGTTAAGAACCGAATTGAGGGATCCCACAAATTCTGGCCGGTTACGAGCTGAATGAAATTCACCACCGACTGCCGGAAGTAAAGGAAGATAAAGCCAAGGAGCATGCCGGCGACCGTGCCGAGCACGCTGATTGTGACCCCGACGGTCATGAAAATCTTCATCATGCCCGACCGGCTGGCACCCATCGTCCGCAGGATCGCAATGTCCCGCGTTTTGGCGCGCACCAGCATGATGAGGGAGGACAAGATATTGAACACGGCGACGAGGATAATGAGCGAAAGAACGACGAACATCGCGATCCGTTCGACTTCCAAAGCTTCGAAGAGCGTTGAATTCATCGAACGCCAATCGGCCACGACCGCCCTTCCCTGAACCTGGGCGACGAGGGGCGCCAATATCTCGCCCACGCGGTCGGCATCCACGGTCTCCACTTCAACCATGCCCACCGCATCGCCAAGCATGAGCAGGGTTTGCGCATCCTCGATCGGCATCATGACAAATGCCTTGTCGTAATCGTAAACGCCGACCTCGAAGATTGCCGCGACATTATAGGAAACAATGCGGGGCACAGTACCGAACGGGGTCGTCCGCCCTTGAGGGCTGATTAGGCTGATTTGCCCCCCCACGCGCGCACCAAGCGCCTCCGCTAACCGGACGCCGATCGCGACATTGTCGCTGCCGGGCTGGAGCGCGCTCAGCGATCCCGAGACGACATTGCCTTGGAGCGCGGGATTACGGAGGATGTCCGCCCGCGTCATGCCGCGCACGATAATGCCTTCGACGCGCCCCTCATAGCTCGCCATCAACGGCTGTTCGACCAGCGGAATGGCCTCGGTCACGCCCGGCGTTGTCTTCGCATCGCGCACGATCTCGCGCCAATCGGGCAGGCGCCCGCCATAACCTTGCACCACCGCGTGACCATTGAGGCCGACGATCTTGTCGAACAGCTCGGCGCGGAAACCGTTCATTACGCTCATCACGATGATCAGCGCCGCGACGCCAAGCATAACCGCGACGAGGCTGATCGAAGCGACAAGGAAGATGAACGCCTCGCCACGGCCCGGAAGCAGGTAGCGCTTTGCGATCATCCGCTCGTAACGGTTGAGGATCATCGCGCGCCCTCCGCCTCGTCATTGCGAGCGAAGCGAAGCAATCCAACGCCGCTGGATCGCCACGTCGCGATGACGGAAGGGCTCATACGGTCAGCCTCGCCAGCGCCGCCTCGACGGACAATTCCTCGCGCTCGCCCGTCGCGCGGCGCTTCAGTTCAACGACACCTTTTTCCAGCCCCTTGGGGCCGACAATCAGCTGCCAGGGGAGCCCGATCACGTCCATCGTCGCGAACTTCGCGCCGCCGCGTTCGTCGCGATCGTCGTAAAGCACCTCGACGCCCGCGGCCTGGAGCTTTCCGTAAATCTCGTCCGACGCCGCGGCGCAGGCCTCATCGTCCGCGCGCATGTTGACGAGGCCGACCTGGAACGGCGCCACGCTGTCCGGCCAGACGATGCCATTGTCGTCATGGCTCGCTTCGATGATCGCGCCCATCAGGCGGGATACGCCGATGCCATAGCTGCCCATCTGCGGATGGATCTGGCCGCCGTCCTTGGTCTGCACGGTCAGCCCCATGCTGTCCGAATATTTGGTCCCGAAGGCGAAGATATGGCCGACCTCGATGCCGCGCCGCGTGCGGAGGCGTTCGGCGGGGACGGGACAATTTTCGACTTTCTGATGCTCCTCTTCCTCCATCGCATAGAGGCCGGTAAGCTTGGCGATCGTCGAGGCATCGGCGGCAAGCAGTTCGTCGCGCGATACATCCTCCAGCGCCGCGTCGTAGAAGACGGCACTCTCACCGGTATCCGCGAGGATGTGGAATTCGTGGCTCAAATTGCCGCCGATCGGACCGGTCGGCGCACGCACCGGCACCGCCTGTAGCCCCAGGCGCGCAAAGGTGCGGAGATAGGCGACGAACATCGCCTCATAGCTTGCCTTCAGCCCCTGTTCGTCGAGGTCGAAGCTGTACGCGTCCTTCATCAGGAATTCGCGCCCGCGCATCACGCCGAAGCGCGGACGGACCTCGTCGCGGAACTTCCACTGAATGTGGTAGAGTGTGCGCGGCAGATCGCGATAGCTCTTCACCGCATCGCGGAAGAGCGCGGTGATCATTTCCTCATTCGTCGGCCCGTAGAGCATCTCGCGCTCATGCCGGTCAGCGAAGCGCAGCATCTCCGGCCCATAAGCGTCATAGCGGCCCGACTGACGCCACAGATCCGCCGACTGCACCGTCGGCATCAGCATCTCGATCGCGCCTGCCTTGCCCTGCTCCTCGCGGACGATATCGGCGATCTTGTTGAGCACGCGCAGACCCAATGGCAGCCACGCGTAAATGCCAGACGCGGTCTGGCGGATGAGCCCCGCGCGCAACATCAGCTTGTGGCTGACGATCTGGGCATCGGACGGCGTTTCCTTGGTAACGGGCAGGAAGTAACGGGAGAGGCGCATCGGTCTCGTCAATCTCGTGGAGGAAGCGGATACGAACCTCTAGGCGGGTGGTTCCGGTCTGGCAACAATATGCCTCTCGAGGCGCGGCGAGTGTATGTGGCCGCAGCGACACAGGCGCCCTTGAAATGTGGCTCAAGTGCGACTTTCGCATGACAATTTCGGCTTATTCCAATAGTCAGAATTTACGAACGAGCGGCAAAAGCCACGGTTCGGGGAGGCTTCGGCCCCGCTCCCTTTTGCGAGGTAAGGGTGCGTGCGGGCCGGGCATCTGAAAATAGGGGGTCTGACGAGAGATCGTCATACAGGTGCCCGGACCGAATGCGGTCCGGGCACTTGTCGTTTCGGAGCAATAGCCTTGTAATGGGTGAGTTTGCCAAGCGGGCGTCAATGGACGATCCGGGCTGCCACACGATCATCGCCTTGATGATAGTCCGGACTGCGGGGCGCGGGAGTGCCGCGCCCATTCAATGCTTCATTTTATGGCTGCTCTCTGACCCTTTGGCCTCATGCTGGAATAAACATCCTTCACAAGCGCGCGGACCAGCTGGAGTGCCCAGAACCAGCACGCCGTTCAAGACAGCTTGCGCAACCATATGAGCCCGGTTGCGGGCCCGCATTTTCATCCGGACATTTTCGATGTGCCGCTCTACGGTGCGTGGAGCGATCCCGATTTCGTGAGCGACTTCCTTCGCGGACAATCCATTGGCGACGAGCTCAAGAACTTCGCTCTCGCGCGGTGTAAGGTCAGGCTCGGATCCCTGTTCATTCCACGGCATTCCTTCCCCTCCTGTTGGATGGGGCGCAACCGGTCAAAGCTCATGTGGGGAGAAGCAGTTGACGGTAGCGATCCAGCATCTCTTTGCTTTTAAGCCACAAACTCCCTTTACGACGAAAAATCGGCACAGGACGAGCAGGCCGCGAAAGCGCCCTCCTCCACATTCCCAAATATAGTTAAAACTTGGCGGAATTCGACCCGGTAAATCTACGTAGGCTTACTCCCTCCGCAAACTGTCCGGGTATTTGCATCCATTTGCGAATCAACAACAATCCCACAGGCTGATCCCTCAACGATAACAGGGGACTGCTGGTGATCACCATCCATCCGCATGAGGCAGACACCGGCTCCGCTCCTCCATCCAGCTTGCTCCGGATCGGGAAGGGCGTCGCAATCTATTATGAAGGCGATCCCGCCCGGCGATGGTACGAAGTCGTGTCCGGCATCGTCCGCACCTGCCGCTATCATGTGGACGGCCATCGCCAACTCACCGGCTTTTTCTATCCCGGCGACTTCTTCGGCGTGGAAGACAGCAATTATAAGGAAACAGCCGAAGCCGTGACACATGCGGTGATCCGCCGCCATGGTCATGAGGCAACCGGACAGGACGAAAAGGGCCGGCACAAGGGCGAAGATACCGAAGCCGCGCTTCGCCGGGCTCTGTCCAGCGCGCAGCAATGCATTTTCCTCCTCGGTCACCGGACGGCTGCCGAGCGTGTGGCCGCCTTTCTTCTTGCGGCGTCGGTCCGGCTGGGTGCCACGCGCGGTGTGCCGCTCCCCATGTCGCGGAACGACATCGCCGATCACCTTGGACTCACCATCCATACGGTCAGTCGGACCATATCCGATCTCGTGCGCCGCCGCCTGATTGCACTCGAAGGGCCGCAACGCTTCCGCATCGTCGACGAGGCCGGCCTCAGTGATCTGGCGGGCGAGGATCCATCGCTCTCGCCCGGGCAAAGTTTTGATGAGCTGACGATCGGAAATCAGGGAGAACCCCGGGCTTTTGCCTGAGGACCATATAACAGACCGGAGGGCAACATGCCGGCATCATGGGTGAAGAAAACAGCAGCCAGCATTGCCATCGCGTCGGCGTTGACGCCGTGGGTGCCGGCAGCGGCGCAAACGGCCAATATCGCGGATGAGCTTCGCGCCCTGCGTGAGGAACTGAAGCGTCAGCAGAGCATGATCGATCAGCAAAGTGCGCAGATCGAAGCGCAGCAGGAACAGATCGAGGCACTCAAAACGGGACTTTCCGTGCCGGATTTGAGCGAGTTGCGCGGCACTGGCCTGGCCCAGACGACGCCCACCGGGCAACCCACTGTATTCGCGGGACCGCAAATGCCGGACTCGCCGGTCGGCGAAGCGCCGCCCGAACCGGAAGCCGAAGTAAAGGCCGCCCAGGTGGAAGCCATCCCCCAGGAACAGGGTGTGTTGACCCGGCCGGGTCGCATCGTCTTCGAACCTTCGCTTGAATATACAAGGTCATCGACAAACCGGCTGGTCTTTCGCGGCATTGAGCTGGTTCCAGGCATCCAAATTGGCGTCATCGAGGCGAGCGACGCGGATCGCGACACGGTGGTGGGAACCTTTGCCGGTCGCTATGGCCTGACCAGCCGGCTCGAGATAGAGGGCCGCATCCCCTATCTCTATCGCTACGACCGGATCGAGGTCGCTCAGCAGCGGGATGAGAGCATCGTCCGGACGATCGAACTGCGCGAAAAGGATATCGGCGATGCCGAAGTCGGCATTCGCTATCAACTGAATAGCCCACGCGGTCAGCGGCCGATCTGGGTGGCAAGCCTGCGCCTTAAATCCAATACCGGCAAAGGGCCGTTCGACGTCGATTATGACGAATTCGGCGTTGCAACGGGACTCGCGACAGGCTCGGGCTTCTGGGCGCTACAGCCCGGTATCAGTTTCCTGCTGCCGTCGGATCCGGTCGTTATTTATGGCGGCGCAAGCTACCTCTATCATATGCCGGAAGATGTGAACCGGACGGTGGGCGGCGCTTTCATCGGCCGGGTCGATCCCGGCGATGCGATCTCTGCCAATATCGGCTTCGGTTTCGCCCTTAACCCGCGCTTCTCCTATTCGATGGGCTATCGCCACGCCTATCTGTTCAAGACGAAAACGGAAATTGGCGGCACCACCCAATTCGGGAATATCGCCCAGGTCGGGTCACTCAATCTTGGAATGTCCTATCGCTTGACGCCGAAGCAATCGATCAACCTGGGTTTTGAGATCGGCGTGACCTCAGACTCCCCCGACATCAGCATTACCCTGAAGATCCCTACGAGCTTCTAACGCAACCGAAAGCGCGATCCAATGCGCCGGCCGCTGTATTTCCGGCCGGTGTGCGGATTAGTTGCTGATTACGCCTGCCGTCGCATCGGCGATCGAGGATCCGATCGCATCGCTAAGGCGGGAATTAAGGACGCTTGTATGGAAGCCTTCGTAATTGCCGACATCAAGCGTCGCGTCGACTTCTTGTGCCATGTCGACCCCGTTGGCGGTGTTGATCAGGACGTTCTGTAGGCCGCCATCGGTCTTGTGGAGCAATGCAGTCTGCCCTTCATTGGCGAGGAAAACCATATTGTCGCCCACCTTCATACGGATCCCGCCCGTGCTCAAAATTCCCGACTGTAGTTCCGCCGCTGTGGCCGGGCTGAGCGCGGCGGACAGGACTTCCGTCGTGCTCGTCCCTTGTGCGCCCCAATTGACGGTTGTCCGGAGCACAAGTTCGCCGTCGAGGAAGGTGCGGATTTCCGCGCCAAGAGTGATGTCCATTCCGGCATAGGTAAAGCCGCCGCGCTGCTCGCTCAGTTCGGCTTCGCTCACCGGTTCGAGGGAGGCGAATATCTCGTCACCCTCGACCGGTGCATTGGCGGCCAGGAACAGGACGATCACGCCCGCGTGGATCAAAGGTACGCGTTTCATCACTTCACCGTCCCTACCCGCGCATCGATCAGAAATTGCGGGCTGATTTGATAAGCGGGCGGCAGGTGATTGGTGAGGTCGCCGGCCGCGACGCGAATGCCGCTATCCTCGTCCATCGGTGCCGACGACCATGGACCCCAATCCGACGCGAGATCGAAACGGGGCCGGTAATCGTCCGGCGCATCACGCACGACGAGAGCGATGTTGTTCCAATATTTCTGGAAATCCGCGGCGCTATATTGGCCAAGGCCGAGCATCGGATCGCCGACCAGCACCTGGTCTCCCCTGACACCCTTCACCACCACGAAATGCTTGAAGCCCTTCAGGTCGAGCAAGACGATGCTCGGCCGACCGGACTTGCCGAGATCGGCAACGGACAGCCGGTAACCGTCGGCGCGATAGCCCCGGGCCTCCAAGAAATTCTTCATGTCGAACATGGAGAAGCCGACTTTGCGGATCGCCGCTTTGTCGCCCTTTTCCCACATATGGGAAAAGGCCTCGCGCTCCTGCGTGCGCCGGCCGTAATGATAAGTAAGCAAGGTCGCGACAGCGGCGGATCCGCAACTGAAGTCATAGGCCTGGCGAACGACACTGCGGAACGGGATTTCCCACCAGCTCATGACGTGGACCGTGTAATTGTGTCCACCGGTTACCTCCGTGCCGAGCCGGACCTCTGCATGGGCAGGAGACGACAGGGACGCGGCGACCGCCGCGCCTGCCATCGCCGCGGCAAAGGCCAAGATGCCGTGGCGCCTCTTCCGGCTCATCGCGCGTTCCGCCCTGCCCGACATGATCCTATTCCCCAACGTTGATCGTGAAATTCATGCCGGTCTGCAAGCTGGCCTGCGCGCCTGTGTTGATGAGCAGGTTGCCGATGCCGTTGAAGTTGGACAACGCATTGTCGGACAGGCTGACGGCGCCCGCGATATAATCGCCATTCAGCACATTGCCGGATGTAATCGCGACCATCGTCTGGTTGGTCAGCTGTATGGTCTGACCGCCCCGTTGACCGTCGAGCTCTTCATTGGACACGGCGGCTACACCGGCGAAAAGATCGGCGTCGTCGACCAGCGTGTCGCCTGTTGCTTCGGTCGTGATTTCAACTGGCAGGATCTCCAATTCCAGGATCGGTATGAATTCGACGAGATTGGAGCCCGTCTCTTCCGCCGATGCCGAAGTCGGCACGATGATCGCCGCCGCAGCCAGCAGCAGAGCCTTTGCAAGGGGGTTTTTCATGGCTCGCTCTCCTGAAGAAAAAGGCCGGACCGGGTGTGGGCCCCGGTCCGGTCACATTGAGGCTGGATCAGTCGCCGCCGCCGCCGTTGCCGCCGTCGGCTCCGCCGGTCGTGTCGCCGAAGCTCACCGAGCCCTGGGCTGCGATGTTGGTCGCCGCCTGGGTATTGGCGTTGAGGCCGGTGTTCCAAGCCTGGTTCAGAATGCCGGCGAAGGCCGCGAAGGAGCTGCCCTCAACAGAGTTGTCACCGCTGTTATAGCCGACGCTGCTTTCCGTGTCGTCTTCGCCGTCGAAATCGGCGACTTCGTCGAGCTGGCTGTTGGAGTTCACAGCGACCAGGACTTGCGTCGCGACGATGGCAGCTTGCGTATTGCCATTTTCGCGATTGTCGCCATTGCCTACGACTTCGCCGCCGCGCGATGCGGAGCCGTTGCCATAGTTTTCGACTTCATTGTCGCGGTTGTTGCCATTGTCTTCGATTTCACCGCCGCGCGAAGCCGATCCGGCACCATAGTTTTCATTGTCGATTTCGCCACCACGGGAAGCCGACCCGGCGCCGTAGTTTTCGTTGTCGCGGTTGTTGCCGTTGTCTTCAACTTCGCCACCGCGAGACGCCGAACCATTGCCATAGTTTTCGACTTCATTGTCGCGGTTGTTGCCGTTATCTTCGACTTCACCGCCGCGCGAGGCCGAACCATTGCCATAGTTCTCGACTTCGTTGTCGCGATTATTGCCATTGCCCAGGCTATTGCCCGACAGAAGATCAAGACCGTCGGTGACGACGAGGTTGCCGTCGGCCGACCCGTTTCCGCCTTCGGTAATCTGTGCGGCGGCCGGGGTAGCAAGGCCGATCACGAGAGTGGCTGCAGATGCCGCCAGAACGTGCTTGAGTTGCATGACTTTCTCCCATCCTTTTTGGGAGTCCCGGTCCTGCCTTCCAGCATGGCCCCCGAGACTCGGTTTGGCGCTCGCTGTTGCGAACGGGAATGGTGTAGGACTCTCCCCGCCTAACAGTTTTGCGATAAGACAAAGCCTCTGATTTCAGCCGATAAATCGCGGAAAGCCGTCGCTTTTCCGGGGTAAAAAATGTGCGGAACGGCCAACCCGCGATGTCCAAAGCAGCCACTTGCCGTCACCTATCTGGCGACTCGCAAAGCTGGCGAATGAGCGGTTCGCACCCTATGTAGCGGCCGATAAGAAAGCGCCCCGCCGGAGACCGAGATGAGCCAGGACATGAACCCAGCCGACAACCAGCCCCCCGGCTATGTTCCGCCCAAGGTCTGGACGTGGGACAAGGCCAGCGGCGGGAAGTTCGCCAACATCAATCGTCCGATATCCGGCGTTACGCATGATAAGAAACTGCCGGTCGGCAAGCACCCGCTGCAGCTCTATTCACTGGGCACGCCCAACGGCGTCAAGGTCACGATCATGCTCGAGGAGCTGCTTGCGGCAGGCCATGCGGGCGCCGAATATGACGCCTGGCTGATCGACATCAGCGAGGGCGATCAGTTCGGTAGCGGCTTCGTTGCGGTCAATCCCAACTCGAAGATCCCGGCGTTGGTCGACCGCTCGACCGATCCGGAGACGAAGGTGTTCGAAAGCGGCGCCATCCTCTTCTACCTCGCGGAAAAGTTCGGCGCCTTCCTCCCCACCGATCCGCAACAGCGCATCAGGACGATCAGCTGGCTGATGTGGCAGATGGGCTCGGGTCCGCTCATCGGCGGCGGCTTCGGCCATTTCTTCGCTTATGCGCCGATCAAGATCGAATATGCGATCGACCGTTATGCGATGGAAACCAAGCGTCAGCTTCACGTCCTCGATACGCATCTGGCCCAAAACGAATATATGGCGGGCGACGACTATACGATCGCCGACATGGCGATCTGGCCCTGGTATGGCGGGATTATGCAGGACGCCTATGGCGCGCAGCAATTCCTCTCCGCCCACGAATACAAGCATTTGCAGCGCTGGACCGACCAGATCGGCGCGCGCGACGCCGTAAAGCGCGGCAAGATGGTCAACCGCAAGATCGGCGCGCCCGAAACGCAACTTCACGAACGCCACGATGCGCGGGACTTCGAGGTAAATAGGGCGGATCAGGTTGAGGCACGTGGCGGGGTTCGAGTTGATATTTAATTACCGTCCCTCACCCCGCTACGGCTGAGCTTGTCGAAGTCCGTGAGTCACGTGCCCTTCACACGCCCTTCGACAGGCTCAGGACTAGCGGCTGTGAATCTGGAAGTTATAGAAACTTCCCGCACTCAAGCTCGAGTTCCCTCCTCCAGTCTTCGCTGTCATGCTCCAGTCAGACCGCGAGGCATGCGGCCTCCGCTTTCACACACGCTTGATAAAGCCATATGTCGTTCGCTTCCGTGCGAAGCATGGCTGAGACAAAGATATGTCGGGCGGCGCTTCACTGCCCTGCGCGATAGCGGCTATCCGCCTCATCGATCGCCGCCAATGAAGTGCCCTTCGTCTCCTGCATCACGAGCGCCGCAATCAGGCTGATGGCGGCGCTGGCGAGGATATAGATCGCGATGGGTTGCCAGGCTTCATATTCGCGGAGCAGAGCCGTGCCGATGAGCGGGGCCCAGGACCCTGCGACGATGGCGGTGACCTGATAGCCTAATGACACTCCGGAATAACGCATGCGGGTCGGGAACATCTCGGCCATGATGGCGGGCTGGGCGGCGTACATGAGGGCGTGGACGGCGAGGCCGAGCATGATGGCGGCGAGCGCGGCGAGCGTGTCGCCGGTGTCGAGCATCGGGAAAGCGATGAAGGGCCAGGCCATGGTGAGCGCGGCCCCTGCGATATATACGGGCTTGCGTCCGACCTTGTCCGCCATCGCGCCGACAAGCGGGATGACGAGGACGTGGAGAATGTGGGCGGCAAAGAGTAATGCCAGGATCCGCGTCGTATCCGTGCCGCGATGGGCGAGATAGGTGATCGTGAAGGTGACCACCATATAATAAAGGATATTCTCGCCGAAGCGCAGGCCCATGGCGGTGAACACGCCGCGCGGATAGCGGGTGAAGACCTCTTTCAAGCCATAGCCGGTGTGGGCCTCCTGATCGATCTTCTCCTTGGCGGCCTGGAAGATCGGCGAGTCGGTCACTTGCGTGCGGATATAATAACCGATGCCGACGATCACGACCGACAGCCAGAAACCGACGCGCCAGCCCCAGGCGAGGAAATCCTGTTCGCTCAAAGTGGCTGAGAGCGCGAGAAGGACAAGCGTCGCGAGCAGATTGCCCACGGGCACGCCCGCCTGCGGCCAGCTGCCCCAGAAGGCACGGCTTTTGTTGGGACTATGCTCGGTGACGAGCAGCACAGCCCCGCCCCACTCCCCGCCAAGCGCGAAACCCTGAATGAAGCGCAGCAGGACGAGGAGCGCGGGCGCCCAATAGCCGATCGTATCGAATGTGGGCAGACAGCCCATCAGGAAGGTGGAAATGCCGATCAGGACAAGACTGAACTGAAGTAGCGCCTTCCGCCCGATCCGGTCGCCGATATGGCCGAACACGATGCCGCCGAGCGGCCGGGCAAGAAAGCCCACCGCATAAGTCGCGAAGGCCGCAATGATGCCGTCGAGTTCATTGCCGGTCTGCGGGAAGAAGAGCTTGCCGAACACAAGTGTGGCGGCGGTGCCGTAGAGGAAGAATTCGTACCACTCGACAACGGTGCCCGCCATGGACGCACCGACGACCTTCTTAAGATACGGCAGATCGGCCTGTTGTTCGTGGCGCATGGTAAAGGCTTCTCCGATTATGTTTTGGAGTGTGTAAGCCGGTGTCGCATTTCTGGGAAGCTCAAGCGCCGAACTACGGCTACTGCCTCCTGCTGATCGCATATCGATCAGGATCGTCCGCTAGCGTAAAGCGGACGGAGCGAGCATTTCAGCAAATCCTCAGGAATTGCTCATGCCCCCGAGCTCCATCTTATCTAGTCTTGCGGAATGGCAATGAGGTTCAGTTCAACGTCGAGCAATACACTGCGCGGCCTCTTGGTCGCTCCAGCGCCGAGCTTCGCGCTGATGTGTCTAATTTTCGTGACACCACGTTTCGGTTTACTCGACTGCCTCCTTGAGGGCGGACTGGCAATTGCGGGAAGTTACGGCTTCATGTTTGTGGCAGGCGTCCCGACACACATCTTCCTGCGGCGACTCCAGTGGCAGAGCTGGCCGCACTATTTTTGGGGATTCTCCCTTGCTTTGGCAATCGTCGCGGGGGTGATCACGGCATTGGAAGGTAATCCTTCGGATTCGTCGGGTTCAATGTTCGTGACCTTAGGCGGCGACCGGTGGCTGGCTCTTTTCGCACTATGGTTACCATTCGTCGCGGTGATGGCGACGATGTTCTGGGATCGTGCCGTGGATGCCGAGGATCAACGCAAGTAGCAGACCTTCCGCCCCGGGTCGTTTCCGGATTCGCCAGACTGTTCGCAAACCCTGTGCGAAATCGCCGTTAGACTAGCCGACTCTGCTTCACCGCCGCTTCAATGAAGCTGGCGAACAAGGGATGCGGATCGAAGGGTTTCGACTTCAGTTCTGGGTGGAACTGGACGCCGATGAACCAGGGGTGGTCGGGGCGCTCCACGATTTCGGGGAGCTGGCCGTCGGGGCTCATGCCGCTGAATACGAGGCCGCCTTGTTCCAGCTTGTCCTTGTAATGGGCGTTCACTTCGTAGCGGTGGCGGTGGCGTTCGCTGATGTCGGTGCCGCCATAGACTGAGGCGACATGGCTGTTGCCGGTGAGCTTCGCGTCATAGGCGCCGAGGCGCATGGTGCCGCCAAGGTCGCCGCCAGCATCGCGCTTCTGCAAGCCTTCCGCGGTCATCCATTCGGTGATGAGGCCGACGACCGGCTCTTCGGTATCGCCAAATTCGGTGGTGCTTGCCTTGGCAAGCCCCGCCGTGTTCCGTGCACCTTCAATGCAGGCCATCTGCATGCCGAGGCAGATGCCGAAATAGGGCACCTGCCGCTCGCGGGCGAACTGGACGGCGGCGATCTTGCCTTCCGACCCGCGTTCGCCGAAGCCGCCGGGGACGAGGATGCCGTGGCAGGGCTCGAGCGTGGCGGCGACCTCCGCGTCTTCATGCTCGAATACTTCGGCGTCGAGCCACTTGATATTGACCTTCACCCGGTTCGCCATGCCGCCGTGGACGAGTGCCTCGGTAAGGCTCTTATAGGCATCGGGCAGGACGACATATTTGCCGACCACACCGATCGTCACTTCGCCTTCCGGATTGGCGAGGCGGTCCATGACATCGTCCCAGCGCGCCATGTTGGGCGCGGGCGCATCCTCAATCCCGAAGGCGCGGAGCACTTCGGCGTCGAGGCCCGCGGCATGATATTGCGCGGGAACGGCGTAGATGGAACGTGCGTCGAGCGCCGGAATGACGGCTTCTTTCCGCACATTGCAGAAGAGCGCGATCTTGGCGCGGTCACTTTCAGGCAGTGGATGTTCGCAGCGGCAGACGATGATTTCGGGCTGGATGCCGAGGCTGGTGAGTTCGCGAACGCTGTGCTGCGTCGGCTTGGTCTTGAGCTCGCCCGCCGCCGCGATGAAGGGAACGAGGGTCGTGTGGATGGAGATTGTGTCCATCCGCCCGCGCTCATTGCGGAACTGGCGGATCGCCTCGATGAACGGCAGGCTTTCAATGTCGCCAACGGTGCCGCCCACTTCGCAGAGCACGAAGTCGAGTTCCGGATCGATGTCCGAACCGATGAAATCCTTGATCGCATTGGTGACGTGCGGAACGACCTGCACCGTGGCGCCAAGATAGTCGCCGCGCCGTTCCTTGGCGATGATGTCGCGATAGATGCGGCCGGTGGTGATATTGTCCGACTGGCGCGCCGGAACGCCGGTGAAGCGCTCGTAATGGCCAAGGTCGAGATCGGTCTCCGCCCCGTCGTCCGTCACATAGACTTCGCCATGCTGATAAGGGGACATCGTGCCCGGATCCACGTTGAGATACGGGTCGAGCTTGCGAATGCGGACCTTGTAGCCACGCGCCTGGAGGAGGGCAGCAAGCGATGCTGCCATGAGACCTTTGCCAAGCGAGGAGACCACGCCGCCGGTGATGAAAATGAACCGCGCCATGGGAGTTGGGGCTTAAGCGGGTGAACCTGATTCAGGCAAGGGCGAGAATCGGTTGAGGGGCGGAATTATTTCAAGCGCCGACGGTCGGTCAGACGCAAACCGTCACCCCGAACTTGTTTCATAGTCCATCGGGACGCAATCGGGGTGTCACCAGGATGGATGCTGAAACAAGTTCAGCATGACGGAAAGGGGAGCCATCCCCCTTCTATCACTGCGCCAGCGGGACGCTCTGGTTCGTGGCCGGTGCGGGAACGGCGACGTTACCCGCCTGTTCGGCGACGCCGGAGAGCGGATCGCCCGGAGCTGCTGTGCCGCCATTGGCGAGCGGAACGGTGGAAGACGGCGCGGGCGCCGCACGCTGAAGCGAAGCGTCGATCTCGCTCGGCGCGCGGTCGACGGCGGCGAGGCCGGCGAGAGCGATCGAAAGGACGATGAAAAGCGTCGCGAGGATCGCCGTGGCGCGGGTCAGGAAATCCGCGGCGCCGCGTGCGCTCATCAGGCCGGACGAGCTTCCGCCGACGCCAAGACCGCCGCCTTCCGAACGCTGCATCAGAATGACGATGACGAGCGCCGCCGCGACGATCGTCTGGATGATGAGCAGGAAGGTGAACATGGGTCTTGGCTTGTCTTTCAGGGAATGATTGGGCGCGATCTAGTCGATCGGCGGGCAAGGTTCAACCTTTCCGCCTCATCGTCACTTTGCGCTTGCGGCAGCTTCGATGATCGGAACGAATTGTGCGGCGGTGAGGCTCGCGCCGCCTACGAGAGCGCCGTCTACGTCCGGCACGGCGAAGAGTTCGGCGGCATTGTCGGCTTTCACCGATCCGCCATAGAGGATGCGCATCCCCTCCCCTTCCGCGCCGAACCGGCTACGAAGATGGGCGCGGATCGCCGTATGCATCTCCGCCACGTCCGCTGGCGTCGCGACCTTGCCGGTGCCGATCGCCCAGATCGGCTCATAGGCAACGACCAGTTCGCCGGTCTGCGTTTCGTCCGGAACCGATCCGGCCAGTTGCGCCGTCACGACCGCTACGGCCTCGTCCGCATCGCGTTGGGCTGCGCTTTCGCCGACGCAGACGATGGTGAGGAGGCCCGCTGACAACGCTGAAAGCGCCTTGGCGCGCACGTCTTCGTTACTTTCGTGCTGATCGGCGCGGCGTTCGGAGTGGCCGGTAATAGCGATCTTCGCGCCTGCTTCCTTCAGCATCGGCACGGAGACGCAGCCCGTATGCGCGCCACTTTCCGCCGCATGACAATCCTGCCCGCCAATTGCGAGGCTGGGCGCGCGTGCGGCCGCCGGCGCAACCAGGGTGAAGGGGGGGCAGATACCGACGTCGACATCGCAGCAATTTGCTGCTGCGGCGGCCATCGGGTCCAGTTCGGCCAAAGCGGCCAGACTGCCATTCATTTTCCAGTTACCGACGATAAGCTTACGCCGCACGGCCATCCTCCCTTGTTCTTCATTTTGGAGATGTCCTAGCGTTCGGTGAAGGCTTTGTCGAAGCCGCTCGATGCGCTCAAAAGAATTCCGTCAACGCCGCCAGACTCGGTCCGGCGAGCAAGAAGCCCCAGACGATGTCGAAAGTACGGACCCGGCGCATGATCGCCCCCCGCTTGCGTGTGGCGAGGTCCAGAGCGCTAATCGCGAGAACGGACAGACCGCAGAAGGCTGTGAGCGCGAGGGCGCCGATGAACAGGGGCCCCACAGCCTCCCACGCCGCATAAGCGGGCCACAGGAACAGGGCCGCGATACCGGCGAGCGTGCCGATCCCGGCGGCACGCTGGATAGTCCAGAAACGGAGCACGCTCTTATTGCCCCGGAATAGCGATCAGTTCGATGGTGAAGAGCAAGGTCGCGCCACCTGGAATTGGCCCTTTGCCCGACAAACCATAAGCCAGATGCGCCGGAATGGCGAATTCATAGGTATCGCCGACGCTCATCAGCGGCACGCCTTCCTGCCAGCCCTTGATGAGGCGCGGCAATGGGAGGGTCGCGGGTTCGCCCCGTTTGATCGAACTGTCGAACTCAGTGCCGTCGATGAAGCGGCCCGCATAGTGGATGGTGACGGTGTCGGTCGGCGCCGGGCGTAGGCCCGTGCCCCCACCCTTCACCCGGCGGTAACGAAGCCCGCTCGCCGTCTGCATCCAGCCCTCTGACGGCTTCAACGCGTAAAGGTAGAGCATCTGCTGGTTGTGATAATCGGCTGTGCGCTCGGTGGGAACCGCAGGAGCCTGGAGCGCCGCCAAAAGTGCGGCCGTCAAAAGCATCATTTAATCCCCCTCATTCGGCAAATGCTTCCAAACCCCGTCGTCATTGCGAGGCGCGAAGCGACGAAGCAATCCATTTCGCGGGCAAGCTTGGTGCCGCTGGATTGCTTCGCGCCGCTCGCAAGGACGAGTTGGGCGGTCACTTTGCCTTCTTCGCCGCCGGCTTCTTGGCAGGTGCCTTTTTCGTAGCCGCCTTCTTTGCCGGAGCCTTCTTGCCCTTCTTGGCGGGGCCCTTGGCCGCGCGGTCGTCGATCAGCTGCGCGGCTTCCTCCAGCGTCAGCGCCTGCGGATCGATGCTGCGCGGCAAGGTCGCGTTGGTCGTGCCGTCGGTCACATAAGGGCCGAAGCGGCCTTCCATCAGCTTGATCTCCACCTCGGTGCGCGGATGGGCGCCGAGAACCTTCAAGGGCTCACGCGATCCGCCCCGCGCGCGGCCACCGCCTGCGGCGGCTTCAGCTAGCTTCACGACCGCCGCATTCATGCCGGTTTCGAACACGTCGGCGGTCGAACCCAGTTTCGCATATTTGCCGTCGTGGGCGAGATAGGGGCCATAGCGCCCGATGCTCGCGGTGATCGGCTTGCCGCTTTCAGGATGGTCGCCGATCGTGCGTGGCAGGGACAGGAGCTTTAGCGCCCAATCTAGGTCGACATCGGCTTGCGGCACGTCGCGCGGGATAGAGGCGCGCTTGGCGTCCTTGCCGTCACCCTGCTGGACATAGGGGCCGAAGCGCCCGGTGCGGAGGGAGATTTCCTCCCCGCTTGCAGGATCGCTACCCAGCACCTGCGGGCCGCTATCCTGCCCCGCTTCCTCGCCGCCCTGGCCGAAGCGGCGGGTAAACTTACATTCCGGATAGTTGGAGCAGGCGATGAACGCGCCGAACTTGCCGCCGCGCAGGGCAAGCCGCCCCTCGCCGCAGGCCGGGCACACACGCGGATCGCTGCCATCTTCCTTGTCCGGGAACAAATAAGGCGCGAGGAACTGGTCCAACGCCGCCGTGATGTCGGACGGCTTTTGCTCCATGATCTCGGCGGTCTTCGGCTTGAAATCGCGCCAGAACGCTTCCAGCACTTTCTGCCATTCCGCCCGGCCGCCGGAAATGTCGTCCAGTTCCTCTTCCAGACCCGCCGTGAAGTCATAGGAAACATAGCGTTCGAAAAAGCGCTCGAGGAACGCGGTCAGCAGCCGCCCGCTTTCCTGCGGCGAGAAGCGGTTCTTCTCAAGCGTCACATAATCGCGGTCCTTCAGCGTCTGCAGAATCGCGGCATAAGTGGACGGGCGGCCGATCCCCAATTCCTCCATCTTCTTGACGAGGCTGGCTTCGGAATAACGAGGCGGCGGCTGGGTGAAATGCTGTTCGGCATGAACCGATTTCTTGTGCGGAGAATCGCCCTCGCCCATGCGCGGCAGGCGGCGGCTTTCCTCGTCCGCCTCGTCGTCGCGGCCTTCTTCGTAAAGCGCCATGAAGCCGGGGAAGAGCACCACCTGGCCTGTCGCCCGCAGCGCCGTCTGGCCGGTGCCGTCCTCCATCTCGACCGTCGTGCGCTCAAGCCGCGCGGACTGCATCTGGCTCGCCATCGCGCGTTTCCAGATGAGGTCGTAGAGGCGCGCATGATCACCGCTTCCGGCCTTGTCCTTGGCAAAATCGGTGGGCCGGATCGCCTCGTGCGCTTCCTGGGCGTTTTTCGCCTTGGTCTGATAGACTCGCGGCTTGTCCGGCACGTAGCCCGCATCATAACGGTTGGCGATGGCGCGGCGGGCGGCGGAGATCGCTTCTTCAGCCATTTGCACGCCGTCGGTACGCATGTAAGTGATCGCACCATCCTCGTAGAGGGTCTGGGCGATCCGCATCGTGTGGCTCGCCGCAAAGCCGAGCTTGCGCGCCGCCTCCTGCTGCAGCGTTGAGGTCGTGAAGGGCGGCGGCGGATTGCGGGTGAGCGGCTTGGTCTCCACGCTGGCCACGGTGAAGCGGCCATCCTCGACGGCCTTCTTTGCTGCCTGCGCGGTGCCTTCATCGCCGATCGACAGCCGCTCGACCTTGTCGCCCTTGAAACGGACGAGGCGCGCGAGGAACTCGGTTCCGTCCGCCTCCATCGTCGCGGACACGCTCCAATATTCCTGAGGCTTGAACGCCTCGATCTCGCGTTCCCGGCTGACGATCAGGCGTAGCGCCACGGATTGCACGCGGCCCGCCGACTTGGCGCCCGGCAGCTTGCGCCACAACACCGGCGAAAGCGTGAAGCCGACAAGATAATCGAGCGCGCGGCGGGCGCGGTACGCATCGATCAGATCGACGTCGAGCTCGCGCGGCCTCTGCATCGCCTCGGTTACCGCGGACTTGGTGATCGCATTGAAGGTGACGCGCTCGACTTGTTTCGGCAGCGCGCGGCGCTTTTCCAGCACCTCCTGCACATGCCACGAAATCGCCTCGCCCTCGCGATCAGGGTCGGTAGCGAGGATCAAGGCATCGGCCTTCTTCGCCTCGTCAGTAATGGCTTTGAGCTGCTTGGCCTTGTCGGCATAGGCTTCCCACTCCATGGCGAAACCATTATCGGGATCGACCGAACCGTCCTTGGGCGGCAGATCGCGGACGTGGCCGTAGGAGGCGAGGACGCGATAATCCTTGCCCAAATATTTCTCGATGGTCTTGGCCTTGGCCGGGGATTCGACGACAACAAGTTTCATGATGGCTTTCTTCTCACACGTACGCGCGAGGGTGGTGACTGGCGATATGGTTCGTCAAGGGCGCTCGCGATGATCCGTACACCGCGCCTACTTTTGCGTCGCGCGACGATGGACGATCTTGCCGCCATGCATTGCGTGCTGAGCGACCCGCGCGCCACGCTCTACTGGTCGACGCCGCCGCATGAAACCGTGGAGGTAACGGCGGCGTGGATGGAGTCCATGATCTCCTCCACGCCCGAGCAGTCCGAAGACTTCATCATCGAAAGGGACGGCGCGGTGATCGGCAAGATCGGCGCCTGGCGCCTCCCAGAGCTTGGCTACATCATCCACCCGGATCACTGGGGCCAGGGCCTGACGACCGAAGCACTGGCCGCCTTCCTCGACCATGTCGCGAGGCGGCCGGACGTCACGCACCTCACCGCCGACGTCGACCCCCGCAACGCCCCGTCGATCCGCCTCCTCGAAAAATATGGATTTTACGAAACCGGCCGCACCGAACGCACCGCCTTCACCCAAATCGGCTGGTGCGACAGTGTCTATTTCCGCAAGGATTTCTAGGCGAGGCTGACCTTTGCGCCCGCATGCCGTTCCAGACGTCCGGCAAGCTCGAGCTCAAGCAAGACCATGTGCACGATCGCGGGCGGTAGTTCGGCCTGGCGGATCACTTCGTCCACGGACACCGCCGTGGGACTGAGGAGATCCAGCACCACCCGCCGTTCCTTCTCGCTTGCGTCCGGGGCGGCGGCAGGAGCGGCGTAATCGCGGCCTACCTGCGCGAGGGGGCGAAGGTGGAAGGGGCGGATTGTTTCAAGGACATCCTCCGCATTCTGGATCAGGGTCGCGCCGTCGCGGATCAGGCCATTGCAGCCCTGCGCGCGCGGATCGATGGGGGAGCCAGGCACCGCCATCACGTCGCGCCCGAATTCGGCGGCATAGCGCGCGGTGATGAGCGAGCCGGATCTTGGCGCGGCCTCCAACACCACCGTACCGTGGGAGAGACCAGCGATGATCCGGTTGCGATAGGGGAAATGCCGCGCATGGGGCTGAACGCCTGGCGGCTGCTCGGCGATCAGCAGGCCGCGTTCGGATATCGCCTTCTGCCGCGCCTCGTTTTCCGGCGGATAATAGACATCGATACCGCCCGCGATGACGGCGATCGTGCCGCCTTCCAGCGCGCCGTCATGGACCGCCGTGTCGATGCCGCGCGCAAGGCCGGAAACGACCACAGCGCCGCCCCCCGCAACATCCTGCGCCAATTGCCGGGCGAAGCGGCAGGCGGCGGCCGATGCATTGCGCGCGCCGACCATCGCGATAGCGGGCATGTCGAGCAGGGAGAATTGTCCCTTGGCGATGAGCGCGGGCGGCGCCGTGTCGAGCTCGGCCAGCAGCGGGGGATAAAGACCCTGCCCCAAGAACAAGTAGCGCGCACCCAATGCCGCCACCCGCTCCATCTCCCGCTCAATCGCCGCGCGCGGGGCGATACGCGGCGGGCGGCCGCCCCCTCGCGCGGCAAGATCCGGAATGGCATCGAGCGCCGCCTTTGCCGATCCATAGCGTGCAAGGAGCTGGAAGTAAGTGACCGGCCCGACATTGTCAGACCGGATGAGGCGAAGCCGGGCGAGCTGGTCCTCTGAAAAGCCAGTCACTTTTTCTGCCCTACTTTGGGTTCCGTCCCGGCGATGAGACGCCCGATATTTTCACGGTGCTTCCACAATATGAGCAAGGCCATGCCGAGGAAGAGCGAGGCCATTGCAACCTCGCCTGTCGCGAAAGCAGCAACGGGCGCGGAAAGCGATGCGGACATGCCGCCCACCGAAGAGCGGCGGCTTAAAAGCAACGCGCCGATCCACACGGTCGCAAAGATCAGCGCCAATAAGGGTGCGAGCCCGAGGAGAATGCCGAGGAAGGTCGCCACGCCCTTGCCGCCCCGGAAGCGCAGCCACACTGGATAAAGATGCCCGAGCAGCGCGCCTATCGCCGCAACGCCTTCAAGACCCGGAAACAGCGCCCGAACGATCAGGATCGCCGCCGTCGCCTTCAGCATATCGAGGATCAAGGTCGCCGCGGCGAGGCCCTTGCGCCCCGTCCGCAGCACATTGGTCGCGCCGATATTACCTGAACCGATTGCCCGCAAGTCGCCCGCACCGGTGAGGCGGGTAAGAATGATACCGAAAGGGATGGAGCCAAGACAGTAGCCGATCAGGAGGGCAAGGATCGGCGGAAGCGCGGTTTCAGGCGTCAACATGCCGCCGGGTTTAGCGCCTCGCTTCGGACGCGCAACATTTACTCGCGAACGGATGAGAGGCTACACAGCCAATAAATGGCAAAACCCCTCCTCATCTTCGATTCCGGAATTGGCGGCCTGTCCGTCCTGAAACCGATCCGCGCGCTGATGCCGGCCGCGCCCATCGTCTATGTCGCTGACAATGCGGGCTATCCCTACGGCACGAAGAGCGAGGCGGAGATTGCGGCGCGCGTTCCCGCCCTTCTTGGCCGCCTCTCCGAACGCTTCGATCCCGAATTGATCGTCATCGCCTGCAACACCGCCTCCACCATTGCGCTCGACCACGTCCGCGCCGCGCTCGACCTGCCGATCGTGGGCACCGTGCCCGCGATCAAACCGGCGGCGGCGCTCTCGAAATCGCGCACCATCGGCGTCCTCGGCACGAACGCCACGGTGCGCCAGGCCTATGTGGATCGCCTTTCCGCAGAATTCGCCAGCGATTGCACGGTGATCCGCCACGGCTCGGCCGAGCTGGTCGACGCCGCCGAAGCGAAATTGCGGGGGGAAACGCCCGATCCCGCTATCTTCGCCCGCGCCCTCGATGGCCTCTTCTCTCAAACGGGTGGCGACCGGATCGACACGATCGTCCTCTCCTGCACACACTTTCCGCTGGTCGAGGAAGAATTGGCAAAGACCGCCACGCGCCCCATCCGCTTCGTGGACGGCAGCGAAGGTATCGCCCGCCGCACCGCCTGGCTGACGCGGGCGCATGTTTGGCCCGATATTCCATCTGACAGCTTCGCGGTCTTCACCCGCAGAGCGCCGGAAGTCGAAGCTTATACAGTCGCTCTTCGCGATTTCGGGCTAGCCAGGATCGAAACTCTCTAATCCACCCCCCAAAAGGAGGGGCATATTTTGCGATCTATTCGCACTGGCCTTTTCAAACCGCTTTATTGTAAGGGGCGCGCAAGGCACGTTCCCGAGGACAAGTATCTTGGATTATCAGCGGGTTTTCGCACAGGCGATCGAGCGGCTTCACGCCGAAGGGCGCTACCGCGTGTTCATCGATATCCTGCGCAACAAGGGCGCCTTTCCGAACGCCCGCTGCTTTGCCGGCCATAATGGGCCGAAGCCGATCACCGTTTGGTGCTCCAACGATTATCTCGCCATGGGCCAGCATCCCGCCGTCGTCGGCGCGATGGAAGAGGCGCTGCACGATGTCGGCGCGGGCTCGGGCGGCACGCGGAATATCGGCGGCAACACGCATTACCATGTTGAGCTGGAAGCCGAACTCGCGGATCTCCACGGCAAGGAAGCGGCCCTCCTCTTCACCTCGGGCTATGTCTCGAACGAAGCGACATTGTCGACGATCGCGAAGATCCTGCCCGGCTGCATCATCTTTTCCGACGAGCTCAATCACGCATCGATGATTGCGGGCATCCGCAATTCGGGCTGCGAGAAGCACGTGTTCCGCCACAATGACGTAGCCCATCTCGAAGAATTGCTCGCGGCCGCGCCTGCGGACGCGCCGAAGCTCATCGCCTTCGAAAGCGTCTATTCGATGGACGGCGACGTCGCGCCGATCGCGGAGATTTGCGATCTCGCTGACCGCTACAATGCCCTCACCTATCTCGACGAAGTCCATGCCGTCGGCATGTATGGCGCGCGCGGGGGCGGCATTTCGGAGCGCGACGATGTCGCCCATCGCCTCACCATCGTGGAAGGCACATTGGGCAAGGCGATCGGTGTCATGGGCGGCTATATCGCGGCCGATCGCAACATCGTCGATGTGATCCGCAGCTACGCGCCGGGTTTCATCTTCACGACCTCATTGTCGCCGGTCCTGGTCGCGGGCGCCCTCGCCAGCGTGAAGCATCTTAAGGCCTCATCCGAAGAACGCGACGCCCAGCAGGCCGCGGCGAAAAAGCTCAAGGGAATCTTCGCCGAAGCAGGCCTTCCCACCCTCCCCTCCACCACGCACATCGTGCCGCTGATGGTCGGCGATCCGGTAAAGGCGAAGCGGATCAGCGACATCCTGCTCGCCGAATATGGCGTCTACGTCCAACCCATCAACTACCCCACCGTGCCGCGCGGCACCGAACGCCTCCGCTTCACCCCGGGGCCCGCGCATACGGAAGAGATGATGCGCGAATTGGCGAACGCGCTGGTCGAAATCTGGGATCGGCTGGAAATCCGGCTGGCGGCGTAAGGCGAGGCCTCCCTACCGTTCGCCCTGAGTAGCCGCTGAGCCTGTCGAAGCGGTGTATCGAAGGGCTCCGCGCGGAATGCTTCGATACGGGTCTTTGGCAAGCTCAGCCCCTACTCAGCACGAACGCGGAAGGGGTTCCTCACATTATCCGGTGGCGAATCCCGCTTCTCTCCACTAGAGGCTGTGGCTCACCAAAACGGAGACGCACGCCATGGCCCATCGCATCGCCATCGCTTCCGATCACGCCGCCGTGGACTTGAAGGCCGCGCTCGCCGATTATCTGCGTGAAAAGGGGCATGACGTTTCCGACCTCGGCCCGCCGTCCACCGACAGCGTCGACTACCCGCTCTACGGGTATAAGCTCGCGGACGTGATCGCGTCCGGTGAGGCCGATTATGGCGTCGCCCTCTGCGGGTCCGGCATCGGCATCTCGATCGCGATCAACCGCAGCCCCGCCTGCCGCTGCGCCCTCGTGTCGGAGCCGCTGTCCGCGACCTTCGCCCGCTCCCACAATGACGCAAACGTCATTGCCATGGGCGCGCGGCTTATCGGGCCGGAAATGGCCAAGGCCTGCCTAGACGCCTTTTTCTCCACCGATTTTGCAGGCGATCGGCATCAACGCCGCGTCGATCAGCTTTCCAATCCCTCTTTCGCCAAGGACCAAGCATGACCGAGATCCGCGACGCCGGTTTCTTCACCGAAAATCTTGGCTCCGCCGACAGCGCCGTCGCCGATGCGATCGCGGCCGAGCTTGATCGCCAGCAGAACCAGATCGAGCTGATCGCGTCCGAAAACATTGTCTCGAAGGCCGTGCTCGAAGCGCAGGGCTCGATCTTCACCAACAAATATGCCGAAGGCTATCCGGGCCGCCGTTACTATCAGGGCTGCGCCCCGTCCGACGCCGTTGAAACCCTCGCTATCGAACGCGCCAAGCAGCTGTTCAATTGCGGCTTCGTCAACGTCCAGCCGCACTCGGGCGCACAGGCGAACGGCGCCGTTATGCTGGCGCTCACCAAGCCCGGTGACACGATCATGGGCCTCAGCCTCGATGCGGGCGGCCACCTCACCCATGGCGCAAAGCCTGCGCTCTCGGGCAAATGGTATAATGCAGTCCAATATGGCGTCCGTCCCGACGATCATCAGATCGACTATGATCAGGTCGAGCGGCTCGCCAAGGAGCATAAGCCCACCCTCATCATCGCGGGCGGTTCGGCCTATCCGCGCCACATCGATTTCGCCCGCTTCCGTGCCATCTCGGATGAAGTGGGCGCCCTCCTCATGGTCGACATGGCGCACTTTGCGGGCCTGGTCGCGGCGGGCGAGCATCCCACGCCTTTCGGCCATGCCGACGTGGTCACGACCACGACCCACAAGACCCTGCGCGGCCCGCGCGGCGGCATGATCCTCACCGACGACGAAGCCATCGCCAAGAAGATCAATTCGGCGGTCTTTCCGGGCCTCCAGGGCGGCCCGCTCGTTCACGTCATCGCCGCCAAGGCCGTGGCGTTCGGCGAAGCGCTCCAGCCCGAATTCAAGGCCTATGCCAAGGCGGTCATCGCCAATGCCCAAGCCCTTGCCGCCCGCCTCAAGGCACGCGGCGCCGATCTCGTCGCGGGCGGAACCGACACCCACCTCGCCCTCGTCGATCTTCGTCCGCTCGGCATCACCGGCAAGGATGCGGACGAGGCGCTTGAGCGCTCGTCCATCACCTGCAACAAGAATGGCGTGCCCTTCGATCCGCTGCCGCCCTTGAAGACCAGCGGTATCCGCGTGGGCTCGCCCGCAGGCACTACGCGCGGCTTCGGCGTGGCGGAATTCGAGGAAATCGGCGACATGATCGCCGACGTTCTCGACGGCCTCGCTGCCAGGGGCGAGCATGGCGACGCAAGCGTGGAAGCCGACGTCAAGGCGCGCGTCCGCGCCCTCTGCGCCCGCTTCCCGATCTATCAATGAGTCCATATCCGTTCGTGCTGAGTAAAGACCGAGCCTGTCGAGGGCTCGTATCGAAGCGCCTGCACAAGACCCTTCGATACGCCATTTCGACAGGCTCAACGGCTACTCAGGGCGAACGGAGAAAGCCTGACTGATGCGCTGCCCTTTCTGCGCCCATGACAATAGCCAGGTGAAGGACAGCCGTCCGTCCGAGGACGGCTCCTCCATCCGTCGCCGTCGCCAATGCGAAGATTGCGGCGCGCGCTTCACGACGTTCGAGCGCGTACAGTTGCGCGACCTCATTGTCGTAAAGTCCGAAGACCGGCGCGAAACCTTCGACCGCACGAAGCTCGAACGCTCCGTCGCCATCGCCTGCCGCAAGCGCCCCGTTGCCCAAGAACGGATCGACAAGCTCGTCTCCTCAATCCAGCGTCAGGTGGAAACGAGCGGCGAGAGCGAAATCGCCTCAAGCGCGATCGGTGAAATGGTGATGAACGGCCTTCAGGCGCTCGACACCGTTGCCTACATCCGCTTCGCCAGCGTCTATAAGGATTTCCGCGAAGCCAAGGATTTCGAGGATTTCGCCGTCACCGTGGCTGAGGCGGGGCGGGAATGACCGCGCTCACCCCTCCCCCCGCAATCGTCCTCGTCCGCCCGCAACTCGGCGAAAATATCGGCAAGGCCGCGCGCGCCATGCTGAATTTCGGCCTCACCGACATGCGCCTCGTCACTCCGCGTGACGGCTGGCCGAACCCCGCCGCCGGCCCTGCCGCATCGGGGGCGGACATCGTCCTCGAAAATGCGCGGGTGTTCGATAGCGTGGCGGAGGCGGTGGCCGATTGCCCGCACGTTTATGCCACGACCGTTCGCAAACGCGGGCTCGTCATTCCCGTCGTAACGCCTGAGGTCGCAGCCCAGGAAGTTCGCGGCCATGCGGAGCAATCCGCCATCCTCTTCGGGGCCGAACGGTCCGGGCTGGAAACCGAGGAAGTGGCGATTGCGCAAAAGATCCTCACCGTTCCGGTCAACCCGGATTTCCGCTCGCTCAATCTCGCCCAGGCGGTGATCCTCATCGCCTATGAATGGTCGAAGCATGAGACACTCGCCGTCCCTACCGGAGGCGAACCCGCAGAACCCCGCGCCACCCAGGCACAACTCGAAGGCCTTATCGGCCAAATGGACGAAGCCCTCGACAAGGCCGGCTATTATTTCCCCCCGGACCGTGTTCCCGCGACCCGCAAGACGATGCGCACCATCCTTTCAAAGGCTGGCTGGTCCAACCGCGAAATCCAGGCTCTGCGCGGTATGCTTCGTTCGCTCGTCAATCCTCGCCAGCGCTGATTTCGTCGATTAGTCGACAAGTGATTGCCTTGCGTCTGCGCCGATATAGAGCGGCGCCGCTAAACCAAGCGGGGGAACCATGTCGATTTTGTTTGTTGCTCTTTCTCTGCTCGCGACCATGCCGATCGGATCGGATGTCAAGGCCGAGACGAATACCAGCGCCATGACGGCTCCGACGGAGGCTCCGAAGGAAGAGCGGAAAATCTGTAAGAAGATCGAGGCGTCAGAATCGCGCCTTGCCGGCAAGCGCGTTTGCCTCACTGCTGCTGAATGGAAGCGGCAGTCCAATTAAGTTTGGGAACCGGAGCATGACAAATAGGTGCTCCGGCTTTCATCGCGTGGTGTCGAACCGGTCAAATTCGTAGGCGATCGACGCTTCAACCAGTCGCTCGTAAAGATCGGCAATCACCAAATCCGGCACAGCTGCTTTTGCCGCATGGCGTCTGACATTCGCAATAACCTCGGCTTTCCGTGCCTCGTCCCGAACAGCATCGCGATCCGGCTTAATCCGCGCCGCCGCGTCCATATAGCGGAAACGCTCCCCAATAAGCGCGGTAATCTGTTCATCCAGACGATCCACACCGTGGCGTACTTCTGCCATGGTGTGGCAGGCTTGTGGCTTCACTCGATCCATGGTGCCCAATTATCATATCGATCGTGGGGAGCAATCGCATTCCCTGTCGATGCTCCGTGATAGGCGGACTTTAAACATCAAACCAGATCGGCTAGGAATAAGCTTGATCAGCCGTAGCCATTAATCTTGCAATTAAAGGATGACGTTTTGCGCAGCATCAGCCTGTCAGCCGCAATACTTTGCAACCTGCTCGTTCTGTCTGGACCTGCCTTGGCCGAAAAGCCTGCAAAGAAAGACCCGAACAAGATGATTTGCCGTGCCAATCAAGTGGATACGGGTACGATCATGAGCAAGAAAGTTTGCAGGACACGCGCCGAATGGGATGCGATGAGCAAAAAAGGCGAGGATGATGTCGCCCGCCTTCGCCAGAAAACCGACAGCTATTCGGGCAGCCCGTCCAACGGCTTGAACTGATCGCATACTTGACCTCTCACCGCTCTTCTGCCAAAGGCGCGCCTTCGCAATTGGCTCCGCACCCCTGGTGAAGCGGTAGCCGCGTCGGACCTTGTCCGGCGGTGCGGTTCCAGGGACTTTGAACAGCAAATTGGAGTATGACTGATGTCGAAGCGCACCAGCGCCAAGTATAAACTTGATCGCCGTATGGGCGAAAACGTCTTCGGCCGTCCGAAGTCGCCCGTCAACAAGCGTGAATATGGCCCCGGTCAGCACGGTCAGCGCCGCAAGGGCAAGATGTCCGACTTCGGCATCCAGCTCCGCGCGAAGCAGAAGCTGAAGGGCTATTACGGCGACGTCACCGAAAAGCAGTTCAAGCGCACCTTCACCGAAGCCAGCAAGATGAAGGGCGACGCGTCGCAGAACCTCATCGGCCTGCTCGAGCGCCGCCTCGACATGATCGTCTATCGCGCCAAGTTCGCGCCGACCATCTGGGCCGCGCGTCAGATCGTCAATCACGGTCACATTCGCGTCAATGGCGTGAAGTGCAATATCGCGTCGCGTCGTATCAACGTCGGCGACGAAATCTCGCTGGGCTCGAAGGCGCAGGAAATGACCCTGGTCATGGAAGCCCAGAGCCTCGCCGAGCGCGACATTCCCGATTATGTCGTTCAGGACGGTAACACCAAGGTCACCTTCACGCGCGTTCCGACGCTCGACGAAGTGCCCTATCCGGTGAAGATGGAACCGAACCTGGTCGTCGAATTCTATTCGCGCTGATCGGTTTGAAATTATGTTGAAAGGGCGGCCAGTGGCCGCCCTTTTTTTGCCTTAAAGCTTCAATGCCTTCTTCAGGAAGTCAGCGCTTTTCCGGAGCATGTCCGTACGGGCTGCCGAATCCTCGAGATAATGGTCGAGGTCGTCGTAGATGACGAGGTCGGACGGGACGTTCGCCGCCTTTAACCGCGACGCCATCCGCTTGGCATGGCCAACCCCGACATTGCGGTCGACCGAACCATGAAACATGAGCACGGGCACCTTGATTTTATCCGCATTCTGGGACGGCGAGCCCTCCTTGATGTGCGGCCCCGATCCCACAAAGGCGCTGACCACACTGAAATCAGACCAGCCGCGCCGCTCTTCCTTCAATAAGTCGAGATCGGTAACAGGCGCGATTGCAATCGCAGCCTTGAAGAGGCCCGGCTCCGTCGCGGCTGACTGCAGCGCTGCATAGCCGCCATAGGACCAGCCGACGATCGCCATCTTGGCAGGGTCGGCAATCCCTTCCTTCACCAGCCAGCGGCCGCCATCGTCAACATCCCCGATCGCGGTTCGCCAATTCTGGAAGCCATTTTTCTGAAACCAGGCGTCGCCATAGCCGGCCGATCCGCGAAAATTGGGCTGCAGGACCGCATAGCCCTGATTGGCGAAATATTGGGAAAGCCAGTCAAAGCCCCACTCATCGCGCGCACCCGGTCCGCCATGCGGCATGACGATCGCCGGCAGCCCCTTGGCGCTTTCCTTCCCCGGCGGCAGAGTGAGATATCCAGGCACCATCGTGCCGTCAGCAGCAGGATATTGGATATGCTGGACGCTCGCCAGGGGCACCTTGTCGAGATGAGGTCGAACCGGCAGCAATTCCGACATATTCTTTGTGCTGCGATCGAGCAGGTAATAGCGGCCCGGATCGACATCGCTACCCGCCCAAATCAGCAATTTGGTCTCATCCACGCTTGAATCGGCGAAGCGAATGAGCGGCAAATTCGGAATCGCTTTCGACAGAGACACAGAAAGTTTTTGCAGCTCCGGATCGAAATAGGCGACTTCCGCTTTATCTGTGCTGTAGCGGGCGCCGACGATCCGTTCCCGCCTGCCGATAGTAACAAAGCCGCTTACGTCGACATCGGGATGAGAAAAAATCTCTTTCTCTTTAAGCGATCCATCGAGGTCCACAGTATAGGCGGCGTAACGGCCATCTTTCTTCTTGAGGCCATAAGCGACGTTGAGTTTCTTATCGACAGCATAGGGATTGAAACCCTCACCGCGATATTCGGCCATGCTTAGAGCAGCCCAATCGCGCTGGTCTGGCTGGCGATACAGATATTCGATAACCCCCTTGTCAGAGCCGGAGCTGGCCGTCTTCCTGAGGCCCATAATCCTGACGTTGCCATGGCTGTCCGTTATATATTCAACGGCGCTTGCGCGCGGCTGCTCAACGGTGGAGGATTTAAGCGTCCGCGTATCCACTCGATCGACGCCGAGGCCGTCCCTGCGCGACGCCAAAATTCTTCCTGTCGAGCGTTCGGGGATATAATTGCGGGCCATGAGCACAGTGCCATTTTCGCTTGGCAACCAATCTATGACGGAACTGCCGATCAGATCATATCCAAGTTGGTCTTGTCCGCTGCGATGGAGGACCGTGACATTCTTGCCGTCGTCATCGACACCGACGAGGCGCGAGAAGTAGGCGATTTCCGTGCCCTCGACCAAGGTTATGCCATATATCGAACAGACAAGGCGTGTGTTCGCCGCCCATTTGCAATTGCTCAATCGCTCCGGCTTGCCGCTGGCGATGAGAATGGCCTTCGGTTCGGCCCCACCATTAAGCAGAGTAACAAACAGGGCAGATCCCTGTCCTGTCAAAGGCGCGAGATAGGCGAATTTCGTGCCATCAGGCGAAATGCTGGCCTGTTCTATACTCTCGCGAGATCCGAACAAGGCGGCGGCGTCGGGTAGCTCTGCGCTCAAGGCCGTTGTCGAAAGAAGCGAAACGGACAGGCCGGCAAAAGGCAATATTCTCATGACATCCCCCCTTTTGAGCGTTTGATGCATGCTCCGGCCATCGCTGGCAAGTGGCCGGTGCCCGTCTTGCGCACCCCTTTTTCAGCTGTCACACAGGCATCCTGATCCTATTGAAAGAAGCCCCATGACCATTCGTTTCATTGCCCTGCTGACCGCCGGCACCGCACTCGCTGCCTGCACAACTGCGAATATCGACACGGCGCCCGCTTCCGCCGGATCTCCTCAAATCTCTCTCGACACCCTGAAGACTGTCACCGAACAGCTTTCCTCCGACGCCTTCGAAGGCCGCGCGCCCACCACGGCGGGCGAGGAGAAGACAGTCAATCTCATCGCCGAACGCTTCCGCGCTGCGGGGCTCCAGCCGGGCAACAATGGCAGCTGGTTCCAGGACGTGCCGCTTGTCGAAACACTCGCCACGCCGACGCCGCTCACCATTACCGGCGGCAAGGAGCCCCTCACCTTCAACTATCGCACCGACATGGTCGCGAACACCTATCAGGTGGCGCCGAAGGTCGAGCTTGCCAACAGCGACATCGTCTTTGTCGGCTATGGCATCAATGCGCCCGAGCGCGGCTGGAACGACTATGCGGGCGTGGACGTGAAGGGTAAGACGGTCGTCATCCTCATCAACGATCCCGACTATGAAACGCAGGGGCTGGAAGGCCCCTTCGAAGGCCGCGCCATGACCTATTATGGCCGCTGGACCTATAAATATGAGGAAGCCGCGCGCCAGGGTGCCGCCGCCGCGATCATCGTCCACGATACCGAACCGGCCGCTTATGGCTGGAACGTCGTCCAATCCTCATGGACTGGCGCGCAGTACAATATGGATGCCGCCAACAATCATATGGATCAATCCAAGGTGATCGGCTGGCTGACGAACGATGCGGCCAAGCGCCTGATGGCCTCGGCTGGCCAGGATCTCACCGCCCTCACCGCCGCCGCCAAGCAAAAGGGCTTCAAGGCCGTGTCGCTCGGCCTCAAGGCCAACATCAGCCTTGAGAACCAGATCAAGCGGCAGAAGTCGAAGAACGTCATCGGCGTCCTTCCCGGCAAGACGCGTCCCAACGAATATGTTCTCTATTCGGCCCATTGGGACCATCTCGGCCGCTGCGACGCGGCCCCGGACGGCGATGACATCTGCAACGGCGCGCTCGACAATGCGACCGGCACCGCCGCGCTCGTCGCCCTTGCCGAAGCGCATAAGAAGGCTGGCCAGCCTGATCGCTCGATCGTCTTCCTGGCCGTGACGGCCGAGGAATCGGGCCTGCTCGGCTCCAAATATTATGCCGAAAACCCGGTTTTCCCGCTCAATCAGACCGTTGGTGGTGTGAACATGGACGGCATCAACATCATCGGCGCGACGAAAGATGTCGTGGTGATCGGCGCGGGCAAGTCGGAACTCGAACCCTATCTCCAGCGGGCGGCGGCGGACCAGAACCGCGTGATCGTCCCCGAACCGACTCCGGAAAAGGGCTTCTTCTACCGCTCGGATCACTTCAGCTTCGCCAAGCTTGGCGTGCCGATGATCTATTTCGAAAGCGGAGAGGATTTGGTGAGCGGCGGCAAAGCCGCAGGCGCCGCGGCGGCTGAAGATTACACCACCAACCGTTATCACGGCCCGAAGGACGAATATCGCTCCGACTGGGATTGGTCGGGCGGCCTCCAGGACATCGCCCTCTTCTACCGCATCGGCCGCGAGCTTGCCGACAGCAACGCCTGGCCGAACTGGTACTCCACCGCGGAATTCCGCGCGGCGCGGGACAAGTCGCGCGGCGGGCAATAAGCTATTGGTGACAATCCCGTTCGTGCTGAGTAGGGGCTGAGCGAAGCCGAAGACCCGTATCGAAGCACTCCGCGTGGAGTCCTTCGATACGCCATTTCGACAAGCTCAATGGCTACTCAGGATGAACGGGATTCTTTGATGACCTACCGCCAGCCGCCCGAATGGGCGCATCACGAATGGGTGTGGATTGGCTTTCCGAGCCATGGCGACCTTTGGCTCGAGGATCTCGACGCCGCGCAGGAAGAGGTCGCCGCCTTCGCCCGTGCCGTGCACGCGGATGGCAATGGCGAGGAAGTGCGCCTCGTCGCCGCCGATCCCAAAGCTGTCGCACGTGCTCAGGAACTTGTCGGTCCCGACATCACGGTGATCGAGGAGATTTTCGGCGATATCTGGCTGCGCGATACCGGGCCGATCATCCTGAAATCCGGGGAAAGCCGGCTTCCCGCCAGCTTCCGCTTCAACGGCTGGGGCGGCAAATATGACTTGGAGGGCGATGATACGATCGGCCTCCGCCTTGCCGACACGATGGATGCGGAAGCCCAGCGCCATGACTGGATCCTGGAAGGCGGCGCGATCGACATCGACGGCACCGGCCTTGCCGTCACGACCGAACAATGCCTCCTCAACCCGAACCGCAATCCGGGCTTGTCAAAGCAAGAGATCGAAGCGCGGCTGAAAGCCGATCTCGGCCTCGACCGCATCTTGTGGCTGGGCGACGGCCTGCTCAATGACCACACGGACGGCCATGTCGACAATCTCGCCCGTTTCGTCGGAGAAGGGCGTATCGCGATCCCGGTCGCTGCGGGTGAAGACGACCCCAATGCCGCGATCTATGCCGATGCCAAAGCCCGCGCCGAAGCCTTCGACCTGACCGTGGTCCCCGTCCCCTCGCCTGGAAAGGTCGAGGTGGATGGCGAGATCATTCCGGCTTCCTATATGAACTTCTACATCGGCAATGCGGCGGTGGTGGTGCCGGTTTACGGCCAGCCCAACGACGATGCCGCCGTGGAGGCGATCGGCGCCCTTTTCCCCGGCCGCAAGGCCATGGGTTTCCGGGCCGATCACATCCTCACGGGCGGCGGCAGCTTCCACTGCATCAGCCAGCAGGTGCCGGAGTAAGGCCTTACCATCGCCGTTCGTGCTGAGTAGGGACTGAGCTTGGCGAAGGCCTGTATCGAAGCACTCTGAGGGGAACCCTTCGATACGCGTCTTCGACAAGCTCAGCCGCTACTCAGGGCGAACGGAAAGTGAGAGAATGCAGATGACGAAAGTAACCCTCGCCGCCCTCCAACTGGCCTTCACCGATTGCGTGGAGAAGAATATCGCCGCCGTCGAAAAGCTGGTGCGCGAAGCCGCCGCCAAGGGCGCTAAGATCATCCTGCCGCCCGAATTGTTCGAAGGCCACTATTTCTGCCGCACGCAGGATGAGGGCCATTTCGCCCGCGCGCTGCCCACGAACGAGCATCCTGTCGTCCTCGCCATGCAGAGGCTCGCCAAGGAACTGCGCGTCTACATCCCAACCAGCTTCTTCGAGGCGGATGGCCATCATCATTATAACAGCCTCGCCATGATCGATGACGAAGGCGAGATCATGGGCGTCTATCGCAAGAGCCACATTCCCGACGGCCCCGGCTATTCGGAGAAATTCTATTTCCGCCCCGGAAATACCGGCTTCAAGGTGTGGAAGACGAAATACGGCACCATCGGCGTCGGCATCTGCTGGGACCAATGGTATCCCGAAACCGCGCGCGCGATGATGCTGATGGGCGCCGATATCCTTCTCTATCCGACTGCGATCGGCACCGAACCGCACGATCCCGATCTTGATACCAGCCGCCTGTGGCGCCGCGCGATGATCGGCCATGCCGTGTCGAACGTCGTCCCAGTCGTCGCCGCCAACCGCATCGGCATGGAAGGCGACCAGCGTTTCTATGGCCACAGCTTCATTTGCGATGAACGCGGCGATTTCTTGGCCGAATATGGCGCGAACGAAACCGGCGTCCTCATCGCAACGGTGGATACCGTTCAGGCCAAGAAGCACCGTGCCGCCTTCGGCTTCTTCCGCGATCGCCGCCCTGAGCTCTATACGCGCCTGACCCAGGATATTTGAACCGGAGCGCCGCCGCAGCCGCCTAAATTCCCGATCGGATCATTTCCCGGATTTTGACCGCCTTCTCAAAATGATCCAGCGCGTGGGTCTTGATCCACCATTCGGCGGCTTCCATCAGCAGTTTGGGATCATCGTTCCGGTTCGCGAAGAATGCGTAGAAAGACAGGCCGACGCCCTCGCCCTTCTGAGCGATTTTCGCGTCGCACACCGCGATGGCTTTGGTTCTCAGGCTTTGTCTCATAATCCCCCCCATATGCGGGTGCGTCGCTACCACGCCCGCGCCAAGCGTAGAAGGCCGCATGGACTCTTCCCGCCCTTCGTCTAAACACGCGGCAGCTTAAGGAGGCGCGGCATGAAATATGAGAACGAAACATTCACCGGCGTGATGGTGAAACTCGACGGCAATGATTTTGAAAATTGCACGTTTGACGACGTCGTCTTTCACTTTGCGGGGGGCGATCTCAACATGTCGAAATGCACGATCCGCAGCTTCAGCTTCCAGTTCGATGGCGCGCTCGCCAACGGGCTGCACGCCCTTTACCAGCTGTTCGGTACAGAGGGCATGCTTCGCATCATCCGGGGCTTTACCGATCCGCAGGTTGGCGAGGAAATCGCGATTCGCCTCCCCGACCGCAGCTGACGCGCTACTGGCGCTTCCCAGGCGTCAGCTGGCACCCGGCAAAGCAGCACGTACCGCGATCGCCCCATTTCGCGCCTTTACGATCCGCGCCGTTTCGATCGGCGCGGCGAAGGACGTTCCCGTCGCGGTGGCGGCCGCCCCGCTTGCCATGACGGTCGGCACGTTAACGCCCAGCTGCCAGCGATAGACATATTTTCCTGGTTTATCCGTCGGCCGATTCGTCCCTTTCCATGGATGCCCCCCTCCATCCAGCGCGCCGACCAATATGGCTGCCGGAAAGGCTGCTTTTGCCGAGACGAGGTTCAACGGATGATCGAGCCCGTCATTGCCTGCGGCCAGGATTACCGGAATGCCCTGCCGCCCCGCCGCGCGGACGGCCTCCACGATCTGGGGATGGTCGGAAAGAGTGAGCGAAATATTGATCGCATCGACGCCCAGATAAACCGCGTGCCAGATCGCCTGGGCGACCTTTCCAGCATCCTGCTGGCAGGGCGGTGTCGCTCCCGCTGGACACCCGGCATCATCATCGATCCGGATAGAGACGATGGAAAGATCGTGCTCCGCTTCCCGTGCGAGGATCGTCGCGACCATCGTGCCATGGTCATAAGTGGGCTGAAAGGTCGGCCGCGCGCGATTGGATCCCATATCGAATTCGGCCGTCATCAGCGGCTTAAGCTCGTCGGTCAACGCCACGCCGCTGTCGATTACGGCGACGAGCGGGCGATCGGTCGCCGCATAAGCTTCCGATCCCGCCGTCAGAAAAAAGAAACATAAAGAGCCGAAAAACCCGCGCATCGCCACACCCCACCCCAGGCGGAATCGGCGATGGAGGGACGTCTTTTCCCCGCAGCCGCGCCCCCAGCGACGGCCTTGTCGGGCAGGATGTCCCCCCGGACGAATCCCGCTAACAGGCTGATGCGTAACATAAGTTCTGGAATATCCAGCATGAAATGTTGATCGGGGTGGCCGCCGTGCGCCCTCTCGGCTAGGCGCCTGTCATGGGCTCGCATCTCTATGCCATCGCGCTCGGCTCCAATCGCCGCCACGGACAGCATGGCGCTCCAACTGCTATCCTGCGTGCCGCCGCCTCGGCTTTGGATGCATTCGGACAGGTCGAAGTGATCTCTTCCATCCGCGCGACTCCCGCTTTGGGCCCGGCAGGACGCGGCTTTGCCAATGCGGCCCTCATACTCGCCACGGATATGGAACCCCCAGCCCTCCTCGCAGGCCTCAAGGCGATCGAACGCGCTTTTGGACGCCGCGCGGGTCGCCGCTGGGGTCCGCGCGTCCTTGATCTCGACATTCTGCTCTGGTCGGAAGGGGCGTGGGAAAGCCCCGGCCTCGTCATCCCCCATGCCGAGCTTCGCCACCGCCATTTCGTGCTCGCCCCCCTCGCCGAAATCGCGCCCGATTGGCGCGATCCGATATCGGGCCTTACCATCCGCCAGCTGCAAAAACGGCTGACGGCGCCAAGGCCTGTTGACCCGGACGCCGCCCGCTCCTAGTTGGACCCCGTGGTTAGGGCCGTTAGCTCAGTCGGTAGAGCAACTGACTTTTAATCAGTAGGTCGCTGGTTCGAATCCAGCACGGCTCACCACAGTTCCCATTTGTTTTACCGACAACGATCGGGATCGACGTAGCGCCGGTCGCCATCGCCGTCCGTATAATAGCAGCGGCCGTCATAATCCCAATAATAGCGCCGCTGGTTCGACGTTACCGCGCCGACGATCGCGCCGCCGACTGCGCCGGCCGCGACGCCTTCCTCGACGCTGACGCCGTCCACCGCTGCACCCACGCCTGCGCCGACTGCGGCGCCGATAGCCGCCCCCGTCGCGCCGCCGCGCAAGGCCGGATCCGTATCTCCATAAGTCGTACAGGCGCCAAGCGCAGAAGCCGCGATCACAAGTCCGGCCAGTCCAGTTTTACGCATAAATCACCTCGTCCTTTTCAGTCGGACGTCCGCTCGCGTTGAAGGGCAGCGAGCCCGCGGGCAGTCCTTGCCGGTCAAACGGGGACTCGGCGCGCTTCGTTCCGGACAGGCGATGGATGGGTGTGTTAAGGAGCCGGAATGACATTGCCAGTCCGCCTTGCCGTTACGGGTATCTCCCTCGCATTGTTTCTTGCCATGCTCTTGGCGGGTGGTTCCGGTTGGCGGTGGGACGAAGGCGTCTACCTCTTCCTCTATGGCGACCCGCGTCTCGCCGCGCCGGCACGCTTCGTCACCGAATTGGGTGGCTGGAAAATGCTCGTTCCGGCCGCGTTTCTGGGTAGCGCCGCCCTCTTCGCGGCCCACCGACGCCGCGACGCCGCTATCCTTCTCGCGATGACCATGGGGGGCCGTCTCCTGGTCTGGCTCATGAAGGAGGTTGTCGCTCGACCTCGCCCCGCGCTCGAGGATCACCTCGTCGCCGTCGGATCCGCGAGCTTTCCGAGCGGCCATGGGGCGAACGGCCTCATCACCTGGCTGGCCCTTGCCCTGCTCATTCCTCGAAAAAGCCGCGCCGTTGCGATCACGGCAGCTCTCATTCTCGCCTTCCTTATCGGCCTTAGCCGCGTCGTGCTCGGCGTCCATTGGCCCAGCGACGTCATTGCAGGCTGGGCCATCGGCCTGATCTGGACGGGCGGCCTCGCTGCGATCATTCGCGGCAAATCAGCGCGGGGCCCATCTTAAAGAGAGGACCGCCCCCTTTCCTCCGATCACTTTATGGGCGGGAAGGGACGCGCTTCCGAAACACCAGCGACAGGTTGTGCGCGGGCATTTCCTTTATATCGTCGAGCGCGAGCCCTTCAGCCCCGGCCGCCGCGACCACATCTTCGACGTACCGCAGGCCCCATTCCGGATTACGGTCTTTCAGCGACCGGTCGAACGCCTCGTTGCTCGGCGCCGCCTCTACGCCGCGCTGGCGATAAGCCCCGTAGACGTAGAGCACACCACCCTCCCGAAGCAGTTTCCCAGCCCCTTTGAGCAAGCCAAGCGTTGCCGCCCACGGGCTGATATGCACCATATTGATGCACAGGATCGCATCGGCATGATCCACCGGCCAGCGATCGGGCTCGGCGGCATCGAGCGGCACCGGAGCGAGGAGATTGGGCGCCCCATCGGCCGTCCGCCATGCCTCAACCGACCGCAGCGCGACGGGGTCAGCGTCGGTCGGCTGAAACAAAAGATGCGGGAATGCGCGCGCAAAATGCAGCGCATGCTCTCCCGTCCCGCTCGCGATTTCCAGCACCAGACCGGCATCGGGAAGCACTTCTCTCAGCACCTCCGTGATCGGATCGGCATTGCGGGCAACATGGGGCGCAGACCGCCGTGCCTCCCCCGCGCCATCGAATGTGAAAGGTTCAGGATTCGTCATTCCAACCTCCAATAGGCAACCAGATCAACACGCAGGCGGGTAATCTTCGCCCTCATCCTGTCGGGTGGAAATAGTCGTATATGCTGCGCGCCATAGCGCTGGAGATACCGGGTGCTCTCTCCAGATCCTCCAGCGCCGCATTCTTAACCGCCCGCGCTGTTCCAAAGTGCATCAGTAAAGCGCGCTTCCGTCCCGGACCAATACCGGGAACATCGTCCAGTGGGCTGGTGACCAGGCTCTTCGCACGTTTCTGGCGATGCGCACCGATTGCGAAGCGGTGGGCTTCGTCGCGGATACGCTGGAGATAGAAGAGCGTCGGATCGTTGGTCGGCAGCGTGATTTCGCGGCCGCCGGGAAGGTGCATGACCTCTCGACCAGCATTGCGGTCCGGCCCCTTTGAAATGGCGACGACCGGGATGTCGTGAACGCCCGCATCTTCCATCGTCTCGCATACGGCGGAGAGCTGCCCCTTGCCGCCGTCGATCAGCAGCAGGTCCGGCCATTCGCCGCTGGTCCGCTCCGGATCTTCCTTTTCCAGGCGAGCGAAACGGCGCGACAGCACCTCGCGCATCATCGCGAAATCGTCGCCGGGTGCTGTTTCCGGGCGCTTGATGTTGAACTTGCGGTAAGCATTCTTGCGGAAGCCCTCCGGCCCCGCGACGATCATCGCGCCGACCGCGTTGGTGCCCTGAACGTGGCTGTTGTCGTACACCTCGATCCGATTGGGCGAAGCAGGCAGTTCGAACAGGTCCGCAAGCGCCTTCAAATTACGGTTCTGGGTCGCCGATTCCGCAAGACGGCGGTCAAGAGCCTCCTCTGCATTGCGCTTCGCCTGCTTCACCATGCGCACGTGATCGCCGCGCTGGGGATGGCGGAGCGTCACCTTGCGCCCTGCCCGCTCGCCAAAGGCTTCCTCCAAAAGAGCGGCCTCGCCGAGTGTGCGGTCGAGCAGGATCGTCTTGGGCGGCGGCACTTCCTCGTAAAATTGGGTGAGGAAGCTGGTCAGCACTTCCTCTTCCGGCACCTCATTGGTGTGGGAAGGGAAGAAGCTGCGATGACCCCAATTCTGCCCGCCCCGGATGAAGAAGGCCTGGATGCACATATTGCCGCCCTTGCAGGCGAGCGCGAAGATGTCCGCATCCCCCAACCCCTCGGCGTGGATGGTCTGCGTGCCCTGGATGAAGGTGAGCGCGCGCAGGCGGTCGCGGTAGACCGCCGCCAGCTCGAAATCCATATTGTCGGCGGCCTCGCTCATCAGCTTGCCAAGCTTCGCCTGTACCTTGGTCGATTTGCCGCCGAGGAAGTCCTTCGCGTCCTGCACCAGCTCGTCATATCCCGCCTCGTCGATCCGGCCGACGCAAGGGGCAGAGCAGCGGCGAATTTGATAAAGCAGACAGGGGCGCGACCGATTGGCAAAGAAGCTGTCCGTGCAGCTCCTGAGCAGAAACAACTTCTGAAGCGCATTCAGCGTATTGCGCACCGATCCGGCGCTGGCGAACGGCCCATAATATTGCCCCTTCGCCCGCCGCGCGCCGCGGTGGAGCTGCACGCGGGGAAAACCATGGTCCTCGCGGAGCAGGATGAAGGGGAAGCTCTTATCGTCGCGGAGAAGGACATTGTAAGGCGGCCGGTAGCGCTTGATGAGCTGCGCTTCGAGCAGCAGCGCCTCGGCCTCCGTATTGGTCGTGACGATCAGCATTGACCGCGTCTGCGCGACCATACGCTGCAGCCGCTTCGTCAGCCGCGCAACCTGCGTGTAGTTGGTGACGCGATTCTTCAGCGCCCGCGCCTTGCCGACGTAGAGCACCTCTCCCTTCGCATCGAGCATCCGGTAAACGCCTGGACGGACGGGCAGCGTCTTCACGGTGCTGCGAATGACCGCGACGCCGACCTCCAGGTCCGGCTGATCGCTGCCGCGCACAGTGTAAACGGATTTCTCTTCGTTGAAGCGGTCGGAGGACTTGGTCACAACGGGGATTTAGGGGTTGTTGGTTCTCACCACCACCCTCTTGTCACACCAAACCCGCAGGCTTGTCGAAGCTCATTTCAGCTGGAACCATCCTTCGACAAGCTCAGGACTAGCGGTTGAGGGGAGCAGCGTCATTCCGGCGAAAGCCGGAATCTCAGGACGGAAAGGCGTTTAATGGTCACGAGACCCCGGCTTTCGCCGGGGTGACGTGTTAGCGATCAGTTCGGGCGACTGAGACCCGAGATGGTCTTGTCGACAAGGCCCTTGTCCGCAGCCGCGTCATGCGCTTCGGCAATCAGCGCAGCGGCAGCAGCCGAAGCGGCGGCAGCAGCCTTGGCGCGGACTTCGGCGATGGCTGAGCGCTCGGCGGCGGCAATCTTGTCTTCCGCCATGCGGGTGCGGCGTTCGACGAGGGCGGCGGCGTCCGTCTTCGCCTGGGCCACGATGGCATCGGCTTCGTGCTTGGCGCGTTCGAGCATCGTTGCGGCTTCGGCATTGGCCTGGGCCGACTTTGCTTCATATTCGGCCTTCAGCGCTTCGGCTTCGGCGCGAAGCTCGGCGGCCTCGTCAAGCTGCTCACGGATGTGAGCGATCTTTTTGTCCAGCGCCTTGCCGATCGCGGCGGGCACCTTTTTCCAGATCATGATCGCGATGACCGCGATCATCGCCAACGAGACCCAGACGGTGGCATCCATGCCGAGCGCCTTGGGTTCCGCATGATGCTCCGCGCCCTCGGCGGCGTGCGTGGTCACGGCATGCTCGCCGGTCTGGGGAAGGCCCTGTTCCGGCGCGCCCTCAACAGTCGTGTCGAGCGCATTGGCCACGGTGGTGGCGTCCTGATGGGTTGCATTAGCCATTGGCCAGAGCCGCCTTCACTGCCTTTTGCGCCTTGGCCGCGGTGACTTTCGCCCCCGACAGCTTGGCGACCATGTCCTGCGCGGCCTCGACGGCCACGGCTTCAACTTCGGCCAGCGCCGCATCCTTGGCGGAGCGGAGCTGGGCTTCGGCGGCCGCCGTCTTTTCGGCGAGCGCCGCATCGGCCTTGGCGAGCTTCTTCTCGGCATCGCGGGCGGACTTGTCTTTGGCCGCCTGCGTCACTTTGAGCGCCTCGGCGCGATTTTCCTCGGTTCGGGCGCGATAGGCCTCCTCGGTCGAGGTTGCATTTTCGCGCGCCGCCTGGGCCGCGGCGAGATCGTCGGCGATGCGCTTGTCGCGCGCCTCGACGGTCGCACCGATTTTCGGAACCATGCCCAGTCCGACCGTGATGAAAATCAGGCCGAAGGTCACAAGAAGCCAGAAAATCTGCGAGCCGTAAGTACTCGCGATCTGGTCTAGTTGAGGCATGGTTCCGAACGTCCCTTAAGAGGAGGAGTGGTTAGGCGACGAAGAGCAGGATCATCGCGACGACGAACGCGAGCAGGCCGAGAAGTTCGGCGGCCGCGAAGCCGATGAAGAGACGGCCCTGCTGGCTGTCGGCTGCACCCGGGTTGCGGAGCGCGCCGGCGAGGAACTGAGCGAAGACATTACCAACGCCAAGCGCGGCGAGGCCGAGACCGACTGCGGCAAGACCGGCGCCGATGAATTTTGCTGCTTCTGCGTCCATTTTGGAACTCCCTGGATTAAACGATTGAAACTTAGTGAAGATTGATCGCGTCGTTGAGGTACAGCGACGTGAGCAGAGCGAAAACATAGGCCTGGATCGCGCACACCAGCAGCTCGAGCACGGTGATGCCGATCATCAATGCGAAGCTGGGCACGCTGACAAGAGCCGCGAAGCCAAGACCCGCGTTCGCACCGTTGATCACGAAACCAGCCAATACCTTCATCAGGATATGACCAGCCGTCATCGCGACAAACAGTCGGAGCGCGAGGCTGAACGGGCGGATCATGAAGCTAAAAAGCTCAATCAGGAAGATGAGTGGGATCATCACGAACGGCGTACCGTGGGGCACGAACAGGCTAAAGAAGTGGAAGCCATGTTTCGCGAAACCGACCAGCAGCACGATGCCGAAGGAAATGATCGCAAGGATGCCGGTGACGGTGATGTGGCTCGTCACCGTGAAGGGATGCACGCCGATCACGCCGAACGGCATCATGCCGAGCAGATTGGCGATCAGGATGAACATGAAGAGCGAGAAGACGTAGGGCACGAATGTCTTGCCCTTCGGCCCGATATTCGCGTCGACCATCGAGGCGATGAAGCCGGTGAAGCCTTCGACCGCGGCCTGCCAGCGGCCGGGCACGAGCTCGCGCTTCATGCCGCCGAGCATGAACACCCACAGGGCAACGGCGGTGAGTACCATGAACAAGGCCGAATTGGTGAAGGCGATCTGGTGCCCACCAATTTCAAAGCCGTCCCAGATGCTCTGCACCTGGAACTGGTGCATCGGGTCGATCCTGCCTTCTTCGGCCGCCACGTCGCGTCTTCCCCAATTCTAAAGCCGGAAAAATCCGGCGGATAAAGCGAAGCGCCCGAAGATCAGTCCGGACGCCGACTTGAATTCCGTATGATGTTCCTGAACGCCACCCCGATCCCAAGGAACAGGAAGACGAGCAGGAGCAACGGCGTCGTTTCGAACCACTGGTCCAGGGCCCAGCCGATCACGGCGCCGCCGACAAGACCGCCGATGAGGTCGGCAAGCACGCGGTTGCCCTTCTGGTAATCATCATCACCGGGCTTCCGCGCCATGCCGGTCCGCACCGCTTCGTCCAGCTGCGCCTGCCGGAGCCGCTCGTCGAGCGATTCAAGGCGCGCATCCATCGGAGGCTTTCGGTCCTGCCCGGATTCGTCTTCCGTCATGCCAGTCTCCCGAGTGCGGCGCCGCGCCTTTAAAAGCGGGGCGACAAGGGCGTGAAACATGCCGGCGAACGAACCCGCCAAGGCACGGGCCCTTTAGGAAGGGGTGCGCTTGAAGTCAACAGCGGGCCTCGCAGCTCAGGCAAGCGTAGACTGTCTTCCAGCGGTGCGTTAGGTTCGCCTTATGGATGACGCATCAACTGTCGTGCTCCAGCGAAGGCCGGAGCTGAGTTTTCTGTTCCGGCGCCACTGGGCTCTGGTTCTCGCCGGAGCACCATTGTTGATCGCCTGCAACCCGGAGGCCGCCGATCCGCCGACGCGGGATGCCTCCCCTCGCCCGGCGTCTCAACCGGAAACACCGCCCGGCTCACCCACCAGACCACAGGGCGTCACGATCACTGAGAAAGACGACCTCGTCGAATTCAAATTCGCCTGGCCCGCTGCAGCCGCCGCCATTCCCGCGATCGATGCGGAAATGCGCGCTCATGCCACCGAACACCTTAAAAAGGCGCGGGAGGGATCGCGGGAAGAGCAAAAGGTCCGCGCCGGGTCGGACCTGCCGATAACACCCTTTGCCTTCGATGCCGATTGGAAGGCGGTGGGTGAGAACAGCCGCTTCCTCAGTCTCGCTGCGAAAGTATATGAATTTACGGGCGGCGCGCATGGCAACACGCATTATGACATTCTGTTGTGGGATAAGGGCGCGTCGACCAAACGCTCCGCGCTCGACCTGTTCGCGGACCGCGCGGCTGCGACCCTGCATATCAACGCCACTTATTGCCCGCTTCTCGATGCACAGCGAGCCGAAAAACGCGAGGAAGCGCTACCGCTTCAGGGTGAAGGCTGGCAGGTCGAATGTCCCGATGCATCGAAATATCCGATCGCGCCAGTCGATGCGAATGGGGACGGCCGTTTCGATCGGCTGCGCGTCTTGCTGCCACCCTATGAGGCCGGGCCTTATGCAGAAGGCACCTATGAGGTGGACGTGCCGGTCGACGATCGGGTGAAAGCAATGATAAGGCCCGAGCATCGGGAAGCGTTCTGAGGCCGAACTGCCTTCTTCAATGCCCGCCACCCAAACACCGCTAGGACTGAGCTTGTCGAAGCCCGTTCCAGCTGGAACCGTCCTTCGACGGACTCAGGGCTAGCGGGAAATGAGGGGGCGAGCATTATCCAGTCCAAACAACGCAGAATCAGGCGCCGCACCGCCAGGTTCCGGCGATCGTCACCGGCTTTTCGTCTCCTGCGCGCCGCACAGCCGCTTCGGCGGGCCAGCGGGCGGTCTCATCGACGATGATACGATCCGCGCCGATCCGGCCGACACTGACCGACAATCCTTCGCCCCGGAAGAATCCGCCGGTTTCGGCAGGACTTCCGTCTTGCTTCAGATGGACAATCCTGCCGCGCGTTTTGACGATGGCATCGCCTGTAACTGCAACAAGCAGGAAGCGGCCATCGACTGACAGATCGCAGCCTGCACCGGGTTTCAACTCCTTCGCCACGTCCTCATAGCTGATCGGCTCCAGCGGGGATGCAGGTTCCGGTACGGCAGCCTCGGCTTCATTCTTTTCCAGAGCCGCCAGATCCTCGATGCGATTGGCAAGGGCACGGTCTTCGACGTTCAGAGCTCCCCTCTCCTCCTCGCCGCTTCCGCCGCATGCCGTCAGGACCAGGGTGGAGGCGATCAATAGGCACCGCATCTCAATAGCCCATCAAGGCAAGAACTTCGCGGCGGCTGCGTTCGTCCTGTCTGAACACGCCCATCATCCGGCTGGTGGTCATCATGACGCCCGGCGTGTTGACGCCGCGAGCGCTCATGCAGGCATGGCTGGCCTCGATCACAACCGCGACTCCCTTGGGCTGCAACTGCTCCCAGACGCAGTCGGCAACCTGCGCGGTCAACCGCTCCTGTACCTGCAGCCGCCGCGCAAAGCCGTGGAGGACGCGGGCGAGTTTCGAAATGCCAACCACCCGGTCGCCCGGCAAATAGGCGATGGCTGCCTTGCCGATGATCGGCGCCATGTGATGTTCGCAATGGGACTGAAACGGAATGTCTTTCAGTAGCACGATCTCGTCATAGCCGCCCACTTCCTCGAACGTGCGCGACAGGTGATGGGAAGGGTCCTCGTCATAGCCCTTCGCATATTCCTTCCACGCGCGCGCGACGCGGGCGGGCGTGTCGAGCAGCCCCTCGCGATCGGGATCGTCGCCCGCCCAGCGGATGATCGTGCGCACTGCCTCCGCTACCACATCGGGCACCGGGATTTTTGGAGTGGCAGATTCGTCTTTTTCACTGATTTGGATCAAGGCCGGTATCTCGCGATAAGGAATTTGCCCCCTGATACACAGGGTCATGCCCGGCGCGAAGCCCGCTTGGCATGGTTTGCGGCGGAACAACGGGCCCACACCAACGGTTCTTCACCGAAACATCCATAATCATATCTGGGAAACACCATGGCCACCTTGCCGAAGGACGCGGCGCAAGCCGCGTCATCGTCGCAATTCCTGACCGACTCCTTTCAACGCGGACTTGCCCACTGGAATCACGAACGCCTCGACCCAGCCTTTCCGGAGGCGGATTGGCAGCAGACGCTCGACCGCGACACGCGGATGCTACGGCTGGAGGGCGCTTTCCTTGAGAGCCTTCGTGCCGAAATCATGGACGAGGCGGCGCAAGCGCCCACCGATGTCGAAGGCTTCATCGCCTGGTTCGAAGCGCTTCAGGACGATGGCCCGGGGCAAGGCGACCCCCTCTTCCCCTGGATTGCCGAACACGCGACGCGCGAGGACCTGACCTGGTTCCTGGAACAGGAAGCGGCTGGCGAAGCGGGTTTCGACGACCTCGTCGCTTATACGCAGGTAAAGCTGCCCAAGCAGGCGAAGCTCGAACTCGCCCGCAATTACTGGGACGAAATGGGCCGCGGCAATCCCAAGGGGATGCACGGCCCGATGCTCGACGGCCTCATCAAAGCGCTGCAACTCGACGCGCGGATCGACAATACCGTGTGGGAAAGCCTCGCGCTCGCCAATGCGATGACCGCGATGGCGACGAACCGCCGTTATGCCTGGCACAGCGTCGGTGCGCTGGGTGCGATCGAACTCACTGCGCCGGGCCGATCGGCCGCTACCGCAAAGGGCCTGCGCCGCCTCGGCTTCTCGGCCGACGAGCGCCGCTATTTCGATCTCCACGCCGTACTGGACGTCAAACATAGCGAGGCCTGGAACAAGGAAGCATTGCGGCCGCTCGTGTCGGAAGATCCCCGCCGCGCGACCGCGATTGCCGAGGGCGCCCTCATCCGCCTGCGCTGTGGCGAGCGCTGCTTCGAACGCTATCGGGCGGAATTGTGGTGAGCGAGACCCTGATGTTTTCTCACGCTTATGAAGAAGGGCGCCGCGACCTCATTATTCGCCGCGAGCAGCCGCTTTTCGGCGATCAAATGGGTGGCGGCGGGCAGCCGAAAACGGCTTCCGGGGTCAGTTCGGAAACCGGTGTACTCGACACCGTCCTCCTCGCCGCGCCCTGTCATCTGGCGATCGTTCCCGCCAATTCGGTCAGCCGCGAAAGCCTGCGCAATGGCCTCTGCTGCTCGACCCGGCTGGCGCGATCCGAACATCGTAGGCTTGCGGAACTGCTGAATGACCATGGGGTGCGCACGCATATCGTGCCCGCAAAGCCCGGCTTGCCCGACCTTGCCTTCACGCGCGACACCACTTTGATGACGCCCTGGGGACTGGTCGAGCTTCGGCCTGCCGCCCATCACCGTCGGGCCGAAGCGCCTTATGTCGCGAGCATCGTAAAAGACCATGGCTTCCCGATTCACGGCCGGATCGAGGACGGGTCGATCGAGGGCGGTGATATCAGCATCGTGCGGCCCGGCCTCGTCATCATCGGATGTTCTGGAGAGCGCACCGACGAAACCGGCGCCACGGCCCTTGCACGCATGTTCGAGGAAAAAGGATGGCGCGCGATCATCTATCGCTACGACCCCCACTTCCTGCACCTCGACACCATCTTCTGCATGGCCGGGGAGAATAGCGCCCTCGCCTGCATCGACGTCCTCGACGACGGCCTCCTGCTCCAGCTCGCGGCGCTCGGCATCGACATCATTCCGGTCAGTTACAAGGAAGCCCGAAAGCTCGGCTGCAACGTGCTGAGCCTTGGCGCAAAACGTATCCTGTCCACCCGCGAAAACACGCGCGTGAACGACACACTCCGCTCCCTCGGCAATACGGTGATCGAAGCTGACCTTAGCCAATTCACCCGCTGCGGCGGGGGCGTGCATTGCCTGACGATGCCGTTGGCGCGGCAAACCTGAAGAAGCGCCGATCGCTTTCCGGCCCGCAATGACGATCCAATCTAACGCGCCGCGTTGGAATTTGGTGACCCCGACTGGATTCGAACCAGTGGCCCTCAGATTAGGAATCTGATGCTCTATCCTGCTGAGCTACGGGGTCTCCGCCTCGCGGATTAGGCTGCGGGCGCTTGCGGGTCAATTCTCGTCGCGGGGATCGGTGACGGGGAATGGCAAGGGCGCGATGGCGATGCCTTCTTCGATCAGGGTTCGGGTTTCATCCGGCGTCGCCTTCCCGTGGATCGGGCGCTCGTCCTTATCGCCGTGGTAGATGGCACGCGCTTCTTCGGCGAAGCGTTCGCCGACATAGGTCGATCCGTTGAGGAGTTTCTTCTGGAGCGCCGCCATGGCCGCAACCATTTCCTTCATCCCTTCCGGCTCCGGCAGCGCCACATCGGTGCCGGCGATGGGCCGGTCACCCTTGGCCGATATGCGCGGCGCCATCACGGCCTTTTCAACTTCACTTGAACCGCAATAGGGACAGGAGACCAAGCCGCGCGCCTTCTGGTCCTCATAATCGCGGGTCGATCCGAACCAGATTTCGAAAATGTGGGCGCTTTCGCAGCGCAGGTCGAAAACGATCATTGGGTGACGTCCGGCGCCGCGATGGGACGGCGATGCCGGATAGCGGGTAAGCGCGAGCGGACGCGGCTCACCTCTTCCAGGTCGATCTCGGCGAAACCAACGCCATTGCCTTCGCCCATGTCGAACAGCACCTTGCCCCATGGATCGACGACGAGCGAGTGGCCATAGGTCTTTCGCCCATCCTGATGCGTCCCGCTTTGCGCGGCGGCGATCACGAAGGCGCCCGCCTCGATCGCGCGAGCGCGGAGGAGGATGTGCCAATGGGCCTCCCCTGTCGGCACGGTGAAGGCGGCGGGGACCGACAGGATGGTGGCGCCCGCATCGGTCAGCGCCCGGTAGAGATCGGGGAAACGCAAATCATAGCAGATGGTGACGCCCATCATTCCCGCAGGCGTCGATACGGCAACCGCCCGCTCGCCCGCGCCATAAACGGCAGATTCGCGCCAGCTTTCCCCGGTTGCGAGATCAACGTCGAACAAATGTATCTTGTCATAGCGCGCACGGATTTCGCAGCGATCATCGATCACGAAGCCGCGGTTGACGAAGCGCCCATCAGGCCGCTCCCCCTTCAGCGCCAGCGAGCCGAGGTGGACCCAGATGCCCGCCTCTGCCGCCGCAGCCCGCACCGATGCAAGCACACGATCTCCTGCCTCATCCTGCATCGCGGCCTGCGCGCGTTCCCTATCCCGGTCGAGCAGGCCGCTCATTTCCGGGGTGAACAGCATGCCCGCGCCGCCCTCCGCCGCTTCCTTAATGGCTGCGACGAGGTCCTGCGCATTGGCGTCGGGATCGATGCCGGTCCGCGCCTGGTAGAGGGCGATTTTCATTTAGCGGGCGAGAAGCGGGTCGAGCTTTCCGTCGCGGTCTAGGGCATGGAGATCGTCCGATCCCCCGACATGATAATCGTCGATGAAGATTTGCGGCACCGTGGTCCGGCCATTGGCGCGCCCCAGCATTTCCTGCCGCTTGGGTCCGCCCATGGTGATGTCATATTCATCGAAATCCGCGCCCTTTTCAGTGAGCAATTTCTTCGCGCGCACGCAATAAGGGCAGAGCATCTTGGTATAGATTTCGATACGGGCCATGGGTCACTCCTTAACGCATACAAGGTGCGAAGTGAGGCGCGGGTTCCCGCTTGTCAATCGTCGCGGATCACCCGCGCCCAGCACAGGATGCCAACCTCCTCCGCTCCGGCACGAATCAAGGCGGCGGCGCAGGCCTGTGCCGTCGCGCCGCTCGTATAAATGTCGTCGACCAAGATGACGGGACGGCCGGCGAGCCTCGCCTTTCCCTTCGCGTCCACCGCAAAGGCGCCGCGCATCGCTCTCGCGCGGGCGCTGCGTCCAAGGCCGCGCAACACGGGCGTTGCCTTGACCCGATGTAGAAGGTGGAGGTCCGCGTCCCGGCCGCTCATGCGCGAGAGCGCGGTGGCGATCAGCGCCGCCTGATTATAGCCGCGCGACCAGATGCGCCAGCGGTGGAGCGGCACCGGCACGATGATGGCATTGGGCGGGAACAGCCCGGCGTGACGGTTCATGAAGCGGGCTAGCGTTTCGGCGATGCCCGGGCGGCGGCTATATTTGAGCTTCAGCGCCACTTTCCGGGCGATGTCGCCATAAGCGACGGCAGCGCGCAGCCGCGCGAAGGGCGGCGGATCGGCAAGGCAGGCGCCGCACTCGCTTGCGCCCGGCATCGCGACTTCGAACGGAAAGCCGCAGCGCGCGCAACAAGGATCGCCGAGAAATTGAAGCGATTGCCAGCAGCTCATGCAGAAACGGTGCGGACCGTCAGTCACGACGCCGCACCCCGCGCAACGCGGCGGGAGCGCGAAATCGACGATCGCCCGCACCGGCCATCCAATCTTTGAAAGCACCCCCTGCATGGCGTCCTTGTCATCCAGCGACGGGCGCGGCACAAGCCCGGCCGTGAGCATCGACACGCCCTTCGACCGCGCGCTCCGCCGCCAGCGCCGCGACCGCGCCGCCCGCACCTTCGCGGATGCCGATTATCTACACCGGCTGGCGGCGGAGGAGTTGCTCGATCGGCTGGATCTCGTTCAACGGAGTTTCCATGACGTGCTCGATCTCGGCTCGGGCGGCGGCTACCTGGCCTCCCGCCTGCGCGATCAGGGGATGGCGGTGACGTCCGTCGACGCGGGTGCGCGGTTTGCCGAATTGACGAGGGGCGTTCAGGCTGAGGAAGATCAACTGCCTTTCACGCCGCAATCCTTCGATCTTATCATGTCCGTGGGCGTACTCGACACGGTGAACGACCTGCCCGGCGCCCTGGTCCAGATCCGGCGGCTATTGCGCCCCGACGGCTTGTTCCTGGGCGCGTTCCTTGGCGCAGGAAGCCTTCCCGCCCTCCGCGCCGCGATGATGGCGGCGGATGAAGTCGCGGGCGCCATGTCGCCGCATATCCATCCCCAGATCGACCTCCGCTCCGCCGGGGATTTGCTAGCCCGTGCAGGCTTTGCGCTGCCGGTCGTCGACAGTCAGGACATCACGGTCCGCTTCCGGCATCTGTTGCGGCTGATTGGCGATTTACGTGCGATGGGCGGGACCAATATTCTCGCCTCGCGCGCCCGGCGCCCCGTTCTCCGCGCCGGCCTCGCTGCCGCCATCGCCGACTTCGCGTCGCACGCGGATGCTGACGGCCGCACGGCGGAGCGATTCGAAATCGTCTATCTGTCGGGCTGGGCGCCCTCGCCCGATCAGCCCAAGCCCGCGCGGCGCGGCAGCGGGCGCGTGTCCTTGTCCGAAGTTCTGAAGAGCTAGATCAAGGCGTCGAGCAACCCGATCAGCGGCTTGTCGGCGGGCGGCATCGGAAGCGCGAACATTTCGTGCGGCCGCACCCATTTCAGCCCATCCGAATCGAGCGCCTGGGGCGTGCCCCGCCATTTCCGGCAAATGTAGAGAAGAAGCAGGAGGTGTTTGTCGTCCAGCGGGGCACTCGCAAAGGTTGAGGGTGCAAGACAAGCGGCATCCGTATCGATGCCCAATTCTTCCCTTAATTCGCGGATCAGCGCCTCTTCCGGCCGCTCGCCAGCCTCGACCTTGCCGCCAGGAAATTCCCATAATCCAGCCATTTGGCGATGAGCGGAGCGCTGCTGCAGTAATATTCGCCCGTCATTGTCGACCAGGGCAACAGCGACCACCACCAAAAGATTATCTTGCATCAAATCGGGGTCCTTAAACTTTCTTAACTCTCCCTATGGATATTTGCGCAGGAAACAGGCAAATATTCGCGCGGGGGAACAAGCAACGATGTTCATTGCAAAGCTATATCGCAGCCGCAAGGCCGCGACGGCCATAGAATATGGCCTCATTGCAGCGCTCATCGCCTTGGCGGCCGTGGGGGCCATCTCCCAATTGGGAAGCGGGTCGACCGGGATGTTCAAAGGCGTGGAAGATAAAGTCACCGACGCAATGTCGTGACGTTAAATCTTTTGCAACTTCTTCAGAATAAACCGGACGAGCTTGCCGACTAGGAAAGCAGGAAGAGTGGACACTTCCTACGAACAAGGAGATCGGACATGAACAAGTTTCGTAATCTTTTGAAGGACGTCAAGGCCGCGACCGCCATTGAATATGGCCTGATCGCAGCCCTCATCGCAGTCGCCGCCATCGGCGCGCTCGGTGGCATCGGCGAACAGCTGAACAGCACGTTCGGCAACGTCGAAAGCGAACTGAAGGGCGAATAAGCCTTCTCTTCGAAGTTAAAAGAGACGGCGGGCCATCAGGTCCGCCGTCTTTTTTTAATTCCTAAGCGCGATTGCCGTAGACGACGATCTTCACCTTGTCGCCCGCGCGGAGCTGGCTGTTCGACGCCAGCGAATTCAGCACCAGGAAGCGTTCGAGCTTCAGGTCGTTATAGGCCATCCGGCTCGCCAGGCTCTGCACCGTATCGCCGGGCCGCACCGTCACCACATCAATCACACGCGGGCGGATTGCCGACTCTTCCGACGCGCTAAGCCGCGCCGTCGAGCTCACCAGCGAACTGAACGGCCCCAGACCGCTTCCCGCCCGCGTCAGTGTGACGAAATGATAGGCCGTGTTCACGTCCCATTGATAGGCGAAGACCGTCACATCCAACTGCCCCTGCTGCGTCGCGACCCGCGCCGTTGAATAAGCCGCGGGGATGCCGTTCACCGTCGTTCCGCGCGGCTGGGCGAAATTGATCTGGCTCTGCCCGCCAAGGCCACGGAAAACCTGTGCGATATAGCTGCCGAGGTCGCCGCTATAACGCCCGCCCGCAAACATCGCCTGGCCGTTCGATCCGGAAATCGTCACTGCCCGCGTGCCATTCTGGATGCCGTAGCCATTGGGCACGGTGAAGCGCAGCCGCAGGTCCGGGTGGAAGAAATTGCGGCCTTCGACCACGCCTTGTGCGGGATCGTCGTCGACCAGCATCCCATCGATCTGGGCAAGGAACGCGTCGCGGTTGCGGGCGCCGCGCCCCGACATGCCGCTCTGGCTCGCCCGCTGCGTCGCGCGCGTCACACGGTCGGCGCTGAGCGGATGGGTGCGCGCCCAGGACGGGATGGCCCGCTCGTCCGGCCCGCCCGAAACGCGCGTATCGAGAGACGTCGCTTCACCGAGTGAGCGGAGCAGCGAGGGCGATGCGGCGGGATCATAGCCCGCCCCCGCCATGTAGCGAATGCCGAGGTCGTCCGCCTCGAACTCCTGGCTGCGAGAATAGCTGAGCACAAGGCCGGTACTGATCTGGTTGGCGATCTGCGCCACTTCGCTCGATCCGGTGACGACGCCCGCCAGGACGGATACGATCTGGCTCAGCTGAGACCGGTTGCTGCGCTGCTTGCTATGATCCGCGGCGATATGGCCGACTTCGTGGCCGAGCACCGAGGCAAGCTCCGCCTCATCATCCATCAGACTGAGCAATTGCCGCGTGATATAAACATAGCCGCCCGGAACCGCGAAGGCGTTCAACACCGGCGAGTTGAGTGTCGTGATGGTATAGGCCCCATTGCCGCCGCCCTGAACGCCGGATTGTGCGGCAACCTTGCGGCCGACGGTGGTGACATAGGCGCCGCGCGCGCCGGTTTCTGCGCCGCCAAATTCCTCGATGATCTTAGGGTGCTGCTGCGCGGCGGTTTGCGCCGCTCCTTGCGAGATTTGGCGGCCCGCCCCCTCCCCGGTCAGTCCTCCCGATGCACAACCGATAACGGCAGCCGACAGGGACAGGGCTGCGAGAATCCTCACCTTCATGGACATACTCCCGGCACTTCAGAACGATAGAGTTCCGAAATGAACACCGGAGGTTAGGTGAGGTTCCGTCGCACTTAGTGCTCCTGCGAAAGCAGGAGCCCAGACAGTCGAGCCGCTGGGTTCCTGCTTTCGCAGGAACACGATTAAACTATGCGATCGACAGGAATTTCTGGCGGCGCTCGGAACGGATTTGCGCTCCGGTCATGCCCGCATAACGATCCAGCTCTTCGCCAATCGCAGCGCCAAGCGTTGCAATCGCCGCTTCGCGCTGGCGATGGGCACCGCCAACCGGTTCCGCGACGATCCGATCGATGACCCCGAGTTCCTTCAAATGGTCCGCCGTCACCCGCATCGCTTCAGCGGCATCGGCGGCTTTTTCCGCCGTGCGCCACAGAATCGACGCGCAGCCTTCGGGCGAGATAACCGCGTAAACGGAATGCTCGAGCATCAGCACGCGGTTCGCCGCCGCAAGCGCGATCGCGCCGCCCGATCCGCCCTCGCCCACGATCACCGCGACGATCGGCACGGACAAGGCAAGGCACTCTTCGGTCGAGCGGGCGATGGCTTCGGCCTGCCCGCGCTCTTCGGCCTGCACGCCCGGAAAGGCGCCCGGCGTGTCGACCAACGTCACGACAGGAATGCCGAAGCGGTCGGCCAGCTGCATCAGGCGGATCGCCTTCCGATAGCCTTCGGGCTTCGCCATGCCGAAATTATGCTTGATGCGGCTTGCGGTATCGTCGCCCTTTTCATGGCCGATCACCATCACCTTGCGACCGCTCAGCGTGCCAAGACCGCCAATGATCGCCTGATCGTCGGCAAAGGCGCGGTCGCCCGCAAGCGGCACGAAATCATTGATCAGCGCCGCGATATAATCCTTGAAATGCGGCCGCTCGGGGTGACGCGCAACCTGGGTCTTCTGCCAGGGGGTCAGCTTGCCATAAGTATCGCGCAGCAGCTTTTCGGCCTTCGCTTCAAGCTTGTCCACTTCCGCGTCGATGTTGAGCGAGCCAGCGGCCGCCGTGTCGCGCAGTTCCGCCACGCGCGCTTCCAGCTCCGCGATCGGCTTTTCGAAATCGAGATAGGTCGCCATGGCCCGCGGGTTACGTGCGCTTTGCCCGGACGTCAACGAGCGGATGGCGGCTGTTGACGAGTTCGACGAGGCGGCGGCTGTCGACATGGGTGTAGATTTGCGTCGTGGCGATGTCCGCATGGCCAAGCAGCATCTGCAAAGCGCGAAGGTCCGCCCCACCCTCCAGCAGATGCGTTGCAAAGGCGTGGCGCAGAACGTGCGGGCTCACCCGCTCGGGCGGAATCCCCGCATTGGCGGCCAACGCCTTGATGAGCTGATACAGGCGCACGCGGCTCAAATGGCTCTTGCCCGATGGGAAGAGCCAGAGCGAATCCCTCGGCACGAAGGCGCTCCATTCGGCCACGGCCGCGCGGGCGCGGTCGGAAATGGGAACGAGCCGCTCCTTGCCCCCTTTCCCCTTCAGGATGAGGAACGGCTTGTCCGGCGATATGGCGGCGCGGGGCAAGGACACCAGTTCCGTCGCGCGGAGCCCCGAACCGTAAAGCAGTTCCATGAGCGCGATCAGGCGGACAGGGCCCGTTCCACTGATCTCGGCCTTCTGCCGGGCGAGTTCGGCGAAGAGCGCGTCGACCGCCTGATGATCCAATATTTTTGGCAGGGCCCGTTCACTGACCGGGCGCGGCAAGGCGGTGGAGGGATCGTCCGTGCGATATCCTTCATCCTGCAGAAAAGCGTAGAAACGCCGCAGCGCCGCCGACTTGCGGGCAACCGTCGCGCGCTTCAAATCCATCCATTCGGCGCCGAGGCCGGATAATGCGTCCACGCCCGCCATGACCAGCCGCCCGCCAAGCAATTCCGATGCCCCGCGCAAATCCCGCTCATAGGCGAGCAATGTATTGCGCGCCGCCCCCGCCTCGGCCGCCAGCATTTCGAGGAAGGCGGCGATGGCCTGACGATCCTCGTTCATTCGTCAGACCCGATACAGCGCCTCGGCCGCGATCATCCGCGCTTCAAAGTCGAGGCCAACGGCATGAAGCGCCCGCGTGATGCGGTAAAGATGCTGCGGCGGAACCCCCCGCCAGTCGCCCGTTTGCATTCCGGCAGCGGCCAGGATCGCGACAGCGCCTGCCTGACGGCGCGACACCGCACGATCCAGGGCGTCGGTCCAAAGATTGCGTTCATCAAGGGCGAAACCGTAGTCACTCGCAAGATCGCTCGCGGCATTCATGTCGAGACGGCCAAGCCCCGCAAGCGCCGCGATGAGCAGCCGCCCGCGGCTCTCATTCGCGTCGATGGCATCGTTGAGACGCCCGCGATCAGCCGCACCCCCGTCCGGCGCGCCCACGGCAAGAAGCGACCAGGCGAGAAGGCCGCTCTCTTCGTCGAAACCCCGCGAGACCGGAAGCCAGCGTGCCGCGCGACGATCCATGCCTGCCGCCAGCATCGCCGCGACGATCCGGCCTGAAGCGGCTTCCCGCTCGGCGGACGGCGCGATGCGGGCCGCCGCGCCGGCGGTCATGATGAGGCGGGCATGGCGTTCCGCCGCGCTGCCTTCATCGTCCCAAAGGTCGTTAAGCGCCGCCAGCCGCTCGTCAAAGCCGCCCGCATAAGCGCGGCCAAGACGCTCGGCGATCGTGCCGCCGCGTTCCGAAGGGTCCATCCGGTCGGCGAGCAGGCTGTGCATTTCGACAAGCGCGCTACTCGAAAACACACCAAGCGATGCGGCGACATGGGCAGCCGCAACCCGGCGATCCAGCGGGATCATCGGCGCGCGGGCCTGCCACGCCCAGATGTGGGGGCTGGCGCGATCCATCAGTGCGCCTGGAATATCCACGCCAGCCGCTGCGGCCATGCCGAAGCGCCAGGCGTTAAGGCCGTCGACGCCGTCCCATTGCAGATTGACGGCACGGCGCGTGTCCGACCCGGCACCCACGATCTTTTCAGCGAGCAGCAGGTCGAAATCGGCATTGCCGCTCTTACCCCGCGCCTGATCGACAAGGCTGCTCGCCCGTGCCGGTTCTCCAGCCAGCGCGGCGCACATCGCGTCGGCGAGCGGCCAGATCCGTTCGCTCGACATGGCCTTGCCCGGCTCGACGAGAGGGCAGAGCGCGGCGGGATCGGCGGTGGCGAGGGCCGTCTGCGCCGCCACCTCCATCATCTTGGGCGTATAGAGGTCGACGTCGACCTGCTGGACGAGCATGCGGGCGGCATCCGCCTCACCCATGCGCAACAGCAGCCACGCCCGTTCGGCAACCCAATCGACTGGCTGGACCGCGCCCGGCGCGGCCGTGCGGCTGATCAGTGCGCGGCGAAGCAGGATCGACGCCCAACGCGACGGCAAGGGGGCGTCCATGCGCCGCATCAGGCTGGACAAGAAGCGGCCATTGGCGGCGCCAAAAGCATCGGGAGCAAGCCCCCAATCGGCCGGGCCGATCACGCCGACGACCGACGGATCGCGCCGCGCATCGTCGGGAAGATCGAACGCGCCGGGCTGGCGGCGCGGCTGAGCGGCGGCAATGGCGGCGAGGTCTTCCTCCGCCGCATCGGTGATCACCGTATCGGTCGGCGCGGCCACCGGAGCAACGGGCGCACGCGGCGGGGCGGGCGGCGGCGTCTGGACCGGCGGCGGCAGAGTTTCCGGGTCGTTGAAGCCGGGCGGCAGAATCGATTCGGGCGTTTCCTGGCTCAAGGCCGGAATCGCGATGGCGGCGAGCGCGGCCCCCGCGAGGATCAGGCCCTTATTGCGCCAGGGCTTCATTCGTGACGTCCTGCTCCATCCGCGTTGTCGGAACCTCGGTAGCGCTGTTCGACAGATAGACGGCCCCGCCGATGATAATGACGGCGAGGATGATCAATATAAGGGCGGATCGCGACATCAGCTTTCCCGTAAATAATGGCACAAGGGATTGGACGATGGCCGCCTTTTGCCCCACGATGCCGCCCTATGTATAGCCCCGGCGGCATGACGAGACCAATCTCTTCTCCCGATCGATCGATCGTGCTCGTGGGCCTCATGGGCGCGGGCAAGTCGACCGTGGGGCGGCGCCTCGCAAAAAGGCTGCGTATGCCTTTCGTCGATTCCGATGCGGAGATTGAGGATGCGGCGGACCGCAGCATCGCCGAAATTTTCGAACAATATGGCGAGGAAAGCTTCCGCGACGGCGAAAGGCGGGTGATCGCGCGGTTGATCGAGGGGCGCCCGAAGGTGATCGCCACAGGTGGCGGCGCCTTCATGAACGATCGGACGCGGGCGCTCATCCTGTCCCGCTGCATCGCCGTGTGGCTGGACGCCGATCCCGCCATCCTTGCCGAGCGCGTGTCGCGCCGCGATACCCGGCCGTTGCTCAAGGACAAGGAAGCGCTGCCCTTCCTCCGCGACCTCGCCGAAATGCGCAATCCGATTTATGCGCAGGCGCATATCCGCATCCATACCGAACCCTTGCCCCACGACCGTGCGGTGGGTGAGATCGTCAGAGCCCTCCGCGCAATGGTGGAGACGGCATGAGCCAGGTGCGGGTGGAGTTTGCGGACGGCGGTTACGATGTGCTGATCGAGGCGGGACTGATCGACCGCGCCGGACCGCTGATCGCGCCCTATGCGCGGAGACGCATTGCAATCGTGAGCGAAGATCGCGTCTGGGAAATATGGGGCGCGCGGCTGTCCGATACATTGCGCGGCGTGGGAATCGAACCATTGCCTGTGATCATCCCGGCGGGTGAAGGGAGCAAAAGCTGGGAGATGCTCGGCCAGCTTCTCGAACGGCTGCTCGCCCTTGGCATCGAACGCGGCGATCGCATCATCGCTTTTGGCGGCGGTATGATCGGCGATCTGGCGGGGCTCGCAGCCTCGCTGCTGAAACGCGGCTGCGGCCTGATCCAGATTCCGACGACGATGCTCGCCCAGGTCGACTCCTCTGTGGGCGGCAAGACGGCGGTGAATATGGCGGCGGGCAAGAACCTCGCCGGGGCGTTTCACCAACCCAGCCTGGTGCTGATCGATCCCGCACTGCTCACCACCCTTCCCCCCCGCGAACTGACGGCGGGCTATGCGGAGGTGGTGAAATACGGCCTGATCGACGATGCTGATTTCTTCGTCTGGTGCGAATATAATGGCGCGGCGCTGCTCGCCGGGGATCAGGCGGCGCAGTTGCACGCTATCGAAACCTCCGTGCGGGCCAAAGCGCGGATCGTCGGCGCGGATGAGCGGGAAACGAAAGGGCAGCGCGCCCTCCTTAATTTCGGGCACAGCTTCGCTCACGCCTTGGAGGCCGAAGCGGGCTATTCCGGCGCGCTTCTCCACGGCGAGGCGGTTGCCGCGGGCATGTCCCTCGCCATGCGCCTGTCGGTTGCCGAAGGCCTGTGCCCGGACGAGGACGCGATGCGGGTAGCCGGGCATCTCCGCGTCATGGGGCTCCCCACCACCATTCCGGGCCAAAACCCCGAACGCCTCCTTGCCCATATGCGGCAGGACAAAAAGAACCGGAATGGCTGCATCCACCTCATTCTATCGCGCGGAATTGGCGGGACTTTTCAAACGGATACGATTTCCGAGCAGCAGCTGCTTATCTTCCTCGGCCAGGAATGTGCATATAGCTGACCCTTCAGCTCAACCCTCGCCCATCGAATTGGCCGGTGTGAACATCCGCTCCTTGGCGGCATGCAGGTCGCCCGACTTGGATTGACGCTCCAACCGCTCGGCGTCGCGATCCCGATAGGCCTGTTCGACTTCCGCCGCCTCCTCCTCGCTGAAGCCGAAGCCGACCAGTGCCCTCCGTCCCATCAGCACCGCGGACTCGAATACTTCGCGATAAACGCCTGCGAGATCCACGCCGTCTATCGCCATGACATGCAGGCGATCATAAGCGCGGACGTGCACCGCAGCCTGCGGAAAGGCTTCGAGGATGGGTTCTAGTCGGCCCGCCGTCAGGGCGTTACCGTCGGTGCAGAAAAACAAGGCCTGCGCCTCGCCCGCCCCCGCCTGACGAAGGAGATCGAGCCGGGTGCCGTCGCCATAATAAACCTTCTGTCCGAACGTCCCGGCAATTTCGATCTGGCTTGGCTTGCGGTCGATGATGGTGACGCCAATCTCCTTCGCCATCAACATTTGCGCCACGGTCTGACCATAGCGGCCATAGCCGATGACGATCGCCTTGGTGACGGGCGACAGCTCCGGCCCGTCGAGCGCGACCGCGCGTGGAGGCGCTCTTCGCTCGCGCCATCGGTTGAACATCATCAGGAAAGGCGTGGTGGCCATGGACAGGGTCACGATCGCGCTGAACAGGCTCGCGGCTTCCGGCGCCACCAGCATCGCGCGCTGCGCTTCGCCAAACAGGACAAAGGCAAATTCGCCGCCCTGGCTCAGCAGCAGGCCGAGCATCACCGCCTTCCGCCCGTCCATCCCGAACAGGCGCGCCAGACCGTAGAGGACCGTCGCCTTCACCGCGATCAAGCCAATGGTGAGACCGACAACGAAGAAGGGTCGATCGGCGATGACGTTGAGGTCCAGCAACATGCCGACGGCAAGGAAGAAGAAACCGAGCAGGATGGAGCGGAAGGGGTCGATGTCCGCCTCCAGCTCATGCCGATAGGGCGAGTCGGCCAGCATCACGCCCGCGACAAAAGCGCCGAGCGCGGTCGACAGATGTAGCGACTGCATGATGACCGCCGCAGCCGCGACCGTGAAGAGGCCCGCGACGACGAACAGTTCGCGTTCGCTCACCCGGCCGATGATGCGGAAGAGCGGATTGATGATGAAGCGCCCGGCAAGGACGAGGCCCGCAATCGCGGCGACCGTCACTAAAGCCTGCTGCCAACCTGGAGGCGCCGATGGGTCCGGCACCCGCGACATAGCCGCGATAATCGCGATAAGCGGGACGATCGACAAATCCTGGAACAGCAGGATCGAGAAGGCTCGCTCCCCCGTCGGGGTATTGATAGCATCGGGACGAAGGCTCGGGAGCACCTGCGCGGTTGAGGACAGGGCAAGCGGCAGGCCGATGGCAAGGGACGCCTCAAGACTGAAGCCGGTGGTGAAGTAAACAAGCGCGGTGATCGCGAGGCCGCTCAACGTCACCTGTAGCGTACCAAGGCCGAACATATCGCGGCGCAAGCGCCAGAGGCGGCTCGGGTTAAGTTCCATGCCGACAAGGAAGAGGAGGAGGACGATGCCGAGGTCGGCAATCGCCAATATCTGGCCTGCCTCGCCTCCGAAAAACCCGAAGCCGTGCGGCCCCACCACCGCGCCAGCCACCAGATAGCCAAGTACGGCGCCAAGGCCGAAGCGCCGGAACAAGGTAACGAATACCAAAGCCGCGCCGAGAAGGAGGACGCCGTCTCTTAGCAGAAAGGCCGTCGTACCGTGACCGTCCATCAGCCTGTTCCTTTCACGCGCTAATTTGCCGGCTCGTGCCGGACACGCCTGAAACATGCAAGCTGACGGCATTGGCCGCAGCCTCTGCGACAGCCTCGAAAGGGAGCAGGATCGAAGGATGACGCGCGGCAAAGGGCTGAGCGGGGCGCAGAATTTCTATTCCGGGCCAGTCGCCGGGATCGGCTCTGGTTCCGCCAAGGAACCCCTTTAGAGCGTCGCGTGCCTCAGCAAGCTCAGCCGCCGTTCGCCCGACTGCGGCCGCACCCATCAGGGAAGCCGATGCCTGGCCAAGGGCACAGGCCTTTACCTCTTGGCCCAGAGCAGCGACACGGCAATCCGCGCCGAGGATTACGTCCACTGCTATACGGCTGCCGCATACGACCGAGCGCTTCTCCACACGCGCGTCGGGCCGCTCCAGCTGGCCGAGATGCGGGATAGATGCGGCAAGGCGGAGAATGTCGCGATTGTAGAGCGCCGTCGTCATAACCGGTCATATAGGCGCGCTCACACAGCTGCGCCAATGCAGGAAAGGAACGAGCGCCGATCGCGCCGCGTTGACCCGCATCTCCAGCAAGGATCACCCCGATGACGCAGAATGGAAAGAGCGGCTCGCCGGGCGGCCGCGATCAGGCAGGCGGCGAGTCCCAGGGCGGCCACTATCCCAACCCGCACGACGGCAAACCGGATGCACAGAAGGATTATGATGGCGGCCAGTCAGGCAAGGCCTATCACGGCCACGGCCAGCTTGGTGAGCAGGATATCGAAAACACCGAGAACGCCAACGCGCCCGCGAAGGGAGATTGAGCCGTCATCCCGGCGAAGGTCGGGATCTTGTGACGATAATGCGCCTCCTTCGTCCTGAGACCCCGGCTTTCGCCGGGGTGACGTGCTGACTTCGAGCGTGCCTGAGTTCGAGCGCACCTGAGATCCAGCGTGCTGAGTTCCAGCGTCATCCCGGCGAAAGCCGGGAGCTCGCGACGAGAACGCGCCTCTGCCGTCCTGAGACCCCGGCTTTCGCCGGGCTGACGCAGTAGGCCGAACCAGTTGCGATGAACATTGTCCCGGCCTAGGTGCCTTTCATGCCCGCATCCGCTTCTACTCCCCCGACGTCCCCATTTCACTATCGCGACTACCGCGCCTTCTGGGCCGCGCGGCTGGCCTCGACGATCGCAAGCACGATGCTGGTCGTCGTCATCGGCATCCACGTTTACGACATTGCGCGTGAGACGATGAGCATTGCCGAAGCCTCATTTTGGCTCGGAATGGTCGGCCTCGCGCAATTCCTGCCATTGTTCCTCCTCACCCTCGTTGCGGGCTATGTCGCGGATCGTGTCGACAGACGCTGGATCGTCCGTGCAAGTCTGGCGCTCGAGTTGATCTGTGCTGCGGCGCTGGCTGTGCTTGTATGGTTCGATGCCATGTCGCTCGTCCCACTTTTCATCGTGGCGGTCGCGCTCGGCATCGGCCGCGCATTTGCCGGGCCTGCTCTTTCATCCTTCGCGCCCAATCTGGTGCCCGCCGAACTGTTGCCGAGCGCCATCGCGCTCAATTCCATTGCCTGGCAGGCGGGCGCGGTCGCCGGGCCACTGATCGGCGGCGCGACCTACGCAGTCTATACCGCCCTTCCCTACGAAGCATCCGCGATCCTCTTCGCCATTTCGCTTGGCGCAATGCTGATGATCCGGCCAATTCCGCTCGGCAATGCAGGGGACAGGCACCCGCTTCGTGCCGTGATCGAAGGTCTCGCCTATGTGCGAAACAACAAGATCGTGCTCGGCGCCATCACGCTCGACCTATTCGCGGTGTTGCTCGGCGGGGCGACCGCGATGCTGCCGGTTTATGCGCGCGACGTTCTCCACGTCGGCTCCGAAGGCCTCGGCGCACTCCGCGCGGCGCCCGCGGTGGGTGCCGCGCTCACCGCGCTCATCCTCGCCCGCCGTCCGCTAAAGCGGCATGTCGGCATTAAGATGTTTGTCTGCGTCGGCATATTCGGCCTCGCGACCGTCGTGTTTGGGGAAAGTCGCGTCATGTGGCTGTCGCTTGCCAGCCTCGTCGTGCTTGGCGCTGCGGATATGGTGAGCGTCTATGTGCGCTCCTCGCTCATTCAGCTTCACACGCCGGACGCCATGCGCGGACGGGTGTCGGCGGTGTCGGGCCTCTTCATCTCCGCATCCAACGAACTCGGGGAATTCCGCGCCGGGCTTGCGGGCTCGGCGTTCGGGCCCGTCGTGGCTGTCGTGGGCGGCGGCGCGCTAGCGGTGGCAGTCACCGGTTTTTGCGCCTGGGCCTTCCCCAGCCTTCGCAAGGCCGACCGTTTTGTCGCGCCCGACGAAGCTGTTCTTGCCGAAGCCTCTGGAAAGGACCGACCCGACTTCCCAATTCCCCCAATGGTTGCGGGTCTCAACCCGAAAGCCGAGAAAGGACAGCCATGAAAGCCGCCAATATTCTCGAAACAATCGGCAACACGCCGCACATCCGCATCAACCGCCTGTTTGGGCAAGCCGAAGTGTGGGTGAAGTCGGAGCGCTCAAACCCCGGCGGATCGATCAAAGATCGCATCGCCCTTGCGATGATCGAGGATGCGGAGAGATCCGGCGCGCTGAAGCCCGGCGGCACCATTATCGAACCGACAAGCGGCAATACCGGGATCGGCCTCGCCATGGTCGCGGCGGTTAAGGGGTATAAACTGATCCTCGTCATGCCGGAAAGCATGAGCCTGGAGCGCCGCCGGTTGATGCTGGCTTATGGCGCGAGCTTCGACCTGACGCCGAAGGAAAAGGGCATGAATGGCGCCATCGCCCGTGCGACCGAATTGCTGGGCGAGATCGAGGGATCGTGGATGCCGCAGCAGTTCGAAAACCCTGCGAATATCGATGTGCATGCCCGCACGACCGCCCAGGAAATCCTGAACGATTTTCGCGACAGCCCGATAGACGTTCTAATCACCGGCGTCGGCACGGGCGGCCACATCACCGCCTGCGCGCAAGTGTTGAAGAAGGAATGGCCGAACCTGCAGGTTTTCGCGGTCGAACCGACCTTGTCGCCCGTCATTTCCGGGGGCCAGCCGGGGCCGCACCCGATCCAGGGCATCGGTGCGGGCTTCGTGCCGAAAAACCTCCACACCGATCTGCTCGACGGCGTGATCCAGGTCGACCCCAATGACGCCAAGGACATGGCCCGCCGCGCCGCACGCGAGGAAGGCTTGCTTGTCGGTATCTCATCGGGCGCCACCCTCGCCGCGATCCGGCAGAAGCTGGCGGAAGTGGGTGAAGGCAAGCGCGTACTCGGGTTCAATTACGATACTGGCGAGCGCTATCTGTCGGTGCCGGATTTCCTGCCGGAAAATTAAGCCCCTTCCCTTTCCGGAGTTTCCTGAAATTCCATCGCTATGGAATTGAGGCAGTAGCGAAGGCCTGTCGGCGGCGGGCCGTCCGGGAAAACGTGGCCCAGATGCCCGTCGCAGCGGGCACAGCGTATTTCGGTGCGGACCATTCCGTAGCTACTATCGCTAATCTCGCGAATATGATCGGGATCGAACGGCTCGGTAAAGCTTGGCCAGCCAGTGCCGGATTCGAACTTGGTGCCGGATTTAAACAGCGGAAGCCCGCAGAGGCGACAGGCATAGACCCCGCCTGCCTTGTTGTTGAGCAAAGTGCCGCAGAACGGGCGTTCCGTGCCGTGCTCCAAGATCACCTGTCGTTCTTCAGGGGTAAGTTTCGCGGCGAGCCGCTCCCGCTCCTCCGGCGCCAAAGGGGTCACGTCATATCCTGAAGCAGATGTCGTCATCTCAATAGCCTTCCACACAAGCACCGTTCGGGCTGATCCTGAGCTTTGTCGAAAGATCGAAGCCCTGCCCTTCTATAATGGAAATAGGGAAGGACAGCCCTTCGACAAGCTCAGGGCGAATGGGCAGAGATCTTAAAACGGGCTTGCGGGAACGCAATCGCCCTACCCGCCGTTACGGCTGTCCAATGAGCGACACCCTCCAAATTCTGGACGAAGCCAGCTTCGAACCGCCGCCCGAAGCGGTGGATTTTTACCGCGACAGCCTGGCGCTGCTGAAAGAATCGGGCATCCCGTTTCTTCTGTCCGGCACTTATGCCTTGAGCTGCTTCACCGGAATCGTCCGTCCGACCAAGGATCTGGACGTCTTCTGCAAGCCATCGGATGCCCCCAAGATCTTGGCCTTCTTCAAGGAGAAGGGATATGAAATCGAGGTCGAGGACGAACGCTGGATCGGCAAGGTCTGGAAGGGCGAGAATTTCTTCGACGTGATTTTCAACATTTCGTCAGCCAGCATCCCGATCACCGACGAATGGTTCACGAAAGTCTATGAGGCGCAGGTTTACGGCACCACCGTCCGCATCACGCCGCCGACCGAATTCGTGCTGTCGAAAATCTTCCTGCAGACCCGCTACCGCTATGACGGAGCGGACGTCGCGCACACCATCTTGAAACAGCATAAGGACATCGACTGGCATTGGCTGCTCTCGTCGATGGAGCTCTATTGGGAAGTGCTGCTCATCCAGATGTTGAACTTCCGCTTCATCTACCCGACCGAGCGCGAGATGATCCCGCGCTGGTTGTTCGATGAGCTGATCGACAGAGTGAAGGCACAGGCGGAGCTTCCGCCGGCGGGGATCAAGATCTGCCGCGGCCGCCTCCTCTCCCCCCGCGATTTCGTGATCGACATCAGCGAGTGGGGCTTCGCCGATATCGTGGGCAAGGGAATCGACGAGAAGCATGAACGACCAAAGCACCACTGAGACGATCACGCTCGCCGCGATCGGCGACCTCCACGTCAATGACGATAGCCACAACCGCTATCGCGCGCTTTTCGAGGAAATGGCCGAGAAAGCGGACGTGGTCGCCCTGTGCGGAGACCTCACCAATTTCGGCAAAGCGAGCGAAGCCGAAATCCTCGCAGAGGATATGCGCCACTGCACCGTCCCGATCGTAGGCGTGCTCGGCAATCACGACTATGAATGCGGACAGCCGGAGAAGGTCGTCGAAATCCTCCATCAGGCAGGCATGAAGGTGCTGGACGAACAAGCCGCCATGATCGAAGGCGTCGGCTTCGCGGGCGTCAAAGGCTTTATCGGCGGCTTTGGACGCGGCGAGCTTGGCGCCTTTGGCGAAGAGGCGATCAAGGTGTTCGTCGACGAATCCAGGAACGAAGCGCGGAAGCTGGAAAATGCGCTGCGATCACTGCGTACCGAGCGCGTCGTCGCGATCACCCATTATTCGCCCATTCCCGAAACGGTGGAGGGCGAGCCCCCGGAAATTTTTCCGTTCCTGGGCTCGTCGCGGCTGGCCAATGCCATCGACCGTTTCGACAACGTGAAGGTGGCGCTTCACGGTCACGCCCACCGCGGCGCGTTTAAGGGCGCGACGCCGCGCGGCGTCCCCGTGTACAATTGCGCGCAGTTTGTCGTGCAGGCAGAAGCGGGCAAGCCTTACGCCTTGTTCGAGGTCTAAAAGCCGCACGCGCCGCGTTGCTTGTTCCGTTCTCACCAAGCTGGTAAATCTCCATCCGGGCCGACAGAGCCGGATAATGATCCCACGCATTAAACCGCGTGCGTAAATGGGGAGGCTAGTCTGATGTTCTCATCCCGTCTTCGGCGTGCCCGTGGCCTTGCCACCTCGTCGGCTTTAAGCGTCTTTGTCCTGAGCAGCCTTTCCGCATGTGGCGGTGGAAACGGTCAAGGCTCCAGTCCAAATGGTGGTGGACAGGTTCCGGCGCCGCCCGTGCCTCCGCCCGTTCCGACGCCTCCTCCCCCGCCCGACCCGCCTCCCGCCCAACCGCTGCGCAGCGTCGCGGCCTGGGAGGCGCTGTTTCTGAATGTGTGGAATCAGGAGCATGAAGGCGATTATCTGCCTCGCAGCCAGTCTTTCGACAGCGCGCAATATTACAATCTTGCCTACGCGATCGATGGCAACACGGCGATGTACCGGGCAACCGGCAAGGCGGAGTATCTCGACCGCGCCCTTCTTTATGTGAACAATGTCGTCGCCAATGTCCGCCCCTCATCGTCCCTGCCGGGCAGTGTGTTTAAGGACGGTTATCTTGGCTGGGCGTCGGCAGCTTCCGACACTGCGGGGCAGGAAGTGCCGCTCTACGAAAGCTATTGCTGGCGATACGTGACGCGATTGCTGCGCGTCATCGCGGAAACGCCTACCCTCTACAACGATCCCGTCTATCGCGCCCATTACGACAGGCTGTTGGCCTTCACCGAGATGCACATTTTCGATAAATGGGCCACGCGCGGCGCCAATTCCTATATCTATCGCAACCGCACGCATATGGCCGCGCATTGGGCGTTTATCGCCATGGACCTGTCGCGGATGACTGCGGACCCGGCTCGAAAGGCGGCTTATCTTGCCGTCTTCAACAACATCAATCGCGACATGCCGAACCACCCCTCGTCTCTCCGCGAACAGATGCAGCCAGGATTTGGAGCGCCGGACGCTTATTATTGGAGCGATATCTGGGGCTCGATCGCCCGCCCCGGCCAGGATGTCGCCCACGCGAACGGCGTCATCTCGTTCATCGTGGAAGCGCACGACGCCGGAATGGAGTGGACGGACGACGACATCAGAAAGTTCGTCGCAACCCTCGACAAGGCGATCTGGCCGGCAGCGGGGCAATTCGCATCTCACGTCGACGGTTCAGGGAGCGGCACCGGCTGGTTCAACGACGGCCTGATGAAACTCGGCCGCTACGACCGCAACCTGCAACTCCGGCTGGAAGCACACCGAGTCGGCAACAACATCACCTTCTTTGGCAACGGCGCGCTTAACGCGGCCATTTTAACGCAGTCAGGTGCAAGTTCGCCCGCCTGACGTCTCATTCAATTCCGGGCGGCTCCGGCGACGGGGCCGCCGCGCTTGTCGGCAGATAGCCCCGTTCGATCAGGAACGCGCGCAAAGCCTCGGGATAGCTCGAATATTCGATCAATTGGTCTTCGGGACATTCACCTTTCGTGCTGACCCGGCAACCGGTTGGCAAATCCCATTCGGCGTCATTCTCATAAGACCGCAGCATTTGCGCCCAGGCCTCATCGAACCGGCCGATGCGGGCCGCCGATGCAACGAAGGCGGCACAGGCGCCATTGCGCGGGCTTTCACCGTCCGGACGGCACCTCTCTCCGCTCTCCGTCATCCGCTTAGCAAAAAGCGGGCGGAAAGCGGGCGCACGGGATACGTCAGCGAACTTCGCGCCCACCAGGTTGTAAACGGCAGGCGGCGCCTCGCTAAAGGCATAGGCCGTGAAAGCGTAGAGAAATGCATTGTCATAGAGAATGAAATCGGCCGTCCCGTCGCCCGAAAGGTCGCGCGGAAACTCGCTGATCCCCTCGCCGTCCCATTCCCCCAGGTCCGCCGTCACGAAGCTGTCGCCGGACGGGACCGCGACCTGGATGGCGGTACAGCAATGCGCGCCGCCCGAATAGCTTGCGAGGATGACATGATCGATCCGCGCCTGTGGATTGAGGCGGCCGATCCCTATGCGGTGTGTGGCGGTCGGTTGGGCGGCTTCGCCTCTCATCACATGATCGTTCATACCGGGCGCGCTGACCGTCACCTCCGGAGCGGCCAGATCGTCCTCCACGACAGATGACACCCTGACCCGAATTTCGCCGGACTGGAACGTCACGGGCTCCGGATATTTCGCCGCGCTCCATTCAACGAAGGTGCCCGCCGCGATTTGCTGCGCCGCCTCCTCTGCCTGCACAACATTCGTCAGGTCGGTATCCGGCAGTGTGGTGGTGGCGGCATTGTCCGCAGGAGCGCCATTGTCCTTGGGCCAGGCGAACAGCGCCGCGACGCCAAGCAGCAGGATGCCGCCCAGAAGGTAGAGAGGCCAATTCCGTCGCTTGCTTTGCCCTAAAGCGTCCGTCGTTTCATGCACCATAATACCTCCCTCACCTCCGCCACCCTAAAACAGCGGAATACGCCCGCCAAGAGAGACCCCGCCTTGTCCCACTTCAAATAGCCATGTTAGGCAATAGCCGGGGATTCGGCTGCGGACCGAATGGGAGGAACATCATGATCTTACGCACGCAATTGCATCGCTATCTCGTCGCGTCCGTCGCGCTTGCCGCACTCTCGGGATGCGGTGGAAATGATGCGCAGACCACGACCAATAAAAGCGAAGAGGTCGCCGAGGCGCCGAAGGTCGATCCGGCTCTTGTCATTCAGGGAATGGTGACCGCGCCCGATGGACACTCGCTGGATGGCACCAAGGCCCTTGCCTGTCTGACGCCGCAGGAGACCTGCCTGAAAGAGGCCGAAGTCCCTGTGAAAGTCGAAAACGGCGTCGGCACCTACGAAATCGTTGTTCCGCAAAAAGGTGATTATCACGTTCTGATGTGGAAGGACGTAAACGAGAATACGTCGCTTGATGACGGCGATCTTATGGCCTTCGCAAACAATATGGACGCCATTCCGTCCGGGGAAAAACTGACCCCACTGACGCTTATCGTCGACCCGAAAGGCGACAAGAAGGTGGATAGGAATCCCGGTGGCATACCCTATCGCATGGGCAATCCGGCAGCCGCGGCCGACGCCGTCAAGAACGCCGGAATTGCCGGCAAATGGTCGCAGCAATCCTTTGGGACGGAGCTGGTCTGGGGTCCGGAAATTAAATTCCAGGCCGCGATTGCTACCGGGGGTTTCGGCACCAATTTGGGCGGCACCTTTGGCGCTGGATCGCCGACCAACACAACGATCACTTATTCATACAAGCCCGTTAAGGTGAAGCGGACGACGTCCCTCGACGTCGCGCCCGACGGCACTTTCCACATGGTCGCCCAGATGGAACGTCGCACGGGCAAGTGCACGCCGGTGCGCGAAGAGCGGTTCGGCCATGTCCGGCAGGAAGCTGGTAAGACGATCTTCGCCGTCGCCGACGTTCGCCAGCAATGCGGCAAGGGCAAGATGGAAAAGCTGAAGATCGACAAGGCCGACTATGTGTTCGCTGCCAAGGACAACGGCTTTACGCTGAGCGGCGACAAGGGCGCGAACCTGTCCTTCTCAAAGAATTGACGATCCTCGTCATTGCGAGCGCAGCGAAGCAATCCAGTCCTCACCAGATGGATCGCTTCGCTTTGTTCGCAATGAGGAAGAGTTAATACGCGCCCTTAAAAGGCCTCCACCGGCAGCGCCATCAGAGCGTCCGCCCCGCCCTCGATCTTGCGGCGGAGCGCACCAGCATCCGGCATGATCCGTTCCGCGAAGAAGCGGGCGGTGATCAGCTTGGCTTCGTGAAACGCCTTGTCGTCCGTCCCCGACGCAAGCAGTTCGCTCGACGCCTTCACCATGCGGAGCCACATGAGGCCGAGCGACACAATGCCCATCAAGGTCATGTAAGGGTAAGCGGCGGCGCCCGCATTGTTCGGGTTCGCCATGCCGTTCTGCATCAGCCACATTGTCGCGGTCTGCAATTCGCCATTGGCCTTTTCGAGAGCGGCGGCGAAGTCCTTTGTGGCATCACTGCCCTTGGCTTCGGCGACTTCGGTGCCGACGAGCTTGAAGAAGGCCTGGATCGCGCGGCCGCCATCCTTGCCGAGCTTGCGACCGACCAGATCCATGGCCTGGATGCCGTTCGTGCCTTCGTAAATCTGGGCGATGCGGGCGTCGCGGACGAACTGCTCCATGCCCCATTCGCGGATATAGCCGTGGCCACCAAACACCTGCTGGCAATTCACCGCATTCGCAAAGCCGATGTCGGTAACATAACCCTTGATGACCGGGGTGAGCAGCGAAATGAGGTCATCGGCCGCGAGCCGTTCTTCTTCGGTCGCAGCCTTGCGGGTGAGATCGACCTGCAGTGCGCCCCACAGTATGAGCGCGCGGGCGCCTTCATTATAAGCGCGGGCTTCCATCAGCATGCGGCGGACATCCGGGTGGACGAACAAGGTATCGGCCTTCGCTTCGGGATCGCGCAGTTCGGGGACGAGCGCCCTGCCCTGGCGGCGATCCTTCGCATATTGGACGGCGTTCTGATAGGCGACCTCGCCCTGCGCGAGGCCCTGGAGGCCGACGCCAAGGCGTGCCGCATTCATCATGATGAACATCGCGGCCATGCCCTTTTCAGGCTCGCCGATCAGATAGCCGGTCGCATCGTCATAGTTCAGGACGCAGGTCGAATTGCCGTGAATGCCCATCTTGTGCTCGATCGAGCCGCAGACGACGCCGTTGCGCGCGCCAACCGATCCGTCCTCATTCACCAGGAACTTCGGCACGATGAAGAGCGAGATGCCCTTCACATTGTCCGGCGCGCCGGTCCGCTTGGCGAGGACGAGGTGGATGATGTTGTCGGCAAGGTCATGTTCGCCGGACGAGATGAAGATTTTCGTGCCGGTGATCTTGTAGCTGCCATCATCCTGCGGCTCGGCCTTGGTGCGGAGCAGGCCAAGGTCCGTGCCGCAATGCGGCTCGGTGAGGTTCATCGTGCCGGTCCACTCGCCCGCGATCATCTTGGGCAGATAGGTTTGCTTCTGCTCGTCCGATCCTTTGACCAGAATCGCCGCGATCGCACCGGCGGTAAGGCCGTGATACATTTCGAAGGATTGGTTGGCCGAAAGCAGATATTCGCTGAACGCCGTGGCAATCACCTGCGGCAGGCCCTGGCCGCCATATTCGACTGGCGCGGACAGCGTGCCCCAGCCCGCTTCCTCGAACTGCTTATAGGCATCCTTGAAGCCCTTCGGCGTCGTCACCGATCCATCGTCGTGGCGGGTGCAGCCTTCCTCATCGCCCGAGCGGTTCAATGGGAAGATCACTTCCTCGCAAAAGCGCGCGCCTTCGGTGAGGACGGCTTCCACCATGTCGGCGGTCGCATTCTCGAAGCCCGGGACGTTCGAATAACGGTCGAGGCAGACGACGTGATCGAGAACATAGCGCGTATCGCGCACGGGGGCGGAATAAACTGGCATGCTCGCTCCTAAAGTTCTTATTTTCCGTTGGTATCCACGCCTTCGACAAGCTGGATGAACCCTTCCAGCTCGTGGATAGTCGCATCGATATCGACCTTCTGCTTCTTCAACAGATCAACCCGCGCCTTGCACTTATCGAGCGTCACACGGCGCTGTGCCTGCCGGTTATCGCCAAGGTCGTAGAGGTCGATCATTTCGCGAATGTCGGCGAGACTGAAGCCCACCCTCTTGCCGCGCAGAATCCAGGCGAGCCGCGCCCGGTCGCGCCAACTGTAGACGCGGGACAATCCCTGCCGCTCCGGCGAGATCAGGCCCTCATCCTCATAGAAACGCAGCGCCCGGGCTGTGACAGCGAATTCGTCGCACAAATCCGTGATCGTGTAGGTGCGGTCGGCGGCATCCGCCGATTGAAAGTCGGAATGAAGCGCGGTGTTCGGCATAAAGGCATTGCTACTTTACGTTCACGTCAACGTCAACGACCCACGCTACCGCGTTCCGCATAAAGGCTCGCCCACCAGATCGCGGGCGCGCAGGGCATCCTCCACCGAGGGGGCAACCATCGTGAAGCCGGCACCCGCAAGGCTCGTCCCTGCTGTACAATAATAGGAACAGCCGCTGGGAACCGCGTTCGAAATCACGAGCCTGCGCCCTTCAAGACGCGCGTCGAACGTGCAGGTCGATTCACCGGCCATGGTGAAATGCAAGTCACGCCCTTCCCGGCGCAATGTGCCGCCGCCGCTGCAGCTTCGATCGCCAGCACCGCGCAGGACAAGGGCGAAGCGCGTCGGCTGCCCTGATTTTTCAATGGCGCAGAGCTGGCTCGTCCCAATTCCCTGACCGCTTTCATAGAGGCCGGTAAGGCTGCCGGGTTGGCCGTCCGCGCGCAGCACCGGCGGCGTTTTCGCCCTCTCGCTAGAGGCCTCTCCATCAGCCTGCTTCGCTTCCTCCCCTTCCCGCCCGCAGGCGGATAGCAGCAGCAGGGCGATTAGAACTGCACGCACATTGCCTCTCCGTAACCATCTTCCGTTCAGCCAAGCGGCGTTAGGGGCGCTTGGGTTCCAACAGAAAAGCGTGCGCGGGCCAAGAGATGGGGCGACAAAGCCGATCCGGCTTCCTATATGACGCGCGAACAGGGGCAACGGGCTAGAGACATGTTGACCACCAATCCTTTCGACAACGACAAGCTGCGCGAGGAGTGCGGCGTTTTCGGCATTTGGAATGCGGAGACGTCTTCCGCCGTGGTCGCCCTCGGCCTCCATGCCCTCCAGCATCGCGGACAGGAAGCGGCCGGGATCACCAGTTTCGACGGTCATCGCTTTCACAGCCATCGCGCCCAAGGCCATGTTGCGGGCAATTTCGATAAGGACGATGTGATCCGCGCCCTCGCCGGCAGCGCGGCCGTCGGTCATGTCCGCTATTCGACGACGGGCGAAACCTCACTCCGCAACGTCCAGCCGCTTTTCGCCGAGCTCTCCCTGGGCGGTTTCGCGGTCGCGCATAACGGCAACATCTCGAACGCGATGAAGCTCCGCCGCGAACTGAATGCGCGCGGGTCGATCTTCCAGTCGACGTCCGATACCGAAGTGATCATCCACCTCGTCGCGACCTCGACCAAAACCGGTCTCGTCGATCGCTTCATCGATGCGCTGAAGCAGGTGGAGGGTGCCTATTCCCTCATCTGCCTCACCGCCGAAGGCATGATGGCCTGCCGCGACCCGCTTGGCATCCGCCCCCTCGTCATGGGCCGCCTTGGCGATGCGATCATCTTCGCGTCGGAAACGGTGGCGCTGGACGTCGTCGGCGCGACTTTCATCCGCTCGGTCGATCCGGGCGAATTGGTGCTCGTCAACGGAACGGACGTGAAGTCGCTGCGCCCCTTCGGCAGCGTGTCCGCCCGGCCCTGCATCTTCGAACATATCTATTTCGCCCGGCCCGATTCCATCATGGACGGCACCTCCGTTTATTCGGTGCGCAAGCAGATCGGTGCGGAGCTCGCCCGCGAAATGCCGGTCGATGCCGATTATGTCGTGCCGGTGCCGGATTCCGGTGTCCCTGCCGCTATTGGCTATGCCCAGGAAGCGGGCATTCCGTTCGAACTCGGCATCATCCGCTCGCATTATGTCGGCCGGACGTTCATCCAGCCGGGCGATCAGGTTCGCCACCTCGGCGTGAAGCTGAAGCACAATGCGAACAGCGCGCTCATCAAGGGCAAGCGCATCGTCCTGATCGACGATTCGATCGTGCGCGGCACCACCAGCCTCAAGATCGTGCAGATGCTCCGCGACGCGGGCGCGGCGGAGGTCCATATGCGGATCGCTTCGCCGCCGACGGCGCATAGCTGCTTTTACGGCGTCGATACGCCGGAGCGCAGCAAGCTGCTGGCCGGACGCATGAACCTTCAGGAAATGACGGATTATATCCAGGCCGACAGCCTCGCCTTCATTTCCGTGGACGGCCTTTACCGCGCGGTAGGCGAACAGGCCCGGGAAGCCGCTCGTCCGCAATATTGCGACGCCTGCTTCACGGGCGACTATCCGACCAGCCTCACCGATTTCACGGAAGCGCACGCGGCCGAGCCCGAGCGGGTCGAAACCTTCGCCTGACATTAAACACAAAGCCGTCACCCTGAACTTGTTTCAGGGTCCATCTTGGCGCATCGCGCCGTTCAACAAAATGGATGCTGAAACAAGTTCAGCATGACAATGGGGATATTATGAGCCAGTTTCTCGACGGAAAAATCGCGGTCGTAACCGGCGCCAGCCGCGGCATCGGCGCCGCGACGGCGGAGGCGCTTGCCGCGCAGGGCGCGCATGTGGTCCTGACCGCGCAGACCGTGGCGGGCCTCGAAGAGGTTGAGGACCGCATCTACCAATCGGGCGGCAGCGCGACGATCGCGCCCCTGAACCTCACGGAAAATGATAGCGTGGCTCGCCTTTCCTCGGCCGTGGCGGAGCGTTGGGGGAAGCTCGACATCCTCGTCCTCAATGCCGCCATGCTCGGCAACCTGATGCCGGTCGCGCAGATGGACGGGAAGGAATTCAACAAGATCCTGACCCTGAACGTGATCGCCCAGCAGGCGCTGATCGCGGCTTTCGATCCTCTCCTCCGCAACAGCGATGCGGGCCGGGTGATCGGCGTCACCTCCAGCGTTGCCAGCGATCCGCGTGCCTTCTGGGGTGCCTATGGCGCGTCCAAGGCGGCGTTCGAAAATCTCGTGCTGAGCTATGCCGATGAAGTGAAGAACCTCGCCCCCGTCCGCGCCGCGATCCTCGATCCCGGCGCCACCGCGACCCTGATGCGTGCCAAGGCCTATCCGGGCGAGGACGCCAGCAAGCTGAAGCAGCCCTCTGCGGTCGCCGACGCGATCGTCGAACTGTTGCGCTCCGACTTCGAAACCGGACACCGGCTGGAAGTCCGCTAACCTCCTTGTGCTCCTGCGAAAGCAGGAGCCCAGTTGAGGGGTGCGGCGCTGCTGGGTTCCTGCTTTCGCAGGAACACTAGGCTTTCAGCAAAGTCACCTGCGCGACGTCGATTCCGCCGCCGCGAAATCCTCCCTCGCAATACATGAGGTAATAGCGCCACAGATTGTGGAAGGCGTCGTCAAAGCCATCCGGCAGGCGGCCTTCCGCGACCGCCGCATCGTAACGCTGCCGCCAGCGCTTCAGCGTCTCGGCATAGTGAAGGCCAAAGCCCTCGCGGTCCTGCCAGGATAGGCCCGCCTTCCCGGCTTCGACTTCGAACCGAGGCTCGTCGATCAGCAGGCCGCCGGGGAAGATGTAGGTCTGGATGAAGTCCGCGCTGCCGGCATAGCTGTCGAACAAGGCGTGCTTGATCGAGATGAGCTGGATCGCGGCCTTGCCCCCGGGCTTCAGCGCGCGGGCGATGCTTTGGAGGTAAGCGGGCCAATATTCCTGCCCCACCGCTTCCACCATCTCGACGCTGGCGACGGCATCGAATGTGCCCTGAACATCGCGATAGTCGGTCAGCTGTATGGACGTGCGGCCCGCTAGCCCCGCATTGGCGAGACGCGCTTCGGCATAGGCTTTTTGCTCGGCCGAAAGGGTGATGCCGACCACCTCGACGCCATAATCGCGCGCGGCGATTTCCATCAGGCCGCCCCAACCGCAACCGATTTCCAACAGGCGCTGGCCCGGTTTCAGGTCGAGCCGGTCGAGCAGCGCGCGAACCTTCCGCTCCTGTGCCGCTTCCAGCGGTTCCGCGAAATCGTCGAACAGGGCGCTGGAATAAGCCATCGTGGCATCGAGCCAAGCCGCGTAGAAATCGTTGCCGAGATCGTAGTGGAAGGCGATATTCTTGCGCGCCTGATCCTTGCTGTTGCGGCGGAGCAGATGCGCGGCCTTGTTGACGGCGCGCCACAGGCCCTTGGCACGGGCGGCATCGCCCAGGCTCTCGCCATTGCGCATGAAGAGATCGAAGAGAGGCACGGGATCGGGGCTGGACCATTCGCCACGCTCCCAGGCCTTGTACCAGCCGACCGAGCCGGAGGTGGCGAGACGGACGAGCGCGTTCCAGCTGTGGAGGCGGACGACCGGCATCGGCCCGGGCGCGCGGCCACCGATCAGACGCTTGCTGCCATCGGGCAGGGTGGTATCGATCCCGCCTTCGAGAAGGCCCGCATCGATCCGGTCGAGGATCTTTGAGAAGCCGCGACTAAACGCTTTGGCGAGCAGACCACCGCCTGTCGCAAAGGAGCGGTCGGCCTGAGTGAGATGTTTGCCGCGAGTTGCCATAGTGGGCTGCTTAGGTTTCACGAGCTCCGATGCCAATAGCCCCTCCCCTCGATGGGGAGGGGTTGGGGTGGGGTGATGTTCGACGTAGGTCAGTGAACTCCCCAGCATCACCCCCACCCAACCCTCCCCCATCGAGGGGGAGGGCTTTTATTCCGCCCGGGGCTCTTTCTCGACTTGCCAGCTTTGCCCCTTGGAGACGAGGGCCTGGAGGTTCGGCGCCTTGCCTGCGGCCGCCGCCTTATTCTGCTCGACGACCGCGCTTTCGAAGGTCGGCGCGGGGCTGTCGAAGATGACGCCCAATGCGACGGGGAAGATGTCGGACGGCATTTCGACCAGCATTTGGGCGAGCGCCTTGTTCTGCGGGTTGTGGACGAGGACGCCCGCACTCTGCCAGTCGCCGTCGGTCACGTCGACGACACGGAGCGAGAGCGTTTCGACATCGAGCGCGATGCCCTTGGCACCGCCGTCGAACAGCATCGGCTCGCCGGTCTTCAGCCAAAGCTGCTTTCCGGCATTTTCCTTCGCGGTGAAGGGCGCGAAGACGTCGTCATTATAGACGATGCAATTCTGGTAGATTTCGACGAAGGCCGCGCCCTTGTGGGCATAAGCGGCCTTCAGCACGTCCGGTAGATGTTTGCTGACGTCGATACCGCGCGCGACGAAGCGGGCGCCCGAACCGAGGGCAAAAGCGCAGGGGTTGGCCGGGCGATCGACCGAGCCGTAAGGCGTCGAGGGCGAACGCGTGCCCGCGCGGCTGGTCGGCGAATATTGGCCCTTGGTGAGACCGTAAATCTCGTTGTTGAACAGCAGAATCTGGCAATCGAGGTTGCGGCGCAGCACGTGCATCGTGTGGTTGCCGCCGATCGAAAGCGCATCGCCGTCGCCGGTAATGATCCACACGTCGAGGTCCGGATTGGCGAGTTTTACACCGGTGGCAATCGCGGGCGCGCGGCCGTGGATCGTGTGGAAGCCGTAGGTTTCCATATAATAAGGGAAACGCGACGAGCAGCCGATGCCGGAGATGAACACGGTATTTTCCGGCTTCGCGCCAAGTTCCGGCATGGTCCGCTGCACGGCCTTCAGCACCGCATAGTCGCCGCAGCCCGGACACCAGCGCACTTCCTGGTCGGTCGCGAAATCCTTGGCCGTGAGTTTCGTCAGTTCGTTCATTTCATCTCTCCACGTCATTCCGGCGAAAGCCGGAATCTCCGTGTCATCAGGTGCATTTTCGTCCCGTCATCCCGGCTTGCGCCGGGATGACGGTCAAGCGTTCAAAGCCTCGTCGATCGCCGCTTCGATTTCGGCGATCATAAAGGGCTGGCCGGACACTTTGAGGACCGGCTTCGCGTCCACCAGATATTGGTCGCGCAGCAGGGTCTTGAGCTGCCCATTGTTCATTTCCGGAATGATGATCCGGTCATAAGTGGCGAGGAGCTCACCCAAATTCTTCGGCAGCGGCCAGATATGGCGGATATGGACGTGGGAGACGTCCAATCCTTGCTTCCGCGCGCGGCGGACGGCCTGGTGGATCGGGCCGAAGGTCGAGCCCCAGCCGACCACGGCGAGCTTCGATCCCGCTTCGCCCAGCGTCACGTCCTGATCCGGGATCGTATCGGCGACGCCCATCACCTTGGCGGCGCGCATATCGGTCATCGCCTGATGGTTGTCGGGGTTATAGTCGATGTGGCCGGTCTTCACATTCTTTTCGATGCCGCCGATACGATGCATCAGGCCTTCGCTGCCCGGCTTGATCCAGACGCGGGCGCGCTTGTCGTCGCGCTTATAGGCCAGCACCTGCTCGCCCTCGGCCGGCCTTTCATCGTGGAACGTCACGGGGAACGGCGCATATCCGCCCATGTCCGGCACCTTCCACGGCTCGGCGGCATTGGCGATATAGCCGTCGGTGAGCAGCATGACCGGCGTCATATATTGGACGGCGATGCGCACCGCCTCGATCGCGCAATCGAAGGCGTCGGCGGGCGAGCGGGCAGAAATGACCGGCATCGGCGCGTCGCCATTGCGGCCATAGACGGCCTGATAAAGGTCCGACTGCTCGGTCTTGGTGGGCAAGCCGGTCGACGGCCCGCCGCGCTGCGAATTGACGATGACGAGCGGAAGCTCGGTCATGATCGCGAGGCCCATCGCCTCGCCTTTCAATGCAATCCCCGGCCCGGACGAAGAGGTAACGCCGAGCGATCCGGCAAAGCTCGCGCCGATCGCGCTGGCGATGGCCGCGATTTCGTCCTCTGCCTGGAAAGTCGTGACGTCATATTCCTTGAGCCGCGACAGATGGTGAAGGATCGCGGACGCCGGGGTGATCGGATAGCCGCCGAAGAACATCTTGAGGCCCGCAAGCTGCGTGCCAGCGACGAGACCAAGCGAAATGCTCTCGGCGCCGGTGATCGTGCGATAAAGGCCCGGCTCGGCGGGCGCGGGATCGATATGGTGCTGCTTGAGCGGTCCCCCGATTTCGGCGGTTTCACCAAAGGCGTGACCCGCATTCAGCGCAGCGATATTGGCTTCGGCCAGCTCCGGCGCCTTGGCGAACTTCGTCTTCAGCCAATCTTCGATCGGCCCGCGATCACGATCGAACATCCAGAGCGCGAGGCCGAGCGTCCACATATTCTTGCAGCGCAGGGCCTCCTTATTGCCGAGGCCGAAGGGCTTCACGGCATCGAGGGTGAGCTGCGAGATATTGAACTTGATGAGCTGCCATTTGGCGAGGCTGCCATCGTCCAGCGGGTTCGCATCATAACCCGCCTTGGCAAGGTTGCGCGCGCCGAATTCACCCTCGTCGGCGATGATGAGGCCCCCGGGCTTCAGCGAGGCGACATTCACCTTCAAGGCCGCCGGGTTCATCGCGACCAGCACGTCGGGCGCATCGCCCGCCGTCTCGATGGCAGAGGAGCCGAAATTGATCTGGAAGGCCGAAACGCCGAACGTCGTGCCCTGCGGCGCGCGAATTTCCGCCGGGAAATCCGGGAAGGTCGCAAGGTCGTTCCCCGCGAGCGCGGTGGAGAGCGTGAATTGCCCGCCCGTCAATTGCATGCCGTCGCCGCTATCGCCCGCGAAGCGGACGACAACCGCCTCCAGCGGGCCATGCGGCTCGGATTCCTCAGGGGTCACGATATGGGTGGCGGTTGCCATCTACGATCCTTCGAATAGTCTTGCGCGTTCCCCTACGCTTCAAGCGTCCATGCTTCAACGCTCAAGATGGCATTACGATCTCTGTCATCCCGCCGCCGCTAGTCCTGAGCCTGTCGAAGGACGTGTCATCTCGTTCCGTCCTTCGACAAGCTCAGGACTAGCGGGGTGGAGGAGGCCGCGATAATCGGGGCGCGTACAAGCCATTTTTCAGAAAGGCCGTTCGTGATCGACCTCCCCTACCGCCCCGCCGCTGGCGTGATGCTCCTCAATCGCGACGGACAGGTGTTCGTGGCCCAGCGTTTGGATAGCACGCTCGAAGCCTGGCAGATGCCGCAGGGTGGGCTCGACGATGGCGAGGATGCCAAGGCCGGCGCCCTGCGCGAACTGGAAGAGGAAACCGGCATTGCGCCTGAACTCGTCGAAGTGATCGCGCGGGCCCCGGGGGAATTGCTCTACGACCTGCCGGACGACCTGATCGGCAAAATGTGGGGCGGCAAGTGGCGCGGACAGCGTCAGGCCTGGTTCCTGTGCCGCTTCCTGGGACGCGACGAGGACGTCGATCTGGAAACCGCGGAACCGGAATTCCGCGCATGGAAATGGGCCGATCCGGAGGAGCTTCCGGCGATGATCGTCCCGTTCAAGAGGAAATTGTACGAGGATGTGCTGGCGGCATTTCGGGGGTGGCTTTGATCTCGCTCTAACGTCACCCTGAACTTGTTTCAGGGTCCATGATTCAAGCTGCCAAATTGTCATCGACATGGATGCTGAAACAAGTTCAGCATGACGATATGCCGCCATGCGTTGGCATTCAGCGCAAACCCCAGCTACACACCCCCACATGGAGAGGCTTTCCCGACATGAAGCGGCGGCTGTGGAGCGCGCCGGGGCGGACCCTATGCTCGACAAGGTGGAGCGGTGGGCCGCGATCAATAGCGGGTCGTCGAACATGCTCGGCCTCGCGACGATGGCGGCGGTATTGGCCGACGAATTTTCGGTGCTGCCGGGTGAACTTCATCTCCGCGACCCGGCACCGGTTGACGCGATGGCATCGGACGGGTCGCTGAACGCGCTTCATTATGGGCAAAATCTGCATTTGAAGGTGCGCCCCAGCGCGCCGGTGCAATTGCTCTTCACCGGCCATATGGACACCGTGTTCGGCATCGATCACCCGTTCCAGGATTTGACGTGGCGCGAGGACGGCGTGCTTGGCGGCCCCGGCGTTGCCGACATGAAGGGCGGGATCGCGGTCATGCTTGCGGCGCTGAAAGCGCTGGAGGCCGCACCGGAGGCCAAGGCCTTTGGCTACGAAATCGTGCTCAACAGCGACGAAGAAGTCGGCTCGCCGGGCTCCGCCGCGCTGCTTGCGCAGGCCGCGCGGGGGAAGAACGCTGCCTTCACCTATGAACCCGCCGCCCTCCCCGACGGCACGCTCGCGGGAGCGCGTCCGGGCAGCGGCAATTTCTCGATCCTGATCAAGGGCAAGAGCGCCCATGCCGGACGCAATCCGGAGGATGGCCGCAACGCCGTCGTCGCCGCCGCCGACCTCGCCCTGCGCCTTGCCAAGGCCAAGGGGCCGCGCCTGTCCGTCAACCCGGCACGGATCGAGGGGGGAAGCCCCAACAATGTCGTGCCCGACCACGCTATTTTGCGCGTCAACATGCGCCCTTTCACGACCGAGGATCAGGACCGCGCCCGCGCCCAGCTCGATGCAGCGGTTGCGATGGTCGCGGCCGAACATGACGTGACGATCCATGTTCATGGCGGTTTCGGGCGCCCGCCCAAGCCGCTCGATCCCGAAGCCGAGAAACTGTTCGGCCTTGTCCGCCGCTGCGGCCTCGACCTTGGCCAGGATATTCGTTGGCAGCCGTCCGGAGGCGTGTGCGACGGCAATAATATCGCGGCCTGCGGCGTCCCCGTCGTTGACACGATGGGCGTGCGCGGCGGCGCCATTCATTCCGATCAGGAATATCTGATCGTGGACAGCCTGGCCGAGCGCGCCCAGCTGTCCGCCCTTTCTATCCTGCGCCTCGTTACCGGAGCCCTTGCGTGAGCTTTCGCATTCGTCCCGTCACCAATGAAGATTTCAAAGCCATTTATGAAATGGCCAAGCTGACCGGAGGGGGGTTTACCAACCTGCCGCCCGATCGCGGCGCTTTGGTCGAAAAGATCATCCGGTCCGAAGAGGCCTTTGCGCGGACCGAAGAATTACAGACGAACGACTGCTTCATGATGGTGCTGGAAAATGCCGAAACCGGGCAGATTCGCGGCACCTGCCAGATGTTCGGCATGGTGGGCACGCAGCAGCCTTTCTACAGTTACCGCATCAGCACGCTGACCCAGACGTCGAAGGAACTCGGCCGCACCTTCCGCGCCGAGATGCTGACCCTTGTGACAGACATGGAGGGTTCGTCCGAGGTGGGCGGACTGTTCCTCCATCCCGGCGAACGGGCAGGCGGCCTTGGCCTCCTCCTTGCGCGGAGCCGCTATTTGTTCATTCGTCAGCACCGGCAGCGTTTCGGCAACCGGCTGATCGCCGAGCTTCGCGGTGTGATCGACGAAGCGGGCGGATCGGCTTTCTGGGATGCGATTGCGGGCCGCTTCTTCGGCATGGGATTCCAGGAAGCCGACGAATTCAACGGCACGCACGGCACGCAGTTCATCGCGGACCTGATGCCCAAGACGCCGGTCTATACCGCCATGCTGCCCGAAAGCGCGCGCGGCGTCATGGGCCTCCCCCACCCGTCAGGCCGCGCCGCGATGAAGATGCTGGAGCGCGAGGGCTTCGCCTTTGAATCCTATATCGACATTTTCGACGGTGGCCCGACGATGATCGCGCAGGTCGACAAGGTGCGGACGGTGCGCGACGCCGCGGAGTATGTCTTTGCCGGCACGAGCGAGGATTGGGACGGCGAACAGCGCATGATCTCGACCGGGCGGCTCGGCAAGTTCCGCGCCTGCTATGGCTATGTCAGCACCCGCGACGGCACGGCCATGCTGGATCCGAAAGCGGCCGAACTGCTTGAAATCAAACCAGGCGCCCCCTTCCTCGCAATCGGGCGCTGATGCCATGACGCTGCGCGAGATCAATTTCGACGGCATTATCGGGCCAAGCCACAATTATGCCGGGCTGAGCCAGGGCAACCTTGCCTCTGCGCGCAACGCCCGTTTGGTGTCGCAGCCGCGTGCCGCCGCGCTGCAGGGCGTCGAAAAGATGCGGCACAATCTGCGCCTCGGCCTTGCGCAAGGCGCCTTTATGCCCCTGCCCCGCCCCAATCGCGGCTGGCTGGCCGCGCTCGGCACTGATGTGGAGAACGCGCCGGACAGCATCCGTCCCGCGGCCTTTTCAGCGTCGGCCATGTGGGCCGCCAATGCCGCCACCGTGTCGCCCGCGCCGGACACGGCGGACGGGCGATGCCATCTGACCGTCGCCAACCTGCGGACGATGCCGCACCGCAGCCACGAATGGCCGGACACGCTTGCCCAGTTGCGTCTCGCCTTTGCGGATGAGAGCGCGTTTGCCGTCCATGCGCCGGTGCCCGGCACCTTTGGCGATGAAGGGGCGGCCAACCATATGCGCCTGTGCGCAAGCCATGGCGCGCCCGGCGTCGAAGTCTTCGTCTATGGCGAACGCGGCGGCGCCTTTCCCGCCCGCCAGCATGTCGAGGCGAGCCGTGCCATCGCCCGCCTCCACGGCCTCGATGCCGATCGCACGTTGTTCGCCGCCCAGTCGGAAGAGGCGATCGCGGCGGGCGCTTTCCACAATGACGTTGTCGCGGTGGCGAACGAGAATGTGCTGTTCGCGCACGAACTGGCCTTTGCGGACAAGGGTGCGCTTTACGCCGACCTCCGCCGCCTGATGCCCGAGGTGGAGATTGTCGAAGTTCCGGCGAGCGCGGTGAGCCTCGCCGATGCGGTGGCGAGCTATCTTTTCAACGCGCAACTGGTTTCGCTGCCCGAAGGCGGAATGGCCCTGATCCTGCCGGAAGAAGCGCGGGAGACGCCCGCGGTCTGGAGCTGGCTGCAGGACATGGTCGCGGGCAATGGCCCGATCCGGCAATTGCTCATCGTCGACGTGCGCCAATCCATGTCGAATGGCGGTGGCCCGGCTTGCCTGCGCTTGCGCGTCGTCGCTGATCCGTCCTCGGTGGATCAGCGGTTCATGATGGACGAAGCCAAGCTCGATCGCGTCGCGGGCGTCATCGCCTCCCACTGGCCGGAGCAGATCGCGCCGGAGGATCTGCGCGATCCTGCGCTTTGGCGGCAGATGGAGCAAGCGCGCGAGGCGCTGTTTCGGGAATTGAGGCTCAACGAGCTCCTCTAGTACCCGTCACCCCGGCGAAAGCCGGGGTCTCGGGACCAGACCGCGCCCTCTCGCCCCGAGATACCGGCTTTCGCCGGTATGACGTGATAGGCGTGAGGGACTACTCCGCCGCCCAGAAGATATCGACGGGCGTGTCGAGTTCGGCGAGCAGGCGGCCGATCGGCTTGGACGACAGCGGGCCGTCTTCGATCGCCTTTTCCAGCACCTCTTTCTTCTCATCACCCGTGATGACGACCATCATCGTGCGCGCCGACGTGAGCGCTGCCGCGGTCAGCGTGACGCGATCATAAGGCGCATTATCCGGCATCGGATCAGGGCGCACGCCAACGGCGCGGCGTTCGCGCGGGCCGGTGAGTGCGCGATCCATGTCGGGGCCGGGGAAGATCGATGCGGTATGCCCGTCCGCGCCCATGCCGAGGCAGACGAGGTCGAGCGGCCAATCGACGATGGCGAGGCGCGCATCGCCCAGCTGTCCGGCCTGCCGATAATCGCCCAGCGCCGTTTCATCGACCAGCGAGATGATGTTCGCGCCCTTTGCGCCGAAAAAGTTTTCGAGCTTGGCATAATTGCTGGACGGATCGTCGAGGCCGACAAGGCGATCGTCGGTGGGGATCAGGGTCACCTTTTCCCAGTCGATATTCTTTTCAAGCAACGCCTTGTAGATTGCGTCGGGCGTGGAGCCGCCGGGCACCGCAAGCCGCGCGCCGCCATGAGCCTCGGTCGCGCTTTCGATCACGAAGGCGATGTCGCCGGCGGCCTGTTCGGCCAGCTCGTTCGCCTTCTCGAATTCCCACCATTCGATCTCGGTCATGTCTTCCCTCTTTTCCTATACGCCGCGCCCTATGACAGAGCGGACCGCGTTAGAAAAGAACCGGCAGCCCCTGCCAGATGATGGCGATGAGCGCGAGGACCGCTCCGGCGCGCCCGGCTGGGCTGACCCAGCCTGCAAGAACGGCTTCGCTTTGCCTGTTGATCCACGCCATGAGGAGAAGCGTCGCGGCTGCGCAGGCCAGGGTGAACAATCCCGCAATCGACCGCGCCGTTCCCGAAGACAGAAAGATGCTGCCCGTAAAATAGAGGCCAAAGAAGTGTACCGCCCAAAGCGCCAGGCCGCCGAGCAGGATGATCCAGCTGCGCATCACAGCGTTCCGGGAAACAGCCGGACCAAGCCGGGACCGGCGGCACCCAATGCGGCGGTGAAGATAATGAAGATCGCGGGCAGATCGATCACATTGCTGCGCGGTACGGGAATGAAGTTCCGGGCGCCCCGCGCCGCGACGAACGCCGCCATCAGCAGCGCGATCCCGCTGAGGCAGGCCTGCAGGCCGATAAAGGCGTGGATCACCGCCCCCTGCCCGCTCGCTTCGGGATCGAGACCCGCTGCCAGCCAGCTGCGATAATCGATGAATGTGACGGCGCTGATGACGATCGAGGCGAGGATAAGTAGCCAGATGGCAAGGCGCTTGCGGCCATCGCCCTTCAGCAACGCCCGCCGCGATCCAGCGGCGAGGAGCGCTGACAGAGCCGCGCCACCCACGATCAGCGCGAGGGAGACGGCGTCCGGCGGATCGATCCAGAACCGCGTGCTCCGCCCGTAAAGATAGAGGTAGGAGAAGACCGTCATCAAGAAGATCATGCCGATGACGATCATCAGCACCACCATCGCCCACCAGCCATGGGTGCTGGTGCCGGTGACATAGGTCGGCACGTTGATGCCGGCTCCAATATCGACGAACGGCTGCTTCACCGGCCGGTCGGTTTCCCACATCCAGCGCAGCACCGCGAGGATCGCCAATACGCCGCTCACCAGCCCCGCCCCATAAGCCTGGACGGTCAGCAGCAGGAAGAAGCCCGCCGTGAACACCGCCGACAAAAGCGGCCAGACGGACGGCCCCGGCATGATCTGCAGATATTGCGGCTCGGCCATAAGCGGGCTGGTGACGATCGTCTCGCGATTGCCCGTCACGCTGCCGGGCAAGAAATAGCGACCCTCCTCCACATCTTTCGAAAGATCGGGATCGTCCCACAAAGGCTGGCGGCTCTTCACGACTGGAATGGAACGCGTCGAATAAAGCTCGGTCGGCAGCCATTCGAGCGTGCCGGCGCCATAGATATTGCCCGCATTGCCGCCGCCCGGCGCGAGGCGGACGTTGCGTATGAGGTCGATCACGAACAGAGCGATACCCGCCGCGAGCACGAAAGCGCCGACGGTCGAGATAAGGTTCGGCAGATCCCAGCCGCGATCCGGCAAATAGGTATAAACCCGGCGCGGCATCCCCATCATGCCGGTCAGATGCATGGGCAGAAAGGCGATGTGCATACCTGCGAACATCAGGCCGAACACCCATTTGCCGAGCCGTTCGGACAGCGCGCGGCGGCTCACCATCGGCGCCCAATGATAAAAAGCCGCGAACATCGGGAAGACCATTCCGCCGATCAGCACGTAGTGAAGGTGGGCGACGATGAAATAACTGTCATGCGCCTGCCAATCGAAGGGCACGAGCGCGACCATCACGCCGGTCAGGCCGCCCATCGTGAAGATGATAAGCGTGCCGATGATGAATAAAGCGAGCGTATTGTAGCGCACCTTTCCAACTGCCAGCGTCGCGATCCAGGCAAAAACCTGGATGCCCGCCGGAACGCTCACCGCCATGCTCGCCGCCGAAAAGAAGCCGACGGAAAGGGTCGGCATCCCGGTCGTGAACATATGATGGGCCCAGACGCCGAAGCTGATGAAACCGGTAGCCAGCAAAGCGAGGACGACAAGGCGGTAGCCGACGAGATCGGTGCGCGCGACCATCGCGACCATCATCGAGACAAGACCTGCTGCGGGCAGGAAGATGATGTAGACTTCCGGGTGGCCGAAGAACCAGAAGAGGTGCTGCCACAAGAGCGGATCGCCGCCCCGCGTCGGATCGAAAAACGGCCAGTTGAACGCCCGCTCAAACTCCAGCAGCAATGTGCCGAGGATCACCGCCGGAAAGGCGATGATGATCATGATCGCGAAGACGAGCATCGCCCAGGCGAAGATCGGCATCTTGTCCAGCGTCATGCCCGGCGCCCGGGTGCGCAGCACGCCCACCACGATCTCGATCGCCCCGGCAATGGCGGAAATCTCGATGAAGCCGATGCCGAGCAGCCAGAAATCGGTGTTGATCCCCGGCGAATAGGCCGTGCTGGTGAGCGGCGGATACATGAACCAGCCGCCATTGGGCGCGAGGCCGACGAAAAGCGAGGAGAAGAATGCGAGCCCGCCGACCAGATACGCCCAGAAGGCGTAGGCCGAGAGGCGGGGAAAAGGCAGATCGCGGGCCGACAGCATTTGCGGCAGCAGCATGATGCCCAGCGCCTCCACCATCGGCACGGCGAAGAGGAACATCATCACCGTGCCGTGCATGGTGAAGAACTGATTGTAGGTTTCCTGCGGCAGCACGCCCATCAGCGGCGCGGCGAGTTGCACCCGCATGACGAGGGCGAGGATTCCGGCGAGCAGGAAGAACAGAAAGGCCGCGCCGACATAATAAATGCCGACATAATTGTTGTTGACGACGGTCAGATATTGCCAGCCCTTGGGCGCGCACCAGATGCGCTCCAATTCCTCCAACTCGCCGCGCGGGCGGGCGCCGGACGTCGGGAAACGATCGTAGAGCTTCGGGTCGAAGCCGGTTTCCGACGTCACTTCAGCCCCTCGAGATAGACGGCGATGGCCTTCAAATCCTCGGCCGGGAGCATGGTGTAGGCGGGCATACGGTTGGCGGGCTTGATCGCCTGGCTATTGCCGATCCATCCGATCATCGCGCCGCGATTATTGGGTAGGATGCCAGCGCCCAAAGTGCGGCGTGCGCCAACATAAGAGAGGTCCGGCCCCGCAAGGCCGTTGGCGGACGTTCCGGCCACCGCGTGACAGGCCGCACATCCCGCCGACGCGAACAGAGCCGCGCCGCGCCGCGCTTCGTTGGTTGCGGGTGCCGGTGGCGGCGCTTGCCGGGACGCCATCCACCGCCCGAAATCCTCCGGCGTATGAGCGACGACGACGAAGCCCATCAAAGCGTGGGGCCCGCCGCAATATTCGGCGCATTGCCCGCCATAGACGCCCGGTTTGTCGGCCTGGATGCGCATCACATTGGTGCGGCCGGGGATCATGTCGAGCTTGCCCGACAGGCGCGGCACCCAAAAGCTGTGGATGACGTCCGCCGATGTCAGTTCCAGCGCGACGGTCTGCCCGGCGGGTATGTGGATTTCGTTGGCGTCGCGCAGGATTTCGCGCCCCTGCCCGTCGAGATAGGACACCCGCCACCACCACATTTCCCCGCTGACGCGGATCCGCATGTCCGTGCCCGCGATCGGCTTCGATATGCCGCTGGTAAGACTAAGCCCCCAGATGAGGAGGAGGGTGAGCACCACGACGGGGAAGGCGACGCCGCCGATCCAGATCATCCGCTCGCCGCCCAGCCGCTTGCGCAGCGCGGGGCGCCCTTTCAGCGCCGTCCAGATGGCGAGTAGGACAATGGCGAGCACCGCGACCGCCATGCCCGTCAGCACCCAGGCGAGCGTCGTGATCGATCCCGCGAAAGGGCCCGCCGGGTCGAACACCGGCGGCGGCCATCCGGCTAGGCCTTCAACGGTCATGAAGCGTGTAAAGATAAGCGGCTGCATCGCGCGCTTCGCCCTCGCTGATCGGCATGGCGGGCATGGCGGTGCCGGGCGTCATGGACGGCGCGTTGCGAATGTAGCGGACCAGCAGATCCGGACGGTTGGAGAAGCGGCCCGCGATCATCCCCTGATCGGCAAAGCCGTCGAGCGAGGGGCCAAGTTCGCCTTGAGGCCACTTGATGCCGGGGATGGCGTGGCAGGCCGCACAGGCCGCTTTCTCGATCACGGCCTTTCCGCGCATCGGGTCCGCTCCGGGCATCTGATGCCGCTCTTCGGGCGGAGCCTTGCACGCGGCCAAGGCAAGAGAGCAGATCGTCATGGAAATCATTCGCTTCGCCACGGCAGCCCGCATTCAGTTACACCCCCGGAACCGTTGGGGCGGCGCGGAGGTTCCTCGCTCGTGCTCAAAAGCTTGAAACCTTGGCCGGTGCGCGCTTTGATCCTCGCCAGCGCCGCGTTCGGGGCAGCGGCCTGTAATCCGCCCGAAACCCGCGCGCACGATCCCTATTCGGCGAGTGGCGAGCTCATTGCCTTGTCCGGCGGCGATGCGGGCCCGCAAAATGCGTGCATCGCCTGCCACGGCCTGAAAGGCGAAGGCAATGGCGCGGGCGTGCCGCGCATTGCAGGGTTTGGGGCTGGTTACCTGTCCCGCCAGATGGAATTTTACGCAGCGGGCCTACGCCGCAATCCGGACATGCAACACCTCGCGCGCCGCCTCTCCCAGCAGCAGCGGCAGGATGTCGCCGCTTATTATGCCGCCCTCCCCGCGCCTGCGATCCAGCAGAAGGCAACCGCGCCATCGCGTCTTTATATCGAAGGGGATTCGTCGCGCGGACTCACCGCCTGCGCCGCTTGTCACGGCGCGAATGGCGAAGGACAAGGCGAAGGCAATCCGCCGCTCGCCGGACAGCCCGCATCCTACCTCGCCGATCAGCTGCGCCAGTGGCGACAAGGGGAAAGGCGCGGCGATCCGGGCAACCTCATGCTCGTTATCAGCCAGCGCCTGTCACCCGCGGAGATCGAGGCCGTTTCGGCTTATGCGTCAAGCCTTCCCGGTGATCGTCCGCGTCCTTCACGTCCGGAAGCATCCCTTCCAGAACGTCGTCCCGATCCCACCAATGATGTTTCAGCGCCGCGCCCACGTGGAGCGGAATGAGGATGATGAGGATGAGGATGAACATCTGGTGCAGATCCTCCGCCCAATCGAGGATCGCCCATTGCCATTGCGGGTCAAGCCCACCGAACGGCATTTGCGGCCACGGCACCAATCCCGCGACATAAAGTGGCCTCCCGTCGCCGAGAGCCGACCACATCATCCATCCCGTAATCGGCAGGCCGAAGAAGCAGAGATAGAAGACCACATGCGTCGCATAAGCGATATTGGTCTGCCACCCGCCTTTATCCGCGTCGTTGATCGGCCCCGGCACCATCATCCGCCATGCAAAGCGCAAGAAGGCGAGGAAGAGGATGAGAAGGCCAAGGTCGCTATGCCATTGATAAGCGGTCAGCCGATCGCCGCCCGCATACATGCGCGTCGTGTACCAGCCGAGCGCGAGCTGCAGGATGACGAGCGCCGCCATCACCCAGTGGAAGATGATCCCGACCGGCGTATAGCGCCCCTTGTCGCTATGCCGCCGCGCCCATTCGCGGAGCCGCGCCCCAATCATGCGCGCGCCGCCTCTTCGCGCGACAACCAACGGCCAAGCAGCAGCAACGCCGCGCCAAGATAGAAGCCGGCGGACGGCGCCCACATAATGAGCCCGGCAAGCTGCTGGTCGTCCATCTGCGTATAGCCCCATGGCAGTGTGGTCAGCGCATGAGGCGCATAAAGCGGATTTCCGCTGAACGTGATGAGCGCGCCGAGCAATCCCATCAGCACCATCGTCGCCAAAAGCGCCACCACGCCCGCCGGGCCGGATGCCGCCCGCAATGCCCGCCAGAAGAAGATCGACGGCAACAGGATCGACGCCTGCATCAGCCAATAGGCAAGATCGCTGGACAGCGCCCAGGCATAAAGCGGCGGTGCGTGCCACGCCCAGAACAACACGGCCTGAGCGATGGTCCACGCTGCGATCCGGCTATACCCCGTCGGCGCGGGCCAGGCGAAGGCGAGCAACGGCGCAACCGCCGCCGACAGCAGAATGTGATGCGCGACCCGGGCTGAAAACAATGCCGAACTCAGCGCACAGAGCGGAGAGATGAAGAGCAGGACGCACAGAAAGATCGCCGCCGCAAAGCAGAGACCTTGTCTATCGACTGCATATCGGAATCGGGCATAGCCCAAGACCGCCAACCCAAATCCACCCATCAAAAAAGGGTCGAAATTCCAGCGCGACAGAAGCTCGGAAGGCAAAGGCGCAGGTCCGCAATAGGGGAAGAAAGGCTCGATCATTGGCGCCTTGCGGATTGGAACGGTTACGAACCGGAACCAACCGCCCGGCGGCTGGTTCCGTTCGCATCCGCGAGATGGAGAGCATGATGGCATCGACCGCCCCGCCCCTTATTCGCCGCCGATCCTGGGCCGCGACGGCCGTCGGCATCCTGCTCGCCCTCCTCGGCGCGGTCTTGCTGATCGGCGGCATCTGGCTCCTCGCGCTCGGCGGTTCGCCTTATTATGCGGCGGCGGGCGCGGGGCTCGTCCTGTCGGGCTGGCTCATCATGACACGGCGGCTGGCAGGCGCCTTGCTCTACGGCGTGATATTCATCGCGACCGTCATCTGGGCATTTTGGGAAAGCGGGACGAACCCCTGGGCGCTCGTGCCGCGCGTAGTCGGCCCGGCGGTCCTTCTCTTGCTCGTTATTCTGGTCACACCCCTGCTCAGCGCGCGGGTCAACTGGAAGGGCGCAGGCGCCGCCTTCCTCGCCGCACTGGTCATATTGATCGGCGGCGGCGTGATAGCCGGGCGCATGGCGCCCGACGCGGTGATCGGCGGCATACCTCCCGCGCGCGGCGTGGTTCCCTTGAGCGTGGCAACACAGGCGTCGGGAAGCGACTGGACCGCTTATGGCGGCACCTATGGCGCCCAGCGTTACTCGACGCTCGCCCAAATCACGCCGGGCAATGTTGCACGGCTGGAGCGCGCCTGGGTTTATCATACCGGCGACCTTCCCACCGACATGAAGAACAATAAATATGGCGCGGAAACCACGCCGCTGAAGATTGGCGACACCGTCTATCTCTGTTCGGCCAAGAACATACTGATCGCTTTGGATGCGGCGAGCGGCCAGCAAAAATGGCGCTTCGATCCGGGCGTGCCCGACGCCTGGATTCCCTATACCGCCGCCTGCCGGGGCGTCGCGTATCACGATGCGAGCGCGACCGCCGCTCCGGCAACCGCACCGCGACCGGCGCCGCCGCTGGCTTCTCCGTCTCCAACCACCACGGCCTGCCGCACCCGGATCATCGAAGGGACGCTCGATGCGCGCCTCATCGCCGTCGATGCCGCAACCGGGCAGCCCTGCCGGGATTTCGGCACGAATGGACAGGTCGATCTGAAGGTGGGCCTCGGCCAGGTCGACCCCGGCATGGTTTCGGTCACCTCCGCGCCCACGATCGTGCGCGGCGTGATCGTCGTCGGCCATCAGGTACTCGACGGTCAGCAGCGCAACGCACCGTCCGGCGTCATCCGCGGCTATGACGTAACGACGGGCGCGCTCCGCTGGGCCTGGGACATGGTCAATCCGCAATGGACAGGCATGCCGCCCGAAGGCCAGGAATATGCACGCGGCACGCCCAATATGTGGACGACCGCGTCGGGCGACGAAGCGCTCGGCCTCGTCTACCTGCCCATGGGCAACAGCGCCGTCGATTATTGGAGCGGCACACGCAGCCCACAGGAAAAGCGCTTCTCGACATCGCTCGTCGCGATCGACGTTGCGACCGGGCGGCCCGCCTGGTCCTTCCAGACCGTCCGCAACGATGTTTGGGATTATGACCTCGGCTCGCAAGCCACGCTCGTCGATCTCCCCGCCGGCAATGGCGCCGTGCCCGCGCTTATCCTGCCGAGCAAGCAGGGCGACATCTATATTCTGGACCGGCGCACCGGACGCCCGCTGACGCCCGTCGCGAATATGACGGTGCCGGGCGGCGGGGTGGAGCCTGCGCAGCGTTCGCCGACGCAGCCAGTATCCCTGTACCATACGCTGCGTAAGGCGGATCTTCAGGAACGCGACATGTGGGGCATGTCGCCGATCGACCAGATGATCTGCCGCATCCAGTTCCGCCGTGCCCATTATGACGGCTTCTACACGCCGCCGACCGCGGACCGCCGCTGGATCCAATATCCAGGCTATAATGGCGGTTCGGATTGGGGCGGTATCGCGATCGATCCGCAGCGCGGCGTCATCATCGCCAATTATAACGACATGCCGAACTACAACCGGCTCGTCCCGCGGGCGGAGGCCGATGCGAAGGGTTGGGAAACGCGTGCCCAAATTGCGGCGCGTGGCGGTTCGCTGACTGGAAAGCCGGAAGGCAAAGGCGATCCCCAGGCCGGAACGCCCTATGCGATCGACGTCAATGCGGGCTGGCGGCTGCCCTTCACCAACCTCCTCTGCAAGGAGCCGCCTTATGGCGGCATCCGGGCAATCGATATGATGACCGGCAAGACCATCTGGGATCGCCCGTTCGGCTCGGCCCGTCGCAACGGCCCGTTCAACATCCCGACCGGTATTCCCTTCGACATCGGCACGCCGAACAATGGCGGCGGCGTCGTGACGGCAGGCGGTCTCATGTTCATCGCCGCCACCACCGACAATCTCATCCGCGCGATCGACGTCAATACCGGCAAGACCCTGTGGCAAGACGTGCTCCCTGCAGGCGGCCAGGCAACCCCGGTCACCTATGAGGCAGGCGGACGCCAATATGTGGTCATCATGGCGGGCGGCCATCACTTCATGGAAACGCCCGTAGGCGACGCAGTCATCGCCTACGCGCTGCCGCAACGATGATTTTTCAAGCTGGTGGGAAAATGCGGTATTATGGCGCAACAGCACCAAGCATGATGCCACCTGACGCCCTATGTAGCGGGTATGGGGAATTCGAACCTTAGAAAGGGGCTAGAGGAGAAACTCTGCGTTTTGCAGGGAGAGCTTGACGCTACTCGCAAGGAATTGCGGAGCATTCAGACGGCAGCGGATCGCCTGCCGACGCTCTACCATCAAGTCCGAGAGCTTGAAGACCTCGTGGCGTGCGCCAAGAAGCTGATCAAGCGCGATTACCCTGATTGGCAGCAACCAACTTACCTTAAGCCCCGTCCGCCAAGGAAGTGGAGAGGTCTTTTCAAGTCTGGTGAGATTGGCCTTCGGGCATTAACCGTTCTTCGCGAAAATGGTGGCTGGATCGGCCTCTTGAAATTGCTTCTATCATGCTCGACCAGATCGGGCACGATCCGGAAGACCTCGTTGCGCGTAGAAAACTCACCAATTCCGTAGGTGGATATTTCAAATCACATGAAGGTGATCTGGTCGAATCACGCGGCAGTTTCGCCAAAGAATGGCGGGTGATTCGCTAAATATCATCCATGTCTAAAAAGGTATGTCCAGAAACACTGGAGCGTTAACCATACGGATTTTGCATATCTGCCAAAACCTATGTCCGAAAATAAAAGTGTTGATTTAGTTAGATAATCTGCATCTTTACTCCGCTGCAACTCATGCAATGGAGGCAAAGTCGCAGCATTTCCTACTCTCGGCCGAAGCGAGGGCGCTTAGTACTAAGCGCATCCATCGCTTGTCTGACGAGGAGGCATTTGCCGAGTTCGTAGCCATTCGCTTTTCCGAAAACGGTGGAGCGCCGTTCTGCCCGTGGTGCGGCCATCGGGAGGTTTACGCAATCACTACCCGCAAGAAGTGGAAGTGTGCCGCCGCCGCCTGCCGCCGACAATTTTCAGCTACATCACGCACCAACTTCGCGAGCCGTAAGCTCCCCTTCCGCGATCTGCTCCTCTTAGTCGCCCACTTCATCAATGCGCTAAAGGGCATCAGTGCCATCCGCCTCAGCCACGAGCTTGAGGTCAGTTACAAGACCGCCTTCGTCCGCCTACACAAGCTCCGCGAAGTGCTATCGGTTCAGCAGGAGAACCCTCTTCGCGGAAAGGTGGAGATCGACGGGGGTATTTTGGAGGTCATGCCCGACCTAAAAACAATCGCCCCAGTCGGGTCGATCGCCGGCGTCTTCCCCATCGAACAGGCAAGCGACAATGCGTAGTGATCATGAGGGAGCGGCACGGACGCAGCCGGCCCTTCATCATGTCGGAAAGTGATGCTGCACGAATAGCGTATGAAGTTATCGAACGAGGGAGCGCAGTCTACACGGACGATGCGACACACTGGAACCGTCTGGCATCACGCTATGATTTACATAAGGTCAATCACAGCGAGCTCTATTCGGATGGTGATAAATGTACCAACTGGGCTGAATCTTACTTCGCTCGCCTGCGGCGTGCCGAGATGGGAACCTATCATCACATCGCCGGTCCCCACATAGCCGAATACGCAAACGAAATGTCTTGGCGCGAAGACCGGCGTCGATACGATAACAAGGAGAACTTCGACGCTCTACTCTTCGCCGCGACGCATCATCCCGTGTCCCGAAAGTGGAGTGGGTATTGGCAGAGGCGAAGGGCCGCGTGATGGCAACCTTTCGTTTCCACCTTATCGGCTCCAATCAACCTGTAGAAGTTGAGGTCGCCGCAACGTCGATCAACGACCTGAGCCAGATGATGTCGTGCCAACGGTTCGTAGAAGGGCGGCTGACGCAGCCGGACGGCGATGGAGTTCTCGCTGGTGTGCTGATTGCCACATCGCGCGTCCAATGCGTTATAGAGGCAGATTAGGCCGCAGCGCAGTGAGCCACCGTTTCTGAGGCAGCTTTGAAAGCGCGATCTGAGATTGCATTCAGACGCTCCGATGAAACGCCGGCTTTCAGTACAGCCGCAGGGTCGTCGCTACTATCGAAGTCGCCACTCCCATCCTCGCTATAGTAGCCTATTTCGAGATCCTTTCGGCCGCCCATCGAAAGCGTCACGACAGCTTTTGTAAGTAGTCGGATCATACGCGAAAGCCTTGAACCCATTGTAGCCGCCCATGCGGTTTTTGGCGTTGTATTCCCCGCACAAGATCATCTGCAAGGAACCGCCGACCGCTACCTGCTTGGTATGGATATTCCGAAGCTGGAGGCTGGATGGCTCCACCAAACGGGCTGCTAACACCTTCTTGGCTGAGGCAGCCATGCCTTCAACAGTTTGCGCGAGGGCGATCCCGCTGCCTAATAGGAGGGCACCGGCGAAAACCCGCTTCATTATTTTCATAGACATATTCCCGCGTTCGCCCGGCTGGTGCCGGGACGGTTAGTCACGCGCGAACACGGTAAGCACGCCCCGCTTATTGCCCCGAAGGGTATTGTATTTGGCGGGCCGCCCGACATGAGCGGACCCGTGTTCAGTGCGCGAATGCACACCCCACGCCGGTGACTAAGCCGTTGTGAGGCGAGAGTAGACTGGACGAGGATGACGCTAAGCGCAAGGCCCTTGACAAGGGAGGCGTTTTTTGTTAAACCTCATAGGCATCGCTTGTGAGGTTCTGTAAATTGATTTGCGCCGGACCTTGATCAGCTTCAATCAGCATACACAAAGGAACCGACCATGGCGGATCGGAAGGTGCCGTTGTTGGCCCTACAACGGATAGCGCGTGAGGCAGTCAGTAACGCTACATTTATATCGTCACTCCCCGCCGGGGAGAGTGCCGATGCTGCCATCCGACTTTTTCTCGACCGCCGCCGCGAGGAGATTGTAGCCGCCGCACTCAGGGCACTTGATGACTACGCGCTTGTTCTCCATCCGGAAGAAGTGTTGCGCCTCCTGTATGGAGAAGTTTCGGAGGAGGAGTTCGCCATCTTGGCCGCAGCGTAGGTCGCAGGCGCTGTAGCCTACCCCTTCGGAGTCCGCATGGCGGGGTGGGATCACAGTATCATGGTCCGGATAAAATACGTCTATGACCGACAGTCTTTCCGATTCTCTTCGAGACATTCTGAGCCCCTATAGGTTTAGCAGGGCACTCTAACTTCCGGGTTCCTATCACGCCAGTGTCCGAAATGGATGAGTAAGGCTGAAACGGTTTAGGCGCGTGTCATAGACAAGAGCGCTCAATTCTCAGATTCGTCAGAGAACGGGTATGCTGCTAATGGCTTAGCAACATGACTTAATCAGGCGCACGGGTCTGGGGGCTAAGGTGCTTACAGAAATCAAAGTTGCTAGCACAGCGAGCTATACGACAGCAGGTGCGCGCCTTGATGGCCTCAAGGCTATCAATTTTATTTTCGGCACGAACGGGACTGGCAAGACTACAATCTCACGTGTGGTTGACGATCCCGATGGGCATCCAACGTGCAGCCTCAGTTGGGTAAACGGGAAGCCGCTTGAGCGGCTGGTCTATAACCGCGACTTCGTCGCTCGCAATTTCGCTCCGCAACTTCGCGGAATTTTCACGCTCGGCGAAGCCGAGAAAGACACGCTGGAAAGGATCGACCGAGCTAAGGCTGATGTGAAGAAGGCTGAGGATACAATCAACCAGCTAGAGAACACGTTGGGTCTTCCGGATCAGTCCACTGGCAAACGGGCCGAGAAGAAGGCGCTGCGCGAAAAGTTGGAAGCCGACTGCTGGACAAAGATCAAAGGGAAGCACGACGCCCATTTCAAAGATGCCTTTTCGGGTCTCAGGAACTCGCAGTCGCGGTTCTGCGATCGAGTGCTACAGGAGCTTGCCCAAAATGGCGCGGCGCTGGAGGACATCAACACGTTAAAGGAGCGGGCTTCCAGCCTTTTTGAGCAGGGCATGGAGCGTTATGCCGCAATTCAGAATATTGATGCCACCGCATTGATCGAGGCGGAAGTCGAGCCCGTCCTAGCAAAGAAAGTCCTCGGGAAGGAGGATGTCGATGTTGCCGCGCTTATCACCCGCCTTGGAAATAGCGATTGGGTGAGGCAAGGGTTGGCCTATCTTGATGGAGCGGAGCAGTGCCCGTTCTGTCAGCAGGCTATCGAAAGTGATCTCGCGGAGCGGCTGAACGCCTATTTTGACGAAACCTTCCTTGCCGACACCCGCCAGATCGAGCGCATCGAGCAGTCTTACGGCTCGGTCGCGTCTACTCTCATAGAAAGCCTAGAAGCGATCGTTTCACTGGACAGCCGGCATATCGACGCAACGCGTCTCCGGGCCGACATTGATCGGCTTGTCACTCGACTGGAGTCGAACAAGCGCCTTATCGCGGCCAAGAAAAGGGAGCCCAGCACGCCAGTGACTTTGGAGCCGATCGGTGGGGCGGTTGCTGCGCTCGTTGGTCAGATCGACACCGCCAACGCAGTGATCGCGACGCACAACGCGCTGGTTGATAATCTTGCGACCGAACGCTCCAAGCTGATCGACGAAATCTGGAAGTACCTCCTCCACGAGAACGACGCGTTGCTTACGGCCTATACGACCGCAAAAAACGGCGTGGAGAGCGCGATTCAGTCACTCACCTCGCAGATCACAAGCAGGAGGCAGGACCTAGATACCGCCAAAGGCGAACTTCGCACCCTCGAAAAGAGCATAACGAGCGTCCAGCCAACAGTGGATGGGATCAATGCACTGCTTTCGTCCTTCGGCTTTACGGGCTTTAGGCTCAGGACCACCGGTGAACGCAATCACCTCTACGAGATCGTTCGGGACGATGGTGAAAATGCCACTGACACGCTCAGCGAGGGCGAGCGAGGCTTCGTCACTTTCCTCTACTTCTACCACCTCCTACGCGGCAGCACCTCTGAGTTCGGCATGAGCGCCGAGCGCGTGGTAGTGTTCGATGATCCCGTATCCAGCCTCGACAGCGACGTTCTCTTTATTGTCAGTGCGCTCATCAAGCGGGTCCTTAAGGAAGCGTGCGAGAACAGCGGGCAAATCAAGCAGGTGTTCGTCCTCACTCACAACATCTACTTCCATAAGGAGGTGTCGTTCGACTCCAAGCGAGGTGTCGAATGTCGGGCTCATGAGACCTTTTGGATCGTCCGGAAATCGCAAGGACAGTCAGAGGTGACGAGCTTCAACACCAACCCCATCAAGACCTCCTATGAGCTGCTTTGGGAAGAAGTCCGCAACCCCAACAGGTCCAGTTTGACCATCCAGAACACCTTGCGGAGAATCGTCGAGAACTACTTCAAGATTCTCGGGAGCGTGGACACTGACGACATCATCGCTCGATTTGAGGGTAAGGATCAGCAGGTCTGCGCGTCGCTCTTCTCGTGGGTGAATGATGGATCGCACAGCGCGCACGACGATCTCTACGTCTCGGTCGATGAGGGCGTGGTCGAGCGCTACCTAGATGTCTTCAAGCATGTCTTTGAGAAGACCGACCACAAGGCACACTACGACATGATGATGCGGAGCAGTGAGGCGGGGCCGATAACCATGCCCGCTTAAGGACTTGGTGCGTTTGCGCCATAATACCGGGAAAATGGCGCGCCCGAAAGGATTCGAACCTCTGACCCCCAGATTCGTAGTCTGGTGCTCTATCCAGCTGAGCTACGGGCGCGCGGTGAGAGGGGCCATAGGGCGAAGATTTGAGGGGCGCAACCCCGTTGCTGATAAAAGCGCGCGGCTTTAGTAAAAAGCCATGATCCATCGCCCTGTTGCCGCGCTTAGCGCCGCCATCGCCGCTCTCACGCTTTCCGGCTGCGCCAAGCCAGGCGACTTCCCGTCACTCGCCCCCCGCGCGGTAGAAAGCGAAGGGGCAGGCCAGCCCGTGCCCCCTCCCCCGCCCGCCCCCGCCGAACCCGCGCTCGCCGCGCGGATTGCCCAATTGCGCGCCGAGGCTGAGGCGGGACAGGGTGCCTTCGCTGCTGAAGCGCCCGCAGCGCGCGCCGCCGTGGCAAAGGCCGGTGCGAGCGGCAGCGAAAGCTGGACGGTCGCGCAGCAATCGGTGTCGAGGCTCGAAGCCGCGCGGAGCCTGACGACGACAGCACTGACGGAGCTGGATCGAATCGCGATTGAGCGCGCCAGCCGCCCGACCAACCCGGATGATTATGAGGCGTTGATGGCGGCGCTCGAAACCGCGCGGGCGCTCGCGGACGCACAGAAAGCGGAAATCGAACGGCTGACGGGCGCGCTTAGCGGCGCCTGATCGCCTGGGCATGAGCCTTGGCGAGCTCCACATAGTGCGCGACGCCCGCCTGCTGCGCCGCCAGCCCCTCGTGCGGAATTTCGCGTAGCTGCCGGGCCGGGCGCCCCGCCCAGAGCTGCCGCGCGGGTATCGTCTTGCCGGGCGTCAGCATCGCGCCCGCCGCCAGCATGCCGCCGCTTTCGACCGTGCAGCCGTCCATGACGATCGATCCCAATCCCACGAAAGCACGATCGTGAAGCGTGCAGCCATGGACCATCGCCATATGGCCGATCAGCACATCATCGCCGATGATCGTGGGATTGCCCTCCGGCAGACCGGGCTTTGGCGAATCGCAATGGATGATCGTGCCATCCTGCACATTGGTGCGCGCGCCGATCCGGATGCGGTTCACATCGGCGCGGATCACCACATTGTACCAGATCGACGCCTCCGGCCCGATCTCCACATCGCCGATAATCCGCGCGCCCGGCGCGACGAAGGCCGTAGGATGGATCACCGGCGTTTTGCCGCCGAAGGGAATGATCGTCACGCCGTCCATTCGTTCCTGCCGATTTCGTAGATGATCGTGGGGTTGAGATCGGGGCCGAAGCGGGGATCGTCGTAATCGAGATCGGCCCGGCGCCGCATGCCCAGCCGCTTCATCAGCCCCCAGCTCGCTTCATTCTTCTGAAAGGTGATGGCGACCACCCGCTCTGCATGAAGCGTATCGAAGGCGAAACTCAAGGTGGCCGTGGCGGCTTCCTTGGCATAGCCTTGGCCCCAGGCATCTTCCCGGAACCGCCAGCCTGCTTCGACCTCACCCGTCACGCTGCTGCCCGCGCCGTCGGCAATCTTCAGCCCGCAGAAACCGAGGAAGGCGCCGTCTTCCCGCCGTTCGACGACCCAGAAGGTGAAGCCGCGATCCTCCTGCCAGCGGGCAAGACGTGCCGCGACCTCGTCATAAAAGGCCCGGCTTTGCACCCCGCCCAGCCAGCGCATCACCGCTTCGGTGTTGCAATGAATGTGAAAGGCGTCGGCATCCCCCTCCCGCCAGTTGCGGAGGACAAGGCGCTCCGTTTCGATCGCGACAGCGCCGGGCGTCCTCTCCATCCCTAATCCTCCCAAGCCTTGAGGAGCGGTAGGATGCTTCCGAAATCGTCGGTCCAGCCGTCGAAGCCCGGCCGCTCCAGGATATCCTGCCAGCCTGTTCCCTCGGCACTTTCAGCGCGGAGACCATCAATCGTCGCACCGTCGCGGCTCAATGCGATCCAGAGGGAAGTCGTCGCATGCTCCGCCTCCTCCGCGTCATTGGGCGAATAGGTCATGAGCGTCGCCTGCCAGCCGCCGTCCCGCGCCGCCTTCGCGATCACCGGTTCGAGCTCGATATAGCGGTTGGAGATGTGGAAGAGCGCGATGCCCTTTTGCTGCAACGCGCGCCCATAGACCTGCAAAGCCTCCCGCGTCAGCAGGTGCATCGGCACGGAATCCGACGAAAAGGCGTCGATCGCCAGGATGTCGAAGCCTTGCGGCGGCTGCTCCGTCAGGCGGATGCGCGCGTCGCCAAGCACGATCCGCGCATCCGGCGCGCAATTGGCGAGGAAGGTAAAATAGCCGCTGTCGCGCGCCAGCCGCGCCATCTTCGGATCGATCTCGAAGAAGGTCCAGTTCTGCGCGGGCCTCTTGTAACAGGACAAGGTGCCGGTCCCGAGCCCGACGACCCCGATCCGCGCTTGCGGGCCGTAAAATTCCTCCGCCCGCGACATAATCTGCCCGACGCCGGATTTGGGCGCATAATAGGTCGTGGGCGCGGTCAGACGCCCCGGGCGCATATCCTGAAGGCCGTGCAGCGTCGTGCCATGGGTCAGCACCCGCGCCTCGCCCCGATCGCCGACCGAAAAGACGCCGAAATAGCTGCGGATCCGCGTGTCGTAGCGGGAGATATTCAGGATCGCCCACCCGCCATGGCTCAGCATCAACGCGCCGAGGAGCACGGCAAACAGTGCGCGCCTGCCCATCGCCGCCACCGCCGCGAGGGCGATCACCGTCGTAGCGGCAAGCGACCAGAAGGGCGAAACCTCCGGCCGGAGCTTGGTATCGGCCGAAAAGGACAAGGCAAAGGCGATGATGAGCACGGCCGCGATGACCGGCGCACGCACATTTTGAAGGCCGCTCCAGACCGCCCTTTGCGGCACCAGAAAGGCGGCGGCCAGGATCAGGATTGGATGTTCGTACGTCCAGTCGAAGATCGCGGGCGCCAACAGCGCGCAGAACAGCCCGCCGAGCATCCCGCCCACCGACATGACAAGATAGAATGTCGTCAGTCGATCGGCCGCAGGACGCAACCTATAGAGTTCGCCATGCAGCGCCACCGCGATGGTGAAAAGAAGAACGAGCCCGAGCAAGGCGAAGAGGAAGACCTGTTGGCTCCCGTCGAAGAAAGCGAAGCCGCCGCCCAGCAGGATCAGGACGGGCGCGATCTGCGTGATGAAATCGGTTGGCCCGCGCCGCGTCGCAAAGGCGATGACGAAGCTCAGCAGATAAAGCGCGAGCGGCACCACCCAAAGCAGGGGCATCGCAACGATGTCGGTGGTGAGGTGCGTCGTCGTCGACAGCATCAGGCCAGACGGCACCGCCGCCAGTGCCATCCAGTACAGGATTCGGCCCCGCGAGGGAGCAGGGGTGCGCGGCTTTTCGTCATGCGCGACATTGGGCACGTGGCGCAAAGTCGCGGCACAGGCGGCAAGCATCACGGCAAGGAGTGCATAGCCCCCCGTCCACAGCCAGCTCTGCGCGTGAAGGCTGAGGAAGGGTTCGACGAGCAAAGGATAGGTGATGAGCCCGCCGAAACTGCCAAGGTTCGACGCCGCATACAGGGCATAAGGCTCCCCACGGTCGCTTTCCAGCGCATACCAATGCTGCATCAGCGGCGCCTGCGCGGATACGGCGAGGAAGAGCGGCCCCATCGACGTGACGAGGAAATAGGGCACCCACAAAGCCGGCGACATTTCGGCGGGCGGAATAGCGGCGTTAAGCCCGATCGGCAGCCACAAGGCCGCGATCGCGAATAGCGCCAGGTGAAGCCCCGCCTGCTGTCGCGGTGCCTGCCTCGCGAGCCAATGCGCCCAGCTGTAACCGGCGAGCAGCAACATCTGATAGACCAGCATCGCGCTGTTCCAAACGGCGGGCGCGCCGCCGAGCCGGGGCAGCGCCATGCGCGCGATCATCGGCTGGGTGAGGAAGAGCAGGAAGGAGCCGACCATCACGGTCGCCACGAAAAGCGGCCGAGCGAAACGCTCCGCCGGACGCACCGCTAGCGCATCAGCCATTGGCAAGAAGCCGTGCGGCATGGGCGGCATGGTAGGTGAGGATGCCCGATGCACCCGCCCGCTTGAAGGCGATCAGCGTTTCGAGGACCAGCGCATCGCGATCCCCCATGCCCGCTGCGGCCGCAGCCTCGATCATCGCATATTCGCCGGACACTTGATAAGCAAAGACAGGCACTTCGAAGCGGTCTTTCACTTTGGCGACGATGTCGAGATAGGGAAGCCCCGGCTTCACCATCACCCAATCGGCGCCCTCGGCAAGATCCAGTGCCACCTCCCGCAACGCCTCCTCGGCATTGGCCGGATCCATCTGATAGGTCTTCTTGTCGCCCTTCAGGAGGCCCCTCGAACCAACGGCATCGCGGAACGGGCCATAGAAAGCCGAGGCATATTTCGCGGCATAGGCCATGATACGGACGTTGACATGGCCATCCGCCTCGAGCGCTGCGCGGATCGCGCCGATCCGGCCGTCCATCATGTCCGACGGCGCAACCACATCGGCCCCCGCCCGCGCCTGGACCAGCGCCTGCTCGACCAGCATTTTGCTCGTCTCGTCATTCAGCACATAGCCCGCATCGTCGGTGATGCCGTCATGCCCGCTCGCCGTATAGGGATCGAGCGCGACGTCGGTCAGGATGCCCACCTCCGGCACCGCGTCCTTCACCGCCTTGATCGCGCGGCACATGAGATTGTCGGGGTTGAGCGCTTCTTCACCCCGCTCGGTCCGAAGGTCGCGCAGCGTGTTCGGGAACAGAGCCAGGCAAGGAATGCCAAGATCGCGTGCTTCCCGCGCCCGCTCGACGAGCCGATCCACCGACCAGCGCGACACGCCCGGAAGGGTCGCGATCGGCTCCTCCACCCCCTGCCCATCGGTGACGAAAAGCGGCCAGATCAGGTCGGATGGCGTGAGAACGGTTTCCGCGACAAGCGCCCGGCTCCAGGCTGCTGAACGGGAGCGGCGCATGCGGAGAGCGGGAAAGGAAGCAAGGCTCATGGCGGCGGGTCTAATGGGTTTGCTGCGCGGAGGCTAGCCGCCCCATCTCCCACCCCGTCCCCGGCGAAAGCCGGGGTCTCGGGACGAGTAAGGCGCGTTTTCGTCACCAAATTCCAGCTTTCGCCGGAATGACGGAATATGTGGGGCACCAAAACCCTTTCAGTCAGTTGTGCCGCTGTGGAAACGAACCGCCCCGTCCCCCGTGAAGCCGTGCTCATCGTCAACGCCCATAGCCGGCGCGGCGAAGCTTTATTTCATGATGCCAAGACAAAGCTTGAGGAAGCAGGCATCCGCCTCATCGCCGCGCACCCTGTTAAGAAGCCGCGCGACTTGAACGGCACTGTCAAACGGGCGGTGCTCGAAGGCGCGCCGATGGTGATCGTCGGCGGAGGTGATGGATCGCTTTCGTCAACCGTGGACGACGTCGTCGGGCGCGATTGCGTGTTCGCGCTCCTTCCCTTGGGCACTGCCAACAGCTTTGCGCGCACGCTCGGCATCCCGCTCGACCTTGACGGCGCAATCAATGTGATCGCGACCGGTCAGCGTCGACGGATCGACCTCGGCATCATCAACGGCGACTATTTCGCGAATTGCGCGGCCATGGGCCTCTCCCCCATGATCGGCGAGGGCATCCCGCACAAATTAAAGCGCTATCTTGGCCGTGTCGGCTATCTCATGTGGGCGCTCTGGTGTTTCATCCGCTTCCGCCCCTTCCGCCTGACGGTGAATGACGGCGAGAAGAAGCGGCAGCTTTGGGTCACCGAAGTGCGCATCGCCAATGGCCGCTATCATGGCGGCGTCGAACTGATCGAGGGGGCGGATATCGAAAGCGGCGAAATCGTCGTTCAGGCCGTCACGGGCCGCAGCAGCCTGCGCCTCGCCTGGGATTGGTTCGCCAAATATTTCAAGCTGCCCCGCCGAGAGGCCGTGGCCGAAGAATTTCACGGAGCGCGCATTGAAATCGATACCCGCCCCCGCCAGAAAATCTCGATCGACGGCGAAGTGCTGGCGAAAACCCCCGCCGTCGCGGAGGTCGCGCATCGGGCGATCGAAGTGGTCGTCCCACGCACCTGACCCCTAACGTCGTTCCCAAGCCACACGTGATTCCAACACCATCCGTCATTCCGGCGAAAGCCGGAATATCATGACGAAAACACGCTTTATTCGTCCCGAGGCCCCGGCTTTCGCCGGGGTGACGACAAGGCCTCATCCCAATCGCGCCAGCGCAGCACCGAGCCGTTCAGCCTCGGCCGCCTTCTCCGCATGATCGGCCCGCGCCTTTTCCACCGCTTCCGGCTTTGCTTTCTCTACGAAGGACGGATTGTTGAGGCGTCCAGCAAGACTGTCCCGCTCCTTCTCCGCCGCCGCAATCGCCTTGGCGAGGCGTGCACGCTCGGCCTCAAGGTCGACGACATCGCCAAGCGGCAGGACAAAGGTGGCCTCATCGACCACGATCTGCAGCGCGCCGCCCGAGGGCGCATCGCCTCCCGCCTGATCGACACGCGCAAGACGCGCCAGAACAGCCCCCTGCTGCGACAGCCGCGCGGCAGTTTGCGCAGACGGATCGCGCGCATAAACGGGCAAACGCGCACCCGGAGGTACGTTGAGTTCCGTCCGCGCCGCGCGGATTTCGCTCACCAGCCGGATCAACCAGTCGATTTCCTGCGCCGCATCCGGATCAATCGCGCGCGCATCGGCCATCGGCCATTTCGCGACGATCAATTCATGATCGCGCTGCCCCATCTTCGACCAGAGTTCCTCGGTGATAAAGGGCATGAACGGGTGGAGCATGACCAAGATCTGATCGAGCACCCAGCCCGCCACGGCTCGCGTTTCGTCCACCTCGCTCCGTTCGCCCTGAGCCTGTCGAAGGGCTGCCTTTCCTTCCCCATCACTTGGAGAAGAGGACAGGGCTTCGACAGGCTCAGCCCGAACGGTGTCCTTCTCTGTAGAAAGCACCGGCTTGATGAGCTCCAGATACCAGTCGCAGAAGCGGCTCCACACGAACTGGTAAATGGTGTTCGCTGCCTCATCGAAACGAAGCTCAGCGAGCGCAATATCGAGCGCCTGGACGGTCGCCACGACTTCCGCGACAATCCAGCGATTGACGGCCAATGTCGCCGCAGGCGGCTCAAGATGGGCGCTCGCGCCGATGCCGTTCGATTGGCAGAAGCGCGCGGCATTCCACAGCTTCGTCGCGAAGTTGCGATAGCCCTCGATGCGCTTCTCATCCATCTTGATGTCGCGGCCCTGACTTTCCATCGCCGCCATGAAGAAGCGCAAGGCGTCCGCGCCATATTTGTCGATGAGGCCGAGCGGATCGACCGTATTGCCCTTCGATTTCGACATCTTCGCGCCATCAGCCGCGCGAACAAGTCCGTGGAGATACAGGGTCTTGAACGGCACTTCTTTCATGAAGTGCAAGCCCTGCATCATCATCCGCGCATCCCAGAAGAACAGGATGTCGAAGCCGGAAATCAGCACATCGTTCGGATAGCGTCCGCCGAGCTGCCTCCCCCCGCCGTTCGTTTCGAGCGAAGTCGAGAAACCTTGTTCATCGCCCGCCAGACGCTTCTCGACTTCGCTCGAAGCGAACGGGGTGGATTGTGGGTCCGGCCAGCCGAGCGTCGCAAACGGCCAGAGGGCGGAGGAGAACCAGGTGTCGAGCACGTCCGGGTCGCGGCGAAGCGTGGCGCCCTCGCCTGCCTCAGCCTGCGCTTCGGCCTCCGTCTCGGCGACATAGACCTTCCCCTGATCGTCATACCAGGCCGGGATCTGATGCCCCCACCAAAGCTGGCGGGAGACGCACCAGGGCTGGATATTCTCCATCCAGTGGAAATAGGTCTTTTCCCAGCTCTTGGGCACGATCTTGGTCTTGCCGCTCGTCACCGCCTCAATTGCGGGCTTGGCGAGCGTTGCGGCGTCGACATACCATTGGTCGGTCAGCCACGGCTCGATCACCACGCCCGAACGGTCGCCGAACGGGGTCTGGATCGTGCGCGGTTCGGCGTCATGCTCGACGCCGTCCTTGTCGACATGCGGGACGAGGAAACCGCCCTCCTTCAAACGCGCTACCACCAGGCGGCGAGCGTCCTGATCGGCCTTCGGATCGTTTGCGGGCAGGCCGATGAGATCGTCGGGAATGTTCCCACACTGGATCACGCGCGCCTTGGCATCCAGCATGTTGAGCATGTCGGCGGGCTTGATGCCTGCGCGCTTACCGACTTCGAAGTCGTTGAAATCATGCCCCGGCGTGATCTTCACCGCACCGCTCCCGAGCTCCGGATCGGCATGTTCGTCGGCGACGATCGGGATCAGGCGGCCGGTGATGGGCAGCCGCACCTGCTTCCCGATCAGCGCCTTGTAGCGCTCGTCATCGGGGTGGACGGCAACCGCCATGTCGGCGAGCATCGTTTCGGGCCGCGTCGTCGCCACCTCGATAAAGCCGCTGCCATCCTCAAGCGGATAGCGCAGCCGGTAGAATTTGCCCGCGACCTCGCGCGTTTCGACCTCAAGGTCACTGATCGCGGTGCCAAGGCCCGGATCCCAATTGACCAGGCGCTTGTCGCGATAAAGGAGGTTCTGGCGGTAAAGCTCGACGAACACCTTGAGGACCGCTTTCGAAAAGCCCTCGTCCATCGTGAAGCGTTCATTCGCCCAATCCATCGAGCAGCCGAGACGGCGAAGCTGACGCGTAATCTCGCCCCCGCTTTCCTCCTTCCACTCCCACACCTTTCCGATGAATTCGTCGCGGCTGAAGTCGGTGCGTTTCTGCCCCTTTGCATTCAGCTGCCGCTCGACCACCATCTGCGTCGCGATACCGGCATGATCGGTGCCGACCACCCAGCGCGCATCCTTGCCCTTCAACCGCGCGTGGCGGACCAGGATGTCCTGCAGCGTATTGTCGAGCGCGTGGCCGATATGGAGGCTGCCCGTGACATTGGGCGGCGGATTGACCAGCGTCCAGGGCTCGGCGCCGGGTCGTTCGGGCGCGAACAGCCCCTTTTCTTCCCAATAAGGATACCAGCGGGCCTCGATCTCGGCCGGGTCGAACGTCTTTGGAAGGTCGGTCATGATATGGCGTTAGATTTTGCCGGGGCTAATCGCAACCATCCTCATGCCCGGCCCACTCGCCCCTCCACATAACCGCTAGCCCTGAGCCTGTCGAAGGGCGTGTGCAACCCGCGATTCCCTCGCCCTTCGACAGGCTCAGGGCTAGCGGCTTAGAATAGCTTAAGGAGGCTAAAGATCGCGCCCGGTAATCCGCGCGATCTCGCGGCGGACGAGTTCCTCGACCATGTCGGGGAGCCGCTCGTCCAGCCACTGCTTCAGCAGCGGACGCAGCATCTCGCGCACCACCGCCTCCAGCGGCCCCTCGCCCGCGGCAGCGAGCGGGTTCTGTTGGCTGACTTCGGATAATGCGGCCAACGCCTGGCGGCTCGATTGCGCGGCGCTTTCCGACAGCATTGGTTCGCCAGTGATCACGGGCTGGTTCAGCTCCAGCACATCGTCCTCGCCTTCATCCTCCGCATCCGCGGCCCGCCCCCCACGATTGCGCGGCACAGGCGGCGGCACGTCTTCCGCGATCACCTTTTTGATCGAGGCGAGGATTTCTTCCATGGACGGATCATAAGTGTCAGCCATGGCGGGCTTATCGCTTATTGCGCGGGCGGAGTCACGGGGCTTGTTGCCTGATCGGCCGGCCCCACCACAACCGTGCGGGTTGCCACCGGCTGCGGCGTTTCATCGTCCGACCAATCCGACCAGCGGCGCGACACGCGATCGTAATTCGCGACCGGATCGTAGAGCGCCGTGCCACCGTCGAGGTTCAGATCCTCGATCTCCGCCTGCCCCATCGCATTGAGGAGGCCGAAGCCGGCGACATAGGCATCGCGGCGCGCGGTAACCAGCTGCACCTGGCTGTTCAGCAATTCCTGTTCGGCGTTCAGTACGTCGAGCACGTTGCGTGTGCCGACCGTCTGCTCGGCGCGGGTGCCTTCCAGCGCCAGGCTGTTCGCCGACACCGCAACCTCGTTCGATTCGATGGCATCCAATGCAGCGCGATAGGTTGCGAACGCCGCGCGAGTCTGCGCCACAATGCCGCGCTCAATCTCGACGCCCTGTTCCAGAAGCTCGCTCTGTAACGCCTGCGCCTGCCGCACGCGGGCGCTGACGGCCCCGCCCTGATACAAAGGAAGGCGCGCTTGGACGCCGACGCCCGTCGATGTTTGCGTGTTCGAAACCGTGCTGCCCGATCCGAACTGATCGTCGGCCGTGCCGAGGTAATTGACGGCCTGCCCCGTGCCCACCGCAGACACGGTCGGCAAACGCCCCGCCCGCGCCACGGCAACCTGACGGTCCGCAGCGCGAATCTGCGCCGCGATGGCGACCAGATTGGCATTGTTGGCAAGCGCGACGTCAACCGCATGATCGGCGGTCTGCGGCAGCTGCGGCAAAGGCGGCGGCGGCTGCAGGTCGCCCGGAAGGGCGCCCGTGACCCGCCGGTAATTTTCTTCGCTGGTCGTCAACCGACCCTGCGCAAGTTCCAGATTGCTCCGCGCCAGCGCCAGCCGGGCTTCGGATTGCGCGACGTCGGTACGCGTAAGATCGCCCACCTCGAACCGGTCGCGCGAGGCTTGCAGATCGGTTTCCAGAACGCGAACCTGATTCCGATTGAGTTCGACGATCGACCGGTCGCGGATAACGTCCATGTACACACTCACCGCGTCGGTGAACACATCGCCTTCGGTCGCGCGCAGATTGGCGCGGCCCGCAAGCACGCGTTCATCCGCCGCACGGATATTGTTGCGCACCGCCCCGCCCGCGAAGAGCGGGTATTCAAGGTTCACCGTCGCGCTCAAGTTGCGCCCGGTCCCACCGCCGGTCTGGGTCAGATCCTGGTTGAAGCCTCCGGTCGCGCTGACGCCGGGGCGGCCCGCCGCACGGGCGATCGCAACATCTTCGTCGAGCCCGCGCAGCTGCGCGCGTGCGCCGGTCAGCGTCGGGTTGCTGTTATAGGTCCGGACGAGTGCCTCGCGGAGCGTTTCGGCCTGGGCTCCGCCGCCCACCACCAGCGCCATCGCGCTCGCCGCCATCAAGAAACCAGCCCGCATCATTCGCACTCCGCGTAATTAGAAACTGAATGCCCGCGCTTTTTCAAAGCCCGGAAGAATAGCCGCCGCCGCGTCCGAATAAGCGGTCAGCCCGAAGCCTTCGCCGCCCTTGCGGCCGATCGACAGGCGCGCAACGCCGTCTTCCAGCATCGCGACTGCAATCCGCCCGCCATCGGCAAGCTGATCGATGATGGCCTGCGGGATCGTTTCCACCGCGCCGTCGATCAGAATGATGTCGTAAGGAGCGCCTTTCTTATGGCCTGCGCTCAACGGCCCTTCGATCAGCTTGACGTTCGTCCCCGCCAGCGCCTTGGACGCGAACGATGCGAGCGCCGGATCCTCTTCAACCGCCACGACGGAGGGCACCAACTGGTCGAGCACGGCCGCAGCATAACCCGTCGCCGCGCCGATCACGAGCGCCCGGTCGGCCGGTCGGGGCGCGCTTTCGGAAAGCAGGCGCCCCAAGGCCATCGGCGTATTGAGCTGGCGCCCGCCGCCAAGATCGGTCAGCGCATCGGCATAAGCCAATGCCTGGCGCGCAACCGGAACGAACCGTTCGCGCGGAACCTCGCCCATCGCGGCAACCACGCGCGCATCGCTCACCCCGGTCGTCCTTAGCTGGCTCGCCACCATAGAACGGCGCATCTGCTCGAAATTCTGTTCGGTCATCGAAAGCCCTATTCGCACAACTGTTTTACAAGTGCAATACACTGAGATGGTTTTCGGCTTCTACCCGCTCGCCAATCGCAGGCCAAGCGCGTTTCATGCAGCGTCAGGATGAATAGGGCCCGAACCGGGGTTGAGCCGTCAACTGCCGGGTTGACTTGGCCTTGAAAGGCCCGCACATGCGCCGACGGCGGCCCGATGGCGGAGTGGTTACGCAGAGGACTGCAAATCCTTGCACGCCGGTTCGATTCCGGCTCGGGCCTCCAGCCGTCTCCTAATTTTTCAGCTTCCACCCGCTCCGCAGCAAGGCGTAGCACGCGGCACAAAGCGCGATATTGATGGCGAGCAGCAGGATGCCGCCGAAGAGAACAGGCGAATCCGCCTCCTTCAAAAACCCGTACCGGAAGCCTGATATCACGTAGAAGAACGGATTGGCGTGGCTCACTGCCTGGAAAGTAGGCGCAAGGCTCTCGATCGAATAGAATGTGCCGGACAGCAGCGACAACGGCGCGACCACGAAATTGGTGACCGCGGCGGCATGATCGAACTTCTCTCCCCAGATGGAGGTAAGGAGACCGAAGAAACCCAGCATCATCGCGCCCATCAGGCCGAACCAGATCATGGCAAGCGGATGGAGCGGCGTCACGTGAACGCCCGGCCATAACGCCATGGCGAGCCACACCGCGCAGCCGACGAGAATCGCGCGCGTCACCGCCGCGCCGATCAATGCCGCGATCAGTTCGCCTGTCGACAGCGGGGGCATCAGATAATCGACGATCGTCCCCTGGATTTTACCGACCAGCAGGGAAAAGCTCGCATTGGCGAACGCATTTTGCAGCATCGCCATGATGATGAGGCCCGGCGCGATGAAATCTGCAAAGGGCACACCCATGATCCGCCGCCCGCTTCCGCCCAGGGCAACGGTGAAAATCACCAGGAACAGCATGGTTGTAACCGCTGGCGCCCATACGGTTTGAAGCTGGACCTTGAAGAAACGCCTCACCTCCTTCACATAGAGGGTCTTGAGGCCACCCCAGTTCACGTTCCGGATAACGGGGACGCCGGGGGCGGTCCTGACCCAATTTGAAGGTTGGTCGTTCATGGCGCCGTGGCTAATACGGGACGCAGTGGGCCGCAAGCCGTGAAGCGGATTATAAGGAAACAGAATGTCTTGGACCGATGAACGGATCGATCGCCTGAAGGAATTGTGGTCAAAAGGAATGACCGCGAGCCAGATCGCCGAGGAATTGGGCGGGGTTTCCCGCAACGCGGTGATCGGCAAGGCGCATCGCCTCGGCCTCCAGTCGCGCCCCTCGCCGGTGAAGGCGAACGAACCGGCCGCAGCCAAGGCGAAGAAGGCGAAGGCACCTGCCGCCGCTCCGGCAGCGCCTGCCCCCAAGCCCGCCATTGCCGCGACTCCGACGCCCAAGCCTGCGCCCGCACCCGTCGCTTCCGCTCCGGCCCCGCGCCCCGCTGCATCGCCCCAGGCAGGATCGAACGCCGCGCCTGAGTCGCAGCCCATCATCCGCTCGATCGGCCCGGGCGGCTTCATCCGCCAGACGCCGAGCGAGCAGCAGACCCCGATCCCGCCCGCCCCGCCGCGTCGCCTTGTGCCCGCCAAGCCGAGCGCCGAGGTCGCCGACAAAACGAGCCTGCTCGATCTCAACGAAAAGATCTGCAAATGGCCGATGGGCCATCCGGGTGAGCCGGACTTCCATTTCTGCGGCGCACCGTCCAATCCGGGCTTCCCTTATTGCGTCCAGCATTGCGGCGTAGCCTATCAGGCCCAAATGCCCCGCCGCGACCGCCGCCCGCCGCCGCCTCTACCCTTCGGCGGCCCGCGCATCCGCTAAGCCTAACCTATTCCACCGCCGCTAATCCTGAGCTTGTCGAAGGGCGTGTGAAACGCACGATCCCCACGGACTTCGATAGTTCAGCCCTGGCGGGATTGGAAACAGTTGGGAGCAACGGCAAGGCACCAGCTCAATCACCCCACCCCGCTAGGGCTGAGCCTGTCGAAGGGCGTGTGAAGGGTACGTGACTCACGGACTTCGACAAACTCAGCCGTAGCGGTATGACAAGGCTCGCAGCCCTCTTCCGGGGCCCCAATGCCCTTTTTAGCCCCCCCCCCCAGCAGTTACCCCACCCCGCTAGCCCTGAGCCTGTCGAAGGGCGTGGGAAGGGCACGATGCCCACGGGCTTCGACAAGCTCAGCCCTGGCGGTGATAAAAAACAATAGAGCCTGTCGAAGGACGGTCCGGCACACATCAATGCCAATCAAACCGAAGGCTGAAAAAATCTAATCCGGGCCCCTAAAATCCCCGGAACCGCCCGGAATTCCGGCCGTTAAGCGTCCGCCTCACCGCCTGTCATGCACAGGCGCCCCAATATCGGAGCAAGAATAGCCGCCATGTCGAGCCACGACGCAATTTACTACGAAAAGCGTGCGGAAGCGCAGCTCGCGCTTGCGCAAAAGGCGAAGACGGGAAAGGCGGTTCAGGCCCATTACGACCTCGCCTCGGCCTATCTCGACCTCGTCTACGGGCAGGATATTAGCGCGGACGAACCAGCGGTGTCGCAAGCGGCCTGAGGAAACCGCAAACGCCATTGGCGATCAGGATCAACCCTTCAGGGCGTTGAACAGTTTCAAAACGGCGAAATGGACGCGCAACGCCGCGCGGAGAAGCTTCTCCGTCCAGCGATGGCCAGATCACGCGTGCGGCGTTCTTGGCCATATCGGATTTGATCACGTCCATGCCGATTCTTAACCTTTTGGTAACCAGTCCGTTCCCTGGTTGACCCCTCGTTCCGGCTCAACGGGCATGCGAGGAACATGCCGCTTTGCACGACGAACACGCAAAGCTTATAGACAAAGCCATGACTGACCTGTTCGCGTCGCCCTCCTCCGCAACCTCGGAAAATTACGATGCTTCCGCCATCGAAGTGCTGGAGGGGCTCGAGCCCGTCCGTCGTCGACCGGGCATGTATATCGGCGGCACGGACGAGCGCGCCTTCCACCATCTTGCCGCTGAAGTTCTCGACAACAGCATGGACGAAGCGGTGGCGGGTCATGCGACGCGGATCGAAGTGACGCTGGAGCCGGGCAACCGCCTCACCATCGCCGACAATGGCCGCGGCATCCCGGTCGACCCGCATCCCAAATATCCGGGCAAATCGGCGCTGGAGGTCATCCTTACGACGCTCCATTCGGGCGGCAAGTTCAGCGATAAGGCCTATGCAACCTCGGGCGGCCTGCACGGCGTCGGCGTCAGCGTCGTCAACGCGCTGTCGACTGAAACCGTCGTTGAGGTGGCGCGCAACAAGAAGGTTTACCGCCAGACTTTCGCTCAGGGCCATCCCACGACCAGCCTCGAAGAAGTCGGTCAGACCCAGAACCGGCGCGGCACGACGATCAGCTTTACGCCCGATCCGGAGATCTTCGGGCCCGAAGCGAAGTTTAAGCCCGCGCGCCTTTACCGCCTCGCCCGTTCCAAGGCCTATCTGTTCGCTGGCGTCGAGATACGCTGGAAATGCGATCCTTCGCTCGTCGAAGGCACCGACACGCCCGCTGAGGCCGTGTTCCAGTTTCCGGGCGGCCTCGCCGATCACCTGAAAGAGCAGATTGGCGAGCGCAATTGCGCCACCAACGAATTCTTCTCCGGCCGGCAGGAATTTCCGGACAGCCAGGGCTCGGTTGAATGGGCCGTCGCCTGGCCTTTGTGGAGCGAGGGCGGCTCCTCTTATTATTGCAACACCATCCCCACGCCCGATGGCGGCACGCACGAACAGGGTATCCGTGCGGCGCTCACCCGTGGCATTCGCGCCTTTGCCGAACTGGTCGGTCAGCAGAAGAAGGCAAAGGACATTCAGGCGGATGACGTTGTCACGGGCGCGGAGATCATGCTGTCCGTCTTCATCCGCGATCCCCAATTCCAGAGCCAGACCAAGGACCGCCTGACCAGCCCGGACGCCGCGCGGCTGGTCGAAGCCGCGATCCGCGACCATTTCGACCATTATCTCGCCGACAATATGGAGCGGGGCCGCGCCCTCCTGGGCTTCGTACTCGATCGCATGGATGAGCGCCTGAAGCGCAAGGCCGAACGCGAGATCAAGCGCAAGACCGCGACCTCGTCCCGCAAGCTCCGCCTGCCCGGCAAGCTCACCGATTGCGCCAATGACGACCCGGCGGGCACCGAACTCTTCATCGTCGAAGGCGACAGCGCCGGCGGCTCGGCCAAGCAGGCGCGCGACCGCAAGACGCAGGCAATCCTCCCGATCCGCGGCAAGATCTTGAACGTCGCCAGCGCCAACAGCGCGAAGATCGGCGCCAATCAGGAAATTGCCGATCTCGGCCTCGCGCTCGGCTGCGGCTTCCGCGACCGTTGCGATGCCGACGCGCTGCGCTACGAACGCATCGTCATCATGACCGACGCCGATGTTGACGGCGCGCACATCGCGACCCTGCTGATGACCTTCTTCTTCCAGGAAATGCCGGAAATCGTGAAGCGCGGGCACCTCTACCTCGCCCAACCGCCCCTCTATCGCCTGTCAGCAGGCGGCACCGTCGCCTATGCAAAAGACGATGCCCAGCGCGCCGAACTCGAACGCACCATCTTCAAGGGCAAGAAGGTCGAAATCGGCCGCTTCAAGGGTCTTGGCGAAATGAACCCGGGCCAGCTTCGCGAAACCACGATGGATCCCAAAACCCGCAGCCTGATCCGCATCACCCTGCCCCAGGATTATCAGGATCAGCAACCGGTCAAGGATCTCGTCGATCGCCTGATGGGCAAAAACCCCGAACACCGCTTCGCTTTCATCCAGAGCCGAGCCGCGGAGGTGGACGAAGAAGCGATCGACGCCTGACGCTGGTCAATCCGCCAATGCGGTCGCAACCAGCGGGAAACGCGGAATCGCCACCGCGAATGAGGATCCATCCGCGCCGATCATGTGGTAGCAGCCTTCCATCGCGCCGCTCGCCGTGCCCAGCGGGCAGCCGGAGACATAGTCGAACGATCCGCCCGGTTCGATCACCGGCTGTTCGCCCACCACGCCTTCGCCGCGCACGTCGTGAATGACGCCATTGCCGTCGCTGATCTTCCATTCGCGGCTGATGAGCTGCACAGTCTGCCCGCTCTCATTTTCAAGTCGCACATGATAGGCCCAGAACCAGCGGCTCCTGTCCGGCTCCGATTGATCAGCAAGGAAGCTGGCGGACACCAGCACGGTGACGCCGCGCGTCGTCGCGCTATGCGGGAAGAACGATCTCACGGAGATGAGCTTTCCTTGTTCCATGGCTCCCGTCAACACACCACGCGCTTCAAGCGATCGATCAGCCGGTCGCGGGCGGCCAGCGCTTCGGACTGGCGATCGATCAACACGTCGCGCGACAGAAAGTGCCCGGTGAGCCGCAATCCATCGAAAATCCCGTCCCAATCCGCCTCTCCGCCGGTCAGAAAGGCGGGTAACGGCAGCAGCCTGTCGCGATACTCCCCCGCCCCCTCACCACTCACCGCCCGCCCGCTCTTCGGGCTGACGAAAACCAGGCCGTCCCGCCGCCCCGTCGCCGCACATTCGGTAAGGTCGAGCCCGAACCCCAATTCCGCCAGCACCAGCAATTCATACCGCACCAGCGCCGCCGCCCACCCCTTGGCCGACGGCGCCGCCTCGATCGCCGCCAACAGCCCGTCCAGCGCATCGTAAAGGCGGGGATAGGGCTGTCCCTCCGGCAAGGCGGTCGCGGACAGCGCCGCCGCCCAATCGATGGCCGCCGCGGGCAAGGCTTCGCTAAACAAAGGCGCGCGGCTGGCGATCAATTCGACGCTCAATTGGGCAAGCTGCTCCTCCGTCCGCGCCCGATATTCGGCCTGTACGATATTGCCGGGGATCAGCACCGGCTTCAGCCGCCGCGAACGCCCGCCCCGCACATAGCCCGCCTGCATCCCCGCCTCCGGCGTCAGCAGCCGCGCGATCGCGCCATGCTCGCCATGCGAACGCAGCGACAGGACGATGGCGGATGTCGAAAGGTGCACTGCGCCCTACCCGCCATTGCGCGGCATCCAGCGCGCAAAGGCATCGGGCCATGCCGACCCGGGCATGGTGTCCGGCAGCGTCAGGCCAAAGCCGTGCCCCCCTTCCGAAAAGATATGCGCTTCGACCGGCACCTTGGCGGTCCGGCAAGCCGCGATCATCGCCGTCGTATGCTCCAACGGCACGAGCTCATCGTCGATCGCGTGGACCAGGAAGCAGGGCGGCATCTTCGCATCGACGCGCAGGATCGGCGAGCGCGCCCGCGCCGCCGCCGCGCCGGGCTTCGGCCCCAACAACGCCTCGTCGAGCCGGAAGTCGACGAGGGTCGTCACCGGATAAACCAGCCCCACGAAAGCGGGTTTCGCCGATTGCCGGTCCGCATCGTCCACCGGCGCATAAACCGCCTCGTCATGCGCAACGGCCAGATCGGCGGCGAGATGTCCGCCAGCTGAAAAGCCGATAACGCCAAGCCTCTTTGGATCGATGGCAAAGTCGGCGGCGTGGGCGCGGATGATCCGCATCGCCCGCTGCGCGTCCTGCAGGGGAACGACGTGCCGGTTCGCCCACCCCTCGCCCGGCAGGCGATAGGCGAGTACGAACACCGTGGTCCGCGACGCATTGAAACGCTGCGCCACCGCCATGCCTTCATTCTGCACCGACACGAATTGATAGCCGCCACCCGGGATCGACAGCAAAGCCGATCCATCGGGCCGCGCGGGCCGATAGACGTGCAGCTCCGGCACCGCGATGCCCCGCACCCACAATTGGCGAGCAGCTGCCGGGCCGTTCATCGTCGGATTATAAACCGGCGGCGTTGCGCCCGCCCCCGGAATGCCTTGCGGCCAGAGCGGATAACGCTCCCGCGCCGGCCAGAGCGGCATGCTCGGGTCGCCAAGCGCCGGTGTCGGCCCCAGCCACTCGCCTTGGGCGGCAGCAGCGCTCGCCGCGCTCATCGCCGCGACCCCTGCGCCAATCGCGCCGCCGAGCAACGTCCGCCGATCCACCGCCATCTTCATCTCCCTCGATGCCAATGGCGGTGTGGACTGCCCGGGCGAGCGCTTCAAGCGGCGATAGGCAGCCGAGCGGTGCAGCCCTTGCGCCGGAAGCGACCGCTTATTCCGCCGCAACCCCTTGCGTTGGCTCCTTCCACGCCAGCACGGGCTTGCGCGCCGCCAGCGTTTCGTCGAGCCGCCGCCGGGGTGCGTAGATGGGCGCGGCCTTCAACGACGCATCGCCAGCCTTCGCCCGCTCCGCAACGCTCCTTAGCGCGCCGATGAACTGATCCAGCGCCGCCTTCGATTCCGTCTCGGTCGGTTCGATCAGCATCGCGCCATGGACGACCAGGGGGAAATACATGGTCATCGGGTGGAAGCCCTCGTCGATCAGGCCCTTCGCCACGTCGAGGGTCGAAAGCCCGCCGCCGAAATCCTTGTCGCTGAACAGGGCTTCGTGCATGCACGGCCCGCTATTCCCGAACGGCGCATCGAGCACATCGTCCAGGCTGCGCAGGATGTAATTGGCGTTCAGCACCGCATCCTCCGAAACCTGGCGCAGCCCATCCGCGCCGTGGCTCAGGATATAGGTCAGCGCGCGGGTAAACATGCCCATCTGGCCATGGAAGGCGGTCATCCGGCCAAAAGTCCGCCCGTGATGCTCCTCCGCCGTTTCCTCTTCGATGAGGACATAGCGGTCGCCCTGCTTCTCGACGAACGGCAAGGGCGCGAACGGCGTCAAAGCCTCCGAGAAAACCACCGGCCCAGACCCCGGCCCGCCACCGCCATGCGGGGTGGAGAAGGTCTTGTGCAGGTTGATGTGCATCGCGTCGATGCCAAGGTCGCCCGGACGCACGCGCCCGACGATGGCGTTGAAATTCGCGCCGTCACAATAAACCAGGCCGCCCGCTTCATGCACGGCCTTGGAAATCTCGATCATGTCCGGCTCGAACAGGCCGCACGTATTGGGATTGGTGATCATCACGCCCGCAACGTCCGGGCCAAGCCGCGCCTTCAATGCCGCAAGGTCCACGCGCCCGCGCTCCGTCGCCGGAATATTCTCGACCCGATAGCCGCAGAAGGCCGCCGTCGCCGGGTTGGTCCCGTGCGCGCTTTCCGGCACCAGGATCACCTCGCGCGCATCGCCCCGCGCTTCCAACGCCGAACGGATGGCGAGAAGGCCGCACAGCTCGCCATGCGCGCCCGCCTTCGGGCTCATCGCGACACTATGCATGCCGGTGAGCTTCACCAGCCACTCGCCAAGGTCCGCTATAACCTTCAGCGCGCCTTGCACCGTGTCGATCGGCTGCAAGGGATGAATGTCGGCAAAACCCGGAAGCCGCGCCATCTTCTCATTCAGGCGCGGATTATGCTTCATCGTGCACGAACCGAGCGGAAAAAGGCCAAGGTCGATGGCATAATTCTGGCGGCTAAGGCGCGTATAGTGGCGCACCGTCTGCGGCTCGGAGAGCCCCGGAATACCGATGTCGCGCTTGCGCTCCAGCCCGCCAAGGCGGCTCGTCACCTTGGGTGCCGGGGCGATGTCGACGCCGCAGCCGCCCGCCTCATCCATTTCGAAGATCAAAGGCTCTTCCAGCATCAGCGCCCTGTTGCCGGTGAAGGTCTGCACCTCCATGCCCTCGCCCGATCCCATTTCAGGCTTCCATCCGCTCGCGTTGATGCTCATGCGCGGCACTCCTTACCAACCAGATTTCCCGTTCGCCCTGAGTAGCGTCTGACCCTGAGCTGGCCGAAGGGCGAAGACGCGTATCGAAGGGCTCCGCGCAGATGCTTCGATACGAGCCCTCGACAGGCTCGGTCTCTACTCAGCACGAACGGTTCTGTGATCACGCCACAATCAAAGCGCCCTACCCTCTCCGTTCGCCCTGAGTAGCCGTTGAGCCTGTCGAAACGGCGTATCGAAGGGCTCCGCGCCGGTGACGGAGAATTAACCCCGCCCATCACGCCAACACCTCCTGAAGCGCACTAGCCAGCGCTTCGATATCCTCGTCCGTCACCACTTCCGTAACCGCCACGACCAGTCCGTTCTCAAGCGCCTCGGCCTCCGGATAGAGTCGCCCGAGCGACACCCCGCCCAAAATGCCCTTGTCCGCCAGCGCCCGCACGGCAGGCCGCGCTTCCTTTGGTAGCTTCAGCGTGAATTCGTTGAAGAAGGTGTCGTTGACCAGTTCCACGCCCGGCACCTTGGCCAGCCGCTCCGCCGCCAGCACCGCGCGGGCGTGGTTCAGCACCGCCAAATCCCGCAGCCCCCGCTCACCCAGCAAGGTCATGTGGATTGAGAAAGCAAGCGCGCAAAGCCCTGAATTGGTGCAGATATTCGACGTCGCCTTCTCGCGGCGAATATGCTGCTCGCGGGTCGACAGCGTCAACACAAAGCCGCGCTTGCCTTCCGCGTCCACCGTCTCGCCGCACAGACGCCCCGGCATCTGGCGGACGAACTTTTCCTTGCAGGCGAACAGGCCGACATAGGGCCCGCCGAAATTGAGGCCGACGCCGATCGACTGACCTTCGCCGACCACGATGTCCGCGCCCATATGCCCCGGCGCCTCGATCGCGCCCAAGGCCACGGGCTCCGTCACCACCGCGATCAGCAACGCGCCATTGGCATGCGCCTTCTCCGCGATCGGCGTCAGGTCCGTGATACGACCCAAAATGTCGGGATATTGCACGACGACGCAGCTCGTCTCGCCGTCGATGGACGCGAGCAGCCGCTCCGCATCCGTCTCTGCCGTCAGCTCCGGCAGTGCCACGTCAAGCCGGTCGCCGGTGAAGCGCGCCATCGTCTGCGCCAGCGACACATAATGGGGATGCAGCCCGCCCGACAGGATCGCCTTGCCGCGCTTGGTCACGCGCCGCGCCATGGTGATCGCCTCCCAGCAGGCGGTCGATCCGTCATACATGGAGGCATTCGCGACGTCGCAGCCATAAAGGCGCGCCACCTGCGTCTGGAATTCGAACAAGACCTGCAACGTCCCCTGCGCGATTTCCGGCTGATAGGGCGTGTAGCTGGTCAGGAACTCGCCGCGCTGAATAATGTGATCGACGCTCGCCGGCACATGATGCTTGTAGGCGCCCGCCCCCAGGAAGAAGGGCACTTCCCCCGCAACCATATTCTGCCGCGCCATCGCGCCCATTTGCCGCTCGACGCTCATCTCGCTGGCATGGTCCGCCAGCCCCTCGATCTTGCCCGAAAGCCGCGCCGCCTCCGGCACATCCACGAACAGATCGTCGATCGACTTGGCGCCGATGGTCCGCAGCATTTCCTGGCGGTCGGTATCGGCAAGGGGAAGGTAACGCATGGGTCGAATTCCTAAACCTGTTCCCAGTTATCCGTTCGCCCTGAGTAGCCGTTGAGCCTGTCGAAACGGCGTATCGAAGGGTTCCCCAGGGAATGCTTCGATACGGTCTTCGGCTGCGCTCAGCCCCTACTCAGCACGAACGGCTTTTGACGGGATCACTGACTATCCACGAAAGCCTTATACTCGTCGGCGTTCATCAGCCCCTCAAGCTGGCCCTCGTCCGAAAGCTTCAGCTTGAAGAACCAGCCCTCGCCTTCCGGTGCGGTGTTGACCAGCGACGGATCGGCTTCAAGCGCGGCATTGCCCTCAACAACCTCGCCCGAAACCGGCGCATAGACGTCCGAAGCCGCCTTCACCGATTCCACGACCGCAGCATCGCCGCCTTGGCTGACTTGCGTACCAGCAGAAGGCACTTCGACGAACACGATGTCGCCAAGCTGGCCCTGCGCGAAATCGGTGATGCCGACGGTGGCGATGTCACCCTCGACCTGGATCCACTCATGTTCCTTGGTGAAATAGAGGCTCATTTACCGGCTCCCTTGCGGTGATATTTGTGCGGAACGAAGGGCATCGGGACGACCCGTGCCTGGAAAATCTTGCCGCGCTGGGCGAGCGTGATCGCGGTGCCTTCCTGCGCGGACGCGAGCGGCACATAGGCCATGGCGATCGCGGCCTCGAGCGTCGGGGAAAAGCCCCCGCTCGTCACGCGGCCAACCTCATTGCCCTCACCATCCACCACCATGGCGCCTTCGCGCACCGGCTGACGGCCTTCGACGGCCAGGCCGACACGCTTGGTGATGGTGCCGTTCTGCAGCTCGGACGCGATGCGATGCCAGCCCGGAAAGCCGCCTTCCTCGCGGCGGCGCTTGGACAAAGCGAAGGTCAGGTCAGCCTCGACCGGAGTCGTCGTCGTATCGAGATCGTGCCCATAGAGCGGCAGCCCCGCCTCAAGCCGCAGCGAATCGCGCGCGCCAAGGCCGATCGGCTTCACCTCCGGCTGGCTTGCGAGCAGATCGGCGACCTTCTCAACATCTTTCGCCTGCACCGAAATCTCGAACCCGTCCTCGCCGGTATAACCCGAACGGCTGATCCAGGCGGGAACGCCGTCGATTTCGAACATGCCGCCGGTCATGAAGGTAAGCTCTTCGACACCCGGCGCGACACGCGACAGCGCGTCCACCGCTTTCTGCCCCTGCAGCGCGAGCAGCGCCTGCTCCTTCATATGGTCGATGACCAGGCCAGGCAGCATCCGCTCCAGATGCGCGATGTCGCCGTCCTTGGTGGCGCCGTTCACCACCAGGTAGAAATGATCGCCGCGCCGCGTCACCATCAGATCGTCGATGATCGCGCCGTCCTCGGTCAGCAGCAGCGAATAGCGCAGCCGTCCGTCTTTCAGCAGGCCAAGGTCGGCCGGGAGCACGCTTTCCAGCGCCTTATCGAGATTGGGACCGGTGATGACCAACTGGCCCATATGGCTGACGTCGAACAAGCCGGCGCTCTCCCGCGTCCACTTATGCTCGGCCATGATGCCTTCATATTGGATCGGCATCTGGTAGCCCGCGAACGGCACCATCCGCGCGCCCTTGGCGCGATGCCACGCGTCCAAAGGTAACGTCTTTTCCCCGGTATCGCTCACTTCCGTCTCCTTCAAAGGCGCATGGCGTCACGCTCCGCGTACAAAGCGTCAACTTCCAATACCCCCTCTGTCCCGAGACCTGAGAGCTTTCGCCAGCCGCTTTGCGACCGCTTACCCCTTCGGTGGGATGTGACGTGCCGAGGCACTTTCGCCAACATCCGCTTTCCAGAGTGTCTGACCCGCGCGGTCCTTGAGACCTGAGAGATTCCGGGGTGGTTGCTCCTTCGGCGGCGGCGGGTTTGAAGTCCCGCCGCGCTCTCCCGCGCGAGTCCCCGGCAGCTTCCCGCCAGCGACCCTCGAAGCTCTGGCCGGAGCCAGAGCCAGAGTCAACGCACCTTATTTGGTGGCGTTATAGGCAAGCTGTTCCTGGGTCAGCTGGAAGCCCACCAGCAGCTCGAAGCTCGCCCGCTGTACCGCGGTGCGGACGTTCGGATTGCTCAGCGGATCGACCGCCGCGTCTGCGTCGCCAGGCTTACGCTCGCGCGTCACCTCACGGCGAATATCTTCCGGCAGGGTCGCTGCCGAGCGCAGCACCCGCGAACTCGCCTGGCCCGTCGTCGTCGCGCGGTAAGAGCCGTCTTCGAAGCGGAGCGTCACGCGGTTAACCCGCTTCGACACCACGTTGGTTCCGGCGTGTACGACCGTCGCGAAATAGGGAATCACCACCTCGCGCGCGCCGCGATTGTCGCGGCGCTGGCCCTGCACTTCGAAATTGGCGGCCGTGTTCACATACTCACCCGTCTCGTCGCAGGTTGAGGTGAGGTTAGTCATCGTCGCGACCACGTCGATCGCATCGGCGGTCCGCGCATTTTCCGGCGAGAAGAAAGTGACATCGCCCGTTCCGGCGGGAATCGCCACCGCAGTGCAGGCCGTGCGGGTAACAAGAATTCCGCCCGTATTGGTGATCAGGCCGTCCGAGCTGCAACCGAGCAGCGCCAGGGAGAGAAGAGCGGAAACAGCAACCTTGGCCTTGATCACGAGATGGATATCCTTACCTGCGGGGCACGAACGCTGCCCATTCGCGCGCGATCATAGGAAGCGGCTTTCAAGGCTGCAAGTAAAGGCGTAGACGAACACCCATGTCCGCATCAAAGCCGCCCTTAAAGCTCCTCATCGCCGCCCCGCGCGGCTTCTGCGCGGGCGTCGACCGCGCCATCCGCATCGTGGAGCTGGCGATCGAGCGTTACGGCGCTCCCGTCTATGTGAGGCACGAAATCGTCCACAACAAATATGTCGTGGATTCGCTGAAGGAAAAGGGCGCCATCTTCGTCAAGGAATTGGACGAAGTTCCCGACGGCGTACCCGTCGTCTTTTCCGCCCATGGCGTGCCAAAAGCCGTCCCTGCCAAGGCGGAGGAACGCGGTCTTGAATATCTCGACGCCACCTGCCCGCTCGTATCGAAGGTTCATCGCCAGGCTGAGCGGCTCGTCGAGGCGGGAAAGCACATTCTCTTCATCGGCCATGCCGGGCATCCGGAGGTTATCGGCACGTTCGGTCAGGTACCCGAAGACCAGATGACGCTCATCGAGACGATGGCGGATGCGGAATCCTACCAGGCCGCCGATCCGGACAATCTCGCCTATCTCACGCAGACCACGCTTTCGGTGGACGACACGCGCGATCTAATCGCTGCGCTCGAGCGGCGCTTTCCGACGATCCGCGGCCCCAAGGGCGAGGATATCTGCTACGCGACGTCGAACCGGCAGACGGCGGTCAAGACGATGGCCGCACAATGCGATTTCGTGCTGGTGATCGGCGCGACGAACAGCTCAAATTCCGTTCGTTTGCTGGAAGTCGCGGAGCGTGAGGGAACGCCAGGCCGCCTCATTGCGCGCGCCGCCGAGATCGATTTCGGCTGGCTTGAAGGGGTTCGTACCCTTGGCATTACCGCAGGTGCATCAGCGCCGGAAATCTTGGTGCGGGAAGTTGTGGAACGCGTGGCCGCACATTTCGAAATTACCGAGGAAGTGGTCGAAACAGCCGTCGAAAACATGACCTTCAAGCTTCCCGCTGCTCTCCGCGCCGCTTGAGCCATCGTGACAGAAGTCGAAATTTTCACCGATGGCGCCTGCAAGGGCAATCCCGGGCCCGGCGGTTGGGGCACGATCATCCGTTCCGGTGAGCACGAAAAGGAATTGAGCGGCGGCGAAGCGCTCACCACCAACAATCGAATGGAGCTAACCGCGGCGATCCGCGGGCTTCAGGCGCTGAAGCGGCCCTGCGTTGTCACCGTCAGTACGGACAGCGTTTATGTGCGCGACGGCATTACCAAATGGATCCATGGCTGGCGGCGTAACGGCTGGAGGACCGCCGACAGGAAGCCCGTCAAAAATGCCGAGCTTTGGCAGGAATTACTCGAAGCCTGTGGCGCGCATCAGATCACATGGGAATGGGTGAAGGGTCACGCCGGACACCCGGAAAATGAGCGGGCTGACCAACTTGCCTGCGACGCCGCCCTTCAATTCATGAAGCGCTGAGCGGCATAAGGCGCGGGGTCGATCGCGGCGACCATTGGATCGGGTGAAAGCTCAAAAAGCAGGGACGCAGCAAGCTTCGCGGCCGCAGGCGCCGTCTGAATACCGAAGCCCCCCTGCCCTGCAAACCAGAAAAAGCCCGGCTCCGCAAAGCCGTAGACTGGAAGCCGATCCGGCGCGAAGGTCCGGAGCCCGGCCCATTTGCGTTCCACCGCCTCGACCTTCCAATCGACGACCGTTTCAAGCGTCGCGATCGCGCGGGCGACATCCATTTCATCGGGCGCGCAATCGCAGGGCGGACAAGGCGCCTCATCATGCGGGCTGAGCCAGAGCCGTCCGCCTGCTTCAGGCTTGAAGTAAAAGCGCCCGCGCGCGTCCATCACCAATGGCAGAATGGCCAGCGCAGGCGGATCGACGCGCAGTTGGATCATGGTGCGGCGATAAGGCTGAATTCCGAGCATACGCATTCCGGCGCGTGCCGCGACCTCATCTGCCCACGCACCCGCAGCGTTCACAAGCAGCGCCGCTTCGGCGCGCTCCCCGTAATCCAGAGTCCATAAGCGCGATTGCCGAGAAGCGGATCGAAGCGCGGCATCCGTTTTAAGGTGTGCGCCACTTTGCCGCGCCGCGCGGAGGTAAGCGCCGTGCAGGGCGGCAACGTCGATGTCGCGGCAGGAAGGCTCCCACAGTGCCTTATCCCACCCGGGCCTCACCCCTGGGATGGCCGCTTCGATCGCCGATCGGTCAGCCAGACTGAGATCCACCGGCGTGTCCGAGAATTGCCCGACCATGGCGTCCAGTGCCGCCTCACCCTCCGCGTCGGCAAGGGTCAGGGAGCCGCGCGGATGAAGAAAAGACCGGTCATGGAAGGCCGCAGGCGGATTGGATAGAAAGCCTTCGGAGGCCGTCGTCAGCGGCTGGATGATCGGCCCGCCATAGGTTTCCGACCAGAAAGCCGCCGAACGACCGGTCGCATGATAGCCGGGCTGATCCTCGGCCTCGATGAGGAGGACGGAAGCATGAGGCGCCACTTCGGCGGCAAGGCTGGCGCCCGCAATGCCCGCCCCGACAATGGCGATATCGTAACGCTGCGTCATCCGGTCTGCCGATCGAAAAAGACGTCGATGCGGGCAAAGGCATCGAGCCGCACTCTATCGGATTCGCGCAGAATCTCATGGGCGGCATCCGGATAGACGATTAATTCCGCCCCCCGTATTTGGACCGCAGCCTTTCGGATGGCGGAAGTACTCACCAACCCGTCTTTTTCCGCCGCCAGGATCAGCATCGGCACTTGAATCGAGGCCAATGCGCCAGCGGTCAGCCGCGCAATCGAACGATATGCCGCGACAACCCAGTTCCAGGTCGGAATACCGAGATCGTAGGCAGGCTCCCGCTTCTGCCACCAAAGCTCGTCGGCGTAGCGATCGGGACAGGATGTCAGCCGGTTACGGCGTGCATCCTTGCCCGCGATCCGTGCCTGATAGTCGCTCACCACGGGCGCCCCGCCTCGACCCAGCGCGACCAGCAGGCGAGCCAGCCGAGGCGCAATAGAAGCGGGAACCGGTCCGCTATTAATCCCAACCATCGGCGCAACGAGCACGACCGCGTCGGCCTTCACCGCTTTTTCCGCCAGAGCCCGCAGCAGCAAATGCCCGCCCATCGAATGGGCGATCACGACATGAGGCCCGGGTGACCCTTCCCGCCATTCCCGAACGAAGGCCGCGAGATCGTCGATCAGCGGATCGAATCCAGCCTGCGGATCCGGTGCACCGCGTTCGCCCTCCGACCCACCTTGCCCGCGCCAATCGAAAGCAGCTACGCGCCAGCCCGTTCGGCGCCAATAATCCATCGCCTCGAGATATTTTTCGATGAAATCGCCGCGGCCACCAAGAAAGAGTAAGCTGCCGCGCGACGGCACGTCCCCCTCTGCGGGCCAATCCATTACCCGCAGACGCCAGCCGTCGGCAGCCGTCCAATCGGAAAAAAGTGCGCCTTGCGGCTTGGCGCGCCGGTCGATCTCGCCTGTCTTCACCTGCCCAGTTACGGTTTTGAAAGGCGCCTCGTCTAGGGCATGAGGCCTACATGAGCGAAATCTCCTACTACCTCCTCGGCCTCCTCATCGCGATGCTGCTGGCTGCGGCGATCTGGGACGTGAAGAGCCGGACGATCCCAAACAGTCTCAATGCGGCGATCGCGTTCGCCGCGATCCCCTATTGGATCGCCATTGGTTTGCCGATCTGGCCGGATATGGCGCTTCAATTCGGCATCGGCCTGCTTGTGTTCGCCGTCTTTGCCGCCGTCTTCGCCATCGGCGCGATGGGCGGAGGAGATGTGAAGATGGTCGCGGCGCTCGCGCTATGGCTTCCACCAAATCAGGTGCTGACGATGATCGTCATCATGTCGATTGCGGGCGGCGCGCTGACACTGGTCATGCTCATCTGGCACAAAGTGATTCGATCTTCGAAGCCGTTGGAAATTCCCTATGGCGTCGCGATCGCGATTGCAGGTGTTTTAATGCTTGGCGAACGGTTTCTTAACCACTTTAGTTGATGAATGACGCCGAACCAGGTTCCCGTGGGGAGGCAGTAGGCGTCATGGATGTGAAAAAGATCGTGCTTTTGGTGGGCGCGTTGATCGTTGCAGCGGTCACCGCCGTTATGGCCAAAAACATGTTCACCGGGGCAAGCGCGCCGCAAGCGCAGGCAACTCCGATGGTGCAGGCAGGACCGGAAGTGCTGGTTGCGACCCGCGCGCTCCCCGTCGGCACGATCATCGACGCGGAAGCTCTGCGCTTCCAGCCGTGGCCGAAGGGGCTGATCCAGCCGGCTTATTACACGAAGGAAAATGGCGGCGATCCGGCGAGCTTGATCGGCACCGTCGTCCGCAACGAAATTACGGCGGGGCAGCCGATCACCCAAGGCTCACTGGTGAAACCGGGCGAGCGCGGCTTCCTTGCCGCGGCTCTCGGCCCGGGCATGCGCGCGATCACCGTCGGCGTATCACCGACCAGCGGGGTTGCGGGGTTCGTCTTTCCGGGCGATCGGGTGGATATCGTCCTGACCCAGGAAGTCGAGGGCGGCGGCGAGGGCGAAGCGCTGAAGGTCGCCGAAACCGTGCTCCGCAATGTGCGAGTCCTTGCGGTCGATCAGAGCCTGACGGCGCAGGATGAAAGCGGCAACAACGTCGCAAAGACGGTGTCCACGGTGACGCTGGAAGCGACGCCGCAAATGGCGGAAAAGGTCGCGGTCGCGCAGAAGATCGGCGAACTCTCGCTCTCCCTGCGCTCGATCGCCGACAATACGGCCGAGCTGGAGCGCGCCATCGCCGCAGGCGAAGTGGATGTTCCGGACAACAATGATCCGAAGGCCGAACGCAAGATGCTGATCAGCATTGCAAGCCGGCCGATCGACACGGGTTCGACCGTCACGGTTGGCGCGGACGTGTCGCGCTATCAGCGCCGCACGGTTCCGGCAAAGCCCGCGGCGCAAACTGTATCGCAAGGGGGCGCTTCGGAAGACAGCCGTCCGCAGGCATCGGCTAAACCCGCCGGTCCAGTGGTCCGCGTCGCCCGTGGCAACACGGTCACCGAAGTCGCGGTGGGGGTTAAGTGAGTATGAAGAGCAAGTCTTTCATGGCCAAGGGCCGCATCGGCTTCGCCGTCGCCGCACTGATGGCGTCGGGTGTCGTCATCCTTCCGGCTGCTGCGCAAGCCCAATCTGCCGCCGTCCAACCCGCGAACGATGTCGCTATTTCGGTCGGCACCGGACGCATGGTGCAACTGGACGGCGCGATGAGCGACCTTTTCGTTGCCAACGATACCGTGGCAGACGTTCAGGTCCGCTCCGCCAACCAGATCTATATCTTCGGCAAGGCCGCAGGCGAGACCACCGTCTATGCCACGAACAAGGCGGGCAAAATCGTTTATTCGGCCAATGTCCGCGTCGGCAAGAATATCGATTCGATCGATGACATGCTCCGCGCCGCTATGCCCGACGCGCAGATCCAGGCAATGCCGATGAACGGCTTCGTATTGCTGACCGGCACCGTCGCGGCGCCGGCGGACGTCGAAGACGCCACCCGCCTGACCCAAGCTTTTGTCGGCGAAGGCATGCAGGTCATCAACCGGTTGCGGACAGCGACGCCGCTTCAGGTCATGCTGCAAGTCAAGATCGCCGAAGTCAGCCGTTCGCTGGTCAAGGAAATCGGCTTCAATCTGCTGAGCCGCGACCGTACAAGCGGCTTCCTGTTCGGCATCGGATCGGGCGGACGGAATATCGGATCGATCGGTCAGGTTCCCCTGACCGACTTTCCGAAGCTCGACGCCTCATCGCTCTACGGCCTGCCCGCCGGCAGCCTTCAACTCCCGTTCAATCCGGCGACGGGCCAGTTCATCACCGGCCCGACATCGAATGTGCCGTCCTACACAACGAACCGCGATCTCGGGGTTAACACGACGCTGAACTTCGCGGGCAATCTGCTGGGCGTCGACATTCTCTCGGCACTCGACCTCCATCAGGATGACGGCCGGGTTCAGACGCTCGCCGAACCAACGTTGGTCGCCTTGTCCGGCGAAACGGCGAGCTTCCTTGCGGGCGGAGAGTTCCCCATTATCATTTCCACCGGCCTCAACGGCAATACGGTGGAATTCAAGGAATATGGGGTCAGTTTGGCCTTCACGCCGACGGTTTTGGACGGCGGCAGGATTTCCATGCGCGTTCGCCCCGAAGTGTCGGAACTGACCGAAGTCGGCGCGATCACACTTAACGATTACACGATCCCCGCCCTCACCACCCGTCGCACGGAAACGACCGTGGAACTGGGTTCGGGCCAAAGCTTCATGATCGGCGGTCTTCTCCGCAATAACGGGAATAACCGGGTCACCAAGGCGCCGTTCCTCGGCGACCTTCCGATCATCGGTGCCCTATTCCGGTCAACCTCGTTCCAGCGTAACGAGACTGAACTCGTCATCGTCGTGACGCCGTATCTCGTAAAACCGGTGAGCGCGAACCAGATCGCGCTGCCGACCGACGGCTATCGTAATTCGAACGACGCCGAACGCACATTGCTCGATCGCGCGCACCACAGCCAGCCGGGCGAGCAACGCCCGAAGCCGTCCGTCGCGACACCGCAAACCGTACTTCCTGCAGGGGCCACTCCGGCAAATTCCAGCGGACCCGCACCCAAATCCAACGCCGCCCCCGGCTTTTCATTCTGACCGGGCGACAGGAACATATGATGATGAACAGCTCGAAGCTTTCCGCTCTCCTGATCTTGGCCGCGCCGTTTGCCGCTCATGCAGGCGACAACAAGATCACGCCCTATAATAATCCGGGCCTGAATTCGGCAAATCAGCCTGTCGTGCAGCGGACGGATTATGTCCTGGACGTTGCAGCAACCGGCAGCGGCTTGGCTTCGGGTGAGGCGGATCGTCTGCGCGGCTGGTTTGAATCGCTCGCGCTGGGCTATGGCGACCGGATCTACGCACAGGAATCAGGCTATGAAGACGCGGGCGCCCGCGCGGATATCGCGGCACTGCTGGGCCGCTATGGCCTCGGCCTCACTGAGGGAGCGCCTGTCATGTCCGGTAACGTCCAGCCCGGATCGATGCGCATCATCGTTACGCGCAGTACCGCTTCGGTGCCCGGCTGCCCCAATTGGGAAAAGGGCGAGATCAATTCCCGCACCGCCAAGACGCCGCCCAATTATGGGTGCGCAACCAACTCCAATCTCGCCGCGATGATCGCCGATCCCAATGATCTTGTGCAGGGCAAGGCCGCGCAAGGTGGCAGCGACGCGCAAGATGCGGTGAAGGTTATCAAGGTCTATCGCGATCGTATTCCGACCGGGACTGAAAAGCTGAAGGCTGAAGCGACGAGCGGAGGATCGAACTGATGAACGCGCCATTCTCCCGCGGTCTTCGCGATCCGTTCACCGCTTTTGTCGGCGACGAAGCAACGGCTGAACTTGTCCGGTCCGTCGCCGTCGAACATGGCTGGCAGCCGGAAAAGGTGAACCGGGGCGGGCTGCGTAACGCCGTCCAATCTCTATCCGTGTCGGCAAGCCCGAGCATTCTGTTCGTTGATCTGTCTGAGTCGGCCGATCCACTGAATGACATCAACGCACTGGCTGAAGTCTGCGAACCCGGCACCGTGGTGATCGCGGCAGGACAGATCAACGACGTGCGCCTCTATCGCGACCTCGTCGCCAGCGGCATTCAGGATTATCTCCTCACCCCCTTTACAGCCGATCAGCTTCGCGACGCACTTGCGCACGCACAGCTGACACTGGCCGGCCCACGCGTGAATGAAACGACGGCTGAGCGGCCACATGTCGTTGTTGCGGTAACGGGCGTGCGCGGCGGTGTCGGTGCGTCGACGCTGGCGACATCGCTCGCATGGCTGATGGGCGATTCCCTGGGCCGCTCCACAGCTCTTCTCGATCTCGACATCCATTTCGGAACGGGTGCTCTGGCCCTCGATCTCGAGCCCGGTCGGGGCTTGACGGACGCAATCGAGAACCCGAGCCGCATCGACGGCCTGTTCATCGAACGTGCCATGGTCCGTGCCAATGAACGGCTCGCCGTGCTGTCCGCCGAAGCGCCGATCAACCAGCCGGTGCTGACCGACGGGTCTGCTTTCTTCCAGCTCCAGGAAGAAATGAAGAATGCGTTCGAGACGACGGTTCTCGATCTGCCGCGCGCGATGATGATCCAGCACCCGCACCTGATGAACGACGCGCATGTTGCCGTCGTGGTCGTCGAGCTGACACTGGCCGCAACGCGTGACGCCATCCGCATATTGTCCTGGCTCAAGGCCAATGCGCCGCAAGCGCGCGTGATCGTCGTAGCGAACCGCGTCGCGGCGCCCGCCATGCAGGAAATCAGCCGCAAAGATTTCGAGCAATCGATCGAGCGCAAGATCGACATACTCGTCCCCTTGGATGCCAAGGCTGCGTCCAATTCGGCAAAGCTCGGCCAGCCGTTGGCCCAAGCCAAAGGCGCGGCCAAGGTTACGCAGGCGCTCAGCCGCCTCCTTGCCCTCACCGTCAGCACCATGGATGATGGCGGGGAAGCCGAAAGCACGACTTCCAAATCCCTGATCGGAAATCTGAAGGGCCTGATGGCCAAGAAGACGAAGCAGGCGGCATAAGGACGAAACGAACCGCGCCATGCCGACATTTCCGATCGTCATCTTTGCTCTTGGCCTGATCGGCACGATCGCTTTGCTTGCGGTCGCGCTCAGCGGCCCGTCGGCCGCGAAAGCGCAAGCGCGCCGGCTTGAAGACTTGCGCGAACGGCACAGCCGCTCGATGGATGTCGCGGCACAGGCGCAGATGAAAAAGCTCGTCGCGGCGCGCAATTCTTCCGCGATAGACGGGCTGGCGACGAGCCTCATTCCCAATCCGGCTTTGCTTCGCCAGCGCATTCAGCGCACGGGAAAGACTTGGTCGCTCGGCCAATATGCGACGACCTGCGCCGCCATCATTCTGGTGGTCTCTATTCTCCTGATGTCGCGCGGCGCGCCGGTCTTCCTGTCGCTTCTGATTGGGCTGGGTGTCGGTATCGGCATCCCGCACTTTGTGATCGGCAAGCTTATCACCAAGCGCGTGGCACAGTTCACCGCCCGCTTTCCGGACGCGATCGAGCTCATGGTCCGTGGCCTTCGCTCGGGTCTTCCCATTTCGGAAACACTTGGCATCGTGGCGGGAGAAGTGCCTGGTCCGGTTGGTAGCGAATTCCAGACGGTCGCGGACAAGATGCGGATTGGCCGTACGATGGAGCAGGCGTTGCAGGAAGTGGCGGATCGCCTGGGGACGCCTGAATTCCAATTCTTCGTCATCACCCTTTCCATTCAGCGCGAAACCGGCGGCAACCTCGCCGAAACGCTGGCGAACCTGGCCGACGTCCTGCGCAAACGTTCGCAGATGAAACTCAAGATCCGTGCCATGTCATCGGAAGCGAAGGCGTCCGCGATGATCATCGGCGCCCTTCCCTTCATCGTCTTCGGCCTCATCTTCATGATGAACCCCGAATATATGGGTGGCTTCTTCAGCGAACCGCGGCTGATGATCGCGGGCGGCGGCGGACTCCTCTGGATGGCGATCGGCGTGTTCATCATGGCCAAGATGGTCAATTTCGAGATTTGATATGGCACCGGCTAACCCGACAGTTTTAGGCGTCGATGTCATGATGATCGCCACGGCATTGTCCGCCGTGGCCACATTCGCCGTGCTCGTCGCCGTCTATGCCGCGACAACGGTGCGCGATCCGATGGCGAAGCGCGTCAAGGCGCTGAACGAGCGCCGCGAGCAGCTGAAGGCGGGCATCATTGCCTCCACCTCCAAGCGCCGCAAGAAGATCACCAATCGCAACGAAGCGGCCGACAAGGTTCGCACCCTCCTCTCTTCCCTGAAAGTGCTTCAGGACGAGCAAGTCGAAAAGGCGCAGCGCAGCCTGCTTCAGGCGGGCATCCGTTCCAAGGATCTTGCCTTTGTCGTCATCTTTGCGCGCCTCGTTCTGCCGATCGTGATCGGCGGCACGGCAGTGATCGGCGTCTATTTGCTGGACTGGTTTCCGGACTGGAGCGGCCTCAAGAAATATGCGCTGGTCGCCGGATCGCTCGTCGGCAGCTACAAGGCGCCGGACATCTTCCTCAAAAACAAGATCACCAAGCGTAGCGAAGCGATCCGCAAAGGCCTTCCCGACGCGCTCGACCTCCTCGTCATCTGCGCGGAAGCCGGGTTGACCGTCGATGCGGCTTTTGCCCGCGTCGCCCGCGAACTTGGCAAAGCTTATCCGGAGCTAGGCGACGAGTTCGGATTGACTTCGATCGAGCTGGGCTTCCTGACCGAGCGGCGTCAGGCATTCGAAAACCTCGCCAACCGTATCGATCTCGACGCCATTCGCGGCGTCGTTACGACGATGATCCAGACCGAGAAATACGGCACGCCCCTCGCGTCGGCTTTACGCGTGCTATCGGCCGAATTCCGCAACGAACGCATGATGCGGGCGGAAGAAAAGGCTGCGCGGCTTCCCGCGATCATGACGGTGCCGCTGATCCTGTTCATCCTGCCGGTGCTGTTCATCGTGATCCTGGGCCCGGCGGCCTGCGCCATCTCCGACGGCTTCCTCAACAAATAGGGAACCGAGCGCAGATTTGATGATTGTTCCGGGCACGTAAGCTACCCCGGAGATGCGCCATGATCGCCTTCACGATTACCGAGTGGGTCATCCTGATCCTTGTCTTCCTGCTCGGCCTGTTCATCGGCATGGCCTTCCTGGCAGGGGGTAAGTGGAAACGGCGCTATCGCGATGAGGTGGCGCGGCGGGAGGCAGCGGAGCAGGAGAATGCCCGGCTCCACCGTGAGGCCCGCGAGCTGGACTCGCTACGGCACAGTGCGGCCAAGGCTCCCCCGCCCCGCCACGATGAGGATCGCAGGCTTTAACGCGACCTGAGCGCCGCCTGCGCCGCCGCAAGGCGGGCGATGGGGACGCGGTAGGGAGAGGCTGAGACGTAATCGAGACCCGTCCGCTCGCAGAAAGCGATGGAGGACGGATCGCCGCCATGTTCGCCGCAAATGCCGAGCTTGAGGCTGGGCGTGGTCGCCCTGCCCCGTTCGGCAGCGATGCGGATGAGTTCGCCGACGCCATCCTCGTCGATGCTGACGAAGGGGTCGCAGGTGAAAATGCTTTTTTCGACATAAGTGGTGAGGAAGCGGGCGGCGTCATCGCGGCTGACGCCCAAAGTGGTTTGGGTGAGATCGTTGGTGCCGAAGGAGAAGAATTGCGCTTCCTCGGCGATGTCCCCAGCGCGGAGAGCGGCGCGGGGGAGCTCGATCATTGTGCCGACGAGATAGTCGACGGAGTGGCCTTTCTCCTCGAACACCTTGTTCGCCGTGGCGTCGATGAGTTGGCGGATGATGGCGAGTTCGGCCTTGGTGGCGACAAGCGGCACCATCACTTCGGGCAGCGGCGCCTCGCCGCTCGTCTTGGCGACCTCGACCGCCGCCTCGAATATGGCGCGGGCCTGCATCTCGTAGATTTCGGGATAGGTGATGCCAAGGCGGCAGCCGCGATGGCCGAGCATCGGGTTGAATTCGTGCAGCTCGGCGACGCGCTGCTTCAATTGCTCGACACCGACATCGACGGCGCGGGCGACTTCGGCAAACTCTTCCTCACCGTGGGGGAGGAATTCGTGGAGCGGCGGATCGAGGAGGCGGATCGTGACGGGCAGGCCCTTCATGATCTCGAAAATCTCGATGAAGTCGCTGCGCTGGGCGGGGAGCAATTTGGCGAGGGCGGCACGGCGGCCCGCTTCATTTTCGGCGAGGATCATCTGGCGGACGGCGGTGATGCGCCCGGCGTCGAAGAACATATGTTCGGTGCGGCAGAGGCCGATGCCCTCCGCGCCGAATTCGCGCGCAGTGCGGCAATCGTTCGGAGTCTCGGCGTTGGTGCGGACCTTGAGGCGCCTCACCTTGTCGGCCCATTCCATGAGGGTGCCGAAATCGCCCGCAAGCTCCGGCTGGACGGTGGGGACGGCGCCGAGCATCACCTCGCCGCTTGCGCCGTCGATGGTGAGCGTGTCGCCTTCCTTGACCTCGACGCCGCCGACGCGCACGACCTTGGCCTTATAATCGATGGCGAGGGTGCCCGCGCCTGAGACGCAAGGACGACCCATGCCGCGCGCCACGACCGCAGCGTGGCTGGTCATGCCGCCGCGCGCGGTGAGGATGCCTTCCGCAGCGTGCATGCCGTGAATGTCCTCCGGGCTGGTTTCGATGCGGACCAAGATGACCTTGTCGCCCTGCCCTGCCCGGCGCTCGGCGCTGTCCGCGTCGAAGACCGCGATGCCGCACGCCGCGCCCGGGGATGCGGGGAGGCCCTTGGCGATCACCCGGCGCTCCGCCTTGGGGTCGAGGGTCGGGTGCAGGAGCTGATCGAGCGCGGCGGGATCGACACGGAGGATGGCCTCCTCTTCCGAAATCAGGCCTTCGCGGGCCATGTCGATGGCGATCTTGAGCGCGGCCTTGGCGGTGCGCTTGCCCGAACGGGTCTGGAGCATCCAGAGCTTGCCGCGCTCCACCGTGAACTCGATGTCCTGCATGTCGCGATAATGGGTTTCGAGCAGGTCGAAGACGCGGGCGAGTTCGCCATAAACCTCCGGCAACGCCTCTTCCATCGATGCGGCCTTGGCACCCGATTTTTCGCGTGCGGCCTTGGTGAGATATTGCGGAGTGCGGATGCCTGCGACGACATCCTCGCCCTGCGCGTTGATCAGATATTCGCCATAATAAGCCCGCTCGCCGGTGGCGGGATCGCGGGTGAAGGCGACGCCGGTGGCGGACGTGTCGCCCATATTGCCGAACACCATCGCCTGCACGTTGACCGCCGTGCCCCAGTCGCCCGGAATGTGGTTGAGGCGGCGATAGACCTTGGCGCGCTCCGACTGCCAGGAGCCGAACACCGCGCCGACGGCGCCCCACAATTGTTCATGCACATCCTGCGGGAAGGGTTTGCCCCAAAGCTCCTCGACCAGTGCCTTGTAACGGCCGACCAGAGCCTGCCAGTCGGCGGCCTCAAGATCGGTGTCGAGGTGGACGCCCTTGTCTTCCTTGGCGATCTCCAGCGCTTCCTCAAACGCGCCGTGATCGAGTTCGAGGACAACATCCGAATACATTTGGATGAAGCGGCGATAGCTGTCCCAGGCAAAGCGCGGATCGCCGGAGGTGGCGGCGAGGCCCTCCACCGTCGCATCGTTGAGGCCGAGGTTGAGGACCGTGTCCATCATGCCCGGCATCGACACGCGGGCGCCGGAGCGGACCGAGACGAGCAAGGGATCGGCGGGGTTGCCGAAGGTCTTGCCCGTCACGCCTTCGATATGGGCGATGCCGTCCACCACTTCGGCGTGGAGGCTATCGGGGAAGCTTTCACCTTCCTGATAATAACGCGCGCACATTTCCGTGCTGATCGTGAAGCCCGGCGGGACCGGCAGGCCGATGGAGGCCATTTCGGCGAGGTTGGCGCCCTTGCCGCCGAGGAGATTCTTATCGCCGTTGCCGCCATCGGAAACGCCGCCTCCGAAGCGATAGACATAGCGATGCTCTGCGGCGCGGTTCATTTCAGGGTTTCTCCGATGGGAAGGTTGCGGGCCGGACGGCGAAGGCGGAATGCGGACGCTTCTTTATTGTTCCCCTGCGAAAGCAGGAGTCCAGCCGCACCGACTGAGCCGCTGGGCTCCTGCTTTCGCAGGAGCACTGGGATTGGACTCTCCTCCCCTTCAGGGGAGGGGCTGGGGGTGGGGCGGTGGTAGAAAGAAAGGCGCGGCTGACACCGCGCACCCACTCCTCGATCCCCTCCCTTGAAAGGGAGGGGAGGTGGGATGCCATCGAGGAGAAGTTGATGAAATTGATGCTCTGGCAACATTTCATCAACCTCGCTCCTCAGCCTTCTATTTTGGAGAAGTCCGCGACCGCGTGGACCGCGTCGCGCATCCGGGCGAGGAGGTTCAGCCTCGCCTCGCGCTTCGCGGGGTCGGGATCGTTGACCGTGACCTTGTCAAAGAACGCATCGACCGGCGCGCGGAGGCTCGCCAGCGCCGCCATCGCGCCTTCGAAATCCTCCGCATCGATCGCGGCCTTGGCCTTGGGCTCGGCGGCGTCGAGTGCGGCGATGAGGTCAGCCTCTTCCTTTTCGGGCGTGTAGGACAGCTCTTTTTTCGGATGGTGGTGCGCCATTTCGGCGATCGCTTCCGCGACGCCCGGTTCCTCGACCAGCACGAGCGGGTCTTCCTCGCCCGTCTGCGGGATGCCCTGGCTGTCCGCGGCGACCAGAGCCTCGGCGCCGGTCCAGCCTTCCTTCTTCAGGATATTGGCCGCGCGTTTGTAGCCCGCGAGAAGGTCGGTCCCCTCGCCTGTCTCGACGAAGGATTGCAACGCCTTCACCCGTGCGAGCAACCGGACGAGATCGTCCTCGCCGCCGAGCGCGAACACCGCGTCGATGAGATCGTGGCGGACGCCTGCCTCACGTTGCTGGACTTTGAGACGGTCGGCTGCAAACTCAGGCACGCTTCGCTGAGCATTCGTCGCATTTTCCAGCAAAAACTTCTCAAGGTCAGTGAATCTAAACGGCTTTCTTGGCTCGGGAGAAAGTCCTTCTAAGGCCTTGAGAACTGTGTTCAGGCCTTCATTCTTTGCGAATTCCGCTAACCGTGTCAGCTCCTCGAGAAATTCAACATTCTCTTCAACGGGCGCTCTATATAGTCGGGAAGCCATTACAATCATATCTGCATAGGCTTGATGAAGCTCTCCAAGGGCAGCACTTAAATTGTAACGAAGATCATTTTTTAAGGTTAGGGCAGCCACCGCCAACGCTGCCCGGCGGAGAGCGTAGGGATCTCTGGAGCCAGACGGGCTTTCTCTAACCACAAAGAATCCAAAGATCGTATCTAACTTATCCGCCAAGCTCACCGCCACCGTGACCGGGGCGGTGGGGACTTCGTCGCCTTGGCCGACCGGCTTGTAATGGTCGCGGATGGCGTCGGCGACGGCTTGCGGCTGACCCTGGGCGCGGGCGAGGTAGCCGCCGATCAGGCCCTGCAGTTCGGGGAATTCGCCGACCATGCCGGTGACGAGATCGGCCTTGCAGAGGCGGGCGGCGGTTTCGGCTTGTTGGGCCAAAAGCTCTCTCTCCCCTTCAGGGGAGAGAGTTGGAGAGAGGGGGCGATCTGTGGGTTCGCTGGGTGGCAGCGGAGAAGGCTTTGATTCCCCCTCTCCCAACCCTCTCCCCTGAAGGGGAGAGGGCTTTACGATCCCCTCTTCCACCAGCCATCTGGCGAGTTTGGCGACGCGATCGACTTTGTCGGCGATGGTGCCGAGCTTTTCGTGGAAGACGATCTGGCTGAGTTTCTCCGCCTGCTTTTCCAGCGGGATCTTGAGATCCTGTTCCCAGAAGAACTTCGCGTCCGACAGGCGCGCGGCCAGCACCTTTTCGTTGCCTGCGACGATGGAGGCACCACCGTCTGCCGCGTCGATATTGGCGGTGCAGATGAAGGCGGGCGCGAGGTCCGTGCCAGCCCCTCCACCAGCCTTCGGCTGGTCCCCCTCCCCGTGCCGGGGAGGATTTTCGACCGCGAAATATTTCTGGTTGGTCCGCATGGTGAGCTGAATCACCTCTGGCGGAACTTCGAGGAAGCTCGGATCGAACGACCCCAATAGAGGCACCGGCCATTCGGTGAGGCCGGCATTTTCGGCGACCAAGCCTTCATCTTCAACCAAGGTCAGGCCCGCATCGCTGGCGGCCTTGGCGGCGCCGTCGCGGATGATCTGCTGGCGCTCCTTGGGATCGACAATGACATGGCAGGCGCGGAGCTTTTCGGCATAATCGTTGGCGCTGCCGATGGTGATCTGGCCCGGATGGTGGAAGCGATGGCCGACGGTGGCGGCGCCCGCGCTTATCCCTGCGACTTCGAAATCGACGATTTCTTCACCGAGCAAAGCGACGATGCCCTGCAGCGGACGCACCCAGCGCGGGCTTTCGGTCGAGAGCGAGGCGGCGCCCCAGCGCATCGATTTGGGCCAGGGGAAGGCGCGGATGATGGCGGGGACAGCCTCAGCGAGAACATCCTCCGTGGCTTGGCCGGGCTTGTCGATGACGGCGAAGTAAGTGCCGTCCCGGTCGACGAGCTGGTCCTGGGTGAGGCCGGTCTTGCGCAGGAAGCCTTCGAGCGCCTGCGGCGGGGCGCTGGTGCGGGGCCCCTTCAGTTCCTCGCTGACGGCGGCGGTTTCCGTGGGAAGATTGCGCGCGATCAGCGTCAGGCGGCGGGGGGTGGAGAGGGTCTCGATCCCCTCCGCCTTCAGGCCCGATTTGGCGAGTTCGGCTTCGAAGAGGGATGCGAGATCCTTCTTCGCCTTCGCCTGCATGCGGGCGGGGATTTCTTCGGAGAGGAGTTCGAGGAGGAAATCAGGCATGTGCCACTCCTCCCACTACGTCATGCTGAACTTGTTTCAGCATCCATGCCGGTGACATCTCGATGCCCATAGATGGACCCTGAAACAAGTTCAGGGTGACGTTAGAATACACCATCACGCGTCCCATCCGTTCTTTTCCATCCACGCTGCACAGGCGCCTTTCGCCAAATCGCGGACGCGGCCGATATAGGCCTGGCGTTCGGCGACGGAGATGACGCCCCTCGCCTGCAGCGTGTTGAAGATGTGGCTGGCCTTGATCGCCTGGTCATAGGCCGGGAGCGGCAGCTTCGCATCGATGCAGCGGGTGCATTCCTCGGCGGCGTCCTTGAAGCGGCGGAAGAGGCTGTCCGTATCGGCGACTTCGAAATGATAGCCGCTGAATTCGACCTCGTTTTCCTTGAAGACGTCGCCGTACGTGACGCCTTCATCATTGAAAGCGAGATCGTAGACGTTGTCGACGCCCTGAATGTACATGGCCAGGCGTTCGAGGCCGTAGGTGAGCTCGCCTGTCACCGGCTTGCAATCATAGCCGCCAACCTGCTGGAAATAGGTGAATTGGGTGACTTCCATGCCGTCGCACCAGACTTCCCAGCCAAGGCCCCAAGCACCGAGCGTCGGGCTTTCCCAATCGTCCTCGACGAAGCGGATATCGTGCTTGGTGAAATCGATGCCGATGGCGGCGAGTGAGCCGAGATAGAGTTGCTGCAGGTCGGGCGGGCTCGGCTTCAGCACCACCTGATATTGATAATAATGGCCGAGACGGTTCGGGTTTTCGCCATAGCGGCCGTCGGTCGGGCGGCGCGAGGGCTGGACGTAGGCGGCCTTCCACGGTTTGGGGCCGAGCGCGCGCAGAGTCGTTGCGGGGTGGAAAGTGCCCGCGCCCATCTCCATGTCATAAGGCTGGAGGATCACGCAGCCCTGCGCGCTCCAATAATCATGGAGTTTCAGGATAAGGCCCTGGAAACTGAGTGGCTTGGTCTCGCCCAATTTTTCGCCTTCGCATCTGCAACAATGTGGGTCGCATCGCTTTGGCGCATGGGGCATGGTCCGGTCAAGGAACAGACAGGAGAGATTCGTGGATTTCAGCCGTTTTCACAGCAAGGGCCGTGCTTTCCTTTCGGGCGTAGCGCTGAGCCTTGCCGCCTGCGCGAGTGCGGAGGCGCCGGAAGCGCCCGCTGTTGCCAAGCCGGCGTTGTGGAAGATCGCGGACGAGGACACGACCATCTATCTCTTCGGCACCGTGCACCTGCTGCCCAAAGGACTGGCATGGCGTAGCCCGGCGCTGGAGCGGGCAATCGCTTCGTCAGACACGTTGGTGACGGAAATCATATTGCCGGAGGATCCCGCCGCGATGGCGCAGGTGATGAGCAAGATGGCGGTGTCTCCTGGCCTGCCACCGCTCGCCGAGCGAGTTCCGGCGGAGAAGAAGGAAGCACTTGATAAGGCGGTGGCGACGAGTGGATTGCCCGCGCCGGCACTCGACCGGCTTGAGAGCTGGGCCGCGGCTTTGGCGTTGATCCAGGGGGCGTTCCAGAAGCTCGGCCTCGATCCGGAAATCGGCGCGGAAAAGAGCCTGACGGCGAACTATAAAGGCAAGAAGCACGTGGCGTTGGAAACGCCCGAGCAGCAATTGGCCTTTTTCGACACACTTCCGGAGGAGGCGCAGCGCCTCCTCCTCGCCAGCGCGATCGAGGATAGCGCGACGGCCAATGCCCAGTTCAAGGCGATGCTCGACGCTTGGGCGGCGGGTGATGTCGATGCGATCGCACGGACGTTCGATGATGAAACCGCGCTGTCGCCGGACCTTCGCGCCGCGTTGATGACGAAGCGCAATGCGGCGTGGGCGGAGTGGCTCGAAAAGAGGATGGACGAGCCTGGCACGGTGATGGTCGCCGTGGGCGCGGGGCATCTGGCGGGAGCTGACTCCGTTCAGGGCATGCTCGAGGCGAAGGGGATCAAGGTAGAGCGGGTTCAGTAAACTGTGCCCGCGTCATTCCAGCGAAGGCCGGAATCTGGTGGCGAATAAGGCGCCTCTTTCGTCCTGAGACCCCGGCTTTCGCCGGGGTGACGGATTGGGTGGATCGAAAGGGCTTATTTCTTGCCTTCCCCCGTCCTCTCCCCTATAGGCGCCGCTTCCTGTGCCATGGTCATCCCTGGAGGCGTGGCGGGAAGTTTATCAATCTGTTTCGAAAGGCATGCACATGAGCGAACAGCTTCAGCTGTCGGCCGAGACGCGCGAACGGGCTGGCAAGGGAGCCTCCCGTGCCATGCGTCGTGAAGGCCGCGTCCCCGCCGTTATCTACGGCAACAAGGAAGACCCGATCTCGATCCACATCGAGGAGAAGGTGCTGGTCAAGGCGTTGAACACCGGCCACTTCATGAACTCGGTCGCGATGATCGACGTGGGCGGCAAGGCGATCCGCACCCTTCCCAAGGACGTTCAGTTCCACCCGGTCACCGACCGGCCCCTGCATGTCGACTTCTTCCGCATCGGTGAACATTCGACCGTCACGGTCGCCGTTCCCGTGCGCTTCGAGAATGAAGAAAAGTCGCCGGGCCTCAAGAAGGGCGGCGTTCTGAACATCGTTCGTCACGATGTCGAACTCGTCGTCGATGCGGCTTTGATCCCTGACGATGTGGTTATCGACCTGTCCGGCTACGAGCTTGGCGATTCGATCCATATTTCGGCGGTGAAGCTGCCGAGGGGCGCGACGCCCGCAATCACCGACCGCGATTTCACGATCGCCACGGTCGTTGCTCCGTCCGGCCTCAAGTCGGCCGAAGGCGCTGAAGCCGCCGAAGGTGGCGAAGAGGCGGGCGAAGAAGCCTGAACTTTTTCAGGTTCCTGACATCGTTCCGGCGGGAGCGGGATCTTCGCGAGGAGATGCCCGCTTCCGCCGAACTGCCGTTTGAGCCAGTTAAAGATATGCAGATCTGGGTCGGCCTCGGAAATCCCGGCGCGCAATATGCGCTCCACCGGCACAATGTCGGCTTCATGGTGATGGACGCCATCGCCGAGGTCCATGGCTTCGAGCCGCCCAAGCGCGCCTTCCACGGCTGGGCCCAGCAAGGCCGTATCGCGGGCCAACGCATCCTGCTCCTGAAACCCGCCACCTTCATGAACAAGAGCGGCCAGGCCGTTGGCGAGGCGATGCGCTTCTTCAAGGCCGAGGTGGGCGACGTCACCGTCTTCCACGACGAACTCGACCTCCCGCCCTTCAAGGTGAAGGTGAAGACGGGCGCCGGCACGGCAGGGCATAACGGCCTGCGCTCCACCGAACAGCATATCGGCAATCCGTTTCGCCGCGTGCGGATCGGCATTGGTCATCCCGGGCACAAGGATCGGGTAACAGGCCACGTACTGGGCAATTATGCCAAGGCGGAAATGGATGATTTGAGCGACATGCTTGGCGCGATCGCCGCAGAGGCCGAATGGCTGGCCCAAGGCGACGATCCGCGTTTCATGAGCAATGTCGCGGCGCGCCAGCAGAGATAGCCAAGTCGATCCGTTGTAAAAACGCAACAGGTGCGACTTCGTTACAATAAGTTGTTGCGCGCCCAGAATGTTCAGCTAACAGCAAGCTCGCAATGGTTAACCGCCATGCCATCGCCAAGTCACGACTGAGCGGTGCCTAAATTAAACCTGCAAAGGTCACAGGCAAGACAACATAACTGGCGGGAGATTTCCCGGCCGGATGTATCTTGCCACGTGAAGAGTATGGGGAATATTGTTATGAAATTCGCATTTATCACTGCTGCTGCTGTCGCAGCCCTCACCTCCACTTCCGCTTTTGCTGCCGACATCACTGGCGCTCGCGTTGAAGGCGTGATCGGTTATGACAGCCCGAAGGATGGTACGGGCACTTTCGACAGCGAAGACGTTGAGGTCGATTTCGATATCAAGCTTGATGGTATAGTTTATGGTGTTGGCCTGGGCTACGACTTTGCAGTCAGCCCCACTCTCGCGCTTGGCGTCGACGCCGAAATCTCCGACTCGTCGTCCGATTTCGAAATCGAGGAAGAAGGCGATTTCGCGCGCCTGTCTCTTGGTCGCGACCTCTATGTCGGCGGCCGCGTCACCACCGCCGTTTCAGACAAGTTCAACCTGTACGGCAAGATCGGCTACACCAATACTCGTATCAAGTTCGCATATGACTTCGAAGATGAAGCAGACAGCGCATCCACGAATCTTGACGGCGTCCGCGTCGGCGTCGGCGGCCAATATGCAGTTGCCGGCAACACCTATGTCGGCCTCGAATATCGCTATTCGAACTATGAAGCCGACGTTTCGCGCCACCAGGTGGCCGCCTCGCTCGGCTTCCGCTTCTAATCATTTTACAAGATCGATGGAAAGGAGGGGCTTTTGCCCCTCCTTTTTTATTTGCGGACGGCAATAAGTGCTTTAGCGCCTGCCACTGTGACTACCCGATCTCTCTTCGCCACCCGCTTTTACGAAGGCGCCCTCGCCTCTCCCGGTCTTTTGGAGGAATTGGAGGATGCCTGTCTGGCGTTGTCGCAGGAGGATGAAGCGGGGCGGCGCTGGTCGAAGGCGCATGGCTATCGAGGCTATACCTCCTACGCCTCTCTAAACGATTTGCCCGCGCGCGATCCGCGCTTTGCTGATCTTGTCAAATTGTTGAACCGGCATGTCGCGGCATTTGCGGCGGAATGCGCGTTCGATCTTGGCGGTAAGAAGCCCGAGCTCGACAGTCTGTGGGTCAATGTGATGAAGCCGGGCGCGACGCATAGCGGGCATATTCATCCGCACAGCATCATTTCCGGCACGCTTTACATCGCCGTGCCACCGGGATCGGGTGCGTTGAAGCTGGAGGATCCGCGGCTGCCGATGATGATGGCCGCCCCGCCCCGCCGTGCGGATGCGTCGGAAGACTTGCAGACCTTTGTCTATGCCGAGCCGCAGCCGGGCACGATCTTTCTGTGGGAGAGCTGGCTGCGACATGAAGTGATGCCGTCCGCCGCTAAGGCCGAGCGGATCAGCATAAGCTTCAACTATCGCGCCTGATCCTATCCCGCGCTATCTGCCTTGAGAGCAGCAACGCAGGTCTTCAGCTGCGCAAGGGCGAGATCGCTGCCGCTGACATTGAAATTGCCGCTGGCGCCCGTGCCCTTGACGTCGAAGATGAAGCGACCAGCCTCGATAACCTCGTCGAGAGACTGCGGGCTTACCATCATGATAAACCCTGTCATGTCCGCGTCCGAATATCCGTTTGCCGTCATCGCCTGATCGTCGTCGTCAGCCGAAGCCGGACCGATATGTCATACGGCTTGTCCTTTTCGAGATCCCAATTCTTGCTCAGCCCGCCCACTGCGGCCTTGCCGTTGGGCATCAAGACGAGGGCGAAGTTCACTTCCGTCGGCCCTTCGCCATAGACTGTCATCATTTCACAAAAGCCCTCTCCTTCCGTGAAATCCCAATCCTGAAGGCTCGGCCACTGACGTGCCGAAGGCGCCGAAGGCTGCGCGGCGTAAACTGCATGTGACGATGCGGCCAACGCCACGGCGAGAATGATTTTCTTCATATTACCCCCAATCGCTTTGAGGCTGCCACTAACAGCGATGCTGGCATTGCGCCACAGGACCGTCTAGGGCGTGCGCGAATAGTGTTCAAAGGCAGTACAAAATGGGTTTTCGTTGCGGCATCGTGGGGCTTCCAAATGTTGGGAAGTCCACCCTTTTCAACGCATTGACCGAAACGGCGGCCGCGCAGGCGGCCAATTACCCCTTTTGCACGATCGAGCCCAATGTCGGTCGCGTCGCCGTGCCCGATCCGCGTTTGCAGGACATCGCGAAGGTCGCGGGATCCGCGAACATCATCGAGACGCAGCTTGAGTTCGTTGACATTGCGGGCTTGGTGCGCGGTGCGTCCAAGGGCGAAGGGCTCGGCAACCAGTTCCTCGGCAATATCCGCGAGGTGGATGCGATCGTCCATGTGCTGCGCTGCTTCGAGGAAGGCGATGTGACTCACGTCGAAGGCCGCGTCGATCCGATCGCGGACGCCGAGACGGTCGAGACCGAATTGATGCTGGCCGACCTCGAAAGCCTCGAGAAGCGGGTGCCGAACCTCGTCAAGAAGGCGCAACAGGGTGACAAGGAAGCCAAGGTGCAGGCCGCCGTGCTCGGCAAGGCGCTCGAAATCCTTCGCCAGTCCAAGCCCGCGCGACTGACGCAGCCGGCGGACGAGGAGGAAGCGAAGGCGCTGGAAAGGGCGCAGCTGCTCACCGCCAAGCCCGTCCTCTATGTCTGCAACGTCGATGAGGGCGATGCCGCGACCGGCAATGGCCACAGCGCGCGCGTATTTGAGAAAGCGGCGGCGGAAGGCGCCAAAGCCGTCATCATCTCCGCTGCGATTGAGGCCGAAATCGCGACGATGCCGATGGAAGATCGCGCCGACTTCCTTAAGGATTTGGGCCTTACCGAAACGGGCCTGTCGCGGATCATCCGCGCGGGCTACGACCTTCTCGACCTCATCACCTTCTTCACTGCGGGCCCGAAGGAAGCGCGAGCCTGGACGGTGGAAAAGGGATCGAAGGCGCCGCAGGCCGCGGGTGCCATCCATTCCGATTTCGAGCGCGGATTCATCCGCGCCGAGACGATCGCCTTTGACGATTACATCCAGTGCGGCGGCGAAAGCGGCGCGCGGGATGCGGGCAAGCTGCGATCGGAAGGCAAGGATTACGTCACCAAGGACGGTGACGTGATGCTGTTCCGGTTCAACGTCTGAGCGTAACTGTTCTTCACCCTGAACCCTTCGTCAGGCTCAGGACAGGCTTGTTCAGGGTCCATTTCGCCGACTGTCGCGTTGTCATCGACATGGATGCTGAAACAGGTTCAGCATGACGGGTGGTGGTCAGTTGATGCGCTTCACCCGATTTGCGGCGGGCGGCTTCAGGCGGCCTGCTTTCACAATATAGGCCTCCAGCGCGTCGACGTCGATCGGACCGCCGACCGTGTCAGCGCCCTGTGTGAAAACTGTGAAATTATCTCCGCCGCTCGCAAGGAAGCTGTTCGTCGCGACGCGATAAACCGTGTCATCGCGCAGGGGCTCGCCGTTGAGGCGCGGGTCGACGATACGTTTTCCCGCCGGACGTGACAGATCGTAGCTATATGTGAAGCCCCGCGAGGGCATCAGCATGTTCGGCTGAGCAACCGTGTTGGTGCCGCTGTCGAATTGCTGTTCCAGCAACGCACGGATCTGAAGGCCGGTGAAGCTTTGCACGACAAGCGTATTGCCGAAGGGTTGGGCGGAGATGAGCTGGCCATAAGTAACGGCGCCCCCCTCCCCCGGCACGATATCCGCGCGAAGCCCGCCTGCATTGGAGAAAGCGACCTGCGCCCCGCCAGCGTCCGGCGCGCTCGTCGCGTCGAGATGGGCGTCGGCGATAAGCGCGCCGAGCACGGATTCACCGGCAGGTGACGTTTCGCGCAGGGCGGACCCGTCAAACTGGCCAGCGACGCGCTGCGCGACCGGCGCCACGGCAGTGGCATAGCGGCTCACGAGCGCCGCGACCCTTGGTTCCTGCGGGAAGCGGGCGAAGGCAGCGTTCGTCTCAACGGGCCCGGATGAGGACTGATAAGCCTCACCTTGAACGATCACATTGTCGGCGCCGCGCTTTACGACCTTGCCCGACGCGGGATTGATGCTGAGCGTGATGTCGGTGAGCAAGGTGCCGCTGCGCCCCGCGCTGGTAAGCAGGAAGGGACGCTGCGGATCGACCGTGCCGTAATCGCAAATATAGGATTGGTGGGTGTGGCCCGACACGATGACATCGATGCCCGGATCGAGGCGCGGCAGGATCGGCAGCAAATCACCCGTGACGCCGTCGCAGGTCTTGGTGTTGTAACCGGCCTTTGAATAGACGCCCTGATGGATGAGCACGACGATCGCGTCCGCGCCTTCGGCCTTGAGCTTTGGGATGAGCGCGTTGATGCTGGCCGCTTCATCCTTGAACGTCAGGCCCGCAACGCCGCCAGGAGAGACGAGCGTCGGCGTGGTCTTCAACGTCAGGCCGATGAAGCCGACCTCCACCTTGCGCGCACCGCTACCGAAGCTGCGTATGCCATGGGAGGGGAAGAGCGTGCCGCCGCTTTCGGTGATGACGTTGGCACCCAGGAACTTGAAATCGGCGCCGCCAAAATCGGCGTCGACGCGGCAGGGGTCGAGATGCGTGTTCTTCTCACACCCGCCCTCCTGCATCCGCAGCAATTCCTTGCGGCCGCGATCGAATTCGTGATTGCCGACGGCGTTGAAATCGAGGCCGATGAGGTTCATCGCCAATATGGTCGGCTCATCGAGGAAATGGGACGAGATGAGCGGCGAGGCGCTGATCAGGTCGCCCGCCGAAACGACGACATTGTTGGCGTTCGCGGCCTTGAGGCTCTGCACGGCGGAGGCGAGATAAGCGGCGCCACCGGCGGGGACGCGGATCGCCGCGCCAGCGGGCGTGGTGGCCGGGATTGCCGTGCGGGGCGGCTCCAACGCACCGTGGAAATCGTTCAAGGCAATGATCTTCACATCGACCGGCGCGGTCCCTTGATCCGCGACGCGTGGCGAGACGCAGGCCGAAACGGTGGCGAGCGCCGCCAATGCCAATGTGATGCGCATGTCTTTACCCATGATGTGAGAATGCCTGCCGCTCTGTCGCACGCGGAAGGCTCATTGTCACCGTTTGTTGCGCCGCGATGACTAAGGTTCTGGCGCGACAGATCGGTTTCTGCTCAAAACTGTTTACACGATCAGGAACGGAGCATCGCGTGCTGTATCTGGAAGATATCGAGGTGGGGCAAAAAGCCTCTTTTGGCCGCTATGAAGTGACGCGCGAGGAAGTGATCGCGTTCGCGTCCAAATATGATGCTCAGCCTTTCCACCTGTCGGACGAGGCGGCGGCCAAGACTTATTTCGGCAGGATCGCCGCAAGTGGCTGGCACACCTGCGCGATGACCATGTCAATGATCGTCGAAAACGGCAAGACAAACCCAATGGCGACGATGGGCTCGCCCGGCGTCGATGAGCTGCGCTGGCTGCGTCCTGTCTATCCCGGCGATACCTTACGGGTGGAAACATTGATCGCCGATGTGACGCCCTCACGCAGCAAACCCGATATCGGGACGTTCAAGAGCGACCTCACGGTCTTCAACCAAGGCGACGTTGCGGTGATGCGGATGAAGACGATCGTGCTGATCCGGCGGCGGCCCGCTTAGTTCACTGCTGTCACCCCGCTAGTCCTGAGCCTGTCGAAGGACGTAACCAGCTGGAACCATCCTTCGACAGGCTCAGGACTAGCGGTGGTGGGGTAAAAGATGATGGAAAAGAAAATGGGCGCCGCAGCTTTAGCTGCGACGCCCATTTTCTTTTGCTTTCGAAGCAGCCGCTTAGCGGTACTTCTTTTCCGCCCAGATGTTGCGGTAGGCCATGTAGGCAAGGCCAGTCGCGATGAGCAGGAAGAAGATGACCGCGATACCGGTGCGATGGCGGTTTTCCAGCTTCGGCTCGGCCGTCCAGGTGAGGAAGGCCGCGACATCTTGCGCCATCTGGTCGACCGTGGCGTTGGTGCCATCGGCATAAGTGACCTGGCCGTCCGATGTGATCGGCTGCGGCATCGCGATGTTGAGGTTGGCGAAATAGGGGTTGTAGTGCAGCCCCGTGCCTGGACGGTTTTCGGCCGGAAGATTCGCAGGCGGATTCTGATAACCCGTGAGCAGCGAATAGACATAGGCCGGGCCGTGGTGGCGCGCCTTGGTGATGAGCGAAAGATCGGGCGGGAGCGCGTTGTTGTTCGCGGCGCGGGCAGCCGTTTCATTCGCATAGGGGCTCGGGAAGTTGTCCGAAGCAATCGCCTTGCGCGTGGACGCTTCGCCCGTGGCGGGATCGATCGAGGGAACCTCGATCTGCCACTGGTTGGCGATCGCCTTCACTTCGGCTTCGCTATAGCCAATGTCCTGAAGGTTGCGGAACGCGACCAGGCCGAGGCCGTGGCAGGCGGCGCAAACTTCCTTGTAGACTTGGAAACCGCGCTGCAGCTGCTGGCGATCATAATGGCCGAACGGGCCGTCGGACGCGAAATGCACGTCCTTCACCGGCTTGTGGAAACGGCTTTCGACGCTTTCCACTTTCTCTTCGGTCGCGAACGTCACCGCGCCGCTGATGAACGAGATCATCAAGACGCCGACGAAGCCGAGGCCGACCAGGAAACCAATCAAACGAACCATGATCCTCAGTCCCCCTTAAGCGGCCGTTGCCGGCTTGGTGCCGTCGACACCGAACGGAGCGGCTTCCTGCTTTTCACCATGCAGCACCGATTCCGAGATGGAATTGGGCAGCGGCAGCGTCGTTTCGAACTTCGAAATGAGCGGCAGGATGATCAGGAAGTGCGCAAAATAATAAGCCGCCGCGATCTGACTGATCATGACGTAGGGCTCTTCCGCCGGCGCGCCGCCGCAATAACCCAGGATCAGAACGCACGGGATCAGGCCGAACCAGAAGAACTTCTTGAACGCCGGACGGTAATTGCCCGAACGCACTGGCGACTTGTCCAGCCACGGCAGGAAGAAAAGCAGCAGGATCGACGCGAACATCGCGATGACGCCCCAGAGCTTCGCCGGAAGGATGAAGTCGACCGTGAAGGCGCGCAGGATCGCGTAGAACGGCCAGAAATACCATTCAGGCACGATGTGCGCCGGCGTCGAAAGTGGGTTTGCCGGGATGTAATTGTCCGCGTGGCCGAGATAGTTCGGCGCGAAGAACAGCACCAGGCAGTAAGCGATCAGGAAGATGCCCAGGCCGAAACCGTCCTTCGCCGTGTAGTACGGGTGGAAAGGCACGGTATCCTGCGGGCCCTTCACGTCCACACCGGTCGGGTTGCCCGAGCCCGGAATGTGGAGCGCCCAGATGTGCAGGATGATGACACCCGCAATCACGAACGGCAGCAGATAGTGGAGCGAGAAGAAGCGGTTCAATGCCGCATTGTCCGGAGCGAAGCCGCCGAGCAGCCATTGCTGGATCGGCTCGCCGACGAGCGGGATGGCGCCGAACAGGCCGGTGATGACCTTCGCGCCCCAGAAGCTCATCTGACCCCAGGGAAGGACGTAGCCCATGAACGCGGTCGCCATCATCAGCAGGAAGATGACGAGGCCCAAGAGCCAAACCATTTCGCGCGGTGCCTTATACGATCCGTAGAAGAGGCCGCGGAAGATGTGGATGTAGACCACGATGAAGAAGAAGCTTGCGCCGTTCGCGTGGGCGTAGCGCAGGAGCCAGCCCTGGTTCACGTCGCGCATGATGTGCTCGACCGACTGGAAGGCGATCGCACCCGCCGGCGCATAATGCATGGCGAGGATGATGCCGGTGACGATCTGCAGCACGAGCGCGAAGCCCGCCAGAACGCCGAAATTCCAGAAATAGTTGAGGTTGCGCGGGACCGGGTAACCGGCGCCGATCGCGTTATAGACGAGACGCGGCAGCGGCAGACGTTCGTCCAGCCAGCGCATCAGCGGCATTTTCGGAGTATAATGTTCCGCCCAGGGAAAGCTCATCTCGTTCTTCCTCAGCCGATCTGGACAACAGTGTCGGAGGTAAATGCGTATTCCGGCACTTCGAGGTTCTTCGGCGCCGGACCCTTACGGATGCGGGCGGCCGTGTCGTAGTGGGAACCGTGGCAAGGGCAGAAATAGCCGCCATACTCACCCTTATTCTCGCCTTCCGCAGCGCCCAACGGCACACAGCCAAGGTGCGTACAGACGCCCAGCGTGATGAGCCAGTTCTGCTTGCCTTCAAGCGTACGCTCGGCAAGCGTCTGCGGATCGCGGAGCGAACCGACGTCGACCGCATTGGCCTCCGCGATTTCCTTTTCCGTCAGGTTGCGGATGAAGATGGGTTGCTTGCGCCAGATCGTCTTGATCGCCTGGCCCGGCTGGATCTGCGACACGTCCACCTCGGTAGAGGCGAGCGCCAGAACGTCGGCCGACGGGTTCATCTGGTTCACCAGCGGATAGACCACCGCCACTGCGCCGACCCCGGCAAAGCTGACTGCTGCGATATTGATGAAATCGCGGCGGCGAACGCCATCGGGCGCCCCTCCTACCACTTCATCGCTGTTTTCGACCGTCGCCATCATGACCCTTCGAGCGATTCAACACAGGAATACGAAATACCGCCCTCGTCCCGAAAATTCCCGGAAAAAGGCGGTTTTCGCTCACCACCGCTCTTGGTTCCCCCTGTCGCGGCTTGCGGCCTGATAGCCGCCCCCATGCCGCTTTGCCAACAGCGATTTTTTGCGTGGGGCGGCGGAGGACGGCGACGGCACCTTACGTGTGCGAGCCCTCCCCCTTATTGGGGAGGGTCGGGTGGGGGTGATCTACGACGTAGGACACCGCCTTTTCCGGGAACATCACCCCCCATCCCTCCACCATCGAGGGGGAGGGGGGTTTACCGAGCGCGTGTTCCGGCTATCGGGTTCTTTTATGCGCCTTTCTCTCTACCAGCCCGACCAGGCGGGCAATGTCGGCACGATCCTGCGCCTCGCGGCCTGCCTTGGCGTTCCGCTGGACGTCATCGAACCCTGCGGCTTCCCCTTTTCGGATCGAGCGCTGAAGCGAGCGGGCATGGATTATGCCGAAATGGCGAACGTCACGCGGCGCGCCAGCTGGGCCACTTTCGAATCTTCCGCGAAAGGGCGGATCGTCCTCCTGACCACACAGGGCGGCACGCGCCTTGACGAAGCTCAATTTCTTCCCGGCGACATCCTCCTAATGGGCGCGGAGAGCCGGGGCGTGCCGGACAATGTGCACGCCCGGGCCGACATGCGGGTGCGGATTCCTCAGGTTGAAGGCACCCGGTCCTTGAATATCGCCGTCGCCGCGGGCATCGCCCTTGCCGAGGCGCTGAGACAGACGAAGGAATGGCCGAGATGATCGAGCTCGATGAACAGCAGCACGCGGCGAAGGACTGGTTCGAATCGCTCCGCGACCGGATCTGCGCGGAATTCGAGGCGATCGAACGCGAGGCAGACAGCGATGCCGCCTTCCAATATCTCCCCTGGGAGCGTGAAGACCATGAGGGCGAGCCCGGCGGCGGTGGCGTGCGCGGCCTGATGAAGGGCAAGGTGTTCGAGAAGGTGGGCGTCAACGTTTCCACCGTTGGCGGCACGTTCAGCCCGGAATTTGCAAAGACGATCAATGGGGCGGAGGACGATCCCCGCTTCTTCGCGACCGGCATCAGCCTCGTCGCCCACATGGCGAACCCGCATGTGCCCGCTGTCCACATGAACACTCGCTTCCTCTGCACGACCAAGCGCTGGTTCGGCGGCGGCGCGGACCTCAACCCGCCCATTCCCTATCAGGAGGATACCGAGGCCTTCCACGCACGCCTCCGCGCCGCCTGCGCCGCGCATGATCCGACTTATTATCCGAAGTTCAGCAAATGGGCGGAGGATTATTTCTTCATTCCTCACCGCGGCGTCCATCGCGGGGTAGGCGGCATTTTCTACGATCATCTTGAAGGTCTTTTCGATGCGCACTTCGCCTTCACCCGCGACGTTGGCGAGGCCTTCCTCGATATCTTTCCGAAGATCGTGCGGCAGCGAATGGATATGCCCTTCACGCCCGAAGACAAGGCCCGCCAGCTCGAATGGCGCGGGCGTTATGCCGAATTCAACCTGATCTACGATCGCGGCACTCTGTTCGGCCTCAAGACGGGCGGCAATGTCGACGCCATCCTGATGAGCCTGCCGCCGGAAGCGACGTGGAGTTGAGACCCTCTATCACGTCACCCCGGCCAAGCCGGGGTCTCGGGACGGCTATCCTTCCTGAGATTCCGGCTTTCACCGGAATGACGTTTAAGAAGCGCAGGCTATGAGCAACGAGCAGATCATCGACATCCCGCCCGGCCATGTCGGCGCGGTCGTGACGTTCCTTGAGATGACGGAACGACCAAGGCCCCGCCCCTTCCCGCCAGCGCCTCTACGGTTGCGGCAATGGACCGATGCCAAGCCTGGCAAATATCGTGCCCTGTTCGAGCGCATCGGCGGACCGTGGCTCTGGTATTCGCGGCTGGCAATGGACGACGATCAGCTTCGCGCGGCGATATGCGAGGTTCATGTGGTCGAGGATCAGCGCGGGATTGAGGTCGGCATGATCGAGCTCGACTTCGCGCAGGCAGGCACCTGCCTGATCCGGTTTCTGGGACTTGTGCCGGAACTGGCGGGCAAAGGCCATGGCCGCTGGCTGTTTGCTCAGCTGCTTGCACTGGCATGGCGGCCTGGAGTGGAGCGCGTGCTGGTCAACACCTGCACGCTCGACCATCCGGCCGCTTTGCCTTCTTATGTGAAAGCGGGGTTTAAGGCCTATCGCCGCTCGTTCGAGAGCTTCCCCGATCCGCGCCTTATCGGGCTGCTGCCCCGCGAGGCCGCGCCTCACATTCCGCTGGTCGAGCCGCCGGTCAGCTGAACATAGATGCGCGCGACAGCCACTTGAAAATAGACGGAAAAGACGGCGCTCGCGATGCCGCTGACGACCAGCGACAGGACGAACGACACATTGCCCTTTTCCGGCGGCCCGGCAACCAAAGCGATCAGCGAACCGAAAACGAGGGTGATCGCCAAAAATGCAACGACCGCCACAATCGCGATCACTGTTGCGAACATGATGAGTGGGCTGAAATGGCCGCGGGTAAGCGCCCAGCTTCGCCGAAGGATCCCGCCCGCCCCGACCGGCTCGGCCACCGCCACCGGCGTCATCAAGATCACGCGGATCCAGATGAAGGTGAAAATCGCCAGGAAAACCAGGCCGCCGAAGAGCATCGCCGTCTCGCTGGTCAAGCCGAGTGCGAATATTACCAGAAGCGCAGGCACGGCAATGAGCAGGGTCACAGCCGATAGGATCAGCACCGCAAGCAGAATCGGAAGTAGCCGTTTAAGGGCGTGACCGATCGCATCGCCGACGGATTGAGCGGGGCGAATGGCCAGCGTCGTGATCGAGAGCGACCCGATCATCGTCGCGACGATCACCGGAATGAAAAGCCACAGCCAGGGCCCGCCCTCCACCGGCTGCCCCGGAACCGACTGCGGCGTGACGAACTGCAAGATGATGGTCGGCACGGCGAGGAAAGCGAGCGCGATCGGGAAAAGCAGCCCTGCTTCCCGCTTCACGAAGGCTGTTGTTTCATTCCAGGCCTGAGAAATTGAAAGCGTCGTCATGAGAGCGTTCCCCTGTTGCTGATGGGTGGATAGCCCCAATGCTTTTGCAGGTGCAATCATCCTTCTTGCGCGGCCTCCGCCGACGCGCCACATGAGCCGCGATGATTGAAGAGATTGAATGGCGGGTAACGCCCGGCCTTACCTCTTATCCCGATGCGCTGGCAGAGATGGAACGGCGCCATGCCGCGATCCTGGCGGGCGAGGCAAAGGAGCTGGTCTGGCTGCTCGAGCATCCGCCGCTGTTCACGGCGGGAACGAGCGCGGATCCGGCGGAATTGTTCAATCCACAGGGGTTTCCGGTCTACGAAGCGGGACGCGGTGGGCGCTACACCTACCACGGCCCGGGCCAGCGGGTGGGCTACCTTCTCCTCGACCTCAACAAGCGCGGGAAGGACGTGCGCAATTTCGTCCATGCGCTGGAAGGCTGGCTGATCGACACGCTGCGGGCGCTCGGCGTCACGGCAAGGCGCGCGGAAGGCCGGATCGGAATCTGGGTCGACCATGGAAATAGCGAGGCCAAGATCGGCGCGATCGGTGTACGCGTGCGGCGCTGGGTGACGATGCACGGCTTTTCGATCAATGCCGATCCGGACCTTTCACACTTTTCGGGCATTGTGCCATGCGGCATCGCCGAATATCCGGTGACAAGCCTTGCCGAAATCGGCTCGAACGATATGAAAGGTTTCGATGCGGCACTGAAAAAGGCGCTGAAATCGTTCCTGGATGCGTTGAATCACCCAGTAGACAAGGGTTGAGAGCCGAATTCTTTCCGTTTATTGTGGATTTCGATTTGGCAAAACATGGGGCCACCCCGACCAAATCATCTAACGAGGGAGTTATTTGAATGCGTGCAATTCTTTCGAAGGTTATGACCGGTTCGATGGTTGCCGGTGCGGCCCTTCTCGTCGCGGCTTGCGGCGGCAGCGAAGATGCTGCTGTCAACAACACCGCCATGACGGAAATGGACAGCAACGACATGATGATGATGGACGGCATGACCAATGACATGACCGCCGTCGACGCCGGCACCAATGCCGCCGGCAACATGGCGACCGACATGACCATGGATTCGAACACGACGGCTCCGGTCGCCGACACCACGGCTACGACGACGACCGACGCGGACACCACCAACGGTATGTAAGCGCGGCCGGTTGTCCGGTTGTTTTTGAAGAGGGGCCGTCCGGGATCGGGCGGCCCCTTTTTACATCGGCGGGGTGCGAACGAGGCGCCTCTCTGGCGACTCCATCCATCGCAGGCGGGATTGCGAGCCGGTGGGGTTAAGGTTAACATGACGACGAGGCGGCCAGCACCGGCCGTGGAGGATGTGCGAATGGCGTTCCGGTTCTTGAAGACCATTGCCGCGGCTGCGGCGCTCACCCTGCTTCCGCAGGCGGCTTCGGCCCAGCTCTTCTTCAAGGATCCCGATTTCAAGCCCGGCGCAATCGCGGCCAGCGACCCACTTGTCGGACTGCCGCTTCCCGGCGCCAGTGCGGCCGAATATGAGGCGCATATGATCTGGAATATGCGCGCGGGCCTCAACGTCGCGGCGCTGCAATGTCAGTTCGCGCCCTATCTGCGCGCGGTGGATAATTATAATGACATTCTCGCCCATCATTCGAAGGAGTTGATGGACGCCTACAACACCGTCGGCAAATATTTCAAACGCGTCCATGGCCCGAAGCAGGGCCAGAAGCTGTTCGACGATTATTCGACCATAACCTATAATAATTTCTCGACACTGCACGCCCAGGTCGGCTTCTGCCAAGTGGCATCGGGCATCGCGAAGGAAGCGCTGACCCGTCCCAAGGGCCAGTTCCATGTGACCGCTGAAACGCGCATGAGGGAGCTTCGTAACAGCCTGGTGCCGCTCGGCGGCGAACGTATGCTGCAATATAATCCCTGGCCGCTGGTGCGGCAGCTGGTGCTGCCGACGTTCAACGAGAAATGTTACGACAAGAAAAACCGGCTGAAGAAAAAATGCCGGGGGCAGTACGTCACGGTTTGACGGTAATCGTCCCCCAGCGAGGCCGGGGTCTCGGGACAAGATAGCATTAAATCACGATGAGATTCCGGCTTTCGCCGGAATGACGTTTCAGCTCAGGGCAATCCCAGCAATTTGTGGGTCTGGAGCGAGAGGCGCCAGCGCGGGTTGGCCATGACAAAGGCGATTGCGGCCTGCAGCCATTCGCTTTTGTCCGCGCCGTCTTTCGGCTGGATGAGGAAGTGGTCGAAGTCCCAGGCTTCCATGGCCTTGGGATCAACGCCATCCTGGGGCCAGACGAGTTTCAATTCGTTGCCCTTACGCTGGACGACGGGATTGGTGCCCTTGGGGCTGACGCAGATCCAGTCGATCCCTTCGGGCGCGTCCTGGGTGCCGTTCGTTTCCACCGCAATTTCGAAACCGCGCGCGTGAAGCGCTTCAAGCAGAGGGCGGTCAACCTGCAGGAGGGGTTCGCCGCCCGTCATTACAACATAAGGCCGCTCGCCCTCACCCCAAAGAACCGCGACCTTATCGGCGAGGGCTTCAGCCTCGTAGCGGCCGCCATTGGCGCCATCCATGCCCACGAAATCGGTGTCGCAGAAAGTGCAAGCTGCCTCCGCCCGATCCTGTTCGCGACCCGTCCAGAGATTGCAGCCGGAAAAGCGCAGGAAGACGGCGCGGCGCCCGGCTTGGGCACCCTCCCCCTGCAACGTCAGGAAGATTTCCTTGACCGCGTAGCTCACGGTCGCGCGGCGTAAATGGTGGGATCGGGCAGCCCGGCTTCCTCGAAGCCCTTCGAGCGCAGGCGGCAGCTGTCGCAATAGCCGCAATGCTCGCCCGCCAGCGTCGGATCGTAGCAGGACCAGCTGAGCCCGGCATCGAGGCCGAGGCGCGCGGCTTCGGCGGCGATGTCGGCCTTCGTCATGTGCAGGAGCGGCGCTTCGACGTGGAAGCTGTCGCCTTCGACCCCCGCCTTGGTCGCGATATTGGCGAGCCGTTCGAACTGGGCGATGAAATCAGGGCGGCAATCGGGATAGCCGGAATAATCGAGCGCGTTGACGCCGATATACATGGCCCGCGCCCCCGCCGCCTCCGCCCAGCCGAGCGACAGCGACAGGAAGATCGTGTTGCGGGCGGGCACATAGGTGATCGGCACCACGCCCTCTTCGACCCCATCCTTCGGCACCGCGATGTCGGCGGTGAGCGCCGATCCACCAAAGCCGGTGAGGTCGAGCGGCAGGACAATGTGGCGCTCCACACCCAAGGCGTCGGCGATCCTGCGGGCGGCGTCAATCTCGATACGGTGACGCTGGTTGTAATCGACGGTGAGCGCCAGCAGCCGGTAGCCGTCCGCCTTGGCGCGGCCAGCGGCCACCATGGAATCGAGGCCGCCCGAAAGGAGGACGACGGCAAGAGGCTGCGCTTCGGTCATGGCGCGCGGCTAATCCTGTTCGAGGGGGAGCGCAAGCGGAGGGCTCCAAAAAGCGGGCCGCCCCAAAATGGCGGCGGCCCAGTTCGGACCTTCAAATGGCCCAAAGGGAGGAAAGCGTGCCATTCCGGGCACGTGGGAGGATTAGCGAAGGGCGGCTAAACCGGGGCTGAACGGGATAACCTCCGTCATTCCGGCGAAAGCCGGAATCTCATGCCGGATAAGCTCCGGTGTCCTCTTGTCCTGAGATTCCGGCTTTCGCCGGAATGACGTAGGAGGGGGTAAATGGGGCGGGCGCTTTAGCAGCTTCCAACGTGCCTAGCTTCGGCGCGCATGGCGTAGGGGATGCCGCCCAGGACACCCTGCGTGTCGATTTGCGCGAGGCGCGGGGTTTCGACGCGCAGCGCGGTGCGGCCCGAGCCGTCGCCGCACGTATAAGCGATCGTCGCATCCTTCGCTTCGTTGCGGATAACCGTCCATGCGCATTGGCCGGAATGACGAACCTGCATGAGCGCGCGGCGATTGCCGAGGCACAGGCTGCTCGCGCGGCCGCTGTTGAGGTCGCGCAGCTGCCAGCGCCCTGCCTCAAGCGAGGACAGGGCGGCCAAGCTGTCGCCGCCCCGCGTCGTGGCGGGCGATGCGGCCAGGAGGCCGATAATTGCTGCCGTCGCGATTCTCACGCCCGTCATCCCGGCGAAAGCCGGGATCTTGGGCTGGAAGGGCGCGCTGCTCTCGTCGCTTTCCTTCATGAGATTCCGGCTTTCGCCGGAATGACGAGAAAACAGCCGTTTCATGCCTCTGAATCCGTGAAGCGGATCGGGAAAACGCGCGAGCAGAATTCGCAATCGACGTTGATGAAGCCGTCATCGTCAGCCATTTCCGCCCGTTCTTCGGCGCCGAAGCGGCCGATGACGCTCTGGATATAGTCCGAATTGCAGCGGCACCCCTTGGTAAGGGACTGGGCGGCAGTGACGCGCACTTCCTCTTCCTCATGGAACAGGCGCCAGAGCAAAGTGTCGAGCGGCAGTTCCGCGTCGTACAACTCATTCGCCTTGATCGTCTGGCCAAGCGCGCGGACATGCTCCCATTCGGGATGGTCGAGGCGGGTGTGGAGACGCTCCCGCCCTTCTTCACCCTCCGGCAGGTGCTGAATGAGGACGCCACCTGCAAGATGGCCGGTATCGTCTACCGACAGGCGAACGAGGCTCGGTATCTGCTCGGACTGGCTGAAATAGCTTTCCGCCGCCTCGGCAAGGCTGTCGCCTTCCAGCGGCACGATGCCCTGATAGCGCTCGCCCGTCGCGGCCTGATCGAAAGTGATGGCGAGATAACCTTCGCCGAACAGGTCGCAGAGGTGCGGAATGCTGGGCTCGGCCGCCAGGCGTTCGTGATCGAAGCGGACATAGCCGCGCAGCTCACCGCCTTTATAGTCGCAGACGAGCAGGTCGACGATGCCGTCCTTCGTCTGAGCCTGAAGCGTGAGCTGGCCGTCGGCATCCTTCAGCATCGCGCCGAGGAGCGCGGCAAGCACCAGGGCTTCCGACAGGATGCGCGCGATCGGCGCCGGATAATCGTGGGCAGACAGGATATCATCCAGCACCGGGCCGATCCGTACCAGCCGCCCGCGTGCGTTCCGCGAGGGAATGGTGAAGCCCAGGGCCTGATCGAGATTGGCCGCGTTCAGTTCGTGTTCGACAGTCATCGGCTTCATTTAGTGTAGGGGTGTGGAGATTTCAGCCCCAATTCCCAAACACCGCTAGTCCTGAGCTTGTCGAAGGACGGAACCAGCTGGAACCGTCCTTCGACAAGCTCAGGACTAGCGGTGTGGGTGGAGACAGGTCAGGCAGCAGCCTGAGCCACCTCATATTGCCGCGCGGCCTCGGACAGGCGCTCGACAAACTCCGTGACATGCGCGTCCTCAATTACGAGCGGCGGCAGGACGCGAAGCACATTGTCGCCTGCCGACACGGTGAGAATGCCGCGGTCGCGGAGATAGGTGACGAAGGCGCGGCTGTCGGTCTTCATCTTGATGCCGAGGATAAGGCCAAGGCCGCGCACGCTTTCGAAAAGGTGATCGTGATTGGGGATCATCTGCTCGAGCGCGCCGCGCAGGCGCTCGCCCATGCGGGTGACGTGATCGAGGAATTCGGGGGTGTGGACGACGTCCATCACCGCCTGTCCAGCGGCCATGGCGAGCGGATTGCCGCCATAAGTCGACCCATGCGTGCCGACGACCATGCCGGCGGCGGCCTTTTCGGTGGCGAGGCAGGCGCCCAAGGGGAAACCGCCGCCAATGCCCTTGGCCGAAGCTAGAATGTCCGGCTCCACGCCATAATGTTCGTAGGCAAAGAATTTGCCGGTGCGGCCGTAACCGCACTGCACCTCGTCGAATACGAGCATCAGGTCGCGCTCGTCGCAGACCTTACGAAGGCCCGAGATGAATTCCTGGCTCGCGGGGCGGATGCCGCCTTCGCCCTGCACGGGTTCGAGCAGGAAGCCGGCGGTGTGATCGTCGACGGCGGCGAGCGCCTGCTCAAGATTGTCGAATTCGACCACAGTGAAGCCGGGAAGCAGCGGCGCGAAACCGTCGCGGAGCTTTTCCTGATTGGTGGCGCTAATCGTCGCCATGGTGCGACCGTGGAAGGCGTTGGTGAAGGTGATCAGCACATTCTTGTGCGGATTGCCCTTGGCATGATGGTAGCGGCGCGCGGTCTTGATCGCGCATTCCACCGCTTCGGCGCCCGAATTGGTGAAAAAAACCGTGTCGGCGAAGGTCGCGTCGACGAGGCGCTGGGCGAACGCCTCGCCCTGTGGGCTACCGTAGAGATTGGAGACGTGCATCAGGGTCGCGGCCTGATCCTGGATCGCCTTGGTGAGGTGCGGGTGACCGTGGCCGAGCAGGTTCACCGCGATACCGCTGGCGAAATCGAGATATTTTTCGCCTTGTTCGCCATAGAGATAGACACCCTCGCCTCGCACCGGCCGCACCGGAGAGCGCGGATAGACGGGCATGAGCGGCGTGATGGGCATCTTATTCTCCTGAAATCCTAAGCGAAAAAGGCGACCTTATTAGGGTCGCCTTCAACGCCTGCCCTTATAGGGCCCTTATCCCAAGCCCGCTAGTCCTGAGCTTGTCGAATGCTTTCGACAGGCTCAGGACTAGCTGTACCGGTTACCAGCCGATCCGTTTGCCCGGACGATTGTTATTATCCTGGCGTTCGAAACGCAGATCCTGCTGCAGCCTGTTCACCTGACGACGAAGATCGTCACGCTCGCCGCGGCTGAGGCCATTGCGGGCGTAGCGGTCGTGCAGGCGGTCGATCTGGTCCGCGCGGCGGAGCAGGCCATTGGCTTCACGGTGCGAGATGCGGCCGCGATTTTCGGCCTGGCGCACGCGCTGGGCGATACTGTCGAGCTGGCGTTCGATGCCAGTGTCGTGATGACGATAATTCTGGGCGGCGGCCGGCGCCGCAACGGCAACAGTGGACAGGGCCAGAACCGAAAGAAGAACCTTACGCATTACTCATCTCCTCACTCAAGATGACATTCTTCTACCGAGTCGCTGCTGTTCGACGTCTGAACGGACCTGTCAGCTTCGGTTCAGCCGCGTAACGGCTTGCCCGCACCATTATAAGGAGACTTTTCCGCCGACCCATGTTAAGGGCGCGCCCGACGCCTTCGTTGCGCTTTTTCAGGATATATATGTTCGATACGCTTTCTCCCCTCCTTGCCGAGGCACTTTCCGCGCGCGGCTATGATGCGCCAACTCCGGTTCAGGCCGCCGTTCTCGAAGCGGACGCCAATCGCGACCTTATCGTTTCCGCCCAGACGGGGTCGGGCAAGACGGTCGCCTTCGGCCTCGCCATGGCGCCGCAATTGCTGGAAGAAAATGGCAGTATGCCGTTCATCCGCGAGCCGCTGGCGCTCGTGATCGCGCCGACGCGCGAGCTCGCGTTGCAGGTGAGCCGGGAGCTGATCTGGCTGTACGGCAAAGCGGGGGCGCGGATCGCCACCTGTGTCGGCGGTATGGATGCATCCAAGGAACGCCGCAATCTTCGCGATGGTGCGCATATCGTGGTTGGGACGCCGGGACGCCTGCGCGATCACCTCGAGCGTGGCGCCCTCGACCTGAGCGCGCTTCGCGTCGCCGTTCTCGACGAAGCCGATGAGATGCTCGACATGGGTTTCCGCGAGGATCTGGAAGAGATTCTCGACGCGACGCCGGACGGGCGGCGCACGCTCCTTTTCTCCGCGACGATGCCCAAGCCGATCGTGGCACTCGCCAAGCGCTATCAGAAGGATGCGGAGCGCATCTCGACGATCGGCGAGGATCGCGGTCATGGCGATATTGCCTATCAGGCGGTCGTGCTCGCCCCATCCGACATCGAACAGGCGGTGGTGAACCTGCTTCGCTTCCACGAAGCGGAATCGGCCATGCTGTTCTGCGCGACGCGGGAAAGCGTCCGGCGGCTGCACGCCAGCCTCGTCGAACGCGGCTTCGCGGCCGTGGCGCTATCGGGCGAGCATAGTCAGAATGAGCGCAACCAGGCGATGCAGGCCCTGCGCGACCGGCGCGCCCGCGTGTGCGTCGCCACCGATGTCGCGGCGCGCGGGATCGACTTGCCCACCTTGTCGCTCGTCATTCACGTCGAGCTGCCGCGCGACGCGGAAACTCTGCAGCACCGTTCTGGCCGCACCGGCCGCGCGGGGAAGAAGGGCATCGCCGCCCTGCTCGTCCCCTATCAGCGCAAGAAGCGCGTCGAATCGATGCTGCGCGGTGCCAAGATCAATGCGGAATGGATCAAGCCGCCGTCGTCCGATGATGTGCGCAAGCAGGATCGCCAGCGGCTGCTCGCCAACCTCCTTGAGCCCGTCGAGGCGGATGACGAGGATCGCGCACTGGCCAAGCAATTGATGGAGCAACGAAGCGCCGAGGACATCGCAGCCGCGCTCGTCCAGGCACATCGTGCCCGTATGCCCGCACCGGAGGATCTTCTCGACGAGGGTCCGGCACCGCGCGACCAGGGCCCGCGCGCGGGCTTTGAGGATACGATATGGTTCCGGATGGACATCGGGCGGCGGCACAATGCCGACCCGCGCTGGATTCTGCCTTTGCTGTGCAGGCGCGGGCACATCACCAAGAGCGAGATCGGCGCGATCCGCATCGCGGCGAACGAGACCATGTTCGAAATCCCGCGCGCGGCCGCCAGCCGGTTCATGGCCGCCGTCAAGCGTACGGCCCAGGCCGGTGCCGAGGGCGAGGATGGGATCACCATCGAAGCCGTGGACGGAAAGCCCCGCGAAATGGCGCGCCAGAACCGCCGCGCCGGGCCGCCGCCTGTGCGCCACAAAGCGCGCCCGGCACACCATCACAAGGGGCTGAAGCGGCCGCGTTAAAGTTCATTCGCGTCAACCCGTTATAAGACAAAAAAAGAAATTCGCGTTTGCTGAACGTTAACGGGTTGAACCCCATTCCTGCTTTCAACGCGGGTCAGGGGATGATGACAATGCGGTTGATTCGAAATCTTAAAATCGGCGGTTGCGCCTGATGTCATGCATCTGGGCGCCGCCGGCTGATCCGGCCAATACGATTGAATCTTTGATTATCGGGGTCAGCCCCGGAATCTCGGAACTGAAATATCTGATCCGTCAGGTCGCGCCGACCAATGCGTCGGTGATCGTCACTGGCCCATCCGGTGCGGGCAAGGAAATGGTGGCGCGCGCCATTCATGCCGAAAGCCACCGCGCCGCCAAATCCTACGTTGCCGTCAATTGCGGCGCGATCCCGCGCGAACTGCTCGAATCCGAATTATTCGGGCATGAAAAGGGATCGTTCACAGGTGCCGTTGCCCAACGTAAGGGCCGGTTCGAGGAAGCCGACGGCGGCACTTTGTTCCTCGACGAAATCGGCGACATGCCCGCCGACATGCAGGTGAAATTGCTGCGCGTGCTGGAAGAACGCACCGTGCAGCGTGTCGGGGGCCGGGGCGAGATTGGTGTCGATACACGGATCATTTCCGCGACGCACCGCGATATCGACGAAGCGATCGAAGAGCAGCGCTTCCGCGAAGACCTTTTCTACCGCCTGTCCGTCTTTCCGATCGACATCTTGCCGCTCTGCGATCGCCGCGAAGACGTGCCCCTGCTCGTCCGTCATTTTCTGCGCCAGATGGCCGATTCCAAGCAGGTCGTGCGTTTCTCGCCAGCCGCGATCGATAAGCTCGCCGCGCATAATTGGCCGGGCAATGTGCGTGAGCTACGCAATGTGATCGAACGGGCAGTGATCCTCTATTCGGGCCAGACGGTCAGCGCCGAGCAGATCGAACTGCTCATCGCCCGCCGCCCGCGCATGAACCGCCAGGAGCGCGAAGCGGTCTGGCAGGCGAGCGCCGAAGCTGCTCCGTCAATCGCGGCCGAGCCCGCCACGCCCGCCGTATCGATGAAGGACGCGCCAGTCGACCTTCGTGCCATGGTGGCCGAGATGGAACGCGAGCAGATTGTCGAAGCGCTGCGCTTGGGCGACGGCGTGGTGGCCGAGGCCGCGCGTATGCTTTCGCTTCAGCGCACCACCCTCATCGAAAAGATGCGGAAATACGGGCTCGCTAAGGCCTGACGGCACCGACGAGGGGTCCTATTGGCCGATCGCCGTCCAAGCGCCCGCAATCTCGCCCAGCATGTCGCGCGCGCGGACGATCTGTTCGTCGTCATTCTCGCGCCCGCCATTCACGACAAGGCGCCGTGCTTCGCGATAGACGGTCGCAAGGCCCGCCGCGATTTCCGCGCCGCGATTGAAATCGAGACTGCCTTCAAGCCCATGAAGGATCGATAGGGCCCGCGCCTGTGTGCGTCCACGCTTCACGATATCCCGCTGCCGGATGGCCGCACCCATCGTGTCGAGTGCCTTTAAAAGCTCCTCATACATGATCGCGACGAGGCGGTGCGGAGACGCCCCTTCCAGGCGGCTGGTGAGATCGATGCTCTCATAACGCGCACGCGCCGCGCCGAATTGTCCATGCGTCATATACATACTCACGCCCTCCCACTCCTGTTACGGCGATGCTCAGTCACCGCTCTTGGTCCACATCTTGATTTGCTGGTCGAGATAGCTTTGCGTGGCCTTGAACACGGCAACACGTTTTTCCATCGATGCGTAACTGCTGACGAGCCGGTCGTGATAGGCCGTCATGCGCCGCTCCATCGCCTCGCGGTCGTCGGCGATATCGCCGGCTTCGTCGCTGAAGCGCGTATTGCTGTTGGTGAGCGGTCCGCCCGGCGCGAACAATGCGTCCTTGATCGCGAGCAGCGCGCCGCCGATCCCCGCATCGATGGTGATCGTTGCGCTGGATATTGCGCCCTTCACCTGAAGGACGAGGCCCGTCGCGCCGGATGCGGTCGAGGCGATCAGAAAGTTGCCGACGGCATCGGCGGCCTTTCCGTCTATAAAGCCGGAGGCGGCGGCGCCATCGACGCCCGGCACGACATTGGTGATCGTATAAGTGCCGGGCTTAACCTTCCCAAGCGCGCTGGTGATGACCAGATTGGGATTGCTGCTGTGCTGGCCCGGGTTGAAAAGCGCTTCGACGCCGTCGGGATGGTTCTTGAGAGCCCTGTCGAAAACTTCCTGATCGAGCGACAATGTGCCGTCGCGATTGGTATAGACGCCAATGTCGCCGAGCGTGTGCGGTCCGTCCTCGCTGCTGAGGATCGTCGATGGCATACGATTGAGCTGCCGCATCATATCGCGCACGCCAAGATCGTTGCGAAGCGGCTTGCTTGGCTGGCCCGGGGTGCTCGGCCCAGCCAGGTCGTTCAGTACGATATTCAGTTCATTGAAGGCGGCGATGAAGTCGCCGACGGCCTGCCGGATCGCTCCGGTCGGCCGTTGCGATCCGATGGCCACGGCATTGCCCGGGGCGGCCTTCAGGAGATCGAGCTGGATGCCGGGAATAAGGTCAGAAATGCTATTGGAATCACGCGCCACCTCGACGCCATCCAGTATGACGATCGCGTCCCGCGCGGCCTGCGCCTGCGTCAATCCGTTGGTAACGCTCGGGCCGAAGGCAAAGCGTTCGAGGCCCGATACTGTGCCCTCTGGCACGGACAGGGTGAAGGCCTGCGCCTCCCCCGTTTGCCCCTTCAGCATGATCTGCGCGCCCTGCGTGCCGGTGACGATCGTCGCCGTGACACCGGCTTTCTTGTCATTGATCGCCTTGGCGAGGCCTTCCAGGCTGTCATTGTTTTCGTCGACAATGATGTCGAGCGTGCGGCCGCCGACGTTAAGGGTGATCGTGCCCTGGCCGACGGGATCGGTGGCAGCGCCCAGCGGCTGCGACACCAAGGTCTGGGCCTGGGCGAGCTGCTTCACCTCAAGGCGTGCCGAATAATCGCCGAGGCGCGAGCCCGGGAGGGCCTTGGCGGAAAAAACGGACGTGTCGGACACGGTCGGCTGGGTGAAGAGCGTGCCGCCGCCGACTAGCGAAGAGAGAGCGGAGGAGAAAGAGGCGATCGCGTTGGAGGCTTCGGCAATGCCGGAAATGCGAGCGGCATTGGCCTCTTCGCGTTTCTTGATCGCTGCTTCCTTTGGCGCCCGGCTTGCGGTGTAGAGATCCTCGATCAGCTTGGCGGTATCGAGGCCCGATCCGGCTCCCAGCGCATATCCGATCGATGAAACCATTTGGCCATTCCCCTTGCTGTTCTGGATAACGGCGCGGCGCGTGGTTTCTTTAGTTTTTACTCCGTCAAAATTCGCACTGTGGCGCGAGGCACGCCCGCTTGCGCGCAGAGGGCCCGGGCGGGGTAAGCCGACATTCGGCCGATGAGCGAAAAGACGGTCTCCAAAGCCATATTGTCGGGCGCTGGCTGAGTGGCGCCGAGATCGTCGGCCACCGCCGCCAGCCAGCTGTCCATCGGCACATTGCCGCGGCGGGCCCGCTCACGCAGGAGGTCGATTTCGGCTATGGCGGCGGCAAGGTGTTCGCGAAGGCCGCCCTCATGCCCATGCGGTCTTTTTTCGAGCGCCTTGATGATGCGAGTCAGGCGCTGCGTCCCGGCCTCTCCCTGAAACGCAATCTGAAGCGCGCCCTCGATCTGTTCGAGAGCGCGTTCGTGTATGTCGTCATGGTCCTTCGCGCTCATTCCAGCCGCCTTCAACCCATCTCGCCGCAACCAAGAACGGCAGGGGAAAGGAAAGCTTAAATGTCCGGACGACCTTTTTCGTCAAAACGTGCGCCGGTGGGCACATCGACCTTGGGTTGCGGGGTGTCCGACGCGAGCGCCGCGTCGAGATTGAACACGAAAGCGAGGATCGTCGCGACGGCGAGATAAAGGTCTTCGCGGATCACCTGGCCTGCCCGCGCGGTAAAGTAGAGGGCGCGGGTAAGCTGTGGGTAGCTCAGCATCGGAACGCCGGCTTCCTTCGCCAGCTCGCGGATCGCATCGGCGGTCGCACCTTTGCCCCGCGCGACGACGAAGGGGGCCGGGTCGCTGCCCGGGCGATAGCGGAGCGCGACGGCAAAGTGCGTCGGGTTGGTGAGGATCACGGTCGCATCTTGCACCGCGGCGCGGGCGGATGCGGCAAGCACCTCATGCTGCTTGCGGCGGATCGCGGCCTTCAATTCGGGCGAGCCTTCGGTTTGCTTATGCTCTTCCTTCACCTCCTGCTTCGTCATGCGCAGGCGCCCCTGACGCTGCAATATCTGGGTCGGCACGTCGATGAGGGCGATGAGGGCAAGCGCGAAGGCCATAACGAGCACGGCCAAGGTGAATGTCTCGCCCACGTCGCCGAGCGCGGCATTGATGTCCCGGGACGTAAGGCCGATCAGCGCGTTGGCCTGATCGAGGAGCAGCCATACGCCGATCGACCCCAGCAGGATCACCTTGGCGAGGGATTTGGCGAGTTCGATGACGCCGTGCATGCCGAACATGCGCTTCAGCCCCTTCATCGGATTCATCTTGTTCGCCTTGAACGCGAAGGCGCCGGACCGGAAGCCGAGTGAGCCGAGCACCGCGGGCGCGGCGATCGATGCGGCCATCGTCACCGCGAACAGAATGATGAGCGGCACCAAGACGATGCCGATCAGTTCGAACGCGACCGTGGCCGGATCGAAATTGCGCACGGCCCCGGCATCGAACGTCAGCGCATCGGTGAGCATTTCTTCCAACGCGCCGATCATCAGCGGCCCGGCCATCGCCACCCAGATCGCGCCTGCGACGACGACGAGGGCGGTGCCGAGTTCGCGCGACTGGAGGACGTCCCCTTTCTTGACCGCATCCTGTTTGCGCTTCGGCGTCGGGGCTTCGGTTTTTTCGTCGCGATCCGCTTCGTCCGACATCAGGCGCCTCCGCCGAGCGCCAGGCGGCTCGCTTCATCGAGGCCCATCTGGATCGAGACCAATATCCCCTCGCCGATCACTGGCGCGGCCATCGCGAGCAGGACAAGGCCTGCGAGCAACGCGGCGGGGAGGCCGACGGAAAACAGGTTGAGCGCGGGAGCAGAGCGGGAAAGCATTCCCATCACGACCTGAACCAGGATGATCGCGAAGCCCACCGGCAAGGCGATGGAAAGGCCCGCCGCGAATAAGGTGCTACCGAAGAGGACGAGGCCGTTGATGCTCTCCGCCGCCATCCAGGCATTGCCGGGCGGCAGCGCGCGATAGCTTTCAACGATCGACGCGGCGAGCGCCAGATGGCCGTTGACGGCGAGGAACAGGAAGGTGCCGAGGATGGTGAGGAACTGGCCGAGCGCCGGGCTCGATTGTCCGCTCGCCGGATCGATCATCGATGAAAAGCCAAGGCCCATGGCGTTGCTGATCGCCTCGCCCGCGACCAAGGCGGCTGAGAAGCCGATCTGCACGGCAAAACCAAGAGCCAGCCCCGCAAGCACTTCGCCGAGCACCAGCATGAAACCTTCGATGGTCGCGAGGCCTCCTGTCGGAAGCACGAAATCGGCGGCCGAAAGAGCTGGAATGCCGATGGCTAGCGCGATGATGAGGCGCAGCTGGACCGGCACGGCGGGCGCGCTGAACACGGGCGCGGCGAGGAAGGCGGCGCCGGGGCGGACCATGGCGAGCATCCACAGCCACAATTGGGTTTCGACCCCCGCGAAACCGGCCGGGATCATCGCGTTATGTCGGGGATGCGCGCGAAAATATCCTGCGTGAAATCCATCAGCAGCATCAGGATCGCGCTTCCGAAAAGCACAAGGCACAGGCCGACGACGATCAGTTTCGGCACGAAGGACAAAGTCGCTTCGTTGATGGACGTCGCTGCCTGAATCATGCCGAGAATTACACCTGCGATCAGCGCGGGGACGAGGATCGGGGCGGTCGCGAGCGATACGATCCACAACGCCTGCTGCGCGACGCCGATGAAATAATCCGGGCTGTCGACAACCATGCCTCTACCCCACCGTGAACGAAGCCGCGAGGGAGCCCATGGTGAGCGCCCATCCATCGACCAGCACGAACAGCAGAAGCTTGAACGGCATGGAGATGATGGTGGGGGACAGCATCATCATGCCGAGCGCCATCAGCGTCGAGGCCACGACGAGATCGATGATGAGGAAGGGCAGGAAGATCAGAAAGCCGATCTGGAAGGCTGTCTTGAGCTCGCTCGTCACGAAAGCTGGGAGCAGGATCGAGAAGGGAATATCCTGCGCGTTGGCGAAGGCCGGGGCCCCCGCGAGATCGGCGAACAGCTTCAAATCCGTCTCGCGTGTTTGGGCGATCATGAATTTGTGAAGTGCGTCGCCCGAACGCGACACACCTTCCTCGATGCTGATCGAGCCATTGCCGTAAGGCGTGTAGGCGGTTTCGTTGATCTCGGTAATCACCGGCCGCATCACGAAGATGGAGAGGAAAAGCGCGAGGCCGACGAGAACCTGGTTGGGCGGCGTCTGCTGCAGGCCCAATGCCTGGCGCAGGATCGACAGCACAATGATGATGCGCGTGAAGCTGGTCATCATCAGGACGAGCGACGGCAGGACCGTCAGCAGGCTCATCAGGACAAGGATTTGCAGCGACAGCGACAAAGGTCGGCCGTCGCCGGAGATGGTCTGGACGGCGCGGTCGAGGGCACCGGGTTGGCCGCCTGCCTGCGCGAAGGCTGGGGCTGCAATCAAAGCCAGACCAATGAACAATGCGATGGCCAGCAGAATGCGCAGTCGGCACCAGGCGGGTAAAGCGATTGCGCTCACTTCTCGTCAACCTCGGGCAACGGGCCTTCGGAGATAAGCTGCACCTGCCCCCGAGATACCGAAATCAGCAGCCTTTTGTCCGCGAACTCCACGACCGCCAACCGCCCAGTGGCACCCAGCGGAATGGCATCCACTAGCTTCACCGCCCTCTCCCGCTGACCGAGCGCCAGGCCAGGCTGCGCTTTCCGCCAGAGCCACAAGGCGCCGAACGCCATGCCCGCGACGAGGGGCACGAGGAACAGCAGTTTCAAAATATAGGTGGTCATCATTTGCGGCGTTCGAGCCCCGCGAGACGCGCTTCGGCGGCGATTACTTCGACGATGCGGATGCCGAAGCGGTTATTCACCGTCACCACCTCGCCCTTCGCGATGAGGCGGCCGTTGACCATGATGTCGAGAAGGTCGTGCGCCTGACGATCAAGCTCGACGACGCTGCCTTCCTGAAGATCGAGCAATTCGGAGAGCTTGAGCGAGCTGCTGCCGACTTCTACCGACAGGCGCAGCGGAATGTCTGCGAGCAGCTGATAATTCCGGCCCGCGAGAACGGCGTCCTCAGGCTTTTGCGCGATCTTTTCTTCAACGTCGCTCATCGAGCGCCACTCCTGTCTACTTTTTCAATCCTGAGCGCGGCCTTGCCTTCCTGATCGCCGATCGACCCGAAGGCGAGCAGGCGACCGGACACCAGTAATGGCACCTGGGCGGGCAGGCTGATCGGGATGACGTCGCCGGGTTCGAGCGCCAGCAATTCCTGCATGGAGATGCTGGGCCGCGCGAGCACGCTCCGCGCCTGGATGCGGACTTCGCCAAGCGCCGAGGCCATGCGTTGCCGGGCCGTCCGGCTCGTATCGTCATGCACCTTCGCCGAAAGCTCGTTTTCAACCGAACGAAGGGCCGACACCGGATAGAGGATGTCGATCTTCGCCGGACGCCCCTGCCCCAAGGTCACGGTGAAGCGCGCGACGGCCACCGGCTCGTCGCCACGGACGAGGCTGGCATAGGCCGTGTTCGTTTCCCGTGACAGGAGCTGCGGCGAAACCGTCATGACTTCGGACCATACCTCGGTAAGCGTGTCGATGAGCGCTTCTGAAATCCGCCCCAGAAGCCGTTCTTCCGTAGCGGTAAATTCATTAAATTTCCGTTCATCATAGTCGCCGGATCCGCCATAAAACATGTCAACCAGACGGCTGATGAAGCTTGGCTCGAGTGCGATCAGGACCGCGCCCTTCAATGGCCGGAAGCGATAGAGGCTGATGCTCGAAAATTCGGGCTGTTCCAGCCGCCAGCTTTCGAAGCGGCGGACGTGGACGCGCTCGGCGTCGACACCCGGTTTGTCGCGGGCGAAGGGTTCGATCACGTCGCGGAGCTTGCGCGCCATGCGAACCGACAGGCGATCCACCGCCGGAAGCATCGGCATGGGGGGGATCGTCTCGTTGGCGAAGGAGAAGGGCCGGTGAAGCTCTTCCTCGCTGCCCGGAGCGGCCGTGGCTGCATGCTCGTTGAGGCCGTCGATCATCGCGGCGACTTCATCGCCCGAAAGCGCTGCGGATTTGCTCATTGCATCACCATGCTTGTGAAATAGACGTCGTCGATGCCGCCAAAGCCTTCCTTGGCCTTCAGCACATCGTTGACCGCCTTTTTGAGATCCTTGCGAAGCTGATCCTTGCCCTGCGGCGTCGCGAGCGCGATCGAATCCTGATCGGAGAGCGCGAGGAGAACAGCCGAGCGGATCGCCATTTCGTGCGTCTTCACATTTTCCAGGACACGCTCGTCATAGAAAGTTGAGACGCCGAGCCCCAATTGCATGAAGCCATCCGTGTCGCGCAGGTTCACCGTGAAATTCTGCTCGAGCGGATAATAAGACGCCTTGAACAGGCGCGGATCGGGCGACTTGTCGCCCTGCGCCGAATGATATTTGGCGGCGTCGGCTTCACTCGTCCCATCGCGCGGGACGAGGTGAGGCTGGTTCGGATCGATGACAGGCGCATGGGACTTGCCGCCCGCGCCCGGCAACATACCGCCAGCATAGAGACCAGCGCCGACCCCGCCGCCACCGATGCCGACGATCAGCACGGTCATCAGCAGGATTTTCTTCATCTTACCCGGCTTTTTCGCGGGCTTTTCCGTGTCACTCATTGCCAGTCCTTATGCGTAGCGTTCGGAGGGCCCAGCCTTGCGCGCGGGCTCCGGTGTCTCGTTGGTTTCATCGGCACGTGCGGCTGCGCGGATAAAATCCTGATCGTTCCGTCCTTGCGCGTCGCGGCGCGGATCGCCTGCGGGGCCTTGGCCGGTGCCAAGATCGACATGAGTTTCAGCGATCCGAACACCCTGCGCCTTGGCTTCGGCGACAAGGCGGGGCTGCGCGTCCGCGACGATCGTCCGCGCGGCCTCGGTATCGGCGGACAGGCGGATCGACGCGCCCGCCTGCCCTTGGCTCACCTCGACCCGCAGGGTGCCAAGGGTCTCGGGGTTGAGGCGGAAGCGGAGCTGGCCGTCCTTCCCCCCTGTTTGCGCGATGTCCTTGGCGAGCTGATCCAGCCATTGCTCGTCGCGCGAGAGATTAAGCTGCTGCTCGACCGCAAACTCGGCAGGCATTGCAGACTCGAAAGCCGCGACCGCGTCCGGGGCCGCTTCGGAAAGAGCGGGCGCGATGTCGAAGACGAGCGGTTGGAATCCCTGCGTGTCGGTCCGGGGCATGACAGGCGTAGCGGCGGGTAAAGCCCTTTCGAGAGACACCGACTTTGCGGGACGAGCCGCTGGAACGGCCGGGGCCAGTGCCGAAGCGATATGGCCCGGATCGGCTATTGGCTTCGCGGCCGGAGCCGGGACTACGACCGTCGCCTTGCCCGGCAATGACGCCTCTTCATTCTTCACAAGGGACTGTTCGCCACCAATCTCAGCCTTCGGGAGCGGAAGCTGGAAGTCGGCAGGCGCATCGTCGACCTTCTGCTCACCCGAAGGCTGAGTCACGTCGGCAAGGATCGGCGTAGGGGCGCCGTCCGCCATGGGCGATTGGGTGGAAACGGAAGCTTCGACAGCCGGAGCTGAGGTCATCGCCGGAGCAGCAACCGGGCGCTCCACTGGAGGCGGCGTGAAGAGGACAGCCAACGCCAGAATCTGATCCTCCGCGTCCGCTTCATCGTCATCAGTAGAGGGAGAGACCGTCGACACGTCCTCCGCCTCGCCATCGCTCGCCAACGCTTCAGGCGGCAGGAACAGGAGCTCGCCCGGCGCCGCGGCGCCCAGCTCAGCGGGCGGGGGGACGACTAAAGTTGAAAGCAGCTGCGTGAAGAGATCGCCTTCGGCAGCGACGGCGCTGCCGTCCCCTGCCCGTTCGGGCGTGGCACCAGCGATCTTGATGGTGGAATGAAGCGTCATCACGCATCGTCTCCCTGTCTTGCGGAGCGGAATTTTGGACGGATGGACGCGGAGATCTTCCGCTCCTCCCGCGCTTCGTCAGCGGCGCTCGCGCGATCCTTCAATTTGTCCGCGCTCTCCTGCTGGATGCGCGCGGCGAGGCGGACCTGATCCTTTGCCTCCGCCACGGAACGGGCCCGATCGAGACTGCGCTCCAGCCCTTCGCGCGCCTGTTCGATGCGGAGCGCTAGTTCGCCCATGCTGCCAATGGTTGCGCCGTTGGTCGTACCGACATCGGCGGTGAGTTCGGCGCGGAGGCGAGCAAGATGTTCGGCGCTCATTTCCAGCGCGTTGACCTTGCCCTTGGCTTCACTGGCAGCTGCGGCGGCGAGGTCGTGCTGGATGTGGCGGACGCGGGCGATACGCGCGCGCTGGCGGGAGACGGGGCTCATTGCGCGAATTCCTCGATCAGGGCGGCTTTGGCCTGTTCGAAACCGATCCGCTCGCCCGGCGCCTGCTTCAGGAATGCAAGCACGTCCTGCCGCCGCGCGATGGCGTTATCGATCAGCGCGTCGCCGCCCGATTGATAGGCGCCCATCAGGATCAGGTCGCGATTTTCCTCATAAGCCGACCAGAGGCGGCGCAGCATGGAGGCGGCGTGGAGATGATCCGGAGTCACGCAGTCGGGCATGACGCGGGAGAGCGACTTGCCGACGTCGATGGCCGGATAAATGCCCTGCTCGCCGAGTGCGCGTGACAGGATGATGTGACCGTCGACGATCGCGCGGGCGGCGTCCACGATCGGATCGTTCGTGTCGTCACCGTCGGCGAGTACGGTGTAGAGCGCGGTGATCGATCCGCCGGTGCGGCTGTCCGCGCCTGCCCGCTCCACGAGGCGTGGGACCAGGCCGAGTGCGGAGGGCGGATAGCCCTTGGCCGTCGGCGGCTCGCCAAGCGACAGGCCGATTTCGCGCTGCGCATGGGCAACGCGGGTGAGGCTGTCGATGAGGAGCAGGACTTTGAGGCCCTGCGCGCGGAAATATTCGGCGATGGCGGTGGCGCGCATCGCGGCGCGGAGGCGGAGCAGAGGCGCGTGATCGGCAGGCACGGCGACGACGACCGATTTCTTCCGCACCTCGCCCGTTAGCTTGGTGGCGAGGAAGTCGCTCACCTCGCGGCTGCGCTCGCCGATCAGGCCGACGACGACCACATCGGCATCGGCGCCCGCGATCATTTGGCCCATGAGGACGGACTTGCCGACGCCCGAACCCGCGATGATCGCAATGCGCTGGCCGACGCCTGCGGTGAGAAGCGCGTTGACAGCACGGACGCCGATGTCGAACGGCTCGGTCACGCGGCCGCGATCCAGCGGATTGCCCTGCTGCCCGGCGAGCGGCCAGCGTTCGGCGGTGGTGACGGGGCCGAGCGCATCGAGCGGGTTGCCAAGCGCATCGACCACGCGGCCGAGGAGCGCCGGGCCGACATCGCACATATTGCCGCCGGAGAAAGGCTCGACCCGTGCTCCAGCGGCGTGCGGGGCATCGCCGTCCAGGGCCATCAGCAGAGTGCGGTTGCCGCGAAAGCCGACGACTTCGGCGCGCGCCGATTGGCCGTCGGCAGTGATGATCCGCGCGCCCGCGCCGATCGGCTGGTTAAAACCCGTCGCTTCCAGCATCAGCCCGTCATAAGCGGCGAGCTTGCCGATGCGCGTGGCGCGGCCGTCCGGGATGCTCACCCGGTCCAGCATCGCGCTCGCCGCGTCGGCGAGAGAGGGCGTCACTGCTCCATCCCCATCTTGTCGAGTGCGGCGCGGAGCCGTTCGAGGCGGGCGGCGGGGCCATCTTCGATCCAGCCTTCGCCGGTTTCGAGGAGCAATGTGCCGCGTTCGAGAGAGGGATCGCCAAGGATCGCGACCGGAAGACGGGCAGCGTCGAGCAAAGCCGCATCGTCGGGATGGACGCGAAGGCGGCCGGGCTCGACATCTTCGCCGATCATGGCGGCAACGCGCTCCGCGCGCTCCATGAGAACGCCCTTGTCGATCTCGACCTGACCGACGATCTGGCGGACAAGCCGCTCGACCGCCTCTGCCATAAGCACGGCAAGCGCGTTGGTCGGTTGCGGTTCCAAAACCTGAAGGTTTTCGGCGAGGCGCGCAATCGCGTCGCGCTCGGCGGCGACTTCCATGTCTGCGGTACGGCGGCCCGCGTCGAAGCCTTGCGCGAAGGCATCGGCCTGGATTTTCTCGACGTCGATCTCGCCGGTTTCCGCGAGAGGCGGAAGCTCGTCCGGCGTCAGAAGGTCTGAACCATCGCCATCGGGCTGGAAAGACGTCCACGGCGTGAACATCGGCGTCGCCCGCTCGATCGCGAAGCTGCCGACCGTTTCGGCGTCCGCGACGCCATGGCGCCAGATGTTAGACATAGTCGTTGCCGCCGTCGAGGAGCATGATGGTTCCGGCGTCGGCGAGGCGTCGGGCGATGGCGAGGACTTCTTTCTGGGCATCCTGAACTTCCGCTAGGCGGACGGGGCCGCGGGCTTCCATATCGTCCTTGATCGCGTCGGCCGCGCGGCTCGACATGCAGCCAAGGATCTTTTCGCGAAGACGGGGATTCGCGCCCTTCAAGGAGAGCACAAGCACGTCGTTTTCCACGTTGCGGAACAGGGTCGACAGGCTCTTCTCGTCAATCGCGATGAGATCGTCGAAGATGAACATCTCCTCCTCGATCGTCTGCGCGAGGCGCTTGTCGACCTTGTTCAGGGAGCGGATTATGCGCTGGCCGGTGCCAGGACGAAGATTGTTCATGATCTTTGCAGCCTCCCCCGCCCCGCCGCGCGCGGTGGCAGGCGTTGCGGAACGGGAGACTTCGCCGACGAGGATGCGCTCAAGCTCTTCCAGCGCTTCGGCGGTCACGATTTCAAGCGTGGCGACGCGGTGGATAACGTCGGGCTGCATGTCGATCGGCAGCATCTGAAGCACGTCGCCCGCCGCAGTCGGCTCCAGATGCGCGAGGACGAGCGCCGCGATTTGCGGATGTTCGTCCTTCACAAGCGCCGCGATGGTGCGCGCGTCCATCCAGTGGAGCGCGTCGAGCGCGCGGCTGCTGGTCGGCGGCGTGATGCGGGCGAGCATGGAGTCCGCGCGGGCCGGGCCCAGCGCATGGGTCATGACCGAACGGACGCGGGTCGACGCGTCGAAACCCAGCGTCGTGCGCGCTTTCGCCATGGTCATGAACTGGACGACGACGCTGTCGACCTGAGTTTCGGTGACGTCCGCAAGTTCGAACATCGCGCTGCCGACCTGTTGCACCTCGTCCGGGCTGAGGCGCGTCAGCACCTCCGCCGCCTCCTGCTCCTCAAGGAGCATCAGGAGGATCGCGGCCGCCTCGCTGCCGCTCGCCGCTTCGAGCGTATCAGCGCCATACTCAGCCATTCTTGTCAGCTCCCTTGCTGTCCGAGCGGATCAGATCGCGCACGACGAGGGCGGCGCGGGTCGGATCCTGGCGGACGAAATTGCGTACGAGTTCGGCGCGGGCCTCATAGGTCTTGGCTGCCTCGATCATTTCGAGCGTGACCTTAGTGCCCGCATTTTCCCGCGCTTCGGCGCTCAGCGCGGCGGAGATTTCATCACCGAGATTGCCCTTGCCGCCGCCAATTGCACCGCTGGATGCCGCACGGTTGGCAAGCACGGCACTGCCCTTCTTGAGTAGCGGACGGCCAACGCCGAAGATGAGCAAGGCGGCGAGGCCGAGCGCGGTGAGGTTGCGCGCGAGCATCGACACCCAACTTGCCTCCCACCAGCTTTCGGTCGCCGTTTCGACCGGCGCGAAGGCGCGCGAAGTGAGCGCGACTACGTCGCCGCGCTGCTGATCGAAACCGACCGCGCCCTTCACGAGATTTTCAATCGCAGCGAGATCCTGCGGGCTCAGCGGCTTGCCGCCCTCCGGCGTCTTGAGCGCGACGGCGACGGACAGGCGCTTCACCTGACCTGTTTGTTCCTTCGTGTGCGAGACTTCGCGACCAACGGCGAAGTTACGCGAATAATTTTCGGTGCGGCGCTGATTGGCGGCGCCAGCTGCTGCCTCCGCGCCCGCTTCCTGCACACCGGGCGCCGGGGCAGCAACCGCGGCCGGAGGCGCTTCGTTGGCGATCGCGCCGGGCACGCCGCCCGCTGCTGCCGGACCTGCCGCGCCGGTACCGTCGCTGCTCGTGCTGCCCTCTTCCGAACGAAGCGCGCGCGCTTCCTCAGGAAAGCCTTCGCGGGTTGCTTCCTTTTGGGAAAAGTCCATGTCCGCGTGGACTTCGGCGGTGAAGTTGCCCGCGCCGACGATGGGTGTCAGCAAAGCGGTGAGTGCCTCGCGATAGCGGTTCTCGATCTTGTCCTGAACCTCGACCTGCCGCTCGGATTCCGCAACGGCACCATTGCCGCCCGCGCCGGAAAGCAAGCGGCCATTCTGATCGACGACCGACACGCCATCGGGTGCGAGACCTGGAACGGAGGAAGCAACGAGGTGGACGATTGCCTGAACCTGCGCATCGCTCAGCGCCCGGCCTGCGGCGAGCGTCAGCATAACGGATGCCGCCGGATCGGCCTTATCGCGGAGAAACACGCTCTGCTGCGCGACCGCGAGGTGGACGCGCGCCTGCTGCACGGCATCGATCGCTTCGATCGTGCGGGCAAGGTCGAGCTCGCGAGCCGAACGCAGCCGCTCGCCCTCAACGGCGCGGCTCGATCCCAAAGGAAGATTGGTGATCAATTCGTCGCCGCCCGGCGCGGCCTTCGGCAGGCCCTGCTGAGCGAGCAGCATCTTGGCCTGATGATAATCGTTTTCGGATACCGAAAGCGCGCCGGTCGTCCGGTCAATGGAATATTGGATGCCTGCACCGCTCAGGGCTTCGGCGACCGCAGCCTTGTCGGCATCGGGAAGCCCCTGGAACAAATCGCGGCTTGGTGGCGCGCTGAATGTCATCCACAAGAGGGCGGCGAGGCCCATCAGCGCCAGGAAACCGATGGCGGGCAGGCTCTTCGCTACCGCCGGTTGGCGTGTGAAAACCTGGATGGACTCCAGGATGGCACCGGTGCCGCCAGCGCGGGGCGTGGACGGGGCGACGGATCGCGCTGAAGCGGCGATGACGTCGTTCGATGTGGCTGCGATGTCGCTCATATCAGACCGGCATACTCATGATATCTTTATAAGCACTTAGGAGCTTGTTCCTGACCTGAAGCGTCGCTTCGAACCCGATCGAGGCTTGCTGGCGGGCGAGCATCACGGACGCGATGTCGGACGTTTCGCCCCGCTCATAAGCCGCGCTCACATTGCTCGAATTGGATTGAAGCTCGTTGACCTGAGCGAGCGCGCTGCGCAGCGCATCGCCAAAATCGGCGCCCCCGGCCTTCTGGACACCGCCCAAACCCTCCGCGCCGCCAAGGCCGGCCGCGCGCTTGATGGCTCCGCTCTGCTCGACGAAGGCCGCCCGCATCGAGAGGACTTTGGTGCTGTCGATTGTCGACATGATCTATTCTCCTCAGGCCGCCGCCACACGCATATCGGCGAGCCGATAGCGGAGCGTGCGTTCACTGATGCCAAGCTGTTCAGCCGCCTTCAGGCGATGGCCGCCGGTCGAAGCAAGGGCCGCGCGTATGACGTCTTCCTGAGCGGCGCGACCTGCCGCCACAAAGCGCGGCACTGCGCGGACCGGAGCAGTTTCGATCTGGAGATCGGCCGCCTCGATCCGGTCGCCCTCGCGAAGCAGCATTGCACGCTGCAGCACGTTGTCGAGCTCGCGCGCATTGCCCGGCCAATTGTGCGCCATCAGCCGGTCGAGCGCAGTGGCGGTTGGCCAGGGCAAAGCCTCACCCGGAGCCATGTGGCGCAGGATGAGAGCAGCGGCGATGGCGCGGACGTCGAGGCGGCGATGGCTCAAAGGCAGCAACTGCAGCGGCATGACGTTGAGCCGCCAATAGAGATCGGCGCGGAATTTTCCTTCGGCGACTGCCGCCGCAAGATCGCGGTTGGCGCAGGCGATGACGCGAACGTCGACCGCTTCGGGCCGGACCGCGCCGACGGGAAGCACTTCGCGTTCCTGCAGCGCGCGGAGCAATTTGGCCTGAAGAGAAAGGGGCAATTCGGAAATTTCGTCGAGCAGAAGCGTGCCGCCTTCCGCCGCACGGAACAGACCCTCGCTGTCCGCGCTGGCGCCGGTAAAGCTGCCCTTACGGTGACCGAACAGGATGGCTTCGATCATCGTTTCGGGAAGCGCGGCGCAATTGACGGCCACGAATGGCCCCGATGCACGCGCCGATGACGCGTGGATGAAGCGCGCCAGCCCTTCCTTGCCGGTGCCGGTTTCTCCGAGGATGAGTACGCTGGCGCCGCTCCCCGACACCCGCTCGGCGAGGGCAAGAAGGCGGGCGCTTTCCGGTTCGCCGCAGGCCGGACGCACCGGGCTGCGCATCAGTTCGGCAACAAGGGCGTGGCCGAACGCCATGTCGTCAAAACCGAAGCGCAGAAGAGCGGGCCTTGCCCCATCGCCCAGAATGAGCGCGGGCGCACCATCCGTATATTCGATCAGCAGATCGCCGCTTCGTGCCGCATCGGCTTCTGAAACATCGAAGATGGTCGGAAGATCGGCCGTCGCCGGGCTGCCCGAAATGGGCAGGCATGCAACGCCCGCACCCATCAGCCAACGCTGAAGAAGCGGATGCGCCATCACCACTTTCTCGCTCAATCCGATCATCAAGCCACCCCCGAAATCTGTACCGGCGCCCGACGTCTCGGTTGCCTCGCCCATATTTAAGCAAGGGCCATGCCACGTTTTGATTTAGCTCTGTTTTACGCACATCGCGGGCTCGCCTTACGCGCGCGTGTCAGCGGCTCGACATGCAGGGCGTCGAAAAGCCGACGCCGAAATTTTCCGATTAAAGTTCGGCTTGGCCGCGCCGTTATCCCAATTCGTGGCGACCCTCGCTTGATCCCGGGCCGCCTTATTCGAGCGGGAAAGGACTACCCAATGACTGCCATCAACACGAACAGTTCGGCTCTCCGGGCCCAGAATGCCAGCCGCATGGCCAACCAGAGCCTGTCGACCGCCATGGAGCGTCTGTCGACCGGCAAGCGCATCAACAGCGCGAAGGACGACGCCGCCGGCCTCGCCATTGCCAGCCGCATGACCAGCCAAGTGCGCGGCATGGCCGTCGCCGTCCGCAATGCCAATGACGGCATTTCGCTGGCGCAGACGGCCGAAGGCGCGATGGGCGAAGTCACCAACATGCTTCACCGCATGAAGGAACTGGCCCTCCAGTCGTCCAACGGCACCCTGAAGGACAGCGACCGCGCCGCTCTTCAGTCCGAAGTCAATCAGCTGACCAAGGAAATCTCGAACATCGCAGAAACCACAACCTTCAACGGCGTGAAATTGCTCGACGGTTCCATGGATACCCTCAAGCTGCAAACTGGCCTCAATGCCGGTGAGCAGACTTCACTTGCTCTGGTTGATGCAACCGCGTCGGAACTCGGCATTCAGGCGAAGGTCGAAGGCGCCGTCGTAAACGCGGCTCTCGCTGCAGGCGACTTGCTGATCAACGGTGAAGACATCGGCGCTGTTGCCACGGTCGATGCAAAGAGTGTTGCTGCCGCCATCAACTTGAAGACCGTCGACACCGGCGTAACCGCCAAGGCGGAAAATGAAGTGACCGCCGATGTGGGCGCGATCGCAGTGGGCGACGTGCTGGTCCTCAACGGCCAGACCTTCACGATGACGGCCGCCGAAGACGATGCCGCTTCGCTAGCCAAGCGCCTCAACACGCAAACCGCCGCCACAGGCGTAGAAGCCAGCGTGGACGACGACGGTCGCCTGTCGCTGAAGGCCGTGGACGGCCGCAACATCACTGTGACCAATACGGACTCGATCCTGTCCAATGCCAAGGACGTCAAGGGCAGCTCGTTCGCGATCGGCACCGCATTGATCGACGTCGAAGGCGCGGTCACCCTGACGGCTCAGCCGGGCGAAAATATCCTGATCGGCGGCACGTCCGCAGCCGACTCGGGCTTCACCGCCGGCAACACCAAGGGCATTTCGATCGCTACGCAAAAGGGCGCCGAGGACTCGATCGCTATCATCGACGGCGCGCTCGACAAGATCAGCGCGGGTCGCGGCGACTTGGGCGCGGTTCAGAACCGTCTCGAAGTTACGGTCAACAACCTGACCACGACTTCGACCAACCTTGAAGAAGCGCGCAGCCGTATCGAAGACGCCGACTTCTCGGCTGAAACGACCAATCTCGCCAAGGCGCAGATCCTGAGCCAGGCATCCACCGCGATGCTCGCCCAGGCCAATCAGAGCGCCCAGAACGTGATGAGCCTTCTCCGCTAAACTCTCACTCGAGTTAGTGGGCGGAAAAGCCCCGGCGTGTCGCTACCACGCCGGGGCTTTTCTATTGTTTTGGGGGAGCGCGCGGAATAGCCCCTCCCCTTGTTGGAGAGCGCTCTCTAGTTCCAGTCGCTAAGAGTACCGCGCAGCCTGTCGAGCGCCGATTTCTTGATCTGACAGACACGGGCGGCGCCGATGCCGAGGGTCTGGCCGATTTCCTCGAGGTTCAATTCCTCGACGAAATAGAGCTGGAGGACCATCGCCTCGCGCTCCGGAAGCTCGCGGATGCCGTCGGCGATCGCGGCTTTCAGGCCTTCGCGCATCAACGCATCGTCGGCCCTTTCCTCGACATCGGCGAACCACACGGACTGATCCGAATAGACATCGTCGAGGCTTTCGTGACGCACCGTCATCGTTTCATCGACCATTTCGCGATAATCGGAGGCCGAAACGCCAAGCTCTTCGGCCATTTCGGCATTGCTCGGCGCACGGCCGAGGCGGCCTTCCAGCTTTTCGCGGGTCGCCGTGATCGTCTTGCGCTTCACCATCGCGGACCGGCACATCGTCGCATGGCGACGGAGATGATCGATCATCGCCCCGCGGATGCGCATCTGGGCATAGGTCGCGAAGGCGTGGCCGCGATCCTCATAGGCATTGGCCGCTTCGACGAGCGCCACCATCCCGATCTGCACCAGATCCTCGATATCGATCGCGTTCGAGACGCGGCCATGGACGTGCCACGCGATCTTGCGGACGAGGCCCATATGAGCGCGCGCCAGCTGTTCGGGCTGCGTGCGCGAGGGCGTGCGCTTGTAGGTCGTCACCACCATGTCCTGTGGATCACCGAGCGCCATGAAGGGCCTCCATTCCAAAGAAGCGATCACCGGTTTCGCGGAGCCCCGGATCGAGCTGCGCGAGCGCGCCCGCGATCTCGCCGAAGGCCAGGGAGGCGTGGCTGCGCGGAAAGGCTTCGAGGCAGCATTGCTTGCGAAGCACCGACTGCCGGACATGATCGTCCCGCGGCACGGAGCCGAGATAAAGAAGTTCGGTCGGGAGGAAGCGGCTCACCACCTCGCGGAAATGCCGGAAGAGCTCGCGTCCCCTTCCCTCATCGTCCACCATGTTGGTGACGACGGCGGCGGATGTGATGCCGTGATCCAGTGCCAACACCTTCGTCAGCGTATAGGCGTCCATGAAGGCAGTGGGCTCGGCCGACAGGACAATCATCACCATGTCCGACAAAGAGGTAAGCCGCAGCGATTCCGGAGCGACGCCGGTCCCGGTGTCGAGGATCAGATAATCGAGCGTCGCGGCATAAGGACGGAACACGTCCGCAAGCCGCCGTTTCTCCTTGCGCCCAAGGTTGGCCGTGATGCCGCTGCCATTGTGCCCGGGCACGATTTTCACGCCCGAAGGCCCCGCGACGATCACGTCGGCAAGCCCGCATTGGCGCGCGATCACATCGGCGATGGTGAGCGGCGAATTAAGGCCCAAAAGGATGTTCGCATTGGCAAGGCCGATGTCGCCATCGACCAGCATCACATTCTTCCCCGCACGGGCGAGCGCGACGGACAGGTTGACGCTGCAATTCGTCTTGCCGACGCCGCCCTTGCCGCTCGAGACTGCGATCACGCGGGCGGTGCGTCCTTCGTTCCAACGCATATTACACGCTCTCCGGCAACATCATGGCTTCCCGCTGTCCGCCGACGACGGCGACGACCTCGACGGGCTTGCCGTCCGGGATTTCGAGAAAGGACAAGACCGGCACGTCCGGGATCTGCGGCGCCAGCAGGCGCGACAGCGACCGGCGCGCGATCGGCGACGTAACGATGGCGAAGCGGCGCGCCTCGCCCAGAAGAGGACCAGCGGCATCGCTAACCGCCTGCACCAGGCGCTGGCCAAGGCCCGGCTCGATCGGGTGCATGGCGGTCTGTCCGGTGCGCACGGCCTGCGCGAGCAGGGTTTCAAGCTCCGCATCCAACGTGATGACCGGCAGCGGCATCTTGATCGGCACGATCGTCTGGACAATCAGCGCCCCGATCCGCTGGCGGACCCTTTCGACCAGCTGGACCGGATCGGCCTCCTCGCGTGCGGCATCCGCCATGGCTTCGGCGATGCGGCGGAAATCCTTCAGCGGTACGCCTTCGGCCAGCAAGGCACGGCACAAAGCGGCGATGGAAGCGAGCGGCAATGGCTGCGGCGTCAGGCCCGCGACGAGTTGCGGCGCGACTTCCTTCAGCGCGTCGAGCAAATTCTGGGCTTCGTCCATGCCGAACAATTCGGCGGCCTGCATCTGGACAACATGGTTAAGGTGCGTTGCGACCACCGTCGCCGGATCGACGACAGTGTAACCCGCGACCACCGCATCGGCGCGCTTCGACGGCGCGATCCAGACGGCGTCGAGGCCAAAGGTCGGATCCTTGACCTTGCGGCCGTCGATCGTGTTCAGGAGATCGCCCGAGTCGAGCGCGAGCAGGTCTTCCGGCCAGATCTCGTCCTCTGCGCAGATCACGCCGGCGACCGTGATGCGATAGCTGTTGGGCCCAAGCGAGAGTTCGTCACGCACCCGGACGAGCGGCACGACGAAGCCGAGCTCCCGCGACAGCTGACGCCGTATGCCGGTGATGCGGCCCATAAGGGGCGCGCCCTTGCGTTCATCGACCAGGCCAATAAGGCCGTAGCCAAGTTCGAGGCCGAGGGCGGCGCCGTCGCTCACTTCGTCCCAGCCAATCGCGCTCGGCGACGGCGTGATCGCGGCCTCGACCGAGGCTGGCTCGATCGGCTTGGGCGCCTTGTGGAGACGCCACGCAACGTAACCTGCGATGGCTGCGGCGGGCAGGATGATCATGTGCGGCATTCCCGGCAGCACACCCAAGAACAGCAGGATTGCAGCCACCGGCGTCCAAGCGCGGGCCGAGGCGAACTGGCTGCTGATCTGGCCCGAAAGATCGAGCGGCGAAGACACGCGCGTCACGACGGACGCGGCAGCCACCGACAGCAGCAGCGCCGGAACCTGCGCGACCAGCGCGTCGCCAATGGCGAGCAGGATGTAGGTTTCCGCCGCCTGTCCAAGAGACAGACCATGGCTCACCGTACCGAGTACGAGGCCGCCGATGATATTGATGACGAGGATGAGCACGCCCGCGACCGCGTCGCCCTTAACGAACTTGGACGCACCGTCCATGGAGCCGTAGAAATCGGCTTCCGTCGCCACTTCCTGACGGCGATGCTTGGCTTCCTCGGGGGTCATCAGACCGGCGTTCAGATCAGCATCGATCGCCATCTGCTTGCCGGGCATGGCGTCAAGAGTGAAGCGCGCGGACACTTCCGACACGCGGCCCGCGCCCTTGGTGATGACGACCATGTTGATGATCATCAGAATGAGGAAGACGAAAACGCCGACGACATAATCGCCGCCGATCAGGAAGCTGCCAAACGCCTCGATCACATGGCCTGCCGAAGCCGATCCTTCATGGCCGTGGACGAGCACGACGCGGGTCGACGCGACGTTCAGCGCCAGGCGCAACAGGGTGGCGAAGAGAAGAACGGTCGGGAAGGACGAGAAGTCCAGCGGCTTTGCGACATTCAATGCCACCATCAGGACGGCAAGGCTGATCATGATGTTGATGATGAAACCGATGTCGAGCGCAAAGGCCGGGATCGGCACGACCATCAGCATGACGAGCATCAGGGTGGCGAAAGGCAGCACCGCCCCCTTCCCTGCGCTGATCCACGCAGCCCTGCGGACGTTGGCGGCGCTCATGCGGACGCTCCGATCTTCGAGAGCATTTCATAGGAAATGCGGGCAAATTCGGCCGATGGCTTGGCGATCGGGCGGATGCCGCGATCGGCTTCTTCCGCGCCAGCCGCGTGCGTGAAGCGATGGGGCGCGGCGGGCATCGGCAGGGTAGCGCCCATCGCCGCATATTGGGGCGCGGCGAAGGAAGGTCCACTCTCCGTGCCCAATTTGGCGGCGAAATTGTCGCGGATTTCAGCGACGCTCCGCGCACTGCCGTCAGGGCGATAGAAGATGGAGCGGTTGGCGCGTGCCGCTGCGGGAAGGATTGAAGCAGCAGGTGTCGACGGATCGGCGGCATAGGCGCCGAGAAACTCCTCGGCCCCGCCCGCCCCCAGAAAATGGGCGAGATAAAGGTCGACGCTTTCCATGGGGCGGCCAAGCCGCGCTTCCAGATAGTCGCGATTGTCCGAAGCGAATTCCGCCGCCATGGCCGAAGCCGCTTCCGGGTGGTTCCGAAGATCGAGGATCGCCCGGCGCGTCTCGGCATCCGGCACGCTATACCGCCCACTCCGCCCATGGATCGCGTCGGCAGCCCAGCCAAGGCCGTGCTTCGCGCCATGGTCCTTGACCGTGCCGAGCCAGGTCTGATCGATGAATTGATAGAGGCCAGTGGCGCTGGAGGTCCGCGCGCGCGCATTGGGATCGAAGCTGCTTTCGATCCGCGCCTGGTTCATCAGATAATCGAAATCGACGCCGGTGCGGGCAGATGCGGACGCGATGGCATTGCCGATCCGGTTGCCCGGCCCACTTGCCCCAGCCCTGATGTTCACCGTCGAAACCATGACGTCTCCTTCAATCATGGAGACGTTAAGCAAGGGGTGTGCCAGTTATTTGCAAAGCCGCTTAGCGGCGGGGAGAATAGCCCGTTGCAGGTCGGCCGCGCAGCGCGGCGAGGGTGTCGAGCCGCTGGCGGGTCATGTCCGTCAGAAAATTGACGCGGATCATCGCGGCATGAGCGAGCGCGCGGATTTTGTCGGCGCGCGCGCGGATTTCGGCTTCGTCATGCCAGCCGCCGACGCTGCGCGCCGCGTCCACCGCATAACGGAGCGCTTCGATGCTCTGTTCGAGAACATCGACGTCGTTGCCGTCGAGCGCGTTGACCAGCGCCTCCTGGCAATCTTCAACCTTGCGGAGCGCGGCGGCGCTCACTGGGCGTCACGATATGGAATATCGAGCGCGATCATCCGCTCGGCGATCTTTTCCGGATCGACCGGGTAACGGCCTTCCGCGATGGCGGCGCGAAGCGCGGCGATCTTTTCGGCATTGACCGGCGGGCCCGAGGCAAGGTCGGCGAGCAGGCTCGCCGAACCGCTGGCTGCGCTTCCGCTCGTCGCGCTACCGGCCGAGGATGCGGCGCCGCTCTTGGCGACTTGGCCCCTCTGAATGTCGATGCGGCCAAGGCCGCCTTTTCCAATGCCGTCGATCATCACTTACGTCCTTTCGCGGCCCAGCCGCTCGTCCTCGCGCCTTATAACGACCCTGACGGGAATTACTTAAATCCCGGTAACAAAATCCGCCCGTCGATGCTGACCTCACCGATGATCGGGCCCGCTTTCCGCTCGGATCGGACACGGATTCGGTCGCCCGGCGCGCCGTCCTGTTCGGCGACCGCGAGCGTGCTCACGGTGAAAGCAGAGCCGGCCGCGACAACCTCCACCTGATCGCCCTTGCGGATGATCGGCTCGGCCTTAGCGGCGCGGACCGTCGCGCCCGAGGCCACGACCGGAATGCGGATGCGCCATCCCAACGCCTCGCAACGCACCGTGGCCGCGCCAAGCGCAGGCGCTTCGACCGAAACCGGTTGTGGGCAAGCCGCAAGCTTCAGGCGGCGGTCGATCGGCCCTGATGGTCCACCGGGCTGGCCGATATCCGCGCCGAGCGCGGACGTCACCCGCACTTCCAGGGCATCCAGATCCTGAAAACCCTGCGCGGCGGCAGGCGCAGCGCCCAGAGCAGATAACAGGATCAAGCGTCGGAAAAGCGTCACTCGCGCCTCCTCTCAATAAGTTCGAGAAGAGTTAAGCAAAGGTTGTGCCAGCTCTAACCAACTCCTTGGCCTTATAGCCCTCCCCCTCGATGGGGGAGGGTTGGGTGGGGGTGATGCTGGGGAAGATTGCAGCCCTACCCCGAACATCACCCCTCCCCATCAAGCGCAGGGGCTTATCTGGCCCTTACCTTCAGCTGCTGCCCTTCAACATCCCGCCCCACTGGCATCGCAATCTCGATCCGCTCGGGCGCCAATCCCCCTTCTTCCACCGCGCGCGCGACGGCGGCGGCACGGGCGGCGGAAAGTTCGAAGCCGTCGAACCGCGCCGCATCCTCCGCGCGGCCGACGCTTTCAATCTGCACCTTGCGGCCAAGCGCCATCGCGCGCCGCCCGATGCCGACAAAGCGTGTGCGTCCGTCGCGGGTTAGGCGCGCTTCCCCTTCCTCAAAGAACGCATCGGCGGGGGCATCGACGACGAACGTCTCGCCTCCTTCTTCCTCAGAACCAAAAGCGCCGCGCGTGGCCCGCGCGACGTCCTCCACATCCGCCTTGCCGGTGTAGAGAATGATGAAGAAGCCGAGGAGCAGGAGCCCAAGATCGGCGAGGCTCATTGCCCATCGCGGGACGTTGACCTGGCTCATGTCTTGGCGGCCGCGCGTTTCGGCCAAGCAGCAAGCGGCACGACTTCTTCCGCGCGCGCGAGGGCTTCGAGGCGGCCCAATACCGCTTCCTGCCAGCGCCGTTCCATGTTCGACAGCCGCTCCAGTCGCCCGCCGATAGGAATGGCGACTATGGCAGATAGGATGAGGCCATAGAGGGTAGTAAGCAAAGCAAGCGCCATGGCCGGGCCGAGCGTCGCCGGATCGTCCATCGCCGCGAACATGCCGATGAGGCCGAGGACCGTGCCGATCATGCCCATTGCGGGCGCGGCGTCGGCCGCCGATTTCCACACCGCGATTGCGGCTTCATGGCGCTGGGTGCGGCCTTCGATTTCCGCGCGTGCCCAGACCGCGAATTCTTCCGCACGATGGCAGTCGGCAAGCTTCACCGCCGCGCGGCGGACAAAGGGGCTCGACGTATCCACCCGGTCGGCAAGAGCGATGCCCTTGATGTCGCTGATCCTCTGGATTTGCCGCACGGCCCGTTCCGCCGCGAAGGCATCCGCCACCGGCCGCGCCCTGATGAGGGGACGAAGCGCCCGGACGGCGCCCTTTAAATCCGCCCCTGGGAAGCGGAGCGCGGTCACCGCGACAGTGCCGCCTCCGACAAGGAGAAGAGAAATAGGGTCCAGCAAACGCATCGCGGTTTCGATTACCATTTCTCTCTCCCTCCCTTTGGCGGGCCTGCCCCGGCAAATCCTTGCCGCTCGCCCGGCAATTTCCTGCCGCCCTCTGGCCCGCTTCAGCCCCGCACGGCACATTCGCGCCGTCCAAACGGATTTGGCACGGCTGTTGCATCGGATGACCGGCAAGTCCTGTCTCCACTGATAACGGCGGCCAGGGCAAAGACTTTAGAAGGCTTGATGAGATGGCAGGTTCAGACCCGCTTTTCGGGATCCACGGCACCGCGCTGGCGCTGCGTTCGCAGCGTATGGCGATGCTCGCGTCCAACATCGCGAATGCGGCGACCCCGGGCTACAAGGCCCGCGACATCGATTTCGACAAGGCGATGAGCCTCGCCTCCGAGGGTCAGAATATTGACGGGGCGGCGAACAATGCCGTCGCTTATCGCGTGCCTGTCACGCAGTCGCTCGACGGCAATACCGTCGAATTGTCGACGGAGCAGACGCAGTTTGCGGAAAATGCGGTTCAGTACCGCACGACCCTCGCCTTCCTCGAAGGGCGCATCTCCACCGTCAAGCGCGCGCTGAAGGGGGAATAAGATGGCCGGCCCTATGAACGTCTTCGACATATCTGGGCGCGCCATGTCGGCGCAGCTCGTGCGGCTCAACACCACCGCGTCGAACCTCGCCAATGCGGGCACCGTATCGGGCACCAAGGAAGGCGCCTTCCGCGCATTGAAGCCGGTCTTCCAATCGATCAGCGAAGCCCCCGGCGTCGCCACCGTCGGCGTCCAGAATGTCGTCCAGGCGGGCACGGAGCCGGTCAAGAAGAACGACCCCAACCACCCGCTCGCCGACGAAAATGGCGATGTGTGGGAAGCGGGCGTCGATAGCGCGGCCGAGCTTGTCGAAATGATCGAGGCCGCCCGCCAATATCAGAACAACGTCCAGGTCCTGCAGACCGCGAAGACCCTTACCCTCGACACTTTGAGGCTCGGCCAATGACGACGATCACCGGAAACAACGCGGCTCAAGCGCAGACGAACACGACGGCGGCGGCGAGCAGCGGCGGTCTCGATCAGAACGCTTTCCTGAAGCTGATGACCACACAGCTGACCATGCAGGATCCGTTCAACCCGATGGATAACACCCAGATGGTCGCCCAGATGGCGCAATTCTCGCAGGTGTCCGGCATCGCGGAAATGAACCGCTCGCTGAAATCACTCACCGAGATGATGGGTGCGGGCCGCCTTAACGACGCCGCAGCCTGGCTCAATCGGTCGATGCTCGTCCTTTCCGATTATGCCGCGCCGATGACGGATGGCAGCTATTCGGGTGAAGTGCACCTCGCCGACGATGCCAAGGACGTGACTTTAAGCCTCGTCGACAGCAGCGGCGCGGTCGTCCATTCCGAGCAGATGGGCAGCAAACCCAAAGGCCCGTTCACCTTCGCCTGGGATGGCAAGAATGCGGCTGGAGAGGCCGTGCCCGGCCCCCTGAAGGTCGTCGTCACAGCATCGACCGCCGACGGCAAGTCGATCGAAACCGCCACCGCCACGTGGACCCAGGTCCAGTCCATCCAGTCCCCCGCCAGCGGCGTCACGCAGCTGATGACGGGGCTCGGCACCCTTTCTCCGCAAGACGCGATCCGTCTCGCCTGACCTTTAGACACGGGAGAAGAAACCATGTCCTTCTACACCTCGCTTTCCGGCCTCAAAGGCGCACAGACCGATCTCGCGACCACTTCGAACAACGTCGCAAACGTGAACAGCTATGGCTTCAAGAAGAGCCTCACTTTGTTCGGCGACATTGCCTCAGCCTCCCGCACCACGCCCGGCAACGGCACGCGGCTGAAAGCGATTGAGCAGCAGTTCATGCAAGGGGGCTTCGAAGCCACCGCCCGCGAGCTCGACATCGCGATCACCGGCAACGGCTTCCTCGTCACGCGCAACAGCCTGACGGGCGGCCCGACCCTCTTCACCCGCAACGGCCACCTGTCGCTCGACAAGAACAATTACTTGATGGACGCGGCCGGCGGCTATGTGCAGGTGATGCCGGTCGATCCGGAAGGCAATGTCACTTCGACCGGCCTTGAGGCGATTACCGCCCTCCAAATTCCGGCCCAGTCGGGTGTACCGCAGGCGACGAGCAATATCGACCTTACGATCAACCTGCCTTCGAGTGCCGATCTTCCGTCGGACCGCCCCGTCTATAATGCGGCCAATCCTTACGCCTTCGATCGCCTCGATCCGAACAGCTACAATCACACGGTCCAGACCACCGTCTTCGACAGCGCCGGCCGTTCGATCCCGGCGACCATCTATTTCGTCCGCACCGCCTCGATCGATGGTGGCGACCCCACCAACGGCTGGGAAGCCCGCATGTTTGTGGGCAGCGAGCCGGTGACCGCCGATGCGGCCGCTGCCAGTCAGCCCGCTCCGCTCGTCATGACCTTCGACGCGGCGGGTGTGATGACCGCCCCGGCAGGTGCCTTCACATTCGCAGATGTCATTCCGGCAGGCTCTGCCGAGCCGCTGTCCTTGACCCTCGACTTTGGCTCCACGGCGCAGGGCGCGGGCGCCTTCCGTCTCGCCAATATCGATCAGGACGGCGCAGCGGCCGGTAAGCTCGACGATATTTCGATCGGCGCGGACGGACTTGTCACCGCCAGCTATTCCAATGGCGACACCCGCGCGCTCGGCAAGCTTGCCATCGCCAATTTCGCCAATCCGGTCGGCCTCAAACAGCGCGGTGACGCGCATTGGTCCGTCACCGGCGACAGCGGCGACGCGCAGATCGGCGAGGCGGGTACCGAAGGCTTTGGCGGAGTCCAGTCCGGCGGTCTCGAGCGTGCCAATGTCGACATTACCGACGAACTGGTCGCCCTCATTTCCGCCCAGCGGAACTTCCAGGCCAATGCCAAGGCGATCGAGACGTCGAACAATATGACGCAAGCCATCGTCAACATGCGGACCTGATGAGGATCTGATCCATGGACCGGCTGATCTACACCTCTCTTTCGGCGATGCGCGGGGCGATGTCCCGCCAGGCGGCGACGGCGAACAATCTCGCCAACGTCAACACGGTGGGCTTTCGCGGCGAAATCGCCGCGGCCCAGGCCGTGTGGCTGCAGGGTGGCGAGCTTCAGCCGCGCGCTTTGTCGTCGGAACAGGTGATGGGCGCCAACATGGCTCAGGGCGCGGTGACGGAAACCGGACGGGCGCTCGACATCGCGTTGGAGGGCGACGCCCTCCTTGCCGTGCAGGCGCCCAATGGCGAGGAAGCCTATACGCGGCGCGGCGACCTGCAGATGGCGGACAGCGGGCTTCTCACCACCGGCGATGGCAACCCGGTCTATGGCGAGCAGGGTCCGATCACCCTGCCGCCCGCCGAAAGCATCAAGATCGACAAGGACGGCTCTATCTGGGTCGTGCCCTTGGGCGGCGATCCCAATCAGCCCCAGCTTGTCGACCGGCTGAAGCTCACTTCGCCCGCCGGTTCGGTGGTGCTGAAGGGACTGGATGGCCTGTTCCGCGTGCAGGGCGGCGGCGCCCTCCCCTCCGATCCATTGGCCCGCGTCAATTCCGGAAGCCTCGAAGGCTCCAATGTCGAAGCCACCAGCGCGCTTGTGGAGATGATCGAGGCGAGCCGTGCCTGGGAAACCCAGATGAAGCTCATCAGCACCGCGCGCGAAATGGATACGTCCGCCGCCGATCTGATGCGGCTCGATTGATTGATTTTGAAGGAGTGAAGCCATGACGAACGCAGCCCTCCACGTCGCCCGCACCGGCCTCGACGCGCAGTCGGCCCGCATGCGCGTGATCGCGAACAACCTCGCTAACGTGAACACGACGGGCTTCAAGCGGGAACGGGCGCAGTTCGAAACGCTCGCCTACCAGACGCTCGTCGCGCCCGGTTCGCCCTCGTCGGCGGAGAACCGCTATGCCACCGGCCTGTCATTGGGCGGCGGGGTGCAGATGACGAGCATTGCGCGCACCAACACGGCCGGGTCGCTCAACACCACCGACAACACCTACGATCTCGCGATTGAGGGTGATGGCTTCTTCCAGATCACTATGCCGGATGGAACGACCGGCTTCACGCGGGCGGGCGATTTCAACCTGTCTGCGGACGGCACGATTGTGACGCCCGACGGCTATCCGATCCAACCGCAGATCCAGGTGCCAGAAGGCGCCGATTCCGTGACGATCGGCGCGGACGGCACGGTCTCCGCCCAACTCGCCGGGCAGAGCGAGCCGACCGAGCTTGGCCGCATCGAAATTGCCCGCTTCGTCAATCCGGCCGGCCTTCAGGCCAAGGGCAACAACATACTCGTTGAAACCGCATCGAGCGGCGCGCCGCAAGTTGGCGCGGCAGGCCTCGATGGCCGCGGCACGATCCGTCAGGGCGCGCTCGAAGGCTCCAACGTCAATGTCGTCCAGGAACTGGTCGACATGATCGAGACGCAGCGCGCTTATGAGGTCAATTCGAAGATGATCTCGGCGACGGACGAGATGCTCCGCAACGCGAACCAGCAGCTCTGATCATGGCCGCCGCACCCGCCCTTCTGATCGCCGCCGGTATCTTCGGCAGCCTCTTCGGATCGAAGCCGAAGGAAAGCTACGAACCCGCTTTGCCGCCCGTTCCGGTGGTGCAAGCGCCCAGCAACGGCGCGATCTTCCAGACCGCCAACGGCTATGCGCCGCTCACCAGCGGCCAGCGCGCGGCGATGGTGGGCGATATCGTGACTATCGTGCTGGTTGAGCGGACGCAGGCCGCCAAATCGAACGCGGCCTCGCTCGATCGCAGCGGCGACATTGGTTTGACGCCGCCGACGACGGGGCCGCTGTCATTGTTCAATCCCAGCGATGTCGCCATGGGCGGCGACCAGGGCTTTAGCGGCAAAGGCGCCGCAACCCAGTCCAACAGCCTGACCGGCGAGATCAGCGTGACCGTCGCCGCCGTCTATCCCAACGGCAACATGCTCGTGCGCGGCGAAAAGCTTGTGACGCTTAACCGCGGTGACGAGTTCATCCAGATTTCCGGGATGATCCGCCCGGCCGATATCGGCGCGGACAATCGCGTCGCCTCCACCCGCGTGGCCGACGCCCGCATCACTTATTCCGGCAGGGGACAGCTTGCGCGGGCGAGCCAGCAAGGCTGGCTCCAGCGCTTTTTCTCCCGCGTCAGCCCGTTCTGAGGATGAGCAATATGGCCTTCCCCACTTCCGTTCGCCCTGAGCTTGTCGAAGGGCTGCCCTTCCCCTCTCGGACAAAAAAAGAAAAGAACAGGGCTTCGACAAGCTCAGCCCGAACGGTTTTGGTAATCGCGCTTTTATTAGCTACAATCAGCACCCTCTTCGCCGCGCCCGCACATGCCGAACGCGTAAAGGATCTCGGCGCCTTCCAGGGCCTGCGTGCCAACCAGCTCACCGGCTACGGCATCGTGGTGGGTCTCGCGGGGACGGGTGACGACAGCCTCGATTATGCGACGCAGGGCATGAGGGGCGTCACCTCCCGCTTCGGCCTCACCCTGCCCCCGGGCGTCAATCCGGCGCTGAAGAATGCCGCCGCCGTGATGATCACCGCCGAACTCCCGCCCTTCGCCAAGCCCGGCCAGCGGCTCGACATCACCGTGTCGGCGCTGGGCAAGGCGAAGTCGCTGCGCGGGGGCACCCTCGTGCTTGCCCCTTTGCGCGGCGCAGACAATGAAATCTATGCGATGGCGCAGGGCAATCTCGCCGTCGGCGGCCTCGGTGTCGAAGCGGCGGACGGATCGAAGGTATCCGTCAACATTCCGTCGGCCGGGCGTATTCCGGGCGGCGCCACGGTGGAACGCGCGGTGGATGCGGGCTTCGCGACGTCGCCGACCCTGATGTTTAATCTCGCCGATGCCGATCTCACTACTGCCCAACGCGTGGCCCAGGCGATCAGCGGCAAGCTCGGCATCAATGCGCGTGCTACGGACGCGGTGACGATCACGATCGAAGCGCCGCAGGGCGCCGAGGTGCGTACCGCGCTGATGAGCCAGATTGAGAATTTGAACGTGGATCCCGCAGATGCACCCGCCCGCGTGATAGTCAATGCGCGGACCGGCACCGTGGTCGTCAACGGCGCGGTGCGCATCGCACCCGCTGCCGTCAGCCACGGCAAGCTCACGGTCGCGGTTCAGGAAGATCCGCGCGTCATCCAGCCCGCGCCATTTTCGCGCGGCCAGACGGCTGTGGAGCCTTCCAGCAGTATCGAAGTGATCGAGCAGCGCGCGCCGATGTTTCAAGTTTCGGCCGGCGCGTCGTTATCAGAGATTGTGAAGGCGGTGAACGCGATCGGTGCGGCGCCTTCCGATCTGGTCGCGATCCTCGAAGCGCTGAAGCAGGCGGGGGCCCTCAAGGCCGAATTGGTGGTGCTATGAAGATTACGGGGATTATGGGAGCGGCGGGGGCGCCGCAGCAGTCGGGCCCGAAGACGGCGGAGCTGAAGGCCGCCGCGCAGGCGTTCGAGGCCGTATTCCTGCGTCAGATGATCGGATCGATGCGCCAGGCGGGCCTTGGCGAGGACATTCTGGGCAGCCGCGCCACCGATCAGTTCCGCGAGCTTTCGGATGCGAAACTCGCCGACAATATGGCCGAAACGGGCAGCTTCGGGGTCGCCGAAATGCTGCTGAAGCAGTTCGGCGCAAGCGGGGGGACGAAATGAACGACCTGTTCCACATCGGCCAGACCGGCCTTTCCGCGTACAAGACGGCGCTGAGCGCGATCGGGGACAATGTCGCGAATGCCGAAACGCCCGGCTATTCCCGCCGCAGCGTGCACATGAAGCAACTCAACGTCTTCAGCGCGCGGAGCGTTACCTATCGCGAGGAAAGCCTGTTCGCGGGCGTGGAGGCTTTCTCGGTCGAGCGCGCATGGGATGCCTTCCGCGCCGCCGACGCACGGCTCGCCGCGTCGTCCGCAGGCAGTGCGGCAACCCGCAAACAATGGCTGACCTCGCTCGAAACCGCGCTGGACGATGGCCCTGCAGGCATCGGTCAAACCATCACCGGATTCTTCAATGCGGCCCAGACGCTTTCCGCAACCCCGCGCGATATTCCCAGCCGGGTCGCGATGCTGGCCAAGCTCGACGAATTCACTATGGCCGTGCGCCGCACATCGGACGGCATCGATCGGCTTTCGGATAGCGTCACGACCGCCGCACAAGGTGAAGTCGATGCGCTCAACCTCGACATTCAGGCGCTTGCCAAGGTCAACAGCGCGCTTCGCCAATCGACGCCTGGCAACAATGCCCGCGCCGCTTTAGAGGATCAGCGTGATAGCCTGATCGACAGCATTGCGACGCGGATCGATGTTTCCGTGGCGGTGGATGAAACAGGCGCCGCGACCTTGACCTTGGCCCGCGCGAGCGGCGTGACTTTGTTGGACCCGGCCTTCGCCAGCGTCGTGGGCGTCGTCCCGGCGCTCGATGGCCGACTATCGCTCGAACTCTATGCGAACGGCACGACTGTGCCCTTGCCCGCCACCGGTGGAACGCTCGCCGGCCTTACCGAGGTCGCAGCGAACCTTGCCGATCGGCGCAATGAACTGACGTCGATGGTGACGGACTTCATGAACGCCATCAATACCTGGTCGCAGGCGGGCCTCGACCGCGCGGGCAATCCGGGCGCGCCGATGCTGACCATGGCGGCGGGGCTCCAATCCCTGACGCTTGTCACGACCGATCCCGCCGCAATCGCGGCGGCAAGCGCGGGTGCGGAAAACGGCAACCTCCTCACTCTCGACACACTGCGCGGAGTGCAGGGGATCGAGCAGCGCTGGACGGCGATGGTGACGTCTCACGCCCACATCCTGTCCGCGACCAATGCCGAAGACAAGGCCGCCACCAATCGCCGCGACAACGCCTATGCGGCGCTCGACGAAGTAACGGGCGTCGACCCCGACCGCGAGGCAGCGGAGCTGATGCGCTACCAGAAAGCCTATGAAGGGGCAGCGCGCATCATTCAGGTCGCCCGCGAAACCGTTGATTCCATTCTCAACCTGTTCTGAAGGCCTGCGCCATGATTAACGCCACTCGCTACCGCCTTGATGCAGAGATCAACCGGCAGGCCAATCTTGCGAAGGAGATTACCAAGCTCCAAACGCAGATTTCCACGGGCAAGCGTATTCAGGCGCCGTCCGACGATGCAATTGCGTCCGCCCGCATCACGGAAATAGGCCGCAACCAGGCCGACGAGGTCGCGTGGAAGCGCAATCTGGGCACAGCAGCCGCCCTTTCAGATCAAGCCTTTTCGACACTGACCGCATTAATGGCTACCGTGGATAGGGCAGCCTCACTCACATCGTCGGCTAATAACGGCGCGGCGTCTGACGAAGCGCGCAAGATTTACGCGAATGAAATTCGCCAACTGGCGGCCCAGATCACCGGATTCTCAGAAGCGCGGGACACACGGGGGGAACCCCTGTTCCGGACTATCGAGCTCGAAATTCCCGTGGCGACTGGTCTTCGCCTCTCCCCCGTCGCGTTACGCGAAGAGATTTTTGGGCCGATTGAGACCGGCGCCGATCCGATGGCATTGTCCGAAATTCTACTCGCAGCAGCCGATGCGATGGAGATTGAAGATCAGGGCGGACGCCAAGCTGCGCTCACCACTGCGCTCGATAATGTTAATCGCGCGGCTGAGCATGTCGCCCTTGTGCAGGGCGATCACAATGTGCGCGGATCGCGCATCGCCGCTTTGGAAGAGCAGTCGGAAGACACCAAGCTTCGCCTTGCCGTGGAACGAGATGAGCTGGAGCTTGTCGATCCATTCCAGGCGATCGCGCAATTGGAAGCGACCAAGCTGTCGCTTGACGCGGCGCAGGCCATCTTCGCACGCGTCAATGAAAAGACGTTGTTCGATTATCTGAGATAAGCGTCTAGCCGGCCTAAAATTTTCCTGCCCGCTGCCGTTATCATCTAAGGGAAGCCGAGCGCTCCCCTTGTAAGGCAACCAGACGGGGTGGGTGATGTTCGCAGCGATCGGCTTGGTTGTGGTTCTCGTCATGGTGTTTGGCGGGTTCACGATCACAGGCGGCGACCTTGGCGCCGTGATGCATGCCCTCCCTCATGAAATGCTGATTATCGGCGGCGCCGCTTTGGGCGCCACCATTGCCGGCAATAGCGGCAAGGAATTGAAGGCTTTGGGCGGCGGCTTCGCCAAGGTCTTCAAAGGCCCGAAATATGGGAAGGACGACTTCCTCGGCGTTATCTTCCTCGTTTCCAAGCTCATGAAAATGTTGCGCGTCGATGGCCCCGTCGCGGTCGAGCCGCACATCGAGGATCCCCAGAGCAGCGCGATCTTCCAGGAATATCCCAAGCTCTTGAAAGACGAGACGCTGATTCATCTAATCTGCGACACCTTGCGCCTCGTCGTCGTTTCGTCCGGAACGCTCGATCCCCACGCGGTCGAGGACGTGATGGACAGCTCGATCAAGACTCATCACCATCACGTTATCCGGCCTGCCGATACGCTTCAGACCCTCGCTGACGCCCTCCCCGCCCTTGGCATCGTCGCGGCCGTTTTGGGCGTGGTGAAGACGATGGGCTCGATCGACCAGCCGCCCGCCATCCTTGGCGGCATGATCGGCTCGGCGCTCGTCGGCACCTTTCTCGGCGTGCTGCTCGCTTATGGCATCGTTGGCCCCTTCGCGAACCGGGCCAAGCAGGTGATCGAAGCGGACGCCGCGATCTATCATGTCGTTAAGCAAATCATCGTTGCCTCGCTCCACGGCCATCCGCTGCCGCTCGTCATCGAAGCCGCGCGCTCGAGCATCGATCATTCGAACCAGCCGGCTTTTGCCGACGTGTTCGACGGGATGAGAGGGCGGTAAGATGGCGAGCGCCGCCAAGAAAAAGAACGAGCCTGAAGTCCGTCCGATCATCGTCAAGAAGATCATCGAGGATGGGCATGGTGGCCACCATGGCGGCGCGTGGAAGGTCGCCTATGCCGATTTCGTGACGGCTATGATGGCGTTCTTCCTCCTCATGTGGATCCTCGGCCAGACGGACGCCCAAAAGCGGAAAGGCCTCGCCGATTATTTCACGCCTACTATCGTCGAGTTGAAGCAGAATAGTGCCGGATCGAACGGCATCATGGGCGGCGATTCCATTGTCGGCGCCGACAACTACCCGAACCGCGCCGCGCAGACCGGCACGAAGGCTATAACCATTCCCCGCGACGTGGTTGGCGGCCCGGATTCGGGTGGCGGCAAGGAACGCGATATGGAGCGGTTCGAGCGACTGAAGAAGACGCTCGTCCAGCGCATGGAGGCATCGGCAGCGCTCAAGAAACTAAAGGCGCAGGTTCGCTTCACCGATACGCGCGAAGGGTTGCGCATCGATTTGATAGACGAGGCCAATTTCTCGATGTTCGCGGTCGGTACTGACAAGCTATTGCCTCAAGCTCGCACTCTGCTGGGCGAAGTCGCGCAGGTCATTGCCGGTGTGCCGAACGAAATCATCGTCCGCGGCCATACCGATGCCCTTCCCTATTCATCCGGCGGCATGAACAATTGGCTGCTATCGGGCGCACGGGCGGAGGCAACGCGCGCGGCGCTTCACAGCAGTGGGGTGCCGGGCGGTCGTTTTGCACGGATTGAAGGTGTGGCCGAGCGGGAGCCCTATGTGCCCGCCGACCGCTACGATCCGCGCAACCGCCGCATGTCGATCACCCTAGCCTGGGCTAAGGGTGATCCGGCACCCACGGCGGCGGCAAACAGAATCAAGGCATCGCTTCCAGCGAGGGCGAAGAGCGAGGACCGATAAAAAGGGAGAGCGGGCAAGCCATGGCGACACCTGCGAAAGACGTGACCGACAGGCGCCTGTTCGACGCCATCGGTGCCTTTCTGTTCAAACACAGGCTGGATCCCAATCCGGCCAATTATCTGCTGGCCTATCGTCTTTGTTGCGGCCCGGACGAGGACATGTCGCGCGAGATCGACGAGGCGACACGCGACGGCGTGCGCCTGAGCCAGGACGAGGCGGATCGAATCCGCGTCAAATATGGCTTTCAACGCGCTTCCGGAGACCCCGATCGCGCGAACGCCGAAGAAGCTGCCCTGGTCGAAGAAGCCCGTGACCAGATGGAGCGCTTCACTCGCATTGTCCAAGCAACGCGCGATGGCAACCAGGCCTATGGCCGGGAGCTGAATCATGCCGCCGATCAGCTGTCGCGCATGACCGGAGCGGAGTCGATCCAGGCCCTCCTCAAGCTCACCACGACGATGATCGACCGCGCCCGCACTGCGGAAGAGCGGATGGAGCAGGCCGTTACGGAAGCGGACTCCCTGCGCGTAAAGCTCGCCAGCGTAACCGAAGAGGCTCAGAGCGATGCGCTGACCGGTCTCGCCAACCGTCGTGCGTTTCAAGACCGGCACCGCATGCTGTCCGAAAGCAACGTGCCGATGTGCCTCGCCTTGTGCGATATCGACAAGTTCAAGGCGATCAATGACACGCATGGTCATGCCGTGGGCGATCGCGTGCTGAAGGCGGTTGCCAACATCCTGTCCGAAACCTGCGGGAAGCATCTTGTCGCCCGTTATGGCGGGGAGGAATTTGCGATCCTCTTTTCGGGCATTCCCCTGCGCGCTGCGACGACGATGGTAGAAACGGCGCAAGCGGAATTGGCCGCAAAGCACTTCAAGGTCCGCAACACCGACGTTGCGATCGGCATGCTCACCTTCTCCGCTGGAATCGTAGAATCGAAAACGGGAGAAAAACGCGACCGCCTCGTCCAACGCGCGGACGCACTGCTCTATCGCGCGAAGCAAAATGGCCGCGACCGGGTGGAGATGGAAGGAGAAGGCTCCGAAGCCGTCGCGAACGATGCGTGATGGAACATGCAACCAGAATTGGAGGCAAAGCCAACTCCGTTAGTCCTGAGCTTGTCGAAGGACGGTTCCAGTTAGCTCCGGGGTTGGCCTTCGGCTCGACAAGCTCAGCCCCGGCAGGATTTTTAACCTGTGAAGGTCTGGGCCCTCCGTTTCTCGGCCCCAAAATAAATGGGGGAGCAGGCCGAAGCCCACTCCCCCAAAATTCGAACGGTCCCCGCCCCCAGTTTCCGTCCGAAAACTCATGATCATCGAAGGAAATCGTTTCGCGGACCCCCGCGCCCGGCCACGACATCGCTTCGTGTTCGAAGCGGCTTTCACCGCCTCGTCCCGATCTCAGTCAGACGATTTTTACCGCTGCTTTTCAAATATCTGTCGACGAAAACCCGGAATACGTCGACGATCATGGAATTTTGCAGGCTTAAAGCACTTAATCGCGCTTTTTCGTGGGCTTGGAGCGGTTCGCATAAAGAAGCGCCGCGACGATCGCCGCTGACCCGATACCGACGGCTACGCCCGTTTTCACCCAGCCCTTCTTGTCATCCGGATTGGCGGCGGCTGGCGCCTTCTTCGGCGCGTCGGACGTGTTCTGATCGGACATAGTAGCTCCCTTGGATGAAGCGGCATTTAGCGCGGCTCGTGAGCGCAAGCCAGATCAATGACGCTCCTTCGTCGCGGTGAAACGGATCGTCGGGTTACGGCCCTCATGATAATTCAGCTCCCAAAGATCCTTGGCCATAAAGACCGGCGCGCCGTCGCGATCCTTGGCAATGGCATTGCGGTGGGTGCCGATAAAGGCTTTGAGGTCCGCATCATTGTCCGACGCGATCCAACGCGCCGTGTCCCAGGGCGAGGCTTCGAACTTGGCATCGACCTTATATTCCGCATCGAGACGGGAGATGAGCACGTCGAGCTGAAGCTGCCCGACAACGCCGACAATCCATTGCGAGCCGATTTCAGGGTGGAAAACCTGGGTCACGCCCTCTTCGGCCATGTCGTCCAGCGCCTTGCGAAGCTGCTTGGTCTTCGTCGGATCGACGAGCAGCACGCGGCGCAGGATTTCCGGGGCGAAGTTCGGAAGGCCGGTATATTGGATCGCCTCATCCTCGGTCAGCGTATCGCCGACGCGAAGCGTGCCGTGATTTGGAATGCCGATGATGTCGCCCGGCCATGCCTCGTCCGCCAGTTCCCGGTTCTGGGCGAAGAAGAGGATCGGGCTGTGCACCGCAATTGCCTTGCCGGTTGAGGGCTGGAGCAACTTCATGCCGCGTTTGAACTTGCCCGAGCAGAGCCGCATGAAGGCCACGCGGTCGCGATGCTGCGGGTTCATGTTCGCTTGCACCTTGAAGATGAAGCCGCTGACCGCCTTGGTATCGGGATTGACCGGGCCGCTCGCCGAAGGCTGCGGTTGCGGCGACGGCGCGTGGTTCGCGAGTGCGGCGATCAGTTCCGCGACGCCGAATTCCTTGAGCGCCGAACCGAAATAGACAGGTGTCAGGTCGCCGGCGAGATAAGCTTCACTGTCGAATTCCGGATAGGCCCCGGTCGCGAGTGCCGCCTCCTCGCGGAATTTGGCCAGCTCATCGGCGGAGATGACCTCGTCCAATTTCGAATCCTCGATCCCCTCAAACGACCGCGCATCGCCTTCAAAATGGGCGCTGTCATTTTTGGCGGGGAGATTGAGCTTGTTGTGGGCGAGATCGTAAATGCCTTCGAACGTGCCGCCCATACCCACCGGCCAGCTCATCGGCGCCACGTCCAGCGCCAGCACATCAGCGATCTCGTCGAGGAGTTCGAACGGCGCCTTGCCCTCCCGGTCCACCTTGTTGACGAAGGTGATGATCGGGACGTTGCGAATACGGCAGACCTCAAACAGTTTGCGCGTCTGCGGCTCGATGCCCTTGGCCGCGTCGATCACCATGACGGCGCTGTCGACGGCGGTGAGCGTGCGATACGTGTCTTCGGAAAAGTCTTCGTGGCCCGGCGTGTCGAGCAGGTTGAAGGTCACGCCTTCATGTTCGAACGTCATGACCGAGCTGGTCACGGAAATACCGCGCTGCTGCTCGATCTTCATCCAGTCCGACCGCGCGCGCCGGTTCGCTCCACGTGCCTTTACCTCGCCCGCAAGATGGATCGCGCCACCGAACAGCAGCAGCTTTTCGGTGAGCGTCGTCTTACCCGCGTCGGGGTGCGAGATGATCGCGAAGGTGCGCCGGTCCGGGCGGCCGGTGGGTCGGTCTGGCATGATGCTTTTCGAGAATGCTGTGAATGCTTGGCGGCGCCTTAGCCGGTTTCGCATTCAAAATAAAACACCCACGTCTTGCCGGCGAAAGCCGGCATCTCAGGACAAGAGGGCGATATGCCGCCCTGAGCCCCCGGCTTTCGCCGGGGTGACGCGAGTAGATGATGTTTAATTCGTCGGGAAGCCGCGCTTCTTGAGCAGGGCATTCACGTCCGGATCGCGGCCGCGGAAGGCCTTGTAGGCGTCCGCGCGATCCGTCTCGTTGCCCGTCGACAGCAGCGTCTTTGCGAACCTTTCAGCCGTCGCCTTGTCGAATGGATTGCCCGTTTCCTCGAACGCCGCCCAGGTGTCGGCGTCCATGGTTTCCGACCAGAGGTAGGAATAATAGCCGGCCGAATAAGCGTCGGACGAGAAGAGGTGGTTGAACTGCGGCAGGCGGTGACGCATCACCAGTTCGCTCGGCATGCCGAGCTTCGCCAGCGTTTCCTTCTCGAACGCCTTGGCATCGACCACCCCGTTCGGATCGGTGTGGAGCGCCATATCGACCAGCGCGGACGAGAGATATTCCACCGTCGCGAAGCCCTGGTTGAACTTGGACGAGGCTTCGATCTTGTCGAGCAGGGCCTTCGGCATCGGCTCACCGGTCTTGTAGTGCTTGGCGAAGCGCGACAGCACCTGCGGCGTCAGCAGCCAATTCTCGTTCACCTGGCTCGGATATTCCACGAAGTCGCGCGGCGTGCCGCCGAGGCTCGGATAATAGACGTCCGACAGGAAGTAGTGAATGGCGTGGCCGAATTCGTGGAACAGCGTTTCAGCGTCGTCGAGGCTGATGAGGACCGGCTCGCCGTCGCCCGGCTTCACGAAATTGTTGTTGTTGGAACCCAGCACGATGTCGTCGCCGGTCAGGCCCGCGCGGCTGCGATAGGTCGTTGCCCATGCACCCGAGCGCTTGCCCGTCCGTGCGAAATCGTCACGGTAGAACAGGCCGACCTGCTTGGCGGTCGCGCGATCCGTGACGCTGTAGACCCGAATATCGGGGCTCCAGGTCGGAACCGTGCCGGTGACTTCCTTGAAGTCGAGCCCGTACAGCTCACCCGCCGCCCAATAGGACGCGTTGATGATGTTGTTGAGCTCGAAATAAGGCTTCACCTCGTCCTGGGTCAGGTTGTAGCGATCCTTGCGGACCTTCTCCTGATAATAACGATAGTCCCACGGCTCGATCTTGATCTTCGCGCCTTCCTTGTCGGCGATCACCTGCTGGTCGCGCACCTCGTCCTTCACGCGTGCGACGGCGGCCGGCCAGACCTTCATCATCAGCTCGTTCGCCTTTTCCGGCGTCTTGGCCATCGTGTCCTGCATCCGCCATTCGGCATGGCTCTTGAAGCCCAGGAGCTTGGCGCGGTCCGCGCGCAGCTTCACGATCTTGGCGATCGTCGCATTGGTATCGTTCGCGTCTCCATTGTCGCCGCGATTGACGAAGGCCTTCCACGCCTTCTCGCGAAGGGCGCGATCATCGGCGAAGGTCAGAACCGGGTCCACGGCCGAGCGCGTGTTGACGATGGCATAGGTGCCGGCGGGAAGCTTCCGCTCCTTGGCAGCGGCAGCGGCGGCTGCCTTGATGTCGTCCGGAACGCCCTTCATCTGGGCTTCGGTCGCGGTGATATAGGTGCTTTCGTCGGCCAGCACTTTCTCGCTGAATTCCGCGAAGGCTGCGGCGAGCTGCTGATTGTACGCCGACAACTGCTGCTTCTGCGCATCATTCAGATTGGCACCGCGCCGCACGAAGCTGTCGTAGAGGCGCGTGACCACCCGCTTCTGCGTTTCATTCAATCCCGAGGTTTCGCGCGCATCGTAAACGGCCTTTACGCGCTGGAAGAGCTTGGGATTGAGCGTGATTTCATCCGATGCGGCGGCAAGCTTGGGCGACCATTCGCGCTGCACAGATTGATAGGCCGGGTTCGACATATTGCTCGTCATCACGCCGAAGGGAGCGAAAACATTGCCGAGGCGCTGGCCGGATTTCTCCAGCGCTTCCACCATGTTAGCGAAAGTCGGCGCGGCGGTATTGTTCGCGATGGCGAGCACTTCCTTGCGCTGTTCTTCGATCGCGACGCCAAGTGCCTGCGAAACGAGTTCCGGCGTCACCTTGTCGAACGGTGGAACACCGGCATAGGGGCCGGTCCAGTCGGCAAGCAACGGATTGCTGGCCGCGGCTGCGGGCGCGGCGGTAGAGGGTGCGGTCTGGGCCATTGCAGCGGCTGAACCGCCGAGCGCGAGCGCGGTTGCGCTTGCGAGAAGCAAAGTCTTCAAAATCTATCTCCCAATGGTGCCGCGAGAGGCTCCCCGCGCGCGGCGTCGATGCCCTTACTATAGGAACAAGCCTGAACGGGTTACAACATATCTTATGCCGCCCGCATCGCCTGCGCCCAGGCAAGATCGGCAAGCGGCTCCAGGCCCTCCACGGCCTTGGCCGCATGAGCCGAAGACGCGGTGCCGCGCACCATTCGACCCTTGATGCCATGAATGATCGCGGCGAGACGAAACATGTTGAAAGCGATGTAAAAATCGAGATGCGGAATACCCGCGCGCCCGGTGCGGCGGCAGTAAGCGGCGACATAATCCGCTTCGGAAGGGATGTTGAGCGCGGCAAGGTCCAGGCCCGCGAGGCCCGCCGTAATGCCCGCGGGCATGCGGTACATCATCAGATGATAGGCGAAGTCCGCGAGCGGGTGGCCGAGCGTTGAAAGCTCCCAATCGAGGACCGCCAGCACTCTCGGCTCGCCCGGATGGAAGATCATATTGTCGCAGCGAAAGTCGCCGTGGACGATCCGAGCCTCATCTTCTCCCGGCGGAATGTTGGCGGGCAGCCATTCGACGAGCCTGTCCATGGATGCCACCCGCCCCGCTTCGGCGTCGCCAATATACTGCTTCGCCCAGCGCCCGATCTGCCGCTCGAAATAGTTGCCGGGCTTGCCGAAATCGCCAAGGCCGATCGCCTCCGGATCGAGGCTATGGAGCCGGGCAATGGTCTCGTTCATCGCATCGAAGTAGAGGGGGCGCTCGTCGTGCGCGACGTCCGGAAAGGCCGAGTCCCAGAAAATGCGGCCCTCGACGAGGGCCATCACATAAAATTCGGTGCCAATCACATCCGGATCGGCACAAAAGCCGAGTGGTTCCGCTACGGGAAAACCCTCGCCTGCCAGCGCGCTGATCACGCGATATTCGCGGTCCACCGCATGGGCGCCAGGCAACAAAGTGCCCGGAGGCTTGCGTCGCAGAACATAGGAACAGCCGGGCGTATCCAAGCGGTAAGTAGGATTCGATTGCCCGCCTTTGAACTGAAGAACAGTGAGCGGTCCTGAAAAGCCCGCAACTTTACCTTTCATCCACTTTTCGAGCCGTAATGGGTCGAAGCGATGCGCGTTGCGAACTTCGGCGGTGCCGCTATTCTCGACGCTCCTACTCACGGGCCACCTCATTTCTCCGGCGGTATGACAGACGAAATGGCAGCATCCGGGGAAAATCCAGCGCGCGCAAGCGGGTTGTGCGCGCGTCAGGTCTGGCAATGAGCGAAGCGAAGTCCACAGAACTTTTGTTCAAGGACGTTTCCAAGACCTGCTCCGGCCTCATCTCTCGCATCGCGCTGTCTTACGAGGCTGACCATGCCCTGCGCCGCGAACTTATTCAGGACATCATGCTCGCCATCTGGCTGGCTCTACCCTCATTCCGGGAAGAATCCACGTTGAAGGCCTTTGTTGCGAGCATTGCTCAGAAACGGTCCATTTCCCACGTGACAAAGAGGGCCAGGGAGCCAAGGCATGTGGACCTTCCCGACGATCTCGTGGCGCGGAACCCCGCACCGGACGAAATCGCTCTCGAAAACGACATGAAGAAGCACCTTGTGGAATCGATCCAGCAATTGCCACTTCCACAGAGGGAAGCCATAGTATTGTCCCTGGAGGGGTTCAGTTACGGTGAAATGGCGGACATGCTGGGCATCACGGCCAATGCCGCGATGCTTCGCTGCCAGCGGGCTAAAACGACGCTTAAAGCCATTATAGGGAAAAGGTCGTGACGGGGGAGGAATTCGACGATTTCGCCGCTCTGTGGCGAGATGAGCCGTCGCCTGAGGAGCAGGCGGCGCTGGAGGCGCTTGCCCGGCGCACGAGCCGGCGCGCCCGGCTTATGCAACAGCTGGAAATTGGCGGCGGGGTTATCGTGATGCTCGCCCTTGCCGCCGGGCTTATCCTGACGCCGGCACCGGCGGTTCTGTTTACCGTGACTTTGCTGATCGTCGTCCTGATCTGGTCGTCCTGGCGCCGCTACACGCTGACGAAAATTGCACTCTTGGTCGACACGAGCGATCGTTCAACCCTGCTCGATAATGCGATCAGGAGCGCCGACCTTCGCTTGCGGCGGTCGCGCTTCGGCTTGTGGCTGATTGTCCCCGGATATGTTCTGGGAATCATGACCCTCCATGCCATGGAGAAGCGCAATCTGGACGATATTCTCAACGTCCTTCTCCTCCACGCCTCGCCGCTAACACGCCCTGGCATCGCGACCATATTTGTTCTGGGTGGCCTGTTCGCCTTCTTCCTGAAGGCTCATCGCGACATCCAGCGCGAACTCGATCATCTAAGAGAGCGACAGGAGCAATATCTGCGAGAGGCGCGACTTGATGAACTTGCCGAACCGCAGAGCTGAGCTTTGCCGTTTTCACCCCCGATTGACCCATCCCGACATGCTAATTTCCTCTGAAAACTGAACCATTTCCATTCTTGGTAAAATTTTTTTTTACCATAGCGACAGGTTTTTAATTTCGCCGGGACTAAGCGCTTTGGGGGAAGAGAGAATCTACCTGTCCGGACGGTGTTCAGCTCTCGCCATGAGGCGAAAACAGAATGCAAGTCGGTTGACGGCTTTTGGCCAAGCCGAGACCATCGCGACCCCCGAAGTAGCACTGAAGTTACGAGGGAAATCAAATGACCAAGATCGACATCGCATCCGTGCCGGAAATCAAGACCAGCGTTGGAATCCAGGGTTCGGCGAAGCAGCGCGAAGTCGCTGGCCCGTTCTGCGCAGGCATCATTGCCGCAGCTGGCGTATATCTCGTCGGCCAGCACTTGCAGGGTAAGTAATTCGTGCGTGCGAGGGCGGCACCCCACGAGCCGCCCTCAGCATGATCGTCCCCGCCCCAACCCTTGGACGACCCCCTGTAGCTGCCTGCTGGCTATGCTAAGATAATGTTATGTTCACGACGAGCCTATTGCACGAATGGCTGAGCGATCCTGCGCGTCAAGCCGCCACTCATGAACGCGTTGTCGCCTTTTCCAATCGCTGGATTCAGCATCCGCTTTACACGGACACGGAGCGGCAACTCGCGGCGGCAAATGGGTCGTTTGAGGCTGTGCTCGCCGTTGCGCATGCCTTTCTGGAGCGGGATGCCGATATCACGGCCCTGGTCGATGATCTGATTGCGGAGGCTGCTGGCGACCCATTCTTCAGCCCACCTTTTTCAGCGCCGCGCACCGACCTTAGCACTGGCATTGTGCTGTTTGAGAGCAGCCCCCTGGATATCACGTTAAACGTGATCAACGCGGATGCCCTGGCTGCGAAGAAGGTCGCCAATCGCGGTAAGGGAACGATTGGTTTTCCGGGCATTGTCACTGTCTACCGTTACCTCAAATCGGGCAATGCCCTGTTGTCTTTATGGGAAGCGCCGGAGGCTGGGTCGGATTTTTCGGCTGGGACAGCCGCGGGCCCGCGCATGACCGGCAGGCGGCAAATGAGCGATGGCGAAGTCTGGATGATAGATGGTCGCCGGGAAAGCTTCATCATTGAACACGCGTCTTCCGATATCGTACAGCTTCAAGCGCAGATCAAAATCGACAGTGCGCCGCTGGCCGTCGAATATGATGTGGAAACCGGAGCCCTTGCGGGCGCGACCGCGACGGACGAAGTCAGTTCACGCGTTCAGATGATGGTGACCTTGCTCCGTTTGATGGGCCGGGACGATGCAGTTCCCCTCATCGAGCAATTCCTGACCAATCAGCCCTTTTTCACCCGGTGGCATTTAATGCGCGAGTTCCTGGCTTTGAACGCCGAAGCCGCGCTGCCGCATCTCCGCCGATTGGCGCTGGAAGATCCGCATGAAGAAGTGCGCGACGCAGCACGCCAAACGCTCGAAACCTTTTTCCCCGATGGCGATAGGGGAATTGCCTGATGCCCCGCGTGATCCATGCCGATTCAGAAGAGAAGATTGAGCTCGGCGATCTGGTCGACGCGCTCAAGGGCGGCCGCTTCGATCCACGGGATGAGGACAATTTTTCATCTTGGGGGCCGCTGCTGAAGAAGCTGGCTAACAACCGGACATTCCTGACCGATCTCGTCGTTGGGGAGCTTAAGGATCGTTGCGACGGTCAGGTGACTAACAACGAATATAGCAGTCAGGTTATCATCCTGCATCGGGACTCGGAATTTATCGTGCGGGCGAATTTCTGGCCCGCGCTGACCGATAGCGTGATCAAGCATAGCGGCACAGCGCCCTTTCTCTACGACGTTGCCCACGATCACAATTTCTCATTCCTGACAGTAGGCTATCTCGGTCCGGGATATTGGAGCGACTATTACGAATTCGACTATGAGTCCGCCGCCGGTTACGATGGCGAAAAGGTTGAGTTGAAATTTATCGAGAAAGCACGCCTCGATCAGGGTAAGGTGATGCTCTATCGCGCGCACAAGGATGTGCACCGCCAGCTTCCTGCCGATGCGATGTCGATGTCCATAAACATCCTCGAAGCCAATCCGGGCGTGCATTACCGCGATCAATATCGCTTCGACTTGGACAGCGGGGCGGTATCGAAAATCGTCAATACGCTGACGATCGAACCGCTTCTCGCTCTCTCGGCGCATTTTGGCGGCGACAAGGGCAAGGAACTGTTGGATCATTATGCGCGGTTTCATCCAAGCGCGCGGGTGCAGATGATGGCTGTTTCCGCTCAGGCTTCAGCGGCAGGCGATATCGATGCACGGTTGGCGGTTTTTGAAGCGGCGGCCCGGGGTGGCAATGCATATGTCGCGCCGATGGCCGCCAAGCGGATTAAGATGCTGGAAAGTGGGCGTAATTGGCTGAACACGAAGCCTGTTTGACCTACATGCAGGCGTTTGCACGTCGTTAAGCTATTAATGTTCCGCTCCTTTTCACACACCATCGATCTACCAGCACGGCTCGTCCCGCCTTAATCGACCATTGGTTGACTCAGCTTGATCCACCCGCGATGTGCGACCTGCATTTGAACGAGCGGGTTCGCCGCATGGGGGCGGCGATAAGCAAGACGGACGGTGATGCAGGCGACCTTCGCGGACAGACGAAGGCGGTTCCTAGGGCAGTGCCGGCCGCATAATTGCGATCATGAATGACTTCAATTTTCCGGACTGCGGCCATTGCCGCGGCCTCCCTTGGCTTTGCTGCGGCCATCGCGTCGGCCGCCCCTTCCATTGCCGGTGAAAACGCCGTGGCTCAGCCTGTCCCGGTCTACACTGACCACGCCAGCGCGACGATCGCGCCTGTGGCGACGCCACCCGCGCCTGAGCAATCTGGCGGCCTCCGTGCCGTGGGACGCGCGATCAAAGCCGCGCTTCCCGGTGTACAATATCCGGCGCAGATTCAGGCGCAGCCACTGCCTTTCTCACAACCGCTCAATCTTGAGCAGATGATCGCGAGCTATACAGGCTTCGAAGCGATCGATGCCGAAAAGGAGTGTCTTGCGCGCGCAATCTATTATGAGGCGCGCGGCGAACCGCTGGAAGGCCAGCTCGCGGTCGCCAACGTCGTTTTGAACCGTGCGGCGTCGGGCCGTTATCCCGCTTCGCTCTGCGCCGTTGTTCGTCAGCCCGCGCAATTCTCCTTCGTGCGGCGCGGCCATATTCCTGCTGCACCGCGCAATGAAGCGTGGCGCAAGGCAGTGGGGATTGCCCATGTGGCGAGCGCCCGCTTCGCAAGCGGCCTCACATCGGACGTCTTATGGTATCATGCCGATTATGTCGCACCATCTTGGGGGCGGCGGCTCAATCGTGTAGCAAAAATTGGCGCTCATATTTTTTACAGCTGAATCAATCACCTGTAATAAAATATCGAAATCATCGACTGAATTTCCCTCCAAAACGGACTGACTCCCAGTTCGTTTTGGAGGTTTTTCATGGACGGGACTTTCCATATCGCATCGGTGATCGGCACCAGGCCCGAAGCGATTAAGATGGCACCCATTCTTATTGCCTTGAATCATTTGGGATTTCGTCAAACGATCCTCTTGACTGGCCAGCATGATGGACTGGCGGACATGCTCCCGAATACCGTAGGAGCCCTTCCGACTGCGCGCGCTCGCCCAATCGATTGCAGCCTGGGGTCGTTGCGCAGGCACTTTCGCGCGCAACTAACCGGGCGAATGCTTCAGTCCCGGCCCGATCTTCTGCTGGTCCACGGCGACACGACCAGCGCCATAGCGGGGGCAGTCGCCGCGCATAATCTGCGCGTACCGTTGGGCCATGTCGAAGCGGGCTTGCGCTCCTTCGACCTGCGCCACCCTTGGCCGGAGGAAGGCCACCGCATCGCAATCGACATCTTATCCGATCTTCTGTTCGCCCCTACACCCGATGCTGCCGCAAATCTGTCCCACGATCACCGCGTCAAGGGCGGGATATATGTGACTGGCAATACGGGCATCGATGCACTGTTCGCCGTTCGCAAGGCCATGTCCTCCGCCCCACCCATGGCGGATAGGCCGATCATTCTCGTCACGTGCCACCGCAAGGAAAATGGCGGTGAGCCAACAGCCCGCATCTGCGCTGCGCTAAAGCGCATTGCTGCCAGCTTGCCGGTGCGGATCGTACTCCCACTTCACTGCAATCCTCAGGTTCGACAACCGATCATCGAGGTTTTGGGTGACGCGGCGAATATCGATCTCATCGCGCCTTTACCTTATGAAGAGATGGTCAAACTCATGGCGCGATCTTGGGCAATTGTCACCGATAGTGGCGGGCTTCAGGAGGAAGGCGCCGCGCTCGGCAAGCCGGTCCTCGTTCTGCGCAAAACCACGGAGCGTCAGGAAGCGCTCGCAACCGACAACCTACGCCTCATTGGCACGAGCAGCGATCAGATTGTGGCGGCCGTAACCAGCCTGTTCCAAAACCCGCGGCTTTATCGCCGCATGTCCGTCCCTTCCCTGGCTTTTGGCGACGGCCAGGCGGCTCCCCGCATCGCCAATATCATCGCCCGCTGGCTGGAAGATCGCCGCACCCTTACGGCCTTGCCAGCTGTCAAGATATCCGCGAAGAGCCGGAGCGATGGCGAACATATGGTCCCCCGCGAGCTGGAGGCAGTTTGAAGCACGGCAGCAGCCCGTTTATCGCGATCGGGGAGCGTTAGCCGACGCGCTGGCGCAGATCGGATCCTTTCCGCCTCTCGTTTTTCCGAACGAAATCAGCGACCTCAAGGCAGACCTTGCCGAGGCGGCAGACGGGCGAGCCTTTCTCCTTCAAGGCGGCGATTGCGCGGAGAGTTTCGCCGAATTTTCGCCCGACAATATTCGCGACACCTTTCAGCTGATCATGCAGATGGCGATGGTGCTTGCCTTTGCTTCCAAGCTGCGGGTGATCAAGGTCGGGCGGCTTGCGGGGCAATTCGCCAAGCCGCGCTCGACAGAGCTGGAGGAAAAGGAAGGGGTGGCCCTACCCGCCTATCGCGGCGATATCATCAACGACATCGGCTTTGCCCCTACTGGGCGCCAGGCGGATCCCTCCCGAATGTTGCGCGCATATGCGCAGGCGGCAGCAACACTCAATCTGCTGCGCGCTTTTGCGAGCGGCGCGCAGGGGCGGATGGATCAGGCGGCAACGAGCAGCCGGATCATAGACGCCAGCCCCTCGGCAGGCCGGTTCCGCGAACTGGCCGCGCGGGTTGACGAGGCGCTCGATTTCCTCGCCGCCTGCGGCCTCGATCCGGCGAGCGCTCCGCAGCTTCGGACCACATCTTTCTATACCAGCCATGAAGCGCTGTTGCTGCCCTATGAAGAAGCCCTGGTGCGGTCCGATGGCCCCAGGGGGCGGGCTTATGGCAGCTCCGCTCATTTCCTGTGGATCGGAGACCGCACGCGTTTTGAAGGATCGGCTCATGTCGAGTTCCTGCGGGGGCTCGACAATCCGATCGGGATCAAATGCGGCCCCTCGACCAATCCCGACATGCTGGTACGGCTATTGGATACGCTCAATCCCGGGCATGAACGGGGCCGTATCACGCTCATCACGCGTTTGGGTCATGGCGATGTGGAGCGGCTCCTCCCTCCCCTTATCCGAGCCGTGCGTCTATCGGGCCACCCCGTCTTGTGGTCGTGCGACCCGATGCACGGCAATACGATCAAGGCCAATGGCTACAAGACGCGTCCGTTCGACCGCATCCTGGACGAAGTGCGCGGCTTCTTCGCTGTTCATGCCGCAGAGGGAACGATCGGCGGCGGCATCCACATCGAAATGACGGGGCAGGATGTCACCGAATGTACGGGGGGAACCTGGGGTGCGAGCGAGCACAATCTCGGCGACCGCTATCACACCCATTGCGACCCCCGCCTCAATGGCGGCCAGGCGATCGAGCTTGCTTTTCTGCTCAGCGAAATCCTGAACGATGCAGTGAAAGGCCGGGGCTAAAGCCCCGGCCTTCACCGCTCATCTTCATTCAGCGCCGCAACGATCGAGCGGCACTTGAGCGTAAGAGATGCGGACGTCGGACACCGCGAAAGCCAGCTTCCCGGTCGTCGTCATGGTGAAGGGCGCTGCGACCCGCTGCATATCCGCACCCGCTTTCTTGAAGCAGATGAGCGGAATGGCGATGCTTGTCCATTCATTCGCCTTCGCACTGCGGAGCGCGCCCGTTATCGGCACCGTAGTTCCGGCGATTCCCAGCGTTACCGGCCCAGTCGGCGCGCCGTCCAAGCGATAATCTACGATAAGGCTGAGTTCGCCATTGGTTTCACGAGACAGGTCCAGCGGTTGGGCGGCTGCGATCTGTGCCGTCGCGGCACCGGTGCCGTCCCATGTAAATAGCCGCGCATCTTCCTGCGCCCGCCGGTCGACGCCGGCGATGCTCAAACGGTTGCTCGCCGTCGCGCCTTTGTTGCCGGTGATGGTCGCATCCGGCCCGCCCTCGTCGGTCAGGGTCAAAAGCCATCCTGCAGGAACGCTGCCGCGCCCGAACACGACGCCGTCGGCACCCGCCTGAGCCCCGACTGGCCGTTCTTCAGACAGGATCGGAACCGCGCTATTGTCGGCATAAGTGAGGCCATGACCGTAGGCGAAGAGCGGATCGTAATTCGCGTCGCCCCGGTTCAGCGGCGTCTGGTCCGCCCGCTTCGGCCAAGAGTAAGAAAGCTTGCCCTTGAAGTCGTGATTGACGCTACCGTCCTTCTTGCGCACCAGCACGTCGGCGATGCCGCCGCCCTCGCTACCCGGCAAAAAGGCCGCGACGAAAGCGTCGGACGCGTTGATCTCCGGGTTAACCCACATCGGACGGCCAGAAAGGAAAACGGCGACCACGGGAATACCCGCCGCCTTCAGCTTTTTCAGGAGCGCCAGATCCTTTTTATCGGCCGGGCTATATTCGAGGTTTGGGCGGTCGCCCATGAATTCGGCATAGGGCTCCTCACCGAAGACGACGATCGCAACGTCGGGCTTGGCCGTAAAGCTGCCGTCGGGGCTCAATGCCGCCGTGCCACCTGCCGCATCCGCGGCCTCCTTAATCCCCGCATAAATGGACTGGGCGTTCGGGAAATGGCTGTTGTCGATGCCGGTCCCTTGCCAGGTCAGCGTCCAGCCGCCCGACTGCTTCGGCAGGTTATTGGCGCCGTCCCCTGCAACCAATATCTTGGCGTTGGCCGCGATCGGTAACACCTTGCCTTGGTTCTTTAGAAGAACGAGCGATTCCCGCACCGCCTGCCGTGCGACGGCGCGATGTTCGGCCGAGCCGAGCAGTTCGTATCGGCCCGCGAACGGGCGTGCCGAGGGTTTGGGCTTATCGAACAGACCCGCGCGGAACTTCACGCGCAGGATGCGGCGCACGGCATCATCGAGCCGCGCCGCCGGGATTTCACCAGATTTCACTTGGGCAAGGGTGCTTTCGTACAGCCCCTTCCAGCTATCGGGGGCCATGAACATGTCGAGGCCTGCATTGATCGAATTGGCGCAGGACGTGACGGTGCAGCCCGGCACCTGGCCATGGCCGTTCCAGTCACCCACGACGAAACCGTCAAACTTCATCTGTTCCTTGAGCGCGCCCGTCAGGAGGCTCCGGCTGCCATGCACCTTCTCGCCGCGTACGCTCGAAAAGGACGCCATGATCGACTGTACGCCCGCTTCCACAGCCGGCGCATAGCCGGCGCCATGAATGTCGCGCAGGGAATCTGCGGGCGAAACATTGTCCCCCTGATCCTTGCCGCCTTCCGTGCCGCCGTCGCCGATGAAATGCTTGGCGGTGGAAATGACCTTGCCCGGCCCCATGAACTCCGGCGTTCCGGCCTTACCTTGAAGTCCCTCAACCATCTCCGCCGCATAGGAGCGCACGATTTCCGGATCTTCCGAAAAGCCTTCATAAGTCCGCCCCCAGCGATCGTCGCGAACGACGGCGAGGGTCGGCGAAAAATCCCAGTCGAGGCCGGTCACAACCATCTCCCGAGCAGTCACTTCGCCGATCTTGCGGATCAGTGCCGGATTGCGGGTGGCGCCAAGGCCAATATTATGGGGAAAGAGCGTCGCGCCGACGACATTGGCATGGCCGTGCACGGCGTCCGATCCCCACATGACAGGAATCTTTTCGCCTGCCCAGTCAGCCGACATCGCTGCGTCCCAGAACGCGTCGGCGAGCTTCACCCAATCCGATGCGGGGCCCGTTTCATTGCCGTAGGGCGAGGAATTGCCACCGTTGAGGACCGAGCCAAACTTGTATTTGCGCACATCCTCCGGCGTGATGCTCCCGATATCGGGTTGGATCGTCTGCGCGACTTTCTCCTCGACGCTCATCTTCTTCAGGATCGCGTCAATGCGCGCTTCGATCGCCGCATCCTTCTGAACCTTGCTCTGTATGGCGGGCCAAGCCCCTTCGGGGCGCGCCACATCCTGGGCAAAGCTTGGCATCGCCGCGAACATCGTTGTCGATAGCAGAAAGGCGCCGCCAAAGGCTCGTTTCAGCATCATCTTTATCCCCTTAAGATCGTCGTGTGGCGCTTCTCATCGGACGCCTATGCCCTTCGGTGTTTGAAGGCGGAGCATCCGTCATGCAAGCATTTTTGTGAACGCTCTCAAGAACGTTCCCATGTCGGGCTGGACGATTGTGGAGGTTACAGCTAACACCCGAAGGATGGGGAGAGCGGCCTTTCAGGGCGAATATAAACAATCGCGCGGACGTGTGGTCCGCTGCGCCGATCGCCGCGATGCCGGACAGGCACAGGATTGACAGATGAGCGATACTCTTAACCCGCCCCGCAAGCGTCAGGCCGTGACCATCAAGCATGTCGCAGCTGAAGCTGGCGTTTCACTGCAAACTGTGTCGCGCGTCATCAACAACGGTCCGAACGTCACGCCCGCCGTCAAGGAGCGGGTGAAGGCAGCGATCGAGAAACTGAAATATGTGCCGAGCCTCGCCGCGCGCGGCCTCAGCGGATCGCGCTCCTATCTGATCCTCGCATTGAACGACAAAGAGCCGACGGTCGAAGGCTGGCGCGAAGGGCGCGGAAACGATTGGATCGACCAGATGCTGCTCGGCGGCATGCTGCGTTCCGCAGACTTCGGCTATCGCATGCTCTTCGAACTGGTCGATTCCCATTCGGGCAAGATGATCGAGCAGATCGAGGCTGCGCTCCTTTCGCTCCGCCCTGACGGCGTGATCCTGACTCCGCCCCACACGGAAAATCAAGCTATCTCTGACTTGCTCTCTCGCTACGGCGTGCCCTTCGCGCGGCTTGGATCGCGCGGCGGCGAAGACGGGTTCAGCATCGCGATGGACGATGCGGCCGCAGCCAGCGCGGCGGTCGACCATCTTCACGGCCTTGGCCATCGCCGGATCGGCTTTATTACCGGCTCTCCCGAATATCGTGCGAGCGAGGATCGCCTCGCGGGTTTCCGCGATACGATGCACAAACATCAGTGCCTGGACGAGGGTCTGATCGAACCTGGCGATTTCAGCTATCAAGCTGGCGCAGAGGCGACGCGGCGCCTCCTCGCCCTCGACAATCCGCCCACTGCGATCATTGCGAGCAGCGGCGAAATGGCCCTTGCGGTCCTTGGCGTTGCGCGCGAGCAACGCATCGCGGTCCCCGATGCGCTGTCCATCGTCAGTTTCGACGACACGCCAACTATGCGGCTCACCCTCCCCCCACTTACTGCCATTCGGCAACCGATCGCCCCAATGGCTGCCACCGCCGCCGAGTTGCTGATCACCGTTAAAAATGGCGAGGCGCAGGAGCGATCGCACATTCTTCCGTTCGAGTTGATTGTCCGCCAGTCGACCGCGCCCTGCCCGCGATGACCGGCCTCGCGGACCCTGGCCCGGCTCCGCACATTAGACAGTCTTCCATTCTCCTTTACGCGCTTGCATATCTCGGCGCCTTTCTGACCTTCGTCCCGTTCTTCAGCATTTTGCTGCCACTGAAAGTCGTTGCAGTGGCCCCATCTGATGAAGTCCGGCTGATGAGCGCGATTGCAACCTGGGGTGCGCTCGCCGCCAGCGCTGCCAACATCCTGTTCGGCGCGATGAGTGATCGCACATGGGCGCGATCAAGAACACGGCGCCCATGGATCACCGCGGGTTTCATCGGGACGCTTGCTGCTTATATTGCCATACATTCAAGTACGGAGCCGCAAGATCTGATCCTGGCGGTGATCGCCCTTCAGGTTGCGATCAATATGCTGCTCGGGCCTTTAGTGGCCGTGATGGCGGACGAGGTGCCGGACCGCCAGAAGGGCCGCGTTGCCGCTCTCCTGGCGATCGCCCACCCTCTTGCTTCCCTGTCGGGCGCGCTTCTCGTCATACCCGCGGCAAGCGAGGGGCAACGCTATTTCGTTCTGTGTATGTTGATAAGCGCGGCCCTACTGCCTTTTTCCGCCCTCTTCCGGGAAAAAGGCGCAGGCGCGCGTGTCGAGGCATCGACCGTGCCTCTTCGCCGTTCCGCCAATTACTTTCTCGTCTGGCTTGCACGCCTGCTCGTGCAAACTGCTGGCGTCACTGTCTCGACCTATGTTTTTCTTTTCCTGATGTCCGCAGGTCGCAGTTTCGGCCCTGCCCCATTCAACATGACTAACGACCAGTTCATTGCATCCCTCATCGCCAGTGCAACTCTTGTTGCGGTTGGGGTGACGCTTGGAGCCGGCCGCCTCTCAGATTTCTCCGGCCGGCGAAGGCCCTTCATCGCGCTTGCGGCCCTAACAATGACGATCGCGCTCCCCACGCTTGCCACGGCTGGGAGCTGGTCAATGGCAGCCTTTGCCTATGGATTATTCGTCTCGGGCTATTCCATCTTCATCGCGCTTCATTCGGCGTTCGCGATGGAAACACTTCCGGCGCCCAGGCACCGGGCCCGGGATCTCGGCATTCTAAACCTCACCAACACCATCCCGGCATTGATCGTCCCGCTTGTCATTCTGACACGAGGCCAAGCCCTCGCCCCGATCTTCGCCTTCCTTGGCCTGGTTACTGCGGGCGGTGGCCTCATCATGATGTTCGCACGGCGCGATCTAAGCCCTCCGGGAGCTTGACAGCCGCCGCCACAAACCCATATCCGCGCCTTCTCCAAACACCGCGCGGCCCCTTCGTCTAGCGGTCAGGACGTCGCCCTCTCACGGCGAAAACACGGGTTCGATTCCCGTAGGGGTCACCAGAAATCGATGGCTTAGCGGGTCCACGCCCCACCTTTCGGTGATCGCTTGGCAATAAGCGATCATGGATTTCCGCGACTGTCGCCGGACAAACCGGACCTCGGGCGTCCGCGAATATGCATATGATCCGATAGCTGCCCGAAGAGGTCATTGCGGCGACCTTTACCCTCGGCCTGTGGCCGCTTGAAATTTAATTATATTCTTCTAAATTAGCATTCTCTAATAGAGAGTGTGATGCAGACTGAATTTCTTGACCGTTTTAGCCGGCACGCTGCCCAGGCCGTGGATTTGCTAAAGGCTTTGGCCAGTGAGCCGCGCCTGCTTGTCCTCTGTTATCTCGCCGAAACTGGCGAGATGTCCGCGGGCGACCTGACTGAGTCTGTGGGCCTTAGCCAATCGGCATTGTCACAGCACCTTGCGCGATTGCGCGAAGAAGGTCTCGTTGCCACCCGGAAGGAAGCCCAGACCGTCTTTTACCGCGTCTGCGATCCGAAGGCGGAGCAGGTGCTCGCACTTCTCCACGACCTCTTCTGCCCGGAACTTGGACAGGAGAGACACGCCGGAACGAAGGGAAATTGATCATGGACAAGGACACCAATCTGGAGCGTGCAATATCTCAAGCCGAGGCGGTATTGCAGGGGCGCATCCGTAGCCCGCATGTGAAGGCTTTCTTCGACGAGCCGACCTTTACTGCAAGCTACGTTGTGCACGATCCGGTCACCAAGGTGGCTGCGATCATCGACAGCGTGCTCGATTTCGATCAGCCGTCGGGGCGGACGAGCCTTAACTCCGCCGATGCGATGATCGCTTATGTGAAAGAGGAAGGGCTCAAGCTGGAGTGGCTACTGGAGACGCACGCCCATGCCGATCATCTGTCCGCCGCACCCTATCTTCAGGAGAAACTCGGCGGAAAGCTCGTCATCGGGGCGGGAATCATCACCGTGCAAAATGTCTTTGGGAAGATCTTCAACGAGGGCACCCGCTTCGCCCGTGACGGCTCCCAATTCGACCGTCTGCTGATCGACGGCGATACGCTGATGATCGGGGAAATCCCCCTGATCGCGCTCCACGTTCCCGGTCATACGCCGGCGGACATGGCCTATATCATTGGGGACGCCGTCTTCACCGGGGATACGATGTTCATGCCGGACTACGGTTCGGCGCGGGCGGACTTTCCGGGAGGCGACGCGCGTCAGCTCTATCGCTCGATCCGCCGCCTGATGAAGCTGCCGGACGAGAGCCGCGTATTCCTGTGCCACGATTACAAGGCCCCGAACCGCGACGAATATGTCTGGGAAACGACCATGCGCGCCGAGCGGACCGGCAACGTCCACATGCACGAAGGCGTCAGCGAGGAGGACTTTGTCGCGATGCGCACGCAGCGCGACGCCACCCTTTCGATGCCAAAGCTTATCCTGCCGTCGATCCAGGTCAACATGCGTGGCGGCCGGATGCCGGAGCCCGAGGAGAATGGGGTCAGCTACCTCAAGCTCCCGCTCAACCAGCTTTGAAGGAGAGACTGATCATGGAACCGATAGCGCCGCTCGTCGCGATAAGTGGAGGCCTGCTGATCGGCATCGCTGCCGCGTTGCTCCTCCTCCTGGCCGGACGCATTGCAGGCGTGAGCGGGATGCTGGCGACCGCATCGACCATCGGCGCAGGCGGAGCCCCCCGGTCGCAAGCCGTTGCCTTCGTCGCCGGACTGCCGCTCGGCGCAACATTGATTGCATTTTTGGTCCGAAAGCCGGATTTGATCGTGACGTCTTCAGTTCCGCTCTTGATCATCGCCGGGTTGCTTGTCGGCTTCGGAACGCGATTGGGCAATGGCTGTACCAGCGGGCACGGTGTTTGCGGCATCGCTCGGCTGTCGCATCGGTCCATTGCCGCCACGGCCACTTTCATGGCAAGCGCGGCCTTGGTCGTGTTCATCCAACGCCACGTGGTTGGAGGTTGAGATGCGGAAACTTCTTCCAGGGCTGACTGCGGGTATCATCTTCGGCGCGGGGTTGGTGTTGTCCGACATGGTCAATCCCGCACGTGTACAGGCCTTCCTCGATGTCGCGGGCGCTTGGGATCCGACGCTCGCGTTTGTGATGGGTGCCGCGCTGCTGCCGTCCGCGATCGCCTATCTGGTCCGGGGCCGCATCGCTCGCCCTGTGTTCGCCGCCCGCTTTTTCATTCCGGAAAACCGCAAACTGGATTCCCCGCTGCTAATCGGCGCGGCGATGTTCGGTATCGGTTGGGGCCTCGTCGGCTTTTGTCCAGGCCCCGCCATCGCAGGATTGGTGCTCGGCGCCTGGCAACCGTGGCTGTTCGTTGTCGCCATGCTCGCCGGGATGGTTCTGCACCGGCTCTTCACTTCCAATCAAGCTTCCGCTCGCAAAGGATGAGCAAGATGAACTATACGCGTCTGTCCGATCAGGTTGCGGTTGCCCCGCAGGTGCAGCTGGAAGAACTTCGCGAGATTGCCTCGTCAGGATTTGCCGGCATCATCAACAACCGCCCTGACGGCGAAGCGCCGGAGCAGCCGAGTTCGCAGGAGCTCGAGGCAGAGGCGAAGCGGGTGGGCCTCGCTTACTGGCATATCCCTGTGGTTCCTGGAGAGATGACCAGCAAGGACGTGGCCAACTTTCGCGCCGTCTTGGCTGCGGCAGACGGGCCGGTGCTTGCCTTCTGCCGTACGGGTAATCGCTCTACGGCTTTGTGGAAGGCCGCACAATTTTCATCCCTATCGTGAGCGGACGACGCGGATGCTTGATATAATTCAATATCTGCTCGGCGCCGCATCGGGCGTGCTGGTGGGGTTCGTCCTGGGCTTGGTGGGCGGCGGTGGCTCGATCCTCGCCGTTCCTCTCATGGTGTATCTTGTCGGCGTTCCCAATCCGCATGTCGCGATCGGCACGAGCGCGCTGGCAGTGGCAGCGAACGCGCTGACGGGGCTCCTGAACCACGTTCGCGCAGGCACCGTGAAATCGCGATGCGCGCTGGTCTATGCCGCTGCGGGCATTGCGGGGGCATTCGCGGGGTCCAGCGCGGGCAAGGCCTTTGACGGACAAAGGCTTCTGTTCCTCTTCGCAATCGTGATGATCGTCGTCGGCATCCTCATGCTTCGCAAGCGGGGTCACGCGGGCAATCCTTCGGTCATGCTGGGCCGGGAGAATGCGGCCAAGCTCGTCGGCTATGGCGCTGGAACCGGCTTGTTTTCCGGTTTCTTCGGCATTGGCGGCGGTTTTCTGATCGTTCCGGGTCTCGTTGCCGCGACCGGTATGCCGATGATCAACGCAATCGGTTCGTCCCTCGTCGCGGTAAGCGCGTTCGGGCTGACGACGGCTGCAAATTACGCCTTATCAGGGCTGGTCGATTGGGCGCTCGCGGCGGCCTTCATAGCCGGAGGTGTCGCTGGCGGCTTTTTCGGAGCGCGCCTCGCAAAGCGTCTGTCCGGCACGCAGGGCCGCCTCACAACGATCTTCGCCGGCCTGATCTTCGCGGTCGCCATTTACATGCTGTGGAAGAGCGCCGCCGCGCTGTGAACGGGCTTCCGTCCCCCTGCCCGCGTGAACCCCGGAACACTGCGTATTTCGCGCGTGCCGCCCGAAGCCCATCATGCCGCCCAATGGATACGGAGGCGCGCGATGGAGAAGATGAAGGCAGCCATCTTTATCGAACCGGGCAAGATTGTCCTGGGCGAGAAGCCGGTTCCGGACGTGGGGCCTCTCGACGCCCTGCTTCGGATCACCACAACGACGATCTGCGGCACCGATATCCATATCCTGAAGGGCGAATATCCCGTGCAAAGCGGCCTCACCATCGGCCACGAGCCTGTGGGGGTCATCGAGAAGCTCGGATCGGCGGTAAAAGGCTTCGAGGAAGGTCAACGCGTCATCGCCGGAGCAATCACGCCTTCAGGCTACTCCAATGCCTCCCTTTACGGCTGCGGTGCGCAGTGTGGGGCCGGGACGAGGCATGGGTGGAAGCATATCGGCGGTTGGCGGTTCGGAAATACGATCGACGGCGCGCAGGCGGAATATCTCCTCGTGCCCGACGCCATGGCCAATCTTGCCCAGGTGCCCGAAGCGTTGACGGACGAGCAGGTGCTGATGTGTCCGGATATCCTGTCCACCGGCTTTGCGGGCGCTGAATCGGGCAAGATCAGGATTGGCGACTTTGTCGCCGTCTTCGCGCAGGGCCCGATCGGCCTTTGCGCCACGGCCGGCGCCAGGCTGATGGGCGCAGCACGCATCTTCGCAGTTGAGGCATTGCCCGAACGCGCCGCAATCTCCCACAAGATGGGCGCTGACCATGTGATCGATTTCAGCCAGGATGATCCGGTCGAAATAATCATGGAACTGACCGATGGCCGCGGAGTGGACGTGGCGATCGAAGCCCTCGGGCGGCAGGAAACGTTCGAAGCCGCCCTTCGCGTCCTGCGCCCGGGTGGGACGCTTTCTTCCCTGGGCGTCTATTCCGGCGACCTCAAAATCCCGCTCGATGCCTTCGCCGCCGGGTTAGGCGACAACAGGATCGTCACGACGCTCTGCCCGGGCGGGAAAGAGCGGATGCGGCGCCTGCTTTCCATCGTGAATAGCGGGCGGGTCGACACCGAGCCGCTCGTCACCCATCATTTCAGCCTAGACGATATCGAGACGGCCTACGATCTTTTCGGGCATCAGCGGGACGGCGTGCTCAAGGTCGCTATCCGTCCCTAGGGCACACTGGTCGGCACCCTGATCAATGGGGTGAGGTCGGCAATCACTTTGCGCGCATCGAAGCCGCGCGGCTCACCGGCCGGAAACGGTCCGCCCCGCATCCGGATGACTGACCGGGCCTCGATCCGGCGAACGTCTCTGGGATTTGTCTTTTGCCACCACAATGGATCACCGGCGATTTTGCCAGCCCCCAGGCGATAGCGAAACAGCCGCCAGTAGGTGCGCCATTCACCATAACCAGCACCATAACGGATGCTGAAGCTGCTGTTTGGAGAGATGTAGGTATAAGCGTCCCGTTCGACCCAGTGATCGCCTACCATGAACCAATCAAAGCCGCTTTGAAGCGTCAGTTCGGCCGCCCGATAGAGCAAATAACGTTCGACCACTTCCGGCGAGGTTGGGCGAGTTCCGGCAAAGCTCACCTCGAAGCTGTCGGGTGAGAGGCGCCTTTCCGAATATCCCCCCGGAATTTTCTGTCGGGCAAGGTTGGGCTGATAGGGCGTCACCGTACCGCATCCCGCGACGAGGAGGCTCGCGGCCAGGATCGGATATGTGATCCCGGACCGCCTCACTTGAACCCTTCCGCCGCTTCCAGAACCTTGCAGGCATGGCCCGCCAGGGGTGCGTTGCGCCAGATATGACAAAGCCGGCCATCCCGATCGTAGAAAAATGTGGCGGGCGCGGTCCCTTGCGCTGGCGCACCCCCATTCAGCCAAACGGAAAATGACGAGGCGCCCGATCCGTCGACGTCCTCGACGAGGCTTATGCCTTTGCCGAAACTGCGTTTTTCCAACGCCGCCCCGGACGGCAGGATACCCACGATCCATGCGCCACATCTAGCGAAGGCCGAAGCGAGCATGGCGAAGTCCGCGATCTCATAGTCCCGCTCTTCGGCGTCCAAAGGGCAAAAGAACAGGATCAGCTTCTGTCCGCGAAGATCCTTTGGGCAGAACCAGTCGCCGGTCTGGGTTCGAAACCGAATTTCCGGGGCAAAGCTGCCCGTTGATATCATCTTCATCCACCTGATCGGTATAAGGCTGCATCAGGAGGTTAGACCCGGGTACACGCCGCGCCTTCCCGTAAATGTCCTTAGTGCCCTTATCGACGGCTCCGGTGTCCAGGCCGTGAGGCGGGGATTGCGGTGCCTGTGTACGGCCCGCTCGATGACGATACGCTCCTCATCGGCCCATAGCTCGGTAGGCCGGGACAGAAGATGCTCAGCCAGCCTGAGAAAATCCCCCTCTCCTTCCATCGAAACTAATCCCGCCGTCCCGTTAATGGGCGAGGAGCAGCGGGATTTCCGCGCGGTCGAGCATCCGTTGCGTGACGCCCCCGAATATCGCCTCCCGGATGCGAGAGTGACCATAGGCGCCCATGACAAGATAGGCCGCATTCAATCTGCGGGCCTGTTCGGCGACGATCTCGTCCGCTTGCGCGCCGTTCCCCTCAATCTCCTTCACCTCCGGTTCGATGCCGTGGCGGGAAAGATAGACGGCCGCTTCCTCGATCGTGGCTGCGGATGCCGGTTCGCCAACCTGAATTATGTGGACAGCGCCTGCCAGCTTCAGGAGCGGGATCGCCCCGGTGAGTGCCGCCATGGCGGGTACCGAGCCGTCCCAGGCGATGAGCACGTTGCCGGCAACATCGAGCCGCAACCAGTTCTGCGGCATGGCCAGAACAGGCTTGTGCAGCCGCAAGACGAGGGAGGAGACGATGCTCGCCATCTGGGGGCCTGCCGCGTCTTGCAGGCGCGCGTTGGCGACGACGATGTCCGCGAGACCGGCCGATGCTTCAAGGCAATCGGCAATGTCGCCTGTGCTCTTGTACACATCCCAAGTCACATCCTCGCCGGAAAGACGCTCCCTGATCCGGGCCCGATTACCCGCTTCCCGCGCTTCACTGTCTTCGAGCAGAACGGCATAACCTGACGCGCTGGCATAGTCGCCAACCAGCACGGGCAGCTGAACGACGTCGAGGCAGGTCAAATGGCCCTTGAGACCGCGTGTAAGATCGAGGCCCGCCTGGAATCGTGCCTCCTGTCCGGCATCGTCATGAATCAAAAGGAGGACATTTTTCATGGAGGCGCTCCTCGGCTGCTTTCCGTTGAGGATGGAGAGGGAGGGCCTGAGCGAATATCCGGGATGTTACGGATGCCGTTTCAGGTCACCCAGGATCGTTGGCGCCGCCGTCCGAAACCCGTCATTTTCGCGAGATCCTTCCTGGGCGGACATCAGTTTCATTACCTGGACGAAGCCATTTGCTTTTCCGGATGGCGCCATGGCCGCCTCCTCACATGGGTGAATGTACCAAGGCGACATGTCCCTCCATCAGGAGTATTCCCTATAACAAGACTCCCTGCGACGTGAGTGCGGCATGCATGCGAAGCGCGAGATCATGAAGAATGGCAAGCGCCTGGAAGCGCCGCAGCCCTTTGCGCGCGAGGAACATTTGCGCTCGATCCTCGACACCGTGCCCGATGCGATGGTGGTGATCGACGAAGGCGGGCTCATCATCTCCTTCAGCGCCGCCGCCGAAAAAATGTTCGGCTATAACGAGGCCGAACTTCTCGGCGAGAATGTCAGCACGCTCATGCCTTCGCCGGACAGGGAGCGGCATGACGCATATCTGCGCCGTTATTATGAAACCGGGCGGCGCAAGATCATCGGTATCGGCCGTGTCACCACGGCCCGGCGGCGCGATGGAACGACCTTTCCGATCGATCTGCATATCGGCGAGGCGCGGCTTGGCGAGGACCGGGTGTTCACCGGCTTCATTCACGACCTTTCGGAGCGGCAGGAAACCGAAAGGCAGCTTCATCGCCTGCAATCGGAGCTGGCGCATGTCTCGCGCGTCACCACGATGGGCACCCTTGCGACGTCCATTGCCCATGAGCTTAATCAGCCCCTCACAGCCATCGCCAATTACACTGAAACCGCGCGGGAGCTTCTGAACTCACCCGATCCTGCTACCCTGACCACGGTCCAGGAGGCATTGGCGGAATGCGCTGGGCAGTCGATCCGCGCTGGCCAGATCGTGCGGCGCCTGCGGGACTTCATCTCGGGTGGTCAGCCGGAGCGGCGGGTCGAGAGTCTCAGCCGCCTGATTAACGAAGCAAGCGCCATGGCCCTGGTCAGCGCGCGGGATCGCGGCGTCGAAGTGGAGATCAGCCTCGACCAGGGCGCTGACGCCGTCCTCGTCGACCGCATCCAGATCCAGCAGGTTCTCTTCAACCTGATGCGCAACGCGATCGAGGCGATGGATGGCAGTCAGACGAAAATCCTGCAGATCAGATCTTCACCCGACGCCGACGGCTTCGTGCGCGTTTCCGTTTCCGACAGCGGCCCCGGTCTTGATCCCGATGTCGCATCCAGGCTGTTCCAGCCTTTCATCAGCACGAAGGCGTCGGGCATGGGCTTGGGTCTTTCCATCTGCCAGACGATCGTGCGGGGCCACGAGGGGCGCATCTGGGCCGAGCCCTCGCGCCTTGGCGGCACCACGTTCAGTTTTACCTTGGTCAACGCGGGAGTGAAGGATGACTGACCGCATCGTCCATCTCGTCGACGACGACGAAGCGATCCGGCGCTCCGCGAGCTTCATGCTCAAAACGTCGGGTTACCTTGTGAAGACTTACGCCTCGGGTGCCGAATTTTTGAAAGTGCGGGAATTGCCGCCCGGCTGCATCCTCCTCGACGTACGAATGCCTGAGATGGACGGGCTCGAAGTGCAGCAGGCACTTCGCGACCGGGGAACGACCTACCCGGTGATCGTGATGACCGGCCATGGCGACGTCTCGGTCGCCGTTCAGGCCATGAAGTTCGGCGCGAGCGATTTCATCGAAAAGCCGTTCGAACGCGCGACGCTGCTTCAGGCCGTGGAACATGGATTCGACCGCCTCGACAGGTCCGACAAGGCGCAGGCGCGTGCGTCGGAAGCCGAGATCATGCTGCACGCCCTGACCCCTCGTGAACGGGATGTACTGGAAGGGCTGGCGCGGGGGCTTCCCAACAAAACAATCGGCTACGACCTGGGCATCAGCCCGCGCACCGTCGAGATCCACCGGGCCAACGTGATGACAAAGCTCAAGGTCGCCAGCCTGTCCGAAGCCCTGCGCATCGCCTTCGCGGCCGGGCTGGGCGAGGAGTCCGCGTCGAACACGGCTCCTATGCCGATGCCGCCTCTCGCCTCCCGGTGAAATCAAATGTGCCGTTTCACTGGCTTTTTCCTACACCGGGGTTGTTCAGGGCCCCCGATAAGCGCCCTGATATTAGCAGCAGCGCCTCCACTCAGTGAAACTGCGTAAATACGGCAAGTCCGGCTTCCCCTATTTGATTTTAGAGGATCGCATAAAAAGCGCGGGCAGGCCGCCGGAGGCGAAGATGAGATCGATACTCCTGCACGTCTATGACGACACCGGCTTTGAGAGCCGATTTCAGGCGGCGCTCGACCTCGCCCGGGCGTTTAAAGGGCATATCACCTGCCTTCATGCGACGCCGCTTGAGGATTATCTCGTCACCGATCCGCTCGTCGCGGCAGCCCTGCCCGAGGAATTCTCAACGAAGATGCGGGACATCAGGCTGGCGCTCCAGCATCATATCGAAGACCGGCTTCGCGCGGAGGGGATGGGCTGGGACTGGGTCCACCGCGACGAGCTCATATCGACGGCGCTCATTCGCTATTCCATGCTCTCCGACGTTGTCGTCATCACTCGGGCCGATCGCGCGCTGTTCAAGGACGAGCCGCGCCCGATCGCCGCCGCCGTCGCGATGAGCGCCAGAGCCCCCGTTCTCGCCATCCCGGAAGAGCAACGCGGGTTCGACGTGGAAAAGCCGGTGATCATCGCCTGGAACGGCTCCCCCGAAGGCGCGGCGGCCGTCCGCGGCGCCATGCCGCTGCTGCGAACCGCTTCGGAAGTGCAGCTGGTGGAGGTCGAGGAGAAACGGCGGCTCTATCCGCTCGATCTCGCCGCCCGCTACCTTTCGCGCCACGACGTCCACGTTCATATCGCCGAACGTCAGGCAGACCGTGGAGACGTCGCCGGGGCCTTGCGGAGCGCTGCGGCGGAGATCGGTGCCGGGCTGATCGTCATGGGCGCGTTCGGCCACTCACGGCTGCGCGAATTCCTGCTCGGCGGCGTTACCGCCGATCTGCTAAGCGAGAGTGAGGTGCCGCTGCTTCTCGCGCACTAGTTTTATCCCGCTTGCGCGACCGAAAGGCGGCATATTCGTCCAGCACAGCCCGAACCCTGGCAAGGGCTTCCGCCCGCCTTTCGGCATCGATATCCTGCAGCTTGCTTTTGAGATTGACGGCTAGATCGGCATACTCATTCTGCCAATCGCGGCTGAGGATCGACCGCAGATCCCTCCTTCCGGTCCTAAGCCGCCGTGCCGGCGCCGCCGGTGCAAGTTCATAGGCTTCCCCTATCTCGGGAACGATAACCGAAGACATGTCTGGCAGAGCATTCCGCAGGGCTTCGATAGCACCCTGCTCCCCATGGGCGAGGAACAGGCTGCCTCGGATCGGCTCTCGCGCCGCGATCCAGTGGAGCAGTTCACTTCTGTCCGCATGGGCCGAATAGCTGTCTAGGCGCCGTATATGCGCCCGCACCGCGACATCGCGACCCGATATGCGAACGCGCTTCGCTCCGTCGAGAATGACCCGCCCCAGCGTGCCTTGCGCCTAAAAGCCGACGAACAGGATCGTCGAATCCCAGCGCGGCAGGTTGAAGCGGAGATGATGGCGAATGCGGCCCGCTTCGCACATGCCCGACGCCGCAAGGATGATCGCCCCCGACATGGCGTTGAGCCGCATAGACGCATCGACCGTCTCCACGAAATGGAAAGCCGGATGCCTGAAGACCTCGCCGTCGCCAAGATCCTCAAGCTCTCTCCGGTGTTTCTGGAAGATGACGGTGGCACGGGTGGCGAGAGGAGAGTCGATGAAGACCTGCCGCCGCGCGATGCGGCCCTCGTTCATCAGCCTCGCGAGATCCAGCAACAGCTCCTGTGTCCGCTCGAGGGCGAAAACCGGGATGATGAGATTACCGCCCCGAGCCAGGGCTTCTTCAACTTCCAGCGCCAGAGCGGCCCGCCGTTCATCGGACGTCACCTGCTCTCTTTCGCGATCGCCATAGGTGCTTTCGCATATCACATGATCCATTCCGGACGGCCCGGCAGGGTCGAGGTGAAACGATTTGTGATCCGGGCCGATGTCGCCCGAAAAGAGCGTCCGGACGCCCCCTGCGGTCACCTCGATCGATGCGGAACCCAATATATGTCCGGCATTCCACATTCGTGCGGTGACATCCGGACAGGGATGGAAGTCGGTTCCGAGCTCAACCGGCCGCACCAGCGCCAGTGCGTCTTCGGCGTCGGTCAGGGTGTAGAGCGGTTCGATCGGTGCTTCATCCGCCCTGTCGGCCCGGCGGTTTCGCCGGTCGGCCTCCTGCTCCTGAATGCGGGCTGCGTCGCGCAGCATCTCCGTCAGCAGTTCCCGCGTCGCAGGCGTGCACCAGATCGGCCCGCCAAAACCTTCCTTCGCAAGGCGGGGGAGCAAGCCGCTATGATCGAGATGGGCATGGGTCAGGAGGACCGCGTCGATCCGCGCCGGGTCGAATGCGAACGGCTGGCGATTCAGCGTCTCGAGGCTTCGCGATCCCTGAAAAAGGCCGCAATCGATGAGCAGTCTTTGCTGTCCCGCCGCGAACTCGAAACAGGATCCGGTCACGGTCTGGCCCGCGCCGTGGATGGTCAGAACCGGCGTGCTCACGTGGCCTTCCAGCCCACCGGAAGCACCAGCACGTCCGCGCTCGCCCAAAGGAGGACATATTCGGCGAAGCTCCCTTGGATCAGCCGTTCCATGCCCATACAACCATGGGTGCCCATAGCGATCAGGTCGGGCTGCAGGCGATCGGAGCAACGCTCGATCACTTCCATCGGGTCGCCTTCCTCGACGCAGGTGAAAAGGCGCTCCGGAGCCGTGCCCGGCCCAAGCGCTCGGGCGAGTGCCTGCTGCAGGTTATGCTCCCTGTCGTAACGCCTCTTCTCGCCCGCTGCCGCATTCTCGATAAAGGCGGAACCGCCGGTCTCCACCGCCTGGACGACATGAATCTCGGCGCCTGGCGCGATCTGGAGGGCGAAGCGGGCGAGATCGGCTGCGAAGATATCATTATCCGACGCCGCCATGACCCGCTGGTAGTCGCCTCCCTCTCTCTGCGCGACGAGGAGCGGCACGGCCAAGCGCTGGAGAATATGGCTGGCGGTAATGCCGAAAATCGTATCCCGGAAGCGCGGTTCGCCATGCCCGCCAATAATGACGAGATCGGCCTTGGTCCGCTCGGCCTCCCGGGAAATCACCTCCTCCGGATGGCCGTCCAGCATATGCACGGAAAAGTCGACCTCCAGATCGGAAACATCCTTCACGATCTGGCACACCTGCTTGCGGACATTGACGCGAAACGCGGCCTGCCTGGAATGATCGAGCGGCGTCGGCGCGGCGTGAATGATACGAAGACTGGCGCCGCTACGCGCCGCGATCCGGCACGCCCGCATCAACGCCTTGTTCGAACGTGCTCCAAGATCGATCGCGGCGATGATGCAGTGCAGGGCATGGCCGGCCTCCGGCTGGGGGTCGACCGCGCCCTCGGGCTTGAGACTGCCGGGATTACCGGCCATCGGCCTCGATCGCGATCCGCTGCTTCTGTTGCTGCGCCTGCTCATTCTTCGGAAGCGAGATCTTGAGCACTCCGTCCTTGAACTGCGCCTTGATCTTGGACGGGTCTGCGCCCGTGGGCAGATCGATGCGCCTTTCAAAGGCACCGTATGAGCGTTCGGAAAGCATGAAGCCGCGCTCCTTCTCCTCGCGCTCCTCCTTCTTTTCGCCGGAAATGCAGAGCATCCCTTCCTCCACCGTCACCTCGACATCTTCCGGCTTTATGCCCGGCAGCTCGGCAGTGACCTTGTAGGCTCCTTCGGCCTCCGTCATTTCCAGCGCCGGGACGGGCATCTGCATCGAACGCCCGAACCGGAAGACCGGAAAGTCTTCGAACAATCTGTCCACTTCGTCCCTCAACCTCGTAATCGGCTCCATATCGCCGAAGAGGGAGCGCCGCGCGGGAAGCATCGGCGCATTGCCATTGTCGCGTGCCATTTTTGCCGTCTCCTCAAAGAAAATGGACGGCGATCTCGTTATCGCGCCAATGGCCGCTCATGGATACGGAATGTCCCTTAACGCGGAGGAAGGAGCACGGCGCCCCCCTGGATTCCCCCTGACCTGACCGCGTCGATGGCGTCGTTCGCCTGTTCAAGCGGATAGCAGCGGGTACGTGTCTCCACGGGAATTTGGGCCGCGATCCGCAGGAACTCCCTGCCGTCGGCGCCGCTGAGATTTGCGACCGACATAACCGACCGCTCCCCCCAAAGATCGTGGTAAGGAAAGGCCGGGATATCGCTCATATGAATACCGCCGCAGACGACCCTGCCGCCTTTACGAACCGCGCGCAGGGCGGCGGGCACGAGCTTCCCCACCGGTGCGAAGATGATTGCCGCATCGAGTTCATGCCGGTGGGTTTCATCCGAGCCGCCCGCCTAAACGCAGCCCAGCGCACGTGCGAAGGCTTGGCCTTGCACATCACCAGGCTTTGTAAAGGCATAGACTTCCCGTCCTTGCCACAAGGCGACCTGCGTCAGGATATGTGCCGCGGCGCCGAAACCGTATAGCCCTATACGCCGGGCATGGCCGGCCATGCGGAGCGACCGGTATCCTATAAGCCCCGCGCAAAGGAGTGGCGCGGCTTCTGCATCGGAAAACTCTTTCGGTATCGGAAGGCAGAACGCAGCATTGGCAATGCAATGGGTGGCAAAGCCCCCGTCCCGGGTGAACCCAGTGAAGAGGGGGTGATCGCAGAGATTTTCCTGTCCCGCGTGGCAGTAGCGGCATTCTCCACATGTGCGCCCAAGCCACGGTACGCCGACACGGTCTCCAGCGGCGAAGTGTGACACGCCCAGCCCGCTGGCAAGGACATGACCAACGATCTCGTGGCCGGGGACGATCGGCAGATGATCTCTTATGTCCCCGTCGATAATATGAAGATCGGTGCGGCATACGCCGCAGGCAGATATCTGGATGAGAAGCTCCCCCGCGCCCGGCACCGGCGTTTCCCGCTCGACGAACTGGAGCGGGCCACCAACCTCCTGAAGCTCCATCGCCCGCATGCGCTGCCGATCTACGGATTGAGGCTGGCGCGAAGCAGGATGAGCGTTGAGTCTCCGGGATACTGCTCCGCCTTGAACCCCATCTCGCGCTCGAGCTCGATCGCCTGATGATTTTCCCGGCTCTCGATCGATTCCAGCGACTTGAAGCCGCGCGCCTTCGCCCAGCGCGCGGCATGCTCCAGCAAAGTCCAGCTGATGCCCTTCTTCTTGTAGTCGGCCCGGATCGACAGCGCGACTTCGGCCTGCTCCTTCTTCTCGTCTCCTGCGACCATTGCCGTGGCGATGATCGTGCCGCTCGCCGGATCGACAGCAAGAAAATTCTCGGTCCGGTCGTGATCGACATCCACCATCATCTCGAGCAGCTCTTGTCCGACTGTGTTGAGGGCCGTCAGGAAGCGGAACCGCAAATCTTCGTGGGCGACATGGGTGAAGAATTCGCCGAGCGCGGCCTCATCCTCAGGACGGGTAGCGCGGACATCAAACGCGGCGCCGCTGCGCGCCGTCAGCCGTGTGACTTCCGCGTGCGCGGATCGTTGCTGCAGATCGGCGGCCATGGCGCGACTCCTTGTTGGCGAATGGCGTCATCCTCGCTCGGCCCTCTTCGCCCCGTAATAAGTAATCAACCTGATCGGTCTGCGAGCGCGTTGTCTTTATGACGGTTCTGAGATTGACGGAGACGAATGGTGGGCGAGGCGAGCCGTATCGACTGCGTGGCGCTTCGCGCGAAGGTGACGACAGCCCAGGAGGCGGCATCGCTGATCCGGTCCGGCAGCACGGTCGGCATGAGCGGCTTTACGGGCTCCGGCTATCCAAAGGCCGTGCCACTCGCCCTCGCCGCCAGAATCGAGGCTGAGCATGCCAGGGGCAATCCCTTCCGGGTGCGCGTGTGGACCGGAGCATCCACCGGTCCCGAACTCGACGGCGCACTCGCCAAGGCTGGCGGCATCGAGTTCCGCCTCCCCTACAATAGCGATCCGATCGCGCGGGAGATGATCAATCGCGGCGAGATGGAATATTTCGATATGCATCTGTCGCAAGTTGCGCCCATGGCTTGGCAGGGCTTTTTGGGACCGCTCGACACCGCGGTTGTTGAGGTGTCCGGCATCCGGCCAGACGGTGCCCTCATCCCATCCTCGTCGGTCGGGAACAATAAGACATGGCTCGACCGCGCTTCGCAAGTGATCCTGGAAGTAAACAGCTGGCAGAACAGCGCGCTCGAAGGGATGCACGACATCTATTACGGCACGGCCTTGCCTCCGCACCGGGTTCCAATCCCGCTCGTGCGCCCCGACGACCGTATCGGCGAGCCCTATTTCCGCTGCGATCCCGAAAAGATCGCGGCTATCGTCGAAACCAATGCCCCGGACCGGAATCTGCCGTTCAACGCTCCGGACGAGAAAGCGCGCCATCGCCGATCATCTGCTTGATTTCTTCCGGCACGAAGTAGCGAAAGCCCGGCTTCCCAAGTCCCTGCTGCCGATCCAATCGGGCGTCGGTAATATAGCCAACGCCGTGCTCACGGGCCTTATCGACGCGCCGTTCGACGCTATGACCGCCTATACGGAGGTGATCCAGGACGACATGCTCGATCTCCTCGCAGTCGGAAAGCTGCGCATGGCCTCCGCCACGGCCTTCTCGCTGAGCCCGGAAGCGGCAGCGACGCTCAATGCGGAAATGGCGCTGTTCCGCGACAGGATAATCCTGCGGCCGCAGGAGATGAGCAACCATCCCGAACTCATCCGCCGCCTCGGCTGTATCGCGATGAATGGAATGATCGAGGCGGACATTTACGGTAATGTGAACTCGACCCACATCATGGGATCCCGCATCCAGAATGGCATCGGCGGATCGGGCGATTTTGCGCGCAACGCTTATGTGTCGATCTTCATGACCCCCTCGACGGCCAAAAACGGCGATATCTCAGCCATCGTGCCGCAGGCGAGCCACGTCGATCATATCACCCAGGACGTGCAGGTGATCGTCACGGAACAGGGCTTGGCAGACCTGCGCGGCCTTTCGCCCAAGCAGCGCGCCGAAGCGATCATCGATACGTGCGCCCATCCCGATTACCGTCCGATGCTCCGCGATTATTTCCGCCGGGCGCGCAAGCATTCCTACGGCCAGCAATCACCCTCCCTCCTCTCTGAAGCTTTGTCCTGGCACCAGAGGTTCGTCGAAACCGGCAGCATGCGCCCCTGACCCGTCCCGGTAATTTCCTTATATTTTCACGGAGAGGGCGGACGCATCGTTCGTTTCGCGGGCACAATCGCGCACGAGGAGCCAGGCTGTGCGGATGACGAACTTGATACTCGCTGGCCTCTCGATGCTCATTGGAGCCGTCGAACCAGCATCAGCTCAGGAAAGCGGCGGGCCGTCACCGGATTTCGTGGCCATGCAATTCCAGGATTGGGCCGTGATTATCACGCCTGGCGCGAGCGAAGCGGGAACCTTGAACCCGGCGGGTAACGCCCTTGGCTTCGTCTGCGGGCAGCAATGCGTACACTTCCTCGACGTTCAGGAGGAATGCCGCGACGGCAGTTCTTATCGAGCAGTCGCAAACGTGGATGACCGGCGCTTCGACCTTGGCCTCACCTGCCATCCGCTGGAGGATCGGAAAATCTTCATAATCGATATGTCGCCCGCCTACCTGACGGCCTTGTCGGAAAGCCCTTCCCTCACTTTCGACATCGCATTGGACAAAGGCCGCAATACTCAGGCGGCCTTTTCTCTCCTCGGATGCAACGATGCCGTGCATTTGGCAGCTGAGGCGGTCGTGGCAGAGGGGCCGGCGCAGGGCCCCTAAGTAACATCCCGCACTGACAATCCTGCCCGAGCTCTGACAGTTCAGCATGGAGAGGACGTCTTATGACAAACATGCTGTGGTTCAAAGATGTCGGGATCAGCGATGTGGCTGACGTAGGCGGCAAGAACGCATCCTTGGGGGAGATGATCCGAAGCCTCTCGTCACACGGGATCCGGGTGCCCACCGGCTTTGCCACTACTGCCTCGGCCTATCGGGACTTCCTGGACGGCAACGCCTTGTCGCCCTTCATTCTGACGGCACTCCGCCGGTTCCAGGAGGGCGCGCTGTCGCTCCGGGACTTCGGTGTGCAGGTGCGCGAGCGGATTCTTGCCGGACGCTTCTCCCCAGCGATGGAGATGGAGCTCAAGTGTTTCTACGCAGCATTGTGCCGCGAAACAGGGATCGCCGACGTGGCGGTTGCCGTCCGCAGCAGCGCAACCGCGGAGGATTTGCCGGACGCAAGCTTCGCGGGGCAGCAGGAAACCTACCTCAGCGTTCGGGGAGAGACCGCGCTCATTGACGCTTGTCGCCGATGCTACGCTTCCCTCTTCACCGACCGCGCGATCACCTATCGAGAGATAAAGGGGTTCGACCACCTACAGATCGCCCTGTCCGTCGGCATCCAGCAAATGGTGCGGACCGATCTTGGCGGGTCGGGTGTGATGTTTACCGTGGACACCGAAACCGGCTTTCCCAATGCGGTGGTGATCAGCGCCGCCTGGGGCCTTGGCGAAACCGTGGTTCAGGGCACGGTCGACCCCGACAAATATATGCTGTTCAAGCCTTTTCTCGATCGCCCCGCCATCGCGCCACTGCTGGAGCGTAGTCTCGGCGTGAAGGCGATCAAGATGGTCTATGGGGAGACGGCGGCGGAACGCACCCGCACAATTGAAACGACAGACGCGGAGCGGTCCGCCTTCGTCCTGCCCGAAGACGATGTCCTGACGCTCGCTCGCTGGGGCGTCGCGATCGAGCGACATTATGGCCGCGCCATGGACATCGAATGGGGAAAGGATGGAGAGACGGGCGCACTGTTCATCCTCCAGGCCCGGCCGGAGACGGTACACGCCGCCGCATCCGGCTCCTCCTTCGACGTCTATGCCCTGAAGGATAAGGGAGAGATTCTTGTCACAGGTTCCGCGGTTGGATCGGGCATGGCGGCGGGCGAGGCCTGCCTGCTGAGAAGCTCCGCTGATGCCAGCCGCTTCCGCGACGGCCAGATTATCGTCGCCGATGCCACGAACCCCGATTGGGTGCCGCTGATGAAGCGCGCCGCCGGAATCGTCACCGATCATGGCGGCCCCACCAGCCATGCGGCGATCGTTAGCCGCGAGCTTGGCCTTCCGGCGGTGATCGGCACCGGCCAAGCCACCCGCCGCATCGCCGACGGCCAGCCGATCACCATCAGTTGCGCCGAAGGCGAGAGAGGCGCCGTCTATCAGGGCCTGCTGACATTCGAGCGGCAGACTGTTGAGACGGCGAAGCTTCCTGATCCCGGCGTCGAAATCATGGTCAACATGGCCAATCCCTCCGCCGCATTTCGCTGGTGGCGGCTTCCAGCCAAGGGCGTCGGGCTGGCGCGGATGGAGTTCATCATCAGCGGGATCATCAAGCTTCATCCGATGGCCGCCGCCCATCCCGAGCGGCTTTCGGCGGAGGATGGGGAGACGGTCCAGCAACTGGCGCTTAACCATGCCAGCCCGGCCGACTATTTTGTCGAGACGCTGGCCGAAGGCATCGCCAAGATCGCCGCGCCCTTTCATTCCCATCCCGCCATCGTCCGCCTGAGCGATTTCAAATCGAACGAATATGCCGGCCTCACCGGTGGCGGCGCGTTCGAGCTTGGGGAGGAGAATCCGATGCTCGGCTTCCGGGGCGCGTCCCGTTATTATGATCCGCGCTACAAGGACGGCTTCGCGCTGGAATGCCGGGCGCTGAAGCGGGCGCGAGAGCGGCTGGGCTTTTCCAACATCGTCGTGATGATCCCCTTCTGTCGGACCGTCGGGGAAGCTGACCAAGTGCTCGCCGTCATGGCGGAGAACGGCTTAGCGCGCGGCAAGGCGGGGCTTCAGGTCTATATGATGTGCGAAATCCCGTCGAACGTGGTGATGGCGCGGGAGTTTGCGCGCCGGTTCGACGGCTTTTCCATTGGGTCCAACGACCTCACCCAGCTCGTCCTCGGCGTCGACCGCGACTCGGCCGAACTTGCGAAGCTGTTCGACGAGCGGGACGAGGCGGTAAAGCGCATGATAGCCTCGGCTATATCCGCCGCCCATGAAGCGAGGATCAAGATCGGCATTTGCGGACAGGGCCCGAGTAATCATCCGGACTTCGCCCGCTTTTTGATCGACGAGGGCATCGATTCCATCTCGCTCAATCCCGACAGTTTCGTGAAGACCGTGGAGGCGATGGCCGGGATGCGGAACGATGCTGTTCCGGTGTCGCGGTTCGCTTGATGAGCTTTCCTCATTGCGAGGAGCGTAGCGACGAAGCAATCCCTAGGTTGCAGCCCGCGTCGATATCGCTGGTGGCGCTGAATGAGGAGCCTCGCCCGAGCGGTCCGTCAGTTCGACGCCCTGACCTTTACACCATCGGCCACCTTGTCACTGGGGTGGATAATGACGGTCTCGTCCGCTTCCAGGCCGCCTTTTACTTCGCCGAACGCGTCGGTGATATGACCGATACGAACGCGGCGAAGCTTGGCTCGCCCCCCCTCGACCACGAACAAGGCCCAGTCACGTCCTGACCGGAACAAGGCGCTGACCGGCACGCGCAGCGCGTCCCGAGCCGACCAGGTCGCGATCCGCACGGTGGTCCGGTAACCATGGCCGAGCCGGGAGAAGGCGCTTCGGGGCTCGGCGAAGTCGATGACCGCGTTCACCCTCTGCTCCTCCACACCGAGCGCCGAAAATTTTGTGAAGCCGAACGGTTCGACAAGTCGCACCCGGCCCTTCAGCGGCCGTTCCCCGCCCCAGGCGTCGATTTCGACCGGCGCTCCCGCTTGCACTTGGACAGCGTCGCTGGACAGGAGATCACTGACGATTTCCAGGCGAGAAGGATCGCCGACCTCGACCAGCGGTGTGCCGGCAAGGACGACGCGGGCGCTTTCCTGCGGGACCGTGAGGACATAGCCGGGTACCGGCGACGTGACAGCGACTATGCCGCGCCTCTGCCGCCCACCGCCGGGCACGATCAGCGCGGCGTTCGCGGCGGCGAGTTTTTCCGCCGCCGCCCCAACCATGTTCCGGCTTTCCGAAACGGCTGCGGCGTTGGCATCCCGCGCGGCGCGCGCTTCGTCGAACTGCGCGCGCGAGGCGAAGCCGCGATCCGCAAGATCCGCGATCCGGCCGAATGTCCGCTCCGCCGCCACAGCGCTGGCCTGCGCGTTCGCGACGCGCGCGCGCGCGGCGGCGAGCTCGGCCTCGGCCGCACGGACATTGGCCCGCGCTTGGGCGAGGCTGCGGGCGTCGAGCGGGGCTGGATCGGCGGGGACAATCCGGGCGAGTATCGTCTGGCCGGGAACGACCTTCGCGCCGGGTTTGAGCGGCACGCGCTGCGCCTCGCCCGCGACGGGCGCTGACACGACATAAAGGTCGCGTACCCGGGTTTGGCCCAGGTCACTGACCGTGACCACCAACGGTCCGCGCGACACCTGACCCACCTCCACTTCCAGCGCCGGCGTGCGCAGCGCGAAGAGGGTGGCGACGGCCACCGCCAACAGAACGAGGACGGTGATGATGCGCGGACCGGTAAGGAGCTTCGTCTTCACGGCCTCACTCCCGCGTTTTGAGCGCACGGATGAGGTCGAGACGATCAACCCGCGTCCGGATGACAAGCGCGGTGATGGCAGCCGCGGCGCCGACGATCAGCACTCCATCCGCCATTGTGCTGGCGTTCATGCCGAACGGTATCGTGTAAAGGTCGGCATGGCCGTCTCCCGCCGTGCTGTAACGCTGCGTAATATAGCGCGACAGGCCGATCCCGAACAGAATGCCGAGCGGGAGGGAGGCAAGCACCAGGATCGCGAGTTCGCCAAGCAACACGAAAGCGGTTTCCGCTCGTCGAAAGCCCAGCACCCGGAGCGAGGCGAGATCGCGCGCGCGCTCGGCAAGGCTGATCCGCGCGCTGTTATAAACGACCCCGACGACGATCAGGCAGGCAAAGCCGGTGTTGAACATGGTGACGATGCCCATATTCTGCGCGATCGTGTCGCGAAGGCTCTGGACGGTGGCCGCAAAGCTCGTGACATTGGCAACGAACGGAGTTCCCTTAAGCGCTGCATAAAGCGCCGGAAGCTGATTATCGTCGACCAGCAGATAGGCGCCGGAAATGCTTCGCCCCTCAATAAGCAAGCGGTTGAGCACCGCACGGTCGATCGTCGCCGATGATCCGATCGGGCTTTCGATCACCCCCATAACCGGGATGTCGAGAACTGGTCGGTCGCCCTCCGTCACTTCCGCGCGCACGATGTCCCCTGGCCCGACCTCAAGCTGCTCGGCCAGCCGCCGCGACAGGATGGCACCTGCGGGAGGAGGCTCCACGAGCGCGCCGTTAATGTCGATCAGGCGGCGGAGATTGGCTCCCGCGTCGGCGCTGCTCAGCCCTTCGCGCTCCTCGTGTTGCGCGGCGATCAGGCGCGCCGCGGTCGCGCGGAACGGCTCGACGCGGATCACCCCCGGCAGGCGGCTCAGGGAATAGAGCGCGCCTTCATCCCGGGCCTCGGCGAAGGAAACGATGATGTCGGCACGCTGGGATTTGCCGAAAATAAGGTCAATCATCCGCTCGACATTGTCCGTTGCGCTCGCCGAAGCGATGTAGAGGCCGAGGGCAAGCGCGAGCCCCGCGACAGTGAGGCACGACCGCAGGGGTCGGCGGAGGAGTCCACGCAAGATCATCCGCGTGGGTTCGTCCGGCCCGAGGCGGCTGGCAACCGCGACCAGGCGTCCCGAGAAGTCGGGCGGCAACGGCGGGCGCATCGCTTCGGCGGGGGCGAGCCGCGCGGCCCGCCGCACGGCGAGGGCCGAGCCCGCCAAAACCGCTGCGAGCGTCACCCCGGCCGAGACTAGATATACGTCGACGCCCGCCCGAAATTCCAGAAACGGAAAGGTGAAGAAGCGCTGATAGAGCGTGGACAATTCCCGCCCCAACCAGGTGCCGAGAACGGCGCCGAGCACCATGCCGCCCGTCGACAGGAGCAATGCCAGGCCCGCATAATGGCGCATGACGTCGCGTCTGCGATAGCCGAACGCTTTCATCAGGCCGATCACTTCCCGCTCCGTATCGACAAGGCGCGCGAGCACGATGTTGAGGAGGAAGGCCGCGACGCCAAGGAAGATGGGCGGCAATATTTCCACCGTCGTGCGGAGCTGGCTGATCTCGTTCGTCACAAACCGGTTCGAAATCTGCTCGTCCCGTCCATAGGCGCCGCCCCCACCATAAGGCTCGAGCAGCAGGTCGAGACGACGGATCACTTCTGCCTCGCTTGTGCCCGGCTCCAGCCTGACCATGGCCTCGTCGAATGCATCGGTAAGGTCCAGCATCGCGGCTAGCGGTTCGCGGTTCATCCAGAGAATGCCGAAACGGCGATTGTCCGGGAAAAGCTGACCCGGCGGCACGGCATACACATATTCGGGCGACAACACGGTGCCGACGAGACGAAGCTCCACCTGCTTGCCATAGAGGAGCGTGGTGAACGTATCGCCAAGAGCCAAGCGGGCGGCGACGGCAAAGGCTTCGCTGGCGACGGCCTCGTCGGGGCGGCCCGGCTCCGGCAGGCGACCGCTGCGCAGCACGAGCCGGTTGAGCGATGGCTGACCTTCCGGTGGCAGAGCAAGAACGCGCGCCGCGACCGGCTCCACTATTCCGGGAATGTCGAGAATGGCCCCGGCACTCACACGGCTTTCGGCCACCGAGATGCCGTCGATCGCCCGCACCTCCGCCATTACGCTTTCCGGCGCGCGCTTCAGTGGGGCGAAAATGTCGGCGAAACGGTAGCGATCGTAATAGGCCTCGCGCGTCGCTTCCAGTGAGCGGATCATGCCAAAGGACATGACTGCCATGCCGACCCCGGCCGCGATGACCAGCGCGATGGCAAAAGATTGTGCTCGAAGCCGCCAGAGATCCCGGAACAGCTTCCTTGTCAGCATGGAATGCGGTGCGATCACCAGCGAAGCTCCGTTACCGGCTTGCGCGCCTTATTCCGCCTGCGTCCGGCGATCTGGCCATCGCCGAACAAGATGACCTCGTCGGCCATGTCGGCAATCACCGCATTGTGGGTGATAACCAGGCTGGTGGTGCCAAGTGCCTTGTTCACCTCCTCGATCGCCGCCAACACGCGTGTTCCGGTCGCGCTGTCCAATGCCCCTGTCGGCTCGTCGCAAAGCAACACCCTGGGCTGCTTGGCGATGGCGCGGGCGATAGCCACCCGTTGCTGCTCGCCACCTGAAAGCTGAGATGGGAAATGGTCGAGCCTTGCCTCGAGCCCGACCAGCCGGAGCGCCTCGGCTGGATCGAGGGGATTCTCCGCAATTTCGGTAATCAGCGCTACATTTTCCCGCGCGGTCAAAGATGCGATCAGATTGTAGAATTGGAAAACGAAGCCGACGCTTTGCCGTCGATATTCCGTCAGTTGATCCTCGTTGCAGGCGGTGAGATCGAGATCGTAGAATAACACTTGTCCCGCCGTCGCCGTGTCCAGGCCGCCGAGAATATTGAGCAAGGTTGACTTGCCGGAGCCGGAAGAACCGAGGAGGACCGCCATCGTCCCTTCCTCGATCGTGAGGTCTACGCCTCGGAGCGCGTGCACGATACCGGCACCGCTGCCGTAGGTCTTCGTGAGACCTTCCACCCTGTAGACCGCCGCCATCCTTTTTCCGATCGAGCCGAGGACAACCGAGGCTAGGCAAGGAAGAAACGGCGCCCAATCCGTAACATCCCGGATTTGTCGGGCTCGCCTCCCGGTCGATCATGACCGCAGCAGAGTCGCCTCAATCACAAGGAGAGAGCCATGAAGGTCAAGAATATCATGACCCCGTCTGTCGAAACGATCGGCCCTACCGATACAATCGTCGATGCCGCCAAGATGATGGGGGAAATGGACGTCGGCGTCCTGCCCGTCGTAGATGGCGGATTGCTGGTGGGGATGGTGACCGATCGCGACATCGCCATTCGCGGCGTCGGCGCTGGGCTGCACCACGGTACGCCGGTGATGCGTGTCATGTCCGAAGATGTCGAAACCTGTATGGAAGATGACGATCTGGAAGACGTCCTCGACCGCATGGGAGACGAGCAGATCCGCCGTATGCCGGTCACGACCAAGGATGGCGCGCTGATCGGCATCGTTTCGATCGGCGATGCCGCACGCGAGGGCGACGATGAAGAGGATGTCGGAGAGGCACTGAGCAGCATTGCGCGACCCTCTGGCCGCCACTGCCAGACGATCCCGGCATGAGCGTGCGCGGAGAAGGTATGTTTTCCCACATCCTTCTCCCCCTCGACCTCGACGAGCCGAGTAGTTGGCGCAAGGCGCTGCCGGCAGCACTCTCTCTTACCCGCAATTTCAGCTGCCGCCTCACCCTCTACACCGTCATCAGCAATCCCGATGCCGCGGAAGCGGCGGAATGGTCGGCGATCGGCTATCGCGAATTCGTCTCCGTTACCGAAGCGCGGCTGTCGAACCTCGCCGCTGAAATTGAGGACGCGCCGGGCGTGTCAACCCGGGTCGGCCGAGGCAGTGTTTATAGGAGCATCGTTGAAGACGCGCGGGTGATGGGGGCCGACCTAATCGTCATGTCGGCCCACCGGCCGGAGATGAAGGACTACCTGCTCGGCGCCCATGCCGCGCGCGTGGTCCGTCACGCCCATTGTTCCGTCTTCATCGTGAGGGAATGAGGTGCGGCGAACGCTGCCCACCGACCGACTAACGCTCCTCCAGACCGATCCGGCAGCAGGATTGACCGAGGAAGAGACGGCGAAGCGGCGCGCACGCTTCGGAACCAACCGGATCGCGGAACGCCCGCCTCATTCCGGCACAGCATTGGCGCGGGATACGGCTCGCGACCCTATGATCTGGTTTCTCCTTCTGACCGGGCTGCTCTTCATGATGGTCGGCGACTATCGCGACGCCTGGATTCTGGCCTTTGCCGTCGTCCCCCTCGTCGGAATGGATTTCTTCCTTCACCGGAGGGCGGAAGTCTCGATCGAGGCGCTCGGAAGCGTCCTTGCTTCCTCCGCCCTCGTCATCCGGCAAGGCGAAAAGCGACTGATCTCTGCCGAAGATCTGGTGCCCGGCGACGCTATCTTGCTAGAGGCTGGCGCGTCCTTCCCCGTCGACGGTCTCATCCTCTTAAGCGAGGGAGCAAAGGCCGATGAATCGGTCCTGACGGGCGAGGCTGAACCTGTTGGCAAGGCGCCGGTCCAGACCGGTTGGACGGCCAAGCCCACCGGCGGAAGCCTGTCGGATGAAAATTGGGCTTTCGCAGGCGCGCGTCTGTTGACCGGGAAGGCTGTCATGATAGCCATTTTTACCGGCTCAGACACCCTTTATGGCCAGATCGTCCAGACTGCCGTTGCGGGCCCTGCGGGCCAGACGCGGCTTCAAAAGGCCGTATTGGGCCTCGTCCGCATCCTGCTGGGCGCTGCTCTCGCCCTCTGTTTGCTGCTCGCGGCGGTCCGGCTGTGGCAGGGTTTTGGGCTTATCGATGCACTCATGAGCGCCGCCACCCTGGCGGTCGCCGCAATACCGGAAGAATTCCCGGTCGTCCTCACCTTCTCCCTGGCTGCCGGGGTTGTCCGGCTCGCACGGCGGCGCGCGCTGGTCCGGCATGCCATGGCGGTCGAGAATATCGGCCGCGTATCGATCATATGCACCGACAAGACGGGCACAATCACCGAAGGGAGGCTGAGCCTTTCATCTGTGACGCCCGCAGCCGGATATAGCCGCGCCGACGTCCTGAAGTCCGCGCTTATGGCGGCGCAGAGCGGCGCCCAGGATCCCCTGGACGATGCGATTGCGGCGCAGGCGCCGCCTCTCGATTCCTCATGGTCCCTGCGAACCTCTTATCCCTTTACGGAAGGTCGTCGTCATGAAGCGGCATTCTGGATTGGTCCTCGGGAGGCTCGCATCATGCTCAAGGGTGCTGCCGAAGATGTGATTGCGATGTGCAAGCTTAGCCCCGATGAACGCCAGCGTTGGCTCGCCGAAGTCAGCAAGGCGGCCAGTCGGGCGGAGAAGGTGATTGGCTGTGCATCTCAAAGTCTGCCCTCCAGTCCTCTAGCCGAACCGGCGGGCGGCTATCACTTTGTCGGCCTTCTTGGCTTCTCCGATCTCCTGAAGTCCGGTGCCAAGGAGGCATTGGCACGTGCACGCCAGTTCGGCGTGAGAGTGGTAATGGTGACGGGCGATCACCCGGAAACCGCCGCGGCGATCGCCCGAATGGCAGGGTTCCCCGAAGACTCCAAGGTCATGACCGGAGACCAGCTGACGGCGAATAGCGTCTCAGGAGCCGCTGACATCTTCGCGCGGGTATCGCCAATTCAGAAAAAGCAGATCGTCATCGCACTCCGGCAGCCCGGCGAGGTCGTAGCGGCAACGGGGGACGGCGTGAATGACGTTCTCGCCTTGCGAGAGGCGGATGTCTCCATCGCCATGGGCCTCACGGGCACCCGTAGCGCACGTGAAGTGGCAGACATCGTCCTCCTCGACGATAATCTCGGAACGATTATCGACGCAATCGCGGAGGGACGGCAGCTTTTCGCCAACCTGAAGCGCAGCTTCGCCTTTTTGCTGATGATCCATATACCGCTCGTTTGCTCGGCGGCGGTAATTCCATTTTTCGGCTATCCCTTACTCTACCTGCCCATTCACATCGTCTGGCTGGAGCTGCTCATTCATCCGGCCTCGATCCTCGCATTTGCCGACAAGTCGACCGAAGAGCCCGTGCCCTTCCCGGGCTCTACCTTCTTTTCAGCGCGGGATTGGGCGGTCATTATCAGCACAGGCACCTTGGTAACCGGCGCCGTCATTTACGCTTTCCTCAGTAATCTTGACAGGCTGGGGATCGAAGCGGCGCGATCTAGCGCGCTCGTTTGCCTAACCGCCGCATTAGGCGCCGTAACACTATTCCTTTCGCGTCGAAGCATCGTTTCGATGGCGATAATCGCCCTGACCTGGCTCTCGTCCAGCTTGTTATCGATCCCCGGCTTGGCGGACTTGCTGCACGCGGCTCCGCTCCCGCTCGGAGATTGGCTGCTCGTCTTTGGCATAGGCGTGCTCGGATCCATGCCTGCACTAGCCAAAAGAAACCAATAATGCGCTAATCGGTTCGAGGCGTTCGTGGCCTCAGTAGCGCGATAACCTCGATACTAAATTAGGGATAATAGATCGGAGGCATAGCGCGCCTGCGGGGTAGTTGGCTGCTGCGACTGCGCTTTGGCGATGCGCCCAGCGCCGCTGGTATCGCGAGATGGTATAGTTGCGTCAAGCTACAGGAAGAAAGGCAGGGAAGGCGTTAATCCTGGTAAGGCGCCCCTCCCCCCTCGGACCGCCATCGGTTAGGACCGCCACTATCAAGAGGGCGGTCCAATTCGAAGTCAGTCCACCAATTCCACCGCCATTGCGGTGGCTTCGCCGCCGCCGATGCAGAGGCTGGCAATGCCCTTCTTCCCGCCCGTGCGCTCAAGGGCCGCGAGGAGGGTGGACAAAATCCGCGCACCCGAAGCGCCGATCGGATGACCGAGCGCCACGGCGCCGCCGTGAATGTTCACCTTCTCATGCGGAATGCCGAGATCGCGCATCGCGGCCATCGACACGCAGGCAAAGGCTTCGTTGATTTCGAACAGATCGACATCCTCGACCTTCCAGCCCGTCTTCTGGAGCAGCTTCTCGATCGCGCCGATCGGGGCAGTGGTGAAGCGCTCCGGCTCGCGGGCGTGGGCCGTGTGGCCCACAATGCGCGCGACCGGCTTCAAACCCTTCGCCGTCGCTACCGATTCACGCGCCAGCACCAGCGCCGCCGCACCGTCGTTGATGGAGGAGGAGGTCGCCGCCGTGATCGTGCCATCCTTGGCGAAGGCGGGCTTCAGCGACGGAATCTTGTCCGGCTTGCCTTTCTTGGGGCTTTCATCCTGCGAAACCACTTCTTCGCCAGCGCGGGTCTTGACCGTGACGGGCACGATCTCCTTGTCGAAGCCACCGCTATCCTGCGCCTTCACGGCACGGGCGAGAGATTCGATCGCATAGGCGTCCTGCGCCTCGCGGGTGAACTGATATTCGCGCGACGTGTCCTCGGCGAAGGTGCCCATGGCCCGGCCCGGCTCGTAAGCGTCTTCCAGGCCGTCCAGCATCATATGGTCGTAGATTGCGTCATGGCCGATGCGCGCGCCGCCGCGATGCTTCTTCATGAGGTAAGGGGCGTTGGTCATGCTCTCCATGCCGCCCGCGATGATGATGTCGCTGGAACCGGCCGCGATGGAATCGGCCGCCATCATCGCCGCCTTCATGCCCGAACCGCACATCTTGTTGATGGTGACCGCCTCGACATCTTTCGGAAGGCCCGCCTTCAGTGCCGCCTGACGCGCTGGCGCCTGGCCGAGGCCGGCGGACAGCACGCAGCCCATATAGATGCGCTCGACATCTTCATTGGCGATCCCGGCCCGCTCGACGGCGGCCTTGACCGCAACCGCGCCAAGCTCCGGCGCACTGACGTTCGACAGGCTACCCTGGAACGCACCCATCGGCGTGCGGGCGTAGGAAAGAATGACAACGGGATCGGCGGTCATGATAAACTCCTGGTTTCCGACTTCGTCATTACGAGCGCAGCGAAGCAATCCAGCCACTGGATCGCCGCCTCGCTGCACTCATCGCGATGACGAGGGAGGCTATTGTGCACTGCACATAAGCCCCCTTGCCGCCTTGTTCAAACCTTTCCCCCACGCTAGGGCCGGATCAAAATAAGGAGAGGCCTCACATGTCCGACTTCGGACTCGATTTCGCGCTCGGCGAGATGGCGGACGCCATCCGCGAGACCACTGCCCGTTTCGCCGCCGATCGCATCCAGCCTTTGGCCGCGAAGATCGACGAGGAGGACTGGTTTCCGGTCGAACTCTGGCCGGAAATGGGCGCGCTGGGCCTACACGGCATCACTGTCGAGGAAGAGCTTGGCGGCCTCGGCCTCGGCTATCTCGAACATGTCGTCGCGCAGGAAGAAATCGCCCGCGCCTCCGCCTCGATCGGCCTCTCCTACGGCGCGCACTCGAACCTCTGCGTCAACCAGATCCGCCGCTGGGCGAACCCGGAGCAGAAGGCGAAATATCTGCCCAAGCTCATCAGCGGTGAACATGTCGGCAGCCTCGCCATGTCCGAAGCGGGCGCCGGATCCGACGTTGTCGGCATGAAGATGCGCGCCGAGAAGAAGGGAGACCGCTACGTCCTCAACGGCACCAAATTCTGGATCACCAACGCGGCTTATGCCGACACGCTCGTCGTCTATGCGAAGACGGGCGAGGGCAGCCGGGGCATCACCACCTTCATCATCGAAAAGGACATGCCGGGCTTCTCGATCGGCCAGAAGATCCCGAAAATGGGCATGCGCGGTTCGCCGACCGCCGAGCTCGTCTTCAACGACTGCGAAGTTCCGGAAGAAAATGTCATGGGTCCGCTCAACGGCGGCGTTGGCGTCCTCATGTCCGGCCTTGATTATGAGCGCACCGTCCTTGCGGGCATCCAGCTCGGAATCATGCAGGCCTGCCTCGACGTCGTCCTGCCTTATGTTCGCGAGCGCAAGCAGTTCGGCAACCCGATCGGCAGTTTCCAGCTCATCCAGGCCAAGGTCGCCGACATGTATGTCGCGCTGAACTCGGCCCGCGCCTATGTCTACGCCGTCGCCCGCGCCTGCGATGCGGGCAAGACGACGCGCTTCGACGCCGCAGGTGCGATCCTGCTCGCGTCGGAAAATGCGGTGAAGACCTCGCTCGAAGCCATCCAGGCCTTGGGTGGCGCGGGCTATACCAAGGATTGGCCGGTCGAACGCTACTTGCGCGACGCCAAGCTTCTCGATATCGGCGCGGGCACAAATGAAATCCGCCGCATGCTGATCGGCCGCGAACTCATCGGCGCTGCATGATGCCCCTCCCCCCGTCATTCCGGCGGAAGCCGGAATCTCATGACGAAAGGGCGCGTTTCCGTCCCCAGACCCCGGCTTTCGCCAGTGTGACGGAGGAAGTGTGAGCGAGAAGCTCGTCGAAATCGTCGAATGGTATGCGGCGGGCAGCGCGGCCTTTGCAGCGCTTCTCGTCGCCCTCGATCTCGGTCGGAAGGTGACCGGCTATGCGATGGTCCTTTTCTGCACCTCGTCCGTCGCCTTCATCACCTATGGCCTGACCGACAATGAAGGCGCGCTCTGGGTCCAGAACACGATCCTGCTCTGTATCAACCTGGTTGGCGTTTACCGCTACCTCATTAGAAAGCGGCCGGTATGACTGCTCTCACCTCCAAGATCGATGACGGGGCCGAAGCCTTCCGCCGCAACGCCGCGCATAACCGGGCGCTGGTGGAAGAATTGCGCGCGAAGGTTGCGGAGGCGGCGAAAGGCGGCCCCGAAAAGCATCGCGAACGCCACGTCTCGCGCGGCAAGCTCCTCCCCCGCGATCGCGTCACCCGCCTTCTCGATCCCGGCTCGCCTTTCCTTGAGGTAGGCCAGCTTGTCGCAAACGGAATGTATGGGAACGAAGCGCCCGGCGCCGGTATGATCTGCGGCATCGGCCGCGTGTCGGGCCGCGATGTAATGATCGTCGCCAACGATCCCACCGTGAAGGGCGGCGCCTACTTCCCGATGACGGTGAAGAAGCATCTCCGCGCCCAGGAAATCGCCCTTCAGAACCGTCTCCCCTGCGTCTACCTCGTCGATAGCGGCGGCGCGAACCTGCCCCACCAGGCCGAAGTCTTCCCGGATAAGGAGCATTTCGGCCGCATCTTCTTCAATCAGGCGCAGATGTCGAGCCAGGGCATCGCCCAGATTGCCTGCGTGATGGGCAGCTGCACCGCAGGCGGCGCCTACGTCCCCGCAATGTCGGACGAAACCGTGATCGTCCGCAATCAGGGCACAATCTTCCTCGGCGGCCCGCCTTTGGTGAAGGCCGCCACCGGCGAAGTCATCAGTGCCGAAGATTTGGGCGGCGGCGACCTCCACGCGCGCAAGTCCGGCGTGGTCGATCACCTTGCCGAAAATGACGAACACGCCCTCGCCATCGTCCGCGACATCGTCGCCAATCTCGGCCTTCCGTTCGCTTCGAGCGAAGTCGAGAAGCATGGCACGGGCTTTAGCGATCCGGTTCCGCCCAAATATGACGCGGAAGATCTCTACGGCATCATCCCCGACGACGTCCGCACGCCCTACGATGTCCACGAAGTCATCGCGCGGATCGTAGACGGCAGCGAATTCCACGAATTCAAGCCGCTCTACGGCTCGACCCTCGTCTGCGGCTTTGCCCGCATCTGGGGTATGCCGGTCGCGATCCTCGCCAATAGCGGCATCCTGTTTTCGGAAAGCGCGCAAAAGGGCGCGCATTTCATAGAACTCGCCTGCCAGCGCCGCACGCCCTTGCTGTTCCTCCAGAACATCTCCGGCTTCATGGTCGGCGGCAAATATGAGGCGGAAGGGATCGCCAAGCACGGCGCCAAGCTCGTCACCGCCGTCGCCACCGCGCAGGTGCCCAAGATCACCGTGCTGATCGGCGGCAGCTTCGGGGCAGGCAATTACGGCATGTGCGGCCGGGCTTATTCCCCGCGCTTCCTTTTCACTTGGCCCAACAGTCGCATCAGCGTGATGGGCGGCGAACAGGCCGCGAGCGTTCTCGCCACCGTCCACCGCGACGCCGACACGTGGGATGCGGAGCAAGCCGAAGCCTTCAAGGCTCCGATCCGCCAGAAATACGAGGACGAAGGCAATCCTTATTACGCCACAGCCCGCCTCTGGGACGACGGCATCATCGACCCAGCACAGACCCGCGACGTCCTCGGCCTAGCCTTTGCGGCCACCTTGAACGCCCCCATCCCTGAACGCGCTCAGTTCGGCGTGTTTAGAATGTGAGGTGAAGACAATGTTGCTCCAACCTTCTTCATTGCCCGTTGCGATTGTCGGTGCGCAAAATATTGGCGTCGTAGTCGAGTACAGCTTTTTCGATGGGGGAAGCGATGACGCCTCCTGTTTGAGAGAGGCCGTAGCGAGCCATTTTGAATTGCTTGCCACACGCGGCAGGCGTTGGCGGCCAGGTGACAGGCCGCTATTCGACCCGGCGGTGCTCGACACAATGATCGGCTCGCCCATCGACCGCCTCAATTTTCTCGGTGAATGGTACGATCCGGCCTCCAACGGGTTAATCTTGCGGGGTTCAGGTGAAATCGAAGGCATGGGGCGCCGCACCAATCCTCGCTATTCCGAACTGGAGGTGCGGCGGCGCTTCCCTAGTGGTTGGAGCCCCGAACATCCTTCGCATGACATGGGCAACTACGCTTATGCCTTTTCTCAGCCGCCGCTCGGCCTCCTTTCCGGTTATGCCGTCGTAGAGGCGATGTTCCGCGAAATTAACGATCTGATCCTTCAACCTGGCGACCGTCACCGGATCCGCAACTGGAGCGGTTACGATCTCACCCGTTTGTCGGACTATTTCAATGCCGGCGCAGAATATTGGGGCACGTTCCTCTTCACCATAGTGAACGAGCCAAGCGGTCGCCTCGTGGTGATCAGCGCCTCGGCAAGCGATTGAACGGCAAAATGCGGCCTCTTCCACGATCCCCAATTATCCTGCCCGTAGCGGCGAGGACTTTGCACGGTGCCCTATCATGATCCAATCCCTCCTCATCGCAAACCGGGGCGAGATTGCCTGCCGGATCATCCGCACCGCCCGGCGGCTCGGCATTCGCACAATCGCCGTTTATTCCGACGCGGACGCGAAGGCGCTGCATGTGCGGGAGGCGGACGAGGCCGTGCATATCGGCCCGTCGGCAGCGCGTGAAAGCTATCTGATCGGTGACAAGATCATCGCTGCCGCCAAGCAAACCGGCGCGGAGGCCATCCATCCGGGCTACGGCTTCCTGTCCGAAAATGCCGATTTCGCGGAAAAGGTGATCGCGGCAGGCCTGATCTGGGTCGGCCCGCAGCCTTCCTCGATCCGCGCCATGGGCCTGAAGGACGCCGCCAAGAAATTGATGGACGCGGCGGGCGTGCCCACCACGCCCGGCTATCTTGGCGACGATCAATCGCCGGATCGCCTCCAGTGCGAAGCCGACACCATCGGCTATCCCGTCCTGATCAAGGCCGTGGCGGGCGGCGGCGGCAAGGGGATGCGCAAGGTTAACGCTGCGTCCGACTTTGCCGACATGCTCCTCTCCTGCAAGCGCGAGGCTGCCTCCTCCTTCGGCGACGACCGCGTCCTCATCGAAAAATATATCGAACGCCCACGCCATATCGAAGTGCAGGTGTTCGGCGACCGCCAAGGCAATATCGTCCACCTGTTCGAACGCGATTGCTCGCTCCAGCGCCGCCATCAAAAGGTGATCGAGGAAGCCCCCGCGCCCGGCATGGATGATGCCACACGCGCCGCCGTTTGCGAAGCCGCCGTGAAGGCCGCCAAGGCCGTGGACTATGTCGGCGCGGGCACGATCGAATTCATCGCGGACGGATCGGCGGGCCTCCGCCCCGACCGCATCTGGTTCATGGAAATGAACACGCGCCTGCAGGTCGAACATCCGGTGACGGAGGAAATCACCGGGCAAGACCTCGTCGAATGGCAGCTCCGCATCGCATCCGGCGAGCCGCTCCCCAAGCGCCAGGACGAACTCGCCATCAACGGCTGGGCGATGGAAGCGCGCCTCTATGCAGAGGATCCCGCGCACGAATTTCTGCCCTCCACCGGCCGCCTCGACCATTTCGTGCTGGGCCGCTCGATCCGTATCGACACTGGTGTCGAGGAAGGCGACCGCATCAGCCCTTATTATGATCCCATGATCGCCAAGCTGATCGCCACCGGCTCGACGCGCGAAGAGGCGATCGACCGCTTGGTCGACACGCTCGACCAGGTCGAAGTCTGGCCGGTCAAGACCAACGCGGGCTTCCTGAAACGCGCCGCCGCCCATCCGGATTTCCGCGCGGGCGATGTCGAAACCTCGTTCATCCCCTCACGGATCGACGATCTGGTTCCGGGTACGGAGCCGACCGACGGCATCTGGTCGCTGGCCGCCAATGCGCTGCTGGCGTCCGATTATGGCAATGCCGGCATCGGCGCCGATCCTTGGGCAGGCCTCACCGGCTTCCGCGCCAATGCCGATGATGATCGTACGGTCGCTCTCGCGCATGGCGGCGCGACCCGGCTCATCGACCCGGACGAAGCCGAACCCGAAGGCATCGCGACGACCGGCGGCAATGCCGTCCTCGTCTTCTCTGAAGGCCAGGCCTTCGCCTTCACCCTTCCGGGCGCGGGCGGCAGCGCAGGTGGCGGCGTTGCCGGCGACGGCTCGCTCATCTCCCCCATGCCCGGCCGCATCATCGCCGTGGATGCACGGCAGGGCGATACGGTCACGAAGGGTCAGAAGCTTGTCACGCTGGAAGCCATGAAGATGGAACACAGCCTCACCGCGCCCTTCGACGGCGTGGTCGCCGAACTCAACGCTAGCGAAGGTGCGCAAGTGGTCGAAGGCACATTGCTAGTTCGTATCGAAAAGGCGGAGTGATCGTCGGGCAGGACGAGTACCCTTTTAAGCTAAGACAGGCGTCATTTTCCCGCAGGGGCCGGTTCGGGCTCTCGCGCGCTCTCGCCTCCCAGCGCCTTCACGAAATCCAGTCGCCACTGGACGACATCTTCTTTCTCCACGCTTTCCATCATTGCCTTCCAGCGACGGATGCGTTCTTCGCGCGGCATTTCCAGGGCCGTCTTGATGGCATCGCTCACCTCATCGGCGCTGTACGGATTGACGAGCAACGCGTCTTTCAACTGCAGAGCCGCGCCAGCGAAGCGGGATAGAATGAGAACGCCCGGATCATCAGGATCTTGCGCCGCGACATATTCTTTGGCGACAAGGTTCATGCCGTCGCGCAACGGCGTGATGAGCGCAATTTGGGACGCGCGGTAAAAACCGGCGAGATCGGCGCGCGGATAGCCCTGATTCACATAGCGGATCGGCACCCAGTCGATTTCCGCAAACTCGCCATTGATGCGGCCAGAAAGTGCATCCAGCTCTTCGCGGATTGTCTCATAGGTCGAAACCTCACCCCGGCTGGGCGGCGCGATTTGGAGAAGGAAGACGTCCTCGCGCTTATCCGGATTGTTTTCGAGAAAACGCTGATAACCCGAGAAACGCTCATGCAGCCCTTTGGAATAATCGAGCCGGTCGACGCCGATCAGCACCTTACGGCCTGCCGCACTGTCACGAAGCCGCGCATAGGCTTGCTCGGCTTCGTCAGAACGGCTGGCATCGGTAAAATCGGCAAAGTCGATGCCGATCGGATAAGCCGCGATGTGTACGCTGCGATGACCGATGTGAAGTGTACCGTCCGGGTCCAACGTTCCGCCAAGTTCGCGGACCACATAATCGCGAAATGCCTCCAGCCATTCCTGCGTTTGGAAGCCGATCACGTCATAAGCGAGGAGCGACCGCACCAATTTCTGGTGGTCGGGCAGTGAAACGAGCAGGCGCCCGGGCGGCCAAGGGATGTGGAGAAAGAAGCCCATCCGGTTCTTCAGCCCGCGGTCACGCAGCTTCTGGCCTAGCGGGATCAGATGATAATCATGGATCCACACCAGGTCGTCCTGATCGATAAGCGGGCTGACCGTATCGGCAAAGCGTTCGTTGACCCGCTGATAACCCGCGTCGAAGCTCCGGTCATATTCGGCAAGATCGATACGATAGTGGAAAAGCGGCCAAAGCGTGCGGTTGGCATAGCCGTTATAATATTCGTCAACGTCCTGATCTTCGAGATCGATCGTCGCAGTCGTGACGCCATCGGCGCGCTGCAATTCGATATGACCGGTAAATTCGTCGGTGCGGTTTCCTGACCAGCCAAACCACAGGCCCCGATATTCGCGAAGCGCCGCGCCAAGCGCCACGGCTAGCCCCCCCTGCGCCCCGGCGGCGCTATCGGCTTTGGGCGGGGAAACCCTGTTCGAGATAACGATCAGGCGGCTCACCGGATAGAACTCCACGAGCGGGACAGCATCACCGCGCAGTTGATCAATCCGACGAGGCTGTAGGTTTGCGGATAATTGCCCCATAATTCACCGGTTTCGAAATCGGTGTCCTCGGAAAGAAGGCCAGCGGGCGTCAGCCGCTCCAGCATTTTTTCGTAGAGCTCCCGTGCCTCGCCGGTGCGGCCGGTGAGATGCATCGCTTCGATGAGCCAGAAGGTGCAGAAGTTGAAAGCAGTTTCGGGCAAGCCGAAATCGTCCTCGTCGGCATAGCGGAGCATGTGCTCGCCGCGCCGCAGCCCTTTTTCCACCACTTCGGCTGTGCGAGTAAAACGGGGATCGCGCGGCTCGACGAAACGGATATCGGCAAGCTGGAGGAGGCTCGCATCGAGCTCCTGCCCCCCGAACGTCGCGGCAAAGCGCCCTTCCTCTTCCACCCACGCATCCTGCTCGATCCGCGCGCGAACCTTGGTGGCCCTGTCCCGCCACACTGCCGCGCGATCTTCAAGTCCCAAAGCCACGGCTGCATTGGCAAGCCGATCGCAGGCGGCCCAGCTCATCGCCGAACTATAGGTGTGGACGGAGGTTCGCGTCCGGAATTCCCAAAGCCCGGCATCGGGCTGATCGTGCATGTCCCACGCCCGCTCACCAACCTTTTCCAGCGACGCGAAATCCGCCTCGGTCGCGATCCGGAACAGGCGCTGATCGAAAAAGGCCTGGGCGTTAGACAAGATGATCTGTCCATAAGCGTCGTGCTGAATCTGGGTATAAGCGGCGTTGCCCACCCGGACGGGGCCCATGCCGCGATACCCTGCCAACGCGTCGGCCTCCCATTCCTCCAGCTTCGCCGCGCCGCTTACGGCGTAAAGCGGCTGGATATGCCCGCCCTTGGCGTCGTCTACGATATTGCGCAAATAGCCGAGATAGCCCTCCAAGACGTCAAGCGCGCCCAGCCGGTTAAGTGCCTGCACCGTGTAATAAGCGTCGCGCACCCAACAATAGCGATAATCCCAGTTGCGGCCGCTGTTGGCGGCCTCCGGAATGGATGTGGTGAGCGCCGCGACGATCGCGCCCGTCTGTTCGTGCTGGCACAGCTTCAGCGTAATCGCAGCGCGGATCACGACATGCTGCCACTCCAGCGGAATGGCGAGCCCCCTCACCCATTCGCGCCAATGGTCGGCGGTTTCATGCAGCATAGTGGCAAGCACGTGGCTGACATTGCCGTTGAACGGCTCATCCGGGCCCAGGAAGAAATGAAGGGATTTTTCGAGCCGGAAACAGCGCCCTTCCAATACATGGCCCACAGGAGCATCGGTGGTAAGACGAAGCGGCTGTGGCTTCAGAAGATAACGGATGTGATTGGTGCCGTTGGTCCGCTCCGCATCCTCCCCACCCCAATGGGTCGCGGGATTGAGCTGCATGCGGATCCGGGGCGTGCCCGCCACCGGGCGCACGATGCGCACAAACGCGACCGGGCGGTACATACGACCGGAACGAAAAAACCGCGGACAGAAGTCGAATATCTCGGCGGCGCCGCCATCCGCGTCGGTCAGCTTCGTCACCAGGATCGGCGTATTACGGAGATAGCGCTGTTCAGCATGAACCTGATTTTCGAGCGCAATCCGCCATTCCCCGCGCGGCAGGGCGCTGTCGCCCTTCGGGTCGAGAAGCGAGCAGAAAAGCGGGTCGCCATCGACCTGTGGCGCGCACCCCCAAACGAACCCCGCATTTCCATCGACGAGCGCGCTGACCTGGCAATTGCCGATCGGCCATAGCGACAGATTGCTCACAACGCGCCTCCATCGGCAAAACCGTTCAACCAGCGCGCGACGGATGCGACGCTATCGAGGCGCCAGAGCGCCGCCGTCGGCCGTGCGGCGCCCACCAGCACGCCGGCGCCGCCCAGCTCGGCGGCCGCCGCGAAGGCATGTTCGTCTGTTAGGTCGTCTCCCACGAAGACAGGACGCGCGGAGGCAAATTCCGGTTCCGTCATGAATGCGCGGACCGCATCGCCCTTGTCCGCACCATGGGGGCGGAGTTCGGTCATCATCTTGCCGTGCTGAACGCGAAGGCCCGTTGTTCGCGCAATCTCATCCATGAATGCCTGGGCGCGCCCCTCGATGTCGGGAACCTTCCGATAATGGAGAGCGACACCGAAGCTCTTGTCCTCGACAACCATCCCTTCAACACCGCGCGCGAAATCTTCCACGGCTTCCAGCGCTATGGCAATTTCAGGCGGCAGGTCGGGCGCAACGATGCGGCCATCGGCGAAGCGCAGTTCCAGCCCGTGCGATCCCGATACAGCGAGGTTCGAGCAGCGCACATAGCGGTCGATATCGGCGATGCCCCGCCCGCTGATGAGGGCGAGGCGCCCCTTGAGCTTCCGCGAAAGAGCGCCGAGCAGCGGCCCCAATTCCGCGGGGACATGGATCTCGTCCGGCGCCTCCGCCAGTTCAACGAGCGTCCCATCGAAATCGAGGAAGAGCGCCGCGCCGTCCAGAAGCGAAGGCGGCGGCGGGGTGAGGTTAAATGACAATGTAGGCCCCTGCATCGTGCCCCTTCAAAGCACGAAACGCAGAGCTGTTCCCAAAATCCCGCCGTTGACGGGTGCGGTCCCCTAATCGATCGCTTCACCAGGATCGGTGCCCCAAAAATGGGAAACGCGAATGAAGCCCTGCTTCCCCTTCACATCGATGCGACACCATCCGTCGTCACATTTTGATATGCGGCCAACAACGCCCGGTTCCGCGCGATAGCGGATGGCCGACGACGCATCGGGCTTGTCATGGATCGGCCGCGTGCCTTCGCCGGTAATGAGCGCGGTCCGCCGATCGGAAAGCAGATGGACAAGCATCCAGCCCGTCGTGCCGTCCGGATCCTGCACTTTTCGCCAGCTCGGATAAACTTCCAGAACCTTGATGGGCAGATCGGCGCGCTGATAGAGGAAGGTGCCCGGATAATTGCGCCCAGGCCCCGTCCGCATCATCGCCTTCCCCGCCGTGATCGAAGCCCAATAAGGCGTCTTCCGCTCCTCCTGCGCCGAGGCGGAGGTTGCGAAACAGGCAAAAAGGAGGAGGCTGATCGCGCTTTTTTTCATGCTACTTGCTTATCCGATGGGCCGCCGCTGGTTCAAGCGCGCACGATATCATCATTGCGACCGAGCGAAGCAATCCAGCAGCACCGGACCCGGCCGCAAGATGGATTGCTTCGTCGCCACGCTACTCGCAATGACGCGTGGATCAGTCGCCCGCGGCGATACGATCGATGAGCTGCTTCACCGTGGGCACGAAGCCGTTCGAATAGAAGGGATCCTTCTTGAAACGGAAGGCGGCGTGGCCGGCGAACATGAGGTTTTCCTCGACCGGGCCGCCATGGGCGATGTCCTGAAGCGTCTTCTGAATGCAGAAGCTGCGCGGGTCCGCGAGGCGTCCGGTCGAATTCTTCTCATTATCCGCCCAGGACGAGAAGGCACATTGGCTGAGACAGCCCATACAATCGGCCTGATCCTTACGGATGACCGCCTTTTCTTCCGGCGTCACGAAGACGAGGGTTTCGTCCGGCGTCTTCAGCGTTTCCGTGAAGCCTTGCGCATACCATTCGCGCGCATGGAGCAGGTCGCCCTTCGTCACCCACACATTCTTCTTGCCTGCGACGCCGACGTCTAGCTGGAAAGCATGATCGCCAAGTTCTTCCTTGGTAAAGGCAATCTGGCGATGCGAGCGCGCTTCGAGATTGCGCAGAAAAGGATTGCGAACCGCCGAACTATAAAAGCCGGTCGGTGAGAAACGGTGGAGGAGGACATCCCCTTCTTCCAGCGTCATTAAACGCTGTTTCCATTCATCGGGAATGGGGCTTTCCTGCGTCAGGAGCGGGCGGGTGCCGAACTGGAATGCGATCTGCCCGAGTTCGGGGTTATCGATCCAATTGTCCCATTCCTTCAAATTCCAGACGCCGCCCGCCATGACGATCGGCACGCTGTCCGAAATACCACCTTCGCGCATTGCATCGCGCAACGCCTTGACGCGCGGATAGGGATCCTGCGGAGCAAGCGGGTCTTCGGCGTTGGAGAGACCATTGTGGCCGCCAGCCAGCCAGGGATCTTCATAAACAACGGCGGACAAATAACCGGCGAACTTGGAATAAGCCCGCTTCCAGAGCGCGCTGAAGGCGCGGGCCGAACTGATGATTGGAAGATAGGTGACGCCATAAGATGCGGCGATTTCGGACAGCTTATAGGGCATGCCCGCGCCGCACGTGACACCCGCTACCATACCCTTCGTGCGCTCAAGAACGCCATGCAGAATACGCTGGGCGCCGCCCATTTCCCAAAGGACATTGATGTTGATCGCGCCCTTGCCGTTCGACATTTCAAACGCGCGGCGAACCTGCTCGACCGCGCCGTCAATGGCGTATTTGATCAGTTCTTCATGCCGGTCGCGGCGGGTAAGTGCGTGATAGACCTGCGGAATGATCCGGCCTTCGGGGTCATAGCTGTCGGCATTGACTGCGGACACGGTGCCGATTCCTCCGGCAGCTGCCCAGGCGCCCGAACTCATATGGTTGGTCGCCGAAACACCCTTGCCGCCCTCAACCAGCGGAAGCACTTCGCGCCCCGCATACAGGATCGGCTTAATACCCTTGAACAATCCATCCTCCACGCTTTTCGACGAGCGCCTATATCGACGAAATCGCCAATTGGCCAAAAAATCGTATCAGAGGCTTTTCAGCACTCGTTCGAGCAGGCGATCAATGCCCGCCACAGCTTCCGGCTCCTCGAGCGTCGGCGCATGTCCAACGCGCGGAACGGTCACGCTTTCCATCTCCGGCAGCCGCGCGGTCATCTTTTCGGCCGTTTCGGCGGTGAAAAGGTCTGAGCGCTCGCCCCGGACGATCAATGAAGGAATGCCTTTAAGGCCCATTAAGGCTGGCCAGAGGTCAACGCCGATGGGCCCGTCCGGCGCCCGGAACGGCTCGGCGATCTTCATATCATAGTCGAACACGATGCGCCCTGCACCGCTCAACCTGCACAGCCGCTTGGCATGGATGAGCCATTGATCGAGCGTCCAATCCGGATAAACCTCACCCTGCACTTCCGAAAAATAGCGGGCCGCATGCAGCCAGGTCGGCCAGCTTTGTGACCGGCCGACATAGCCGCGAATCCGCTCCAGGCCCCGTCCGTCCAGCTCCGGTCCGACATCGTTGAGCAGCGCGCCCTTCAACCGACCCTTCTGACTAGTCGACAACAGCATCGTGATAAGGCCGCCCAAAGACGTGCCGAAAAGGACGAAGCGCTTCAGGTCCAGCGCGTCGATCAGCGCCGCGACGTCGCCCACATAAGTGAGCGGCACATAACTCATCGGATCCTTGGCGTAGGCGCTATCCCCGCGTCCACGCAGATCGAGGCACAGGACGCGCCAATCGCCGGCCAGCCGCGCCGCCACGCCTTCAAAATCCCGCGCATTGCGGGTGAGGCCCGGGATGCAGAGGATCGGCGGACGATCGCCCCGCCCGGGATAATCGCGGTAATGCAGACGGAGATCATTCCCGGCCTGCCAATATCCGTCGGTCCATGCCGCCATGCCTTGCGCCCCCTTGTTGGAGCCCCATTTATCGACGGATGATTCACGCTTCACAAGAGCGATGGGGAAACCTCCGCTCCTCATCTCGGTTATTGCGGCGATGGCCGCCATCAGCGCATATCGCCCAATGACGCCTATACTCTCGCTCGGCGAATCCGTTTACGACGCCGTGAAGGCCGCCGACTTTCCCCAGACGATCCTGCGCTTCCGCAACGATCGCGCCGCGGCGTCGGTTGGCCTCGATACCTTCACCGACGCGCAATGGCTGCGTCATTTCGGGCGGTTCGATCCGTTGCCGGACAATCTGCCCGAGCCGCTGGCCCTTCGATATCACGGCCATCAGTTCCGTACCTACAATCCGGACATTGGCGATGGGCGGGGGTTTCTGTTCGCTCAGCTATATGACGGGCGGGGCCGCTTGCGGGACCTTGGCACCAAGGGATCGGGCCCGACACCCTATAGCCGCTTCGGCGATGGACGGCTGACGCTGAAGGGCGGCGTTCGCGAGATATTGGCGACGGAAATGCTGGAAGCCCTGGGCGTCGACACCTCCAAGACCTTCTCTCTGATCGAGACTGGCGAAGCGCTGGAGCGCGGCGATGAACCCTCCCCCACCCGCTCCGCCGTGCTGGTGCGCCTCAGCCACGGCCATATCCGTATCGGGACGTTCCAACGGCTTGCTTATTATCAGGATGCGGACGCGATGCGGCGCCTGGTCAGCTATTGCCTCACGCACTTTTTCGGAGAAGACGAGGGAGACGATGGAATAGCGCGCTTCTTCGCCCATGTCGCCCGCCGCTGCGCGCGGCTCGCAGCCTCCTACATCGCGGCGGGCTTCGTTCATGGCGTGCTCAACACCGACAATATCAATGTGACGGGCGAGAGCTTCGATTATGGGCCGTGGCGGTTCACGCCGATGTGGGACGGACATTTCACCGCCGCCTATTTCGACCAGACCGGGCTCTATGCGTTCGGCCGCCAGCCCGAGGCCATTCACTGGAACCTGGTTCAGCTCGCCGCCTGCCTGCGCCTGATCGCGGAAGCCGATGCCCTCACGTCCGCGATCGAGAGTTTTCCAGACCTCTTCCGGGCCGAGCTGGCCGCCGCGATGCTCGCCCGGCTCGGCGTCGTGCCGCAAAATCGGGAGGAAGACTCCGCTCTGCTCGTCGCGATGGAAAATGCGCTTGTGGAAAAGACGGTCACGATCGACCGCTTTTTCTTTGACTGGCGCGGCGGGCGTCTCCGTGGAGATTCCACCGCCAATCCAAACCCCTCAAGCACCGGACAGTCCGATCCGAATACCCCTTATAAGGGACTTGATCCTTATAAGGGGCGAGGCGATGGTGGCCACCCGCGCGGGTTTGATATTTCCGGGTCGAGCGCTGAGGGCGGCCCATATGAGGGCGCTGAATTTCGCGGCTTCAAGGAGCAGGTGGCAGGCTACGACGCCGCCCCCGGCGCGACGGACCATCCTTATTGGTCGGATGCCGAGCCTTGCTCCATGCATATCGAGGAGGTCGAGGCGATCTGGAGCGCGATTGACGAGCGGAACGATTGGGCACCGCTTCATGCCAAGGTCGCCGCGATCCGGCGAATGGGGGAGGCGTTGGGCAATGCTTGACCCTTTTGCCCAAACATGGTGGGGCGAGTGGCATGACTGACGCAGCCGACAACGCGGAAAAACTCGTTTCGATCGAACCGGCAACCGGCGAGGCGATCTGGGAACATCCGATCGGCGATGTCGATGCGGAGGTTGCCGCCGCGCGCGCCGCATTCCCCGCCTGGGCGCAGGAACCGCTTGCCGTCCGCGCCGAGGCTCTGCGCCGCTTCGCGAATACAGTCCGCGCGCATCAAAATGATTTCGCCGATCTCATCGCCCGCGAAACCGGCAAGCCGCTGTGGGAAGCGCTGACCGAGGTCGAGGCGGTCGTCAACAAGGTCGACATTTCCATCAACGCTTATTCGGAACGCAGCTCCCAGCACCGCTTCGAAGGTGCGTTGGGCGCCAAGGTGTCGCTCCGCCACAAGCCGCATGGCGTTCTTGCCGTGCTCGGCCCCTATAATTTCCCCGCGCATTTGCCGAACGGGCATATCGTCCCGGCCCTGCTTGCGGGCAATGCGGTGGTGTTCAAGCCTTCGGAAAAGACGTCGGCGACCGGCATGGTCCTCACCAAGATGTTTCACGAAGCGGGCATTCCGGCGGGCGTCGTCCGCTGCGTGATCGGCGGGGTGGAGCAAGGCAAGGCACTCGCGGCGCATCCGGAGATCGACGGATTGCTGTTCACCGGTTCGGCGCGCGCGGGCGTGTCGCTGCACAAGCAGTTCGCGGAGACGCCGCAGAAAATCCTCGCGCTCGAAATGGGCGGCAACAATCCGATCGTCGTCTGGGATGCGGGCGATACGGACGCGGTCGCCACCATCGTTGCGCAATCCGCCTTCCTCTCCGCCGGGCAGAGGTGCAGCAATGCCCGCCGCCTGATCGTCAAGGACGGGATGGAGCAGAAATTGCTGAAGCCGCTCCTCAAGATTGTCGACCGGATGATCGTGGACCATCCCCTTGCCAAGCCCGCGCCGTTCATGGGGCCGGTGATCGACAATATAGCCGCCGATCAGCTGGAGGCAGCCTATGCGGCGCTGGTCGCGAAGGGCGCCACGGTGATCCGCCCGCTCGAACGGCGCGATCCCGCCCTCCCCTTCCTTTCGCCCGCAATCCTGGACGTGACGGACGTCGCGGATCGCCCGGACGAAGAACTCTTCGGTCCCATCCTCCAAGTCATCCGCGTCCCCGATTTCGATGCCGCCATCGCGGAAGCCAACAACACCGCCTACGGCCTATCCGCCGCCCTGATCGGCGGCAGCCCGGAGCTGTTCGAACGCTTCTGGACCTTCGTCCATGCCGGCGTCATCAACTGGAACAAACCCACGAACGGCGCGCCTTCAAATGCACCCTTCGGCGGCGTAGGCTTAAGCGGCAACCACCGCCCGAGCGCTTACTACGCCGCCGATTATTGCGCCTATCCCGTCGTATCGTCGGAAGCCGAACAGATCAGAGGCGCAATCGCAACCGGCCTAAGGGATTGGCAAGACCCGAATATGGTTGAGGATTGATCAGCCTCGTTTTCCCCCAGCACCACGCTGAACATCTACACGCTGACGGGGTACTCCAAGAAAATTGGCTCCCTTCCGTATACTTTACCAGGCGCGATATAACCTTTGGGAGCGAACGCCCCTCTAAATTCCGCCCCTTCAAAAATGCAGACTAAGCTTGGGGGAGGATTAATGATGTCACGCAGTTCAGTGACTTGAGAATATACGGACGAAAGGAGTTCGTGAGCGATTTGCCTGAGCATTGGCAATATGACAGGTGGAAGCATATTCCAGATATTCGTTCCAAAGGCCTCGCTATTTTTGTGAATAGGGAACGAATTTATTAGCTCGATATACGATACGTGCTTAAGAAACTTTTGATCACTATCCGAATGCGCGCCACCGTCTGCATCGCGAACAGCTATGATCAAATCTCGCCTGCTCATAATCTTATTTGAGGTGGGAATAACCGGATCATCTAACCAAGTGTCGATGGATAGTTCGACAAAGCCATCGGGCGGACTTAAACGAAACACTAGTGGTACCCAATGTGCTCGAGGCTCATACCCACCAGAGCCATCATGAGATCCGCCGAATAATAAGCTTGCAAGGGGGCTAGAGGAAGAGTTCAAAACGCTCGCTCCCAAGGCACTCCTATCCACAATTATTTTAATGCCTTCAACGCCGACTTGACTGAGCAAAGGCAAGTTATTCGCCTTTTTTACCGCAATTTGACAGATCAAATTCGACATCAGCCGCGCAGACTCAAATACCCCACGATCATACAATGCCACCAAGTGGCCTAACATTGCCAATGCGCTTAGAAAGTTTCGCTGTGCCCTTCCTGAAGTCTTATCAACCAGCTCGAGGTTATCAGTCATTCCGACCTTCCGACTGAAATTAGCGCAGTAGTCTTATGACTACCCCCGCATCTCCGGCGCATAGCCTTCTTCGATATAGTCGCTGAAGCGCGTGATCTTGGCGTCGAACCTTAGCTTCACCTTGCCCGTGGCGCCGTGGCGTTGTTTGGCGATGATGAGTTCGGAGAGGCCGTAGGCGCGTTCCATGTCGCGGGCCCAGCTTTCATGGGCTTCGAAGGTCTTGGCGTCGTCACCGTCCAAGGGCCGCTTGGGCTCGCGGGCGGCGACATAATATTCTTCGCGGAAGACGAAGAGCACGATGTCGGCATCCTGTTCGATCGAGCCGGATTCGCGAAGGTCGGAGAGCTGCGGGCGCTTGTCCTCGCGGCTTTCCACCGCACGGCTGAGCTGCGAAAGGGCGAGGACGGGAACGCTGAGTTCCTTGGCCAGCGTCTTGAGGCCGCGACTGATTTCCGAGATTTCCTGCACGCGGTTGCCATCGCCGCCCTTGCCAGTGCCCTGGAGCAGCTGGAGATAGTCGACGATGATCATGCCGATGCCGCGCTGGCGCTTCAGACGGCGGGCGCGGGTGCGGAGCGCGGCGATGGTGAGGCCAGCCGTGTCGTCGATATAGAGCGGCAGGCTTTCAAGGTCCGCAGCGGCGCGGGCGAGGTTGCGGAAATCCTGCTGGCTGATCTTGCCCATGCGCAGGTTTTCCGAGCTGATGCCCGATTGTTCGGACAGGATACGGGTAGCGAGCTGATCGGCCGACATTTCCAGGCTGAAAAAGGCGACCGCGGCACCCGCCGATTTTTCCGCCGGAATGCCGTCTTCCATGTCGCGCACCAGCCGCTGGGCGGCGTTGAACGCGATATTGGTGGCGAGCGAGGTCTTGCCCATGCCCGGACGACCGGCGAGGATCAGAAGGTCGGACGGGTGGAGGCCGCCGGTCTTGACGTTGACCGTGTCCAATCCCGTGGTGACGCCGGAAAGGCCGCCGCCGGTGTTGAGCGCCTTTTCCGCCATCTCGACGGCCATCTTGGTGGCCTGGGCGAAGGTCTTGGTACTCCCCTCCCCCCCGCCTTCCTCGGCCACGCGGTAAAGCGCACCTTCGGCAGCCTCGATCTGGCCCTTGGGGTCGACTTCTTCCGAGGTATCGAGGGCACTTTCGACCATTTCACGGCCGACGCCGATCAAAGCGCGGAGCAGGGCGAGATCGTAAATCTGGCCGGCAAAGTCGCGCGCGCCGATGATCGCGGCGCCGGAGCCGGTGAGCTGGGCGAGATAGGCGGGCCCGCCAAGCTCCTTCATCTCCTCATCCGCCTCGAACATCGGACGGAGTGTGACGGGGCTCGCGATCATGTTGCGGTCGACGAGCTTCAGGATCGCTTCGTAAATGCGGGCGTGGAGCGGCTCATAGAAATGGTCGGGCCGCAACTTCATCTGAATGTCTTCGCACAGGCGATTGTCGATCATCAGCGCGCCGAGCAGGGCCGCCTCCGCCTCGATATTGTGCGGGAGCGCGGTCGCTTCAGGCGCGGGAGAGTCGACGAGTTGCAGTGGGTTGGCCATCATCCGTTCCTACCGAAAAAGCGGGATGAGGCCTAGCAAGCTCATCCACATGTCTGTGGGCGAAATGCTGGAAAAGCCTGTGTAACATCGCTCCCAGTTCGTCATTGCGAGCGCAGCGAAGCAATCCAATTCGGTGCCGCTGGATTGCTTCGCTGCGCTCGCAATGACGAGGATGGTGGCACCACCCCGCCGCAAGCGCTAACAGGGGCGGATGGGTGAGCCGCGCATCATCGATATCAAGCTGGACGAGCGGACGGTCATCCGGCGCAATGACGATGTCGAACGGGAAAAGGAGGTCGCGCTCTTCGACCTCCTCGAAAATAATCGTTTCGAACCGGACGGACTGGACGGGCCGTTCAAGGTGGTGATGCGGGTGGAGGATAATCGCCTCGCCATCGACATCCATGACGCGCAAGAGGAGTTGCTGGACACGGTGCGGCTCGGCCTTGCTCGCTTCCGGAGGCCGGTGCGGGACTATTTTGCGATCTGCGACAGCTATTTCAAAGCCATGCGCGCCGATTCTCCTAAAGGGATCGAGGCGATCGACATGGCGCGGCGCGGCATCCACAATGATGCGGCCGAGCTGCTGCAAGAGTGTCTGGAGGGCAAGGTCACGGTTGATTTCGACACGGCGCGGCGGCTCTTCACCCTCATCTGCGTGCTGCACATCAAATAGGCTTGCCCTTCGCGGCCGGAGCCGCGAAAGCTTGCGCCTACATCCAAATTCGGGGGACTTTCATGTCGATCATGTCGGACAAGTGGATTCGCGAGCGGGCGCTTTCCGACGGGATGATCGAGCCGTTCGTGGACAGCCAGCGCCGCGAAGGCACGATCAGCTACGGCCTCTCCTCCTATGGCTATGACGCGCGGGTGGCGGACGAATTCAAGATTTTCACCAATGTTGACAGCGCGATCGTCGACCCGAAGGATTTCGCGGCGAATAGCTTCGTCGATCGCAAGACCGATTGCTGCATCATCCCGCCCAACAGCTTCGCCCTCGCCCGCACGGTCGAATATTTCCGGGTGCCGAAGGATGTGCTGGTCATCTGCCTTGGCAAATCGACCTATGCGCGCTGCGGCATCATCGTGAACGTCACACCGCTCGAGCCGGGTTGGGAAGGCCATGTCACGCTGGAATTTTCCAACACCACGCCGCTGCCCGCGAAGATTTATGCGAATGAAGGGGCGTGCCAGTTCCTTTTCCTGCAAGGCAATGAGCCCTGCGAGACGAGCTATGCCGATCGGGCGGGCAAATATATGAGGCAGCGCGGGGTGACTTTGCCGCGGCTCTAATTTCGTCATTCCGGCGAAAGCCGGAATCTGGTGACCAGATTGTGCCTTTTTCGCCCTGAGACCCCGGCTTTCGCCGGGGTAACGCGCTCGATGTTCAGCGCGAGCGGCTGAACAGATCGACCGGTTCGGGTGACGGCTCCGCCGAAGCGGTAGTCCAGCCGAGCGTCGGCAGGCCGATCGAGCGGCGGCCGGAGAGGTCGGTGCGCACCACCAGATGCCCCTGATCCTCGATGAATTGGAGGAGGCGGCGGACGCGGCCCGGGGAGCGCGTGCCGTAAATTTCGGCGATGGCATCGTCGCTCGGGCATTCCGCCCCTTCCCGCGCGGCGCGGGCGATGAAGAGGAAGGTGCCGAGCATGTCTTCGGGCAAGGTGCCCGCAATGGCGAGCGCGTCGGCCCAGCCTTCCTCATCTTCGCGGAAGATACCGGCCTTGGCCATGCCGAGGCGGCGGCGGAAAGCGGCAATGTCGAGGCCGGGATTGCCGAGGCGGCGCATACGGCAGCGCGTGGCGAAATCCTGAAAGAGGATGGCGGGCTGCTGAAAGGCCGACACCGGATCGGCGACGATTTCGCGCAGGGCCTCGGCGACGATCTCTTCCTTCTCCTCATCCTCGATGCGCGGAAGCTGAGGGGCGGCAGGCGCGGCGACCGGGGCTGCGATCGAGCGCATGAGATCATCGGCGGGAACGACGGCCGGTGGCGGCGGCGGAGGGGGGGGCGGACTAGCCTCGATCGGCGCGAAGAGCAGGGATTGAAGATCGCCGCCGCCAGCTTCGGGGAGCGGTGTCAGCTTGGGGCTGGACGTACGCGCGGAGGTTTTGACCTCGCCGATTTTCACCGCCACCGGGCGGCGCGAAATTGCTGGGCCCAGCGCAAGGAAATGACCTCGCGCAAGGTCGCGTATCTGTTCGGCCTGGCGGCGCTCCATGCCCAAAAGATCGGCCGCGCGGGCCATATCGATATCGAGGAATGTGCGACCCATCAGGAAGTTCGACGCCTCGGCCGCGACATTCTTGGCGAGCTTGGCAAGACGCTGGGTGGCGATGACACCCGCCAGGCCGCGCTTGCGGCCCCGGCACATGAGGTTGGTCATCGCGGCAAGGCAGGTGCGGCGCGCTTCATCCGACACTTCGCCAGCGGCGGCGGGCGCGAAGACCTGCGCTTCGTCGACCACGACAAGCGCGGGATACCAATGGTCGCGCGGCGCGTCGAACAGGGCGCCGAGGAAGGCGGCGGCGCAGCGCATCTGCTCCTCCATCTCCAGCCCTTCCAGGCTGAGGACGACGCTGGCGCGATGTTCGCGGATGCGCTGGGCGAGGCGGGCAATCTCCACCAGGCTATAATCGGCGCCTTCCACCACCACATGGCCGAAGGCGTCGGAGAGGGTGACGAAATCGCCCTCCGGATCGATGACGATTTGCTGAACCGTCCCGGCGCTGCCTTCGAGCAGGCGGCGCAGAAGGTGCGACTTGCCGGAGCCCGAATTGCCCTGCACCAGCAAGCGGGTCGCCAGCAATTCTTCGAGATCCATCTCGATCGGCTTGCCCGCGCCGTCCGCCCCCATGTCGATCTTCACGCTCACCCCTCGCCTTTGAACGGCTTGGGCGGCGCGAGGCAAGACGGGAGCGGCGGGCTGCCCAAGAAAGCTGGGGATAAGACCCGCCGCCCTTCGAAACGATCAGCCCTTGCGGCGGGTGAACACGATATGGACCAACGGCACTTCGCCGGTGCGCAACAGCGCGACGCTCCGGAATTCGTGAACGTCGGGGCCCTTCACTTCTTCGGTGAAGAGAAGGCGCTGGTACGTCCCGGGCGTCGGCCCCGGCACATCGGCATGCCAGGTCAGCTTCTTCTTTTCCGCATCCCAACGGCCCTTGTCGAAGCGCATCTGCTGCTGATTATTGTCGGTCCAGACGCCAGCCATGCCGCCAGTGACGCTGTCATAGCCGAGGATGGCGGTGCCTTGATAAGGCGTGCCGTCGACCGAAAATTCATCAAGCAGCCACATTCCGGCGGATTTGACGGTGCGCTTCATGACGCCCTTCGCCTTGTCGTCGGGCTTGCCCTTCTCTTGCGAAGGAAATGTGATGTCGGCATCCCATGTGCCCGCCGCGTCGGCGATGAAGGCCTTGAACTCTGCCTGCCTGTCCGGTGCCGGCGCGGATGCTGGCGCCGCCTGCTGCGCCGCGGCCACGCCGCCGCCAAGGCTCACAAGCGCCAACGCGGACGCCCAAATCGCAATTTTATGCATTTCCCTCTCCCCTAAAACCCCATCAAGGATGAGAGGCGAAATAGAGGCTTTTGAAGCGCTCCGATAGATGTTCGATCAAAGGCCGTCTCGTTCATTCACCGCTCATTTTCGATCGCCCATCGCAAGTGCCTGCCATTTGCCTCTGGACTCCTTGGCCGGGGCGAATAGGGACGACAAACCCATGTTGACTTCGAACCTGAAAATATTGCTCGCGAGCGCGGCCGTGCTGACGATAGCCCCGCCGTCCTTTGCACAGAACCAAAGCGAGGTAGTCGGCCCACCCGCGCTCGAAGATTTCGATCTGAAGGGCGAGGAAATCGTCACTCAGCCGCCCGTTCCCGCGCCGCGTCCGCAGCAACAGCAGCAGACGGTGCCGGTCACGGTAGTGCCCGCGCCACCAGCGCCGTCGCAGAGCCAGCCCAAGCAAAGGCCCGCGCAAAACCGGACGGACGCACGGCGCGAGGCAGCCCAGCCAACACCCGCGCAGACTGCTGAAACAACGCCTGCCAAGGCTGATACACCGGCGGCCGCCACGCCGACCATGACACCGCCGTCCATTCCGGTTTTGCCTGAGCAAAGCCCAGCGCAGGCGGATGCGGCACGTGCGCCTGCCATTACCTCGGATCCTGACGACAGCTTCCCCGTTTGGCCTGCGATCGCGGGCGGCCTCGTTCTCTTGGGAGCAGGCTTTTATTTCGGTCGCGGCCGCTCGACCCGCGTCGCTGCTTCGGGCGGCACCGCCGCGCGCGCGGTCGCACCGCCACCTCAACCACCACGGCCTGAGCCTGAGCCTGCACCAGTCGCCGCGGCAGCGGCCGCCGCGACGCTCGCGCCTAGACCCCGGGCGTCCATCGAATTGCTGTTCGAGCCGACCTCGACCGTGCTTGGCGACAAAGAAGCGATCGTCCACTTCCTGCTGACCGTTCATAATGACGGCAAGCTGCCAGCGAAGAACGTCCGGCTGGAAGCGCGGATATTCAATGCCAGCGGAAAGGTCGATGCCGATATCGGCAGATTCTTTGCCGCGCCGCTCCAACGCCGGGTCGTCTCGCTCCCTTCGGAACTGCCACCCGGCGAGCGCCTAGCCATTCAAGGCGAAGTGCCGATCCCGGTCGCGGACATCAAGCCGGTCGCCATCGACGGGCGCTCGCTGTTCATACCGATCGTCGCCGTCACTGCCATTTACGAATGGGATGAAGGCTCCGGCCAGACGTCGAAATCCTATATGGTCGGCGTCGAAGCGCAGCAGACGGGCAAGATGGGGCCCTTCCGCCTCGATCAAGGGCCGCGCGTCTACCGCTCGGTCGGCCAGCGAGAGCATCGGATGGCGCTGAACTCGTAATCGCACTTATGTGCTCCTGCGAAAGCAGGAGCCCAGCCGCTCGACAGCGCCTCTGGGTTCCTGCTTTCGCAGGAACACTATTTTCAGCGCCTGCCACTTTGATGCCGGATATTACCGGGCCGCCCCCGCTTGCCCTGCATCCGCCGCTCCGGCTTGCCGTCGCGGCGGCCATCTCGCTTCAGCGCCCGGCGAACGGGCGAGTATGACCCGCCCTCCGGCAGTTCGAACCGAAGCGCGCCGCTCACCGGATTGGCTTCCGCGAGACGGAGCTTCAGGCGCTGGCCGGAGGCATAACGCTCGCCGGTCTCGTCGCCGGTGAGGGTCTGGCTTGACTCGTCATAGCGGAAATAGTCCTGGCCGAGGGTGGAGACGGGCACGAGGCCATCGCCGCCGAGGCCCACCACGGTGGCGAAAAAGCCGAAGGGCTGAACCCCGGTGATCCGGCAATCGACCAGTTCGCCGACATGATCAGAGAGGTATGCGGCAACATAGCGGTCGATCGTTTCTCGCTCGGCCTCCATCGCGCGGCGTTCATGTTGGGAGATGAGTTCGCCGGTCACCTCCATGGCCTCGGCCTCATGATCGGTCAGGCCGCCGTCGCCAAGACCATAAGCGCGGACGAGCGCGCGGTGGACAATGAGGTCCGCATAGCGGCGGATAGGACTGGTGAAATGAGCGTAGGAACCGAGCGCTAGGCCGAAATGGCCGTGATTGTCCGGGCTATAATAAGCCTGCGTCTGGGTGCGCAGCACCTGCTCCATCACCTGCGGGCGGAAATCGGCTTCGCCGATCCGCTCGAGGATATGATTGAAGGTCTGGGGACGGACGACTTGGCCGAGCGCGAATTCGACCTCGAAGGTTTTGAGATATTCTTTGAGGGCTACCAGCTTTTCGCGGCTCGGCGGTTCGTGATCGCGGTACATGACCGGCGCCTTCTTCGCCTCCAACGCTTTGGCCGCTGCGACGTTGGCGGCGATCATATAATCTTCGATCAGCTTGTGTGCGTCCAAGCGTTCGCGCGGGGCGACGGAGAGAATGCGGCCCTTCTCGTCCAGCATGACGCGGCGTTCCGGCAGGTCGAGGTCGAGGGGTTGGCGCTTCTCGCGCGCCTTGTAGAGTGCGGCCCAGCAGGCCCAGAGGGGTTTTAGTGTGTTTTCGATGAGATCGGCGGGGACCGGAGGTTCCGCCGGTTCAAGCTCGGGCATCGAGCAGGGGGAAGAATAGACTTCAACAATCTCATTCCCGTTCGTGTCGAGCGTAGTCGAGACACGCTTCTCGACTTCGCTCGAAGCGAACGGTGTTTGCTTGGCGGTAGGGAGCGCATCGATCGCCGCCTGCGCATCCTCATAGGCGATATTGGCTGCGATGCGGACGAGGGCGCGAGTGAAGCGCCAGCTTTTCAACTCGCCATTCTTCGACACTTGCAAGTGACAGGCGAGCGCCGCCCGGTCTTCCCCTTCTTTAAGCGAGCAGACATCGGCGGAGAGGGTTTCGGGCAGCATCGGCACGACGCGGTCCGGGAAATAGACGCTGTTGCCGCGTTTCCGCGCTTCCTTGTCGAGCGCCGAGCCGGGGCGGACGTAAAAGCTGACATCGGCGATGGCGACAATCGCCTTCCAGCCGCCCGCATTGGCGGGATCGTCATCGTCTACCGCCCAGACCGCATCATCATGATCGCGCGCGTCGGCGGGATCGATGGCGACGATGGGGATGTGGGTAAGGTCTTCCCTTTCGAAGCCACCAAACCCCGTTCGGGCTGAGCTTGTCGAAGCCCTGTCCTTCTTCTCGTCCTGAGCAGAAGAGAAGGACAACCCTTCGACAGGCTCAGGGCGAACGGGTTGGGAGGGTCCGATATCGGTTTTCGCCATGCGCTCGGCTTCCTCGATCACGCCGTCGGGGAAGGTATGCGGAATGCTATGCTTGTGAATAGCGATGAGGCTGAAGCTGCGGGGGGCGAAGGGATCGCCGAGGATCGTGTCGACCCGGGCGGAAATGCGCGGGGGGCGCCCTGTCTTTTCGGCGAGGACGAGATCGCCGACTTCCGCCTCGCCCTTGTCGGAAATGGGAAGCTCCCGCCGCTCGCGCTTGTCGACGGGGCGGAGCCAGTAACGCTCGCCTTCCTGATGGACGACGCCCATGACGAGTTCGCTGCCTTTCAGCAGCTTCTTCATCGGGTGAGCGATATAGCCATTCCCGCGCTCTTCGGTGCGGGCAAGGATGCGGTCGCCGACTCCCAGAGCGCCCTTCCGTCCCCGCTCCTGCACGCGGATGCGGGGCTGTGGCCCTTCGGCCTCCCAACGTTCGGGCACGGCCCAGATGTTGCCGCCATCGTCCACGTCCTGCACACGCAGCACCGTGACCTTGGGAATGCCGCCCATCTTGTGGAAGGCGCGACCCGGGCCGCTGTCGATCAGCCCTTCATCACCCATGTCGCGCAGGAGCGCCTTCAAACCGATCTTGTCCTGCGCGGAGAGGCCGAACGCCTTGGCAATCTCCCGCTTGCCGACAGGCGTGTCGCTCGATTGTATGAAGTCGAGAACCTGCTCCCGTGTCGGAAGACCGCGCGATTGTCGTTTAGCCATTCACCCTCTCTCGACGCTTGGGGCGCCGAGAACAAGGTCTATTGCTTCGGCGCCGGAACATAGGGCTGGAACGCACCACCCGGCACGGCGGATGCAACCGGGCTTTCATATCCGTCCTTCGACACGGACGAGACGCCGAACACGAAATCGTCCACGCGGATGCCTTTGAGGACATGGCCGGTCGCAGTTGCGGACAGGCGGACGCTATTTTCCCAATGGGCGGCATCGGTCGGCCGCCAGCGGACGATATAGCCCGTCGCTGCGGGAACCGGCGCCCATTTCAGGGTCGTATCGGTCGACAGCGCACCCTCGACCTTCGGCGCGGGCGGCGGCGGCGCGCTGGCGAGGGCGGCGAGGGCCGCGATGTTCAGCTTCGTCACCTTGGCGAGATAGGGGAAATCCATCTTGTCGATGGTGTCGCCATATTCGACGCCGTTTTCGGTGCGCAGATCCTGATGCTGCTCATTGTAATTCTCGATCGCGACCGAGAAGCGGACGGCGGGATAACCGGCGTTGAGGAATTCGGTGTGGTCGCCGCCCCGCCCGAAGCGGTCGTTGCGCCAGATCTGCCGGACGTCAAGGCCGAGGGAGAGATCGTCGACCAGCGTGTCGAGCCAGCGCGACAGGTTGCGCGAGGGCGAGTCATTCTCGCCACCCAGGCTGCGCTGCGGCTGGCGAAGATCGGGCCCGCCCTGCCAGCGCGGACCTTCGGAAAAAACGCGGACGTGGGCGTCGTCGCACACACCGTTGGAGCCGCAGCTGCCGCCAATGATATCGTTGTTCAAATTCGCGATGACGTTCCAGCCGTGCGCCTTGGCATAGTCGGCGAGGATCTTCGCGCCGACCAGCCCCTGCTCTTCGCCGGAGAGCACGCCATAGACGATGGTCGCGGGGAATTTGTGCTTGGAAAGCACCCGCGCCGCCTCGATCACCGCGACGGTGCCGGAGCCGTCGTCATTGGCGCCGGGCGCATCGGAGGTGACATCCATCACGTCCGTCACGCGGCTGTCGATATGGCCGGTGATGATGACAACGTCGTTGGGACGCTCAGTGCCCTTTTGCACAGCGATGACATCGACGACCTTCGTCGGGTTTGGGATGCGGCGATTGGTGACCGTGTCGGCGGGACGCGCGGTCGTCAGGCAATTTCCGCAGGCCTTGGAATAAGACTGAAGCTCGTCCTCCGCCCAATTGAGCGCGGCGCCTATGCCGCGCTTCGGATCGGTCTGGGAGGAAAGCGTGTGGCGGGTGCCGAAGCTCACCAGCTTTTCGACATTGGCGCGGAGCTTCTGCTCGCTCACCTGATCCGCGATCTGCGCGGGCTGCGCAGCGGCGATCAGCAGGGGCAAGGCGCCCATCATGGTCAGCTTTCTCATATCGCCCCCTTGGTTGCACATCGCATCAGGAACCAAGCTTCGTCGCCCCGTGCAACACTTTTGTCGATGGGATAGGGACAGCGCGCATCAAATGCCCTTCATCCATCTCTTCAGTTTCATGGGGAAATTATGACTTACGCTCACCGCCTCACCTATCCCGCCCTGATGGCCGCCGCACTCATTTCCTGTGGCGTTCCGGCGGCAAGCAACGCCGCGCCTTATTATGTGCAAGGGCGCGTCGTGGATTCGCAGGGAAAGCCACTGAAGGGCGCAAAGGTCGTCATGGACGTTTACAACTGGAACGATACGAACATCGACCATTCCACACGAAGCTATGACGATACGGACAAGGTGGCCATCACCGACGCGGCTGGTAATTACCGCGTACGCGTCGGGGATGGCGGGTGGCGTGTCCACGGCTCGATCGAGAAGAGCTATAACGGCGACACTTTCTCGCTGCCGCTTCATCCGGATAACCCTAATTGGGTTCCGGGCAAGGAAGGCGGCGTGCGGAACATGGCGTGGAAGCTCACAGGTAAGATTCCCGACGAAATTGGTGGCGGATTTTATGGCGGCACTGTGGAGGTCGTCACGACTTATGAGTCCGGTTTTCGCGAGGAATCCTATCCCCAGGTGGAATTGACGCTGGAGCCAGTCGGCCCGCTGATCGATGGGAGCGCCGGGACGGCTCTCACCCGCAAGCCGGACCGCGATGGCAACATCAAAGACGTTCCCATCGGCCGGTATCGGGTTCAGGCTCGCCTCGGCGGTCGTCCGCTGACCCTGCGTCTCGACGATAATCAGAGCCCGTTTCAACAGTCGACCGTGGTCGATTTTAAGAGCCGCGGGGATTCGAACTGGGGCTATTGCATCAATTGCGTGCAGATCGAGCTGCGCAAGCGCTAAGCGATCGTTACGAATGAATAGGGTCCGGAGCCGTCGCCCCGGACCCTTTTTTTAGGCGCTGACGACCTGCTGCTCAATCGTGCCGAAGATGGCGTGGCCGTGCTCGTCTTCCATCCAGATGCGGACCGTGTCGCCGCTCTTGAGGAACGGCGTTGCGGGTTTACCGTCGAGGATCGTTTCGATCATTCGCACTTCGGCGAGGCAGGAATAGCCGAGGCCGCCGCGTGCCACGGGCTTGCCGGGGCCGCCATCGGCATCGCGGTTCGATACGGTGCCGGAGCCTATGATCGAGCCTGCGCCGATATTCCGCGTCTTGGCGAGATGGGCGATCAAGGTTCCGAAATCGAAGGTCATGTCCTCGCCCGCATCGGCGCGGCCGAAGGGCTGGCCGTTGAGATCGACCTTCAAGGCGCCGTGAAGCTTGCCGTCCTTCCAGCGGTCGCCAAGCTCGTCGGGCGTGACGAGGACGGGCGACAGGGCACTGGCGGGCTTGGACTGAACGAAGCCGAAGCCCTTGGCGAGCTCGGCGGGGATGAGGTTGCGCAGGGACACGTCGTTGACGAGGCCGACCAGGCGGATGTGTGAAAGCGCCTCTTCGCGGGAAACGCCGCGCGGCACGTCACCGGTGACGACCACGATCTCGGCCTCCAGGTCGCAGCCCCAGCTTTCGTCGGCGAGCGGGATGGGATCGCGGGGGCCAAGCATTTCGTCGGAAGCGCCCTGATACATGAGCGGATCGGTCCAGAAGCTCTCGGGAAGCTCGGCTCCCCTCGCCTTCCTCACCAGTTCGACGTGATTCACATAGGCCGAGCCATCCGCCCACTGATAAGCACGCGGCAAAGGCGCGGCGGCGTTGCGTTCGTGGAAGCGCATCATCGGAATCGCTTCGTGGGCAAGATCGGTGGCGAGCAGTTCGAGCTGCGGCGCCACGCGATCCCAATCATCGAGCGCGGCCTGCATGGTCGGCGCGATATGCGTCGCGTCCGCGCACCAGGCGAGATCGTGGCTGACGACGACAAGGCGCCCGTCGCGCCCACCTTTCAGCGATCCGAGTTTCATGCGCTCTCCTTTTCACTTTGACCAACCAACTGGCATTTCCGCCGAGGCTTGGCTAGGGCCAGCGCAGATCAAAAAGACTCACATTCGAGGATGCCATGCGGAATATCGATCATTTCATTGGCGGCGCGGCTTATGCGTCGGGCGAGCGGACGAGCGACGTGTTCGATCCCAATAATGGCGTCGTCCAGGCGCAGGTTCGCCTAGGGACCGCCGCCGATCTTCAAAAGGCGATGGACAATGCGCTGAAAGCGCAGCCCGCCTGGGCCGCGACCAATCCGCAGCGCCGTGCCCGCGTGATGTTCAACTTCAAGGCACTCGTCGAACAGAATATGGACGAGCTCGCCCACCTTCTCTCCTCCGAACATGGCAAGGTGATCGCGGACGCCAAGGGCGACATCCAGCGCGGCCTGGAAGTCATCGAATTTTCCTGCGGCATCCCGCACGCGCTGAAGGGCGAATATACGCAGGGCGCCGGCCCCGGCATCGACGTCTTTTCGATGCGCCAGCCTTTAGGTGTCGTCGCGGGCATCACGCCGTTCAATTTCCCCGGCATGATCCCGATGTGGATGTTCGGCGTCGCCATCGCCTGCGGCAACGCCTTCATCCTGAAGCCGTCCGAGCGCGATCCGTCCGTGCCCGTCCGCCTCGCCCAATTGATGCAGGAAGCGGGCCTTCCCGATGGCATCCTGCAGGTCGTCAATGGCGATAAGGAAATGGTCGACGCGATCCTCGACCATGAGGATATCAAGGCGGTGAGCTTCGTCGGATCGTCCGACATCGCGCACTATGTCTACAAGCGCGGCGTCGCCGCAGGTAAGCGCGTCCAGGCGATGGGCGGCGCGAAGAATCATGGCATCGTCATGCCCGACGCCGATCTCGATCAGGTGGTGAACGACCTGTCGGGCGCGGCCTTCGGGTCGGCGGGGGAGCGCTGCATGGCGCTTCCGGTCGTGGTGCCGGTCGGCGACAAGACCGCCAATGCGCTGCGCGAAAAGCTCATCCCGGCGATCGAGAAGCTGCGTGTCGGCGTCTCCACCGATGCCGAAGCGCATTATGGCCCGGTCGTGAACGCGGCGCACAAGCAGAAGGTCGAAAATTACATTCAGATGGGCGTCGATGAAGGCGCCGAACTGGTTGTCGACGGACGCGGCTTCACCCTTCAGGGGCATGAGAAAGGCTTCTTCGTCGGCCCGACCCTGTTCGACCATGTGAAGCCGACCATGCAGAGCTACCAGGAAGAGATTTTCGGGCCCGTCCTGCAGATCGTCCGCGCCGACAGCTTTGAGGAAGCGGTGCGCCTTCCTTCCGACCACCAATATGGCAATGGCGTCGCGATCTTCACCCGTAACGGCCATGCCGCCCGCGAATTTGCGGCGCGCGTCAATGTCGGCATGGTCGGCATCAACGTACCGATCCCGGTGCCGGTCGCCTATCACACCTTCGGCGGCTGGAAGCGCTCGGCATATGGCGACATCAACCAGCACGGCATGGAAGGCGTCCGTTTCTGGACCAAGACCAAGACGGTCACTCAACGTTGGCCCGACGGATCCGTTACTGGGGAGAATGCCTTCGTCATTCCGACGATGGGCTGATCCAAGGGCAAACGCAAAATGTATCAGATCGACTTCGACGAGGATAAAAGCCTGATCCGGCTCAAGCTGGCGGGCTTTTGGGATGCTGATATTGCCACGCGTTTTTCGGCCGAATTCCTTGCAAAAGCTGCCGAGGTTGGGCGGAACGGACGGATCGTGTCGGTCCTCGGCGATGGGCGGGAGCTGCCCGTGCAATCGGCGGAGGTCTCCGAAGTCTTCGGGAAACTCATGGACGACATGTCGCGGGCCGTTGGCGGACGCGTCGCCATCATCACCGCGACAACCCTAAACCGCCTGCAGGCTCAGCGCATTTTCCACGGACAGAAATTTCAGGTGTTCGATGAACCCGTAGCCGCCGAAGCATGGGCGCTGGAAGGAATTCCTTCGCGCAGTTGAACGTCTCAGATCAAGATTGAAGGACAGGATGACCCAGTTCGACCTTACCGATGACCAGCGCCAGATCCAGGAAATGGCGCAAAAGTTCACCGCCGACGCCATCACGCCTCATGCGGGCGAGTGGGACGAGAAGCATATTTTCCCGAAGGACACGATCCGGTCGGCGGCGGAACTGGGCTTTGGCTCCATCTACGTGAGCGAAGATGCGGGCGGCATCGGGCTCGGTCGGCTGGAGGCGGCGCTCATCATGGAGGCGATGGCTTACGGCTGTCCGTCCACCTCCGCCTTCATCTCCATCCACAATATGGCCGCGTGGATGATCGACCGCTTCGGGTCGGACGACCTCAAGGCGAAATATCTCCCGTCGATGGTGACGATGGAGAAGATGGGTTCTTATTGCCTCACCGAGCCCTCCTCGGGTTCCGACGCGGCAGCGCTCAAGACCAAGGCGGTGCTGGACGGCGACCATTATGTCGTGTCGGGCTCCAAGGCGTTCATCTCCGGCGGCGGCGAGAATGAGATTTACGTCGTCATGGTCCGCACCGGGGAAGATGGCCCCAAGGGCATTAGCTGCCTTGTCATCGAAAAGGACATGCCGGGCGTTAGCTTCGGCGCGCAGGAAAAGAAGCTCGGCTGGCATTCGCAGCCGACCTGCCAGGTCAATTTCGACGACGTGCGCGTGCCCGTGTCGAACCGCGTCGGCGGCGAAGGCGAAGGCTTCCGCATCGCGATGATGGGTCTCGACGGAGGTCGCCTCAACATCGGCGCCTGCTCGCTCGGCGGCGCGCAACGCTGCCTCGACGAAGCGGTCAAATATACGAAGGATCGCAAGCAGTTCGGCAACCCGATCGCGGACTTCCAGAACACGCAGTTCACGCTGGCCGATATGGAAACCGAACTTCAGGCCGCGCGCATCCTCCTCTACACCGCCGCTGCCAAGGTGACGGCGAACGCACCGGACAAGACCAAGTTCGCGGCGATGGCGAAGCGCCTTGCAACTGACACGGGCAGCAGCGTCGTTGATCGTGCGCTGCAACTGCATGGGGGCTACGGCTATCTTCAGGATTATCCGATCGAGCGCTTCTGGCGCGACCTTCGCGTGCATTCGATTTTGGAAGGCACCAACCAGATCATGCGGGTGATCGTTTCGCGCGAGATGTTGCGGCAGTGACCCTTCGATACGCCATTTCGACAAGCTCAATGGCTATTCAGGCCGAACGGGTTTTTCTTTTCCGTTCGTCCTGAGTAGGGACTGAGCAACGGCGAAGGCCCGTATCGAAGGACTTCTGATGACCGAAGACATCATAACCATGATCGAAGGCCGTGTCGGCCGCATCCGCCTCAATCGCCCGAAGGCCATCCATGCCCTGACCAAGGACATGTGTTCGGCCATGATCGCGACGCTGATCGAATGGAGCGATGATCCGGCGGTGGAAGCCGTCATGATCGACCATGCCGAAGGGCGCGGCTTCTGTGCGGGCGGCGACGTGCGCATGCTGGCCGAAAGCGGCTCGACGGACGGCGCCGATGCCCGGGCCTTCTTCCACGAGGAATATCGGCTCAACCACCTGCTCTTCACCTATGAAAAGCCCATCATTGCCTTCATGGACGGCATCACGATGGGCGGCGGCGTCGGCATTTCGCAGCCCGCCAAATATCGCGTGGCGACGGAGAATACCCGCTTCGCCATGCCGGAAACCGCAATCGGCCTGTTCCCGGACGTCGGCGGCGGCTGGTATCTGTCCCGCCTGCCGGGCCGGGTCGGCCAGTTCCTGGCGCTGACCGGCGCGCGGATGGATGGCGCCGAGTGCAAATATCTCGGCCTCGCCAGCCATTATTGCCCGAGCGAGAAGCTGGAGGACGTCAAGGCGCAGATCGCCGCGCGTCCGGACCGGATCGAGGGCATATTGGGAACGGCCGGAGCATCGGTTCCGGAAGCCAGGGTTGCCGACAATCTCCTGACCATCAACCGGCATTTCGCATCGGATCGGCTGGAGGATATTCTCGCCAGCCTTGAAGCCGATGAGTCCGAATGGGCGCAGACCGAGCTTGCAACGCTCCGCACGAAGAGCCCGCAGGCCTGCAAGGTTTCGCTCCGCCAGCTTGCCCTCGGCGCGGTGATGACCGACTTCGCGGACGAGATGCGGATGGAATATGGCATCGCCGCCCATGTCGTGGTGCGGCCGGACTTTATCGAAGGCGTCCGCGCCGTGTTGATCGACAAGGACAATGCACCGAAATGGAATCCCGACACGCCCGAGGGTGTAACGGACGAAATGATCGACACCATCTTCGCGCCGATGCCGGAAGGCGAGGAATGGACGCCGCTAGCCGCTTAATCGTCATTCCGGCGAAGGCCGGGATCTCAGCGAGGGCGGAGCGCTGAACCTTTCGGTCACGAGATTCCGGCTTTCGCCGGAATGACGCTTAGGACGAGAATGATGAGCTACGAAAACATCCTGGTCGAACAACGTGGGGCGGTGACGCTCATCACCCTCAATCGCCCGAAGGCGCTGAATGCGCTCAATACGGCGGTGCTGAATGAGCTGATCGCCGCCTTCGCCGCCTATGATGCGGACGACAGCCAGCGTTGCGCGGTGCTGACCGGTAGCGAAAAGGCTTTCGCGGCGGGCGCGGATATCAAGGAAATGCAGGATCAGGGCTTTGCCCAAATGTATGCGTCGAACTTCTTCTCCGGCTGGGAGAAGGTGACGGCCACGCGCAAACCTTGGATCGCGGCGGTGGCGGGCTATGCGCTCGGCGGCGGCTGTGAGGTCGCCATGATGGCGGACTTCATCATCGCGGGCGACAATGCGCAATTTGGCCAGCCGGAGATCAAGCTGGGTGTGACGCCGGGCATGGGCGGATCGCAGCGACTGACCCATGCAATCGGTAAGGCCAAGGCAATGGAAATGTGCCTTACCGGCCGGATGATGGGCGCAGAGGAAGCGGAACGCTCTGGTCTCGTCGCGCGAGTGGTGCCCGCAGCTTCGCTACTCGAAGAGGCGCTGAAGACCGCAGAAACGATCGCGGCCATGGGCCCGCTTGCCGCCATCGCCAACAAGGAAATGGTGAACGCCGCCTTCGAGATGGGCCTGGCGCAGGGCATTGTGTTCGAGCGTCGGTTGTTCCACGGGCTCTTCGGGTCCGAGGACCAGAAGGAAGGCATGAGCGCCTTCGTCGACAAGCGGAAGGCGGAGTGGAACGGGCGGTAAGCTGACCCCGCAAAAACGCCCCGCTAGCCCTGAGCCTGTCGAAGGGCGTGTGAAACGTGCGGGGCAAACGCGCTTCGACAAGCTCAGCCCTAGCGGTTCTGGATGTAAGGTAGAGGATAACGAAATGGCAAAGGTCGCATTCATCGGGCTCGGCAATATGGGGAGCGGTATGGCCGCCAATCTCGCCAAGGCGGGACATGAGGTGCGGGCTTTCGACCTTTCCGATGCGGCCCTCGCCAAAGCCGAAGCAGCGGGTTGCATCCGCGCCGCTTCCGCTGCCGAAGCGGCGAGCGAGGCCGATGTCGTCGTCACCATGCTGCCTGCGGGCAAGCATGTGGAGGATGTGTACGAGAACAGCATCCTCGGCGCGGCCCCCAAGGCTGCGATCCTGATCGATTGCTCCACGATCGATGTCACCACGGCGCGCAAGGTGATCGCGGACGCGGAAGCGGCGGGCTACCAGATGGTCGATGCGCCGGTCTCCGGCGGTATAGCGGCGGCCGAAGCGGGCACCCTCACCTTCATGTGCGGCGGCACGGACAAGGCCTTCGAAGCGGCACAACCCTTCCTCGAAATCATGGGCAAGGCGGTGATCCACGCGGGCGGCGCGGGCGCGGGTCAGGCGGCGAAAATCTGCAACAACATGCTCTTGGGCGCGTCGATGGTCGCGACCTGCGAGACCTTCGCGCTGGCTCAGAAGCTCGGCCTCGACCCGCAGACCTTCTTCGCCATTTCGAGCCAGGCATCGGGCCAGAACTGGTCGATGACGAGCTATTGCCCGGTCCCCGGCGTCGGTCCGCAGACGCCTGCGGATCGCGACTATGAAGGCGGGTTCGCAACCGCCCTGATGCTGAAGGATCTGAAGCTCGCCATGGAAGCGGCACAGAGCGTCAACGCCTATACGCCCATGGGCGCTGAAGCGGAGGAACTCTATACGCGCTTCGCCAATCTTGGCGGCGCGGGAAAGGATTTTTCCGCCATTATCAAGATGATCGACGACAGCTGGGAAAAGCCTGCCGACGCATGATCATTTGACGTTCATCGCTGCCCCTGAATAGTGTCCGCCATCCGGGCGATTCACGCCCATGAGCCAAAGGGGCAGAAATGAAGCTTTTGACGACCAAGGCGCTCGGCCTTGCGCTGCTTGCGGCCGCCCCCGCTTTTGCGGACGAGAGCCATGATTGCATCGACGAGGCCTGCACGATGCTGTCTCTATTCGACAGCGCGGCAAGCACTGGCGCGAGCAGCAGCACCGCCACGACGATTGCGGCCGCCCCCATGGGCGAGTGGGGCATCGATACGGCGGGCATGGACAAGAGCGTCAAGCCCGGTGACGACTTCTTCGGCTATGTGAATGGCACGTGGGCCAAGACGACGGAAATTCCGGCGGACCGCTCCTCTTTCGGCGCGTTCGCGACGCTGCGCGATCTTTCCGAGGCGCGTGTTCGCCAGCTGGTTGAAGGCTATAAGCTCGGCAATCCCGCAAAGGACGGCGATCAGGCGAAGGTTGCGGCTCTCTACCAGGCGTTCATGGACGAAGCGGCGATCGAGAAGCTCGGCGCCAAGCCGCTCCAGCCGAAGCTCAAAGCCATACGTGGCGTGAAGTCGAAGGATGACATGGCCAAGCTGATGGGCCAGTCGCTCGGCCGGGTCGGTGGCAGCTTCTTCGGCGCGTTCGTCAACGACGACAGCAAGAATCCGGATTATTACGCACTGTACATGAGTCAGTCCGGCCTCGGCCTGGGCGACCGCGAAATGTATCTTCAGGAAAAATTCGCGCCGCAGAAGACCCGCTACCAGCAATATGTCGCACAGATGCTCGGCCTTGCCGGCTGGGCGAATGCGGAAAAGGCGGCCGCCGACATCGTCGCGATGGAAACGAAGATCGCCGAGGCGCATTGGACCCGCGCCGAAAGCCGCAACCGCGACAAGACCTATAATCCGATGACGCTCGCGGAGCTGAATACGCAGGCGCCGGGCTTCCCCTGGGGCACGTTCATGGCGGCCGCCAATGTCGGCAAGGCCGACAAGGCGATCGTGTCGCAGAACACCGCATTCCCGAAAATCGCGAAGATTTTCGCGGATACCGATCTTGAGACGCTGAAGGCATGGCAGGCTTTCCAGACGGTGGATGACGCCGCCCCGCTCCTGTCCAAGGCTTTCGACCAGGCACAGTTCGAATTCCGTTCGAAGTTCATGAACGGCCAGCCGGAGCAGCGCGAGCGTTGGAAGCGCGGCGTCGGCGTGGCGGAAGGCGCGATGGGCGAAGCCATCGGCCGCGACTATGTCGGCCTCTATTATACCGCCGAAGCAAAGACCGCGATGGACAGCCTGGTCGCCAACGTGAAGGCTGCCATGAAGACCCGTATCGAGGGCCTTCAGTGGATGAGCCCGGAAACGAAGGTCCAGGCGCTCGACAAGCTCGCCAATTTTGGCCTGAAGATCGGCCATCCCGACAAGTGGCGGGATTATTCGGCGCTGCAGATCAAGAATGGCGACCTGTTCGGGAATGTCGAACGGGCGGCGGCTTTCGAATGGAATTATCGTGCCAATCGGCTCGGCCAGCGCGTGGACGAAGCCGAATGGGGCATGACGCCGCAGACGGTGAACGCTTATTATTCGCCGGTGAAGAACGAGATCGTCTTCCCCGCCGCAATCCTGCAACCGCCCTTCTTCGATCCCAAGGCCGATCCGGCCGTCAATTACGGCGCCATTGGCGGCGTAATCGGCCACGAAATCAGCCACGGCTTCGACGATCAGGGCCGCAAGTCGGACGGCAAGGGCATCCTGCGCGATTGGTGGACGGCCGATGATGCGGCGAAATTCGAAACGCAGGCAGCGCGATTGGGCGCTCAATATGAAGCCTACACCTTCCCGACGCTGCCCGACATGCGCATCAACGGCCGCGTCGCGATGGGCGAGAATATCGGCGATATGGCTGGCATCCACGTCGCCTATGACGCGTACAAGAACTCGCTCAATGGTCAGAAATCGCCGGTCATCGACGGTTTCACCGGCGAACAGCGCCTGTTCATGGGCTGGGCGCAGGTGTGGCGGACGCTGTGGCGCGACGATGCGCTGCGTCAGCAGATCGTCAACGGCCCGCACTCGCCGGGCCACATCCGCGCCTTCGCGCCGCTCCGCAACGTCGATGCCTGGTATGAGGCATTCAACATCCAGCCGGGCGAAGCGCTCTATATCCCGCCGGAAGAACGCGCGCGGATCTGGTAAGAGACTGAAGGGGAAAGGGAGCTTCGGCTCCCTTTTCTTTTGCGCGCAGGCGAACATTCACCCGCCCGCAACGTTCGCCCCTTCCAGGATGTGGAAGGACGAAATGGCGACAGGGTCGAAAAAGGCGGTACTCGCCGCGATGGGCGCCAATCTCGGCATCGCGATCGCGAAGTTCGGCGGGGCGGCCTATACCGGTTCAAGCGCGATGCTCGCGGAGGGCGTGCACAGCCTCGTCGACACGGGCAATCAACTGCTCCTTCTCTTCGGCATGAAGCGATCGGCGCGGCCCGCGGACCGCAAACACCCCTTCGGCTATTCGCGCGAAATCTATTTCTGGAGCTTCGTCGTCGCCGTACTGCTCTTCACGGCGGGCGGCGTCGTGGCGATCTATGAAGGCGTCCAGAAGCTCAATGCGCCCCATCCGGTGGAAAGCCCGGTCGTCAATTACGTCATACTCTGCCTCGCCATGGTGATGGAGGGCGGATCCTTCCGCGTTGCGCTTGGCGAATTCCGCAAGGTTACCGGCAATACATCCTGGTGGCGCGCGGTACGGGAGGCAAAGGATCCGGTGCTCTTTACCGTCTTGTTCGAAGACACGGCGGCTCTTATCGGCCTCGCAGTCGCGCTGGCGGGCCTTGTCGCCGCCCATCTCTTCAATCTCCCCGCTTTGGACGGCGTCGCTTCGTTGCTGATCGGCCTAATCCTCATCGCGGCCTCGCTGCTGCTTGCGCGCGAGACGATGAGCCTCATTATCGGGGAATCCGCCTCGCCCGCGCTCCTCGCAAGGCTCGAGCATCACCTGCTTCGCGAACCCGTCATTGTCGAGGTGCGGGACATGAGTTCGGTTCACCTTGGCCCTCACGACATCGTCGTCACCGCTCTCGTCGACTTTCGCGATACCGTTCCGGCCGGAGAAATCGAACGGATCGTCGGGCGTCTTATCGCAGAGATTCGCGCTGTCGAGCCAGATGTGAAACGCCTGTTTCTGGCGCCAACATCCTTTGCGGGCGGCTAGGCTCCGGACTCAATTAGGGCCCTTCGTGGAGTGGGTCGGTGCCAGGCGGCGGCACCTCATCCAATTCGCGGCGGTGCCGTTCGCCTTCCTTCCGGCTTTCTTCAACATGCGAAGGCAGGTTTCCCTCCTGCTCCTCTTCCCTCTTCCTCTCCATCATGCTTCCTTTCGCTAACAACAACGCGCACTGCGAGGAACCGGTCCGCTTGCACCAGCATTGGATGACCCATGACAATGAACGCGAAGGAAGCATCGGATCGGGCGGGCAACGGGAAAATGGTGATCGGTTGGGCTCTCGACCTCAGCCAGCGCCGGGAGCTCCTTCAACAATTTCCGCCGAAATATGGCGAAGTGGTCGCCGATCATGTGACCCTGAAGGCTCACACCTCCCGCGATGCCGGGCTTCCTTCGGAAACGGAGGGCGAGATCGTCGGGCGGAGCGACGACGGCAAGGGGGTCGAGGCGTTGGTGGTGCGGATCGATGGAACCACGGATAGGCCGGACGGCAGCACCTATCATATTACCTGGTCGCTGGCGGAAGGCAGGCGGGCCAGGGAAAGCAACGACGTGATCGCGGCATTCGGCTGGGCGCCGATCGCGCTCCCCATGCCGATCCTGCTCCAGCCGAAACGCTTTCCATGACCCGGCAGCTCTACCTCGACTGCGACGGCGTTCTGGCCGATTTTGACGCGGGTGCGAAGTCCGTCCTTGGCGCTTCCCCGCGCGAGTTCGAGCGGCGGCATAATATCGGGAAGATGTGGGCGAAACTCGCGGCCGCGCCGGATTTCTACGGCACCCTGCCCCCGATGCCGGGCGCGATGACATTGTTCGAAGCCGTCCGCCATCTCGATCCAATCATCCTCACCGGCCTGCCGCGCGGCAATTGGGCTGCCCCGCAGAAGGAACGCTGGGCTGCAGAACACTTCCCCGGCACGCGCATCATCACCTGCATGGCGGTCAACAAACGCAATCACGCGAAAGAAGGCGATGTGCTGGTCGACGACACGCTGAAGCACCGCCATCTGTGGGAAGAAGCGGGCGGGATTTTCATCCATCACCGAACCGTCGATGAGACGCTGATGGCCCTGCGCGAATATTTTCCGATGTCCTAATCTTCCCTCGTCATTGCGAGCGAAGCGAAACAATCCAACTGTGCTTGCCAGAACCATGAATTGCTTCGTCGTATCGCTCCTCGCAATGACGGCTGGTCCGGTTCACGAGCCACAATTTCGGAATGGCATCTTTCCTCGGCGCTCAGCATCTGGCATGGCTGCGCGCGACAGGGGACAGCGATAAGCAACTTAAGCCGGGGGGACGCTCTTTCTGGGTTCAATCCCACGTCGTCCACAGAACATCGCTGAACAGCCACGAACGGCAAGAAGTTGCCGCCTTTGAAGGGGTTTGAGTCCAGATGCGTTATTTGCTTGCTGCCACGTGCCTCACGCCGGTTGCGCTCGCCGTTGCGATGCCAGCCGCCGCCCAGACGGTGATCTCCACCGCGCGCACCACATCGATTTCCACGTCCACCGCAAACAACGGTGCCGCGAGCGACATTCGCATCGCCACCGGTGGCTCGGTCCGCCCGACGGTGAGCGGCGGCGCTGTGATCGTGGACAGCAATAATGCTGTGACGAACGAGGCCACGATCGGCACCAACAATGTGAACGATTCCACCGGCATTCTCGTCACGTCCGGCGTGACGGCGACTACAATCAACAATGCCGCGGGCGCGACGATTTCCATTATCGAAGATTATACGGGCACCGACAGCGACAAGGACGGCGATCTCGACGGCGGCTTCGCGCAAGGGACAGGCCGGTACGGGATCCGCGTTTTGGGCGGTGGCGCTCCCCTTACCGGAAACATCACCAATTCCGGAACGATCACCATCGAAGGTAATGCTTCGGCCGGTATCAGCATCGAAAATACACTGAACGGCCGCCTCATCAATAACGGCACGATCAACGTGACCGGCAATGACAGCGTTGGCATCCGTGCGAATGACTTGAACGGCAACACCCGGATTGCGGGCGCCATCACCGTGAAGGGCGCCAATGCTGTCGGCGCCCAGATGCTTGGCGACATCACCGGGACGCTCGAAATCCAGGGAGCGATCTCGAGTTCGGGCTATCGCTCCAACAGCCGACCGACCACGACCGCGGCACTCAACGCACTCGATGCCGACGACCTGCTCCAGGGCGGACCGGCCGTCGATATTCGCGGCAATGTTTCGGGCGGCATCATCTTTGCCGTTGCGCCCGGCACGACAGACAAAGACGAAGACAATGACGGCATCAAGGATAAGGACGAAGGCGCCGCGAATATCTCGACCTTCGGATCGGCACCGGCCATCCGCATCGGGTCCGCGACCGAAGATATCGCGGTAGGCGCGGTAACCGGCCACGCTTCGGGCCATGGTATTGTCATCAACGGCACAGTGAAATCGGATGGCGTTTACAGCGGCGTCACCTCCACCGCGATCCAGATCGGGGGCTTGGGCGGCGACGTGACAGTCGCTGGAGGAATGACGATCGGCGCGAGCGTCAACGCGGAGTCGTTCGATCGCAGCGCGACGGCGCTCAACATCGGGTCTGGTGCCACAGTCGACACGGTCAGCGTATCGGGCCTCCTCAGCGGGTCTGCGGGTGGAGCGGAAAGCTCGACACGCGCTGAAGGCTTGGCGATCGAAGCCGGTGCGACCGTCAACCGGATCACTAATAGCGGCGTCATCCGCGGCGCGGTCAGCGGCACGGGCGGCATTGCCAGCGCGATCGTCGATCGCTCCGGCGGCCTCGACCTTATCGAAAATACGGGCACGATCGCCGCAACTGGTGCCGCGCTCGACGCGGATCGCACCAATGCGATCGACGTCAGCCTCAACGGCACCGGCGTCACCATCCGCCAGAATGCCGTCACCACCGGCAACGCGCCGCAGATCATCGGTAACGTCCGCTTCGGCGGCGGCGACGATGTATTCGACATTGCCGACGGCACCGTCACCGGCAACACCACCTTCGGCGCGGGGGCCAACCGCCTCGCGCTTTCGGGCGATGCCGCCTATACCGGCAACGCGACCTTTGGCGCTGGTGTCGATACGATCACCATGGCCGGAACCTCGCGCTTTGCCGGGGACATCAATTTTGGCGGCGGCGCCGACACGATGACGCTGGCCGGCACGTCCAGCTTCACCGGCCGGATCAGCAATGCCGGTTCGGCGGCAATCACTGTCGATGGCGGCCGCTTTGGCGCAACCAATGTGGGGGAGGTCGATATCGGCTCGCTCACCATGGGCGCGAATTCCACCCTTGCGGTCACGCTCGATCCGGTCAGCGGCAACAACACATTGTATGACGTGGCGGGCGCGGCAAGCTTCGGCACGAACAGCCGCATCTCGGTCACGTTGAGCCGCATCGCGGATTCGGAAGGCACCTTCACGGTTTTGCGTGCAGGATCGCTGACCGGCGGCGCCAACATCAGCGCCGACACGGCGACCCTTCCCTACCTCTACGCCGGATCGGTCACCGCCAACGAAACGACCGATACCGTGGCGCTTAACATCCGCCGCAAGACGGCAAGCGAGCTTCAGTTCAACGCGTCGGAAGCCGCCGCTTATGACGCGATCTTCGACGCGCTCGACAGCGACGAGCAGGTGGCCGACGTGTTCCTCGGCATCGGCGAGCAGGGCGCGTTCGACGCCGCTTATCGCCAGCTCCTTCCCGAACATGCTGGCGGCACGTTCGAAACCGTCACGCAGGCCTCGCGTGCGACGGCGCGGATGCTGCAGGATCGCCGCATCCCGGTCGCACCGGACGGACGCCCGGGCGTCTGGGTGTCGCAGGTTGTCTGGGGCACGAGCAAGGATATCGGCGACACGTCCGAATATGACGTCAGCGGCTGGGGTGCCGCGGCAGGGGCCGAAAAGGAACTGTCCGAAGGGAACGTGGTCGGCGCATCCTTCGGCTATCTGCTCGGCAAGGACGCCTTTGGCGGCAATGACAATCAGGTCGATACCAACCAGTTCGAACTGGCCGGCTATTGGCGCGGCGATTTCGGGCCGCTTCAGGCCTATGCGCGGGCGTCGGGCGCCTTCATTAAGTTCGAAGGCTTCCGCCGGTTCATCGGCACTGCCGGCAGCCAGACGGTCACCCGCACGGCCGAAGCGGATTGGAACGGTACGCTCTTTTCGGGAACGGCGGGCGCTTCTTATGAAATCCAGTCGGGACGCCTGAGCTTCCGTCCGACTGCGGCGATCGATTATTATCGCCTGTCGGAAGGCGATTATGAGGAAAATGGCGGCGGCGACGCCTTCAACCTCAGCGTCGACAAGCGCACGGGCGACGAACTCGCAGCCACGGGCTCGATGGTCGTCGGCTATGATTTCGGCAGCATGGATCCGCAGGGCACCTGGTTGCGCCTGGAAGCGGAAGCCGGACGCCGTCAGATCATCGCGGGCGAGCTTGGCACGACCACGGCCCGCTTCGCGGAAGGCGACGATTTCGTGCTTCGTGCCGAAGACCGCAAGAGCGGTTGGATCGGCCGCCTCCGCCTCGCCGGCGGCACGCAGATCTTCCGCCTTGGCGGCGAATTCAGCGCGGAAGAACAGCAAGGCCACGCAGCCGTCGCCTTCCGCATCGGCCTGAACGCGGCCTTCTAAATGGCTTGGAGGCGGAGTAACCTGCTCCGCCTCCGCCTACCCACCCCCGCTAGTCCTGAGCCTGTCGAAGGACGGAACCAGCTGGAACCGGGCTGCGTCACCAGCCCTAGCGGGGTGAAATGGTCGCCTTTAGAAGAAATCAGCTCGAAGGGCGCACCTCGCCGAGCTGAATAACCCCCTCAGCCTCATCAGCGATCTCGATTTCAAATATGCTCCGGTCCGGATCGAGCATCTCGATCCGCCAGCGCCCCGGCGCCAGGCCGGTGGCACCGAAGCGCCCGTCACCATTCGTGAACAACGTAACCGGCTCACGATCCGGCTGGGCCAATTCCGTCGCAGTGCCCGCAACGAGGCTGACCGGGGAGCCATCCCGCGTGACAAGACGCCCGACCACCGTCACCGAATAATCCGACCCCACCGTCAATTTGTACCCCGCGCGATAAGGCGGGAACAGGCGGAAAGCGCCCTGCCCTAAATCTGCACCGGTCGGCGCCGCAGGCGCGTCCACCGTAATCGAGCGCTCGCTATAGCTGGTCAGGCTAGAATAGAGGGCAGTGCCAAGCGCCCCCGTATGGGCCGTGGCGCCCGATGGGCTCGGGTCCAGCACGACGTCAGCGCCCTTCAGCGAGCGGTGCGCCTGAACCACCGCAAAGCTGTCATAAACCGGCCTCCCCCAAGACACCGCGCCATCCGCCACTCCCACAGCAGTGCCGAAGCGGAGAGAGGAGCGCTGACTGGTCGAAGGCCCAAACTCGCCATCGAACGTCCCGAAATGGCTGAAGCCCAATTCGGCGCGGTTGGCGAAATAATTGGCGTTGACGGTTGCGCCGACGCCGCCATCGCTCCGCTCGATGTCGGCATTGAAATTATAGGCGCCGACGCCCGACCCCCGATAGGTCTGGTAGGTGAGGCGCGCCCGGTTGAACCGCGGGTCGTAATCGCCGCGCAGGCTGGAATAGCGGCCAAGGCGATAGGTGAGCGACAGGAACGCGCCGACCTCGGTGCCGAACGCATCCCGTTCATAGCGCGCGTCACCGGTGAAGTTCAGGGCCGCATTGATCCGCCAGCCCATCGTCGCGCGCAGGCTGGCGACATCGCGTTGGTCGCCCCGGCCCTTGGAATAACGTGCATCGACCCCTGCATAGATGTCTTCGTTGATCGACCGGCTGTAGCCCCCGCCAATTTCATAAACGAAGGGATTGAACGGCCGCAAAGTGCCGATCGGCCCGAAGTCCCGACTCCTCGCTTCCAGGGAAAGGGAAAAACTGTTCGATAGCCCATTGGCGCGGAGGACCGGCCGCTGGAATGTCAGGATCGACGCCCAGCCTTTGCCATAACCCTCAACCTGCGACGCGGCGAGGAACCCCGCAAAGGAGCCGATGGGCGTCGCAAGCACCGCTTCGGGCCCACCCATCCAGCCATAAGGGTCAACCTGGACGTTCGCGCCAAGGGTCAACGTGTCGCTCATCCCCCGCCGGTAGAAGCCTGTGAAGGCAAGATCGTCGCTGTAACGCGGCCCATTCCGTCCCAGCGGCGCGATGACACCGGCATAAAGGCCGAATTCGCTCAGCCCCCTCGCCAGCTGCGCCTGATCGAGGAAGATATTGTAGCGCACCGTCTCGGATCGTCCGGCATCGTCAGTGATCGTCAGGCGGATATCGTTCGCACCTTGGGTGAAAGGAAAGTCGCGCAGATCATAGCTGCCGGGATCGAGCTCGATCCGCCGCACGATCTGATTGTTGACGCTCACCTCCACGCTCGACCGGCGATCAAGGCGAAAACTCCGGTCGCCGCGCGGCCGAATGATCGCCTGCGGCTCAAGCACGCTGTAGGAGCGATAGAGGGCAAGGCCCGCAATTTCCGGTGCCGATTGAAAGCCCCGGCCAAGTGTCAGCAGGTCGCCCGCGCTCCAGCGCATGAGCCTGTCCTGATCGTCGTAAACGGCCCGCGTGCCGCGCCGCTGGAAATCCGCATCGCGCGCACCCGGCTGGTAATTGGCTTCCGACTCGATAACGATTCCGCGAACACGCGCCGCGCCGTCGATGAAGATGACCGGGAGGTCCAAGCCGCGATCCGCGCCCTGATGCACATAATCGAGCGATCCGCGCACGCTGACATAGGCGCTATAATCGGCGGGCGCGATGAAGCTGCCCGTCGGACCGTCGTCAATGTCGGACAGGGCAAGCGAGCGCGACGCCCGGCTGCCCGGCGCGATGTCCAATTGCAGCTCGAGCGCTTGCGGATTGTAGCGGATGAGGATGCCCGCCCGTTGAAATTCGCTCGCGGTCAGCGGACGTCCCCCGGCGACGGCGCTCTCCAGCGTCTGAAGCGCGCCGGCATCCACGCGGTTCTTGAGCAGATCGAGCAGGCGCCGCGCGGAAAAATGCACCCGCTCATCCGCCTCGATCGTGATCGTCGCATCGCCAAGATAGGTCGATCCGTCCATCACGGGCGCGGTCAGCACAACCGGCTTGCCCGTCGGATTGAGCTGCCCAGCGGCTTGCGGATCGGGCGCGATCTCCACCGTGGCAGCGGACGGCGCCCCCTGCCCTGATGCCAAAGACGGATTGAAAAGAACGAACGCGGCGGAGACCGCGAGCCGCCCTTTCATCCCCGACGCCTTAGCTTTCCGGGGTGAACTCGGCCTCAATACGCCCCCCTTGCTGCGGCAACTCGACAGGAACGACGATCCGGCGGATCTGCCCAGCGCCGACGAGCCCATAGCCGACCGTCTGCTGGATTTCGGGGCCCGACAGTGCACGGCGGAACACTTCCTTGCCGCCCGCATCATATTGCACGATCCGCAACCGTCCGCGCGACAGATAGCCATGCGCCTTGGTGAGATTGCTCACCGTGATTGCGGGCACCGGCTTTCCTTCCGCGTTCGTAGCGGTTTCCGTTTTGGTGATGGTGAGCGCGGGCTTTTGCCCATCCGGCGAAACGCTCACCAGAACCTGGAAATTATAGAGGAGCTGGATGTTCGACTGCCCCTCTTCCAGCTTCACGGGAAGCTGCGCCACCGTCACATAATAATGGCGGCTGGTGTCGAGGGTCGGTGCGCCGACATATTGGACGCGGAACGTCTGCCGCTGGCCGGGCTGGATCAGCGCTTGCGGCGGGAAGACGGCAAGATCGCCCGGATCCTGGCCCGTAGGCGCAACGCCGTCCGTATCGAGCTTCAGGCTTTCGATCCGGATTTCGACCGGCAACGGCTTGTCGAACGTGTTCTCGACCGTAAGAACCTGGCTCATGCCGCGTCCGCCGGTGGTGAGATCGATGACGACCGGCTGGACGGTCATCGCATAGACGATCGATGAAATTCCCAGGGCGGCGAACAGGATCGCGGCCCAGATCGGTACTTTCTTAAGCAACGCCTTCACACGCAATCCTCCCGGCTGGCGGCCTATCATGGCGGGGCCTGTCCGAAACAGCAATTGGCGGGCACCATTGATGCCCGCCAATCTATAATCTTTTGCAACCGTTCTGGTTGCGAGATTTGTTACGCCGCCGGCGAGATGATGACGTCGACCGAACCGGCGTAGCTGCCCGCTTCCAGGATCGCGGTGCTGTCCGAAGTCTGGCCGTTGGAGATGGCGAGCGTTACGTTGTTCGAAGCCGAGGCCAAGCGATCACCGAGGAGGCCGGTGGTCGCACCCTGGCTGCTCGTCAGGTCGGTCACCGTCGCGGTGCCGCCCTTGGCGCCAACCGCGGTCAGCGTCGCGGTGTAGTTCACCTGGTTGGTGTAGCCAAGGCTGGCGGTCGTCACGGCGGCGTTCGTCAGTGCCTTGGCATTCACCGAAAGCTGCGGGTTGGCGCCGTTGCAGCGGATGGTGAACTGGCGGGAAAGGCCGCCGGTGTTGGAACCGAAGCCGCTGTCCACAGTGCCGGTCGACTTGGCAAGTTCGCCGAGCGTGATCGTGCCGCTGATCGGCGTGACGGCGGTGCACTTTGCGGCAACGCTGCCGGTGATGTCGACGGTGCCGGCGGCCTGGGCGAAAGCGGGCTGAGCGGCGAAAGCGGCGAGAGCGGCGACGGTGGCGAGAGCGATCTTCTTCATGGCGTAGTCTCCTGAGTAATCTTGGTGGAGCATCGTTGCTCCGATGCCCTGCTTATGCCTTGGGAGATCGCTGCCAGATATTTAGCGGAAGGCGAAAAGAGCGGCTAACCTTGTGGGAGAAAAACTATATCCAAGGTTAGGATTTTCGGCCGCTCTACGAGACGAGGCGCTTAAAGCGCCGAACAGGACAGGCCGGATGACGCGGATATAACCGGCGACAAGGTGACGGTGATAATGTCCGCGTAATTGCCGGACGGCGCCTTACCCGCTCCCCCTTCCAGCAGAGTCGCGCGAATCGGCAGGGTTCCGCCCGCGCCGCCGACGCCCGCACGGGCGCAGGTTCGCGTGCCGAAGCTGCTGTTCGATATGATATCGGTGCCGAGGAACTGAGCTTTATATTGGATGGTCTGCGCAGCGTTGGCGAGGCTGCCGCCCGGGAAAGTCAGCCGGAAGTTATTCTGCGACTGGACCTGCACCTGATAGGGGCCGGAGCTCTTCACGCGAATCGCATTGCTCGCTGACGTCGTATAGGATGCGGGCGCCGCCTGGACGGCAGCGGTATTCACCTCGCCGATTTCGCCGAAATCGAGCGCGGACCCGGCATAATAAGCCTGGAGGGCACTCACCACATTCACATTGATGCGGACGCCGTCGGCAAGCTTTGTCGGTGTGAGCACACTGGCAAGGCCACCCTCGCCCGAACAGATATACAGGATGTCGAGTTCGATCGGATCGCCCGATGACAGGTCGACATTGGGCGGCACGGTGACGCGCAGGTTAAGCGCCGCCGATATGTCCGAACTGAATAGACCGCCAAAATCATAACGTATTTCGCCCGCCGCATTGGCGCCGCCGTCGATCGCCGTCAGCGAGCGCGGCCGGGTTCCCGTCGCCCCCTCCGTGTAGATGACGCGGCTGCCCTGATAGGTGACGTCATAATCAGGCGCTCCGACCGGCTTGGTGAGGACAAGGCTCACCTGATTGGTGCGGCCCGTGATGAAGCCCCGGGTGCGGGTCAGGATCAACGGCACCGTCACTTGCGACAAGCCGGTTGAGGAAAATGGGTCGTAAGTGATCGTCGCGGGCGCGGTCGCCTGCCCTGTCACTCCGCATCGCGTGGACTGCGCCTGCGCTGGCGATACGGCCGCAAGCGCCGCGACCAGACTTCCGCCGAAAAGATACAGGCCGCGCCTCACGGTGCCGGTGCGACGATGATTTCCACCGCCCCTCCTTGCCCGGCATGGGCGCTCTGCTCAGAAGCGAGACGCACGTCGGCGATATGGACGAGGACATTGCCCTCGTCCGCAGCCAGCCGGGCGCCGAGATCGACCGGAGCCATGGGACTGGCCTCGGTTGCCGTACCGCTTCGCCCGCCCGCGCCGAAGGCGGTCAGCGTTACATCCGGATTGGCGAGCGATTGACTGCGCACGGACAGAGCGGGACTGTTTCCGCTGCAGCGCACGGTCACCCTGCGGCTCACCTCGGACAACTCGGGAAGGTCGTGCCCGATCTCGATCGCATCCACGGCGCGGCCATAGCATCGCGGCGCAACGCTGCCCTGCATGTCGACCCGCGCGGTCTGGGCCGAAGCAGGCACCGCCATGACCGAAAGGCCAAGCGCCAGCTCACCGATCAGGATCGTTCGGGCATGATCCAAGATGTTGGCGCGGCGCATCATATTTCTCATTTGGCTTAAGTCGCCGGGGCCGTAAAGCATTCCATTGGTCATAAGGCGGCGCTCACGGTGACGGTCAAAGTATCCGAATAGGTGCCGGCGACGAGCGGCGTTGCACTCGCCGAATAAGGCGCGGCCGAAACACGAACATAGGAACCGTTTGATTTCGTCGACGGGGCGCCGAGGCGGAGGCCGGTGCTGCTGCTTGCCGTGCCCGCAAAGGCCGCGCAGCTGCCGCCCGACGACAGGGTCGATGCAGCGCAGGTCGCGCTGGCCTTGGTCGCATTGTCCGCAACCAGGTTCACCGTCACATCATAAGGCGCCTTCGACGCAAAGCCTGTCGCGGCGGCGGCAGTCTGCAACCCGCCATTGGCCGAGCTCACTGCCACGCGCGAAGCACCCGAACAGTTGAGCGTGATCGGAATGTCGCGGGAAAAACCGGTCGTGTCGAAATCGGCCTGGCTGATCGATGCATTCGGCGCGGATGCAAAACCGCAGCGATCCTTGACCGACGCCTTGACGTCGATGCCGAGCGCCAAGCTGTTCACCGCGCCCTGTCCCGGAGCATAGACCGTATTGGAATGAGCGGCCGTGCCGGCAAAAGCCAGCATCGCCATCATCCCAATCCAGACTGCCCGGAAACCCTGCACCAATCGTCCCTTCTGCCTGCGGTCGAATATGTCCGCTTCAGACAATCAGATGCGATTTTTGGGACCACACAACAATTTATCGCCCGGGCAATTCGGCCCTTAACCGGCGTTGGCGGAAGCTATATCGGGGGATATAGTCAAAGCCATTCCGTTCGGCGCTGGACGGGGTTAAGAGCCGCCCATGCACGAACGCTCTCGCTTCTCTTTCCAGATCGCCGCTACCGACGGCGCCGCTCGCACCGGCACGATTTCCATGCTCCGCGGCGATATCCGCACGCCCGCTTTCATGCCGGTGGGCACGGCGGCGACGGTGAAGGCGATGAAGCCCGCGGACGTGCGCGCGGCGGGGGCGGACATCATTCTTGGCAACACCTATCATCTGATGCTCCGCCCGGGTGCGGAGCGGATGGCGCGGCTCGGCGGATTGCACAATTTCATGGGCTGGGAACGCCCGATCCTCACCGACAGCGGCGGCTATCAGGTGATGAGCCTATCCGACCTCCGCAATATGAGCGAGGAAGGCGTGTCCTTCAAAAGCCATCTCGACGGCTCCGCGCACATGCTGACGCCGGAACGGTCGATGGAAATCCAGCGGCTGCTGGGCTCGGACATCGTCATGGCTTTCGACGAATGCACGTCCTATCCGGCAACGCGCGATCAGGCTGCGGCGTCGATGGAGCGATCAATGCGCTGGGCGAAGCGCTCGCGCGACGGCTTCGATACGGGGCATGACCATGCCGCGCGCTCGGCCCTGTTCGGCATCCAGCAAGGATCGATGGAGGAGGATTTGCGCCGCATTTCTGCCGACAAGCTGATCGACATCGGTTTCGATGGCTATGCGGTCGGCGGCCTTGCCGTCGGCGAAGGACAAGCTGAGATGTTCCGCGTCCTCGACTTCGCACCCTCCATGCTGCCGCACGACAGGCCGCGCTACCTGATGGGCGTCGGCAAGCCCGACGACATCGTCGGCGCGGTTGAGCGTGGCATCGACATGTTCGATTGCGTGCTGCCGACCCGCTCAGGCCGCAACGGCCAAGCCTTCACCCACGATGGCCCGCTCAACATCCGCAACGCCAAGTTCGCCGAGGATCAGGGCCCGCTCGATCCCAGCTGCGCCTGCCCCGTCTGTGGCACATGGAGCCGCGCCTATCTCCACCACCTCATCCGCGCCGGCGAAATATTGGGCGCGATGCTGATGACCGAACATAATATCAGCTTCTACCAGCAATTGATGCAAGGCCTGCGCGACGCCATCGCCGAAGGGCGATTAAAATCCTTCGCCGACGCCTTCAGGGCGCGCTACTCAAAAAAATAAACCGTTATTCCGGCGAAAGCCGGAATCTCATGACGGAAGGGCGCCTTACTCGTCCTGAGACCCCGGCGTTCGCCGGGGTGACGAGGAGAGGGTCGACTTCCGCTCTCCCGCCGCTGCTACGATTTCCCGTTTCCGCGCATCGCTGGCCCCGATCCACTCGCCAATCTCAACGAGCGTCCGGCCGCAGCCGACGCAGAGGGTGCGTTCGAATTCGACGTGCAAACGCCCGTGCAGGGCGAGGCAACCGGATCGCTCAGTTCGGCACGCCGAAGTTAAGGAAGTCCGGGACAGGCCCGTTCCAGCCCTCGTCCGCGCCTTCCGGCTCCTCGACACGCGGGGCGCGGCGGGGCTCTTGCGGACGATCATCACGCGCACGTTCGGGCTTGCGTTCCTCGCGTGGCGCTTCGGCTTTCTTCGCCCTGCCGCGCGGCGCCTTCTTCGGCGGCGCTTCAGCTTCCAGCTCGCCTGCAGGTGCGGCCCCGTCCAGCATCGGAATCGCACTGCCGATCAGCTTCTGGATCGCGCCGAGATGCTCCGCATCCTCCGCCGTCGCCAGCGTCACAGCCATGCCGCTCTTGCCCGCGCGGCCGGTGCGGCCGATGCGGTGGACATAATCGTCGGGCTGATAGGGCACGTCGAAGTTGAAGACGTGGCTGACGCCCTTGATGTCCAGACCCCGCGCCGCGACGTCAGACGCGACGAGGATGTTGATCTCGCCCGACTTGAACCGATCCAGCTCCTTCAATCGCTCGGACTGCTCCATGTCGCCATGGATCTGGCCCGCCGCGAAGCCGGAGCGCTTGAGGCTGGTCGTCAGATCGCGCACCGTCGTCTTGCGGTTGGCGAAGATGATGGCGGTCGTGACATCGAGATCGCGGATCAGCCCCTTCAGCGCGTCCCGCTTTTTGCGCGGTTCGATCTTCAACAGCCGCTGATCGATCAGCGCGTTGCTGCTGGCAGGCCGCGAAACTTCGATCATTTTCGGGTTCGACAGGAATTTGTCGGCCAATTTCTTAATCGGCGGCGGCATCGTCGCGGAAAAGAGCAGGGTCTGCCGGTTCGTCGGCAGCTTCTTGCAGATATCCTCGATGTCCGGAATGAAGCCCATGTCGAGCATCCGGTCCGCCTCGTCGATGACAAGCAGGTTGCAGCCGGTGAGCAGGATATTGCCGCGCGCGAACAGGTCCATCAACCGGCCGGGCGTCGCGATGAGGACGTCCACGCCCTTTTCGAGCGCCTTTATCTGATCGCCCATCGATACACCGCCGATCAGCAGCGCCATCGAAAGCTTGTGATGCTTCCCGTATTTCTCGAAATTTTCCGCGACCTGAGCGGCGAGTTCGCGGGTCGGCTCCAGGATCAGCGAGCGCGGCATGCGCGCCCGGCTGCGGCCCTGGGCCAGGATGTCGATCATCGGCAGCACGAAGCTCGCCGTCTTGCCGGTGCCGGTCTGGGCGATCCCGATAAGATCGCGGTTCATCAGAACGGACGGGATCGCCTGCTGCTGAATGGGAGTGGGCTCGTTATAGCCCGATTCCTCCACGGAGCGGAGCAATTCGTCGGAAAGGCCGAGATCGGCAAAGGTCATTCGAAATCCGGAAAAGAGTTGCGCGTCTATCGTAGCAGCCGCCTACGCGCGGGCTTGTGCGCATAGGCGCGCGCTTGTCAAGCAAAGCGCGTCATTTGGGGACGGCGGTCAGGGTCCGGAAAGTCTCGATTCCACACTGACCGCCGACGCGCGAGCGAATCATATCGCGGTCCGCGCAAATCTTTCCATCGTCGGATCGGGTTAGGTAAAAACCGTAATAATAATCGAGCGCTGGGCACTTATTACCGAGCCGCGCACGCACCCGGCGATTGTCGCGAAGGATGAGGTCGACGCTGTTTTGACCAAGGAAAGTCGCGCCCAGAATCTGCCGCGTCGAAATGCATTTCGGCCCCTTCCCTTCTTCCCAGCGGACATTGCGTGCGGGTTGAGATTGGCGGATGCGCACGGGAATACGGACGATCGTGCGCTGCTGGACGATGACCTGCCCCATATTGCCACCCTGTGCGACAGGACGAAGCCCGCCGCCCGCGTCGGCAAGGGACAGCATGAACAGCGCCGCGCTGACGAGGATCATCGGACAATTTCCATCAGACCCGCAATCTGCGTTCGCGGTTGAACATGCGATTAATTTGCTCCACTCGCCCCGAATGGCCTCTCTAATATCGGCTGCGGTCCATATGGCAACTTCATCGCGTCTCTTCCTGGAACAGCTCGCCGCATTGGTCGGCCCGCGCGGTTTCACGACCGATGCGGATGCGATGGCCCCATGGCTCACCGATTGGCGCGGGCGCTATCATGGCGCGGCGGCCGCCCTGGTTTCGCCTGCGAATACGGAAGAGGTCGCGGCGGTCGTTCGGCTGTGCGCCGATCACAATGTCGCCATCGTCCCTCAGGGCGGAAATACGTCGATGGTGGGGGGCGCAACGCCATCGCCGGATGGTGGCGCGATCCTCCTATCGCTGCGGCGGATGAACCGCATCCGCAGCCTCTTGCCCGACAGCAACCTGGCCGTGTGCGAGGCCGGAGTGATCCTCGCCAATCTGCACGACGCGGCGGCGGAGAAAGGACGACGCTTCCCCCTGACCCTCGGCGCCAAGGGCAGCGCGACGATCGGCGGGCTCGTGTCGACCAATGCTGGCGGCACGCAGGTCTTGCGCTTCGGCACAATGCGCGGCCTTGTTGCCGGGATCGAGGCGGTGCTGCCCGATGGCAGCATCCATTCCGCCCTCGCCCCGCTCAAGAAAGACAATCGCGGCTACGACCTTAAGAGCCTGCTGATCGGCGCCGAAGGAACATTGGGCATCGTGACCGCCGCCACTCTGACCCTCGTTCCCGCGTTTGCAGAGCGGCGCGTCGCCTGGGTCGGGCTGAACGATCCGGAGGCCGCCCTCACCCTCCTCCGACGGCTGGAGGCGGCGCTTCCCGATGCCGTCGAAAGCCTCGAACTGATCCCCGCTCATGCGCTGGACCTCGTTCTCGCCCACATTCCCGGCACCCGCGCGCCGCTGGACGCCCCCCACCCCTGGCATGTTCTGATCGAGGCGACCGCACCCGAATCGCCCTCCACGCTCGGCGACCGGCTGACAGCGGAACTGGAAAGCGCAATCGAGGCGGATATCGTGAAGGACGCGACGATCGCCGCCTCGCTGGCGCAGGACGATGCTTTCTGGCGGATCCGCGACAGCATTTCGGAAGCCGAGCGGGCGGGCGGCGTAGCCGCAAAGCACGACATTTCCGTGCCGGTTTCGTACATGCCCCGCTTCATGATGGAAACCGCACCGGCGGTCGAACGCGCCTTTGCCGGCACCGGGGTCATCGCCTTCGGGCATTTGGGCGACGGCAACGTCCACTTCAACGTCATGGCCCCTGCCGGAGCGCCGCCCGATTGGCTGGCGAGCGAAGCGCCTGCAATTTCAGCGTTTGTGCACGACGCGGTCACGGCCGCAGGCGGCTCGATATCCGCTGAACATGGCATCGGCCAGATGAAGATCGATGAGCTGGAGCGCCTCAGCTCGCCCGCCCGCCTCAACGCCCTGCGCGCCATCAAGACGGCGCTCGATCCAAAGGGCATCATGAACCCGGGAAAGCTTGTCCCGCTTGCGAAAAAGCCGCGTCCCTCGTAGAGCGGCGGCAGCAACAAGGGCTGCCAACCGGCCGCCTTACATCGAATCACGACGGAGATCTGACTGATGGCGAGCGCAGCGCCGGCCACTCAAATGCCACTTTTCTACAAGCAGCTCGAACCGCTTTCGAGCAATGTGCATCCGGATTTCAAGGTTCGCCCGAGCGACAAGGCTCCGTTCCTTGCTGGCGCCAATGCGATTCCGATCACGATCGACGAATTCGTCATCGCCCAGCGTTATTTCCCGATCGTCTTCACCAACGACGAAAATCCGGTTCCGCTGGCGCTGATGGGCCTCAATGAAGGCGTCAACGTCTTCGTCGACGATGAAGGCAAGCTTCTCAACAACGAAGTCTATGTCCCGGCCTATATCCGCCGCTATCCGTTCATGCTCGCCCGCGTGCAGCAGGGTGCGCAGGACTTGACCCTTTGTTTTGACAGCACTGCCGATGTGGTCGGCAAGTTCGACGAAGGTCAGGCGCTGTTCGACGGCGCGGAGCCGAGCGAAACCACGAAGAACATCATGAAGCTCTGCGAAGACTTCGAAATGTCCGTGCAGCGCACCGCCGCCTTCGTCAATGAACTGAAGGAAGCCGACCTCCTCATCGACGGCGAAATCTCGATCCAGCTGTCGGACGGCCGCCCGCCCTTCATCTATCGCGGTTTCAAGATGGTTGCCGAAGACAAGCTGCGCGAACTGCGCGGCGACACCCTGCGCAAGATGAACCAGAACGGCATCCTGCCGCTCGTCATGGCGCATATGTTCTCGCTCAGCCACGCTCGCGACATCTTCAACAAGCAGGCGATGCAGAAGAAGGGTCCGGACCTCGAAGCGACCAAGCCGGCAGCGGCCGAAGCCGTTGAAGCCCCGAAGAAGGGCAAGAAGGCCTAATCAGCCGAATTTGACGAGGGCCGCCTCATCGCGGCTCGATCAAGATCAGGCGGCCGGGAACGCGTTTCCCGGCCGCTTTTCTTTTGCCCGACCCGTTTGCCGCGCGGGACGAGTGGAGCCCGTGGCCCTTGAAAGCGCTCCCGCCATCCCTAAATCGTTAACGATACAGAGCGCGGCTCCCCCCTTGCCGCACTGTATTACGTCCTTTCGAGGGCGTTCCTCCCTGAACCTTGGCCACTCTGTGCATCGCACGGGGTGGTCATTTTTATTCGGCGGCGAGGAGGTGGGCGCCGAGCGCGGTTTCAACCAGCGCCTCCGCGACGGCGGCAATCAGATGGCTCACCGCATCGAACCCCTCACCCGCCTCGACCAGTGCCGCGTCGAGATACAGGCTGCGGTCGATTTCGATCTGAACGGCGTGCACGCCGTTTTCGGGGCGTCCATGCATCGCGGTGATGTGCCCGCCCGCATAAGGCTGGTTGAGCGCGACCTTGTGGCCCGACGCGTTGAGCACGCCCAATGCCGCATCGCGAAACGCGCTATCGGCGCTCGTGCCGTGACGATCGCCCAGAACCAGCCCCGCGCGCCCGCTGCCGTAACGCGGCGGCATGGAATGGCAATCAAGCAGGATCGCAATTCCGAATTGCCGCTTCGCCTCGGCGAGCAGGGCCGCAAGCGCCGCGTGATAGGGGCGATGCACAGCGGTGATACGCCGCTGCACCTCCGCTCCCCGCAGCCGTCCGCGCCAGATCGCCCCGATGCCGGACAAGCGGGTCGGAACAAGGCCTAGGCCGCTCCGGGCACGCGGAGAGGGCTGGAAGGGCGTTTCCGGATGCGGCGGGGCCACGGCCAGCGGATCCATGTCCTGCTCGTCCCGATTGAGGTCGATCAGCGCGCGCGGCGTTTCGGCGATGAGTGCCGTCGCCCCATTTGCCACCGCCCGCCAGATCAGGCGGTCGACCAGCCGATCCTCCAGCAGCATGAGCTGGCTCTCCGGCAACCGCGCGTCAGCGAGCAGCGCCTCGCCATAGCTGCGCCCCGCATGAGGGACCGATAGAATGAGCGGGGAAACAAGCCGGTCAGGCCCGACGCGCCGGAAAAAGGGCTCCACATCGTCGGGAAGGCGGTCGGCCATGGCTTAGGGTCCAGACTCAATTAGAGAGTGGGTTGGGATCGTCTGGAGAGCGCTTTTGGGCAGGAGAGAGCCGAAGGGCGGGCCTCGACGGCCCGATCGAGGCGATCGACGCATCCAAAAGCGCTCTCCAGACGACCGCGAAGCGGCGGACCGTCCTTTGCCGCCCGGCAGCGTCGCTCGTCGGTCACGATGCCTCAGCATCGCTCCCTCCTTTCTTCTTGCCAGACAACAAATGCCAGCCCGTCACAACCCGCTCCCTGATTGAGTCCGGACCCTCAGCGCTACGCCTGCAAGGGAACTTCCGCAACCGCATATTCTTTAAGGGCAGAGCGGCCTCTCGCTGGCCTTCTGTCCCGCCTTGGCGCATAATAGGGCGGTTCGCCGAATATGGAGGACACGAAGCCGTTTCGGAGCGCGCATGTTGAGGATTTTGCTGGCAGAGGACGACACATCGATGCGCGTCTATCTGTCGCGCGCATTGGAAAAGGTCGGCTACAGCGTCACCGCCGTTGATCGCGGCACGGCGGCGCTGCCGATCCTCGCGCACGAGCGTTTCGATCTCCTCCTCACCGACATCGTGATGCCGGAAATGGACGGGATCGAGCTCGTTCAAAAGGCCTCGGCGATCGACCCTGGCATGCGCGTCATGTTCATCACCGGATTCGCCGCTGTCGCCCTAAAAGCGGGCAAGGCGAACCCCGAGGCGCGCGTTCTGTCCAAGCCCTTCCACCTGCGGGATCTCGTCGCGGAAGTGGACCGTTTGTTCGGGAAAGAGGACCGGCACGAACAATTATGAATTTGGGCGCTTGCGTCTCCGCAAAGCCCCCGCTAATAGCCGCCCCTCGAGTGGGCGTGTAGCTCAGTGGTAGAGCACTGTGTTGACATCGCAGGGGTCGCAAGTTCAATCCTTGCCACGCCCACCATTTTCTCTTCCTATCGCTGAGAAAAGCAGGATGAACGTCCGTCGCAGGGCGTTCAGGAACCTGCGCGTGCGCCGGATTGTTGGCCTTGCCTGACAGTCGGGACGTTTTTGATGCGTGTCGGAAATTGGGCCTTTCCCACGGCAGTCTGCGCCTTGTTCGGCTTGGCGCCTGCCCGAGCCGCGCCGTCCGGCCTGCCTGTGGTTACTGAAACCCAGGCGCCGGTCCTGACCCCTGTCACGTCCGAACCACCCCTGCCTCCCGCCTACACCCTCCCGTCACCCGCACCGGCGGAGTCCCGGCGCTACGATAGCTTCGGGCGCCGGGTTGGGGCCGTGAAGTGGGAATTGGGTGGCCTCGCCGCCGCACTGACCTTGACCAATCTGCCCGTCGTGGTCCGCGACCCTCAGCCCTTCCGCTTCAAGGGCGAAGGCTGGTTCGGCAGAGACACGCCCAATGCGGGCGTCGACAAGCTCGCCCACGCCTGGAACACCTACGTTATCTCAGACATCCTCTACCGCCGCATGGCCCGAAAGACGGGCGGTGGCCCCAAAAGCGCGCGGACGGCAGCCGTGCTCGGCCTCGGCCTGCAAACCTATGGCGAATTGTTCGACTCCTTTCACAGGGGCAGCGGCTTTTCGATGGAGGATATGGCCTTCAACCTCGCCGGAGCGGGGTTCGGCGTCATGCGCCATTCGGTGCCGGGCATAGACGAAAAGGTCGATTTCCGACTGATGATCGTGCCGAACAAGGACGTCATCACCTTCCGCGGTAAGGAGCATTTCGAGCAGCAATGGTTCCTGCTTGCCGTCAAGGGATCCGGTTTCGAAGCAACGCGCCGCACCCCCCTTCGCCTTTTTGAATTCCATGTCGGCTATCATGCGTACCGCACCTCGCGGGAGGAGCGGGATCGCGGCATCGGCCCGGTGCGAAAGCCCTTCATCGGCGTCGGCCTCAACCTGTCCGAATTGTTCCTGAAAGGTAAAAAAGGATCAGCGGCGGAGATCGGTCGGGCTGCGCTCGATTATCTGCAAGTGCCTTACACGGCCGCCCATGTCGACTAAGGTCCGTGCACTCCTACTGCATTCAGCCTAGTGGGCGAGGATCAGCGGCAATTCGGCATGATCCAGCACATGACGCGTGGTGCCGCCAAGCATTGCCTCCATCACCCGCGACCGACCATAAGCGCCCAACACCAGATAACGCGCCTCCAGGTTGCGCGCAGCCTTCAGCAATGCCTCGCCGGTCGTCCCCTGCCCCCGCCGCCATTCGTGCAGTTCCGCCTTGATGCCGTGGCGCGCGAGATAGCGGCAGGCGTCGAGCGGCGGCAGGCCGAGCTCGGAATCGCCGTCCACGACAACAAGGTTCACCGTCGACGCGCGCGCCAGAAGCGGCAATGCGAAGCGAAGTGCGTGGGCTGCCTCGTCCGATCCGTTCCAGGCGACAAGGGCCGCGCCGGAACAATCGAACCCGCGCCCCCCCGAGGGCACGGCTAGGACCGGCGCGAAAGCATTGACGGACACCGCATCGGTCAAAGCGGGCGGGGATGCCTCCCCGCCGCCGCGCCGGACTGGCTGGCTTAATATGACAAGGTCCGCGAGCCGCGCTTCATTGACCAGCATTTGCGCGGGCTGCCCATCGCGATGCACCCAATCCCAGGCGACGCCTTCGCCCGCCAGCCGCTGCTCGATGCGCCTGCGATGCTCCTCCTCGGCCTCGCGCAACCCTTCGATCGCAATAGGCAGGGCATAAATCCCACCGAAGGGATCGCCGAGGATGAAGGCGTCATAAGGCGTGACGGTCAGGCAGGTGAGATGGCCGTCGAAGGCGCGGACCACGTCCAACGCCGCTTCCAGCCGCGCGCCGAGGCCCGCATCGTCATTGGCATAGAGAAGAACGGATTTCATCGACCTACCTCCACATCGGAAAGGGTGTTCGCGCATCGCGGACGCGATATGCCGGTCAGGAACAGGCCCGCCGCGGCCAGGCTGATGCCCGCGAAGAGGAAGCTCGCCGTCGCCGCGGTGGACGGCCAGCCCAGAAAGCGTTCCCACCAGGCGGTGGTGCCGAGCCCGATATAGGATATGAGGCCAAGGACGAGGTCGACCGACGCGCGCAGGATGCGGCCTTCTTCGGTGAACAGGTCCGTCGTCAGGAAGGCCGCGACCAGGTCCAGCCCCCCCCGCAGCAGCAGCCAGAGGGTAAGCAGTCCAGCCAGCCGCGCCGCCGTCCCGTCCATATTTGCGATCAGATAGCCGCCGACGCCGAGCGAAATGAGGCCGAGGATGATGTCGAGCCGCCCTTCAATCTGCTCGATCCGGCGTTGGGCGATGCCCGCGACGATCTCGATCACGCCGGCGGCGAGGATCAGGTAGCCGGTCGTGCCGATCACGGCGCGCGGATCGACCACCTCCACGCCGATCGCCGCCAGCCCGCAACCGAGCATCAGGAGTCCGCACACCAGCAGCACGAAACGCTGGGGCCTTTCGCCCCTTGCTGGCTCGCGTGAAAGGGTCTGCGCCATGCTTCCATCCTTTCATGCCGACAACGCATGATGTTGCCCGAAAGTATCACGTTCCGGGCATAAAATCACCAAGGGCCGCCGTGCTACTTACGGACTCGGAACGAACTTCCAGAATGGGTGTTCATGCCCGACGTCGAGCAAGTTTCGAGGGGGGAATGGTTTCACGTTTTTCAGGATCGCGCATGGCGGGGGCCTTGGCTTTCGGTCCATCACGCTCGGCTTTGTCATTCCTCATCCTGACCGCGACGACGCCTGTCGTGGCGCAAACCGCGCCGGAAGAACCGATCGTTTCCGACAGCCAGTTCGAAGAGGCCCTGCCCGCGCTCGATCCGGCGCTCGACGCGCCCTTACAGCCGATCGAAGAGTTCGAGCTTCCCCCGATCGATGAGACGGCACCCGCCGTCCCCGCGCCGCAGACTGGCGCGCCTGCTACCGTAACGCCCGAGGCTCCCGGCACGGATCCCGCTTTGGCCGAACCGCTGACCCCGCTCGCCACTTTCGACGTCAATGTGCCCGAGGCGACCGAGCAGGTGATCGATCCCGCCGCGCCCGAACCCGTGCAATTCACCTTCCGCACCGAAGGGCTGGATGAAGTGGATCTTAAGAATCGCTTCCTCGACCTCTCGGCGCTTGAGGATGCGGACGGCGAACTCACCAACGGCGCAATGGTCGCGGCACGGGCGCGGGAGGATGAGCGGCTCGCCATCACCATCCTGCGCTCGGAAGGCTATTATGACGGAATCGCCGTTGCGACCGTCACGCAGCGCCCCGATGAGCCCGGCCAGCTCGATGTCGTGCTCACCGCCGCCCCCGGCGATCAATATAAGCTCGCCTCCATCGCGATCACCGGTGCCGCGCCCGAGCCGACCGCCATCGCGACCGAAGCGCTGGACCTGAAGGTCGGCGACCCGATCATCGCGGTCGACGTGGAGGCCGCCGAAGCCCGCGTCGCCCTTCGCCTGCCGCAGCAGGGCTATCCCTTCCCGGAAATCGGCCTTCGCGACATCGCGCTCGATCCCGCGACCGATACGGGCGACTATGTCCTGCCGCTCACGTCCGGCCCGAAGGCGCGGTTCGGCGGCTATCGCACCGAAGGCGATCTTGCCTTCGACGCCGAACATGTCGGCGTCCTCGCCCGCTTCGAGCGCGACGAACTCTACGATCGCCGCCTCGTCGACGATCTGCGCGAAGCGATGGTCGCCACAAACCTCTTCGACAGCGTTTCCGCCGAGCCGGTCCTTACCGGAGAAACAGCGCCGGACGGCACCCAATATGTCGACATCCTCGTCCGTCAGGATGCCGGCCCGCCGCGCTCCATCTCGGCCAATGGCGGCTACAATACCGGCGAGGGCTTCCGCGCCGAGGTGAGCTGGGAACATCGCAACATGTTTCCGCCCGAAGGCGCGCTGCGCGTCGCGGCCGTGGGCGGCACGCAGGAACAATCGCTTGGCGTCCAGTTCCGCCGCTCCAATGCGGGCAAGCGCGACCGCACCGTCTTCCTCACCGCCGAAGCGGCACGGCGCGATTATGACGCGTTCGAGGCCTATACCGCGACGCTCGCGGGGCGGATCAGCCGGGAATCGACACCGATCTGGCAGAAGAAGTGGACTTGGTCCTACGGCGCCGAACTCATCGCCACGAACGAGGATCGCTTCAGCTTCGAAACCGGCGAGCGCGAGCGCGCGACCTTCTTCATCGGCGCGGTGCCATTGCAGATCGGCTATGACGCCTCGGACAACCTCCTCGATCCCACCAAGGGTTTCCGCATCACCGCGCGGACCAGCCCGGAAGTCGCGCTGCAGAACGGCACCCGGCCTTATGCCCGGACGATGATCGACGGCAGCGCTTATTATCCGGTGAGCGACAGCCTGGTCATTGCAGGCCGCGCGCGGTTTGGCACGATCAGCGGCATCGACCGCGACGACCTTGCCCCCTCGCGCCGTTATTATGGCGGCGGCGGCGGATCGGTGCGCGGCTTCGGCCATCAGGAGCTTGGGCCTCGCGACCCGAACGGCGATCCATTGGGTGGTCGCAGCGTCAACGAATTCGCGCTCGAAGCCCGCTACCGCTTCGGCAATTTCGGCATCGTGCCCTTCATCGACGCAGGTCAGGTCTATAGCGGTCAATTCCCCAAATTCTCCGACCTGCGCTTCGGTGCCGGGATCGGCGGACGCATGTACACGAATTTCGGCCCATTGCGCGTCGACGTCGCGACCCCGCTCGGGCGGCGCGAGGGCGAGAGCCGCATCGCGCTTTACATCTCGATCGGACAGGCCTTCTGATGGTCGAGGAAGCGCAGGAAACGATCGTCGTCCGCCATCATCGCGGACGCCGCGCCCTGAAATGGGGCGCCATCGCGATCGGCGCGATCCTGTTGCTCGTCCTGGCCCTCTTCATCGGGATCAACACCCGGTTCGGACAGAATTACGTCGTCAAGCAGATCAACAATCTGGAAATGGCATCCGGCCTCGACATCGATGTCGGCCGGATCGAAGGCGACATATTCGGCGACCTCATCGTCCACGACCTCGTCCTGCGCGATCCGAAGGGCATTTTCTTCGCCGCCCCCCGCGTCGAACTCGACTGGCGCCCGCTCTCCTATTTCCAGAACCATATCGATATACGATCAGCGGTGATCCCGCAGGCCGGACTCTTCCGCCTGCCCGAATTGCGCTCTTCGGGCGATCCTAACGCGCCCCTGCTTCCCGACATCGATATCGACATCGGCCGTATCCGGATTGACCAGCTCGGCATATCCCCCGCCGTCACCGGGAAGCGCCATTTGCTGAAGCTCCTCGGCCAGGCCAAGATCGCGGACGGCCGCGCGCAAGTGGCGCTCGATGCAGGCGCGGTCGCGGCGCTCGGCCTACCCGGCGGCGACCGCCTTCGCCTGAAGCTCGATGGCGTGCCGGACCAGAACCGCTTCGACCTCGAAGCCCGTCTGGACGCGCCCGGCAATGGCTTCGTGGCGGCGCTCTCCGGCATCAAGCAGCCGCTCCGCGTGGCGATCGGCGGCAAGGGCAGCTGGGCGAATTGGCAGGGCCGCGCCCAGGCCATGCTCGGGGACCGTGGCCTCGCCAACCTCGCCATCACGGGCCGCGACGGCCTGTTCGACGTCAATGGACGGATGCGCCCGGACCTCCTGCTTTCAGGCCCCGCTCAGCGCCTCACCGCCCCGCTCGTCCAGCTCAACCTCACCACCCGCCTCGCCGACCGCAAGGCCGACACGAGGCTCCGCCTCAACAGCGCGGCGGCGGCCATCGCCATGGAGGGCATGATCGACCTGGGCGAAAGCCGGTTCGACAATGTACGCGTCGCGGCACGCCTCCTCCGCCCCGGCGCCATCGCGCCCAACCTGTCGGCACGCGACCTCGACCTCGCCCTTGTCCTGAACGGCGGCTTCGGCACACCCGATGTCGCCTATCGCCTGACCGCCGCCTCGGTCGGGTTCGACGAGACGATCGTACAGGGCCTGGGCGCGGAGGGCCGCGCCCGGGTCAACACAGACCGCATCGTCATCCCCGTCAGTGCGCGCGCCACGCGGATCGCGGGCCTCAACCCGGCGCTTGGCGGTCTGCTCACCAACGTCGCCCTGAACGGCACCTTCGCCATCGCCGACGGGCGCGCTCTGTCGGACGACCTCAAGATCCGCTCCGACAAATTGAACGCCACCGCCATCGTCGTCGCCGACTTCAACAGCGGCCGCTACACCGGCGCCATCAACGGCCGGGTGAATAATTACCTGATCGAGGGGATCGGCATCGTCGATCTCGACACCAATCTCGACGTTATCAGCACCGCTGCAGGCTTCGGCGTCGAAGGCCGCGTGGCGCTCCGCACCCGCCGTATCGACGTCAGCGCCGCCCGCGACCTACTGGGCGGCAATGCGACGGCCAGCGCCAATCTCCGCATGGACCCGAGCGGCCTCATCCGCTTCTCCAACGTCCGCCTCAACGCGCCTTTATTCCGCGTCACCTCCGGCGACGGCACATACAGCCCCGGCGGTCAGCTCAACGTCCGGGCGACTGCCGTCTCCAGCCAATATGGCCCCCTCGCCGTGCGAGTCACCGGCACTGCGAGCCAGCCCCTCGTCCGCCTGCGCGCGGCAAGTCCGGGCTTTGGCGTCGGTCTTTCCGACGTCGAAGCGACGGTACGCGGCACGGGACGCGGCTATCAGGTGAACGCCACCGGCCAGTCGCAATATGGCCCGTTCAGCGCCGACGTCACGATCCTGACCGGGCGTGGCCCGCTCACCATCGACGTCTCGCTCGTCCGTTTCGCCGGGATCGACTTTGCTGGGCGCGTCCAGCAGACCGCCGCCGGGCCCTTCGCTGGGCAGCTCAGCCTCAACGGATCGGGCCTTACCGGCACTGTCCGGCTCGCCGCTGCCGGGCGCTACCAGCAGGCGCAGGTGTCGGCGCAGGCCAATGGCGCACGCATTCCAGGCGAGCAGCCGATCCTCATCCAGCGCGGCCTCATCGAAGCCACCGCCATTCTCTATCCCGATGGCCCCTCCATCAATGGCGACGCCCAGCTTGCCGGAGTACGCAGCGGCCAGTTCAGCCTCACCCGCGCCCGCGCTCGCGCGCAAATGCAGGGCGGCACCGGCACCGTGAAGCTCTTCGCCGAAGGTGCGAGCGGCACGCCCTTCACCATCGCGGGCAATGCGCAAGTCACGCCCAACCGCATCCTCGCCGCGTTGCAGGGCCGGGTGAACGACATCCCTTTCCGCCTCGAACGGCCCGCCGATGTGCGCAAGTCCGCGCAGGGCTGGCAGCTCCTCCCCGCCACCCTCGTCCTCCCGCAGGGCAATGTCCGCCTCGCCGGGCGCTTTGGCGACGGCGTCACGCTCCAAACGCGGATGAACAATCTCGATCTCTCCATCGCCAACGCCTTCGCGCCGAACCTCGGCCTTGGCGGACGGGCGAGCGGCGGCGTGGATTTCGTCCAGGCCAGCGGCGCCGCCTTCCCGCGCGCCGATCTCCGCCTCAATATCGACGACTTCACCCGCACCGGCGTCGCCACCCGCTCCACTCCGGTCGACATGTCGGTGGCCGGCACGCTTCGCCCGGAAGGCGGGGCAGTGAATGCCGTCATCCGGCGCGGTGGACCGGTGATCGGCCGCCTGCAGGCCCGCCTCCAGCCGCTGTCAGCGGGTGCCGGAAGCTGGATGACCCGCCTCCTCGCCTCGCCACTGTCCGGCGGCATCCGTTATAACGGCCCCGCTGAAGTGCTCTGGTCGCTGTCGGGCCTCTCCGATCAGCAACTCTCGGGCCCGATCGGCCTCGCCGCCGATTTCAGCGGGCGGGTGCAGCGCCCGCAATTGACCGGCGTCGTCCGCGCCAACAATTTGACCTTCGTCGATGAAACCTACGGCACTCGCCTTACCAAAATGGCGGTCCAGGGGCGGTTCGCCGCCTCGCGCCTTGAGCTGACGCAGATCAGCGCGCGGGCTGGCGAAGGCACGATCACGGGCCGCGGCAGCGTCGATCTCGCCTCCGCCGCCGGTTTCCCGATCGACGTGCAGCTCGATCTAGACAAAGCCCAGCTCGCCCGCTCCGACGCGCTCGGCGCCACCGTGTCCGGCCGCATCGCCGTCACCAATGGCCCAAACCAGCCCGCCCTCATCAGCGGCGACCTGCGCCTGCCCGAAGCCCGCTACCGCTTCGTGCGGCAGGGATCGGCGGAGGTCGCGGTGCTGGAGGGCGTCCACCTGCGCGGCGAACCGATCGCCCGTCCGGAAGAGGAGGACACGGCCGGTCCGCCCAGCATCTGGAATCTCGATTTGCGCGTCCGCGCCGACAATCAGGTGTTCATCTCCGGCATGGGCCTCGAATCCGAATGGGAAACCGACATCGCGGTGCGCGGCACGACCAGCGCACCACGCGTCGAGGGTTTCGCGGAGGTCATTCGCGGCACTTACAGCTTCGGCGGCCGCCGCTTCGACATCGCAGAAGGCCGGATCGAATTTACCGGCGGGCGCCGCATCGAACCGCGCATCCAGCTCGCGGCGAGCACGGAAGTCGAAGGCATCACCGCGACGATCAACGTCACCGGCTCATCCTCCAACCCGCAGATCGCGCTCACTTCGACGCCTGCCTTGCCGCAGGACGAAATCCTGTCGCGCATCTTCTTCGGCGGTTCCGTAACGGACCTTTCTGCAACCCAGGCACTGCAACTGGCCGCATCGCTCAACTCCCTGCGCGGCGGCGGGGGCGGCCTCAATCCGCTCGGTAAGCTCCAGTCGGCAAGCGGCATCGACCGCCTTCGCATCCTGGGGTCGGACGAAGCCACCGGACGCGGCACCGCAATCGCGGCTGGCTTCTACATCAGCAACGACATCTATCTCGAAATTATCACGGACGCGCGCGGCTTTACCGCAACGCAGATCGAAATCGCTCTGTCCCGCGCCTTGAGCGTCCTCTCCGCGGCAAGCTCGGCGGGTGGTTCCGGAGTGAGTGTACGCTACCGGAAGGAGTATTGATTGGTTTAGGGTAGGTGCACGAATCGTATTGCTCAGTTTGTACCGGAGTATTTGAATGACGAAGGTTCTGTTGGCGGAGGACGATCCGCTCACCCTGTCGGGCATCGAACTCCTCCTCGCGAACAGCAATTACAAGGTCGCCGCCGCCGTCACCAATGGGGAGGAAGTGCTGGACGAAATTGCGTCCGCTCGGCCCGACGTGCTGATCCTCGACGTTGACATGCCCGGCCGCACCGGCCTCGACATCTTGCGCACGCTTCGCAGCCGGGGGGACCAGCGCCCCGTCATCCTCCTCACCGGCCGCATCAACGATCAGAAGGCGACCGAAGCGATGCAACTCGGCGTCAACGGCCTCGTCATCAAATCCGCCGCGCCCAGGGATCTCGTACCCTGCCTCGATATGGTGATGCAGGGCCGCCGCTGGCTCGACCATGAAGTGCTTCAGCGCGCGATGGATTACACCCTCGGCGACAATGCGGGCGGTGACCCCCTAAAACCCTTAAGCCCCCGCGAACGCGCCATTGCCGGTCTCGTCCAGCAGGGCCTCCGCAACAAGGAAGTCGCCTCCGAACTCGGCCTCACCGAAGGCACGGTCAAGGTCCACCTCCACAAGATTTTTGACAAGCTGGAAATCAAGAGCCGCGCGGAATTGATCCTCCTGGCAAAGGCTGGGGATTAACGCCCTCGTCCCGGGCTCACCACTCACCCTACGCACACCCCCACCGCTAGCCCTGAGCTTCGAAGGGCGTGTGAATCGCACCTTGCCCACGCCCTTCGACAGGCTCAGGGTTAGCGGCTGAGTGGAATTCAGTGAACAAAGCGGCGGCGAGGAGCGCTCGTTCGCTCCAGAAGCATCAGCTCCCCGCACACCGCTAGTCCTGAGCTTGTCGAAGGACGTGTGAACCCTTCTCACGCCCTTCGACAAGCTCAGGACTAGCGGTACTCGGGCAAGAAGCCCTCACCCCTCAGGCAGCAATAAACTCGCATCCCCATAGGAATAGAAGCGATATCCATCCGCAATCGCATGGGCATAGGCCGCTTGCATCACCTCACGCCCCATCAATGCCGAAACCAGCATGAACAGGGTCGATTTGGGCAAATGGAAGTTGGTCATCAGCCCATCCACCACCCGGAATCGATAACCCGGAGTAATAAAGATCGCCGTATCATCCGCGAACGGCCGGACCAGCCCATCCTCGCCCGCCGCGCTTTCCAGCAGGCGCAGGCTCGTCGTGCCAACCGCGATGATCCGTCCCCCGGCAGCGCGCGCAGCATTGATGCGCTCCGCCGTCGCGCCATCGATCCGGCCCCATTCGCTATGCATGCGATGATCGTCCGTATCGTCGGCCTTGACCGGCAGGAAGGTGCCCGCCCCGACGTGGAGCGTCAGCGTCTCGTGAAGCACGCTCTTCGCATCGAGCGCGGCGAGCAGCTCAGGCGTGAAATGCAGCGCGGCGGTCGGCGCGGCGACGGCGCCCTTCTCCTTCGCGAACATCGTCTGATAATCGGACAAATCCCGTTCGTCCGTGTCGCGCTTGCCCGCAATATAGGGCGGCAGCGGCATCCGCCCCGCCCGCTCGAGCAGCACCTCCACCGGCTCCTCGCCATCAAAGGTGAGGAGAAAGCCGCCATCCTCCCCGCGCTCGCCGGCAATGGCGGAAACGTTCGCGCCGAAATCGATCCGGTCGCCATCCTTCAGCCTCTTGGCGTTGCGGATGAAGGCACGCCAGCTGCGCAAACCCTCACGCTTGTGCAGCGTCGCACCGATCCGCGCCTCACCGCGCAGCCCCTCAAGCTGGGCGGGAATGACGCGCGTGTCGTTGAAGACGAGCATATCGCCCGCACGCAAAAGGCCCGGAAGATCCGAAACGATCCGATCCTCCATCGCCCCGCCGCCGCGCACGACAAGCATCCGCGCGGCATCGCGCGGGCTGACGGGCCGGAGCGCGATCCGCTCCTGCGGCAGTTCGAAATCGAAAAGATCGACGCGCATCAGCGCGCTTCGTCCATCAGTTTTGCGGCGTCGGTGCCGGAACCGGAGCTGGCGCCGGGGCGGGAACCGGCGGTGCGGCAGCGGCCAGCTCGGCAGGCGAAAGCGGCGGCACATTATCGGCGCCGATCGACGCGCGAACGATGCGCGACGGATTGATCGGCGGCTCGCCCCGCTGGATCGCATCGACATATTGCATGCCGCTCACCACACGGCCGAATACCGTATATTTATTGTCCAGCGTCAGGCGCGGTATGAACATGATGAAGAACTGGCTGTTCGCGCTGTTTGGATCGCCCGCCCGCGCCATGGATACGGCGCCGCGCACGTGCGGCAGGCCGTTAAACTCCGCCGTCAGGTCGGGCAGCTGCGAACCGCCCTCGCCCGTGCCCTGCGGGTCGCCGGTCTGTGCCATGAAGCCTTCGATCACGCGATGGAAAAGCAGGTTGTTGTAGAAGCCCTGGCGGGTCAGCGTTTTGATCCGCTCGACATGATTGGGCGCGATATCCGGGCGCAGCTGGATGCTGACCCGGCCGCCGGTCGACAGATCGAGATGAAGGGTGTTTTCAGGCTCCAGCGCCGGAACATTGATTAGCGCCTTGGCTTTCGCGGCGGCATCGGTCGCTGCGGCTTGCGTCATCGCTGCCGTCGATGCGCTGGCTTCACGAGGCACCGGGTTGCCCGCAGTTTGCGCGCCAAGCGGCGAAGTCAGCGCCAGGCCGGCGATCAGGGCGAAAACGGGTTTGAAACGCATGATATCGAGGATCCTTGGGATATGCCCTGACGGCTTTGCCGCCCTTCTGCTTAGCTCAAGCTGAACGATCAAGAGCCTTTGCGGCCAATCGCGTCGACGCGGGCACCGACTTCGGCGGCGACGACGGGCGGCACGAACTTGGATATGTCTCCGCCGTACATGGCGATTTCCTTGACGAGGCGGGACGCAATGGGCTGCAGCGACACGTCCGCCATAAGGAAGACGGTCTCGATCTCGGCGTTGATTTGCTGGTTCATCCCCGCCATCTGATATTCATATTCGAAGTCCGCGACGGCGCGCAGGCCGCGCAGGATCATCGACGCGCCCTCCCGCTCGGCGAAATCCATCAGCAGCGAATCGAATGCGACGACCTTGATGTCGCCCGGAATGTCCGCAATTTCGCGGCGCACCATGGCGAGCCGCTCCTCCAAGCTGAACATCGGCGATTTGGACGGATTGGTTGTAACCCCGATCACCAGGCAATCAACCAGCTTCGCGCCGCGCCGGATGATATCCATATGGCCAAGCGTGATGGGATCGAACGTCCCGGGATAGACTGCGGTGCGGGTCATGCTTCCCAATATCCAAGAATGTAGCGGCCGGTCATCAATGATCGCGCTCGATGACGAAGCGGGCGATGGCGCGGAGCAGATCGGCCTCCGCTCCGAAATCCTTCAGATGATCGATCGCCTGGTCGACCAGCATATGCGCCTGCTGCCGCGCCCGTTCGACGCCGAGCAGCGACACAAAGGTTTCCTTGCCCGCCGCCGCATCCTTGCCGACCTTCTTCCCCGTCACCGCCTCATCACCCTCGACGTCGAGAAGATCGTCGGCAATCTGGAAGGCGAGGCCGAGATCGCGGGCATAGCCGCGCAAACTCGTGCGGCCCTCGGTCGGGATGCGCGCCATGATCGCCGCCGCTTCCAGGCAAAAGCCAATGAGCGCGCCGGTCTTCAGCTGCTGCAAACGGGTAACGGCGGCGAGGTCCATCTGCTCCTGCGCGGCCATCAAATCCATCATCTGGCCGCCCGCCATGCCCGCCGGGCCGGATGCCCGCGCGAGCTCGGCCACCAGCTCCACCCGCACCGCATGATCGTCGCTGATGCGCGGATCGGCGAGCACCTGAAAGGCGAGGTCATGCAGGCAGTCGCCCGCTAGCACTGCCGTACATTCGTCGAATGCCTTGTGCGTGGTCGGCTTGCCCCGGCGCAGATCGTCATCGTCCATGCACGGCAAATCGTCGTGGATCAGCGAATAGACGTGAATGCATTCGACGGCGAGGCCAACGCGAAGCGCGCGGGCCCGGTCGATGCCGAAGAGGTTGGACGCCGCAACCACCAGCAGGGGCCGCATCCGCTTGCCGCCGCCGATCGCGGCATATCGCATCGCCTCGTAAAGCCGCGCGCGTTGATCCTGCGGGACTGCAAGCAGCTGATCGAACAGCCGATCGATGTCCGCGCCGATTTCATCGATGGCGCTTTTCAGCAGGGCTTGGCTCTCGGCCACGGCTGCGGTCATTCGCTGTCGAACGGAACCGTGCCGGACGGCTGCCCGCCCGGACCAAACTGAATCTTCTCGATTCTAGCCTGCGCCGCTTGCAGTCGCGCCTCGCATTGCTGCTTCAAACGGTCGCCCTCGGCATAAAGCTCGATCGACTGGTCGAGCGATGCCTCCCCGCTTTCGAGCTTCCGCACGATTTCCTCCAGCCGCTTCAGCGCGGCTTCGAAGGACAATTGCTCGATGGGTTCAGCCTGTTCCTGCATGACGCCATGCTTTGACGCTCCGACGGGCGGGGGTCAAGATCGGCCGCGCCGCCCTCCACCCGCTGGACGTCACTTACCGGTCATAGGCCTTGGGAAGCTGCCCCTCGGCCGGATCGAGATAGCGGTCGCGAAGCCGGGTCTGACGGCTGCCGAGCGGCTGCTGCGCCCCGTCGATCAGCATCAGCGCGGGCGCCGAGCTCAGCTCGAGCGGATCGCCGTCCCAGATCACCACGTCGGCGCGGCGGCCAGCGCGGAGAGATCCGAAATCATTGCCAAGGCCCATTACTTCCGCAGGGCCGGAAGTAATGGCGGCCAACGCCTCGTCCCAGCTGAGCCCGCTCGCGCCCGGCACCTTGGACAGGGCCACGAGATTGCCCGCCGACTGCTTGGCGTTGCGCGGCTGTCCGCCAACCTCGCCGACGCCAAGCTTCACGCCCGCATCCTGCATCCGCCCGTAATTGGACTGGGTGGCGGCCAGCACTTCGAAGGATGAAGGCAGGTCATTGAGGGCCGATGCGATGACGGGGACGCCCGCCGCCGCGATCCTGTCCGCGACCATCCAGCCTTCGCTCGCGCCGACCAGCACGAGTTTCAGCGCCGGAAATTCCTCCCGCAGCTTAAGCACTTGCAGGATGTCGCTCGCTTGCTCGACATGGACGAGCAGAGACTGCTTTCCTTCGACGACCGGCACGAGCGCCGCGGCATCGAGGCGCATCAGAAGCGCATCCGAATCCCTGCCGCCATAAGCGGACGGGTTTCGGGCATATTCCCGCGCTTCCAGCATCGCGTTGCGGAAGAAAGCGTAAGCCGCCGCGCGGCTGCCGCCCGCTTCATTCGCGCCGCGCTCGCCGAACTCCACGAACTGGAAGGCGCGCGGGACAAACACCGCATCGCGATCCTCGCCCGTGTCGACCAGCGCGCCTTGCCCTGCGAACATCGTGCGCGCCGTATCGGGCGCAATCACGGCACGGGTGACGCCACGACCCCGGCTGATCGCCATGGACGACACGCGCGCATTGACGGCTGGCGCGACATCCAGCGCCGCCGAAAATGGCGAGCTCGCCGCAACCGTATCGTTGGTATCGCCAACCGCTTCGACCTCGACGAGGCCAAGCTGCGTAAAGCCCGCGACGAGGCCCGGCGTGACCCAGCGCCCCTCCGCATCGATGCGCTGGGCATCGGCCGGAACACTGACATTGGCGCCCGCCGCGACGATGCGGCCGTTGCGGATCACCACCGTGCCATTGTCGATCGGCGCCGATCCGTCACCAATCGCGACCTTGCCATTGGTGATCGCAATGGTCTGCGCGGCGGCGGGGGCGGCAATCAGCGCCGCAAGGGCAACCAACCCCGTTCGCATCGTGCGGAGTCGAGATGCGTTTGCGCCCACGGTTCTCGACTTCGCTCGAACCGAACGGTGGTTGGGTCGGAAGGAGCGGGAGTTGAGGGATAAAGTCATTTCACATCTCCCTCACCCGGCTGGCCGAGCTCGAAGTCCGACACCGGCCTCCGCTTCGGATCATTGGCATCATACATCAGCGCCCCGTCGATCCACACGCGCTCGGGCCGGGTGTAGACGCTGAACGGATCGCCGTTCCACAGCACCACGTCGGCCATCTTGCCGGGCTTCAAACTGCCCGTCTGGTCGGAGATGCCCATCGCCTTGGCCGGATTGTAGCTGAGCCACGTCCAGGCGGTTTCCGGCGCGATCTCAATCCCCGCGCGGCGGCCATCGCCCATCGCTTTGGCCGCTTCCTGATTGAGGCGCTGGATACCGTTGGAATCGTCGGAATGGACGATCGTGCAGGCGCCCGCTTTGTGCATCAGCGGAATATTCTCGTTGATGGCGTCATAGGCTTCCATCTTGAAGCCCCACCAATCTGCCCACAAAGCACCGCAGACATTGTTGTCGCGGAGCAGGTCGGCGATCTTGTACGCCTCCACCGCATGGTGGAAGGTCGATACCTTGTAGCCGAACTCTTTCGCCATATCCAAAACCTGCGCCATTTCATCGGCGCGATAGCAATGGTTGTGGACCAGGATTTCGCCGTCGAGCACACCGACCAGTGTCTCCATCTGGAGGTCGCGGGGCGTATTCGGATCCTTCGCGACCTTGCGCTTATAATCCTGCGCCTTGAGCCAGGTCTGGCGATTGAGCGCCATATTGCCCATGCGCGTGCCGGGCATCTGGTTGCGATTGCCATAGACGCGCTTGGGGTTTTCGCCGCACGCCATTTTGAGGCCATGGGGCGCGCCCGGAAACTTCATGCCCTGAACGGTGCGCGCGGGCACGTTCTTCAGCGTTACCGTGCGCCCGCCAAAAAGGTTCGCCGATCCCGGCAGGATCTGAAGCGTCGTCACCCCGCCATTGGCGAGCGCACGGGAAAAGCCCGGATCCTGCGGCCAGACGCTATGTTCGGCCCATACCTCAGGCCGAACGGGGCTGGTGATTTCATTGCCGTCGGAATGCGCCTCGACCCCCGGGCTCGGATAGTCGCCAAGGTGACTGTGAATGTCGATGACGCCCGGCGTCACCCATTTGCCCGCCGCGTCGATCCGCGTCGCGCCTTCGGGGATCGCCGTGTCCGCCCCGCCGACCGCGAGCACCTTGCCGTCGGCCAGCACCACCGTGCCGTTGTCGATCCGCCCGCCTTCGCCGTCGAACACCGTCGCGCCGGTGATCGCGGTCACCACGCCCGGATACGCCTTGTAGGTGGAGGCGTAGACCGGTTCCGGCGCGGCAGCCTCAGGCGTTTGCGAAGAAGCGGCCTTCGGCTCTTCGCCCGACGTGGTCGCGCAGGCGGAGAGGAGGGCCGCAAGCGCGGCCCCCGTCAGCAGATGTTTCATGGTGCTGCCCCTTGTTCGATCTTACGCTTTGCCCGGTACAGTCTCGCCATTGGTGTTCGGCGACGGTGCGATCGGCTCGGCGAGCTCCGGCGTTCCCGCCATCCGCTCGTCCTGCAGCGTGTCGAGATGCATCAGGCGCTTCACGAAGGGCGCGAGCACCAACACGACGACACCGATACCGACGGCGGTCCAGCCGACCGTGGTCCAGACGTTTAGGAACAGTTCCTTCGCGCCTTCGCCGCTTTCGGCATTTTCGGCGCCCGTCGCGGCCGAGATCTGGCCCGCGACGAAGTTGCCGCCCGCCGTCGCGAAGAACCAGGCGCCCATGATGAGGCCGGCCATGTGACGCGGCGCAAGCCGGTTCATGGCGGAAAGCCCAACGGGCGACAGGCAAAGCTCGCCGGTCGTGTGGAGGAGGTAGAGGAAGACGATGAGGATCATCGGCGTCATGTTCTGGCTGCCAAAGGCCTGCGCGCCCCAGACGAGGGCGAGGAAGCCAAGGCCGACCTGAACGATGGCGAGGCCGAACTTCGCCGGGGTCGACGGCTCGATACCGCGACGGCCGAGGCTGGTCCACAACGACGCGAAGACCGGGCCGAGCAGGATGATGAAAGCCGCGTTGACCGACTGGAACCAGGTGGTCGGGATTTCATAGCCGAAGAAATTGCGGTCGACGTGACGGTCGGTGAAGAGGTTCACGCCCGCGCCCGCTTGCTCGAACAGGCCCCAGAAAACGGGCTGGAGGAGAAGCAGGAACAGGATCGCGAAGATGCGGTCGCGGTCGTCGCGCGGCAGCTGCCGAACGGCGGTGAAACCGATATAGCCAAAGAGCGCGAGGCCGGAGATCAGCAGCAATGTACCCACGACCTGCTGATATTGGACGAGCGCCCAGATGATCGCGATCGCGACGAGGCCAAGGCCGTAGAGCAGCCATTCGAAGGGGACGCCCGCAACGCGTTCGCGGAGGCGTTCCGGCGCGGGGGGCTCGGCCCGGTTCATGAGAAGCGGACGGCCCCAGATGAAGACGAGGAGGCCAAGCAGCATGCCGACGCCGGCAGCGCCGAAGCCGTAGGACCAGCCATAGGTTTCGCCGAGGAAGCCCGCGATCAGAACGCCGAAGAAGGAGCCGAGGTTAATCCCCATATAGAAGATCGTGTAGGCACCGTCGCGACGGACGTCGGTACGCGGATAGAGCTGACCGACGATGACCGAGATATTGCCCTTGAGGAAGCCCGAGCCGACGATAATGAAGGCAAGGGCGAGCCAGAAGATGCTGATCGTCGGATCGCCCTGTCCGCCTGTCCCTTCGAAGGCCATCAGGAAGTGGCCCAGGGTCAGGACGACAGCGCCGAACAGCACCGCCTTTCGTTGCCCGAGATAGCGGTCGGCAAGATAGCCGCCGAGCACCGGCGTGATGTACACGAGGGAGGTATAGGCACCATAGATCAGCGATGCGTCGCCGTCCGAGAAAAGCCAATGCTTCGTCAGGTAGAAGATGAGCAGGGCGCGCATCCCGTAATAGGAAAAGCGTTCCCACATCTCCGCGAAGAACAAGACGAAAAGGCCGCGCGGATGACCAAGAATGGTCTTTCCTTCTGCCGCTATTGCCGGATTGGTTGCCACTGACGCTTCACTCCCAACATGGATGGCCGCCCCATTCACCCAGGGACAGCGCGTTGGGCGGGCAGACTAACGCGCAAAACGCTCTTGTGAAGCCGGATTGTGACGCCCATGTGCCAATCATGTGTCCTAAACGCCGGAAACCACTCGCCGTCATCCCGGCGAAAGCCGGAATCTCAGGACGAAAAATGCACCATTCTTCTCGACGAAATCCCGGGCGCTCGCCGGGATGACGTCCGCTAGGACAACCAAATGCTGAACGATCTTTCCACGCCCCTCTCGCTCCTGAAGACCCGCCGCTCGGGCCGCCCGCGCGACCTCGTCGAACCCGGGCCCGATGCCGCGCAGCTCCGCGAGATTTTTGAAATTGCGGCGCGCACCCCCGACCATGGCAAGCTCCACCCCTGGCGCTTCATCCACGTGCCGAAATCCGCGCGCGGCGCCTTTCACAGCCTGCTCGGTGACGCCTATCGCGCCGCCAATCCGGAGCCCGGAAGGCTGGAACTGGAAGCCGTGGAGCGCTTCGCTAACCAAGCCCCCGAACTCGTCATCGTCACCTTCCGCCCGGTCGACAGCCCGCGCATTCCCTTGTGGGAGCAGGAACTGTCCTGCGGCGCCGCCTGCATGAACCTCCTCTCCGCCGCCCATGCGCTCGGCTATGCGGGCGGCTGGGTTACGGGCTGGGCCGCCACGTCCGAACAGGTGACCCGCGCCTTTGCGAGCCAAGAAAACGAACGCATCGCGGGCTTCATCTTCATCGGCACACCGGGCGTAGCGCTGGAAGAGCGGCCAAGGCCCGATCTCGACGAGGTTGTAACGGAGTGGAAAGGCTGAACGGTCGAGCTTCAACGCCTAAGAACACGGCCCACGCCCTTCGACAAGCTCAGGGCTAGCGGCTGAGAGAATACTCGGAACCAAGGGCTTTTTGTCAGCAACCAACCTGCCCGCCCGCCCCGGCCGGACCAGTCCTGTCCCCACCCCGCTAGTCCTGAGCCTGTCGAAGGACGTTCCAGCCAGCCCCAAACCCGAACCATTCAGCGCATCCCAACACTTGACCCCCTCACTGTCTTAGTTCACTATGGCGCCATGCCCAATGATGACCGACCCGTTTACCTCCGCCTGCGAGACAGCATCGCGGCTGGAATCCTCGAAGGCCGGGTGAAGGACGGCGATCCCCTGCCCTCGGTTCGCGCGCTTGCGGCCGAGCATGGCGCCAATCCGTTGACGGTCGCCAAAGCCTATCAGACCTTCCAGGACGAAGGGCTGATCGTCGTGAAGCGCGGGGTCGGCATGTTCGTCGCGGAAGGCGCGGCGCAGCGCCTGCTGGCCGCCGAACGGTCGGATTTCCTCGACAATCGCTGGCCGGGCATTTCCGCGCATATGAAGCGGCTTGGCCTCGACGTCGAAGATTTGGTAGAGCGCGCCCTCGCCTGAGCGGGGTTTAATGTGACTGCCCTTTTTATTCTCGCCTTCGCGCTTGCGATGGATGCCTTTGCCGCGTCCCTGTGCCAGGGCGCCGTTGCGCGTCCGGGGCCGGGCGGCGCGATCCGCATCGGCGCGGCATTCGGGACGGCGCAGGCGCTCATGCCGCTCATCGGCTGGGGTCTCGGCATCGCCTTCGCCGGGGTTATTCAGGCGGTGGATCACTGGGTCGCGCTGATCCTGCTCGGCGCCCTTGGTCTCCGCATGATCCGGGCTGGACTGAATGAAGAGGCTGACTGCGCGCCGCCGCTCATGGGCTGGGCCCTGCTCTCGGCTGCCGTCGCCACCAGCATCGATGCCGCCGCGGCGGGCGTCACCCTGCCCCTGCTCGAACAGCCGGTCCTGATCGCAATCCTGGTGATCGGCGCGACGACGGCTATCCTTTGCTTCGGCGGCGTCTTCGCGGGTGCGGCGCTCGGCTCCCGCCTTGGCAAGAAAGCCGAGGTGGCGGGCGGCCTGATGCTTTTAGCGCTCGGCCTCAAGATCTTCACCGAGCACCAGTTCCTCGGCGCCTAACCCGGTTCGCTCAGACCGCTGAAAAATCCAGCCCGATATCCGCCGCGGGTGCCGACTGGGTGATCCGTCCCACCGAGATATAGGTCACGCCGCTCTCCGCTTTGGCGCGGATGGTCTCGATCGTGACGCCGCCACTCGCCTCGGTCGGCACGCGGCCATTCACCAGCGTCACGGCTTCGCGCAGGGTCGCGGCGTCCATATTATCGAGGAGCAGGTGCGTCGCGCCCGCGCCGATTGCCGGTTCGATCTGGTCGATCCGGTCGACCTCCACAATGATCCGCTCGATCCCGACATCCACAGCGCGGCGCACGGCTTTCGCCACCCCACCGGCGACGGCAACGTGATTGTCCTTGATCATCGCGGCATCGTCGAGCCGCATCCGGTGGTTGGTCGCTCCGCCCATGCGGGTCGCATATTTCTCAAGCACGCGGAGGCCGGGAATGGTCTTGCGCGTATCAAGCAATGTCGCGCCGGTCCCCGCAATAGCATCGACATAGGAACGGGTAAGCGTCGCGATGCCGGACAGGTGTTGCAACGTGTTGAGCGCCGAACGCTCCGCCGTCAGCATCGCGCGCGCATTGCCCCTGATCCGCAGAAGCTCCGTCCCGGCGGCAACGCGGCTGCCATCCTCAACCAACCGCTCGATCTCAACCTGCGGATCCAATGCCCGGAAGAAGGCCTCGGCAACCGGCAAACCCGCGACGACGATTGCATCGCGGCTGTCCATCACGCCTTCGAACCGCGCATCCTCCGGAATGACCGCCGCCGACGTGATATCGCCGTGATCGCCCAGATCTTCCGCCAACGTGTCCCGGACGAAGCGGTCCAGGTCGAACCGCTCAAGCGCGAAGCCCGCCATCAGGCGCCGGTGATGATCGGCTTGCCGACATCCCCCTGCCCCACCGTGCGGCCCGCCATGTCGAGCATCCGGTCGAGCGACTTCTTGGCCGCAAGGCGCAAGTCCTCGTCCATCTCGATACGCGGCTGCAAGTCCCGCAGCGCGATGTAGAGCTTCTCCATCGTATTCAGCGCCATATACGGGCACATATTGCAATTGCAGTTCCCGTCCGCGCCCGGCGCACCGATGAACGTCTTGTTCGGCGCGGCCTTTTCCATCTGGTGGATGATGTGCGGCTCGGTCGCGACGATCATCACGTCCGACGGCGAATTCAGCGCATAGTCGAGGATCGCCTTGGTCGATCCGACATGATCGGCATGATCCAGAATATGGCCCGGGCATTCCGGATGGGCGAGCACGGGCGCGCCCGGATATTGCGCCTTCAGCTTCAGCAATTCGGTCTCGCTGAATGCCTCATGCACGATGCAGACGCCCGGCCACAGCAGCATGTCACGCCCGGTCTTGCGGGCGAGATAGCCGCCGAGATTCTTGTCCGGGCCGAAGATGATCTTCTGTTCCTTGGGGATTTGGGCAAGGATCGTCTCGGCTGACGAGGAAGTGACGATGATGTCGCTGAGCGCTTTCACCTCCGTCGAGCAATTGATGTAGGTGAGCGCGATATGATCCGGATGCGCCTCCCGGAACGCCTTGAACTGATCGGGCGGGCAGCTGTCTTCCAGGCTGCACCCGGCGTCCATGTCCGGCAGCACAACGATCTTGTCGGGCGAGAGGATTTTCGCCGTTTCCGCCATGAAGCGGACGCCGCAAAATGCGATCACGTCGGCGTCGGTCGCCGCGGCCTTGCGGCTCAAATCCAGGCTGTCGCCGATAAAGTCGGCAATGTCCTGCAATTCCGGCGCCTGATAATAATGGGCGAGGATGACGGCGTTCTTTTCCTTGCGGAGCCGGTCGATTTCGGCGCGCAGGTCGAGGCCCTTCAGGCTGAGGTTCGGAGCGTTCATGTCTTCGCCTTACTCTCTTCCAAAACATCTTCAATCCGCCGCGAACGATCGAGCTGCGATGGATCACGGGTGCCGGCTTCCCCGGCAAAGCGGGCGACGACCTTCGCCTCGATCCCGGCCGCACGCAGCGGCATTGCGAAGCTACGCTCAACGGCGGTGCGGGCGGCATTGCGCGCCAGCCGCATCGGCGTCTGCGCGCGGGCCTGTTCGAGCAGGCTTTGCGTGCCGCGCTGCCGGTTCGCCGCGTCGAGCGCAGCCTCGGCATTGGTCAGCGACATGAGGACGCCGCCGCCCGAATATTCCTGCACCTGATTAAGGTCGATCTCCGGCCCCGCAATTTCTACCGGCGGCAGGGTGACGTTGAGCGTGTTCGTCGCGGCATCCCAATCGAGATCGTCGCGCTGCAACTTCGCAAGGTCCACTTCATAGCGGACGGTGCCCGGCAGGATCATCGTCTTCTGCGCATCAAGGCCAAAGCGCGACTGCGTGGACGTCACCACCGCAACATAGCGCGCGACGAAGGGCGTCAGCCGCGCCTGCTCCCGCACCGATTGCAGACTTGCCGTCGCGATCGTCTCCGGATCTGGCCCGCGCCCGAACAGGCCGGGAAGCTTCATCGCGCCCATTAGCGCGGCGCCTAGAATCAGTCCGGCGGCCAGCACCGCGACAAGAATGAATGGACGCTTCATGCAGCGAGCCGCCACGCTTCGCCGTCGCGCGCCACTACGCCCCGCCCTTCAAGATCGAGAAGGTGGGCCAGTACCGATCGCCCCGCCGCGACGTGAAGACGCGGGTCGAGGCCCTTATACATCTGCCCCACCATTGCCCCGATATCGCCCACGCCCTGTTCGAGATGACGCAAGATTTGCCGCTCGCGCTGCTTCCTGTGGCCCATAATGCCGCGAATGAGCTGCTGCGGCTTCTCCACCGCCGGACCATGGGCCGGGTAATAAATCCGGTCCTCGCGCAAACGGAGCTTGTCGAGGCTGCTCATATAAGCGGCCATATCGCCATCGGGCGGCGACACCACCGTCGTCGACCAGCCCATGACATGATCGCCGGTGAACAACACCCCCGTCTCCCGAAGCCCAAAGCAAAGGTGATTGGACGTATGCCCCGGCGTCGCCACGGCTTCCAGCGTCCAGCCCGGCCCCTCGACCGTCTCCCCATCGCCCAGCACACGATCCGGCGCATAATCGAAATCGAACGCCGCATCGGCCCGCGGCCCATGATCGTCGATAGCGAGCGGCGCGCACCCGACAATCGGCGCCCCGGTCGCCGCCTTCAACGCGCGGCTCCCCGGGCTGTGATCGCGATGCGTGTGCGTGCAAAGGATCGCCGCCACCCGCTCTTCGCCAAGCGCGGAAAGCAGCGCGGCAAGATGCGCCTCATCCTCCGGCCCCGGATCGATAACCGCCACCGCGCCGCGTCCCACGACATAGGTTTGCGTCCCGGTAAAGGTAAAAGGCGACGGATTGGGCGCAAGCAACCGCCGCACCAGCGGCTCCACCTCTTCCATCCTGCCCGTAGGCCAATCGTTCATGCCGCCCATGTGGCATCCCAGGCCCCTAAATCCAAGACTGGGGTGACCAATCCTCCATACGCACCAGGGAAGACAGCGCGCTAATGCTGCAATGTAGAATGATGGCGAGATTAGAAGGGCGCCCTTATCCAACCCCGCCAGGGCTGAGCCTGTCGAAACCCGACCAAGCCTCCAGCCCTTCCTCGGCAGGCTCCGGATTAATAAACTGTCCCGCGGGCTTCAGCCGTTTGACCTGCCACCAGATCCTAATCGCCGGTGACCGCCAGCTATCGACCACTCACCAGCGCCAACGCTGTCGGCAAATTTTACAACCAAGCAACAGATTACTTGAGCGTTAACCATAAGAAGCGCGCAAAATCGTTATTCTCACAATATGGCACGAGACCTGTATCATGTCCCATGTCCACACACGATCCTATCGTGACATAAGGGGCGGGCTGGCTGATTTTCCGATCTCGCCGCCCGCCCCTTATTGTTTTTGGGGTTAAGCCTTGGCGACATCCTTGTCAGCGATCAGCTGCTGCAATTCGCCCGCTTCGAACATTTCCATCATGATGTCCGATCCGCCGACGAACTCGCCCTTCACATAAAGCTGGGGGATGGTCGGCCAGTCGGAATAGTCCTTGATGCCGTTGCGGATCTCGGCATCCTGCAACACGTCGACCGTTTCGAACTTGACGTTCAGATGATCGAGGATCGCCACCGCGCGGCTCGAAAAGCCGCATTGCGGGAACAGCGCCGTGCCCTTCATGAACAGCACCACGTCATTGCCGTTCACGATCTCGTCGATGCGCGCCTTGATATCGCTCATTTCAATTCACTCCTATTCCGGTATCGCGGTGGTGAGCTGGAGCGCGTGGAGCACCCCGCCCATCCGGCCGCCGAGCGCATCGTAAACGCGCCGTTGCTGCTGGACGCGGCTCTGGCCCCGGAAGCTTTCCGAAACCACCCGCGCCGCATAATGATCGCCGTCTCCGGCAAGATCGGTGATCTCGACATGGGCATCGGGAATGCCCTGCCGGATCAACGCCTCGATCTCGCTTGCTTCCATGCCCATCGGATCAGTCCTGCGCCTCGATCATCTGGCGCCGTGCTTCAACCTGCTTGTGCTCCAGCGCCTCGCGGATGCGCGCTTCGTCGACATCGACGCCAGCAGAGGTCAGGTCGCCAAGCAGCTTACGCACCACATCATCATCGCCCGCTTCCTCGAAATCGGCGCGAACCACGTCCTTGGCATAGGCTTCGGCCTCGACCTCGGTGAGCCCCATCAAATTCGCGGCCCAGGCCCCCACCAGCCGGTTGCGGCGCGCGATAATGCGGAACTGCATTTCCTCGTCCCGCGCATATTTGGTTTCAAAAGCCCGCTCGCGATCGTCGAAAGTCGTCATGGATGATCCTACCCTGTCACATTCCCCGCCGAGATAGGCGCGGATCGCCACAGGCGCAATGTTCGGGAACGCGGCTTAATTAACCCTGCTCCGATCCCCCCGCCCCGCTAGTCCTGAGTTTGTCGAAGGACACTACAGCCCGCGCCACGGGAAGCCTCCGCGAACGAACGGGACGAACAGGCTTCGACAAGCTCAGCCCTATCGGTGGTGGTGGGCACGATTCCCACAAAAGCTCATTCCACCACCAACCCGTTAGTCCTGAGCCTGTCGAAGGACGGTCCACCCGCCCCCCATCCAAAACACAACGCAGCTCTAAAAACTCACTCCCCGGGCCGCGCCTCGCCCGCATCCGGCTTGTCCTGCTCCGCAGCCCGATTGGCCTGATCGGCCTCCCATTGCAGCCGCTCCGCCCGGTCGGGCTCGGGCATGTCCGGAGAACAAGCCGCAGTCAGGAACAGTAGGGCCAATGCACCGCGCCTCATCCGCAATCCTCCATCGTCACCACCAGCTTGCCCACCGCCTTGCGCGCAGCCATGTGCGCGATAGCCTCACCGCCCTGCGCCAGCGGCCAGGTGCGGCTAACCTTGGGGGCGATCTTCCCCTGGTCCCACAGCCGGAACAAAGTCTCCACATGCGCGGCATTGGCCCCCGGATCGCGCGCCGCGAACGCGCCCCAGAACACGCCGCACACATCGCAGCTCTTGAGCAAGGTGAGATTGAGCGGCAGCTTCGGAATTCCCGCCGGAAAACCGACGACCAGATAGCGCCCTTCCCACGCGATCGAGCGAAGCGCGGGCTCGGTATAATCGCCGCCCACCGGATCGTAGATGACGTCCGCGCCATTCGGCCCCACCGCGTCCTTGAACTGCTGGGCCAGCGCCTTGGATTGATCCTTGTCGAACGGCCCGCGCGGATAGACGATCGCCGCGTCGGCCCCCGCCGCCTTCGCCACTTCCGCTTTTTCTTCAGAGGAAACAGCGGCAACGACACGCGCCCCGAAAGCCTTGCCGAGCTCGAGCGCGGCCAGACCCACGCCGCCCGCCGCGCCGAGCACCAGCAGAGTCTGGCCCGCCTCCAGCCGCCCCCGATCGAGCAGCGCATGGATGGACGTCGCGTAAGTCAGGATCAGCGCCGAACCCTCCTCGAAACTCCGCCCCTCCGGCAGCTTCAGGGCCATGGCGGCAGGCACCACCACCTTTTGCGCAAGGCCCCCATGGCCGATCATCGCGATCACCCTGTCGCCCGCCGCCCAGCCGGAAACGCCCTCACCCACCTGTTCGACGACCCCCGCAACCTCACCGCCCGGCGCGAAGGGCCGCTCGGGCCGGAACTGATACTTGTCCTCGATAATCAGCACATCGGGATAATTGATCGCGCAGGCCTTCACCCGCACCAGCAATTGCCCCTTGCCCGCCACCGGATCGGGGAGATCGGAAAGCTCCAGCGTTTCAGGCCCACCCGGCGATTTCGACAAGAGAGCCTTCATGCCTTACCTCTTAATCCAGCAGGGCCTGCAAAGCCCGCATATCGGTTTCCCGTATCGCCGCCGACAGCACATCCATCTTGGACATATAATCCAGCGAAACGGTCATGCTGCGCACGGCATTTTTCGGCGCGCCGGCAAGGTAAGCAGGATTGAGCTTGGCGAAAACCCTCGTGGGTTTAGCCGGGCAGTCATAGCGCTTCGCCGGATTCCGCAAATCCCCGAAGCAGGCTCGTTGCGTTTTCTGCGCAGGCGAAAGGCTGGCCAATGCCGCCTCGACCGCTTCGACCTTCGATTGCGTATAGGCATCGCCCGGCTTCGCCGCCAATGTGCGGCGCAAACCGGCAAGCTCCATCGTCGCCGCTTCGGCTTTGGTCAGCGGCAGGATAACGGGCCGGTCCGGCTTCGTGATCAAAATCTTCAGGCTGTCGCCATCGGGAACGCGGGCGATGCCGTTGGCGCTGAAAAGCTCCGGCCGAACCTGATAAACGTCCGGCTCCCCCGCCCAATTCGCGGACGACAGCAGGTGCGGGCTGTTGAAGAATATCTTGATGTTGGGAAGATCGCCCGCGCCCCCGATCCGGGCGATGCCGACGACGCCCTCGACTTGGCGCGGCCCCTTGGAGAAACTGCTCTGGTCGCCCCTCTTGCCGCCATAGCCAGCCATGAGCTTGAGCTGATAACCCGTCATATTGGTAATGGCCGGCGTCGCCAGAACATGCCGCATCGCCGCGCGCATTTTCGATTGCAGCGCCGCATTGTCCTGGGGCGCGCCGCCGCCCAGCGTCACGCCGTCCACCGAAGCTGCGCTCGGGCCCCCGCTGCCCCGCCCACGCTGCGCCTGCGCAACGCTCGTCGAAAGGGCAACGATCACGGCCGCAGCTAAAATCTTCTTCATCTCATCATCCTGTAATTGCTGCGGCTTTTGTGCTGGCCAAAGGCTTCACGCTCGACAATTTTGCGACGAACGGCCCGCTCAGTCGATCAAGGTCTGAAGGGCCTCCATATCGACCTCCTCCATCGCCGCCGAAAGGATGTCCGTTCGCGATGTATGGTCGAGCGATACCGTGATGCTGCGAACCGACGTTTTCGACGCGCCTGCGAGATAAGCGGGGTTGAGCCGGGCCAGGACTATGGGCGGCTCGCTCGAACATTCGTAGCGCTTAAGCGGGTTACTGCTACTTGTCCTGCATGCTCGCTGCGTCTTCTGCGCCGCCGACAGGCCCGCCAAAAACATCTCCACTGCCGCGATCTTTTCCGAAATGTAACTATTGCCCGGCTTTGCCGCCAATTCACGGCGCAAACCGGCCAGTTCCATTGCCCCGGCCTCCGCCTTGGTGAGAGGCAGAACGGCAGGCCGGCCGGGCTTGGTAATCAGAACTCGCAGCCGCTTGCCCTCGGTAACGTGACCGATTCCATCCCGATCCAGAACTTCCGGACGCACGACGAAGACGTTCGGCTCGCCCGCCCATTCCGCCGAGGGAAGCAGGATCGGGCTGTTGAAATAGAGCTTGATGTTTGGAAGGTCGCCTGCACCGCCAATCCGAGTCACGCCAACCATGCCTTCAACCTCACGCAGTCCTTTGGTGAGGCTATTGGGTCCACCCCAAGAGCTAAAATATCTGGCGTAGAGCTTGAACTTATAGCCCGTCATCTCGGCAATGGCGGGGACGGACAGAATATGCCGCATCGCCGCCCGCATCTTCGACTGAAAGGCAGTATTTTCCTGCGGCGTTCCACCGCTTAACGTGACGGCGTCGGCCGACGTGAAGCCCGTCGAGAGCTTCTGAGCGTAAACGGCACTCGACGCGAGCGCGAGAATAAGGGTCGCGGCAAAAATCTTTTTCATATCATCGTTCCTGTTCCGCGAGCGTCCCGCGGCTTGGTCAAATTATCGAAATTATTCGGCGGTCGCGGGAAAGGCGGGCAGCTTGGCGATGTCGGCGGGCTCGTGCTGGATCACCACCTTGGCGCCGATATTCTTCGCCATCTTGTCGAACCGGTCCATCGACGCCAGCGTGTCGGCGCGGTTGGTGTTGAACGGCGGCACGCCCTTATGCGCCACCTGCTCGGTGAAGTGATAAAGGTCGCCGGTCAGCAACACCGGGCCCGATGCCAGGCGGACGAGCAGGGCGTGATGCCCCGGCGTATGGCCGGGCAGGTTCAGCATGACGACCTTGCCGTCGCCGAATACATCGTGATCGCCGCTCACCGACCGGGCCTTGCCGCCATCCTCGATCCACGGCTTCAGCCGCGCGGGCTCGAGCTGGGGATTGGCGGGCTTGGCCGACAAGGCGGCATAATCATCCGCGCCGATCAGCAACGTCGCCTTGGGGAAGGCCGCCGCCTGGCCGATATGGTCGCTATGGAAATGGCTGATGCCGACTATCTCCACTTGTTCAGGCTTCACGCCGATCTCGCCCAGCTGCTGCACGATCGTCTTGTTGAGCTTCATAATCGCGAAGCCCGCATCCGTCGTCTTGCCCTGCATCTCCGCGCCGATGCCGGTATCCCACAGCAGATAGCGGCCGCCATTGCGGATCAGATAGCAGCTGTCGGTAATTTCCTTGGGCCCCGGCTTATAAGCCAGCGTGTCGGAAAAGAAGGCGTTGTAATCCTTGATCGTGAACGTGCCGCAATCGAGCCGCCACAGCGACACCTTCGAATCGGCTTTTGCGGGCTGCGGCGCCTGCATCGCGGTCAGGCTCAGGAAGGCCGTGGCGGCCAGAAACAACGTCTTCATAAATCCTCCCCTTTTAATCGCCGCGAAGATTAGGGGCCGCCGCAAATATCGGCAAGCCGGTCGCGGCGCTTGACCAAGTCCCTCCCCCACGCGAAAGCGCTTTGTCATGGACAGCGGCGACATTGCGGGCACCGGGGCGGCCAGGCCCCCGGCGATCAGGAAAAAGGATGGCCTTGCGGAAACCACGCGTTTCCTGCTCGTCCTATTCCTTGCCGCCGTGCTGTTGCGCAGCCTGTTCATCGCCGCGTTCAGCATCCCGTCGGGTTCGATGCTGCCGCGCATGATGATCGGCGATTATCTGTTCGTCGCCAAATGGCCCTATGGCTATTCGCGTTACTCCTTTCCCTTCGGCCTCGCCTCCTTCGACGGCCGGATAATCGCGGACGCGGCGGAGCGCGGCGATGTCGTTGTCTTCCGTTATCCGGGCAGCGATCAGGATTATGTGAAACGGCTGATCGGCCTTCCCGGCGATATGGTGCAGGTGCGCGGCGGCACCCTTTATCTGAATGGCGAAGCCGTACAGCGCACGCGCATCGCGGATTTTCCCATGCCGGTTTCGCCCAACAGTCCTTGCCGCTTCGTCAATCCCGCGAACAAGCGCGAGCTGGCGGGCGCGAATGGCGAAAGGCTGTGCGCTTATCCCCGCTATCGCGAAACCCTGCCCGGCGGCAAAAGCTATGACGTGATCGATCAGGCCGATATCACCCGCGCCGACGACACCGAAATCTTCATGGTGCCCGAAGATCATTATTTCGTGATGGGCGACAATCGCGACGACAGCCTCGACAGCCGCTTTCCCGTTTCGTCTGGCGGCGTCGGCATGCTGCCCGCCGAAAACCTCATCGGGCGCGGTCTCATCACCTTCTTCTCGACCGACGGCTCGGCGGAATGGTTGAAGCCCTGGACTTGGGTCTCCGCTACGCGTTGGGACCGGATCGGCGAGACCTATTGATGAGCCCCGTTCCCGCCTGGGTCGAAAAGGTCACCGGCCACAAGCCGAAAGACCCCGCTCTCTTCATCCGCGCCCTCACCCACGCCAGCCGGGGCGGCGATCATTATGAACGCCTCGAATTCCTCGGCGATCGCGTTCTCGGCCTGATCGTCGCCAGCTGGATATTCGACCTCTTCCCGAACGAACCCGAAGGCGTGCTCTCCCGCCGTTTCAACGTGCTCGTCTCCCGCGAAACCTGCGCCGACGTTGCCCGCGACCTCGGCGTCGGCGCGCAGGCGATTCTGGGCAAACAGGCCCGCGAAGACGGCGCGACCGAAAGCGACAACGTCCTTGGCGATATTGTCGAAGCCCTGATCGGTGCCCTTTATCTGGAAGGCGGCCTCGAAGCCGCCACCGCCTTCGTCCGCAAGTCCTGGGGCAACCGCGCCGAAAAGCATAGCAAGGCGCCAAGGCACCCCAAATCCGCCCTTCAGGAATGGGCCGCCGCCAACAACAAACGCCCGCCCGCCTACGAACTCAAAGGCCGCACCGGCGCCCACCACGCCCCCAAATTCATCGTCGAAGTCGCGATTCAAGGCGTCGGCGAAGCCCAGGCCGAAGGCACCAGCAAACAAGAAGCCGAAACCGCCGCGGCGAAGGCATTATTGGAGAAGGTCTCGTGACGCCTAAAAAGCCCACCTCGGCTTCACCGGCACCGTTCGGCCTGAGCCTGTCGAAGGCCTGCCCTTCCTCTTCGCATCATCCAGCGTGACGTTCTGGACCTACATGCTCCACTGCAACGCAGGCCGACTCTATATCGGCCACACAGACAATCTCGAAAGACGCATAGCACAACACGAACAAGGCCAAATCCCCGGCTTCACGCGAAACCACCTTCCAGTAACGTTAGTCTGGTCGGAAACCTTACCTTCGCGCGAAGAGGCCTTGGCCGCAGAACGCAAAATTAAAGGCGGGAGCAGAGCCAAGAAGCTCGCGTTAATTCGGGGCGATTTCGAAGAAATCAGCCGGCTCGCAAAAAGTAAGGACAGGCCTTCGACAAGCTCAGGCCGAACGGAGTTTTACGTAAAATGACTGAACATTGCGGCCTCGTCGCCGTCGTGGGCGCCCCGAATGCGGGCAAATCCACCCTCGTAAACGCCCTGGTCGGCCAGAAGGTCGCGATCGTCAGCCCAAAGGCGCAAACGACGCGGGTCAGCCTGATGGGCATCGCGATCCATGAGCGCGCGCAAATCCTCCTCATGGACACGCCCGGCATCTTCGAACCCAAGCGCCGCCTCGATCGCGCCATGGTCGCCGCCGCCTGGGGCGGCGCGCAGGATGCGGACCTCATCGCGCTCGTCGTCGATGCCAAGACCGGCTTCTCGCGCCGGATCGAAGAAATGCTCGACACTTTGAAGGCCCGTCGCGAGCCCAAGATCCTGATCCTCAACAAGGTGGACGTGACGGCAAAGGAAAACCTCCTCACCCTCGTCACCCAATTTTCCGAACGCCTTGATTTCGAGGAAATCTTCATGGTGTCCGCCACCACCGGCGATGGCGTCGCGGATTTGAAGGCCGCGCTCGCCGCCCGCGTCCCCGAAGGCCCCTGGCACTTTCCGGAAGACCAGGTTTCCGACGCCACCGACCGCATGCTCGCCGCCGAAGTCACCCGCGAACAGCTCTACCACCAGCTCCACGCCGAACTGCCCTATGAAAGCGCGATCGAGACGGAGAAATATGAAGAGCGCAAGGACGGCTCGGTCGCCATCCACCAGCAAATCCTCGTCGGCCGCGACAGTCAGAAGGCCATTGTCCTCGGCAAACGCGGCGCACGCATCAAGGAGATCGGCGAAGCGGCCCGCAAGGAGCTCTCCGAGCTTCTCGGCCGCAAGGTCCACCTTTTCCTGCACGTCAAGGTAAATCCCAAATGGGAAGAAGACCGCGGCCTCTACCGCGAAATCGGCCTCGACTGGGTGGAGTGATCAGGGTATTTGCCCGTCGACGTCCATCCGCGCATGTAGGATGCGGACAACCTCGACAGTCTCCGCGTCACATCGATAAAAGATCCGATGGCTGCCCGCTGCCGCCTTCCTGTATCCAGGGCGCACATCGCCACAATCGCTGCCGATGAGCGGGTTGCTCTTGATGTGTTGAAGGATAGCATCAATCTCGTCGAGATAGGTGTCGGCCTGCGCCTCGCCCCATTGCCCGGCCGTATACCGCCAGATGCCGATCAAATCGGCTTCTGCCAGCGGCCGGATCAACAGATTACGCACTCGCCATGCGGCCTTTCCGCTTCATCGCGTCGATCGACAGCGGCTTTGCTGCGCCACTTTCCTCACCTGCGATCAGGGCTGCGCGAAGGCGGGCAAACTCGGCCTCCTTTTCCTCCAAGAGGCGGAGCCCTGCCCGCACGACCTCGCTCGCATTGCCATAGCGGCCTTGCATCAACTGCTCGCCGATAAAACTTTCAAAATGATCTCCGAGGACGAAAGATGTAGTTCGCGACATGGATACGCTCCTTGTGCTAAAATATAGTACACTGAGTTTTTGATGCCAAGCTTTATGGCTTCAGCATCTCATCCACCCACACCGGCACCAAATCCCCGGCCCGCCCGATCCGGCTTTCGTGAAAGAACACGCTCCCCTGGCTGGGCTCCAAATTCATCTCCAGCGTCCGCGCGCCCATGTAGCGGGCGGTCTGCACGAACCCCGCAGCCGGATAGACCGCGCCCGACGTGCCGATGCTGACGAACAAATCGGCCTTGCGAAGCGCCTCCTCGATCCGCTCCATCTCATAAGGCATCTCGCCAAACCAGACGATGTCCGGCCGCAACTGCCCCTCCGCGCCACAGGCCGGGCAAGCCGGGCCGTCGATCAAATTGCCTTCCCACCGCGACCGCGCATCGCAGCCAAGGCACCAGGCGGACTTGAGCTCGCCATGCATATGAAGCAGCCGCTTCGCCCCGGCACGTTCGTGAAGATCATCGACATTCTGCGTCACGATCAGCAAGTCGCCCGGCCATTCCGCGTCCAGCCGCGCCAGCGCCCGGTGCGTCGCATTGGGCGCGACCGTGCCGAGCTTCGCCCGCCGCTGATCGTAAAAAGTCTGCACAAGCTCCGGATCGCGCGCGAAAGCCTCCGCCGTCGCGACATCCTCAAGTGGAAAAACGTCGTCACCTACCGGCCAAAACGTCTCGCCATTGCGCTTTCGGAATGTCTCAAGCCCGCTTTCGGCTGAGATTCCCGCGCCTGTTAGCACGACGATGTTGTTGATCTTGATCGTGTTCACGCCCCGCTTATCTCCGATGCAAACACAATCAAGGAGAGGATATGCCAAGTCTCGTCAACCCGATGGATGCCTTCAAGACCTTCGAACCCGCGTTGAAGCGAGGCGAGTTGAAGGTGCAGCAAGGTGACACCGACCCGAACCTCTTGGTTCATCTCGACCACCCAATGGGCGAGATGAGAATCACCTATGCCAAAATGCGCGGTGAGTCGGTTGGCGCGATAGCAATGATCATCAACGCGGAGCCGTTCGAAGGGAAGCCGGTCTTCCAAATCGGCTACGCGGTGCCGCAGCACCTTCGGAAGCGCGGGCTTGGCAAAGAGATCGCTCAAGCCGCGATAGCCGAGTTCACAGCGGGAATGGCCCGTAACGGGATGAAGTCGTTCTACATAGAAGCCATCGTTGGTATTCGAAACATCGCCTCCCAGAAGGTCGCGGAACAGGTGATCGGTGGTCCCACGAAAGAAGTCGCAGACGAGCACTCAGGCGAAGCGGCACTTCAATATATGCGGAAGATCGAAGCGGCGTGATCGTCTTCCGGAAGCCGTGGCCGATGTCGAACGCACCGCCCGAGATTGAGTCTTGGTGTCGCGACCATATCAAGGGACATTATGAGCTTAACGCCTACAGCGTCGAGAACGGGCACTACGCACGCTTCGAAGCGAAGGCCGATGCGATGAAGTTCAAGCTGACGTGGTTGCCAGACTGGCGTTGAGGCTCACATCAGCCGGTTAGCCAGCGACGTGCCGAATGTCCGCAATAGGTCGAAAGCAGACGTTCGGTGGGAGGTGCATCGGGAACTCTCTCGATCCTCAACCCGGTGCCCTTCCCACAGCCCGTCCGGCCCCCGAAACGTCGCAACCCCGCTCTCCGCCGAAATTCCCGCGCCGGTCAGAATGACGATGTTCTGAATGTCCTGCATGGAAAGGAGGATAGGGCGCCCGCCCGCCGCAGCCAAGGGCCGACGCGACCCCACTTGCCGCCCCGATTGTTACGGACGGAACATCTTCCTTGCGCCCGCATTTCCTCGCCATAGGCCCGTTCGGGGCTCCGACCAGCAAGGAGGAAGGCCGTGGCCACGACCGTCACCCCAATCTATCGACGGGCCATCCATCCCGTCCACGCCGTCTTCCTCGCCGCCGCCCTGCCCTGCTTCCTCGGCGCCTTGCTTAGTGACCTCGCATATGGCGCGAGTTACGAAATCCAGTGGGCGAACTTCTCCGCCTGGCTGATTCTCGCGGGCCTCGTCTTCGCGGGCCTCGCGCTTGCCGCCGCGCTTATCGGTCTGTTCCGCGCCGACGTCCGCCGCGACCGCCGCCGCACGATCTATATCCTGCTCCTCGCCGCCGCGTGGATCGCGGGTTTTATCAACGCCCTCGTCCACGCCAAGGACGCCTGGGCCCGCATGCCGGACGCGACGATCCTGTCGGCCATCGCCTTCCTCCTCATCCTCGTGGCGGTCGTCATCGGCTTCTCCACCCTCCGCGCGGGAGCCGTGAAATGACCCGCGCCCGCCTGATCCTCGCCGCCGCCCTCCCCGCCTTGCTGCTCGCCGCTTGCGGGAAGGAGCCCGCCCAGCAAACCTATGGCGCCAACCCCGCCCTTCCCGATCCCCAGCGCGGCCTCCTCCCCTCGATGAAGATCGCCGACCCTGCAAATTGGGACGGCGCGATGCCCTCCGTGCCGGAAGGCTACACGATCCGCGCCATCGCGACCGATCTCAAAATCCCGCGCCAGACCCTGGCCCTCCCCAATGGCGACATCCTGGTCGCGGAAGGGAAAGGCGGCAACGCGCCCAAGCTGACACCAAAGGACGTGCTCGCCGGCATCATCAAGGCGCAGGGGACAAGCGCGGTAAAAGGCGGCAACCGCCTCACCCTGCTCCGCGACGCGGACGGCGACGGCACGTACGAAGGCCGCACGATCTTCGCCGAAAATCTGAACGCCCCCTACGGCCTCGCTTTCGCCAACGGCGCCATCTACGTCGCCAATCAGGACGCCGTCGTCCGCTTCGACTATCGACCCGGCCAGACCAGGGCGGCCGCCCCGCCCGTCAAGGTCACCGACCTGCCGAGCCAAATCAATCACCACTGGACAAAGGCCCTCACCGCCAGCCCCGACGGCCGCTTCCTCTATGTCGGCATCGGATCGAACAGCAATGTCGGCGAACGCGGCATGATGGCGGAGCAGGACCGCGCCGTCATCTGGCAGATCGACGCGCAGACCGGCGCCCACAAGACCTTCGCATCCGGCATCCGCAACCCCACCGCGCTCACCTTCCAACCCGGCACCGGCGCGCTCTGGGCGGTGGTCAACGAACGCGATGAGATCGGCCCCAATCTCGTCCCCGATTATCTCACATCGGTGCGCGAAGGCGGCTTCTACGGCTGGCCCTATGCCTATTGGGGCCGGAATGCCGACAACCGCGTCCGCCCGCAAAGGCCGGACAAGGTCGCCGCCACCATTCGTCCCGATTATGCGCTCGGCTCCCACGTCGCGGCCCTCGGCCTTGCTTTCTCCACCCCCGTCATGGGCGCACCCTTCGCGGACGGCGTGTTCGTCGGAGAACATGGCAGCTGGAACCGCTCGCCCCCCGTCGGCTATAAGGTCGTCTTCGTCCCTTTCCGCAATGGCCGCCCCGCCGGCCAGCCGATCGATTTCGTCACCGGTTTCTTCGGAGAGGACGGCAAAACCCGCGGCCGCCCCGTCGGCGTAACCCTCGATCCCCGCGGCGCCCTCATCGTCGCGGACGACCTCTCAAACACGATCTGGCGCGTCACCCCCACCACGCCGCCACAGTCCGCTCCGCAATAGAACGCCCCCTCCTCCACAGGATCTTGTCCCCAACCCGCTAGTCCTGAGCCTGTCGAAGGACGTTCCAGCCAGCACGGCTCGCAATCCCACGCCCGAACGATGCACACGGGCTTCGACAAGCTCAGCCCTAGCGGCAGGAAGGGCACCGCATTACAAGACCGAGGCCCAAGGCCCCACCAACCCCGCTAGTCCTGAGCCTATCGAAGGACGTTCCAGCCAGCACAGCCCCCGAAACCGCGCCACCAACACCCCCAAGCACCCAGCCTCAAAGCCGCTGCTTCAATCCATGCAGCCGCGTCACCCGTCCACCCTCGCACACCGGCGCAGCGATCAGCCGCATCCAGCGCGCGTCCCCGCCGCTCGCGGGCCTGATCTGCGCATCGAAGGTGAAGCCGCGCTGGTGCCGGATCGCATAAGCGCGCAGCCGCTCCATCCCGGACCGCGATTCCTCGATATAAAGCGCCACCGTTTCGTCCCGCCGCACAGGCGCCCCGCGCGGCAATCCGAAAAGATCGTAAACCCCCGCGCTCCAGGTCAGGCGATCGCCATCAAGGTCGCACTCCCACCGCCCGATGCCGAGCCGCGCCAGCTCCTCTTCATTGGCGAGCGGCGAAGCGGTGGCGGGAAAGGCCGCCCCTGGCCAATCGAGCAGCCGCCCAAGGTCAAACCGCCGCTCCCGCTCGAACAGCGGCCAGCTATGGTGCAGCGGCAATGGCTCCACCGCCCTGAAGCAGATCTGAGTCGCGGCATTCATCCCCGCCAACATATAGAAAGATCACCGAAAAGTCCGCCCGCCTCGCAACATCAGCAGCGTCCCGCCTTGCCAATTCGGGACAACCGGAACGCCCCGAACCGGAACAAAAAGTGAACCTTGTGAGTTGAATGCGAACACGCGAAAGGATCCACAATGGCAGAGCGCGAACTCAACGAACCCCATAAAGGCGACAAACGCTACCAGCGCCGCAATGAAGACGGCACCTTCAGCGAAGCGGACGACGTCTCCAAATCCCTAAGCCGCGACGTCCGCCAACACGCCGCGACAAAGAAGCCGAAGAATGAGGGCGACAAGGGGGATTGATCCCCACTCATAAAGCCCTCTCCTCCCGGGAGAGGGTTGGGTGAGGGCGACTTCCCTAAATTTCGTCGAAGAAAGCCTCGTCGACCGTCACTTCTTCGACGAGCCGCACGCTCACCCCAAGCCCCTGCTCCTTCAGAAGCTGGCACAGCGCCTCGCCATCGATCAGGTCGATGGCCGGCGCGCCGTCACGCGTAGCTTCCTTGCGCGCCTCTACCGTGAACGTGCCCGTCGTAATGATCAGGCCCTTGTCAGCCCGCCCCTGCATGGCGCCGCGGAAGTCGCGCACGACACTTGATCCCACCGATCCCTTGTAGCGTTTGCACTGAAAGAGAACCTGGAACGACACGAGCTTGACGCGCAACACGCCCTGCCCGTCGATTCCGCCATCGCCCGATCGCCCGGTCACTTCCACCCGAACGAACCCGCTTTCCCGGAGCAGGCGCTGGCACAGACGCTCAAAGGCGTAGGGGTCCATTGCCTGCATCTTGGCCAGCAGCACATCGGACCAATCGATCGCTTCGGCCTCCTGCGCGTCTTCATCCTCACTTTCGCTGGCCGCCGCAGCCAGCGATCGCGCGGCAAGCTGCTGCGCGCGCCTCTCCTTCTTCGCGGCCCGGATCGCGGCGCGGACGACTTCGACGGGCTGATCCGCCGCCTCCCGCCCCGCTTCGGTCAGCACCCACACGCCCTTGCTGTCGTTGCTGAGGTATTTGGGAAACTTCAAATAACTCCGCGCCCAAGACATCTTATCGGTGATGATATTGTCGCCGCTTACCTCGTAAGTCCGGTCCAGTTCCGCCTGCGAAAAGCCGAACCGCTCGACAAGCTTGTCCTCAATTTCCTCGATCGAAGCCGATCCACCCAAATCGCGGATCACCTGCAATGTGGGGATATAGAAATCGTCCTTGCGGATATTGGCAACCGTCACGTCATTCCCCCAATTCAAAACCTTAAGGCGCCTCGGCATCCTCGACGCCGCGCGCGCTTTCCGGCAGCGCCTTCATCGCCTCGGTAATCGCCACCGTCTCCACGCTCACCCGCACCACCTTGGCGAGGAGAGCGATCATGCTCTCCTTGTAATCTGCGAAGCGATAGGTGTTGAACTTGGCCGCGATGGTCGGATCGCGCGGGCGCTTTTCCTTATGCTGATCGAGTACCCAGTCGATCGCGCTACGATTGCCGAGCCGATAGGTCCACGCCTCGGGCGGGATGTCGCTAATTTGCGTATCCGCATCGACGACGACCAGCCCCTTGTCCGGATGCGACTTCAATACCGGCTTGGGGTGCGTACCCTCGGCCCGCTTGGCGGGCATGTCGATCCGCTCCACCGCCCAAGGCTCCACCTCCTCATAACCGATGTGAATCTGCATCAATGTCTCGCCCCACGCTGCCCAGCGCGCGAAATCGGCGTACAAGGGGATGCGTGGAAACTCGCGCTTCAGATTGAGCGCGTAGATTTCCCGGTAAATCGGATCGTGGAGAACGGCGTAGACGTAATGGAAGATTGCGTCCTTCACCCCGTCCGTTTCGCTTTCATTAGGCGAGGAGCCAACCGCAGCCTTCAACGCCTTCTTCCCATAATGGGCGATGAATTTATTCAGCGCCCAATCGGTAATGTTGCCAATCCGATCGCCGGACTTGGTATAGCGGTAACGGGAAAATGTCTGCGTGCCGCCGGAGCCAGGGCTGACGAAATTATAGTCTGGAACAGCATTGATCGCGAGCGTGAAATACGGCTTCCCGGTCGAGTCCCCCATGATAGTTATCGCTGGGTTGACCTCGCCAGATTTGAACATGCGGTCGTTCTGGTAAGTGACTTCGTTCAGCCGGTTGCTCTAGTAGAACCATTGCCGGTTGAATGGCCGATAGAATCCGCGCCTAATCGCAACGGCGTCAAAAGTAATTTCTTCATGCCGCTCCAGGGCTGTGCGCTGCAACCGGCTCCACTTGATTTCACCCCGGCCATAAACGTCCTTCTCTAGATCGATTTTGGTCCCAGAGTTCAATGCCCTAAGCCACGTGCCGTACACCGCAATATGGTGTTCGACCTTCGCTTCTAGACTGGCTCGCTCCCGATCCCATACCCATTCATCTCGTGCACTCACGACGCCCAATGAATAAAGGCGGAAGATCGCTCGGTCGCCGCCTCGTGCATCGCTGGTTTTCATTTTAGGATCGGCGAGCGGCAACATGGTGTCATCAAAGTCGATTTCGGGCTCGCCAATCCAAGGCTCCCGCGTACTGCGCGCTGTCCGAAACGGAATGCTCTGGATATCGGTACGCGCTAACCAAGATAGCTTGTCTTCTTGGGCTGCCGCTTCAGTGTGATGATAGTCGAGTAGCATGGGCTCGACCGACTTCGCTCTCTGCTTAATCCAAAAGCTAATGGCGACCCCTGTGCCTATGCCGAAGACATTGCCCCCACCACCCGGGCCCCCACGCCTACGATAATCCCCGCCAAGGTCGATGACATAAGCCCTGCTAAACTCGCTGCCGGCAATTTCGCGAAACCCGTCGAAGGTGCGTGCATCTACGAAGCTGCGATTTGTGACGAACGCGATAATACCTTCATCGCCAACACGATCGCTCGCCCAGCGGAAGAAGCGCGCATACATGTCATAGAGCTTCGTTTTCTGTGCCGTGGATGCCCTGATATACGTATTCTTGATTCTCCGATCGATGTGGGCATAGGCGCGGTTTTTATTATTATCGTTCTCGTTTTGCTGGTTGGCATTATAGGGCGGATTGCCGATGATTACGCTGATCTTGCGCCGGTTCTGGCGCTTGATCCGCTCGATATTTTCATCGCTCAGTGCGCCTAACAAATCGAACTGATGCCCTGAGTGAATGCCTAGGGCGTCGACATTATCGAGGGTGTCGACGAAGCACAGATTTTCGAACTCCGCGAACTGCCCGCTGATCGCCTGATAGGTCGCCTCAATATTCAGGTTGGCGACGTAATAAGGCAGGATCGCCACTTCGTTGGCGTGGAGCTCCTCCTTATATTTGTGGCGGAGCTTGTCGGGATAGCCCCGAAAATATTCGAGCAGTTCGACGATGAAAGTGCCGGTGCCCGTGGCGGGATCGAGAATTTCCACGCCGGGATCGATCAGATTCTTGCCGAAATGCTGTTCGCACAGCCAGTCGGCCGATCGGATCATGAAGCGGACGATCTCACCGGGCGTATAGACGACGCCCAGCCGGTCCGCGGCGGCGGGATTATAGACCTTGTAGAAATTCTCGTAGAGGCCTTTCAGGAAGCCCTGCTTTTCCGAATGGCTCTGGATCAGTGCCGCCGTTGAGGCGATACCCGCATAATAAGGGGCGAGGGCGCGGAGCAATTGCGCCTTCTCCCCGCGGTCGAACAAGGCGTCTTCGACCTTCTTCAATTCCTTGGCGACATTGTTGTGTTCGTGGAATTCGGGGTTGTCGAACACCTTGGCGAAAATGTCCTCGGTCAGGATGTGCTGGATCAGCATCTCGCGCACATCGTCTTCGCTGACCGACGGATTGATCGCATCCTTCGCATGAGCGTGGAAATCGGCGATCGCGGCGGCGAAGCGGCTGGAGGCCGCGTGCTTCTCGGCTATCCTGTCGCGCAATGCCTCAAGGATCGCGGGCAGGTCCGCTGCGAACCGTTTCACGGCTCGTTTGAAGTCGGCAATCTCCTGCCGCTCGTGGCCGAAGAATAGGATGAGCAGCCGTTCCAACGGTTCGGCTTCGTCCATCGGCACGCGCATCACTTCACGGCCGTCCTGCCACAGTACGGCGGTGTGATCGTCGGAAAAGATGATATTATCCTTGGGATAACCTTTCCGGAACTTGGCCGCGATCTCGGTATCGAGATCGTCGTCGGCGTCCTTCGCTTCCCAATAGCCGAAGGGCACGCGTAATGTGTGGAGCAGCGCGCCGTCGACATAGATGTTGGTCTTCTGCGGTGTCAGGATATGGTGTTGCGCAACGAATTGGAGGTCTTGGCTCCGGCTCCAGCGTTTCAGGAGATCCTTGAACGGCTCGCTCAGCACGCCTTCGCGGCGGCTGCCCGAAATCTGGCGCAGCCGGTCGAACTCGGCGCGATATTCATTGATCAACTGGCGGCTCACGGCACCCTCCCCTCACCCGCACCTTGGCGGGAGAAAGGGGCCCGTTCAAGCGCTTAACGATCCGCTTCCGCACCGCCTTCGCCAACGGTCCGCAAACATCCGCCAACTTCCGCCCGAGAGGGGCGCAACCTTCCGCGCCCATTCCCCCTCGCAGCCACTTTCAACGAGACACGCTCCCAGCAACTTTCGCCAACTTTCAGCGATCAGCCCAAAGCCGCGATATATTTCTGGCGGAGGTCGTCGAGGCAAACCAGCCCCTCGCCCTGCTCGATATGCCAGAAGGTCCAGCCATTGCAGCTCGGCGCCCCCTGCGCCGCGGCGCCGATCTGGTGGATGGAGCCCTGCTTGTCGGCCAGCGTCACGGAGGCGTCCGCGCCCACCTTCGCCTGCCAGCGACGCTTGCTGTCGGTCAGCACCGCACCGGGTTCGATCATCCCTGTCTCAACCAGCGCGCCGAAGGGCACCTTGGGCTGCTGGCGCTTCGAGACCATGGTCTTCATCGCACTCTCGTCCAGCTCAAGGGTGGAGGCGATGCGCTGCTTCGCGACCTTGACGTACTTCTTCTCCCGCTCGATGCCGATCCACTGGCGGCCGAGGCGGCGGGCGACGGCGCCGGTCGTGCCAGTGCCGAAGAACGGGTCGAGCACCACATCGCCCTTGTTCGTGCAGGCGAGCAGCACGCGGTAGAGCAGGCTTTCGGGCTTCTGCGTCGGATGGGCCTTCACCCCTTCCGTCTTCACCCGTTCGCCGCCCGAACAGATGGGCAGCACCCAGTCCGACCGCATCTGGAGATCGTCGTTCAGCGCCTTCATCGTGCGGTAGTTGAACGTGTAGCGGCTATCCTCGCTCTTGGACGCCCAGATGAGGGTTTCATGCGCGTTGGTGAAGCGGGTGCCGCGGAAGTTCGGCATCGGGTTGGACTTGCGCCAAATGATGTCGTTGAGGATCCAGAAGCCCAAGTCCTGCAGCGTCGCGCCGCAGCGGAAGATGTTGTGATAGCTGCCGATCACCCAGAGCGTGCCGTTGGGCTTAAGGATGCGGCGGGCTTCCTTCATCCACTTTTTGGTGAAATCGTCATAGGCCTGGAAGGTGTCGAACTTGTCCCAATCGTCGTCGCAGGCGTCGACGCGGCTGCCTTCGGGGCGAAACAGCTCGCCGCCAAGCTGCAGATTGTAGGGCGGATCGGCGAAGATCATGTCTACGCAGGCGTCGGGCAATGACGCCATCGCAGCGATGCAATCGTCCTCGATAATTGAGTTGAGCGGCAGGCCGCGCTTCGGCTCGGACGTCGCCTTCACACCCTTTTTCGGCGCCGTGACCTTCTGCAAAACGCTCATCGAAATAACCCCCGTCGGACAAGAGGCGCGACCCTGAGTCAGCGGGACTCATGGGTCAAGAACAATGACTTGGAGCGCAATGTTCAAAACGAATCCAGCCACCGCGAACGAAAGGAGTCCGGCGCAACATATGGGGCAGCGTGGTTAATGCAGGACTCAAGATAAGGTGGTGTGGCGGAAAAGACTCAAGGCCTAAACAATCCCTCTCCTCCCAGGAGAGGGAGGGCCCCGACGCGGCAGCGGCGGGAGGGTGAGGACGGCCAGCAACTGATCACCCTCACCCCAGCCCTCTCCCTCAGGGAGAGGGAGTTATAGATCGAGCAGATGCTGCTTCACCGGCGCGAAGCTGCGGCGGTGGAGCGGCGTCGGGCCCAAACGGTCGAGCGCCGCGCGGTGATCGGGCGTGCCGTAGCCCTTGTTGGACCGCCAATTATAGCCCGGATGCTCGTCGCAATATTGCGCCATCATCCGGTCCCGCGTCACCTTGGCGATGATGGAAGCAGCGGCGATGGAACGGCTTTTCGCGTCGCCGCCGATGATCGCAGTGGAGGGATATGTCCATTTGGGACAGCGATTGCCGTCGACGAGCACCATGCCGGGCTCGATCCCCAGCGCCTCGACCGCGCGGGTCATGGCGAGCATCGTTGCCCAGAGGATATTGTAGCGGTCGATCTCCTCCACGGTCGCGATGCCGACGCCGATGCGGGCAACCTGCTGGAGCTTGCCGTAGAGGCTTTCGCGGACTTCGAGGCACAATTTCTTCGAGTCATCGATCCCGCGCGGGCAGTGCTTGCGGTCGAGTATCACGGCAGCCGCGACAACGGGCCCGGCGAGCGGCCCCCTGCCCGCCTCGTCCACACCGACGATGGGGGCGGCATAGTCCTTTTCGATCTTGAAGCAGGGCGCGGTCATTTGTGCGTCATCATAAGCCTCGCCCGAAGGGTTCGCCAGACAAAGCGCGCTCAACTCATCGCGCGCAGCTCGTAGGGGATACCGCCAAGCGCGTGGCCGAGCGGCCCGTGGCCTGCGCCAAGATCGGGCGCGGCGGCGATGGCGCGCTGGACGTAATCGCGAGCGCGATCGACCGCTTCCGCAATCGGCCGACGCTGACCTAGGCCCGTGGCAATGGCGCTAGCAAGGGTACAGCCGGTGCCGTGCGTGTTGCGCGTGTCGAGCCGGGGGCTTTCCAAGCGGGTGGTCGTGCCATCTGCTCCTATGAGCGTGTCGCGCAGGACCGGCCCGTCGATATGGCCACCCTTTGCCAATACCGCGACATTCCACTCGGTGGAGAGAGCCCGCGCGGCCTCCTCCGCCTCTTCATGGCTCGTGACGGAGCGGTGGGTCAGGACGCCAAGCTCAGGCGCGTTCGGAGTGACGATCGTCGCCACCTGTAGCAATTTCCGGAATGCCGCGATCGTCGCCTCGTCGGCGAGCGTCGCGCCGCTGGATGCGACCATGACCGGATCGAAGACGATCGGTATATTCTGGAAGGCAGCAAGGCGCTCGGCCACCCGCTCCGCCGTGTCGGGGGCGCCGATCATGCCGATCTTCACCGCATCCACGCCGATGTCGGACGCGACCATGTCGATCTGCCGCAGCACGAAATCGGCGGGCACAGGAAGGACGCCTTCGACGCCGAGTGTGTTCTGCGCGGTCAAAGCGGCGATGGCGGTCATCGGGTGGCCACCCATCATGGTCACCGCCTTGATGTCCGCCTGAATGCCCGCGCCGCCCCCGCTGTCAGACCCTGCGATGATGAGGATGCGCGCGATAGTCACGCCGTCTGGATCGCCGCGCAGATGTCGTCCACCACTTGAGTGACCAAAGTCTCGTCCTCGCCTTCCGCCATAACGCGGATCAGGGGTTCGGTGCCCGATTTGCGGATGACGAGGCGGCCGCTGCCGTTAAGGCGCTGTTCGCCCGCAGCGATTGCGGACTTCACGCTTTCCGCCTCCAGCGGCTGGCCGCCGGTGAAGCGAACATTCTTCAAAAGCTGCGGCAGCGGATCAAACTGGTGGAGAAGCTCGCTCGCCGGCTTCCCGTCGCCCGCCAGCGCGGCAAGCACCTGGAGCGCGGCGACAAGGCCGTCGCCCGTGGTCGCATAATCGGTGAGGATCATGTGCCCCGATTGCTCGCCGCCGACATTGTAGCCGCCCTTGCGCATCTCCTCGAGCACATAGCGGTCGCCGACCTTGGTACGGATGAGGGACAGGCCGCATCTTTCCAGATGCCGTTCGAGGCCAAGGTTCGACATTACGGTCGCCACGACGCCATTGCCGCGCAGCTTGCCGCGCGCCTGCCAGTTGCAGGCGATGAGCGCCATCAGCTGGTCGCCGTCCACCACTTGCCCCTTTTCGTCGACGACGATCAGGCGATCCGCATCGCCATCGAGCGCGATACCGAGGTCGGCGCGCGTTTCGATCACTGTTTTTTGAAGGAGGCCCGGCGCGGTCGAGCCGCAATTTTCGTTGATGTTGATACCGTCGGGCTTCACCCCGATCGCGATCACCTCCGCCCCCAATTCCCACAAAGCTTCCGGCGCGACCTTATAGGCAGCGCCGTTCGCGCAATCGACCACCACGCGCAGGCCGTCGAGGCTCAAGTGATCCGGGAAGGTCATCTTCGCGGCATGGATATAGCGGCCTTGCGCGTCGTCGATGCGGCGGGAACGGCCGATCTGGTCGGCAGGGACGAGCGGCGGGAGGTCGTCTATCAGCTTCTCGATTGCCAGCTCATCCGCGTCGGACAATTTAAAGCCGTCCGGCCCGAACAGCTTGATGCCATTATCGACATACTTGTTGTGGCTGGCCGAAATCATGACCCCAAGGTCCGCGCGCATGGACTTTGCGAGCATCGCCACGGCCGGCGTCGGCACCGGGCCAACCATCACCACATCCATGCCGACGCTGGTAAAGCCAGCGGTCAGCGCCGATTCCATCATATAGCCCGAAAGCCGCGTGTCCTTGCCGATCAGAACGCGGTGGCGGTGGTCGCCGCGCAGGAAGTGTGCGCCCGCTGCCTGGCCCACGCGCTGGGCCATTTCCGCCGTCATCGCCCCCTGATTGGTCCGGCCTCTGATCCCGTCCGTCCCGAAATATTTCCGCGTCATTCCTAAACCCTGTTGTTGCGCTGCAAAAAACGAGCGCCCATGATCATCGGCTTTAGCGCCCCCGGCGCCGCTTTTGAACCATCTCTTGTGGAGTAAGCCGATCCATGTCCCAACCGACACGCATCCTGGCCGCGCTTGTCCTGGGCCTGTCCCTTGGCCTGTTCAGCGCATCCGCGGGCGGGACGTGGATCGACGGAGCGGTATCGACGGCGAGCCTGATTGGCGGTTTGTGGCTGAACGCGCTTCAAATGACCATCGTCCCGCTCGTCGTTTCCCTGCTTGTTACCGGCATCGCGGCGACGGCCAAGGCGGCGCGGGCCAGCAAGGTGGCGGGCCGCGCGCTCGTTCTGTTCATCGTCCTGCTGTGGATTTCCGCCGCCATCGCCGCTGTGCTGACGCCGATGATCCTCGAAGCCTGGCCGCTTCCGCGTGAGGCCGCGGACTCCTTGCGCGGCGCGATTGCCGGATCGACGCCGGTGGGCGACGTGCCGAGCCTTACCGACTTCTTCCGCTCCATCGTACCGACCAACCCGATCGCGGCGGCGGCGAATGATGCTTTCCTGCCGCTCATTCTCTTCACGCTCGTCTTTGCGTTCGCGCTCACCCGCATCCCTGCCGCGGCGCGCGATCAGCTGATCGCCTTTTTCCGCGCGATTTCCGATGTGATGCTGGTGATGATCGGCTGGATATTGTGGCTGGCGCCGGTCGGCGTCCTTGCGCTCGCTTATGCGGTTGGCGCAAAGGCAGGCACGGCGGCGTTCGGCGCGCTCATCCACTATGTGGTCGTCGTCTCGGCGATCGGCATCGTCGTCTGGGCGCTTGCCTACCCGCTCGCCCTTATCGGCGCACGCACCGGCCTTGGCACTTTTGCGCGCGCTGTCGCGCCGAGCCAGGCGGTTGCGATCAGCACACAATCCTCGCTCGCTTCGCTCCCCGCCATGCTGCGCGGAACTGAGAAGTTAGACGTGCCCGTCGCGTTGTCCGGGGTCATCCTGCCCATGGCCGTCGCTATTTTCCGCGTGACCGGTCCGGCGATGAATCTTGCCGTCGCATTCTACGTCGCGCACCTGTTCGGGATCGAACTTGGTCCGGCCGCGATCGCAGCGGGCGTCGCCGCCGCCGCAACGACCACCCTGGGCGCGGTCAGCCTGCCTGGACAGGTGAGCTTCATCACCTCCATCGCCCCTATCTGCATCGTCATGGGCATCCCGATCGAGCCGCTCGCCTTGCTGATCGCGGTGGAAACAGTGCCCGATATCTTCCGCACATTGGGCAACGTCACGATGGATGTCGCGGCCACGGCCACTGTCGCCAAGCGCAGCGGCGTCGCGGTCGAAGAGGTGGTGAGCGAACAGGACATTCTGCTCGACAGCGGCGTGGAAATGCGTTGATGCGCTACCACACCTTAAGACAAGGTGATGGGAACGCTTGCCAATCTGATACGCGAAAGAAATTCCGCAATATCGGCCTAGCGAGCCCGGCGCGGACACGATCCGTCGCGCATGCGGTGCACCCGGTGCGCTTCACGCTAAGTCAAGGATAGTGAAACGGAAAACACCCTCCTGAGCACCCGGACCAGATGAAGGTCTACAGGCCTTTCAGGAGAGCACGGTTTGCGGCGGACAAGCCCTTACCCTGGGACAGGCGATCAACCACGCTCTGAATAGGAGCGCCGCTTTTCACCGTAAGCTGCTTTCCCGCCAGCCGCGAAAACATGTCTTGGAAGTCACGGTGCTGGGCGACCGGCGTCGCCCTCATCGCCTGTGAGCCCCTTGAAATCAGCACGCCAAGGTTCCGCGAAGTTCATCAAACTTAACAACTTCATGCGACGGAAAGGAACCATGGCCTCTACCGTCAGGCTGAAGGCGCCTGTTGCGCAGCAACGCTCCGGCGGCTGCCGTAAAGCAGGTATGCCGCAAGACCGATCAGGTTCCAGATCAGGAAATAGAGCTGCGTCTGTTGTGGCAGGCTGAGGAAGAGATACAGACATCCCCCGATTGCGATCAGGCCGACTGGCCAGGCCAAAGGGGTGCGGAACTGGCGCGGCGTCCCGGGCTCGCGGCGGCGCATGATGAGCATGCACAATGCAACGGAGGCAAAGGCGGCCAGCGTCCCGGCATTGGCAAGCGCCGCGATCTCGTCGAGCGGGAAGAGCCCCGCGATAACGCCGACGATGATCGCGGTGAAGACGGTGATGCGCGTCGGGCTTCCCCGGCGGGACACGCGGGCCAGGCCGCGCGGGAGCAGCCCGTCGCGCGCCATGACGAAGAATATCCGGCTCTGCCCGTAGAAGAAGGCGAGGATCACGGTGGGCAACGCGATCACCGCCGATGCGGCAAGATAGGTTGCCGCGCCCGGCTTGCCGATCTCGCGCAGGATCAGTGCAAGCGGCTCGGGGCTGTTGGCAAAGCGCGTATAGGCCAATGCACCCACCGCTGCCGCCGCGACAGCCAGGTAGATGGCAACGCAAGCGACCATCGATCCGACGATTCCGATCGACAAGTCGCGGGCAGGATTCTTGGTTTCCTCGGCGGCCGTCGCGATTGCATCGAAACCGTAAAAGGCGAAAAAGATGATCGCCGCCGCCGCCATCACGCCGCGCTCCACGCCCTCTCCATCCATGGTCTTGGCAAAGCCGAAGGGCATGAATGGATCGAAATTGGCGGCGTTGAAATAAGGCAGCGACACGGCGACGAACACGACGAGAGCGATGATCTTCACCACCACGAGAATGGCGTTCAGCGTCGCGCTTTCCCGCGTTCCCGCGATAAGCAGCCCGGCAACGATGGCGATGATGAAGATAGCCGGCAGGTTGACGATCCCGCCGGCGTGCGGCCCCTCCATCAGGGTCATCGGCATTCCGATCGACGCTTCAAGAAGCGGCGCGGCATAGCCCGACCAGCCCACCGCCACCGCGCTCACGACCAGCGAATATTCGAGGATCAGGCTCCAACCGATCACCCATGCGACAAGTTCGCCGATGACCACATAGGAGTAGGTGTAAGCGCTGCCCGAAGCCGGGATCATCGTCGCCATTTCGGCGTAGGCCAGTGCCGCGCAGGCGCAGATGAGGCCGGCAATCACGAATGAGAGCAGGACCGCGGGACCGGCCTTGTCTGCGCCGACGCCGATCAGGGTCAGGATTCCCGTCCCAACGATCGCCCCGACGCCGAGCGCGATCAGATGCGGCCAGCTTAACGAGGGTGTGAGGCGATGCTCCGGCGCCAGATCTTCGGCCGCCACGATCCGCTTGCGCGCATTCCAATTTCGCATCCGCCCCCTCCGCTTGTTTATATTCGGCTGCGTTTCAGGCTGGCATCGGCGAAGGCGATTGTCGAGTATGTTTCCGGAGCGGTTCGAGGCGATCAATAATCTTTCGACACGCGCACGCTGCCGCTGTGGCGCCCGATCGTCGAGACGCTGGACAAAAGCGAAAGCCAGCGGGTGATCTGATATTCGATGCGCGTCGCGGAATAACCGCGGCCGTCGGTCACGACCTCCACGTAGAAGCGACGGCCGAGATATTTTCCTGCGGCAATCGATGTTCCCTGCCCCGTGACGACGTCCGCGGGAAGGATGCGCAACCGGTCCAGCCCGACAGCGGATCGGACCGCGTTGATCGGATCGAGCCCGCCGCCGGGATTGTTGAGGGCCGCGACCGCTGATGCCAGCTGCAGAGCCTCAGGGGCGGACAGGTTGGTGATCGAAGTCCCGAAAAGCAGGCGACTCAAAAGTTCGTCCTGCGGCAAGGCTGGCGTGCTGGTGAAAGCGATTTCCGGGCGTAGTCCAGTGCCGGTTACGCGGATCGACGCATTCAATCCCTGCACGCCGCCTTCCGCGACAATGTCTAGTGTCGGATCGGGCGGACTGTTGCCCGTAAAGCGGATCGCGCCGCGTTCGAGGTCGAAGGTGCGCCCGGCAAAATCATAGCTGCCCCGGACAAGGTCGGCCCGGCCAGATACGGCGGGTGCGCTCACCGTGCCGCCAATCTTGAGGTCCGCGCTCCATTCGCTGGAGATGCCGAGCCCCGTCACTTGTAGCCCGCGCCGCGCCCGAAGATTGATGTCGTAGCGCCAGGGACTTGCGGGCGCGCTCGCCGCCCAATTTTCGCGTCCGTTCACTTCCTTGACGTTGAGGCGGGGCACCTGCTGAGCTGCCGTCGCGCGGCCAAGGCGGAAGAGGCCGCTGACGAGGTCGACATCGCCGGAAATGACGCCACCGTCGCCGTCGGACTGGATGCGGACCGGTCCCGTCACCCGCGCCTTCAAGTCGTCGCGATCGATGATCTGCGCGCGGGTCGTATCCATGGTGAGGTCGATACCAAGGCCGCGCGCCGATAGCAGGAAAGACCCTCGCCCGCTTACCCGGCCATCATTCTTCGTCGTGCCCGAAAAGCTGTCGAGCAGCAGGCGCGATCCGTCGAACCTCCCCGATGCCGCGAGGTTCTGGACAACTGTTCCGGTGATGGCGCTTTCAAGACGGGCCTGTTGCGCGCGGAGCGACCCCTGGATGACTGGATCGTTGAGCGTTCCTGTCACGTCGGCACCAATCGCGGCCGGGCCCGATAGGCTGAACAATTCCAGGCCGGTCAGTCCCCAGAGCGTGTCGACCGGGCCGTTATAACGGATTTGCGCGAAGAGCGGGGCTGCGTTGAGGCGGGCGAGGAGTGAGCCCCCTTCGGGGAGCGGCGAAAGCCGGGCCTGGGCGCGGCCGATCGTCTTACCCTCGCTTGCCGCAACGGCGCGGAGGGCTGCATTGCGGCCTTCAAGCTTGGCGGCGATGCCCATGTCGACGGGCCGCGAAGACAGTACGACGCCCGCGCGGGTCAGGCCCTTCACCCGCATGTTCATCGCACCGCTGGGCAGTGATCCGTCGGCGGGCACGTCGTAACGGATCGTTCCAGAGGCCAGCCCGCCAAGTTCGAGATCGGGGAAGAAGATGTCCAGCACGGCAAGCGGCATCGCGTCCACTCGCGCATCGAACTGGGTGCGGCTCGAGAGGAACAAGCCGGAGACGTCCGCCGACCCGCCCGCAAAGGACAAAGAGGTTGGCGATAGCCGCCAGCCATCGCTCTCACGGGTCAGGACGGCAGGGCTGGACAAGGCGATGGGCCGGCGGTCGATGCTGCCATTACCCGAAATCCGCAGGCGCCCCGGGGCCACATCGGCAACGGTCTGGAAGGAGAAAGCCCGGCCGCGCGTGCCCGTCACATTGGCCCGCACCTGCCCAGCGCCACCACGCAGGCTGGCGCTGGCGGAGAGGTTGGCGAGGGTGACCGCGCCCCGCCTTACACCGCGAGCATCGAGGGTGGCCTCGACCGAAGTTCCGGCGGGGTCGAGGAGGATGACGCCGTCCAGTTTCCCCCGCGCGATCGAGAGTGGAGGCGGTCCGGAGAAGGTGGCCTGATCGGCATTGAGATGGGCCTCGATCCGCTGGATATCCCCCTGGGGATTGAAGAGAAGAGCGCCGCGCATACCACCGCCGAAGATGTTGAGCTGACCGGTAAAACCGCCGGGATCGGAGCGAAGGGAGCCGGTGGCGGTGGTGCCGGAAACGCGGAGGGCCGCGACCTGGATAGTGGCGGGAGCGGCGGCGGGAAGGACGATCGCGCCTTCGGAGGTGAAGGGGCCGAGGAGGGAGCTGCCGGAGGCGTCGTAGGTGTAGCCTTCAGTGCCTGGCTGTAGGGTCAGCTGCATGCCCCTGACGTCCAATGCGGCGTTGGGGCGGTCGAAGTTCAACGTCAGGGCCGGGCGGCTGATATTGCCGTCCAAAACCATCGAAAACGGGCCATATTGGGCCTGATTTCCGCGTCCTTCGAAGCGAAAAGTGCCGTTTTTGCGACGATATCCATTGCCATTCACCGCAATTTGCGGCGCGCGGAGGCGTAAATTGCGGAAATGCAGCACGCCATCGGGCCCGCGAACGAGATTTGTTTCGATCTGCGGCAGGCCGCCCGCGAGCGACAGCAGGAATTTGTTGTCGAGCCGCCGCACCCAGGCCTTGCCGGTGCCGGTCACCACCGTGCCGCGGCCATTGGGGCCTGGCGCCACCTTCAGCTCGCTCGTCACATCGACGATGCCGAGGCCCGGAATGTAATAGCGCGTAATGCCGCCCGAGAGGACGACGTCGTAGCGCCCGGTGACGAGATCGACAAACAGGCTGACCTTGCCCTTGAGCTTATCCGAGGTGAGGCTGAGCCCCTCCCCGCTCAATTGCCGGGCGGTGACTTTGAGAAGGCCATCGACGCGGAGGTTGCCGAGGATTCCGCCCGCGACCGCGCCAACGCCGGTGACGCGGCGGGCGGTGAAGCGGACCGGCACGGTGACCGGCGGATCGCTCAATTGCCCCCTTCCTTCCGCACGCACATCTTCAAAGCCGGTCTGGTCGAAGGCGATGCGCGGCGCGGTGGCGCGATAGGCGAAGGCGGCGGCCTTGAACGGACCATTGAGTGTCAGAGCGAGGCGGACGCGGTTGCCGGTCATGTTCGGGAACAGAGCGGGAGGACGGAGCAGATCGGCGCCGATACGGACATTTTCAAAGGCGCTCGTCGCGAGATCGACGATGCCCGCCGTTTCGATCTTCAATGCGGCGGAGCGGAGAGAAAGACGCCCGTCGAGGCGGCGGTCGACAAAGGTGCCGCTGCCCTGCACCGCGATGCGCGGCGCGCTCAGCCGGGCAAGCTTGCCCTTGAGGAACTGCGCGGGCGCAAGTGCGCCGGTGAGGGAATAGGTGCCTTTTTCCGCTTTCAGCCGCAGGTCGGCGCTGGGCTGGCCGGACAGATTGAGACGCGCGCGGCCCGCCCATGCGGCCCAATTGCCGTCGCCTTCGATGGCGAGGCGGATGGGGCGCTTCGTCCCGACGATCGCGCCCGCCAGGCTGTTTTCCGGCGCGGCGAGCTGGACGTCGAGATCGAAGCGGTTCTTGTCCGGCTGCGCATCGAGCAGGACAGACAGGCGATCCCCGCCGTCGCGGATCATTGCGTCGATATCGATAAGGGCGCGGCCTTCGCGAATGTCTGCGCGGCCCTGGAAAATGCCGGAGCGCTCGACCCCCGTCACGCCCTTCGCGATGCGCACTTCCTCTACGCGGAGGCGGTCAATCCAGACATCGAAGCCGGGCAGGATCGGCCCCGGCTTTTCGGCGGGACGCAGCTTTGGCAGCCGTTCCAGCACGACGAGCCGCGACGTCGCGCTGTTGATGTGAAGACGGTTCGAGACCCAACCGATCGGCTCCCAATCGAGATTGATTTGCGGCGAGTGGGCGAAAAGCCCCTGCGGATCGTAGAGGCGCACATCGCGAAGGCGCGTTTCGCCCCAGATCGAGCCTTCGATCGCACCGATGCGGATACGCAGGCCCGAGCGCGGCGTCTGTTCGGCGATCTTCTGGACGATGAAGCGGTGGCCGCTTTCGGTGTCGAGATAATAAAGAAAGGATGCGAACGCGAGCAAAGCCGCGACGAACAGGCCAAAGGCGATTCGGCCAAGGCGGACAAGCGGGTGCGCCCCCTTGCGGCGCGGCTGGACCGGCTCCGCCATCGCCACCGTGTCGGTCAAAAGGCCTGCCCCAGCGACACGTAGACGGCGATGCGGCTATCGCCCTCGATCGGATTGAGCGGCGTGCCGACATCGACACGGATCGGACCGAAATTGGTATGATAGCGAACGCCGATCCCTGCCCCGAAACGGAGATCGGACACATCGGGAATTTCGGACGTGTAGATGTTCCCCGCGTCAATGAAGGGCACAAGGCTGAGGCTGTCGTCGAACAGCGGCGTGCGGACGCGCGCCTCCAATGAGAATTCCGCCAGGCTGCGACCGCCGATCGGATCGTCGAAGATCGGATCGCGGGGTCCGAGCGCCTGATAGCCATAGCCGCGCACCGACGCGCCGCCGCCCGCATAGAAACGGCGGGACGGCGCGATCCGGTCGCGGCTCGCGCCGACGATGGTGCCGAGCCGGGCGCGGCCCGCAATCACGACGCGGTCGTTAACGGGCTGATAGTAGCTGCCGTCGAGCTGGACGCGCGCATAGCCAAAGACGCTGCCCTGCAAGGATGCTTCCGGAGACAGGCGGCCCGAGAGGCGGAAACCGCGCGTCGGATCGAGCAGGTCGTTCGATCCGTCATAAGCGAGGCCCGTCGGCAGCGCCCCGATCAGGAAGGTGCGGCTGCGCCTTTGCCCGCTGTCGATATCGACGTCCTGTTCGTCCGACGCGAGCAATTCGGCGCCGTAGAACCAGGTCCATTTCTTTTGCCAGATGATGTTCGACTGGCGTTCGATATTGGCGGCTAGCGTGAAGGTGTGCGCTTCATAGGCTTCGCGCTCGACGTGTGTAGCGGCGACGAGGCCGTTCAGCACCTGATCGCGGCCAAGGAAATTGTTGCGGCGCAGGGCCGCGGAAATCGCCTGTTCGCGCGTGCCGAGCACGCCCCGGAAGGTGACGGCGCCTTCGGGCGGCAGGAGATTGCGGTGCTGCCAGCTCGCCTCGATCCGGAAGCCTTCGCCCGTGCCGTAGCCGATTTCGCCGGCGATGGTGCGCATCGGTGCGCGTTCCAGCGCGACGGCAATGTCGACGGCGCCCGTCGCTTCGTTCACCACCGGCCGCACCGTGGCGGCTGAAACAAGCCCCGACGCAACGAGGGCGCGGCGCAGATCGTCGAGGCGCGAGCGTTCGAACGGATCGCCTTCGCGGAAGCGGGCGATGCCGCCGATATGCACGGCGGAGAAAAGCGGATCGCCCTCCACGACGATGCGCCCGAAGCGCCGTTCGCCATTTGGCGTGACGGGCAGCGTCAGTGTCGCGGTCTGCGTATCGTGATCGACAATGATGTCGAGATCGCCAAGCTGAGCAAAGGCATAGCCTTGTTCACCGAGCGCAACCTGCAGGGCGGCAAGGCCCTGATTGACCGTGGCCGCGTTGACCGGATCGTTTTGCTTGACGCCAAAGGCGCGGCGAAGCCGCTCCTCATCAGCATCTTCGGCCGCATCGAGGCCGGGAAGGCTGACGTCGGCAAAGCGATAGAGCGGGCCGGGCTCGGCTTCGAGGATGACATTCACCTGACCAGCACCGTTCGCCGCGTCGGCGACGGGTTCGACAAAGGCATCATAATAGCCACGCGCGCGCAGGAGCTGCGTCAGGAGTTCGCTATCCTCCTCGGCGCGCCGGTCAATCTGCGCCGCGTTGGCCGGATCGCCGCGATTGGCCTCAAGGACCGACAATGCGTTGAATTCCTCGAGGAGGCCCGCGATGCCGGACAGGCCCCGGATCGCCACCGTATAGGAGCGTTCCGTCGCCGCGTCGGCAAGCGGGGTTTCGGGAAGATCGGGGATAGCGGCGTCGCCCGACGTTTCGAGGTCGGGCCAGTCGAGGCCCAGATCGGGCATCGGATCGAGCGGCGCCGAAGGATCGAGCGGCAGTTCGGGCAGGCCGGGATCCTGCGCCACGGCCTCTTGGGACGCAGACGCGTCCTGCGCCGCGAGGGGCGATGACCAGTGAATAAGGGCTGTCGCGGCGAGGAGGGCCGCTACCTGCCGCCCCGCAGCGACTTGCAACATGGGGGAAGGTTAACCCGAGATGCGAGGGGGCGCTAGGGCGATTGTGCTTCCTGGCGCTCCCCCTGCTCTTCTAGCCCCTCCCCCTTGATGGGGGAGGCTGGGTGGGGGTGATCTACGACGTAGGGCACTGCCTTTTCCGGAAGCATCACCCCCACCCCACCCTCCCCCATCAAGGGGGAGGGCTTATTCTTCATTGGGGGAGAGCCTACGCATTGGCATTTGAGGGCGCCGATGTTCTCGTTATACACCGGTCATGCTCACCGCCCTTTCCATTCGCGATGTCGTGCTGATCGAGACGCTGGACCTGGAATTCGGGCCGGGCCTTGGCGTGCTGACCGGGGAGACGGGGGCGGGGAAATCGATCCTGCTTGATTCGCTGGGGCTGGCGCTGGGTGCGCGGGCCGATAGCGGACTGGTGCGTAGCGGCCAGGCGCAGGCGGTGGTGAGCGTGAGTTTCGACATTGCCGACGACCATGCGGTGCGCGGCTTGCTCGATGAAGGCGGCATTCATGTGGAGCCGGGCGAGCCCGTCACCATCCGCCGCATCGTCAAGGCCGATGGCGGGAGCCGGGCGCTGGTCAACGATCAGGCAGTGTCGGTGGGCTTGCTCCGCGACCTTGGCGGGCTGCTCGTCGAAATCCACGGCCAGCATGACGATCGCGGGCTGCTGAATGCGCGCGGGCACCGGGCGCTGCTCGACATTTATGGCGGTATCGATGCGCGGACGGCGGAAAGCGCCTATCGGGGGTGGCGCGAGGCGGACGAGAAGCTTGCAGCGGCGCGGGCCGACCTCGACCATGCTGAGCGGGACCGCGAATATCTGGAACATGCCGTCGCCGAACTGACGGCGCTCGGGCCCCAGGTTGGCGAGGAGGAGGAATTGGCCTCCATGCGCGCCAATATGCAGAAAGGCGCGCGGCTGGCCGAGGATATTAGCGCGGCGGCGGCGTTGCTTGAGGGGTCCGAAGGCGGGCTTGCCCAGCTTCGGCAGGCGGCGCGGCGGCTCGACCGGATTGCCGAGGAACATGACAAATTGGCCGAGGCACTGGCGGCGATCGACCGGGCGGTGATCGAGGCTTCGGAGGCAGAGGATCGCTTGAACGAGGCGAGCGAGGCCTTGTCCTATGATCCGGCGCGGCTGGAAGAGGCCGAAGCGCGGCTGTTCGACCTTCGCGCCATGGCCCGCAAGCATCGCGTGGAGTGCGACGCCCTCCCCGCCCTCGCCGAAGAGATGGCGGCGAAACTGGGCGCGATCCAGGCGGGCGGCGAAGGGCTTGCGGCGCTGGAGCGGCAGGTGGCGGAGCAACGCGCGGCGTATGACGCGGCGGCGGCGGAATTAACGCGGTTGCGCATGGAAGCTGCGGCGCGGCTCGACGCGGCGGTGGCGGGCGAGCTTGCGCCGCTGAAGCTTGATGCGGCGAAATTCCGGACGGTGATCGAGCCGCTGACGGATGGGCAGTGGAGCGCGAAAGGCAAGGACCGCGTGGAGTTCGAGATTGCGACCAATCCCGGCGCGCCATTCGCGCCGCTCGCCAAGATTGCGTCGGGCGGCGAATTGTCGCGGTTCATTCTCGCGCTCAAAGTGGCGCTGGCCGAGCGTGGCGGCGTTGCGACGATGATTTTCGACGAGATCGACCGGGGCGTCGGCGGCGCGGTGGCGAGCGCGATCGGGGAGCGGCTCCACCGGCTTGCCGCTGGCGCGCAGGTGCTGGTGGTGACGCACAGCCCGCAGGTCGCGGCGCGCGGCGGGCAGCATTATTTTATCGAAAAGAGCCATGACGGGACGGTGACGCGGACTGGAGTTCAGGCTTTGGATGCGTCGCGACGTCGGGAGGAGATTGCGCGGATGCTGTCCGGTGCGGAAGTCACGGACGAAGCGCGGGCGCAGGCGAGCCGGTTGCTGGAGGCGGCGTGATGGATTTTCAGCCCTTTCAGATGACGCATCAGGGCGTGGTGCATGAGGGAAAAATTGCGTTTCCGGCTGGCGGCGGGCCGGTGCCGGTCGTGCTCATCTTTCCGACATTTTCGGGCGTCGATCAGCTCGCACATGAGGCGGCGGAGCGGCTTTGCGGTTGGGGTTATGGCGCGATCATTTGCGACGTTTATGGCGACGGCCGTACTGGGGAAACGCGTGAGGAAAGCACGGCGCTGATGCGGCCATTCATCGAGGATCGCGCGCGGCTTCGGGACGTCCTGCTCGCTTGGGCGGAGGCGGCGCGCGGGGCCGGGGGCGTGGATGCAAGCCGGATCGCAGCGATCGGCTTCTGTTTTGGCGGGCTGTGCGCGCTGGACCTGGCCCGGGCTGGCGCGGATGTGCGGGCGGTGGGAAGCTTCCACGGGCTGTTCACGCCGAGCGGGCTTGAGGACGGGCAGATCAAGGCGAAGATCGCCGTCTATCACGGCTGGGACGATCCGATGGCGACGCCCGAGCAGTTCGTGGCGCTCGGGCGCGAACTGACGGACGCGGGCGCGGATTGGCAGGCCCATGCCTATGGCGGGACGATGCACGGCTTTACGAGCCCGAGGGCGGCGGCGCCGGAACTTGGCGTCCTCTATAATGAAGTGGCCGCAGAGCGGGCATGGGGCTCGCTCAGGACGTTTCTGGCCGAGACTTTTGCGTGAGCGACTTGTTTGAGGAAGCTGAAGCCGCTGCCGAGTTAAAGCGGCTGGCGGAGGAAATCGCGCGGCACAACCGGCTCTATCACAGCGAGGATCAGCCCGAAATTTCGGACGCGGATTTCGATGCGCTGATCCGGCGCAATGCCGAGCTTGAGGCGAAATATCCGCATCTCGTGCGGGCTGACAGCCCCGCTGTCCAAGTTGGCGCGGCGCCGGCTGGGCACCTTGCCAAGGTGCCGCATGCGGCGCCGATGCTCAGCCTCGACAATGCCTTTTCGGATGAGGATGTCGCGGATTTCGTCGGGCGGGTGCGGCGGTTCCTGAACCTTGGCGAGGGCGCTGAAGTGGCGCTCACTGCGGAGCCGAAGATTGACGGGCTGTCCTGTTCCCTGCGCTACGAAAAAGGCGTGCTGGTGCTCGCCGCGACGCGGGGCGACGGGACGACGGGCGAGGATGTGACGCCCAATGCGCGGACCGTCGCCGATATTCCCGAGCGCTTGAGCGGTAAGGCGCCGGACGTGTTCGAGATACGCGGCGAAGTCTATATGGCGAAGGCTGACTTTGCGGCGCTGAACAAGCGGCAAGAGGCCGAAGGCGGCAAGATTTTCGCCAATCCGCGCAATGCGGCGGCGGGCTCGCTGCGGCAGAAGGATGCCGCGATCACCGCCGCGCGGCCCTTGCGGTTCCTGGCCCATGGTTGGGGCGAGGTTTCGGAGCTGCCCGGCGAAACGCAATGCGACATCATGCACGCCATCGCCGCCTGGGGACTTCCGGTTTCGGAGGATTTCCAGCGTTTCACGGACATGGATGCCCTCATCGCCCATTATCGCGCGATCGAGACGAAGCGGGCTGACCTGCCCTTCGATATCGACGGCGTAGTTTACAAGATCGACCGGCTCGACTGGCAGAAGAGACTCGGGCAGGTAGCACGAGCGCCGCGATGGGCGATCGCGCATAAATTTCCGGCCGAGCGGGCGCAGACGACGCTCAACGCTATCGACATCCAGGTCGGGCGGACGGGCAAGCTGACGCCGGTCGCGCGGCTGGAGGCGGTGACTGTGGGCGGGGTGACGGTGACCAACGCCACGCTTCATAATGCGGACGAGATCGGGCGGCTGGGCGTGCGGCCCGGCGACCGGATCGTCGTTCAGCGCGCGGGCGATGTCATTCCGCAGATCGTGGAGAATTTGACGGCGGGCGAGGACCGGCCGCCTTATGTGTTTCCCGACCATTGCCCGGAATGCGGATCCGAAGCGGTGCGTGAGGAGGGCGAGGTGGACGTGCGCTGCACGGGCGGCCTCATCTGTCCGGCGCAGCGCGTAGAGCGGCTGCGGCATTTCGTCAGCCGCCATGCGCTCGATATCGAGGGACTGGGCCTCGTCCATATCGAGGCCTTCTTCAAGGACGGGCTGCTGCAATCGCCCGCCGATATCTTCAAGCTGAAGAAGGGCGTGCTGCTCAGCCGCGAGCGGTGGGCGGAAGTTTCGGCGCAAAATCTGATCGACGCCATCGACGCAAAGAGGACGCCGCCCCTCGACCGCTTCCTTTTCGCGCTTGGCATTCGTCATGTCGGCGAGGTGACCGCCCGCGATCTCGCGCGGCGTTACCGGTCGTTGGAGGCGCTGCGCGAGATGGTCGCGCGGGCGCTCGCGGTTCGGGAAGAGATACAGCCGACGCCTGCCGAGCCTGAGCGCAAGTATGTGCAGCGCCGCGACAAGGCGGTTGTGGCGGTGATCGACACGCCGAACATTGGCCCGGAAGTCGCCAATGCGATCCTGGATTTCTTTGACGAGCCGCATAATCGCGAGGTGCTGGACGACATCCTCGCCTCGGGCGTCGCCGTGCAGGATGTGGTGCATGAGACGCGACAGTCTGAGGTGAGCGGCAAGACCGTGGTGTTCACCGGCAGCCTTGAAACCATGTCGCGCGATGAGGCCAAGGCGCAGGCGGAATCGCTTGGGGCGAAGGCTGCGGGGTCGGTGTCCGCGAAGACCGATCTGGTGGTTGCGGGGCCGGGCGCGGGGTCCAAACTCAAAAAGGCCGAGGAGCTTGGGATCAGGGTGATCAGCGAGGCGGATTGGGCGGCGATTGTGGCTGGGGCTTCTTGATAGGGTCGTTACTCCCGGCGGAAGTCGGAATATTGTGACGGGAGGGGTGCGTTTTCTTCCTGAGATCCCGGCTTTCGCCGGGATGACGGGGACAGGGCGGTTGGTGTGCTATCGTGAGTTGCTTGTCATGGAGCCGTCACCCCGGCGGAAGCCGGGGTCTTGTGACGAGAGGGGCGCCTTATTCTTCCTGAGATCCCGGCTTTCGCCGGGATGACGACGGGACAGATGGGGGGGCGGGCCGGGTCTATTGCCAGCCGAGCGCCTTTCGTTTGCGCATGGTGAGGATGGTCCAGTCGCCGCGGACGATGTCGAAGCTGCCCATCAGGCCTTGACGACGATAGGCGGCGGTGACGGCTTCGGCCTGGGTGTTGAGCAGGCCGGCGAGGATCAGGCGGCCGCCGGGTGCGAGGGCATCCGCCACCGACGGGGCAAGCTCGATTAGCGGGCCTGCAAGGATGTTGGCGATGATGAGGTCGTAGGGCGCGCGGGCGGCGAGGCGGGCGTGCTCCATGCCGGGCGCGACGATTAGCTCGACTTCGCCCTTGCCGGTGCCGACGGGAATGGAATTGATCCCGGCATTTTCGTCCGATACCTCGATTGAGACAGGGTCGATGTCGGACGCGGCGACCTTTGCATCCGGCCAGAGCTTCAGCGCGGCGAAGGCGAGAAGGCCGGTGCCGGTGCCGAGATCGAGGATGTTGTCGAAGCGGATCGCCTGTTCCTTCAGACGGTCCGCAGCCATGAGGCAGCCGGTCGTGGTTTCGTGCTGGCCGGTTCCAAAGGCGCGGCCCGCGTCGATTTCGAGCGCGATCGCGTCGGCGGGAACGTTGTCGCGGTGCGCGGGGGTGTGGACGAAGAAGCGGCCCGCGCGGATCGGCTCGAGGCCTTGTTGGCTCAGCGTCACCCAATCTTCTTCGGGGAGCTGCTCGACGACAGGATCCATGCCAGCCGAACTTGGCGCCAGAGTGCGGAACAGAGCGATGTCGTCCGCCGTGGGCTCCTCCTCAAAATAGCCGTCGAGGCGCCATTCGTCGGGCCTGGTTTCGTCGGGCTCGCTCGACATGATGACGGGCGGATTGTCGAGGGTCGCGAAGGGTGTTTCCTCGCGCTCGACGGCTTCGGCCTCCGCCTTGGTGCAGGGGAGTGTGATCTTCCAGCTACTCATTCTTGTGCTCCTGCGAAAGCAGGAGCCCAGCGACCCTGCCCTACGAACCTGGGCTCCTGCTTTCGCAGGAGCACAACGGAATTAACGGACATAGCTTGCGCCGTTGACGTCGATGACCGCGCCGGTGGCGGAGGGCGGCGCATCGAGGGCGAGCCAGCGGACGGTTTCGGCGACTTCCTCCGGCTGGGCGACGCGGCCGAGTGGGATGTCGGCGAGAAGCTTCGCCCCTCCCCGGCTTTCGAGATAATCGTCCGCCATGCCGGTCATGGTGAAGCCGGGGCAGACCGCGAAAGCGAGGATGTTTTCGCCCGCATAGCCGCGCGCGATCGATTTAGTCATGCCGATCATGCCCGCCTTGGACGCGGCATAATGCCAGTGCTGCGGGCTATCGCCGCGATAGGCGGCGCGGGAGGCGACATTGACGATGCGACCGTCGCCGCGTGTCCGGAAGTGGAGAACGGCGAGGCGGCAGAGTTCGGCCGATGCGGTGAGGTTGATGCGCATGGTCCGCTCCCAACCATCGAGCCAGGCGTCGTGCCCGACCTCGATCGGCGAAGCTTCGAATATGCCGGCATTGTTGATGAGCACGTCGATATGGCCGAGGCGATCGATCGCTTGGGTCCATAGGGCTTCAGCGGCGCCGGGCTGCGAGAGGTCGGCGGCGATCTGGTTGTCGCCGCCTTTGCTCGAATGGCCGACGGTTTTGTTGCCTGAGAGCGCGGAGAAGATGGCGGCGCCTATGCCCCGGCTGGTGCCGGTGACGAGGATGTTCTTGCTCATGCGGGGGCGATAGGGCGGGATAAGGTCCAGGAAAACCCCAATCCGTTCGGGCTGAGCCTGTCGAAGCCCTGCCTTACTCTCAAGAAGGGCAGGCCTTCGACAGGCTCAGGCTGAACGGTAGAGGGGAACGGCGTTAAGCCGCGAAGCTATTGACGAATTCGGCGGTCTTGGCGCGGAAGCGGCCGAGCTGGTCGTGGACGCGGATGAAGCCGTTTTCGACCTGGTCGATCTCGCTCGCGACATTTTCAGTGTCGGTGCGAATGGCGGCGATGGTCGAGGACATGGAATCGGCGGCAAGCGCGGTTTCGTCGACGGCGGCGGTGATCATCGTCACGGTTTGCGCCTGGATTTCCATCGCTTCGCGGATCCGGGTGGCCGACACTTGAACATCCTCGACCGTCTGCTTGATCGAGTCGTTGGCGTCGAGCGTCTGGCGGGTCGCCTGCTGGATGGCGGCGATCTTGCCGTGAATGTCATCGGTGGCGCGGGCAGTCTGATCGGCGAGCGACTTCACTTCCTGCGCGACGACGGCAAAGCCCCGGCCCGCATCGCCCGCGCGCGCGGCTTCAATGGTGGCGTTGAGGGCGAGGAGGTTGGTCTGGCCCGCAATGTCGCGAATGAGGCCGAGGATCGATTCGATGGCCGCGACGTGGGCGGAGAGCGCCTGGCTGACCTTCACAGCGTCCGTGGCCTGATTGCCCGCGCGGGTGGCGACGCCGGCGGCGACCTCCACTTCCGTCCGCGCGTCCTCGATAGCGCGGATGAGGCCGGCGGCGGTTTGCGCGGCTTCGCGCATGGCGACGGCGGATTGTTCGGCGGCGGCAGCGACTTCGCTCGTCTTGCCGAGCATGCCGCGCGCGGCCGTCGCGGTCGACGCGGTGCGTTCGCGCAGTGTGGAGGATTCGCCGGTCGCGGCGCTGACCATGTCGGCGACGAGCCGTTCGAAGCTTTCGCTCTGGCGGCCGCGCGCTTCGGCCGCGGCATTGGCTTCAAGAAGCGCGAGCTGGGCGAGAATCAGTTCATTTTCGTAGCAGGCAAGAAGCTGCATCGTCGTCATGGCCCGCGCCATGCGGGCGGGATCGCCGCCCAAATGATCGCGGATCGCGACCATCATCGCAGCCTGGATCGTCGCGCGGCGGCGGATGACTGCGGGCGCGGACCGGCCGCTCGAATAGATTTCGATGCCGAATTCCGCCACGTCCTGCAGCCACTTGGCGTCGAAGGGATTGACGAAGCGGGCGCGAATTTCTTCGGCGGCCCTGTCCCCCGCCTCCGCACGGACGACGTTGACCAGCACTTCGCCCGCGTCGGCCCACAAATCCTGTAGATCGCGTTCGAACCCGCCATCACCATTATAAGCGGCGAGGCGCGAGGAGATTTGCTGCGGCGTCAGCTTCTGAACCTGATTGTTCGAGGGAAAAGCGATCATCGGTACATCCACGGGGTTCGAGTGGCACGGGGTTCGAGTGGAGGCCGGAGATAAAGCGAAATGGTAAATAAAGTTTTCGCTGACCGCCGATATCGTCATCGCGAGGAGCGGAGCGACGTGGCGATCCAGTGGGCCGCTGGCTCCGTGCCGCTGGATTGCTTCGCTTCGCTCGCAATGACGAGAGGGCGGGCGGGTGTCAGGACCGCTTGCAACATTGGCCTTTTGTCCTAAAAGCGCCCCAAACTTTAAGCTGGAGCCGACGCGCCCATGAGCCGCAACACATCGCGACCCTTATCGCCGCACCTCACCATCTGGAAATGGGGCCCGCACATGCTGGTCTCGATCCTCCACCGCGTGACCGGATCGGGCCTGTCGGTGGTCGGCGGCATCGCGCTTGCCTGGTGGCTGGTCGCGGCGGCGTCCGGCGAAGAGGCTTATGGGAAGTTCACCGGCTTCCTGACCGAAGGCTGGGGCATGTGGGCGGGCCTTGTGGTCGGTATCGGCCTTACTTGGGCGCTCTTCCAGCACACTTTTTCGGGCCTTCGCCACCTCGCCATGGACATTGGCGCGGGCTTTGAGCTTCAGACCAACAAATTCTGGGCGCAGATGACGATCGTCGGCTCCGTGCTCGCGACCGCATTGCTGTGGTTCTACATCCTGGAGGTGAAGTGATGCGCAGCAAGACTGCTCTCGGGCATGTGCGCGGCCTCGGCTCCGCGCGGACCGGCGCCCATCATTGGTGGCTGGAGCGGCTGACTTCGGTCTCGACGCTCGTCCTCTTCGTCTGGTTCTTCGTGTCGATCCTGCGTTTGCCGGACATGGGCTACGAGACGGTGACGACGTGGCTGCGTTCGCCGCTCAACGCGGTGCCGATGCTGCTCTTCATCCTGTCGACCTTCTGGCACATCAAATTGGGCATGCAGGTCGTCTGGGAAGATTATGTGCATGAATCGACCAAGGTGTTCGCGATCACCCTCACCAATTTCCTGGTGATCGGCGTCGGCGCGCTCGCTTTCTTCTCCGTTCTCAAGATCGCCTTTGGCGCAGAGGCTCAATAAAATGGCTGACGCTTACAAGATCATCGACCATGTTTACGACGTCGTCGTCGTGGGTGCGGGCGGCTCCGGCCTTCGCGCGACGATGGGCGCGGCTGAGAAGGGTCTCAAGACTGCCTGTGTCACCAAGGTCTTCCCGACCCGCTCGCATACCGTGGCGGCGCAGGGCGGCATTGCGGCGAGCCTTGGCAATATGGGTCCGGATCATTGGACCTGGCACATGTACGATACGGTGAAGGGCTCCGACTGGCTCGGCGACCAGGACGCGATCGAATATCTGTGCCGCGAGGCGCCTGCCGCCGTCTACGAACTCGAACATTATGGCGTGCCGTTCAGCCGCACCAACGAAGGCAAGATCTACCAGCGCGCCTTTGGCGGCATGACGCAGAATATGGGCGAAGGCCCGGCCGCGCAGCGCACCTGCGCCGCCGCCGACCGCACCGGCCACGCCATGCTCCACGCGCTCTACCAGCAGTCGCTGAAATATGACGCGGACTTCTTCATCGAATATTTCGCCATCGACCTGATCATGGAAGATGGCGAGTGCCGCGGACTTATCGCGATCTGCATGGAAGACGGCACGATCCATCGCTTCCGTAGCCAGGCGGTGGTGCTGGCGACGGGCGGCTATGGCCGTTGCTATTTCTCCGCAACCTCGGCCCATACCTGCACCGGCGACGGCGGCGGCATGGTGCTGCGCGCTGGCCTGCCGCTTCAGGACATGGAGTTCGTCCAGTTCCACCCGACCGGCATTTACGGCGCAGGCGTGCTCATCACCGAAGGCGCGCGCGGCGAAGGCGGATACCTGACCAATTCGGAAGGCGAGCGCTTCATGGAGCGTTATGCGCCGTCCGCGAAGGACTTGGCGTCCCGCGACGTCGTATCGCGCTCCATGGCGATGGAAATCCGCGAAGGACGCGGCGTGGGTAAGGAGAAGGACCATATCTACCTTCACCTCGACCATATCGATTCCAAGATCCTCGCCGAGCGTCTTCCCGGCATCACCGAAACCGGCAAGATCTTCGCGGGCGTGGACCTGACCCGCCAGCCGCTCCCCGTCGTGCCGACCGTCCACTATAATATGGGCGGCATCCCGACCAATTATCATGGCGAAGTCGTGACCCTGAAGGACGGCAATCCGGACGCGGTCGTCCCTGGCCTGTTCGCGGTCGGCGAAGCGGCCTGCGTGTCGGTGCACGGTGCCAACCGTCTCGGCTCCAACTCGCTGATCGATCTCGTGGTGTTCGGCCGCGCGACCGGGATCCGCCTCGGCGAAATTCTGGAACCCAATGCAGCGGCACGGCCGCTGCCCAAAGGGTCGGAGGAAATGGCGCTCAGCCGCATCGACGCGCGGCGTTATGCCAAGGGCGGCAGCCCGACCGCCGACATCCGCGCGCAGATGCAGAAGACGATGCAGGCCGATTGCGCCGTCTTCCGCACCGAAAAGACGCTGGACGAAGGCAAGACGAAGATCGACGCCGTCTACAAGCGCATGGACGACGTGCAGGTCACCGACCGCAGCCTCATCTGGAATACAGATCTTATCGAGACGCTGGAGCTCGACAACATGCTCCCGCAGGCGGTCGTCACCATGCACAGCGCCGCCAACCGCAAGGAAAGCCGCGGCGCCCACATGCACGAAGACTATCCGAACCGCGACGACGCGAACTGGATGAAGCACACGATTTCGTGGTTCGATCAGGGCAAGGTGAACATCGATTATCGCCCGGTCCACGAATATACGCTGACCGACGAAATCGGCTACATCAAGCCCAAAGCCCGGGTTTACTAATTACCTTTTCTCTTACAGGGCGCGTCACTCGCTGGCGCGCCCTTAGGCTTTGCCGATGGCGAGCCTGCTAGAGATGGATCGTCCAGGCGTTTCACTTTACTCGTAATATATTCCCGTTAAGTCGTTGCCCGGGGCTCCTTTCAGGGGTGGGGACATTGATTCTAACGCGCATCAACCGAGCCGCCTCGTTGCGGCCCGCACCCTTTCTGGCCGTGGCGTTCCTCGCGCTGGCGGCGATCTTCGCGACATTGTCGCTGATCGCGCCGCTAAACCATGACGAGAGCCAGTATTTTGCAGCTGCGGAATTGGTCGCCGCCGGCTATGGTCCATTTCAGGACTTCGTCTACCTGCAAACGCCGCTCCAGCCGCTGCTGCTGGCGCCGCTCGCGGCGCTTTCCGCTTCATACAGCCTGATTACGTTGCGGCTGACGCAGGCATTGGCCGGTATCGCCACGCTGTTGCTCGTCTACCTTGCCCAGCGCCGTATGGGCGTGGGGCGCAAGATCGCTTTGATCGGCGCCGTCCTGCTCGCATTGTGCCAGGCCTTTCAGTTCGGAACCACGGTCGTCCGCAATGACGCCTTCCCGCCCCTCTTCGCTTGTATCGGCACCTATCTTTCCATCGCGGCCTTGTCCGGCTCGTCCCAAATTCATTCGCGTTGGCTTTGGGCAGGCGCCGGACTTGGCTTCGGCACCGCGATCGCAACCAAGATTTCCTACGCTTTGCCCGGTGCCGCTATCGGATTGTTCCTGATCGGGACCTACATGAGAGACCGTCGCTGGACGTCCGCGCAAAACGCAATCTTTTGCGCGGGCGGCGCGGTCGCGGCACTCCTCCCCGTGCTTTTTTTGCGCTCCCTGACGCCCGAAGCCTTCGATTACGGCGTCTTTCACTATGCCAGCCACGCACCCTTCGACTGGTATGGAGGGAACGGCCTCGGTGAACGTCTCACCTTGGTAGCCAAGGTGCGTGACACAGCGGCCCTGTTGCTCGAAGGCCCAGCCTGGGCGGCACTTGCTGCACTTGTTCTCTCGCTTTTCCTGATCCGCGACCGGCGGTCTGAGGTGGTGCTCCTCGACCTGCTGATCTTCGCCGGATTGGTTGCAGCGATCCTACCAACGCCCACGTGGGAGCAATATCTCATCCCGATGCTGCCGCCCCTATTCATCCGGTTGGGCATTCTGCTCACGAACTTAAAAAACTGGCCGTCCCCGCTTCGCATCGTAATGACCCTATCGTTGATCCTCGGTGCCGGAATTGGGATTGTTCAGCCGGTTAAGTGGACGATCCGCGCCGCAACGGGCGAAGCCAATGCCCTGACCGCGACGGACGAAGCCCAATGGATTGGTGCACGCTTACAGGCAGCAGGCGCACAAGGCCCCATTGCCAGCCTTTCGCCGCACGTAACGCTGGACAGCAATTTCCCGGTCGACCGCCGCTTCGCCGCCGGGCCCTTCTTTTATCGGACGGGCGACATCATCGCTTCGCATGAGCAGCGGGAAATGGATGCCATTTCACCCGCCACTCTCACCGCCTTTCTTGATGCGCAGCCCCCGGCGGCCATCGTCACCGGCTATGAGACCCGGCATCGCCGATTCCGGATCGATCTCGACGCGCCGCTTCGCGCTTATGCATTGGCCCGTGGGTATAGAAGGGAGGAGAGCCCGTTCGGCGCGGCGGAACTCTATATCGCCCCGCGATCTCCCACGGCGCGCATGGCGCGAAACGCCGCCCAACCATAAAGGATCAGGCTCGCGGCAGCAGCGGCAAGAGTGGCGATACCCGCGCCGGTTGCACCCAGTCTCGGGAGGAGCAAAGCCAGCAGAGCCGCGAGAACCAGCGTCGCAACGAACTGGAGCCGCAGAGCAAGTCCGGCCCGACCCGTGGCGACAAGTGCAGGCTCGAAGCTCGTTCCGCCAAGTCCGAGAGCTGCCGCCGTACCGAGTAACATAAGAAGCGGATAAGCCTCCGCATAACCAGGCCCCGCGATCAGGCCAAGCGCCGGTCGGCCGATCGTGATGAGGAGCAGGATGATCGTGACCGCGCCGATTGCGGTAAGACGGACCGAACTTCTGAACAGCTTCGAGAGATTGGCTTTCATATCGCCGAAATGAACGCGGGTGAGCTCCGCATAAACGGATCGGGAAAGCATTTCGGAAATGCGGGCTAGAGCCTGACCCAATTGATGGGCAAGGCGATAATTGCCTGCGGCGACCGGCCCGGCGACAAGGCCTACAATCAGAGTCGTCAGCTGCTTGGTCGCGCCGTTCAAGGTCGTGCTCGCATTGGTGATCCAGAGAAAGGACATGATCCCCGGATTTTCGACGGCTGCCTGACGGAGCCCGCGCCAGCGAAACAGACTCATCGCCCCTTTCGAAACGCGTGCCGCCGACCACCAATAGACGGCGGCTGTCGCCACCTCGGAAGCAGCCCAAGCGGTTAAGAAGCCTGTCACCGTCGGCATGAAGGCGACGGCCAGGATCGCGCCAACAAACCGCACAATCGCGGTCGTGGAATCGGCAACGGCGCCCACCCCAAAGCGATCGTGAAGCCGAAGAACCCCGACCGCCGTCGACCGCGCGCTGAGGAGTATGACGATTGCGAAAAGCAACGCCTCCCGGCGCACTGCGGCATCCCAGCCGAAATAATCGCTGAAATATGCAGTTCCGGCGAGCGCGATAAGGCACCCGGCAATCGCGCCGCCATAATCCAGGGCAAGGGTCAGGGTAATCACATTGGCGAGCTTACCGCTCTCCCCAGCCTGGAAATGCGGCATTCCGAACCGCACGACTCCCTGCCAGGTTTGGAAGCTCACGAAGGATGAAATGGCCTGAGCGATACCGATGATGAGCACGAACTGGCCGAAAGCGGCGGGGCCCAAAGTGCGCGTGGCGAGGCCGAGATAGACGAGGCTCAGCACCGCCCCGACGCCCTTCCCCGCAAGCAGCCAGCCCGCATTTTCGAGGACACGCGCGATCGTGCCGTTGCGCGCTTCGCCTTTCGCGCGCATCCGCCCAACCCATTGGCGCCACTTCCCGACGATCAAAATTCGTTTCCTACCCGATCCGGCGCAGCTAGGAAGGCGCCGATGAAGATTGCCTTCCTCTATATCGCCGAAGCCTATCAATGCTACCACGGTGCGGCGATCGCCCTTGAACTGGCCAAGCGGGGCGCTGAGATCGTCAATTTCTATAACGACCCCGATACGCCCTATCATCTTGAGCGCATTCACCGCGCCTATGACGCACCGGCGATTCCGGTCGAACGGCTGGCCCGCTCTCCACTGACGCGGGGCCTCCAAGCCATCAAGCCACTCGGCATGCAAAAGGATCTGGTCTTGTGGGACAATCGCAAGGCCTTGTCCCGGTTCGACATGATCTTCGCCGTCGAAAATTCCATCGCCAGCCTGCGCAAGATGGGAGTGACTAGGCCAAAACTCGTCTATGCAAGCCATGGATCGGGTGATCGCGCGCGCGGCTTCATTCCAAGGATTGCAGCCTTTGACCTTGTTCTGCTCTCCGGCCGCAAGACCGAAAAGCGGATGCTGGAAGGCGGATTGATCCGGCCCGGCCACTACGCCCTTCCAGGATATACGAAGCTTGAAACGGCGGCCCGTATCTACAAGGCGGAGGGACGGTTATTCCCCAACCCGCGTCCCACGGTGCTTTACAATCCGCACAAGGCGCCGGAGCTTCAATCGTGGAGCCGGTTCATCGAGCCGATGCTCCGGCAATTTGCCGAACAGGACCGGTTCAATCTGATCGTCGCGCCGCATGTGAAGATGTTCCGGCGGCGATCCGCAACACTTCGGCGGTCTTGGGAAAGCCGCAGCACGGACACTATCCTGATCGATCTCGGCTCCGATCGATCGGTGGATATGACCTATACCGAAGCGGCGGATATTTATGTCGGCGATATTTCAAGCCAGGTTTATGAATTCCTCGCCCGCCCGCGTCCCTGCATATTCCTGAATGCGCACGGCATCGATTGGCAGAACGACCCGAGCTTTCTCCACTGGCGTTTCGGCGAAGTCGTGGACCGCCCGGAAGACCTGATGCCCGCGATCGAGCGGGCGCGCGAGCGGCACCCTTTTTATGCCGCATTCCAAGCGCAGATGGCGACGGAGACGCTCGGCGATCTTCGTCCGGGCATCGCTGGCCGCGCGGCTGACGCGGTCATCCAATTCTGGAGAGACGGGCGGGTTTGACCGGCAAGATGAAGATCGGCTTCCTCTACAATCACGACGCCATACACCAGATCGCGCATACCGCGCCGATCGTGGCGGCGTTGCGGGCGGCGGCGCCGGAGGTTTCGATTTCGATCCTGACCTCGACCCGGTCGCAAGAGGCGCGGGTGCGGCTGCTGCTGCCGCCCGACATCATGGCTTCGGTGGAGATGGTGCGGTTGAAGCCCGGCTTCCTTCAGGCTTCGTTCGGCTGGATCGCCAATGCGGTGGCGCCATTCCGGCGGCTAGCGGTGCTCAAGAACAACCTCGATCTTCTGGCCAGTTTTGACGCGCTTGTCGTGCCCGAGACCACCAGCGCGTTTTTGAAGACGCGGTTCGGCATCACCGGCCCCAAGCTCATCTATCTGCCGCACGGCGCTGGCGACCGGTCCGTGGGCTTCCTGGAGGTGACGAAGGCGTTCGACCTTGTCCTTCTGTCTGGCAGGAAGGTGCGGGACCGGATGCTGGCGGCGGGAATCATACGACCGGGCGGTCACGCCATCGTCGGCTATCCCAAGTTCGACACGATCGATCTCGGCGCCCGGCCCCGCTTGTTTGCCGACAGCAAACCGGTTGTTCTCTACAATCCACATTTCGACCCGAAATTGTCGTCCTGGTACGATATGGGCAGGAAGGTATTGGACTGGTTCGCCGAGCAGGATCGGTACAATCTGGTCTTTGCGCCGCACGTTATGCTGTTCCGGCGGCGGATCCATGGATCGGTCGAACATGCGCGCATCCGGATGACGGGCGGCATTCCGGAAACTTATCGCCGTTATCCCAACATCATCATCGATACCGAGAGCCAGCGCAGCGTCGACATGACCTATACGCTCGGCGCGGACATCTACCTTGGCGACGTATCGAGCCAGATTTACGAGTGGATCGCGCGGCCTCGCCCGGCTATCTTCCTCAACGCTCACGGCGCGCGGTGGCAGGGCAATCCCAATTACGCCCATTGGCGGCTTGGCCAGGTAATCCAGAGTATCGAGGCGCTGCCCCAAGCCCTGGCGCGGGTCGAGCAAGATCCTGCGGACTATGAGACGGTGCAGCGCGCGGCGTTCGAGGAAACCTTCTCCCTGACCGGGGAGCGATCCGCCGATCGGGCGGCGCGGGCGATCCTCGATTTCCTGGCGTCCGCCCCCCAAGCGTAAAAGAGCCTTTCCCCTTGGCCCCGCTTTGGCTATCGAGCGCCCAAGCAAAGGATCGACCATGGCTGAATTCACGCTTCCCAAGAACAGCAAATTGAGCGGCAAGGGCAAGACGCACGAGGCGCCAGCCGACGCGACGCGCGTGAAGACGTTCAAGGTCTATCGCTACGATCCCGATAGCGGCGAAAATCCGCGCTACGACACGTTCGAGGTCGATCTCGACAGCTGCGGGCCGATGGTGCTCGACGCGCTGATCAAGATGAAGAGCGAGCAGGATCCGTCCCTCACCTTCCGCCGGTCCTGCCGCGAAGGGATTTGCGGATCCTGTTCGATGAACATGGACGGCAAGAACGGCCTCGCCTGCACCACGGCGATCGAGGATATCAAGGGCGATGTCCGCATCACCCCGCTGCCGCACATGGATGTGGTGAAGGATCTGGTGCCGGACTTCACGCACTTCTACGCCCAATATGCCTCGATCGAGCCGTGGCTGAAGACCAAGACGCCGACGCCGTCGGGCAAGGAACGGCTGCAGTCGCCGGAAGACCGGGCGGCGCTGGACGGGCTTTACGAGTGCATCCTGTGCGCCTGCTGTTCGACATCATGCCCGAGCTATTGGTGGAATTCGGACCGTTTCCTGGGGCCGGCTATCCTGCTCCAGGCCTATCGCTGGCTGGCCGACAGCCGTGACGAATATACGGGCGAGCGGCTGGACGAACTGGAAGATCCGTTCCGCCTCTATCGCTGCCACACGATCATGAACTGCGCGAACGTGTGCCCGAAGGGTTTGAACCCGGCCAAGGCTATTGCCGAAACCAAGAAGCTGCTGGTCGAACGGGCGCTTTAAGCATTGATGAACACCGTTCGCTTCGAGCGAAGTCGAGAAGCGCTGATCCGACATCCTGGAGCACGTCTCTCGACTACGCTCGAGACGAACGGGATGGGGGCACTGGGTTTGTGACCGGAGTTCTCCAGCGATACGAAGCTCTGCTTGCAGCTGGGGAACTCAGGGCTGATCCCGATCAGCGGACGGCGGCTGAGCGGCTGGACCGGCTGGTGGGGCAAGTGAATTCGCCGTCCAAAATCGGGCTGATAGCGCGGCTCGCCGGGAAGACCGCGCCCACCCCGCGCGGCCTCTACATGTGGGGTGGCGTTGGGCGCGGAAAGTCCATGCTGATGGACCTCGCCTTTGCCGCCATTACGGTGCCCAACAAGCGCCGGGTGCATTTCCACGAATTCATGCTCGAGGTGCATGAGCGGCTGAAGGTCGAGCGGATGCGGGAGAGCGGGGATCCGATTCCGCCAGTCGCAGCAGCCATCGCTGCCGAGGCGCGGGTGCTCGCGTTTGACGAGATGGTGATCAACAACAGCGCCGACGCGATGATCCTGTCGCGGCTGTTTACCCAGCTGCTTGCAGGTGGCATGACCGTCATCACCACATCCAACAGGCCGCCGCGCGACCTATACAAGTATGGGCTCAACCGCGAATTATTCTTGCCTTTCATCGACTTGATCGAGGCGGAGTTGGACGTTCTGCCGCTCAACGGGCCTACCGATTACCGACTGGAGCGGCTCGGCGGGTTTCCAACCTGGTATGTGCCGAATGGCGCCGACGCGACGGCCGCCCTTTCCCGCGCTTTTTTCCGCCTGACCGACTATCCGCCCGAGGATGCGGCGCATGTGCCGTCCGAGGACATTGCGGTGCCGGGCGGGCGGACCATGCATGTGCCCAAGACGTTGAAGGGCGTCGCGGTTTTTTCCTTCAAGCGACTATGCGGTGAGCCGCGCGGGGCGCCCGATTATCTTGCCATTGCGCGGCGCTATCACACGGTGATCATCGTCGGGATTCCGCGCATGGGGCCGGAAAATCGGAACGAGGCGGCTCGGTTCGTGACGCTGATCGACGCGCTTTACGAGAATAAAGTGAAGCTGCTTGCCGCCGCCGATGCGCTACCTGTCGCGCTCTATCAGGCGGGCGACGGTGCGTTCGAATTCGAGCGGACCGTTTCGCGCCTGATGGAGATGCAATCGGCCGACTATCTCGCCGCCGGACATGGTGAGGAATGAACACCCGCCCCGTTAAAGCGGGGTTCAGCCGGAAAAGCGTGAAATCCCTCCGATCCTTCCCGCTTGGCCTTCGTCACAGCCTCAGCTAAGAGCCCATCATGCTGCGTAACTTCAATCGCCCGATCACCGTCCTCCTGCTGACGGCCGCCCTTGTCCCGCTCGCCGGTTGCGCGACCAATCGCGACACACGTGCCGCCCGCGACGCGCAATATGTCGCCCGCGACGTCAACACACTGTACAATGCGGCGAAAGACCGGCTGGACAAGCGCCAGTACAAGCTTGCCGCCGCCTTGTTCGATGAAGTGGAGCGCCAGCACCCTTATTCGATCTGGGCGCGCCGCGCGCAGCTGATGAGCGCCTTTTCCTATTATGCGGACAAGGATCATCAGAAGTCGATCGAATCGGCCCGCCGCTTCCTGTCGATCCACCCGGGCAACAAGGACGCGCCCTACGCTTATTATCTGATCGCGCTCAATCATTATGAGCAGATCGAGGATGTGACGCGCGACCAGAGCATCACCAAGCAGGCATTGGATGCCCTGAACGAGCTCGCCCGCCGCTATCCGACCACCCAATATGCGGCCGACGCGCGGTTGAAGATCGACCTCGTCAACGACCATCTCGCGGGCAAGGAGATGGAGATCGGTCGCTTCTACCAGAACCGGAAGCAGTGGCTCGCCTCGATCGTCCGCTTCCGCGTCGTGGTGGACGAATATCAGTCGACGACACACACGCCCGAAGCGCTGATGCGCCTCACCGAATCCTATCTCGCTCTCGGTATGCCCGAAGAAGCGAAGAAGGCGGCGGCGGTGTTGGGCAACAATTACGCCAACACCAAATGGTATAATCACGCCTACGAGCTGATTCAGCGCCACGGCCCTGCGGCCTGATCGCATGACGCGCACGCCCGCACCGCGCCGCCCGCGTTCCGCCGGGGCGTTTCTGGCTCTGTCGATCATCGCGGGTTCTGTGATCGGCGTGTTTGCGGGGCAGCCGAGCCTGGGGTTCCTGATCGGGCTTGGCTTGGGTGTGTTGGTGGCCGTGCTGGTGTGGTTGATGGATCGGCGCGCGGTCTGATCTGATTGTGTTCCGGCAAAGGCCTGGGTCCAACACTTCGATCCGAGACGCTGTGTTCCGGTTCTAGCAAAAATACATTGATTTCTCGTCATTGCGAGCGGAGCGAAGCAATCTAGTGCCAATGAACCTGGCCGCGAAGTGGATTGCTTCGTCGCTTTGCTCCTCGCAATGACGGAAAATGGTACGCCATCGACTGCGCCCGCGAGAAATGTAATGGATACCCATCACTTGCTTCACCGCTAGCCCTGAGCTTGTCGAACGGCGTGTGAAGGGTTCGATGCACACGGGCTTCGACAGGCTCAGCCCTAGCGGTATTGGTTTAAGTTCGAGTCTTAAACTCCGCTAGACCCGGCCCTAGCGGCGATACAGTGGCTAGCGTAATGGCCGCCCGACCCAGATGACGCGGCCGACGATGTCGACATCCGAGAGTGCGCAATCCGGCCAGCCGGGATAGGCCGGATTGTCGCTGCTGATCGACAGGCGGCGCTCGGCGGGATGGAGGGCGATCCTTTTCACCACCAAGGCGCCGTCGATGCGGAGCACGTAGATGCCGTCGCGGAGGCGTGTGGCCGCGTCTGAGCCGTCGACAAGGATTTCGTCGCCATCGCTTAAAGTGGGCGCCATCGAATCGCCCGCGACGCGGATCATCGAAATCTGGCCGACATCGCCGCGCGTGAGGCCGCGCAACCAGTTGCGGTCGAAGCCGAGCAGAGCGGATGCCCTTTCCTCCTCCGCAAAGGCGCCGGGGCCTGCCGACGCGCCGATATCGAGGCGGGGGATCACGACCAGCTTGTTGTCCGCTCCACGCGGCGCAGGCCCGCCCAGAGCGGCTTCGGAGACGCCGAAATATTGGGCGAGGCGGCGACGATCTTCCTCCGACAGGCGGCGGGGTGTGCCGCGTTTGATAAACTGCTGGATGTAAGCGGGATTGCGGCCGATCAGCCGAGAAAGAGCGGAATAATCCTCCCGCCTCTCCTCGATCAATCTGCGCAGCGCTTCGCGTCCATCAATCATGTTCATCCCATACGGATAGGATTTTTCCTAGACAAGTAGGAAATCGCATGATGAGAACATAGCACGAACATAATTGAGTCGGAAGGAGGATCCGGTGGGACATATTTTGAGGCGGATCGAAGTCTATCTGCGAAAATCGAACACGCCTGCCACGCGGTTCGGACGGGAAGCCATGCGCGATCCGCGACTGGTGCTGGACCTGCGCCAAGGGCGGGAGCTGCGCATGGAAACGGCGGCGCGGCTCATCGCCTATCTCGATTCCAAGGAAAACGGATTGGGAGCGGGACGATGATGCCGATCCTGCGCGATGCCTCCGCCGAGCTTCTGCGCGCCATTCGCAAGCGGGCCGGTTGCGCGGTGATGACGATCGAGGAATTGAGTAGCCGCCCGTGGGCGAGCGCCACCTTTTCCGGCGCGCGGCATAAGCTGGCGCTGCGGCTGGATGGTGTGGATGCGGAGGAGGTTGCGACGCGGTTCGCGGCCGGGATCGAGGCGGCGGAATTTGCGCTGCGCGGGCATATCGTCGCGGATATCGCGGTGGTGGGGGCGGATAATCTGGATGGGAGTGCGGTGCGGCTGCGAGTTGAGGCGCTGACGGTGGAGGATGCCTAAGCCCTCTCTCCTTCAGGGGAGAGGGTTGGGAGAGGGGAAGTCGGGGGCGCCTGCGGCGGTATGTCTACCTCATCCCCCTCTCTCCAACTCTCTCCCCTGAAGGGGAGAGAGGGTTTTACTCCGCCGGCATCTTGGCTTCGACCTTTTCGACCAGCTGAATGAAGGCTTCGGTAAACGCTGGAATGTCCTCCGGTTTGCGGCTGGTCACGAGGTTACTATCCACTGCCGCTTCCTGATCGACGACATTGGCGCCTGCGTTGCGCAGGTCGGTGCGGATTGAGGGCCAGCTGGTGACTGTGCGGCCGCGGACCACGTCGGCTTCGACGAGGAGCCAGGGGCCGTGGCAGATGGCGCCGACCGGTTTTCCGGCGTCCATGAATTTTTTGACCAGCCCCACGGCTTTTTCGTCCATGCGCAATTTGTCCGGATTTTTCGTGCCGCCGGGGATGAGGAGCGCGTCGTAATCGCTGGCGTGGACATCGTCGAACGTGATGTCGACATTGGCCGCCTTGCCTTTGTCGCCCTTGATCTCGCCCTTCTTGATCGAAGCGAGGGTGACGTCCGCGTCCCAATCGATGAGGGTGCGGCGCGGGTCCAGCAACTCCGAATCTTCGAACCCGTCAGTGGCGATGATTAGAATCCGGGCGCGCGAAATGTCCGGCATGGCGTGTCTCCATCTATGAAAATGTGCGGGATTAACGGCGCGCGCGGTGACGCCGTTCCGGAACGAAGCGGCGGCCCGGTGATTATCCGCGATATATGCTGTGCTTTGTAGACGACGCCCTGCCCGGCATCACGCGCCGCCGTGCTGGCCGGGGATGGGCTTATTATGATGCGAAGGGAAACCGGATCACGGACCGGGACGAGATCGACCGTCTGAACCGGGTCGGCCTGCCGCCCGCTTATAAGGACGCCTGGTTCTGCCCATCCCCCCACGGTCATATCCAGGCGATCGGATATGATGAGAAGGGGCGGAAGCAATATCGCTATCACCTGGATTTCCGCGCCCAGCAGGAGGCGGCGAAATATGACCGCTGCGCGAGCTTCGGGCGGGCCCTGCCCCTCCTCCGCGCGCGGGTGGAGGAGGATATTGCGGGCGGAAAGCTTGGGCGCGACGCGGTGGTTGCCGCCGTCGTGCGGCTGATGGACCTTGGCTATGTGCGCGTCGGCAACGAAGCCTATGCGCAGGCGAATAAGAGCTTCGGCGCGACGACGCTCCGCACCCGCCACGTGTCGGTCAGCGGCAAGACAGTGAAGATGCGCTTCAAGGGAAAGTCGGGGCAGCTTCAGGAATTGTCGATCACCGACCATACCCTCACCCGCATGGTGAAAAAATGCCAGGATCTGCCCGGCCAGCATCTGTTTCAATATCTGAGTGACGAGGGCGACCCGTCTCCGGTCACCTCGTCAGACGTCAACGCCTATATTCGCGATGCGATGGGTGAGGATTTTACCGCCAAGCATTTCCGCACATGGGGGGCGAGCGTCATCGCATTCGAGCAGATCTGCAAGGCGGGCGAAGACGGCCTCACGCTGAAGCAGATGCTGGAGCCGGTCGCCAAGGCGCTTGGCAACACGCCCGCGATCAGCCGGAAATCCTATGTCCACCCGGCGCTGATCGACCTTATCAAGGAGCATGAGCGCGAACCTTTGTGCGGGTTGCAATGCCCCCGCGCGACCAAGTATCTGTCCGGCGCGGAGCGCGGGCTGATCGATTTTCTCGATACGGTCGCGGTTGCAACGAGCGAAAGCAATTCGAAGGCGGCCTGATGACCAACCAGAGTAATGTTTCCGCAGGCGATGCCGTGCAGAATTTGTCGCAGGATAGCGCGCAGCTGATCGGCGAAACGTCGACCTGGATCAGCCGCAACGGGATCGACATATTAATCGCCGGTGCATTTGGCGCCGTGATCGTCCTGATCCTGCTCGGCGTCCGGTCATTGGGCTGCCGGCTTCTCGCCAGGCGTGAAGAAGGCGACCTTCACTGGCGCACCATTTTCGCGCGGACATTGGCCAAGACGAGTCTGTTCTTCATCGTCATGTGCGCGGCCGAACTGGTGGGCGAACATGCCGCGACGCCGCCCGCGGTGCTCCGCGCCATACACTTCCTCTTCGTCATTTCCGCGACGGTTCAGGCGGCGATCTGGGCCCGCGAATTGATCCTGGGCTTCGTCGAGCACCGCGTGGGCGGGGGCGCGGAGCATAGCACCTTAGGCTCGGCTGTCGGGATCATCCGGTTGCTCGTCAGCATCGCGCTGTTCGCGGTGGCGCTGATCGTCATTCTCGACAATCTCGGCGTCAACGTGACGGGCCTTGTCGCGGGCCTTGGCATTGGCGGCATTGCGATCGGCCTCGCCGCGCAGGGTATTTTTTCCGACCTGTTCGCGGCGCTTGCCATCATCTTCGACAAGCCGTTCCGCAAGGGTGATACGATCCAGTTCGACACGATGGTGGGAACGGTGGAGCAAATCGGGCTCAAGACGACCCGCGTCCGTTCGCTGCAGGGCGAGCAGGTGGTGATTTCGAACACTAAATTGCTGGAGGCCCGGCTCCACAATTATGCCTTGTTCGAGCGGCGGCGGATCGTGATGACATTCGGCCTCGTCTACCAGACGCAGCCCGATGTGCTGGCGCGGATCGGCGCGGAGGTGAGGGAAATCGTGGAGGCGCGCGACATGGCGACGTTCGACCGTTGCCACGCCTATCAGTTCGGCGCGTCGTCGATCGATTATGAATTCATCTTTCATGTCGAAACGTCGGACATGGATGTCGCCATGCAGGTGCGGCAGGACATCATGATCGGCATCATGAAGCGCTTTGCCGACATGGGCGTAGAGTTTGCTTACCCGACGCAGACGACCTTCACGGCGGCGCCGGACGGGCGATTGGTCATGCCCTATGCGGATCCGGTGAGGGCTAGCTGACGCGCACCGTCATCCCGACGGAAGCCGGGATGACGTTTATCGGTTAGATCCCGACATCGTTCAACGATAGCAAGGTCGCATTGCCGCCGGATGAGGTGGTGTCGGTGCTCGTCACCCGCTCCGCGCAGAAGCGCGGCAGGTAGTGCGGGCCGCCGGCCTTGGGGCCGGTGCCGGACAGGCCTTCACCCCCGAACGGCTGAGAGCCGACGATGGCGCCGATCATCGAGCGGTTGACGTAGAGGTTGCCGACGCGGGCGAGCTGCTCGACATCGTCGGCGGAGCGGGCGATGCGGCTGTGGAGGCCCATGGTGAGGCCGAAGCCGCTGCGGTTGATGCGGCGGATCGTGTCTTCCAATTGCCCCGCCTTCCACGTCGCGACATGGAGGATCGGGCCGAACCATTCGCGCTTCAAATCTTCGATGGCGTCGAGACGGATGGCGGTGGGCGGCACGAAGAGGCCGGCCCTTGGCGCATCGATCGTCTTGATCCAGCGGCCTTGCTGCGTTTCGCGATAGGTCATCAGGCGGTCATAGGCTTGCCTGTCGATGACCGGTCCGACATCGGTGCGCGGATCGGCGGGATCGCCGACGATGAGCGTGTCCATCGCGCCGCTGAGCATTTCGAGCGTGCGGTCGGCGATTTCTTCTTGGAGAACGAGCAAGCGAAGCGCCGAGCAGCGCTGGCCCGCCGAGCGGAAGGCAGAGGTGACGACGTCCTGCACCACCTGTTCGGGAAGCGCGGTGGAATCGACGATCATCGCATTGATGCCGCCGGTTTCGGCAATGAGCGGGATGATCGGGCGCTCTTCATCTTCCAGAAGCGTCCGGGCAATCCGCTTGGCCGTGGCGGTGGAGCCGGTGAAGGCGACGCCCGCAATGCGCGGATCGGCGGTCAAGGCCGCGCCCATTTCGGGGCCTCCAATGGCGAGGATGAGCGCATCTTCGGGGATGCCTGCGCTGTGGGCGAGGCCGACGGCGTAGGCCGCGATTTCGGGCGTCTGCGGAGCAGGCTTGGCGACCACGGTATTACCCGTGACGAGCGCGGCGGCGACTTGGCCTAGGAAGATGGCGAGCGGGAAATTCCACGGCGCGATGCAAACCCAGGTGCCGCGGCCTTCCATGCGCAGGAGGTTGCGCTCGCCGGTCGGCCCGGGGAGTTCGACGGGCTGGAGGCCGTCACGGGCCTGCTGGGCGTAATAGCGGCAGAAATCCACCGCCTCGCGCACTTCGCCGAGCGCATCGGGAATCGTCTTCTTCGCTTCCTGCACCGCGATGCGCATCAAGGCATCGCGTTCCTGTTCGAGGAGGTCGGCGAGGCGATCAAGACAGGCGGCGCGGTGATCGATGCCGGCGGCCTCCCAAGCTGGGTAGGCTGAGAGGGCGCGGGAGACAATTTCCCGCGCAACACCGCTCTCATCGTTCGTATCGAGCGAAGTCGAGATGCGATTGCGCGAGCGCCCCTCGACTTCGCTCGGGACGAACGAGACTTGGCGCGCGACGCGTGCGAGCTCGGTTTTGTCGTTGAGGTCGATGCCCTCGCTATTCTTCCGCGCCGGACCGAACAGATCCTTGGGCAGCGGGATACCGGGGTGGCGGGTGCCGCCCACGGCCGCGATCTTTTCGACTGGATCGGCGAGGATTTCCGCGTCGGTCATATGCTCGTCGGCGAGCTGGTGGACGAAGCTCGAGTTCGCGCCATTTTCGAGCAAGCGGCGGACGAGATAGGCGAGGAGGTCGCGGTGACCTCCGACCGGCGCGTAGATGCGGGTGTGGTAGCCCTGCTCGCGGACCAGGGTTTCGTAGAGGCCCTCGCCCATGCCGTGCAGGCGCTGGAATTCGAAGTCGCGGCTCTCGCCCGCCCATTCGAGGATGGTGGCGACGGTGAGCGCATTGTGGGTGGCGAAGGCCGGATAGATGTTCGGCGCGGCGAGCATGTCCTTCGCGCAAGCGAGGTAGGAGACGTCCGTCGCGGCCTTGCGGGTGAAGAGCGGATATTCGTGCAGGCCCTGTTCCTGGGCGCGCTTGATCTCGCTGTCCCAATAGGCGCCCTTCACAAGCCGTGCGGCGATGCGGCGGCCGGTGGCGCGGCCCACGGCATCGGCCCAGGCGATGGTCGGGCGGGCGCGCTTGCCATAAGCCTGGATCGCCATGCCGAGGCCATCCCAGCCCTTGAGCGCCGGGAGCGCGGCGACGGTGCCGATGATGTCGAGGCTCATTTCGAGCCGCTCGGTTTCCTCGGCGTCGATGGTGAAGGCGATGCCGTAATTGGCCGCGAGCGTCGCCAATGCCTCGACCTGTTCGATCAGCGAGGAAACGCAGCGGTCGTACTGCGCGACTTCGTAGCGCGGATGGAGGGCGGACAATTTGACGGAGATGGAGTGGCCCGCCTCGGGCACCTTGCCGACGGCGTGGATGGCGTCTTCATAGGCGCGGAAATAGCGTTCGGCGTCCGGGAAGGTGCGCGCGGCTTCGCCCAGCATGTCGAAACTCGCCGTGAAGCCCTTATTCTCGGGCTTGCGCATCCGGCCGATCGCTTCCTCGATCGTGCGGCCCATGACGAAGATTTCGCCCATCATGCGCATCGCGGCGCCGACGGCCTGGCGTACGAACGGCTCGCCCGCGCGGGAGATGAGTTTTTTGAGGACGCTGGCCTGTTGCGTATCGCTGACCAGCGCACGGCCGATGACGAGGCCCCAAGTGGCGCTGTTCACCAGCTTGGAATGGGACTTGCCGGTATGCGCGCGCCAGTCGGCATTGCCGAGCTTGTCAGCGATCAGGAGATCTGCGGTTTCCGGATCGGGCACGCGGAGGAAGGCCTCGGCAAGCGAGAGCAAGGCCACGCCTTCCGAGGTATTGAGGCGATATTCCTGCAGGAACTGGTTCACCCAGCCCGACGATTGCGCGCTGCGGAGTTCGGCGAGCATGCCTAGCGCCCGATTCTCAACCCGCGCCCGCTCGCCCGAGTCGAGCCGCGCGTCCTTCAGGAGCCCGGAAAGCACGTCCGGTTCCGGCATACGGAAAAGTCGCGAAATTTCGGCACGCGCGGTTGCCGTAGCGTCGCTTACGCCAGTTGCCATCTTTGCCTCTCCTGGGGGCTTGAGTCCGCCGCAAATCGGGTTCTAGACCGGCGCCCTAGCGAAGCCGGAGGCGCGTGGGAATATGCCTGTTGCCAGTCTCGACGATATCAAGGCGAAAGTCGGCGCCGATCTTGGCGCGTCGCCCTGGATCGAGGTGACGCAGGCGCATATCGATACGTTTGCCGACGTGACCGGCGACAAGCAGTTCATCCACCTCGATCCGGACATGGCGGCCCGCACGCCGTTCGGCGGCACCATCGCTCACGGCTTCCTCACCTTGTCGCTCTTGAGCCAGATGGGCGCGAGCGTGATGCTGGTGCCCGACACCACGAAAATGGTCGTCAATTACGGCTTCGATCGCGTCCGCTTCATTGCGCCCGTCCGCTCCGGCAAACGGGTGCGCGGCCATTTCACGCTTGCCGGGCTGGAGGAAAAGCGCCCCGGCCAATGGCAAGCGCTGCATGAAGTCACCGTTGAAATAGAGGGCGAGGGCAAGCCCGCGCTTACCGCCGACTGGATCGGCCTTATATATTGCTGAACATTAGGAGAGAGGTTTCATGGCAATCCGCGACGCAGTCATCGTTTCCACCGCCCGCACGCCGATCGGCAAGGCCTATCGCGGCGCGTTCAACGCCACGCCTTCGCCGACGCTCGCCGCGCATGCGATCCGCGCTGCCGTCGAGCGGTCCGGTGTCGATCCGGCGGAGATTGACGATGTGATCATGGGCGCCGCGCTTCAGCAGGGCGTGCAGACGACGATCGGGCGCACCGCCGCGCTTCGTGCGGGCCTTCCCGTCACCGTGTCGGGCATGTCGATCGACCGTCAGTGCGCGTCGGGCCTCATGTCTATCGCGACGGCGGCGAAGCAAGTGATCGTCGACCGGATGGACGTGGTGGTCGCGGGCGGCGTCGAAAGCATCAGCCTGGTCCAGACCCCCGAAATGCGCGTCGGGCCGGACCCCGAACTGCTTGCCATGCACAATGGCGTCTACATGCCGATGATCAGCACCGCCGAAGTCGTCGGCAAACGTTATTCGGTCAGCCGGGAACGGCAGGACGAATATGCCTTCCGGTCCCAGCAACTGACGGCGAAGGCGCAGGCCGAGGGCAGGTTCGACGACGAAATCATCTCCGTCACCGCCAAGATGGCGGTCAAGAACAAGGAAGCCGGCGAAATTTCCATGCAGGAAGTGACGCTGGCCAAGGACGAGGGCAATCGCCCGGAAACGACGCTGGAGGGCCTTCGCGCGCTGCAGCCGGTCATGGGTCCGGACGCGATGATCACGGCGGGCAATGCCAGCCAGCTTTCGGACGGCGCGTCGGCTTGCGTGGTGATGGAAGCCAGCATCGCGCAGGCGCGCGGGCTCCGGCCGCTCGGCCGCTATCTCGGCATGGCGGTGGCGGGTACCGAGCCCGATGAAATGGGCATCGGCCCGGTCTTCGCGGTGCCGAAACTCCTGAAGCGCTTCGGCCTTACCATGGACGATATCGATCTGTGGGAGTTGAACGAGGCGTTCGCGGTGCAGGTTCTCTATTGCCAGGACCGCCTCGGCATTCCGGATGAGAAACTGAACGTCAATGGCGGCGCGATTTCGATCGGCCACCCATACGGCATGTCCGGCGCGCGGATGACCGGGCATATCCTGATCGAAGGCAAGCGCCGTGGGGCCAAATATGTCGTCGTCACCATGTGCGTCGGCGGCGGCATGGGCGCGGCTGGTTTGTTCGAGGTTTTGTAAGCTTTATCCGTCACCCCGGCGCAAGCCGGGGTCTCAGGGCCAGAACGCGCCTTACTCGACATGAGATTCCGGCTTTCGCCGGAATGACGCGGAAGGTAGGGCTGAGACCCTATGCCCCGCAACACCTCCCTCGCCCACAAATTGCGCGTCGATGTGCACGCGGCCTGGCTGTCGGCACGAGATGCGCGGACGTCTTGGGGTGCACGGCTGTTTGGGCTGTTGGTGACGGCCTATGCGCTGTCGCCCATCGACCTTATTCCCGATTTCATTCCGGTCTTCGGGCTGATCGACGATGTGATCCTGGTGCCGATCGGCCTGTGGCTGTTCGTAAAGATGCTGCCGGATGGCGTGTTCGAGCAGCATCGCGCGGAGGCTGAGGCTGCATCCGAGCAACCCGGCTCAGTTTGGGGCGCGGCGATCGTCGTGGTCCTGTGGGTGCTGGCTGCGTTGCTGATCTGGCGGTTGATGGCGTTTAATTTCGATTGAATCGTCATTCCGCCGAAATCGACTAAACCGTCATCCCGGCGAAAGCCGGGATCTCGTGACGAACAGGCGCCTTCTCCTTCCCGAGACCCCGGCTTGCGCCGGGGTGACGTGCGTGCCCGCTTACTCGTCCAGCACGCTCCGCACCTTGGCGGCGAGTTGATCGATGCCGAAGGGTTTGGGAAGGAAATTTGTGCCGGGATCGAGCACGCCATTATGGACGACCGCATTGCGGGTATAGCCGGTCGTGTAGAGCACCTTGAGACCCGGGATGCGCTTCACCGCCTCGTCCGCGAGTTGGCGGCCGGTCATTTCGGGCATCACGACATCGGTGAAGAGCAAAGTCGCCCCCTGCCCCGCGTCAATCAGGCGCAGCGCGTCAGGGCCGCTCGGTGCGTGGACGACGGTGTAGCCCAGCTCCCGCAACGCCTCGATCGAATAGTTGCGGACGCGTTCTTCATCCTCGACCACCAGGATCACTTCGGAAAGGCTGCCGCCGCGCGGCGCCTCGACCACCTTGGGCTGCACCTGCGGTTCGGGCCCATAGAAGCGGGGGAGATAAATCTTCACCGTCGTGCCGACGCCGACCTCGGAATAAATTTTGACGTGCCCGCCCGATTGGCGGACGAAGCCGAACACCTGGCTGAGGCCAAGGCCGGTGCCCTTGCCGACGCTCTTCGTCGTGAAAAAGGGATCGAACGCTTTTTCAATGACGTCGGGCGGCATGCCGGAACCGGTGTCGCTGACCGCGATCATCACATATTGGCCGCTCTGTATCTCGTAATCGCGGGCATAATCGTCGTCGATATGGGCGTTGCCGGTCTCGATCGTGAGCTTACCGCCGCCCGGCATGGCATCGCGCGCGTTGACGGAAAGATTGAGGACCGCGTTTTCGAGCTGGCCAAGGTCCGCATTGGCCTTCCAAAGACCCGCCGACAGGACGGTTTCGACGCGCACGTCTTCCCCAAGCGTACGGGTCAGAAGCTCGGTCATGCCCGCCACCATGCGGTTGGCATTGATCGGCTCGGGCTGGAGCGGCTGCTGGCGTGAAAAAGCCAAGAGGCGCTGTGTCAGCGATGCCGCCCGCGTCGCCCCTTCCATCGACGCGTCGATATATTTGGCGACGTCGGTTTCACCCTTGGCCAAGCGGCGCTGAAGGAGGTTCAACCCACCGATCACGACGGCGAGCATATTGTTGAAATCGTGCGCGATGCCACCGGTCAGCTGGCCGATCGCCTCCATCTTCTGCGATTGGCGAAGCGCGGCCTGGGTGCGTTCGAGCTCCGCGGTGCGTTCGAGCACGCGTTCTTCCAGCGTGGCGTTCAGCTGCCGGAGCGCCTGCTGGGCACGGGCACGCTCGACGGCATCCCAGGTGCGCTGGGCGACATCATTGGCGAGCGTCACATCGTCCGCCGTCCACGCCCGGGGCTCGGGCTCGTGAAGGTAAAAGAGCGCGCGCAGCTGTCCTTCCGAGACAAGCGGCACGACGATCAGGGCTCGGCAACCGATACTGTCCCATGTTTCCGCATAAGCAGGCCCCGCGCGCGGATCGGTGCGGAAATCGTCGACGACCAGGCTGTGCCCGGCGCGGAGCTCGGCAACGATGGCGGGGCCGAAGCCGTCGAGGATACGCGCTTCGCCCGCAAGATTCGGCACATCATCGCGCGCCGTCCAATCCCGTTCCACGCGGACGATTTCACCGCTCGCGTCCACGTCGCCATAGCCCGCGCGGGCGACGCGCAAATGGCGGCCAAGAGCCTCGGCAGCGGCCATGGTTCCGGCGCGCGGATCGGAAACGCCACGTAGAATATCGTTCAATTCCAGCAGGAAGGCCTGGCGGTCTTCAGCGACCTTCAGCTCGTGAATATCGGTGCAAGTACCGAACCAGCGGGTGATCGCGCCATGGGCGTCACGCACCGGCTGGGCACGGCCGAGCACCCAGCGATAATCGCCGCTACGATGACGCAGGCGATATTCGATATGATAAGGCTCGCCCGTTTCCAGGCATTCCCGCCAGACGCCCCAGGCGCGCTCCTGATCGTCGGGATGGAACATGTCGTTCCAGCCCGCGCCATCGGTCGATCCGTAGGGGACGCCGGTATATTCGTACCAGCGGTCATTATAATAATCGTGATAGCCGTCCGGTTGCGTCGACCAGATCATCTGGTTGATCGAATTGGCGATGCCGCGGAATTTTTCCTCGCTCTGGCGCAGAGCGTCGGCGGCCTCCGCGCGTGCGACGGCGTCCCAGGTCAGCTCGGCCACTTCTTCGGCCAAGGCGATGTCTTCCGCGCTCCAGGCGTGCGGATCCTGGTGGTTGATGTAGAGTCCTGAAAGCCAGATGCCGTCGCGCACGACGGGCACGCCAATCGCGGCCCGAATGCCGAATTTGGCGAAATCGGTCATCGCCAGATTTTGATCGGCGAGGCTGTCTTCGAACCACATCGTCTTTCCGCTACGGATCGTGCGGTTGTAATAGTCGCCGTAACGGGCGCTGTCGGTGCGCCCTTTCCGCACAGGCAGGCGGCCCGCGCTCCAGCCGGGGCCAAAGACCATCGCGTCGCCCTCGGTCCGGTAGAAGCCAGCACGGTCAATGCCAAGCTGACGCCCGAGCGCCTCGGCTGCGGTTGAGAGGATCGTATCGGAATCGCTCGATGCGCGCAGACGCTCCGACAGCGAAAAGATGAAATCGCGCCGCTCCTTCGCCTCGCGGATCGTTTCTTCGGCGAGCCTGCGCTGGGTGATGTCGAACGTTACACCCGGAAAGCGGATCGCCTTCCCTTGTTCGTCGAGGACGGCTCTGCCCCGGGCGGCGACCCAGCGGATGGAGCCATCGGGCTGGACCAGCCGATATTCTTCAGAAAACAGCTCGCCGGTCTTCAAAATTTCAGCAATGCGCCCCTGAACGCTGCCAATATCGCCGGGGTGAATGCCGCTGAAAAAATCCGTGATCGGCGCACCGCGCGCCGCCTGCTCGGGATCGACGCCGTAGATATGCGCGAAGCGCTCGTCCGCAGTGACGCGATCATTGGCGATGTCCCAGTCCCACGTGCCGACACTGTTCGATGCACTGAGCGCCAGTTCCAGCCGCTCCTGGCTTTCACGCAAAGCGCGCTCCGCCACGATCTGCGCGGTCATTTCATGGCCTTGGTTGAGCACACCGGCGACAACGCCATTTTCATCGCGAATGGGCGTGAAACTGTACGTCCAATAGGTTTCCTGGGGGACGCCGTCGCGCTCCATCGGCAGCATCTGGTTGAAGGCCGAAAAGCCCTCGCCCGTCGCCATAACCTTTTCGAGCTGCGGCCCGACGATGGCCCATATGTCCGCCCAGACTTGGGCACCGGGCCGACCGAGCGCCCAGGGGTGACGGTCGGCCGGAATGGGTGCCCAGGCGTCATTGTACAACAGATGGAGGTCAGAACCCCAATAGATGGCCGTCGGAAAGCTCGAGTGGAGACAGATGCCCAGAGCGGTCCGCAGCGCCAGCGGCCATTCATTCGGGTCGCCCAGCGGCGTGCGCGACCAATCGTGGGACCGGATCCGATCCCCCATTTCGCCGCCGCCCGCCAGATAAGTCGGAATGACCGAAGACCCGCTCGCCACCAAACCCCTTTACGCCCTTAGGCGATCTTATTTGTCAGCCCCGAGATGGGCCGCGTCTGAAACGAGCAACTAGCGATTATGGTCCATGATCCATTGTTCGAGCACGGGCGCGATCTTGCCCCGCCATTTGCTGCCATGGAATATGCCGTAATGGCCGACACCCTTGGCCATATGATATTTCTTCATATCCTTGGGTAACTTCGTCGCCATGTCGAGCGCCGCCTTGGTTTGGCCGATACCGGAAATATCGTCACGCTCGCCCTCGATGGCGAGGATCGCCGTGTCGGTGATCGCGCCCGGTTTCACCAGCCGCCCGCGATGCTCCATTTCGCCCTTGGGAAGCAGGTGGCGCTGAAAAACGACGTCCACCGTCTGAAGGTAGAATTCCTCGGTCATGTCGCAAACCGATCGATATTCCTCGTAAAAGGCCTTGGTCGCATCCGCGCTTTCGCCATCGCCCTCGACGAGATGCTTGAACATCTCCCAATGGCTCATCAGGTGATTGCCAAGGTTCATGGTCATGAAGCCGGCCAATTGAAGGAAGCCGGGATAGACCTTCCGCCCCGCGCCGGGATAGGAATAAGGCACGGTGGCGATGGCATTTTGCTCGAACCAGGCATGCGGGCGCTGCGTGGCGAGCAGGTTCACGGCCGTCGGCGCCTTACGCGTGTCGATCGGACCGCCCATCATGGTGAGCGTGCGCGGCGTGGCCGGATGCTTGTCTTCGTTCATCAGCGCGACCGCAGCATAAGCGGGAACTGACGGCTGGCAGACGGCCAGCATATGCGCGCCCGGACCGATATGATCCAGAAAAGCAATGAGATAATCGATATAGTCGTCGAGGTCGAAGCGCCCCTCTTCCACCGGCACCAATTTCGCATCACGCCAATCGGTGATGTAGACATCATGGCCGGGCAGCATCCGTTCGACCGTTGCGCGTAACAGCGTTGCAAAATGTCCCGACATGGGCGCGACGATCAGCAGCTTAGGCGACCCGTCCGCTCCATCGCGGCGGAAGCGCTTCAACTGGCCAAAGGGTTTCCGAAGGACGATTTCCTCGTGCACCGCTACCTCGCGGCCATCGATCATTGTCTTATCAAGGCCGAATTCGGGCTTGCCGCGAGGCGCGGCGGCGTGGGCGAATACATCGAGCGCCGAGGACACGACCGGTCCCATCGCGCTGTAAGAAAAAGGATTGGCGGGATTTTGCATCCAGCCCGCGCCGATATTCGCCAGCGTGCTCGCCCCCGCAAGCAGCGACCGCTGAAATTCATAAGCGTCGTAAAGCATTGAACCTCCCGCCCGTGCTGCACTGCAATAGCGCGACTGACGCCTGAAAAGCTATAGGTTTCAAACATGAACTGGCTTGGAACGTTCCAAACTGCGTCATCCCGGCGAAAGCTAGAATCTCGTCACGGATAAGCGCCTTTTCCGGCTTGAGACCCCGGCTTTCTCTGGGGTGACGATGAGTTGGGGGAGCTGAGTGAGAGATATGCTTTCAATACACCCTCCCCGCTAGCCCTGAGCTTGTCGAAGGGCGTGGGCAATGCACGATGCACCCCGGGCTTCGACAGGCTCAGCCCTAGCGGCAAGGTTTGAGCTGATAGAAGCTAATCCAGGGCAAATATCATTGAGCCCGGACCGCCGCACTGCTACGCGCGGCACCATGGCAGATACGGCCCCAGCCCCCGCCGAACGCAGCTTCGGCAACCTCGCCATGATCTGGCGATTCACCGCGCGCTATAAGGGGCGGATAGCCTTGGCGGCGCTGTCCCTGCTCGTGTCGGCGGGCGCAACGCTCGCTATCCCGAACGCCTTTCGCTTGATCATCGACCGCGGCTTCGGATCGGCGGGCGGCGATATCGGCCGGTGGTTCCAATATCTGCTGTTCGTCGTGGTCGTGATGGCGATCGCGACGGCATTTCGTTTCTACTTCGTATCCTGGCTCGGCGAACGCGTGGTCGCGGACATCCGGATTGCCGTGCAGGACAATCTCCTGCGCCTCGCGCCGCGGTTCTTCGAGGAGAACCGCCCGTCCGAAATCGCGTCGCGTCTGACTGCCGACACGACAATTATCGAGGGCGTCGTGGGATCGTCCGTATCGGTGGCGCTCCGCAACATCGTGATGGGGATTGGCGGGCTCATCTATCTTTTCGCCCTGTCGCCCAAGCTGACCGGCATGTTGCTGCTTGGCATTCCTTTGGTGCTCGTCCCCATCATCGTTTTGGGACGGAAGGTACGCGCGGTTTCTCGGGACAGTCAGGATCGCGTGGCGGATGTCGGCGCGATGGTCGATGAAGTGCTGGGCGCGATGAAGATCGTCCAGGGCTTTGGCCAAGAAAATCGCGAGGCAGGCCGCTTCCAAGGTGCGGTCGAACGCGTCTTCCGTACCGCCCGCGCCCGCATCGCGCTGCGCGCCGCAATGACGGCGATCGTGATCGCGCTCATCTTCGGGGCGATTACGCTGGTCATGTGGCAGGGCGCGATGGACGTTCAGGCCGGACGTCTGACCGGTGGCACCATCGCCGCTTTCGTGCTGACCGGCGGTCTTGTCGCCGGGGCGTTCGGCGCCTTGAGCGAAGTTTATGGCGAATTGCTACGCGGCAGCGGCGCGGCCGGGCGGCTCAACGAGTTGTTGAACGAAGTTCCGGAGATCAAGGCGCCGCCGGTGCCGCTCCTCCTTCCGTCCCCGGGCATTGGCACCCTCCAATTCGAGAAGGTGTCGTTCCGCTATCCGACGCGGCCGGAAATGAGCGCGCTCGATCAATTCTCGCTCGCTGTAAAGCCCGGCGAGACGCTGGCGGTCGTGGGCCCGTCCGGCGCGGGGAAGACCACCCTCTTCCAGCTTGCGCAGCGTTTTTATGACCCGGAAACGGGCACCGTGCGGATGGACGGGATCGACCTGCGCGATGCCGACCCTTCCGATGTGCGTGCCCGCATCGCGGTCGTGCCGCAGGAAACCATGATCTTTGCCGCCAGCGCGCGCGACAATCTGCGTTATGGCCGCTGGGATGCGCCGGACGCGGATCTTTGGGCCGCCGCCGAAGCAGCCAATGCCGCCGCGTTTCTGAAGGCGCTGCCCGATGGGCTCGACACCTATCTGGGCGAAGGCGGAGCGCGCCTTTCCGGCGGGCAGCGTCAACGCATTGCCATCGCCCGCGCGCTCCTGCGCGACGCACCGCTGTTGCTGCTCGATGAAGCGACATCGGCACTGGATGCGGAATCGGAGCAGCTCGTCCAGGCCGCGCTTGAACGATTGATGGGCGGACGCACCACCATCGTTATCGCCCATCGCCTCGCCACCGTCCGCCGCGCCGACCGGATCATTGTGATGGATGGCGGCCGGATCGTCGAAGAAGGCACGCATGACAGTTTGAGCGTTGCAGGCGGCCTCTATGCTCGCCTGGCGCGGCTGCAATTCGAAGGATTGGCGGCATGACGATTGCGGGCGCCGATCTGCTGATCATTAGCGGCGCCGCCCGCAACGACGGGCGCACCGCAGCCCTGACCAATGCCCTCGCCGAACGCTTGCGGCCATTGACGGTTGAGACGATCGATCTGGCGGACATGAACCTCCATCCCTTCGATTACCGGACGGCGCATCAGCGCGACGCATTCGATCAGATCGTCACGCACCTGCTCGCCAACCGCCATATCCTGTTTGCCACGCCGGTTTACTGGTATGCGATGAGCGGCGTCATGAAGACGCTCTTCGACCGTCTGACCGATCTGCTTGGCGATCGCGATCAAGCTCGGCGCGGCCGGCAATTGGAAGGCCGCCATGCCTGGCTGCTGGCCAGCGGCACTGACCCTGCGCTTCCGGACGGCTTTACCGTGCCCTTTGAGCGTATGGCTGCCTATTTCCACATGAATTGGTGCGATACCTGCTACGTGCAGTTGCCCAGCGCGGAAGAGAAGACTGCCGATGCGGTCGATCTCTCCGTGCTCGACGCCCTTGCCGAGCAGCTAAGGGCGGCGCTGACTTAAGCGGTCACGAACCGTGAAAACTGTCACGCCCGCGCCCGCGCAAATCGAGCCGAAAGCAAGCTCAGGCTCAAACTTGCTGCTCGTCGATTAGGGTCACAGGATTGAAGCGAGCCTTATAAGGCACATCGTCTAGCGTCCGGAACGGTCCGAACGCGAGCCCGCTCGCTCCAGACGACGGCGAAGTTCGGCTTGCCAGCGCGGCTCGTCCAGCCGGGGTTTAAAGGCTTTGTCGAGGAGAAAACGGGCGCGGTGGAAGCGAGTGAAGGCGTGGCGGCCGCGCGTCGCCTGCCGCTCATTACGGATGCGGTCCCAGCGCATCCGAGCCGCAGCGCGCCAGAACATATATCCCAGCGCGCCCAATATGATGAGCGGGATTGCGGCATAGACCATGAACAGCGAACGACGAGACCTGGCAGCCGGTTCCTTTACCAGACCGTCGCTGATCAATTCCGGCGCTCGACGCCCGCTTTATCTACGCGACGCCGAAGTCGTCCGCGCCTTCTGGATTGAAGATGCGCCCGTGCCTCACATGGCGTGGTGAGACGACGTCATGGATTGCCTCGCCAACCCGGAAGGCGGAGCGCTTTACGCTCCCCGAGCGTATTTCCATTCACCGAACAGGGCTGGCTGGCTCGCCGCTTATGATCTTGTCAGTTGTTTCAGCGCGGGCTGACCAACTTCAACATGTCGGGCTTAAACGTGTGCCACTTAGGCTCGCCATCGACAAACCAGTGGCACTCCCAACTGCCCCGATCGTCTCTGAGCCGAGGGTCATGACTGGACCGCCCGAACGCAGTTGCGCCGTATCACCTACTTTAAAACTCATTAAATACCCCCTCCAAACGGAAAACGTGCGAAGATATCGCTTCACGGCATCCGTCCACCTCAACGCTGTCAGTCAGCGCTGCGAAGCGGTGCCCCTTGGGAGCATCGCTCGGTGCGGACAGATGCCTTTGTATATCTTGTCCGATCGTCAGCCCAAGTCAAAGCGCCGTATCGCAGACTGGAGCCGCCAAAAGAAAAGGGCGGCCCTTAAAGAGCCGCCCTTATTCTGCTTTGCGAAAGAGCTAAGGCTTAGAAATTGCCGTATTGCTCGTTTCCGACGAAGCCCATCTTTTCGACATTGGCACGCTTGGTAATCGCGAGCACCTGGTCGACGACTTCGTAACGCGCGTCCGGATAGGGCTGCAGATGCAGTTCCGGAACCGGGTTCATCGTCGTCGTCAGGTCGAGATATTGGCGAAGAGTCGTCTCGTCGACCGCGGCGCCATTCCAGAGGATCTGGCCCGACGTTTCAATGACGATCTTGTTCTTCACCGGATCGACCGGCGGCGGCGTGTTGGTCCGGCTGTCGACCGGAAGGTCGAGCTTCACCGCGTGCGTCTGAATGGGAATGGTGATGATGAACATGATGAGGAGCACCAACATGACGTCGATAAGCGGCGTCGTGTTGATATCCATCATCGGTTCGCCTTCGGCGCTTCCCGCTGACATCGCCATTTCAATATACTCCTAGAAACTTGCCGTTACGCGCCGCCGCCCTTCGGGGCGGGCTCGGAGATGAAGCCGACGCGCGAGAAGCCCGCACGCTGCATCGTGAAGATGGCACCGCCGATGCAACGGTACGGCGTGTTGATGTCACCGCGGATATGGGCTTCGGGGAGCTCGGTCACATTTTCCGGGCCGCCCTGACGCGCGATTTCGTCCTCGAGCTTCTTCACCGCCTTGTCGAGCAGCTGCTGGGAGTTGACGCGCTCCAGGCCCCAATAGACCTCGCACTCATTGCCAGTTGCACGCACCGAAAGTGACACGTTTTCCGGCTTGGTCGTCGTCGGTTCGAATTCCACCTGCGGCAACTCGACATCGACGGCCTGCACCACGACGGGAACAGTGATGAGGAAGATGATGAGGAGCACCAGCATGACGTCGACGAGCGGCGTCGTGTTGATGTCCGACATCGGGGTATCTTCGCCACCCTCCGCTGGGCCGACACTCATGGCCATAGACTATATCCTATCCTGATCATTCGTGACGCGGACGGATCCGCGCTAAAACTCAATCGCTGAAAGGGCGGCCGGCGCTCGCAAAGGGGCGCCGGCCGATCTTCCTTTAGGCCTTCGGCCCCGTCGTGGTCGCGGGCTTCGCGGCCGGAGCAACCGGCTTGGCAGCGGCAGCGGCCGGAGCGCGGGCAGCCGACATCGGCTTCACCGCACCATTCGACATCATGTAGCCATGCAGATCGTTCGAGAAGTGCGCGAGCTCTTCCAGAACCGACTTGTTGCGGCGCATCAGCCAGTTGTAGCCAAGCACGGCCGGAACGGCCACGGCGAGGCCGAGTGCGGTCATGATGAGCGCTTCACCGACCGGGCCGGCGACGGCGTCGATCGATGCCTGACCGGCGGCGCCGATCTTGATGAGCGCGCGGTAGATACCGATAACCGTACCGAACAGGCCGATGAACGGCGCGGTCGAACCGACGGTGGCGAGCAGAGCAAGGCCGTTCGACAGCTTCGAGGCGATCGCGCCCTGGCTGCGAGCGAGCGAGCCGAGCATCCAGTCATGCTGGTCGATCGGATCGGTGAGCTTCGTGTGCTGTTCCTGAGCGACGAGACCATCGTCGACGATCTGACGATAGGCGCTGTTCTTGTCGAGCTTGCCAGCGCCTTCGCGCAGGTTCGCCGACTGCCAGAACGCGGTGCGCACGCGCTTGCCCTGGTTCAGGATCTTCTGCTGTTCGAACAGCTTGGTGAACATGATGTACCAGGAAGCGGCGGACATCACGACGAGGATGATGAAGGTCGCCCAGGCGATCGTGCCGCCCTGCTCGAGCGCCGCCATCAGGCCATACGGGTTATCACCGCCATGTGCAGCTGGATTAGCCATCTTAAGTTATTCCTCTTCAAATCAAAAAGTGGGTTCAGTAATCGAAGAACTTATCTGTCACTGGGAAGACGCCAGACGATCCGGCTTGAATAAGTATCGGTCGTCGGATTGCCCGCCGAATCCTTGGCCGGCGTAAAGCGCGCACGGCTGCGGAGAAGGCGGCAGGTCGCGCTGTCGAGGGCGGACGATCCGCTGCCCGACGTCACGGTGCAGTTCGTGACACGTCCGTTGGCGCCGATTTCGAGGCGGAAGCCAGTCGTACCTTGTTCTTCGGCACGAAGCGCGCTCGAAGGATAGTCGGCGTCCGAAATCCATGTACCCGGATTACCACGAGCCTTGGCGGTTTCAACCTTGCGCGGTGCGGGCGGCGGCGGCGGAGCGACCGGCGCCGGCGGGGCCGGAGCGGCCTTCGGCGTGATCACGACGGCCGGCGGCGCGACGTTGACGGTCTGGACCGGAGGCGGCGGCGACGGCGTCCGCACAAGCGGCGGCGGCGAAACCACGGGCGGCGGCTGCACCGGCACCGGGGTTTCCGGCGGGGGCGGCGGCTCTTCCTCAGGGGGCGGCGGTTCTTCGATAACGTCGAACGTCTTCAGGTCCTGAACGGCCTGCTTGGCAACCTTCAGCGCCAAGCCCGAGACGAACGCGTAGCCAAGAAGAGCGTGAAGCAGCGCCACGACGGCAATCGCCATGACCCTGTTGGAGCTCATCTTCTGATCAGCATATGCCATTAATCAGCCACACTCCCTATCTAAAAATAGTGCAGGTCGGATGCGCTATAAAACGCACCCGATCCGTTACGGGTCCAATCATGTCAGAGCATTTCTTGGACAAGGCCTATTTCTGTATCGTGACAGTCCGGGGTACGCAATCCTACAAAATGTCACATTGTTACCGGAGCCGCCATAGCGAAATCTGGCGTTAATGTGGCGGAAACTAACGTTATTCCGCCATTTCGGATCAAGGGAGAGTGAGAGTGCGGCAGCAGGCGATTTTCGCGGGATTTGTAATGACGCTCAGTTTTGGGACGATGGCGGGCGAATCACTGCACGCCCAGCCCGTCCCGATTGCCGCCCCCAGCCTCACTTATGCCGACGCCGCCGACCTGACGCTCCAGGCACCGGTGATCGCCCATGTCCGGGTTGCCAAGGCGTCCCGCCTCAAGGGCGCCGATGCGGCCGGCGTGCCTGCGGGAAGCACGCGCTTCTATGTCGAGGCCGACGTCCTTTCCCTGATCCGCGGGGCGAACGGCATCCAGACGCGGGTTCGCTACTTGGCCGATCTTCGCAATGACACGGGTGGACGCGCGCCCAAGCTGCGCAAGAAAGACGAATATCTCATCTTCGCGACGGCGGAGGGCGGGCGCCCTGGCGAAGTCCGGCTTGTCGCCCCCGACGCGCAGGTTCGTCACAGCGCCGCAGAGGCCGACCGGGTTCGCGCCATCCTTCGCGAGGCAAATGCGCGCGATGCGGCGCCGCGCATCACCGGCATCGGCCGCGCCTTTCACGTGCCGGGCAGCCTACCGGGCGAGAGCGAAACGCAATTCTTCCTGATGGGCGCGGACAATCGCCCCTTGTCGATCAGCGTGCTGCGCCGTCCGGGCGAGCAGCCGCGCTGGGCGGTTTCGGTGACGGAGATCGTCGATGAATCCGCGACTGCACCGCGTCCCGACACCCTGCTTTGGTATCGTCTCGCTTGTTCCTTGCCCGCTTCCCTGCCGCAACAAAGCTTTGCAGAGGCGGACGCAGCGACCATTCCCGCCATCCGGGCCGATTATAACCTGATCAAGATGTCGCTAGGCCCCTGCACGCGGACGCGGACGCGGACTGCACGCTAAGCTGCCTAGCCGTCACCGTTCGGGCTGATCCTGTCGAAGCCCTGCACTTCTTTCCTGGAAGGAAGGGCGGCCCTTCGACAAGCTCAGGGCGAACGGTATGTTACTCCTTAAAAGGACGCCAATTCCACGCCGACGCCCGCGCAATCGGGATAGATGTCGGGCTTCCGGCTGGACACGCGGAGAGCCGTTACGCCCTTGCGCGCCGCGACGAGATCGTAGATCGCCCGCACCAATGTTTCCTGAAGATTGAAGCGGCGGCTGGCGGCAAGCTTGCCGATTTCCGTGCGCAGGAAATCGTAATTCCAGGCGGCAGCTTCCTCGTCCTCGGTCGCGAAGGAGGCCTCGTCCACCCATACCTCGACGCTGACGCTCAGGCGCTGCGGCGTTCCGATTTCGAAGTCATGGAAGCCGATGTCGGCATTGAGGCAATAATCTTCCAGCACGATCTTGCGCGTGCTCGGCGCGAGGGCTGACGGCACCAGCCCGTCGAGATTGCGAAGATCGCTCACTTATTTAGACTCCAGATATTGTACGTCGCGCGGCAGGCCGAGAAAGCGTTGCCCGCCGTCGATGGTGATGGTTTGCCCCGTCAATGTCGGCACCGAGAGGATGAAGCGCAGCGCCGCCACAATCTCCGCCACGTCGACGCCTCGTTCCAGTGCATTCATCTTATGCACCGCATCGAAATTTTCGCGGCTTTGAGGTCCGGATACGAGCGTGACGGACGGCGCGATGCCGCAGACGCGGATGCGCCGTTCGGCCAAAGCCCGGGCATACAATTCGGTCAGCCCGGCAAAGCCCATCTTCGACACGGTATAGGTAAAGAAATCAGGATTGGGCTGGAGGAGCTTGGCGTCGAGCAGGTTGATGACGACCCCGCCTCCTTCCGCCCGCGCGGCAAAGGCGCGGGTCAGCAGGGCTGGCGCGCGCAAATTCACCGCGTGGTGCGCGTCCCAATCCTCGACCGTGAAATTGAGCGGGGCGTCATAGGTGAAGAGCGAGGCGTTGTTGACGAGCAGGCGAGCCGGCGGAAGGCCGTCCGCCGCCGCCATGATCGCGTCCGCCGCGTCGGGATCGGCGAGGTCGGCCGAAACCACCGTGGCATTCCCGATTTCGGCCGCCAGCGCCTCCGCCTCCGCGCGCGAGCGGTTGCAGTGGATGAGGACGTGCCAGCCATCGTCGGCAAGCGCACGCACCATCGCCGCGCCGATCCGCTTTGCACCGCCTGTGACGATGGCGGTTCCCGGTCCTTCAAACTCGCTGGTCATTGCAGGGCGCATACGTTTTTCAGCCCTATGTTGCCACCCCCTCCCCCCTCCCCGTCATGCTGAACTTGTTTCAGCATCCATCTTGCGGGCAGCATGACCGTCACCAGCCTAGACCCTGAAACAAGTTCAGGGTGACGATGAGCGAGGGAAGACCTACATCGCCTTCATGCCCGCTCCCGAACCTCCCGCCGACCTCTCCAACCTGAGCCTCGCCGAAATCGCCCGGCTGGCGGAAGAGCATAAGCTGCCGCCCGTCGCGCTTTGGAACCCGGCCCATTGCGGCCATAGCGGTATGCGGATCGCGCGGGACGGCACCTGGTTTCATGACGGCAGCCCTATCGGTCGCCCGGCCATGGTGCGGCTCTTTTCGACCATCTTGCGCCGCGAACCCGATGGCAGCTTCGTTCTGGTCACGCCCGTCGAGAAATTGGCCATCGACGTCGAGGATGCGCCCTTCACCGCCGTTGAACTAAAGAGCGAGGGGGACGGGACGGGACGGCGCCTCGCCTTCCGCCTCAATACGGGCGACCTGATCGTTGCGGGTGAGGCGCACCCTCTCCGCTTCGAAAACCATCCCGAAGGTCCGCGCCCCTATCTTACCGTGCGCGACGGCCTTGAGGCACTGATCGTCCGCCCAGTCTATTACGAGCTGGCCGGTCTCGCGCTCGCGGACGACGGTGCGCCGCCGGGCCTGTGGTCCGATGGCGTCTTCTTCCCGCTGGAGAGCGCATGAGCCTGATCGCGCGCTTGCGGGAAGCCTTCGGCAATCCGCTTGAGCCGCATCCCATGCTGATCCCCGGCGATCCCGTCGATCCGGCCCCGCCCGGTGAGGAGGTGATGCCGACGCCGGCCGCCGTCCTCGTCCCCGTGGTTATGCGCCCCGAACCGACCTTGCTCCTCACCCTGCGCCCCGAAACGGTGCGGCGCCACGCTGGGCAGGTGAGCTTTCCCGGCGGCCGGATCGATCCCGGCGATGCCGATGCCATCCGTGCGGCTCTGCGCGAGGCAGAGGAAGAAGTCGCGCTGCCGCGGCAAGCGGTCGAGATTATCGGCGCGGCCGATCCCTATCGTACAATTACCGGCTATCAGGTTACGCCGGTCGTCGGCCTCATTCCGCCCGGCCTGCCGCTCGTTCCCAATCCAGCGGAGGTGGCGGATATTTTCGAAGCCCCCCTTCCCTATTTGCTCGACCCCGTGCACCAACAGGCCCGCACCGCTTTCTATCAGGGCCGCGAGAGGCATTATTATGAAATTTTGTGGGAAGGCCGCCGCATCTGGGGCGCGACGGCCGCGATGATCGTCAATCTGTCCCGGCGTCTGGCGGAACGGGCATGAGACTTCCCCACGCCCCTTGGCGAAATCAGAACGGAATGGCTGGCCTTCTGGAAGCATTAGACGCGGCCAGCGGCAAGGCGCGCTATGTCGGCGGCGCGGTGCGCGACGCTCTGCTCGGGCTGGCTGTGAGCGATGTCGATATCGCGACGTCGCTTCTGCCTCAAGACGTGCTCGCGCGGCTAAAGAATGCGGGCATCAAAGCCGTCCCCACCGGACTAGAACATGGAACCGTCACAGCGGTGCTGCCGGGCGGGCCGGTCGAAATCACCACGCTGCGGCGAGACGTCTCGACGGACGGGCGGCGCGCGACCGTGGCCTTTTCGGACGATTGGCAGGAAGATGCGGCCCGGCGTGATTTCACTTTCAATGCCTTGTCCGCCGATCCGATGACCGGCGAGATTTTCGATTATTTTGGCGGGCTAGATGACCTCGACTCCCGCACGGTGTGTTTCATCGGCGATCCGTTGCAGCGCATTGCGGAAGATCATCTGCGCATCCTGCGCTTCTTCCGTTTCCATGCGCGGTTTGGCGCGGGCGCGCCCGACGCGCAGGCGCTGGACGCGTGCACGGCGCGCGCCAATGACCTCATGGCTCTGTCGCGCGAACGGATTGCGGACGAGACCCTGAAGTTGCTCGCCCTTGCCGACCCCGTGGCAACAGTGCGCCTGATGGCGGATCGGGCTATTTTCCGCCCCGTCCTTCCTGAAATCGGATCGGACGGCGTCGAGCGGCTGGAGCGATTGGTGGATCGCGAACGGGCTTTCGGGATTGCGCCCGATCCCCTCCGCCGCCTCGCCGCCCTGCTTCCCGCCGACGTGGACAAATCCATGGCAGTGGGCGCCCGGCTGCGGCTGTCCAACCGCCAGCAGAAGCGGCTTGCCTCGGCTGCCTTATGGCCTGCCTCATCCGAAAGCGATCCGGCGATCGTGGCTTATGAGATTGGCGGCGAGGAAGCCTTGGACCGCCTCCTGCTCCGGGACGAGGATCAGGGACTGGACGTGGCCGTGCCTTTTCTTTCCCAATGGGTCCGGCCGCGCTTTCCGATCGGCGGCGGCGATCTCATCGCCATGGGGCTGACCGCCGGGCCGGTAGTTGCGCGGGTCTTGAAGATGATCGAGCAGGAATGGGCGAGAGGTGGCTTCACGAACGATGAAGCAGCCATCCGCATGATGGCCCGCGCTCAGGTCGAAGGCGCGCTCCGCGACAGGATATAGGCGTAGGCGTCATCGGCCGTCATCGGCATGGCGAAATGATAACCCTGCCCGTGCGAACAGCCGAGATAACCGAGGGTGCGGGCAAGATCCTCCGTTTCGATGCCCTCCGCCGTCGTCGACATGCCGAGCGCGGTGGCGAGCGAGAGAACGGCGCGGATGATCGCGAAACTGTCGCGGTCGGTCATCATTTGCGACACGAAGCTGCGGTCGATCTTCAATATGTCGATCGGCAGGCGCTGAAGATAGGCGAGCGAGGTATAACCCGTCCCGAAATCGTCCATCGCGATACGGGCATCAAGTGCCTTCAATCCGTTCAGCACTGATGCGGCCCGTTCCGGATCGCGGACGATCGCGCTTTCGGTGAGTTCAAGCGTCAGGCGGCGTCCCTCAACCTTGTGATGGGCGAGCGCCGCGGATACCTGCGCCGCGACATCATCCCGCGCGATCTGAACCGCGGAGACGTTGACGCCCATATAGAGCGGCAGCTCCTGTCCCGCCTTTTCGTCCCAATCGGCGAGCGTGCGCACCGCTTCCTCGATCGCCCAGCGGCCAAGCGGCACGATAAGCCCCGATTCTTCGGCGACGGCGATGAATTCCGATGCATGGGCGTGGTCACCATTGTCCCGCTCCCATCGTGTCAGGGCCTCAAACCCTGACACCGCGCCGCTTTGAAGGTCGACGAGCGGCTGGAAGGCCATGGTCAGTTGGCCGTTTTCGATCGCGCGGCGGAGCTCGGTTTCCAAACTGAACAATCGCCGCGCGGCCTGGCCTTCGTGCGGCTCGTAAACGTGAATCTCGTTATTGTCCTTGGCCCGCTTCACCGCAAACTGGGCGTTGCGCACCACTTCCTCGGCGAAATCGACTTCCCCGCTCACCAGCGCGCAACCGATCGAGCAATCGACCTGGATCTCGAGCTCCGATAGCCGGAAGGGCATGACCAGCGCCTCTTTTATCCGCCGGGCCGCAGCCAAAGCGTCGTCAAGGCCGGTGTCGAGACGCATCAACACGCCGAATTCGTCGGAGCCGATGCGGGCGAGCACATTGCCCGGTGCCAAGGCCGAGAAAAGCCGGCTCGCAAAGGCAATGAGCAATTCATCGCCCGCGATGGCGCCGACACATTCATTGACCCGGCTGAACCGCGCCATGTCGATAACGAGCACCGCGTGGCTGCCTTCCGAAAAATTCGGATGCTGAAGCAGAAGCTCGACATTTTCGGCAAAGGCGAGGCGGTTGGGGAGGCCGGTAAGACTGTCGCGCAGCATCTCGGCGCGCAGGCTCCGCTCCGTATCGACCTGCGCGGTCCTGTCGATCAGCGTCAGCAGGCAGCGATAGGGGGCATAGGGTGCGGGGCGGAGACGGGCGAAGCGAACCGCAAAATGGCGGCCACCGACAGTGCCGTCCCCACTGTCGAACTCACTCTCTTCCGCATCGCTAATGATGAATGCTTCGACACGGCCCCCGATTTCACTCGCCGTCATCAGCCGCGCGTCGGCGATGGGCGCATCGACCGGGTTGCCGTCCAGACCTGCGATGCGGCGGAAATGGCGATTAGACTTGTCGATCCAGATATGTCCGGGGCCATCGGCGCAGATTACCGCGCCCGCGATCGGCAGGGCGTCGAGATATTCCTGGCGCCCCGTCTCGAGGAGCACGTCACGGGACACGGGCCAATGCGACGCGGCCATCTCACTGGGAAAAGCGAGGGACAGGGCGGGCTCTTCCGAGCGTCGCTGAGGGAAAGCAGACTGCATCGCTGGCGGGATTTAGTCCGAAGCGGTTAATTCTTGATGAGGATTTTGGTCAATAATTGCTCAACCGAAGCGATTGTTGCGCGGAAATCCGGTGGGCGGCATTCGTCCCGCCGCGCCGCGCGCCGTGCGCCAGCCTGACAAATCAGGCTCGGTCCGCACGCGGCCGCTCTCCCCACCCATTTCCCACGATAAACCTTCGGAAAACAGGAAGCTCGTGACGTCCGCAAGCCCGCCGTCGCGGTAACGCTGGAGCTGCACGCCCTGCCCGCGCCCCATTTCGGGAAGCTCGCTCAAGGGGAAGACCACCATCTTCCGGTTCTCCCCGACCACCGCGATATAATCGTGCCCTTTTGGGACAGGCTTTACGATGCTGAGCCGCGACCCGGTGCGAACATTCACCACCTGCTTGCCCTTGCGCGTTTCCGCCACGGCGCCGCGCGCGGAAGTGAGGAAACCGCGCCCGTCCGATGCCGCGACGAGCAGATTGCCGTCCTGAGCCGGAAGCAACGCGATGACATCACCCTCGCCTTCCAAATCCACCATCGCGCGGACCGGTTCGCCAAAACCGCGTCCGCCCGGCAATTTGTCGCCCGCCAGTGTGAAGAAGCGCCCATTGGCCGTCGCAAGCAGCAATTTGTCCGTGGTCTGCGCGTGGAAGGCGAAGGCCGGGCCATCCCCTTCCTTGAACTTCATCGCTTCGGGCTGGGCGAGATCGACATGCCCCTTCATCGCGCGAATCCAACCCCGCTGGGACATGATGACCGTGATCGGCTCCTTTTCGATAAAGGCTTCGAGTGGGATGTCCGCAATCGGCGCCGCTTCCTCAATCAGCGTCCGGCGCGCACCCAGCGGCGTATCAAGATTGTAGCGGGCCTTCAGCGTCGCCAAATCCTTCTTCAGCCGCGTCTGCTGCGCCTTATCGCTGTTAAGCAATTTCAGCAGGCCATCCCGCTCCTTCTCCAACGCATCTTTCTCGGCGCGCAGCTGCATTTCCTCCAGGCGACGAAGCGAGCGCAGCCGCATGTTGAGGATCGCCTCCGCCTGACGGTCGGTGAGGCCGAATTCGGCCATCAGCACGGGCTTCGGTTCATCCTCCTCCCGGATGATCTGGATGACGCGATCGAGATTGAGGAAGGCGATGATATAGCCGCCGACCAGCTCCAGCCGGTCGTCGATCTTCGCAATGCGATGCCGCGAACGGCGCCGCAGCACGTCGAACTGATGCGCAAGCCATGATGTCAGCACCTCGCGCAGCCCCATAACGCGCGGCGTGCGGTTGGCGTCGAGCACGTTCATGTTCAATGGCACGCGCACTTCGAGGTCGGTGAGGCGGAAGAGCCGGTCCATCAGGACGTTAGGCTCGACCGTCCGGCTGCGCGGTTCGATGACGATCCGCACTTCCTCGTCCGATTCATCGCGCACGTCGGCGAGGATCGGCAGCTTCTTCTCCGAAATCAGCGAAGCAATCTGCTCGATCAGCTTCGACTTCTGAACCTGGAACGGAATTTCGCTGATCACCGCAACCCAGGTGCCGCGCCCCTGATCCTCGGTCGTCCATTTTGCCCGCACCCGGAAGCTGCCCCGGCCGTTCAGATAGGCTGCCGCGATCACATCCTCATGGTCGACGATGATGCCGCCCGTCGGGAAATCCGGCCCTTTCACATAGGCCATCAATTCCTCAGGCTCGGCCCTGGGATTGTCGATCAGATGCGTTGCGGCATCGATGATCTCCTCCACGTTATGCGGCGGAATGCTGGTCGCCATGCCCACCGCAATTCCGCTCGCGCCATTGGCGAGCAGGTTCGGGAAGAGCCCCGGCATCACCTCCGGCTCTTCATCCTCGCCATTATAGGTGGGCCGGAAATCGACCGTGCCGTCGTCAAGCCCCGCCATCAGGTCGAGCGCAACCTGCGTCAGCCGCGCTTCGGTATAGCGATAGGCCGCGGCATTATCCCCGTCGATATTGCCGAAATTCCCCTGCCCGTCGACGAGCGGATAGCGCAGCGAGAAAGTCTGCGCGAGGCGGACCATCGCGTCATAAACCGACTGGTCGCCATGCGGGTGATATTTACCGATGACGTCGCCAACAACGCGCGCGCATTTCTTGTAGCCCGCACCCGGATCGAGCCGCAGCAGCCGCATCGCCCAGAGCAGGCGCCGGTGCACGGGCTTCAGCCCGTCCCGCACATCCGGCAGCGAACGCGCCGTGATCGTCGAGAGCGCATAGACAAGGTAGCGCTGCGACAGGGCCTCATCGAAAGGCTGGCGGACGATCTGGTCGAATTCGTCGGTGGTGACTTCGGACATGGGTACGGGGGATAGCAGGGCATCATCGCCGCCTCAATCGTCACCCTGAACTTGTTTCAGGGCCCATGCCGGTTATATCGCGATGCGGCTCGATGGCCCCTGAAACGAGTTCAGGGTGACGCATGGGCCGGCGACATTGCCCTCCCCCGCCCCTTGCCGTATAGGAGCGGCCAAAGCCCCGGACCGGCCGCGCTCAGGCGAGCGTCGCGCTTATCCGGGGCGCTCTTTTTCGGGAGTAAAGCGACATGTCCCGCCGCCGCCAGATTTACGAGGGCAAGGCCAAGATCCTGTATGAGGGTCCGGAGCCCGGCACGCTCATCCAATATTTCAAGGACGACGCGACCGCCTTCAACGCGCAGAAGAAGGGCACGATCAGCGGCAAGGGCGTGCTCAACAACCGGATTTCCGAGCATATTTTCACCCTGCTCGGCAATATCGGCGTACCGACGCACTTCATCCGTCGCCTCAACATGCGTGAGCAATTGATCCGCCAGGTCGAGATCGTCCCGATTGAGGTTGTGGTGCGCAACGTCGCGGCCGGATCGATCTCCAAGCGGCTCGGCATCGAAGAGGGTACGCAGCTCCCCCGCACGATCATCGAATATTATTATAAGGACGACGCGCTCGGCGATCCGATGATCGCGGAAGAACATATCGCCTGCTTCGGCTGGGCGAGCCAAGATGAGATGAACGACATCGCCGACATGGCGGTGCGTATCAACGATTTCCTGTCCGGCCTCTTCGCGGGGATCGGCATCCGCCTGGTCGACTTCAAGCTCGAATTCGGACGGCTGTGGGAAAACGATTTCAGCCGCATCATCCTTGCCGACGAGATCAGCCCCGACGGCTGCCGCCTGTGGGACATGGCCACCAATGAAAAGCTCGACAAAGACCGCTTCCGCCGCGACCTTGGCGGAGAGGCCGAAGCCTATCAGGACGTCGCACGGCGCTTGGGGCTGCTGCCGGAAGGTGAGACTGCGGTACTGGATCTCGAAACGCACCGGAAGAAGCGGGGAAAATAAGGCTTCCGCCCGGGTCCTAATCCACCGAATAGTCGTGAGCTTATCGAAGGACGGTTCCAGCTAAAACTGGCGGTGAGAGGAACCTGCGGCGATTCTTCCACCCGTCATTCCGGCGAAAGCCGGGATCCCGTGACGAGAACGCACCTCTTTTGTCCTGAGACCCCGGCTTTCGCCGGGGCGACGGCAAAACCCCAAGAGCTCGCCTCTCTAGTCCGAAAGGCTGGCTTTTCCTCATTGTGCGACCCGAAGCATACCGCCTTCCCCCCAGCCGCTAGTCCTGAGCTTGTCGAAGGACGGTTCCAGCTAAACCGGTAGTCGCCGTGTTTGAGAGGTCACCATTATATCGTCATTCCGGCGAAAGCCGGGATCTCGTGACGAGAATGCGCCTTGTCCGTCATGAGACCCCGGCTTTCGCCGGGGTGACGTACTAGATACAAAAAAGCCCGCCACTCCCATTCTGGAGGGCGGGCTCTTCCTTATCCTGACAATTCAGAAACTTAGCGCTTCGGCCCACCATAAGCGAGCTGGCTCGACGCGCGGCGCTGGACGGCGGCGAGATATTCGTTGGATTGCAGGAAGGGCACCGGGTTCACGGCCTTGCCGTCGATGCGGACTTCATAGTGAAGGTGGCTGCCCGTCGAGCGGCCGGTCGAACCCATCAGCGCGATGAGGTCGCCGCGCTTCACGCGCTGGCCGGGCGCAACAAGAGCCTTTGAAAGGTGGCCGTAGCGCGTCTGGATACCGCGACCGTGGTTCAACTCGACGAGATTGCCGTAACCGCCCACCCAGTTCGAACGCTGCACATAACCATCAGCCGTTGCATAGATCGGGGTGCCAAGCGGTCCTGCAAGGTCGACACCGGCATGCATGGCGGCGCGGCCTTGGAAAGGATCGGACCGCACGCCGAATTTGGAGGTAAGCGCCGTGCCCTTCACCGGCATTGCGGACGGAATGGCGATCATGCCCTGCTCGAGCTGGTCGAGCTGCTTCCAGCTCGTGAAAAGGGATTTGAAATTCGGATCGGCGGTTTTGAGCGGTTCAACCACTTCGAACGGACCGCCAACGCCGGTAAAACGCTCCGGATCGAGGCCAAGCTTTTCGACTTCGGCTGCGGTCTTGCCGTAGCGGGCGGCGGCATGAGCCTTCAACGCCTTCACATCGGCCTGCATAGCCTGGACCTGCCGCGCCATGCGTTCGACGTCGTTTTCCGGAGCCGCGGTTGCGATCTTGGCGGCGGCAAAGGCCGACCAGATCAGCAGCATCAGCAACAGGACGGCCCCGGCGGCCTGCGCTTCGCCGCTCACGCTGAAACGCTTCAGCGCCTTGCCGTCATGGTAAAAAAATTCGCGTTGTTTGAAGACCACAGGAAACCTTCCGGCCAGTTTGGTCGTTTTCGCGATGTTCGTCATAATTTCCCGGCGGTCCCTATCTGGTACGCACAAGGCCACAAAATGCGGCCGAACAAACAGGCTGTTCGAAGCCTGTCTACTACGCCAAGGAACTGCCCACCCCGTGACGTGGCTGCAAAGTGTTAGACTTGTTCCCTCGCGGCAACCCCTTCGTAAAAATCCCGGGACAAACCGGCTTGGTCACGCGCTGAGTCGTTGAATGGTGGCTTAATCATCCCCCGGAAGTAGGTTTCTATTAACCATTTCCAGCGGCTTTTTGGCTCGAATCCGGCAGAATCGCAGGCATATTTGAACCATCGCGTGCCAGCCGCGACATGGCGGATTTCGTCGCAATAAATGCGGTGGATGATGGTCGCGGATCGCTTGTCGCCAGCCGATCGAAAGCGATCGATCGTCGCTGGGGTGACGTCGAGACCGCGCGCTTCCAACGCCATGGGAACGACGGCCAGCCGCGCGAGAACATCATGGGCGGTCTTTTCCGCCGATTCCCAAAGGCCGTCGTGAGCGGGGAGTGCGCCGTAAGAGGAGCCAAGCGCCCTGAGGCGACGATCGAGCAGGGCGAAATGCATCGCCTCGTCCGCGCCGACGCCGAACCAGTCGTCGACGAATGCGCGCGGAAACTGCTCGCCAAATCGTCCCGCCAGGTCAAACGCAAGGTCGATGGCACCGAATTCGATATGGGCGAGCGCATGGAGCATCGCGATCCGGCCCCGTTCCGATCCGCCCTTCCCTCTTTTCGGCATCCTTGCGGGCGGCAGCAGATCGGGCTTTGCCGGACGTCCGGGCCGCGCGGGCATCGCCACGTCGAACCGGTGGAGCAGTCTTCCCTGTCGCCAGGCCCGTGCCACAGCCCGCGCCGCCTTCACCTTTTCGCGCGGCTCCGTTGTCTCCAGCACAAGCCGCGCCGCCGCCGCGACCGTCATTTCACCCGTCATGAGCGATCCCATAAACGCTGACCCTCGTCATTGCGAGCAAAGCGAAGCAATCCAGCGGCTCCGAACCTGGCCGCTTCGTCTCTCCGCTCCTCGTAATGACGAGAAATCTGCCCGCTTGTGGGGATCCCGGCGCCGCGCCAATATGGCCTTGCAACAACCGGGAAAGCGCCATGTCCGAACATATCCTGTCCTCTCTCGACAATGGCGTTTTGACGTTACGGCTGAGCCGCCCGGACAAGAAGAATGCGATAACGATCGCCATGTATGCAGCGCTCGCCGATGCGCTCACACAGGCCGCGGAGGACGATGCGATTCGTGCCGTGGCGCTGCTCGGCGACGGCGATATCTTCACCGCCGGTAACGATCTTGCCGACTTCATGGCCGCGCCGCCCGTGGGCGCCGATCAGCCCGTCTACCACTTCCTGACCGCGCTCAACGCCTTCCCCAAGTTCATCGTCGCGGGCGTTCATGGCCGCGCGGTCGGCATCGGCACGACGATGCTTCTCCATTGCGACATGGTCGTCGCAGCGGAAGGCACCGTCTTTTCCATGCCGTTCATCGACCTTGGCCTGGTCCCGGAAGCGGCGAGCTCCCTCCTCTTCCCCCGCCTCGCCGGGCCGCAGCGGGCCGCCAAACATCTCATTCTTGGCGAACCCTTCTCTGCGGACGAAGCGCTCGGTTTCGGCCTCGTCAGCGAAATCGTCCCGGTTTCCGCCGTCGCGGAGCGAACCGCCGCCATTGCCGCCTGCGCCGCCGCCAAGCCGCAAGAGGCGGTGCGCATCGCCAAGGCGTTCATCCGCGACACGGGCGGCAGCGTTCAGGATCGGATCGAAGCGGAAGGACTGGCCTTCGCCCAACGCCTGCGCTCACCCGAAGCGATGCAGGCCTTCCAGGCGTTCTTCAACAAGAAGACAGCGGCCTAAACCCACATCCCGCCCTCACGTCATCCCGGCAAAAGCCGGGATCTCAGGACGGAAAAACACCCTATCCGGCACCAGATTCCGGCTTTCGCCGGAATGACGAGAGTGAACCTCAGGTCAGTTCCCGGGCGGCGGCCAGCACCTGCTCGGCATGGCCCCCAACCTTCACCTTGCGCCAGATGCGCTTCACCACGCCGTCTCGGTCGATGAGGAAGGTCGCGCGGTCGATGCCCATATATTGGCGGCCATACATGTTCTTTTCGACCCACGTTCCAAAAGCCGCGCAAACCTGACCGTCCGTATCACTGGCGAGGGCAACACGAAGGCTGTGTTTATCGATGAAGTTCCTGTGCTTTTTCGCGTCGTCCTTCGACACGCCGATCACCCAGGTGCCTGCCTGTTCGAACGCTTCGGCAAGCGCGGAAAAATCCTTGGCTTCCGTCGTGCAGCCGGGTGTGTCGTCCTTCGGGTAGAAATAGATAACCAGCTTCTGGCCGCGAAAGTCGGCCGGGCTGATCGTCTGCCCATCCATGCCTTCCAGCACCACATCCGGCACCAGATCGCCCTCATTCACCATTGTCTTCTCCGCGCGACACCTGCCGCCATAAGTCCGAAACGCTCCGCCGGGCCCGATCGTAGGCGGCAAGGAGCGCGTTCCAATCGTCCATGCCACAGGCCCGGGCTACCAGAAAGCGGGAGGCTCCGGGCGGTTCCGCCGAGCTTGGCGAAACCAGGCGGAACATCACGAGCATCGCGGTCAACAGCCGGTGCGCATCGGCGATTTCCGGCGGCACCAGCCCTGCCGCGGTCAGCGCCTCGATTGCGCGGGGCAATCGCGGGTCGAGACCAATCTGGTGGGTGAGCGCCAGCACCTGAACGGCAAATTCCAGATCGACAAGACCACCTGGCTCAAGCTTGATATCGAAATATCCAGCGGGCGGCTTGTGACGCGCCATTTCGGCTCGCATCCGCGCGGCATCGGCCCGGAGCTTCGTTTCATCGCGGGGTGCGCGCAGCACCGTATCGACCGCCGCCGCGAGATGGTCCCGTCCCATTTGCGATCCATAAACCGGCCGCGCCCGGGTGAGCGCCATATGCTCCCACGTCCAGGCGTGGTTAGCCTGATAATCCTCGAAACTCGCGAGCGACACGGCGAGCAGCCCGTCCGCGCCGGACGGCCGGAGCCGGGTATCGACCTCGTAAAGCGGCCCGGCCGCCGTCGGCACGCTCAGCGCCGCGGAAACGCGCGGGGCGAGGCGGTTGTAATATTCAGTCGCGCCCAGGGGCCGTCCACCGTCGGACGTCGCCCCATAATCGCCCGTGAATATATAGATGAGGTCAAGGTCCGACGCGTAGGTCAACGCCTCGCCGCCAAGCCGGCCCAAGCCTAGGACGAGAAGCTCGGATCCCGGCACTTTGCCATGAACCGCTTCAAACGCCGAAATAGCGGCATCAGCAAGCACGCGGATCGCGGCTTCGGCAACGCGGGCATATCCCGCTGCCACTTCCAGTGGATCGCTGCGTGCAAGGATCAGCTGCACGCCGAGCGCAAAGCGCCGCTCATTGACGCTCCGCCGCACACGGTCGAGCAGCATCTGATAATCCTCGCCCCGCTCCCCTTGCGAGAAGGAGGCAGCAAGGTCTTCGACGGAGGGTGCGGGGAGGAAGGCGGTTTCGTCGATCAGCCCATCGAGCAGTTCAGGCCGTCGTCCAAGCTGCTCGGCAAGGGTGGGCGCGTGACTCAGCACCGTCGCAACAATTTCGGTCAGCGCGGGCCGTGCCTCGATCAGCCGGTAGAAATTGACGCCGGTGGGAAGACGCTCGACCATATCATCAAAGCGGTTCATCGCCGCCATCGGGTCGGGGGCGGCACCAAAGGCCGGAACGAGCTTTGGCAGCATTGCCTCAAACGCTTCCATCGCCGCATTGGTGCGGAGCGAACGCGCCTTGCCGGCGCGCCACCCCTCGATCCGCTGCCGCGCCGCGCCCGGATCGGCGAAGCCGAATGCAGACAGCTGAGCCTCCAGTACATCGGGCCCGCGCGGTAGCCGATCCTCTTCCTGTCCACTCAACCGCCCATAAATCGCCGACACGCGGGCAACGTGCGGTTCCAATATGCCGACAAGCTCGGCCCCTGCGCTCAATCCATGCAGCTGGGCGACATTGTCGAGGCTTGGTGCATCATTCGGCAAAGCGTGGGTTTGGCGATCATCCACCATCTGCAGCCTGTGCTCGATCGTGCGGAACAGTCGATAACCTTCGCAAAGAGCATCGGCATCGTCCCGCCCGATCCGCCCCGCGTCCGCCAGAGCCGCGAGAGCGTGGAGCGTGGAGGGCGCGCGCAGCCCCGGCTCGCGCCCGCCATGGATGAGCTGATGGATCTGGGCGAAGAATTCGATCTCCCGTATCCCCCCGCGTCCCCGCTTCAAATCGAAGCCCGGCCCAAGCTTCTGACCTTCGGCATAATGGTCGCGGATGCGGCGGCTGATCGTCTGGATCTCGCCCAGCGCTCCATAGTCGAGCGAGCGGCGCCAAACGAACGGATGGATCGCCTCCATGAAATAACGGCCAAGCGCCTGATCGCCAGCGACGATCCTGGCCCGAATGAACGCCGCCCTTTCCCAGGGCAAAGCAGTTGATTCATAATAAGAAATGGCGGCGTTTACCGGCAAGGCGATCGGCGTCACCTCCGGCGAGGGCCGCAACCGGAGATCGACACGAAACGCATAACCATGCCCATCGCGTTTCTGGAGCAGCTCGATCACCTTTTGCCCGATCCGAACCGCCGCCTGCGCGGGCTCCTCCCGAGGTCGACAGGGAAGACGCTCCGGATCGAAGAGGAAGAGAAGATCGACGTCCGACGAATAGTTAAGCTCGCGACTGCCATGTTTGCCGAGCGCCAGGATCGCAAATCCCTCCGGCTCGGCATCCGGCGTTCGCTCCTGGAATGTTTCAGAAAGCGCACGCTCAATCAGGCGATCGGCGAGGTCAGAGAGGGTTTCGACGACAAATACCAGATCGAAAGCGCCCGCCAAATCGCCGATGCCCAGAGTGAGCGCAAAGGCATTCCGCTCCAGGCGGATCGCTGCGGCCGGTGCCTGATCCTTGCCGATCTCACCGGACAGGATCAGCGCTTCATCCAACCGCCCTTCTTCGAGCGCCGCAGTAATCGCCGGGAATGCGCCAAGCTGCATCCGCAAGTAAGGCGAATGGTCTTGGGCCCTATCCAGACCGTTGCGAATCATGGATTTGTCGACTGTCGCAGTCATGTCACAAGCCGGACCTGTTCCGTTCCCTTCCCGCAATAGTTGCAACTTCGGCGCGGAACATACGTTCTACCGCCCAATGGATAGAATTAACCCGAGAAATGAAGCCATGGTCAATGCTTCCTCACGGCGCTTTGTGAAAGTAGCGCCGCCGACAGTTCATGCCGGGATCGGAAATGCGTTGCGGGAAGCGTTCGCGATGGACGGCGAATTGCGCTCGCTCCAGGGTTTCCAGGATTTATTGGCAAAGCTGGATTGAGGGCTGAGAACAGAGCAAACCTGATACCCACCCCGCTAGGGCTGAGCCTGTCGAAGCCCGGAACAAACTGGAACCGTCGAACAAACTGGAACCGTCCTTCGACAGGCTCAGGGCTAGCGGCGTTGGATGGCAGGGGTGTGGAGCGCGGAAACGCAAGCCGATCAAATCTCTCGATCGCGGCTCAGCTCGTCGACCTCGCTCATGATGCTCTGTAGCGCGGTCTTGTCGGCGTCCGTTTCATGTTCGCGACGCGACGGCAACTTACCCTCGCTCAGGATTTGCTCGAGCGCGACACGGCCACGCGCGACGCGACTCTTGATCGTGCCCACCGCGCAGCCGCAGATTTCGGCCGCTTCCTCATAGGCAAAGCCTCCCGCGCCGACGAGGATCAGTGCCTCGCGTTGCGGTTGCGGCAAATGCATCAATGCGCGCTGCATGTCGCCCAACTCCACATGCCGATCCTGGCTGGCGGGCGCGGCGAGCAGCTTTGACGCTGTAATCTCGTCCCATTCGCCTTTGAAGCGGGCTCGGCGCATTTGCGAGAGGAACAGGTTGCGCAAAATGATGAAGGTCCAGGCCCGCATATTCGTGCCAGCCTGGAAACGCTTGCGGGCGGCCCATGCCTTGAGCAAGGTTTCCTGGACAAGATCGTCGGCCATGTCGCGGCTGCCCGACAGAGAGCGGCCGAATGCGCGCAAATGGGGAATGACCTGCGCCAGCTGATCCTTGAATTCATCGTCGGGCAGCGGGACGAGAACGTCCGGCGCAGTATTTTCGCTCGTAGCGGCTGGCGTATCGCCGACCATCGTGGATCCCCCGTGTGAGGCGGTAAGCATATGCCATTCTTCGCTTATTTTAAGTGGAGTGGCAGTACGGAAATTGACGTAAGTATTTAACGCCAGACGAAAAGGATGAGTGCGAACAGCAGAACGACAAGCATGAGCGAGACCGAAAGGATGACCCGCGTCATGCGTGGCGTCGCGCCAGCGCGCGCTTCCGTCGTACCGATATGCTGGCGATCATCCATTCTTGCCGCTCCCCATAAGTAAGTTCGAAACCTGCCAACGCCAGATGCGTCGGCAGGTTCCAATCGTTATCAGGCCGGAACGGTTGCCGTGTCGAAGAACAAGGCCTGCGCGATGGCGGCCTTCACCGTTGAACGCTGGAACGGCTTGGTGATAAGGAAGGTCGGCTCCGGACGTTCGCCCGTCAGCAGACGCTCGGGGAAAGCCGTGATGAAGATAACCGGAACCGAAAATTCGGCGAGAATGTCCTTAACAGCGTCGATGCCGGAGCTGTCGTCGGCGAGCTGAATATCGGCAAGGACGAGCCCTGGCCGGTGCGCGCGGGCCTGCGCCACCGCCTCATCGCGCGTGACGGCGACGCCGGTGACCGTGTGGCCGAGATCGCGAACAATCGTCTCGATATCCATTGCGATGATCGGCTCGTCCTCGATGATGAGAACTTCGGCACGGGTCTGACGCTCGATTTCCTGAAGCGCCTCGGCAACCAAGCGTTCGACATCCTCATCGTCCGACCCGATGAGATAGGCCGCATCCTCGGTCGTGAAGCCCTCCATCGCGGTCAACAGCAATGCCTGACGCGACAAGGGGGTGATGCGGGCGAGACGCGCGCGGGCGACATCTTCCGGATCCTCGATCCCCGAACCCGCGCCCGGATCTTCCTCGATATTCGCGGAAGACCAGATGGCGTGGAAAGTCCGGTAGAGACCAAGGCGGGCGTCGACATCACGCGGAAAATCGTCCGGCGCCTGAACGATCGCCTCCAGCGTTGCGCGCACGAAAGCGTCGCCATGCTGCTGCGATCCGGTGAGCGCGCGGGCATAGCGGCGCAAGAAAGGAAGATGAGGCGCGAGTTCCTGGCCAAGCGACATTTTCGTTACGACTCCTTCATGAACAGGACGATACTTGAGAGCCCGCCCCCTGCTTTGCAAGCCCGACCGCGAGCATGCAATTGAACCAATTCTGCACGAAGAAACCGGTCTTGCCCGCCCTTCACACCCTGTATGGAACCAACGGCTGAGTTTTTTGTTTCCATGCCACTGCAGGGTATTTATCTCGCCCCTGTGAAATCATCGTCCGCTTGGGGCCGATCGGATCAAACCGGCCGGGCCCGGGCCGTTATCAATAGCGGGCGCGGTCCGGCCGCGAGGGGTAAAGGTTTTGAGCTTTCATTACGACAAAGACGGCGAAGGCCGGCGCAAGGAAGAAAGGCTGGCCGATAAAAATGCCGCGCCCAACGCAAATCCTGCGGAAAAGAAGCCGTCCTCTCCGGAGCTCGGCAACGCCCTTCGCTCTGTCTATCAGCAGACGGTGAATGAGGATATCCCGCCTGAAATGCTGGATCTGCTCGGCAAGCTGGGCTGACGTTGCCGCCCTAGGGGGGCGTGGAATGGGCGATTGAGCGTGATTCGCTTCAACCATCATCGATTGTTCGCATTTTTTTCCCGGCTTCCAACCGGGCCGAAGATGCTCGTCATCATGGCGGGCTTCTTACTGCCACTGCTGGTCATCGCGATCTTCGCCTCGGTCGAAAGCGCCGACCAGAACCGGATGCGGCGGGAAGCGGAGGCGCAGGGCCGGCTTGAATTGTCCGCGCAGCGCATCGACTTCGCCTTGTCCCGCATCGCGATCACCATTCGTGCCGCCAATGCCGCGATCGAGTTTGCACCGGAAGGGTCCGGGGTTTGCGAAGCGACGCTGCGCCGCCTCAGCAGCGCGGGCACCAGCGGCCGTTATGCGCTTTATGGTCCAGACGGCCGTCCCCGCTGCGCTACCCCGGATTTCGTAGCGCCCGCCATCCCCGCCAGCCTAGACCGCACCGGCGCCGTCATCGAGATTCTGCCCGAGGGCGAAGCCCTTCGTTTCACCCTGTTCAGCGGTGGTGGCCGGGTCGAGGGCATGGGGGAATTACCAGTCGACCTGGTTCGCCGCTTAGCGGTCCCGCCGGGGGTCGATGCCGATTACAGCTTGGACCTGACACAGGGCGGACGGTCGATGGGTTTGGTCAGCGGGTTCCGGCCCGGCCCGCTCGTCGAAACGATCGCGCTTTCAAAGCCACTCGCCAATGACGGCCTTGTTCTCCGCGTGGTTGCGGGTGCCGTCCCCGTTACGGCAACCGAATTCATGATGGTCGTACTGCCGGTTTTGATGTGGATCGGCGCCGCGATCATCGGCTGGGCGGTGGTCAGCCGGTTGCTCCTCCGTCCGCTCGTCCGGATGCAAAAGGTGGTGTCCGCCTATCAGCCAGGCGACCGCGAATTCTATCTTCCCCTCGTCCGCACCCCCGCGCGCGAGATTCAGGAATTGGGTGACGCCTTTGAAGGCCTCACCCGTACCGTCGCCCGTCACGAGGCCGATCTTGAAGATGCAGTAGAGCGGCAGAAGAAGCTGGTGCGCGAAGTCCATCACCGGGTGAAGAACAACCTGCAGGTCGTAGCATCCCTGCTCAATATCCATTCGCGCGGGTCGGCGGATGAAGCGGTGGCGGCCGCTTACGCCTCGATCCAGCGCCGCGTGGACGCCCTCGCGGTCGTTCACCGCAACCATTATGCGGAGCTTGAGCAAAATCGCGGCGTCGCGCTGAAATCGCTCATCTCCGAATTGAGTTCCAACCTTCGCGGAACGGCGCCGCCCACGGCCGCCAATATGACGATCGCGCTCAACGTCGCGCCGGTCCACGTCACGCAGGATGTCGCGGTCTCCGTGGCCTTCCTGATCACCGAGATCGTCGAATATGCGATGTTCTGCGGGGCCCGCGCCGTGATGATCGCGCTCGCCGACAATGGCGACGGCACCGCGGCGCTATCGGTCATGTCGGAAAGCCTGAAAGATGACGCCGCCTGCGGCGAAACGCTGACCGAGCGGTTCGAACGCATTGTCACAGGCCTGTCCCGCCAGCTTCGTACCGCCATGAACAAGGATGGCGATAAAGGCGTCTATTCGCTCAATATCGCGATTCTCTAACCGTCCCGTTCATTGCTGGGCACAGGGCGGGCCACGCTCTCCTTACGGGCACGGGCAAGGTCGTCCGATCCCTGCCCCGCCTCGTTCGCAGCATCGATATTCCGCCGTTCATCCTCATGGATGCCATCGAGATCGGAATGGGGCGTGGATTTTGGCGGCTTGGTCACGAAATATCTCCTTCAGGCCGGTGAACGGACCCGGCCGCATCAGAGTTTCCCTGCAATAAGGGTCATTTAGGATTTTTTTAGCTTTGCGGAATTTTTTTCATTTTTGTATGGAACAACCCGCTGCCAACATTGTTGTGCAGTTTGGATAGTGACCTTTTGCCCCCCCGCTCTCGCTATCCAAGACATGAGCCCGGACGCGCTAACCTCCCCCCCCCCCCCGGTAGCGCCTCCGGGCTCAAAACTTTCTAAACTCCGATTTTTCCTCTCTCCGCGCTGACGATCATGTCGCGTCGGTAGGGTGTTCCACCGGATATCATGACGTCCGTGGAACCATGGGAACGCGCGAACATTGGTGCGATGCACGCACGCCGAAAACGATCGGGCGCGCGCGAGTTGTTCAGGAGAATGATCCCATGATTCGGAAGTTCATCGCCCTTTTTGCCCTCACCACCAGCTTCGCGCTCGCGGCCTGCAACACGGTCGAAGGTGTTGGCCAGGATGTCCAGTCCGCCGGTGAAGCGGTTGAAGACGCCGCCGATTAAGCTGAAGGGCTTTTGCAATAAGAAAGGGCGCCCCGTTTGGGCGCCCTTTTCGTTGGAGACTCCTCAGGACTAACGATAGTTTAAATAGAGATCACTCACACCAAATCGTCAGGCACGAACAAATACGGGCGCGCGAACTTTTTGGCGCGGTTGAGCTGATAGGGAACGACGAACCCCCGCCGATCCTCCGGCTTCGCACTGCGATTGGCCTCCGCCATCTTTCGCCATCCGGCAAGCTCATCGGGCAACGTTCCGCCCCATAATTGCCGCCACAGGCCATTGCGGAAGCGGGAAATGGCTCCGCCCTCCTCCCGCCAGATAAAGCCAAGCTCGGTGTCCCAATCGAAGCTTCGGCCATTGATATTGGCGGATGAGAGCAGGCAAATATCGTCGTCCGCGATCAGCAGCTTCGAATGAATATGGATGACGCCCGATCCATAAGCGGAGCCGCGCGTCGCCTCGAACTCCTTCTCCCCGGGCTTTACCTTTTCCTGCTTGGCGAGCGTGAAGAGGCCCACCCGGTCCGCGCCGCCCTTTTCGATCAAGCGGCCAAGCGCCCGCGCCTGGAGATATTCGCCATGCCGATGGGCAAGATTGTCCGTTTGCTTCTCGAACGCCACTTCTTCGGGCACATTGGCGATCAGAACGATAACCTGAAGGTCGGGCGACGCCTCAAGGGCCTGTTCGACCCAATTGGCGGCATCGTCCGACCGGAAGAATTGCGCCTCGATATAAAGTGTGCGGCGTGCGGCGCGAATGACGTTGCGGTGGGCGGCCTTCAGTTCGCGAACCCGTTGGCGAGGCCCAATCGCGAAGGGTAAGGGGGAGCGGACGGACAGCGTGCGGACGATCTGAACCTCCGCATTCCCCTTCACAGCCTCGGGCTTTGGAAGCGCACCGACCGGTGTAAGCGGATCGAGCATCAATTCGCGCCCGCATCCATCGGTCCATCCGGCGACGATCTCACGATAGCGGGGCAGCTCGCGATTCCACAGAAATTTGAAATGCCGGGCGACGTCAGCCGCCGCCGCGCCTTCAACCCGGGCCGAAATGTCGTGCCAGGTCTGGTCCGTGCGCTGCCGGTGCCGCCGGTCGTCCCAGCGCCGCTCGTCGAGGTCGATGCCGCCGACAATGGCAACGCCGCCGTCCACGACCACCGCTTTCTGGTGATAGGTCGCAGGCCACAAACGTGGCGGCGGGCCAGCCTTCCACGCTTTGGGCTTGTTTTTCTCCCAGCTCAGGTAACGCCACAAACCAGGACGCGTATCGAACCCGCCATCGTCCCTCTTCTTCGCCGCGATCAGGCCCTCGACCACATTGCGTATGCGGGATCGCAAAGCGAAGCGAAGCGCCTGACGTATTCCCCAACCCATCTCCCCTTCATGCTGCACGACCATAAGCTGGAGGCGCGGACGCTCCTCCTCATCCAATTCGTCGATGATGGCGCGGATGCGGCGATAGGTCGACCAGGATCCGGCATGGAGATAATCGGCTAGCACCGGCTCGAAATCGGCCAGCAGGATGCGCACTTCCACACCGCGTTTCACCGCGTCATGCAGCAGCGCCGACCAATCCTCCAGCCCCTTCGCTTTCGCACGATCGGAACGGAGCTTGGTGTCGGGATCGAAGACGCGAAAGGACATCCAGACCGAAATCTTGGCATCCAGCACAAGGTTTTCGAGCGCCGGAAACATGTCCGCAGCCTCGATCAACGGCGTGACCTTGCCGTCGTGGCGGACAGGAAAGGGACGCGTCCAATCCGGGCCACCCTTTTCCTCTGCGCGGACGAAGGGCAGGCCCCGCGCGGCCATCAGGCTTCGCTCTCTTGCGCGGCCCGCTCTCGGCGCTTTTCGGTGAACCAGATCGCCATTAGCGCAAGTTCGTAAAGCAGGATGAGCGGGATCGCGAGCATGAACTGGGACAGGATATCGGGCGGCGTCGCGACCGCTGCAACCACGAATGCAATCAGGATCGCATAGCGGCGCCCGCCAGCGAGCTGCTGCCGCGTGACGATCCCTGCCCGCTCGAGCAACATCAGCAGCACCGGCAGCAAAAACGCGATGCCGAAGGCGAGGATGAAGTGCATGACGAGCGAGAGATAGTCGCCGATCGAGGGCAGCGCCTGCTGCTCGATCCCGCCGATATTGCCTTCATATTGCAGGAAGAATTTGAACGCGGTGGGCATGACCACATAATAAGCCAGCGCGCCGCCCATCACGAACAGGATCGGGGTGGCGATCAGGAAGGGCAGGAACGCCTTCTTCTCATTGGCATAGAGGCCCGGCGCCACGAACGCCCAGATCTGGTTGGCGATGACCGGGAATGCGAGGAAGAACGCGGCGAACAAAGCCACCCGCACCTCGACGAAAAACGCCTCATAGAGCTTGGTATAGACCAATGTCCCCTGCCCCGGCCCGAAGGCATGGACAAGTGGCTGGGCAAGAAACGCGAAAATATGGTCGGCGAAGTAAAAGCAGACGCCAAAGGCGGCGAACAAGGCCAAAAGGGACCAAACCAGGCGGCGGCGGAGCTCGATCAGATGCTCCATCAACGGCGCCTTGCTGTCGTCAATATCCTTCATGGCTGTTTCGGCTCGTCGGATGCGGCAGCAGGCGGCGGAAGCGCCTCGGTCTCGGCGGAAGGCAGCATCGGATGCTCGCGCATGATCCGCTCATTCTCCTCGCGCCACTTCTTCTCCATTTCCTCAAGCTCCGCTTCGCGCATCATCGTGTCGATGCCCGAGCGGAAATGCCGCGCCATGCCCCGCGCCCGCCCGACCCAATGGCCGACGGTTCGCATAACGCGCGGCAAATCCTTCGGCCCGATCACGACCAAAGCGACGATGGCGATGATGAGAAGCTCGGTTGGAGCGACGTCGAACATATCTGCCCGTCAGCCTGAGCGGATCAGGGCTCGCGCCGCTCCGGGTCGGCGGTCGAAGTCGGCGCGGGCTGCGCGTCGACAGCCCGCTCGTCCGCGATCCGGCGCGGCTGGGCGGGCGGCGGCGTATCGTCTTCGGCCATGCCCTTCTTGAAGCTTTTGATGCCTTTCGCGACATCGCCCATCATGTCGGAAAAACGGCCCTTGCCGAACAGCAGCAGCACGAGGATACCGACGATGAGCCAATGCCAGAGGCTGAAACCACCCATATGAGAATCTCCATCGCGCCTGAGGAAGCGCCGTGGTTCCCATCTAGTCCTTGTAGGCGCGGAGTTAAACCCGGTTATTAAGCCCCTCCCCCTTGATGGGGGAGGCTGGGTGGGGGTGATCTACGACGTAAAGCGCCGCCTTTTCCGGACGCATCACCCCCACCCAACCCTCCCCATTGAGAGGGAGGGCTATTCGTCCGCCGCCCCCAACTCAAGTTGCTGTTCGAAGGCGAAATCGACCGGATCGAGCAGCCCAGCCGCCTTCAAATCCTCAATCCCAGGCAGATCTCGCCGACTTCCCAACCCGAAATGGGTTAAGAAAGCTGCGGTCGTCGCATAGATAAGCGGCCGCCCCGGCACTTCACGCCGTCCGGCGGGCCGCACCCAGCCCGCCTCCATCAGAACGTCCAAAGTTCCCTTGGAGATCTGGACGCCGCGTATCGCCTCGACCTCGGCGCGGCTTACCGGCTCGTGATAGGCGATGATCGCCAGCGTCTCGACGGCGGCGCGGGAGAGCTTGCGCGCTTCCTCCCGCTCCTTACGGAGGAGATGGGCAAGGTCCGGCGCGGTCTGGAAATGCCAGCGCTTGCCGCGCTCCACCAATTCGATGCCGCGCCCGGCATAATGGTTCTGAAGCGCGGCCAGCGCCGCCTTCACGTCCAGACCTTCACCGACATAAGCCACGATCTCATCCACGCTCATCGGCGCTTCGGCAGCAAACAGGGTCGCCTCGACCGCGCGGAGGGCATCGTCCGGCGGGGTCACGCCGCCCTCACGAAAAGCGGCGCGAAGGGCGCCTTCTGGTCGAGCTCCAGCCGCCCTTGCTTGGCGAGTTCCAAAGCGGCGAGGAAACTCGATGCCAGTGCGGACTTTCGATATTCGCCATCCTGCGTCGCGGGCAGAAAGGCCTCGATCGCCGTCCATTCGATGGAGGCGCCAAGCAATTGCTCCACCCGATGCAACGCTTCATCCAGCGTCATCACCGGCCGCCGCGACACGACGTGGAAGGCAGGCTCGGCCCGCGCCCGCACCGCGCCATAAGCAGCGATCAGGTCGTAAAGCTCCGCCTGCCAGGCGGCTTTGCGCACCACCCGCAGCCCCTCCGGCGCGGCGCGTGCGAACACGTCGCGGCCAAGCCGGTCCCGCGCCATCAGCCGCGCGCCTGCTTCCCGCATTGCATCGAGCCGCTGAAGGCGAAGTTGCAGGCGCAGTGCCAACTCCTCCGGGCTCGGATCCTGCTGAGGATCCTTGGGCAAAAGCAGGCAGGATTTAAGGTAAGCAAGCCACGCCGCCATGACGAGATAATCGGCTGCAATCTCGAGCTTCAGTTCCTTCGCCTCGGCGATGAAGGTGAGATATTGTTCAACAAGGGCCAGGATCGAAATCCTGGCCAGATCGACCTTCTGGCTCCGCGCAAGATTAAGCAGCAGGTCGAGCGGCCCTTCCCACCCGTCGAGGTCCAGCGTCAACCGGCCCTCATTGCTCGCCGGGCTAAAGAGATCCCCCTCGTCCATCGGAGGAGTGTAGGCCGAACCCCGCGCGAAGGTGAAGCGGAATCCCACCTACTCGTCACCCCGGCGAAAGCCGGGGTCTCACGACGGAAAAGGAGCAGGCTGGTCTGGGGATACCGGCCTTCGCCGGTATGACGTTCAGGAGTAAGCTAAAAGCGCATCCCGCTTGGCGGCCAGTTCTTCGTAACTCACCACTGGAGACACATCGCGGATCGTCGCCATCGCCCGCTCCAACCGCGCGATGCTCTCCGGCGTCAACGCGCCGATAGTACCCGCAATCGCCTGCATCTCGGCCATGTCGCCCGAACAATGAAGCGCGACATCGCATCCCGCCGCCAGCACCTTCGCTGCCCGCTCCCCGAAGTCGCCCTGAAGCGCGTGCATGCCCAGATCGTCGGACATCAGCCAGCCTTCGAAGCCGATCCGTTTGCGGATGATCTCGCCGATCACATAAGGCGACTGGCTGCCACAATTGTCCTTGTCCCAAGCCGTGTAGACGACATGGGCGGTCATCCCCATCGGCGCCTCGCGAAGGCTGCGGAAAGGCCGGATATCGACTTCCAACTCCTCCTCGCTGGCGGCGACGACGGGGAGCTCGACATGGCTGTCGCTCATCGATCGGCCATGGCCCGGCATGTGTTTCACGACACCGACAACGCCGCCCTCGCGAAGCCCGTCCAGCGTCGCGCGGCCGAGTGAGGCAACTTGCATCGGCTCGGATCCAAGCGCCCGGTCCCCAATGATGTCATGCGCGCCCGGCTGACGAACATCGAGCAAGGGCAGGCAGTCGACATTGACGCCCACGTCGCGCAGGATCGCCGCAATCGCCGCCGTATTGGCCTTGAGCGCCTCGATCGCGCTGATCGGCGCAACCTGGTACAGCTTGGCGAACGCTTCGCCCGGCGGGAAGACCGGCCAGACGGGCGGCTTCATCCGCGCGACACGACCGCCTTCCTGATCGATCAGGATCGGCACATCGTCGCGCCCGTGGATGGCGCGGAGATCGTCGGTCAGCGCCCGCATCTGCTCGACGCTCGCGCAATTGCGCTGGAACAGGATATAGCCCGCCGGATCGGCGTCCTTGAAGAAGGCCCGCTCGTCAGCGGTCAGGCTTTCCCCCGTCATGCCGAAGATCGATGCCAGCATATCAATCTACCGTCACGCACGCTTCGCCCGCGACGCGCAAGCGGTTGCACAGGTTTGCAGCATCCGGCCCGTTAGCGCGGAGGCGGTAAAGCGTCTTCTCGCCCGACGTCACGGAGATCACATTATGGGTGAGCGGCGCGATATAGGTAAAGCGCTTGGAAAGGGCAGTCCACGCCTTGTTGGCCGCCGCCTCGCTCGAAAAGGCGCCAAGCTGGATCGTCGCGACCGCGCCGGGCGAAGCTTTGCCCTGGCCTCCGCCGCCTTCGGTCAGCGGCGCTTCGGGCACGGCGTCGACATCGAGGCGCCCAAGCGGCTTCGCGCCCTCGCTTGCGGCAAAGGCGGTGTCGCCTTCCCCTTCAATCTCCATGCCACCGGGGTCCGGCGCAGGCACCTTATAGGGGCCGGGATCCGCCTTGATCAGCTGCACGCCCTCCGTGCCGCCATCGTCCCGGTTCATGAACCAGAAGAAGCCGCCAACAAGGCCGCCGATCAGTACGAAGCCTATGATAACGCCCAGTATCAGGCGCCCTGCAGAGGGCCCTTCCGGCCCCTCATCCTCCTCGACCGGAACGGGCTGGAGCCAGGGCGGCGTGTCCGTGTCGTTCAACCCGCCAAGTCGCCGCCCTTCGCTCATCAGTTCATCTCCTGCGCGGCCTTCACGCCCATGATGGCAAGGCCGTTGCGGATAATCTGCCCGATCCCGGACGCGAGTTCCAGCCGTGCGCGCGTAAGCGCCGGATTGTCCGGCTGAAGGAAGCGGCGGGCGGGATCGTCATTGCCCTTGTTCCACTGGCTGTGGAGCGCGCTCGCCAGATCGTGGAGATAGAATGCGATGCGGTGCGGCTCATGCGCCGTCGCCGCGCCCTCGACGACGCGCGGGAATTGCGCGCCCAGCTTCACCAGCGCCAGTTCGTCGGCGTCGAGCAGCGACAGGTCCGCCACACCCGAAACGTCGATCCCCGCTTCCGCCGCCCGGCGGTGGAGAGAACAGATGCGGGCATGGGCATATTGGACATAGAAAACCGGATTGTCCTTCGACGCTTCGACGACCTTGGCGAAATCGAAGTCCATCTGCGCGTCGGCCTTACGGGTGAGCATCGTGAAGCGGACGACGTCCTTCCCCACCTCGTTCACCACATCGGCCAGCGTCACGAAATTGCCCGCGCGCTTCGACATTTTCACCGGCTCGCCGCCACGCAGCAGGCGCACCATCTGGACGAGTTTGACGTCGAACGGCACCTTGCCTTCGGTCAGCGCGGCAACCGCCGCCTTGATCCGCTTCACCGTACCCGCATGATCCGCGCCCCAGATGTTGATCAGCTGGTCTGCATTCTGAGCCTTCTGGAAGTGATAGGCCATGTCCGCGCCGAAATAAGTCCAGCTGCCGTCGGATTTCTTGATCGGACGATCCTGATCGTCGCCATATTCGGTCGAGCGGAAGAGCGGCAGCTCGACCGGCTCCCAATCTTCCGGCGTCTCGCCCTTCGGCGCTTCGAGCATGCCGTCATAGACGAGGCCGCGCGCGCGGAGCGTCGCTTCGGCGGCCTCCGGCTTCTTGGCCGCTTGCACCTCGGCTTCCGAGGAGAAAACATCGTGATGGATGCCAAGCAGCGCCAGATCGGCGCGGATCATCTCCATCATCGCCGCGACGGCGGTCTTGCGGAACAGGACCAGCCACTCGCTTTCCGGCTTGCCGACAAACGCGTCTTTATGTTCGGCGGCGAGCTTTTCGCCGACCGGCTTCAGATAGTCGCCCGGATAAAGCCCTTCCGGAATCTCGCCGATATTCTCGCCGAGCGCCTCGCGGTAACGCAGATGCGCGGAGCGGGCGAGCACGTCCACCTGGCCGCCCGCATCGTTGACATAATATTCGCGGATGACGGTGTAGCCCGCATATTGCAGCATGCTGGCGAGCGCGTCGCCCACCACGGCGCCACGGCAATGGCCCATATGCATGGGGCCCGTCGGATTGGCGGAGACATATTCCACATTCACCCGCTGCCCGGCGCCAACGGCCGAGCGGCCATAGTCACCACCGCCCGCCAGGATCGCGCTGAGCTCATCCGTCCACACATCGGGCTTCAGGCGGATATTGATGAAGCCCGGTCCCGCGACTTCGACACTCTCCACCTCGTCCAGCGCTTCGAGCTTTGGCTTGATGAGGTCGGCGAGAGCACGCGGGCTTGTCCCGGCTTTCTTCGCAAGCACCATCGCGGCATTGGTGGCAAGATCGCCATGGGACGGATCGCGCGGCGGCTCCACCGCCACGCCCTTTCGCTCGACGCCCGCCGCAAGGCTGCCTTCCGCTTCCAGCGCGGAGAGAATGGCATCGATATGATCGGCAAAACGAGCGTAAAGCGTCACGGCAAATCCAATGAAATGAGGGAAGCAAGACGCTGTAGTGAGAGCCGCGCTTTTCGTCCAGCCGATCCGCCGCCCCCGCTCGTTCGTGCTGAGTAGGGGCTGAGCTTGCCGAAGACCCGTTTCGAAGCACTACGCACGAAACCCTTCGATACGCCGTTTCGATCCTTCGACAAGCTCAGGATCAACGGCTACTCAGGGCGAACGGCGATTGAGACACTCAGGTTAGAACCCCTCCGGCAACTCCACGGGGCCGATCAGCTCCTCATGCCGCGATATGGCATAGCGGTCCGTCATCCCTGCCACGAAGTCGCAGATACGGCGGAGGCATTGGACCTTGTCGTCCGTCGGCGCCGTCCATTCTACCGGCATCAACGACGGATCGTCGCGATAAGCGGCGAACAGGCGCGACAGCACGGCCTTCGACGCATCCTGAATGGCGAGGATCGGGGACGAGCGATAGACCTCGGCGTAGAGGAAGGTCTTCAGCTCCCGTTCCTGATCCGCCATTCCTTCCGAAAATCCGCACAACGCCCGGCCCGCCGTGCGCACATCGTCCGCCGAACGCGGCGCGGCTTCGGCGACGCGGCGGCGCGTCTCGTCGAGCAGGTCACTCACCATCCGCCCGATCTGCTCGCGGATCAGCTCCGGATAGAGGCGCGCTTCCTCGATGTCCGGATAGCGGCGGCGCACCGCTTCCCAGCTTTCGGCGACGAACGGCACGGTCAGGATATCGTCGAGTGTGATCAGCCCGGCGCGAAGGCCGTCGTCGATATCGTGATTGTCATAGGCGATGTCGTCCGCGATCGCCGCGACCTGCGCCTCGAGGCTCGGCCAGGTGGTGAGGTCGAGCGGAAAGGCCGCATCGGCCTCCGCCAGCGCCCAAGGCACGCGGGCGACGGGCCCATTATGCTTGGCAAGCCCCTCCAGCGTTTCCCAGCTGAGATTAAGTCCCGCAAAGCGCGGATAGGGCGTCTCCATCAGCGTCAGCTGGCGGATCGTATTGGCGTTGTGGTCAAAGCCGCCCGCCTCCGCCATGGCCGCCTGCAGCGCATCCTCTCCCGCATGGCCGAAGGGCGGATGACCGATATCGTGGGCAAGGCAAAGCGCCTCGGTCAGATCTTCGTTAAGACCAAGCGCGCGCGCCACGGTCCGGCCGATCTGCGCGACTTCCAGGCTGTGGGTCAGCCGGACGCGGAAATGATCGCCGTCGGGTGCGATGAACACCTGCGTCTTGTGGCGCAAACGGCGAAACGGGATGGAATGGATGATGCGGTCGCGGTCGCGCTGAAAGGCGTCGCGCGGCCCCCGCGTTTCGCCGCCGGGCTCGGGATGGAGCCGTCCACGCGAGCGGGCAGGATCGGAAGCATAAGGCGCAAGTCGCCTTATTTCATTGGAAGCTTGGTAATTTCCTGTCCCGCCGTGCTGGTCCATGCAAAGCCGCTCACTTTATCCTTGGCGAGATCGTTGACGAATGCCTGCGCCTCTTTACTCGTCTTGAACGGCCCGACAAGCAGGCGATTGCTGGCGCCGTTCTTCACCATCCACGCGCTTTTCGCGGACAGCGTCTTGGTGGCCTTGGCTTTGATTTTCTTATATTCGCCCGGGAGCGCATTTTCATTCGATCCGCTGGCAAGCTGAACCCACGCACGCGACGGATGCGCCTTTGCCGGATCGGGCTTCTTGGCCTCCGCTTTCTTGGTTTCCGTCTTTTTGACAGGCGCCTTCTTCGCAACTTCCTGTTTGGGTTTCGGCTCTTCCTTCGCCGCCTGACGGGCGGGCGCGGGCGGGTTCGGCGTCACGACAGGCGCGGCGGCCGGAAGATCCTGCACAAGAGCGGCGATGTCGGCGAACTGGATCGCGGCTGGTTCCGGTTGCACGGGCAGAACCTGAGCGGTCACCGCCACGGGCTGCGCCACCGGCGGCGGGGCGGAAGCTGCGACGGCCTGCTGCCGCACCGGCTTGGTCTGAGGCGCGATCGTCCGCTCTTTTGCCTTGCGCGTGACCTGAGCAGCTGTCGGCTCGGGCGTTACGGCAACGGCCTGAACCCGCACCGGCGCGGGCGCCTGGGCCACCTGAATGGTCTGCGTCCCTTGCAAATTCTGGAAGGTCACGGGCATCTGGCCCAGGTGCACGGCCGCGGCCTTTTCCGCGGGCGTCAGAGTGGGAAGCTTGGCAAGGAAAGGCGCGAAGGCCGGAGCCTGGGTCGGCAGTGCCACCTGCACTGCTTGCGTCGCACCGCCAATATCGCCCGTCAGCGCGAGGATGAACGCCCGCGTCCGCCAGGCCGCCTTGTCCTGCATGCGCAGCTGCCCCTCGATCGTGGCGAGCGCCTTGGCCTTGTCCCCGCCAATCGCCTGGGACAGCGCAAGCCGCCGTTCGACTTCGGGCACGTCGCGATGGGTGCGGATGGCAAGCGCATAGTCATTCTGCGCCGCCGCCTGATTGCCCTGCAAATCGTAGGCAAGGCCACGATAGGCCGCCATTTCCTGTTCCGGAACGCCGAGCGTGAGCGCTTCGCCGAACATCAGCAGCGCATTGCCGGGCTGCCCCAGAAGCGCGAGTACGGATGCGATTCCCGTCTTCACCTCGCCATCGCGGGGCGAAATCTGCTCGGCCCGCGCAAAAAAGCCCCCCGCCGCTTCGGCATCGCCAAGGCGCAGGGCAGCGGCGCCCGCGCCTTTCAGCGCGACGAGGCTCTGCGGATTGGATGAAAGCTCCCGCACATAGCGCGAAAGAGCCACCGCGGGATCCTCTGGCCGGGGCGCCGATCCCATCTGATAGGATGGCGAACCGCCATTTCCGGACTGAACCTGAGCCGCCGCCCCCGAAGTCAGCAGGCTGGCCAGCAACGCACCCCCACCCAGGCGCAGCATGGTCATCGATGAAGTCATGGCGGCCTTAAGCCACCCCAAACCTTTCACGCCAATTAAGAATAAGCAAGGCTGCGCCGGACCGGTTCACCAGGACGGCGAACCGAACCATTTCGCGTCATTCGCCGCTGCCTTGGAAATGCTCAATCACACAGCAGCGCGGAGACAGCAGCATGGAGTAAGTCGCCATAGCCTATCCCCCTTGGCGCTTTATGCCCGCAGTGGCCGCAAATAAATCACTATGCCACCCACCACCGCTAGGGCTGAGCCTGTCGAAGCCCGTGAGCATCGCGACCTTCACACGCCCTTCGACAAGCTCAGGGCTAGCGGGTGTATGTCATCCGGCAACCGGTTCCCCCATTCAAATGGCTCCCTCCCCCGCTAGGGCTGAGCTTGTCGAAGGGCGTGGGCATCCCCCCCCTTCACACGCCCTTCGACAGGCTCAGGGCTAGCGGATGTATGCGATGCTGCACCTGAAGGGTCTCAACTCGAAATTTGCGTCACCCACTCACCCGGGCTGAGCTGACGAATCCCGGTCCAGCTAAAACCTCCTTCGATAATCGCGAACTACCCGAGCCTTCCAAGGAACCAGCCGGTGTGAATTCGCTAGATAGCCCAGCTCATTTCACCCCTCCCCGCAAAAGCGGAGCAGCCCAATCCTTACTGCCCGCTGCCGCGATTGAGGAAGCGTGGGATATCGAGCGGATCGCGCTGGCCTTCGCCCTCGGTATCGCCAACCTTCGACGCACCGCGCGCGATGTTGGACATACGCTCGAACAAGGTGCCGCCTTCGCGGGCCGGAGCCGGTTTGGGCGCTTCCTGGCCAGTCAGCCAGCTGCGCGTGCCCGGCGCGGGCTCGGCCGCTTCGGCCTGCGGTGCTTCGGGAGCGGTCGGCTCGCCAAGCAGCAACTCGCCAGTATTTTCATCCGGCGTTGCAACGTCGTTCAGTTCCAGCTCGTCGCCCGCTTCGGCGCCGCTGAGATCGAGTTCGTCCGTGACATCCGCAACCGGCTCCTCGGCAACCGGAGCGGTCGGCTCTTCAAGCTCCAGCGGCATCGGCGCCGGGCGACCGCCGCCGGGGAAGGAGAAGACCTTGGACGGCACCGGCTGCGGCACCGCTTCGGCATCGATGCCGGTCGCGACGACCGACACGCGGATCTTGCCTTCAAGGTCGGGATTGAAGGCCGAACCCCAGATGATGTTAGCATCTTCGTCGACCAGTTCGCGAATGTGGTTCGCGGCTTCATCCACTTCCATCAGGCGCATGTCTTCGCCGCCGGTGATGGAGATGATGACGCCCTTCGCGCCCTTCATGCTGACGCCGTCAAGAAGCGGGTTGGCGATCGCCTTCTCTGCCGCCTCGATCGCGCGATTATCGCCGCTGCTTTCGCCAGTGCCCATCATCGCCTTGCCCATTTCACCCATCACGGAGCGGACGTCGGCGAAGTCGAGGTTGATGAGGCCGGGCATGACCATGAGGTCGGTGATGCCCCGCACGCCCTGCTGCAGCACTTCGTCGGCCATCGCGAACGCTTCCTTGAAGGTCGTGTTCGGGTTGGCGATGCGGAACAGGTTCTGGTTCGGAATGACGATCAGCGTATCGACATGCTGCTGCAGTTCTTCGATGCCCGCATCGGCCGAACGCATACGGCGCGTGCCTTCAAAGCTGAACGGCTTCGTCACAACGCCGACGGTCAGGATACCCTTTTCACGCGCCACCTTGGCAACGACGGGGGCCGCGCCGGTGCCGGTGCCGCCGCCCATGCCGGCTGCGATGAAGCACATATGGGCGCCTTCGAGCGCACGTTCGATTTCCGCGATCGTCTCTTCAGCGGCCGCCTTGCCGATTTCGGGACGCGAACCGGCGCCAAGGCCCTGGGTGATCTTGAGACCAAGCTGAATGCGCTGATCGGTCGGGGACGCGTTCAATGCCTGCGCATCCGTATTGGCGACCATGAAGTCGACGCCCTGAACGTCGCTGGCAATCATGTTGGCAATGGCGTTGCCGCCCGCGCCGCCGACACCGATCACGCTGATCCGCGGCCGAAGCTCATCCACTTCCGGACGGATGAAATCGATGCTCATGCTGGTCTCCCCGTTGATACGCGACGCGCCGCGAAGCGCTTCGGCGCACTATTGCACGACCCGATTCGCGGACGGAAGCGAAAAGTTAATTTCGCCTGCGTTTTTAGTGACGAAGAGGCGATTTTTCGTGGGGGAAGCCGATAGATTATGGTTAACAGCCAGTCAAGCCGGCGAATTTGGCCGCTTCACAACCCGGGCCAAGAGTCAATAGCCGCTCTTGAACGCCGAAATCAGCCTTTGCATAAAGCCGCCGCCGGGCCCCTTCGGCGCATCGCCGCCGGGCTGGGAGATCTGCCGCAGGTCGAGCTCGTTCGAGGCCGCGAACTGGGCAAGGCCGACGAGCGTGGTGAAGGCCGGGCCGCTATGCGCGTCGGGAAGCCCCGCCAGGCGCGGGCGCCCGATGCGGACGGCGCGGCCGAGCACGCCCTGCATATAATCGGCAATGCCCTTCAATTCCGAACCGCCGCCGGTCAGCACCACCTGACGCCCGAACGGCCCGGCAAAGCCCAACTCCTTCAGCGCCGTCGCAATCTCACCCGTCAAATGGTCGAGCCGCTGGCGGATGACGGCAATGAGCTGGGCCCGCGTGATGCGCGCCGCTTCCGTCCCCTCCTCGCCCCCGCCCATCGGAACGAGTTCGATCATTTCATGATTGTCGCGCGGAGATGTGGTGGCAGAGCCATAGAAGCACTTCATCCGCTCCGCCTCCGCCCGGCGCGTACCGAACGCCGAAGCGATGTCATCGGTAATGTCGATCCCGCCAAGGGCAATGGACTTGAGCCCCACCAGCATGCCGCCCGCAAAAACCGAGACGTTGGTCACGCCCGCGCCCACTTCGACCAGGGCGACGCCAAGCTCGCGCTCCTCCTCGCTCAAGCAGGCCTTGCCCGCCGCGACGGGGGAGGCGACGATCGCCTGCACGCCAAGATGCGCGGACCGCACACACAGATCGAGGTTGCGCACCGGCGCGATGTCGGCGGCGATGACGTGGATGTCGACCGCGAGCCGATCGGCGTGGAGGCCGAGCGGGTTCTTCACGCCTTGCAGCCCATCCAGCGTATAAAGCGCGGGCAACGCATGGAGCACCATCCGTCCGTCGGGCTCGATCGAATTGCGCCCGGCAAGAAGCAGCGCGTCGATATCGTCCTTTTCGACCCGATGCCCGCCCGTTTCGACAGCGACGGACGCTTCGGTCGAAACCAGTCCGCCAGCGGAATAGCCGACGAACACATCTTCAATATTGAGGCCCGCGATCCGCTCCGCTTGCTCCACCGCTTCGCGCACCGCCGCCTCGGTACGCTCCATGTCGGCGATGAAACCGCGCTTCACGCCTCGGCTTTCGCGCTGACCGGTGCCCAGGATCCGCAGCGTGCCATCCTCGCCCGGCTCGGCGATCAGCGCGCACACCTTGGACGACCCGATATCGAGTGCGGTGACGAGCTTTCTACCCGGCGGCGGCGCCATCCATTCTTCCCCTAGATCGTTTTCGTGAGGTCCGTCGGACCCGTGTTGACCGGCGGCGGAGGCGGCGGCGCATCGGGCGTCACGTCCGGCACGGCATCCCCCGGATTGCGGGAAACGCGGACGATGAACTTGCCTGCTATGCGCATGTCGAAGCGGACGAGCCCCCGTCCCAGCAACGCCGTCTGCTGATCCATACGGGCGAAAAGAACAAGCGCTTTTTTCGCCGCTTCCTCACCCTCTGGCAGGGCAAGGGTCTCGCCGGATTGAAACCGCAAATCCCACCGCCGCGCCCCGATCCAGGTCGCGCTCGCCAGCATCGCCTTCAATTGCGGCGCCGCCTCGATCAATCGCCCCAGAGATGCCGTCTGCTTGTTGGCGTCCGGCCCGATGACCAGCGGCAGGTCCGGCATCGCGTCGAGCCGCACCTGATCCAGAACCACGCCCTCATTATCGATCAGCGCAAGGCGCCGGTTGTGCTGCCAGATGGCCGATGGCTGGCGTTCGACGATGTCGACCACCAAAGTGTCCGGCCAGCGCCGCGACACACGCGCATCCTTCACCCAGCCGAACTGCATCAGCCGGTCCCGCGTGGCCCCGATGTCGATCAGCGGCAACGCCATGGACGGCTGATCCAGCGCCACGGCATAAACCGGCAGGCGCTGCATATGCTTCAGCCCCTTGATTTCCACCCGCTTCACGGAAAATCCGGCGCGTCCGATCGCCTCGCCAATCTCGACGCCCGCCATCTGCGGCAGGCGGAAAACCAGCGCCAGCGCGATCAGCACCGCGACACTCGCGCCGCCGAGCAGCCACCAGCCGACGCGGCGGATAAGGTCGCCGGACACCGGCAATCCGGCAAAAGTCTGTGCCTTCTTACGCCCCTTGGCGGCGCGCGCCTTGGCAGAGGCCGGGCGGCCACGCGCAGGCGATCCGCCGCGTGCCACCCGCGCCGTCACAGGGCGAGATCCACGATCTTCTGGACAAGCTCGGCATAGGACATGCCCTTATACTTCGCCTGTTCGGGGACCAGGCTCAAGGGCGTCATGCCCGGCTGCGTATTGACCTCGAGCAAATAGAGCCCCTCGACACCCCGCTCATCGTCCCAGCGGAAATCGGACCGCGACGTGCCCTTGCAGCCGAGCAATTGATGCGCCTTCAGCGCCATCTCGAGCGCCGCGTCGCGAACATCATCCGGGATTTGCGCCGGGCAAACATGCTCGGTCATGCCGTCCGTATATTTGGCGTCAAAATCGTAAAAGCCGGACTTGGGGCGAAGTTCGGTCACCGCCAGCGCTTCATCGCCGATCACCGCCGCCGTCAGCTCGCGTCCGGGAATGAAGGGCTCGGCGAGCAACCGGTCGAATTCCTGCCACGGCCCCTTGGCATCGCGCGCGATCGGATTGCCGGTATTGCCCTCATTGGTGACGATGGCGACACCGACAGACGAGCCTTCGTTCACGGGTTTAAGCACATAAGGCCGCGCCATCGGATCGGCGACATACAGGCCCTCGCTCTCGACGATCTGCCCTTCCGGCATCCGGATGCCGTGCGGCACCAGCGTCTGCTTGGTCAGCTCCTTGTCGATCGCGATGACGGAGGTGACCATGCCACTATGCGTATATTTGACGCCCATCAGGTCCATCATGCCCTGCACCGAGCCATCCTCGCCGGGCGTCCCGTGAAGCGCGTTGAACACAACATCCGGCTTCGCTTCGGCGATGCGCGCGGCGACATCGCGATCCATATCGATGCGCGTCACCTTATGGCCTAGGCTTTCGAGCGCATCGGCAACGCCATTGCCGCTCATCAGCGACACCGGCCGCTCGGCGGACCAGCCGCCCATCAGTACCGCGACATGAAGCTTCTCGTTACGCATACATCACCCCATAAATCGTCACTGCGGCGGGCCACAACGTCACCCCGGCGAAACAGGACGTCACCCCGGCGGAAGCCGGGGTCTCATCGTGCAGGGCCGCGCTCTTCCGGCCTGAGATTCCGGCTTTCGCCGGAATGACGCGGAAAGGTTGCCACATCACGCCACCCCCACCCGCTGGATTTCCCATTCCAGGGTCACCCCGCTCTTCTCCTTCACGCGGCGCCGCACTTCCTCGCCCAATGCCTCGATATCGGCGGACGTCGCCGCGCCAAGGTTAAGCAGGAAATTGCAATGCTTTTCCGATACTTGCGCATCGCCAATTGTGAGCCCCCTGCATCCGGCTTCATCGACCAGCCGCCACGCCTTGCCACCCGCCGGATTCTTGAAGGTCGACCCCCCCGTGCGGCTCCGCAACGGCTGCGATTCTTCCCGCGATTGCGCGATCCGGTCCATCTCCGCCTGAATGACACGGGGCTCTTCGGCATGGCCCCGGAATGTTGCCGACACCACGATCGCCCCTTCGGGCAATGCGCTATGCCGATAGGTGTAGCCAAGCGCCGAAAGCGGCAAAGTCCGCCGCTCGCCCGAACGCAGCACCACCTCGCATTCGAGGAGAATATCTTTCACCTCACGGCCATAAGCGCCGCCGTTCATCCGGACGAAGCCACCAACGGTGCCCGGAATGGAGCGCAGGAATTCAAGCCCCCCGATCCCGGCGTCGCGCGCATTGGACGACACAAGAATGCCCGATGCTCCGCCGCCACAACGAAGGGTCAAATCATCCAGCCGGTCGACCTTCGCAAAGGCCTTACCAAGCCGCACCACGACGCCCGGAAAGCCGCCATCGCGAACGATCAGGTTGGAACCAAGGCCCAACCCCATGACCGGCACTTCAGGATCGAGCGCGGCCAGAAAATCGCTGAGATCATCCACATCGGCAGGCTCGAACAACCACTGCGCCGCCCCGCCCGATTTGAACCAGACGAGCGGCGCCAAGGGCGCGTCTTCAGTCAAACGGCCGCGCACGGCAGGGAGAACCACTACACTCACGCCCCCTCCCCCGTTCGCTTCGAGCGAAGTCGAGAAGCGTCAGCACAAGCGGTTCTCGACTTCGCTCGAACCGAACGGTTGAGGGCGAAACCGCACATCACTTCGCCAGTCTCACTTGGCGGATCTTCTCGCCCAGACCAGCAGCCCATTTCGTAATATCCCCAGCGCCCAGGCAGATCACCATATCCCCAAGCGCCGCGACATCGCGCAGCTGCCGCGCCAGATCATCCGCATCCCGCACCGCGCTCACCGCGCGATGGCCGCGTTCCTTCAGGCCTTCGACCAGATCCGCTGCCCCAGCGCCTTCGATCGGCGCCTCGCCCGCCGCATAGACCGGCGCGACATAGACGATGTCGGCGTCGTTGAAGGCGCCCTGGAACTCGTCCATCAGATTGTGGAGGCGCGTATAGCGGTGCGGTTGCACCACCGCGATCACCCGGCCTTGCGCGCCTTCACGGGCGGCGGCGAGCACCGCCTTGATTTCGACCGGATGGTGCCCGTAATCGTCGATGATCGTGACGCCGTCGACCTCACCGACCTTGGTGAAGCGCCGCTTCACGCCGCCGAACTGGGCAAATCCGCGCGCAATCACGTCGTCGGCTATGCCCATCTCGATCGCCACGCCGATCGCGGCCAATGCGTTCTGGACGTTGTGGCGGCCCGGCATGGGCAGTTCCACGCCCTCGATCACGCGCACATCGCCATGGCGGTCGCGCACGCTAACATCGAAGCGATTGCCGCCTGGGAACGGCGTCACATTGTCGCCGCGAATGTCGGCCGGTGCCGCGAAGCCATACGTCACGACCCGCCGGTCACGCAGGCGCGGAATGATCGACTGCACTTCGGGATGATCCACGCACAGGAATGCCGCGCCATAGAAAGGCACATTCTCGACGAATTCGACAAAGGCGTCCTTTACCTTATCGAAGCCGCCATAATGATCGAGATGCTCGGGATCGATATTGGTGACGATGGCGAGCGTGCCGTCAAGGCGCAGGAAGCTGCCGTCGCTCTCGTCGGCCTCCACCACCATCCAGTCGGATGTGCCAAGCCGCGCATTGGAGCCGTAGGCGTTAATGATCCCGCCATTGATGACGGTCGGATCGATCCCGCCCGCGTCGAGCAAAGCCGCGACCATGGACGTCGTCGTCGTCTTGCCGTGCGTGCCCGCGACAGCAACTGTCGCCTTGAGCCGCATCAGTTCCGCCAGCATCTCCGCGCGGCGGACGACGGGGATGCGCCGCTCATAGGCGCATTGAACCTCGGGATTATCCTTCCTGATCGCGGTTGATGTGACGACCACCGCCGCGTCGCCGAGATTGTCGGCCTGCTGTCCGATCATCACCTTGATGCCCGCCTTGCGCAGCCCTTCGATCACATAGCCCTCGGCAACATCCGATCCTTGGACCTTATAGCCCAGGATATGCATCACCTCGGCAATACCGGACATGCCGATGCCGCCGATACCGACGAAGTGGATAGTGCCGATGTCGGTGCCGACGCCCCTCATGCCAAAGCCCCCTGAACCGGCGCGGAGACCGTCTTTTCCGTGACCGCGATTTTGTCCATACCCGGCGTCCTGGCGATGCGTTCGACGAGGTCCGCAAGTGCGCGGGTCGCATCCGGGCGCCCGCAGGCCCGTGCATGGGCCGCCGCTTCGGCAAGCGCGTCGGGCTCCAGACCGAGCGCCTCGATCTCCCGCGCCAACCGCTCCGGCGTGAATTCGCCCTGCGGGACCATGCGCGCCCCGCCTTCCTTGGCCATTTCGCGCGCATTGGATGTCTGGTGATCGTCCGTCGCGGAAGGCAGCGGCACCAGGATTGCCGGCCGCCCGGCCGCCGTCAGCTCCGCGATGGTCGAGGCGCCCGCGCGGGCGATGACGATATGGGCCGAGGCGAGCCGCTCCGGCAGGTCCGGCAGATAGGTCGCAAGCTCCGCCTTCAGCCCAAGCTCGGCATAGCGCGCCCGCACCCGGTCGATATCCTCGGCCCGGCATTGCTGCACGATGTTGAGCCGCGCGCGATAGGGTTCGGGGAGCAACGTCAGACCATCCGGCACCACGCTCGAAAGCACGGTCGCGCCCTGGCTTCCGCCCGTCACCAGCACGTTCAGCTCGGCATCGGATTTCGGAAAGGGCCTATCGCGCAGCGCCAGCACCTCGTCCCGCACCGGATTGCCGACCAGTTCGACTTTGCTTGCGCAGGCAGGCGGCAGGCGATCGACTTGCGGGTAAGCGGTCGCAATGGCGTCGACCTTCCGCGCCAGCAGCCGGTTCACCCGGCCGAGCACCGCATTTTGTTCGTGGATCGCCGTCGCGATCCCCGCTCCCTGCGCGGCCAGCAAAGCCGGAAGCGCGGGATAGCCGCCAAAGCCGACGACAGCGGCAGGCTTCAGCTGACGGTAAAAGGCCCGCGCCTGCTTCCGCCCCGCCAGGATGTTCCGCCCTGCTTTCAGCCAGCCGAATATGCCGCCCGCCAGCCGCCCTGCGGGCAGGATATTGACCTGAACCCCGCCGAACAGGCCCGGAATCTTTGCACCGCGATCATCGGTGATGAGCGACACCTTGTGTCCGCGCGCCATCAATTCCTCGGCCAGCGCATGGGCCGGAACCATGTGCCCGCCAGTTCCTCCGGCGGCCATGACGAAATGGCGCTTCACGATCACTTACCTCTCACCACATAAGGGGAGCGGTGGAGATAGGGGTTTCGCCGCGTGAAGGCGAGCAGCAATCCAAAGCCGATCGAAAGAGCCAGCATCGACGATCCGCCATAGGAGATGAAGGGCAGGGTCATGCCCTTGGACGGCGCGATCTGCACGTTGACCGCCATGTTGATCAGTGCCTGCAACCCGAACTGCGTCACCAAGCCAGCCGTTGCGAGGAGAAGAAACGTATCCTCCTCATGCAGCAGCTTGATCAGCACGCGCGCAACGATCGTCATGTAAATGGCCGCGATGGCGATACAGGCGATCAGGCCGAATTCCTCGCCGATCACCGAAAAAATGTAATCGGTGTGCGGCTCGGGAAGGTGGAATTTGCGCGTACCGCCGCCGGGGCCGGTGCCGAACAACCCGCCCGCCGTCAGCGTCCGCAGCGCGCTGTCCGTCTGGTAGGTATCATGATTGCCCGCATCGGCGAACAGGAAGGCGTCGATACGCGTCGTCGCGACCGGATAGAAAAGATAGGCGAGCACGATCGCGATTATGCCCGCAGCTCCAAGGCCAATCAGGAAGCGCATCGGCACGCCGGACAAAGTGAGTAGGATCACCCATGCCGCGCCGAAAATGATCGTCTCGCCGAAATTGGGCTGTCGCATCAGCAGCAGCGCGACGATGCCGAGCATCAGCGCCGATAGCGGAACGACGGGCAAGCTCTTGTCCTGATCACGCAGCGACAGGAGCCAGGCCATCGAGACGATGAACATCGGTTTTAAAAATTCGGACGGCTGGAATTGGGTGAAGCCGACACCGATCCAGCGCCGCGCCCCGTTCACTTCCTGTCCGATGATCGGCACCAGGAAGAGGAAGAAGGTGAAGATGCCTGCGCCGATCAGACACAGCCGCCGTGCAACCGTCTTGGGAAGCATCGACACACCGATCATCACCGGAAAGGCGACGATGATCCAGACAAGTTGGCGGTAGAAATAATGAAGCGGCGCGAAGCTCACCGCTCCGCCCGAATAACGCTGCGACGCCGCCGGGGAAGCCGCCGCCACCGCGATGAGGCCGATGGAAATCAGCACGACGACCAGCATCAGGAGAACGCGGTCGATCTCCCAAAACCATTTGCCGAGCGCGCTCCGGTCGGACCGGCCGAGCCGCGCCGTCTGTGCTTTGCGGGAAGGAGGCGCATCCATCACAGCGCCTCCACCGCCGTGCGGAACGCCTCTCCGCGCGCTTCATAATCCTTGAACTGATCGAAAGACGCGCAGGCGGGAGACAGGAGAACAACCTCGCCCGCCACCGCCGCAGCGGCCGCGTCGCGCACCGCCTGATCCAGCGTCCCGCTCTCGTTAACCGGCACCTTGCCTGCAAGCAGCTGAGCAAACAGCGGCGCCGCGTCGCCAATCACATAGGCCCCCCGCACATTGCCGAGATAGGGCAGGCAGGCATCCAGATCCTCGCCCTTGGCAAGCCCGCCCAATATCCAATGAATATGCGGATAAGCACCAAGCGCGGGCGCGGTGGAATCCGGGTTGGTCGCCTTGCTATCGTTGACGAACAGCACCCCATTCTTCTCGGCTACTCGCTCCATCCGGTGCGGCAACCCGGGATAAGTCGCCAGCCCCTCGGCGATCTTGTCGTCGCTCACGCCCAGCGCCCGCGCCACCGCGACGGCGGCGGCGGCATTTTGCGCGTTGTGCGGCCCTTGCAGCGAGGGCCAGCGGGACTGGTCCCTCACATCGGCAGAGGAAACGATCATCTTTCGCCCGCTCACTTCGCCCGCAATCGCGCGGGTATAATCGTCCTCCGCCGCGATCACCGCGATATGATCCTCGGACTGCATGGCAAAGAGCCGCGCCTTGGATGCCGCATAATCCTCGATCCCGTCATAGCGGTCGAGATGATCGGGCGTGACGTTCAGCAAAACCGCGACATCGCAGTCCAGGCTCTGCGTCAAATCGATCTGATAGGACGACAATTCCAGCACATAGACGCCGCCTTCGGGAAGCGGATCCTGCTCCAGGATGGGCAGCCCGATATTGCCGCCCATCGCCGCCGGCATGCCCGCCGTCTTCAAAATGTGGTGAATCAGCGCCGTCGTCGTCGATTTGCCGTTGGTGCCGGTAATGCCGACCACCTGGTGCGGCGGCTGCTCGGCCCGCGCCTGCGCGAAAAGTTCGATATCACCGATGACAGGCACTTTGGCTGCCCTCGCCCGCTCCGCGATCGGATGCTTGTTGAGCGGCACGCCGGGCGACACCACCACCGCCTCAAAGCCGTAAATGGAGGTCACAAGCGGATCGGCGATCCGCGCGAAGGGAGCCGCGGCACTCCGCGCCTCTTCCTTCCCGTCCCACGCCATCACCCGCGCGCCGCTGCCGGCAAGCGCTTTCACCGTCGCCAGCCCCGATCGCGCGAGGCCGAGGACGGCATAATCCTTATCCCTGAACGATGCGCTCCCGATCATCTCAGCTTCAGGGTCGACAGGCCCGCAAGCGCGAGGACGAAGCTGATGATCCAGAAACGAATTACGACGGTCGGCTCCGACCAGCCGACCTGCTCGAAATGGTGGTGAATTGGCGCCATCTTGAACACGCGCTTGCCCGTCCGCTTGTAGAAGAAGACCTGCACGATCACCGACACGGCTTCCAGCACAAAAAGGCCGCCGATGATCGCCAGCACAATCTCATGCCGCGTCGCGACCGCGATCGCGCCAAGAGCACCGCCCAGCGCAAGGCTCCCGGTATCGCCCATGAAGACGGCAGCCGGCGGCGCGTTGAACCACAGGAAGGCAAGGCCGGCACCGATGATCGCCGAACACAGGACCGTAAGATCGCCCGATCCCAACACATGCGGGATACCGAGGTAGGACGAGAAGATCGCGTTACCGACCAGATAGGAAATGAGCAGGAAGGCAAGGCTCGCGATAATGACGGGCATGGTCGCCAGCCCGTCGAGTCCGTCCGTCAGGTTTACGGCGTTCCCCGCGCCGACAACGACGAAAGCCGCAAAGACGATGTAGAACCAGCCAAGATCGATAACCGGCCCGTTATAGAAGGGGATGTAAAGCTCCGTGCCCGCGCCCCAAATCATGATTGCGCAGCCTGCGCCTGCCACCACGAATTCGGCGGCGAGGCGAACCTTGCCGGACACGCCCTTGTGGCTCTTCTTCGTCACCTTGTCATAATCGTCGAGAAAGCCGATCAGGCCGAAGCCCACCGTGATGATCAGGCAGCCCCAGAGGTAGCGGTTAAAGAAGTCCATCCACAGCAGCATCGCCACGGTGACGCAGGTGAGGATCATCAATCCACCCATGGTCGGCGTGCCGCGCTTGGCGAGATGGGTTTGCGGGCCGTCTTCGCGGATCGGCTGCCCCTTGCCCTGGCGGACGCGCAACCAGCCGATGAATTTAGGGCCGATGAGAAGACCGAGAAACAGGGCCGTCGCCGTCGCGGCGCCCGCCCGGAACGTCAGATACCGGAAGAGATTGAATATCCCTTCATAACCGAATTGTTCGGCGATCCACAGAAACATTCAGCCTTCCCCCACCAAAGCTGCGACGAGGGCGGACAGGCCCACACTGTTCGATCCCTTGACGAGAATGGCATCACCGGGCCCGATCATCTCCCGCGCGCGCGCCGTCGCGCTTGCAGCGTCCGGGACATGCGTGAAATCCACCCTGTTTCCAAGGGCTTTTGCCAGCGCGCCCATTTCTTCGCCAACCAGGATCGCATGATCGACGCGCGCAGCCTCGATCGGTTCGGCAAGGGCTGCGTGAAAGTCGTTCGAGCCCGGCCCAAGCTCCCGCATGGAGCCGAGAATCGCGATCCGGCGCGTGGCCGATCCTTCGGCGCCAAGCGTCTTCAGCGTGGCCGCCATGGACGCCGGATTGGCGTTGTAGCTTTCGTCGATCACCAGCGCTTCGCCACCCGGCAAAGCGATACGATGGCGCGCGCCGCGCCCTTTCATGCCTTCGAGTTCTGCAAGCGCCAGACCAGCCGCGGCCAGATCGCCGCCCACGGCCTGCACCGCCGCGATTACCGCCAGCGCGTTCGACACCCAATGCTCGCCCGGATGGCCGATGGTGAAGGTGAGTTCAGCGTCCGGCAGGGTCGCGGAGATGAGCGTTCCGCGCGCCACCGGCACCACATCCAGCGCCCGCACATCGGCCCCCTGCCCAAGGCCGAACGTCACAATTTTGGCGGCATAAGGCTCGGCGGCGCGGATCAACTGGTCGCGATATGGGCTGTCGAACGGCACGATCGCGGTCCCGCCCGGCTCCAGGCCCTGAAAAATCTCGCCCTTCGCATCAGCAATCTCTTCCTCGCTCGCAAAGAACTCGCGATGCGCGGGCGCAATGGCGGTGACGATGGCAACATGCGGGCGCACCAATCGGGTTAAAGCCGCAAGCTCGCCCGCAGCGCTCATACCCATTTCGAACACACCGAACCGCGCCTCGCGCGGCATCCGGGCGAGCGACAGCGGCACGCCGGTATGATTGTTGTAGCTTTTGACCGAGCGATGAGCCTGGCCGCGCTTCGGCCGATCAAGGGCGGCGAACAGAGCTTCCTTGGTACTGGTCTTGCCGACCGAGCCCGTGACACCGATGATCTTAGCCTTGCTCCGCGCGCGCGACGCGCGGCCCAGGTCGTTCAAGGCCTTGGTCGTGTCGTCGACCAGTACGTGCGGCAGGGCGCCGCCTTCGCTCACAATCGCGCCCGCCGCGCCCGCTGCCTGAACCTGATCGAGGAAGCGATGCCCGTTGGTCAATTCGCCCTTCATCGCGATAAAAAGGTCGCCCTGCCCGATCTCCCGGGAATCGAAAGCAACGCCGGTCACTTCAAACGGCGCGGAAGCGCTGCCGTTGGTCGCCGCCGCGATTTCTTCGGAGGTCCAAAGGCTATCCACTAATCGAACCTTTTCCGTTCGTGTCGAGCGAAGTCGAGACACGCAGCGCCCGGCCCTGCAACACGCTTTTCGACTTCGATCGAAGCGAACGGTGTCGGGTGAGAGCCCTCACGCCGCACACTCCCGCGCCACGGTGACGTCATCGAACGGCAGCACCTTGTCGCCCACGATCTGCCCCTGCTCGTGCCCCTTGCCCGCAAGCAGGATGATATCCTCCGGTCCCGCTTCCGCGATCCCGGCCGCAATGGCTTCCCGGCGCCCGCCGACTTCCCGCGCGCGCGCCGCGCCCGCCAGCACATCGCGGCGGATGGCGGCGGGGTCTTCGCTGCGGGGATTGTCGTCGGTGATGATGACGAGGTCTGACATGCGGGCCGCCACCTCGCCCATCTCGGGCCGTTTGCCAACGTCCCTATCGCCGCCCGCACCGAAAATCGTGATGAGCCGACCCCTGGCATGAGGCCGAAGCGCCTCGATCGCGGCTTCCAGGGCGTCCGGCGTATGAGCATAATCCACGTAAACGGGTGCCCCCGCCTTGGTAATAACGGCGCGTTCGAGACGGCCACGCACCGGCTGGAGGCGCGAAAGGTGCGAGAGGGTCTGCTTCACATTGCCGCCGGTCGCGATGACCAGGCCCGCCGCCGTCAACACGTTCGCGGCCTGATAGGCGCCGATCAGCGGCAGCGTCACCTTATGCTCGGTGCCATCGGCTTCGATGACGAGCGTCTGGCCAAGCTGGGTCGGCGTGCGCGAGATCAGGCGCAGGCTCTCGCCCTTCGTGCCAACCGTCATCACATTCAGCCCGCGCTGACGCGCAATGCCTTCGACTTCGGCGGATTTCGGATCGTCGGTCCAGATCACCGCTGCTGCGCCGGGTTCCAGCACCTCGCGGAACAATCGCATCTTGGCGTCGAAATAGGCGTCCATCGTCTCGTGATAATCGAGATGATCGCGGCTGAAATTGGTGAAGGCGCCCGCCGATACCGCAAGCCCTTCGGTACGATATTGCGACAGGCCATGGCTCGATGCTTCGAACGCGGCATGGGTAATGCCCATGCGCTTCAGCCCCGCCATATTGGACAGAAAGGTGACGACATCCGGCGTCGTCAGGCCGGTCGTCACCTGCTCATCCGCCGTGGTAACGCCCAAGGTGCCGATCGACGCGGAAACATGCCCCGCCATGCGCCAAAGCTGGCGCACCATTTCGACGTTGGACGTCTTGCCATTCGTGCCCGTCACCGCGACGACGGTGCCCGGAAAGGGCGCGAAGAAACGGGCGGCAAGCGCGGCAAAGGCCTGGCGCGGCTCATCCGCCTTCACATGCACGGCGCCCTCCACCCGCGCTTCGGGCCGCGCGACGATGGCGACCGCGCCAGCCTTTACGGCTTCGGCGATATAATCCTCGCCATTGAAACGGCTACCGGGAAAGGCGCCGAACACCGTTCCGGGGGCAATCTTCCGATGATCGATCGCAAAACCCGTGACCTGCGCTTGCGTCTCGGTTCCGATCAGTTCGCCAAGGCGCATCGCTCAATCCCCCCGGATGAAGGGGAGGACTTCGGCGAGATTCGCGTCGCGGCTCGTGCTCGGCTGCACGCCAAGCATCGGGCCGACGCGGCTCACAACCTTTGAAATGACCGGGGCCACGTTCCAGCCTGCGGTATGGAAGCCATAGGTTTCGGCCGTGGATTTGGGATCGTCGAGCATCGCCACCACAACATAGCGCGGCTCGTCCATCGGGAAAACGCCTGCAAAGGTCGTGACGACGGATGCCCCGGTGTAGCGGCCGCCGACAATCTTTTCCGCAGTGCCGGTCTTGCCGCCGATGCGATAACCCGGCGCATCCGCCTTCTTGCCCGTACCATGCGTGACGACAAGGCGGAGCAAAGCGCGCATCTTGTAGGACGTATCCTCGCTAAACACGCGCCGGCCTGCGGGAACGGGACGGTTCTTGCCGGTTTTGAGCAGGGTCGCGGGATGCCAGATGCCGCCGTTGAACAGGGCCGCATAGCCGCTGGCGAGGTGGAGCGGCGTCACCGCGATGCCGTGGCCGTAGCCCACCGTCATCGTCGCGACCTCACCCCAATCATTGCCGGGCGTCAGCGTCCGCCCGCGCTCCATCAGCTCGATCTCGACGCGATCGAGGAAGCCCATTTTCTTCAGGAATTCCTTCTGCCGCTCAGCGCCCAGCTGCGCCGCGATCTGCGCCGTCCCGATATTGGAGGATTCCTGCATGATCTCGGACACCGAACAGGCGCGATTGAACGGGTGCGTGTCGGTGATCGTAAAGCCGCCCGCGCGTAGCCCGCTTGAGCAATTGTACATCTGCCCAAGGCTTTTGACGACGCCTGCATCCATCGCCATCGCGACAGTGAAGGGCTTGAAGGTCGATCCAAGCTCGTAGACGCCAAGCGTGATGCGGTTGAACCGCGCATCCATCGATCCCTTGCCAGGCACGTTGGGATTGAGTTCGGGAAGCGAAGACATAGCGAGCACTTCGCCGGTCTTTACATCCATGATCACGCCCGCCGCGCCGATCGCACTGAACTTGTGCATGGCGGCGAGCAGTTCGGCCTCCAGCGCCTGCTGAACGCGGGCATCGATCGAAAGCTGGATGGGCTCGCCCCGGGTCGCAGGGTCGGACATCTGCTTGTCGAATGCGCGCTCGATACCGGCCGCGCCCTTGCCGTCGAGATCGGTATAACCAACGACATGGGCGGCAAGCTCAAGGTTCGGATAAAGCCGCTCGGGCTCGCGGTCGAAAGCGATGCCCGGTTCGCCAAGCGCATTCACCGCTGCCACAAGTTCCGGCATGGCGCGACGGCTCAGATAGACGAATGTTTTATCGGATTTTAAAAGGGACAGATATTCGGCCGCGCTCTTCTCCGGCATCAGCTCGTTCAGCTTCACCGCAAGTTCCGCTGGATCGCCGAGCAGTTTCTTCGGATGGACGGCGATCGACCAGGCATCGATGGTGCGGGCAAGCGGCACGCCGTTGCGGTCGATAATGTCTCCGCGCGCGGGCAACAGCGGATTGCCGACCGCGCCCGTGTCGGCGCGGTCGGAAAAGACGCTTAAATAGAGAATGCGGGCGACGATCAATGTCGTAACGCCCGCAAACACCAGCATCATCAACATGAGACGGTGATAGGTAAGGGAGAGCGTCTGCTGCCGCTGTCCCGGAAGGCTTACCCCCTGCCGCTCGATCGCAATTGCCGTCACCGCGTGGCCCCGCTCCCCTTGCGCGTTTCACTCTTCGCCGCGGCGCTCAGATCGCCGAGCACATCGTCGCCAAGCAGACCCGCCGACTTGACCGGCGCGCTCTTCTTTTGGGGCTTGGCGGCAGCAACGGTTTCCGCCTTTTTCTTGGGTTGCGCGGATGCCTTCTCGGCAGCCGCCTTTTCCACCGGCATTTTCTTTACCGCCGCCTTGGGCGCCACGACCTCAGCCGGTGAAGCGGGGGACGGCGTATAGCTTGCCTTGCGGAGCACCGGTTGCGGCACAGCGGCACCCACATTGGCGGCGGCCTGAATCAGCCTGGGTTGGGCAGTTGCCACAGGCTGATCCGGGACCGCCACCGTCTCGGCAGAGGCAAGGCGAAGCGGCGCGCGCTCCTCGATCGTCTTTTCGCGGGTTTCGAAGCGGGCGAGCATCACTTCATTGTCGAGAAACTGGTTTGACGCGGGCGCGGACAGGGCCAGGACTTCGGCGTTCCAATGCTCGAGCTGCGACAGGCGGCCGCGCGTGCCAAGCTCGGTCTGCAGCGAACGGATATCCTGCTTGGCCGCAACGATGCGCCGCTCGAGGCTCGCAAGCTCCGCGCGCTCCGATGCAACCTGGAGCGAGAGCATGTAGCAGCCAAGCGCGGCGGCAGCGACGCCGGCAACCCAACCAACGGGCTTGAACCCTTGCGCCATCATTGCGCCAGTCCTTCTCTTTTCCAGGCGATTGCGGCGGTGCGCCGCGCGACACGAAGCGTGGCGGAACGCGCACGCGGATTGCGGGTGAGTTCGGCCTCGCTCGGGCGCAGGGCCTTGGCGACCGCCTCGAACGTCGGTGCCGGGCCCTTAGCCGCGACCGGCAGATGGCGTGACCCGGCGGGCGTCGAACCGCTCCGCTCTTTCAGGAACCGCTTCACGATCCGATCTTCCAGGCTGTGGAAGGTGACGACGGCAAGCCGCCCGCCTTCCTTCAATACCTGCTCCGCGGCTTCCAACCCTTCTTCCAGTTCCTGCATTTCCTGGTTGAGGTGAATGCGGATGGCCTGGAAGGTGCGGGTCGCCGGATCTTTCTTCATGCCCGGATGATGACCCAGCGCCTTGCGCACCACATCGGCCAACTGCCCGGTCCGCTCGATCGGGCGCGCGGCCACGATGGCGCGCGCGACGCGGCGCGACTTGGGCTCCTCGCCATAATGATAGAGGACGTCGGCAATTTCGCCTTCGTCGGCAGTATTGACGAAATCGGCGGCGCTTTCACCGTCCTGGCTCATCCGCATGTCGAGCGGGCCGTCCGCCTGGAATGAAAATCCGCGCTCGGCTTGGTCCAGCTGCATCGACGACACGCCGATATCCAGCGTCACACCGTCAACTTCCGCAATGTTTCGTTCGGCAAGCGCCTGACGCATCCGGGAAAAACGCTCCGGAACAAGCGTCAGGCGCTCCCCGCTCTCCGCGACGAGCCCTTGCCCGTCACGAATGGCGTCGGGATCGCGGTCGAAGGCGATGACCTTCGCACCCGTCTCCAAAATCGCACGCGTATAGCCGCCGGCGCCGAACGTGCCGTCGACATGAACTTCGCCCGCCTGGGGAGAGAGACCCGCAATCACTTCGTCAAGAAGGACCGGAATATGGGGCGCGGGCTGGCTCACAGCGCGATCCCCTTCTCTTCCAGCCGGTAAGCCGCGAGTTCTTTCAAATCCGCATCGCCGCTCTTCAACGCAACATGCGGATTCCAGATTTCGAACGTACCGCCGACGCCGACGAACAGCGCCAGATCCTCGATCTGCCCCTTCTTGCGCATCATCGGGGGCAGGATGATGCGGCCGCTCGTGTCGTAAGGAACGTCCTCGGTAATGCCGAATGTGCGACGCGCGCGGGCATAGTGATTGGCCGCCTCACCGCCCTGCGCCTCTTCGTTCAGGCGGCGGCGTTCGTTTTCGGCATGGAGGTAACGGGCATAGCCGCGATCATAAGCGGTGAGGCAAGGGTCGACCTCATGCGCACCGAGGATCAACGCCTTGGCGTCGGAGCGGCGCTCGATCACTCCACGGATGAACGACGGAACCGACAGACGCCCTTTGGCATCCACCGCGTTCAGTGCGCTCCCGTTGAAGAGATGTTCGAGTTCCACCCTGTTTCGCCTGCCTTCTTTAAAGCCAAGCCTTCCCTGACCACAGGAACGCGCCTCCGCGTCCCTGCGCCGTTGCCACGTGGCCAGAGAATGCCCCTCTTTATTATGGCTACGTGGATAACATTCATTAGGTAGGGATGGAAGGGGTTTTCATGCCCTGAACGGGGATTTCATGCCATAATATGGGATAAGACATAGTATTCATGGTTTGTTCTGAGCCCAGTTGCAGCTTTGTTCTGTTGCACAACCTGTGGATAAGTCAGTGGGAAGTAGTGGATAGTTAAGACTTGCGGCGGACGCGCAAGACGAGTCCCGTTACGCCCGCAGCGAGAACGGGAAGAAGAGCGAAGAGAATGGCGCGCCCCGCATTATCGCCGGGTTTTCGCCAAGCCACATCTCCCGACTGCCGCATCCGCGACAGTCCACTCAAGCTATCAAGCCAGTCGGCCACGAGCAGTGGATTATCGGCAATCCGGCGATGCCGATCCCCGCCCCGCTCCCCGGGCGCGGCCCATAAGGTGTCGTGAAGCATGTCCGCGTCCGCGACCAGCAACGCACGTCCCCGTCCGATCCGGCAATCGGCAAGCAGCCCCTCATCCCCCAGGCGGCAGCCTGGGTCCGCCGCTCGAAAGCGGCCGGGGGCAGCCACTGTCCATTTGCGCGGCCCGCTGATCCGGATCGCAACGCCCCTTTCTGCCCCTTCTTCGAGAGCGAGCCCCCAATGATCGAGCAAGGGGCCAAGCAGCCCGATCGGCGGCGGACGGCGCGCGTCGCCCAGCGCCAAGTCGCTCGGCCACAGCAGCATCGGGTCGGTGAGGATCAGCGCCTTCCCTCCCCCACGCACCCACGCATCGAGCCGGACCAGCTCGACGGGCTCCAATCGCCGCGGCTGGGCAAGGAGGAGCAGCCTTCCTTTTGCAAGGCCGGCATCGTCCAGCACGTCGAGCGGCGTGATATCGAACTCTGTCTGCAAAACACTATAAGAGCGGACCGGCCAAGGCTCACGAGACCAATCGCTCCAGCCGCCCCACAAAAGCGGCAAGCCGGTCATCACCAGCAATGGGGGCCGAACCGCTCCCCCTTCCCGCTCCTTTTCCAGCACGATGCCGTCATAGAAAGAGAGGGCCTGTGGATAGATAAGCAGGGGCAGCGCCAACACCGCGCCCGCAATCGCTCCGAACCGCCGGTGGATTCGCTTCCCACCCTGGATCAGCATTTCGTAGATCAGAACAAGCACCAATCCACCCAGTAGGCCCCGCGCGAGCTCCGGCATGGGATTGATTGCCCCAAGCCCCACCACCAGCAATCCCTCACCCAGAGAAGCCAAAGCCAGTCCGGCGCCGTAAAGTCCCAAACGGATGATCCATCCCTGCCGCCGCGCCGCAAAGGCGAGGCCGAGCAGGCACCAGGGCCGGAAAGCGAAAAAGAGCAACGCTTCGGCCCGCCCCCAATCCAGGACGCGCCCCAGCGTCAGGCCCAGGCCGATCTCCGCCAGCGCGTAAATCGCGGCGCCCAGCGCCAGCCGCCATGCCATTTATTGAGGTTGGGCCTGCCCGACGCTCTTGTCGGCTGGCGCATTCTTTTCGGCATTGCCGGGCGCGACGCCGAGTTCCGCGAGCGGCTCCTTGGGCTGCTCCTTTGCCAGGGGCGCCGCAGGCGGATTGGCGAGCACCACCACGGGCTGGCTTTCGCTGAGCCCCGGGTCGATATTGTTGGCGGTGATCAGTTCCTCGTCGCTCGCGCGCGTAAAAATCGCCGCGAGCATCACGATCAGGAATACGAAGGCAAGGCCGGTAAAGCCGATCCTCACGCGCTGCATTCCGGTCATATCCTTGGCACGCTTCATCGCAACGGAGGATAACCAAGCGATCGCACTTTGTCGAACCCCTCGAAGAATGACATTTTTGGGGCTTGACGATCCGTGCTGCACTCGCGAAATCTTCCGTTGTTATGAAAAACCTAAAGCACCTCACCGTCGCGGCTTCGGCTGCGGCCCTCCTTTCCCTCTCGGCTTGCAATGAGCCGGAGGTCGTCACCGCCAACGCACCCGATCCTCAGGCTGAAGCGCTCGCCAACGCGGCGCCGGTTGAATTGCCGCCGTCGATCCAGTCGACGCGCACATATCGCTGCAAGGATAACAGCCTGCTTTATGCTGATTTCTACACCAACAATACGGTGAAGGTCCGCGACAAGAAGGGTCCGGAAGGCACGATTCTGACCGCCCCGGAAGCTGGCCAGGCCTACGCGGCCGAAGGCTATTCGCTGAGCGGCAACGGCACCACCGTTACCTACACCGCACCGGGCAAGGGCGCGCAGAGCTGCAAGGCCTAATTTCTCTTCACCTTTAAAGATTGGGCCGGCGGGACACAATTCCGCCGGCCTTTCTGTTGCTCCGGTCCCAAAGTCAGTTCGCCATCTCGCTCGACCAGGCCTTCATCTTCTCTTCCATTTCCTGTGGCGGCACGTCCCTAATCTGGGTCGACAAGGTCCAGCGATGGCCGAACGGATCAACGACCGTGCCCATGCGATCGCCCCAAAACTGGTCTTCCGGTTGCCGCTCAACCGTCGCACCCGCCTTGATCGCCTGCTCGAACGCCGCGTCGACATCGCCAAGATAGATCATCAGGCTCGACGTCGCCCCGCCTCGTTTTGCGGGGCTAAGCAAGTTCATGTCCGGCCATTCATCCGACAGCATGACGTGGGAATCCCCGATCACGATCTCGGCATGAGCGATCTTTTCCCCCATCGGCAAGCGCATCTTTTCCTTCGCCCCAAAGGCATGGGCGTAAAAGTCGATCGCCGCCTCCGCGCCATCGACGATAAGATAGGGCGTTACGCTGTGATACCCCTGAGGAATGCCTTTGCGGTCCATCATCTCTCTCCTTTTTAACGCGTGACTATCGGCCGGCCAGAAGAGTCGCGCAATCCGGAGAAACGCCCAAAACTCCGTCCCCGTTGAGAGGGAGGGACTTAGTCTTTCCACGCGCGCAGACTCCCGCTAATGCCCGCGCATGACCCAATCGCCGATCACCCCGGAAGTCGTCGCCGAACACGGCCTGTCTCCTGAAGAATATGAGCGTGTTCTCCACGCCATGGAGCGGCAGCCGAACCTTACCGAGCTCGGCATCTTCTCGGTCATGTGGTCGGAGCATTGCTCCTACAAATCGTCCCGCATCCACCTGAAGAGGCTTCCGACGACAGGCCCCCAAGTCATTTGCGGCCCCGGCGAGAATGCGGGCGTCGTCGATATCGGCGATGGGCAGGCCGCCATCTTCAAGATGGAGAGCCACAACCACCCGTCCTACATCGAACCCTATCAGGGCGCGGCGACCGGCGTCGGCGGCATCCTGCGCGACGTCTTCACCATGGGCGCTCGTCCCATCGCCAACATGAACTCGCTCCGTTTCGGCCGACCCGATCATCCCAAGATGCGCCACCTGATCGCGGGCGTCGTCCACGGCATCGGCGGTTACGGCAATTGCGTCGGCGTCCCCACCGTCGGCGGCGAGGTCAATTTCCATAAGGCCTATGACGGCAACATCCTCGTCAACGCCATGACCGTCGGCATCGCCGACACCGACAAGATCTTCTATTCGGCGGCCTCCGGCGTCGGCAATCCGATCGTCTATGTCGGCTCCAAGACTGGGCGCGACGGCATCCACGGCGCGACCATGGCCTCGGCCGATTTCGGCGAGGATTCGGAAGAAAAGCGCCCCACCGTGCAGGTCGGCGATCCCTTCACCGAAAAATTGCTGATCGAAGCCTGCCTTGAACTCATGGCATCCGACGCCATCGTCGCCATCCAGGACATGGGCGCGGCGGGCCTCACCTCCTCCTCGGTCGAAATGGCGTCTAAGGGCGGTGTAGGCATCGAACTCGTCATGGACGATGTGCCCCAGCGCGAAGAAGGCATGACGCCCTATGAAATGATGCTGTCGGAAAGCCAGGAGCGCATGCTCATGGTGCTTAAGCCGGGCCGCGAGGATTTCGCCAAGGCGATCTTCGAAAAATGGGAGCTGGATTTCGCCGTCATCGGCCACGTCACCAACACCGGCCGCATGGTGCTGAAGTGGAAGGGCGATGTGGTCGCCGACATTCCCTTGGCTCCGCTCGCAGACGAAGCGCCGCTTTATGATCGCCCGCACGTGCCGACGCCCAAGCCCGCACCGCTCGCCAATGTGCCGGAAAGCACGGACATCGGCGCCGATCTCCTCAAGCTGATGGGCACGCCCGATCTCGCCAGCCGCCGGTGGATTTGGGAGCAATATGACCACATGGTCGGCGCGGATACGGTCCAGCGCCCGGGCGGGGACGCTGCGGTCGTCCGCGTCCATGGCACGCAAAAAGGCCTTGCCATCACCACTGATTGCACGCCGCGTTATTGCTTCGCCGATCCGGTCGAAGGCGGCAAACAGGCGATCGCCGAAGCGTGGCGCAACCTCAGCGCAGTTGGCGCAAAGCCGCTCGCCGTCACCAATTGCCTCAACTTCGCCAATCCGCAGCGTCCCGAAATCATGGGCCAGATCGTCGGCTGCCTCGAAGGCATGAGCGAAGCCTGCCGCGCGCTCGACATGCCGATCGTGTCGGGCAACGTGTCGCTTTACAATGAAAGCAAGGCCACTGGCGGCGGTTCGGCCATTCTCCCCACCCCGGCCATCGGCGCCATCGGCCTGCTACCCGATTGGTCGGAGAGCGCGACCCTGGCTTTCAAGGGAGAGGGCGAAGGCATCTATCTGATCGGCGGCACGGTTTCCGAACGCGCCGGGCACCTTGGGCAGTCGCTCTGGCTGCGCGAACTTCACGGCCGCGAAGACGGCCCGCCCCCGCCAGTCAATCTCGACCGCGAAAAGGCGGCAGGCGATCTCGTTAGACAGTTGATCGCAGACGGCAAGGTTACCGCTGTCCACGACGTGTCCGATGGCGGCCTGCTCGTCGCAGTCACGGAAATGGCATTGGCTGCAGGCATAGGCGCCGAACTCGGCGCGATCACCGATGCCGCGGCCGCCTTTGGCGAAGACCAGGGGCGTTATGTGGTGACAGGCGACGATATCGACCGCGCTTATACGATGGGCGTTCCCATAACGCGCATCGGCACGACAGGCGGAAATGAAGTTGCGGGCATATCGCTCGATTCGCTTCGCTCAGCGCATGAGGCCTTCTTCCCGAAACTGATGGGCGCAGACGCGGCACTCGCCTGACGGCGATTGCGGACCATTCGTCGCAATTTGCCAATGGTATATTGCGACTAAATCGCATTATCGCTATTTGCGATCTCCATGATCGTTTGCGTCTGTAATGCGATTCGCGAGAGCGATGTGCGGAAGGCCACCAAAAATGGCGCGTCTTGCCCCTCCAGCGCCTATGCCTGCCTTGGCCGCCGCGCCAAATGCGGCCAATGCTTTCCCTTCGCTCGCCAGATCATCGCCGCCGAGCGCGCAACCGCCTGAGGCTTTCCTACAGCGCCGCAAAATGCCATCATGGGTGGCTCTTTCTTATCCGCTATCCGCGCTCGTCCGTCTTAAGCTTAAGGTTTTGGAAAAACGCGCCACAGCATCAACTTCATCAACTTTGCCCGGGAAAATGCGTGTCACTCGCGGCCCGCATGCCTGCGAATGACTGGCAGATGCAGCGCCATTTTTCCCGGAGATGAGCCATTTTCCGCTGTGAAAAGCCAGCTCGACTGATACAATGCCGCCTCAATTATGGAGACGGCCATGAAGGGCGACGATCGCGTCATCGAATTATTGAATGAGGCGCTGAGGAACGAGCTTACCGCCGTCAATCAATATTGGCTTCATTACCGTCTGCTCGACCATTGGGGCATCCAGCGCCTTGCCGAATATGAGCGGCATGAGTCGATCGACGAGATGAAGCACGCCGACCGCCTTTCGGAGCGTGTATTGTTCCTCGATGGCCTTCCCAACTTCCAATTGCTCGGCCGCCTTCGCATCGGTGAAACGGTTGAGGAAGTGCTGAAGGCCGATCTGGAGCTGGAGCGGGAGGCCGTGGTTCAACTCAAAGGCGCTATCGCCCATTGCGAGAGCGTCCGCGATTATGTGAGTCGTGACCTCTTCGCCGAAATCCTGGCCAGCGAGGAAGAGCATGTCGACACGCTCGAAAAGCAGTTCGACATGATCGAACGCATGGGCATCCAGAATTACATCCAGCTCCAGTCGAAGCCCACGGAGGGCTGAGGCCGCCGCAACGCCGCACTTTCAGTAAGGTGATAGCGGGCGGCATCCTGTATAGATGGCCGGTCGAACAGGAGGGGAGTTAATGGCGATGGCGTCGGAACCGCAGGCTCGCATTGCGACGCTCGATATCGTGCGCGGCATCGCGGTCATGGGCATATTGGCGATGAATATCCTGGCCTTTGCTATGCCCCAGGCCGCCTACCAAAACCCGGCTGCCTATGGCTGCACGGAAGGTGCGGACCTCATCGCCTGGTGGTTCAATTTCGTGCTGATCGACGGGAAGATGCGTGGCCTTTTCTCGCTTCTGTTCGGCGCCAGCCTGCTGCTCGTCGTGGAGCGCGCCGCGGCGAAGGGTGAAAATCCCACTTCCGTGCACTTTCGCCGCATGGCCTGGTTGTTCGTGTTCGGCCTCCTCCATTTCTTCCTGGTCTGGTGGGGCGACATCCTTCACCAATATGCATTGATCGGCGCCCTCGTCTTCCTGTTTCGCAATAAGCCCGTAAAGGGCCTAATCGGCTGGGCGGTAGGCCTTCTCATCGTGCAGACGATCCTGATGGCGATGCTCTCGGCCGGTTTCCTTGCGGTTAGCGCGCAGGCCTCCGCGCCCGGAGCCAGTCCGGACATCATCGCGCAGTGGAACGAGATGAAGCAGGGCGTTGGCCCGCTTCCGCCCGCCGAACTGGCCAAGGATCTTGCGGTACATGACGGCAGCTATGCCGGCCTCGTCGCGCACCGTGCGGGCCAGACCAGCTTCATGGTCATCGGCATCTTCTTCTTCGGTGTCGAAACGCTCGCATACATGCTGATCGGCATGGCGGCGCTGAAAAGCGGCTTCCTGACCGGCGCGTGGGAAAACAGGCGCTACATCCGCTGGATGCTCATCTGCTATGCGATCAGCATTCCGCTATACATGCTGATCGCGGCGTGGGTCGCAGGGTCGGGGTTCGACACCGCCACGGTGGCGGCCGCGACGATAGGGGCGGTGACGCCCATTCGGCCAGTCATGATCATAGGCCACGCCGCGCTCATCATCCTGCTCACCCGGCAGGGCGGCGCGCTGGTCGATCGCATCGCGGCGGCAGGCCGGGCGGCGTTCACGAATTATCTGGGCACCAGCATCATCGTTTCCACCCTCTTCTACGGCTATGGCGGCGGTCTCTACGGCGATCTTGGCCGAGCAGAGGTCTATTTGGTGGTGATCGCCATGTGGGCACTGATGCTGATTTGGTCCAAGCCCTGGCTCGACCGCTTTGCCTACGGCCCTTTCGAATGGTTGTGGCGCAGCCTCGCCCGCTGGCAGATCCAGCCGCTGCGAAAGGCTGTGGCGGTTTAGATTAAAGCGTTACCCTGAACTTGTTTCAGGGTCCATCTAACCACCTGTCGCGCTTTCGCCGGCATGGATGCTGAAACAAGTTCAGCATGACGGCCCTTGGCTTAAATCCGCCCGAATTCCTGGTTGGTAGGCGCGCGACCAAAAGCGGGGCGGCGCTGGGCGAGCGGGTTCATTTCCTGCGCGAACAGCGCCATCGTCTGATTGAAGAGCTGGCGCAGGCGGACCACTGAGGGCAGCAGGTCATCCGGGAACAGGCGGCTTTCCACGGCGCGCCGCGCGGCAAATTCAATTCGTTCGGCAATTTCGCCGATCGGCTCCGCGCCGAACTGCCGCGCCTCGGTCTTCAGCGTGTGCGCGGGCAGGACGAGCGCCGCCGCGTCGCGCCGGTGCATGCCGTCTTCGATCCGGGCGACGGCCTTCTCACCGTCCTCCTGAAAATAGCCGAGGATTCGCACGAAGCTGGCGCCAAGTTCGGTGCGGGTGCGCGAAAAATATGCCCAGTCGACAATGGCTTCGCTCTCGACGTCCAAATGCGCACACTCCCTTGCAACGGTTCAGCCTTAAGGAAAGGCGGTAAATAGGCGGTTACGAAGCGCTGAAATCAACCAGAAAGGCCGTATCGGCTTCGGGCGTCAGCGCCCAGCCGCGTTCGGCGCAGAGGCTCGCAATCTCCTTGGGTGCGATCGGGTCGTCGGCCAGGATGCGGACGCTTCCCGTGCCCCCCGTTTCCCGCGCCGCACGTGCCAAGCGCATGACGGGCCAAGGACAGAGCATCCCCCGCGCATCGACAAGACGCGCCTCGCCGCTCACGATCCGCCACCGAACGGATTCTTCGGCGCCCGTGCATGGAGACGCACCGGCACCGCGCCAAAGCCCAGTTCCTTGCGGATGCCGTTCACGAGATAGCGCTTGTAGCTTTCCGGAAGCTCATCCACGCGCGTGCCGAACAGCACAAAGCTCGGCGGCCGCGTATTCACCTGGGTAATATAGCGCAGCTTGATCCGCTTGCCTCCGGGCGCAGGCGGCGGATTATTCTCGACTGCGCGTTCGAACCAGCGATTAAGCTCTCCCGTCGACACACGCCGCGACCAGATATCGCGCACTTCGAAGGCGGCGGAAAGAAGCTGGTCGATGCCTTTCCCTGTCCGCGCCGACACGGCGATGAGCGGCACGCCGCGCACCTGCGAAAGGCCTTCTTCCAGCGCCGCGCGAATGCCCTGGAACAGGCTCGAATGATTGTCAGCCACGTCCCACTTGTTGATGGCGATAACGAGCGCCCGGCCTTCCTGCAGCGCGTTATCGGCGATGCGCAAATCCTGCGCCTCCAGCCCCAAGGTTCCGTCGAGCAGCAGCACGACCACCTCGGCGAAATCCACCGCACGGCGGGCATCGGCGACCGACAGCTTTTCGAGCTTGTCCTGAACTCGCGCTTTCTTGCGCATCCCCGCCGTGTCGATGAGGCGGACCGGACGGACCTTGCCCTCTCCATCCTTCCATTCCCAGTCGATGGCGATGGAATCGCGGGTGATTCCAGCTTCCGGGCCGGTGATCAGCCGTTCCTGCTCCAGGATGCGGTTGATCAGCGTCGATTTGCCAGCATTGGGGCGGCCGACGATGGCGAGCTTCAGCGGCCGGTCTTCCTCCGGCACGTCTTCCTCAGCGAAAGGATCCTCCTCCCTCTCGATATAGGGGGCAAGCTGCTCGTAGAGATCGGCAACGCCCTCGCCATGTTCGGCGCTGATCCCGATCGGATCGCCAAGGCCAAGGGAGTAAGCTTCGAGAAGGCCGCTTTCGCCCGCTTTCCCTTCCGCCTTGTTGCCCGCGAGGATGACGGGCGTGGTTTCGCTCCGCAGCCAGCGCGCGATTTCCTCGTCCAGCGGCGTGATACCAGCGCGGGCGTCGATGACGAACAGCGCCGCGTCCGCTTCCTTCACCGCGGCGACGGTTTGCGCGCGCATGCGGCCGGGAAGGGTTTCGGGATCCTCATCCTCGAAACCGGCCGTGTCGATGATGCGGAATTCGGTGCCGAGCAGGATCGCATCACCCTCCCGCCGGTCGCGGGTCACGCCGGGCCGGTCGTCGACCAACGCCAGCTTCTTGCCAACCAGGCGGTTGAACAAGGTGGATTTCCCGACATTCGGGCGTCCGACGATGGCGACGGTGGGCAATTTAGGCATCCGCCCGCCCTGCCTGAGTGAGCCCGGACATTCAAGTGCGGGCTCTGCAAACGCCTCGCTTCACACGCCCTTCGACAGGCTCAGGGCTAGCGGCTTTTTAAGTTTGCTCCATCTCGCCAGAGCTGAGCTTGTCGAAGCCCGGTCCAGATGAACCGGTCTTCGACAACCTATTTACCGCCAAGCGGTCAGCTTCCCGCTGTCGTGCAGAACGTAGAGCGTATTATTCGCCACGACCAAAGGCAGCGACACCGGCATCTTCGTTTCAACCGTCGTCTGGATCGCGCCATCGAGCGGCGACACGTTGCTGATCTGCCCTTCCGAGCTTGCGACGATCAGGCGGTCCCCGGCAAGGACCGGGCCGACCCAGCTGATCGGGCCCTTCTTGTCTTCTTCGTCTTTGTAGCGGGGCAGCTGCGTCATCCAGCGCACGCGGCCCGTTTCGCGCGCAATGGCAAGGAGCTGGGCGTCGTCGGTCACGACATAAATCCAGTCGCCCGCCACCCAAGGTGTCGAGATGCCCGCAATATTGATTTCCCACAGGCGCTGGCCGGTGACGAGATCGATCGCCACCATGCGGCCACCCTGTCCAACCGCATAGACGCGGCCATTGTCGATCACCGGATCGGCATCGACGTCGGACAGGTTGGTGACCGCCGTCGAAATGGACGTGCGCGTCAAGGCATCACCCCAAACCGGCTGGCCATTTTCATAGCGGAAAGCCGTGAGTTCACCCGAGGAGAAGCCCGCGACCACCGTACCCTGACCGGCAGCCGGGGCCGCGACGCCAAACACAGCGGCCTGTTCGAGCGAACCCGAACCCTGCCAGCGTAGCGCGCCATCAGCCGTGTTCAGCGCATAAAGCTGGTTATCCTGGCTCAGCACATAGGCGCTGTCATAGGCGATGGTCGGAGCTCCGCGCAGCGGGCCGCCCGGACGCGCTTTCCACAGCTGATTGCCGGTCGCGGCGTCGAAAGCGACGACATCGCCAATGCCGTTGGTCGCGTAGACACGGCCATTGTCGTAGCTCGCGCCGCCGCCGAACACCGCGCCGCTATTGCCGGTATTCTCGCCGGTCCAGAAGCTGCGGCTGCCGCTCACTTCACCGACCTTCGCGGTCCAGCGCGTGCTGCCAGTCGCGGCATCGATCGCGCGGAGCGTGGCGCCGGTGTCCATCACGAACACGGTATTGTTGGCGACCACCGGCGCCGCGGCGAGGCGCGTGCGCTGCGTGCTGCCGGAAATCTCCGCCGTCCACGCGCGGCCGATGCTTGTGCCGAGCGCGAGATGGCCCAGCGATTTGGTCGCGCCGCCGCCCGGCTGCGCCCAGTCGGTATTGTTCGTCACCGCCGGAAGTGTGACGGGAACGGATGCCAGCACCGGATCGACGGCGATCCCTGATTCGGACGACAGGACAGGGATACGCTGCCCGACCGTCGGGGTCACCGGACCCTTCTTTCCGCCTACGATTCCGCAACCGGCAACAAGGCTCGCGGCGGTTACGGTCAGGACCAGCTTCTTCATCATTTCACTTCCTTGGCAGCGGCTTCGGCAGGCACGGCATCGATGCCGAGCGAGGATGCCATCTGGATGGCCCGCGACCGGATCGTATCCGGCAATTGCGCGTCCTTCGCCATGGCGGCGAAAATCGGCCCGGCCAGTTCCGGCTTATTCTGTTTCATATGCGCGATGGCAACCATTTCGCCCGCGCTTCCAAACCAGGGATTGCCCGCAACCGCGAGACCCTTAAGCCGGTCGACGACCTGCGCGGGCGGAAGCGTATCGAACTCGGCCGCAGTCCAGCGGATGAGGGCCAGTTCGCGATAGGGCGCGGCGAAATCATCATTCTCGGCCACCGCCTTGAAGCCCGCGATCGCGTCCTTGTCCTTCCCTTCGCTCATCGCGATGTCCGCCTTGGCGAGCAAGGCCGCGGCGCGATAGCCCGGCGTTCCGTCCTTCGCCAGCGCGTCGAGACGCGGTCCGGCCTCCTTGAGCTTTCCGGCCTGAAGATCGTCGAACGCGGCGTTCAGCGCCTCGGCATGGGCGCCAGCCTTTTCCGTCTCGCGATGCTGCCAATAGAGATAGCCGCCGATGACGACGAGCAGGATGATCGCACCGCCGATCACAGCCTTGCCGTAACGCCGCCAGAAACCGGTCAGCTGTTCGCGGCGAAGCTCCTCATCCACCTCGCGGTAGAAGGATTCATTGTCCGTGGGCTTGAGCGCCAAGAATCGTCTCCATTTCAGGCCGCGGTCTGCCGCGCTCCACCTATCCGCTTCCTGAACGAAAAGCCGGATGGGTGAACGCGCCCCGCTTCTGCCGCCACTCTATAGGGGGTTGGCTGCCAAACGGAAGAGGCCGTTCAACCCCTGGCCCGGTAGATATGACCCTCGCCCGGGAAGGCGCGTGAACGGACTTCGGCCGCATAGGCCGCCGCCGCATCGGTAACATGCTGGGCGAAATCATCATATTTCTTCACGAACCGCGCCGTCTGCTCGAACATGCCGAGCATGTCATCGATCACTAGAACCTGCCCGTCGCACTGGGCCGACGCGCCGATGCCGATCGTCGGACAGGAGATCGCCCGCGTCGCCTGAATTGCGATCTCTTCCATCACGCCTTCAAGGACGATCGCAAACGCGCCCGCATCGGCCACAGCCTTTGCGTCGGCGAGGATTTTCGCCGCCTCCGCCTCGCTCTTGCCGCGCGCGCCATAGCCGCCGAGCGCGTTCACCGCCTGGGGCGTCAGGCCAACATGGCCGACGACCGGAATGCCGCGCTTCACGAGGAAGGCGACGGTTTCGGCCATCGCCTCCCCGCCTTCAAGCTTCACCGCCGCCGCGCCGGTTTCCTTGAGGATGCGGGCTGCGCTTTCGAAAGCTTGCTCAGGGCTCGCTTCATAGGAGCCAAAGGGCATGTCGATCACGACGACGCTATGCCAAGATCCCCGCACCACGGCCGCCCCATGCGCGCACATCATGTCGAGCGTGACCGGCACAGTGGAAGGCAGACCGTAAATAACCTGCGCGAGGCTGTCGCCCACCAGCAGCATGTCGCAATGCTGATCGAGCAGTTGCGCCATCCGCATCGTGTAGGCGGTGAGCATGACGATGGGCTCGCCGCCCTTCATCGCCTGAATTTTGGGAACGGTCAGCCGCTTCATCGGCGCGGGCGTCGGATTGGCGCGGCTGGTCGCGGTGTCGAGCATATAGGTGGACATGGCTTACCCTTTATCGCCGCGCGAAGCGTCGCAGGGCCCACAGACCCTGTAACCGCTTCGAGGGAAAGTTGATGAAATTGATGCTCTGGCAAGTTTTTCCAACTGCCGGTTCCGGCCATCAACTTCCGCTGATCGATAGGGGATCGTGAGAACCGGATTCATCATCGCGCCTTCATGGCAGATTATGGCGATGTAGGAAAATGCGCAGCCCGCTATCCGCCGAACTGCATCCGCACCAGCCCCGTCGCCAATATGCCGGCAGCGACGATCCGGCGGCGGCCAAAACCTTCGCCGAGAAACAGGGCTCCCATCATCGCCGCGAACACGACCGACGTTTCGCGCAGGGCCGATACCTTTGCCGCTTCTATCAAGCCGAATGCGTAAAGCGCGGCGCCAAAGGACAGGATCGACAGCGCGCCCGCAGCAACGCCATAACGCCACTTCATCGCCACCGCCTGACGCAGCGCATCCCTCCGCATGATCGTGGCGGCGGCGGTGATGAGGATGCTATCGAGAAGGAACAGCCAGACGATGAACGTGAAGGGGCTGTGCGCCAGCCGCACACCGCGGGCATCGGCCACATTGTACAAGGCGATGCCGATGGCCGTCCCGAGGGCCCAAAGCAAGGCTGCGCCGTGAGGATGATCGCGAAAGCCCCTCCCGCGAGGCGGCAGCGCGAAAGCGATAACGGCGCCGGTTGCCATGAGCAGCCCGGCCCAGGCCAGCGAGGCCAGCTGCTCATTGAGGAAAAGCAAGGCCGAAAGGGCGGTGAGCAAAGGGGCCGAACCGCGCATCACAGGGAAAATCAGTGACAGATCGGCCCGCTGCATCGCCTGCACGAGGCAGATCTGGTAGAAGAAATGGGCCGGCATCGCGATCAGCAGCGCCGTCCAGGTTGCCGTGTCCGGTAAGGGCACGATAAAGGCGGCGGGCAGAATGAGCAGCGCTGCGCTTAGCGACAAGATCGCGCGCCCGACGAGGATATCGCTGCCCATCTTTACCGACATATTAGCGGCTGCAAGCGTGACGGCGGACATCAACCCCAGGCTGATCGCCAATATTTGACTGTTCATCGGCGCGTCCCCCCGGACGATGTCAGGCGAAAGTCGTGGCGTAAATCTCCGGCTTGAACCCCGCGATCCGGCGGTCGCCAAGATCCAGTATCGGGCGCTTGATCATCGATGGCTGGGCCTGCATCAAGGTCACCGCTTTGTCTGCGTTCAGCCCTTCCTTGTCCGCGTCGGGAAGCTTTCGGAATGTCGTGCCCGCACGGTTCAGGACTTTCTCCCAGCCGAATTTGTCCACCCAGGCGCGAAGCTGGGCTTCGTCGACGCCCGCAATCTTGTAATCGTGAAACGTGTAGGCGATGCCGCGCACGTCGAGCCAGGCGCGGGCCTTTTTCACCGTGTCGCAGTTCTTGATGCCGTAGAGGGTGATCATTCCCACTCGATCGTTCCGGGCGGCTTGGAGGTGTAATCGTACACCACGCGATTGATGCCGCGCACTTCGTTGATGATGCGGGTCGCGGTCCGGCTGAGGAACGCCGCGTCGAACGGGTAGATGTCGGCGGTCATGCCATCCGTCGAGGTGACGGCGCGCAGAGCACAGACGCTGTCGTAGGTGCGTCCGTCGCCCATCACGCCCACCGTTTTCACCGGGAGCAGCACGGCAAAGGCCTGCCAGATGGCGTCGTAGAGACCCGCATTGCGGATTTCCTCGAGATAGACGGCGTCGGCCTTGCGGAGGATATCGCAGCGTTCCTTCGTCACCTCGCCCGGAATACGAATGGCGAGGCCCGGGCCCGGGAAGGGATGGCGGCCGACGAACACGTCCGGCAGGCCGAGTTCGCGGCCAAGTTCGCGCACCTCATCCTTGAAGAGTTCCCGCAGCGGCTCGACGAGCTGCATGTTCATGCGCTCCGGCAGGCCGCCGACATTGTGGTGGCTCTTGATCGTCACGCTCGGCCCGCCGGTGAAGCTGACGCTTTCGATCACGTCGGGATAGAGCGTGCCTTGGGCCAAGAAGTCCGCGCCGCCGATCTTGCGCGCTTCTTCGTCGAACACGTCGATGAAGGTCTTGCCGATGAACTTGCGCTTGGCTTCCGGATCGGTGACGCCCGCGAGGCCGGAGAGGAAGAGTTCCTCCGCATCCACATGGACGAGCGGAATATTATAGTGATTGCGGAACAGGCTCACCACCTGCTCGGCTTCGTTCGCGCGCATCAGGCCGTGGTCGACGAAGACGCAGGTGAGTTGATCGCCGATCGCTTCATGGATCAGCACCGCCGCGACCGCGCTGTCCACGCCGCCGGACAAGCCGCAAATCACGCGCCCCTTCCCGACCTGCGCCCGGATTTCCTCGATCTTGGTCGCGCGGAATTCAGCCATCGTCCAATCGCCGGCAAGGCCGCAGACGTGCCGCACGAAATTGGCGATGAGCTTGCCGCCGTCGGGCGTGTGGACGACCTCCGGGTGGAATTGAACGCCGTAGAAATTCTTCTCGTCATTGACCGTCGCGGCATAAGGCGCGCCTTCGGACTGGGCGACGATGCGGAAACCCTCAGGAAGCCGTTCGACCTTGTCGCCGTGGCTCATCCACACCTGATGCTTCTCGCCCTGATGCCACAGGCCGTCGAAGAGCGGGCAGCCATCGACCACTTCGATGAAGGCGCGGCCGAATTCGGCATGGTCGCCGTTGACGACCTTGCCGCCCAATTGTTCGGCCATCAATTGCTGGCCGTAGCAAATGCCCAGGATGGGAAGGCCCGCCTCGAACAATTCGGCCGGTGCGCGCGGGCTGTCGGCGGTGGTGACGGAGGCGGGGCCGCCGGACAGGATGATGCCCTTCGGCTTCAGCCGCTGAAAGGCTTCCAGCGCGGAAGAGAAAGGCGCGATCTCGCTATACACACCCGCCTCGCGGACCCGGCGCGCGATGAGTTGCGTCACCTGGCTCCCGAAATCGACGATGAGGATATTGTCGCTGGGCTGGATCGTCATGGCAACCGGGCCTTTCGGAGCATCGGGGAATGGGGCGGGCCTTAAGCGTCGGCCCCATGTCTGTCCAGCGATGTCGGCGGTTGCGCACTTACTTCCAATCGTGCCGGAAATGGGATGCTCATGGCTAAATTCCGGCCCAATTCGGCACAGGCATCGCGATCCGCCGGACAGTAAAGCTTCAAATCATTGTCCGAACACCAAAACCCACTACAGCGCCCGCCGATCTATCCGGGGGGTAAGGTGCACGCGACTCGAAGCGTGAGCATAAGCGCCCGGACGGTTCGGTGGGGGAAATGAACATGCTGATTACGATCGGGGCGGGACGCACGCGTCTGCGCCTCTCACTTTTGCTCGGGCTGAGCTTCGTGGCCCTCATTCTGGCGGCGCGCCTCAGCGCGGGCATCGCCCCCGGTGCCGATATGCTGGCGGGCACCCTCAGCCTCGCGGCGATTACGATTGCGCGCAGAGCGCTAGCAGACGCCGCGATCCGTCAGGCTCCTGCAGCCGCACGCTTTATACAGCCCACCGCGCTCCTCGGCGCCGCATTGATACAGACCGTGCTGGACCAAAAATTCGGCCTGTTGCTCGGTTCTCTCCCGGGCAGTGAGGCGCCGGGATCGGCATTGTGGATATTTCTCACCTATCTGCTCTTCCAGGCTCTGGAGGCGGCGCTTCCCGCCCTTTCATCGCGTGGCCGGACCGTCCGGCGGGCTCAGGCGGATGCGGCGAATGCGGAGGCCGCGATGCTGCGCCTTCAATTGAATCCGCATGCGATCGTGAATTCCTTGAACGCGGTGACGAGCCTCATCCTTTCAGGCCAGCATCCCAAGGCGGCCGCGATGGCGGACAAGCTGGCCCAGTTTCTCCGCCTGTCCCTGCAAATGTCCAAACCATTCATCCCGCTTGGCGACGAGCTGATGATGATCGAGGCCTTTTTGCAGGCCGAAAGCATACGATATGGCGACCGGCTCGATATCTTGATCGATTGCCCGGACCATTTGGAGGAGATCGACGTACCGGCGGCCCTCCTGCAGCCCCTAGTGGAAAATGCGGTGAAGCATGCAATGGCGAGCGGCCTGGGCATGGTTGGTCTGGTGATCCGCGCCGCAGAGGCCGGAGACCGCCTGCTCCTGTCGGTCGAAACCGACGTCGCGAGCGGTTCGACTTCGTTCGGAATGGGCCTCTCCAACACGCAAAGCCGCCTCGCGACCATCTATGGCGACCTTGCCTCGATCGATATCGGCATGGATTCGGAAGGCTATCGTGGCAGGATTTCAATCCCGCTGACATCGGGAAGCAAATGATTTGGTTGCGAATTTTTAGACGGGAAAATACGTTCATGTTCCGTATAAGAAGTGTGAACAACAACGGCCTCAACACGAAACAGGGGTGAAAGCGCGAATATCATGACGCTCAGGGTGCTATTGGTCGATGACGAGCCGCCGGCTCTCCAGCGCCTTGTCCATGCGCTGGAAACGATCAAAGGCATCGAGATTGTCGGCATGGCCGAGGATGGCCGCGTGGCGCTCGATCTGGCCGAAACGCTGAAACCCGATCTGATCCTTCTCGATATCGAAATGCCCTATTTCAGCGGGATCGAAGTTGGGCGGTCCTTGTCGAAGCGTGCCGAGACGGAGATGATCTTCATCACCGCCCTCGATGAATTCGCGATCGAAGCATTCAACATGCAGGCGGTCGATTATTTGCTGAAGCCCGTCCAGCCGGACCGGCTGCGCGAGGCGTTGAAGCGCGCGCAGCTGCGCCTGGAGCAGCGCCAGGGGGAAGCGGGTGACGCGAATCTGCCAGCCGAGGCGGCAAACGGCGCGAGCGCGGAAGGCCGTTCGGGCGATCCGATTTTCTGGATTCCGAAGGGCGACGGCACGGTGCCGCTGCCCGTGGGGGATATCCGGCGGATCGAGGCGGCACGCGATTACGCGTTATTCTATACCGAAGCCCACACCTATATCCTGAAGATCACCATGAAGGAGCTGGAAAGCCGCCTTCAATCTCAACCAATGCTTCGGGTCCATCGCGCCGCGTTCGTGCGGCCGGACATCGTCGTCCAGGCCGATTTTTCAGGGCGCCGGATCGTTCGCCTTCATACCGAGGATGGGGCGATCGTAGACGTGGCATCAAAATATGCCGAAAATGTTCAGACCGCGCTTGGAAGCGCCTGATCCATTTCCATTTCGCGCGGAACGGCGCGCCTTATTGCCGCAGTCAGCTTTTCCGGCGTGAAGGGCTTCGTCAGCACCGTAACATTTGCCGGACGGTTCTGGATATTGTCCGCGTCCGCATAACCGGTGATGATGATGGCGGGCAGGTCTGGCCGCAATTCGCGCAAGCGGCGCACCACCTCGATCCCCGAGAGCGACGGCATGGCATAATCGGTGATGACAAGGTCGCAGCAATGCGTGTCGGCGGACATCGCCGCGATCGCCTCCAGCCCGTCCGATGCCTCCGCCACCTGATGACCGAAGTCGCTCAACAAGGCTGTCGTCGTCGTCCGGACCCCGGCATGATCATCGATCAGCAGCACGCGCAATCCGGGGCCGGTGTCGACAGGCTCAACCCGCTGGCGTGATGCGGTTTCCGTCGCGGCAGCGTCCGAAGCAGCCCTTGGCAGCAGGAGCTCGACGCTGGTGCCCTCGCCAACCCGGCTCTGGATCCGTATGCCGCCGCCCGATTGCTTGGCAAAACCGTAAACCATGGAAAGGCCAAGGCCCGTCCCCTTGCCCACTTCCTTGGTTGTGAAGAATGGCTCCATCACTCGTTCAAGGTCATCGGGCGCGATACCCGATCCTGTGTCAATCACGGTCAGGCTGACATAATCGCCTTCCGGCAGATCATGTTCGTTGCCGGCCTCCAAGACCTTATTGCGCGCATGAACCTCGATCCGGCCGCCGTCAGGCATCGCGTCGCGCGCATTGATGACGAGGTTCATCAGCGCCAGCTCTAGCTGGGCTTCATCAGCAAAGACGTTCCACGGCTGGCTGGCAATCGACCAATCCAGTTCGACCAGACCGCCGAGCGTATGGTTGAGAAGGTCGCCGACGGCCGTCGACAATTGGGCCACCGAAACCGGCGCGGGCTGCAATTGCTGGCGCCGCGAAAAGGCGAGCAGGCGCCGGACAAGGTCGGATCCTTGTTCGGCCGCGCGCCGTGTCATCGTCAGAATCTTGCGTTGGTCCTCCGCCAGCGCCACGCGCCGGTCGATAAGGTCGATCCCGCCCAAAACGGCGGCAAGAAGATTGTTGAAATCGTGCGCGATGCCGCCGGTCAATTTGCCGATGGCATCAAGCTTCTGGGCCTGGACCAGCTGGCTTTCGAGCTCGCGGCGTTCGGTGACGTCCAGCAATGTGCCGACCACTTCGCGCCCGCCATATTCGTCAGCCAGCACCATCGTCTGTTCCAGGAAGTGCCGGTAGGCTCCATCCGCGCATTGCCAGCGATATTCGATCGCCAGGCCGTTTTGGTATTCCAGGCTGCGATAGCCGGACATGACCCGCGCGCGATCGTCGGCATGAAGGCGCTGGTGCCATTCCTCCACCGGCGGCGGCGTTTCGAAGCCGCTGATCCGCGCCAGATTGCCGCCGACGATCCGGGGCGTCGTGAAATCAGGTCCGAATTCGCGCACGAACAGGACGATGGGCAGGGACTCGATGATTGCAGCCTGCCTCTTCTCCGCATCGCGCAGCGCCTGCTCGGCACGCAGCTTTTCGGCCTGAATGCGAAGATTTTCGTCCAGCAGCCTTTGCTCCTGCTCGGCCTTGTGCTGAATTTCGCGCGTCTTGGCGAAGAGATCAACGAACACCGACACTTTGGATCGCAGGACGAGGGGCTCGACCGGCTTGAACACATAATCGACCGCGCCCATCGCATAGCCGCGGTTCAAATGCGCACTTTCCTTGTTCACCGCGGACAGGAAGATGATCGGGATACGCTTGGTCTGCTCGCGGCTGCGGATCATCTGCGCGGTTTCGTAACCGTCGAGGCCAGGCATGAAAACGTCGAGAAGGATGACCGCGAATTCGCCATTCAGCAGGTGGCGCAACGCCTCTTCGCCCGACGAAGCGACGACGGTATCCGCGACTTCATCGACCACCGTCTTGAGCGCAAGCAGGTTGCGCTCGTCATCATCGACAATCAGCACGCGCGGCCTGCCTTCGGCAAGAGGCGCGAATTGCGGCGCGGCGGCTTTGCGCAGGGGTGTCGGTTCCACCATGGAAATTAGTCCGCGCTCACCATCGCAGGCGACGATCCTTCCTGTGAACGCGCGCGGCCGATCCACACGCGGAGCAGGGCCAGCAGCAGATCGATGTCGACCGGCTTGGCGATATAATCGGACGCCCCCGCATCGAGGCACTTCTGCCGGTCGCCCTTCATCGCCTTGGCGGTCACGGCGATAAGCGGCACGTTGGCCAGCGCATCGCGCGTGCGGATCTGCCGCATCGTTTCATATCCGTCCATTTCAGGCATCATGATGTCAATCAGCGCGATGTCGATATCCGGCGTGTTTTCAAGGATTGCGATGCCCTCTTTCCCCCGTTCGGCGTAGAGGACGGTCGCGTCGTAAGTCTCCAAGACGCTTGTAAGCGAGTAGATGTTCCGGATGTCGTCATCGACGACGAGGATTTTCGCGCCCTTGATTTCCGGCACGCCGCGATGCGCATCCTCTGCCGCTGCGGGCCGCCGTCCCCGGCGCAGCGTTGCCGGCAACAGTGTCGCAAGCTGGTCCAAGCCTGATGCAATCTGGATGTTGCACGACGACGCCACGCGATTGATCGCACCGCGCGCATCCGGATCGTCCTCGCCGCCGCCAAGCACGATGAGCGGAGCCGCTGGAGCCTGCGCGCATATCCGCTCGGCCTCGCCTGCAACCTTCGCCACGGGAAGGAGGATCGCGTCATAATCGCCAAAATCGCGGGGTGCGTCCGACAGGGTTGGAGCCGCGTCATAGCGCATGGCGGGATCGCCGACCGCCTTGGCCGCCGCCTTCCGCCCCTTCGCGTCGAAGCCCACCATCAGCACCTGCCGCTCGACGCGGCTGACGCGCCGGTAAAGATCGCCGAACACCACAACCAGTTCGTCATGTGTCGCCGGCTTTTCGGTAACGCCGACCGCGCCGAGCGCCATGGCGGAAGCAACCTCTTCCTTGCCGGAAATGACGTGGATCGGGATATGCCGGGTGTCGGGATCGTGCTTCAACAGGTCGAGCAGCACGAAGCCGTCAATATCGGCAAGGCCAAGGTCGAGCGTGATCGCATCGGGCTGGAGCTTGCGCGCCATGCCCAATGTCCCCGCGCCCGCCGCCGATACAACGCCCTTCAGACCCGCTTCGTGCGCCAGTTCGAGAAGGATGTTGGCGAAGGTCGCATCATCCTCGACGATCAGCACGAACGGATCGTCGCCGAGGCCGTCACGATCGTCCGCCACTTCTTCGGCGGCGGCTGGTGCGCTCAGCATCGGCACATGATCCTCGCTCGCGGTCGCGCCAAGCGCGGCGCCGCTGACCGAATTTTGCGGCACGAACAAGGTGAAGGTCGACCCCTTGCCCGGCGTGGACTGCACCTGCAATTCACCGCCCAGCAGCCGAGCGATCTCGCGGCTGATGGATAGGCCAAGGCCGGTGCCGCCATAGCGCCGGCTGGTCGTGCCGTCGGCCTGCTGGAACGCTTCGAAGATCAGCTTCTGCTTGTCTTCGGGAATGCCGATCCCCGTATCGGACACGGTGAAGGCGATGACTCCTTCCGCGCCATTCAGCACCGGATGATCCGCGCTCCACCCGCTCTGCACGCGCGCGGCTGACAAAGTCACGGATCCTTGCGACGTAAATTTGAAGGCGTTTGACAAAAGGTTCAGAACGACCTGCTGCAGGCGCTTTTCGTCCGTGCGCATGACGAGCGGCAGGCGCTCGTCGAACGCAACCTCGAACATCAGCCCCTTGTCGGCCGCAAGCTGACGGAAGGTGCGTTCGACATTCTGCTTCAATACCTTCAGCGGCACTTCGCCGAGATCGATCGACACCGTGCCGGATTCGATCTTCGACAGATCGAGAATGTCGTTGATGAGGTTGAGAAGGTCGGACCCCGCCGCATTGATCGTACGTGCGAATTCCGTCTGCTTCTCGTTCAAATTGCCCTGCGGATTGTCCGCGAGCAGCTTCGAGAGGATGAGGAGAGAATTGAGCGGCGTCCGCAATTCATGCGACATGTTGGCGAGGAATTCGGACTTGTATTTCGACGTCAGCGCAAGCTGTTCGGCCTTTTCCTCGATGGCCCGGCGCGCCATGTCGATTTCGATATTCTTGCCCTCCACCTGCTTCTTTTCATATTCGAGAAGCAGGGCCTTTTCCTGCAGCTCCTCGTTCGTCGCGTGCAGCTCTTCCTGCTTGGTCGTAAGCTCGGTCTGACGCGCCTGAAGCTCGGTGGTGAGCAGCTGCGACTGGCTGAGCAGGCCTTCGGTGCGCATCGTCGCCGCGATGGTGTTCAGAACGATACCCACCGATTCCATCAACTGGTCGAGGAAGGAGACGTGGGTCTCGTTAAACTTGCCGAATGAGGCGAGTTCGATCACCGCCTTCACGTCATCTTCGAAGATGGCGGGCATGATGTTGACGTTGACCGGCGCGCTATGCCCGAGCCCCGATCCGATGCGGATGAAGTCGGCAGGCACTTCGTTGAGCAGGATGCTGCGCTTGTCCGCCGCCGCCTGACCGATCAGGCCTTCGCGCAGGCGGAAGACGGGCTTCAGTTCATCGATCCGCTCGGCGCCATAGCTGGCGGCAAGTTCCAGCACGGTTTCGTCGCCGTCGCGCTTGGCGACATAGAAGACGCCATATTGCGCGTTCACCAGCGGCGCGAGTTCGGAGATGATGAGATTCGACACGGTCGCGAGATCGCGTTCGCCCTGCAACATGCGGCTGAACCGCGCGAGGTTGGTCTTAAGCCAATCCTGCTCCGCATTCTTCAAGGTCTGTTCCTTGAGGTTGCGGATCATCTCGTTGATATTGTCCTTGAGCGCGGCCATTTCGCCCGACGCTTCCACGGCGATTGAGCGCGAAAGATCGCCCTTCGTCACGGCGGTCGCCACGTCGGCGATGGAGCGCACCTGGTTCGTTAGGTTCGCGGCAAGCTGGTTCACGTTGTCGGTGAGGTCGCGCCACAAGCCTGCGGCGCCCGGAACGGAGGCCTGGCCGCCAAGGCGCCCTTCGATACCCACTTCGCGCGCCATGTTCGTCACCTGATCGCCGAAGGTCGAGAGCGTATCGATCATGAAGTTGATCGTTTCGGCCAGCGCCGCGATTTCGCCCTTCGCGTCCACGGTCAGCTTGCGCTTCAAATTGCCCTGCGCCACCGCCGTCACAACATCCGCGATGCCGCGCACCTGATTGGTGAGGTTGTTCGCCATCAGGTTCACGTTGTCGGTCAAATCCTTCCACGTGCCGCCGACGCCCGGCACCTGCGCCTGGCCGCCGAGGCGCCCTTCGGTCCCCACTTCGCGCGCCACGCGGGTCACCTCGGATGCGAAGGAGTTGAGCTGATCGACCATGACGTTGATTGTGTCTTTGAGCTCCAGGATTTCCCCACGCACGTCGACGGTGATCTTTTTGGAAAGGTCGCCGCGCGCCACGGCGGTCGTCACTTCGGCGATGTTGCGCACCTGGCCAGTCAGATTGTCGGCCATCAGGTTCACATTGTCGGTCAAATCCTTCCACGTGCCCGCGACGCCGCGCACTTGCGCACGTCCACCGAGCTTGCCTTCCGTACCCACTTCACGCGCCACACGGGTCACTTCGGATGCGAAGCCATTGAGCTGATCCACCATGACGTTGATGGTGTTCTTGAGCTCCAGGATTTCGCCCTTCACGTCCACGGTGATCTTCTTGGACAAGTCGCCCGATGCCACCGCGGTCGTCACTTCGGCGATGTTGCGCACCTGGCCGGTGAGGTTTGCAGCCATGGCGTTCACGTTATCGGTCAGATCCTTCCACGTACCCGCAACGCCCTCTACCTGCGCCTGTCCGCCGAGGCGCCCTTCGGTGCCCACTTCGCGGGCCACGCGGGTCACTTCCGACGCAAAGCCGTTGAGCTGATCCACCATGACGTTGATGGTGTTTTTAAGCTCCAGGATTTCGCCCTTCACCTCCACGGTGATCTTCTTGGAAAGATCGCCGCGCGCCACGGCGGTGGTGACTTCGGCGATGTTGCGCACCTGGCTGGTCAGGTTGCCGGCCATGGCGTTCACATTGTCGGTAAGGTCGGCCCATGTGCCCGCGACACCCTCCACCTGCGCCTGTCCGCCGAGGCGCCCCTCGGTGCCCACTTCGCGCGCCACGCGGGTCACTTCGGATGCGAAGCCATTCAATTGATCCACCATGACGTTGATGGTGTTTTTCAGCTCCAGGATTTCGCCCTTCACGTCCACGGTGATCTTCTTGGAAAGGTCGCCCTTCGCCACGGCGGTCGTCACTTCGGCGATGTTGCGCACCTGGCCCGTCAGGTTCGCGGCCATCAAATTCACATTGTCGGTGAGGTCGGCCCAGGTGCCCGCGACGCCCGGCACCTGCGCCTGCCCGCCGAGCTTCCCTTCGGTCCCCACCTCACGCGCCACGCGCGTCACTTCCGATGCGAAGCCATTCAGCTGATCCACCATGGTATTGATGGTGTTTTTGAGCTCCAGGATTTCGCCCTTCACGTCCACGGTGATCTTCTTGGACAAATCGCCTGATGCCACGGCGGTCGTCACTTCGGCGATGTTACGCACCTGGCCGGTGAGGTTATCGGCCATCAAATTCACATTGTCGGTCAGATCCTTCCACGTGCCGCCGACGCCCGGCACCTGCGCCTGACCGCCCAATTTCCCTTCCGTACCCACTTCGCGCGCCACGCGGGTCACTTCGGACGCGAAGGAGTTCAATTGGTCCACCATGACGTTGATGGTGTCCTTGAGCTCCAGGATTTCGCCCTTCACCTCCACGGTGATCTTCTTGGACAAATCGCCTTTCGCCACCGCAGTCGTCACGTCAGCGATGTTACGCACCTGACCGGTCAGGTTCGCGGCCATCAAATTCACATTGTCGGTCAAATCGGCCCAGGTGCCCGCGACGCCCGGAACCTGCGCCTGCCCGCCGAGGCGCCCTTCGGTGCCCACTTCGCGGGCCACGCGCGTCACTTCCGATGCGAAACCATTAAGCTGGTCCACCATCGTGTTGATGGTGTTCTTGAGTTCGAGAATCTCGCCCTTCACGTCCACGGTGATTTTCTTGGAAAGGTCGCCCTTTGCCACGGCGGTAGTCACGTCGGCGATGTTACGCACCTGCGCGGTCAGATTGCCCGCCATCGCGTTCACATTGTCGGTCAAATCCTTCCACGTGCCGGCGACGCCCTTCACATTCGCCTGGCCGCCAAGCTTGCCTTCCGTACCCACTTCGCGCGCCACGCGCGTCACTTCGGATGCGAAGGAGGCAAGCTGTTCCACCATGGTGTTCACGACCTTGCCGATGCGCAGGAATTCGCCGCGCAACGGGCGTCCGTCAATTTCGACGGACATGGTCTGCGACAGGTCGCCCTTCGCCACCGCGCCGATGACGCGCGACACTTCGGCGGTCGGCTGGACGAGATCTTCGATCAGTTCGTTCACCGACTGGACCGCGCTGTCCCAATTCCCGTTGCCATCCTTCAGATGGCCGCGCTGCAGCATCTTGCCTTCCTTGCCGACGACTTGCGACAAGCGGCGGAATTCGCCGACCATCTGGTCGTTCAGGCCGACGATTTCGTTGAACAGGCTGGCAATCTCGCCGTCCGTGCCAGCGGCGTCTTCGGGGAGGCGTACCGAAAAATCGCCGCGCCGGAATGCGCGAAGCGCTGCCAGCAGCTGTCGGCGATCGAAGCTTTCGACTCGGGTTTCGGCGTTCACCGGGGGATACTCCTGCACGAAAAGCCGGCAAAATTGCCGGTCGCGCCCCCGCGTGGCGCGACACTGCCTCCGCCCGCTTCGCGCCGCAAGCCCAAAGTTATTTTCGATGCTCGGGGTTGATCGACAAGGCCAGCCTCCTAAAAAGGCGCCTCCTTGCCGATCACGCAGGGTTCATCATTAACAATGATTTCGGGGACGATGCCGGCAAGCGCGGACCTTCTAGCCTTTATAAGAGGATCGTTCCGTTCCATCTGGTCGATGGAGCTGATGCTTCTGCTGCGGGCTGATCGGAACCGCGCCTGGACGCGGCCGGAACTCGTAGGCGCACTTCGCGGCAGCGATTCGGTGGTGGCGCAGGGGATCGAATCCCTCGTGACTGCCGGAATGGTGACGGATCAGGATGGACAGATACGTTATGCTCCGGCATCCGGCGAAATCGATCGCCTGGCGGGAGAGGCTGAGCTTTACTACGGAAGAAAGCCAGATGCCGTCCGCAGGGAAATCGTGATGGCCGCGCACGATCAGCTCCGCGCTTTTTCGGACGCGTTCAAGCTTAGGAGGGATTGAGAATATGTCAGAGATATTCCGCGCCCTCGTCTATCTTCTCTGTCTCGGCACGGCCGGTACGTGCGCCTTCCTTCTATGGCGCAGCTTCCGGCAGAGCGGTGCGCGCCTGCTCCTCTGGACGGGCTTGTGCTTCGGCTTCCTTGCGCTGAACGCCTTGGCCGTGATCCTCGATATGTTCATCATCCAGTCGATAAGCCTGCAGATGCCGCGCCTCCTGCTGTCGCTCGCGGCGGTCGGCGTTCTCGTCGGCGGCCTCATCTGGGATATGGAGGAGTGGAGCTGATGACGCTCTTCACTTTCCTTTCCGGAATGATCACAATGGGCTTCCTCGCGGGCGGCACGTTCTTCCTGCGCTTCTGGCGCAGATCGAGCGACGGGCTGTTTCTCGCCTTCGCTATCGCCTTCTGGCTACTCGGACTGACCCAGGCCCTCCTCGCGCTCACCGATTTCCCGGTAGAGGAATCCAGCTTCTTCTATCTCATCCGTCTCACCGCCTTCATCGTGATCATCACCGCGATCGCGCTCAAGAACCGCAAACAGGCCGATTAGGGCCTCGATGCTGGATCGCCTGCCGCCTTATGCGCGCCTTCTCGACCTCCGGACGGAGCGGGATGCGGACACTCTTCTCTGGATCATGCCGTTCGCCGCGCCGGTCGTCGGGCGCCCCGGCTATCTCCACGGCGGCGCAATCGCGGGCCTGCTCGAATTCGCCGCGCTCGGCACACTCTACGACCAGATGGGCGAGACCCGGGTCGAAGCCAAGCCGATCAACGTCAACGTCAATTTCATGCGCGGTGGCATTGATCACGACACCTTCGCCGCCGCCACCATCACCCGCCTCGGCACCCGCGTCGCAAGCGTCGAAGCCCAGGCTTGGCAAAAGGACCGCGCCAAGCCGATCGCATCGGCTCACATGACTCTGCTGCTAAAGCGCTAACCCACACACCCGCTAGTCCTGAGCCTGTCGAAGGACGTGAGCAACGTACAATTCACACGGGCTTCGACAAGCTCAGCCCTAGCGGGTGTGAGAATGCTGAAAGATCAATATCCGTTCAGCCGCGCCAGCTGATCCGCGTGATAATTGGCGTCCCCAAACAGCTCGTTCAGCACCCGGTCGCGCTTCATGTAGAGGCCGATATCATATTCGTCGGTCATGCCGATGCCACCGTGCATCTGAACGCCCTCCTGCACTGCAAGCGTCGAAACCTGCCCCGCTTTGGCCTTTGCGACATGCACCATCGCCTCGGCCTCGGCGCTGCCTTCATCCAGCAATTGCTGCGTCTTCAATGTCGTCGCACGCGCTATTTCCAGTTCGGAATAGAGATGTGCGGCGCGGAATTGCAGCGCCTGAAACTCCCCGATTAGCCGCCCGAACTGCTTGCGCTGCTTGAGGTAGTCGACGGTCATGCCGATCGCGCCCGACGCAACGCCAACCATCTCCGCCGCAGCGCCAACCCGCCCCGCGCGCAGGACGCGGCGCAGCACCTCTTCGCCGCCGATCAGGGCGTCAACATCGACCTCGACATTGGCGAAAGTCATGCGCGCGCCGATGCTGCTGTCGGCCATGCGAACGCCCTCGACCTCAAGGCCTTTCGCATCCTTCTCCACCGCGAACAGTCCAAGCCCCTCCTCCGTCCTCGCCGCGACAAGGATGAAGTCCGCCGAAGCGCCCTGAACCACGAACTGCTTGGCGCCCGACAGGCTGTAGCCATTGCCCGAACGCTTCGCCTCCACCGCGATTGCTTCAGGCCGGTGCTTCGCGCCCTCATCGATCGCCAGCGCGGCCACGGTCTCGCCTTTCAGAATGCCGGGAAGCCATTTTTCGCGCTGCGCCGTGCCCTTCAAGGCCTCGACCGCCGCGACGGCTGTGATGAGGAAGGGCGAAGGCGTCAGGTTACACCCGATCTCCTCCAACACGATCCCTGCTTCGACATGGCCGAGGCCGAGACCGCCATCCGCTTCATCGACGAGAATGCCGGTAAAACCCATTTCCCCGAACTGCCGCCACAAAGCATGGCCGAACCCATCCTTGCAATTCATGTCGCGCCACTTGCGCAGCTGCGTCGGAATCGCGCCTTCGCTCGCCATGAAGTCCCGCGCCGTATCGCGCAGCATCGCCTGATCTTCGGTGAGGTAGAGGGGCATTTTCTCTTTTCTCCGTCACCCCGGCGAAAGCCGGGGTCTCGTGGTGAAGGGCTGTGTCTTTCCGTCTTGAGATCCCGGCTTTCGCCGGGATGACGTTAGGCCCCCGGCAGATCCAGAATGCGCTTGGCGATGATGCCGAGCTGGATTTCGCTGGTGCCGCCCTCGATCGAATTGGCCTTGGTGCGCAGCCACTCCCGCGCCGCCTTGCCGCCGCGCGAACGATCGCTTTCCCATTCGAGCGCGTCGGCACCGCCCGCGGCCATGACCAGTTCGTGCCGGGCCTTGTTCAATTCCGTGCCCGCATATTTCATCATTGATGGCTGAGCGGGATGGGCCTGCCCGGCTTTGAGTTCGTCGATGAACTTCTCCGACATCGCCTTGAAGGCCATCGCGTCGACATCGAAGCGCGCCACGTCCGCGCGGAGGATCGGATCGTCCGCGAGCTTGTCCTTGAGCGCCGCGCCAAGTCTACCGCCCGTGCCGCCAAGGCCCATGCCGGAGATCATCTCGCGTTCGTGGCCGAGCAGATATTTGGCGACGTCCCAGCCCTTGTTCACTTCGCCGACCACTTGATCCTTCGGCACCTGCACATCGTCGAAGAAGGTCTCGCAGAAAGGCGAATAGCCGGAGATGAGAAGGATCGGCTTGGTCGACACACCGGGCGAGGCCATATCGAAGAGGAGGAAGCTGATGCCCTTATGCTTGGGTGCGTCAAAATCGGTGCGGACGAGGCAGAAGATCCAGTCCGCCTTGTCGGCGTAAGACGTCCACACTTTCTGGCCGTTCACCAGCCAATGGTCGCCCTTGTCCTCCGCCTTGGTGGCAAGGCTCGCAAGGTCCGATCCGGCATTGGGTTCCGAATAGCCCTGACACCAGCGGATTTCCCCGCGCGCGATTTCGGGAAGGAAGCGCGTCTTCTGCGCCTCCGTCCCATATTTTAGCAGCGCCGGGCCGAGCATCGAAATGCCGAAACTGTAGAGCGGATTGCGCGCATTGATCCGCGCCATTTCCTGCCGCAGAACCTTGGTTTGCGCGGGGTCGAGGCCGCCACCCCCATATTCGCTTGGCCAGTCCGGCACGGTCCAGCCGCGCTCGGCCATCCGCTCCATCCACAGGCGCTGGGCCTCGCTCTTGAACACCGGATTGCGCCCGCCCCAGCAGGCATCATCCTCGCTCCGCATCGGCTCCCGCATCTCGGCCGGGCAATTCGCCTCCAGCCAGTCACGGGTCTCCGCCCGAAACGCTTCCAAATCGGCCATTGATCTTGTCTCCGCAGCCTCTCCGCGATAGCCCGGATGATAGGTTTACGGGAACGTAAAGCAAGCGAGAGGAAGGCCATGGATTTTACCCTTACGGAACGCGAGGCTTTTTACCGCGACCGGGTTCGCCAGTTCATCGAGACTCAGATTCGCCCGCGCATCGGCGACTATAAGAAGCAGCTCGAAACTGGCGACCGCTGGCAGCCGCTGGCCGTGATCGAGGAATTGAAGCCGAAAGCCCGCGAAGCCGGCCTTTGGAACCTGTTCATGCCCCCCGCCCCCGTCCTCCCCCATGTCGACGACACGTTCGCATTCGAAGGCACCCAGCTCACCAATCTCGAATATGCGCTCTGCGCCGAGGAAATGGGCCGGATCGGCTGGGCGAGCGAGATATTCAATTGCTCGGCGCCCGACACCGGTAATATGGAGGTGCTCCACCGCTACGGAACGCGGGAGCAGAAGGAACAGTGGCTCCGCCCGCTGATGAACGGCGAAATCCGCTCCGCCTTCCTGATGACCGAGCCCGCCGTCGCTTCGTCCGACGCCACCAACATCGAATGCGACATACGCCGCGAGAGCGACGACTATGTCATCAACGGCCGCAAATGGTGGTCGTCCGGGGCGGGCGACCCGCGCTGCAAGGTCGCGATTCTTATGGGCAAGACCGACCGCGAAGCGCAGAAGCATAAGCAGCAATCGATGATCTTGGTGCCGATGGACGCGCCAGGCATCACCGTTGAGCGTGCGCTGACCGTCTACGGCTATGACGACGCGCCCCACGGCCATATGGAAATCGAATTGAAGGACGTGCGCGTCCCGGCGTCCAATATGTTGCTCGGCGAGGGGCGCGGGTTCGAGATCGCGCAAGGGCGCCTTGGCCCCGGCCGCATCCACCATTGCATGCGCACCATCGGCGCGGCCGAAGAAGCATTGGAGGCGATGGTGAAGCGGCTTCAATCCCGCGTCGCATTCGGCAAGCGCCTGATGGAACATTCGATCTGGGAACAGCGCGTGGCGCGTGCCCGCATCGACATCGAAATGTCGCGGCTCCTTTGCTTGAAGGCCGCCGACATGATGGACAAGGCTGGCAATAAGGCCGCCGCGAACGAGATTGCGATGATCAAGGTGCAGGCGCCAAGCATGGCGCTCCGGATCATCGACGATGCAGTACAGGCCCATGGCGGCGCGGGCGTCAGCCAGGATTTTGGATTGGCCTCAAGCTGGGCGGGCATCCGCACCCTCCGCCTGGCGGACGGGCCGGACGAAGTGCACAATCGCGCGATTGCCAAGAACGAGTTCGCCAAACACGCGCTCGCAGATTGAATAACAGTCCGTTCGCTTCGAGCGAAGTCGAGAAGCGTGTCTCGACTACGCTCGACACGAACGGGAGGGAGGATGAGAAAATGAACCTGTTCGACCTGACCGGAAAGGTCGCCATCATCACCGGATCCTCGCGCGGCATCGGTCGCGCCATCGCCGAAGCCATGGCCGAGCAAGGCGCCAAGGTCGTCATCTCCAGCCGCAAGCGCGAAAGCTGCGAGGAGGCCGCCACCGCGATCAATGAGAAGCACGGGCCGGGGACCGCGATCGTTGTCCCCGCCAACATCTCGTCCAAGGATGACCTTCAAAACCTCGTCGATGAAACCAAAGCACAGCTTGGCCGCATCGACATCGTCGTCTGTAACGCAGCGTCCAACCCCTATTACGGGCCAATGAGCGGGATCACCGACGATCAGTTCCGGAAGATCCTGGAAAACAATGTCATCGCCAATCACTGGCTGATCCAGATGGCGGTACCCGAAATGCTGGAGCGCAAGGACGGATCGATCATCATCGTCTCCTCGATCGGCGGTCTCACCGGCTCCGCGATCATCGGCGCTTACAACATTTCCAAGGCCGCCGACTTCCAACTTGCCCGCAACCTCGCCGCCGAATTCGGCCCATCGGGCGTCCGCGTCAACTGCATCGCGCCCGGCCTAGTCCGCACCGATTTCGCCAAGGCCCTATGGGACGATCCCGACACGTTGAAAGCTGTTACCCGCTTCACGCCGATGAAGCGGATCGGCGAGCCGCACGAAATCGCGGGCGCCGCCGTCTTCCTCGCCGCGCCCGCCTCCACCTTCATGACCGGCCAGACGATCATCGTCGATGGCGGTTCGACCACGGGAACGGGGTTGTGATGATGCCCCGCCTCGCGCGTCACCCCGGCGAAAGCCGGGGTCTCATGACGGAAAAGGCGCAGGCTGGTCCTGAGATACCGGCCGTCGCCGGTATGACGGGGAGGCATGAATGAAGCTAGAAAACAAAGTCGCCATCATCACTGGCGCGGGCTCGGGCATCGGCAAGGCGTCCGCGAAGCTGTTCGCCGAAGAAGGCGCGAAGGTCGTCTGTGCCGACATCAAGGGGCATGAAGAGACCGCAGCCGAGATTGGCGACGCAGCCATCGCAATCCATGCCGATGCAGGCTCCGAAGCCGATGTGAAGCGGCTGGTCGCCGAAGCCGTCGCCCGCTTCGGCGGCCTCGACGTCATGTTCGCGAACGGAGGCATTTCGGGCGGCCTCACTGGCCTGTTCGATCAGACGCCGGATGACTGGACCGAAATCCTGCGCGTCAACCTGATCGGCCCCTTCCTTGCCATCAAGCATGCCGCGCCGGTCATCAAGGAACGCGGCGGCGGATCGATCATCTGCACCGCGTCCGTCGCGGGTATTCGCGCCGGTGCGGGTGGCCCGGCTTATTCGGCCTCCAAGGCGGGCGTCATCAATCTCGTGAAGACCGGCGCGGCGCAGCTCGTCGGATCGAACGTCCGCGTCAATGCCATCTGCCCCGGCCTCATCCAAACCGGCATGACGCAGATGATCTATGACCATGCCCGTGCCCAAGGCAAAGGCGACAGGATCGGCCGCTTCAATCCGCTCCAGCGCGGCGGCGAGCCCATCGAAATCGCCCGCTCGGCCCTCTATCTGGCGTCCGAAGAGTCGAGCTACGTCAACGGCCATGCCTTGGTCGTCGACGGCGGCCTCGCGGCGTCCTATCCCTTCACCAAATTGCTCTACGGGCAGACGGCCTTTTGATATGAACTTGCACCACCTTCTCCGTTCGCCCTGAGTAGCCGTTGAGCTTGTCGAAACGGCGTATCGAAGGGTTCAGCTCGAATGCTTCGATACGGGCCTTCGCCAAGCTCAGTCCCTACTCAGCACGAACGGATTAGGACGACAGATTAGGAGAAGTAAGAATGAGCCCCATTTCCACCAAGCGCCACGGCGACATCCTGATCGTCACGTCCAACAATCCGCCGGTGAACGCGCTCGGCCATGCGGTCCGCGACGGCCTCGTCAAGGCGATCGACGAAGCCGATGCCGATGATGCAATCAAGGCCGTGGTCATTCGCTGCGAAGGGCAGACCTTCTTCGCGGGCGCCGACGTTTCCGAATTCGGCACGCCCAAGGCGTTCGAGCAGCCGATGCTGCCGCAGGTTGTCGACCGGATCGAAAATTGCACCAAGCCGGTCGTCGCCGCGATCCACGGCACCGCGCTTGGCGGGGGACTCGAAGTCGCGCTCGCCTGCCATTATCGCGTGGCGGTGCCGTCGGCGAAGCTCGGGGTTCCGGAAGTGAAATTGGGCCTCCTCCCCGGCGCGGGCGGCACGCAGCGCCTGCCGCGCGCCGTCGGCGTCCAGAAGGCGCTCGAAATGACGACCAGCGGCACGCCGATCGGCGCCAAGGACGCCCACGCGCTCGGCCTCGTCGATCGCCTGATCGAGGGCGATCTTGAACAGCATGCCGTCGCTTATGCCGAGGAGGTGAAGGACGTCCGCCCGCTCCAGAAGACCAGCGAAAAGGACGACAAGCTTGCCGAAGCCCGCACCAATCCGGGCATTTTCGATGAATTCCGCAAGGCGAACGCCCGCAAGATGCGCGGCTTCGATGCGCCGGAAGCGAACATCAAGGCCGTCCAAGCCGCGGTTGAAAAGCCCTATGCCGAAGGCGTGCTCGAGGAGCGCCGCCTGTTCATGGAATTGATGAGCGGACGCCAAGCCAAAGCCCAGCAATATTTCTTCTTCGCCGAACGCAAGGCCTCGAAAATCGATGGCCTGCCGGAAGACACGAAGCCTCGCGACATCAAGCGCGTGGGCGTGATCGGCGCGGGCACGATGGGCGGCGGCATTTCGATGAACTTCCTGTCCGCAGGCATCCCGGTGACGATCGTCGAAATGCAGCAGGACGCGCTCGATCGCGGCACCGGCATCATGCGCAAAAATTATGAAGCGACCGCCGCCAAGGGCCGCATGACGGCGGAGCAGGTTCAAGGCGCGATGGGCCTGCTGAAGCCAACGCTCAATTTCGACGACCTCGCCGAATGCGACCTCATCATCGAGGCGGTGTTCGAGAATATGGACGTGAAGAAGGATGTGTTCGCCCGCCTCGACACGATCGCCAAGCCCGGTGCGATCCTTGCCTCCAACACCTCCTATCTCAACATCGACGAGATTGCCGCTGTCACGTCGCGGCCGCAGGACGTGGTGGGTCTCCACTTCTTCTCGCCCGCCAATGTGATGAAACTGCTGGAAATCGTGCGCGGCGCGAAGACCGCGCCGGACGTGCTCGTTACCGCGATGCAGCTGTCCAAGAAGATCAAGAAAGTCGCCGTCGTCGCGGGCGTCTGCTACGGTTTCATCGGCAACCGCATGCTGATCCCGCGCCAGATGCAGGCGATGCAGCTGCTCTTGGAAGGCGCGACGCCGGAGCAAGTGGATCGCGTCCATGTCGAATTCGGAATGCCCATGGGGCCGTTCCAGATGGCCGACCTCGCGGGCGTCGACATTGGCTGGCACCGCGATCCCAAGCGCATCGAAAATATCCGCGATGCGCTGTGCGCCATCGACCGCTGGGGCCAGAAAAAGGGCGCGGGCTTCTACGATTATGACGACAAGCGCCGCCCATCGCCGAGCCCCAAGGTGCAGGAGATTATCGAGCAGTTCCGCGCGAAGGAAGGCGTCACCCCGCGCGACATTTCCGATCAGGAAATCATGGAGCGCACCATCTACACGATGGTCAATGAGGGCGCGAAGATCCTGGAAGAAGGGATGGCTCAGCGCGCTTCGGACATCGATGTGGTGTGGGTCTATGGCTATGGCTGGCCCGTCTATCGCGGCGGCCCCATGCACTGGGCGGACGGCGAAGGCCTCACCAAGATCGTCGACGGCCTGAAGGGGCAGCAGGAACGTCTAGGTGCCGATTTCACCCTCTCCAACCTCCTCGTCCAGAAGGCGCAAGCGGGCGAGAAGTTCACGCGCTAACCCCCTCGTCATTGCGAGGAGCAAAGCGACGAAGCAATTCAGCGGCGCGGAGCTGGATTGCTTCGCCCCGCCCGCAATGACGACCTTCACCGTCACCCTGAACTTGTTTCAGGGTCCATGCTTGTGACAGCTGCGCTGCTCGCCGATGGATGCTGAAACAAGTTTAGGGTGACGGTGGTGGAACATTACAGCGACCGTGAGTTAAAGCGGGATGCAGAGCGACCTCTTCGCCCCCGCCCTTCCCGAAGGCATGGCCTATAAGCCCGACTTCCTGTCGCTGGACGAAGAGCAAAACCTCGGCGCACGCATCGCCGCGCTCTCGCTCAAGCCTTTCGAATTCCAGGGCTTTGTTGGGAGACGCCGCACCCACAGCTTCGGCCTCCACTATGCCTTTGACGGTAGCGGCCTCCGCGCAGCCGATCCGTTTCCGGACTGGCTGATCCCCGTCCGGGACCATGCAGCTGACCTTGCAGGACTACCCTCCGAAGCCCTCGTCCACGCCCTACTCATCGAATATGCACTGGGCGCCGGTATTGGCTGGCACAGGGACCGTCCGGTCTTCAGCGATGTGATCGGCATCTCCCTCTGCGCCCCCGCCCCGCTCCGCTTCCGGCGCAAGGTGGGTGCGAAGTGGGAGCGGATCACGGTCACGGCCGAGCCCCGCTCAGCCTATGTCCTGCGCGGCCCCGCTCGCGAAGAATGGGAGCATAGTATCCCGCCGGTGGACAGCCTGCGACATTCCATTACCTTCCGCAGCTTGAAGGGAGAGAAGCCATGACGACTGTTCCTGACGCAATTCCCCAACCCCGCACCTTGCTCCGCTATAATGGAGGCGCGGTGGCACTGCACTGGATGAGCGCCGCCCTGATCCTCGCGCAAATCTATGTGGGCTTTACCTTCCACGGCATGGAGCGCGGGCCGGTGCGCGGCGAATGGTTCACCTGGCACAAGACGCTGGGCGCGCTTATCCTCATCCTCGGCATCCTCCGCCTCGTCTGGCGCCTGATGCACAAGCCGCCGCCCTTTCCGCCCGAGCTCTCCCGCTGGGAGCGGTTCGCGGCCGTGTGGAACCACCGCGCTTTCTATGTCCTCATTATCGCCCTGCCGCTGACGGGTCTGGCCGCGATTTCAGGCGGCGCCGATGAAGCCACAACGCGCCTCGCGGGCGGTATTCCGCTGCCCCTCATCCCCGGCCTGTCCGAAGCCTTTGGCGACGCGATGGGCGAAACGCATGAGATATTGGTGAAGCTCACCATCGCCCTCCTCATCCTCCACGTTGGCGCGGCGCTGAAGCACCAGTTTATCGATCGCGACGGCATTTCTGGCCGCATGCCGCCCTTCCCCACCCCGCGCGACAAGGATCGGGTCGAGGCTGAAGGCCGCTGAAACAAAAAGGGGCGTCCAACCGCGATTGGACGCCCCTTATTCCTTGACGATCGGCTGAGCCCTTAGTCGCCAATCTTCAGCCCGGTATGGTGGGCGATGAAGCCGTACATATCGGTATATTCCTCGATCTGCTTGTCCGTCGGCTTGCCCGAGCCATGGCCTGCCCGCGTCTCGATGCGAATGAGGTGCGGCGCGGGGCCGGTTTCGGCCGCCTGCATCGCGGCGATATATTTGAAGCTATGCCCCGGCACCACGCGGTCGTCCGTATCGGCCGTCGTCACCAGCATTGGCGGGTAATTCACGCCCGACTTGATGTTGTGATAGGGCGAATAAGCATAGAGATTGCGGAAATCCGCTTCCTTGTTCGGATAGCCATAATCGTCGACCCAATAGCGTCCAGCCGTGAACCGGTCGAAGCGCAGCATGTCCATTACACCGACAGTCGGGAGCGCGGCGGCGAACAGGTCCGGCCGCTGATTGAGCACCGCGCCGACGAGCACGCCGCCATTGGACCGCCCCTCGATCGCCAATTTCTGCTTCGATGTGATCCCCTGCCCGATCAGATACTCTCCGGCAGCGATGAAATCGTCGAACACATTTTGTTTGTTGAGCAGGCGCCCGGCGTCGTGCCAGGCCTTACCATATTCGCCACCACCGCGAAGGTTCGCCACGGCGAGTACGCCGCCTTCGGCGACCCAGGCCATCCATTTGGGCTGGAATCGCGGCAATTCCGGCGCGTTGAACCCGCCATAGCCGTAGAGGAGCGCGGGCACGTTCTTCAGCGCCATGCCCTTTTTGTGGACGAGGAAGAGGGGCACCTTCGTCCCATCCTTCGACGCGTAGAAACGCTGCTCCACTTCGAACTGGGCGGGATCGAAGGAAAGCTCGGGCTCCGCGAACACGCTGCTCGCGCCCGTCTTGCTGTCATAGCGATAGATGGCGCCCGGCGAATTAAAGCTGGCGAAGGAGAAGAAGGTCTCGCTGTCGCTGGCGTCGCCGGAGAAGCCAAAAGCCGTGCCGATGCCCGGCAGCTTCACGGTGCCAACCTGCTCTCCGGCCATGTCGAAGGTGCGCACCTCCGTCTTCGCATCGACGAGATAGGAGGCGACGATCTTGTCGCCGACAATCGAGGCGCTGCCGAGCGTCGCCTGATCTTCCGGAACCAGTTGCGCCGTCGCGAAACCCGGCTTTGACAGGTCGGCCGACACAATCCGTCCGCGCGGCGCATCCTTGTCGGTCCGCCAGTAGAAGGTCGTGCCATTGTTGCCGAGATAGGCCCATTCATTCTCAAGGCCCGTCACCAGCCGCCGCGGCGGGCTTTGCGGCGCCTGAAGGTCGATCAAGGTCACTTCGTAACGCGCATCGGTGCCTTCGGACGACGTCACGATCAGCCAGCGGCCATCGTCCGACACTTCCGCCGTATTGCCGAGCTTCGGACGATCGGGCTGAGCGAAGACGAGCTTGTCGTCGGTCTGGTTCGTGCCGAGCTTGTGGAAATAGACGGCCTGACCTTCATTCAGCGACTGGAACTGTGCGCCCGCGCTCGGCTCGGGGAAGCGGGAATAATAAAAACCCGATCCGTCCTTCGCCCAATCGAGGTTGGAGAATTTCACCCACTTCACTTCGTCGGGCAGCACCTGACCCGTCGCGACGTCCAGCACCTTCACCACACGCCAATCGGTGCCGCCTTCCTGGATCGAATAGAGGAGATGCTTACCGTCCTTCGAGGGCACCCATTCGGCCAGCGCTGTCGCGCCATCCTGCGACCATCCATTGGGATCGACCAGCTGACGCGGCGTGCCATTGAGGCCGTCGCGAACATAAAGAACGGACTGGTTCTGGAGGCCGTCATTGCGCATGTAGAAATAGCGGCTCCCCGCCTTTTCCGGCACGCCATAACGCTCATAATCATAAAGAGCGGTAAGGCGCGCCTTTAGCGACTCGCGGCCCGGAAGCTTGGCGAGATAGGCGCTCGACACCGCATTCTGCGCTGTCACCCACTCACGCACCTTCGGATCTTCGCGCACGTCATTTTCGAGCCAGCGATAGGGATCGGCCACGGCCACGCCGAACTGCCTTTCCACCACGTCGCCACGCGCCGTTTGCGGGTAGGCGATAGCCGCGGTTGCAGCTGCGTCGCCGACTGCGGCGGGCGGGACAGCGGCCGTCGTGCAGGCGGCGGTGGTGGCAAGCAGCAGAAGGGCCGCGGTGATGCGCATGAGGTTTTCTCTCCAAACTATTCTAGCCTAACCGTTCGCACTGAGTAGCCGGTGAGCCTGTCGAACCGGCGTATCGAAGTGCCTTGGCGGGGGTGCTTCGATACGGATCTTCGACTTCGCTCAGCTCCTACTCAGCGCGAACGGGCTAGAATTAATTAATTCATTACGACCTGCTCGCATTGCGAGCAGACGATGGAACTGTCCTTTTCATGGAAGGGACCGCTAACAACTTCCCGCGTGACATTGGATGGCCGATCCATACGCTCAGGGGTGCCATCCTCTTCGAAACGGATTTTTCCTTCAGCGCCACAGTCGCAAATCAGCGGGAGAGTTCTTCCAATCCTCCCCATCACTTCACCGTCAGGCCGGTATGTTTGGCCGTGAAGGCCCACATGTCGGCATATTCCTCGATGATCTTGTCGGTCGGCTTGCCCGAGCCATGCCCTGCGCGCGTTTCGATGCGGATGAGGTGCGGCTTGTCGCCGATATCCGCGGCCTGGATGGCGGCGGCATATTTGAAGCTATGCCCCGGCACCACGCGATCGTCCGTGTCGGCCGTCGTCACCAGAAGCGCCGGATAATCCACGCCCGTCTTGACATTATGGTAAGGCGAATAAGCGTGGAGGAGTTTGAAATCCGCCTCCTTGTTCGGATAGCCATAATCGTCGACCCAGTAACGGCCCGCGGTCCAGCGATCGAAGCGCAGCATGTCCATCACGCCCACGGCGGGCAAGCCGGCGGCGAATAGATCGGGACGCTGGTTGACGACGGCGCCAACGAGCAGGCCGCCGTTCGAGCCGCCCTGCACGGCAAGCTTGTCCTTCGTCGTAAAGCCTTGCGCGATCAGATATTCGCCCGCGGCAATGAAATCGTCGAAGACGTTCTGCTTGTTCTGAAGGCGCCCGGCGTCGTGCCAGGGCTTGCCATATTCGCCGCCGCCGCGAAGATTGGCGACCGCATAGACACCGCCCTGCTCCATCCAGGCGAGGCGCGTCGGCGAATAAGCGGGCGTCATCGACACATTGAACCCGCCATAGCCGTAAAGGATCGTGGGCGCGCCCTTCGACAGGTCGAGACCCTTTTTATGCGCGATGAACATCGGCACCTTGGTCCCGTCCTTCGACGTGTAGAAACGCTGGCTGACCTCATAATCGGCAGGGTTGAACTTCAGCTTGGGTTCGGCCCATGGCGTCGCTTTATCGGTTGCCGCATCATAACGATAAACGGTGGTCGGCGTCGCGAAGCTCGTGAAGGCGAAGAAGGTTTCCGGATCGTCCGCCTCACCGTCGAAGCCACCTACGGCGCCGATGCCCGGCAGGCTGATCTTGCCCTTCAGCGCGCCATCCAGCGCATAGCGGCGCACTTCCGCCTTTGCATCGACCAGATAGGTGGTAAGCAACGTGCCGCCGACGATCGACGCGCCATCCAGGGTCGCGACATCTTCCTTCACGATTTCGACCGGCTTCGGATCGGCCTGGGACACGTCGAGCGATACGACGCGAAGGCGCGGCGCGTCCTTGTTCGTCACCCAATAGAATATGCTGCCTTCATTGCCGATATAGGACCAATTGTTCTCAAGCCCCTTCACCAACGTGCGCGGCTTGGCGGACGGATCGGTGAGGCTGATGAGCGTGATTTCGTAGCGGTCGTCCGTGCCTTCCGCAGTCGTGACGATCAGCCATTTGCCATCGTCGCTCACCCCCGGATAATGGCCCCGGCGGGGCTGGTCCGGCGTTTCGTACAGCATCCGGTCCGCACTCTGTGGCGTACCAAGTTTGTGGAAATAGACCTTGTGGTTCTCGTTGAGCGCCTGAAACTTCTGGTCGGCGGGCACTTCCGGGAAGCGACTGTAGTAGAAGCCCGATCCGTCCTTCGCCCAATCGACGCCGCCATTCTTGATCCATTCGATCTGGTCGCCGGTTTCCTTGCCCGTCTGCGTGTCGAGTACCTTCACCGTGCGCCAGTCGGTGCCGCCGTCCTGGATCGCATAAGCAACGTAACGGCCGTCTTCCGAAGGCGCCCAGCTGGCAAGCGCGGTGGCGCCGTCCTTCGACCATGTGTTCGGATCGAGCAGCACCTTGCCTTCGCCGTTCAGGCTGTCGCGCACATAAAGAACGGACTGGTTCTGAAGGCCGTCATTGCGCGTGTAGAAATAGCGGCCGCCCTTCTTATAAGGCAGGCCGAACCGCTCATAATCGTAAAGCGCCTTCATGCGATTGGCGAAGATATCGCGGCCCGGCAGGGTGGCGAGATAAGCGTCCGTCACCTTGTTCTGCTCGGTCACCCATTCCCGCACCTTCTGGTCCTCGCGGACGTCGGCCTCCAGCCAGCGATAGGGATCGGCGACAGCCACGCCAAATTGCGCTTCCACCACATCCTGGCGCAGCGTCTTGGGGTAAGTGATCGGGGCGTCGGCTTGCGTGGTCGTCGCGGAGGTGGCGGTCATAGGGGTCAGGGCTGTTCCGGTCGTGGCGAGAAGGGTCGCGATGGTCAGACGTGTCGCAGGACGCATGTGGGAATGCCTTTTGATGGGACAAGATATGGAGCTGAGCCTAACGGCACCGTTCCGCTTGTCAAAGGGCTGTGATATTGGGCGGAGAGAGCCGCAAAGGCCGACAGTCCTGGGGAAGAAAAATGGGGAAATTCACCGTCTTGGCAGCCTTGCTGCTTTCATCCGCGGCAGCCGCGCAGCAACCGACTGCGTCCGCCGCGCCGGAAAAGCAATATTTGAAGGAGTTCAAGGCCGCTCAGGGGTATACCTTCGCATGTTTCGGCGAGGAGTCAGCCGAAGGCTGCCTGGCGATGATCCAGCATTATTATAATGCGATGATGGCGCCGGACGCCGATGAAGGCGTCAAACATTATATCTTCAAGGATTACCTCCACGCCAAGTCCGTCCACGGCGGCAACCTCCGCGAAAAGGGCAAGCTTGAAGAGGCCAAGGCCGTGCTTCAGCCCGCTTATGCCGAAATGATCCACCATTTCGAAGGCGGAAAGCATTTTCATGCCTTGATAGACAACCTCCCGCTTCAGGAGGAAACCTATCTGACGCTCCGCGCGCTTCGCCAGGATCAGGAAGCCGAGCAGGTGCTCGCCAACGCTCGCCAGGCGGCGGATCAGCTCCACAGCCAGCTTGAACAGTCCAAGGGCAACGAACATCAGATGAAGCTGCAACATGCGGGGATGCTGAGCAGCGAGAAATTCGAAACCGCCGCTGCCAAATATCACAAGGATCGCGCCGAAACCTTCAAATCGGAAGGCAAGTCGGATCTTGCCAAGGCGGAACGCGACCGCGCGATCGAGGGCTGGCGCCGTGCCTCCGCCTGGATCGAGCGCAGCGCATTGGCTGGCGTCAAGGGCATGATGGACATGCGCCCGGAAATCCGCATCGCGGAGGCCCAGATGGACCTTGGCTCGGCTCTTCTCGACAATGGGGACAAGAAAGCGGCGGAGGAATCCTTCATCTATGCCGGCACCTTCAGCTGTGATCTGGCCGCGAATACCGCCGAAACGCCGTTTGACCGCGACCTGGCGCAGGGCCTCTGCGACCGGGCCAGCATGGGCTACCTTCTGACTTCCGGAGAATTGGCGCGGATTTCCGAGGCGCAATCGAAGGCGATGTACGAACAGCAGATGGAGCTGCTGAAAACCGACATCACGCCGATCATGAAAGCGATGCAGGACTAGCGAACTCCTCCTATCCGCCACACCCCGCTAGTCCTGAGCCTGTCGAAGGACGGCTCCAGCTGGAACGGGATTCGACAGGCCCGGGACTGGCGGGCGGGTGGGGAAAAGACAGCAAATTCAATCCGTTCATCGCAGACTCAGTCGAAGGGGAGAATAGTAATCCTTCGGCGCGGCCGCTGCTTCTGGCTCCGCCTCCAAGCGTAAGGAGCCAGTATCATGCTCAAGACAATGATCCTCTCAGCGGCGGTGCTCGCCACCACCGCGACCGCCCTGCCCACGGCCGCCGAAGCCCGCCCGCGCTATCGCGACCATGGCTATTCAAACTATTATGGCGATGGCTATCGCTACGATCGCCGCAGCTACCGCGATTATGATCGCGGCTATTACGGCAATTACGATGGCCGCTATTATCGTGACCGCCGTTACCGGCGCTGCAATGATGGCACGACCGGTGCCATCGTCGGCGGTGCGGCTGGCGCGCTGCTCGGCAGGGAAATCGCCCGTAGCGGCAATCGCGACCGCTATTATTACCGTAACCGTGGCGGCAACGGCACGACCGGCGCGATCCTGGGTGGCGCGATCGGCGCTCTCATCGGCAACGAAGTCGGACGGAATTGCTAATGCTTTAAGCCGTTAGTCCTGAGCGTGTCGAAGGACGATTCCTGAGGGAACGGGCTTGGCCTTAAGCCGCCTTCGGCTCGACAAGCTCAGCCCGAGCGGTGTTGAGGGTGGGCTATCCTAACAAAAAAGGGCTCCGTTTCCGGAGCCCTTTTCTTTTCACTATGATCGCGATGGGTTCAGGCGGCTTCCGCCTCGAACGCCTCGTCGTTCATGACCGGGCCCGAATCCTGGCCTTTGGCCGAAACGTCACGGTCGACGAATTCGATGATCGCCATCGAAGCGGCGTCCGAAGCGCGGATGCCGGCCTTGATGACGCGGGTATAGCCGCCGTTACGGTCCGCATAGCGGGTGGCGAGGACGTCGAACAGCTTCACCAGCTGCTTGTCGTCGAGCAGGCGGGCGTGAGCGAGACGACGGTTCGAAAGGCCGCCCTTCTTCGCCAGCGTGACCAGCTTTTCGACATAGGGACGCAGTTCCTTCGCCTTGGCGACGGTGGTCATGATCTGCTCATGCTTGATGAGCGCGGCCGCCATGTTGCGGAACAGGGCCGCGCGATGGCTGGAGGTACGTTGCAGCTTACGGCCGCCGACGCGATGACGCATTGTTCTTTTCCTTCGTTCGTCCCGAGGCCGTATCAGGCACCCCGGACCAGGCGGTTTTGAAAAGGGGAACCGCCCTTTACCCCTTTAGCCCATCAGAGAGCTGATTTCGGCCTGTCCCCCGGACAGGCCGAGCTTTCAGCCCATCAGCTCTTGTTCGAGCTTCTTGGCCATTTCCTCGATATTTTCAGGCGGCCAACCCGGAATGTCCATGCCGAGGCGGAGGCCCATGCCGGACAGCACTTCCTTGATTTCGTTCAAGGACTTGCGGCCAAAGTTCGGTGTGCGGAGCATTTCGGCTTCCGTCTTCTGGACGAGGTCGCCGATGTAGATGATGTTGTCGTTCTTGAGGCAGTTCGCCGAACGGACCGACAGTTCCAGCTCGTCCACCTTCTTCAAGAGGTAGCGGTTGAGCTGGTTGGCGTCGCTTTCCGCGTCCACCGCAGCCGCCGCCATGCCGCCGCCGGTCGAAACCGGAGCCGCCTGGATGCCGTCGTCAAAGTGGACGAAGAGCTGCAGCTGGTCCTGAAGGATGCGAGCCGCATAAGCGATCGCATCTTCCGGCGTGATCGTGCCGTCGGTTTCGACGGTCAGCGTCAGCTTGTCATAGTCCAGTTCTTGGCCGACGCGGGTGTTTTCCACCTTGTAGCTGACCTGGCGCACCGGCGAGTAAAGCGCATCGACCGGGATGAGGCCGATCGGCGCGTCGGCCGGACGGTTGTTGGCGGCCGGGACATAGCCCTTGCCCGCCTGAACCGCGAGTTCCATGTTCAGCGTCGCGCCTTCGTCGAGATGGCAGATGACGAGATCGGGGTTCATCACCTCGATATCGCCCGTGGCTGCGATCTGACCGGCGGTGACTTCGCCCGGACCCGTCGCGGAGAGCGACAGGCGCTTGGAGCCCTCGCCTTCCATCTTCAGGGCGACCTGCTTCACGTTGAGGACGATGTCGGTCACGTCTTCACGAACGCCTGCGAGGCTCGAGAATTCGTGCAGCACGCCTTCGATCTTGATCGAGGTGACGGCAGCGCCCTGGAGCGAAGAGAGCAGCACGCGGCGCAGCGAGTTGCCGAGCGTCAGACCGAAACCGCGCTCAAGCGGCTCGGCGACGAAGGTCGCCTTGCGCCGGGCGTCGCCGCCCGCTTTCTTTTCCAGAGCGTTGGGTTTCTTCATTTCCTGCCAGTTCTTTGCGTTGACGGCCATGATCTTCCCTTGGCTTCCTCGGAAGCGATCAAAGATCGCCTCCGGTTTTGTAAAAATTCGAAACCGCCTGCGGTTTCGGCAATCTGCAACCGGCTTTCCGCAAGCGCGGAAAGACGATTTTTACACGCGACGACGCTTGGACGGGCGGACGCCGTTGTGCGGGATCGGCGTCACGTCGCGGATGGACGTGATCTGGAAGCCGACCGCCTGCAGCGCGCGAAGGGCGCTCTCGCGGCCCGAACCCGGACCCTTCACTTCGACTTCGAGCGTGCGGACGCCGTGCTCGGCGGCCTTCTTGCCCGCGTCTTCGGCGGCGACCTGGGCGGCATAAGGGGTCGACTTGCGGCTGCCCTTGAAGCCCATCATGCCCGCCGATGACCAGGCAATCGCATTGCCCTGCGCATCGGTGATCGTGATCATCGTGTTGTTGAAGCTGGCGTTGACGTGCGCAACGCCGGCGGTGATGTTCTTGCGCTCGCGCCGACGAAGGCGCTGAGGTTCGCGTGCCATAATCTTTATTCCTACCTAATCCTGTCGGGCGTGGGCCCTGAAGAGATGCTCCCGAAGGAGAAGTGTCTCGCGATCGTCCCCCGGACGATCACTCGCTTACTTCTTCTTGCCGGCGATCGGCTTGGCCTTGCCCTTACGGGTGCGCGCATTGGTGTGCGTGCGCTGGCCGCGGACCGGAAGGCCCTTGCGGTGACGCAGGCCGCGATAGCAAGCCAGATCCATCAGACGCTTGATGTTCATCGCGGTCTGGCGGCGAAGATCGCCTTCCACGGTGTGATCGGCGTCGATCGTTTCGCGGATCTGCAACACTTCCTGGTCGGAAAGATCCTGGACGCGGCGCTCGCGCGTGATGCCCAGCTTCTCGGTGATCTCCTTGGCTTTGGCCGGGCCAATGCCGTGGATGTAGGTCAGCGCGATTTCGACGCGCTTGTTGGTCGGGATGTTCACACCCGCAATACGTGCCATTAGATAATTTCTCCTGCTCCACAGGGCGGCTGGCCACCGCCCCATCTCAGCGCTTCAAAAACCCCGGAACAGGCGTAGCCGACGCGCGCACGACATGCGCCGCCGGAAGACCGGTTAACGGGATAGCGCGCAGATAAGAGCGGCAGGTGATTCTGTCAACAGCCGCAGGGCGCGTCGGGAACCGGGAACCCTCCTGCTCGTTCCGGCGGCATGAAATTCTTACGCACCCGATACAAAGCCGCCCTGGTCGTGTCTATATTGGCCGCCCTTCCCGCCTGCACGACTATTCCCGCCGGTGGAAGCTCCGCCGCAGCAGGCACAGAGATGATCGAAATCGAACATGGGGCCTGCTTCGGCTTCTGCCCGATGTACAAGGCCTCGATCACGGCTGACGACCGGATCAACTTCGAGCCCGTCCGTTTCACGCGGGTCGAAACGCCGGTGAGCCGTCAGGGCACTCCGGGCACTTACGAGCGGATCGCGGCCTTAGTGGGCCCGCTCCGCCCGGCCAGTGCGGGCGAATATGACATCAGCCAACAATGCGACAGTCAGGTCACCGACCTGTCGGATTACCATGTCCGCTGGCGCGGGCCGGACGGGGTGCGGCAGGTGCGCTTCTATCCCGGCTGTCTCAACAGCCAGACCGAAGCCAATAAGCGGCGCATGGAAGAGGCGATCGACACGCTTGACATCGACGATCTGGTGGTCCGTCCCGAAACGAACTGAAGCTCAGCGGGACAGCCGCGCCTTCAGGCGATCGAACTGCTCCGCGAGAACCTTGTCCACCGCTGGGGCCAACGCTGCGGCGCTATTCCGGACTTGGCCGCTGACGACATAATTTTGTGTGATTTCGGTGCCGCCCGCGACCGGCTTGAACGACCAGGTCAGGCGGCCCGTTACTGCCTCCGCCTGAAGCGGGCCTAACGCCGTGTCGACGCGCAGCATTTCACCAGGCATTGCAAGAATGACGCGGCCATGCTCGACAAAGCCGCCCGATGACAGGGTTTCACAGAAGCAGCCGCTTGGCTCCAGCTGCATGGTGAGGGCAGTGGCATCTCCGGAATAGCTATGCGCCGGACTCCACCATTGGGCGGGCTGGCCGATCATCGCATAGGCCTCTTGGGGCGTTGCCGGGACGATGGCCTTGCTTTCGGTTTCGAAATGCGTGGCGGACATGGATTTGACTTCGGCTGCTGCCGGAGAAGCGAGCAGGACGGCGCAGAAAGCGGGGATGAGGCGGATCATGGCGGACCTCCAAGGTGGGCCGCATTTTAGCCGATCGTCCCGAGCCTAGTCGAGGGGGTGCTGGCATGACGGTTCGAAGCGCGCCCCTCGACTTCGCTCAACGAACGGGTTTTTGAACATGGGTGCTCCTGTGAAAGCAAGAACCCAGCGGCTCATATCGTGAGAAATGGGCTCCTGCTTTCGCAGGAACACAGCGTGCGGCCTTCAGCGGCGGTCGAGGATCGTCTCGATATCCGCATTCACATGTACGATCGGCGCCATACCGTCGACGCGGCGGACGATGCCCTTGGCTTCGTAGAAGGGCAGAATCGGCGCGGTCTTGGCGCGATATTCGCAAAGGCGGTTGCGGACCGTTTCCTCGACATCGTCGGGGCGCCGCTTGAACTGGTCTTCGGCGCCGCAACGGTCGCAGATCATGTCGATCTTCGGCAGCTTGTAGCGGTCGTGATAACCCTCGCCGCATTTGGCGCAGGAGAAACGGCCGGTGATGCGGTCGACCAGAGCCTCCTCGTCTACCACGAGCTCGATCACATAATCGAGCTTCATGCCCTTACTGGCGAGAAGCTCTTCCAGCGACCGTGCCTGGGCGTCGGTGCGGGGATAGCCGTCGAGGATAAATCCCTGCTCCACATCCGGTTGGTCGAGCCGTTCGGACAAGATGCCGGTGACGATCTCGTCCGAAACGAGGTCGCCCGCATCCATCACCGTCTTCGCCTTTTTGCCGACCTCGGTGCCCGCAGCTACTGCCGCGCGCAACATGTCGCCCGTTGAGAGCTGGACCATGCCGCGCTCTTTCTCGAGGCGGCTGGCCTGAGTTCCCTTGCCGGCGCCCGGAGGGCCAAGGAGGATGATGTTCATGCCTCAAGAACTCCCCTGTTTCGCGCCGCCGTTTAGCGTGCGCGTCCGCCCTTCAGCTTCGCCTTCTTGATCAGATCACCATATTGGTGCGCGATCAGGTGGCTCTGGATTTGGGTCACCGTGTCCATCGTCACGTTGACGACGATGAGCAGGCTGGTGCCGCCGAGATAGAAGGGAATGCCCGCCCGCGCGACCAGGAATTCCGGCACGAGGCAGATGAGCGTCAGATAAGCGGCGCCGACTACGGTGATGCGGGTCAGCACGTAATCGAGATACTCCTCGGTCCGCTTGCCCGGACGGATGCCGGGGATGAAGCCGCCATAGCGCTTCAAGTTATCCGCCGTTTCTTCCGGGTTGAAGACAACCGCCGTGTAGAAGAAGCAGAAGAAGATGATGCCCGCGGCATAGAGCGCCATGTAGAGCGGCGCGCCGTGCTGCAGCGCGGTCGTCACCGTAATGAGGATGTCGCCCCAGGTGCTCTCACCCGCGACACGATTGCCCGCGAACTGCGCGATGGTCAGCGGCATGAGGAGCAGCGACGAGGCGAAGATCGGCGGAATAACGCCCGAAGTATTGAGCTTCAGCGGCAGGTGCGACCGCTCCGCCTGCATCAGGCCGCGCTGCGTCTGGCGCTTCGGGTACTGGATGAGGATGCGGCGCTGAGCGCGCTCCATGAAGCAGATGAAGGCGATGAGGCCGACGACCAGCGCCAGCACGCCCATGATGAGCAGCGGCGACAAAGTGCCGGTGCGGCCGCCTTCGAAAACCTGCGCGAGCGCGGTCGGCAGCTGAGCAACGATGCCCGCCATGATGATGAGGGATACGCCGTTGCCGATGCCGCGGCTGGTGATCTGCTCACCCAGCCACATCAGGAACATCGTGCCGCCGACAAGGCTGACGACGGTGGTGATCCGGAACATCATGCCCGGGTCGATAACGGCCGAGCCGCCCTGCCCCGCGCCCCAGCCTTCAAGGCCGACGGCGATGAAGTAGCCTTGGATCGCGGCAAGGAATACCGTGCCGTAGCGTGTATATTGGTTGATCTTCTTGCGCCCGCTCTCACCCTCTTTCTTGAGCGTAGCGAGCGTCGGCGACATGGTGGTCGCGAGCTGAACGACGATGGACGCCGTAATATAGGGCATGACGCCGAGCGCGATGAGGCTCATGCGCTCAAGGCTGCCGCCCGAAAAGGTGTTGAAGAAATCGAGCACGGTGCCGCGCGTCGTGTCGAACAGGCTCGCCAGCGAGCGCGGATCGATGCCGGGAAGCGGCACGAAGCTCAGCAGGCGAAAAAGGATCAGCGCTCCAAGCGTGAACCACAGGCGCTTTTTAAGATCGGTGGCCTTGGCGAAATTCGCCATGCTGAAATTGCTGGCCATTTGTTCGGCTACGGATGCCATATGCTATTCGACCTCGGAAAGTGGCGGGTGGCGATTGCCGCCACCCCTGCCCCAGAATTCCGTTCGCCCTGAGTAGCCGTTGAGCTTGTCGAAACGGCGTATCGAAGGCTCTGTGCGAGTGCTTCGATACGGGTCTTCGCCTGGCTCAGCCCCTACTCAGCACGAACGGGGTTGTGAGAGGCATATATAGTGCGGTTTTCCCGCTTGTCAGGCCTTCGCCTTCTTCGCAGCGGCGCGGCTCGTGCCCTTCTTCGCAGCGGCCTTTTCGGACGCCGGAACGACTTCGATCACGTCGACCTTGCCGCCAGCCTTTTCAATGGCTTCGCGGGCACCAGCGGAAACGCCGGAGACGAGGAAGCTGAGCTTGGCCGTAAGGCTACCCTTGCCGAGCAGGCGAACGCCATCCTTGCCGCCACGAGCAACGCCGGCGGCCTTAAGGGCCGCATGGTCGATCGTGCCCTTGGCATCGAGCTTGCCTGCGTCGACCAGCTTCTGGATCGCGCCCAAATTCACTTCAGCATAATCCTTGGCAAACGGATTGTTGAAGCCGCGCTTCGGGATCCGCATGTGGAGCGGCATCTGACCGCCTTCGAAGCCCCAGATCGAGACGCCGGAGCGGCTCTTCTGGCCCTTCTGGCCACGGCCGCCGGTCTTGCCGAGGCCTGAACCGATACCACGGCCCACGCGGACGCGGGACTTACGGGCACCTTGGTTATCGCGGATTTCATTGAGTTTCATGTCTTGCACTCGCTTTCGCTATGTTCGCGCTGATAAAAACGTAGCCCCGGCGCTAGGGCCGGGGTTTCCGTTGTCCTCATAGTGATGCCGCCAACTTTCGCAAGTCGGCAGTCGAAGGCTTTAGCCTTCGACCTTCACCATATGCTGCACCTTGCGGATCATGCCGCGGACTTCAGGGGTGTCCTGAAGCTCGGACGTCCGGTGCATCTTGTTGAGGCCGAGACCGATCAGCGTCTGGCGCTGATCGGGGGTGCGGCGGATCGGCGAACCGATCTGGGTGACCTTGATGGTGGCCATGTCTCTTACTCCGTCACAGCCGCGGCATCAGCCTCGGCCGTCTGCGAGCCGCCACGGCCGAGCAGGTCTGCAATCTTCTTGCCACGACGCTGCGCCACCGACTTGGGGCTGGTCTGATCGGTGAGCGCTTCGAAAGTCGCCCGGATCATGTTGTAGGGGTTGGACGTGCCGACCGACTTGGTCACCACGTCGGCAACACCAAGGCTTTCGAACACGGCGCGCATCGGACCGCCAGCGATGATGCCGGTACCCGGAGGCGCGGTGCGAACGGTCACCTTGCCGGCACCGAAATGGCCACGGCCATCATGGTGCAGCGTGCGACCTTCCTTGAGCGGAACGCGGACCATCGCCTTCTTGGCGGCGGCAGTCGCCTTGGTGATCGCTTCCGGCACTTCGCGGGCCTTGCCCTTGCCGAAGCCCGCGCGGCCCTTGCCGTCGCCGACGACGACCAGTGCTGCGAAACCGAAGCGCTTACCGCCCTTCACGGTCTTGGAGACGCGGTTGATGTGGACGAGCTTTTCAATGAGCTCCTCGCCACCATCCTCGTCGCGATTGCCACGACGATCGTCGCGACGGCCACGGCCGCCACCGCGATTGTCGCGACCGCCCTGTCCGCCACGGCCGCCACGGCCACGGCGTTCGCCGCCGCCGCGCTCTTCGGTAGCAGGAGCGGGAGCATCGGTGGCGGGGGCTCCGGCCTGGACGGCGTCCTGACCTTCGGTGCCTTGGGTGTTTTCTTCAGCCATCACTTAGAACTCCAGTCCGCCTTCGCGCGCGGCATCGGCGAGAGCCTTCACGCGGCCGTGGAACAGAAAACCGCCACGGTCGAACACAACCTTGGTAACGCCGGCGGCCTTGGCCCGCTCGGCAACCCGGCGGCCCACATCCTGCGCGGCGTCGGACGTTGCGCCGGTCTTGCCGCGCACGTCCTTCTCCAACGTGGACGCGGAAGCCACGGTGCGGCCTTCGACGTCGTTAATGACCTGCGCATAGATATGGCGGCCGGAACGGTGCACCGACAGGCGCGGCTTGCCGCCGCTGACCTTCCGGAGCGAGGTACGGACGCGCTGACGGCGCCGATCGAAGAGAGAGAGTTTCGCCATGGCTTACTTCTTCTTGCCTTCTTTGCGGAAGATATACTCGCCGCGATATTTGATGCCCTTGCCCTTGTACGGCTCGGGCTTGCGCCAACGGCGGATCTCGGCGGCAACCTGACCAACCTTCTGGCGGTCGATGCCGGAAATCTCGACGGTCGTCGTGTCCGGGGTCTTCACCTCGATGCCTTCCGGCACCGGGATGTTGACGTCGTGGCTGTAGCCGAGCTGCAGCTTCAGGGTCTTGCCTTGAGCGTTTGCGCGGTAACCAACGCCGGTGATTTCGAGGGTCTTCGAAAAGCCCTCGGTCACGCCGGTGACCAGGTTCTGCACCATGGTGCGCTGCATGCCCCAGAAGGAGCGCGAGCGCTTGCTGTTGTTGGCCGGCTGCACCGAAATCCCGCCATCTTCGATGGCGTAGGTGACTTCGTCGAGCATTTGGAGAGTGAGCGTGCCCTTCGGTCCCTTGACCGAAAGCACCTGGCCTTCGGTGCTGGCGGTAACGCCAGCTGGGATGGTTACGGGCCGTTTGCCGATACGGGACATCTTAGAACACCTCCGCCAGCACTTCGCCGCCGACATTCTGATCGCGCGCTTCCGCGTCGGACAGAACGCCGCGAGGCGTCGAAACGATGGTGATGCCGAGGCCGTTGCGGACGCGGGGCAGTTCCTGCGAACCCGAATAGACGCGGCGGCCAGGCTTCGAAATGCGGGACAGGTGGCGGATCGCCGGCTGGCCCTCGAAATATTTCAGCTCGATGCGAAGGCCCTTATGGCCGCCAAGCGCTTCTTCGCTGTAACCGCGGATATAGCCCTCGCGCTGAAGCACGTCGAGAACGCGGGCACGCAGTTTGGACGCGGGGGAAACCACGCTGTCCTTGCGCGCCTGCTGGCCGTTGCGGATGCGGGTGAGCATATCACCCAAAGGATCGGTCAATGGCATATCTTATACCTTACCAGCTCGATTTCGTCAGACCGGGGATCAGGCCCTTATTGCCCAATTCGCGCAGCATGACCCTCGAAAGCCCGAATTTGCGATAATTCGCGCGCGGACGGCCAGTCATCTGGCAACGGTTGCGGACCCGGGTCGGGTTCGCGTTGCGCGGGATTTCCGCCATCTTCAGACGTGCGATCAGACGCTCCATATCGTCTTTGGACTCGTCGTCCGCGATCGCCTTCAGCTTCGCATACTGGCCGGAATATTTCTTGACCAGCTTCTTGCGACGCTCATTCTTGTTGATGGAACTCAGTTTCGCCATGACTTAAGTTCTCTTCCTTCTAAGTCTGCGGCAGAACGACCCTCAGGCCGCCTGCTGCTGATCCTGTTCGACCGGGAATGGGAAATTGAAGAGGCGCAGCAGCTCGCGCGCTTCCTCATCCGTCTTCGCGGTGGTGGTGACGATGATGTCCATGCCGCGCACCTTGTCGATGCGGTCATAGCTGATCTCCGGGAAAATGATCTGTTCCTTGAGACCCATCGCATAATTGCCACGGCCGTCGAACGACTTCGGGTTCAGGCCGCGGAAGTCGCGAACGCGCGGAAGCGCGATCGTGACCAGACGGTCCAGGAACTCGTACATACGTTCACGGCGCAGCGTGACCTTGCAGCCGATCGGCATGCCTTCACGCAGCTTGAACTGCGCGATCGACTTCTTCGCCTTCGTCACGACAGGCTTCTGGCCGGCGATCAGCTCCATTTCGGACGCTGCGACTTCGACCTTCTTCTTGTCCTGCGTGGCTTCGCCGACGCCCATGTTGATGACGATCTTTTCGATCTTCGGCACTTCCATCCGGTTCTTGTAACCGAATTTCTCCGTCATCGCCTTGACGATGCGCTCGTCATAATCCTTGCGGAGGCGCGGCGTGTACTTTGCTTCAGCCATTGAGAGTCTCCCCGGACTTCACGGCCACGCGGACCTTCTTGCCGTCCTTGGTTTCGAAACGGACGCGCGTCGGCTTGCCCGTCTTGGGATCCTTCAGCGCGACCTTGGACACGTGAAGCGGTGCTTCGGCGCGTTCCAGACCGCCCTGCGGATTGGCCTGAGTGGCCTTGCGGTGACGGGTGATGATGTTGACGCCCGACACGACGACCTTGCCGTCCTTCGGCAGGTTCTTCGTGACTTCGCCCGTCTTGCCCTTGTCCTTGCCGGACAGGATGACGACCTGGTCGCCCTTCTTGATCTTCGCAGCAGCCATGATCTTACAAAACCTCCGGCGCGAGCGAGATGATCTTCATGTGCTTCTTCGCGCGCAATTCGCGGACGACCGGGCCGAAGATACGGGTGCCGATCGGCTCCTGGTTGTTGTTGACGAGCACCGCGGCGTTGGAATCGAAGCGGATCGTCGAACCGTCGGGACGATGAATGTCCTTGGCGGTACGGACGATGACGGCCTTGTGGACGTCGCCCTTCTTCACGCGACCCTTGGGGGACGCTTCCTTCACCGACACCACGATGATGTCGCCAACGCTGGCAAAGCGGCGCTTGGAGCCGCCGAGCACCTTGATGCACTGGACGCGCTTGGCGCCCGAGTTGTCAGCCACATCAAGGTTGGACTGCATCTGGATCATCGATCCATTCCTTCTTTCACTTCAACCGGGAAAGCCCGGCGATCAGTTACAATTAATGCGACTTAGATGTCCGACTTGGCGGGCGTGGCATGCGTGTCGACGCGGTCCAGAACCTTCCAGGTCTTCAGCTTGGAGATCGGCCGCGTCTCTTCGATGCGGACGGTTTCACCGGCCTTGAACTCATTGCCCTCATCGTGGGCATGATACTTTTTCGACAGCTTGATGATCTTGCCGTACAGCGGGTGCTTCACCCGCCGCTCGACCTTCACCACCACGGTCTTGTCGGTCTTGTCGGACACCACGGTCCCGGTCAGAATGCGCTTCGGCATGATAACTCCTTAGGCCTTCTGAGCGGCGCGCGTGCGCTCACCCTGCAGCGTCTTGATCTGGGCGATGGAGCGGCGGACTTCACGAACGCGCGCCGGCTTCTCGAGCTGGTTGGTCGCAGCCTGGAAGCGCAGATTGAACTGCTCGCGCTTCAGTTCGCCCAGCTGTTCACTGAGCTGGTCGTCGCTCTTGGCTTTGAGATCGTCGATCTTGGCCATTTATCAATCTTCCTCAATCAGCGATTCACCGAGGCGGGCCACCACCTTGGTCTTGATCGGCAGCTTTTCCATCGCACGCTCGAAAGCGACGCGGGCCAGCGGTCCGGGAACGCCGTCCAGTTCGAACAGGATGCGGCCCGGCTTCACGCGGGCTGCCCAATATTCGGGTGCACCCTTACCCGAGCCCATGCGGACTTCGGCAGGCTTCGACGAAACCGGCACGTCCGGGAACACGCGGATCCACAAACGGCCCTGACGGCGGATGTGGCGGGTGATCGCGCGGCGGGCCGCTTCGATCTGGCGAGCGGTGATCCGGTCCGGCTCCAGGGCCTTGAGGCCGAAAGCGCCGAAGTTCAGATCGGTGCCGCCCTTGGCGTTGCCCGAGATACGGCCCTTGAAGGCCTTGCGGAATTTGGTGCGCTTTGGTTGCAGCATGTCTCTAATTCCTTAGCGACGGTCGTCGCGAGCCGGGCGAACGCCCGACGTCTGCGCTTCCATCATGAGGCGGTCCTGAGCCATCGGATCGTGGCCAAGGATTTCGCCCTTGAAGATCCAAACCTTGACCCCGCACACGCCATAAGCGGTGTGGGCCTGGGCTTCGGCATAATCGACGTTACCGCGCAGCGTATGGAGCGGCACGCGGCCTTCGCGATACCATTCCGTGCGGGCGATTTCAGCGCCGCCGAGGCGGCCGCCGCAGGTGATACGAATGCCTTCCGCGCCGAGGCGGAGAGCCGACTGCACCGCGCGCTTCATGGCGCGACGGAAAGCGATACGGCGCTCGAGCTGATCGGCAACACCCTGGGCGACGAGCTTGGCGTCGATTTCGGGCTTGCGGATTTCGACGATGTTCAGCGACACGTCGGACGATGTCATCGAAGCCAGCTTCTTGCGAAGCTTTTCGATGTCGGCGCCCTTCTTGCCGATGATGACGCCCGGACGCGCGGCATAGATGTTGACGCGGCAAAGCTTCGCCGGACGCTCGATCACGACCTTGGAGATCGCGGCCTGCGGCAGAGTCTTCAGGACATATTCGCGAATCTTGAGATCCTCGAGAAGAAGGCGGCCATAATCGGCGCCTTCCGCATACCAGCGGCTGTCCCAGGTGCGGTTGATCTGCAGGCGCAGACCGATCGGAGATGATTTTTGACCCATCTTAAGCTTCCTGGCTCGCTTCGCGAACGACGATGCGCACGCGGCTGAACGGTTTCACGATGCGGCTCGAACGGCCACGCGCACGGGTCGCGAAGCGCTTCATCGAGATGCTCTTGCCGACGCTGGCTTCCGCGACGACGAGGCTGTCGACGTCGAGATTGTGATTGTTTTCCGCATTCGCGATCGCCGAAGCGAGCACCTTGCGGACATCAACCGCCATCGCCTTCTTCGAGAAGGTGAGGACATTGAGCGCATCTTCGACCTTGCGGCCGCGGATGAGCGCGGCGACGAGGTTCAGCTTCTGGGCCGAACCACGGATCGTGGTGCCGACGGCCAGCGCCTCATTTGCCGCGACGCGGCGGGGGGCTTTTTCCTTAGCCATGGCTTACCTCTTGCCCTTCTTGTCGGCCGCGTGGCCGGGGAAGTAGCGGGTCGGAGCGAACTCGCCGAGCTTCATGCCGACCATTTCTTCCGAAACCGAAACCGGCACGAACTTGCGGCCATTGTAGACGTTGAACGTCAGCCCGACGAACTGCGGCAGAATGGTGGAGCGGCGCGACCAGGTCTTGATCGGCGCGCGGCCACCGGATTCCTGCGCCGTCTCTGCCTTCTTAAGCAGCGACAACTCGACGAACGGACCTTTCCAGACGGAGCGGGCCATTATTACCTCTTCTTCTTCGCGTGACGCGAACGGATGATCATCTTGTCCGTCGCCTTGTTCGAACGGGTGCGCGCACCCTTGGTCGGCTTGCCCCACGGGGTCACCGGATGGCGGCCACCGGAGGTCCGGCCTTCACCACCGCCGTGCGGGTGGTCGACCGGGTTCTTCGCAACGCCGCGGGTCAGCGGACGCTTGCCCATCCAGCGAGTACGGCCGGCCTTGGCGAAGTTCTGGTTCTGGTTGTCGGGGTTCGACACCGCGCCAACCGTGCCCATGCAATCGCTGCGCAGGTAACGCTGCTCGCCCGAATTGAGGCGAACGATCACCATGCCCTTGTCGCGGCCGACGACCTGCACATAAGTGCCTGCCGAACGTGCGATCTGGCCGCCCTTGCCCGGCTTCATCTCCACATTGTGGACGATGGTGCCGACCGGCATCTGGCCAAGTTCCATGGCATTGCCCGGCTTCACGTCGGTCTTCTTGCCGGCGACGATGGTGTCACCCGGGGCAAGACGCTGCGGTGCGATGATGTAGGCGAGTTCGCCGTCTTCATACTTCACCAGAGCGATGAACGCGGTGCGGTTGGGGTCATATTCCAGACGCTCGACGGTGGCCGGCTGGTCCCACTTGCGACGCTTGAAGTCGATATAGCGGTACTTCTGCTTGTGGCCGCCCGCGATACCGCGCGAGGTCACGTGACCCTTGTTGTTGCGCCCGCCCGTCTTGCGCTTACCTTCGGTCAGCGCCTTGACCGGCTTACCCTTCCACAGCGACGACTTGTCGACGAGGATCAGGCCGCGCTGGGACGAGGTAGTCGGATTATAATGCTTGAGTGCCATCGTCCGCGCCTCAGATTCCGGTGGTGACGTCGATGGACTGGCCGTCGGCCAGCGTCACGATCGCCTTCTTCATGTCAGACTTGGTGTAGGGACGACCCTTCCACTTCTTCGTCTTACCCTTCTGGGTGATGGTGTTCACGCCCAGCACCTTGACGCTGAACAGAGCCTCGACCGCCGCCTTGATCTGCGGCTTAGTGGCCTCGTTCGCGACCTTGAAGACAACGGCATTCTGCTCGGAAAGCAGAGTCGTCTTTTCGGTGATGTGGGGAGCGAGAACGACATCATAATGCTTGATGTCGACACCCGTCTTCTGCTGCTTAGCCATTGAAGCGCGCCTCCAGCTTTTCAACCGCGGCGCGGGTCAGCACCAGCGTTTCGGCCTTGAGAATGTCGTAGACGTTCGCGCCGACCGCCGGGAGAAGGTTGATCTCGCGGAGGTTGGAGGACGCCAGAGCGAAACCGACGTTCAGCGCGTCGCCGTCGATGACGAGAGCGGTCTTGCCGAAGCCGAGCTTGCCGAGCTGATCCTTCAGCGCCTTGGTCTTGGACTCCTTGACGTCCAGATTGTCCATGACGACCAGCTTGCCGTCACGAGCCTTGGACGACAGGGCCATCTTGAGGCCGAGCGCACGGATCTTCTTGTTAAGCGACGGATTGAAGTCGCGGACCCGGGGGCCGTGGGCCTTACCGCCGCCGATGAAGATCGGGGCGCGGCGATCGCCATGGCGAGCCGTACCGCCGCCCTTCTGGCGACCGAACTTCTTACCCGTGCGGGCAACATCGGAGCGCTCGCGAGCGGCGCGGGCGGTGCCGCGGCGCTTTTCGAGCTGCCAGGTGACGACGCGGTGAAGGATGTCGGCACGGGGCTCAACGCCGAAAATCTCGTCGTTAAGCTCGATGTCGCCTTTGCCCTTGGCGTCGAGGGTCTGAACCTTGACCTTCATCGTTTAGCCTTCCTGGCCTTCGGTGGCTTCCACGGGAGCCTCGGCCTGCGCCGGGGTGTTCGCGGGAGCGGTGTTGCTGTTGGCAGCCTGGCGGATGCCGGCCGGATACGGCGCATCTGCGTGGCGGGCGACCTTCACGGCGTCCTTGACGAGGAGCCAGCCGCCCTTCGAGCCGGGCACCGAGCCCTTCACGAAGATGAGGCCGCGCTCGACGTCCGTGCGGACGACTTCGAGGTTCTGCTGGGTGCGGTTGCGAGCGCCCATGTGACCGGCCATCTTCTTGTTCTTGAAGACGCGGCCCGGATCCTGGCGGTTACCGGTCGAACCATGCGAACGGTGCGACACCGACACGCCGTGCGTGGCACGCAGACCGCCGAAGCCCCAACGCTTCATGGCGCCGGCGAAACCCTTACCCTGAGTCACACCCTGAATGTCGACCAGCTGGCCGACGGCATAATGATCGGCTGCGATTTCGGCGCCGACGTCGAGGAGAGCATCCTCGGCGACACGGAATTCAGCGAGCTGCGCCTTCGGCTCCACTTCGGCCTTGCCGAAATGGCCGCGCTCCGGCTTCGTCAGGTTCTTGGCCTTGGCCGAACCCGCGCCGAGCTGAACGGCGACATAGCCGTCACGATCCGCCTCGCGGCGAGCAACGACCTGAACATTGTCGAGTGCCAGGACGGTGACGGGCACGTGGCGGCCGTCCTCCTGGAACAAGCGGGTCATCCCCATTTTCTTCGCGATCACGCCAGTACGCATGACCATACTCCTTATACAGAGGCCCCCGAAGCTTCCTTCAGGGGCGTGCCAGCCCAACAAATGATGCGTGCCCCGCTCTGGGCCATTTCCTCGCAAGCGAGAAAAGCGGGGGACGCAGACCACGGCGATGCCGTGCGGTATCCCGAACCATTTTCCTGCCAAAAACCTTGGTTTTGCAGGGGCCCCGGTCCGAGCGGGGCCGAATCTCTCAGCGCATCCTAGCGGCTGCGCGTGCTCCCCTTAGGCGAGCTTGATCTCAACATCAACACCTGCTGCGAGATCGAGCTTCATAAGAGCGTCGACCGTCTGCGGAGTCGGCTGAACGATGTCGAGCAGGCGCTTGTAGGTGCGCACCTCAAACTGTTCGCGGGACTTCTTGTCCACGTGCGGCGAACGGTTGACGGTGAACTTCTCGATGCGCGTCGGAAGGGGGATGGGACCGCGAATAAGGGCGCCGGTGCGACGGGCGGTGTCGGCGATGTCGCCAGTTGCCTGATCGAGCACACGATGATCGAACGCCTTGAGGCGAATGCGGATATTCTGCGTTTCCATGGTCCTACCGATGCGAAAGAGCCGACGGCGCCTATCCAGCGCCGTCGCCCTGAACTCGTTTCAGGGCCCATGTCCAAACGCGTGCCGCAGCGCGCGTTTGGACATGGATGCTGAAACACGTTCAGCATGACGGCAGATGAGATGCCGCACTAACTAAATTACAAACAAGAAAAAGCGGGCCACCCAAGCTCCGAAGAGAATCAGGCGGCCCGCTCCTATATTACTTCGTGATGTTCGCCACAACCCCGGCGCCGACCGTACGGCCGCCTTCGCGAATTGCGAAGCGCAGACCCTGGTCCATGGCGATCGGAGCGATGAGCTTCACGCCCAGCTGGACGTTGTCGCCCGGCATGACCATCTCGGTGCCTTCCGGAAGAACCACTTCGCCCGTCACGTCGGTCGTGCGGAAGTAGAACTGCGGACGGTAGTTGGCGAAGAACGGCGTGTGGCGGCCACCTTCGTCCTTCGACAGGACGTAGACTTCCGCCTGGAAGTCGGTGTGCGGCGTGATCGAACCCGGCTTGGCCAGAACCTGACCACGCTCGACTTCTTCACGGCCAACGCCACGGATCAGCGCGCCGATGTTGTCGCCGGCTTCACCCTGGTCGAGCAGCTTGCGGAACATTTCAACGCCGGTGACGGTCGTCTTCTTGGTGTCCTTGATGCCGACGATTTCGACTTCTTCACCAACCTTCACAACGCCGGTTTCGACGCGGCCGGTGACGACGGTGCCGCGACCCGAGATCGAGAACACGTCTTCGATCGGCATCAGGAACGGCTTGTCGAGCGGACGCTCCGGCTGCGGGATGTAGCTGTCGACAGCGGCCATCAGCTCGAGAACGGCCTTCTTGCCGATTTCTTCGTTGCTGTCTTCAAGAGCGGCGAGAGCCGAACCCTTGATGACCGGAATGTCGTCGCCCGGGAAGTCGTACGAGGACAGAAGCTCGCGGATTTCGAGTTCGACGAGCTCGAGCAGTTCGGGATCGTCGACTTGGTCGACCTTGTTCATGAACACGACGAGGGCCGGAACGCCGACCTGACGGGCGAGCAGGATGTGCTCACGGGTCTGCGGCATGGGGCCGTCGGCGGCCGACACGACGAGAATGCCGCCGTCCATCTGAGCGGCGCCGGTGATCATGTTCTTCACATAGTCGGCGTGGCCCGGGCAATCGACGTGCGCATAGTGACGCTCGGTGGTTTCATACTCGACGTGGCTGGTCGAAATGGTGATGCCGCGCTCACGCTCTTCCGGAGCCTTGTCGATATTGTCGTAGCTGGTGAAGGTTGCGCCGCCGGATTCGGCGAGAACCTTGGTGATCGCCGCGGTGAGCGAGGTCTTGCCATGGTCGACGTGACCGATGGTGCCGATGTTGCAGTGCGGTTTGTTCCGCTCAAACTTAGCTTTCGCCATTGTTGTCCTACCTTCTTCTCAATTGCACTCGACCGCATCGCCCGCTTGAGGCCGCCTGTCGAAACTGTCGTTTGCACACCCTAAGCCAGGCTTCGGATGCGCGCCCCATAACGGCTCTTTCCGGCTTATGCCAGCTTTGCCTTAACCTCGTCCGCAACGTTCTGCGGCACTTCCTCATAATGCGAGAACTGCATCGAATACTGAGCGCGGCCCTGCGTGAAGGAGCGCAGCTCATTAACGTAGCCGAACATGTTCGCAAGCGGGACCATGGCTTCGACGACCTGGGCGTTGCCCCGGCTGTCGGTGCCCTGGATCTGGCCACGACGGCTGTTCATGTCGCCGATCACGTCGCCGAGATAGTCTTCCGGCGTCACGACTTCGACCTTCATGATCGGCTCGAGCAGCTTGATGCCGGCCTTCTGAGCCGCTTCGCGCATTGCGCCACGGGCACAGATTTCGAAGGCCAGGGCCGACGAGTCGACGTCGTGGTACGCGCCGTCCGTCAGGTGGACTTCGAAGTCGATGATCGGGAAACCGATCAGCGAGCCGCTCTCGGCGGTTTCCTTGAAGCCCTTTTCCACCGACGGAATATATTCGCGCGGAATGTTACCGCCCTTGATCTCGTCGAAGAACTGGAAGCCCGAACCGCGCTCGCCAGGAACGACGGTGACCTTCACGCGGCCGAACTGACCCGAACCACCCGACTGCTTCTTGTGGGTGTAGTCGATGTCGACCTTCTTGCCGAGATATTCGCGATACGCCACCTGCGGCGCGCCGACATTGGCTTCGACCTTGAACTCGCGCTTCATGCGATCGACGAGGATTTCAAGGTGAAGTTCACCCATGCCCTTGATGATCGTTTGGCCCGATTCGTGGTCGGACGACACGCGGAACGAAGGATCTTCGGCAGCGAGGCGATTGAGCGCGATGCCCATCTTTTCCTGGTCGGCCTTGGTCTTGGGTTCCACCGACAGCTCGATAACGGGCTCGGGGAATTCCATACGCTCGAGGATGATCGGGTTCGACGAATCACACAGCGTGTCGCCGGTCGTGGTTTCCTTGAGGCCCGCAATCGCGACGATGTCGCCGGCGCGTGCTTCTTCGATGTCCTCACGGCTGTTCGCATGCATGAGGAGCATACGGCCGATCTTTTCCTTCTTGTCCTTCACCGAGTTCAGATAGCTGCCCTTGGTGAGGGTGCCCGAATAGATGCGGGCGAAGGTGAGCGAGCCGACGAACGGATCGTTCATGATCTTGAACGCGAGGAGCGACATCGGCGCATCGTCGGCCGGCGGACGCGAATCTTCGGTCTCGCCGTCGAGCTTGACGCCCTGAACGTCCGGAATATCGAGCGGGCTCGGCAGATAGTCGACTACTGCGTCGAGCAGCGGCTGAACGCCCTTGTTCTTGAACGACGAACCACAGAGAACCGGCACGAAATCGAATGCCAGCGTGCCCTTGCGGATCAGCTTCTTCAGCGTGGCGGTGTCCGGCTCAGTGCCTTCGAGATAGGCTTCCATCGCCGCATCGTCCTGCTCGACGGCGATTTCGATGAGTTCGGAACGGGCAGCCGCTGCGGCGTCCTTCATGTCGTCCGGGATTTCGCGATATTCGAACTTCGCGCCGAGCGACTCGTCCAGCCACACGATCGCGCGGTTTTCAACGAGGTCGACGAGGCCGACGAACTGGTTCTCAAGACCGATCGGCAGATAAAGAACCGCGGTGCGCGCACCCAGGCGATCCTTGATCATGGCGACGCAGCGGTCGAAGCTCGCGCCGGTGCGGTCGAGCTTGTTGACGTAGCAGAGGCGCGGAACGCGATACTTGTCGGCCTGGCGCCACACGGTTTCGGACTGCGGCTCAACGCCGGCAACGCCGTCGAAACAGGTGACCGCACCGTCGAGGACGCGCAGCGAACGCTCGACTTCGATGGTGAAGTCGACGTGACCCGGCGTGTCGATGATGTTGATCAGGTGCTCTTCACCCTTGCCTTCAGCGGCGCGCCACTTGCAGGTCGTCGCAGCGGACGTGATCGTGATGCCGCGCTCCTGCTCCTGCTCCATCCAGTCCATGGTGGCGGTGCCTTCGTGCACTTCGCCGATCTTGTAGGACTTGCCGGTGTAATAAAGGATACGCTCGGTGGTCGTGGTCTTGCCGGCATCGATGTGGGCCATGATGCCGATGTTGCGGTAGCGTTCCAGCGGATGGCTGCGGGCCATGATCTTTAACTCCGATGCCGGTTGCGGCGGGTGAATCTTTGGGTCTTAAATGCCGTTCGGCCCTTCGATAGCCTCAGGAGAGCTTGTCGAAGCCCTGCCCTTTCCCCTCTTTCTCAGAAGAGGTCAGCCCTTCGACAAGCTCAGGGCGAACGGTGCGGGCGGAGCCACCGAAGCGACTCCGCCCATATAGGTATTACCAGCGGTAATGCGAGAACGCGCGGTTGGCTTCCGCCATACGGTGCGTATCTTCACGCTTCTTCACCGCGTTGCCGCGATTGTTCGAAGCGTCGAGCAGCTCGCCGGAAAGGCGGGCCGACATCGTGTTTTCGCTGCGGGCGCGGGCGGCCGAAATGAGCCAGCGGATGGCAAGCGCCTGGGCGCGTTCCGCACGGACTTCGACCGGCACCTGGTAGGTCGCACCGCCGACGCGGCGGCTGCGGACTTCGATACCCGGCTTCACATTGTTGAGCGCGTCATGGAACACGCCGATCGGCTCCTTCTTGGCCTTCGCTTCGACGGTGTCGAGCGCGCCATAGACAATGCTTTCGGCGACGGCTTTCTTGCCGTCCAGCATGACGCTGTTCATGAATTTGGAAAGGACCACGTCTCCGAACTTCGGATCGGGCAGGATTTCGCGCTTCTCTGGGCGACGACGACGAGACATATCTCTATTCCCTTACTTAGGACGCTTCGCGCCGTACTTCGAACGGCTCTGCTTGCGGTCCTTCACACCCTGCGTGTCGAGCACGCCGCGAAGCACGTGATAGCGCACACCCGGAAGGTCGCGCACACGGCCGCCACGGATCAGAACCACGCTGTGCTCCTGAAGGTTGTGGCCTTCGCCGGGAATGTAGCTGATGACTTCGCGCTGGTTGGTCAGGCGAACCTTGGCAACCTTGCGGAGAGCCGAGTTCGGCTTCTTCGGGGTCGTCGTATAAACGCGCGTGCAAACGCCGCGCTTTTGCGGGTTCGCTTCCATCGCGGGAACTTTCGAGCGCGCCTTCTGCGGCTCGCGACCCTTGCGGATCAGCTGATTGATCGTTGGCATGAAGCCCTTCACCTTACGTTACTTTACCGCATGCAAAAAACGCAAAAGCCCCGGCGGCCCTCATGACCCCCTGGCCTTTTGCGAACATACGGCAATGTTCAAGCTCGCTTGGCGCCACGGCATCCGAATCCGGACCGCTGCCCTCAAGCGAGGCGGCCTATACGCACAGAGTCCCTCAGGCGTCAACGGCGGAGGGCTGAAGGAAGCGGGTGTCGCGCCAATCCGTTCTTGCCGAGCAGGGGGCCCCGTTCGTGCTGAGTAGGGACTGAGCCTGTCGAAGCCTGTCCTGAGCGCCTGCCTTGGCAGGCAGTCGAAGGGGCCCGTATTGAAGTACTCCTGCGCGGAACCCTTCGATACGCGTCTTCGACTTCGCTCAGCCGCTACTCAGGGCGAACGGGTATGAAAATCCGACTATTCCGTCGTCTCGCCATCCCAATGATCATTGTCATGATCCCGCTCGGCCTGCTCCTTGTCCTTATGGACAGTGCCGTCGCGATGTTCGGGCGGGCCGTAAAGGGTGTAGAGCTTCAACGGCCCGTCGCCCGTATTCACGACATTGTGCTTGGCGCCCGCGGGCACGATGACGGCGAAATCATCCTCCACCTTGTTGGCCACGCCGTCGATGCGGATCTCGCCCGATCCTTCCTCGATCCGGAAAAACTGGTCGCGATCCTCATGCACTTCCTCGCCAATCTCTTCGCCGGGCTTCAGTGTCATGAGGACGAGCTGGAGATGCTTGCCCGTATAAAGAACGCGCCGGAAATCCTCATTCTCCAGCGTGACCTTTTCGATATCGTTGCAATAGCCCTTCATCGCTGATCTCCTTCTCACCGCTCAACCGCGGGAACGCCCAACCGTTCCTCTCCCAAATTTGGAACCGGGGCGGCGCGGTTCAAGGGATCATTTCAGCGGATCGTGTCCCCAGTTCATCAGGCTATACCGCCAGCGCGAGGTCACCACATTCTCCGGCTCCTGCGCCTTGTGGCGACGGATATAGCCGACAACCTTGCGCATATGGGCATAGTCCTCGTCGGTTAGATCGGCCTTGCTGGTCCCAAGGATTTTGATAATGCGCCGTCCAGAGGCGTGGCCCACGGATTCCGTCGCGCCTTCCTTCTTTTGCCCGACCTTGAGACTTTCGTCTGTCTCAAGCCACTCTTCGAGTTCCCCTGGGGCCATGTTCACCAGTTGGTGAAAGCTTTGATAGACTTCCCCTCGATCCGGTGTTTTCGCCATTATCGAGCAACCTTAGCTAAGCGAGCTTTTCAGCATAGATCAGACGGCCGGGGCCGAGACGAAGCAAGACATATTGAAGGTTCGTCAGCGACAGCACGAAACACCCTTCGCTCCGCCCGAGCTTCCCGGCCGTCTCTGCCAGCTGCGGATCGGCATACCAGGCGCTATGAACGACGATATTGCGCATTTCGGCGTTGCTGTTCGTATGGTCCAATCCCTTCAAACGCAGCGAACGGCCATATTTGCCATGATAGATATCGCTGGTCAGATAGGCACCCGCGGACGAGGCTTCTGAATTTACTTCATTGGAAAAATGTTCGAGCCATCCAGAATGTGCGGGGTCCGAACCACGGCCGTGACTAACGTGATATTCGCTCGCTACGCCTGACAGGATATCGACAATATAAAGACGTGGGGCACGCGACGCCTTTGAAAAATCAACGACGCCCATGATGTCGCGATTGGGGATGCGTCTGGTATCGAGCGCCGCCTTCGCTTTCTCCATTAAAAGGGGAGAAATGACCGGTTGAGTGGGGCGCGGTGCACTGAACACCCCTTGCGCCATTAAGCTTCCCGGCATGCAGCCTACCATTGCGGCTGCAGCTCCAGATCGGACCAAGTCTCGGCGCGTATAGATCATATTGCCCCCTATTGAAGGCTCATCATGCCCATGAACTCAACACGTTCCAATGATTGCGAGCTCGCTTCGTCGTAATAGAGAAGCGCGCCATCGCATTCTGCCAATGGCGTCGGCGTGTCAGCGCAATAATCAGCGCAATAAGGTGTGGCGAGCGGGGGACAAAGACCTGCCTTATCTGTCTTGGTTTACCCGCTCTCCGCCTTTGATGACGACGTCGACTTTCTCCAATAGGCTGACATCGGCCAAGGGATCTCCCTCGATTGCAATGATATCTCCATAGCGGCCGACCGCGATCGCGCCGACATCCTTCTCCCAGCCCAACGCCTGCGCGGCGTTGGAGGTTGCGGTGCGGATCGCCTGGATCGGCGACAGGCCGAAACGGACCATCACCGCGAACTGCCGGGCATTCAGGCCGTGCGGATAGATACCCCCGTCGGTCGAAAAGATCATCTTCGCTTCCGCCTTCGCGGCCTTGGCGAAATTCTCGCGCTGGATCGTGCCGACGCGGCGCTCCTTCTCAAGGTTTTCCGGGAGCACGCCGTTCGCCTCGCCTTCCGAGAGTGTATATTCGGTGTTGTACACGTCGAAGCCGAGCCAGGTGCCCTTTTCCTTGGCGAGGCGGATGCCTTCATCGTCGATGAAGCTCACATGCTCGATCGTGTCGATGCCCGCCCGGATCGCAGCCTTGATGCCGTCGGCGCCATGGGCGTGGGCGGCGGATTTCATGCCCAGCATATGCGCCTCGTCCGCCGCCATCTTCAGCTCTTCATAGGTCATCTGCTGCGCGCCGGGATCGGTGTTGCGTGAGAACACCCCACCGGTCGCGCACACTTTCAGCACCCGCGCGCCAAGCTTGCGAAGCTCGCGCACCTTGGCCCGCACCGCTTCGGGTCCATCGGCCACGCCGGGCGACGTCTTGGCGTCAGATGGGCGATTGGTATTCTCGTCGCAATGCCCGCCCGTGGCACCAAGCGCATAGGTCGCCGGAACGATGCGCGGGCCGGGCAGGAAGCCGTCGTCGATCGCCTGTTGAAGCGCCACGTCGGCATAATCATAGTCGCCCAGACTACGGACGGTCGTAAACCCAGCCTTCAGCGTCGCTTCCGCGTTCGGCACGGCCATCACCGTGTTAAAGCTGTCCGTATATTCGAGCGCGCGATAGCCCTGAACCAGCGGCGTGCCGCCGAGGTGAACGTGCATATCGATAAGGCCCGGGAGGATGGTCTTGCCCGGCAAGTCGATCCGCTCCGCCCCCTCCGGAATGAAGGGCCGCTGCGTCCCCGCGCTTACGACGGAAGCGATGCGCCCATCGGTGATCACGACCACCGGCTGCTCGACCATCTTGCCGCTGAGCACATCGACCATGCGGTCGGCGGTCACCACCACGGTTTTCGCCGAGGCGGTCGATGCCAGAAGAAGGGCGGCGGCGGTCAGTGCGATTTTCATGGAGGCTCCCCCGGATTGGTTGGGGGAGGAATGTCAGTCCGCGCCCGCGCCCGCAACTGAAAAGCCACCCCACCCAACCCTCCCCCTTGCCCCTAAGCCCTCCCCCTTGATGGGGGAGGGTTGGGTGGGGGTGATGCTTCCGGAAATACTCCGCCCTACGTCGCAGATCACCCCCACCCAGCCTCCCCCATCGAGGGGAGGGGAAGACTAAGGGACTGACCCTTTACCGCCCGACACTCCCCGCCAATTCCCGCGCGCGGGTCATATGCTTTTCCACCACCGGCGCTGTCTTGCTCGCATGATCCTTCAGCGCCGGAACATCGCCGCTCGCGCCATAGCCCTGCAGCATGCCAAGCGCCTTTTCATGCGCCTGGACCTGCTGCTGCATATAGACCCGGTCGAAATCGGCGCCGCTCGCCGTGGCGCGGAGTGCCTCCATATTCGCCGTCTGCTCGGCATTGAGCGCAGGCGTCACGGTGATGGCTGGCTCAGCACGTCCGGCTGCAGTCTTCAGGTCCGCCGTCGCCTTCTCATGCTCGGTGACGAGCATTTGGGCAAAGGCCTTCACGTCTGCATTTTGCGCCTTCTCCGCCGCAAGCTTCGAGCTTTCGATTTCATACATGTCGCTCGCCGCCGCCATCGCGGCATATTCCTGACCGTTGGCGGGCATGGTAGGCATTGTCGTGTTCATGCCCATGTCATTGGTCATGGCGGTGTCGTTCATCATCAGATTGTCCATGGCCATATCGTTTAGGGCCATATCATTGGTTGCCGGTTCGCTGCCGCCGCAAGCGGCCAGCGCCAGCGCAGCGGCCGTCGCCGTGAAAATCGTGCGTTTCATGCTTTCTCTCCTTCGACCTCTAAAGGGTCGCGGACGGAAACGAGGGGACGGCATGACGCGTTCCGATATCGCGGCTTCAGGCACAAAAAAGCCGGAGCCTAAAAGACCCCGGCTTACATAGATTAATCAAGATGTTAGGCCATTTCAGCCGCGACGGGCGTGCCCACTTCTTCCGGATCGCGCAGCACATAGCCGCGGCCCCACACCGTCTCGATATAATTTTCACCCGCGCAGGCCGAGGACAGCTTCTTGCGGAGCTTGCAAATGAAGACGTCGATGATCTTCAATTCCGGCTCGTCCATGCCGCCATAAAGGTGATTGAGGAACATTTCCTTGGTAAGCGTCGTGCCCTTGCGGAGCGAGAGGAGCTCCAGCATCGCATATTCCTTGCCGGTCAGATGCACGCGGCTGCCGTCCACTTCGACCGTTTTTGCGTCGAGATTGACGGCGAGCTTGCCGGTGCGGATCACCGACTGGCTGTGGCCCTTCGAACGGCGCACAATGGCATGGATGCGGGCGATGAGCTCGTCGCGGTGGAAGGGCTTGGTCACATAATCGTCGGCACCGAAGCCCAATGCACGGACCTTGCTGTCCATCTCGCCGATGCCCGAGAGGATCAAAACGGGAGTTCCGACCTTGGCCGCCCGCAATTTCTTCAGCACGTCATAGCCGTGCATGTCGGGCAGATTGAGGTCGAGGCAGATGATGTCGTAATCGTAGAGCTTGCCGAGGTCCAAGCCCTCTTCGCCCAGGTCGGTGGTATAAACGTTAAAGCCTTCGCCGTTCAGCATCAATTCGATGCTTTTGGCCATTGTCGGCTCATCTTCGATCAGCAGGACACGCATCCCATCGCCCCCGTTTTTCATTGCCCAAAACGCACCGGACGATGCGCGGTAATCTTCGTTAACCACGGGTTCAGTGAAGTTAAAAGGTTAATTTCCTCTAAAAGTTAACACCGGTTTCATGACGTTGCGCATAAGCCACAGCCATGGCAGGGCGGGCGGCATGTTCGTCCACAAACCGAAGGGGCCAGGCGGGTCCAATCAATGCATCTCCCAGCGTCACCCCGGCGAAAGCCGGGGTCTCCCGACGGAAGGGCGCCTTATCCGTCACAAGATTCCGGCTCCCGCCGGGATGACGGGCGGGTTGTGATCATGTGGGCCGAAAAAATCCTCTATATCGACGCGGAAGCGATCGTCCTCGACAAGCCCGCGGGCCTCGCCGTGACGCCGGGCAAGAAGGGCGGGGAGAGTCTCGAAGATTATCTCGATGCCCTCCGTTTCGGCTTCCAGCGCCTCCCTAGTCCCGTGCACCGGCTCGACAAGGATACGAGCGGCTGCCTCCTCCTTTCCCGCAACCCCAAGGCCCACAAGCGCTTTGGCCATGCTTTCGAAGCGCGGCGGGTGGAAAAGCAATATGTCGCGGTGCTGGACGGCATCCCCACTGCGACGGAGGGCACGATCGACCTCCCCCTCGCCAAAATCTCATCAGCGGAAAAAGGGTGGCGCATGATCCCCCGCGCGAATGGCCAATCCGCCCTCACCCATTGGCGCCTTCTCAAGGCGAAGGATGGCCGCGCGCTCGTCCTGTTCAAACCGGAGACCGGCCGTACCCACCAGCTTCGGGTGCATACAGCTGAGGGTCTAGGCCATCCCATCTCCGGCGATCCCATTTATGGCGCCGGAAAGGGTCCGATGCTGCTCCATGCCCTCTCGTTGAAGATTGAGCGGGACGGCAAACCGGCCATAGAGGCCAAGGCCCCGCTGCCGCCGACCTTCGTCCAGGCCGGCTTCACCGATGCCGACCTCTGACCCCTTTCCGATTCCGGAGGATGCGCTGGAGGAAAGCTTCATCGCTTCCTCCGGACCGGGCGGCCAGAATGTCAACAAGGTCGCGACCGCCGTTCAATTACGCTGTGACGTCTTCAAGCTCGGCCTCGCGCCCGACGTCTACCGGCGCCTCAAGGCGCTGGCGGGAAGCCGGATGACAAGCGGCGGCGAGATCGTCATCACCGCCCGCACGTGGCGTACGCAGGAGGGCAATCGCGAAGAGGCCCGCGCCCGTCTGGCGGAACTCATTGCCAAGGCCCATATCCGCCAGGCGAAACGGGTTAAGACGAAGCCCAGCCGCGCCGCCAAGGCCAAAAGGGTGGACGAGAAGAAGAAACGGAGCGGCGTCAAGCAGGGGCGCGGCAAGGTGAGAATGGATTAGCCGCGAAGGAGCAAGAATGTTCGAATTCAGGATCGAGGCTGCGGACAAGGCTGATTTCTACCGCCAGATCGCCGATGCGGCCGACGCGCTGACCCATGGCGAGCCCGATGCGATCGCCAACATGGCCAATGTCGCGGCTCTTCTTTGGGACGCGATGCCCAACCTCAATTGGGCGGGCTTCTACCGCAATGTGGACGGCACCCTCGTCCTCGGCCCCTTCCAGGGCAAGACCGCCTGCATTCGCATCCCTTTCGGCAAGGGCGTGTGCGGCGCGGCGGCGGAAAGCCGGGAAACGCAATTGGTGGAGGATGTCCACGCCTTCCCCGGCCATATCGCCTGCGACAGCGCATCGGCGTCCGAACTTGTCGTGCCGATCCTTCATGACGGCCAATTGATCGGCGTCCTCGACCTCGACAGTCCGAGCCCGGCGCGGTTCGATGCGGAGGATGCGAAGGGCTGCGAGGCGTTGATCGCGCGGATTGCGGATCGCCTCGCTTGAGTGTTCCTGCGAAAGCAGGAACCCAGCCACTCAACGTTTCATCTGGACTCCTGCTTTCGCAGAAGCGCAATCGCCTCAGCTAATCCGGTCCAGCGCCTCCTCACTGAGGCCACCCGGCACGATCATCAGCGGACAAGGCAAGGTTGCCGCGACGTTCGAAAAGTGAGCGACAAGCGGTCCCGGCCCGCCATCCGGCGAGGCGGCGAGGACCAGCGCGGCGACTTCCCGTTCGGCAAGCAATTCGCCGATCACCTTCACCGGATCGCCCTGGCGCGTAATGACGGACGGCTGGATGCCCGCTTCGTCGAGGATCGCGCCGGAGGCTTCCAGCACCTTCGCTTCAGCGCGGAGCCGCGCTTCTTCCTCCATCGCCGCCTGAACACCGCCCCATTGGACGAATTCGGGCGGATCGATGAGGGCGAGGATTGTCACCGCGCTTCCCGTCCGCGCGGCGCGGCGGGCGGCAAAGCGCAGGGCTACGCGCGATTCCGCGCTATCGTCGATCACCACCAGATATGTGCGCACCGCGCCTCTCCCTTATTTCCTGGAACGCTGCGCCAGATTGCCGGTTGACGCAAGCTTCACCCTTGACCCAATGCACCCACTTGCTGTTTGGACGGCGCACAGACGCGCCCAAGAGGAAAGTCCGGCTTATGCCCATCGAACTGAAGATGCCCGCTTTGTCTCCCACCATGGAGGAAGGCACCCTCGCCAAATGGCTGGTGAAGGAAGGGGACGTTGTGAAGTCCGGCGATCTCCTTGCCGAGATCGAGACGGATAAGGCGACGATGGAGTTCGAAGCGGTCGATGAAGGCACGATCGCGAAGCTGCTCGTTCCGGAGGGCACGGACGGCGTGAAGGTCGGCACCGTGATCGCGATGATTGCTGAGGAAGGCGAGGACGCCGGTGCAGCGGCTTCGGCGCAGCCCAGGGCGGTCGCGACGGATGCGGGCGAAACTGGCGCCGGACAGCCGGCCAAGGCTCCGACCCCGGAACCGCAGGAAAAGGGCTATGGAGCTTCTCCCACCCAGGACGCGCCGCTCGTCAAAGCGCAGCCGCAGGCCAGCGCTGGCGGCGATCGCGTGAAGGCGAGCCCGCTCGCCCGCCGCATCGCCGAACAAAAGGGCATCGACCTTTCTGGCATCACCGGTTCCGGCCCGAACGGTCGGATCGTGAAGGCGGACATCGAAAATGCGGGCGGCCTCGCCCCGCGCGCCGCCGCTCCGGGCCAGGCGCCCTCCGCCGCGCCGCAAGCCGCAGTGCCGGTCGCTGGCGACATTCCCGGCGAAACGATCAAGCTTTCCAACATGCGCAAGACGATCGCGCGCCGCCTCACCGAATCGAAGCAGACGGTGCCGCATTTCTACCTCACGGTGGACTGCAACCTCGACGCGCTCCTCAAGCTGCGCGGCGACCTCAACAAGGGCCTTGAGGCACGCGGCATCAAGCTTTCCGTCAACGACCTGCTCATCAAGGCGCTGGGCGTCGCACTCACCGACGTGCCGAATGCGAACGTGGCCTTCGCGGGCGACAATCTGCTGAAATATAGCCGCGCCGATATTTCGATGGCCGTGGCGATCGAGGGCGGGCTCATCACGCCGGTTATCACCGATGTGGCGAACAAGCCGCTGTCGAAAATCGCGCAGGAAGCCAAGGATCTCGCGCTGCGCGCCCGCGACGGCAAGCTTGCACCCCACGAATATCAGGGCGGCACCGCGTCCATCTCCAATCTCGGCATGTACGGCATCAAGCAGTTCGATGCCGTCATCAACCCGCCCCAGGCCATGATCATGGCGGTCGGCGCGGGCGAGAAGCGTCCTTACGTCGTCAATGACAGCCTGCAGATCGCCACGGTGATGACCGCGACCGGCAGCTTCGACCACCGCGCCATCGACGGTGCCGTTGGTGCCGAACTGATGGCCGCGTTCAAGCGCCTCGTCGAAGCGCCGCTCGGAATGCTCGCCTGATGGGGTCCGACGACGAAGTCATGCCGGACGGCGCGCCTGCCATTCGGGTGACAGCCATGCCCGCCGACACCAATCCTTATGGGGACGTGTTCGGGGGCTGGCTGATGAGCCAGATGGATTTGGCCGCAGGCTCCGTCGCGTCACGCCATTCGGGTGGCCGCGCCGTCACTATCGCCGTCGATGGCATGACCTTTCACCGGCCCGTTCTGGTGGGCGACGAAGTGTCGGTCTACGCAAAACTCGTCTCGGTCGGCCGCACGTCGATGAAGGTCGATGTCGAAGCCTGGCGCCGCGCCCGCAACAATGACGACACCTGCCGCGTCACCCGCGCGACCTTCACCTTCGTGGCGGTCGGCGAGGACCGGCAACCCCGGCGTGTCCCGGGGCTGATGGACAATCAAGGCTGAGGCGCGCCGTCTTCGCGCCCGATGGAGCAATCAATGGCTGAAACCTACGACCTTATCGTTCTCGGCTCCGGCCCCGGCGGCTATGTGGCCGCGATCCGCGCGAGCCAGCTCGGGCTCAAGACCGCCATCGTGGAGCGCGAGCTTCTGGGCGGCATCTGCCTCAATTGGGGCTGTATCCCGACCAAGGCGCTGCTGCGCTCGGCTGAAATCTTCCATTATATGAGCCATGCCAAGGATTATGGCCTCGCCGCCGAGAAGATCAGTGCGGATCTCGACGCGGTGGTGAAGCGCTCGCGCGGGGTCGCGAGCCAGCTCAACAAGGGCGTCACCGGCCTCATGAAGAAGAACAAGGTCTCCGTGCACATGGGCACCGGCAAGCTGACCGGTAAGGGCAAGCTGACGGTGACGGCGCAGGACGGCAAGACGACCGAGCTTACCGCCAAGAATATCATCGTCGCGACCGGCGCCCGCGCCCGCGACCTGCCCTTCGCCAAGGCGGACGGCAACCGCGTCTGGACCTACCGCCACGCAATGACGCCGAAGGAGATGCCGTCCAAGCTGCTCGTCATCGGCTCGGGCGCTATCGGCATCGAATTTGCGAGCTTCTATAACGACATGGGGTCAGACGTGACGGTCGTCGAAATGCTCGACCGCATCGTGCCGGTCGAAGACAAGGACATCTCCGCCCATCTCGAAAAGGCGCTGAAGAAGCAGGGTATGACGATCATGACCGGCGCCGGCGTCGAGAAGCTGGATGTTGGCGCCAATGGCGTAAAGGCCGCGATCAAGGGCAAGGACGGCAAGATCGTGGAGAGCGATTTCAGCCACGTCATCGTCGCCATCGGCATCGTGCCCAACACCGAGAATATCGGCCTTGAAACGTTGGGCGTCAAAATGGAGCGCGGCCATATCGTGACCGATGGCGCTTGCAAGACCAATGTCGAGGGCCTCTACGCGATCGGCGATGTCACTGCGCCGCCCTGGCTCGCCCACAAGGCCAGCCACGAAGGTGTGATCGCGGCCGAGGCGATTGCGGGCAAGCATCCGCATGCCATGGATCCGAAGAACATTCCGGGCTGCACCTATTGCCACCCGCAAATCGCCAGCGTCGGCCTGACCGAAGAGAAGGCCAAGGAGGCTGGTTATGAGGTGAAGGTCGGCAACTTCCCTTTCATCGGCAATGGCAAGGCGATCGCGCTCGGGGAGCCGGAAGGCTTCATCAAGACCGTGTTCGACGCCAAGACCGGCGAGCTCCTCGGCGCCCACATGATCGGCGCGGAAGTGACCGAGCTGATCCAGGGCTATACGATCGGCAAGGCGGGCGAGCTCACCGAAGCGGAGCTGATGAACACCGTCTTCCCGCACCCGACGCTTTCCGAGATGATGCACGAAAGCGTTCTTTCCGCTTACGGCAGAGTGCTGCACATGTGATCCCTCCGTCATTGCGAGACGCGAAGCGACGAAGCAATCCATCTTGCGGCCAGTTCCGGTGCCATTGGATTGCTTCGCTTCGCTCGCAATGACGACAAGGTAGCGGGAACAGGATCGCCGCCCTCGCTTTTTCCCAATCGGGAGAAAGCCGCGATGACCTATTGCCTTGGAATGCTGCTCGACGCCGGGCTGGTGATGATGGCCGACACGCGCACCAATGCGGGCGTCGACAATTTTTCCTGCTACCGGAAGCTCCACACGCTCGCGGAAGCGCCGGACCGGCAGATCTTCGCATGCACGTCGGGCAGCCTGTCCGTCACGCAATCCGTCATCGGCCTGCTCAATGAGGGCCTGCCAAGTCATGACGGGACGGACGGCATCCGTCACCTCGACTCCGTGCCGACAATGTTCCGCGCCGCACATCTGGTCGGCGAAGCCGTGCAAGTCGTGCGCAATGCGATGGACCCCGCTTTGGCGCCGCATGACATCAGCACCAGCGTTTCACTACTCCTTGGCGGCCGGGTGGGTACGGAAGCGCCGCGCCTCTTCCTCATCTACTCGGCGGGCAATTTCATCGAATGCCAGCCGGAATCGCCCTTTTTCCAGATCGGCGAAACGAAATATGGCCGACCGATTCTCGACCGCGGCCTCAACTGCATGACGCCCCTGCCGCTTGCGGTGAAGCTCGCCTTTCTGTCCTTCGATTCCACCATGCGCTCGAATTTAGGCGTTGCCCGGCCGATCGATCTCATGGTGATGCCGAAGGACAATCGCCAGCCGGTTCTCACCCGCCGCATCCAGCCCGACGACACCTATTTCAACGAACTGTCGCTTGAATGGGCAAAGGCGTTGGCAAAGGCCGCGCTGACGATTCCCAATCCGCCCTTCCTGCCAGAAGGGTGAGCCCCTCAGCCTAGCGGCAATTCCCGCTGGTCGGGCTCGAACCGGCGCCAGCCGTCCGAACCGAGCCGCTCCAGCGGCTTGAACTTTGCCTTATAGGCCATGCGCCGCGCTTCGGAGACCCAATAGCCGAGATAAACGTAGGGCAGCTTTGCACGCCCCGCCCGCATAATGTGGTCGAGGATGATATAGGTGCCAAGGCCCGGCCGCGCGGGATCGTCCGTTTCGAAGAAGCTGTAGATCATCGACAGCCCGTCGCCCTGCTGGTCGGTGAGGCAGGCGCCAACCAGCTTGCCCGGCCGGTCGCCGTCCGAAGGCTCGCGATATTCGACGAGGAAGGTCTTGACCGGGCTTTGCTCCACCATGTCGGCAAAGTCGCTTTCGTCCATGCCGACCATGCCGCCCGCCGGATGCCGCGCCTTCAAATAGCGGCCGAGCAATTCATATTGCTCTTCGGTCGTCCACGGCTTGCAAGCGGTGACGTCGAGGTCGGCATGGCGGCGGATGAGCTTGCGCTGCGTCGCATTGGGCGTGAATTCTTCCGCGACGACGCGCACCGATACGCAGGCCGAACAGTCGATGCAGGAGGGGCGATAGGCGACACCCTGGCTGCGGCGAAAGCCGATCCGGCCGAGCGCGTCGTTCAACTCCGTCGCGTGCGGACCGCTCAGTTCCGTGAACACCTTGCGCTCCGTCTTCCCCGGCAGATAGGGGCACGGCGCGGGCGTCGTGACGAAGAAGCGGGGGAAACGAAACGGGGCGCTCACGGCGACTCCAACCTGCCTTTGCTATTTCAATGAACAACTATGCGCCCGTCGGGCTCCCAAGAAAAGAGCAGCTTGGTCCAGACGTACCGCAGCGGCACAATAAGCCTTTGTTTTCAAAGTCACTCGTCATTGCGAGGAGCAAAGCGACGAAGCAATCCACTTCGCGGCCATCTTGGGCGCCGCTGGATTGCCTCGCTTCGCTCGCAATGACGATGTAGGCTAATGGATATCGACAGGATGCACGTTGAAGCCGGCATCCTTTAAAGCCTCGCCCAGTTTCGCCATCTGCGCCGCGTCGCGCGCTTCGCATTCGATGTCGATGAACGTGTCCTTGGCCGGCAGCGGCGTGAAGATGCGCTGGTGATAGACTTCGACGATATTGATCTGATGCTGTTCAAAGATGCGGATGACGGAGAACAGCGCGCCGGGCCGATCCTGTAGCTCGATACGCAGGCGCGCGAGGCGCCCCTGCCGGGCAAGGTCGCGCAGCAGCACCGTGGCGAGCAAACGCGGGTCGATATTGCCGCCGGACAGGATGAGGCCCACCGTCTTCCCCGCAAAGCGCTCCTCATGGGTGAGCAGCGCCGCTAGGCCCGTGGCGCCCGCCCCTTCCGCCACGGTCTTCTCGATCTGGACGAGCAAGCTCACCGCCGTCTCGATGTCGCGTTCGGGAACGATCAGCATGTCATCCACCACTTCGCGGATGATTGTGGAAGTGAGCGCGCCCGGCTTCTTGACCGCGATGCCTTCCGCGATCGTGTCCCCGCCCGATGGCAATTCCTCGTTTCTCATCGACGCATACATGGACGGGTAAAGCTCGGCCTGAACACCGACCACTTCGATATCCGGCCGCATCGTTTTGGCCACGACGCCCATACCTGCAATCAGGCCGCCGCCGCCAACCTGCACCACGAGCGTGTCGATGTCCGGCGCGTCGGTCAGCATTTCAAGTGCCACCGTCCCCTGCCCCGCAATGATCGCCGGATCGTCGAAGGGATGGACGAAGGTCAGGCCGCGTTCTTCGGCAAGCTGCAGCGCATGCGCATAAGCCTCATCGAACAACTCGCCATGCAGCACCACGGTGGCACCATGCCCTTCGGTCTGCATGACCTTCACCGTCGGCGTCGACTTCGGCATAACGATGGTCGCCGGAATGCCGAGCCTTTTGGCGTGATAGGCCAGGCCCTGCGCATGATTGCCGGCCGATGCCGCAATGACACCCTGCGTTTCGCCCATCGTCAGCAGCTTGTTGAGGGCACCGCGCTCCTTATAGGCGGCGGTGAATTGCAGGTTCTCGAACTTCACATAGACGGTCGCGCCCGTCACCTCGGACAGCGTTTTCGATAGCAAGGTCGGCGTGCGCACCACAGCGCCCGCAATGCGCTCCGCAGCCGCCTCGACATCGGCGATAGAAACGGGGAAGTCCTGACGGTTCACGAAGCTGGCCATGGCGCGAAGCTGTAGGCGGGAAGAGCGAGGCCGTCCATCCTGCCGCATCGTCACCCCCTCCAACCGTCACCCTGAACTTGTTTCAGGGTCCATCCTTCCGGCCGCACGTCACTCGCCGCCATGGATGCTGGATCAAGTTCAGCATGACGACCGGAATGGCATCTAGCACTGCGCCCAAACCTCCCCTATCGAAGCCAATCATGGCACGGATCGCATATCTTGGGCTGGGCGTGATGGGCGCCCCGATGGCGCGGCATCTCATCGCCGCCGGGCATCATGTCACCGTCTACAACCGCACCGCCGAAAAGGCGCGGGCGTGGGTCGCCGAACATGGCGGAAGCCATGCGCCGACCCCGGCCGCTGCGGCGGGCAATGCGGATGTCGTCATTTCCTGTGTCGGCGCGGACAAGGATCTGGAGGAAGTGACGCTGGGGGCGGACGGCGCCTTCCGCAACATGCGGCCCGGCACGCTCTTCATCGATCACACCACCGTGTCCGCCCGCATCGCCCGCCATCTTGCGGAGGAAGGGCGCGCACGCGACATCCTGTGCCTCGACGCACCCGTTTCGGGCGGCCAGGCCGGGGCGGAAAATGGCCAGCTCGCCATCATGTGCGGCGGCACCGAAATCGCCTTCGCCTCGGCCGAACCCATCATGCGCGCTTATGGCGCCCGCATCGTCCATATCGGCCCGGACGGCCACGGCCAGCTAACCAAGATGGCCAATCAGATCGCCATCGCCAACGCCGTTCAGGGCGTCGCCGAATCCCTACATTTCGCGACCGAAGCGGGGCTCGATACCGACAAGGTGCTCGACGCCATTTCCGGCGGCTCCGCGCAAAGCTGGCAGATGGTCAATCGCTGGAAGACGATGAGCGAAGGTTCGTTCGACTTCGGCTTCGCCGTCGAATGGATGCGCAAGGATCTGGGTCTCACGCTCGACGAGGCGCGGCGCAACGGCGCGAAGCTCCCCGTGACTGCGCTTCTCGACCAATTTTACGCGGATATCGTCGCCATGGGCGGCAGCCGTCAGGACACGTCATCGCTCATCAGAAGGCTCACCGGCAAATGAAGAAATGGATTGCGGGCTTCGCCGCCCTCGCTGTGGCGCAGGGCGCGGCTGCCGACGTGTTGGTCGACAATGTAAACGGCTATACGCTCAACCAGAAGGGCGAACTCGTCCGCTTCACCGGCATCGTCGTCGATGACGAGGGCAAGGTCGAGAAGCTGCTCGACAAGAAGGACAAGCGCCCGCGCACCGATTTCCTGACGGACGGCAAGGGCCGCGTTGTCATTCCGGGGCTGATCGACGGCCACGGCCATCTGATGGGCCTGGGTCATCTCGTCCTATCCCTCGACCTCAGCGACACGAAATCCCTGGCCGAAGCGCAGGCGAAGATCGCGGCCTTTGCCGCCGCCAACCCCTCCCCGCGCTGGATCGTCGGCCATGGCTGGAACCAGGAGACGTGGGGCCTCGGTCGCTTCCCGACCGCCGCCGAGATCGACGCCGTCGTCGCGAACCGTCCGGTCTGGCTTCGCCGCGTCGATGGCCATGCCGGTTGGGCCAACACGCTCGCCATGAAGGAAGCGGGCATCACCGCGCAAACCAAGTCGCCCGCCGATGGCCGGATCGAAATGGCGGGCAAGCAGCCCGTCGGCGTTTTCATCGATGGCGCCATGCCGCTCGTCGAGCGCGTCGTCCCGCCGCCGCTTCCGCGCGTCAACGACAATGCGCTGCTGAAAGCGCAGGAGGTCATGCTCTCCCTCGGCCTCACCAGCGTCGCCGACATGGGCACGAGCGCCGAGGACTGGCTGACCATCCGCCGCGCGGCGGACCGGGGCGCACTCGACGTACGCGTCCTCTCCTATAGCGCGGGCATCGAACCCCTGATCGCGGTTGCGGGCACCGGCCCGACGCCCTGGCTCTACAACAACAAGCTCCGCATGGTCGGCGTAAAGCTCTACAGCGACGGCGCGCTGGGTTCGCGCGGCGCATGGCTCAAGCACGATTATCGCGACGCGCCGGGCCAGAAGGGCCTGGGCTTCCTCAACGACGCTCAGCTCAAGAATCTGATGAGCCGCGCCGCGATGGACGGCTTCCAGGTTGCGGTCCACGCGATTGGCGACGCGGCCAACGCCCAGCTTCTCTCCGCGATCGAAGAGCTTTCGGAAACCTATAAGGGCGACCGTCGCTGGCGCATCGAACATGCGCAGATCGTCGATCCCGCCGACCTCACCCGCTTCGCGCGCAACGGCGTGATCGCCTCCATGCAACCTGTCCATGAAACGTCGGATTGGAAGATGGCCGAAGCGCGCATGGGCCTCGATCGTCTGGGCGGCGCTTATGCCTGGCGCTCCATGCTCGACAACAAGGTGCCACTCGCCTTCGGATCCGATTTTCCGGTGGAATCGCCCAACCCGTTCGCGGGCCTTGCCGCAGCGGTCAGCCGTGAAGACGCGACCGGCAACCCGCCGGGCGGCTGGCTTCCGCAGCAAAAGATCAGCATGATCGAAGCGTTCAACGCTTTCACCCGCGGCGCGGCCCATGCGAGCTTCGCCGAAGACCGCCTCGGCACGCTGGAGCCGGGGCGCATGGCCGACTTCCTCTTCATCGACCGCAACCTGTTCGGGGAGATCACCCCCGCCCAAATCCGCGATACCAAGGTTCTCGAAACCTGGGTCGCGGGGAAAAAGGTCTGGGAGCGGAAGTAATCCGGATCGTCATTGCGAGGAAACTGCGACGAGGCAATCCATTTGGCGGCTCGATACCGCACCGCCGGATTGCTTCGCTCCGCTCGCATGACGAATTCAGTCTTAGCGCCCGAGCGCCGCCATATCTCCGACCGTCAAAATCTGCGGCAGAATCTCCGCGTCCCGCCCCGGCGCGTAATAGAGATAAAGCGGCACGCCCGACCGGCCGTGCTGGGCAAGGAAGCGGCCGATCGCCGCATCGCCGCGCGTCCAGTCTCCGACGAGCACCGCGATATTGCGCGACTTAAAGCCTTGCGCCACGTCGGCTCGCGACAACACGCCTTTTTCATTGACCTTACAGGTGATGCACCAATCGGCGGTGAAATAGACGAAGACCGGCCTCTGCTCACCGCGCAGCGCGGCGAGCTTCGCCTCGCTGAACGGTTCGGACTGGAGCACGCCCTGCACCCTGGCCTGTGCAGGCATTTCGAGCGGCACGATCAGGATCGCGGCAAGCCCGGCAGCCAATGCAGGCGCCAGCGGCAGCCAGGCGCGGGGACGCCCCTGCCGGATGCCGACCCACCACAAGCCGAAGGCGAGGAGCAGGGCGGCGCCTATCCCAAGCGCCATGGCATCCACGCCCGCTTGCCGCCCGAGTATCCAGGCAAGGCCGAGCGCGGTCAGGAACATCGGAATGGAAAGGATACGCCGAAGCCGCTCCATCCACGCGCCGGGCTTGGGCAGGCGCCGCCGCAGGGCAGGCAGGAAGCCGAGCAGCAGGAAGGGCAGGGCCAGGCCAAGCCCCAGCCCCGCGAAGATGGCAAGCGCCGCCGCCGTCGGAAGCACCAGGGCCGCGCCCAAAGCCGCGCCCATGAACGGCCCGGTGCAGGGCGTCGCGACGAAGGCCGCGAGTGCGCCCGTCCAGAACGCCCCCTGTGCGCCGCCCGCGCTCGCCAGCTTACTTCCGCCGCTGATCGCCGGAAGTTCGAAAAGCCCGGCGAGGTTGAGCGCGATACCCGTCACCAGCAGCAGCAAGATCAGGATCACGCGCGGATCCTGAAGCTGGAAGGCCCAGCCCACCGCTGCGCCACCCGCGCGAAGGCCGAGCAAGACGCCGCCAAGCGCAAGGCACACCAGAACCACGCCCGCCGTATAGGCCAAGGCCTCGCGCCGCGCCGCCATCTCGTCGCCGCCCGCCTTGGCGAGGCTCAAGGCCTTGAGGCTCAGGATCGGAAACACGCAGGGCATGATGTTGAGGAGGAGGCCGCCGAGGATGGCGCCCCCGAGGGCCGCGAGGATCACGCCGATCCCGCCCGCGCCTTCAGCGCCCGCGGTTCCAATCGGATCGCCCGCGGGCGGCACGGTGCCGGGCGTCGCGGTCAGCGACAACCCCTGTCCCTCGCCGATCTTCAAAAGGCCATCGATCTTGGCGAGGCCCGCCGCATTGCTGCCCGCCTGCGTTTCGACGATCAGCATGTCGCCGTTGCGGCTCACCGTCTGCACGGCGCCATGGTCAAGCGCGCCATATTCGAGCGGGAAGAAGTAAGGATCGATAACGACCATGGCGGCGGGGAGCGGCACGCCGATCCGCACCCGGCCATTTTCGACCACGAACCGTCCGTCCGCGCCCAAAGGCTTGGGCATCGCTGCCTCGAACGCATCGAAGCGCGCATCCCGCACCACAGCATTGCCCGCCGCGCCCGCGACGATCTCCGCCGACAATTCCGCGCTTTCCGGGACGCAAATCTCGTCCGTGCAGGCGAGATAGTCGAGCTTGGCTTTCAAGGGCAGGGGCGTGCCCGGCGCCACATCGCCCGCCAGCTTCAATTCGGCGAGCAGGGCATAATCATGCTCGTAGACATAATTCATGATGCCCGACACGACCAGGCGCCCCGGCAGCGGATAGCGCAGATCGCCGACGCTTACGCCCGGCGGCAAATCCCAGGCAATCGTCGCCTCCGCGCCCGCATCGCCGGGGTTTTTCCAATAGCCGTGCCAGGTCGGCTTGGGCTTCATCATGAAGGCGATGGGAATGGCGCCGCCCGCCGGAACCTTTTTGGCGCCAGTGAGCAAAGAAACGGCGATATTCTTGCCGCCGGCTTGCTGCGCCAGGGCCGGCGCCTGAAGGCCAAGCAGCATCAAGGCGGCCATCATCAATCTGCAAAGAACAGCGGGCATCGAAGCTCCTTGTTGATTCCGGGCGCTTGTATAGCATGGGAACGAAACCGCTACCCTCGGGGGAAATGATGAAGTTCCTGTTCGCCGCCGCGGCCTTGGCCGCCACCGCCCTCTCCGCGCCCGCTTTCGCACAAGAAGCACCGAAGAAGCCGCAGCTGATCGTCGCGATCTCAGTCGATCAATTTTCGACCGTCCTGTTCAACCGTTACCGTCCGCATTTCACCGGCGGCCTGAAGCGCCTTGCGGACGGCGTCGCTTTCGCCAACGGCTATCAGGCCCATGCCGCGACCGAAACCTGCCCCGGTCATTCGACGATCCTCACCGGCTCGCACCCCGCCCGCACCGGGATCGTCGCCAATGCCTGGTACGACCGCAAGGCTCCGCGCGAAGACAAGGACGTTTATTGCGCGGAAGATGAGCGGGTGCCCGGCAGCACGTCGCGCGCTTACACCGTCTCCCCCTATCACCTGAAAGTGCCTGCCATGGGCGACCGGATGAAAAGGGCCGATCCCGCCGCGCGTATCGTCGCAGTCGCGGGCAAGGACCGCTCGGCGATCATGATGGGCGGCCATGGCCCCGACCAGCGCTGGTATTGGAAATCGAACACATTCGTATCCGATCTTGTCACTACGCCCGCCCCGGTCGTCGCGCAGGTTAACGGAGTGGTCGCCCAAGCCCTCGCACAGCCCCGCGCGCCACTCACCCCGCCCGCTTTCTGCGCGGGCAAGGACAAACCCGTCACCGTCGGCACGATGACGGTCGGCACCGGACGCTTCGCCCGCGAAGCCGGGGACGCATCCGCCTTCACCCGTTCGCCGGAACTGGACGGCGCGACCCTCGCCATGGCGGGCGCGCTCTTCCAGCAGATGCAGCTGGGGAAGGGCGGCCATACCGACCTTCTCGCCGTCAGCCTCGCCGCCACGGACTATGTCGGCCACGGCTTCGGCACGGACGGTATGGAAATGTGCTTGCAAATCGCCTCGCTCGACGCCGATCTCGCGGGCTTTTTCAGCCTGCTCGACAAATCGGGCGTCGATTATGCGGTGGTCCTGACTGCCGATCATGGCGGTGCCGACGCGCCGGAGCGAGCGCGCGAACAGGGCATCGCGGACGCCGCCCGCATGGCGCAAAGCATCTCCCCCGATGCGATCGGCACCGAAATCGGCCGCCGCCTCGGCTTGTCGGGCGATGTGCTGGCCGGGGAATATCACGTCGCGGCGGGCGTGCCTGAAGGCCGCCACGCGGAGGTGATCGCGCTGGGCAAGCAGCTCATCGCCGCGCATCCGCAGGTGGAGGCCGTTTACACCGCCGCCGAAGTTGCCGCGCATCCGTTGCCGACGACGCGCCCGGAACAATGGACAACGCTCGACAAGTTCCGCGCCTCGTTCGATCCGGAGCGTTCCGGCGACCTCCTCGTCGCGCTGAAGCGCAACATCACCACGATCGCCAACCCCCGCCCCGGCATCGTGGCTACGCACGGCACGATCCACGATTATGACCGCATGGTCCCGATCCTCTTCTGGCGTTCGGGCGTGGCGCCGGACAATCGTCAGGAAAGCGCGATGACCGTGGACATCCTGCCCACCCTCGCGAGCCTCATCGGATTGAATGTCCCGCAAGGCGAGATTGACGGAAAGTGCTTGGACATCGTGCCGGGCGACGGGACGAACTGCCAGTAGCAGCCACAATCACGTCATTCCGGCGAAAGCCGGAATCTCTTCACGGAAGAGGCGGATTGTTGTCCAGAGACCCCGGCTTTCGCCGGGGTGACGTGCTCTAGTCGAGGTTCGGCCGCAGCCACCTTTCCGCTTCATCCAGCGTCACCCCGCGCCGGCCGGCATAATCCTCCAGCTGGTCCCGCCCGATCCGCGCGACGCCGAAATATTGGCTGTCCTTGTGCCCGAAATAGAAGCCGGAAACCGCCGCGGTCGGCAGCATGGCAAAGCTCTCCGTCAGCGTCACCCCGCCAGCAGGCGCGCCGCCCAGCATGTCGAATAGGATCGGCTTCAGGCTGTGGTCGGGGCAGGCAGGGTAACCGGGCGCCGGGCGAATACCTGCATAAGTCTCCCGGATCAGCTCCGCGTTGGTGAAATGCTCGTCCGCATAGCCCCAGACGCTGTTCCGAACATGGGCGTGGAGCAATTCGGCAAAGGCCTCGGCCAGGCGATCGGCCAGCGCCTTTAACAGGATGTCCGAATAAACATCGTTCGCGGCCTTGAACCGTTCGAGATGCGCGTCGATGCCGTGGATCCCGACCGCAAAGCCGCCAATCCAGTCTTCGCCGTCAGGATCGATGAAGTCGGCAAGGCACATATTGGCCCGGCCCTCACGTTTCTTGATCTGTTGACGGAGGAAAGCGAGGCGCGTTTCCTCATTGCTCGCCAGCACCAACACATCGTCGCCCTCGCGGCGGCAGCGCCACAGGCCGACGGTCGCGCTGGCCGTCAGCCAATGCTCCGCGATGATCCTGTCGAGCATCGCCTCGGCGTCCTTGAACAGAGCCCGCGCGCTTTCGCCGACCACTTCGTCCTCGAGAATCGCGGGGTAATTGCCCGCCAGCTCCCAGGCGCGGAAGAAGGGAGTCCAGTCGATCACGCTGCGAAGCTCGCGAATCGGCCAGTCGTTGAAATGATGGACGCCAGGGCGCTGCGGCATCGGTGCCTTGCCCGCCGGATCGTAGGGGAAAGCATTGGCGCGCGCTTCGGCGAGGCTCGCCAGCTCATTCTGCCCCTTGTTGGCGCGGGTTTCGCGAACCTGTTGGTAATCGGCGGCGGTCTTCTCGACGAGCGGCGTGCATTGTGTGTCGGAAACAAGCGCGGAGGCCACGCCTACCGCGCGGCTCGCGTCGAGCACGTGGAGCACCGGCCCGTCATAGGCCGGGTCGATCTTCAGCGCGGTATGCACCTTGCTCGTCGTCGCCCCGCCGATCAGCAAAGGCCGCGTCATGCCTGCCCGCTGCATTTCGGCGGCCACCTTCACCATCTCGTCGAGCGACGGCGTGATGAGGCCCGAAAGCCCGATCATATCCGCGTCATGCTCGTCGGCGGCTTTCAGAATATCCTGCCACGGCACCATGACGCCCAGGTCGACGATCTCGAAGCCGTTACATTGCAGCACGACACCGACGATATTCTTGCCGATGTCGTGCACATCGCCCTTCACGGTCGCCATCACGACCTTGCCCTTGCCTTGGGTGGCTCCGGTCCGCTCCTTTTCCTCTTCGATGAAGGGGATCAAATGCGCGACCGCCTTCTTCATCACGCGGGCGGATTTGACGACCTGCGGGAGGAACATCTTGCCGGATCCGAACAGGTCGCCGACGACGTTCATGCCGTCCATCAGCGGCCCTTCGATCACCTCGATCGGGCGCGCCGCCTGCTGCCGGGCCTCCTCGGTATCCTCGACGACATGCGCGTCGATGCCCTTCACCAGCGCATGTTCGAGCCGCTTGCCCACCGGCCAACCGCGCCATTCGGCGGCTTCCTTTTCCTTGGCCGGATCGGAACCGAGATATTTCTCCGCCAGCGCGACCAGCCGCTCGGTCGCATCGTCCCGCCGGTCGAGGATCACATCCTCGCACGCCTCGCGCAGCTCAGGGTCGATCGTGTCGTAGACGTCGAGCTGCCCGGCATTGACGATCGCCATGTCGAGGCCCGCCGGAATGGCGTGGTAGAGGAAAACCGAGTGCATCGCCCGCCGCACCGGCTCGTTGCCCCGGAAAGAGAAGCTGAGGTTCGACAGGCCGCCCGAAATATGCGCATGCGGGCAGCGCTTGCGGATTTCCTTACACGCCTCGATGAAATCCACCGCATAGGTGCGATGCTCATCTATCCCCGTCGCGACCGCGAAGATATTGGGATCGAAGATGATGTCCTCGGGCGGAAAGCCGATGCCGACGAGGGTCTTGTAGGCCCGCTCGCAAATCTCGACCTTGCGGTCCTTGGTGTCCGCTTGGCCCGTCTCGTCGAAGGCCATGACGACCACCGCCGCGCCATAGGCCATGACCTTGCGCGCGTGGGCGAGGAATTCTTCTTCCCCTTCCTTCAGGCTGATCGAATTGACGATCGGCTTGCCCGACACGCATTTCAGGCCCGCCTCGATCACGCTCCATTTGGAACTGTCGATCATGAAGGGGACGCGGGCGATGTCGGGCTCGGCGGAAATCAGCTTCAGGAAGGTCGTCATCGCCGCTTCCGCGTCGAGCAGCCCTTCGTCCATATTGATGTCGACAACCTGCGCGCCGCTCTCCACCTGCTGGCGCGCGACTTCAACGGCGGCGGCATAGTCACCCGCCATGATCAGCTTCTTGAATTTGGCCGATCCGGTAACGTTGGTGCGCTCGCCGATATTGACGAAGGTGGAGCTAGACTGGGTCATCTAAGAACAAAAATCCGTTCGTTTCGAGCGAAGTCGAGAAACGCTTCATCCCGTGCCTCGTGTCTCGACTTCGCTCGACACGAACGGGAAAGACGGTCAGGCAGCCAGATTCATCGCTTCCAAACCGGCCAATCGCGTCATGACCGGAGGCTTGGGCAGCACGCGCGGCGCGAGGCCCTTCACCGCTTCCGCCATCGCCGCGATATGGGCAGGGGTGGAGCCGCAGCAGCCGCCAAGGATGTTGACCATCCCCTGTCGCGCCCATTCGCCGACGAAGTCCGCGGTCTGGCGCGGCAGCTCGTCATATTGGCCGAGTTCGTTCGGAAGGCCGGCATTGGGATAGACCATCACCAACGTATCCGCCGCCTGCGCCAGCGTCTGCACGTGCGGCCGAAGCTGCTCCGCGCCGAACGAGCAATTGAGGCTGATCGTCACCGGCTTGGCGTGTCTCACGGCGTGCCAGAAGGCTTCCACCGTGTGGCCGGAAAGATTGCGTCCTGACAGATCGGTGATGGTCATGGAGATCATCAGCGGCACGTCCTGCCCGCGCGCCACGCCCGCCTCGATTGCCGCCATGATGCCGGCCTTGGCGTTGAGGGTGTCGAAAATGGTTTCGATCAGGATGAAATCGACGCCGCCGTCGAGAAGCGCATCGGTCTGCTCGCGATAGACCTCTTTCAATTCGTCGAAATCGATTTCGCGGAAGCCCGGATCATTGACGTCCGGCGACAAGGATAAGGTCTTGTTGGTCGGCCCGATCGCGCCCGCCACAAAGCGCGGGCGCCCGTCTGCGGCTTCCGCCTCATCGACAGCTTTGCGTGCGATGCGGGCCGATTGCAGGTTGATGTCCCGCACCAGATGTTCGGCGGCATAATCGGCTTGGCTGATCTTGTTGGCGCTGAACGTGTTGGTCGAAACGATATCCGACCCAGCCTTCAGATAAGCGCGGGTAATCTCGTCCACGACCTCAGGCCGCGTGATCGCGAGAATATCGTTATTACCCTTCTGATCGCGGGCGAGATCGAGCGTGCCGCGATAGGCGGCTTCATCCAGCCCATAATTCTGGATTTCGGTCCCAAAGGCGCCGTCGGTCAGGAGGATTCGCTCCCTGGCTGCGCGGATCAGTTTTTCTCTCGCGTTCACGCCGCAAACTCATTGGGACGAAGGCCGAGCATATGGCTGATCGCGTAGGAAAGCTCGGCCCGGTTCAATGTGTAAAAGTGGAAATGGCGGACGCCGCCTGCATACAGCTGGCCGCACAGTTCCGCCGCAACGGTCGCCGCGATGAGCTGGCGGGCGGCGGGGAGGTTGTCGAGGCCTTCGAACAGCCGATCCATCCAGGCCGGGATGCTCGCCCCGCACATCGCTGCGAACTTACGGGTCTGGGCGACGTTCGACACGGGGAGAATGCCCGGCACGATCTCCGCATCGATCCCCGCCGCCGCCACGTCGTCGCGGAAGCGGAAGAAGCATTCGGGCGAGAAGAAAAATTGCGTGATTGCCCGGTCCGCGCCCGCGTCGATCTTGCGCTTGAGGTTATCGAGGTCGGCGGCCTTGTTCGCCGAATCCGGATGGCATTCGGGATAGGCCGCGACCGAGATTTCGAAAGGGGCGATGGCTTTCAGGCCCGCCACCAGCTCGGCGGCATTGGCATAACCTTGCGTATGGGGCTGGAACGCCTTCCCCTCCTCCGGCGGATCGCCGCGCAGGGCGACGATATGCCGCACGCCCGCGTTCCAATAGGCCCGCGCGATATCGTCTATCTCGCCCCGGCTCGCCTCGACGCAGGTGAGGTGCGCAGCGGCGGCAAGGCCGGTTTCCTTCGCGATCCGCTCCACCGTCGCGTGGGTGCGTGCGCGGGTGGAGCCGCCCGCGCCATAAGTCACCGATACGAAGCGCGGGCCGAGCGGCGCGAGCGTCTCGATCGAGTCCCACAAGGTCGCTTCCATCTTCTCCGTCTTGGGCGGGAAGAATTCGAAGGAGACCCCGATGTCTCCCGCGACATCCTCGAAAAGCGGCTTGCCTCCATGGGCGAGCGCGGGCGCGACCGGGCTCATGCGACAGCCTTCAGGTGGCGGCGCTTGCATTCGCCGATCCAGATGGTGACGGTGAGTTCGCCGCCCTTCAGATGCTCGACGACGCGGCCTTCAAGGCCTGCGCCATCCAGATATTTGAGCATCGTCTCGTCCGCAAAGCCGAGGCGGGTATGGGCATCGCGGTCGCGCAGTTCCTCACGCTCATGCGGCGCGAAGTCGGCGATGAGCAGGCGTCCGTCCGGCGCAAGCAAACGGGCAGCCTCCGTGATCGCCGCATTTGGCTGCTGCGCATAGTGAAGCACCTGATGAATGATCACGGTGTCCGCCGACTCGGACGGCAATGGCAGCGCATACATGTCCCCTTGGCGAAGATCCGCAGCGAGGCCCGCCTCACCCAGTTTCGCACGGGCGAGCCGCAGCATTTCCGGCGACCGATCAATGCCAGTGGCACCATCCGCATTCGGGGCAAACAACTCCAGCATCCGGCCCGTTCCAGTGCCGATATCGGTAAGACGTCCCACCGGCCTATCGCTGAGCGCCCGCGCAATCGCCGCCTCGACTTCACTCTCGGCAATATGGAGCGAGCGGATTTCGTCCCAATTCGACGCGTGGATTGAGAAGTAACGCTCCGCTGCCGCCGTCCGGTCCGCCCGTACCGCGGCGAGGCGCGCCGCGTCGGCAATCGCCCACGGATCTTCTCCGTCGAGCGCCGCCCAGGCGTCGAGAAGAGCGAAGAGCGGCGTCACCCGCTCCGCAGTCGCGAGGCTCAGGAATACCCAACTCCCTTCCTTGCGCCGTTCGACCAGGCCCGAATCGATCAAGATCTTCACATGGCGCGACACGCGGGGCTGACTCTGCCCCAAAACTTGCGCGACTTCGCCCACCGACAATTCCATTGCCCGCAGCAGCGCAAGGATACGAAGGCGGGTCGGATCGCCCAGCGAACGAAAGATTTCCGGTCTGTCTGACATATTTGCGGATATAAAGATGTCTTTATATGCCGGTCAACGAGGAAGTAGGCGACGCTTTGACAACCAAGCTAGTAGACAAAGCTATGGACATGCCGAATTGCTTGTCATAATGAACGCAGCTGCTGGAACGCCGGAGGCCTTGTGCCAAAGGCCCTCGCCCAGCAGAATTATTACCCATTCGAATAGGGGAATGCTCGTGAAGAAGATCGCTCTTTCGCTCGTCGCGGTTGCCGCGCTTGCTGCTTGCAACAACGCCGAAACCACCAACGACACCAACGCCGCTGACATGACCGTCAACGAAGCCGTTGTCGACGTCAACGCTGCTGCGACCGACGCTCTGAACGCTGCTGACACCGCCCTCACCAACGCTGGTGAATCGGTTGAAAACGCTTCGGAAGCCGTTGAAAACGCTGCTGAAGCAACCGCAACCAACGCTCTCTAAGCGTTAGGTTCGGAGCAATCCGAATAGAAAGGGCCGGGCGCCATGGGCGCCCGGCCCTTTTCTTATGCGCGGGCTCCACCGCGTCTGATCCAGGCATATTCGGGGGCCACTCAGGCTGGCTTTCGCAGAGGCGCAAAAATGCTAAGCTGCTGTCTCTACCGATAGTGGAGATTGCCATGCGCCGCGCCGCAATGACCCTCGCCGCCCTCGTTCTCCTCACCGCCTGCGGACGCGGAGAGGATGAGAATATGCCCACCGCAGAAGAATCGCAGGGCCTCAACGAAGCGGCTGAAATGCTCGATACGTCGCCCGACAGCCTTGTCGCGACCGATGATGCGGAGCTTGGTAACGGCGAAATCGCGGCGGACGCCAATGAGCTGGATGCGAACGAAGCGCTGACTAACGAAGAATAGCGTCACGGCATGCTGCAAAAAAGAAGGGCCCGGGAAGCGATTCCCGGGCCCTTCTTTTTTTCGGTTCTGGAGCGCGCGGGCGAAGCCCGCGCGTCGGTCGGATCGGCTGTGGCCGTCCGCCGTCCGGACGTCCGGCGAGTCCGCCGACTAACGGCGGGAACGCTTCACGTTCCCGCCGTTAGCGGTGGCCGCCTTCGTTAGAAATCCATGCCGCCCATGCCGCCCATGCCACCGGGCATGCCGCCGCCCATTGCGGGCTTGTCCTCCGGAAGCTCCGCCACCGCTGCTTCGGTGGTGATGAGGAGCCCTGCGACCGAAGCCGCGTCCTGAAGAGCGGTGCGGACGACCTTGGTCGGGTCGATCACGCCGGCCGAAACCAGGTTTTCGTAGGTTTCGGTCTGGGCGTTGAAGCCCAGAGTGTCGTCATTGCCTTCGATCAGCTTGCCGGCCACGACGGCGCCGTCGACGCCTGCGTTTTCGGCGATCTGACGGACCGGAGCCTGAAGCGCGCGACGGATGATGTCGACGCCGCGGGTCTGGTCGTCATTCTGGCCGGTGAGGCCTTCCAGCGCCTTGGTGGCGTAGAGAAGCGCCGTGCCGCCGCCGGGAACGATGCCTTCTTCGACAGCCGCGCGGGTGGCGTGCAGCGCGTCGTCGACGCGGTCCTTGCGCTCCTTCACTTCGACTTCCGAAGCGCCGCCGACCTTGATCACCGCAACGCCGCCAGCGAGCTTCGCGAGACGCTCCTGCAGCTTTTCGCGGTCATAATCGGACGTCGTGTTTTCGATCTGCTGACGGATCGATTCGACGCGGCCTTTGATGTTGTCGGCCTGACCCGCACCGTCGACAATCGTGGTATTGTCCTTGTCGATGGTGACGCGCTTGGCCTGGCCGAGCATGCCGACCGTGACGCTTTCAAGCTTGATGCCGAGATCTTCGGAAATCATCTCACCGCCCGTCAGGATAGCAATATCTTCCAGCATCGCCTTGCGGCGATCACCGAAGCCCGGAGCCTTGACGGCCGCGACCTTGAGGCCGCCGCGCAGCTTGTTGACGACGAGCGTTGCGAGCGCTTCACCTTCAATGTCTTCCGCGATGATGAGGAGCGGGCGGCCCGACTGGACGACAGCTTCCAGGATCGGGAGCATCGCCTGCAGGTTCGACAGCTTCTTTTCGTGGATCAGGATGTACGGATCGGAAAGTTCGACCTGCATCTTTTCCGGATTGGTAATGAAGTACGGAGAGAGGTAGCCGCGGTCGAACTGCATGCCTTCGACGACATCGAGCTCGAATTCGAGGCCCTTGGCTTCCTCGACCGTGATCACGCCTTCCTTGCCGACCTTTTCCATCGCTTCGGCGATCTTTTCGCCGACGACGGTGTCGCCGTTTGCCGAGATGATGCCGACCTGGGCGATTTCATTCGACGACGCGATGTTCTTCGAACGGCCCTTGAGGTTTTCGACAACCTTGGTGACGGCGAGGTCGATGCCGCGCTTCAGATCCATCGGGTTCATGCCGGCCGCGACCGACTTCATGCCTTCGCGAACGATCGACTGGGCAAGAACGGTGGCGGTGGTGGTGCCGTCGCCGGCGAGGTCGTTCGTCTTCGACGCGACTTCGCGGAGCATCTGGGCGCCCATATTTTCGAACTTGTCCTTCAGTTCGATTTCCTTGGCGACCGAGACACCGTCCTTGGTGATGCGCGGCGCGCCGAAGCTCTTGTCGATGACGACGTTGCGGCCCTTCGGACCCAGGGTCACCTTCACCGCATCGGCGAGGATGTCGACGCCGCGCAGGATGCGCTCACGGGCGTCACGCGAAAACTTGACGTCTTTCGCTGCCATTTTTCTTGTCCTTTTCCTTTTACGTCACCCCGGCGAAAGCCGGGGTCTCGTTGAGATTTCTTGAGCCTTTCCGTCATGAGTCCCCGGCTTTTGCCGGGATGACGGAAGACGGATCAGCCGATGATGCCGAGAATGTCCGATTCCTTCATGATGAGGAGATCCTCACCATTCACCTTCACTTCGGTGCCGGACCATTTGCCGAACAGTATGCGGTCGCCGGCCTTGACGTCGAGCGGGGTCACCTTGCCGTCTTCGCTACGGGCGCCGGTGCCGACGGCGACGACTTCGCCTTCCTGCGGCTTTTCCTTGGCGGTGTCGGGAATGATGATCCCGCCGGCGGTCTTTTCTTCGGCCTCGACGCGGCGAACGAGAACGCGGTCGTGCAACGGACGAAAGTTCATGTGCGTTACCCTTGTTGAATGAATGGGTTTGGCACTCACAAGAGGCGAGTGCCAACGGCGCGGATATGTGAGGGAGAGCCCCACGGGTCAAGGATTCGTGCGGGAAATTTTTGCAACCCGATGAACAAAAGCCCCCTCCCTTGGTGGGTGAGGGGTAAGGACATTTACACCCCGCCTTTCTAACCCTACCTCCTACCTCGATATCTAAAGGAGACGACCCCTTGTCCTTCGTACGCGGCGCCTGGAAGCTTCTGGTCGGGATCAAGGACGCGATGGTGCTCCTCGCCATGCTCCTCTTCTTTGGCGTGCTCTACGCAACGTTGTCGATGAGCCCCAATGCGGGCGGCGTGAAGGAAGGCGCTCTTCTCCTCGACCTTTCCGGCTCGATCGTCGAGCAGCCCGCCGAAACCGATCCCGTCACCTTGATCGCGGGTGGCAGCGGCATTCGCGAATATCGCCTGTCCGACGTCATCCGCGCGCTCGACAAGGCAGCGGGTGACGGCCGCGTGAAGGCCGTGGCGCTCGATCTCGACATCTTTCTCGGCGGCGGACAGGTTGCCCTTGGCGATGTCGCCGACGCGATCGACCGGGTGAAAAAGGCGGGAAAACCCGTCCTTGCCTACGCGACCGGCTATAGCGACGACAGCTATCGCCTTGCCGCCCATGCCAGCGAAGTCTGGCTCAATCCCATGGGCACCGTGCTCGTCGCAGGGCCCGGCGGCCAGAACCTCTATTATAAGGACATGCTCGACAAAATCGGCGTCACCGCCAACATCTACCGCGTCGGCACCTACAAATCGGCTGTCGAACCCTATTCCCGGACCGACATGTCACCCGAAGCGCGCGAGGCGAGCCAGGCGCTCGTCTCCGCTTTGTGGGAGCAATGGCTGGATGATGTCCGCAAAGCTCGCCCCAAGGCCGCCGGTATCGCCGATTATGCCGCGCGTCCCGCTGAAGCACTCGCCGCGACGCAGGGCGATATGGCGCAGGCCGCACTCCGCGCAGGCCTCGTCGACAAGCTTGGCGACCGCACGGATTTCGGGAAGCGCATGGCGGAATTGGTGGGCGTGGAGGATGACACGGTTCCCGGCAGTTTCAACGCCACGCTCTATGACGACTGGATCGCGGCCCACCCTGCCCCGACGACCGGCAAGATCGGCATCGCCACCGTCGCGGGCTTCATCATCGATGGCGAAGGCGGCGGGGGTACGGCCGGCGGCGCGACGATCAGCACGATCATCCGCACCGCGCTGAAGGAAAAGGATCTCTCCGCCCTTGTTGTCCGCATCGATACGCCGGGCGGCTCGACACTCGCATCCGAGGAAATCCGCCGTGCGCTGCTCGATGCCAAGGCGGCTGGCCTGCCGGTTGTCGTCTCGATGGGCAATACGGCCGCGAGCGGCGGCTATTGGATCGCGACCGCCGCCGATCGCATCTATGCCGAACCTTCCACCATCACCGGCTCCATCGGCGTCTTTGGCATCGTCCCGAGCTTTGAAGGGCTGACGCAAAAGATCGGCGTCAATGCCGACGGCGTGAAGACAACGCCCTTGTCCGGCGAGCCCGATGTGTTCCGCGGCCCGTCCGACACCGCCAATCAGGTTCTGCAATTGGGCGTGGAGAACAGCTATCGCCGCTTCATTACCCTCGTCGCCAATGCCCGCAAGCTGCCGGTCGGGCGGGTCGACCAGATTGCACAGGGCCGCCCTTGGGATGGTGGCACGGCGCGCCAACTCGGGCTTGTCGACGCCTTTGGCTCGCTTGACGAAGCGGTTGCCGAAGCCGCTCGCCGCGCCAAGCTCGATCCCGCCAAGGTGGAAACTGTCCATCTCGACCGCGAGAAGACCTTCTTCGAAATGCTGATGAGCGGCGTCACGGCTTCCGAAGCGCCGCCCGCCGCCGCCCGCGACGCCTTCACCCGCGCCGCGCTCAAGCCCGAATGGCTTCTCCGCCACGCGATTGCCGACGCCGAAACCATGCTGTCGTCGAGTGCGATCCAGGCCCGCTGCCTGGAATGCCCGATCGAGGCCGCACCGCAGCGAGCGAAGAAAGACGGCTTGCTCGCGCTACTCGCGAGTTGGCTCAGCTAGGTCCGGCGAAAAGCTTAGCTCACCGCCCATAAGCGGGAAGCGACAAGCCTTTCCAAATCGCAAGCCCACGCAGCGTGAACCCCGCGAGCGCCGCCAGCGGCCCCGCGACGAAACCCGGTAGCCCCATCAACGTCAGCGCCACCAGCAGCGCTGCGGACAAAGCGGCGGCCGTCACGTAAAGTTCCGGCCGCATCAGGATGGACGGTTCGCCCGCCAGAGTGTCGCGGATGATTCCGCCGACGCATCCCGTAAGCACACCCATCGCCATGGCGGGAAGCGGCGCCACTCCCCAGGCTAGCCCCTTGGCCGCGCCGAAGGTCGCATAAGCGGCAAGCCCCACCGCATCGAGCAAGTCGAGCGCCTTTCCCCGCCACAGCCGCGCGGGCGTCGCCCACACGATCAAAGCGGCGGCAAAGCAGATGAACAGGATCTTGTTGCTGTGCACCCAAAAGATCGGCGCGCCGATCAACAGATCGCGCACCGTCCCGCCGCCCGTCCCAGTAATGACGGCAAAGAAGAGGAAGGTCACAAGCGTCTGCTTCTTCGCCCCCGCCGCAAGCGCGCCGGACAGCGCGAAGACGAGAATGCCGGCAAGATCGAGCCATTGGAGGACGAAGCCAAGCTGTTCGGCGGCGGCGGGCGGCATGGCTCTTCCTATCTCAATTGCGGGCGCAGATCGGGAATAGCGCGAAAATCGGAGATCCCGCCATCATAGCCCGACCATGACAGATAAAATCCCGCCCCGCGCCACAATGCATAGGTGACGACAGCGGCGAGGAGGCCGTCGACGGCATAGTGCCATCCAAGGTGGATCGAACCAAAGAATATGATGGCGACAAAGGCCCATCCTGCTGCCGCAGCCAGCTTCCCGAAGCGCGTGAGCGCAAGCGCGTATAGAATGGCGATTGCATTGTGCAGGGACGGCATGGCGGAAATGCCCATGCCTGGGCTATATATTTTCTGCTTATGCGCGTTCCACAATATCTGCTGCCAGTGAACGGCGCCCAGCCCGCCTTGTTCGCTGGAGTAAGCATTAAGCTTGGCCATGAGCGGCGCATAATCCGGCGCGGACGCGGCCTGGGATGCCGCCGCAAAACACGGGCCGGCCGATGAAAAAAGATACGCCCCGCCGACCCCGAGAACCAGCCATGCCGCCGCAAAGGTAAGGAAGAACCGGGCGCGATCGGCGCGCGGGGCGAAGAAGGCAAATCCCACAATCGCGCATGACAGAAGCAGGATCCACAAGGTGTAGATGCGATCGATCACCAGGGTGCCCGTATAAGTGTTCACAATGGCGTGGGTGAAAACCCATGGTTGCTGCCCCAGGAACAATTGCCGATCCATAGCGGCAAACGCGTCGTCCCACGCGAAAGGCGCGTAGAGGGGCATCAGCATCTTCAACATGCCGAAGCCGGTGAAGAGCAGCGGCATCAGCAGAAGGGGAATGACAGCCGCCGCAACCAGCAGCGGAGAATCAAAGCGCCTCGTGGACGGCTCGCCCCCCAATCGGGCTCGCCGCCTTTCCAGCACGATCCCGGCCACGAGGACGGGGAAGAAGACTGGCAGGACCCTAAGCGCCTTCACCACATAGCTCTCAAGCAGGGTCAATATGTCTAAACCATGCAGGGCACCAAGCCGCTGTCCTGTCAGGAACAGCGATGCTGTGACGGCAAAGACCGGCAGGAGCCACAGAAGCTCCTCGGCATGGCGAAGCCGCCTATTTCCCACCATCTGCATCTCCGCAACTGCAGAGGATGGGATAGGGAAAAATGGTTAACGGAAGCCTGAGGGTCAGATGTGGATCGGCTTGCCCGTCACCGCCATCGCGGCTTCCTTCAGCGCTTCCGAATGGGTCGGGTGCGCGTGGCAGGTGTAGGCGATGTCCTCGCTCGTCGCGCCGAATTCCATCGCCTGTGCGGCCTGGGCGATCATCGTGCCCGCGACCGATGAGACGATGTGGACGCCGAGCACACGGTCGGTCTTGGCGTCGGCAATGATCTTCACGAAACCGTCCGTGTCGTTGATCGCCTTGGCGCGGCTGTTCGCCATCATCGGGAACTTGCCGACCTTCACCTCGCCCTTTTCCTTCGCCTGCTCTTCGGTGAGGCCGACGCCGGCGATTTCCGGGTGGGTATAGACGACCGACGGGATGACGTCGTGGTTCACGATGCCGGTAAGGCCCGCAATATTCTCCGCCACCGCAATGCCTTCATCTTCCGCCTTGTGGGCGAGCATCGGGCCCGGGATCACGTCGCCAATCGCCCAGATTCCCGGCATCTTGGTCGCGAAATCGTGGTCGGTTTCGATCTGGCCGCGCTGGTTGACCGCGAGGCCCGCCTTGTCGAGGCCCAGGCTTTCCGTGTTCGGACGGCGGCCGATGGCGACCAACACCACGTCCGCTTCAATGGTTTCTGCGGCACCGCCAGCGGCGGGCTCGACGCTGACGGTCGCCTTGCCGCCATTCACCTTCACGCCCGTAACCTTGGTCGAGGTCTTCATCTCGAAGCCTTGGCGTTTGAAGATCTTCGCGGCTTCCTTGCGGACTTCGCCGTCCATGCCGGGAAGGATCTGGTCGAGATATTCGACCACGGTGACCTTGGCGCCAAGGCGCTTCCACACCGAACCGAGCTCCAGCCCGATCACGCCGCCGCCGATGACGACGAGATGCTCCGGCACCTTGGGAAGCTCAAGCGCGCTGGTGGAATCGACGACGACCTTATGGTCGATCTCGACACCCGGCAGCGGCGTCACTGACGAACCCGTCGCGATGACGATATTCTTCGCGCGCACCGTGCGGCCCGCGACGTCCACCGTGTCCTTGCCGGTGAAGGTGGCAAGGCCCTTCAACCATTCGACCTTGTTTTTCTTGAACAGGAATTCGATGCCGCCGGTGAGGCCGGTCACCGCGTCCGTGCGCTGCTTGTGCATCGCATCGAGGTCGAGGCTAACCTTCTCCGCCTTCACGCCATATTTGGCGAGCGCGCCCGAATTGGCTTCGGCAAACAATTCCGATGCATGAAGCAGCGCCTTGGATGGAATACAGCCGACATTGAGGCAGGTGCCGCCCAGCGTCTCGCGACTTTCCGCACACGCCGTCTTCAGGCCCAGCTGCGCCGCCCGGATCGCCGCGACATAACCGCCCGGCCCCGCGCCGATCACCAGAACGTCGAAATCATAGTCAGCCATCTTACATCCTCTCAACGTCATTCCGGCGAAAGCCGGAATCTCGTCCCGGCTATCGCGCCGGCTCGTCATGAGACCCCGGCTTGGCGCCGGGGTGACGGTGAATTACAAATCGATCAGCAACCGCGTCGGATCTTCCAGCGCTTCCTTCATGCGGACGAGGAAGGTCACCGCCTCGCGGCCGTCGACCAGGCGGTGGTCGTAGCTCAATGCCAGATACATCATCGGACGGATCACGATCTCGCCGTTGCGCACCACCGGCCGTTCCTCGATCCGGTGCATGCCGAGCACGGCCGATTGCGGCGGGTTGATGATCGGGGTCGACAGGAGCGAACCGAATACGCCGCCATTGGAGATGGTGAAGGTGCCGCCCTTCATATCGTCCATGCTGAGCGTGCCCTCCTTGGCGCGCTTGCCGAAGTCCGCGATCGTCTTCTCGATCTCCGCGAAGCTCATCTTGTCGGCGTTGCGGATCACCGGAACGACGAGGCCGTTGGGCGCCGACACGGCGACCGACACGTCGAGATAGTCGTGATAGACGATCTCGTCGCCTTCGATATAGGCATTGACGGAAGGAACGTCGCGGGCGGCCAATGCCGCCGCCTTTACGAAGAAGCCCATGAAGCCAAGGCGGACCTGGTGCTTCTTCTCGAACAGATCCTTATATTTGGCCCGTGCCTCCATGACCGCCGACATGTCGAGGTCGTTGAAGGTGGTAAGAAGCGCGGCGGTATTCTGCGCTTCCTTTAGACGCTTGGCGATGGTCTGGCGCAGGCGCGTCATGCGCACACGCTCTTCCTTGCGCTCGCTCGTCGCAGGCGCAGCGGCCTGCGGCGTAGCGGACGGGGCCGGAGCGGCCTTCGCGGTCTGGTTCTGTGCGGCGGCGAGCACGTCGTCCTTCGTCAGGCGCCCGTCCTTGCCGGTGCCCTTGATCTTCGAGGGATCGAGGCCGTGCTCCAGAACCAGGCGGCGCACCGCCGGGGAAAGGGTGAGGCTGCTATCGCCCTGCGACGCATCGGCCGCGTTACGAAGCTGGATATTCTCGCCCGCGCCTTGCGGGTTCACCGGTGTGGCAGCCACTTGCGCGGGCGCCGCAGCGGCCTGCGGCTGAGCGGCGGGAGCCGGAGCAACAGCAGCACCCGAACCCGCTTCGATCCGTCCGATCAGCGCGCCCACCTGAACGGTATCGCCTTCCGCGACCACCTGATCGCCCATCACGCCCGCAACGGGCGCGGGCACTTCCACCGCGACCTTGTCGGTTTCCAGGCTCGCGATCGGCTCGTCGGCCTTCACAGGCTCGCCGGGCTTCTTCAGCCATTGTCCGAGCGTCGCTTCGGTGATCGATTCACCCAGAGTGGGGACGGTTACGTCGGTCGCCATTGTCTTTCCTTACCCCGCTTTACGTTGTTCGGGTGCATTGTGTCCCAGTGCTTCGGCGATCAAAGCCGCCTGTTCCGCCGCATGGCGCTTAGCGAGCCCCGTCGCCGGGGATGCCGCCGCCGCGCGGCCCGCATAGGCCGGGCGCTGCGGTTTCACGCCCGCTTGGCCGAGGCATTGTTCGATATAGTCGCGGACGAAGAACCAATAGCCGTTATTCTTCGGCTCTTCCTGCGCCCATACCACTTCTTCCACATTCGCCATCCGCTTCAACCGCGCAACGAGCGGCTCGGACGGGAAGGGATAGAGCTGCTCAATGCGGACGATCGCGGTATTCTTGTCGCCCGCTTTGTCGCGCGCGTCGATCAGATCATAGGCGACCTTGCCCGAACACAGCACCAGCCGCTTCACATCCTTGTCCGCCGGCGCCGACGGATCGGAGAGGATCCGCATGAAGTGGCTCTCGCCGGTAAAATCGGCCGCGCTCGACACCGCCGCCTTGTGCCGCAGCAGCGATTTTGGCGTCATCATGATGAGGGGTTTACGGAACGGACGCAGCATCTGGCGGCGCAAGATGTGGAAATAATTCGCCGGGGTCGTGCAGTTCGCAACCTGCATATTGTCTTCGGCGCAGAGCTGCAGATAACGCTCCGGACGCGCGGAGCTATGCTCGGGGCCCTGCCCCTCATAACCGTGCGGCAGCAGCATCACGAGCCCGTTGGCCCGCAGCCACTTCGCTTCGCCCGCCGCGATGAACTGGTCGATCATCACCTGCGCGCCGTTCGCGAAATCGCCGAACTGGCCTTCCCAAAGAACGAGCGTCTTCGGGTCGGTCAGCGCATAGCCATATTCGAAGCCCAGCACGCCGAATTCGGAGAGCGGGCTATCCCGCACTTCGAACCGGCCACCCTCAATCTGGGTCAGCGGCACGAACTTCTCGCCATTCTTTTGGTCGACCCAAACGGAATGGCGGTGACTGAACGTGCCGCGCCCTGAATCCTGGCCCGAAAGGCGGATATTATAGCCGGCCCCCATCAGCGCGCCAAAAGCCAAAGCCTCGCCCGTCGCCCAATCGAAATTGGCGCCGGATGCGAACATTTCCTTCTTCGCGTCGAGAATGCGGTGCAGCGTCTTGTGAACCTCGACGCCTTCCGGAACCGTGGTTAGCGTCTGGCCGAGCGTCTTGAGCTCATCCTCGCTGATCGCGGTCGAAGTGTTGCGGCGCTCGGTCTCCGGCGTGCCCGGCTTGTTGAAGCCCGCCCAGCGGCCCTCGAACCAATCCGCCTTGTTCGGCAGATAGGATTTCGCGGCCTCAAACTCGCCTTCGAGAAGCGCCGTGAACTGGCCAACCTGATCGTCGACCCAGGCTTGATCGACCACCTTCTCCTCGATCAGCCTTTTGGCATAGATGTCGGAAATCGGCGGATGCTGGCGGATCGCGGCATACATGACCGGCTGGGTGAAGCTCGGCTCGTCGCCCTCATTGTGGCCGAAGCGGCGATAGCACCACATGTCGATCACGATGTCGCGGTTGAACTGCTGGCGATATTCGATGGCGAGCTTGCAGGCGAAGGTCACCGCTTCGGGATCGTCGCCATTCACATGCAGGATCGGCGCCTGAACGCTCTTCGCGATGTCCGACGGATAAGGCGACGAACGCGCGAATTGCGGTGAGGTGGTGAAGCCCACCTGATTGTTAATCACGAAATGGATCGTGCCGCCGGTGGCGTAGCCCGGAAGGCCGGAAAAGCCGAAACATTCCGCAACGATGCCCTGCCCCGCGAAGGCTGCGTCACCGTGGAGCAGAACGGGAAGAACCTTGTCGCCTTCCACGTCGCCCATCATCGTTTGAATGGCGCGCACCTTGCCGAGCACGACCGGATCGACGGCCTCCAGATGGCTGGGATTGGGAACTAGCGACATATGCACCTTGATCCCGTCAAATTCGCGATCGGTGGAGGTGCCGAGGTGATATTTGACGTCGCCCGATCCGCCGACATCGGCCGGGTTAGAAGCGCCGCCCGCAAATTCGTTGAAAATGGCGCGATAGGGCTTGCCCATCACATTGGCGAGGACGTTGAGGCGGCCACGGTGCGCCATGCCGAACACGATTTCGCGCACGCCATATTGGCCGCCATATTTGATGACGCTTTCGAGCGCGGGGATCATCGATTCCCCGCCGTCGAGCCCGAAGCGCTTCGTGCCGACATATTTCTTGGCGAGGAAGCGTTCCCACTGCTCGCCCTGGATCACCTTGGCGAGGATGGCCTGCTTGCCTTCGGGGGTGAAGTGGATTTCGGCGTCCTTGCCTTCCATCCGCTCCTGAAGGAAGCGGCGCTCCTCCAGGTCGTTGATGTGCATGTACTCCAGGCCAACATTGCCGCAATAATTGGCCTGCAGGCACGCGACGAGCTCGCGCACCGTGGCATATTCAAAGCCGAGATTGCCGCCAAGATAGATAGGGCGGTCGAGCGCAGCGCCGGTAAAGCCGTGAAATTCCGGCGTCAGGTCGGCGGGAAGTTCGCGCTTGGTGAGGCCCAGCGGATCAAGATTGGCGGCAAGGTGGCCGCGCACACGGTAGGTGCGGATCAGCATCATCGCGCGGATGCTGTCGTCGGCGGCCTGCTGCACTTCGGCGTCGGACTTGCCTGCGGCGGTCGCGGCAGCGCGCGCCTTGGCCGGCATTTTCTCGATCGCCATGAGCGTGGGATCGAGGCCCTGATTGACCTCGTCGAGCTGCGTCAGCGGCCAGTTGTCACGCGCCCAACTGGGGCCTTGCTCCGGTTCGCTGTCACCGAACATGTCCACGCTCATCGTCTTTCCCGTCATGCGCCTATTTGTAAGCGCCTAGTCTTACCCGCCGGTTAGCCCTTGAGGACTTCGGCCAAAGTCTTGCCAAGCTCAGATGGGCTTGGGGAGACGCGAATTCCAGCCGCTTCCATGGCGGCGATCTTGTCTTCGGCGCCGCCCTGGCCGCCCGATACGATCGCGCCGGCATGGCCCATACGGCGGCCCGGAGGCGCCGTGAGGCCCGCAATGAAGCCAACCATCGGCTTCTTGCGGCCGCGCTTCGCCTCATCGGCAATGAACTGCGCCGCTTCCTCTTCGGCCGATCCACCGATTTCGCCGATCATGATGATCGACTTGGTTTCATCGTCGGCAAGGAACAGCTCGAGCACGTCGATGAAGTTGGTGCCGTTGACCGGATCGCCGCCGATGCCGACGGCCGTGGTCTGGCCCAGGCCTTCGTTCGTCGTCTGGAACACCGCTTCATAAGTGAGCGTGCCCGAACGCGACACGACGCCGACGCTGCCCTTGGAGAAGATGTTGCCCGGCATGATGCCGATCTTGCACTCGTTCGGCGTCAGAACGCCCGGGCAGTTCGGCCCGATGAGGCGCGACTTGGAACCGGAAAGCGCCCGCTTCACCTTCACCATGTCGAGCACCGGAATGCCTTCGGTGATGCAGACGATAAGCGGCACTTCCGCGTCGATCGCCTCGAGGATCGAGTCGGCCGCGAAGGGCGGCGGAACGTAGATGACGGACGCGTCGGCGCCGGTCGCCTTCACCGCCTCATCGACCGTGTTGAACACGGGCAAACCGATATGCGTCTGCCCGCCCTTGCCCGGTGTCACGCCGCCGACAACCTGCGTGCCATAAGCAATCGCTTGCTCCGAATGGAACGTCCCTTGAGCGCCGGTAAAACCCTGCGTGATGACCTTGGTATTCTTGTTGACGAGAATGCTCATACTCTGTCCCTATTCCGTCACGCCGGTGGAAACCGGCATCTCCATGCGAAGGGCCGCAGCCCTTCCCGACGAGACCCCGGCTTGCGGGAATTCCCATCAAAGTAGTACTTTGATGGGGCCCGGCCCGGGGCGACGCCTCTTATTTCAGCGTTTCGTCGATGCCCTTGCAGGCTTCGAGCAATTCCTTGACCGCGTCGACCGACACCTGGAAATTCTGCTTGGCGCTGTCGTTTAAGTCGATCTCGACGATCTTCTCCACGCCGCCCGCGCCGATCACCACTGGAACGCCGACATAAAGGTCGCTGATGCCGTATTGGCCGGTAAGGTTCGCTGCCGCCGGAAGGACGCGCTTCTTGTCCTTCAAAAAGCTCTCAGCCATCGCGATCGCGCTGGTCGCGGGCGCATAGAAGGCCGAGCCAGTCTTCAACAGGCCGACGATCTCGCCGCCGCCCGAACGGGTGCGGGCAACGATAGCGTCGATCTTTTCCTGGGTGGACCACCCCATCTTGATGAGGTCGGGCACCGGAATGCCCGCGACGGTCGAATATTCGATGACCGGAACCATCGTGTCGCCATGACCGCCAAGCACGAAGGCGGTGACGTCCTCGACCGAAACCTTGAATTCATCCGCAAGGAAGTGGCGGAAGCGGGCCGAGTCGAGCACGCCCGCCATGCCGACGACCATATTGTGGGGCAGGCCGGAAAATTCACGCAGTGCCCACACCATCGCGTCCAATGGATTGGTGATGCAGATGACGAAGGCGTTCGGGGCATATTGCTTGATGCCCTCGCCCACCGCCTTCATGACCTTCAAATTGATGCCGAGCAGATCGTCGCGGCTCATGCCCGGGCGGCGCGGAACGCCGGCGGTGACGATGCAGACATCGGCGCCCGCAATGGCGGAATAATCGTTCGCGCCCTCAAGCTTCGCGTCGAAGCCGTCCACCGGACCCGATTGCGCGATGTCCAGCGCCTTGCCCTGCGGCGTGCCTTCCGCAATGTCGAAGAGGACGATGTCGCCCATCTCCCGCATCGCCGCGAGGTGCGCGAGCGTGCCGCCGATCATACCCGAACCGATAAGCGCGATCTTCTTCCGAGCCATTTGACTCCCAGCCTTTCTGTTTCCAAGCGGGATCGGGCTGCGAGGCGCAGCCACGAAGACGTGGCGACCGCTTAGACCCGACAAGGCTCCGGGGCAACCGTTGAGCGCGGGAATTTTGGCCGATCACGATACACAAGCTGGCGGGCAGGCGGAACGCGCGCCGCCACTGCCCGTTTAAACCGTCCGGGACAGAAATGTCAGGAGAAACGTATGCGTAAGGCAATGATGATGGCCGGTCTTGCTGCCTTGACGATATCGACCGCCACGGCCGCCGTCGCGCAAGGACACGGCAAGGGCCACGGGAATCATGCTTATGGCCATGGCAAAGCGTGCCCGCCGGGTCTCGCTAAGAAAAACAATGGCTGCTTGCCGCCGGGTCAGGCGCGGAAAATCTACGGCCAGGGCGATCGCCTGCCATCCGGCTATCGCTACGTCGCGGTGCCCGAGCGCTACCGCGACCGGATCGGCAGCTACGATCCCGACCGCTACCGCTATTATTATGACGAGGATCGGATCTATGTCGTCGATCCAACGACGCGGCTCATCACCAGCGTTATCAGCTTGCTTCTCTGATCGGCGGCGAGCCGTTGTTAGAGCGGCATCAGGGCCGCGGCGATCCAGCGGCCTTCCCCGCGGAGCATGCCCCAGGTGCGGGCGGCGGCCTTGCTGTCCATCGCCTCGACACCGATGCCCTGCGCTTCGAGAGCCTTGACGAAGGCGCGGGGCGGAAAGGCCATAGCGGGGCCGGTGCCTAGGATGAGGAATTCAGGCTGCGGCTGGAGGCCAAGCAATGGTGCTATATGGTCAGCTGCAAGCATGTCGAGCGGTGGCGGCGCCCATTCTTCCGCCCATTCCGGCGTCATCAACACGGAGCCGATGATGCCGCCGCTGACGATGAACTTCCCTTCGGCAAAGCCGGTGACGAGGGGGCCCGATGCCGCGTCATCCTGAGTGAAGCGCGGCATCGCCCTCAATAGCCTTCGTTACGCGATCCGGCCTGTTCGCCGACGGGCGCCGCCTTGGCAATGAAGCTGTCGGGTCCGACCTTCAAGGCCACCAGGATCGGCGACGAGATATAGATAGACGAATAGGTGCCGACGAAAATGCCGATGAAGATCGCGATGGTGAGGCCGAAGATCACGTCGGGCCCAAAGATCAGCAGCATCGCGAGCGCGAGCATGATCGACAGGCTGGTGACGACCGTGCGCGACAACGTCTCGTTCAGCGAAACATTGAGCATCGGCACGGTTTCCATCTTGCGGTATTTTCGAAGATTCTCGCGGATACGGTCGTAGATCACCACCGTATCGTTCAGCGAATAGCCAACGATGGTGAGAATCGCCGCGACGACGTTCAGGTTGAACTCCAATTGGGTCAGCGCGAAGAAGCCCAAAGTCACGACGACGTCGTGAAACAATGTGGTGAGCGCCCCGACGCCGAACTGCCATTCGAAGCGGAACCAGATGTAAATGGCGATGCCGAGCATGGCGAGGCCGATGGCAAGCGCGCCGGATCGGAAAAGTTCACCCGACACTTTCCCCGACACGGTTTCCACCGCATCGAACCGTGCGGACGGATATTCCTTCGAGACGACGTCCTTCACCTGCTCCGCCGCCGCATTGGCTGCCGCTTCGCCGCCTTCGGGAAGCGGCAGGCGGATCGAGATGGTTTGCGGTCCGCCAAATTCCTGAATCGTCGCGTCGCCATGATTGAGCGCTTCGATCCGGTCGCGGAGCGTATCGATCTCCACCGGTTCGCTGAACGACACGCGCAGCATCTGGCCGCCGACAAAGTCGACGCCGAGATTGAGCCCGCGCGTCGCGACAAGGCCGATCGATGCGATGGTGATGAGGAGCGAGAGGACAAGCCCGACCGTCCGCCAGCGCATGAAATCGATATTGGTATTGTCGGGAACCAGCTTCAAAAGGCGCATTATCTTTCTCCCGTCACCCCGGCGAAGGCCAGGGTCTCAGCGAGGACTGGCGCAATGACTGGCATCGCGCCCGTTCGTCCGGAGATACCGGCTTTCGCCGGTATGACGATCAGGGGTTTCATATGTGGAGTTCCCTCGGCCGCGCGCGGCGCACCCAGAGCGTAACGAGCATCCGCGTGAAATTGACCGCGGTAAAGACGGAGGTGACGATGCCGATCATGAGAACGGTGGCGAAGCCGCGCACCGGACCCGAGCCGAAATAGTACATCAGAACCGCCGCAATCACGTTGGTGATGTTCGCGTCGAAAATGGCGGTCGATGCTTCCTTGTAGCCGGTGTCGATCGCGTCGAGGATTCGTCGCCCTCGCTTCAACTCCTCGCGTATGCGCTCATTGATCAGCACATTAGCGTCTACCGCCGCGCCGATCGTCAGCACGAAGCCGGCAATGCCGGGCAAGGTGAGCGACGCGTTGAATATCGCCATGACGGCAAGGATGAGGAAGGCGTTCAGCACCAAGGCGAGCGTCGCATAGACGCCGAAGCGCCCATAAGTGACGAGCATGAAGGCGATAACCGCAGCCGTGGCGATGATTGACGCGATCGCGCCCGATTTTACCGAATCGGCGCCGAGTTCCGGACCGACGGTGCGCTCCTCGATCACCTTCAACTCGACCGGCAATTTGCCGGAGCGGAGCGAAATGGCGAGTTGGTTTGCGCTCTCTACGGTGAAATTGCCGCTGATCTGCGCTGAACCGCCAAGGATCGGTTCGTTGATGTTCGGGGCCGACAACACGACGTCGTCGAGAATGATCGCGAACGGCTTGCCGACATTGTCCTGCGTCACCTTGGCGAAACGGCGCCCGCCCGATCCGTCGAAGCGGATATTCACGACCGGTTCGTTGGTGGTCTGGTCATAGCCCTGCTGAGCATCGACCAGTTGGTCGCCGGTTACCATCGCGCGGCGTTGCACGGCAATACGTCCTGCTGCGCTCTCCGGATAAGGCAGAACCTGGCTGCCGACCGGTGCGCGGCCCTGAGCCACCTGCGCCGGATCGGCGGTGAGATCGACAAGCTTGAAGTCGAGCCGCGCCGTTTTGCCGAGCAGAGCCTTCAATCCTTCCGGATCCTGAAGACCGGGCACCTGGACGAGGATGCGATCGTCGCCCTGGCGGATGACGGTCACTTCCTTCGTTCCATCCGGATCGACGCGATTGTAAACGACCTCGCGTGCCGTATCCATCGCCTGGTTCAAGGCGGCATTAATGCCCGCTTCGGTCGGCTGGATGACGATGCGGCTGGTATCGACGACGTTCACCGTCCAGTCGCGCTGGCCGGTCAGGCCCGCGGGCTGGGTGAGCGAGCGGACGAGCTCGACGGCCGCATCGACCTGCGCAGGATTGCGCACCATGAAGGCAAGGCGTCCGCCGGATGTCGAGATATCGCCAATCTCGATACGCGGCGAGGCGCGGCGCATTTCGGCGCGGATGGTTTCTTCCATCGTCGCAATGCGCTGAGTCGCGACATCCTTGGTATCGGCTTCGAGCAGCAGCTGGCTACCGCCGGCGAGATCGAGGCCGAAGCTGATCCGCGCACTCGGCATCCAGGACGGCATCTGGCTTGCCACCCGGTCGGGAAGCAAGCTCGGGATCGCGAAGAGAATACCGATCAGGCAGACGAGGCTGATGCCCCAAACCTTCCAGCGCGAAAATTCCATCAGTCGTTCGCCGGCTTGGTGCCGTTGGCACGCACTTCGGAGAGCATGCCCTTCACGACGCGAACCTTGACGCCCGACGCGATTTCCAGCTCGACCTCATTATCCTCGACCTTCGTCACCTTACCGATGAGGCCGCCGCTGGTGATCGCCACGTCATTCTTCTTCACCGCGTCGATCATCTCGCGATGCGTGCGCATCCGCTTTTGCTGCGGACGGATGAGCAGGAAGTAGAAAACCACGAAGATAAGGAGGAGCGGCGCCACCTGAACGATGAAACCGGCAGCGCCTCCGGGCGCCGCGCCGGCAGTGGCTGCATAAGCGGGTGTCACGAGCATTTAATTCATCCCTGTCAGGGCCCGGCGCCCCCCGGGGAGCCGTGAAAGGTTGCGCGCCTATCATGGGGAGCGGTGCGGGCGCAAGCAAGGGCAATGCGGAAGCCGCCCGTCATCGCGAAAGTACATCGTCGTCATTGCGAGCAGAGCGAAGCAATCCAGCGGCGCCGGGCCCTATCCTCCGCTGCTTAGATTGGGGCCGCCGAAATAGTGATCGTCACCCTGAACTTGTTTCAGGGTCTATGCCGATGACGGTCTCGCGGCCTCCGGGATGGATGCTGAAACAAGTTCAGCATGACGGACAGCTGTTGCCAGGCTTAATACTTGCCTTCGCGGTCAACTCGACCTAGAGGCGCCCTTCTGGTCGGAGCGTAGCGCAGCCTGGTAGCGCATCACACTGGGGGTGTGGGGGTCGCAGGTTCGAATCCTGTCGCTCCGACCATCTATCGCCCCATATCGAGATCAGCGGGCAGGCATGTGCCAGGCGACGACTCCGGCGATGATCGTCCTCCACTTCTCGACCCACACCGTCACTTCTCAACCCACTTCGTCATCCCGGCGAAAGCCGGAATCTCGTGACGTAAAGGGCGCCTTTTCCGGCGTGAGATCCCGGCTTTCGCCGGGATGACGGACGTGGGGGCCGCAGGCCGCACAATCGCATTTTCCTACACGAACCTTTATGGTTATATAACTTTGCTCCAAATTACCAAGGAGCAAAAAAATGGACCCCACTTCCCTCATCGACGAAGTCATCGCCCGCGAGGGCGGCTATTCCAACCACCCCGCCGACAAAGGCGGCCCCACGCGCTGGGGCGTCACCGAATTGGTGGCGCGCAGCCACGGCTATCGCGGCGACATGAAGGCCTTTCCGCGCGAAGAGGCGGTCGCCATCTACCGCCGCCTCTACTGGCTGCGCCCGGCTTTCGACCGGGTTGCCACCTACGCACCAGCGCTTGCCGCCGAATTGTTTGACACTGGCGTGAATATGGGCCCGCCGATCGCCGCCGGTTTCCTGCAACGCGCGTTAAACGCCCTCAATCGCGGCGCCAGCGACTTTCCCGACATTGCTGTCGACCGTCAGATTGGCGACCGCACCATTGCGGCCCTCAAAACCTTCATCGCCACCCGCGGCGAGGCGGGCGAAGAGGTAATGCTGAAGGCGGTCGAGGCGCTGCAGGGCGAGCGTTATCTGAGCCTCGCCGAGAGCCGGCCAGCCAATGAAGCCTTCCTTTACGGCTGGCTCGCCAACCGCCTCGGATAAATCCGCCACAGCATCAATTTCATCAACTTTCCCTCGAAGACGGAGAAAAGACAATGTCCCTCATCGCAGGTATCGTCAGCCCGCTCACCAAGCTTATCGACAAGATCATTCCTGACCCGGAAGCGCGCGATCGCGCCAAGCTCGAACTTTTAAAGCTGGAAGGCAGTCAGGAAATGGAGGCTGTGAAGGTTCAGCTCAGCGCCATCGTCGCCGAAGCCGGATCCGCCGATCCATGGACGAGCCGCGCACGGCCGAGCTTCCTCTATATGATGTATGCCCTCATCCTGTGGGCGATCCCGATGGGGCTTATTTCGGCCGCCAGCCCGGAAATGGGCGCAAGCATCGCGCGGGGCATGACCGCCTATCTACGCGGCATACCGGAGGAGCTCTATGCCCTCTTCGGCACCGGCTACCTTGGCTACACCGCCGCCCGCGAGTGGGGGAAAGCCAAAGGCGTCTAGCGTGAAAGGAAAATGGCGTCCGGCATCAAGGTGCCGGACGCCATTTTAATTAGCCGACCAGAAACGGCGCCATGAAAAATGCAAGCACAAGGGCGAGCACGAAGACGGCAAGGATCGTAACGATCACGTAGGACATTGCTTTGTCCTCCGGCGCCTTCATCAGACGGGGCAGGCCAGTGTAAATGAGGTACAGGCTGTAAAGGCCCAGGATGTTGAGGAAGCCGAGGCTGGGGATAAGTGCGAAGACCCCGGCAAGCCAGGTCGCCGTTGCCGAATAAGCGGACACTTTCAATGCCTGGATACGGTTGCTTTCGCCGCCGAAGCGGGGAGCAAGCCAATCGATCACCAGCGCGATCAGAAAAATACCGACCAGTGCACCGGCATAGGAAATGATAGCGCTTTGCAACGCGTCCGCCAGCGTCGGGCGATAGGTGACGCCAAGCGTGCTATAGCCGAAGATCTGCCCGCCGATGAGGCCGGCAAGAACCGGTATGGCGGCGAGAATCATTACATAGCCGGTGTAGATACCCTTAACCGTGGCCGGTTCGGCCGCGATCAGTTCCCATTCGACCTTCGGCTGGGTAATGATGCGCTTAACGCGGTCGGTAAGGCTGGCAGGCTGGCCGATGGGCGGGATGCCCTGGCTGTTCGTTTCAATCGTCATTTAAGATCCCCCGGTAGTTCTACCCAGATCATAAAGCGAAAGTCCTTGCGCACTCAAGTCCCGCACACGCGAAAGGGGCTGCCGTGGATTTGATATTGGCGATCCCCCCTCCCATATCGCGGCTTCATCGACGCGGGGACAGGCATGAGCGAAGACAAGATCGGCTGGCACGGCACGACCATTTTGGGCGTGCGCAAGAACGGCCGGGTGGTGGTTGCGGGCGACGGGCAAGTTTCGCTCGGCCAGACGGTGATCAAGCCCAATGCGCGCAAGGTCCGGCGGCTGGGCGACGGTTCGGTCATCGGTGGCTTTGCGGGCGCGACGGCCGACGCTTTCACGCTTTTCGAGCGGCTGGAGCGGAAGCTGGAGCAGCATAATGGCGCCTTGATGCGCGCCGCTGTCGAGCTCGCCAAGGACTGGCGGACCGACAAGTTTCTGCGCAACCTTGAAGCGATGATGATCGTCGCGGACAGGGACGTGACTTTGATACTCACCGGCAATGGCGACGTGCTCGAGCCCGCAAGCGGCGTCGCGGCGATCGGGTCGGGGGGCAATTTCGCCTTGTCCGCCGCGACCGCGATCTTCGAATATGAAGAGGATTCCGAGACGATTGCGCGCAAGGCGATGAAGATCGCCGCCGATGTGTGCGTCTACACCAACGAAAACCTGACGGTGGAGACGATCGAAACGCTTTAACGTCATTCCAGCGAAAGCTGGAATCTCCCTTCCCCTTCCTTTCAAAGAAAAAGAGATCCCAGCTTTTGCCGGGATGACGCTGGAAATAAGAATGAACGATAATCTCACTCCCAAGGCGGTGGTTGCCGCCCTCGACGAACATATTATCGGCCAAACCGAGGCGAAACGCGCCGTCGCGGTGGCGCTTCGCAACCGCTGGCGGCGCCAGCGCCTCTCGGACGAGCTTCGCAATGAGGTGACGCCGAAGAATATTTTGATGATCGGCCCGACCGGCTGCGGCAAGACCGAGATCAGCCGCCGCCTGGCCAAGCTTGCCGACGCACCGTTCGTGAAGGTCGAAGCGACCAAATTCACCGAAGTCGGCTATGTCGGCCGCGACGTCGAACAGATCGCCCGCGACCTTGTGGAGGAAGCCGTGCGCCTCGAGCGCGACCGTCGCCGCAGCGCGGTGAAAGACGCCGCCGAGGCTGCGGCCATGGAGCGGCTGCTCGATGCCCTCACCGGTAAGGGCGCGAGTGAGGCGACCCGCGAAAGCTTCCGCCGTCGCTTCGATGAGGGTCATCTTGCATCGAGCGAGGTCGAAATCGATGTGTCGGAAGCGCCGAGCACGCCCTTTGAACTTCCGGGTATGGGCGGCCAGGTCGGCATGATCAACCTGAGCGATATGATGGGCAAGGCGTTTGGCCAGCAGCCCAAGAAGCGCCGCCGCCTGAAGGTGCCGGACGCCTGGGCGAAGCTGATCGAGGAGGAGGCCGACAAGCGCCTCGATACGGACGATGTGAACCGCGTAGCACTGGCCGATGCGGAGGCGAATGGCATCGTCTTCCTCGACGAAATCGACAAGATCGCGGTGTCGGACGTGCGCGGCGGCTCGGTAAGCCGCGAAGGCGTGCAGCGCGACCTGCTGCCGCTGATCGAAGGCACGACGGTGTCGACCAAATATGGTCCGATGAAGACTGACCACATCCTCTTCATCGCATCCGGCGCCTTTCATGTCGCCAAACCATCGGACCTGCTGCCCGAGCTTCAGGGCCGCCTTCCCATCCGCGTCGAATTGAAGGCTCTGACCGAGGAGGATTTCGTCGCAATCTTGCAGGACACGCGCGCCAGCCTTGCCGAACAATATCGCGCGCTCATCGCAACGGAGGGTGTGGGAATCAGCTTTACCGATGACGGCATCCGCGCGCTGGCGCGAATTGCGGCGGAGGTAAACGGACAGGTCGAAAATATCGGCGCGCGGCGTTTGCAGACTGTCATGGAAAAACTGTTGGAGGACATCAGTTTCCATGCCGAAGATCGTGCCGGGGAAACAGTTACCATCGACGCGACCTATGTCGAAAGCCAGTTGTCGGCCATCGCCCGGAACACCGATCTCAGCAAATATGTGCTTTAATCTCGCTGCACCGGCGAAGGGTCAATCTGGCTTCTATCCCTTGTCGGGCACGACTCGTCGATAACGTGCATCCAGAATCGTTTCCGCCATGTTTATCTTCAAGCTCTCGCAAGGAGATTGTTTGATGTTTGATAAGAAGTTTCTGTTGGCCGCTTCCGTTTTCGCCCTCCCCGCTGCTGCAAGCGCTCAAGTGGGCGTCGACGCGAATGTGCAGGTCAATACGCAGGGCGTCGGCGATGCCGTGTCGAACACGGTGAACAGTGCGGCCGGCACGGTTCAGCAGACCGCGGATAAAGTCATGCCCAAAGTCGAAGCCAATGCGACCGCGCAGGCAGGCCCGGTTGTCGCAGCCACGGCCGCGGACATCACGGCTGGCAAGGCAGTCGTTGATCCGCAGGGTGGCAAGGTCGGCACGGTCGAAGCCGTGAATGCGCAAGGCGCGATCGTCGCCACCGGCAAGAGCCGCGTCCAGCTTCCGCTGGCCAGCTTTGCCAAGAGCGATGCCGGTCTCGTCATTTCGCTGAGCCAAGCCGAGCTCGACGCCCAGGCGGCTGCAGCGGCTAGCGCTGGCGGCAATTAATCTGCTCGCCTAGCCCTGAACTCCGCTAGGGCTAAGAGAATAACGTGTGTTCAATAAGCCCCGATCGCGCTGCGGTCGGGGCTTTTTACATCTCCCGCTTGATCCCCCCGCGCCGCGCGCCCAAATGGAAGCCATGCTGATCCAGACCGAAATCACGCCCAATCCGGCGACCCTGATGTTCCTCCCCGGCCGCGCAGTGATGACGGCAGGTACGCGCGACTTTGCGACGCCGGAGGAAGCGGAGGTTTCGCCGCTTGCCTCCGCAATCTATTCGACGGGCGAGGTCGAGGGCGTGTTCTTCGGCAAGGACTTCATCTCGGTCACCGCGGCGCCGGGCGTCGAATGGCCGCAATTGAAGCCTGAAATCCTCAATATCCTCCTCGATCATTTTTCGAGCGGCGCTCCGCTGTTCAACGCAGGGAGTGCGGCGGAGATCTCGATCCCCGATGCGGACATTCCGGACAATCCGGAAGATGCCGATATCATTGCCCAGATCCGCGACCTCATTGATAAGCGCATCCGCCCCGCCGTGGCGCGAGACGGCGGCGACATCGTCTATCGCGGCTATGACAAAGGCACCGTCTATCTCGCCATGCAAGGCGCCTGCGCCGGCTGCCCGTCCTCAACCATGACCTTGAAGCAGGGCATCGAAAGCTTGCTTAAACATTATGTCCCTGAAGTCGAGACGGTCGAAGCCGTCTGATGCTGCTGGTGATCGACAGTGCCACCGAAGCCTGTTCGGTCGCCCTTCTTGATGAAGACCGGATCGTTGCGGAACGGCATGAAATTGTGGGCCGGGGTCATGCCGAACGTCTGATCCCGATGATCGCCGAATTGACCGGCGGCATGAAGCCCGATGCGATCTTCGTCGATTGCGGCCCAGGCAGTTTCACCGGTATCCGCGTCGGCCTTGCAGCCGCGCAGGGGCTGGCGATCGGCTGGAGCGTGCCGGTGCATGGCTATTCTTCCCTCGCCCTGATCGCCGCTGGAAACTTCGCGCAAGGCGAAGCCGATCAATTGACGGTTGCGCTTCACGGCGGACATGGGCAACTTTTCGTTGAAACTTATGCGCGCGAACCATTCAGAGTGCTGGAGCCGCTCCAGTCCCTGTTTCCCGCCGAAGCAGCGGCCGCCCCTGCGCACCTTGTCGCCGGAAGCGGTGCTGAAACCCTCGTCGCCGCACGCGGCCATGGCGAGGCGGTGACAGCCTATCCCCGTGCCGCCGATGCCCGGCTCCTGCCCACGGCCCTGCGCGTGCTGCCGCCACGTCCGCTCTACGGCCGTGCGCCCGATGCAAAGCCCAAGATGTGAGCGGCTCCGATCCCGTCCGCCTTATGTCGGGCAGTCCGGCCGATCTGAATGCCGTCATGACGGTGATGACGGACAGTTTCGACCCGGGGTTTGGCGAAGCATGGACACGCGCGCAATGTGCCGGAATCCTGCCCATGTCCGGCGTATGGTTGATCCTGGCGCAGGCCGGCGATCGGCTTGCCGGCTTCGCGCTTGGCCGGATCGTGCTTGCCGAAGCGGAATTGCTGTTGCTCGCCGTGCGCCGCGATTTTCAGGGGCGTGGCATTGGAAAGTCATTGCTTGATCAGTTTATCGGAGATGCATCGTCGCGCGGTGCCCACCATCTTCACCTGGAGGTTCGCGACGGCAACCACGCGCTCAAACTCTATTCCGCCGCCGGGTTTAAACATGTCGGCACCCGCAAAAACTATTATTGCGGATCGGATGGCGCCTTATTTCATGCACTCACTTTATCAAAAGTGCTCAAGAACTGAACAATCATACTAACATTTGCGAATCTTGACTTGCCAACCGCTGCCTGGGGGACCAAGTGGGACGCGGGCGGCCCCCACCCGCCCCCCGATTAGCAACAGGGGCAAAGTAAAATGAATGAAGTCGACAATGCTCAAGAAACGCTGATCACATTGACCGCGGACATCGTCTCGGCACATGTGAGCAACAATAGTGTTTCGGTCAGCGATCTTCCGCAGCTTATCCAGAATGTTCATTCCGCGCTGGCGGGTCTTGGCAACGCTGCTGCCGAACCTGAGGTCAAGCAGGCCCCGGCCGTGTCGGTCCGCGCTTCGGTGAAGCCGGATTACATCGTCTGCCTGGAAGACGGCAAGAAGCTGAAGATGCTGAAGCGTCACCTGATGACGCATTACAATATGACTCCGGACGAATATCGCCAGAAGTGGGGCCTTCCGGCCGATTATCCGATGGTTGCGCCGAACTATGCCGAGCAACGCCGCTCGCTCGCAAAGAAGATCGGCCTCGGCACCTCGCGCCGGACCAAGAAGTAATGGAATGAGCGGCCGGTTGTCGTGGCCGGCCGCTTTGACCTCTGCGAAGACTCCGCTACATCGGCGCCATGAGCCGTAGAATCGACGTCGAGGCGCTGTGCGCCGAAAAGGGCCTTCGCATCACCGAACAGCGCCGGATCATCGCGCGCGTTCTTTCGGAATCCGAAGACCATCCGGATGTGGAGGCGCTCCACGCTCGCGCATCCGCCATCGACAGCGGCATTTCCATCGCGACAGTCTACCGCACCGTCCGCCTGTTCGAAGAAGCGGGCATCCTGGAACGCCACGATTTCGGCGACGGCCGTGCCCGCTATGAAGCGGCTGCAGAAGCCCATCACGATCACCTCATCAACGTCGAGACGGGCGAAGTCATTGAATTCGTCGACGATGAACTCGAAACGCTCCAGCGCAAGATCGCGGAGAAACTGGGCTTCCGCCTCGTCGATCACCGCATGGAGCTTTACGGCGTCAAGGTAAGCCGCGAGGGCTGAGGAGCGTGCCCGTCTGTTGTGCTCCTGCGAAGGCAGGAGCCCAGTTAAAACCTTTGGAGCTGCTGGGTTCCCGCTTTCGCAGGAACACGAGGATTTCCGTATGCGCATGACTTTTCGCATCGCGGCCATCGTCATCGGCCTACTGGCTTGCCTCCCGCTGCATTATCTCTGGAAGCTGACCGGGCGCTTCTCGCCCTGGCCGCGCATGTTTCTCGGCTGGACGGCCCGTTGTGCCGGAGCGCGGGTGATCGTTGAAGGGCAGCCGCTATGCCGCGACGTCCTCTTCCTCGCCAATCATTTGAGCTGGCTCGATATACTCGTCGTCGCGAGCGCGAGCGGCGCGTCCTTTGTGTCCAAAGATGAGGTTCGGAAATGGCCGGTCATCGGCTGGCTGGCGAGCCTTCACAATACCATCTATGTCGCGCGGAGCGACCGGAACGGCGTGAAGGGTCAGGCCGACCAGCTTCGCGCCGCGCTCGCCACCGGCCAGCCTGTCGCGCTTTTTCCTGAGGGGACGACCGAGGGCGGCCACGAGATATTGCCCTTTCGCGCCAGCCTGCTTTCCGCGCTTTTCCCGCCGCTGCCCGCCTTACGCGTTCAGCCGGTCGCCCTCGATTATGGCGCGGCGGCACATGACATTGCCTGGGTGGGCAAGGAGCCTGCGGTCGCCAATGCGAAACGCGTGCTGTCGCGCAAAGGCGGCCTGCCGGTCATCGTCCGCTTCCTCGAACCCGTCGATCCGCATGAAGCGGGTGACCGCAAGACACTCGCCACCCAGGCGCGCGAGGAAATCGTCGCGGCGCTCGATGCTTCCGAAGCGCCGCGTGATCGCCTATAGGCTGGCTCATGAACCGCGATCCAAAGACCTTCCACGTCAAAAGCTTCGGCTGCCAGATGAATATGTATGACGGCGCCCGTATGACGGAGTTGCTGGAAGCCCAGGGCATGACCGCCGCAGTGGACGGCGTCGAGGCGGATCTCGTCGTCCTAAACACATGCCACATCCGCGAAAAGGCGGCGGAAAAGGTCTATTCGGACATCGGTCGCCTGAAGCGCGAGGACGGATCGCGCCCGATGATCGCAGTGGCAGGCTGCGTCGCCCAGGCTGAGGGCGCCGAAATCCCTCGCCGCGCGCCGAGCGTCGACATCGTCGTCGGCCCGCAAGCTTATCACCGCCTGCCCGATCTCCTCAATGAAGCCAAAACCGGCAAGCGCGCGCTCGACACGGACATGCCGATCGAATCAAAGTTCGGTGCCCTTCCCGCCCGTCGGAAGCAGGCACCCAGTGCGTTTCTCACCGTTCAGGAAGGCTGCGACAAATTCTGCACTTATTGCGTCGTACCCTACACCCGGGGCGCGGAAGTTTCACGGGACTGGACGGCGATTGTCGATGAGGCCAAGGCGCTGATCGACGGCGGCGCGCGCGAAATCACCCTGCTCGGCCAAAATGTGAATGCCTGGGAAGGTGAAGATGACAAGGGCCGCCACCAAGGCTTTGACGGCCTGATCCGCGCATTGGATGCGCTACCCGGTCTTGCTCGCATCCGTTACACGACCAGTCATCCCAATGACATGACCGAGGGGCTGATCCAGGCCCACGGCGATGTCGAAAAGCTGATGCCTTATCTGCATCTCCCGGTTCAGTCTGGGAATGACCGCATCCTCAAAGCCATGAACCGCAGCCACACGACGCGGAGCTATCTTGCGATTCTCGACCGCGTTCGCGCGGTACGGCCGGACATCGCTCTATCGGGTGACTTCATCGTCGGCTTCCCCGGTGAGACCGAAGCGGAGTTTGAAGATACGCTGAAGCTTGTTTCGGCGGTGAACTATGCGCAGGCTTACTCGTTCAAATATTCCCCGCGCCCCGGAACCCCGGCGGCGGATATGGAGAATCAGGTGGCCGCAGAGGTGATGGACGAACGGTTGCAGCGCCTCCAAGCCCTGATCAACGTCGGTCAGCTCGCCTTCAACCAGGCGACCGTCGGCAAGCACACGCAGGTGCTGCTCGAGCGGCAGGGTAAGAAGCCCGGCCAGCTCATCGGCAAGTCGCCCTGGCTTCAGTCCATCCATCTCGAAACTGTCGCAAAAATCGGCGAAATCGTGGATGTGGAAATCCTGTCCGCCGGGCCGAACAGCCTCGCGGGCGCCGAACTTATGGAGAAAGCCGCCTGATGCCGCAAAAGAAGCTCGATCCCGCAACGCCCCGCGCGCGCCTTGAGATCGAGTTTGCGGAGCCGCATCTGCTTGGCCCCCTGTTCGGCGAGTTCGACCGCAATCTCGTCGCGATCGAGGATAAATTGGGCGTCTATATCGCCGCGCGCGGCAATCGGGTGCAGGTGGAGGGCGAACCCGAAGCTGCCACCCGCGCCCGCGACGTGTTGCAGGGGCTCTACAACCGCCTTGATGATGGCCAGGATATCGACGCCGAAGCGGTGAGCGCCGTCATCGCCATGTCGGGCCAGCCCGTGCTGGAAGGCATCGTTTCCGACGTATCCGAACCGCCCAAGGTGATGATCCGGACGCGGAAGAAGACGATCGTTCCCCGCTCCCACACGCAAGCCCTCTATATGGAGGCTTTGGGCCGCGACGATCTCATCTTCGCTCTTGGCCCGGCGGGCACCGGCAAGACCTATCTCGCCGTTGCGCAGGCGGTGCAGCAATTGATCGGCGGATCGGTCGACCGCCTCATTCTCTCCCGCCCCGCAGTGGAAGCGGGCGAGCGGCTGGGCTTCCTCCCCGGCGACATGAAGGAGAAGGTCGATCCCTATCTCCGCCCGCTTTACGACGCGCTTTACGACATGCTCCCCGCCGAGCAGGTTGAGCGCCGCATTGCGTCCGGCGAGATCGAAATCGCGCCCATCGCCTTCATGCGCGGCCGCACGCTTTCCGATGCTTTCATCATCCTCGACGAAGCGCAGAATACCACGCCGCAGCAGATGAAGATGTTCCTGACCCGCTTCGGCATGCGCAGCCGCATGGTCGTGTGCGGCGATCCGTTGCAGGTCGATCTTCCCAATCCCGGAATGTCCGGCCTCGCCGACGCGGTCGAGAAATTGGAGGGCGTCGAGAAGATCGCCACGGTGCGCTTCACCGCAGGCGACGTCGTCCGGCATCCGCTCGTCGGCCGGATCGTCGAGGCTTATGAGGGGCCGATCGCTTGAAGTCTCCCCGCCCCTCCCGTTCGCTTCGAGCGAAGTCGAGAAGCGTTGGCGCGGGCGCTTCTGGACTTCGCTCGAAGCGAACGGCAAGGTGGGCTGCATGATTGTCGTCGAATCCGACACGGGTCAGGATTGGGACAGTCGCATCGACTGGTCCGCGCTTGCCGACCGGGCGGTGGAAGCCGCAATCCGGCACAGCGCCTGGCCTTGCCTCATCGATAGCGCCCTCTCGGTCGAAATCTCTGTGAAGTTCACCCATGATCGCGACGTGCAGGTGCTGAACGCCGCCTATCGCGGCAAGGACAAGCCGACCAACGTCCTTTCCTTCCCGATGTTCGAAGCCGAATTGCTCGAATCGCTGGTGAAAGCGGATGGCGGCGAGATACTTCTTGGCGACGTTGCGCTGGCGCATGGCGTCTGTGTCGCCGAAGCGGAAGAGAAAGGCGTTGCGGTCGAGACGCATGCCGCCCATCTTATCGTCCACGGCACGCTCCATCTGCTCGGCTACGATCATATGGAGGATGACGCGGCGGAGGAGATGGAGGCGATCGAACGCGCGGCCCTTTCCGCCATCGGCATCGCCGACCCTTATCATGTTGAAGAGGTGCAATCTTAAAAGAGATGGACGAAGATTCCAGTAGCACCGCCCGCGATGGCGGGCGTACATTCTGGGGGGGGCTCCGGCACTTCCTGTTCGGCGATGACGGCGAATCAACGCTTCGCGACCAGATCGAAGAAGCGATCCAGAGCCACGCGGGTGAAGTTCCGGCTGTCGGCGACCTGACGCCGGTGGAGCGGCAGATGCTCCTCAACCTCCTGCATTTCGGCGAAAGCACGGTGTCCGATATCGCGGTGCCGCGCGGCGACATCATTGCCGTTCCAGCATCCGCGACGTTCGACGAGCTCGTCGCGGCCTTCGCGGACGCGGGACACAGCCGCCTACCCGTATACAAGGACAGCCTCGATCATGTTGTCGGCATGGTCCATATCAAGGACGTGTTCGCGCTGAAGGTCGAGGGCGCGACGCCGCCACAGGATATCGCGGCGTTCATCCGCACCCCTCTTTTCGTGCCGGAATCCATGGGCGTCCTCGACCTGCTCGCCCGCATGCGGAGCGAGCGCGTCCACCTTGCCATTGTCGTCGACGAATTTGGCGGCACCGAAGGGCTCGTCACCATCGAGGATGTCGTGGAGGAAATCGTCGGCGAGATCGAAGACGAGCATGACGAGACTCCGGAAGGCATGCTCGTGCCCCTCGAAGACGGCATCTGGGACGCCGACGCGCGCACCGAATTGGAAGAGATAGCCGAGACTGTCGATGCACGCCTTGCCGTCGTCGAGGAGGATGTGGATACGCTCGGCGGCCTCGCTTTCGTGCTCGCGGGACACGTTCCCCAAGCGGGCGAGATCGTGGAGCATCCTAGCGGGTGGAAGCTGGAAATTACAGACAGCGATACCCGCCGCGTCAATCGCCTCCGCCTCCACGCACCGGAGGAAGTCGCCGCTGTCGAGTGAAATCTTCGCCCTTCCTGTCCTTCACATTCCAGCGAAAGCTGGATGATCTGAGGGAGAGAGGGCGGCGATGAAGCTCGAACTAGGGATGACCCATCTCGGCCTTGGTCGCGGTGACGCCCGGGCCGGCCCCGCTCCTGTTCTGCGGTCAGGCGATCGCGCACGAGTTCCGGGCAGGCTTCGGCGTCATTCTCGGCACGCAGGCAGGCAATCTCGTTTATTTCATCCTGTCCGCAGCGGGCCTCGGCGCGGTGCTGATGGCGTCGGAGTCACCGGCATCGTGATCGACATCATCGTCCTGCCAATCTACGCCGCCATCGCGGCCCGCGGCGGAAGGGTCATGGCATCCGATCGTCTCGCCGCCTGGCGCGAGCGGCTGTCCGGCGCCGCTCTTATCGCCGTCGGGGGCGCAATGTCTCTGTTGAAAAGGCCTGACCTACATCGCTCCCATCACGCCGATCAAAGCGAAGAACACCGAAAAGACGAGGAGGGCGAAGATGGTAAGGGCTACCGTCCGCCACGAGGCGCCGAAGCGGGAAAGGCCATAGGCTCCCTTCAACTGCCGGTACATGTGAAGGGGCGGGACGAAGGCGATTGCCGCCCCGATCCATTCGCTTGCCAAACCCGCGACGCGCAGCAGCGACAGGATGACCGTTCCAAGCGTCATGAAGGCGATCGAATAGGTGACGAAGACCGTGTGGTCGTACATGCGGTGCCGCCGCCCCCGGAACAGAAACAAGAGCGCGACGAAGGGCACCGACAGCGGAATGAGCGCCCAGGAAAATTTATAGGCGTTGTTCTGAAGCTTGTAGAGGACGAGGTCCGGATTGGCGCGCGCCTTTTCGAATGCGTGCCGCAACCAACTGCCGCCCTGAAATTGGAGGGTTTCGGGATCGCCGGTTGCGATTTTGAGAGCTGCCGCTTCGCGCTTTGCGTCGGCGATATCCTGCCGGAGCTCTCGCGTATCTTCACCCCGCGCTTCGGCTGCGGCGCGCTGCTCCTCCAAAGTTTTGACCTGCGCATCGGCCCGCGATCGCTCCGCCTCCACCTGCGCCATATCGGGACGATTGAAATCGGTGGCGATCGGCCCGCCGATCGTACTGAAGGTGATGAACATCAGGAAAGCGGAGAAAAGGAACAGCGCCATGGGCGACACGAATTTGGCCCGCTCGCCCTCGACATAGCGCCGCGTCAGTTCACCCGGCCGCCAGGCGAGCAGCGGAAGGGTTCTCCATATCTTCCCGTCAAGGTGAAGAATGCCATGGGCGAGATCGTGCCACCACGCCATGAGCGAGCGGTGTACATGGCCCGACTGACCGCAGGCATGGCAATAATCGCCAACCAGCGCCGTTCCGCAATTAAGGCAATTCCCGCCATGGCCGTGCGGTGCCTCGCCCGCTTTCAGCTCCACCGCCCGCGCGATCATGCCGCCGGTCGCGAGATCCCCCATCGCTTCGATGCCTTCGCCGCCCATATTCACCCCGTTTGTTTCCTCACATCATGCCGCAGCGGCCAGGCAGCGTCGAGGCCCGTTCGCATCGTGCCGACGCCGTGCTATCGCCGCCTCATGACCCTCACCGGCCTCCTCGGCGGCTCCTTCAATCCGGCCCATCGCGGGCACCGCAAGATCAGCCGCCAGGCACTTGAGGCTCTGGGGCTGGACGAAATCTGGTGGCTGGTATCCCCCGGCAATCCGTTAAAGCCGGATGAGGGCATGGCGCCGCTCCCTGCCCGCTTCGCGTCCGCCCGTGCCGCCGCGCGCGGACTCCCCATCCGGGTCACTGCGATCGAGCGGCAGCTCGGCACACGCTATACGGTGGATACGCTGAAGGCGCTTCGCCGCCGCTTTCCCGAAAGGCAGTTCGTCTGGCTGATGGGCGCGGACAATCTCGCGCAATTTCACCGGTGGAAGGATTGGCGGGAAATCGCCAGAACGGTGCCGATTGCGGTCCTCGCGCGTCCCGGATATAAGGGGGATGCCCATGCGGCACGCGCGATGGGCTGGATGCGGCGCTTCGTCCGGCCCGCAGGCCAGGCTCGGCACTGGACGAAGTGGAGACTGCCGGCTCTCGTGCTGCTTGATCTGCCGCTCGATCCGACATCTGCAACGGCCCTGCGCGCCGCGAGCCCCGGCTGGCACCAAAAGTTCCCCGGAACGTTCCAAACCAAAGCCCTGCGTGACGGCGTGACGCGCAGGCAATTGAAATAAGGAGGCAATTTGCCCGACCCTTCCCCCGCCCCGTCAACCGACGGCGGCAAAGACCAAGTGGAAAAGCTGCACGATCTCGTGCTGAGCTCCCTCGACGACGATCAGGCCGTCGAAGTGGTTTCCATCCCCCTCTCCGGCAAGTCCAGCATCGCCGATTATATGGTCGTCGCGAGCGGCCGCTCGACGCGCCAGGTCGCGTCCATGGCGCAGAAGCTGCAGGAGCGCATCAAGCGCGAACTCGGCCGCAACGTGCGGATCGAGGGCCTTCCGATCGCAGACTGGGTGCTGATCGATGCCGACGACGTGATCGTCCACCTCTTCCGCCCCGAAGTGCGCACCTTCTACAATCTGGAGCGGATGTGGGCGTTCGAGGAGAGTGCGCAGGCATCGGTGCCCGCCGAGGCGTGACTTACCCTACACCCCTCCCCCTTGATGGGGGAGGCCGGGTGGGGGTGATCTCTCCGCCCGCACCGAGCCTAGCCCCAGCATCACCCCTCCCCAACCCCTCCCCATCGAGGGGAGGGGCTTAAAAGATATGCTCCTCCATATCATCGCCCGTGGCCGCATTGCCCGCAGTCCTGAGGGCGAGCTGGTCGAGCGCTATCTGAAGCGGGTGTCGTGGCCGACGAAAATCTCAGAGCTTCCCGAAAGCGGCGGCAAGGTTCCACCACCGGGCGACAACAGCGTCACCGTCCTGCTCGACGAGAAGGGTGAGCAGCTGGGCTCCATGGCCTTTGCCCGGCACCTCGAAAAATGGCGGGACAATGGCCGCCGCGAAGCACGCTTCCTGATCGGCGGCGCGGACGGGTTCGGCGATGAGGATCGCGCGCACGCCGACCTTCTTATCGCTTTTGGCAAGGCGACCTGGCCCCACCTCCTTGCCCGCGCCATGCTTGCCGAACAATTGTGGCGGGCGACGAGCATTCTTGCGAACCACCCCTATCATCGCGAAGGGTAAAGGCGTGACACTCCGCCTCGCCTTCGCCATTGCCTTCGCACTGCCGATCGGCGTCGCTGTTGCCGCGCCCGGCGTTGAAGAGGCGCGGAGAGAGGCGGCAGAGGCCGCTGCCCGCGCGGCGAAGCTGGAGGGGGCAGCGCGCGTGGCCCGCGACCAGGCGGTACGCCGCCGGGCCGAAGGCGCGGCGCTTCTTGCCCGTATCGAAGCGGCGGAGGCGCGGATCACGGCGGCGGAGGAACGCGCGCGGGAGGTTCGCGCCCTGCAAGGTCAGCTGCATGCACGTCTGGCCCGGGAATCGAGGCCGGCGGCACGGCTGACCGGTGCGCTCGCCACTCTCGCCCGCCGCCCGCCTGCCCTTGCTCTGGCCGCGCCGGGATCGCTCCGCGACATGGTCCGCGCCCGCGCCGCGCTGCATGCCGCGCTCCCCGCCGTTCGTGCCAAAACCGCCAGTCTGCGCGCCGATGTCGCCGAAGGCAGGTGGCTGAGCGAAGCTGCCGGGCGCGCCGTCGCGGACGGGAGGGAAGCGCGCAGGGATCTACAGGCGCGGCTGACGTCGCTTGCCGCGCTTGAGGCGCAGGAAGAGGCCCGCGGCACCGCTTTGTCGGGGGCCGCCTTCCGCGAAACGACGCGCGCTTTGGCCCGGAATGAGCAGGCCTTCGGGCTTCTCTCAGCTGCCGAAACGACCCGCCGGGAGCAGCAGGCTTCCGCCAGCCTCGCCCGCCTTGCCGGACCCGCATTGCAGCCTGCCGGGAAGCGCCCGCGCCCCGGCCAGCCGGCCTATCGCCTTCCCGTCGCGGGCCGGGTTGTTACCGGAATGGGCGAGTTGTCCGCCGCAGGCGTTCACAGCCGTGGCCTTACGCTTGCCGTGCCCGCCGATGCCGAGGCGGTCGCTCCGGCAGGCGGGCGGATCGCTTATGCGGGCGCGTTCCGATCCTATGGCGAGATTGTGATCGTCGATCATGGCGGCGGCTGGACGAGCCTGATCACCGGCCTTCAAACACTCGGCGTGCGGCGCGGACAGGCCGTGCGGGTCGGGGAGCCGATCGGGCGCACGGGGGACCGGCCTGTCATCGTCGAACTGCGGCGCGGTGGTGCGCCATTTCCGATCGCGCCTCTGGTGGCGCTTCGGTAGTCGTCATTGCGAGGGAAAAGGGACGGCGAGCGGTGAAGCGGCGCAATTATCCGCCCGTTCATCCGCCATTTCTTTTCGCGGCGATAAAAAGACTGTAGCATCGCGCCAGATGCGTGAAGGACTCTATTGATATGGCCAGCAACCTCATCCGATCGATCGGCCTTGTCAGCGCCGTCGCGCTCATTCCCGCCGCAACGGCCGGGATCGCCGCCGTCGACAGCGCGACCTATAAGGAGCTCGAGCAGTTCATGCTCGTCTTCAACCAGGTCCGCTCCGAATATGTCGAAAAGGTGGATGACAAGACGCTGGTGCGCGGCGCGATCGACGGGATGCTGGCGAGCCTCGATCCGCATTCTGGCTATCTCGACGAGCGCGACTTCGATCGCCTGATCACCTCGACCGACGGGGAATATGGCGGCCTTGGCCTTACCGTTGGCATGGAAGATGGTGCCGTGCGCGTCGTCGCCGCAACGGAAGACACGCCCGCGGACAAGGCCGGGATCAAGGCTGGCGACTATCTGACCCATATCGACGGCAAACTCATCTATGGCGGCACGCTCGATGAGGCGGTCGATCAGATGCGCGGCGCTCCCGGCACCGACGTCACCGTACGCGTCGTCCGGTCCGGCCGCGACAAGCCGTTCGATGTGAAGATCACGCGCGCGATGATCGAGATCAAGGCGGTGAAGTGGGAAGTGAAGGACGGCGTCGGCATCCTCAACGTCAACGCCTTCAACCGCACGACGACCCCGCTCGCCGCCCAGGCTATTGCCGAGATGGAAAAGCAGCCAGGCGGACCGCCCTTGGGCTATATCCTCGACCTGCGATCCAATCCGGGCGGGCTGGTCGACGAAGCGGTCGGACTTTCGGACGTCTTCCTGGAAGGCGGCGAAGTCGTGTCCTCACGCGGGCGCCGGGCGGGCGATGTCGAACGTTATTATGCCAAAGCGGGCGATCTCGCCAAGGGCCGCCCGGTGATCGTGCTCATCGATTCGGGGAGCGCTTCGGCGTCCGAAATCGTTGCCGGCGCGCTGCAGGATTACAAGCGCGCGATCGTGATGGGCGAGCGCAGCTTCGGCAAGGGGTCGGTTCAGACCTTGCTGCCTTTGTCCCGCACGACGGGCCTGCGCCTCACCACTGCACGCTATTATCTGCCGAAGGGCCGTTCGGTGCAGGAAGGCGGCATCGCGCCGGACATCGCCGTGCCGCAGCTTTCCGATCCCGATTACAAGGATCGCCCGCGCATCCGTGAGGCGGATCTGCGCCGCCACCTCGTCAACGAAGCCAAGGTCGAGGATGACGTGATCCAGGACGACGGCAAGCCCGATCCGCGCTTCACCGCGACGGCGGAGGAATTGGAGAAAAAGGGGATCAAGGATTTCCAGCTTCACTATGCGCTGAATACGATTTCGCGCCTCGGCTCCTTCCAGCAGGCGAAGGCCGATGCTCCGAAGAAGGTTGCTGGTGCAAAGAAGTCGGGCGGGCGTTGATCTAAGCCATCATTCCAGCGAAAGCTGGAATCCAGACGATGTTCGAGACAGAGCGCATGGACTCCAGCTTTCACTGGAGTGACGGAGGGAGCTGGAGTGACGGAGGGGAGACGTTTGACCAATCTCGATAAGGCACGCTGGCTGTCGCTGCTGATCCCCGTCTCGCTCCTTGCGGGCGCCTATGGCTCGGAAATGATCGGTGGACTCCATCCGTGCGAAATGTGCTGGTGGCAGCGCTATCCGCATTTCGCCGCCATACCGCTTGCGCTGATCGCCTTCCTGCTCGCACGCGGGCCGGACAAGGGGCGCAGCTTCGTGTGGCTCGCCGCCCTTACCATTGCGCTGAGCGGCGCGATCGGCGTCTATCATGCGGGCGTCGAATGGGGCTTCTTCGAAGGCATCACAACCTGTTCGGCTGGCGGGACCGCCGGCGCGTCCAATGCCGATATCCTCGCGGATATTATGGCGACCCCGCTCGTTCGTTGCGATGAAGTGCAATGGACGTTCCTCGGCCTGTCGCTCGCCGGTTGGAACGCTCTTATCTCCCTTGGAGCGGCGGGATTGATCCTATGGCTCAGCCTCAGGCGACCGATGGCGCTGGCATGACGGGCGAAACGCTTACAACGCGCGGCTGGCGTCCCGGCGACCGGCGGGCGGACGTGCCATCCATGCTACGTGTCGATCAGGCGGGCGAATATGGCGCGACCCGCATCTATGCCGGGCAGCTTGCCGTGCTTGGCGACCGCCACCCCGCCGCGCGCCTCATCGCAGGCATGGCGCTGCAGGAAGATCGCCACCTCAAGCATTTCGACGCGATGCTGGCGGAACGCGGCGTGCGCCCCACCCTCCTCCAGCCATTCTGGAACGTCGCTGGCTTCGCATTGGGCGCTGCCACCGCCTTGATCGGCCCGAACGCCGCCATGGCCTGCACCGCTGCCGTCGAAACCGAAATCGACAAACATTATGCCGAGCAACTGGACGCGCTCGGCAGCGACGAGCCCGAGCTTGCCGAAACCATCCGCGAATTCCAGGCCGAAGAGCTTGAACATCGCGACACCGCGATCGCGGCGGGCGCCGAAAATGCCGTCGCTTATCCCGTCCTGACCGCCTTCATCCGCGCCGGCTGCCGCGCCGCGATCGCGCTTTCCAAGAGGATTTGATCCCATGCTGAAATATATGCTGACCGCCGCCGCCATTCTTGCCGCGCCCGCCGCCGCGCAACAGGCTGCGGCACCCGCCGTCGGGCCCGCTGATATCAAGATCAACCAGCTTTACATTTATGGCGAGGATACGTGCCCGGCGAGTACGGAAACGGAAATCAACGTCTGCGCCAAGCTGCCGGAAGAAGACCGCTACCGCATCCCGCAGAACCTTCGCGAGGAAGGCGATCAGCGCAACAATGCCTGGTCCAATCGCGTGGAAGAGCTGTCCTATGTCGGCCGCACCGGCGCGGGCAGCTGCTCGCCCACCGGACCCGGCGGCTGGACAGGGTGCTTCGGGCAGTTGCTCAACCAGGCTCGACTGGAACGCCAAAATCGCGACGACGTGAACTGGAACCGCCTGATTGAAGAAGCGCGCCAGGAACGCCTCGGCCGCATCGATGCCGACGCCGCCGCTGTCGAGGCGGAAATCCGCGAGCGCGAAGAGGACAACGCGCAGCCGCGTTAAAACTCATTCCCCTCCCCCTTGATGGGGGAGGTTGGGTGGGGGGTGATCTACGACGCAGGGCGCCGCCTTTTCCGGAAGCATCACCCTCACCCATCGAGGGGATAGGCCTCTAGTTACGACACCGGTCCGCTCACGCCGCTATAGGCTGCGATCCAACGATCGATTTCGGCTTCCAGCACCGAGAGTGGCACCGAACCGTTGGCCAGCACTGCGTCGTGGAAGCGCTTCAGGTCGAACTGGGCGCCGAGCACCCTTTCCGCCCTCGCCCGCAATTCGCGGATCTTGAGCTCGCCCACTTTGTAGCCAAGCGCCTGGCCCGGCCAACTGATGTAGCGATTAACCTCCGCATCGATATTAGCCTCGGTCAGCGCCGTATTGTCCTTCATGAAGGCGACGGCCTTGGCCTTGTCCCAGCCCTTGGCATGGATGCCGGTGTCGACGACGAGCCGCGCGGCGCGCCAGGCCTGGTAGGAGAGCTGGCCCATTTTCTTGGCGGGCGTATCGTAAAGGCCCATCTCCTCGCCCAGGCTTTCCGCATACAGACCCCAGCCTTCGGTGAAGGCGGTGAATTGCGTGAAGTTGCGGCGGAACGGCGCCAGCTCCATTTCCTGCTGCAGCGCAATCTGATGGTGATGGCCCGGCACGCTTTCGTGCGCGGTCAGCGCGGGCAGCTCCCAGAACGGGCGCTGATCGAGCTTTGACGTATTCACATAATAAGTGCCGGCAAGGCCGCTTTCCGGCGATCCCTGACCGTAAAAGGCCGTGGTCGTCCCTTCCGCGATTTCGGCCGGAATGGGGCGGATGCCGTAAGGCAGGCGCGGCAGGCGGCCGAAGAGGGTCGGCATCTTGCCGTCGATCTTCTTGGCTTCCGCCGCGGCCTTTTCCAGCAATTCTTCGGGCGTTTTCGCATAATAAGCGGGATTGGTGCGCAGGTCCGCGATAAAGGCTTCGCGGCTCGCAAAGCCCGCCTCCTTCGCGACCTTTTCCATCTCGGCCCGGATGCGCGCGGATTCCTTGAGGCCGATGTCGTGGATCTGCTCCGGCGTCAGGTCGGTCGTCGTTTCCGCACGGACCCGGAAGGCGTAATAATCCTTGCCGCCTTTCTGCGCCGACACGCTATCGGCCTTCGCGCATTTCGGCAGATATTGGGTGCGGTAGAAATCGAGATGCTTGGCATAAGCCGGGTTCACGACATCCGTGATCGCCGCCCGGCCCCGCGCCTGCAGCGCCGCCCAATCGCTTTCAGAAATGGCGGACGGACGAGTGCGCGCGAACGGGCCGTAGAAGCGCGATTTCGTCACATCCTGCGCGATGACGCCCGCGATCGTCCGCTCATAATTGCCGAGTACCGAGCAGGGGAGAACATAGCCGCCCTTCACCGCCTGCGCGGTGACGGCAAGCGCCTGATCGTTGAGTTTGGGATAAAGGCCGAGGCGGGTCAGGTAGCTTTCATAATCCGCCCTCGTCTGGAACGGCAGATCGTCGGCGAGGCTCGCAAAACCCTGATGCCAGCCATAATAAGTGGTGAAGAGCATGGTACGCTGCGGATAACGATTGGCCTCCACCGTTTCGCCCAGCATCCGCGTCAGGATCGCGTGATTGGTCCGGTCCGTATCGGTGAGCTGGTCGGCGGGAATCGCTTGCAACCGCTTCAAGAAGGCCGCCGCCTCCGACGCATACCGATCCTGCGCGGCGAGGCTGTAATCCTGTACCTTGTCGTCATAATCCCGAACGCCGAGCGTGGTCGCATAAGTGGGCGCGTTGCGCAGCAGCCAGGCATAATGATCGTCGAGCAGCTTCGCGAAATCGTCGGACGGCGCGGCGGCGAGCGGTGAGGTGGAAGCAAGGGCAGCGGCAAAAGCGAGAGTGAAGCGCATCGCGGTCTCCTGATCGGTTTGGCGCGCACCCTAGTCGAGCCGCGCGTTCAGGCAAGCTATCGCCGATCGCGCGGGCGGACGCTGGACATTGGTCGCACAGGAACATATATCGAACACATGGCTCAACTCGACACCCGCCAGAAGCTCGCGATCCTTGCGGACGCCGCGAAATATGATGCGAGTTGCGCGTCTTCGGGGACGAAGAAGCGGGACAGCAGCGGCGGCAAGGGGATCGGCTCGACCGAAGGGATGGGCATTTGCCACGCTTATGCGCCGGACGGGCGGTGCATTTCGCTGTTGAAGATCCTGCTTACCAACAGCTGTATTTTCGACTGCCATTATTGCATCAACCGCAAGAGTTCGAATGTGCGCCGCGCGCGGTTCACGGCGCAGGAGGTGGTTCAGCTCACCCTCGCTTTCTACAAGCGCAATTATATCGAGGGGCTGTTCCTGTCCTCCGGCATCATCCGTTCGTCCAATTATACGATGGAGCAGATCGTCGAAGTGGCGCGGAGCCTTCGCGAGGATCATGATTTTCGCGGCTATATCCACCTTAAGACCATTCCCGATGCCGATCCCGAGTTGATCCATAAAGCGGGCCTTTATGCCGATCGCGTATCGATCAATGTCGAGCTTCCGACCGATCAGGGACTTGCCCGCCTGGCGCCGGAAAAGGATGGCGGCCGGATCGAAGGCGCGATGAAGGGCATGAAGGTCGCGATTGAAGACGGGAGAGATGCGAAAGCGCGGTATAAGTCGGCGCCGAGCTTCGCGCCCGCAGGCCAATCCACGCAGATGATCGTGGGCGCGGATGCGGCGGATGATGGGGCGATTATTCAAAGAGCGAGCCGCCTTTATGGCCGGTTCTCCCTGCGGCGCGTTTATTATTCCGCCTTCAGCCCCATTCCCGACGCAAGCGCGGTGCTGCCGCTGCAGCGCCCGCCCCTGATGCGCGAGCATCGCCTGTATCAGTCCGATTGGCTGATGCGCTTTTACAATTTCCGGCCCGATGAGGTGATCGCGGCGACCGACAAATCCGGTATGTTGCCGCTCGACATCGATCCCAAACTCGCTTGGGCGCTCAAATTTCGCGAACATTTTCCCGTCGACGTCAACCGCGCACCCCGGGAAGCATTGCTGCGCGTCCCGGGTCTGGGCGTGAAGGCTGTCGACCGCATCCTGGTTTCGCGGCGCTGGCGACGACTCACGCTCGACGATATCGGCCGTCTGACCCTGTCATTGAAGAAAATCAGGCCCTTCATCGTCGCCGATGGATGGCGGCCCACCAGTTTAGTCGACAAAAACGACCTGCTTCGTAGAATACAGCCCCCCCAGACCCAGCTGGAACTCTTTGCAGCATGATTTTGACTGCTATGTAGCTCAGGGGGGCAGCCGGAGTGCCGGATGCCGAGGGGAGTTTTAAAATGGCTTGTATACGATTGGGCGGCCTTGTGGCCGTGGTTGCCGTGGCGTTGTCCGCGCCGGCGATGGCCGACACTGGCGAGAGGCTGACCGCGCCATCCGCTTTTCCGGTCATCGCTGCCGAGAATGCCTTTGCAAGGCGGCACCAGGAGATTTCCGTAAAGGAGACCTTCCTCGAATATTCCGCGCCGGACGGCATCGCGCTCACCAAAGAGGGCGTCAAAAATATCAAAGAGTTCATTGGGACTTGGCCCGACTCAGCCGACGCGGGCTTCATCAAGTGGTGGCCGACTATGGCGGGTATCGCCCAATCCGGCGACCTTGGCTTTACGACCGGGCCGGCATCATATGGCGGCGACAAAGCCTATAGCGAGTATTTCACTGTCTGGAAAAAACAGCCGGACGGCAATTGGAAGTGGCTGCTGGATCAGGGAACGAAACCGCGCAAGCTAGCCTCCGAAACGACGACCGATGTGTTCACCGTGCCCGTGTCCAAGGTGAAGCGGATGAAGGCGAAAAAAGCCTGGGCAATGCTGCAGGACGAGGACAAGGCTCTGAGCGTGTTGCCGGTGGCCGATGCGAAGGCCGCTGCCCATTATGCGCCGGAAGTGCGCTTGCTTGGCTACCAGGCACCCGCAGTCAACGGCATCGAAGCTGCGCGGACCGTGCTTGCGGGCCGTGCCGCGGACCTCAAGACCGAACATCAGGGCGGCGGCGTTTCGGCGGCGGGCGACCTTGGCTATACCTATGGCACCGCCAATTGGAGCGACGATAAAGGAACGGCAAAGCAAGGTTTTTATCTGCGCGTGTGGCAACGCCGTGAAAATGGCTGGCTCATCCTCGTCGAAAACGTCAGCCCCTTCTAGGGTCCATGTCGGAAAGGCGCTTTTGGAACGCGCCTTTCCTTCGATGCTTGATCCCTCATGCGCGCCGTGACCCTGGCTCATGAAGAGGATTTTGACGGTTGGCGCGATGCGGCCCGCGCGCTTGTGCTGGCCCATGTGCCGCCGGAGGGTGTGACATGGTCGGCCGGGGATAGCCCGGGCGACCTGTTCGGGGAGGAAGCGGTGCTTCCCGCCGATGCGCCCGCTTTTTCCGTGCCGCGCCCGTTCGTCACCCTCGCACGCGCCGCGATCTGCCACCGCGATCCGCAGCGATTCTCCTTGCTCTACACCCTGCTGCTGCGCGTCCGCGCACAGCCGCGCATGCTGGAAGATCAGGCCGATCCGCTCGTCCGCCGGATCGAGGGCATGGCGAAGGAGGTGCGGCGCGACATGCACAAGATGCACGCCTTCGTGCGGTTCCGCGAGGTGGAGGAGCCGGACGGCGGCGCGCGCTACGTCGCCTGGTTCGAGCCCGACAATCATATCGTGCGCACCAATGCCGGCTTCTTCGTCCGGCGCTTCAACACCATGCGCTGGTCGATCCTGACCCCTGAAGTGTCGATCCACTGGGATGGCGAGCGGCTGACCGAAGGGCCGGGCGCGACGCAGGCCGAGGCTCCCGAGGGCGATCCGATCGAGGAGACGTGGAAGACCTATTACGCGTCCATCTTCAATCCGGCGCGGGTGAAGGTCAAAGCCATGACCAAGGAGATGCCGAAGAAATATTGGAAAAACATGCCCGAGACGGCGTTGGTCGGAAAGTTGATCGCAGGCGCCCAGGCACGGGAGGCGGAGATGGTCGAACGATCGCGCACCAAGGTTGCTGCGGAGGTTCGGCAATCGGGACATGATGCGGCGGGGGCGGCAGAGCGCCGCCTACAGCCCGGCGGCAATGCGCTTGCCGCCTGGCAGGCGTTGCTTGAAGAGGCCCGCGGCTGCACGCGCTGCCACCTCCACAAGATCGGCACACAGACCGTGTTCGGCGAAGGGCCGGTCGACGCGCCCTTGATGTTCGTCGGCGAACAGCCGGGCGATCAGGAAGACCTAGCCGGGCGCCCCTTCGTCGGCCCGGCGGGACAGCTTTTCGACAAGGCGCTGGAGGAAGCCGGGATCGACCGCACGCGCGCCTATGTCACCAACGCGGTCAAGCATTTCAAACACGAGATGCGCGGTAAGAGGCGGCTTCACCAAACGCCGCAGACTCCGGAAATCCAGGCGTGCCGCTGGTGGTATGAAAAAGAACGCGAACTGATCCGCCCGCCCATCACCGTCGCCCTTGGCGCGACCGCAGTGCGGCAGGTGTTCGGGCGGGCGATGACCATCTCATCCTTGCGCGGTTCGGCGCATCAGCTCGATGATGGTGGCGAAGCATGGGTCACCGTCCACCCGAGCTTCATCCTGCGCGTCCGCGACAATCGCGAGGCGGAATATGCGAGGTTCGTCGAGGATCTGGCCCGCATCGGCGAACGGGTGAAGGCGCTGGCTTGATGAAAGTCGTCACCCCGGACTTGATCGGGAATGATATACGTGACAAAGTTCCGCTTGACGTTCCTCGTAGCGCGGGTAGGTTGCGCCCTTGGAAATTCGAGCCTTCCTGAAAACGCCAAAAGTACTGACCAAGGCTGGGCAATGGAAATGTGGCGCCCTGGATACCAAGCAAAGGATGTCTAAGACGGCATTCCCTTTGGCGAGGAAGCGCAGCTTTATCCTTGGCAATCAATGGTGGTGGAAGCTGGACCACTACCAGTGCGGGGCCATCTCTGGCCGCATTTTAATCGCGTTCCACTTAGAAAAGGCGAATTACATCGCGTATCTGGCTGTTGAGCGAGGGCCTGAAGAACTGGCTATCGTGGTGTGTCTAGAACACCACTTCGATCACGGAAGCTGGCACTGGCACACCAAATGCGCCGAATTGAGCGACTTTGCGACAGGTGCAACGCGACAGCGTCCGGGGGGAATTCGCATTCCTCCAAAGGGAGGTTACAACCGGGTTAGAGCTTACGAGATGGGACACATTGAGGCCGTAAACCGCGCCTACAAAGCATTCAGGGTAGCGGATGGCGCAGCCTCCGGAGAACAAGGTTTGTTGCTGTGAAAGAACAGCTTTGCCGAGCCTTCTGTGATGAAATCACCGTGCGAGAATTTCCATTCGGGCTGGCGGTTAGCACCGCGTTCGCCTTTCCGGATGGTGATCGCATCGGCTTTTACGTGAAGCGAGAGGGGAATGGGCTGTTCGAGCTTCAGGACAGTGGGCTGGTGTTTCCGAACCTAGAAGCTAGCGGCCTTGACCTCTCAAACAAGAGCCGTGCTGAGGCTTTCGCGGAGCTGCAAGCTGAATACGGGGTGTCGCTCGACGAAGGCGATCGCGAATTCCGCTTAAGCAGCGTCTCCGAAGATGATTTGCCTGCTGCGGCAATGAGGTTCATTTCGTTTATGCTCCGCGTGAGCGACCTGCTGCTACTCTCTGAGGATCGAGTGGCCAGCACCTTCCGATTGGATGTCCAGCGCATGTTGAATGAGCAAATCGGCGGAAGGGCGCTTATAAGTGAAGGCGCGCCGATCTCCGCCGAACTGTCCGACTTTCTACCAGACTTTGTGATCCGACATGATGAGAGCCCGCCAGTAGCGATTTTTCTGGGGACAAGTGATGCTCGCGTGCTCGAAGCTCTTTATGTCCAAATGCGCGCCGAGCACGAAGAGCATTTAGACATCAAAATATTGGCCCTGCTAGAGCGAGAGAAGGCCGTCACTGCAAAGGTTCGTCAGCAGGCCACTAATCGCTTATCTGGCGTCCTCCATTTCAGAGGCGACGAGACTGGGGCAATTGGCCGAGTGGCGAAGCTGGCAGGAGTGTCCCATGCAGTCCACTGAGGAAGACGAAGTGCTCCGCAGGATGCTGAACACGCCGCCTAAGCCGCACAAGCCGCCGAAAGAGTCGGACCTGAAACAGAAGGATCAGCGGAAGTAGCGCTTTCGCTTCTCCCCGATCTCGCGGGGAGGTCCAACCTTCTTAGGCTCCGATGTGGTCAGCCCGCCGATAGGTAAGGCGCTTGCCAGTGATGCCCTTGAGGGCTTGCTCGCAGCGTTCGAAGTCGTTGTCTTTACGCGTGTTGTAGCGGAAGTCGAACTCGACGCAGTAGCGGTGCAGGTGCTTCGGAGACATATGGTAGTAGGTGCCGACCACGCCGCGCTTGAAGATCGAGAAATAGCCCTCGACCGTGTTGGTGTGAGCCGTCCCGCGCACATACTCGCCAGCGCTATGGTTCACGATCTCATGCTTAAAGGCGCGGTGCATGTGGCGATACTGACCCGCATCATCGGTGCAGAGCGTGGTGGCCGCGTCAATCTGCTCGACAAGGATCGGCTTGAGGTTGGCAGCGGTCACGCTCTGAACATGGGTTGAGCGAACCTTGCCGTCACGCTCGACCAGAGAAAAGACGGTTTCCTTGCCCCAGCTACCGCCAAGGCGGCGCGTGGCGCGCTTGCTCTTGTGGCGGTTCTTTTCCTTGCCACCAATGAAGGTTTCGTCCGCTTCAACCGTCTTGCCCTCACCACCTAGCGGCGGTTCGCCTTCCGCAGGGCGCATGCTCTCGCGGATGCGGTGAGACATGAACCACGCGGTCTTCTGAGTCACGCCGAGCATGCGGGCGAGCTGGTGGCCCGACATACCGCGTTTGGACGAGCAAAGCAGGAAGGTTGCCAGCACCCACTTGTGAAGCGGAACCTTGCTGCTTTCAAAGAGGGTGCCGACCGTTACCGTGAACTGCTCGCGGCAATCGTTGCACTGAACCACGCCCTTGCGGAGCGCCCCTTCTGGATGTGCCTTCGTCTTGCGCCCGCGCTGCGGAGGGAGCCGCTTTGCGCTGAATGAACCGCAATGCGGGCAGAACGGGCCATCTGGCCAGCGCAGGGCCTCCAGATGCTCGCGGGCTGCGTCTTCATTCGTGAAACGGGGCGCGGTGATATCCATGCCCTCTACCTACTGGCAGAGGATTGCTTTGTCAAGTATATCAGTCCCGACTTGATCCGGGGTCCATCAGGACGCCTTCGCGATCCCATCGACATGGATGCTGAAACAAGTTCAGCATGACGGAAGGGATTACAGCCGCACCAGCATCTTGCCCATATTGCCGCCGCTGAACAGGTCGAGAAAGGCCTGCGGTGTCGCTTCGATCCCATCGCGCACCGTTTCGCGTGACTTCACCTGGCCGTTCGCGATCCAGCCGCCCATGTCGCGGTAAAAATCCTGGATCTCACCCAGATAATCGGTCCAGATGAAGCCCCGCATCTGGATACGCGCGGCGATCACCCGCATGATGTAGCGGAAGGACTGCGGTTCGCCTTTGTTATAGCTGTCGATCATGCCGCAGATCGCGAAGCGCGCATTTTGCCGCGCACAGGCGAAGGCGGCGTCGAGATGGTCCGAGCCGACATTGTCGAAATACACGTCGATCCCTTTCGGAGCCGCCTCCATCAGCGCCTTCACCACCGGCCCGGCCTTGTAATCGATGACCGCGTCGGCCCCGAGTTCCTTTACAAAGGCGCATTTATCCGCGCCGCCCGCCGATCCGATCACGGTCATGCCCTTCGCTTTGGCGATCTGCACCACCGCCGACCCGACCGCGCCCGCCGCCGCCGACACAAAGACGATATCGCCCTCTTTGGCCTCCGCCACGCGCAGCAGGCCAAAATAAGCCGTGCCGCCGGTGAGGCCGAGATTGCCGAGCCATTGTTCGTCCGCGACGCCCAGTTCGGGAAGCTTGGTGAAAAGCTGGGCCGGCCCCACCGCCTGCTCGCGCCAACCGAGCATATGCTGGACCTTGTCGCCAACCTTCAGCTCCGGCGCATTGGATTCAACGACCGTGCCGACCGCTCCGCCCTGCAACGGCTCCCCAAGCGCGAAGGGCGGCACATAGCTTTTCACATCGTTCATCCGGCCGCGCATATAAGGATCGACGGACAGCCAGCTATTTTCGACCCGCACCATATTCTCCCCCAGCGGCGGGAGGTCGAGATCTTTCAGTTCGAAATTATCCATCGTCGGCATGCCCGATGGGCGGGAGACGAGGTGCCATGCCTTGGTGCCGGTCATCGGAATTCTCCTGTGTTTTGGGGGAGATTAGCTGGGCAAACGTATCGATAAAAGCCCTCCCCCTTGATGGGGAAGGGCTTAGATTGAGGGAGGGCTCACAATGCCTAAAAACAAAAAGCCCGGCCGGTGCTGTTGAAGCGCCGGCCGGGCCCTTGTGTCGCCCCAAGCTCGTGAATTGGGGCGGCCTCAAAGCCTACAACTAGTAAGTGCCGGAAAAGCTCCGGTTCAAAGCACGGGGGCCGTCACTTCCCGAATCTTCGCGTTCGAACAGGGCGCGGCTGCGCTCTTCGTCCTGCCACGCCTTCATGGCATCGCTGGCGCTCTTGTTGATCGTGACCTTGTCCTCGACCGTCTCGATCCAGCTGCACGGGATCGAATGGTGATGGCCACCGGCCGACGCATCGCTTTTGGTCAAAATGATGCGGTCGCCGCGCACCTTGTCCACCGTGCCGACATGCTCGCCATCGGAGCCGAGCACTTCCATATGCTCGGTCACCTTGCCGAGCGAGGAACGCTGACCCTGGCGCTTGGAGCGCCAATTGCCGAATTCCTGTTCGAACTGCGACTGGTGCTCGCGGCGATATTCGTCATAGTCGCGGTCGAGCTCGCCCATCTGGCGGCTCCGCCATTCCGAATAGCTGCGGTCATGATGATCACCGCCCGAGCTGCTGCTCGCGCCATAGATGGCCGCCGAGCGCGCCGAGCTGCGATAGCCGCTGCCCGTATTGCCATACAAGCCGCCGCCAGCACCGTAGGGCGCTGTCATCGGATGCGCGCCATGGGTGCCGGTGCTGCCGACGTCGGCGCGGTCGAAACGGCGTCCGCCAAATTCGCTGCCGCCAAAGCCTGAGCCGCCCCAGGTATCCTGGGCGCTGGAGCCGGAGCTGCGGCCATAACCGCCGGGGCCATCTTCATAATTGCTGGAGCCGCCGCCGCTGGAGCGATAGCCCAATCCGCTGGAGACTTCATTGCCCCAACCGCCGCCAGCGCGCTCGCCGCTCCAGCCGCGCCCTTCATAACCGCCACGGCTCCAGTCGCCGCGATCGTTCGAGCTGCCGGTGGTCCAGCCGCGGTCACGCCCTTCGGCCTCCCAGCGCATACGGTCGCGCTCGCGGCGGCGCTCCGCGTCCTCGTCGCCAAACCAGGAGCGGACTTCATCGCCCGCGCGGTCGAAGAAACCGCGATCGTCATCCTCGCGCCCGTAGCGCCGGTCATAATCGCGGCCATAGCTGCCACGTTCCTGATCCCGACCCTGCCAGCGCCCGCCCGAGCGATTGTCACTGCGGTAATTTGCCATCTCGTCTCTCTCCTTCGTTGATCGTGCGCGCACCAGAACGGGGCGCGGGCGGGCATGACCCGCTCGATGCCATTCAAAACGAAGCGGAAAAGGCGGCGTTCCTGATGAAGAGCCGATCTGTGGTGCAGCGGCGGCGAAACGGATTTGGCAAGGCCTGATCCACCAATTGGCCGATTGCATCGCCGCTTTGGGAGAGTTATTGGAAGCGCCTTCGCGAGAAAAGCGCGGGGCCGTAGCTCAGATGGGAGAGCGCTGCAATCGCACTGCAGAGGTCAGGGGTTCGATTCCCCTCGGCTCCACCAACCTCTAAAATCGTCGATTTCGAAGCGCGGCCTCCGGGGGCGTCGTTTCTGCCTTCTGCGAGTCGCTCCAACCTTCGAGAGCAATCTCAAGTCAAGTCACTGATATCACAGATCAATCACCTTCTCGACGCAACGGTTAAAAAATGCGATAGAAGGTTGGTTTCTTGGGGGTTAATCAAATGGTTATGGTTGGCGTGGGTGCGCATGCGCGCGCCCTGTTGCGTTCGTCCGTTCTTATCGCAGGCGGCATCGGTGCCGCAGCATCCGCGCAGGACGCGCTTCCCTCTCGCGAACAGATCCAGATTTTGCCGGAACAACAGGCGCAATCTCGCGGCCAGGTCGACATTCGCACGCAGGATGTGGCGCGTCCGCCTTGTGCATTCGAAAATTCGCCCTTGGAAGTGAGCCTCGACCGGCTGCGGTTCGTCGGTCCGGGTGGCGAGGCGCTTCCAGCCGAGATTCTGGCGCATGTGTCAGGTGTGACGCCCAAGGCCGGAAGCCAGCCGTTGTCGGCGCTTTGCGCCTTGCGCGACGAGGCCGCGAACAGGCTGAATGCTGCGGGCTACATCGCCTCGGTTGACATTCCGCCACAGGAAATCGTCGGTGGCGAAGCGGCGTTGCAGATCATCCCCGCTCGCCTCAAAGACGTGCAAATCATGGGCAACCCCGGCCCGTATAAGGCGACCATCACGGCGCGCATCGCGCAGTTGAAGGCGCTTGGCGCGCTACGGCGTCAGGAGGTGGAGCGCATCCTGCTGATCGCGGGCGACGTGCCCGGGCTCGACGTGGCGCTCAACCTGCGTCCCGCCGGTGCCGCGCCCGGAGAGGTGAACGGTATCCTCTCGGTCGCTTACACGCCGTGGACGGTCACCACGAATGCACAAAATATGGGATCGCGGACGATCGGCCGCGAAAGCACGTCCGTGCGGGCCGATTTTTACGGGCTCACGGGCCTTTCCGACCGCACCTTCATCGGCCTGTCCTCGACCTTCGACGTCGATGAACAGCAGACCATTCAGGCCGGCCATTTCTTCGGTGACGATCGCGGCGGCACGCTCGGCGCGCAGGTGAGCTATGCCTGGTCGTATCCGGATATCGGATCGCTCGATTTCCAGTCACGCTCGCTGATCTTCTCGGTCGATGCCGCAATGCCGCTCGTCCGGGCTGTGCGCGAAAATGTGAGCGTTGGCGCGGGCCTCGAGCTGATCGAGCAGCGCTCTTATCTCGGCGAACCAGACAACGGCCCTCTCATCACCCGCGACAAGTTGCGCGTCTTCTATGCCCGCTTTCAGGGGGGCATCCGCGCGCCGCGCTTTGGCGCGCCCGACGGCTATGCGCTTGGCGGTTCGATCGAACTGCGCAAGGGACTCGGCATCCTGAATGCGAGCGAAGAGGGCGAATTGGCGCTCAGCCGCACCGACGGCAACCCGGAAGCGATCGTGCTGCGCGGCACCTTCGACGGCATGGCAAGCGTCCTGCCCGGCCTCAGCTTCGCCACATCGGTGCAGGGGCAATATGCGGACGATCCGCTGCTGAGCTTCGAAGAATATTCGATCGGCAACTACCGCCTCGGCCGCGGCTATGATCCGGGCGCGACGAGCGGCGACCGCGCGTTCGGCTTCCGCTTCGAACCGCGTGCCGAGCTGCCGCTGACCGGCCCGGTGCGGGCGCAGGCCTTTGCCTTTTACGATCATGTGAAGGTGTGGAACCTCGACCGCTTCACGGCTGAAGATGGCCGCATCCTGCGATCTTGGGGCTTTGGCGCGCGCCTCAGCCTGCTCGGGCGTGCCGCGCTCGAATTCATGTACGCGATCCCCGAAGACAAGGCGCTCGCGACCGATCCGGCGACCGCGTCCAGCCGCTTCCTTGTTTCGCTTACCACCCAGTTCAGTTCGAAAGTCCGGTAAAGGACACCGCGCATGGCCCAAACGTTCCGCCTGACCCTCGTCGCCACCACCGCGCTCGTCTCAGTCCCGCTCGCCGCAACCAGCGCGGGCGCGCAAGCGCTGCCCACGAACCCGACCTTCGGCGCTGGCCCCGCGCCGACGATCACGTCGGACGGCTCGACAATGACGGTTGGCCTCAATCAGACCAATACGATCATCGACTGGGAAACATTCAATGTCGGGACCGGGAATCGCTTAGATTTCACCTATGGAGGCAGCGAAAGAGGCGCGGTGCTGAACCGCGATCAGAGCGGCAACCAGTCTACAATTACCGGCGCGATCAACGGCCCGTCCAATCTCGACGTCTATATCCTGAATTCCGACGGTGTGGTTTTTGGGACCGGCGCTAATGTGAACGTTGGTGGGCTTGTTGCAAGCACACTCGGCATGGACTCCGACGATTTCATGGACGGCGGGGCCATGAAGCTGGCTGGTGACTCCTCGGCTAAGGTCCAAGTGCTATCGGGCGCAGAAGTCAGAACAAAAAGCGGTAGGGTTGTTTTAGCGTCAGCGGGCGGCATCCACATTAATGGGCGTGACGAACTGTCGAGGTTAGGCGTGATTGCGGCTGCCGATGATGTGGTTATCGTTACCGCACAGGAAGTGACTATATCGGGAATAGGAAGCCCGCTATCGCTTACCATCTCGCGAGGGACGACCGGCGGTGACGTTACACTTGCAGGTTCAGTGACCGGTCGGAACATTTATGCCGCCATGGCGGCGCAAGAAGGTGCCGGCGCGTCAACGCTGAGAGTTGCAGGTTACCTAGCCGCGACGACGGCAAGCCCCTCCGATCGCGGGATCGTGCTCTCCGCCGGTGTATCAGCTAGTGGCATCGAGTTGGCGCCCGATACCGGTGCAACGGGTGGAGGAGTCAATATCAATTCGTCCGGCACATTGGTAACCTACAAAACACATACAAGTAATGTTGCCGATATCGGCGTCTTCGCCAACAGCTCAGTCCAAATCAGGCAAGCCCAATCGGCGGGAAATCTGGAGATTTTTTCCCCAAATCCGATAAATGTGTTGAATTTATTCGATAGCCCATCGACTCTCTCGGCGAGAGGTAATTTATTAATAGGAAACAGCCTAGTATTATTTGGTGAAACGTGGATATCAAACCTCGGCAACATTCAGATTGAGGGAAGCATCAGTAACGGCTCGGGGAACGGTTGGATCAAGGCCCAAAGCGACTCCGGCAACATCGATTTTCAGGGCGACGTCAGCCTTGCCAGGATCGAGGCTGTTGCCACTACAGGCACAGTTCTTGGTAAAAACCTGACATCGACCGGCGACATCCTTCTTAAGGGAAAAAGTATGCAGGCCTCGGCCGTCAGTGCTGGGCGCGATCTAAGCGCGACCGCGACTGCCGGTAACATCACTTTCTCGAGCACTACCTCTACCCGCGACGCGATGCTCAACGCGTCGAACATGATCTATCAAGGCGACGTTACCGTCGGCGGGGATTATGCGATTACCGCGCAGGATTTCAGCGGCGGCTTCAACCCGAACCTGACGGGCGCCAACAGCAAGTTCACGATCACCGACACGGGCGGCGGCCTCACCGTGGGCACTCTCAGCGCGCCGGGCACGCTGACGATCAACGTCACGAATGGCGGCAGTCTAAGCCAGGTAGGCGGCAATTTGTCGTCGGCAAATTCCGATGTCGTGCTGTCCACCGTCGGCGGCGGACTTATTGCGCTGGATGGGACGATCAATAGTCCAGGTGTGGTGAGGCTGATATCGTCAGGCGCGCTCACGCAAACGGCAACATCCTCCATCTTCTCCAGCAGCCTGTTTGGAATTGCCGCAGGCAACGCGATCCTCACCGGCGCGAATCAGGTGTCGACCTTGGCGGGTCTCGTAAGTGGGGGCAGAGTCAGTTTCACAAATGATAGAACGCTGACCGTCACGGGCAGCGTCGAAGCTGCGCAGGGGCGCCCAGTTGTTATTTCTGTTGGCGGCGCAACCAGCGATCTCATCATCGATGCAGCGGCCGGGGGATCGGTTTCCGGTGACCTCGTGAACCTGTCGGCGGGCCGGGATATCGACGCCCAGAATGTAACCGGTGGTTCGTATGTTGGTTTAGTTGCGGGTAGAACCATCGACACGGGTATTATGTCGGTCGGAGGCGACCTGAGCCTACGCGCCGAACAATGGTCCAGCGATGCATTCGCTCAGTTGGATGTTGGCGGAAATTTATCGATTACCGATACGGGCGGCGGTTTTGAAATCGGCGATCTCTCCATGTCGGGGTCGATCAGCATTCACACGCTAAGCGGGTTGCTCCGCCTCCTGCCCGGATCAACCGGGCTTCAATCATTAAACGGTGACATCTCTCTATCCCAAGCGTCCGGAGGGGCGGCCGGGATCAATATCGGGAACGCGATCACCGCAAACTCCATCAATATAAATACGACCGGCGTTATCACGATTGGCCCGAATATCGGCCTTTCAGCAACGACCGATATTTCTGCCACTGGAAGGGTGCAGGTCTCAGGTCCGGTGACGTTGACGGCCGGAAACGACATCTACGTGCACGATACGATCGACCGCGCGGCCGGAACCGGCGCTTTGTCGATCACGGCCGGAAATATGGCGTATTTTTACGGCGACGTTGGTGCCACCAATGCCCTCACCTCGCTCACCGTCGACGGACGGGCCGAGCTGAACGGCGTGGTCCGGACCAGCGGCGATGTGACGTTCAATGGAGATCTCTACAGCCCAGGCGATATCGATATCGTATCGGCGTTCGGCACGGCCACGGTCGCGGCCAATGTGGATGCGGGCGGCAATTATCGCGTGCAGGGTCAGTCCGTTTCGCTCGGCAGCGTCGATGGCATAATCCAGCGTGCGCAGGGCGAGGTGACGGTCGCCAGCACGGCGGGTGACATCACCGGCGCGTCGGGGCTGACGATCCAGTCGAACAGCGATGGCATTGGCGAGGAGATGCTGCTTCTCGACGCTATCAACGCTGATATCGATTTAGCCGGTGTCACGCTTCTGGGCGGGACGGATCGGCAATCGGACATCGGAATCGGCAAAAGCGTTCACGGCGTAACGACGGATGACATATCCGCGCGCTCATTCCGCACCTTCGATCCTGTTACGGGGTTGAGCGGCAACCTGTCGGTGAGCGGCGATCTGACTCTGGGCGATGTCACTCTCGATACCGTCTTCAACGTCCAGACCCCGGGCAATATTGCCGCGGGCACGCTCGTGGCGTCCGCGGCCTTCATCCGCACCGGAAATGCCGCAACCCTGACGATGGGTGATGTCGCGGTCGGAGGAGGCTTCGAAATCCTTGCAACAGGTTCGGCTGCGATTGGAGACCTGTCGAGCAGCTACCTCGAAGTCGCGGCGAGCGGCGACCTAGAGGCCGGAAATTTGAGCGTTGGGGGACGTCTGCAGATAGCAGCCGACGGTTCGGTGACGTTGGGCCGGGCGGGAGGTCTGGTTAATGGGACGTCGGTCGAGATTGAAGCTGGCGATCTGACGCTGCTTAGTGACCTCGTTTCTAGTGGCGGCATCAGTCTTACGGCCAATACCGGCGCCATCACGGCGCAATCGGTGACTGCCCATGGTGGGAGTCTTGAAATCGAAGGCCTTGGCCTGACGGCCGGCGTGCTTTATTCGAACCGCGAGATTTCCATCGCGGGGAATGGCAACAAGACGATTGCCAGCCTAGATGCCCGAAAACTAGGCTCTACTGCCACCGGAAACGTCTTGATCGAAGGCGGCGGCAATGTCGTGGTCGGCAGCATCGACGCGGAGGGCGACGTGATCGTCGGCAATATCGATGCGCCGAACAGCCTGACCGTAACCGGTGCCGTCATCGCGGACGGGTCCGTCGCGATGGAAGCTGGCAGTCTCGATCTCGATAGTGTGGCGGCGGGCGAAGATATCGCGTTGCTGGCGACAGCCGGCGATCTCTCCTTCATCAGCCTGAGCGGCGACGATGTCTCTGCCGCCCTGAGCGCTTCGGCGAACGGCAGCATAACCGGGCAGGATGTCACCGGGCGCACCGTCGTACGTTTGAACGGCGGCGCCGGCACCACCACGATATCCGGCGTCGTCACCACGCCGCTGCTTCATTACAACGGATCGCAAACCAATCTTGTAGGCGCGAACAGGATCGCGGTGCTTGGCGCATCGACGGGCGGGCTGAGCCTCAACAATGTCGTCAATCTGTCGATCAACGACCTGCTCGACGCGGGCGCCGCGGACGTTGCGATCACGACGAGCGGTAGCCTCACGGCCGCCAACGGCAGCACCATAAACGGGGCCCTGATCTCTCTGTCGAGCGGCGCGAACCTGGCGCTTGCGGCGGGAAGCGCATTGTCGTCGGCAACTGGCGATGTCGAGCTTTCCACATCAGGCACCGGCAACATCTTGCTCGATGGGACCATCAACGCGCTCGGCAATCTCGCCCTGAACTCGGCAGCCTCTATCGTTCAGGCTGAGACGTCCTCAATCAACGCGGCCAGCCTTTCAGGGACATCGGGCAACACGGCCAATCTGACCGGCGCCAACACCATCGCAGAACTTGCTGGCTTCACGAGTGCTCAAGCCCTCTATTTCAACAACAACGCAACGCTGACAATCTCCGGCCTGGTCAGGGGAGTGGCTGGGGCCGTTATCATCGGCACTGCAGGCGGGAATAGCGATCTCAACATCGATGCGGCTGCGGGCGGCGCTGTTTCTAGCGGCAGGACTGTTTCCCTGACCGCCGGGCGCAATCTTGACGCGCAGAATGTCAGTGCCGCTTCCGATATCGATCTGACGGCAGCCGGCACCATCGACACGGGCGCCGTATCGACCGGCGGCAGCCTCACCATGACCGCCGCGTCATGGTCCGCTGATGCCTTTGCGGACCTGACGATCGGCGATGATCTCAGCATCTACGACACCGCCGGCGACTTCGCGATCGGCGACATCACGGTATCGGGCGATATCCTGATTTCCGCGCAGGACGGCATACTCAGCCTGTCGTCCGGAACGACCGGTCTTCGGTCGCTCAACGGCGACGTGACGTTGACGCAGGCGGGTCCGGCGGGCGGAATCCAGATCGGCAATGGGGTCTACGGCCGGACCATTTCTCTTGATGGTCAAAGTGTCGATTTCGTTGCGGGCGCCGCGCTTTCGGCGGTCAACGATATCGAGGTGGCGGGGCAGACGATCGTCTCGGATACGGCCACTTTGACTGCGGGGCGGAACGTCAATTTCACCAACGGCATCGACGGAAATGCCGGCCGGGGCGACCTCTCGATCACCGCCGCGTCCGTGACATTGGGGGGCGCGGTCGGTGCGTCCAGCGCGCTACGATCGCTCGTCATCAACGGCACCGTGGACCTGAACGGCGCGGTTCGAACCATTGGCGACATGACGTTCAATGGCAATGTGGCGAGTTCCGGCGATGTTGATTTGCTCTCGACATCGGGCAATGTGACGGCAACCGGCAATATTGCTGCCGATGGTTATCTTGCGATCGAAGCGGGTGGTGATGTCACCACGGGCAATTTGTCGTCCGGCGGCGCATTACGGGTAACCGCCGATGGCGCGGCCACGCTCGGTCAGGCCAGCGGCGGACAGGTGGCCGCGACGGGCGCGATCACCGTCAATGCCGGGTCACTTACCGCGCGCGGGCTCATGCGATCGAGCGGCGGCGGCATCAGCCTCACGTCTGACGGACTCCTCACTGCGGACAGGATCGACGCCGCAGGAGGCCCGCTCGTCATCGCGGCAGGCGGCATTGTCGCGGGTGCGCTCTCCTCCTCGTCCGATCTTTCGATTTCGGGCGATGGGGACAAGACGATCGCAAGCCTTCAGGCTCTGAATGCTGGCGACATCAGGATCGATGGTCAGGGCGACATTTCGATCGGCACCGGCGGCGCGGCTATCTCCACGGACGGGGACGTGATCGTTGGCGACGCGGTTGCGCTCGGCAGCCTGACCGTCAACGGCAGTATCAATGCCGGCGGCTCTGTTGGGATTGAAGCGGATGGCGATGTCAGCACCGGCAACCTGTCGTCCGGCGGCACGCTGCGCGTCGCGACCAACGGCGCGGCAAGGCTTGGCCAAGCTAGCGGCGGACAGGTGTCCGCAGCAGGCACCATAACCATCGACGCCGGGACGATCACCGCACGCGGGCTCCTTCGGTCGACCGGAGGCGGCATCAGCCTTACTGCTGGCGGCCTTCTTACAGCGGACAGGGTTGAAACCGCTGGAGGCCCGCTGGCCATCGCGGCAGGCGGCATCGTCGCCGGCGCCCTCTCCTCCGCGTCCGATCTTTCGATTTCGGGAGATGGAGACAAGACGATCGCAAGTCTCGCTGCTCTGAACGCTGGCGACATCAGCATCGATGGCAGCGGCAATATTACCATCGGCACCGGTGGCGCGGCGATCTCCACGGATGGGGATGTGATCGTCGGCAGCGCGGTTGCTCTTAGCAGCCTGACTGTCAACGGCACCGTCAGTGCGGGCGGATCGGCGATCATGACGGCGGGCAGCTTCGATCTCGACACTGTCGTGGCTGATCAGGATATCGCGATCACCACGACAACCGGCGGCATCCGCTTCGGCAGCCTCAGCGCAGAGACTGTCGCCCTCAATATGCCCGTTTCAGCCAATGGCGGCATCGATGGGCAGGACATCACCGCCGATCATGTTGTCCTGAACGCGGGCGACGGCACGATATCGGTGACCGGGGTCATCGATACGGCGCTGCTCCAATATGCCGGTTCGAATGCCATCCTGAACGGCGCGAACCGGATCGCCGCACTGGGCAACTCGTCCGGCGCGCTGTCGCTCAACAATGTCGGCAACCTCGTGGTCGAAGGCGTGGTCGCCGGCGGCACCGGAGACATTTCGGTCCGGACGAGCGGCAATTTCACCATTGCGAGCGGCGGTCAGGTGCGCGGCAATCTGGTCGGCCTGTCGAGCGGCGGCACCTTCGTCAATGCGCGCGGCAACGATGCGGTTACCGCGCTCGATCATTGGGCGATCTACCTCACCAATCCGGCGGGGCACAGCTATGGTGGGCTGGACAGCAACAACCACGCCGTGTGGAACGGCACGATGACGAGCCGGGCGATCAACAGCCTTTCGGGCAACCGCTACGTTTTCGCCTATCAGCCGACGGTCACCATCTCCACGACGGGCGCCACCAAGACTTATGGCGACGATCTCTCCGGCGCACTGGCAACTATGTATACGGTCGGCGGCCTGCAGGCGGGCGTTTCCGGCGCTTTCCTTGCCGACACCGCCGAGAGCGTCTTCTCGGGCACCCCGCTGATCAGTTCGGCGGGCGCGGCGATGAAGGCGGGCGTGGTGGGCGGCCCTTATGGCGTAACGGCCAGCCAGGGATCCATGAGCCCGCTCAGCGGCTACGCGCTGGCCTTCGTCAATAACGGCCTCATCACAGTCACCCCGAAGACGGTCACAGCCACCGTCACGGCCAACGACAAAACCTATGACGGCAACAACCTGGGAACCGGATCGGTTACGCTGGACGGCATATTGGATGACGACAACGTCAATACCGCCGGCACGACCTTCAGGTTCGACGACAAGAATGCCGGGACGGACAAGACGGTGACGATTGCGGGCACGATCCTGACCGGGGGCGACGCCAGCAATTATAATCTCGTCGTTCCCGTCAGCGCCTTGGCCGATATCCTGAAAAAGGACATTACCGCAGTCGCAACGGCCCAGAACAAGACCTATGACGGCACTGCCGGGACGACAGGTTCGTTCACCTTCAACGGCAAGGTCGATGGCGATATCCTGACGGCGACGGCGGATTTTGCGTTCGACAACGCGAATGCCGCAAATGGCAAGACGGTCAACATCACCAATGCCGTGGTGAGCGGCGCCGATGTGGGCAACTACAACATCGTCATTCCCGCCTCCACTCTGGCTTCCATTCTCCGCCGCACGCTCGTCGTACAGGCGAACAATGCCACCAAATATTCCGGCAAGGACGACCCCCTCTTGGGATATGTCGTGACAAGCGGGACGCTGGTTGAGGGCGATGTGCTGACCGGCAACGTCGCCCGCGCGCCGGGCGAGAGGATTGGCCGTTATGCGATCGGTCAGGGGTCGCTCACCGCGTCGAACAATTATCAGATCGTCTATAATCCGGGCACCTTTACGATCCGCCCCGATCCGGAGGCGCAGCGGCCCGATCCTGCGCAGGATCTCGCGACGCTCGCCAATGCCTTGTCGAAGCGGCACCGCATACGCGCGCGCGGCGAGATTCTCGATGCCAGCCGGGCTTTCTGCCCGGCGACGGATGAGGATCGCGAAACCTGCATGACGACGGCGGAGAATGAGGTGTGGAAACGGCCTCCGGGGGCCGGACTCGCAGCTCGCTCCTCATCGCACCGGATCACAGCTGGACGGTGACCTTCAGGTAAGTGGCGGGAATTTCGGTTCTCGCCGCGCCGCCCTTATTCTGTTCGATGAAAAGCTGGTTGAGTTCGGCCAGAAGCTCGTCTTCCTGCCCGTTCGCCGTGGCCGCTTCGAATGCGTTCATCGTCGGGCCGTAATAGTTGCGGAATAAGGCGACGAAATCTTCCGGGGGACCCGGATAGCGGAAGGTGTAGGTCGCGCGCTGGCAGTCGATCGCGAAGGGATCGACGCTCGCCGCCGCGAACCTTTTCTCGACTTCTTGCCGAATGCCCCAGGTGACTGGGCTGACGAAGCCTTCGGGCGGGGGCGGCGTGTAGCTTGCGCTGATCTTCAGGATTTGCGCGACAAGCGTGGGGTCGCCCGGAATCCAGTTGCCCATCACGATCCGCCCGGCCGGCCGCGTGACGCGGACCATTTCGCGGGCGACGTCGACGGGTCTCGGCGCGAACATCGCCCCGAATATACTGACGACGAGATCGAAGCTTTCGTCCGCAAGATCGCGAAGGTCGGACGCGTCGCCTTCCTGGAAGCGGACATTGTCGAGCCCCGCCGCGGCGGCACGCGCCCGTCCGGCCGCGACGAGATTGGAGGCGATGTCGACGCCCAGAACGTTCGCGCCGCGCTCCGCTTCGGGAAGGGCGGTTGTTCCGTCGCCGCAGCCGAGATCCAGAACATCCATCCCCTCGCGGATGCCGAGTGTATCGACAAGCTCTTCGCCACTATCCCGGATCGTCGCGGCGAGCCGGGTGAAATCGCCTTTTTCCCACAATGCCTTGTTTGCGTTCATCTCTTGCCTCCGGATGCGGGACATTAAAATGCTTCAGCACCAGGCGCCTTGCGATTTGTCAGTGATCGACAGCGTCTCGACCTTGGCACCACGCGCGGCTAGAGCGATGCCATGCCCGCAACGCCCGCCTGGCCGCCGTCCAGCCTCCCGCGCCTTTATGTCGATCAGCCGCTCGCACAGGATCTGGCGCTGACCCTGGACGGCGCTCCGGCCAATTATCTCGGCGCCGTATTGCGGCTGCAGCCCGGCGATGCGGTGAAACTGTTCGACAATTGCACCGGCGAATGGCTGGCCGCGATTGAGGAGGCTGGGCGCAAGCGGCTGTTGCTCCGCATCACACGGCAGCTGCGCGGGCTCGAACCAGTGCCGGACCTCTGGCTGCTCTTCGCGCCGATCAAGAAGGGCCGGATCGATTGGATTGTCGAGAAGGCGACGGAATTGGGCGTCGCGCGCCTGGTGCCGGTCATCACCCGGCGCACCATCGTCGACCGGCTGAACCAGGATCGCCTGTTCGCGCATATGGTCGAAGCTGCCGAGCAATGCGAGCGAACCGCCCTGCCTTTGCTCGACGACGCTAGAAAGCTGGACGCCGTGCTGAAGGACTGGCCGGACGATCGCACCCTCTATTTTGCCGATGAAATGGGCGGTGAGCCTTTCGCCGCCACCGCCCGGCCCGGGCCCGCCGCTATTCTCATCGGGCCGGAAGGCGGGTTCACGGATGAAGAGCGCGAGACGATCCGTGCGATTGCCGCCGCCAGTGCGGTATCGCTCGGTCCCCGCATCTTGCGCGCCGACACGGCGGCCGTAGCCGCGATCAGCATCTGGATGGGCGCGGCTGGCGATTGGTCGATGTCGCCACGATCTTAAACCCGCTAGCGGACGGCATCGCGCCCCGTTACAGCACCGCGCATGACGACACGCGTGGCCTCAGGCGGAAACGATCCCCTCATCGAGACGAGCGACGATTTGCTCGCTCCCTTCGTCAAGGGCGAGAAGCCGCCTGAAGCATGGCGGATCGGCACGGAACACGAAAAATTCGTCTATCGCCGTGACGATCATCGCGCGCCTTCTTATGACGAGCCCGGCGGCATTCGCGACCTGCTGATGGCGCTCACCGAATATGGCTGGCAGCCGGTGATGGAGGGCGACAACGTCATCGCGCTCGCCGGTGCGGATGGCACGATCAGCCTTGAGCCCGCTGGCCAATTCGAACTGTCGGGCGCGCCGCTCGAACATCTTCATCAAACCTGCGCCGAGGCGGGCCGCCACCTTCGTCAGGTGAAGGAAGCTGGCGACAAGCTTGGCCTTGGTTTCCTCGGCCTTGGCATGTGGCCGGACAAGACGCGCGCCGAATTGCCGGTGATGCCGAAGGGCCGCTACGGCATCATGCTGCGCCACATGCCGCGCGTCGGCTCGCTCGGCCTCGACATGATGCTGCGCACCTGCACGATCCAGGTAAACCTCGATTACGCATCCGAAGCCGATATGGTGAAGAAATTCCGCGTCGGCCTCGCGCTTCAGCCGCTCGCCACCGCGCTCTTTGCCAATTCGCCTTTCACCGAGGGCAAGCCCAACGGCTTCCTTTCATTCCGCAGCCATATCTGGTCCGACACCGATCCGCACCGCACCGGCATGCTGCCGTTCGTGTTCGAAGATGGCTTTGGCTACGAACGCTATCGCGATTATGCGCTCGACGTGCCGATGTACTTCGTTTTCCGCGACGGCAAATATATCGATGCGGCGGGCCTGTCCTTTCGGGATTTCATGAAGGGCGAACTCTCCGTCCTTCCGGGCGAGAAGCCGCGTCTTTCGGATTGGAACGACCATCTCTCCACCGCTTTCCCTGAAGTGCGTTTGAAGAGCTTCCTTGAAATGCGCGGCGCGGACGGCGGGCCGTGGAGCCGCATCTGCGCCCTGCCCGCTTTCTGGGTTGGCTTGCTCTACGATCAGGCCGCGCTCGACGCGGCGTGGGACGCGGTCAAACATTGGTCGATCGCGGATCGGCAGCGGCTGCGCGACGAGGTTCCAAAGCTTGGCCTCAAGACGCGGACTCCGGATGGCGAGACGTTGCGCGAGCTTGGCGTCCGCATCCTCGACATATCGGCGGGCGGCCTCAACGCGCGCGGTCGCATCAATGCATCGGGGGACAATGAGACGGGCTATCTCGATCCCTTACGTGAAGTCGTCGCGCGCGGCACGACGCCCGCCGAACTTCTGCTCGACCATTATCAGAACGCGTGGAAGGGTGATGTCCGCCATATTTATGAGGAAATGAGCTTTTAATCGCACCGGCGGGCGGTTTAGAACGGTCGCGGTAAATCATTCTTAAACCGTTTCCGGATAGATGATCCGGAATGGAACACGCTCAGATGCAAAGGGCAGCTGCATGCTGAACAAGGCGAATGAGGAGGAGACGGTTTTCTCCTTTTCAACGGAAATGCCGGAACAGGATCCGCGCCGCCAGTCGCCGCGTATCCGGATTCTGCGCGTCGGCACCTTGATCGTGAACGGCCGCCGTGAACTCTGCCTCATCCGCAATGTGTCGGCGGGCGGGCTCATCGTGCATATCTATTCCGACTTCAATGTCGGTCAGCGCGTGACGGTGGAACTCAAATCCTCCCAATCGATCGACGGCACGATCATGTGGGTCAGCGATTCGAATGCAGGCGTCCAGTTCGACCGCCCGATCGATGTCGAGGAATTGCTGTCCAACCAGATCCAGGAAGACGGCTGGCAGCCGCGCATGCCGCGCGTCGAGGTAGACCGCCTCGCCACCCTGCGCATCGGCGCCCATGTCATCACCGCGACGGTGCAGGATATCTCGCAAGGCGGCGTCCGCGTCGAGGTGGATACGGAGCTTAATCCCGGCGACGACGTCATCGTCACGCTGGAAAAATTCCGTCCGCTGCCCGGCGTCATCCGCTGGCATCATAATGGCCTGGGCGGCATCGCGTTCAACGAAGTGCTGCGCTTTCACGAATTGATGGACTGGCTTCGGCCGAAGGGCTGAGTCAGGCGGTGCCCGTCTCCGGCAGAAGCGAAAAGCGGCTGCGATTTCTGGCCGTCGCCATCGCGGCGCTGATCCTGTCGGGCGAAGTTGCGCGCTGGTGGGGCAATCCCCGTTTCATCCCCCTCGCCTTCGAAGAAATTTTGATCGCCGCCGCGCTCATTTGGGCTGCGCTGACCCGGCGGTTCGGCACGCTTCCACTCGTTGCGGCCTGGGCTCTGCTCGCGGGCCATATGCTCAGCCTGCTCGTGCCGACGCTCGACCATTTGCTGTTCGGCCCGCCCAAGGCCAAGGTCGGCTTTTACACAGCGGCTCTATCGATCATGCTGGCCATCGCTTTGTTCGCCCTTGGCTGGGCCATGAAGCTGACACGCAACAGGAGCGCGCAATAACGTTCACGCTGCCGCGTCGATCGCAACTGCATCGACAAGGTTTGCCATGCTTTCGAGCAGCAGTTCCGGATTGAACGGCTTGGTAAGGATCGGCACGTCGGCGAAATCGCGCGGAAGGTGCTCCGGCCCGTAGCCGCTGACAAACAGGAACGGCACATTCCGTTGCGTGAGCGCGGCGGCGACTTCATCAACCGCCTGCCCCTGTAAATTGCCGTCAAGCAACGCGCCATCCAGCGCCGTTTTCCCGATGATGCGCAGGGCGTCTTCTGCCGTGGCGGCAGGCCCCACCGCCTCCACCCCCGCGTCATGGAGCAGCGACAGCAGATCGAGCGCGACGAGCGGCTCATCCTCGATCACCAGGAACCTTTTGCCCTGAACGATCCCTGCTCTGACCGGCGCCGATGTGATTTGCGGCGCAATGCGATCCTCACCCGCATCCAGCGCGATATTGCCCTCATAAGGAAGTGTCAGCCGCCAATGCAGGCCGTCCGGATCGTAGCTGGCCTGCGCGATGCCGCCCTCGGCCTTCAGGCTGCGCTCGATCAGGGACGTGCCAAAGCCGCGGCGCGACGGCGCGGCGACAGCTGGCCCGCCCGTTTCGACCCAGTCCATGTCCAGCTTATTATCCGCCAATGTCCAATTCAGGCGGACGTTGCCCTGATCATTGGACAGCGCGCCATATTTGATCGCGTTCGTAAACAGCTCGTGCAGGACGAGTGCGAGATGCAAGGCCGGTTCGGGGTCAAGATCCACCGCTGGCCCGCCAATGTGCAGCCGCGACGGGTCGATCGTGCCAAGCTGCACCTGCCCATCGACCAGTTCGCGCAGCCGTGCGCCCTTCCATGTCGTCGCACTCAGCAGCGAATGGGCGGCGGCAAGCGCGTGAATGCGCCCCATGAAAGTCGGCGCGAAATCATCGGGTCCGGCCGAATGCTTGAGGGTCTGCGCCGCGATCGCCTGGACCGAGGCCAGGGTATTCTTCACGCGGTGGTTGAGCTCTCCGATCAGCAGGCGCTGCGTCTCTTCAGCCTTCTGCCGTTCGGTGACGTCCAGAATCTGCGCGTTGACCGAAACGAGCGTACCGACGGGGCTCAGCAAGGCCGAGCAATACCATTCGCTCGCAATCGGGCTGCCGTCCTGGTGGCGGGCGCGGAACGTCTCGACCCGGCGGCGCTCGGCGGCCTCCCCGATTTCGCGGATGCAGCGTTCGAGCGCATGGATCTCGTCTTGCGGCAACCAGGGCAGTTCCGCTGCGGGCAAGCCAAGAACATCGGCGGCGGGCCAACCGAATAGACGCTCGGCCCCCTTTGACCAGCTGATGATCCTGAGGTCCGGTCCGAATTCGACCACGGCCAGCGGTGAATTGTCGCCATGCGCCTGGATGCGGGCCAGCGCCGATGCCAGATCGTCGCGCTGGCTGGCAATTTCCTGCCGCTGCCGCGCAAGCTCGACAAAGATATCGACTTTATTGCGCACCACCTGCGGATCGACAGGCTTGAGCAGATAATCGACCGCGCCCGCTTCATAGCCCCGAAACCGGCGGCGTTCATCAGTGGCGACCGCGGTGAGGAAGATGATCGGCACTCGGCGCGTCCGCTCGGTCCCGCGCATCAACTCGGCAAGCTCGAAGCCGTCCATGCCCGGCATCTGAACGTCGAGCAAAGCAAGCGCGACATCGTGGACGAGCAGCAGTTCCAGCGCCTCCGCGCCCGACCGCGCCCGGAGCAGGTTGACCCCTTCCTGCGCAAGCAGCGCCTGCAGCGCATCGAGATTCTTGTCGACATCGTCGACCATCAGCAGCTTCACCGGATCAAGCGGCTTCATGGTCGGCCTCCTGTTGATCCAGGCGCCGCCCGGCGGTGCGCCGGTAGATCTTTTCGCCGGGATCGAAATCCGCGAAGCAATCCGAATAGCGGGAAAAACGCAGATTTTCCTTGGACCCGAGGCCCAGGAACCCGCCGCGCACCAGCGCGTCGCCGAACAGACCCAGCGCGCGATCCTGCAGCGTGCGGTCGAAATAGATGAGCACGTTGCGGCTGGATACGAGCTGCATTTCCGAGAACACCTCGTCCGACGCCAGATTATGCTCCGCGAAGACGGCGCGGCGGCGAAGGGACTTGTCGAAGACGATGCGGCCGTAGCCGGCGGTATAATGGTCCGAAAGCGACGTCCGCCCGCCCGACGCCTGATGATTGGCCGTGAAGAGCGGAACCCGCTCGAGGTCGTAAACACCAGCCTCCGCTTTCTCGAGCGCAGCGGGGTTGATGTCGGTGCAATAGAAAAGCGTTCTGTCCTCCAGCCCCTCTTCACGGAAGAGAATGGCGAGGGAATAGAATTCCTCACCATTGGCGCAGCCTGCAATCCACACTTTAAGCGAGGGGAAGGTTCGCAGGTGGGGAACCACGTGCTCGCGCAGCGCCCGGAAATAGGCCGGGTCGCGGAACATCTCGCTCACCTGGATCGTGAGATAACCCATCAGCTGCCAGAACATGCCCGCGTCCCGCAGCATCCGGTCCTGCAAGGCCGACAGGCTCGCACATCCAAAATGCTGCCGCGCCCGTTCCAGGCGACGCTGCAGCGACCCGCGCGAATAGCCTCGAAAATCATAATGATAACGCTGCCGGATCGCCTCCAGCAACAATTCGGTTTCGATGTCTGCTACGGGATCCATCCCGTCCGCTTCGATCATCGCGGCATCCACACCCGGACCAGCGACAGCAACTTATTCACGTCGAGCGGTTTGGCCAGATAGTCGTTGGCGCCTGCCGCCAGACATTCCTGCTGATCGCGCGCCATCGCTTTGGCGGTGAGCGCGATGATCGGCAGATCCTGCCATTGCGGCTGATCGCGTATCGCCCGGGTTGCCGCAAGTCCGTCCATTTCCGGCATCATCACGTCCATCAAGACCAGTTCGACCGGCGCGCCGCTGTTCCCGGCAACCTCCAGAGCGGTAAGCGCTTCGCGGCCATTGCGGGCGATCTGCACCTTTGCGCCATGCGGTTCGAAGATGCTGGTGAGCGCATAGACGTTCCGTATGTCATCTTCGACGACAAGGATGTGGCGGCCGTCCAGAGCCGCGTCGCGGTTGAGCGCCTTCGACAGCAATTTCTGTTGCGGCTCGGGAAGGTCCGACACCACCTGATGAAGGAACAGCGTCACTTCGTCGAGCAATCGCTCAGGGGACTTCGCGCCCTTGACGATGATCGACTTGGAATAGCGCCTCAAACGCAACTCTTCATCCTGCGACAAATCGCGGCCGGTGTAGACGATGACCGGCGGGAAACCGACGCTCTCGTCCATGCTGAGCTTCTCGAGCAGGTCGAGGCCCGGCATGTCCGGCAGGTTGAGGTCGAGGACCATGCAATCGAACGTTTCGGCACCCAGCCGGTCCAGGCATTGGGCGGCGCTGTACGCGTCGACCGTCTCGACTTCGCGGGACGCCAGCAACAGCCGGATGCTTTCGGCCTGTTGGGTGTCGTCTTCGACCACCAGCACGCGGCGCATGCGCTGCGCCATATGGGCTTCCAGCCCCTCTAGCAGGTCGATCAACTGTTCGCGGCGCACCGGCTTGAACATGTAACCGATGGCTCCGGCCGCAAGCGCGATCTGACTGTTGTCGTCGACGGACACGACGTGAACCGGAATGTGCCGGGTGCGCGCATCGCGCTTGATACGGTCGAGCACCGACAGGCCGGTATGATCGGGCAGGTTCATGTCCAGGATCACGGCGTGGGGCAGATATTGCCGCGCCATCAACGCGCCCTCGTCCGCCGTCTCCGCGATCAAACATTCAAAGCCGGATTCATGGGCAAGATCGTAAAGGATGCGGGCAAAGGCGGGATCGTCCTCGACGACGAGGAGCACGCGGCTGTCGCCCGTCAACCGCTCGCGATCATCCTCCAGCGCGTTGCGACGCTTCGGCGCCGGACTGGCTGCAGGCGCCACGCGCGTTTCGGCGAGAACTGGCATGGTCGCGGGCCGGGCCGGTTCGACTGCTTCCGGATCGTAAGTCTCAGGCAGCAGCAGCGAGAAGGCACTGCCCTTCCCCTTCGTGCTTTCCAGACGGACTTCGCCGCCAAGCAGGCGAGCCAGCTCGCGCGAGATTGAGAGACCAAGGCCGGTTCCGCCATATTTGCGGCTGATCGTCCCATCGGCCTGGCGGAAGGCTTCGAAAATCACCTGTTGCTGTTCGGGCGCAATGCCGACGCCGGTATCGCGCACGGTGAAGGCCACGCGGCCATCGCCCGATGGCCCGACGCTCAGCACGATTTCACCCGCTTCGGTGAACTTCACCGCGTTGGACAGGAAGTTGCGGAGCACTTGCTCGATCCGCTGCGGATCACTCTCGAAATCGTCCGGCGCCCCCGGCAGCGTCTCGACCCGAAGGTCCAGCCCCTTGGCCGTCGCACCCGCCGCAAAGGCATCGCGCAGCTTTTCAACCATCGGGGGAATCCGAATGCGCCGGGGCTGCAATTCAAGCTTACCGGCCTCGATCTTCGAAATGTCGAGGACGTCGTTGATGAGCGCGAGCAAATCGTTGCCGCTTGTCTCGATCGTCTCGGCATATTTGACCTGATCGGCGGTGAGCGTAGCCTCGCGATCGTCGGCCAGAAGGCGGGCCATGATGAGCAGCGAGTTGAGCGGCGTGCGCAGCTCGTGGCTCATATTGGCGAGGAATTCGGACTTGTAACGGCTGGCCTGTTGAAGCTCGCGCGTCTGCTGCGTCAACGCGGCCTGCGCGCGGGAAAGGTCGTCACGCTGTACCTCGAGCGCCTGTGCCTGCTCTTCAAGCTGAGCGTTCGATTCCTCGAGCTCGGCCTGTTGCTGCTCAAGCCGTGCCTGCGATTCCTGCAGCGCCTGGCTCTGAACCTCCAACTCCTCATTGTTAGCGCGAAGCTCTTCGCCCTGCACCTGCAATTCCTCGGCCTGCGCCTGGGTTTCTTCCAGAAGCTCTTGCAATTGCGCGCGATATTTTGCCGATCGCACGGAGATGCCGAGCCCCTCGGAAATACGAGACAGCAGTTCGGCAGCTTCAGGGTTGGCGCGATTGAAGCCCAATTCGATCAACGTATTGGCATCGCCCTCCACAACCGCCGGTGCGATGATGAGATGGCGCGGAGCGGACTGCCCGAAGGCGGAACCGAAGGTGAGATAATCGTCCGGCACCGTGTCGAGAATGAAGGTCCGGCCCTCGCTCGCCGCCTGACCGAGCAGGCCGTCTTCGGGCCGGATGAGGACCGGCATGGGTGAATCGGCGGGTACGCCATAGGTGGCCTGCCTCCGGAAACCCTCGCCATTGCGAACGAAGATCGCACCCGCCTGCGCGCCGAGATAGTCGACCAGGAAATTAAGCGCATTGCGCCCCAATTGCTCCACGGGCTGCTCGCCGCCCACGGCATTTGCGAGCCTCACCTGGCCAAGTTGCAGCCATTCCTCTTTCCGAATTGCCAGCCGGTTGCGGACGAAAAGATAACCAACGCCGCCCAGAACCCATGCCGTCAGCACGCCAAGCATGCGATTGACCTGCGCGACTTCAGGATCGACCCCGGTGGGGGCGAGGTTGAATCCAATGACCGTTAAAAGCGTCGCAATCGCCGAAACGGCGACAGGTGTGATCGGTCGCGACGACAAATAAGCGAGAACCGTCGGAAGAAGGTAGACCACCCATATCGCGGTGCCCAATGGGAGAAGGAGGTCGGCCGTAAACGGTCCTGCAAGCAACAGGGCAATCGCGCCGTAAACGAGCGGCTCGTTCTTCGATCCAGCTGAAAGGGACATCCAAAAACTCGGATAAGGTGGGGACAAGCGAGAGGGCGTTATCACGAAACCCTCCCGCAAGTTCAACCTTCGATCTGCCTTTTTGGGTCCATCGCGAAACAGCCATTTCAATTTACGGCTAATTGCTTAGCCCCAGAACGCGCCTTCCCGCATAGCGTTTGCGGATGCGTGGCGGGCTTTCGCGCAATCTATATTCAGGATTTTTAGGAAGGGCGAGGCTGGAGCGGGTAAGGGGAATCGAACCCCTCTAGCTAGCTTGGAAGGCTAGAGCATTACCACTATGCTATACCCGCCCTGCTGCGCCAAGGCTTCGCAGGGCAGGCCCTGCTGGTAGCGCGGACATCTGCACTAATGGGCAGGCCTTGTCCAGAAGTGTCTTTTTGCAAAAGCGTGACCGGAGCCATGCTTCAAATAAGCTTCGAACGCGCGCGCACTTTGCTCATGTTGAAACGCAATATATGTCACCAGCTGCCACGGAATGAGCCTTTTGGTGTGCGATGATTCCCCGGCATTATGCTCCGCCAAACGGCGCTTCAAATCATTGGTGCAGCCGACATAGCGGGCTCCACCGGCGCCTTCGATCAAATAAACATAATGCATGGATCAGGACCTGTCCTGCGTAGCTCCGCAAGGAGCGAAGCAGGATGGTGGACAGGGCTGGATTCGAACCAGCGTACGCTCACGCGGGCAGATTTACAGTCTGCTGCCTTTAACCACTCGGCCACCTGTCCATGGTGCCTCAAGATAGGAAGGCGCCACATGGCGAAAGGGCGCCGCGCTGTCAACGCGCCACGCACGATTAAATCGCGCTTTTTGCATCATGCTTGCCTTGGCGCGCGGGCAAGGCCATTGGAAACCCATGCGCCGTAAAGCCCGTCAAGCCACCAATCCGCAGAATCGTCCCCGCTTTTGGGGTCGCCACGCCGTCTCCGCCGCCCTCGCCAATCCGGAGCGGCGCATCATCCGCGTTTCGGTTACGCGTGAGGCTGCGGTCGATTATGATTTCGATCCTGCTACCCCCGTCACTTATGCCGACGCCGCCGATCTTGGCCGCCTGGTGCCGAAGGACGCGCCGCATCAGGGGATCGTCGCGGAAGTGGAGAAGCTGCCCGACATCTGGCTCGGCGATCTGCTCGACGAGGCGGAGGAGGGGCGGCCACTCCTCGTCCTCGATCAGGTGACCGACCCGCACAATGTCGGCGCGATCCTACGCTCGGCCGCAGCCTTCAACGCGCTCGGCATCGTGACGCAGGACCGGCATGCGCCGCCCGAATCCGGAGCGCTTGCCAAGGCGGCGAGCGGCGCGCTGGAGACCGTGCCCTGGGTGCGCGTCGTCAATCTCGCCCGCGCGCTGGAGGAAATCGCGGAAGCAGGCTTCTGGCGGGTTGGCCTCACCGGCCACACCAACACTTTCCTCGCCGACGCTTTGGGGCCGAAAAAGATCGCGCTTGTCCTTGGCGCGGAAGGCGAAGGGATGCGGCAGAATACGCAGACGCATTGTGACGCGCTCGCCAAATTGCCGATCAGCGACCGGATCGAAAGCCTCAACGTATCAAATGCGGCCGCCATTGCCCTCTATGCCGTTGCCGCTCATAAGGGCTGAAACAACGCAAAGAGGGGGCGTTATCATGAAGATGTTCAAGGCTCTGGCGGCGGGCGCGGTGGCGCTTGTCCTCACCGGGTGTCAGTTCCTGACTCCGGGCAATTACGATGCGGCGATGACGATTCGTAAGGATGGCAGCTTCACCTATCGTTATACTGGTGAGATCCAGTTCCTGACCCAGTTCGGCATCATGCAGCAGGTGGCCGCCAAGGAAGCGGCGGACCGCGCGGCGGAAACCTTCAACCCGGATAATGAAATTTGCTTTACGGAAGCAGACGAGGACGGGAATTCGGACACCCGCCCCTGCAGCGAGGAAGAGCTCGCGCAGAAGCGTAAGGATTGGGAGGCCGAAAAGACGGCCCGGGTCGAGCAGGATAAGAAAACCTTCGAAACGATGAAGGCGATGTTCGGCGGCCTCGACCCCTCCGACCCGGCGACAATGACCGAATTTGCCCGCCGCATACAGCTGCAAAAGGGGTGGAAGAAGGTCTCTTACAGCAACAAACCAGGCATATTCGACGTCGAATATGAAATTTCCGGCCAGATCGACCGCGACTTCATCTTTCCGGTTTTCGACGGCGTGAACATCATGGCGCCCTTCGTCCAGGCCGCGCGCCGCACGGATAACAAGGTGCGTGTTTCCGCCCCCGCTTTCGTCCAATCCCAGGAAGGGGAAATGACTGGAGCAGTGGTCAATATCGCGATGGCGGAAATGATGAAGGATGGCGCCGGCGTGATGAAGCAACCCAATGGCACGTTCACGCTGACGACAGATGCCGAAATCCTCACCAACAATACGGATGAGGGCCCCGTGACCAAGGCCGGTCTAAAGACGCTGACTTGGAAAACCGGCCTGTTCGACAAGGGTATTCCAGACGCCCTGATCGGCCTTTAAACCGGTCTCCAAATGCCCTTCCCCCGCTAGTCCTGAGCCTGTCGAAGGACGGCACCAGCGTGCACCGTCCTTCGACAAACTCTGGACTAGCGGGGTGGAAATGACTGAGCGTTAAAGCGCAAGCTGCCCGGGCCGGCCTGCCTGCGTTGGCCGCTCAATCCGGCCCTTGCCGGACAATTCACCTGGCCTCAATCCTCCGGAGCAATGGTGACCCGCAGGCCGTCGAGCTCCGGGCCGAAGATCAGCTGGCACGACAGCCGGCTCGTCGGTCCCTTATGATCCGAACTGTCGAGGAGATCCTCCTCATCGCCGCTCCGCGCGGGCAATTTGTCGGCCCAGTCCGGATCAACCTGAACATGGCAGGTCGCGCACGAACAGCAGCCGCCGCACAGGGCAAGAAGCTCGTCGATACCCGCCTCGCGGATCACTTCCATGACATTGTAACCCGCTCGCCCTTCGACGACATGTTCCGATCCGTCACGGGTAACGATGGTGAGTTTCGGCATCCGTTGTCCTTTTAGCGCAAGAAACGGGAGCGCATCCCGGCGCGTCTATGCTAGGCGGGCCCGGTCAAATCAAGCGAGGCGAGGTCAGTGGGGATTTCTGCGGAACGATTGAAGGAATCGCTGGATGCGCTGGCGGGGATCGAGCCCGCCTTTGGGCGAGTCATCGCGTCTATCGGCTATCCCGAACCCCGGATCAGTGCCCCCGGCTATGTGACATTGCTGCGAGCGATTGTCGGGCAGCAGGTCAGCATCAAGGCAGCCGCCGCGATCTGGAACAAGCTCGACGCCGCGGTCGGCGGTGCCGACGATCCCGCGCGTGTCGCCGCTGCGAGCGAGGAGACGCTTCGCGGCGCGGGCTTGTCCCGGATGAAGGCACTTTACGCGCATAGCCTGGCCGACGAGGTGCTTTCGGGTCGCCTCGACCTCCTCAACCTGCCCGCCGACGATGAGGAGGCAATCGCCAAGCTCGTAAAGGTCAAAGGCATTGGCCGCTGGTCGGCGGAAATCTATCTGCTGTTCGCGGAGGGACGCACCGACATGTGGCCCGCTGGCGACTTGGCCGTCCAGATCGAGATTGGCCGCATCCTCGGCCTTCCCGAAAAGCCCACGGAAAAAGCGGTGCGTAATCTTGCCGAACCTTGGCGCCCGCATCGCGGCGCGGCGGCGATCCTCAGCTGGCATCATAGGCACGTCGTCCCGATCTAGGGTTTAGTCGATTGCGGGGTTGAACTTTTCGCCGGCAAAAAGTAGGGGCGCGGCCATGACAGAATTTGCGCTTTTCGGTCTCGCGGCGCTCGCCGTGGCGGCACCTTTTGCCGCTTACGAGCTTTTTTCGCGGCACCAGTACAATAAGCGGCAGGCGATCGCCCGCCGCCGCAAGGATCGCGTCTAAGGCTTATCGGGTCTTACCCTTTGTCATCGAACCGCAACCGCCGTCCTCTACGGCTGGGTGCGAGGAGATGAACGATGGCTAGTATCGCACCACGATCCGGATCATTGTCCCGCGGGGGCTGGCCCCTGTTCGGGCGCATGCTCATGTGGGCCGTCCGCAACGCGCGTTGAGGTTTGGCGTTCAAGCCTTGAGCGCGCACGCCACGGTCGAGGCCGATACGACTTCGAAAATCTCGGTATCGTTCACCGCTCGCACGCGGTCGATGAAGCGCGCCACGGTCAGGCGGCGCTTGTCGCCTTTTAGATCGTCGGCAAGGTTCGAAATCTTGTTCAGCTGAAACACGGTCAGCCGGTCCGTCCAGCGTTCCGCCATGCACTCCGCCATCGGCCGCGACAGGCCCGCTTCCGACAGCCGCGTCGCAACGCGGCCTTCGAACGGCTGGGCGCAGGATGCGATCAGCGCGAAGGGCACAAGATAGGCAATCGACCGGGCTCGGCGCATCATCGGCTCCAAAGATCATGGCACGGCCTCGTCCATCGGCCGTTTGTGGTTTAAGACCCGCACCATTAACCGGTTCGTCACGCGCGCCAAGCCCCGTGCAACCGTCAAAGGGAGAAGTTATGAACCTGTCGCGTCATCTGCTGCTCACCGGCGCCGCCCTCGCCGCCGCAGCCTGTGTTCCAAAGCCCGAAGCCCCTGCCCCACGGCCGGCGCCGCCCCCTGTCCCGCCCCCCCCGCCCGCACCGGCGCCGCCACCCGCCGCGCCGCAAAATTGGGCGGACATTCCATTGACGCCGGGCACATGGTTCTACCGCGATCAGGGCGCGACATCCGCCGCCATGTTCGGCGTGCCCGCGAGCGAGGGGCAGTTCACGGTGCGCTGCGACAAGGCCAGCGGCCGGATCGCATTGGAACGGGAGGGGGCGGCAACCTCGCCCGCCCTCGCCATCCGCACATCCTTCACCGTGCGCAGCCTGCCCGCGACCGTGGCGCAGGATCCGATGCCCCGCACGGCGGCCTCGCTCGCCGCGCAGGATCCCCTGCTCGACAGCATGGCGTTCAGCCGCGGGCGCTTTTCGGTGGAAGCGGCGGGCCTGCCGATGCTGATCCTCCCGGCCTGGCCCGAAGTCGCCCGGACGGTCGAAGACTGCCGAAGATGAAGGGAGCGCCATCGCGCCGCGCGGCATGTGGAGCCTGACCGGCATGGCGGTCCGGATTTGGCGCGAAGCGATGAATCTTATCGGGAATTTAGTTTCGAACAAGTCTTGATCGGCGACTCGACCCGAATCATATTCGTCTCATCTTCAACGAGCGAAAGGAGGTGATCCGATGTCTCATGGTTCAGCTAAGAGGTCGGTTCGGTTCGTTCGGGAGACGGAGGCTTAAGGCCTTCTTTCATTCTCCCGGGCTGGAGCCTCTCCGGCCGCTGACCATGTTGGAAGGGTCGTCAGGCTGAGGTCTGGCGGCCCTTTCGCTTGTCTGGAAGAGGTGGTGCTCGGGAACCGGCGCGCAATGCAGACGTTCGTTCCGCCATCACAATCATCAGGGAGATTGACGATGGACGAACGCCCCCGCGAGGAAAATGTCACCGTGGTCGAAACGCGCAGCGGCGGAGGCGGCGGCACGATCGCCCTGATCGTGCTTGTCCTGCTCGTTCTCCTCGCACTCTTCCTGTTCCGCGACAGTATCTTCGCCGGCGCGGATACGCCCGAAAAAGTGGATGTCGAGATCACGACCACCAACGGAGGCTGATCGCCGCCGCAGGTGCGGTGCGTACTGGATCGTCCTTCGACAAGCTCAGGACTAGCGGCGGCGTGGATAAGGGGAAGCCGATGACTCCACCCGCAAGGGCTGAGCTTGTCGAGGCCGGTTCACCCCCACCAGTCCGTGGGGAAATACAGCCTACCCCAACCCCGCCAGGGCTGAGCCTGTCGAAGCCCGGTCCACCCCACCAGCCGCGAAAAGCAAGAACACAGATTGACGCCCCCGTGACGGCCCCGCATGGTCGCGCCTAATGACCGACGTTATCGACGCCAACATCTCGCAGATCGCGCATATCATCCAGCTCGCCGTGGCACCGGTTTTCCTGCTCGCCGGGATCGGCAGCATCCTGAACGTGCTTGCCCATCGCCTTGCCCGCGTCGTCGATCATGCGCGGCGGATCGAGGCGCGCGTGCCGGAGGAGACGGGCGAATTGCGCGCGGCCGATATCCGCGCCCTCGCCGTGCTCGACCGGCGCATGGCCTACACCCATTGGGCGATCGGCCTCTGCACTGCGGCCGCCTTGCTCATCTGTCTGGTGGTGGTCGTGTTGTTCGTGGCCGATCTCGTCACGATCAATTTCGCGATCCCCGTCTCATTGCTGTTCATCGCGGCGATGATCAGCCTCACCCTCGGCCTCCTCCTCTTCCTCGCCGAAGTGACGGTCGCCACGCGCCACGTGCGCGTCAACGAACAATTCGTCCTGAAAGGGAAGCCCCGGCACGATTGACCGATCAGGGTAGCAGGATAAGGCGCTTCCCCGGATAATCGACGATAAAGGCTGATCGGCTCTGAAAGGCGTAAGCGCCAAGAAAGCCGATTGCGTCGGGCCGGGCGAAATAGCCGGTTCTGGGCTGTACGATCAGATGGGGTTCACGGATTTCAAGCTGCCCGACCCGAAACGAGGAAGCCTTGACCACGGGAATCCTTATTTCGCCACCGGCACCGCTCGCCGTGAAATGCGTGTAAGGCTCGAGCTTCCCATTCGACGCCTTCAACCTCTCGTAAAATGCTTCTGTGACATTCACGAAACTTGTCGGCCCATCACCTATGGAGGCGCCGGTATCCAGCCGTAATTTGACAGCCTCGCTGTCGATGGCAGCGACAATGCTCGGAATATTGTTGTCGAGCTCGAAAGGCACGATCTCGGCCTTTGAGAGATCGGCAAGCAAGTTCGCCTTCGCCGCGATGCGCACGACACCCCTCGTCCGGTCGAACAGGATTGCATGGTCCTTCAACGCGTCATAGCCGAGGATTCCGGCGATCCGATGCCCGTCCGGCGCCAGAGACCCCGACAGATCGTATGTGGTCGGCTTGAGGTTATGCACCGTGATGCCGCCTATATGGGCCTCGGCCACGTCTACGGATGACGCTTCGATGGTTCCTGCCGATCCCTCCACCTTTGTCGATGCCCCAGCGGGAAGAGCGAGCGCCTGGGAAATGGACGTGTCGAACGCCGAACGGTTAGCGCCCGTATCGACCAAAAACCAATGAGGTCCGCTCGATCCGATATAGCCTTGAATGAAACCCACCGAATTCCGGATCACGCTGGACGGCAATTCTTGGCTTTCCGCCGGTTGAGACGCATTTGCTGGAGCTGGCTGAGTCCCGAAAATGGTCAGCAAAACCACCGCTGAAATTCTGCAAAGTCGATTATTCATGGAAAGCCCCTCCGCCCCGCTACATTAGTAACAGGATGGAGGGGCGCCGTTACAAGGTCAATAGAAGTGAAGGGCCTCAGCGCCGGTAACGCCAGCGATAGCCGTCCCAATAGCGATTGTTGTAATCGGTCCAGCCATTGTTGTTCCACCGGCGGTGGTCACGTCGCCAGTCGCGCGTATCGCGGCGATAGTCGCGGCGATAGTCGCGGCGCGCCTCGCGCATGTCGCGTCGATAATCGCGGCGGGCTTCCCGTACATCGCGGCGGCTGTCGGCACGGCGCACGTCGCGATAATAGTCGCGCTGGGCCTCGCGAACGTCGCGGCGATAGTCGCGATAATCGGAGCGGGGGCTATCCGCCAAGGCTGGCGCCACCGGCATCATCGCGGCGGCGACCGCGGCCAATATCAATTTACGCATCACACTCTCCCGAAAACTCGCCCGCACGGGGCGGACGGGACTAGAAACACGGAGATGATGCCCGATGTTGCATGAACCCAAAACTACGTCCGGTTCATGCAACATCCATATCGGTTAACGCCTATCCGGCGACGGTCAGATCGACCTTTTCCACCCATTCGGGGAAGAATACCGCTTCCCGGTTCGACCAGCCCGGCGCCGTCGCCGCCGCTTCGCTGATCGACTGGAGGAGGAGGCGCCTCCGGTCGGGGTGAAGGTGCGGAAGTGCAGCCGCCGAACAGAAAGCCGCGGGTAGCCACGGCCGCACCGCCGCGCCGATCAACCGCTCGTACAGAAAACGGTAGGACGCGAAATCACTGAGCTTCCCCTCACCCAGATCGAACGCCGTCGCGGTGATGAGCGGGCCCATCATCGGCTCCATCGCATCGAGGCCACTATCGTCTGGCACATGATCGCGGATATGGTCGAGGCGCCGATAGACATGCTCCTGCGCGCGGATGCTCGCCGCTTCGTTGGCATTGCGCGACCAGCGCTTCAGCGCGTCGCGACGATTAAGCCCCACGTCCAGCGAGCGGCGGATATAGCGCTGCGTCGCGGCCGGAAATGTTGCGAACTCCTTCATCTCGACCAGCGCGAGCGTGCCGTCCGCCGGCTTCACCTGTGTACTCATGACCCCACTCCTCTTGCCCTTGGAAAGATCATGGTTCCGCCCGGCTTTCCCGGACATGAATTTGATCTTCCCCGCTCCCAAGGACGAGTGAATCATGCAAAGCCTTAACACGCAATGATTAAATCGCCTGCGAAACAAGGTGAAATTACCCAGTGCCAGGCACATGGAAATGCGGAAAACCGGCCATGCGTGCGGCGTAGAAGAGGTTTGCGGCCCCTTCCACGTCATGAAGTTTTCCACAGTTTTTTGGGGTTCGCGCCGGTAGGCGTCAGTCTGGCGATGGTCGGATAATGGGCTCTGCCTGGTTTTGATCCCGATCGGAATGTCCTGAGTCGCCCTGCCCCTGCTGGCGCTCCTTCTGACCATTTTCCTCTTTGCGGGGTTCGGGCGGTGCGACGGAGGCGGTTTCCATAACGTCCTCGTCAACGAGCTGGCCGTTCCTGCCTTCCATGGCTGTTCTCCTTTCGGATGCATAACGCGTGGAAACGGAATTGGGCGCATCGCTCACGTGTCGCGCAACATCGGCAATGTCGGCGAACGCCTCATCACGTTCAACCTGCCTCATTCATCCGCTGGGTCTGGACCGTCGAAGCGCGGCGCAAGCTGGAACCGTCCTTCGACCAGCTCAGGACTAACGGTTGCGGGCGGGGGCTGTAAGGGTTGGGCAGCTTGGAACGGGCCTATGACTTGGTAGCTCCGCACCCCGCACACCACCCGCTAGTCCGGAGCCTGTCGAAGGACGTTCCAGCCAACACAAGTCCCAACACCCACACCCGAACGGCTGCCGGCCAGCGTTGCGCAATCCGCAACGGATTAATGCATGTGAATAGTCTTTCGCAAAACCGCGCGACCCTTTACGTCCGGCATCATCCATCACCCCTGGAGACATTCATGCGCAAATATCTGATTGCCGCTTCCCTCGTCACGGCCACCATCGCCACCGCCCACGCCACCCAGCAGGCGGCGCCCGCTCCGGCGGCGGAAGCGGTAAAGAGCGGCAGTTACGCGCTCGACAAGAGTCATGTGAAGATCGTGTGGGGCGTCTCCCACATGGGCTTTTCGACCTATTATGGCGAATTCACAGATTTCGACGCGCAGCTGACGCTGGATGGCGCCAATCCGGAAAACAGCAAGTTGAACGTCACCATCGACGTGGATTCGGTCGATACGCATGACGATGCGCTCGACGGGCACCTTAAAAAGGCCGATTTCTTCGACGTCGAAAAATTTCCGAAGGCGACCTTCACCTCGACCAAGGTCGAGCGCACCGGCCCCACCACCGCGACCGTCACCGGCGACCTCAACCTTCACGGCGTGACGAAACCCGTCACGCTGGCCGTCACGCTCAACAAGGCCGCCGACGGCCCGATGACCAAGATCTACACCGCCGGCTTCTCCGCCGAAGGCACGATCGACCGCACTCAGTTCGGCATGAACACCTACGCCCCGGCGCTAGGGTCGGACGTAAAGCTGCTCATTAGCGGCGAATTCAACCTGAAATAAGATGCGGGGCGGAGCCCTCACGCTCCGCCCCTTACTCCGCTCGTCACCCCTTCGTCGCCCCCCCTTCACCCCGCCGCCACCTCCGTCACCCCGGCGAAAGCCGGGGTCTCATGACGAAAAGGGCACCCTTCTCCACGGGATTCCGGCTTTCGCCGGAATGACGCTCTTGCATAATTATGCATGAATGTGCATATTATGCAGATGATCAAAGTCGGCATATTGGGCGCATCGGGTTATGCGGGCGGGGAGCTGTTGCGGCTCTGCGCCGCGCATGGAGCCTTCACGCCCGTTCTTTTCTTCGGCGATAGCCAGGCGGGTGAGACCCTCGCCTCGGTTCATCCCCATCTCGCGCTCGCTTATCCTGATGCGCGGTTTGAGCGGTTCGATCCCGCGCATTTGAAACAGGTCGATCTGCTTTTCGCCTGCATGCCGCACGGGGAATCGCAGAAAATGGCCGCCGACGTGGTGAGGAGCGGCGTCGCTTTCGTGGATCTCGGCGCCGATTTCCGGCTCGACGATGCCGCGACGTTCGAACGCTGGTACGGCGAAGCGCACCAGGAGCCGGACCTGCTCGCCCAGTTCGTCTACGGCCTCCCCGAAATCGCGCGCGACCGGATCAGGGGGGCCAGGCTCGTCGCCGCGCCCGGCTGCTATCCGACGTCCGCGATCCTGGCCCTGAAACCGCTGGTCGATGCGGGCCTGATCGAAAAGACCGGCATCATCGTTGACGCGGCCTCCGGCGTGACGGGCGCCGGGCGCGCCGCGAAGGCAGACACTCATTTCTGCGCCGTGGACGAAAATTTCGCGGCCTACGGCCTCCTCAACCATCGCCACACGGCGGAAATGGAAATGGGCACGGGCGGCGAGGTGCTGTTCACCCCCCACCTTGTCCCCATGAACCGCGGCATCCTCGCCACATGCTACGGCACCGCCCCGCGGGAGATGGATGCGAACGCGCCGCTCGAAGCGCTGAAGGCCGCTTATGCGGATGAGCCCTTCATTCATGTGTCGGACGCGCTTCCCGCGACCAAATGGACGCTCGGGTCAAACGCCGTCCACCTCACCGCCCGCTACGATCCGCGCACCCGCCGCGTCGTCGCCATCGCCGCCCTAGACAATCTGGTGAAGGGCGCCGCCGGCCAGATGATCCAGTGCGCGAACCTGATGCTGGGTCTCGACGAGACCGAAGGCTTACCCTGCGTAGGAGTATTTCCATGAGCGTAACCGCCGCTATAGGTTTCGTCGCCTCCGGTCTTCATGCCGGCATCAAGGCCGCAAAGCACGACATGGCGCTGGTCGCCACGGCCGACGGCCAGCCCGTCACTGCCGCCGCCGTCTTCACCCAGAACAAGTTCGTCGCCCCTCCGGTCGTGGCGAGCCGCGCGCGGCTTGAGGCCAATGGCGGGCGCTGCGCGGCGATCATCGTCAATTCGGGCAATGCCAACGCGGGCACCGGCGAACCCGGCCGCGCGGACGCGGAGGCGATGTGCGCCGCGGCGGCGCAGGCGGTGGGCTGCAATGCCCGGGATGTGCTCGTCTGTTCGACCGGCCTTATCGGCATCCCGCTGCCGATCGACACGATCCTCGTGGCCGTCCCGAAGCTCGCGGCAGGCCTGTCGCCCGGCGGCGCGACCGAAGCGGCGAAGGGCATCCTCACCACCGACACCCAGCCCAAGGAAGTGGTGGTGAAAGGCTCCACCTTCACGCTTGGCGGCATGGCCAAGGGCTGCGGCATGATCGCGCCCAACATGGCGACGATGCTCGCCTTCCTGACGACCGACGCCGATGTCGACCAGGCCGAATTGCAGGCGCTGCTGAAGCAGGCCGTGGACGCCACCTTCAACACGCTGAACGTCGACGGCGCGACCTCCACCAACGACACGGTGATCCTGCTCGCATCGGGCAAGAAGGGCCGTCCCGACATGGAGGAATTCGCGAAGGCGCTCGAAACGGCCTGCATGCAGCTCACCCTCATGATGGCCGCCGATGCGGAGGGCATGACCAAGATCGTCACGCTCAGGGTAACCGTCGCGGCGAGCGATGAGGAAGCGCGGATCGCCGCCAAGTCCATTGCCGAAAACAACCTCGTCAAATGCAGCTGGTATGGCAGCGATCCTTATTGGGGCCGCCTGCTCGGCGCGGCGGGATCGGCGGGCGTCACGTTCAGCATGGAAGGCTGCAGCGTCGCTTATGGCGGCATCCGTGTGGCGCAGGGCGGCGTGGAAATCGATCACGACAAGGCTGCCGTGGCGAAACATATGCAGGGCCGGGACATTCTGATCGAAGTCGGCCTCGGCGTCGGAAGCGGCTCCGCCCGCACGATCGGCATCGATCTTGGCCCGGGTTACATCAAAGAGAATAGCCAGACGTCATGACGCCAGTTCAAACCGCAAACATCCTGGTTCAGGCCCTGCCTTATATCCAGCGCTTCGCCGGAAAATCGGTGGTGGTGAAACTTGGCGGCGCCGCCATCGACAAGGAATTGGACCGCGCCCTTGCGCAAGACGTCCTGCTTCTCCGCAGCGTCGGCGTGCGCTGTGTGCTCGTCCACGGCGGCGGACCGCAGGTGGACGCGATGATGCGCCGCGTCGGCAAGGAGCCGGAATTTCGCGATGGCCTGCGCGTCACCGATGCCGAGACGCTGGAGCTCGTCCGCATGGTGCTGGTCGGCAAGATCAACCGCGATCTCGTCGCCACCATCAACGGCGAAACACGCGAGGAGCCGGTTGCGGTCGGCGTCTCGGGTGAGGATGCCGGATTGCTGACGGTCACGCCGCGCGACAGCTCCCTGGGGTTCGTCGGCGATGTCAGCCACGTCCGCCCGTCCGTGCTTCACCGCCTTCTCGATGAAGGCCTGACACCGGTCGTGTCGACCATCGGCGCGGACGAAAACGGCCAACCCTACAACGTCAATGCCGACGAGGCCGCCCGCGCCATCGCCGTCGCCATGGGCGCGGAAAAGATCGTCTATCTGACCGCGGCGCCCGGCCTGCTTGAGGACAAGGACAATCCCGACACCCTCGTCCCGCGCCTCACGTCGAGCGAGCTCAACGCGCGGATCGAAAGCGGCAGTGTGCAGGGCGGTATGATCCCCAAGCTCCGCGCCTGCGCCGAAGCTGTCGATGGCGGCGTCGACACCGCCCACATCATCGACGGCCGCGTCGCCCATGCGCTGTTGATCGAATTGCTGACCGATGCGGGCATCGGTACGATGGTGAAGAGGGAGAAGAATTGGTGAACCGCCCCGACCTCCTCAGCCTCGCGGATCTCACCCGCGCCGACATCGAAGCGATCCTCGCCCTTTCCGAAGGCGATGCGGGAAAGCCCTTGTCCGGAAAGGGCGTCGCGCTCTTCTTCCAGAAACCTTCGGCGCGGACCCGCAATTCGATGGAGATGGCCGCCGTGCAACTTGGCGGCCACCCCATCTATATCCAGAAGGATGAGCTCGGCCCCGGCACACGCGAAAGTGTCGAGGACGTCGCCCGCACCCTCGCTTGCTATCACGCCATCATCGCCGCGCGCGTCAACGATCACCGCTTGCTGAGCGGCATGGCAGCGGCGACCGACACGCCCGTGCTCAACATGCTCTCGGACACCGATCACCCGCTTCAGGGCCTGGCCGATCTCCTCACCATCCGCCAGCTGCTCGGACGGCTGGAAGGCGCGAAGATCGCTTATGTCGGGGACGCCAACAACGTCGCCCGCTCGCTCGCCGAAGGCTGCGCGCTAATGGGTGCCAAACTCACTCTCGCCAGCCCCGAAGGCTACGGCTTCTCCGCTGCCGAACTGGCCCGTCTGGGCACTGTCCGGCAGGTCGTCGATCCGGTCGAAGCGGTCGAGGGCGCGCAGATCGTTTATACCGATGTCTGGGTTTCGATGGGCCAGGATGGCGAAGCCGCCGAGCGCCAGCGCGCCTTTGCCGCCTATCAGGTCGACGAGGCCCTGATGGCCCGCTCCGCCGATGCTTACTTCCTCCATTGCCTGCCTGCCATTCGCGGACAGGAAGTGTCGGCGGGCGTCATGGACAGTTCGCGCAGCGCCGTCTGGCGCCAGGCGGAAAACCGGATGCACACGGCGCGCGGCGCCATGGCGTGGATCATGGGGCAGGGGCGATGAACGACGTTACGCCAGGCGGCACCGCCCGCGCCCGGCGCCTGCGCGTCATCGCCGAAATCATCGGCGGCAATATCGTCTCGAGCCAGGAGGAAGTGACCGAACGTCTCGCTCAGATGGGCCTCGCCGTCACCCAGGCCACCGTATCCCGCGACCTAGACCATCTCGGCGCGATCAAGGTGCGACAAGGCGGCACGCTTCGCTACGCACTCCCCGGCGACACACCCGCCGCGCCGCCGCCCGGCCGGCTCGAACGGATCTTCGCCGAATGGGTGCTCTCGGTCGAACCGGCGGGCCAATTGCTGGTCCTCAAGACGCCGCCCGGCTCCGCCCATATCGTGGGCCACGCGCTCGATCAGGTTCAGCCCGATGAAATCGCGGGCACGCTTGCGGGCGACGACACTTTGTTCGTGGCGCTCCGCAACGGCGTCAATCCGGATCAGACCGCGTCCAATTTCCGAAGGATGATTGGTTAACGCCAATCGTTGCGCATCCGCATCCAGCGCCTTTTCCCGCCAAAAAATCACCGTTAACCATCTTCTTTCAGCAAGGATTAGGAAGAATGGTGCATGACGCATGATCCGACATGTGTGGGCAGGACATGTAACAAATGAACAAACGCGCAATTTGCAACGCTCGCGATAACAAGCGAACCACCTTCCTGTCGCGTCTCATGCGCGACACGCGAGGGAACACCCTCGCCATCGTGGGCGCGGCCTTTATCCCGCTCACGGCCATGGTTGGTTCCGGCGTCGACCTCTCGCGCGCTTACATGGCCAAGAACCGCCTCCAGAGCGCCTGCGACTCCGCCTCCCTCGCCGCCCGCCGCGTCATGCAGAACGACACGCTGACCGACGATGTCGTCAAGGAAGCCAAGAAGTTCATCAACTTCAACTTCCCGCAGGAAACCTACGGCACGCTCGCCTTCACTCCCGTCGTCACCAAGCCCGCCCAGGGCACCGTCCATATCGATGTCGAGACGCGGATTCCGACGTCGATCATGAAGATTTTCGGCTTCTCCACCTTGCCGCTCGAGGTGTCGTGCGAAGCCTCGCAGAATTTCGTCAACACCGACATCATCCTGGTGCTCGACACCACCGGCTCCATGGCGGGATCGCGCATCGCCGCCCTGCGCGATGCGGTAATGGCGCTTTATACGGAATTGGAGCCGATCCAGACCCAGCTTGAGGCCAATGGCATGCGGCTTCGCTACGGGATCGTGCCTTATTCGAGCAATGTCAGCGTCGGGCATATCGTCAAGGAGATGGAGCCCGCTGGCCAGAAATATATCGCGGACAATTGGTATTATCATTCCCGCCGGCCGATTTATCGGACCTCTACCGTCACAAGGCAGGGCAACACGACGCGCGGCATCTGCCACGGCCAGCAGCGGCTTCGCGATCCGGAAACCGGTTATCCGGCAACGCTGACCGAGACGGTTTGGGCGCGGAGCGGCGGGGCCCAGCGTGACTGCTGGTTGATCGCGTCCACCTTTGCCAATAGTCAGGATGAGCGGGTAAAGACCGACAATGACGGCAACAAGCAGTGGCGCTACGGCATCGTCAACCAGGACGTGCGCGCCTATGTCAGCACCGCTGGCGGAATTCCGACGCCGCACATGGATTCCAACCAACCGAGCGAGTGGCAACATTCGACGTGGAAGGGCTGTATCGAGGAACGCGATACGGTCACCACCATTGCGTCATCGACCCCGGTCCGCCCCGTTCCCGCAGGCGCGCTTGACCTCAACATCGATCTCGTCCCGCAGGATGAAGCCTCAACGTGGCGGCCCTATTGGCCCGAAATCATCTATAATATGGAAAGCAATACGGACGGCTATCCTTATGGATATAATGGCGGCGAAAGCGTAGCTTGCCCGGCAAAGGCTAAACGCCTGCAAAAATGGTCCAAGTCGGACATGCAAAATTATGTCAACGCGCTTGTTGCGCACGGCAACACCTATCACGACATCGGGATGATCTGGGGCGCGCGCCTGATTTCCAGCGGCGGCATCTTCGCATCGGACAATCCCGATAATTACAACAGCATGCCGGTATCGCGCCACATCATCTACATGACCGACGGCGAGCTCGTGACCAATGATTCCTTCTATACCTTCCACGGCATCGAAAACCGCGATCACCGCGTCCGTGGCAATAGCGGCGACAGCCTCACCGTCCGCCACGACAAAAGGTTCCGCATGGCCTGCGATGCCGCAAAGGCAAAGAATGTGTCGCTCTGGGTGGTTGCTTTCGGCACCGGCCTTACCGACTCCCTCAAATTCTGCGCGAGCAGCGAGTCCCAGGCCTTCCGCTCGAACAACCGTGACGAACTGATCGCCAAATTTACGGAGATCGGCAAGAATATCGGCTCGTTGAGGCTCAGCCTCTAATGGCAGGGCGGACGATCATCCGCCGCCTTGCGGGCGATGAACAGGGGGCGACCGCCGTCGAATTCGCGATGGTGCTGGCACCCCTGTGCATCCTCATCCTGGGCCTTTTGGATCTTACCTATCAGGTCTATGTGCGCTCCGCCGTTCAAGGCACTTTGTTTGAAGCCGCGCGCCTTGCCACGGTCGGCAACAAGACAGGCCAAGACATTGACGATCATGTCAAAAGCCGGTTGCAACATTTTAGCGACGACGGCGCGATCCAGATTCACAAGAAAAGCTATTACGACTTTGCCGGCGTCAGAAAGCCGGAAGTGATTACGCAGGATATCGATCCTGTAGGCCAATATAATCCCGGCGACTGCTTCCGCGACGTCAATGGCAACAAAACCTACGATACCGATCGTGGCAAGGGCGGCCTTGGCGGCAGTGACGATATCGTCGATTACGAAATCGTGCTGACCTATGATCGTCTGGTTCCTGTCGGCAGCTGGTTCGGGATGCAGGACAAGATCACCGTCTCCTCGTCCACCCCGCTTCGCAACCAGCCTTTCGCATCGCGCAGCGCCCCTCAGGCGGAGGAAATATGTTTGCCCCAGTCCTGATGCTGCGCCGCCTTTGCAAGTCCAATCGCGGCGTCGCCTATATCGAATTCGCCATGGCTTTGCCCATTTTGCTGATGGCGAGCCTTACGGGCATCGAAGTCGCAAACCTCGTCATGTCTCATCTTCGGGTCAGCAACATTTCGATGATGACCGCGGACAATGCCTCCCGCGTCCGGGATTCGATCGATGAATCCGACGTCGTCGAGCTTTTCGTCGGTGCCCGGACATCTGGCAGTTCGATCGGCTTCACCGAGCATGGCCGGATTATCCTGTCCAGCCTGGAAACGAGCGATGATGGCACCAAGCAGTGGATACGCTGGCAACGCTGCATTGGGCAGAAGAACGTCAATTCGTCCGATGGCCGTCCCATGTCGAAGGCAGGCACGGCCATCATCGACGGCACCGAAGTGCTCGCCGAAAACCGTACCAACCAGAGCGCCGCCCCCAGCCATTGGGAAAAGCAGACCATTACGGGCATGGGGCCCGCTGACCGCCAGATCCAGGCGCCGGGCGGCAGCGCGGTCATGGTTGCCGAAGTCGTCTACGATTATCAGCCGGTCTTCTTCGATAACTGGCTCGGCGATACCGAAATCAAGTCGATCATGGCCTTCAACGTCCGCCAGCGCGCCAACCAGCTCATCCGCAACGGCGGCAAGATCCAGCCCTATAGCTGCAATCGTTTCACTCAGGTCTAAGGGCGGCTTGCGGGGCGGGCCGGAAAGCCGCTAGGCTCGTCCCATGACCCGGCCTCTCGTCATCGACCTCCCTCATTCGCTCGGCACACAGGAAGCGCGGCGGCGCATGGAGGGCGGCGTCGGGAAGCTGTCCAGCCATATCCCCGGCGGCGCGGCGGATGTGCGCCATCATTGGGAAGGCGACAGCATGCATCTTGCCGTCACCGCGATGGGGCAGACGGTCACGACCCGCATCGATGTCGAGGACAAGAAGGTGCACGTCGAACTCGTCTTGCCCGGCATGCTCGGCATGTTCGCAGGGCAGATCGAAGCCTATTTGCGCGGCAAGGGCGGCCAATTGCTGGAAGACAAAACACCGGGCAAAGCCTGACATTTTCCCTCGTCATTGCGAGGAGCCCTGCGACGAAGCAATCCATATGGGCCCCAAGGCTGTGTCTGGATTGCCGCGCTCCGCTCGCAATGACGAAACGCCGATGATTCCAGGCCACTGGAAAGGCCGCCTAAGTCCGGTTACCATCGCCTGACATAACGGGAGACGCACATGCGGCATGTGGCGGTGATCGGTTCGGGCCCGGCGGGCTATTATAGTGCCGAGGCTTTGCAGGGCGCTTTCGGCGGCGACATCCGTATCGACGTGATCGACCGCCTGCCCGTCCCCTACGGCCTTATTCGCTTCGGCGTTGCGCCCGATCATCAATCGATCAAGGCCGTGTCCCGGCGTTATGAAAAGGTCGCCTTGTCCGACAATGTCCGTTTCGCCGGCAATGTCAGCGTCGGCACGGATATCAAGGTCGACGAACTCTTGAATCTCTACGACGCGGTCATCCTCGCGACGGGGGCGCCGCAGGATCGGCCGCTCGACATTCCGGGGAGCGATCTTCCCGGCGTCATCGGATCGGCGGCGTTCGTCGGCTGGTATAACGGCCATCCCGACTTCGCCACCCTCGATCCACCGCTTGACGGCACGGACGCCGTCGTCATCGGCAACGGCAATGTCGCGCTCGACGTCGCCCGCATCCTGGCGAAGACGGAAGACGAATTTGCGGGCTCCGACATTGTCGGCCACGCGCTCGAAGCCCTTAAAAGCTCCGCGATCCGTAACATTTACATCCTCGGCCGCCGCGGCCCGCATCAGATCGCGATGACGCCGAAGGAATTGGGGGAGCTTGGCCACCTCGCCAACGCCGCGCCTCGTGTCGATCCCGCCGATCTGCCGCCCGAAGACGCGGACGCCGCGCTCGAACCGGGCTTGCGCAAATCCGTCGCGCACCTTCGTAATTTTGCGGCGGCTGGAGGCGCCCCCGACAAGGCCAAGACAATCGATTTCGATTTCTTCGCCGCGCCGGTCGCGATCGAGGGTGACGGCCACGCCCAGCGCATCATCGTTGAGCGCACGCACGTCGATGAAACCGGCCGCGCAGCCGGCACCGGCGAAACCTATGCCGTGCCCGCAAGCCTCATTATCAGCTGCATCGGTTATCGCACGCCTGCCATCCCCGGCATTCCTTATGACGAAGCGCTTGGCCGGTTCGCCAATGAAGGCGGCCTGATCGCCGACCGCCTTTATTGCGTCGGCTGGGCGCGACGCGGGCCGACCGGTACGATCGGCACCAACCGGCCCGACGGCTATGACGTGGCGGAAAAGATCGTTGCGGCGCTCGGCCCCGGCGATAGCGGGCGGCAGGGGCGCGCGGGCCTCGACGCGCTGCTCGCCACGCGTGGCGTCGACCTCGTCACATTCCGCGATTGGCAGAAAATCGAAGCGGCCGAAGCTGTCCGCGCCCGGGAAGGCGCACCGCGCGAAAAGTTCACCCGGATCGGCGAGATGCTGGACGCCGCGCGGGGCAATTGAAAAACTCAGGCCAAGCCCGCTTGCATCGGCCCCAACCCGCCCCTATAGGCGTCCACCTGCCTTCCGGTTGGCCCTCGGGTCAGACGCATCGGTCGGGGAGTAGCTCAGCCTGGTAGAGCACTGTCTTCGGGAGGCAGGGGCCGGAGGTTCGAATCCTCTCTCCCCGACCATTTACTTTTCATCGCTCTATTGAACCGTCTCGCGGTGTTGCGCTGACCTGTCGCCCTGCCGCTTGGAACCGCTCCGGCTCGCGTGGTTTGATTTTGCATGAGCACAATCATCAAGATCGAACGTCACGCCATTGCCGGTACACCCTACGAAAATGCGGAGAGCGCGGGCGCCGGATCATCAAACCGGTCGCTCCGCATCATCGCCCTCGCCTTCACCGCACTGGTTATGACAGTGGGCATGACCGAGGCCGCTTCCGACCTTTTCGACAAAGCTGCGGGCGGACGCTATGCCGAAGAGATTTTCCGCGACATGCTCCGCTAGGGCCCGCTCTTAAAAGGCGCGGGTCAGCCCAAAAGTAGCCTGGACATATTCGTAGCCCAGCCCCGCTGCGGTTGGCGTTTCGCTGCAAAGGAAGGACGCCTTCACCGCCCAATTCTTTCCGACCGGGCTTATCGTCTCGATCCGCAGGTGGCTGGACCGCCGCCATCCGCTGTTGGAATCGCGCAGCACGCCAACGCCCGCTTCCGCCATATATCGCCAGCCCTGCGAAAAGCGCCGGATCTGCAGCACCGGCATCGCCTGCGCATACCAACGTGGCGAATAATAATCATATTCGCGCGGGTCGCTGTTGCGGAAATATCGCCCGCGCAGCTGCGCGCTCAGCCCAAGGTCGGGGTCGATCGTGTGAACATAATTGCCCCGTATATGGGTGCGGACATTGTCGCCGGTGAATTCCTGCACTCCGGCAAGGAGGTTGACCATATTTCGCCCGTCGACCGGCAGGTCGATGCTGGCTCCGGCGAAGGTGTAGTAAATGCCCTCGCGCAGCCCACGCGGCGTTTCCAAAATATCGCGCTCGATGAAATATTCCTGCCGGAAACGGCTTTCATTGTGGATGGCCGCCGATCCTAAAACCGTGTCGCCGTCCGTGCCAATGCTCGCATTCCATTTCCAGCGCTCGCCGTCCGCAGCCTGCAGGTAGACGCGCTCCCGGCCCTGCTGCCCCTGCCCGATGGGATTGAACAGCGCCTTTTCGATCCGGACACCCTGCCGCCGCTCCGGGCCATCGTGGAGCCAATCCAGGGTCAGGCTATAGCGGATCACCTCGGTATCGTCCGCATCGGCCGAATAGAAGATATCGGCCGTAGCCGCCTGGCGGGTACTCGCGGCGTCCTGAGCCAAAGCGGGCGAAGCCAAGCCTGAAGTCAAAGCGAACAGATGGATGGTAAAGGATTTCACTTCGTTCCCCATTTCTTGGTTCGGCCCATGATTTCAGAGGCATAGCCCCAGACGCAGACGGGCTGCATGACCAATGTGTAGACAAAGAGGTAGTAGAGCAGCCCGCCCATATGGTGGCGCATTTCGACCTTCTGGCGCCGCACCATCCTCTTCTGCTTGCGGTAGATGAGGATGTTCCACAGCCCCGCGAGCGGCAGCACCGCCAGCGTCATCGGCCCGGCGATCCAGAAGATGCCGAAGAAAGCCGCGATCAGGCCCGGGATGAACACGAAGGTGTAGATGAGGTCGAGCGGCAGGAAGAGCAGGTTCCACCAGATGAACAGCACCGCGAGGCGCGGCTGGAACAGCAGCCGCTCGTGGTGGTCGAGCGCCTCGATCAGCCCGCGCGACCACCGTTTCCGCTGCAGCGCGAATTGGCGGTAGGTGGTCGGCGCATTGGTGAAGACGATGGCATCCTCGGCATAGCCGACGCGATGGCCTTTCCTGAGCATCGCCCAGGTGAGCACGATGTCCTCGCCGACGCATTCGGGCCAGCCGCCGACCTCGATCAGCGCCTCGCGCCGGTAGATGGAAAAGGCGCCCTGCGCGACCAGCGTGCCGTGATACATGCTCTGCATCCGCTTCACGGCGGCGATGCCGTGAAAATAATCCCATTCCTGCGCGGCGACCATCAGGCTTTCATGCGCATTGCGGACCAGCACGGCGCCCGCCACCACTACGGTTTCCGGCGGGTCCGACAGCAATCGTTCGACGATATGGGTCAGCGCCCCGCCTTCCAGCCGGGAATCCCCGTCGATCGTGACGATCAGGTCGTGGCTCGCTTCGGCAAGTCCGCTGTTCAGCACCGCCGCCTTGCCCCGGTTCGCGGCATAATCGATGATCCGCACCACGCTATTGGCCGAAAAATCATGGGCCCGCGCCGCCGCCTCGGCCTCCGCAACGGTCCGGTCGGTCGATCCGTCGCTCAGCACGATCACCTCGATCGCGCCCGGATAATCTTCGCGGGCGATGCTCTTCAGCGTATCGGCGATCGCCGCTTCTTCCTGAAAGGCGGCGATCAGGATCGTAATGCCGGGATAACTTTCCTGCCGAACACGCGGCGGGCGGCGGTCGAGCAGCAATGTCGCCACCAGAAATGCATTCATGAAGCCCGGCACATAAGCAATGAAGGTAATCGCGACGAGCGCCGCCAAGGGATGAGTCAGCGCCCCCAGATCATCCTTCCACCGGGATGACACCCAGATGGAAAACATGGTCCAAAGGATCGCGACGCCAAGCGCGATCGAAAATTTGACGGCGACCGGAACGCGCAAACGCGCCCGCGCCGAAGCGGCCCCCTGCATAGAAGAAGGCGCTCGTTAACGAAGTGTGAGTTTGAATGAGTGATGGAGAGAAAGGGTTGAGGGTAAGCAAAGCAAATTAACCATATGTCCAAAATGGACCAAGCCCACTCCGGTTCCGTGATTGTTTGGGAAATGGCGGGGCATCCGTTATCGGAAAATAGGGCAGACAAGCGGCTAAGCTGTGAATAAGCGCTAACTTTCGTCGCATCGACAAAGGGTTTGGACGCACCCCGCTCCACCTCCAACCCTCGCGCTTTAGTAAAGGCGGACGAGGAGACCGTCATGCCCAAGCTTTACCGTGCAATCCCCGCCTGGCTCGTCGCATTGCCCTTACTCGCACCGACCTTCGCAGTGCCCGCCATGGCGGAATCCCTAAAGCCGGGGCAGACGCCTTTCTGCCCCCCGCCGCCGACGCAGCGGGTCGCCACTTTCACATTCAGCATTGATGTGACCGGCACGCATAAATCGGAAGCCAAGATGTACAGGGCGGACGTCCAGCGCTCGCGCACGCTGAAGGGCGTGGCACGCATGGTCTATAATGGCGAAAGCGACCATGATGATCTCGATGCAAACGCGACGGACTATGGCGAAATCACCCGCACGCCGGACATTCCCGACGGCTTCGAGCCGGGCGAAACGCCGATCGTCGACGGCAAGCGCAACCTTGGCAACAGCGCAGTCGGCGGGCTGGCGCAAAAGATGCAGACGCGCATCGCCGAATGCCAAAGAAAGGGCGGCCCCGATCTGATGCAGTGTCAGATGGAGGCTGTAAAGGCGATCGGCGCTGAGGCGGAGCGACAGTGCGATCCCGACGATCCCGAGTCGGAGGACAATCCAATGTGCGCCGCCATATTCGGCGGCGACGACGGGCAGGTTGCGGAACTGCCGACGCGGCCGGGACAGTGCATCCCCGGGAAGAAGGGCGTCGAGAGCGGCCCCTTCGAAAACTGGATTTCCACCGATTGCAGGATCGATGCCACCATCGACGATCGCGGCACGGTCGCCCTTGATGACGGCGATCCTTATAACGGAGTGAGGCTGGAGAGTTCATCCTATAGCGAGAAGGGATCCGAGCGCCGCAACGCCTGCCAGGTGCTCGTGTCGGTCGGCAAGATGACCAATAAAGCCAGCATATCCATTGACTGGGGTGGCGGCACGGTCGCGACGACGGAAAGCTTCGGTGGCGATTCAGGCAAAGCTCTCATTGTCTCGTCCGACCATTCGGTCTCGCGGAGAATTACCGCTGACGGTAACGTGATCGATGGCCATGATGTAACGCGCGACGCCATTGTGGCGCCTCAAAATAGCGGGGAGGGCCAAAATTCCTCGGTTCAAACGAAGAATGGTACATCCCGCCGCGCAACCCACAATCCAATGGATTGGTCGACAATGACGCCCAATTGGAAAAAACTGTTCGTAGGCACGCCGATGGGCTCACGCAGCAATTTTCAGGGCTCGTGGACGACCAGTCGTGACAATCCTCCGGGTGCGGCAAAAGGATATTGGTATGGTCAAAAAGGCAGTAACACCAAGACTGATAGCAAAACCGTAATCAGCTGGCATTTCGACGCTGACCCCAAGCCTCACGTCATCAAATAGGCGCTGTAAAGTCGGCTGGCTTGCGCCACACTATCGGCGATCGTTCCGTTTTGGCCTAAAGCCGTTCGGGTCGATCGCCACCCTGCGTCCCAACCGGCTTGCGCCAGGCCGCGCTTGATTGGCGCCAACCCGCGCCAGGCGCGCGGAACGGCGACGCGGCACGGCTCGTTTCAATCGTCCAACATAGGAGGATGATGTGGAAGGCCAGAACCAGAACAACCCGCAAAACCAGAATGACCGGTCCCAGCAGCAGCAGGACCAGGGCGGCAACCGTCAGGATCAACAGCAGAACCAAAGCCAGCAGAGCCAAGACCAGAGCCGTCAGGATCAGACGGGTCAGGAGAGCCCGCAGGATCTCGGCTCCGAAAGCCAGCAGGGCGGCAGCATCGGACAAAGCGACCGCAACCAGCAGCGTCAGGATGACCAAGACTACAATGCCGGCGAAGGTGACGTGCAGTTCGAAAGCGACGGCAATGCCGAGTTCGAGAGCGACCGTTAAGCCTTTCTCGATCATCGAAAATACGGGGCGGTCTTGTCAAAGAGGCCGCCCTTTTTCGTTGCGCGATTTCGGAACTGTTTTCCGGGCTGCTCGTCTGTTACGGTTGAAGAACGGATAAGCTGGAGACGGCAATGGCACAATCGACTGCACCCAAGAATGCCGGTACGAATTCGGACGACGGCGCCAAATCGGCGGCCGCGAAGGAAAAATTGCGCAAGGCGGGTCAGAAGGCCGCCGAACTGTCCAAGGATCCGGTTGCACGCGGCGTGATGGCTGCGGGCCTGGTGACGGCAGCGGCGGCGCTTTCGACGAACAAGAAGGTTCGCGACACCGCGAAAAAGGCGGGCAAGGATGCGGCGGAAACCGCTGAAGATGCCTTCGATCAAGCCACCCGGATCGGCGCAGCCGTGATCAGCGCGGCGGCCGATGCGGTTCGCAAATTGCTCGGCGGCGGATCGAAAAATGGGGGCACAACCAGCACGCAATCGGACAGTGGCGAAACCGGCCGCGCTTCGGCGCCCGCGAAACCGGCGGCGCCGCGCAAGTCTGCTCCAACCCGCAAACCAGCGGCAAGCAAGGCGGCGGCCCCGCGCAAGGCAACGACGGCAAAGTCAGCCGCGCCCAAGGCGACGACCGCAAGGGCCAGCACGGCAAAATCGGGAAATCCCGGCACCGCCGCAAAGCCGGCCGCCACGCGCGCGGCTTCGGCCAAGACCGCATCTGCAAAAACCGCCAAGCCGAAGAGCACCGGCACGCGCGGCCGCAAGCCCGCCGCGCCGCGCACCAAGGCCTGATCGCTACAATAAGGCTCTCCTTCTTTTAAAGGAGGAGAGCCATTATCGCGTTCGCCAAAATTCGAACGCCTCCTTCTGCACGGTCGCAATGAAGCGCCGGGCCTCCGGTCCTTCCCATAGCCCGTCATAACCCCGCTCGCGGCGCGGCGTTCCGGCTACCCACCAGCCTTGCCCCGGAAGCCCGTCCGACTGGCGGACGACAAGCACCCCAAGTTCCGGCTCGCCGCGCGCCTCCGCATCCTCATCCACCGTGCCGAGCACGGCGCAAAGCTGCCGCATCTTGGGCCGTGAAAAGGCATAGCCCAGATGCGCCAGGAGCTCCGAATAAGTGATGGTCGCGCCCGCCCGCGCAGCGGCGATAAGGTGCGCGCGCACCTCCTGCCAGTCGGCGAGCGCGTTCACCTCATTGTCCGCGGTCGCGGAACCTCAGCGTCCCGGTCGTGCCGCCGTCCTCGCCCGGCTTCAGGATCAGGTTGAACGGTTCGCCCGTGTCGTCGACCACGCTCATCGAATGGACGCCGTTGGTGATGTTGATCCCGGTCACCTTGAAATTGCCCGAACGGCGCGGATCGCCATACCATTTGGCGACCGTATCGATATCGTCCTTCGCCGCAAAACCGATGTTGAAACGCGGCGTGCCCGTGGCTTGGTCGCGGCTCATCGTCAGGCCCGTCGCCTTCGCGCCCGGATAAAGCGCTTCGGAATCGGTCGTGATCTCCACCTTGTGCGTTTCATTGCCCGGCAGGTCGGCGGCAAGATCGAAGCCCGGCGCGGACACCGAAACGGTGCCGTTGCCAAGCTCGACGGCGGCGTTGACATCGTCTTCGCCCGCGCTGCAGCCGCTCACGGCCAATGCCGCAATCGCGGCCGAAATCGTCACAAAACGCATAATCTTTTCCCTTCCCCACAGGATCAATCCCGCCGTTTAGCCCAGGCCGATGCCCGCGCCAATCGGCAAGGCCAGTTGCGAAACGCAACCGCCTTGTCTAGTGCCGCGCCATGACCGACACCGCCTCTCAGCCAAGCCATCGCTCCGGTATCTGGCTGGGCATCGCGGCCTACAGCATCTGGGGCTTTCTTCCCGCTTATTTCAAGCTGCTCGCTCATGTCGATCCGGTGGAGCTCGTCGCCCACCGCATCCTCTGGTCGCTGCTGTTCCTTGCCGTTCTACTTACGGTCTGGCGGCGGTGGAAAACGCTCGCCGCTGCGCTTCGCACACCCAGGGTCGTTGCCATTCTAGCCGCAACCGCGGCGCTCATCGCGATCAACTGGGTCGTCTACATCTGGGCGGTCCTGAACGGGCATGTGCTCGAAGGCAGCCTTGGCTATTATCTCAACCCGCTCGTCAATATCCTGCTCGGCGTCGCGATCCTGAAAGAAAAGCTCACCCGCCCACAGATCGCGGCGGTGGCGCTGGCCGGGATCGGCGTCGCGATCCTCGCGGCGGGAGCGGGCGAGGGGTTGTGGATCAGCCTAACCCTTGCCTTCACCTTCGCGACCTACGGCCTGCTGCGCAAAATCGCTCCGGTCGAGGCGGTGGAAGGCCTTTCGATCGAAACCCTGATCCTCACCCCGCTCGCTTTCTTCTGGGTGATGACGCTCCACGCGCAGGGAGCGAGCGGCCTCGATATGGGCAGCGGCACCACCATCCTCCTCATCGTGTCGGGCGCGGTGACGGCGGTGCCGCTGCTCCTCTTCACCGCGGCGGCCAAGCGCCTGCCTTATTCGACGCTCGGCTTCCTCCAATATATCGCGCCCTCGCTGCAATTCCTGCTGGCGGTGCTGGCCTTTGGCGAGCGGCTGACGACGTCGCACATCGTCTGTTTCGGGCTCATCTGGACCGCGCTCGCAATCTTCGCGGCGGACGGCGTACGAATGAGCCGGGTTCGAGTGCGGGCGACTTAAGCGACATTGTGCTCCGGCGAAGGCCAGAGCCCAGTTCTTCCGTCAGCGCCTCTGGGCTCCGGCCTTCGCCGGAGCACCTGAGCCCCTTACAAGGCCTGCGCCGCCGCCCAGCCGCTCGCCCACGCCCATTGGAAATTATAGCCGCCAAGCCAGCCGGTCACGTCCACCGCCTCGCCGATCGCATAGAAGCCGGGCACCTTGCGCGCTTCCATCGTCTGCGATGAAAGCCCGTCCGTCGCGATGCCGCCCACCGTTACTTCCGCCTTGGCATAGCCTTCGGTGCCGTTGGGCATGAACGGCCAGCCCGCAAGCCTCTGCCCCGCTTCGGCGAGCTTGCGGTCGGGAAGATTGGCCAACTCCCCTGACAAAGCGATGCGCTCCGCCAATGTCTCGGCCAACCGATCCGGAAGCGCCGCCGACAGGGCAGAACGCAGGGTCGCACGCGGCTTTTCCTTCTTGAAAGCCAGCAGCCAGTCCGCCGCCCGGTCCGGCAGAAAATCGATCGCGATCGGCTCGCCGTGCCGCCAATAAGATGAGATTTGCAGGATGGCCGGCCCCGACAGCCCCTTGTGCGTGAACAGCGCCGCCTCCCGAAACGCCGCTTTCCCCGCACGGGCGACGACGTCGGTCGCGACGCCGGACAGGGTGCGGAACAGCACTTCATCGCCGCCAAGCGTCAGGGGCACCAAAGCAGGGCGCGGCTCCACCACCTTCAGCCCGAAACGCCGCGCAAGATCATAGGCAAAGCCCGTCGCGCCAAGCTTGGGAATGGACGGCCCGCCGGTCGCGACCACCAGGGCAGGCGCCTCGGCCGTACGTCCGTCCACCTCGACCCGATAATGCCCGTCGGCATGATCGACCGCGCCGATCGGCGCGCCGAAGGCAAAGGCGACGTTCCCCTTCGCACATTCGTCCATCAGCATCGCGACGATCTGCCGCGCCGAACCGTCACAGAACAGCTGGCCCAACGTCTTTTCATGCCAGGCAATGCCATGAGCATCGACCAGCGCGATGAAGTCGTCCGGGCGATAGCGGCCAAGCGCGGACTTCATGAAATGCGGATTGGCGGACAGATAGCGATCGGGCCCGGCATGGACATTGGTAAAATTGCACCGTCCGCCGCCCGAAATCAGGATCTTCTTGCCCGGCTCCGGCGCGTGATCGACAACCAGCACCCTTCTGCCGCGCTGCCCCGCCGTCGCGGCGCACATCAGCCCCGCGCCTCCGGCACCCAGGATGATCGCATCGAATTTTTGGACAGGCCCACTCATGTGGATGCCTTAGGGTCCGTTGGCATTTCCGGAAAGTGCCGCGTTGGGGCCCGCGAAAAGGAGCTCGCCCGTTTCGCCATCCGGCGACCGCCGACTACCGTCACGAATGAAACCCGGAAATATCGGCGATCACGACCGCCTCTCGAGCCCTTCGAAGATCAGATTGACGGTCGCGTCGGCGACCTCCGCCGGAGTGAGATCGTCGCTCCACAGGCCATAACGCATGCCCATGAATACGCTGATCCCGATCAGCGCCCAGGCCCGTGCTTCTTGGTTTCCGCCCCGGATCTCGCCGCGTTCCGCCGCAGCCGAAAGGTTGCGGCTATAGCCATCGGCAAAGCTTCGATAATGGTCGCGATAGGCATCCTGCGCGACGAACTGCGCTTCTTCGATGATCCGGTACAGCTCGGGATGCTCACGGGTGAATGCGATAAAGGCCTCCAACCCCTTGCGCTCCGCATCGCGGCGGCTGGTCGCGCCATGCACGGCTTCGGCAACATGCTGGCGCGTTCTGCGGCTCATGTCGCGGACAAGAGCGCGGAACACCTCCTCCTTGCTTTCGAAATAAGTGTAGAAGGTGCCAAGGGCGACGCCCGCACGGCCGGTAATGCCGTTGATCGCCGCTTGATAATAGCCCTTCTCGCCAAATTCCTGCGCCGCGGCTTCGAGCAGGCGGCGAAGCGTCTTGCGCCCTCGCTCCGTTCGCGGCGTCCGGTCGCTACCAGGGGTCAGCACCTCACTCATCTATTTGATCTCCCGACCCCCTCCAACAATGCGCGGATCATTCGGGCGATGCAACTGCCCGCATAGGTTGAGCCGGCAGAAGCAATCCAGCAGGACCGGGCCAAGCCGCAAAATGGATTGCTTCGTCGCCGCACTCCTCGCAAGGACGTCTCATTCGGGGTGATCGAATTCTAAAAGGAATTGATATGGAGGGGAGCATGGAACGGGCAACCAACGGTAACAGGGTGCTCGCCATCCTGCTCCTCGCCTACATCTTCAACTTCGTCGATCGGCAGATCCTCTCGATCCTGCAAATCCCGATCAAGGCGGAACTCGGGCTTTCCGACGCGCAGATCGGCCTGATGGGCGGCCTTGCCTTCGCGCTTCTTTATTCCGGCCTTGGCGTGCCCATCGCGTGGCTCGCCGACCGCAAGGACCGGGCAAGGATCATCGCGGTCAGCCTTGGCGTGTGGAGCGCCTTCACCGCGCTTTGCGGCGTCGCGCAGAATTTCTGGCAGCTCTTCCTTACCCGCATGGGCGTCGGCGTCGGCGAAGCGGGCGGCGTTGCGCCAGCCTATGCGCTCATTTCCGATTATTTCCCGCCCGAACGGCGTGCTCGCGCGCTCGCTATCTTTTCGCTCGGCATTCCGATCGGTTCCGCGCTCGGCGTCTTCTTCGGCGGCTGGCTCGCGAGCAGTATCAACTGGCGCTACGCCTTCATGATCGTCGGCCTCGCGGGGCTCCTTATCGTCCCCCTCGTCCTGTTAGGCATCAAGGATCCGGGCCGTGGCCGATACGACCGCGCACCGGATACCGCCGACGTCAAGGCGCCATCTTTCGCGGAGGTCGCCCGCACCGTCGCAGCCAAACCCAGTTTTTGGCTGCTCTCCTTCGGCGCCGCCTCCGGATCGATCCTGGGCTACGGTCTCGCCTTCTGGCTTCCGCCGCTTCTCACCCGCAGCTTCGGCTTGGCGCTGGTCGATATCTCCTGGTATTATGGCTCCATCGCATTGGTCGGCGGCGTGATCGGCGTGTGGCTCGGCGGCTGGTTCGGCGACAAGCTCGGCCGCATCCGCCCTTCGGGATATCCGCTCATCCCGGCCATTTGCTTCCTGCTCGCGGCGCCCGCTTATGCGGCTGGCATCTTCGCCTCGTCGCTCACCATTGCCTGGATCATGTTCACTATCGCAGCAGCCCTGGGTCTCGCCTGGCTCGGCCCGGTGGTCGCCGCTGTCCAGCATATCGTCCCGCCCAGCATGCGCGCCACCTCATCGGCCGCCTTCCTCTTCATCAACAATCTGCTCGGCATCGGCTTCGGTATCTATTTCTTGGGGCTGATGTCGGACATGATGACGGCGACTTATGGCGATGCGGCGCTTCAATATTCGATGTTCTACGGCCTTGGTTTCTACCTCCTAAGCGCCGCCCTCTACGGCCTTGCCGCCCTGCGCATCGGCCGCGACTGGTATCGGGGAGAAATGGCATGAAGACAACAAAGATTGCGATGGCGGCAGGCGCCGTCCTCACCGCCTTGGGCACAGCGCCGGCGGCGGGCGCGGCGGATTTCGCTTCCGACCGCATCACCGTCACCGCCAGTGGTGAGGGCCCGGACGTGGTCCTGATCCCAGGCCTCACCTCCTCGCCCGAAATTTGGGCTGACACCGCCGCCGCAATTCCGGGCTACCGCTATCATTTCGTCCAGCTGAGCGGCTTTGCGGGCGCGCCGCCCACTGGCAATGCGAACGGTCAGGTGGTCTCCGCCTCGGCCGCCGAAATCGCGCGCTACATCAAGGAGCGGGGGCTAAAGCATCCCGCCGTCATCGGCCATTCGATGGGCGGCACGCTCGGCATGATGGTCGCCGCCCGCAATCCAGACCTCGTCGATCGTCTGATGGTCGTCGACATGGTGCCGTTCGCCGGCATCTTCTTCGGTCCGCCCGGCACCACGGCGGACAGCGTAAGGGCAACCGCCGACATGGTGAAAACCAATCTCCTGACCCAAAGCGACGATGCCCACGTCAAGAGTATCGAGGCGAATATCGCCACCATGGTGACCGATCCGGCGAAGCGCGCCGCGCCCGTTCGCCACGGCGTTACCAGCGATCGCGACGTCAGCGCCCGCGCGATGCACGAACTCATCACCACCGATCTGCGCGGGGAACTTGGCCAATATAAGGGCAAGCTCACCGTCCTTTACGTGAAGCAGCCGACCGTGCCGATCACCGCCGGGCAATTCGACGCCGTCTATAAGCTAAGCTATGCCGCCGCGCCGCAAGCCGCATTGAAGCGCATCGACGACAGCCTCCACTTCATCATGTTCGACCAGCCGGAACGGTTCAGGGACGAAGTCCGCGCCTTCCTCAACTGACCCGTTCCACCCCGGCACAATCTGTCGCGCCGGCGCAATTGCGGTTGAAATCCTTAACCTTTCCGGGGCAAAGGGCGCGTGTGTCGAACGTTCGCATCGATGCGCCCGACTCCCCACGGTCTGCGGCGGCGGCATTGAGGCTGCTGTTGGTGTGCCTGGCCCTGTTCCTTGGGGCCGTGGCTGCGCCCGATGCCGCATGGGCGAATTGCACCGGCAATTTCACCTATACCTATAATGGCTCGGGCAGCAGCAGCTACAATCTGGGCAATGGCCAGTCGCTTCGCATCCAGAGCGGCACGTTTAGCGGCAATATCGACAGCCTCGCTTCGACCGCGAAGATCTGCATCGATAGCGGCGCGACGTTCAGCCCGAACAACCTCAACAACATTGCGGGGCAGATGATCAATTACGGTACGATCGTCTTTCCAAACGTCAATTTCGGCAACGGCTTCTCGCTCGACAATTTCTGGAAGGTGACCTTTTCCTCCAGCGCCAATTTCAACGGCGCGGGCACCTTCCGCAATCGCGCCAATGCCGATCTCATCTTCCGCCAGACCGTGCAGTTCGGCAACGGATCGACCTTTTTGAACGACGGTCGGGTTGTCGCGGACGGCAATTTCAACCTTCAGAACAACACCGTCTTCACTAACAATTTCGAAGTGCTGGTGCGCGACACGTTCAACCCGGATGGCGTGGTCAACAATTACGGGCGCGTCCACGCCGAACGCTTCATCAACATCAACGCCAGCTCCACCGCGACCAACCACTGCTCTTGGATCGCCGATGAAGGCTTCAACAACAATTCGCCGCGCACGGTGACGTTGGGCCTCATCTTCATCAATTGGCGGGGTTCGGGCAACGGCAACAATTTTCAGAATAACGCCCAGTTCAAGGTCGGCCCCAATTCGATCACTTATGGCTGGAGCTTCATGAACAATAGCGCAATTACCAACGTGGACGGCACCGGCGGCGGCCGCTTCATGTTCAAAAATCCCGGCGTTCCTCCGGTTCAGCATACCAGGAACCAGGGTACGTTCGCGGGCACCAGTGCCGGCAACCCAATCATCTTTTACGACGACACACGCTCAAGCGCGGCCATCTTCGACAGCGGCAATACGCCCACCAACACGATCCGTCAGGTGATGGCTGCCCCGCCGATCGATCTCGCCTCCCCCACCTGCTCGCCCGCCATCCGTCAGGTGATGACCGATCCCGATCCGCCCGCCCACACTTATGATTATTCGGACGCGCCCGCTTCCTACGGCGCACCGGTACACAGGATCGTCGCGGGCCTTCATCTCGGCGCCCGCGCGCCCGATTGGGACGGTGGCCCCTTCGCCACGCCCAATGCCGATGGCGACGATCTATCGGGCAATGACGATGAAGACGGCGTCACCATGCCCACTCTTCAAAAAGGCGTGCAGACCGCGCTCGACGTCCGCGTCACTGGCGCCGGGCGGCTGCAGGCCTGGATCGATTATAACGGCAGCGGCACGTTCGACACCGCCGAAAAGATCGCGAGCAACCTGCAGGACACGGCAAGCGGCAACGGGAATGTCGCGGGTGACGGCATCATCCGCATCGTCTTCACCCCGCCCACGAACGCCACCTCGAACCAGACCTATCTGCGCCTGCGCTGGTCGAGCGCGAGCAATCTCAACGCCACCGCCGCCGCCAATGATGGCGAGGTGGAAGATTATGCCTTCACCTTCGGCCTTGCCCCGCCACCGACCCAGACGCCCGGCTCCGGCACGACGCCCAGCACTTGCCCGGCGGAAGGGAACGAGCTTCTTGTCCAGCCCGGCAATGCCGTCGCGCAGACGTCGACGGGTATACCTAACGCCGCGCAGGCGATCGGCGCCGTTTCGCCAAACGGCGCTTATGCCTCGACCGCCAATGCGGCGACCGTGGGCGCTGGCGGCGTCCTCACCCTCGATCTCACCGGCGCCGCCAACCAGGCCGTGGCGGCGGGCGGCGACATCACCCTGTCCATCGCCCGCGACGATGCTTCGGCCCGCATCCGCGTTCAGGTCTCGCCCAACGGCACCAGCTGGACGACGATCGGCACTTATGGCGCGGGCGGAACGCTCGGCAACGATTTCAGCAACGGTGTCCTTCGCCACGTCATGTTCGAAGCGCCCGCCGCAGGCACGCGCTACATCCGCATCTGGAATGAGGCAGGCACCTTCTTCGTCGACGGCGCCGCCTTTGCCGATATCTGCGCGCCCGCCGGGACGCCCGCCACGCTCACCGTCGTCAAAAGCTCCGAACCCTATATCGCCGATGCCTTCCTCACCCCCGGCGCGGACGTGAGCTACGCGATCCGCGTCACGAACAGCGGCGACGGTGCGGTCGACACTGGCGGCATCCTGCTCGTCGATACCCTTCCCGCCACGCTCACCTTCCACAATGGCGCTTATGCCGGGCCGGGCGGCAGTTCGCCTTACCCCTTCCTTTTCACGCAGAGCGGCGCGGCCCTCAATTTCAACCACGCCACCGACATCGCTTATTCCAATGCCGCGGCGCCGCCTGCCGCCTTCGCGCAATGCACCTATCAGCCCGCAGCGGGCTATGACGCCGCCGTCCGCCACATCTGCATCCGCCCCACCGGCGCGATGGCAGGCGGTGAAAGCGGCACCAGCTTCACCGTCCGCTTCCGCGCACGGCTGAACTAGTCCAGCGCCTTTACCCGGACGGAACCGGCCCTTCCGCTCGCCGGTTGAAGCAATAACGCTATCTCGGGAGCAGATGTCATGGCCGGCGGATGGACGCGCGACGGCGCGGTGCAGGATCAGATCGACGACACCGTCCTCGACGCCGTCAACGGCGCCCGCGCCCGCTTGCCCTCGGGCGAAAGCTCGACCCATTGCGAAGATTGCGGCGAAGACATTCCCGAACCCCGCCGCCGCGCCCTCCCCGGCACCCGAACCTGCGTCCCGTGCCAATCCGAACGCGACGCCCGTCGGGTCATGACGGGCATCAACCGCCGGGGGAGCAAGGACAGTCAGCTGCGCTGATGCTTGCTCCTCCACCTTGCACATTCCCGGCATTGGATCGGCGCACCGGCGTCCGGCCGCGACGGCCTGGACTGAACATCTAGCGGGCCAGCCACGTCTCCCAATCGTGTAGAAGCTCGGACTCCGAAATTTCAAGTTTGGCCAAAATGTCGTCATTGCTCGTTAGCGGAAGCAGGGACTTCAGTGTGTCGCGGCCATATTTGTTCTCAATGAACTGTACCATCGAACCCGCAAATCCGTATTTGTGCTTCCCGCTCCACATCGTCGCTAATGATTTGGGAGCTTGTCCCCCCGCCGCCGCCTCTCGTGCTTGAAACAAACGTTCCTTTGTAAGCTGACCGCTTACGACAACGGCAAGCCCTTCGATGAACCACGCCGCGTCGTCCATTCCGGTAAAATCCCGCGTCACATTGTTCTGGCCGTGGAATACGTGCGTAAGTTCATGCCTCAGGATCGCCCGCGCCTCCTCGACATCCCCGGCACGATGATCGCACGCATCGGTGGCCCAAGCGCTTGGCAGCAACATCACCAGCCGATCCGCTACACCGGTCGCGACCATCCAGCATTGCGTAGGCGCAAGGCCCCATGCGGCGGGTATCGCCGCATCAAACTCGGATCGGCTATTGGCAAGAGTCGCCTGGAACGGTTGATCAAATTCACCGCCAAAATATTTGCCAACCTGCCTTGTAGCAGTTTTCATCTCAGCCTGAGCATCGAAACCGGTCTCGCCATTCCCCCGCACCTGATGTTGAAGGGATGGCCTTTGTCCGTGAACTTGGCATCCAGCGACAGCGACAAAGCCGCATATTATTCCCAACACCTTCACTAGGCCTAGATACTTCATGACTCCCCCGCTGCATAGTATTAATACAGCAAGTCACTTACGACAGACTAGGATACTCGACAAGGGCAGCGATCTCGCCCCAATTGTAATGGGTGCCACGACCCGCCAAAACTTTTGAGCCTCGCTTCAGCTCTATTCAGGGGAGATGAATGAAGTGCGGCGAGAAGGCCGCCCATGGGTGATGGCCAGACACCCCACTGGTGATTGAAAGCATGGGTTCGCCGATCGAAGGACAATCGATCGGCTCGTCGAACCCGGACTGGTTCTTCATCATCCGATCGTCATTTCGCCCACGGCGGAATGAATCGCGCATCGGCGGTGACGGCCTCGGCACCGACCGGCAGGATGACGACGGCATGGAATGCCGCCTCGTGCGGGTTGGAAAGCGCAAAGCTTGCCATTGCCGGGACGATCAATGCGTCGCCGGCTTTCACATCGAAGCGGTGGCCGTCGATGCTGGCGACTGCCGCCCCCTGCGTCGCGATGAACACTTCCTCTCGCGTCACCGAATGGGGGGCGCCCTCGACACCCGGATCGATTTCCACGCGCCAGACCGAATTCTCCGTCGATCCGCGAGATGGCGCCGCCAGCCCGTAAAATTTGATGCCCGGCAGTTCGAACAGGACGGCGTCTTCCGCTTTGATCACAGGCACGATTGGCTTCTCCAACAATTCGGGAAAGCGGCACAAAATCGGCAATGTGGGTTGCCAGCCGCCAGCGTGTACAATAATAGTCAGGCATCCTGACGGTCAAGGGGCACATTTTGGCAGATTTCAGTATCGCCGATATGCAGGCATTGCGCGTCACCGGTCTGGGGCGCCTGCTGATGAACGCGTCCCGGCGTTATAATGATCGCGCCATAGAGATGCTGAGGTCGGCGGGTCATGCGCGCCTCAGCGCGGCCCATGCCATGATCCTGCCGCACATCGATGTGGAAGGCACGCGGCTCACCGACATTGCATCCCGGGCCGGTGTTACGAAGCAGAGCGCATCGGAAATGGTGCAGGATCTGGAACGGATCGGCTATGTCCGCCGCGAACGCGACGCCCTCGACAAGCGCGCCGTCAAAGTGACCTTCAGCGCGCTCGGCCATCAATTCCTGAAGGACGCTTATGCCGTCCATCTTCAGCTGGAGCGCGAACTCTCGGTCTTGCTACTGAGCGAAGCGGACATGTTCAAAAACAATCTTCGCCGCTGGGCCCAACATGCTGATGGATTCGCTGTAGGTCCGGATGCGTAAGCGCACATTTCGTCGAATTGCCAACCTGTCTCACGACCAATTGGCCAGACTCGAAGTGCTGAGCTCTCGCCTCCCCGCGGTTTTGCGTTTGACCGAGATAAGCCAACACCGGAAACACTCGCCAAGTAATCGCGCGCGCCTCGCTAGCGAAAGTGGACGTAAAAATGTAAAATCAGCTCAAGGTTACCGCAACGCGGATTGCGCTACAAACTAGGTGGCATCATTATGGAAAGGAGCCATAGCCATTCGATGCTTTGCTCTTTCCCTGGGTTCAATCTAGCCAGCGGATCACCAGCCCGGAAAGCTTCTGGTGTCATCTCGTAACAAAATCTGGTCATGCGTTTCTTCTTGAACGTGTCCCGATATTCGACTGCCCCAAAGGCATAGAGGCTGGCGCTGCCCTTGGGTCCTATATACGAATGTGACCCGGCTGGACGCGGGGGGTCGGATTCCCTATATGTTCGTGATGGAGGCCAGTCATGCATCGCGCAGTTGCCATAGCGAATGAGTTTTTGAAGCGAGCCGGATCTGGCGGGCTAACCCAGATGCAGCTTCAGAAGCTTGTTTATTTTGCCCACGGGTGGGCCTTGGCATTGCGTGATGCGCCGCTCGTCGCCGAGGATGTGGAGGCGTGGAACTATGGCCCGGTTTATCGCGACCTTTATGACCATACCAAGTACTTTGGGAAGGACCCCATCGAGCGGCTGATTACGCCTGATGATGATGAGGCAGCGCGGTTTTTTAGTAGATCGAAGGACCCTAAAGCGCCCTATGAAGCCGAGTTGACGGACTACGAGCGACAGCTGATCGATGCGGTTTGGATGAGATACGGCAAGCTTAGTGGGGCCAGACTTTCAGCTCTAACGCATCAGCGTAACACGCCGTGGTTTGACACATTCAAGTCTGGCCGTAGCGAGGCAATTGATAACGAGCGGATCAAGCAACACTATACCGAATTGGCCGCTAAAGCCCGAGTTCGTCTTGCCGACGCCGCCAGCGCAGCCTGATACGTCGATCATTGCCGGGGCTCCAATCGAGCCCGGTGATCTGGTTGGCGCTCAAGCGCCGGATGAGCAGATTTATCAGAACATAATAGGCGACCTAGCCCTAAAGCTGGAAGAGCTTACTGCCGAAAATGATAAACTTAAGGGTCAGCGCTCTGTCGAAACTGCGAGGGCGGACTTGTTAGCGCCATTTTCCAACAAGGTCTTCTGGTTCGTCGCGGGATACTGCGTGGTGGTGGCCCTAATACTCGCTTTGTGCGGGTGGAAATCCCACACGCGCTTTGAACTCTCTGACACAATCCTCGGCATCATCGCTGGGAGCACCGCTATCTCTGTAATTGGGCTCATTGGGGCGGTGGTGACGGGATTATTCGGACTTCCTGCGGGCGGAGCAAGGAAGTAACTGGATCAGTCGTTGAGTAGATCCAACTGATCCCCCTTCTGCGGGAAGCGCTTCTGGAACAGCTTCTTGAACTGGTTGATGGTGTCCGACACCGCCATAAGCGTTTGAACCTCCTGAACCTGCCGCTTTAACTTCTCGATGCCGTAGCCGTGCGTAAGATGCTGGTGGAAGCGCGCCTTGCGAGTGCCCCGCTTGTCAATCTTGGGATTGATGCGGTCCAGCTCTTCCAGCACCGCGCCGTTTTCCAGCGGTTGATAGACGTAATTGCGGGTGAACATGGCGAAGTGCTGAGGCCGGTTTTGAATGACGGTGCCTGCTGAGGTTTGGGTGAGTCGCTTGCTCCCGTAGATCCGGTTTAGTTCGTCATAATAGGAGTCCGGAAACTGCTTCATCCACTCCTGCTTCTCGGCCTCAATGTATTGCTGGACGAGGATCCGGAGCGCTTTGGGGTCACGGACCTGTTGGAAACCTGTAGCCTCATCGATGAGGGCGGTGACACCCACTTTGGCGAAGGCGTTGAGTAGGATCCGCGCCTGAACGGCTAGGTTTTCTTGGGTTTTAGAGAGCTTGCCCGCCTCCTTCGCCTTGATGATCGCCTTGCAGACATCGACCAGAACATCGGCCTCATAGCCGTGCGCCAGATCCTGTGTCAGAGGTTTGAAATTGACCGGATTTGCGATCCTTTCGATCAGCGTATCGCCTAGTTCGGATCCGATGCCTTTCCGCGTCATGGAGCGCATGAAGGCGTTCCCGCCTTCGGACTTAAGACCAAGGGCGCGGGCCATACCGCGCTTGTGGAAGACGCGGCGGCCATCTTCCAGGACGTAGCAATCGAGGTTCAGATCCCCGACTGTCATCTGCCCTTGGTGGCTTGCCTTCGGCAGTTCGATTTCACCCCCCGTAGGAGTGTCATCGTCCATATTGATCTCCTTCGGATCCGTGCCGATGAAGCGTTCCATCGCCTCATCAAAAGGTATGTCGAGGGACAGCGGGCGGTCCTTCTTCTCTGCGGGCTTCTTGCGGGGTGCTTTCTTGGCGGTCATGCGATGAGATCCTGGTAGGTGAGGCGTCCGGTGGTCTGAGCGAGGAGTGCGTTGACCCTGCTACCTTCGCCCATTTCGCGAAGGTTGAAGCGCCACGTCATTTCGCCAAGGTAGCGGCTGAGGTGCTTGGGGGAGAGGAAGTGGTGAGTGCCGACGATCTGGCGCTTGAACAGTGCCCAGACGCTCTCAATGCCGTTCGTGTGGAGGCAGAAGTGGCGAACGTACTCACCGGCTGAGTGATTGACGCGGTGGTGGTTGTAGTCGCCTTGCAGGCCAAGGAACGCGCCATGCTCGTCCGTCATGATCGCGGATCCGGGCTCAACGTTGTCGCGGATACGGTCTTGTACGGTGGCGGCGCGAAGATTCGGGGTGATCTCTGTGCGGAGTTCGCCGCCACGCTCTAGCATACCAAGGACGGCAACCTTACCGGATCCGCCCTGCTTGCCGCCCGTGCGCTGCCAAGCGTGCTTGTTCTTCTCTTTGCCGCCGATGAAGGTTTCGTCGCTCTCAATTTCGCCTGACAGGGGGCGGTTGAACGACTTAGTGGCGATCGCATGACGAAGGCGGTGGGTCATGAACCACGCCGTCTTCTGAGTGACGCCGATATCCTTGGCGAGCTGAGTGGAGGCGATGCCCTTCTTGTGTGAAGTGATAAGCCAAATGGCGAGAAGCCACTTGCGAAGCTCGATTTTGCTGTCCTCGAATATCGTGCCGACTTTGATGGAGAAGCGCTTGCGGCAGTCGCCGCACTTGTGGGTGCGCTTGTCGGAGAAGTGATAAACTTTCGTGGATCCGCACTGCGGACAGAAGGGGCCGTTCTTCCAGCGAATGGCGGTGAAATGGTCAATCGCGGACTGCTCGTCCGGGAAAGCCTGCATCATCTGAAAGAGAGTATCGAACTGCTGGATCACCGCCACGACTCCACCGTTTGTGAAATCGTTTTAGGTGTTATCGTGACCCACGTCAATGGGTCATATTAGTATATAGGACCCCTGCCCTTTGCGATCTGATCGAACATGGTCTTTGGGATTGGATCGTAGCTACGCACACAGCCAGGCTGTTCTTGGCCGTTGTGGATCACGGCCGAATGAGGCTCGCCGACGCGAATGCGCGATTCAGCCGGTTTGTTGAAGTATTCTCTGGCCGCTTCAGGGGTAAAAATATAGACATTTCCCATGTGAATAGCTTTGTACGCCGGAGTAGTTCCTGCGTTCTTCATGGTAAAATTGAACTCTACTATCCTAGAGCCGTCTTCCTGCGACCACTGCTCAAGTTTCCCTGCCTGAATAGAAACGTAGGCCCGTAGCTGAGCTCTGGATACTTGGCGCTGATCCCAGAAGGTGAGGGCGACGAACACCGTTCCGAGAAAGCTGAGGCCGACAGCTAACCAAGTATAATTAGCTGCGTCATGGGCCGCATCGGCCGCCTTCCACTGGGCACAAAGATCGCTGCTTCGCTTATCCTCACGATCCTCGCAGCCCTTATCATCCTCAGGGACTATGTTATTAATGGCATCGACAATCCGCGTCGTGCTCGTATTAAGTGCAGCAGCGGATTGGTCTTGCTGACTTTGAGCAGCTGACTTTGGCTGTTGAGCGGACAGGGTTAGCCATCCGACAGCCGCAAAGATGATGCGCCAACAGCCTTTAGGCATTTCTGCACAAACAAGGCTTAAATTTGCCCGGCGCAAGCTTATTGCGGCTGTTAGGCTCTGCTTCATACATGCCGATAGTTGACAGCTTTACGATCTGTTGGAAATAGTCCGCCTTCTACCTTAGCGACACCCCTTTTACGTCGCAAAGCCCGGATCCAGCCGGTACGCCTTCCTGAGTAAGGCGGGCCAGGCAAGCAGGCCTGCCGCCACCTTCAATCCCATCATACCTTGCTGCGCCGTCACTTCGGGCGATCCTTGCGGGGGATTGTTGATATTCTCGCCCGCCGACAGCGCCATGATTTGCGCTTCGCAGGCGCGTTCCAGGAAATAGAGTTTGAGGAAACATTCGCCCACCGTCTCGCCGACCGCGAGGGTGCCGTGGTTGCGCAGCAGCATCGCGCCCTTGGGCCCGAGGTCCGCGACCAGCCGCTCGCGCTCGTCGAGGTCAACCGCGACGCCTTCATATTCGTGAAAGGCAACGTCCTCGCGGATCAGCATCGCGGTTTGGGTCAAGGGCAGCAGCCCTTCCGCATGGGCGGACACGGCTTGGCCTTGCGGCGTGTGGAGATGCATGACGGCCTTGGCATCCTCGCGCGCCATATGGATCGCGCTGTGGATGGTGAAGCCCGCCGGATTGGTGATGAAGGGGGATGGCTCCACGGACAGCCCGTTCATGTCGACCTTGACGAGCGACGACGCCGTCACCTCTTCGAACATCAGATTATAGGGATTGAGCAGGAAATGATGCTCGGGCCCCGGTACGCGGGCGGACAAATGCGTGAAGATCAAATCGTCCCAGCCATAATAAGCCACCAGACGGTAAGCGGCGGCAAGGTCGACGCGGACCTTCCATTCCTCTTCGCTCACCTTGCCTTCGAGCGAGGGGATTTCCACCGACGATAGGGCATGCGCATCCGCCATGCCCCGGTTGATCGCATCCACGCGTCCCATATCGCCTCTCCTTTTGCCGTTCTTATATCAAAGGCAGGTCAACGTGAAAGGTGGCCCCGCGCGTCGGGCCGGTGTCGAGGTGGACCGTGCCGCCCTGCTGCTCGATCAGATTCTTGGTGATGGCAAGGCCAAGGCCGGTGCCGGGCTGACCCCGCTGGGAAGAACTGTCGGCTTGCGCGAAACGCTTGAAGAGCCGCGGGCGGAAGCTGTCCGGAACACCCGGCCCCTGGTCCGCCACGCTGATCCGCGCCTGATCGTCCTTCCGCTCAAGGCAGATCCGCACCTCGCCCCCGGCTGGCGAAAATTTGACCGCATTGGATATGAGGTTGGTCATCGCCTGGGTCAGCCGCCCCGGGTCCGCCTGCACGCAAAGACCGTCCTCGGCATCCAGTGTCAGCGTCACATGAAAATGATCGGCATAAGGCGTATTCTGCTCGCACACCGCGCGCAGCAGCGCGTGGAGTTCCACCGTCTCAAACTGGAACTCCGCGCGCCCGGATTCCAATTTCTCGATATCGAGCAGGTCGTTCACCAAAGTCACCAGCCGCTCGCTATTCTTCTTGGCAAGATCGGCGAGGTGCTTGGCCTTGGGCGGCAATTCGCCCCCCGCGCCCCCCGCAAGCAGCCCGATCGAGCCGCCGATCGCGGTCAGCGGTGTGCGCAACTCGTGGCTCACCGTCGCGACGAAATCGTCCTTCATCTGCGCCAGCTGTCGCTCTTCGGTCACGTCCGACACAGTCATGATGAAGCGCCCGCCCCGGATCGTGTTGCGGCAGATGTCGAGATGGCGCCCGTTCACCCGCACGATCTCCAGCTTGCGGCTATCGGTCGACAGGATCGATTGGACGAAGCCCTGCACGATCGCATCCGGATCGCCATCGCCAAGATCGCCGCGTTCGGCGACATATTTCATCAGTTCAAAGGCATAATCCCCCGGCTTCACGAAACCCGGGGGATAATCGAACAATTCGACAAAGGCGTCGTTGCAAAGGTTCAGCCGCAGGTCGGAATCGAACAAGGCCACGCCCTGCCGCACATTCTCTACCGTGAGGTTCAAAAGCTCCGTCTTCTCCTCCAGCGCCGCCTGCCGCTCCGCCGCCACAAAGCTCGCCACGCGCAGCTCGATAATGTCCGAAACCGTGCGCGCCAGATCCGCCAGCCGCCGCCTCTCTTCCTGCGAAAAGCTGCGCGCCTTGTTGTCGATCAGGCACAAGGTTCCCACCGCATGCCCACCCTTCACGATGAGCGGCGCGCCCGCATAAAAGCGCACATGCGGCGCGCCGGTCACCAGCGGATTGCCGCAAAAGCGCGGATCGGCCTCCGCATCTTCCACCACGAACACGTCGTCCCGGGTGATCGCATAGGCGCAAAAGGCCACTTCGCGCGGCGTCCCCGCAATGTCGAGCCCGCAGCCGCCGCGAAAGCTCTGCCGGTCGGCCGTCACGATCGACACCAGCCCGATCGGCACGCCGAACAAATGGGCGGCAAGCTGCGTCAGATGATCGAAGGGCGGCTCCCGCCCGTCGGTGGCGAGGCCGTAGCGCTCCACCGCCTCCAGCCGCTCAGCCTCATGCTCGGGAATTGGGGGCGAAATCATCGCGCCCAGCTCGCAATCGTCATCGAAAAAGCTCTGCCTCTCATGCGGGTCTTTTCAATCAACGGCCTGCTCTCTCCCCGGGTTTCACCCCGCTTTTCTCCCTTTTGGCGCGATCGGCAGATTGTCCCGCGCTTACGTCCCGCGCAAGCATTTTGCTGGCCTGAAACGGGACAGCGGACTAGCCTCTCTCCATGACCAAGCCCGTCCTCTTCGATTATTTCCGCTCGTCGGCCAGCTACCGCGTTCGCATCGCGCTCAATATGAAGGGCGTCGCTTATGACAGCGTTCCGGTCAGCCTGATCGACGGCGAACAGAAAAGCCCTGAACATCTCGCCCGCAATCCGCAGGGCTTCGTGCCGCTGCTCGATATCGACGGCCACCGCATCGCGCAGAGCCTGGCGATCATCGACTATCTCGACGCCCGTTTCCCCGAGCCGAAGCTGGTGCCCGTCGATCCGGCGGACCGCGCGCACGTCTTCTCGCTCGCCCTTCTCATCGCCTGCGACATCCACCCGGTGAACAATCTGCGCATCCTGAAATATCTCGCCGGGCCCTTGGAGCAACCGCAGGAGGTGCGCGACGATTGGTACCGCCACTGGATCAAGGAAGGCTTCGCTGCGCTCGAGCAAATGGCAAAAGCCCGCGCGGGCCGCTTCCTCTTCGGCGATATGCCGACCCTAGCCGACATCTGCCTCGTCCCGCAAATGTTCAACGCCCGCCGCTTCAACCTGCCGCTGGATGATTATCTGACTTTGGTGCGCGTCGATGCGGAAGCGAGCCAGCTCCCCGCCTTCGCGGCGGCACATCCGGATAAAGTCGCGCCCTGATTAGAACGCCACTCTGACCCCGCCTCGTAACCCACCCTCGTCACCCCGGCGAAAGCCGGGGTCTCATGACGAAAAAGGCGCATTCTGGTCCCGAGATACCGGCTTTCGCCGGTATGACGGTGGGGGGATACCGCAGTTATGGCGAAGCGGGGGCGACCGCGGGCATGACGATCAGTAGGAGGGCTTATCCTCTTCCAGCGCCACCTTCACCAGCCGCTCGATCCGCCGCGCGACATCGTGACGGCAGGCCCCTTCGCACACCGTCTCCACGGCCATGATGGAGCGCATGATCGCCGTCCCCATCATCACCGCCATCGCCATCGACGCTCGCTGCTGCGCGCCCTCCCCGCCGATCAGCGCGGCAAGCGGTTCCAGCACATCGGCACTGAACGCGCTCCGCACGATCGAGGACGCGACCGGGGAGGATGCCGACCGCAGGATGATCAGCAGCCGCTCCATATTATGCCCGTCTTCATCCGGCGCCTGCTCTGTCGCCATCGCGGCAAGGCGCGCGGCAAGGGCACCCGCGTCGGTCAGGCCGTCGAACTTTTCCTCTTTGCCGTGGCTGAGGACGGCGCGGAACAGCCCTTCCTTGCCGCCGAAATAGCGGCTGACGAGCGCGACATCGACGCCCGCATCGCCCGCCACGTCGCGTAAGCCCACATTGTCGTAGCTCTCATTGAGGAACCGGCGCCACGCCGCAGCGAGTATCGCTTCGCGCGTTACTGCCGCGTTCCGGACGCGGGGACGATCATCTAGCGGACTTGTCACACTTTTTGCGGTACCATGAATCGCGCCCACGTCAACAATTGATGACTTTTGGTGTCATCAGCTGTTGACACGATGAACGGCGGTTCATAGTGGGTCATCGCCTGTTGACTTGCAGCGCGGATTTCCGGGGCTTTAGGGGGGGTCGTATTCCTCTCGTCCGGCGCGCAAAAACCGGAAAAGACATATGAAAGCCAATATCTTCGCTGCTGCCTTGTTGCTGGCGCTCGCCGGGTGCTCGAATGCCGACGAATCGGCCGGGGGTCCGCCGCCTGCCATGCCCGTCACCGTCGCGAAGCCGCTCGTTCAGGACGTTGTTGACTGGGACGACTATGTCGGCCGCTTTGAAGCGATCCAGAGTGTCGAGGTGCGCCCGCGCGCGACCGGCTATCTGCAGGCGGTTCACTTCCGCGACGGCCAATATGTGCAAAAGGGCCAGACCCTTTTCACCATCGATGCGCGCCCGTCGCAGGCGGCGCTTGAACAGTCTCGCGCCCAGCTCGCCCGCGCCGAAGCGACGCTCGCCAATGCGCGGACCGAACTCGCCCGCTCCGAAACCCTCGCCGCCTCTCGCGCCGCAAGCCAGGAAGAGGTTGAGGCCCGCCGCGCCGCCGTCCGCGCCGGACAGGCCGATGTTGCCGCGGGCCGTGCCTCGGTTCGCGCCGCCCAATTGAATGTCGGCTTCACCCGCGTCGTCGCCCCGATTTCGGGCCGCGTCGGCGAACGCCTTGTCGACGCCGGCAACAGCGTCGCCGCCGATCAGACGATCCTCACTACCATCGTCTCGACCGAGCCCATTCACTTCGCCTTCGAAGGCTCCGAAGCCCTGCTGCTGAAATATCAGCGCCAGAACCAAGGCACCGGCGCCGGCACCGAAGTGCGCATCCGTCTGTCCGACGAAGCCACCTACAGCCGCTCGGGCCGCCTCGATTTCATCAACAATGCGGTGACGACGGGTTCGGGCACCATTCGCCTGCGTGCCGTGGTTCCCAATCCCGATGGCTTCCTGAAGCCCGGCATGTTCGGCCATATGCGCCTTGCGGGGTCTGCCCCCTACCGCGCCATGCTTGTGCCGGACACGGCGATCGTCACCGACGCCGCCCGCAAGGTCGTCTATGTGGTTGCGAAGGACGGCACGGTAACGGCCAAGCCGGTCGAACTCGGCCCGCTATTGGGCAGCCACCGCGTCATCCGCAAGGGCATCGCGCCCAATGAACAGGTTATCATTTCCGGCCTCCAGCGCGCCCAGCCGGGCCAGAAGGTGCAACCCAAGCCCGGTAAGGTGCCGCCGCTCAGCACCGCGCCGACCGCAACCGTCGAAGGCCTCGCCCCGCCGCCATCCTCGGCCACCGTGGTCGGCAAAGCGGGCGGCCAGTAATCGCGATGCCGATGCCCCTCCATTGTGCTCCGGCGAACGCCGGAGCCCGGCGGCACCGCTCGTGCCGCTGGCCCCTGCTTTTGCAGGGCAACACTCCTCTTCCTCTCTTGAGCAGGCCTAAGCCATGAATATCTCAGGCTTCTTCATCGAACGGCCGATCTTCGCATCGGTTATCGCGGTGTTCATCACGCTGATCGGCGCCTTCGCCTATCCGCAGCTGCCGCTCGCCCAATATCCGGAAATCGCGCCGCCGACGATCACCGTCAACGCGGCCTATCCGGGCGCGTCCTCCGAAACGCTCGCCGAAACCGTGGCAACGCCGCTCGAACAGGAAATTAATGGCGTCGAAAACATGCTCTACATGAGCTCGTCTTCGACGTCCGGCGCCGTCGGTATCACCATCACCTTCAAGCCCGGCACCGATCTCGATGCCGCGCAGGTGCTGGTGCAAAACCGCGTCGCCCTTGCCGAACCGCGCCTGCCCGAACAGGTGCGCCAGGTCGGCGTCACCGTCGCCAAGCAGTCGACCGGCTTCCTGATGATCGTCGCCCTGACCTCGGACGATCCCAATCTCGACGTCGATTATGTCGGCAATTACGCCAATTCGAACCTTCGCGATCGCCTGCTCCGCCTCGAAGGTGTCGGCGGCGTCCAGGTGTTCGGCGGCGGAAATTATTCCATGCGCGTCTGGATCGATCCGGACCGCGCCGCCGCCCGCAACTTGACGGCTGGAGAAATCGTCTCGGCGCTTCGCACCCAGAATGTGCAGGTCGCTGCCGGTGCCGTCGGCCAACCGCCTTACGCCACCGGCAACCCCGCCTTCGAAGTGCCGTTGCAGGTACAGGGCCGCCTTTCCGACCCGGCCGAATTTTCCGATGTGGTCTTGAAGACCGATCCGCAAACCGGCGCGATCACCCGCCTTCGCGACGTCGCACGGGTGGAGCTCGGCTCGCAAGATTACGGGATCGAGGCGCAGTTCGGCGGCAAGCGCGGCGTCGCGCTCGCGATCATCCAGCAGCCCGGCTCCAACGCACTTGATGCTGCGGAACTGGTCCTGAACGAGATGGAAGCCGCATCCAAGGAACTCCCGCCCGGCGTCACTTATTCCATCCCCTACAATCCGACCGAATATGTCGCGGCGTCGGTGGAAGCGGTGCAGGAAACCCTGCTCGAAGCCGTCGTGCTCGTCATGCTCGTCGTCATCGTCTTCCTCCAGACGTGGCGCGCCGCGGTTATCCCGATCATCGCCATTCCGATCGCGCTCGTCGGCACCTTCGCCGCGCAGCTCGCCCTGGGCTTCTCGATCAACTCGCTGTCGCTCTTCGCGCTCGTCCTCGCCGTCGGCATCGTCGTCGACGACGCAATCGTGGTGGTCGAAGCGGTGGAAAAGCATATTCGTCAAGGCCTATCCCCTCGCGAGGCCGCCCATCGCACGATGCGCGAAGTGTCCGGGGCTCTCATCGCCATCGGGCTCGTGCTCACCGCCGTGTTCGTGCCCACCGCCTTCGTGTCGGGTATTCCCGGCATCTTCTACCGCCAGTTCGCGGTGACGATCGCCGCGGCCTCGATCATCTCGCTTCTTGTGTCCCTCACTCTTTCGCCCGCCATGGCCGCGCTTCTCCTGAAGCCGCACAAGGAAGGCGATCACGAAGATGAAGGGCCGCGCTGGATGCGTCCGGTCAAGAAGGCCGGCGCCAAGTTCAACCAGGGTTTCGACTGGCTTTCCGACCGCTACGGCAAGTGGACCGCCAAACTGATCCGCCTGACCACGATCATGCTGGTCGTCTATGCGGGCCTCCTCGCGCTCACCGGCTGGCGCCTTGCCGACACGCCGACGGGCTTCATTCCCGAACAGGATCAGGGCTTCCTGATCGGCGTCGTCCAACTGCCGCCGGGCTCCTCGCTCGAACGCACGACGGAGGTTTTGAACAAGGCACAATCGATCGCCTTCGACACGCCCGGCATCGTCACCGCCGCCTCCTTCGCAGGCCTCGACGGCGCCAGCTTCTCGCAGGCATCGAACGCAGGCACCATGTTCCTGAAGCTCTCCGATTTCGAAGAGCGCAAGGGCGAGGGCATGAGCGCGAACGAACTCTCGCAGATGCTCACCGGCAAGATTGCGGGTTCGATCGAAAATGCCAACGTCTTCTTCATCGCGCCGCCCGCCGTGCCGGGCCTCGGCAATGGCAGCGGCTTCACGATGATGCTGCAGGACCGCTCGGGTCAGGGCTACAAGGCGCTTGAAGGGGCGACCTTCGCGATGATGGGCGGCGCGTCCCAGATGAAGGAAGTCACCCAGGTCTTCAGCCTATTCAACACCGGCTCGCCCCGCATCGCCGCGGACGTGGACCGTGAAAAGGCGCAGATCCTGGGCGTGCAGCCCGCGCAGGTTTACGAGGCTTTGGGCACCTATTTAGGCTCCACCTACGTCAACGACTTCAACATGCTCGGCCGCACCTTCCGCGTGACCGCGCAGGCCGAACCGTCGGCCCGCGACGATCTCTCGGACGTCGGCCGTCTGCAGGTGCGTTCGGCCTCGGGCCAGATGGTCCCGCTCTCCGCCGTCGCGGCCCTTCGTTACGACAGCGGCCCGGCGCGCGTCGTCCGCTACAACATGTTCCCGGCGGTCGAGCTTCAGGGCCAGGCCGCGCCGGGCGTGTCGTCGGGTGCCGCCATCCAGGCGATGGAAGGCCTCGCACAGCAGACCCTTCCGCAGGGCATGAGCTATGAATGGACGGGCCTCGCCTATCAGGAGCAGGCGGCGGGCAATACCGCCACGCTCGTCTTCCTGCTTGCGGTCGTGTTCGTCTTCCTCGTCCTCGCCGCACAATATGAAGCGCTGACGCTGCCTTTGGCAGTCATCCTGATCGTCCCCATGTGTATCCTCGCCGCATTGCTCGGCGTGAATATCCGGGGTCAGGACAATAATATCCTGACGCAGATCGGCCTCGTCGTGCTCGTCGCTTTGGCCGCGAAGAACGCGATCCTCATCGTCGAATTCGCCAAGCAGGCGGAAGACGAAGAAGGGAAGGACCGGTTCGAAGCTGCCGTTCAGGCCGCGGGCTCGCGTCTCCGTCCGATCCTGATGACCAGCTTCGCCTTCATCTTCGGCGTGATCCCGCTCGCCATCGCGGTGGGCCCTGGCGCGGAGATGCGGCAGGCCTTGGGCACCGCCGTGTCCTTCGGCATGCTCGGCGTCACCATCTTCGGCCTCATCTTCACGCCACTCTTCTACGTCCTCGCGCGCAAGCTTGGCATCTCTTTCGCCGACTATCGCGCCCGCGCGCGTAAACATCCGCCAACTTCCGCAGAGCCCCAGGGAGGGGCCGCATGATGACCTCCAAGCTCCTCACCGGCCTCAGCTTTCTGGCCCTCTCGGCCTGCGCCGTCGGCCCGGACTATCGTTCGCCTGCCCCCGCCGCCCCGGCCCAGACACCCTTCTCCGCGGCCCAGTCGCCAACTTTCACCGGCGACGAACCGGCCGGAAAATGGTGGAGTCTCTATGGGAATCCGACCCTCGATTCCCTCGTAGAACAGGCGCTCACCGCCAACACCGACCTCCGCGTCGCCGCCGCCAATCTGGCCCGGTCCCGCGCGGTCCTCCGCGAAGCCCGCACCGGCCGCCTGCCCTCGACGGACCTCTCCGCCTCGGCTAGCTACGCCCGCACCCCGGGCAATGGCGAGGGGCCCATAGAGGGCGAGATCTACGATGTCGGCCTCGACGTCGGCTATCAGGTCGACCTCTTCGGCCGGATCAGCCGCGCCATCGAGGCGGGCCGCGCCGATGTGGACGCCGTCCAGGCCGCCTACGATTTCACCCGCATCACGGTCGCCGCCGAGACGACCCGTGCCTATGCCGACGCTTGCAGCGCGGGCCAGCAGCTCGCCGTCGCGCGCCGCACCGTGTCCTTGCAGGAAGAGACGTTCGACCTCACCCGCCGCCTGTTCGAAGGGGGCCGCGCCACCGGCCTCGACACCGCGCAGGCAGGTTCGCTCCTCGAGCAGACCCGCGCCGCTATCCCCACGCTGGAAGCCGCGCGCCGCACCGCGCTCTACCGCCTTGCCGTCCTCACCGGACGCCCACCCGCCGAGTTCCCGGCAGAGGTCGCGTCGTGCGAAACCCCGCCGGTCCTGACCAGCCCGATCCCCGTCGGCAACGGTGCGACCCTGCTCGCCCGTCGTCCGGACATCCGCGCCGCCGAGCGCCGCCTCGCCGCCGCCACGGCCCGCGTCGGTGTCGCCACCGCCGATCTCTATCCGAGCATCAGCATCGGCGGATCGATCGGCTCCACCGCGACCTCGATCGGCGACATCGCCTCAAGCTCGGCCTTCCGGTTCGGCATCGGCCCGCTCATCTCGTGGAGCTTCCCGAACATCGCCGCCGCCAAGACACGCGTCGCTCAGGCCGAAGCCTCTGCCGAAGGCGCGCTCGCCGAATTCGACGGCACCTGGCTCAATGCCCTTCGCGAGACCGAAAGCGCCCTCACCCTCTACGCCAATGAGCTGGACCGTGTCGCAACCCTCCGCCGCGCTCGCGACAATGGCGCCGAAGCCGCCCGCATCGCGCGTCTGCGCTATCAGGCGGGGCGGGAGAGCTTCCAGATCGTTCTCGACGCCGAACGCCAGCTCGCCCAGACCGAAGCCCTGCTCGCCCAATCGGAAGCGCAGCTCTCCACCAACCAGATCGCCCTGTTCCTGGCGCTTGGCGGTGGCTGGGAGAGCTAAGCCTCCCCCAGTCACCGCCCGGTATCAGAAGCGCGCCTTCACGCCCGCATAAGCGGCGCGGCCCGGGCTGCGGTAGCTGAAGAGTTCCTCATAGTCCGTGTCGAGCAGATTCTCGATCCGGCCGAATGCGGACAAGGCGTTCGTCAGCTTCCATTCCGCCGCGAGGTTGACGAGGACGAAGTCGTCCAGCGTCACCGTGCGGGGCGACCAATCGGGCGCATAAGTGACATCGTCCTGCTTGCCATTGTAACGGACGGTGAGATTTGCGCCGCCCCGATCGTCCGGCGCCTGCCAACCGACATTCAGGCTGGCGATATGCGGCGCGCGGCGCACCTCCTTGTCGCCATCTTCGCGGGCACTTGTGTAGGTATAGGCCGCGTCGATCCGCCATGCTTCGCCAATGCGCGCTTCCCCGAACAGTTCGATGCCGCGCTGCTTCGATTTGGTATCGCGGTTGGCGGGTGAGGCCTCATATTCCGGAGGAAGATAGACGGTATAGATTTCATCCGTCAGCACAGTGTCGAAATAAGTAATGCCGATGCGCGAGCGATTGCCGTCAAAGCTCTGCTCGACACCAATTTCCCAGCCCTCCGACCGCTCCGGATCCAGGTCCGGATTGCCGGTATAGCGGCCATCCACATAACCGTAGAGTTCGTTAAAGCCCGGATTCTTGATGCCGGACCCGGCCGCTGTGCGCACCCGCGTGCCGGACGCGAAGGCATAGCTGCCCTGAACCCGGTAGGTCGTCGCATTCCGGAACCGGTCATTGTCGTCATGGCGGATCGCAGCGCCGATCGCAGCATTATCGCCGATGGTCAGATCATATTGTCCGACAAGGCCGAGATTGTCCGTGTGGCGCTTGCCGGTGAAGGCATAGCCGGTTGGATCGGTGTTCCGGTATTCCTCGCGCTCCAGATCGGCTGCGGCTGTCAGGCGGTGCTGCACGGCGCCGGTGCCGAACCGGAAAGCGGTCACATAGGACGCCTTGGTTCGCTGCCCTTCATCGCCATAAGACGGCGTGAAATATTCCGTGCCCTTGCGCTCCGTATCGGCAATCTGCGCGGACAGATCGTGGGTCCACCGTCCGTCGATCGCGGCAAATTCGGCGCGGACCAGGCCATACCAGGCTTCATTGTTGAAATAGGTGCCGGGCGTATCGATCGTGAAACCGAAAGTCGGGCTGGCGGGATCATAATCCGTGCCGTTGAAGTCCGCCTCCGTCCGGGCATAACGGCCTACCGCGCTCAGGCGGAGAGTGTCGGTGGGGGACCAGCCAAGCTTCACCGTACCGGCGAGGCTGAGGCGGGCCAGATCGCGATCGCCGCCCCGCGCGTCCGACGTGCCTTCCGTGCTGGCCAGCGTCGCCGTCGCGGCATAATCGAAATCGCCCGCAACGCCCCCAGCGCGCGCACCGGCATTGAACGTGCCGAACGATCCCGCTTCCGCGCGGAAGCGATAGCCAGGCGCCTCTGCTCCGCTCGCCGTGATGTAGTGAATGACGCCGCCAATTGCGTCGGACCCATATAGCGCACCCTGTTGCCCGCGCAGCACCTCGATCCGCGCGGCATCGTCGACGATCAACGTTCCGAAGTCGAACTCGCCATAATAAGGATCGGAAACCTCGATACCGTCGATAAGGACCAGCGTGTGATTGCCCTCCGCGCCCCGCATACGGACTTGCGCCAAACCCGAAATCGGGCTGACCGCGAGGCCCGGCACGTCGCGCAGCACGTCAGCGATCGTCCGCGCCTGCCGGCGCTCCAACGCTTCCTCATCGATGATGGTGGCGGAGCCGCCATATGTATTGCGGTCGATGCCGTCGCCATCGCGCGTCGCGGTGACGATGATGTCGCCTTCCTCAGCGAGGGCGGGCGCGGCGATCAGTGAACCCGCGATCGCGGCAGTGGAAGCGTAAAGCAAATTTTTCATCGGGACTGTCCCCCAAACGTCCGTGCGACATCGGCGTGGGGCATCCGCGCAGCGCGCGCGGCCGGGCGCACCGGCGAACGGACGTGAAGGCCCGCCGGTCGTCCGTGCGGCCCACGCCGCACTCATTCGTCGCTCGAACGAGAAGTCCCGTGCCCCGGCCAATCCCTGAGCCAAAGCGAGAGCGACATGCGCCGGTCGGTCTCCTGGCTCGCGGGTCATCGTCTGCTGCACGCCTTCCCGGGCCTTTGCCCAGTGGCCGCGGCCTTTCCGAAAAGGAAGCCGCCGGCGCAACACACTCACCGCTCACAGTTACAGGGATAGCCTCAGATCAGGCGAAAAGACCGCCCTCCTGCGTTCCCGGTACCGGCACGTCATGCCGAGGGCAGAAATACCGCCCTCACGGCGCCCTTTAAGCAGCCGGATTCGCCATGCCAAGCGCAATTGCGCTTTGGCGTCTCGCGCCGACGCGATTCATCGATGTCAGGAAAATGGTGCCCAGAAGAGGACTCGAACCTCCACGCCCTTGCGAGCGCCAGCACCTGAAGCTGGTGCGTCTACCAATTCCGCCATCTGGGCACGGGGTAGGCGGCGCGCTTAGCGGGCGCGCGGGGCGCTTGTCAATCGAGAGACGAGCGGGCAAGGGGACAAAATCGCTCCAAGGCTGCAAAGGAAGGCGTAAAATGGACCGTCTGGTCACTGTATTCGGAGGCGGCGGCTTTATCGGCCGTTATGTCACGCAGGGCTTGCTGAAAGCCGGATGGCGCGTCCGAATCGCGCAGCGCGATCCTAAACAGGCCTGGTATCTGAAGCCGCTTGGTGGCCTTGGCCAAACCCAGTTCGTCGCGTGCGACATCCGCAAGCCGGATTCCGTGGCCCGTGCGCTGCAGGGATCGGAAGCGGTCGTGAACCTGGTGGGCATCCTCAAGGGTAATTTTAAAGCCTTTCACATGGACGGTGCCGCGAACATCGCCCGTGCGGCGGCGGAAGCGGGTGTAAAAACCCTTGTTCATATGTCCGCCATCGGCGCCGATCCTGAAAGCCCGTCCGCTTATGGCCGGTCCAAGGGCAAGGGCGAAGAGGCCGTTCGTGCCGCTTTCCCCAATGCGACAATCCTGCGCCCGTCCGTGGTGTTCGGCCGCGAGGACAATTTCGTGAACCGTTTTGCGCGCATGGGGTGGCTGCCGGTGCTTCCGGTCATTCGTGGCGCTTCGCGCCTTCAACCGGTGTTCGTCGGCGATGTCGCCCGCGCGGTTTGTGCGGCCATCACCGATCCGGGCGCCCACGCCGGGCAAACCTACGAGATTGGCGGGCCGCAGGTCATGACGATGCTGGAATTGAACCAGTTCATCGCGCGCCAGACGGGCCGCGACCATCATATCGCCGATATTCCGGATGCAGCGGGGAGCCTGATGGCCCGCGCGGTGGGCTGGCTGCCGGGCGCGCCGATTACCTGGGATCAATGGCTGATGCTGACGCGCGACAATGTCGTGAGCGACGGCGCGAAAGGCCTGAAGGCGCTGGGCATCACGCCGACGCCGCTTGCCGCCGTGACCGAAGGCTGGCTCACCGCCTATCGCCGCCACGGTCGCTTCGCCGCCAAATCGCCTTACTGACGCGCGGCCATTTTTATGACCACCGATATCCTAACGTACATCCTGCTCGGCTTTATCGAGGGGCTAACGGAATTCCTGCCCGTCTCCTCGACCGGCCATCTTATCCTCGCAGGCGCGTTGCTCGGTTTTGAGGGTGAAGCCTCGAAGACCTTCAAGATCGCGATCCAGCTGGGTGCGATCCTCGCCGTCCTCCTCGCCTATCGCGACCGCTTCTGGAAGGTGACGATTGGCCTTGCCGCGCGCGAAGGCGGATCGATCGCCTTCACCCGCAACATCCTGCTCGGCTTCCTTCCCGCCATGGTGATCGGCGTCGTCGCCTATAAGAGCATCCGCGCATTGATGGAGACGCCGGAGATCGTCGCGGTGGCGCTGATCGTCGGCGGCATCCTCATCCTCCTTATCGAGCGGATGGTGAAGGCCGTTCGCATCCACAGCGTCGAGACGATGCCCGCAAAATCGGCCCTGGCGATCGGCATTGTGCAATGTCTTGCCATGATCCCCGGCGTCAGCCGTTCGGGCGCGACGATCATGGGCGCTTTGCTAATGGGCGTCGAGCGCAAGACCGCGGCGGAATTCAGCTTCTTCCTCGCCGTGCCGACGATGATCGCGGCAACCGCCTACGATCTCTACCAGAATCGCGATCTGCTGTCGGCGGGAGACCTGCAGGGCATCGCCATCGGCTTCGTCACGGCCTTCGTCGTGGCGTTGGCGGTTGTAAAGGCTTTCGTCGCCGTCGTATCGCGTTACGGCTTCGCACCCTTCGCCTGGTATCGCATTGTCATCGGCAGCGCGGCGCTCGTCTGGCTGACGCTGCGCTGAGCTTGACTTGTTTTCCTGCTGCGTCCGGAGCGCAGGCAGGCCAGTGGGAGTACCATCATGATCACCATCGCTGCCGCCATCGCTTTGGCAACGCCTATCGTTCAGGCTGAGCCGGGGAACGTTGCGCCCGCGGCTGAAACTGCGGTCGATCCGGCGCGTCTGGAAATCGCGCAGCAAGTGGTCGAGCAAGTTTGGCCGCTCGGCACGGCGTCGCGCATGATGAAGGAAAGCGCGGACGGCATGATGGATCAGATCCTGGCTGGCGCATTAGGCATGTCGGCCGCGGACATGGCCAAGATGGACGGCCAGCCGACCGACGGCATCGATCCTGACGCGACCGTGGGCGATCAGGCACGGGCGGCGGATCCGCATTTCGAGGAAAGGATGCGGATCGGCATCAAGGTGATGAATGACGAAATGGCCGTCCTGTTCAGCGCGATGGAGCCCACGCTCCGCGACGGGCTGGCAAAGGCCTATGCGCGCCGCTTTACCAGCAGCGAACTCACGGATCTGAACACATTTTTCAAGACCCCGACGGGCGCCAAATATGCCCGCGACATGATGACCATCATGCAAGACCCGGAGATCATCGCTTCGATGCAAAGCTATGCGCCGATGATGATGGAGGCGATGCCCGGTATGATGAAGAAGGTTGAGGAGGCGACCGCACACCTGCCACCGCCACCGAAGCGCCCGGAAGAAACGCAAGACAGCCTGATCGAGCAGCAAATGATGGATGTGCTGGAGGAGCCGGCCGACGAAAGCTATGTGCCGGTGGACGAGCTGCCTGAGCCCGGGATGGAGGATGAAACTCCATTGGACGCGGAAGACATTCCGGTCAGCTGAGCGTTCAGCGGGGGCTCATCCCCAAGCTTTAAGGCGACCCACATATTTCGCATGCGTTTTCAGGCGATTGATGTGGAGAAGCTTGATGCGACTGTTGTTTCTTGCCCCTGTTTTTCTCCTCGCGGCAGCGCCGGCGGCGGCCCAATATCATGATTCCCGTGACGACGAGATCGTGCGCGCGCTCCCGACGCCCGGAGAGATGGCGGATGTCAGCGACATGATCGGCCGGGTCATGTCCGCAATGATGGATATAGAAATAGGCGGCGTTGTCGAAGCGATCGATCCGGGTGCCCGCGGCCCCCGTGACCGCACGCTTCGCGATATGGCCGGGCGCGACGATCCTTATTTCGAGGATCGGATGCGCCGATCGGTTTACGGTGCCGTAACCGACATGGGCGATATCATGACTGATATTACAATCCTTACGCCGCGTCTTCGCCGCTCGCTCGAGGATTTGGGCCGCGATGTCGATGATGCGGTACGGGATCTCCCCAGCCGCCGATAAAGTCGCGGCGAAGAGTGGACTGATTTCGCGTCTTCGCTAAAGAAGAGCGCGCATGTGGCAACTCTATCAATTTCCGCTTTGTCCATTTTCCCGCAAGGTTCGCCTTCTGCTGGGCGAAAAGGGCGTGGGGCACGAGCTGGTGCGCGAATCCCCATGGATGAAGCGCGATGAATTTGTCGATATGAACCCGGCGGGGCAAACGCCGGTGCTGGTCGAACCCACCAAGGGCATCAGCCTCATCGATAGCGGCGCGATCTGCGAATATTTCGAAGAGACGGTTGAAAAGTCGCCGATGATCCCGGGGACCGCTGCTCAGCGCGCCGAAGTCCGTCGTCTCGTCGCTTGGTTCGACGGGCGCCTTTATGGAGAGGTGGTCGCGCCTCTTTTGGAAGAGCGCATGACGAAGCGCCTCGTCACCCGCGATCCGCCGGATACGCGCGTACTGCGCGAGGCGATGAAGGTCGCGAACGCGCATCTCGATTATCTCGATTATTTGCTCGATCACCGCCGCTGGCTTGCGGGTCCGGTGCTGAGCCTCGCCGATCTCGCGGCAGCGGCGCACCTGTCGGTGGCAGATTATCTGGGCGGCATTGATTGGCGCGGTCACAAGCAGACGACGGACTGGTATTCGGTAATGAAGTCTCGGCCGAGTTTCCGGGCCTTCCTGGGCGAACGGATGGAAGTGATCTCGCCACCTGCTCATTACGACAAAGTGGACTTCTTTTAGGCCCTCACAGCGTCGTTTCGGCGACGTGAATGAGCAGGCCGACCAGGCCCCCGACAAGCGTACCGTTGATCCTGATATACTGAAGGTCGCGGCCGACCGCGCCTTCCAGGCGGCCAGTGATGGTGCGCGCATCCCAACTGCGCACGGTTTCGGACACGAGAGCGACGATGCCGTTGCCATAAGTCGCGACGATGCCGACAAGGGCCCGGCGGGCGAATTGATTGATCGCGGCCTTGAGGCGCGCATCTTCCTGTAGCGTTTGACCGAGCTGGCGGAGCGCGTCGCCGAACTTGCCAGCCAACGCCGCATCGGGGTCGCGAGCGGCTTTAAGCAGCGCCGCGCGGCCATTTTCCCACAGGCCGTCCATCCAGTCGCCGACAGCGTCATTTTCGACGATATTGTTCTTCATTTCCTCGACCTTCGCCTGGGTCTCGGGATCGGTACGCAGGTTCTGGGCGAGCCTGGCCAGCCCTTCTTCCGCGCTCTGACGCAAGGGATGTTCAGGATCGACCGCCATATCGATGGTGAGGCGGCGCAGGCCATCGATGATCGAATCCGCGAGGCGATCGTCAATGCCGGCGAGGCGCATCACCCAGCCCGCGCGCTCGTGCACCATCTGGCGGATCACATCCTCATTGGCGTCTAGCGTCCGCCCGGCCCAGGTGACGATGCTGTCGAGAACGGGCACGTGCCGATTTTCGTCCATCGCCGCTTCCAGCGATTGACCGAGAACGGGCGACACTTGCAGCGTCTTGATGCGCGAGGAAATGGCGCTTTTCACCATGCCGCCCAGCCGCTCCTGATCGAGCGATTCCAAGATATCGACTATGAGGCGGGATGCACCTTCGCGCAGGCGCCCCTCCTCACGCGGCGGATCGGTAAGAAAGCGACCGATCGCGCCCGCCACATCGACGCCGCGCATACGCCGCGCGACGACGGAGGGGGTGAGGAAGTTGGTTTTGAGGAAGGCGGCGAGCGTGTCGCCGATCCGATCTTTGTTGCGCGGGATGATCGCCGTATGTGGGATGGGCAGGCCGAGCGGATGGCGGAAGAGCGCCGTCACCGCGAACCAATCGGCAAGGCCCCCGACCATCGCGGCTTCGGCAAAGGCCTTTACGAAACTCCAAGCGGGGTGCGCATCCTTCATCGACGTGGCGAGCAGAAACAAAGCGGCCATCGCAACCAGCATGCCGGTCGCCATGATCCGCATGTTGGGCGCGCCGCCTTGCATGGGATGAAGAAGGCGAACGGGGCCGGACGGGCGAGGCGCAGTCATGCCCCTATATCGCCCGTCCGGCCTTTTGGTTCATTCCGCGGGCTGAACGGATGGCCCGTGATCCTCTGGCCCTTTATAAGTGAGGAGCTTCCGACCATGGCGGGCCAAGCGTTTCTCAAAACCGAGAGCGAGAGAGAAGAGCGCCGGGACAAGCACCAGTGTGAGCACCGTCGAGAGTAACAAGCCGCCGATCACGGTGATCCCCATAGGCGCACGCCAGGCACCATCGCCAGACAGAGCCAATGCCGTGGGCACCATGCCGGCGACCATTGCGACCGTCGTCATGACGATCGGCTGCGCTCTCTTGTGGCCAGCGTCCAGGATCGCCGTCATTTTGTCGACGCCCTTCTCCATTTCCTCAAGCGCGAAATCTATGAGGAGGATGGAGTTCTTCGCGACAATACCGAGCAACATGAGGATGCCGATATAGACGGGGAGAGAAACCGGGTTGCCCGTTGCGAGCAGTGCCAAGGTGCCGCCAAGGGGGGCGAGCAACAAAGATCCAAGGTTCACGAGCGGTGGCATCAGACGCTTATAGAGCAGGACGAGCACCGCGAAGACCATGAAGATGCCGGAGATGACCGCGACGATAAAGCTCTGGATCAGTTCCGACTGCCACTTTTGCATGCCCGACACGACCTGATTTACGCCAAGCGGCAGATTTTTCATGGTCGGCAGCTGATTGATCTTCGCCCATGCCTGGCCGCTCACCATACCGGGGGCGAGATCGGCCCCTATGGTGACGCGGCGCATCTGGTTCATGCGATCGATCCGGGTCGGACCTGCGCCGAAGCCGATGTCAGCGACAAGCTTCAGGGGGACCGAGCCACCCGCCGTCGTCGGCACTGGCAGGTTTTCGATCGTCGACAAACGCGAACGAGCGTTTTCATTGAGCGACACGCGGATCGGGATCTGGCGATCGGACAGCGAGAATTTTGCGCTGTTCTGATCGATGTCGCCCAAGGTCGCGATGCGGATAGCGCTGCTGAGTGCGCCAGTCGTCACGCCGAGCTCGGCCGCAAGGTCAAGACGGGGCCGAATGGTGATTTCGGGTCGCTGGAGATCGCCATTTACCCGGGGTGCCACGACTTCCGGAACCGAAGCCATTTCCTGAACCAGCTTGTTCGCCGTTTCCTGAAGCTTGACGGGATCATCGCTTCCCAAGGTGACCATGATGTCGCGACCGCCGCCAAATTGGGAGCGGAAGGATACACGCGCATCGGGAATGTTTGCGAGTTGCGGCGCAATCGCCCGTTCGAACTCGATACTCGTGCGCGTCTTGTCTTCCTTATAGATGGCAGTGACATTGGCGCTGCCGACGAACACTCGCGTGAACGTCGACTCCACCTCCGGTTGCTGCTTCAGCAAGTTGGCGACCTGACGCGCAACAGCTCCGGTCTGCACGAGCGTGCTGCCGGGAACCATTTCGATAGAGGCCGTCGAACGATCCTGATCGGTTTCCGGCTGGAAGGTTTGCGGAAGCATCGCAAATGTGCCGACCGTCAGAAGGAGCGCCACAATCCCGCCGACGACCGCCGTCCAGCGATGCTTCAGTGTGAAGCGAAGAACGGCCATATACCAGTCCATGGCCTTGCCCTCACCATGCGACTGATGGCCCTTCGACTTCAAAAAGTACGCGGCGATCATGGGGGTGATAAGGCGTGCGACGGCAAGGCTCATCAAGACTGCGGCGACCACGGTGAAGCCGAAATTCTTGAAGAACTGGCCCGCCACGCCGGGCATCAGACCGACCGGGAAGAATACCGCGACAATCGACATGGTAGTGGCGAGCACCGCGAGGCCAATCTCGTCCGCTGCCTCTATCGACGCCTGATAGGCCGATTTGCCCATGCGCATATGCCGGACGATATTTTCGATCTCCACGATCGCGTCGTCGACCAGCACGCCGGCCACCAGCGAAAGCGCGAGCAATGTCATGGTGTTGAGCGTGAAGCCCATCATTTCCATGAACCAGAAAGCGGGAATAGCCGAGAGCGGAATGGCGAGGGCCGAGATGATCGTCGCGCGCCAATCGCGGAGGAAGAGGAATACGATGAGAACCGCCAGCACGGCGCCCTCGATCATGGCCATCATCGAGCTGTGATATTGCTCCTTGGCATATTTCACATTGTCGAAGATGAGCTTGAACTGAACATCCGGGTTGCGCTTTTCGAGCGCTTTCAGCTTTTCCATCGCACCGTCATAGACCGACACGTCGGATTCATTTTTCGCGCGCTGGAAGCTGAAAGCCAGCACTTGCTGGCCGTCCTGCGTGGCATAAGAACGTTGCTCGGCGTAAAGATCGCGCACGTCGGCGATGTCGCCGAGTTTCACCGTTCGACCGCCGCCTACCGAGATCTGGGTCTCGCTGAGCGCGAAGGCGTCGGCGGCATTGCCGAGCACGCGGACCGACTGCTCAGACCCCGCAATTTCGGCCCGCCCGCCCGCGGCGTTAAGGTTCACCTGGCGAAGCTGTTGGTTGACCTGGCTGGCCGTCAGACCCTGGGCCTGCAACTTGGCGGGATCGAGGATAACGCGAATTTCGCGATTGACGCCGCCGGTCCGGTCGACGCCCGCCATGCCCGGAACCGACAACAATTCCTTCGTGACCGTATTGTCGACATACCAGCTCAATTGCTCGAGCGTCATACTGGTCGAGACAACGGTGAAGCTCGCAAGGTCATTATCCGTCGTATCGACGCGAAACACTTGCGGCTCCAAAATCCCTTCTGGCAGCTGCCCCCTTATCTGGGTCACTGCGTCGCGAACGTCGTTCACCGAGCGGTCGATCGGCGTTCCGATCGCGAGCTGGATCACCGTTGTCGAACTGCCTTCGGTGACATTTGAATTGATTTCCTCGATACCGGGGAGCGACCGGACGGCGGCTTCGACCTTTTGCGTGATCTGGTTCTCAAGCTCCGTCGGCGCCGCTCCGGGCTGAGAGATCGCAACGATAACAACCGGAAAATCGATGTCCGGATCGTTCTGCACCTCCATCCGCGAAAAGCTGATCAAGCCGGCCAAAGTAAGGGCCACGAACAGGACAAGCGAGGGAACCGGGTTCCGGATCGCCCAAGCCGATATGTTGCGGAAGCTCATGTCGGATCGCCTTAACGTTTGGCCGTCGCGCGGACGGGCTGGACGGTATCGCCGGGGTTCAAGAATGCGCCGGCCGACTGGACGACCCGCTCATTGCCCTGAAGGCCGCCGGTTATGGCGACGCCCGCATCCGACACGTCGCCAATCTGCACGTCGCGGCGGACAATCTTGTTATTATTGTCGACGATGTAGACGAAATTGCCCTTGTCGTCGCTCTGCACCGCCGATTCCGGGAGCAGCGGCGCGTCGACCGCGCCCGCGCGGATATCCGCGGAGGCGAATCCGCCCGGGCGGATTCCCTTGTTATAGGGGATCGAAATGCGCGCTTCGCCCTGACGCGTCTGCGGATCGATAACCGGGGACACTTGCCAAACCGAACCGGACACCGTTTGCGTGGAGCCGACGGGCGTGACGCTGGCAGGAACGCCCACGGAAAGGCGCGTCAGATCTTCCTGAGACAGGCGAGCGAGCATTTCCATCTCGCCACCCATGGCGATGCGGAATAGGGCTCCGGAACCAGCGCTGACGACCTGCCCCGGCTCGACCATGCGATCGAGTACAAGGCCGGCGGCGGGCGCTGTCACATCGAGCTTGCCGATGCGTGCGCGGGTTTCGGCGAGTTGCGCCTGGGCGACGCGGACGCGAGCATTGGCGGCGTTCAACGTCGCCTGTTTGCGGTCGATGTCGGCCTGAGACACGAAGCCGCGGGCGACAAGCGCCTGTGCGCGCTTCAATTCATTGGCGGCCAATGCGGCGTCGGCGCGGGCGACGTCGATTTGGGCAGCGAGCTGCTGCGCCTGCTGCGTCTGAACCGAACGTTCGATGATGGCGAGCGTCTGACCGGCGCCCACCCACTGGCCCGGTTCGACGAGGACGCGCGTAACGGTGCCGCCTTCGCCCGACACGCCCACCGGCATATCGCGGCGCGCGGCGAGCGTGCCGGTCGCGGAAATGAGGCGGGCAACCTGCTGACGGCCCGGCACGATCACGGTGACACGCGGTGTTGCGCCCGACTGCCCCTTGACGGCGGGCCCGGCGGCCTTTTCTTCCGATCCGCCCGAAAAAGCGAAGACGGCAGCGACGATGACGAGCAGCGCGATCACGCTTGCGATGATGATCGTGCGGCGGCGGCGGTTGCGGATGATGATCTCATCCTCGCTATACTCCCCGCCCGAAAGAGCATCACGACGCCATTGAGCCGCTTCGATATTCATCTTCTTGTCTTTCCCAAAGGTCGCACGGCTGCTGCCGCGTCTGGCTGTATTATCTCAATAAGGCACCAGCCTCAAGCCGGAATTATGTTTGCGGGAACCCGACCATGCTGGACGCGCGCCATACACCGATAAGGCACGATTTTCCATCGACTTTGCTATTCGAAGATGAACTTCAGCTGTCTTTGCCATTCAGCAACAATGCACCGATAGACGCGTTGGTGAAGCCGCCGTCGTTGCGGTGAAGAAACAGTTTTGGAGACCAAGATGATTCGACTGCTCACCCTTGCTTCCGCCATTGCGCTGATCCCCGCCGCAGCCCCGGTGGCCGCGCAGGACGCGGCTGCTATCCGTCCAATCGACGGCACCCGGCTGGACGTGGTGGCGACCGGGGAAGTCACCCGGGTGCCAGACATCGCCCGGATCAGCACCGGTGTGGTGACCCAAGCGCCGACCGCCAGCGACGCCATTCGCCAGAATGCGGCCGCAATGAACAAGGTGCGTGCTGCCCTGAAACGAGCGGGCATCGCCGATCGGGACATCCAGACGAGCAGCCTCAACCTCAATCCCGATTATCGCTATCAGGACAATCAGCCGCCGCAACTCACCGGCTATCGTGCCAGCACGGATGTGAGCGTCCGGTTCCGCGATATTGCCAAGACCGGCCAGATTCTCGACGCCCTGGTCGCTCAAGGGGCGAACCAGATCAACGGTCCGACGCTGATGATCGACAAGGAAGATGAAGCAATGGACGAAGCGCGCACCGACGCTCTCGCCAAAGCCCGCGCCCGCGCCGATCTCTATGCTCGCGCCATGGGCAAGCGTGTCGGGCGGATCCTGTCGGTGAGCGAAATGGGCGCGGCGCGCCCGGCACCGATGCCTTACGCCGTAGCCGAAGCCCGCGACGCGGGAAGTGCCGCCAAGATCGATCCGGGCGAGCAGGCGGTGAACGTCACGCTCTCAGTCAGTTTCGAACTGCAGTAAGTGAAGTCGGCTGTCCTTAGCCGCACAACGAAAAGGGCCGCTCCGGACGATCCGGAGCGGCCCTTTTCAAGCCATCAAGCTGCGGCGATTAGCGCACGCGGCCGCGACGGAAAAGGTTGACGATTGCGAGCAGGATAACCGCGCCGAGCAACGACACCAGGAACGAGGTGAGCTTCAGCGGCGCATTGTTGATCGAGCCGCCGGAGATAATAAGGCCGCCGATAAATGCGCCGACGATGCCGACGACGATGTTCAACAGGATGCCCTGCTGTGCGTCCGTACGCATGATGATGCTGGCCAACCAGCCGATAATGCCGCCGATGATGAGCCAAAGAATGATACCCATTGATGGTCTCCTTTCCCTTTTTTGCGCCGGTGAACCGGGTGATTCTGTCGGCGATGTGAAGGGCAAGACGCGCCAGTGCCGCGCTTGTTCCTCCCCGCCCGCCGCTGTTTCTTGAGGCGGCGGAGCGATCGGGAAACGACTCAAATCGCGGATTGTTTCGGGAAAGGAGCGAAAGGCGCGGCGGCGCGTCCTGTCAGGCGCGCCTCTGCCGCTCGTAAAGCGACTTGTAATGCTGGATGCGGGTGACACGAAGGCCTGCCATTCCCGCGCGATCGACGGCGCGCTGCCAGGTCGCGAATTCCTCCAATGTCAGGCCGTATCGTTCGCATGCTTCGTCGATGGACAGGAGACCGCCATTCACCGCCGCAACGACTTCCGCCTTGCGGCGAACCACCCAGCGCGTGGTGGAACGCGGCGGCAGCGTATCGACGGTCAGCGGCTCGCCGAGCGGCCCGATGACCTGAGCGGGGCGGATTTTCTGGTTCTCGATCATTGCTGCCTCAATGAGCCCGCGACACCGGGCTTTCTCCCTTTTTGAACGCACCGCCGTGGGGCAGCGGCACGAAACTCGTAATTGCGGGAAGTAAATATTCCCTTCACGGCTGCGGGGGATCGATCTCCCGTTCCGCAACATCGCGGTTGAACGAGCCACCTTGGCCTAGGATCGCGCGGCGCCAGGCCGGGCCGCCCTCGATCAGGTCGACAAAGCAATCCTCTGCCGCAGCAGGTGTCGGTTCCCCGCCATCAATAACCGGAGCGAAAGCGGCGGGCCCGCTTCCTTGCGCGGCGTTGAGCAGGGCAACGAGCATCGGATAGTCGAGCGCGCTCTGCCGATCGGCCGCCTTGAGGCGCGGACGTCTGTGGGGTGTCATGTCCATGAGTCGGAAGGCTAGGTTCGGGAGAATGACGATTCGGTAAACGCCGCATAAAGCTTTTAAGCCGTCCGTCCCGAAGCGGGACTGTGCGAAGCGCCTTCATCGTCCTATATGCGCCCGTCATGACAGCGGATTTCCAGCTTAGCCGTCCGGCCAACGAGGCGCGGATCGTCGTCGCCATGTCGGGCGGGGTCGATTCGTCTGTCGTGGCCGCGCTTGCCGCCCGCACCGGGGCGGAGGTGATCGGCGTCACGCTCCAGCTCTACGATCACGGCATGGCGGTGCAGAAGCCGGGAAGCTGCTGCGCGGGCCAGGATATTTACGACGCCCGCACGGTCTGCGACCGGCTTGGCATCGCCCATTATGTGTTCGATTATGAAAGCCGCTTCCGCGAGGGCGTGATCGACCGCTTCGCCGACGAATATATGAAGGGCCGCACGCCCATTCCTTGCGTGCGCTGCAACCAGGGCGTGAAATTTACCGACCTTCTTTCGCTTGCCAGGGAACTCGGCGCCGATTGCCTTGCCACCGGTCATTATGTCCGTCGCGTAGTCGGACCGAAGCGCACGGAACTGCATCGCGGCGCCGATCCCGCCCGCGACCAAAGCTATTTCCTGTTTGCGACGACGCAGGAACAGCTCGACTTCCTGCGCTTCCCATTGGGCGATATGCCGAAGAGCGCGGTACGCGAAATCGCCAAGGAGCTGGCCCTCGCGGTTGCCGACAAGCCCGACAGTCAGGACATCTGCTTCGTGCCCAATGGCGATTATGCTTCGGTCGTGAAGAAGGTGCGCCCGGAAGCTGAGGATGATGGCGAGATCGTCGACCGCGCGGGCAATGTGCTTGGACGCCATAAGGGCCTCATCCATTATACGGTCGGCCAACGCCGGGGTCTCGAAATCGGCGGGCAGCCGGAACCGCTTTATGTCGTAAAGCTGGAGCCGGAGAGCCGCCGCGTGATCGTCGGCCCCAAGAGCGCGCTTGCCGTTCGTGCCGCGCGATTGGGAGAGATCAACTGGCTCGGCGGCGAGGGACAAGGCCGTTACAGCGCCAAGGTGCGGTCCATGGCCCGCCCCACGCCGGCTCGCTTCGATGGCGAGAGCATCCATTTCGACGCCCCCGAATATGGCGTCGCGCCCGGGCAGGCGGCAGTCCTTTATGATGGCGATCGGGTCATGGGTGGCGGCTGGATCGAAGAAACGGTCGCGGCTGAGATGGAAACGGCCTGACTTCAGCCTACCTCCATAACACCTCTTTATCTTACATCCGCTAGGGCTGAGCTTGTCGAAGCCCGTGTGAATTGCGCATTGCACACGCCCTTCCACAGGCTCAGGGCTAGCGGGGTGGGAAATGCAATATCGGCTCGGTTTACCGTTGGCCCTAAGACTGTCGAAAGGCTGTCTTTTACTTATCGACCCGACAAAGGAAGACCGGTGATTCAGCCGTCGCCCTGATCGAGGGCCATCACCACTTTCTTCGGTGCCCATTCCCGCCAGGCCGCCTGGAGCCGCGCGCGTAGCGCCTCATCATCGACCGCATCCAGCCGGATGAGCACAGTCGGCCAGCCCTTATAATGATCGGTTTCGAAGAAGGCATCCGGGGCCGCACCCCAGAAGATGCTCCTTCACTGGAATTTCGCACATGAGGACGAGGATACCCGCCGAGTGAACCCGGATCATAAGCTTGCTGCCAACTTCAGCGCAGGCGTGCCATAGGAAGTCTACCGCTCGATACCTGTATATCCTTCCAAGACCCGCTCGGCCCGGGCGATATCCTCTTCCAATGCTCAGATGTCCGTTTTGGCGTCGGTTCCCCCCTGCGGCGCGGATTTGCGCGCCTTAACTTGCTCTTCGATCCCCTCAAGCGCGGTGATCGCACGGTCGGCCATGTCATTGGCAAGGTTCGTCAGTGCGTCCTTAAGGGAATCGCCGGCTTCGAAAATCCGGTCCTTCGTCGCTCGTACCTTAGGCGAAGACGCCGCTTTCTTTGCGGTCAGCGCGCCCGCAGCGGCCACGAGCGCGGCTGCGGCGATTTCGGCAACGATCGGATTTTCAACGGCTCGGAGAACGGGATCGGCAGCCGTTCGCACTTTCTTGGGCACTTTGACGCCCGCGATCGTCTTTGGAACCTTCAACTTGGCCTTGGCTTTCTTGCCGTCCTTCGTTTTCGTGCCGGATTTCGCCATATCGTCCTCGCTCTTCGAACTGATCTACTGATATAATACAGCTCGCCCGTTTGCCAATATAAAAGGCGGACCGTCCTTTCGAACGATCCGCCTCCGGGAAAAGCTCCCTTAGAAGCAAAGGCAGCTTATTGCTGCTGGCGGTCCTGCCGCTGCTTGCCGCTCTCGCCCTGTTGCTGACGGGATTGGCCGCTTTGCTGCTGCTCCTGCTGCTTTTGCGATTGCTGGCGTCCAGACTTGTTCTGGTTGGCCATGGCTTCTTCTCCTTCAATTGGCTCGTCCCCGTTTGCCGGGTAACAACGCGAAGAACGTGCCGCCGTCGCGTGACGTTCCTGCTTTCGTCCCGTCGGGCCAACCGTTCACCGAAGTGCGGAACGGCCATTGCCTGCCCGCGTTTTAAGGCCATGACGATCAACGACATTGTGGCCGGCGCCCCATCCGAGCATCAGGGCCGTGCCCCTGGCCTCTATGATGAGCAACTGCAGCGTCAGCAGCAGGAAAAGATGTTGTTCCAGACCGTGTTCGAAACGCGCGTCGAGGAAATTCATGTGTTGCCCGCGCCCGATACGGTCGTCGCGCGCCTTCGCCGCGTGCTGCATATTTGAGGAGACGATGATGAACCGCCCCGATGGCAATCTATCGACCGACTATCAGCGACCCGGCGATGCCGCACGTCCGCAGGATACACTGGATCGGGAGGACGATCGCGGCCATCGCGCCTCTTTCGATCCCAAGACCGGCAAGGTTGCAGGCTCCGGCGCCGGTGCTGGCGGCAACAATCCCGGCGAGGATTATGACGACGATCCCATGGCCGGTGGCGGATCGGCTGCTGGCGGCCCGGTGCCCAAGGATGAGGCCGCGCAGCGCCCGCAGGACGAAGACCAGAACGACCGGCGATGAGCGGAGACACAAAAAGCGGGCACCCCTTGCCTGCCAGCAAAGAGGCCCGCCACGGCGAGGTGCCCGAACATCTCGAGGAGAAAAAGGGTAAAGGCGAAGACGCAGCCGAACAGGCGGCTCCGCATCCGCAGGGCGTGGAGCCTTCGGGTCGGCCTTACGAGGCCGATCCGGACGTTTGAGCGTCCTCTTCTGCTAGCCCGACCCTTACCGTCATCCCGGCGAAAGCCGGGATCTCAGGACAATAAGGCGCCTTATTCTGCAGGAAATCCCGGCTTTATCCTGCAGGAGATCCCGGCTTTCGCCGGGATGACGTTTAGATTGAATAGGTTTAGCGACCCCGTTCCCGCTCCCCCGAAATCACGCTAAGCATGAGCGTGAGTCCATCCAATGGGGGGAGCCATCATGCGTGCACTGATCCTTGCTGCCATTCTATCGAGCGCCCCGGCGCTCGCCCAGAAGCCATCAAGCGAAAGCACTCCCTCGCCCGAGAAACTGTTGGCTGAACTTGGCATGGGCGTGTCCGATGAAGAGCTGACGCGCGCCGTTGCGGAAGCATCCTCTCATCCGCTTGGCACCCTCTCCAATCCCGTGCGTGTCGGCGGTCCGGAAGGCGAACGGGCCTATATTGCCCGGCTTCGCTGCGTCGATGGATCGGAACCGGTCACCGGCCCGCGCGCCTCGGGCGGCATCGGCGCTTATGGCACGATCGTCGATCTCTACCCGCTCGACTGCAAGGCCGCCGCGCCCGGCAAGATGGATCTCGTCATGGACATGTATCATGACGGCCATGTTGAAACCGCTGCGCCGGCGGGCTTCACACTCCTCCCCTGACGCCGCGCCATGATCCGCATCCTGAAGGGGCTCGGCACGGCCCTGCTGTTTCCGATCATCGCGCTCTGCTGGGCGCCGACGCTTTTGATGCCATTTCTCGATTTCCGTTATTATCGCGGGCCAATAAGCGACCATTTCGACGGAGAGCGCTTTTTCAATGCCTATACGCCGCGTGGCCCCCAAAGCCCCAGCGCAGGCTTCTTCCTTGGCCGCGTTGGCGGCGAGGTCCGCGCCGCCTGGCCGGAACAAGTGCAAGTGACGCCGACCATCCCGCCTGCCCGTGTTCAGGGGGACGCGATGAAGGTCACCTGGATCGGCCATGCCACGGTGCTGATTCAGACGGGTGGACTCAATATCCTGACCGATCCGATCTGGTCGGAGCGCGCGTCGCCGGTTTCATTCCTCGGTCCCAAACGTGTTCGAGCGCCGGGTGTTCGGTTCGACGATCTCCCAAAGATCGACCTCGTCCTCATCAGCCACAATCATTATGATCATATGGACCTTCCCACTCTGAGGCGGCTGTGGGAGCGGGACAAGCCACAGATTGTCGTGAGTCCCGGAAACGATACGATCTTGAAAAGGGTGGGTATTCCCTCTCTGCCTATGGATTGGCGGGGCGGTTATTGGATCAACGATGCCTGCGATCCATCGATCGCGCCGTGTCGCGCCGCAATCGATGTAACCGTCCAGCCCAACCATCATTGGAGTTCACGCTGGGCGTGGATCGCAATCGCGCGCTCTGGTCGGCCTTCACCGTGAAGCTGCCGGGCGGCAACGTCTTCTTCGCAGGAGATACCGGCTATGGCGATGGCAGCTGGGTCAAGGAGGCAGCGCGTCACGGCCCCTATCGCCTCGCCATCCTGCCGATCGGAGCTTACGCGCCCCGGGCAGCGATGAAGAATAGTCATCTCGATCCGGACGAAGCGATGGCCGTCTATCGCACACTTGGCGCGAAGAGCGGCCTTGGCATACATTGGGGCACGTTCCAGCTGACGTTCGAACCAATCGATGAGCCGGTAAAACGGCTGAACGCGCTGCGGACGAAGGGCCGGGCGGCGGAGCAGGGCTTCGTCACGACCGAGGTCGGCCGGACCTGGGACGTGACGGCGCTATAAGCCCCCCCCGCGATGAGGGAGGGCTTTTGTGGATCAGGCCTTCGGCGTTTCTTCCGACTTCTCGGGCGTACAAGTGCCGGCAACCTTCTTGCCCACGATCTTGCGGGTCATCGCGACATCGCCATCGCCCGACAAATAGGTCTGGGTGCGCGCCGACACGTCCAAAGTGGTGGCGGTGTAGGTGCCGTCGAGGCTGACCTGAATATTGCCTGCGAGCCCGTCGATCTTGCAGCCCAAGGTGCCGCTAAGGCGCCCGCGCTTCATGTACAGATTCTCATACACGCATTCGCCAAGGTCGGCACCCGCGAAGATGGCGGGCTGGGGCTGGGCAACCTCGTTAGCCGCGATGCAGGCGCCGGCTTCCGATTTGTCGCCGACCGCGCCCTTGAGCGCAGGCTTGGGAGCATCATCAAGTGCGTCGATGCCGGTCAATTCGGTGGCGAACACCCACTGCCCCGCTTCCAGCTTCAGATTGTCCTTAGCGGCTTCAGCGGCCTTCTGGTCGGCCTCCGCACTGTCCGTGCAGGCGGCCAGAACAAGCAACGGCATCAAAGCGAGTACACGCATCGTCATCCTCCCCCTTCTTATCGGGCAGACGCTAGCGCGGACGAAAACGAATGACCATATAGCTTCCATGGCGATCCAAATCCGCACCACCCTGGAAGAACCGGAAACCGGCCAGGACTTCGTCCCCCACCGCCCGCAGCGCCCCGAAAAGAGCGAGGGCGGCAAGGCCTTCAAGATCGTGTCCGATTATGAGCCAGCGGGCGATCAGCCCGCAGCGATCAAGGAGCTTGTCGGCCAGATCAAGGATGACGAGAAGACGCAGGTGCTTCTGGGCGTCACGGGTTCCGGCAAGACCTTCACCATGGCGCAGGTGATCGAGCAGACGCAGCGGCCCGCCCTGATCCTTGCGCCGAACAAGATACTAGCGGCTCAGCTGTATGGGGAGTTCAAGAGTTTCTTTCCCGACAATGCGGTCGAATATTTCGTAAGCTATTACGATTATTACCAACCGGAAGCCTATGTGCCGCGGTCGGACACCTATATCGAGAAGGAAAGTTCGGTAAACGAGGCGATCGACCGGATGCGGCACTCGGCCACCCGCGCACTTTTGGAGCGCGACGACGTGATCATCGTGGCATCCGTGTCCTGCCTCTACGGCATCGGATCGGTCGAAACCTATTCCGCCATGGTCTTCAGCTTGAAGAAGGGCGAGACGGTCGATCAGCGCGAGATCATCCGCAAGCTCGTCGCGCTCCAGTACAAGCGCAACGACCAGGCCTTCGCGCGCGGCAATTTCCGGGTGCGGGGCGATAATCTCGAAATCTTCCCCAGCCACTATGAGGACACGGCCTGGCGCATCAATTTCTTCGGCGATGAGATTGAGGAAATTGTCGAATTCGACCCGCTGACCGGCAAGAAGGTGGCATCGCTTGACTATGTGAAGGTCTATGCCAACAGCCACCACGTCACGCCCGGCCCGACGCTCAAACAGGCGATGGAGGCGATCAAGCATGAGCTTGCCGAGCGCCTGAAGGAGCTGGTCGCGGAAGGCAAATTGCTCGAAGCCCAGCGCCTCGAACAGCGCACCAATTTCGATCTGGAGATGATCGCGGCCACCGGCTCCTGCGCGGGCATCGAAAATTACTCCCGCTTCCTCACCGGTCGCCTGCCCGGCGAACCGCCGCCCACTTTGTTCGAATATCTCCCCGAAAACGCGCTTCTCTTCGTGGACGAAAGCCACCAGACGGTGCCGCAGATCGGCGCGATGGCGCGCGGCGATCATCGCCGCAAGATCACGCTCGCCGAATATGGCTTCCGTCTGCCGAGCTGCATCGACAACCGCCCGCTTCGCTTCAACGAATGGGACGCGATGCGCCCGCAGACCGTCGCCGTGTCCGCGACGCCCGGCGGGTGGGAAATGGAGCAAACGGGCGGCGTCTTTTCCGAGCAGGTCATTCGCCCCACCGGCCTCATCGACCCGCCGGTCGAGATCAAGCCGATCGAGGATCAGGTCGACGACCTTATCCACGAAGCGAAGGAAACCGCGAGGAAGGGTTATCGCACGCTCGTCACCACGCTCACCAAGCGTATGGCGGAAGACCTCACCGAATTCCTCCACGAAGCGGGGTTGCGCGTCCGCTACATGCACTCGGACGTCGAGACGCTGGAGCGTATCGAGCTGATCCGCGACCTGCGCCTTGGCGTCTACGACGTCTTGGTCGGCATCAACCTACTGCGCGAAGGCCTCGACATTCCCGAATGCGGCCTCGTCGCGATCCTCGACGCCGACAAGGAAGGCTTCCTGCGCTCCGAAACCTCATTGATCCAGACCATCGGCCGCGCCGCGCGCAACGTCGAGGGCAAGGTCATCCTCTATGCCGATCGCGTGACCGGATCGATGGAGCGCGCGCTCAACGAAACCGATCGCCGCCGGGAGAAGCAGAAGGCCTATAACGAAGCGCACGGCATCACGCCGATGACCATCAAGCGCAACATCAGCGACATTCTCGCCGACGTTTCCAACCGCGACAGCGTCACCGTCGACACAGGCGACGAGGAAGCGACACACCTCGTCGGCCACAATTTGCGCGCCTATATCGAAGACTTGGAAAAGCGGATGCGCAAGGCTGCCGCCGACCTGGAATTCGAGGAAGCCGGGCGCCTGCGCGACGAAATCCGCCGTCTGGAGGCCGACGAACTCGGCATTCCCGATCACGAAAAGAAGGCGCCGGTCCTCGGTCATTCCATCAGCGGCAAGCCAGGCACGCGCACCACACGCTTCGGCAAACAAAAGGCTGCGCGGGCGGAGAGGCGAACGCGCGGACGCTAACCTCCCCCGTCATTGCGAGCGAAGCGAAGCAATCCAGCGGCACCGCGCCTGGCCGCAAGATGGATTGCTTCGTCGCTAGCGCTTTTCGCAATGACCAAACTCAAGGCAAGCTTGCGTTGTCCGATGCGGTTTCCAGCTCCTGAGAATTTGCGATCTGGGCAATCCCGTCGCGACCGATGACGATCACCCAGTCCTGCCCATCGCCGCAGCGCGCCGCCCAGACCGGCTGGCCGTTCCGCTCTCCTTGGAAAGCCGAGCGTTCGACATTTTGACAATCGCGGCCCGCATCGCGGATGGCGCGAATGAAGACGGCGTTGCGTTGCCCTTCCGGCATGGTCATCAGCCGCGCCTGGTAATCGCCCTGCGGCACCTCCACCGGCTGGACATCATTTTCCGATGCGCCGCTATCGCACGCGGCGATCAAAGCGGTTGCGCAGAGCCCAAATATAAACTTCATGCGCCTCTCCAATTCTTAATTTGGATTAAGAACGCAGAAGTGGTCGACCGGTTTCTTTTGCGGCCGCCATGTCCGGAACGTCCGCTTTTATTCTTCGTTTTCAGTTCGTAAGAGAAAAAGGATGCCGCCCATGACCCTGTATGGAAAAAGCGGTTCGCGCGCGCTGGCCGGCCCCGCTGCGATCGCCTTATTGTTGACCGCCTGCGCGACCGCGACGCCTTATCAGCCGATCGGCACACGCGGCGCATCGGGCGGTTATAGCAGCCAGCAGATCGAGGATAATCGCTATCGCGTCAGCTTTGCGGGCAACCAGTTCACCAGCCGCGCACGGGTAGAGAATTATCTTCTCTACCGCGCGGCGGAGCTCACCGTGCAACGGGGCTATGACGGCTTCACCATCGCGCAGCGGGCCACGGATCAGCAGCGGACGACGACCGTAAGGTCCGATCCGTTTGGCCCTGGCCCTTATGGCTATTGGGGCCCGTCCTGGCGTTATCGCGGCCCTTGGGGCTGGCGGAGCTGGGATCCCTGGTATGGCGATCCATTCTTCGACCGCACCGTCGATGTGAACACGATCGACCGCTATGAGGCGACGGCGGAAGTCGTGATGTACCGAGGCGTGCGGCCCAATGATCCGCGCAGCTTCGACGCCCGTCAGGTGATACAGAATCTGGGCCCGACGATCGAACTCCCCAAATAGGGCGTTCATTGATCGCTAAGGCTTGCCCCTCTATATGATGGACATGGGTATGATGACCTTCTTGAAACGCCAACCGCCCGCCCGGCTTGCGGCCATTGCGGCCGGCATCGGCCTTGTCGCGCTTGCCGCTGGGCCTGTCGCGGCCGCCATCGCCGATCCGGTGAAGAAGACGCCGGATAATTTTTCCTATGATATCAAGAACGGCAAACGCGTTGCCAAAGGCGGCAATCGCGTCACCAATGCCGACGGCAGCTGGCGCGAGGAGCGCAAGGACGGCGATTGCGTAATCGTTCGTGAAAAGACGGCAAGCGGCGAATATCGCGAGACGCGGAGCTGCTGATCGACCTTCATCGCGAGCGGAGGGAAAAGATCGCGCGACCTTGAGCCGGCCACAAGATGATTGCTTCGCTATGCTCCCAATGACGATTGTGGAAGCTCAGGCGCCTTTGAACCGGCAAACGGGCAGTCCGAGCTTCACATTGTCCCCGCAGCTTCGCACCTGCACCCGGCCGGCGGCGCCGACGAAGATCGCCCAGTCGCGGTTGCCCTCGCAGCGCAGCGTCCACATGCGCAGGCCCTGATATTCTTCCTGATAGACGCTGGAGACGATGCGGCGGCAACTGCCCCGATTGTCCTGAACCGCGCGGCGGAGGGTTAGTCCACGATCGGTTTCGCTCAATTTCATGAGCTGATCGTGAAATGGATTGGGCTTCGACGTCGAGGCCTTGGCGGGTTGCGACCGCTCCGGTTCAGGCGCCGTGCCAGCATCGCCGCAGCTTGCAAGCAAGGCCGCCAGTCCGAATATCGCCACCACCTTGCCATCGCGCATACTCATCTCCCGTCCGTCCGGAACCTTCATAACGCGGCGCCGGTTGCCCGCAATCATGCCGTCTCTTTCTTCATCGGCCATTGCGCGCGCCGCCTATGACGATGTCAGCCGCATTCTGGACCTCTGGTATCGCGATGGCGACCGCTATTCCTATTTCGATGTGCCGGGCGCGGTTTACGAGGCGCTGCTTGCCGCGCCATCCGCAGGCCGCTTCGTCAATGACCAGATCAAGGGCCGTTTCCGTTTCGAGATCGAACCGCGCCGCCGCCGTTTCCGCCCGCATGAGGAGGGAGGGTCCGGACTCAATTAGGGAGCGGCTTCACCTCGCTTTGCGCAATATGCCAGCGGCGCTGTTCTTCGGTCGACCCGGGCACGTCGTTTACCCGGCGCAATGTGACCGGACCCGCCATGTTGAAGGCTTCGCCCGATGCCAAGCGGCCATAGACCCGTACCGACACGGTGACGTAGATGGAACCCGCCGCACCCTGGGCCGGGCCGGGCGCACCCACATCCGCATGATAGTCCGCGAACCTGGCGAAGCTTTCCGCAAAGGCATCCGCGTCCATTCCGCTTGCCCTGCCGCCATCGGACCAGAGCGCCCAAGCCTCGGAATAGCGGCCCTGCCCAATCAGCGCATAATAAGATTGGACGATTTTGGCAGCCGCCTGCGGGCTATCCGGCGCGACGGGCGCTTCGACAAGCGGGGCGCGATCATCGGGTGGGGTATCCGCGCCGTCCGGACCGGGCGGGGCTGGAGGTGGGACGGAATTGCCGGCCGGTTCCGGTCGCGTAACGATGCCATTGTCCGCAGCCTCGTCACCCCCGCCGCAGCAGGCAAGGGTTAGCGATAGAGCGGCGAGGATCGGCATTGCTGGCTTCACGGTGAGGTTCCTGGATCAGGCCACCAATAACGGTGCGCGGCGGCAAAAGGTTCGAAGCTGCCGCAGTAGTAAAAAGCGGCCTTATTGCGGGAACGCAGCGCAGACCCTAGCTTAGGGCCCATGCATCGACGCTTGAAGTGGCTCGCCGCCCCCCTCCTCATCCTTGCCGCGCCGCTGGCTGCTCAGCCGGGCGCCAGCGACTGGTTCTACAAGGATACCGATCTCGCCGCCGATCCGGCCTGGACGTTCGGCACCCTGCCCAATGGGCTGCGTTATGTCGTCCGGCGCAACGCCTTGCCGGAAAAGCAAGTGTCGATCCGGGTGCGGATCAATACCGGCGCCTTGAACGAAGAGGATCACGAGCAAGGCTGGGCGCATTTCGTCGAGCATCTCGCCTTCCGGGGCTCGAAAAGCTTCGCCGACCGCGAGGCGCGGCAAATCTGGCAGCAATTCGGTGCAAGCTTCGGCAGCGACACCAATGCGTCCACCGATTCGACGCAGACCGTCTATCAGCTCGATCTGCCCCACGCCGACCAAACGACGCTCGACACCAGCCTGCACGTCCTGTCCGAAATGGTCGACACCGCCCTCTTCGTGCCGGAAGCCGTCAATGCGGAGCGCAAGATCGTGATGGCGGAAAAGGGGCGCCAGCCCGAACTCGCCGTCCGTTATCAGGATATTGCACGCCCGCTTTTCTATGCGGGCCTCAAATATGCGATGCGCGACACGATCGGCACGGACGAGACGCTCGCCGGAGCAACGCCGGAGGGCCTCAAGGCCTTTTACGAGCGATGGTACAGACCCGATCATGCGACGGTCGTCATGGTGGGCGATGCGGACCCAAAGATGATGGCGGAGTTGATCGCCAAGCGCTTTGGCGATTGGAAACCGGAGGGGCCCCCGCCGCCGATGGTCGATTATGGCGCGCTCATCACGCCGAAAGAGTCGGCGGGCGCGCTTGCCTATTCGGGCGCGCCTTACAGCGCTTCGGTCACGTGGGTTCGCCCTTATAAAGCACTCCGGCACGACCTTGCGCGCGAGAAGATGGATTTCGAGCGCACGCTCGCCACGCAGATCGTCAATCGCCGCCTTGAAGCGCGGGCACGATCGGGCGAGGCTGCTTATGTGAGCGCGGGCCTCGGCAATGCGCGGTCCACGAACATTGCCGATACGACGCAATTGAGCCTGACGGCGCGGGACGGGCGTTGGCAGGAGGGGCTGAACCAGAGCTTCGCCATCATTGCCGATGCATTGCGCACACCGCCGAACACGGCGGAAATCCAGCGCGAACTTCAGAACCTGCGCCGCGCCGCCATGTCCGGCGTCGAGGGTGAGAATACCATTCGATCCCAGCAATGGGCCCAGGCGATGGTCGGTGCCGTAGACGGCAATTCGGTGCTGGTCGCCGCGAAAACCTCGCTCGCCATGCTCAACAGCATGGCGCCCGCGATGACGCCGGACACCGTCTTCGCCGCAATGAAGCAATTGTTCGAGGGCGCAGATCCCCGCATCATGTTGCTGACCCCGCAGGATGTCGGCGGCCCAGGCGCGGCGATGACCGCTCTTGCCGCGGCCCGGCAGGCTGCCCCCGCCGAACGCATGGCGGACCGCGCGGTGACCTTCGACAGCCTTCCAAAGCTCGGCAATCCCGGCAAGGAAGTGTCACGGCAGGAGATTGCGGACCTGGGCGTCACCATCGTCCGCTTCGAAAACGGATCGACGCTCACCTTCAAGCAGACCAAGTTCGAAGAGGGCCGGATCGGCGTCAAGCTGCTTTTCGGCGAGGGCGTAAGCGGTCTTCCGTCGGATCGCTCGACCCTTGCGTTCATGAGCAATGTCGTTGCGCCCGCAGGCGTCGCCGATCTCGATCTCGACGGCATGGAGCGGCTGCTGACCGGACGGCGCATCGGTATGAACTTCCAGGTTGGCGAGGACGCGTTCGAGCTTTCCGGCGGCACGAACAAGGAGGATCTGGCCGATCAGCTGCGTCTGCTTGCCACCAAGCTTGCCCGTCCGCGCTGGGACGATGCGCTCTTCGCCCGTGCCAAGTCGGGCCTGCTCGACAGCTACGACCTTGGCTTCGCATCGGCATCGGCACGCGCGGGGCGGGAGTTTTCCGCCTTCGCGCGGAGCGGCGACCAGCGCTGGGCGATGCCGCCCAAGGAGAGGATCGCCCAGGCGACGGATGAGGAGTTCGAGGCTCTCTTTGCTCCCGCGCTTTCAACCGGGCCGGTCGAGGCAATCATCGTCGGCGATGTCGATCTTGAAACTGCCATCGCGGCGATGAAGGCCACCGTCGCGGCGCTCCCAGCCCGTCCCGAGGCGCCGGCACGTCCGGGCGCGGTTCGCCCGCCCGCACCCAACCCGGAACCGCAGATCTTTACCCACAAAGGTGATCCCAATCAGGCGCAGGCGACGATCGGGTGGACGACCTTTGGAGGCCTTGCCAATCAGAAGGAACGGCGCGCGCTCAGCATGGCGGGCAATATGATGCGCGTGCGGCTGTTTGACCGGCTGCGCGAGGAAGAAGGCGCGACTTATTCGCCAAGCGCTGCGTCGGGAAGTTCCGATACCTTTGCCGACTGGGGCATTTTCTACGCGTCGGCCGAGATCAAGCCGGAAAGCGCGGACACCTTCTTCCGCATTGCGCGGGAAATCGTGGCGGATCTCGCCGCCAATCCTGTGCAGGCGGATGAGTTTGCCCGCGCCCAGAACCCGATCATCAGCGGCATCGAGCGCCAGGTCGCGACCAATGCTTATTGGCTTGAAACACTCGAAGGGTGGACGCGGGAGCCGCGCCTGATCGAGCGCGCCCGCTCCTTCCTCACCGATTATAGGGGGCTGACGCCCGAGGATGTGCGCAAGGCTGTGGCGACTTATGTTGCCGATCAGGGCGACTGGTCGATGCTGGTTCTGCCGGAGAAGAAGGCTGCCGCCGGTGGCAACTGATCCTGCCCTGACGGGGTCGACCGGCTTTGGGGGGCAGACCATGGCAGCTATTCCTACGCTTGGAACAGGCGCCGGGGAGGAACAGGGGCGCAAATTCCACCTTCAGGAAGAACCTTTCTTCGAGGACAAGAATCGTGCCTTCTGGATCCTGCAATCGGCGGGCTGGGCGGGCTTCTTCATCCTCCGATCGCTGTCCGGTCTTGCCAATGCGATGGGCTTTTCCTTCATTCTCCACGCGGCCTTGCTGACCGCCACGGGCTATTCGCTGACCCTCCTTATGGCGGCGGCCTTTCGCAGGCTGATCAAGCAGAAGCCGATCATTACCTGGACAGTGTCGATCCTCTTGGTGCTCATCGCCTCCGCAGCCTTTTCGGCGATCGAGACGTGGAGCCATGCAACCTTTATCGACCCCGGCGCGCGGCCCGAGGGCATCCAGTTTCTCGGCGCGATCCTGCTTGATTTTACCCTGCTCGTCGCCTGGGCGGCGCTTTATTACAGCATCAACTACTATATCCTGCTGGAAGAGCAGGCGGACCAATTGCTGCGGCTTGAGACCCAGGCGAGCTCCGCTCAACTTGCCATGCTGCGCTACCAGCTCAATCCGCACTTCCTGTTCAATACACTCAATTCCATCTCGACCCTTGTGCTGCTCAAACAGACGGAGCGGGCCAACGCGATGCTGTCGCGTCTCTCTTCTTTCCTGCGTTACACATTGGTCAACGAACCGACCGGCACAGTGACGGTCGCTCAGGAAGTGGAGACGCTCAAACTTTATCTCGAAATCGAAAAGATGCGCTTCGAAGAGCGGCTTCGCCCGCGCTTCATGATCGATCCACACGCCGCGCAGGGACGCCTCCCCTCGCTCCTCCTGCAGCCCCTCGTCGAAAATGCGATCAAATATGCGGTGACGCCGCAGGAGGAAGGGGCCGACATCGCCGTGGAGGCGCATCGCATCGGTGAACGGGTCATCATCACGGTGGCGGACAGCGGGCCCGGGGCCGCCGGACAGGATCTGGCGGCCGTCACCATATCCACCGGCGTCGGCCTGCCGAACATTCGGGACCGTCTGGCGCAAGCCTATGGCGCCGACCATCGTTTTGAGACTCAAACGAACACAACAGGGGGATTCAGCGTTATCATCGATATCCCGTTCGAAACCGAGGAACCCAAATGACGATCCGTACGATCCTGGTCGACGACGAATCCCTGGCGATTCAGGGCCTTCAGCTACGGCTGGAAAAGCATGACGATGTCGAGATTATCGACACCTGCACCAACGGCCGCGAAGCCATAAGGTCGATCAAGACCCATAAGCCCGATCTCGTATTTCTGGACATCCAGATGCCGGGCTTTGACGGCTTTTCCGTCATTCAGGGCCTGATGGAGGTCGAGCCGCCGCTCTTCGTTTTCGTCACGGCTTATTCCGATCACGCCATCCGTGCCTTTGAAGCGCAGGCCGTCGATTATCTGATGAAGCCTGTGGAGGAAGACCGCCTTGCCGACACGCTCGACCGGGTGCGCCAGCGCTTGACGGAGCGGAAAAGCGCCGAAGAGGCGGGTAAATTGAAGGAAGTGCTCGCCGAAGTTGCCCCCGATGCGGTGGATACGGTCGGTGAGGGCGAAGATTCCTTTGCCTCCAACCGCTATGAAAAGCTTATCAACATCAAGGATCGCGGGCAGATTTACCGCGTGGATGTCGATTCTATCGAGAAAATCGACGCAGCGGGCGATTATATGTGCATCTATACCGGCGATAACACGCTCATCCTGCGCGAAACGATGAAGGATCTGGAAAAGCGGCTCGACCCGCGCCGTTTCCAGCGGGTTCACCGCTCCACCATCGTCAATCTGGACCAGGTCCGGCAGGTCAAGCCGCATACGAATGGCGAATGCTTCTTGGTGCTGGGCAGCGGCAGCCAGGTGAAGGTCAGCCGGTCTTATCGCGACGTGGTGGCGCGCTTCGTTCACTAAATTCAGTGCTCCGGCGAGAGCCGGAGCCGGACGTTTCCAAGGCGGAACAATCCTTAATCATATCCGGTTATAGCGAGGTGCCGGCCGTTCCGGGCCCGCTTGTCGCGTCAGCTCTGTTACCGGAGGAAGGATGATCCGCCGTGATTATCTGCGATTGGGCATTGGCGCCGCCGTCGCGCTGGCGGCAGGATGCCAGAAAGCCGATGCGCCCCGCCCCGCGCCATCCGTCAGCATAGAACTTCCCAATCAAGAGCAATGGACGGATGTGGCGAGCGCCGGTCATGCGGCGCGGATCGCTAATCTGGACAGCCTGTGGACCGAAGCGCTCGATTCCGCGCGCAAGGCGGGCCTCACGCGACAGGTGGCCAACGAGGCCGCATTGCTCGATCCGAGCGCGGCCCTCGCTCGCCCCGCGCCCACCCCCGGATTCTATATGTGCCGCATCATCCGGTTCGGCGCGCCCGGCACGAAGCAGCGGGCGATGAGCGTCTATCGCGAATTCTTCTGTTTTGTCGGCGCCAATAACGGCCACCTCGCGCTCACCAAGGATGGCGGATCGGAGCGGCCCGGAGGCTATCTGTGGGACGACGACGGCAATGACCGGCGCATGATCTTTCTCGGCGCGGTGGCGCTTGGGGCCGAGAAGGCGCCGCTCCCTTATGGCGAAGACGTGTCGCGCGACGTGGCGGGCGTGTTCGAGCGGATCGGCGATTTCCACTTTCGCCTCGTCATGCCGAACCCGCGCCCGGATTCCCGGCTCGATGTGATGGAGCTAAGAGCAGCCCCTGCGGACTAACTTTCCGTCATTGTGAGCGGAGCGAGGCAATCCAGCGGCGCCGAACCTGGCCGCTATCTGGACTGCCGCGTCGCTTCGCTCCTCGCAATGACGAGACTCGCTTATTTCCGCGCGAAGGCCGATTTGAATGGGCCGAAGAAGGAACCGGCCTTGCCGGATTTGAGCACCGTCGTGCGGAACATCAACGTCGCGATGCGAACGATGACGAACAGGCAAACGAGTTGCCAGGCAATGGCAAGGAGGTGAGGCCAGATGCTCGGCGACTGGGCGGCGAGCGCGATCATGGTGAGCGGCGAGGTGAGGGGGAAAAGCGCCGCGGCCAAAGTCATCGTCACATCATTTTGGCCGACCGTTGCGCTCGCCAAGGCGAAGAAAGCGAGCTGGCCAAAGGTGATCGGCATCGACAGGGTCTGCACTTCGCGCACGCTGTTCGCCTGCGCGCCGACGCCCACGAACAAGGCGCCGTACAGCATGTAATTGGCTGCGAAATAAAAGATGAGAAGCAAGATGTAGAGCGGCCAGCCCACCGCCGGCGGGGTAAGCCAGCCAGCGACCCCCTGGAACAGGTAGACGGCGGCAAGACCGAGCGTGCCCCAAATGGTGACGCCGATCATCGAAATCGCAAGCATCGCCATGATCTTGCCGAGGAAGACGGCGTCGAGCGGAACGGCGGCTGCGAGGATTTCGATCACCTTGCTCGATTTCTCCTCGACCAGGTTGGAGAGAAGCATGCCCGCAAGGATGATCGTGAAGAAAAAGATGATCGTCTGCCCGGCGCGGGCGAGCGCGTGGCGGCCCATGTTAACGTCGCCGCCCGCTTGTTCGGTTGTCACAATGGTCACTTCCGGCTTTTGCGCAGGCAGTCCCGCGCCTTGCAGCGCCGATCCGTTGCGCGCGGCCTCCACGACCACGGCCATTTCCTTGGCAAGATCACCTACCGTGTCCGCTGCGCCATAAATGATCGGGCGATCGAGGCCGCCGGTCATCACGGCGGACACGTTGGATTCCGGGGAGGCCAGCAATGCCCGTGCTTGAGCCTGCGCATCTCCTTCAGGAAGAACGGGCTCGATCGCGGGAAGCGCCCTTTCGCTCAACGCCTCGACCAGAGGTGCATGGGCGGCAGCCATTGCATCGGTGACCTCGACCGGTGCGACGATGGCAACCTTCGGGCGGCCCATTTCGCGATCGCTTTCCTCCGTCATCTGGCCGATCAGATAGCCAAATCCGACGCCCAGGATCGGCGCGAAGAGGAAGATGAGGAAGGTACGCGAATAAACGGTCGCGATAAAATCGCGGCGGCAGATGACCCAGGCGGCGCGGAAAATGTCGTTCATGCCTGTTCCTCCACCCGGGTGCTGTTTTCCATTTCACGGGCAACCGCATCGCCCGCAATCGCCACGAACGCGTCGTGCAGGCCGGGCCGTTCGATCGACAATTCTTCGATACCCGCGCCGCCATCGATCAGCGTTTTAAGCAAAGGTTCGATGCCGCTTTCGGGCAGTTCGAACTGGAAATGGCCGTCCGTTTTCACGGCATTTCCGGGCAATGCATTGCGCCAGGCGCCATCCTCGACGCGAGTCCGGAGTCTGACCTGCGGGCGCAGCCGGTCCCGCGCTTCGGCCACCTTGCCTTCGAAGCGCAGCCGTCCGCCTGCAATGATCGCGATCCGCTCGCACAGCCGTTCGGCATGGGCGATGACGTGGGTGGAGAAGATGACCGTCGTCCCTTCCGCCGCTTCCGCGCGGATCAGGCTTTCGAGCCGCCCTTGATTGATTGCGTCCAACCCGGAGAAAGGTTCATCCAGTACGATAAGCTTTGGCCGGTGAACGATCGTACCGAACAACTGAACCGTCTGCGCCATGCCCTTGGACAGGCTCTTGATCGGCTTGTTCACATAATCGCCAAGGCCATTCTGGCTCAACATCCCTTCGGCGCGCTGGCGGCCAATCTCGAGCGGAAGACCGCGCAGGGCGCCCATGAAGGCGATTACTTCCCGGGTGGTCATCGACGGATAAAGGCCGCGCTCTTCGGGGAGATAGCCGACGATGGGCGCCGCCTTGATCGGCTCGTCATAGCCGAGCAGGGTGCGTTCGCCCCGATCCGGGTCGATAATGCCAAGAAGCATGCGGATCGTGGTGGTCTTGCCCGCGCCGTTCGGACCCAGGATGCCGTAGATCGAGCCTTCAGGAACCGCGATGTCGACGCCGTCTACCGCCGTCTTGCCGTCAAACGCCTTGAAGAGGCCTTTCGCCTCGATCGCTAACCCGCCCCGCATTTCAAACTTTCCCCATATGCTTTCAAGATGGTAGCGGGACAAAATGGACGATGGCAAGCCAAAGCTGCGCCACCTTTTGGAGGCGGAATCCCGCGCGCTCGGATTTTGCGCGTTCGGGATCGCGCCTGCCGAAGCTGCGCCCGAGAGCGGGCGGCGGCTGCAGGAATGGCTGGCGACCGGCGCCCATGGCGGCATGATCTGGATGGAAGAGACGGCCGATCGCCGCGCCTCGCCCACGGGCCTGTGGCCGGACGTCAAAAGCGTGATCGCATTGGGCATGAGTTATGCGCCGGGCCGCGATCCCCTTGCCCTCGCCGATCATCCCGACAAGGGCCGCATCTCGGTCTACGCGCAGGGCGGCGATTATCATGACACGGTCAAGAAAGCGCTGAAGGGCCTCGCCCGCTGGCTGGTGGCCCAAGTGCCGTCAGAACTGAAGGTCTTCGTCGACACCGCGCCCGTCATGGAAAAGCCGTTATCGGAGGCCGCGGGCCTTGGCTGGCAGGGCAAGCATACCAATCTCGTCAGCCGTCAGCATGGCAATTGGCTGTTCCTCGGCGCCATTTACACCACGCTGGAGCTGGAGCCGGATGTGCCGCATCGCGGTCATTGCGGCAGTTGCACCGCCTGCCAGACGGCGTGCCCGACCAACGCCTTCCCCGCGCCCTACCGCCTCGATGCGCGGAAGTGCATTTCCTATCTCACCATCGAGCATAAGGGGCCGATCCCTGAGGAATTCCGCACCGCGATCGGCAACCGCATTTATGGCTGCGACGATTGCCTGGCCGTCTGCCCGTGGAACCGGTTCGCCAGCGCCGCGCATACCCACAAGGCCTTTGCGCCCCGCGCCGAATTGACCGCACCCGATCTTGCCAGCCTGCTCGACCTCGATGACGGCGGGTTCAGGCAGGTCTTTTCGGGATCACCGATCAAACGGATCGGGCGCAACCGCATGGTGAGGAATGCCGCGATTGCGGCGGGCAATAGCGGTGAAATGCGGCTGATCCCGGCGCTGGATCGGCTAACGGGGGATGACGATCCGGTTGTCGTCGAGGCCGCGCGGTGGGCGCTCGATCAACTCCGCCGCGCGCCGGCCGACCGCTAAGGATCAGCGCGCCTTGCCGAGCGCCGAGACGCAAGAGGCGCGATCGAAATCCGTTCCGTCGGGGCGGCGGGCATCGACATGCGTCACCACCGGGTCGCCCCGTCCGCCGCGCGGATAGAGATAGGCGTCGAGAATGCAGACGTCGCTTGAGAATTGAAGCTTGCGCGCCGTCCCTTCGTGAATATCGAGCTCCGGCGTTCCAAAAGCCCGCTCAAGCGCGCGTGCGTCGCGCCCCATGACAGCTTCGAGGCCGAGATAGGACGGCGATACCGGCGGCGATACTTCGGGCGCAGTGGGAAGGGCGGGTTCGCGCGCGGGCCCCGGTACGCAGGCGGACAGCGCGGCGGACGCTGCAAGTCCGATGATCGGGCGATTGATGATGCGCATATGTCCCTCCTTGGCCCGGTAGACCATCGCCTCCCGCCCGCGTCAATCCGGGCTAGGCCGGTTTAGCGAGCGGGGCGCGCAGTTGATCCCGCGAAGCCGTCCGTCTAGGGCGCCCGCAATCTTTTCGCAAAGGAACGCCATAACGTGACCGACACCCGTCTCGACGTCCTCGCCATCGGCAACGCCATTGTCGACGTCATCGCCAATTCCGACGATGCCTTCCTTGCCGCCGAAGGGCTGGACAAGGGCTCCATGCGCCTGATCGATGCGGAGGAAGCGACGCGTCTCTACGGCAAAATGGGCACGGGCCGCGAAACGAGCGGCGGATCGGCGGCGAACACGGCGGCGGGAATCGCGGCGCTCGGCGCGCGCGTCGGGTTCATCGGGCAAGTGTCGGGTGATGAGCTTGGCGATATTTTCAGCCACGACATCCGCAGTCTCGGTGTCGAATTCGCCACCCCGGCCACGATGGGCGGCACGCCGACGGCACGTTGCCTGATCCTGGTGACGGATGATGCGCAACGCACCATGAACACCTTCCTCGGCGCGAGCCAGAACCTTCATGTGGCGCAAATCGACGAAGCCCAAGTTCGGTCGGCAGCCATCCTCTATCTCGAAGGCTATCTTTGGGATCCGGAAGAACCGCGCAAGGCGATGGAAGAAGCCATTCGCATCGCGCGCGCGGCTGGCCGCAAGGTCGCCTTCACTCTCTCCGACAGCTTCTGCATCGCTCGCCACCGCGACGGCTTCAACGCTCTGATCGATGAGGGGAAGATCGACATCCTCTTCGCCAACGAAGCGGAGATCACCGAACTTGCGGGCATCGCGGATTTTGACGCCGCAGTCGCCGCGACCCAATCGCGCGTGCCGCTGCTCGTCGTGACGCGCAGCGAGAAAGGCGCCATCGCCGTCGAAAATGGCGAACGTTCTGCGGTATCGGCCGAGCCCGTCGAAAAGGTTATCGACACGACCGGCGCTGGCGACCTCTTCGCAGCAGGCTTCCTTGCCGGCCATGCGCAGGGCCGCTCCAATGCGGAAGCCTTGCGCATGGGCGCCGTCGCAGCGGCCGAAGTCATCTCCCATTATGGCGCACGCCCGGAAGTGGATTTGAGGGCACTGGTCGCCCAGCGCATGGGCTGAACTGTACCGCCTTCTCCGCCACTACCGCTAGGACTAGCGGGGTGCGGGGTTAGAAACGAAGCCAACAAAAAAGGGAGGCCGAAGCCTCCCTTTTTCTTTGCCTGAAGACCCTGCCCTTAGGCGTGGTTGCCGTCTTCGACACCCGGAATACCAGGTTCGATATCGGCGATCTCGGTCTCATGCACTTCGATCAGACCGCGGCCGAGGTGGCTGTTGCGGTAGCTGTAGGCATAATAGATGACCAAGCCGATGGCGCCCCAAACCGGCAGAACCAGCATCGCTTCAAGCGGCAAGTTCAGGAAGAGGAAGATGCAGCCCACAATGGTCAGGGGCCCAAGCAGCCACAACGCCGGAGTGCGGAACTTGCGCGGACGGTTCGGCTCGGACTTGCGCAGCAGCATGACCGCAATCGCCACCATCATAAAGGCATAGAGCGTGCCGGCATTGGCAATGTCGGCGAGCTGACCGACCGGCAGGAAGGCCGCTGCGAAAGCAACGATGCCGCCGGTGATGGCCGTCACCACATAAGGCGTCTTCCACTTCGGGTGAACCTTCGACAGCCCTTCGGGAAGCAAGCCGTCGCGGCTCATCACGAAGAAGATGCGGGTCTGGCCGAACAGCAAGATCAGGATCACGGACGGCAGGGCGACGAAGGCCGCGATGCCGAGCATGTTGCCGACGCCGGAGAAGCCGATCACGCGCAGCACATGAGCGAGCGCTTCATTGGAGCAAACCAGCATCTCGCCATATTGCGGCAGCGCGCACTGACGGGCGAGTTCTTCCGATCCGGCCGGGAACGGGATGCCGTTCGGACCCATGATCGGCTGGCCGCCGATCGTGCCGATCGCGCCTGCCGCGACCAGAATGTAGAAGACAGTGCAGAAAAGGAGGCTTCCGATGAGGCCAATCGGCACGTTCTTTTGCGGATCACGGGTTTCCTCCGCCGCGGTCGAAACCGCGTCGAAGCCCACATAAGCGAAGAATATCGTCGCTGCCGCGCCCACCGCGCCGATACCCGAACCGAAGCCGCCGAACACGCCGGCAGGGAGGAATGGATTGAAATTGTCCATTTCCGCTTTCGGAAGCGTGAGGAAGATGAACACCGTAAGAGCCGTCACCTTGATTGCGACGAGAACGGCGTTCACGCGCGCGGATTCGGTGGTGCCGATCATCAGCAGCCAGGTGACGAGAAGGGCGATCACGACCGCCGGCAGGTTGATGACGCCGCCGGGGGCGCCACCCAAAGCGAGCGGCCCCGCGCTCAGCGCCGCCGGCAGCTGAACGCCCATGAATTCATTCAATATCGTCCCGGTGAAATAGCCGGACCACCCAACCGACACAGCGCTGGCGGCAACCGCATATTCGAGGACGAGGGCCCACCCGACTGTCCAGGCGAGCAGCTCACCCATGACCGAATAGGTGTAGGTGTAAGCAGAGCCCGCGACCGGGATCATCGCGGCGATCTCGGCATAGCAAAGCGCCGCGACGATGCAGATGAGACCGGCAATGGCGAAAGCCAGCATCAGGCCCGGCCCTGCTTTCTGCGCGCCCGCGGCGGTCAGAACGAAGATGCCGGTGCCGATGACGCACCCGATACCAAAGAGAGTAAGCTGGAGTGCACCCAAGGACCGGTGCAGCGACTTCTTCTCAGCCGTAGCGAGAATAGCGTCGAGAGGTTTAACACGCCCGAATATCATGCGGGATCCCCTAATATCACGGCCCCCTGCGACCGCCTGGTTGTTATTGCGCGCCGGAGCCTAGCCGCTAATCGCCGCTACGCAACAGTTTATGACGAATTGGCGTCATTCTCGCCCCCTGCCCTGATTCCACCCCCGCTAGTCCTGAGCTTGTCGAAGGACGGTTCCAGCTTACACGGGGTTGGCCTTCGGCCGCCTTCGGCTCAACAAGCTCAGCCCTAGCGGGGGTGGGAGAATAGGGGCTGTTTAACGACTAAGCATCGGCCCGAGAGGCTGTCCGCCGAAGATGTGGACATGGAGATGCGGCACTTCCTGCCCGGCGTTCCCGCCTGTGTTGGCGAGCACGCGATAGCCGTGATCGACCAACCCCTCGTCACGCGCGATCTTCCCAACGGCCCGCACGAAGGCAGCAATTTCGGCTTCGGATCCATTGGCGGAAAAATCGTCCCAGGAGACGTAAGCCCCCTTGGGGATCACCAGAATATGTGTCGGCGCAGCCGGATTGATATCGTGGAAGGCAAGAACGTGATCGTCCTCATAAACCTTATTGCACGGCAGCTCACCGCGCAGGATGCGGGCGAAGATGTTGGTGTCGTCATAAGGCAAAGTCGCATCGATCGGCATCATCGTCTCCGTTCGGCGGCCGGTGGCAAGGAAGGGCCGCATCGCGCTTGACCGTGAAGCGGGCCGCGCTACGAGTCAAAGCATGAGTGACGAAACGCCCGACAGCCTGATTCCCTATGACGAGATCGTGCAGGACGCGCTGCGCGCCGTCGTCGGCCGGGTGCTGGGCGAGATACAGAAGACCGGCAACCTGCCGGGCGGCCACCATTTCTACATCACCTTCAAGACGCGCGGCGCCGGGGTCGACATCCCGCAGCACCTGATCGAGCGTTTTCCGGACGAGATGACCATCGTCATCCAGAACCGCTTCTGGGATCTGAAGGTCGCGAAGGATTATTTCGAGATTGGCCTCAGCTTCAATCAGGTGCCCGCGAAGCTGCATATTCCATTCTCCGCCATCACCTCCTTCGTCGATCCGGCGGTCGATTTCGCGCTGCAATTTCATGCCGAAGTCGAGGAAGAAGGCCCCTCCCCGCATGACGAGGCCGAAAACGACCATCCGATCGCCGAACCGATCGAGGATGGATCGAACGTCGTGTCCGTGGATTTCAGCCGGAAGAAGTGACGGCCCCAACAGGCCGTCACCTCATGCGCCATTCCTGCGAAAGCCGGAATCTCGTGACGATAAAGGCGAATTTTTCGGGCTGAGATCCCGGCTTTCGCCGGGACGACGGAGGTTGAATGAGCAGCGACACCCGCACCGAAACCGACAGCTTCGGCCCCATCGAAGTCCCCGCCACAGCCTATTGGGGTGCGCAGACCCAGCGCTCCATCGAGAACTTCCCCTTTGGCGATCGCGAACGGATGCCGATCGAGATCGTTCATGCCCTCGCCATCGTGAAGCAGGCCGCCGCACGCGTGAACCGCGCCCACGGCCTCGATCCGCAGAAAGCCGAAGCGATGGAGCAGGCTGCGGCGGAGATCATCGCGGGCGATCATGGCGATCAATTCCCGCTCGTCACCTGGCAGACGGGCTCGGGCACCCAATCCAACATGAACGTCAATGAGGTGATTGCGGGCCGCGCCAACGAAATCCTCACCGGCACGCGCGGCGGTAAGAGCCCCGTCCATCCCAATGACGACGTCAATCGCGGCCAATCGTCCAACGACAGCTTCCCCACCGCCCTACACATCGCCGCCGCCCGAACGGCCACGCGGCGACTCATGCCTGCACTTGAAGGCCTTCGTGCTGCCCTGCAGGCAAAGGCCGAAGCGTGGGACGATATCGTCAAGATCGGCCGCACCCATTTGCAGGACGCTACGCCACTCACGCTCGGCCAGGAATTTTCCGGCTATGCGAACCAGCTCTATCGCTGCGCAAAAAGGATCGAGCCCGCCGTGATGCATGGCATGTGTCAGCTTGCTCAGGGCGGCACGGCGGTCGGCACCGGCCTCAACGCGCCGCACGATTTCGGCGCGGACATCGCGAAGGAGATAGCGGCGCTCACCGGCCTCCCCTTCTTCACCGCCGAGAACAAGTTCGAAGCGCTCGCGTCGAACGATCCCATCGTTCATCTGTCCGGCACCCTCAACACCCTCGCCGTCGCGCTCACCAAGATCGCCAACGACATCCGGCTCCTGGGCTCCGGCCCGCGCTCCGGCCTTGGCGAACTCAGCCTGCCTGAAAACGAGCCGGGCAGTTCGATCATGCCGGGCAAGGTCAACCCGACCCAGTGCGAAATGCTGACGATGGTCGCCGCTCAAGTGATCGGCAATCACATGGCCATCACCGTGGGCGGCCTGCAGGGTCATTTGGAGCTCAACGTCTTCAAGCCGCTCATCGGCGCCAATGTCCTGCGCTCGATCGACCTCCTCTCGACCGCGATGGACAGCTTTCGCGAACGCTGCGTCGAGGGCATGGAGCCGAACCGCGAACGGATCGCCGAATTGGTCGACCGCTCGCTGATGCTGGTGACCGCACTCGCCCCCGAAATCGGCTATGACAACGCCGCGAAGATCGCCAAGCATGCTCACCAGAACGGCCTGACCCTGAAGGAAGCGGGCCTGGCCCTCGGGCTGGTGGACGAAGCGACATTCGACCGGGTCGTGCGGCCGGAAGATATGGTCGGGCGCTAAGCCCGTTCATCGTCATCCTGAACTTGTTTCAGGATCCATGTCGATGACAATCGGGATGCGGACAGATGGATGCTGAAACAAGTTCAGCATGACGCGAGAGGGCATCCAATCCGCACCTTGACGACCATCGCCCACCGCGCCACTAGCGGCTATGCCTCTACCGTTTCCGCTCAAGCGCCGGGGATTGCTGTTCGTTCTGTCGAGCCCCAGCGGCGCGGGGAAATCCACGATCGCGCGGATGCTCCTTACACAGGACGACAAGATCGACATTTCGGTCTCGGCCACCACGCGGCCTCCGCGCCCCGGCGAAGTTCACGGCAAGGATTATTTCTTCGTCAGCGATGAAGAATTCGACCGCATGGTCGAAGCGGGCGAATTTCTCGAATGGGCCCACGTCTTCGGGCGCCGCTACGGCACGTTAAACGCGGAAGTTCGCAAGACGTTGGCCGCAGGCCGCGACGTCCTCCTCGACATCGACTGGCAGGGTACGCAGCAATTGAAGCAGGTCGATCCCGACATCGTCCGCGTCTTCATTCTCCCGCCATCGATGGAGGAATTGGAACGCCGCCTGCGCTCACGCGGCACCGACAGCGACGACGTGATCCAGGGCCGCATGGCCCGGGCCGCTGCCGAGATCAGCCACTGGGCCGAATATGATTATGTGCTGATCAACAACGATGTCGAAAAATGCCGCGAGCTCGTCGACAACATTTTGAAGGCAGAGCGCCTCAAGGCAACCCGGCGCACCGGCCTCACCGATTTCGTGCGCGGCCTGATCGGCTGACTCCCGCCGAGGAGGAAGAACCGTTCGGGCTGAGCCTGTCGAAGCCCTGCCTTTCCTTCTGCATCGGTGGAGGCGAAGGACAGCCCTTCGACAAGCTCAGGGCGAACGGAACTGATCTAGCGATTGCGGCGATTTCCAATTCCGTGCGTTCCCCGTGCGAAACAAGGGGAAACGAAATGGGACGTGTCATCCTGGGTTCGGTCGTCGCCGCGATCGCGATGTTCATCATCGGCTTCATCTTCTTCGCGACGCCGCTCAACAAGCTGAGCTATGCGACGCTCGGCAACATGGAGGCGGCGTCCGTCCAGCAGAGCCTGGCCGCCAACCTCCCCAAGACCGGCACTTATTATGTGCCGGAGCCCGAAGCTTCGTCCGAACAGACGGTGATGTATGGGCAGGGGCCAATCGCCACGATCCACTATAATCGCGGCGGCTTTGCGGCGGTGGACGCGGGCGCGCTCGTCGGCGGGTTCGTCCTCAACTTCGTCACGGCGCTGCTGATCGGCGCGGCCCTACTTGGGATTGCGGACCGGGTGACGGACTTCGGCTCCCGCGTCCGATTGGCAGCGATTTTCGCGGTTGCAGCGTCGGCCCTGCTCCATCTCGGCCCGCCGCTTTACTTCCACTCGGATTGGACCAACGCCATCTATTTGTTCATCGCCGACGCACTCATGCTGGCGGTTGCGGGCCTGATCCTCGCCCGCTGGTTCTTGCCGAAGAGGGCAGCGACCAGCAGTTCGCTTTAAAGCAAAGTCAGAAATCGGTGCGCCGCTTCGAAATCGTGGCGGCGCGCGTCGAGGGCGGCCCTGGCTTCGGCATCCTCGCCCCATTGCTCGGCCTGCCAGGCTTCGTCGAGGCTGGCCGCCGCCCATGCAGTGTCGAGATCGGCTGCCCCTTCGGCCAAGGCCAATGCGATGACCAGCGATCCGCTGATCGTGACGAGCGGTGAAAGCCCCGCAAGTTCGAAGGGGTTACGACTGTCCACGGCCGCGCTCAGCCGCTCGACCGTGCCATCCGGCTGCGCATTGTGCATGATCCCGCAGATTAGGGTGAAATCGACGTCGAAGCGGCGCCGCGCCCAATCGAGGAGCGGCGTCCAGGCCGCGTCCTGCCGCGCGATCAGGCTGTCCGGCCCTTCCGCGCGATAGCAGAGAAGATCACCCTCGCCGTAGCGGGCGAGGCCCGCCGCGAAGGCCGCCCGGTCCTTCGCCACCCGGTCGATCGCGGCATTGGCCAAGCCGGTAAGCGGCATGGTGCGCGGGTCGACCTGATCGCCCTGCCCCTCCCATTCCGCCGCCACGGCCTCCGCCAAAGCGAGCGTCGGCAACAGCAAAGGCTCGCGCGCGGGCGTCCGTACCGGGCGGCCGTCGAGCACTATCTCATGCCCCTCCGCGCCCGCACGAACGGCGACATCCTTATAGAAACGCTTCATCAGCCGCCCGTCCGCCACCGCCGCGCCAGCCAGCGCGGGGCGAGGAAGCTGATCGCGAGGCCGATGAGCGCCATTGGGAAGCCGACTTCCGTCCAGCCACCCTCACGCAAAACATTGCCCTGCCAGACGATGATGCCGAAGATGGTGAGCGCCGTCCCGCCGATCCGCGTCAGATTAAGCGCGATGAAACGGTTGCGCCAGGTCGCTTGGCTGGTCGGTACAGGTTCGGTCATCAAAAGCTCCTGGCGATGGCGGCGATGGCCGCCGGGTTCCCGACAATGTGGTCCGCGCCCGCCTCTTTCAACGTTTCGCGGTCATGATAACCCCAGGCCACGCCGACGCCGGTCACGGACGCGGCCCGCGCCATTGCCATGTCATAGCTCGTGTCGCCGATCATCATCGCGGTTTCCGATGCCGCACCGGCCTCGGCCAGCGCCGTCTCGATCATGGAAGGGTGCGGCTTGGACGGATGGCGGTCGGCCGTCTGCAGCGTGACGAAACGCGCATGGATGCCGTGATGCTCAAGACAAAGGCGAAGGCCACGATCCGACTTGCCGGTCGCGACGCCAAGCAGCCAGCCAGCCTCGTCCAGCTCGGCGATCAGTTCGGCAATCCCGTCATAGAGCGGCTCGACGACACGCCCCTGCGCGCGCATCTTCTGGAAGGCGCGCTTATAGTCTTCCGCAAGCGCGATGTGGAAATCGCTCTCCGCCTCCGGAAGCATGACCTGCATCGCCTCAATGAGGCTCAATCCCACGATCCGGCGCGTCTTCTCGCGGCAAGGCGGCTCAAGCTTCGCTGCGGCGAAACATTCCTCCATCGCCAGGCAGATGTTGAGCTGGCTGTCCACCAAAGTGCCGTCGCAGTCGAAAATGGCGAGTTTATTCAACCCTGCCCGCCATCAAGTCTGCAACGGCCGGGTTTCCGGCAGCACGCAATCCCGCGACCGCGCCGGCAATCTGTTCCGCCGGTTTATTCTGCCCAAGCTTGCGCGTTCCGACCACGCTCTCCGCCTTCAACTCGAAGCCAAGGATGGACTTCAGGAGGCCATCGAACAGACCCGGCGACATCTTGCCGCTGGTCCACGGCTTCTTCGGCAGCAGGCGATTTTCATGTTCCGCGGACAAATCATCGATCTGCGCGGCAAGATCCGTATCGGACAGGCGAGTGACAGGCCCCGTAATCTCAGCCGTCACATAATTCCATGTCGGCACCTGATCGTCCGCACCATACCAATCCGGGCTGATATAAGCCTCAGCCCCCGCGATGCTCGCCAGCGCAACGCGCCCCTCAATCTGCTTTGCGACTGGGTTAGAGAGGGCGAGGTGAAAGCGCAGATGCCCTTCGCCGGTTACGACCACCGGTACATGGGCGACGAGAGGCCCATCGTCTCCCTGCACGAATAAATGGGCGAACGACACGCCTTGGACGAAGGCCATTATCTCGGCCTTATCCTCCCATCGAAAATGACGATTGCTGTGCATCAGCTCCGCCCCCGGCCGCGCCTCTCTCCCTTGCGCGATTTGCGGCGCGCCTTGGCTTCGGCGCGCGCCTTCTTCTCGCGGCCTTCCGGCGTCTGGCCATAGGGTATTTCGTCGATGGGAAGATCGCCGTCCGCAATGTCGAAACCCAAAGCCTGCAAGCTCTCGTCGAAATGGTCCGGCAGTTCCGCCGTCACGTCGATCCGCCCGCCGTCGGGATGATCGATGCGCAGACGCCGCGCGTGGAGGTGGAGCTTGCGACTGATCGCGCCCGTGAGGAAGGCGTCCTGTCCGCCATATTTGCCGTCGCCGACGATCGGATGGCCGATCGCCGCCATATGCACGCGAAGCTGGTGCGTCCGGCCGGTGTGCGGCTGAAGCTCCACCCAGGCCGCGCGATTGCCCGCCCGTTCGATCACGCGATACCGGGTGCGGGACGGCAGGCCCTCTTCCTCGTCGACATGCATCTTCTCGCCACCGGTGCCAGGCTGCTTGGCGATGGGAAGGTCGATATAGCCGTCGCGGATTTCCGGGACGCCGACGACCAGCGCCCAATAGATTTTGCGCGCCGTCCGGCCGGAAAAGGCCTTGGAAAAGAAAGCGGCGGCACGCGGTGTGCGCGCGACGAGCAGCACACCCGACGTATCCTTGTCGAGCCGGTGGACGAGCTTCGGCCGCGCCTCATCCTCTTCGACAAGACCATGCAGCAGGCCATCGAGATGGACGTTGGTCTTCGTGCCGCCCTGCGTCGCGAGGCCGGGCGGCTTGTTGATGACGATCGCCTGGGGATCGCGATGGATCGCCATCTCCTTCACATAAGCGATTTCGTCTTCGCTGAGCTTCTTCTGCTGCGGCCGTTTCGGGCGGCTATCGGGCGCGGGAGCCTCTGCCGGGGGCACGCGGATGATCTGCCCCGCCTCGATCCGGTCGCCCGGCGCGGCGCGCTTGCCGTCGACCCGAAGCTGTCCCGTCCGCGCCCAACGCGATACGAGGTTGAAGCTCGCGTCCGCCAAATTCCGCTTGAACCAGCGGTCGAGGCGAATTCCGTCATCGTCGGCCGAAACCGTGAACTGGCGAACCTGATCGCTCTCGCTCATGCGCTCACCCTCACCAGCCACAATCCGGCCAGCAGCATCAGGATAGATCCCGCCACCGATGAAATCATATAGGCGCCCGCAAGGCCGTAGTCGCCGCGCTGAAGCATGTTGGTGCTTTCAAGACTGAAGGCCGAGAAGGTCGTGAAGCCACCGAGCACCCCGGTGCCGAGGAACAGGCGAAGCGGTTCGCCGGTCGTGCCTTCCTTCAGCAGCACGCCCGCAAGCACGCCCATAAGCAGGCCGCCGAGCAGGTTCGCGATCCACGTCCCCCATGGGAAATCGGGGCCCATGTGATGGAACGCAACACGGCCGAGATGATAGCGGAAGCCCGCCCCGATCGCGCCGCCCGTCATAACGAGAAGATAATGAAACATCAGGCCTTGCGCTGTAGCGTCAGGCGCCAGATTACGCCAGACAAGATAAGGGCCGGACTGCCCTGCTTGGCAATCCGGCCCTTATGTTTGCATATAAGGATGTTAGCGGCAGCGCGAACGGCCACGCTCGACTTCGCGACCGAGAAGCGCACCGGCGGCGGCGCCGAGAATGGTACCCGTGGCGCGTTCGCCACGCGTATCGATCGCGCGGCCGGCAAGAGCCCCTGCGGCACCGCCGATCAACATGCCGGTCGTGCCGTTCGAACGCTTGCAGCGCCAGCGGCCGCGGCTGTCTTTCCAGGTCTTGCCCTTATAATAACCGTCATGAGCCATAGCCGGCGCGACGGGGAGAGCCATCGGCAACGTCATCGACGCTGCGGCGATTGCGAGTGAAAGCTTACGCATAACCGATCCCTTTAAACTTGTGGACATGCTGGAAAACCAACGCGCCCATGATCGGCTGAGTTTCATTAACCCTTCACAACGACTTAGCCTCGCGAGACAAGAGCTGCGGCAGAACGTTATGGCTAATCGATGAACCGTTCCACTGCTCTGAACCGGCCGGGTCCGGTTCACATCGTCTGTTGGCTTCACCATAGTCATGCGTTACCAGTCAGCAACCATGAGCCGGGGGGCTAAGATGAAGATTTCGACACGCGCGGTATATGCCTTAATGCTCGCGGCATGCCTGTCGGCGCCGGTGCAACAGACTGTAGCAAGCAGCCGGGATAACGGACGTCGTTACCATGGGGAAATCGAAACGAACCCCAACGCGCATTACAGCCGTGATTATTATCTGAACGATCCGAAGGTCGGGCAATTGCTCCGCTGCGCGGCTTATCTTGATGCGACAGTCCGCCTTTATTTTGCCCATGAAATCAACGGCGGCACGCTCATTCCCCTGGGTCCGTTGAAACCCCGCATATCGCCTGCCGACGCTGAAGAGCGCGATACTTATGCTCGCGTCAGCAAAGATCTCCTCAAGCAGGCGGATGGCCCTGCCCGATCGCTGCCGGATTACGGGATGCATCACGCTCTCTCGAAAACGGCCAAGGGACCAAAGTCTTTCGACCAGAAGGAATTCGAATTCGCTCAGGAAAAGATGTCCCTTCTCGCTCTCAAGCAAGTCAGAGGCGGAGTGGGCCTTCAAGCGATGAAGATCGACAGGTCGCGCTGTTTCGACCTTTCCGAGATTGCGCCCCTAAAAACGCGCCTAGAGGCGCGGCTTAAAAAAACGGTGCCGGGAATGGAAATCCCGACATCAGCGAGCATCAAGCGCGGCCGGCTACCCGCCCCCCTTTTGGGCTATCTTTATCAACCAAACGCTTATCGCCATCTCACCTGCGCAGCGATAGCCTATACCACGGGCACGGAGCGGTTTGGATTGATGCCCGACCCCGGCGTTGCGCCCGTGGCAGGCGCTGCGGACACTCTGCATCGCTACCAGGCAAAACTGGAACCCGGTGAAGCATCTGTTCGAGAAGCTTACCGCAAGGCTGTCGCGGGCACTTTCGACGCCGGGCTGAAGCAATTGGGGCTCAAGAGCGCAGCGGATATAGAAAGCTATCGCGCAAGTTTCCGGGCTGCCGAAAATGCCGTGCGCCCCTTGATTGAAGAGGGGCTGACCGAAGACTTGATGGCTGAACCGATGCTTCAATGTGCGTCGCTCCCCACCATGGCGCCCTTTATAGAAAAGAGCGCCGGCGCTTCGGCCGCAGGACCGTTGGAAGCGCCGGAGGACGTGAATGGCTGGCCCGACCGGGCTGACGGCTATCTCGCTCACCCGGTTGCGTTCAGAAACATCTTCTGTTCCGCGTTGATATACAGCGCCTACAATTTGGGCGAATCCAAAAGCCGCTGGTTCGCACCGCCGTCCAACCGGGACCGCGAATGGTCGCCTCCCGATGCCGGGTTCTCGGTTCCGCAAGGCGACGGTGGAGATCGTGCCGCCATCAAGGCACTGGTTTACGCCCTTTACGACGCGGGGCAGATCGATCAAACCGCGAAGAATGAAGCGAAATCGTCTTTCGGCACCTATGCGCGCGATTATAGCACCACGCTCTTTTCCGCGGAATATATAGTCAAAAATCGGCAAGGTATGGCGGCGATGGCGCATGGCAGCACCAATTGCCTTGCGCTTCCACAGGTGGCGCCGCTTGCCAATGCGGTAAGGATGAAGGTCGGCGCCTGGGATAAGCGCCCACCTTCATCCTTCTGATTAACGCGCGTCGACCACCACGACCTCGGTGTCGTCGAGCGCGCGGATTTCGATTCCGGTTTCGCCGGTGATCGCGACACCGTCGCGCGCTTCGGCGCGGACGTCATTCACTTCGATCGCGCCGTTTACCGCGACAAGATAAGTGTGCCGCGCGGGATCGAGGCCAAGCGTCGCGCTTTCGCCCGCGTTCAGCGTCGCGCCCATGACGCGGGCGGCGGCGTTGATCTTGAGCGCCTCTTCGTCCTCGGCAAAACCGCTGGCGAGCGTGGTGAAGGCGCCTGCGCGATCACCTTTCGGGAATTGCTTTGCGCCCCAGCTCGGCTCGGCGCCCGGCCTGTCGGTCAGCACCCAGATCTGGAAGAGCGTCGTCGTCTCGTCCTCCAGATTATATTCGGCATGCTGGACGCCGGTGCCTGCCGACATCACCTGCACATCGCCCGCGCCGGTCCGCCCCTTGTTGCCCATCGAATCCTGGTGGGTGATGGCGCCGGTGCGGACATAGGTGATGATCTCCATGTCCCTATGCGGATGGGGCGGAAAGCCCGAGCGCGCCGCGATTTCGTCATCATTCCACACCCGGATCGCGCCCCAGCCCATACGGGCGGGATCGTGATAATTTGAGAAGGAGAAATGATGGCGAGCATTGAGCCAGCCATGATTGGCGTGGCCGAGCGTGTTGAAAGGACGGATGTCGATCATGTCATATCTCCTCGCCCGCCGTCGTCACGGCGAAAGCCGGAATGTCGTGACGGAAAGGCGCTTCTTCGTTCCAAAGTCTCCGGTTTCGCCGAATCAGCAGGATTCAAGCCGCCAATGCCAGCTCCCGCGCCGCAAGCCGAGCCAATGTCTCGTTCGCGCTACGGATCGCTGCCTCCGCTACGTCCTCCCCAAAAGCAAGGCCCTCGGCCCGGACGAAATCGACATCCGTCATACCCATGAACCCAAGCATCCCTTTCAGGTGCGGTTCTTGGAAGTCCATGGCGGACGAAGCCTCGTCGCTATAGACGCCCGCCCGGCTTTCGATAACGATAACGCGCTTGCCGGTCATCAGACCTTCCGGGCCATTTTCGGTATAGCGGAACGTCACCCGGGCGCGCACCACATAATCGAACCACGCCTTTAAGGTCGACGAGATGCCGAAATTGTACATCGGCGCGCCGATGACGATCAGATCCGCGGTCCGCATTTCTTCGATCAGCGCATCGGATATCGCACGCGTTTGCCGCTCCGCCTCCGTTTCCGCCACCTCGTTGCGGATACCGGCCACCGTTTCGGCAACAAGGTGCGGCAGCGGATCGCGGCCCACATCGCGGATCGTAATTGTCGTGCCAGGGTTGGCAGCCTGGACCCGCGCGGCAAATTCTCCGGTCAGGCGTGATGACACGGATTCCGACCCATGCGCGCTGCTGTTGATGATTAATATGTTGGACATCGGATTACTCCCTCACAAAACTTGTCGGAGGGGAGATAGGAGCGTAGCAGTGTTGCGAGTAGACAGCGAACCCGCATCATGGTGTTGTGAAACATGAAACGCCCGAATGTCGATCTGATGGATGTCCTCGCCTTCGTCCGCGTCGTTGAAACGGGCGCGTTTGCCCGTGCCGCAGAGCGGATGGGGATGTCGAAATCGATCCTCAGCCGTCGCGTTCAGCGGTTGGAAGAACAGCTCGGCGCGCGCCTCCTCACCCGCACCGCGCAAGGTGCGTTTGCCACCGATATCGGCGAGGCCTATTTCGCCCGCGCATCCAATATCCTTGCCGAGCTGGAAGCGGCTGAAGAAGTGGTTGCAGACGCGGTTACTCAAATCGCCGGACCGATCCGGATCAGCGCGCCAATTTCCTTCGGCATCGACTATCTGGGCTCCGCGCTCGCCGATTTCGCCGCAGCCCATCCGCGCATCGATCTCGACGTGTCGCTGGAGGACAAGAAGGTCGATCTTGCGAGCGGTGGCTTCGACCTTGCCATCCGCATCGGCAATCTGGCTGATTCCGCGCTGATTGCCCGGCGCCTGACGACCGTCCGTTCGGTCCTTCTCGCCAGCCCGGATTATCTCGAAACGCGGGGAAGGCCGGAGCATCCCCGCGACCTCAACGGCCACGACCTCCTCGTCTACGCCAATATCGGCAGCAGCGAACAGTGGCGCTTCAAGGTGGATGGCGAGTGGGAGCAGATACGCGGTAATCCGCGTCTACGCGCCGACAATGGCGATATCCTCCGCGAGGCCGCCTGTGCCGGGCTTGGCATTTGCATCCTGCCGACCTTCATCGCCTCTTCCGCGATTCGCGAGGGCAAGCTTGAACCTTTGCTCGCCGATTACCCGCAGCCGGATATCGGTCTCCATGTCGTTATGCCGCCGGGGCGCGCCACAACCGCGCGGGTGCGGGCCCTGATCGAATTTCTCGCCGCCCGCTTCGGCCCGGAACCTTCATGGGATCCATGCAACGCCGCTTATTCCAAGCGCTAGACGAGCCGCGAAGACGCGCTACAACGTGGACCCTTCAGGGAAGAAAATGGAGGGGCCCATATGAAAATTCGTGTTTCGATCGCGCTTTTGATGGCCAGCTGCGCCTTGCCGGTTGCGGCGCTCGCACATCAGGCTGCGCCACACGCTTCCACCCCCGCCGCCCAGACCGAAGACCAGCGCCTCGTCACTTTTCTGGACGAGGCCTTTGAAGAACAATTGGCACTGAGCCCCGAATTTCAAACCGCGCTCGGCCGCAAGACGAATTACGACAAACTCGACCGCTATACCGATGCGGCTAGCGTCGAGGCCCAAGCGCTTGCCGAAGCTCGCCTTGCAAAAATGAAGGCGGACTTCGATCCGGCAAAGCTCAGCCCGGCCGGAAAGCTCAACTATCGCCTCTTTGAATATAATGTCGACCAGGGCCGCAAAGCGCAGCAATGGCGCGGCCATCGCTATGTCGTGACGAACAATTTCAGTATTGTCGGCTCGATTCCCGCTTTCCTTGCCAACAATCACCGCATCGCCACCGTGGCCGATGCGGAGGCCTATATCGCCCGCATTCGCGAAACCGAGCGTGTGATGAACGAAGTGACCGCCCGTTTGAAGGCCCAGGTCGTAGCCGGGATCATACCGCCCAAATTCGTATTCGAACCGGTGAAGGCCGACGCCCGGAACGTCATCTCCGGCGCGCCCTTTGCTGACGGCAAGGACAGCACGATCCTTGCCGATTTCCGGAAGAAGGTGGAGGCTCTGGACGCGCCTGCGGATGTAAAGAAGAAGCTCGTCGCGGACGCATCAGCTGCGCTCACCGGCCCGTTCAAGCGCGGTTATGACACGATCCTGGCCGCACTCGATGAAGTAGAGCCCAAGGCAACGACGAACAACGGGGCCTGGGCGCTTCCGAACGGCCAGGACTTCTATAGCGCGTCACTCGAACAGATGAATACAACGGCGATTACGGGCGATGAAGTGCATCGCATCGGCCTTGCCGAAGTTGACCGCATCCATGGCGAGATGCGGGCCATCATGAAGCAGGTGGGCTTCACCGGAACACTGCAGCAGTTTTTCCGGGAGCTTAAGACCAATCCGAAATATCAATATTCGAACGATGCCGCTGGCCGCGAACACTATCTGAAAGATGCCGGCGCCTTCGTCGATCAGGTGATGGCGGCCGCCCCCAAATGGTTCAACCGCCTTCCCAAGGCACCGCTCGAAGTCCGCGCGGTCGAGGAATGGCGTCAAGCGACCGCGCCGATCGCCTTTTATAATCCACCCACTCCGGATGGATCGCGCCCGGGCATCTATTACGTCAACCTGAGCGACATGACGCAGGTACTGAAGCCCCAGATCGAAGCGATCAGTTACCACGAAGGCGCGCCCGGCCACCATTTCCAGATCGCGCTGGCGCAGGAGCTTCCAGGCGTGCCCAAATTCCGTCTCTTTGGCGGCTACGGCGCCTATAATGAAGGCTGGGGGCTATATGCCGAGGGTCTCGGCAAGGACATGGGCTTTTATCAGGATCCCTATTCCGATTTCGGCCGTCTCTCGACCGAACTCTGGCGCGCCATCCGCCTCGTCACCGACAGCGGCATGCATAGCAAGCAATGGACGCGCGAACAGGCGATCGACTATTTCAAGGCCAATTCGCTCCTTTCCGACCGGGATGTGGTGAAGGAGGTCGAACGCTTCCTCGTCTGGCCGGGCCAGGCGACCAGCTATAAGGTCGGCCATCTCAAAATCCTCGAACTGCGCGAGAAGGCAAAGAAGGAGCTTGGCCCCAAGTTCGACATCCGCGCTTTCCACGATGTGGTGATCGGTAACGGCGCCCTGCCGCTCGACATCCTGACGGAGCTGGTCGACGCTTATATCGCCGCCAACAAGGCGTGATAGGACCGGTTGACGGGGGCGAAGGGCCGTGAGGTCATAAATGTGGTAATTCGGACCGGCTCCTATTGATCAGACGATAGTCTATCGTCTGATCAATTGAGCATGGCGCCAAAGGAATGTAGGGCCGCTTGATCCGGGCGCCCGCCCGATCAGCATCAAGAGGTTTTCATGTCCGATACGCCACCCGATCATCTGTCGCTCAATCCGCGCAGCCCGCACTTCAACCTGGAGCTTCTCCAGCGCGGCGTCGGCATCCGCTTCAACGGCGTCGAAAAGACGAATGTCGAAGAATATTCGGTGAGCGAGGGCTGGATCAAGGTTGCCGCCGGCAAGGCCGTCGACCGCCATGGCCATCCCGTGACGATCAAGCTGAAGGGCACGGTCGAACCCTATTTCAGCGACGTGCAGAATAGCGAAGATTCGGCGGCCTGAGAGCCGCCTACTTCACGATCATTACGGTTGCCGGGCCACTGCGATCGGGGACGGCAACAGTAACGTCGGTGTCGTGCCGGTTGAAGCGGAGGGCAAGTCTGCTCTTGCCGACGCGCAGTTCAGGCACATGGAGCGTATCGATGAATCGCGGCAAAATGGGAGCGTTTAAGCGCACGCATTCTTCCGCTTCGTCGATCTCCAGCCCGAGGCAGGCGACCAGCAGGGCAAATGGCGCGGCCGCCGCCCAAGCCTGTGGCGCACAAGCGACCGGATAAGCGGTAGGCCCGCGCCGGGGGCGCCTGCGAAATCCGCAAAATAATTCGGGAAGCCGTCGAAGTTCATCGAAGGTTGCCGCTGCGAACAGGCCTTCAAAAATCTTCGCCGCCTCCTTCCGGTAACCGTAACGGGCAAGCCCAAGAGCAATCACGGCATTGTCGTGCGGCCACACCGATCCATTATGGTAAGACATCGGATTGTAACGCGCTTCGCCGGTCGCGACCGTGCGCACGCCCCAGCCGCTGAAGAAAGTGCGGTCCACGAACTGTTCGGCCATCGCCGCCGCCCGTTCGGGCGACGCGATGCCGGTAAAAAGGGCATGGCCCGCATTGGATGTCCTCACGCGGCACGGCTGCTTCTTGCCATCCAGTGCCAGCGCGTAAATCTGTAAATCCTCGAGCCAGAATTTCTCTTCGAAAAGCAGACGGATGCGATCCGCCTCCTCTTCCCAGCGCAACGCCTGCTCTTCACTGCCGAGCGCGCGCGCCAGGTTCGCCGCGCCGCGCTTGGCAGCGAAAACATAGGCCTGTACTTCGCATAAGGCGATCGGCCCTTCGGCAAGCGTGCCGTCGGCATGGAAGATGGCGTCGTGGCTGTCCTTCCAACCTTGGTTGGACAGGCCCTGATCGGTCATCCGGCAATATTCGACGAACCCGTCTCCGTCCGCGTCGCCGTAGACGTCGATCCAATGCATCGCCGCTTCGATATTGGGCCAGATTTCGCGGATCGTCGCGGTGTCGCCAGTGCGCGCGAAATAGGCATCGGCAAGCATGATGAAGAGCGGCGTCGCATCGACGGTTCCGTAATAGCGGCGGAACGGCACCTCTCCCAATTCCGCCATTTCGCCCGCGCGGGATTCGTGGAGGATCTTGCCGGGTTGCGCGTCGGCTCGTTCATCCACTTGTGTCGCCTGACTGGCGGCGAGGGTGCGCAGAACACCCTGTGCCACTTCCGGCGCCTGAGACACGATGAAGAGAGCAGACAAAATGCCGTCGCGGCCGAAGACAGTGCTGTACCAAGGCACGCCCGCATAAGGATAAGGGCCGTGCGGCGTCGCGGTGATCAGCATGTCGAGATCGTAAGCCGCACGACGAAGCACTTCATCGAAGAGCGGATTGGAACTCGACATGCCGCCAAGCAGCTTGCGCTCGCTTGGAATCAGCCGGCGCAGGTCGCGATAAGCGTTGAGGAAAGGAAGCGGCGGCGCCACCGCCTCACCTTCGATTGCGCAGGTGATTGTGATCGTGATGCCCACCCGCCCGTCCGGCTCCAGCTCCAAGTCCCAACCCGCGCCGTTTTCGCTGAGACGGTGTGGCGGAGGATCGAAGGCAATTGTAGTATAGCGGACGATGTCGTCCAGGCCGCGATAGGTGAACAATAACTCCGACGGCGAGATAATTTCAGCCCTGCCGACTCCGCGCAACTTCCGCTTTTCGCCGCGAACTTCGAACAGGTCGACGAAATCGGCCCCGAAGGCCAGATCGATCCGCGCCGTCTCGCTTACAGTTCCGAAATTGCGAAGGCCGATTCGCTCGTAGCAATGCTGTCCGATCAGGAACTTCCAGCGATTGGCGAATATCGTGCCGCGCGTTACGCGCACCCGGCCATCGGCATCGTGAATATCGTTGTTGGTGAGATCGACGAGCAGGGCCGCATTATCCTCCAGGACCACGGAATCGAGGAGCAGGGGCCGGTCGCCATTCAACGTGAGGTCGAAGCGCGACAGAAAGCGCGTATCGCGGAAATAAAGGCCCTCCGGACCCTTTCCCGCACCGAAATCGCCATCAATATCAAAGACGCCGAACAGATTGTCGCGCTTCAACGTGCGGAGCGGCCGCTCGACGAGCGACTGCTCGGCCTCGATATAATATTCCTCGGGCTGCACCTCGACAGCCTGCGCGGGATAAGCGCGGGCGCGCCCTTCATCAGCCATAAGGCAGCAACTCCAGCCTGTTCATTTCGGCCACCGCCGGCATCACAACGCGCGGGACAGTGCTGGCGAGCTGTTCGTAGAGCGCAACATAATCGGATGCCATGCGACGCGCGGTGAAGCGTGCGTCGAACCGGGCGCGAACCCGTTCGCGCGGCAGGATGCGCGCCCGATTGACCGCCATCACCGCCTCATCAAGACTGTGGACGATGAAGCCGCTTTCGCCCTCATCGATCACTTCCGGTACCGAGCCGTTGCCCCACGCAATTACCGGCGTTCCGGCGGCCATCGCCTCGATCATCACCAAGCCGAACGGTTCGGGCCAATCGATGGGAAACAACAATGCCATGGCGTCCCCGAGGAACTTCGCCTTATCGGCATCCCCGATCTCGCCGATATAATCGACGAGCGGGTTGTCGAGCAAAGGCGCAATTTCGCTCTGGAAATAGGCCTCGTCCGCCTTGTCGACCTTGGCGGCCATCTTGATCGGGATTCCTGCGGCCGTGGCAATTGCGATCGCCCGATCGGGCCGCTTTTCAGGCGACATGCGCCCGATGAAGGCGAGATAGCCCTCGCCCCTGGTCGAGAAAGGAATGAGTTCATCCGGAAGGCCGTGATAAACGGTCCCAATGAAGTTTGCGGGCGGCATCGGCCGCCGCTGGTAATCGGAAATCGATACCAGCGACATGTTGGGAAAAGCGTCGAGCACGGGCCAGAAATCGGGCATGTCCTGCCGCCCATGGAGCGTCGTCAGGCATTTGCCCGCATAATCCTGGAACATGGCATGGGGCAGAAGATCGACGTGAAAATGAATGACATCGAACTGATCGGCCATGCGGCGGACCTGATCGAGCATGACAAGCGTGTGCGCGGTATGATCATTGATCCCCGCAAGCCTCAGCCCGGTTTCGCTGCCCGGGATCAGCTTGGCCGATGTCGCGGAATCTCCACTGGCGAATAAGGTAACGTCATGGCCCAAGTCGACCAGAGCTTCGGTCAGCCACCAGACGACACGTTCCGTTCCGCCATAGAGCCGCGGAGGCACCGCTTCGGCGAGCGGCGCGATCTGAGCAATGCGCAATATAATCTCCGATGTGAAGCCCGCTTTCGCGAACCACAACATAACGTGAGTTAGGTTTTGGGAGTTCCGTGACGGGACGAAAGCCGCGTTGATCCGAATGAAACGCGCGTCTGAAAGTTGAGCTCCGCCGGTCCCGGGGAACGACCCATCCTTGCCCTGCGAGGCGATTGACCGCTAGAGGCGTGACATGCCGCCGCCCACCCCTTTCATCGATCGGGTCACCAATATTCTCGTCTGGGCGGGCATTTCGCTTGCGGCCATCGCGCATCTCATTTTGATTATCGAGATTGTCGAATGGTTCGCGACGGGCCAGTGGCCGGGCTGGTCGGTCGAGGACGGGATGCTGTTCGTGGGAATAGAAGAGCCACTGGCTTATTTCAACGTCGTTCAGTTCGCCCTCGATATCGCAACCGACCTTCCACTCGCCGTCGGTCTATATTTCTTCGGCCTGTCCATTTTCTTCAGCGCGCTCAACTTGGAACCTGAAAATCATCAGGCCTGACCGCAGCGGCTCACCCCGTCCCGGATTTCAGTGATTAAAGAAAGCGCGTGAGCCGGATCGATTTCAAGCGTGCGAATGGCAAGAATGGTGCCGCTTAGGTGACTCGAACACCTGACCCCATCATTACGAATGATGTGCTCTACCAGCTGAGCTAAAGCGGCATTTCCGGCTTGCGGAAGCGGCGCTCTATCAGCGGGCGTGAGGGATGACAAGCGGTGCCTGAAGATTTGCGTATGGTTACGCTTTCTAAACCACCCGGAAGGCATTGGTTCGGAAAGAAAGAATGGGTGGGTGAATGGACGCGATGCTGACCTTCGAGGAAGAATGGCTTCCGGTGGATGAAACGGAGGGCGGATCGGGAATCGAATCGCTGCTCGGCGCCGGCATGGACGAACGGCGCCTGCACTTGCGCGCTCACCGCCGCTGGATGACGGCGCATCAGGGCTGCAGCTACCCGACGATGGACGATCTTGTTCAGGCGGGCACGGGCGAATTTACCGCCTTCGACCTGCTCCTCGATTTCAATGCCTCCGATGATGTGCCCATGGTCCGCCACGTCGGCCACCGGTTGCGCGCCACCTTGGGCTCGCCGGCGGGCGGCCCGCTACTGGCTCGCCTGACCGCATATTATCCGATGATCGCGGAGAGCGGCGCTCCCGTCGGGTTCGAAGCCGAGCTATCCAACGGACGCGGCGGATCGACCCTCTATCGCGGAATATTGATGCCTGTCGCAGGTCGAGCTGACGGAGGGCCCGCCCTTTATGGCGTGATCACCTCGCGCGAACTTGCCGACAGCCAAGCAACGCTCAGTCTCGCCTTCGAGGTCGATCGCGCGCTTCACGAAGGCAGTCGGTTTTCGGCCGAGCAATTGTGGAATAGCGGATCTGCCACCGATGATCCCGCCCGCATGCGCCACGCCCTTTCGCTTGCCTGAAAATTTCAAGGAAGCGAGGCCCGCTCGCCTTGCCCCCTTCCGTTCCCCAAGGCTATAGGCCGGGGCGACAAAGCGCTCGGCGCCCTATGCCGCGCGCGCCTGGAGCGGACCTGTATGACGTCGAATGCAAAGGGTGCGGAAAAAGCCGCCGACCCGTCGATCCTGAGCGCCCTTAAAGCAGCCTTGGTGGACGGCGCCCTGCCCGGCGAAGTGACGGGTTTCGACGCCGAAGCGGCGGAAGAGGCGGCGCGGTTCGTGGCAGCCTCGGCGCTCTATCGCGAGACTGGCGTCGCCGCCGTAACTCTTGAGTCGCTTGGCGGCGAAGTCGGACGGCGCAGGATGCGTCTCGCTATCGTCAATGACGACATGCCCTTCCTTGTCGATTCCGTCGCGGCGGCGATCGCGGCGCGCGGCCTTATCGTTCACCGCCTGCTGCACCCCGTCGTTTGCGTCGAGCGGGGTGCCGACGGCGGCCTCACGTCCGTCGAGCCGTTCTGCGAAGACAAGGGCCGCCGGGAATCGATCATGTACCTGGAGATGGACCGCATCGATGCGCGCGGACGTCGCGAGCTCGTTGCGGACATCGAGCGCGTGCTCGATGACGTGCGCGCCGCCGTTGCCGATTGGCCGCAGCTTCAAGCCCGTATGCGTGCCGATGCCGATGCGCTCGCCGATGAGGAAGCCGCCGCGCTCCTCCACTGGTTCGCCGATGGCGCCTTCACGCTTCTTGCCCACCAAAGCGAAAAGTGCGGCGGCGGCGCGAGCGAGCGGCTGGGCCTTTCACGCGCGGGTGATGCGAAGCTTTGGGATGATGAAAGCTGCGCGGCGGCAATCGACTATTTCCGCAATGGCGGCCAGGCCCCGCTCATCGCCAAGGCAGATCGAATCTCGACCGTTCACCGCCGCGTACCGCTCGATCTGCTCGTGCTCCCGGTTCGCGAGGGCGGAGAAATCAACGCCATCACCATTCACGGTGGTTTGTGGACCAGCCAGGCTTTGCGCGCGCCCTCCGAGCAGGTGCCGGTGCTTCGCCGCCGCCTCGTGCAATTAGAAGAGGCGTTCGGCTTCGATCCGAAGGGCCACGCCGGCAAGGCGCTGCGCCACGCCGTCGCATCACTCCCGCGTGACCTTCTCGTCGGTCTCCACGTCGCGGCGGTAAAGGTGCTCATCTCGACAGCCATGTCGCTTGCCGACCGGCCGCGTCCGGCGATCATTCTTCTTCAGAGCATCCTTAAGGGCCATCTTTTCGCTTTTGTCTGGCTGCCGCGCGAGGAATTGTCGACCGAACGGCGCCACGCCATCGGCCGGATGATCGAAAAGGCCGCCAAGGGCACCCTATCCAGCTGGTCGGTCGAGTTGGGCGACGGCGATCTCGCCCTGATCCGCTACACGCTTGACGTCGAAATGGGCAGCGCCCTGCCCGACGTCGCGGCATTGAATGCGCGCCTCACCACGATGGTGAGCGGCTGGGAACCGGCGGTCGAAGAGGCGCTTGGCGCCCGTGTCGGCAGCGGCCGCGCTACCCGCCTGTCGATCAGCCACCTCGGCAGCTTCCCGGAAACCTATCGCGCCCATACATCTGCCGAAGAAGCAGCCGAAGACGTTGTTCGCCTGTCCGCTCTTGGCGACGAGACGGCCCGGGACGCGCGCCTTTATGCGTTGCCGGATGACGCGCCCCATCAGTTACGGCTCAAGACCTATCGGCTCGGCCATGTGATCCCGTTGTCCGACGCGGTCCCGGTGTTCGAGAATTTCGGCTTCCGTGTTCTGGAGGAGCAGCCCACCGCGCTCGACGGCGGCCGAACCGGCCATATCCACGATTTCCTGCTCGAAATGCAGACGGGCGCCAGCGCGGCCGACATATTGGAGCGCGCGGATTCGATCGAAAAGGCGATTGCGGCCGTGCTGGGCAATGAAGCCGAAAATGACGTGTTCAATCAGCTGCTCGTGGCTGCGGCCCTGTGCCCGCGCGACGTCGTGCTGTTCCGCGCCTGGTTCCGCTATCTTCGCCAAACCGGCCTTGCTTATTCGATGCAGACCGTTGTCGATGCGCTGCGCAAGGCACCAGCGGTGACGAAGGGCCTCATCGCCTTGTTCGACGCGCTCCACGACCCGGCGCTCTCCGGCGACCGGATCGCAACCGCCGGTGCTGCCGAGCAAGCCGTGACGGATGGACTGTCTACCGTCGCCGCGATTGACGAGGACCGCATTTTGCGGCTCTTCCGCAGCGTCATCAGCGCGACGCTTCGGACGAATGCCTTTGCGCCCGCCGCGCAGGAAGCCCTGGCCTTCAAGCTTGATTCCAGCCTGATCCCGGGCCTTCCCGCGCCGGTGCCGTGGCGCGAGATCTGGGTCTATTCACCACGTGTCGAGGGCATCCATTTGCGCGGCGGGCCGGTTGCGCGCGGTGGCCTGCGCTGGTCCGACCGGCGCGACGATTTCCGTACCGAAATCCTTGGCCTTGTGAAGGCGCAGATGGTGAAGAATGCCGTGATCGTGCCTACGGGCGCCAAGGGCGGCTTTTATCCCAAGAAGCTGCCGCCGATCAGTGACCGCGATGCCTGGTTTGCGGAGGGCACGGAATCCTACCGTATCTTCATTCGCTCGCTCCTCTCGGTGACCGACAATATTGTCGAGGGCCAGGTGGTGCACCCCGAAGATGTTACCATCCGCGACGATGACGACCCCTATTTCGTCGTTGCTGCCGACAAGGGCACCGCAACTTTTTCCGACGTCGCGAATGCAATCTCCGCGGACCGGAATTTCTGGCTCGGCGATGCGTTCGCTTCGGGCGGCAGCCAGGGTTATGACCACAAAGCGATGGGCATCACTGCCAAGGGCGCCTGGGTATCGGTCCAGCGCCACTTCGCCGAGATGGGCATCGACGTGCAGACGCAGTCGATCCAGGTTGTCGGCTGCGGCGATATGTCGGGCGACGTGTTCGGCAACGGCATGCTCTTGTCGAAGGCGATCAAATTGGTCGCCGCCTTCGATCACCGCCACATCTTCCTCGACCCCGATCCCGATCCGGCGAAGAGCTGGGACGAGCGCAACCGCATGTTCCAGCTGCCGCGATCGAGCTGGGAAGATTATGACAAGGTGCTCATTTCGAAGGGCGGCGGTGTTTTCGCCCGCACGCTAAAGTCGATCCCGCTCACGCCGGAAGTGAAGACGGTGCTCGGCATCGAGGCAGACGAGCTGACACCCGCCGAACTCATCAGCGCGATCCTGAAGAGCCCGACCGACCTTATCTGGTTCGGCGGCATCGGCACCTATTTGAAGGCGTCGACGCAGAACAATGCCGAAGTCGGCGATCCCGGCAATGACGGCTTGCGCGTCAACGCCAACGAATTGCGGGTGAAGGCGATCGGCGAAGGTGCGAACCTTGGCGTTACTCAGGCCGCACGCATCGAGTTTGCGGCGCACGGCGGCCGGATCAACACAGACTTCATCGACAATTCGGCAGGCGTCGACTGTTCCGACAATGAAGTGAACATCAAGATTCCGCTCAATCGCGAAATGGCCGAAGGGCGTCTCGCCGAAGCCGATCGCAATGAGTTGCTCGTCGCGATGACCGATGCCGTGGCGCATCTCGTTCTTGAGGACAATCGCCTCCAGACCCTCGCCCTTTCCGTCGCGGAGCGCGGCGGCGCCGAGGCGCTTCCCGCCCTTGTTCGCGCGATCGAGATTTTGGAGGAAAGCGGACGCCTCAACCGCAAGGTGGAAGGGCTCGACACGAACGAAAACCTGCTCCGTCGCGCGCAGGACAGTCGCGGCCTTACCCGGCCCGAACTCGCCGTCCTGCTGTCCACAACCAAAATGGCCCTTCAGTCCGCGATCGAGCATGGCAATCTGGCCGAAGATCCAACCATGGAGGGCGACCTGATGGCCGCTTTCCCACCGCTCATGCAAAAAAAGCACGGCCAGGCCATCCGCGAACACCGTCTGCGCGGTGAGATCATTGCGACCAAGGTTGCCAACCGGTTCGTCAACCGCATGGGCGTCCTCGCGCCCTTTGCGCTGACTGAAGAGGAAGGCGCGTCCTTTGCGCAGGCGGCAGCGGCTTTCGTTGCGGCCGAGCGGCTGTTCGACATGCGCCGCTTGTGGGCGGATATCGATGCGCTGGCGATACCCGAAGCGGTGCGGCTTGCCCTTTTTGACGAGGCATCGACGGCGTTGCGTTTCCACGTGTCCGACATCATCCGCTGTACCGCGCCCGATGCGCTGCCCGGCGAGATTGTCGCGATGCTTGAGCCAGGGCTCAAGAAACTCGACGCGTCGGTTAACGATCTGCTCCGCGACGAAGCGCGCGGACAGGCGGGTGCTTTGCATGAGCGGATTGCGGCCCCCGGCGTTCCGGCCGACATCGTCGACCGCATCGTCCGCTTGTTCGAAATGAATGGCGGTGTCGGCATCGCCGCCCTTGGCCAGCGGCGCGGCGTGAACGAGGTGGCCCTCACCGAAGCTTATACAAAGCTCGGCGAAGCGCTCGGCCTTGACTGGGCGCAGAGCGCGGCCAACCGCTTCCATGCTACCGATCAGTGGGAGCGCCTGCTCACCGCAGGTCTCGCCCGCGATTTCGAGCAATTGCGGCTCGATTTCCTGGAGCGCGGCGGCAACGATCCGCACGCGGCGGTGGACCAATGGGTTACCGCTCACGCGGCTCGTATCGAGCAGTTCCGCCACCTCGTCGACCGCGCCCGCACGGCATCGGTCACGACATCGGCAATGCTCGCACAGATCGCGACGCAGGCGCGGGTATTGTTGGCGCGATAAGTTCCCTCGCCCCTTCAGGGGAGAGAGCTTGGGAGAGGGGGAGTCTGGGAATTCCGTGCAGGTGCCCACGCCATTCCCCTCTCTCCCCTGGCGGGGAAAGAGAGCTATTCCGACGGCGCAGAGGCCAGCTTCGCCTTCTTGCGACGGGCCATGTCGCCGCGCCATTTGCGCGTGTTGAGCCACATCATGATGCCGGTGACGCTGAGGATCGCCGGGATGATGCCGCCCAGGAAAATCACCACCTGCCACACCGCGCCCATGCCGGCGCCGTCATGCCAGCGGCGCATGGTCCGCGCGATGGTTTCGGGCTGCGGCGGCTTGGGCGGCGTGATCTCGCCGCCGGCATCCGCAATTTCCACTTCGGCTGGGCCGCCGTCGCGCTCGTAGGCAATTTTCCAGTCCGGCGCCTTTTCCGTAGGCCAGGTGATCGCGACCAGCGGCCCCGTCGCGTGAGCGGAGGCAGCCTGAAGCGCTGCTTCCGGCGTCATTGCGGTTGTCGCCAGCGGAGCGGCCGGCGCAGGGCGGCCGCCCTTTTGCGCGGGAGCCCCCGATAGCGGCCCGAAGAAGGAGGGGAAGGAAATCCACACACCGGTAAAGGACAGCATGGCGAGCGGAATGGCGATCCAGAAACCCGCCTGATGATGCAGATTGCTGCTGAACCTGGGTTGGCGCTTCCACTTGAAGCCCTTCTTCACGCTGCCCGACACCGGCCACCACAGCCAAATCCCGGTCAGCGATGAGATCAGCATGAACACGCCGACCCAGCCGACAATCTGACGGCCCATGCCCGGCACCATCAGGCTGCCGTGCAGGACGTGGAGGAAGCGAACCGCGCCAACGTCGCTCGGCGCGCTGTCGAGCAACTTGCCGCTCGCGGGATCGAGCCATGCCTGATTGCGAACTGGACGCCCGGGCGCTCCTTCTTTGGGCGGGGCCATCGCGGTGACGAGCACAGGGCCTTCGCCTTCGGGATAGCGGATTGTGCCGACCCTCTCGCCGGGCTGGAGTGCGGGGGCAGCGGCCTGCGCATATTGCGAGGGTGTCAGCCGCACGTCGGACGAGGTAACGGCATAGCGGCCCGGATTAAGCGCCTCGTCGAGCCAGTCGTGCCAGACGAGCGCGGATCCAGTGAGCGAGATGGGAATGATCAGGATGGCGAGCAGGATGCCGATCCATTTGTGGACTTGAAACCACGCATTACGCAGCTTCATTTTCGTCGATGCCGCCATTGCCATCCCCTTCGGCTTGAGTCACGCGGACGGCGTGCCACGGCGGCTATTGCAAGTCAATCGCAACTAACAGTCGGCCCAGCGCCTCAGCAGATTGTGATAAACACCGGTGAGCTGGATGATCGCCGGATCATCCTGTCCCCGATCGGCGGCAATGGTCTGGATCGATCGGTCGAGGTCGAACAGCAAAGTGCGGGCGCCATCGTCGCGGACCATCGACTGTACCCAGAAAAAGGACGCGACCCGCGCGCCGGATGTCACCGGCTCCACGCGATGCAGGCTGGACGCGGGATAGAGGATCATGTGCCCGGCAGGCAGCTTCACGGCGTGCGTGCCGTACGTATCCTCGACAACCAGCTCGCCGCCGTCATAACTGTCCGGATCGGCGAGGAAGAGCGTCGCGGAAAGATCGCTGCGGACCTTGAGATCCGTGCCCTTTTTCAGGCGCACCGCATTGTCGACATGGGTGCCGAACCGTTCGCCGCCTTCATAGCGGTTGAACAGCGGCGGGAAGACCTTCGAGGGCAAAGCGCCCGCGATGAACAGCGGCGATTGGCCGAGCGCATCGAGGATGATCGCGCCCGCCTGCCGCGCCGCATCCGAATTTTCGGACAGCTGCATATTGCGCTTGGCAAGTGCCGACTGACGACCCGAGGTTTCGTTACCGTCCACCCACTGCCCCGCATCGATGAGGCGCCGCACCTCGGCCAGGCGTCCGGGATCGAGCACATCTGGGATCGCAAGCATCATGGCCGTTCTCTTAGATCAACTGCATCGTCATTGCGAGCAAAGCGAAGCAATCCAGGCTCGCGGCGAGATGGATTGCTTCGTTGCTTCGCGCCTCGCAATGACGAGAGTGGATCAAAAGCTGTAGAACAGGCTCAGCACCGCCGAACGATCCTCACCCGGCGTCGCCCAGCCATTGTTACGGATGCCGGTGAAATAACGCTCGTTCGTGATGTTCTGGACGTTGAGCTGCGCGGTCAGGCCGTTGCCGAACGGATAGGATGCGAACGCGCGGTGCGTCATCCAATCGTCGGACCGGAACTCCTGCGGCGCGGCGAGCGTGCTCTGGTTGAGCGCGAAGCTGCCCTGATAGGTGAAGCCGTAGCCAAGCTGCAGGCCGAACGGGAAGGTGTAGGTCATGAACAGGCTGCCCGAATGCTTCGGCGTCTGCTGCAGGTCGTTCCCGCGCTGCGGATCGATCACGCTTGCGCTGTTGCCGCAAGCGGTGCCCGGGTTATCGAGACAGAAGTCGGAAACGCTCTGCAGCACTTCGCTGTCGAGATAGGTGTAATTGGCGAACACCGACCAGGCTGGCGTGATGTTGCCGGTGACGCCGAGGGCGATCCCGTCGACGCGCGAGCGGCCGTCGAGAACCTGAAGGGTCGGCGCGGCGGGATCCTGCGAAGGCACGCGGAAGTTGCTGCGCTCGTTGCGGAACAGGGCAGCCGTTAGCTGCAGGCGCCCCCGCATCAGGTCCGCCTTGCCGCCAATCTCGAAGTTCCGCGCGGTTTCGGGCGCCGCATCGCAGAAATCCGAGAAGGTAGCGCCCGAGCCGCTGGTGCACCCGCCGCGAACGCTGGCCGAGGACGGCGTCTTGGCGTTGGCGTAGGAGATGTAGAGGCTGCTCCAATCGGTCGGCTTGAAGACGAGGCCGGCCCGATAGGAGAAGAGACTTTCCTTGCTGACCTGATCCGCTCCGCGTCCATAGGCGCCGGGCGTCGCGTAAGTATCGGCGCGGAACAGGTTGCGGACGCTTTCATAGCGCAGGCCAGCATTCAATTCGAAGCGGCCGAGCTCGAGCGTATCGAAAGCGTAGACAGCGGCGTTGCGGCTGTCGCCATAAGATTTCCCTGTCACAATGCGGTTCACCGGACCCCGCCAATTCGTGTCGGGATCGGCAATCTCAATCGGGGGCTGCGGCAACACAGCGCCATTGGCGTCACGCAGCAATTGCGCGGTGACGAGCGTATAATCTTCCTGAGCGAATGAAGCGCCGACGACCAGCGTGTTGTTGGCAGCGGTAAAGCGCAGGTCGGTCTGGTTGTAGAGGAGATCGTTCGTTTGATCGCGGACGAGACCGCGCGGCCCACTCGGATAATAGAAACCAGGCTGCTGACCCGTGGCACAAGGCGCGCCCAGTTGGTTCGTTCCATTGGACAAGCACCACGCGCCTGCCCCGCTCGCCTGCGGTGCGCTCGTCACCGTCGGCTGGAAGACGCGCTGCCAGCGAGTGAGGTTGCGGACTGTCAGGCTATCGCTGAAATCGTGGGTGAAAGTTGCGGTCAGCCGGTCGACTTCGGTTTTCTGGCTGTCGAGATTTTCAATGCCGAAATAGTCGCTGTCGTCGACGCCGTCGAGCGGTCCGCCCGCGACCGCATAATAAGGTACGCCATAAACTGGTGTGTTGTCGTCCCGCTGATGGAGGTAGGCGAGCGTCAGGCTGGTGGGGCCATCGATACCGAGGGTGATAGCGGGCGCGAAACCGTAGCGCTGATACTTTTCAACATCCCGCCCCGGCGCATCGGCCTTATGCCCCATCGCGTTGAGACGCACCGCGATGAATTCGCTCAATCGGTGGTTGGTGTCGATCGTGCCGCGCAGGTAATTGTCGGTCCCCACGCTGGCCTGAAGGATGGTCAGGTTTTCAGCCTGCGGCACTTTCGAAACAAGGTTGATCGTGCCACCGACAGAGCCCGCGCCGTTAAACACGCTGTTCGCTCCGTTATAGACTTCGATCTGCTGCAGGTTGAATGGATCGGTGCGGCTATATTGCGCGCTGTCGCGGACACCGTCTTGGGTTACGTCGTTGTTCGCCGAATAGCCGCGCAGGTTAATACTGTCGCCATAACCGCCGCCGCCTTCGCCCGCGCCGAAGGTGATGCCCGGGATGGTGGAAAGCGCGTCGCGCAGGGTGAGGAGGTTCTGCTTGCGCAGCGTCTGATCGCTGATCACCGTTACCGTCTGCGGCGTATCGACGAGCGGCTGCAGCGCCTTGGGCGATTCTAATTCCTTGGCCTCGCGCTCGCCGGTGACGATAATCGATTGGTCATCAGTATCGCGAGCGATAGTGCTTTCACCGTCAGCGGCGAAAGCCGGCGCGGCAAAAGTGACGCAGCTCAGCGCCAGAAATGCGGGCATGGCGGTGCGGAAGGAATCGGACACTGGAAGCTCCCCTTGTTGTGAGGTGCCCTCTATTGCGAGTCGTTCGCAACGTCAATGCCTATTGAGAATGACTCTCATTTTTGTCGCGGAGATGCCGTCCGATCAAATAACCACAGGCGGATCGCGCTCCCGAGATTGGGCGGATCACTGGCCTGAATGCGCTCAACATCAATCCGCGCGACGAGGGCGTTAAGCGGCACCCCCTCCTCCTCAGCCGCCCGGCAAAGGGCGTCCCAGAATAGGGGCTCGAGACTGATTGATGTCTGGTGTCCGGCAATGGTCATCGACCGTTTAACAGGGCCGCTATAGTCCACGGATCATCCTTAGCAATTACACAGCCCCACTCTCGCCGTCACCCCGGCAAAAGCCGGGGTCTCAGGACGAGAACGCGCCATCCCTGTCACCAGATTGCGGCTTTCGCCGGAATGACGGCAAGGGAAATGAAAGCCCGCAACTTCAATACATATGCTGGCCACCATTGATTGACAGAGTCGATCCGGTGACGAAGCCCGCATCCTGCGCACAAAGAAAGGCAACGCCGCGCGCAATTTCTTCGGCGCGGCCCAGGCGGCCCACTGGGATACGGGCGACGATCTTTCCCAGCACATCCTCCGGCACGGCTGCGACCATGTCTGTATCGATATAGCCCGGCGCTATGGCGTTGACGGTGATGCCGGACCGCGCACCTTCCTGTGCCAGCGCTTTGGTGAAGCCATGGATGCCGGACTTCGCGGCAGCATAATTGACTTGGCCATATTGCCCGGCTTGGCCGTTGATCGAACCGATGTTGACGATGCGGCCATATTTCCGCGCATTCATGCCGTCCCACACGGCTTTCGCCATGTTGAAGCAGCCGCCGAGGTTTACGTCGATCACGTCGTCCCACATGTCGCGGCTCATTTTCTTCATCGTGCCGTCGCGGGTGATGCCGGCATTGTTGACGAGGACCGCGACCGGCCCCAGCGCCGCCTCGATCCGCATCACACCCTCGACGCAGGCATCATAATCGCCGACATTCCATTTATAGGCTGCAATGCCCGTACGGCTGGTGAAGTCGCGCGCCTTGTCGTCATTGCCCGCATAATTGGCCGCGACCATAAGGCCCATGTCCCGCAAAGCCAGGCTGATCGCCTCCCCGATGCCGCGTGTTCCACCGGTTACGATCGCAACTTGCGTCATCAACCTCTCCCTTATTTTATAGCTGCGATCCTATGGCGCGGCCATCCATCCGGCAAGCTCACGCGTTAAAATGCTGCGCAGCATTTCGATCCCCGGCTCGCTGTCGTTGAGACAAGGCAGATAGGCGAAATCCGTTCCCCCCGCGGAAAGAAAAACCTCTTTCCCGCGAATAGCCAGTTCCTCTAGCGTTTCGAGGCAATCGGCGGAAAATCCCGGCGCGATAAGCGCCACCTTCTTCATGCCCCGCCCGGGCATAGCCGCCAGCGTCGTATCGGTCGCGGGCTCGAGCCACTTGGCCCGCCCGAAGCGGGACTGAAAGGCGACCTTGATCGTCCGACCCGTCGCCTCCGACAGGAGCCGCGCTGTCTTTCGGCAATGACAATGATAAGGATCACCAAGATGTAACGTGCGTTCCGGCATGCCGTGAAAGCTGGCCAGGATCGTGTCCGGTGTAAAATCGAGCGCGGCAAGCCCCGTTTCCAGCGCCTTCCTTAGGGCGCCAATATAGGCAGGGTCGTCATGATAAGGCGGCAAGGTCCGGATGGCAGGCTGCCAGCGCATCGCCGCGAGGGCGGCAAAAGCGGCATCGTTCGCCGTCGCCGTCGTCGCCGCGCAATATTGCGGGTAAAGCGGCGCGATCAGGATCCGCTCACACCCCTGCGCCTTGAGTGCGCCGATCCGGTCCGCGATCGCCGGCTGGCCGTAACGCATGGCATAATCGACGATCACATCCGCGCCGAATGCGCCTTGCAGCGCCGCCGCTTGCCGACGGGTAATGGCGGCCAGCGGCGACCCTTCCTCGCTCCAAACCTGTGCATAAGCGTGAACGGACTTTTTCGGTCGCGTGTTGAGAATGATCCCGCGCAAGATCGGCTGCCAGATCAGGGGCGGGATTTCCACGACGCGGCGGTCCGACAGAAATTGCTTGAGATATCGGCGTACCGCCCCCGCCTCCGCCGCATCGGGCGTGCCGAGGTTGATGAGGAGCACGCCAACCCTTGCGATCGGGATGGCCGGATGATCAGCGGGTTTCTGCATCAACCTGTTCCGGGAATAAGAGGTAAAGAGCGGAGGCGCTGGCCGGACGCGGCGAACAGCGCATTGGCAATTGCGGGCGCGGCGAGAGGTACGGTGAGTTCGGTGACCCCGCCGGGATCATCCTCGCTCGGCATGATCTCGACCGTGACATCCGGCGCGTCCGCAAGGCGCGGAAAGCGAAGCCCGGACAATGTGCGTACGGTCGGAAGCCCGCCCTCGAAGCCGATCGGCGCCCCACAGGCGGCGGCGATGCCGTAGATGAGGCCGCCCTCAATCTGCTGCCGCACGATTTCGGGGTTGATGACGCGGCCGCAATCGACGGCGCACACCGCGCGCTCGACCTTGATGCGCTGGCCGCCTGCAACCGATATTTCCACCAACAACGCCGCATAGGAACCATAAGCCGCGTGGCAGGCGAGGCCCAGCGCTCCTCCCGTGGCGCCGCCATCCCACCCGCCCAAATTCGCGGCTGTCGAAAGGACGCGGGCAAGGCGAGGGTTGCCGCCGAGCATGCCGATGCGGAACGACATAGGTTCAGCCCCGATCCGCCGCGCGACTTCGTCGATGAAGGATTCGAGGAAGAAGGTGTTGACGCTCCGCATCCCCGAACGCCACGCGCCACGTGGAATTCCTGGATTGGCCGGAACGTGTTCGATGGTAAGGATCGGGATGCCGTAAGGCGGCACCGCGCCCGCAACCGCGCTCCGGTCCGCTTCGTCCGGCGCCCCCGCAGTTCCGGCGCTGAGCCAGCCGCTTTCCCCGCCCGGCGCAGCGATGCGCGCAGCCAAGGCGGCGATCCGCCCGTCATCGCCCAGACGCGCCGACAACCGGACAATGGCAGGCGGCCGATATCGATCCTGCGTCATCTCCTCGAGCCGCGACCAGGCGAGCTGGACCGGCCGTTGCAATTCACGTGCGATCGATACCGCCTGCGTGATCGCCTCGGTCTCAAGCCTGCGCCCATAACCCCCGCCGCCCGGCATCGGATAGATAATCACCTGACCCGCATCGACACCCGCCACTTCTGCGGCAGCAGCACGCGCGACAGCCGGAGCCTGCACCGCTGCCCAGATTTCAACCTGCCCGTCTTCGATCCGCACGGTTGCGCTTAGCGGTTCCAAAGCTGCGCTGGCGGCGGGTGCGGCGCTATAATGCGCGCTAAAGCCTATGCCGCCGATAAACGCATTGCCGACATCGCCGGATTCGAAGAGGCGCGTCGCCTCGCCGCTTTCCCTGGCTTCGGCCAGCACCGCCTCGGCATCGGCGGTGTTGAGGAGAGCCCCACGCGTTTCGAAGACCGGCTTCATCGCTTCAACCGCGCGATTGGCCGCCCACCAATTGCTCGCCGCGGCGCCAACCCAGGTTTCACGTTCGAACAGGCCAAGAAGGCCAGGCACGCGGCTTGCCGCCTCGCGGTCGATGCGCTCGAGCCGATTGTCACCGATCGGCCCGGCCCGCACGGACGCATAGACCATGCGCGGCAAGCGCACATCGGCGGCAAAGCGCGCGGACCCATCGATCTTGGCCGGGACGTCGATGCGCGGCAGCGGCTCGCCGACCAAGCGGTTCCGGTCGCCTGCGCGCATCGGCAGGCCATCCGGCACATCCTGTTCAGCGGCAGCCTCCGCCAACTCCGCAAAGCTCAGCCGGTTGCCGCCATGGATTACGAAGCCGTTCGCGGTTTCGACCTCTTCCCAGTCGACATTCCAGCGATCCGCCGCCGCTTTAGACAACAACACCCGCGCTGCCGCGCCTGCCTCCCGCAAAGGCCGCTCGAACGCGCGGATGGAGGAGGAGCCACCGGTCAGCATTAAAGCAGAGCGCTCCGCCGATCCGCGCGCGGCCCAGCGGGTGATGCCCTGCAAGGCGTCGGGCACGCCTTCACCCACCCCCTCCTCGGCAAGCAGCATATTGGCATAGACCGGGCTGAGCGGCGCAGGTTCAACAGCGACCGTCCGCCAATCCGCTCCAAGCTCATCAGCAAGGATTTGCGGCAAACTGGTATAAACGCCCTGACCCAATTCGGCCTGCGGGACAGCGACGACCACGCGCCCGTCACTACCGATTTTCAAATAGGCGTTGAACACCGTTTCGCCCGGCCCGGCCCGCAAGCTGGTCTCAGTTCCGCGCGGCCACATCGTCCAGGCAATGACGAGGCCCGCACCAACGCCGCCGCCGATCAGCAGCGTGCGCCTGCTTAAAGCTGTTGCCGGTGCCTTCGCCATCGCAGCCTGATAGGGAGAAGCGCGAACGGCGACAATCTCCGTTCACGGCTTTCCGGCTTCTGACAACGTCTTCGGGGAGAAAGGCGGTTCAGGCCGAAACCCTGTCGCCATAACGATCCCGCAGCGTTACCTTGTCGATCTTCCCGGTGCCAAGCTTGGGAAGCGGCTCATCCAGAAACCAGAAACGCGCCGGAATTTTGTAATGCGCAAGCCGTTCCTCCAGGAAAGCGGCAAGACTGCTCTCATCCAACCCGCCCTGCTCCTCGCAATAGATGATCGCGGCGGGCACCTCGCCCAGACGGTCGTCCGCAATGCCGAAGACAGCGGCTTCGGAAACGGCCGGATGTGAGTAAATGGCCGCCTCCACTTCCTGGCAGCTGATATTCTCGCCACCGCGAATGATGATGTCTTTCTTGCGGTCGACAATGAAGAGATAGCCGTCTTCGTCGAGATAGCCGATGTCGCCGGTGCGCACATAGCCGTCCGCCGTGAACAACCCTTCGGTTGCTTCGGCATCGTTCCAATAGGCCCGAATATTGGCGGCGGTGCGAATTCCGATCTCGCCGCGCTCTCCGGTTGGTAAATGCGTGTCGCCGGTTCCAAGGATCGCAAGCTCGACAAGCGGCGGCTGCGCCCTGCCGGTCGATGCGGGCCGGTCGGCATAATTGGACCAGAAATTGCTGCAGCCCGTCGCATTGGTTTCGGTCAGGCCATAGCCGAGCGCCGGGTTGGCGGCGGCGAAGCTTTCCTGGAGCCGCTTCACATGGGCGATGGGCCGCGCCGCGCCGCCTGCCGCAATGTCCGTCAGCGAGGAAAGATCATATTTGCCGCGATCCGGATGCTGCATCAGCTCCAGGCTCATCGTAGGCACGCCGACGAAATAGGTGATTGTTTCCCGTTCGATCAGGCGCAACGCCTCGCCCGGATCCCATTTCGGCATCAGCACCATGCCGCGCCCGATCACGAAGCTGTTCAACATGACGGGCACTTCGCCCGTCACATGGAAGAGAGGCACGCAAACCAGCGTGCGCGGCGGGTTGACCGGCGGACGCCCTTCGCTTTCCAATATGCCTTTCAGGCAGATGAGGCCGATCGAATAAGCGTAGGTCGCATTAGCGACCGCCTGATGGGTCGACACCGCGCCCTTTGAGAGGCCAGTCGAACCGGATGTGAAGAGGATGGTGGCATCATCTTCGGGCGCTACGGCGGGAAGCGCAATGTCCGCACCCCTTCTCGCCAGGATCGGCGCAAGGGCATCCGCGATTGGCCGGTCGATGTCGAGCGTCACGACATCCGCCTTCGCCCCCGTTGCTACGATCCGCTTGGCGCGTAGCGCATCGGCAAGGATCAGTTTGGGATCGGTGAGCGCGATGCCATGGGCCAACTCGTCCGGCTGCCACCAGCCGTTGACGAGCACAGCGATCGCCCCGGCTTTCAGCACTGCCATGTAGGAGACGATCCAGGACGGACAGTTGCGCATGGCGATGGCGACCCGGTCGCCCTTGCTTATGCTAAAGCCGCTAGCCAGCGCCTTCGCTGCCTCGTTCGCCCTCACATTAAGGTCCGCAAAGGTCAGCCGCTCATCACCTGCGATGACGCCGATGGTATCGGCGTTGAGCGCGCAAAACGCGTCGAAGAGGCCGGGCAATGTCTGCGGAAAATTCTCGACGATAGGGAGGCCGCGCGCGTCCTTGCCGATCTGGACCGGGCCGCTAGGCCCGGTCACCGCGTTCAGCACGGCTTCGAACTTCAGATCGAGTGCGCTCGGCATCCTCACCATCCTCGCTCTTTTCGTTTTGATTCACTCTTACTATGAGGGGTGAAATCACAAGGGGAAAGCCTTGATACTGACAGCACTTACAGCCGCCGCAGTTGACGCTACGGCGGCCTTACGTTGGGACCGGATGGGCCTCGACCCCATCGCCCTTGACCTCGGCTTTTTTCAGCTCCGCTGGTATTCTCTGGCCTATCTCGCGGGCATCGTCGCGGGCTGGTGGTACATGCTGAAGCTGATCGACCGGCCCGGCGCCCCGATGGCGCGGCGGCATGTCGACGATCTCGTCTTCTTCGTGGCGATCGGCGTGATCTTTGGCGGGCGCCTGGGCTACGTCCTCTTCTACCGGCCCGAATATTATCTCGCCAATCCGCTCGAAATTCCGCAGCTGTGGGACGGCGGCATGTCCTTCCACGGCGGTGTCATCGGCGTGTCGCTCGGCCTTCTCTATCTGGCGCGCAAGAATGGCCTAAACTGGCTGCGCATCCACGATTATGTCGCCTGCTGCATTCCCTTCGGCCTGTTCTTCGGCCGCATCGCCAATTTCGTGAACGGCGAATTGTGGGGCCGCCCGACCGATCTTCCTTGGGCTGTCGTCTTCCCGACCGGCGGCGAGGTGGCACGCCATCCGAGCCAGCTTTACGAAGCGGGTCTCGAAGGCCTCGCGCTCGGTTTCATCCTCTGGTTCCTGTTCTGGAAGACGGAGGCGCGTTACCAGCCGGGCAAGCTCGTCGGCACCTTCCTCTTGGGCTACGGCATCAGCCGCTTCCTCGTCGAAATGGTGCGCCAGCCCGACGTCGGCCTCGAACATCTCTGGTGGGGCCTCTCCATGGGCCAGACCCTCACCGTGCCGATGATCCTTGGCGGTCTCTATCTCATCGCGACCGCCAAGGGCCGCCGCGCGCGCGTGGAGCCCATTGCGGGCGGCGAAAGCGTCGCCTGACATGTATGCGCCCTTTACTAATCCGCTAGTCCTGAGCTTGTCGAAGGACGGTTCCAGCTGGAGCGGGCTTCGACAAGCTCAGCCCTAGCGGGATATGGGTAGAATAGATTTTTCCGAAAAACTGAAGCGACAGATCGCCGCCACTGGCCCGATATCCGTCGCGCATTATATGGGGCAGGCGAACGCGCATTATTACGCGACGCGCGATCCGCTCGGCGCGGCGGGGGATTTCACCACGGCGCCGGAGATCAGCCAAATGTTCGGTGAACTCGTTGGCCTATGGCTCGCCGATCTGTGGATCCGCGCGGGTCGACCGGATGGCGCTTGCTATGTCGAGCTTGGGCCGGGCCGCGGCACGCTTGCCGCCGACGCGCTGCGGGCGATGAAGGCGGCGGGACTGACGCCGCCGGTTCACTTGGTCGAGACGAGCCCCGTACTTCGCGCGGCGCAGAAGGAACGAGTGCCCGACGCCCGCTGGCATGACGATGTGGACACCCTTCCCGAGGATCGGCCGCTGCTGATCGTCGCTAATGAATTTTTCGACGCGCTTCCCGTGCGCCAGCTCGCCCGCATGCCGGGCGGCTGGTGCGAACGGATGGTGGGTATCGACGACGGCGCCTTCATGCCCGGCGCCGGGCCGCTCGTTCCCGACAACTTAATTCCGCCGCACCTGCGTCACGCGCCGGTCGGATCGGTCCTTGAAACCTCGCCCGCCTCGGTCGCGATCATGCGCGCGCTGTCCGAGCGGATCGCAGGGCAAGGCGGCGCGGCCCTGATCATCGATTATGGGCATGAGCGGACCAGCATCGGCGACACGCTCCAGGCGGTGCGCGGTCACGCTTATGCCGATCCCTTCGCAAATCCAGGCGAGCACGACCTCACCGTCCATGTCGATTTCGAAGCCTTGGGCGATGCCGCGCGTGCGGGCGGTGCGCGCGTGTCGCCGGTTGCGGCGCAAGGCGCCTTCCTCACCGCCATGAGCATCGATCTGCGCGCGGCCGCCCTGTCTCGCGCCGCTCCGGCGCGGGCCGGGGAGATCGAAACGGCACGTAGCCGCCTCGTCGCCCCCGAACAGATGGGCACCCTGTTCAAGGCCATGGCCTTGACCGCGCCGGCTTGGCCCGAACCTTTGGGCTTTTGATGACCGACATTACCTATCGCATGGCGAACACGGCAGATGCCGCCGCGCTCGCATCGCTTGCACGGCGCACTTTCACCGAGACATTCGGGCACCTTTACAAGCCCGAGGATCTCGCCGCCTTTCTGGAAGGGCACACGACCGAAGGCTGGACCGAAGAACTGGCGAACCCCGATTTCGCGGTGCGCCTCGCTATCGCCGGGAATGAGGCGGTCGCCTTCGCCAAGGTGGGGCCGCCCTCCCTGCCCTTCCCGCCCATCGGCCGGTCAACGGAGCTGCGCCAATTCTATGTATTGAAGCCCTGGCACGGCGCGGGCATCGCGCAGGCGCTGATGCGGTGGGTTCTGGATGAAGCGCAACGGCGCGAGGCCGAGCATCTCTATTTGTCGGTCTTCATCGACAATCACCGCGCGCGCCGCTTCTACGCGCGCTACGGCTTCACCGAAGTCGGCCCATATGCGTTCAAAGTCGGCAATCATGTGGACGAGGATATCGTGATGCATCTCGCACTGGAGAAAGCGGCATGACCGTGGAGGTCATCCGCTCAAGCCTTCTCGACGGCCTGCCCCACGGCTTCCTCGGACGGCGGGGCGGCGTATCGGAAGGTGTTGCCGCGGGCCTCAATGTCGGCCTCGGCAGTGGCGACGATCCAATCGCGGTCGCGGAAAATCGGCGGCGGGCGGTCGAAGTAGTGGCACCGGGACGGCAACTCGTGTCCGTCTATCAAATCCATTCCGCCATCGCCGTCCCAGTGAATGACCCTTGGGGCGATGAAGCACGCCCTGAAGCCGATGCCCTCGTCACCAACCGCCCCGGCCTTGCACTCGGCATCGTCACGGCGGACTGCACCCCCATCCTGTTCGCCGACAAGCAAGCAGGGGTGATCGGCGCGGCCCATGCCGGATGGAAGGGCGCCGTGGGCGGCATCGTCGAAGCGACTGTTGCCGAGATGGAGAAACTCGGTGCCCGGCGCGATGCTATCGCCGCCGCCGTCGGTCCCACCATCGCCCGCAAATCCTATGAGGTTGACGAAGCCTTCCTGCGCCGCTTCGTCGAGGCGGATCCGGCCTTCGAGCATTTCTTCTCGCACGGGCGCCAGGACCATTATCAGTTCGACCTCGAAGGCTTCGTCCTCTCCCGTCTCGCCGCCGCCGGCGTGACGAAGGTCGAGGCACTCGGCCTCGACACCTATTCCGCCACCGATCGCTTCTACAGCTACCGCCGTGCCACTCATCGCGGCGAGCCGGCTTATGGGCGGCAAATGTCGGTGATTGCTTTGCCTTAAAGCCCCACCCTTCAGCTCTTAGCCCTCCCCCTCGATGGGGGAGGGTTGGGTGGGGGTGATGCTGGGGAAATGCACCGTCCTACCTCGAACATCACCCCTCCCCAACCCTCCCCATCGAGGGGAGGGCAATAGGCTAGCGCTCGATCGATACCTCTGGCACACCTTCCCAAAAATTAGGGGATGCCAATGACCGCACGTTTCGGTCTGTTCGGGGGCCTGGCCGTCTTCGCGCTTCTGTTGCTGCTGCCCGCGCCCGGCGGAATGCCGGTCACGGCCTGGCGTACCGTTGCACTCGTCATCCTGATGGCGACATGGTGGATGACGCAGGCCCTGCCACTCACCGCCACCGCCCTCCTCCCGTTTCTCGTTTTCCCCTTGTTCGGCGTGATGAGCGCCAACGAGATTGCGGGCGCTTATTATTCGCCCATCCTGTTCCTCGTCCTCGGCGGCGCGATGATCGCGCTGGCGATTGAACGGACGCGGCTCCATTGCCGCCTTGCACTCGCCATCGTGGCGCGCGGTGGCAAGACACCGGGAGGCCTCCTCCTCGCCTTCATGATCGCGACGGCGATCATCAGCCTCATCGTCTCGAACACCGCGACGACTTTGATCATGATCCCGATCGGCATGGCGGTGCTGCAAGCCGCCAACGTTAAAGACGGGGAGACGGACGGCTTTCCCGGCGCGCTCGTCATGGGCATCGCCTTTGCCGCGACGCTCGGCGGCTTCGGCACTCTCGTCGGCTCGCCCACCAACGCCATTGCGGCGGGGATCATCGAACGCAGCACCGGCCTCACCATCGATTTTCTGACTTGGTCGCTTTACGGCCTGCCGGTCGTCCTCATCTCGGTGCCGCTTTGCTGGCTGATCCTGATGCGGGTGCAAAAGGTCGGCGATCATGGCTTCGACACGACGGCGGCGCGCGAAGGGATCGGCAATGTCGGTCCCTGGTCGGTGGCGGAGAAGAGGCTGGTTCCGCTCGTTGCCACCGTCCTTCTCGGCTGGTTCGCTCTCCCCTTCCTGACGCCCTATGTGCCCGCAGGGACGTTGACCGACGGCGCCATCGCCGTGGCAGGCGCCCTTCTCCTCTTCGTCATTCCAGACGGAACGGGACGTCCGATCCTTGTCTGGGACGAGGCGAACCGCGCGCCCTGGGGCGTCATCATGATGTTCGGCGGCGGTCTGGCGCTCGCCACCGGAATCGAGCAATCGGGGCTCGCCGAATGGATGGGTGAGGCGATGAAGCCGCTCGCCGCCGTCCACTCCCTGCTTATCGCGATCGCGCTCACCGGCTTCGTCATCCTCGTCACCGAATTCGCGTCCAACGTCGCGGCGGCGAGCGGCATCATGCCGGTAGTGGCGGGCGTGATCGCGGCAACGGGCGTCGATCCGATCCTCCTCGCTCTCCCCGCCGCCTTCGCCGCGAGCTGGGGCTTCATGCTGCCGTCCGGGACCGGCCCCAATGCCATCGCTTGGGCGACGGGCCACATCGCCTTGCCGCGCATGCTGAAGACCGGCCTGCTGCTCGACATTGCGGGCGTCCCGATCATGGTCGGCACCGTCTGGGCCATTGCCGCTTTCGCCCTCTGAGGCTAGGAGAGCCACGGGCAACAGACCTCACCCCCCGGGGACGCTCTAACTTGAGCGGCCGGTGAGCCTGCCTCCTTTTCAAGGAGAGGCTCGGTCTCCACGCAAAACTGCACAAGGAGACAGACATGGCAGACGAATCCGACATCACCGGCGCAACGCCGCGCCGCCGCCCAAAGCCCGACGTCATCGAAATTGGCGGCCGCAAGTTAAAGCCCGCCACCTTGATGATGGGCCACGGCTTCGATCCGGCCCTCTCGGAAGGCGCATTGAAGCCACCGATCTTCCTCACCTCCACCTTCGTTTTCGAAAATGCGGCTGCTGGTAAGCGCCACTTCGAAGGCGTGACGGGCAAACGTCCGGGCGGCGCCGACGGCCTCGTCTATTCGCGCTTCAACGGCCCGAACCAGGAAATATTGGAAGACCGCCTCGGCGTCTGGGAGGATGCCGAAGACGCGCTCACGTTCTCCTCGGGTATGTCGGCCATCGCCACCTTGCTGATGACCTTCGTGAAGCCAGGCGACGTCGTCGTTCATTCCGGCCCGCTTTATGCGGCGACCGAAACCCTGATCGGCCGCATCTTCGGCAAGTTCGGCGTGCAGTGGCTCGATTTCCCGGCGGGCGCGACGAAGGAAGAGATCGAGGCAGTGGTCGCCAAGGCCAAGGAAATGGGCAATGTCGCGCTCATCTATCTCGAAAGCCCGGCCAATCCAACCAACCAGCTTGTCGACGTGCAGGCCGTTCGGGACGTGCGCGACGCGCTCTTCACCGCCGATGAAAAACCGCCCATCGCGATCGACAATACCTTCCTCGGGCCGCTTTGGTCGCGTCCACTCGATCATGGCGCCGATCTCAGCGTCTATTCGCTCACCAAATATGCGGGCGGCCATAGCGATCTCGTCGCGGGCGGCGTCGTGGGTTCGAAGGCGCTCATCACGCCCATCCGCATGATGCGCAACACGATCGGCACGATCACCGATCCCAACACCGCCTGGATGCTGCTCCGCAGCCTCGAAACGCTGGAACTGCGCATGAGCCGCGCGGGCGAAAATGCCGCCAAGGTCTGCGCCTTCCTGAAGGATCATCCGAAGGTCGAAAGCGTCGGCTATCTCGGTTTCCTCACCGAAGGCCGTCAGGCGGATATCTATCGCCGCCACTGCACCGGCGCGGGCTCGACCTTCTCGCTCTATCTGAAGGGTGGAGAGCGCGAAGCCTTCGCCTTCCTCGACGCGCTGAAGATCGCCAAGCTCGCCGTGTCCTTGGGCGGCACCGAAACCCTCGCCAGCGCTCCCGCCGCGATGACCCACCTCTCGGTCCCCGACGAACGCAAGAAGGCGATGGCGATCACCGACAACCTCGTCCGCATCTCGATCGGTGTCGAGGATGCCGAAGACCTGATCGCGGACTTCGACCAGGCTTTGGCGGCGATTTAACATTCGCCCGTTCGTACTGAGTAGGGGCTGAGCGAAGTCGAAGACCCGTGTCGAAGTACCTCCCCCATGGGAGCTCTTCGATACGCCGCTTCGGCAAGCTCAGCAGCTACTCAGGGCGAACGGCCTGAGTAGCTTCCTGCCTCTTCCGCCAATCCAGCACTTCCCACCCTTCAACCTCAGCCAGCCTTACCAGCCGGTCGTGCGCATTCGCCGCCACCGGCTCGTCCGACCAATGGTGGACGGGCGCGTCCGAAACGTGGTCGGAATAGAAGCGGATGTGGACGGCCTCACGGGTCAGTCCCTCACGCTCCAGCCAGGCCTGGATCATGGCGAGCTTTTCGTCGCCATAGCAGTTTCGCCCCTCGATCTTCGCCACGATCCGCCCGGCCGCATCCAGCCCCGTCTCGGTCGCGATCACGTCCGTGATGCCAAGCCGCTCGGCGATAGCCGCGGCGTAAAGGCGATAGGATGCGGTCGCCATCACCACCCGCCGCCCCGCCGCGCGGTCCGCCGCGATGCTCGCCCGCGCGCCGGGGAGAATGTTCGTCGCGACCTGCTTGTCGGCAAAGCTCTGGATCACTGGTTCCAGCCGTTCGGGCGCGATGCTGCGGCCGATGAGCAGGGTGTAATTGATCTCCTTCAGCCGCCCCCGGTCGATCAGCTTCGCGACATAGGCAAGCATCGACAGGATGACGAAGGGCATCAGGACCAACCGCCACGGCGCCAGCTGCCGCGCCGCGTGGATCAGGAACGGCGTATAGGTTGCGTTCCGGGTGATCGTCCGGTCCATGTCATAAATGGCGAGCGCTGATTTCATGTGGCCGCCGAAGCACAGGAACGCGCGATATGTCCACCCCCGGAACGACCTTGCCCGTTCACTGTTATTGGCGCAGTGTCCCGCCCGATGAGTGATATCGCCCAGTTTGAGGAAGTGACGGAAGACGGCCGCCAGGTGCTGCGCTTCTCCGGCCCTCTCACCTTGGCCCGGCTCGGCCGCCTGCCCGATCGCCTGAAGGAGGTGAGCGGACGCGGGATGCTGGTCGATGTCGGCGGCGTCGACCGGATGGATACGGTCGGAGCATGGCTGATCCACCGGCTGGTGCACGACAATGACGCGGAAGTGCGCGGCGCCGATGAGAGCACCTCTTTCCTCCTCCAGAATGTCGCTGCCGCCGACAAGCCTGCCAAGATCCGGCCCGACCGCCGCCCCGCCTTCGTGCAGATCATGGACCAGATGGGAACCGCGACGGCGCTAGCGGGCAAGACCATGCTCGGTCTGCTCGGTTTCTTTGGCGCGCTTCTCGTCACCACCTGGACAGTGATCAAGCGCCCGCGCCGGTTCCGCTTCAACGCGACGGTTCAACGTTTCGAAATTGTCGGCATCCATGCGCTCGGCATCATCGGCCTGATGAGCTTCCTCATCGGCATCGTCATCGCGCAGCAGGGCGCGGTGCAGCTTCGTCAGTTCGGCGCGGAAGTGTTCACCATCAACCTGATCGGCCGCCTCACTTTCCGCGAGCTTGGCGTGCTCATGACCGCCATCATGGTCGCGGGCCGTTCGGGCAGCGCCTTTGCCGCGCAACTCGGGTCGATGAAGCTTGCCGAGGAAGTGGACGCCATGCGCACGATCGGCGTGTCGCCGATGGAAGCGCTCGTCCTCCCCCGCGTCATGGCGACGGTGCTGATGATGCCGCTGCTCGGCTTCTACTCCGCCATCGTTGCGATTATCGGCGGCGGGCTCCTATGCTGGGTGTCGCTCGACATTCCGCCCGCCACCTTCATTCAGCGTATCCGTGAAGTGACGCCGATCACCGACGTCTGGATATCTCTCATCAAGGCGCCGGTCTTCGGCCTCATTATCGGTATTTCGGGCTGCTTCCAGGGGATGCAGGTCGAAGGGAATAATGAGGAAGTGGGGCTGCGCACCACCGCGGCGGTCGTGCAGGCGATCTTCCTCGTCATCGTTCTCGACGCATTTTTCGCGGTCTTTTTCTCGGAAGTGGGCTGGGTATGAGCCAGAATGGCGACAGCATCATCTCTGTGCGCGGCCTGAAAAACGCGTTTGGCGAGCAGGTCGTGCATGAAGGCCTCGACCTCGACGTGCGCAAGGGCGAGATTTTGGGTGTGGTTGGTGGCTCCGGCACCGGCAAGTCGGTGCTGATGCGGTCGATAATCGGCTTGCAAACGCCGCTCGCCGGGGACGTCACCGTCTTCGGTCAGTCGATGGTCGGACGCGATGAGACCGAAGCAAAGAATATCCGCCGCCGCTGGGGCGTGCTGTTCCAGGGCGGCGCGCTTTTCTCGACGCTCACCGTTGCGGAAAATGTACAAGTGCCGATCCGCGAGTTCTACCCGCGCATCGACAATCAGCTGCTCGATGAAATCGCGACCTACAAGATCGCGATGAGCGGCCTCGCGCCCGAAGCCGCGATGAAATACCCTTCAGAATTGTCGGGCGGCATGAAGAAGCGTGCCGGCATCGCCCGCGCGCTGGCGCTCGATCCTGAACTTCTCTTCCTCGACGAACCGACAGCAGGCCTCGATCCGATCGGCGCCGCGGCCTTCGATCAACTCGTCAAGGAATTGCAGAAAAACCTCGACCTCACGGTTTTTCTCATCACCCACGATCTCGACACTCTTTACGCCATTTGCGACCGCGTCGCGGTGCTGGCGGACAAGAAAGTGATCGCGGTCGGAACGATTCCGGAACTACTTGCTTTGGACCATGAATGGATTCAGGAATATTTCAGAGGGCCGCGCGGCCGGGCCGCCCAGGCGACCGAAACGGCAGAGGTTAGCGCCTGATGGAAAATAGATCGAACTATGTGATGGTTGGCGGCGTCGTGATGGCGCTGCTGGTGGCCGTCGTCATCTTCCTCATCTGGATCGCGAATGCAGGCAGCGACACGGAAAAGGAATATGACATCTTCTTCCGTCAGGGCGTATCCGGCCTCAACAAGGGGTCGGTCGTCAGCTATTCCGGCGTTCCTGTCGGCCAGGTTCGGCTCATCAGCCTGATGCCCAAGACACCCGAATTCGTCCGCGTCCGCATATCGGTCCAGGAAGACACGCCCGTTATCCAGGGCACGACCGCGACGATCAGCGGTGTGGGCTTTACCGGCGTGTCCGAAATCCAGCTTGAGCCGCCGCAGCGCAGCACCGCCGCTTCGGGCCGCGTCCCCCCGCCACTCGCCTGCCCGGAAAGCAATGCCGCCGCGCAATGTCCATTCGGTATGCCCGTCATCCCGACCAAGCCTGGCGGCCTCGGCGCCCTGCTCAACAGCGCGCCGCAGCTTCTGGAGCGGGTATCGACGCTGACCGAGCGCGTCACCGAACTGCTCGACGATGACAATCAGCAGTCGCTTGCCGCGATCCTCAACAATGTCGAGCGGATCAGCGGATCGCTGGCCGACCGTTCGCCTGAAATCGCCGCAACCTTGGCCGAAGCGCGCATCGCGATCCGCCAGGCGGGCGCCGCTGCCGAAGCGTGGGGGCAGACGGCAGGATCGGTGAACCAGCTTCTGAATGAAGAGGGCAAGCCGCTCATCAGCGATCTGCGCTCGACGATCCGCGCCGCCGAAAAGAGCATCACGGCGCTCGAAAGCACGATCAACGACGCGCGGCCGGGCGTTCAGAGCTTCTCCAAACAGACGCTTCCGGAAGTCGGCCAGCTCGTCCGCGACCTGCGCGAAACCTCCGACGCCCTCCGCTCGATCACGACCCGGATCGATCAGCAGGGCGCGGGCTCGATCATCGGTGAACCCAAATTGCCGGATTACAAAAAATGATGACCATCTTGCTCCGCGCTGCGGCGCCGCTTGCTCTCACTCTGGCCCTGTCCGGCTGCATCAGCTTCGGCGCCAAGCCGCCCGAATCCCTGCTGACGCTCACTGCCGAACAGGTGCGCGAACAGGGCACGACCCGCACCGCGCCGCAGGCGGAAACCGTAATCGTCTCCCCGCCGACGGTGCCGCAAGAGCTGCGCGTCACCCGCGTTCCGGTCCGCACCGGCGCGACGCAGATTGCCTATCTCAAGGACGCGCAATGGGTTGAGCCGCCAAGCACGCTCTTCGGCCGCCTCCTTACCGAACGGATCGCCGCGAGCGGACGGGTGGTGATCGACGCGCGCCAGACGACGTTCGAGCCGGGCGTCATCCTCACCGGCCAGCTTCAGGCCTTCGGCGTGGATGCGGACCGCCGCGAAGCCGTCATCGTCTATGACGCCGCACTTGCCGGCCCCGACAATGCCGTCCGCACCCGCCGCTTCGAAGCCCGCGCCCCGATGGCCGAGATCGACGTCGAACAGGCCGGACCCGCGCTCAATCAAGTGGCGAACCAGGTGGCAGGCGAAGTCGCGAGCTGGCTCAGCGGCGGCTGATCCCTCTCTCGTCATTGCGAGCGGAGCGAAGCAATCCAGCGTCCCGGAGCCTGGCCGCAAGATGGATTGCTTCGTCGCTCCGCTTCTCGCAATGACGAGGCTTGGGACGACCGGGCATCAAATGATCGGCGCCCCGCGCGCATTCTCGCCGCCGCTGAACAGCCAGTCGTGGAAGATCCGCACCGGCCGCCGCGCCATGGCAGACCGGCGGCAGGCGAACCAATAGCTGTAGGGACTATCCACCGCGACATCGAACAATTGCACCAGGCGCGGATCGTCCGTCCCTTTCAAATGGCTTTCGAGCATGAAGGCGACGCCCAGCCCTTGCGCGGTCGCGTCGAGAATGAGGTGACCGGAATCGAAATGGTCGATCGCCGCCGGTTGCAGATCCGGCATGCCGATCGCCTCCCGCCAATAGTTGAACGTTTCCGGGAGGTCGCGATGCAGATAGATGGTGACGCGCGCCAGCTGCGAGGGATCAGTGAGCGCCTCCGGCCCCTCCAGCATCCGGCGCGATCCGATCGCAATGATCCGGTTATCGTCCAGACGGCGCGAATAAAGGTTCGGATCGACATCCGCAGTCACCAGCGCGATCACCGCATCCAGCCCCTCGTCGAGCCGGGTGAGGAGCTGCGGCGCGGTGTCGATGTCGATATGAAGCTCCGGGTGAAGCGCGCGCAATTCGGGCAAGCGCGGCATCAGCCGCTGCGAGGCGAACAGCGGCAGCACGCCAAGGCGCAGGCGCATCAGCTCCCCCTCGCTCGATGCACGCTCCATGGCGATCGCCAGCGCGTCGATGGACGGCGCAATCTCGCGTAGCAGCCGCTCCCCGTCCGCATTCAGCATTACCGCCTGATGCCGCCGTTCGAATAAAGGACGCCCAACGAAGCGCTCGAGCGCCTGCACCCGCCGGCTGAGCGCGGGCGAAGACAAGGCCAGCGTCTCGGCCGCCGCCTTTACCGAACCCTGCCGCGCAACCTGAACGAATGCTTCAATCGCCGTCAGCGGCGGTAAGCGCCTCACGGATTTGCATTCCTTGCACTCTTGTGCACCGCACAAAAGCACGCCTCACGGTTTTCAGCCATTGTTAACGATCCCAATGGTTGCAATTTTTGCAATCGTATCATGTTTCTTCGCACTTGCACAATATATCGTTCTTGGCGACAAAGGTCGGGCCTTTCAGGCATCCTCTCCTAAAGACTTTTACGGGCTGGTCCTCACGGACCGGCCCTTTTTTTATTCCGGATGCGGACCTTCCCCGGTGGAAGCGCCGTTGACAATGCCTATCTCGCCTTAAGTTCAAGTGGAGAAAACAGGCATGGCCGACGAGGATGCGAACCCCAACCGGCTTCAGGTCGCGACGATGCGGCCGGACGACAGTGGACGGGGGCTCGCCCGCCTGCCGCGCGCGATGATGAACGCGCTGGGTTTGAGCGACGGCGACGTTATCGAAATTGTGGGCAAGCGTACGACGCCGGCACGCGCCGTTGGCCCCTATCCCGAAGACGAGGGCCTCGAAATCATCCGTTTGGACGGCCTTCAGCGCGCCAATGCCGAAGTCGGCTCTGGCGATTTCGTCACGGTCAGCAAGGTCGAATCGAAGCCTGCCCAGCGCATCGTCTTCGCGCCGGCTCAGAAGAATCTCCGACTGCAGGGGTCGGCCCAGGCCCTGAAGCGCAGCTTCGGCATGCGGCCCGTGACGGCGGGCGATGTCGTCGCAACGACCGGCCAACAGCAGGTTCAGCGCGGCGACCTCCCCGCCGAACTCCGCGCCATGCTGAACGCGCCCGCCTACGCGCTTCAGGAAATCCGCCTCACTGTGATTTCCACGGTGCCGAAGGGCATCGTCCATATCGACGCCTCAACCGAAGTCGAGCTTCGCCCCGAATATACGGAGGCTAAGGAAACCCGCCGCGCCGACGTCACCTATGACGATCTGGGCGGCATCGGCACGACGATCGACCAGCTTCGCGAAATGGTCGAGCTCCCGTTGCGCTACCCCGAAATCTTTGAGCGGCTCGGCGTCGATCCGCCCAAGGGCGTTTTGCTCCACGGCCCGCCCGGCACGGGCAAGACGCGCCTCGCCCGCGCCGTCGCCAATGAAAGCGATGCCGAATTCTTCCATATTGCCGGACCCGAAATCATGGGCTCGGCCTATGGCGAGAGCGAAAAGCGCCTGCGCGAGATTTTCGAGCAAGCGGGCGAAGCCTCCCCCTCCATCATCTTCATCGACGAAATCGATTCGATCGCGCCGAAACGCGGTCAGGTATCGGGTGAAGCGGAAAAGCGAATCGTCGCACAGCTTTTGACACTCCTTGATGGTCTCGAGCCGCGCCAGAACGTCATCGTCATGGCCGCCACCAACCGGCCCGAGGCGCTTGACGAGGCCCTCCGTCGCCCCGGCCGCTTCGACCGGGAGATCGTGATCGGCGTCCCCGACGAACGCGGCCGCCGCGAAATCCTCGGTATCCATACGCGCGGCATGCCGCTCGATCCGGAGATCAGCCTCACCGAACTTGCCCGCAAGACCTACGGCTTCGTCGGCGCGGATCTTGCCGCTCTCACTCGTGAAGCGGCGATCGAGGCGGTGCGCCGCATCATGCCGAAGATCAATCTGGAAGAAGGCACGATCCCGCCCGACGTGCTCGATACATTGTCCGTCGTGCGCGGCGATTTTGACGAAGCTCTGAAGCGCGTCCAGCCATCGGCGATGCGCGAGGTGATGGTGCAGAAGCCCAATATCCGCTGGGCCGATGTCGGCGGCCTGACCCGCGTCCAGAACCGCTTGCGCGAAGGTGTCGAACTGCCCTTAAAGGATCCCGAAGCCTTTCGCCGTCTCGGCATCCGTCCGGCCAAGGGCTTCCTCCTTTACGGCCCACCCGGAACCGGCAAGACCCTGCTCGCCAAGGCTGCGGCCCGTGAAGCGGAGGCCAATTTCATCGCCACCAAATCATCGGACCTCCTCTCCAAATGGTATGGCGAGAGCGAGCAGCAGATTGCCCGCCTCTTCGCCCGCGCGCGGCAGGTGGCACCGACCGTCATCTTCATTGACGAACTCGACAGCCTCGTCCCCGCGCGCGGCGGAGGCATGGGCGAGCCGCAAGTAACGGAGCGGGTGGTGAACACGATCCTCGCCGAAATGGACGGCCTGGAAGAATTGCAGTCGGTCGTCGTCATCGGCGCGACCAACCGCCCGAACCTCATCGATCCGGCCTTGCTCCGTCCCGGCCGCTTTGACGAACTCATTTACGTGCCGGTGCCCGAGCGCGAAGGCCGCCGCCACATATTGTCCATCCACACCCGCAACATGCCGCTCGCGCCCGATGTCGATCTCGACGATCTCGCGGCGCGGACCGAGCGGTTTACCGGCGCGGATCTTGAAGATCTCACCCGCCGCGCCGGCCTTCATGCGTTACGCGCGTCCATGGGCGCCACCCAGGTGACAAGAGCCGATTTCGAAACCGCGCTCGGCGAAACCCGCGCGTCGGTCACAGCGGAGATGGAGCGCGACTATGAAAAGATCGAACAGAGCATCAAGCAGGATGCGATGAGCAGCACCGGCATCGGCTTCATTTCCCCCGGCATGCTCACCCCCCGCAACGCGGAAAAGCACGAGGATTAAATATCCCCTCTCCCCTTCAGGGGAGAGGGTTAGGGAGAGGGGGAGTCGGGGACATTCGCGCGGTTTCCCACATCATCCCCCTCTCTCCTACTCTCTCCCCTGAAGGGGAGAGAGGGTTAGCCACCCGACCAACCCGATCATCACCGCTGCCGTCACGAAAAACGGCAGCGGCATCGCCACCCCGTAAAGCGCCACTCCAATCGCAGGCGCGGCAACATAAGCGACCCCGTTTACGGACGTCACCATACCCGCAACCGCATTCTGCTCGTCCACCGAGACGCCAAGCGAAGCACCACTCGTAAAGCCCGGACGAAACAGCCCGAACCCGACCGAAGCCAGCGCAAAGCCAAGCGTCAGGCCGTAAAGCTCCCCCGCAAGCCCCGTCACCACGGCGCCCGCAGCCGCAACCAAACTCCCCCACACGATCAGCGCGCGTGGCGGCAAACGCAGCTGCGGGATCAGCCACCATTGGGCGAGCAAAGCGGCCGCCGCGCCCGCCATCAGCACCACGGCGATCGACTGCTGCGCATGATCGATCGGCACAGCCAGCCGGTCGATGACGAGAAACCCGATCACCCCCAGCATCGCCGCCTGCCCATGCCCGCCAATGATCCCCGCCGCGAGCCAGGGGAAAACGCGCGGATCCCGCCAGCGAAGGCGAGATACCTTTTCATCAACCTCACCACCAACCCGCTCGTGTCGAGCAAAGTCGAGACGCGCATCCTCATTCTCGCCAACCGCTTCTCGACTGCGCTCGAAGCGAACGGTGGGGATGCCCTCGCGGGCCAAACTATCCCCGCTCGTCCCGCCCATCATCGGCTCTTCCACCAATTGTCCGAAGGCCGGGTTGCGGGGCGTATCGTCCGGTAGGCGCGTAACGATCGCCACCAGCACCAAAACCCCGATCCCGGCGAACACGATGAGCGGCCCCACCAGCCCAAGTGGTTCAAAGATAAACAGCGGCGCAACCGCAGGCCCGATAATCGTGCCAAGACCGAAGGAGGATGCGATGGCGGCCAGCGCGTTGGTTCGCTCCGGCCCGTCCGTCCGCGCCGCAATATAGGCCTGAACCGCAGGCGGTGCCGCCGATCCAAAGCCGCCATAAAGCGAGCGCCCGGTAATGAAGATGGCGAACACGATCAGCGGTCCGATCAGCCCGCTTATCCCTGCCGCCAGCGCAAGCCCGCAAACCAGCATCGCGGAGATGAATCCGGTAAGCCCGAGCCGCATCAGCGCCCGCCGCCCCCGCCGGTCCGCCTGCCGTGCCCAGCGCGGCGCCGTAACGACCCACAGCAAGGCCGAAAGGCTGAAGGCGACAGCGATCAAAAGATCGGGAATGCCAAGCTGCCGGCCGATCGCCGGAAGCAATGATTGCATCGCGGTATTGCCCGCCGCCGCAACCATCATGACTAGGAACAACAGGGCAAAGCGCTCGCGCGACAGGCCGAACCCCTTAACCTCCTTCTGGCGCATCGCATCCATCGTTCGCAGCGTCCTAAAAAGGCGGCAATCCGTCCCGCTCGCTCCGTCCCCGTCTACCCGCCCTTGCCATCGGGACGTTCCTTTGCCAACGCTAACCAATTCGATTGCTAAAAGGGTCCGCGATGAGTTTTTCTGCCGAACAAGCCCGTGAAGGTGCGGTCAAGCGCGCGCGTTTTGGCAGTCCGCAGCTTCAATTCCTGAAAGGTTTTGTGAAGCATCCGGTGATGGTCGGGTCGATCATCCCCTCTTCGCGCGCCCTTATCGACAAGATGCTCGCTCCGGTCGATTGGGCGAATTGCAAATTGTTCGTCGAGTATGGCCCCGGTGTTGGCACCTTCACGCAGCATATCCTCGAACGGATGGCACCTGACGCAACCCTGCTCGCCATCGATACGAATGCGGATTTCACCGATTTCCTCAACGCCAAGTTCACCGATGGACGTCTTGAAGCGGTGACGGGTTCGGCCGCGGACGTATGCAAGATCATCGCCGACCGCGGTTTCGATCACGCCGACTACATTCTTTCCGGCCTTCCCTTTTCCACCCTCCCGCCCGGCGTCGGCCCGCAAATCGCCGAGCAGACAGCGGCGGCCCTGCGCCCCGGCGGCGCCTTCCTGGTCTATCAATTCTCGCCGAAGGTCCGCGACTTCATCGCCCCGCATTTCGAGCGGATCGACAAGGGCTTCGAATGGTGGAACGTGCCCCCCGCCACCCTCTTCTGGGCGTGGAAGGATTAAGCCTTAAGTGCTCCTGCGAAAGCAGCAGGAGCCCAGATGAAGGGCTCGGCGCTGAGCTCCTGCCCTCGCAGAAGCACGAGGGTTCCTAACGCCCCTCCAGCCCGAAGTTCAGCCGTCGCGACACATTATAGTCGGCAATCGCGACGATGAAGTAGGCGAGCCCCCAGGTCAGCCGGTTCCACCAGCTGCGCCGCGCCGTGTGGCTCTCGCGCGTAATTTCGGCGCTGTCGGCAATCTCTCCGTCCACGTAGCTGCGCATCAGCCCGGCGAAGGCCGGATCCTCGACTCGCAGCATCAGCTCCAGATTCAGGAACAGGCTGCGCATATCGAAATTGGCCGATCCGATATGGACGGCATCGTCGACGATGACGAGCTTGGAGTGAAGCTTGGTCGGCTGATATTCGAACACCCGCACGCCCCGCCGCAGCAGCCGTGAATAGGTGTGCCGCGCCGCGCCCACCGTCGCGCGATTGTCGGATTTTGCCGCCGTCACCACCCGCGCCGCGCCCCCGCGCCGCGCCACGCCGGTGATCCGCCGCATCATCCCCTGGCTCGGTGCGAAATAGGCCGCGATCATGTCGAGCCGCCGCGCATGGAGCATGTCGCGCTTCACTGACCGTGCCCAGGGCGACAGCCGCCGCGTCGGTCCACCGAACAGCCAGCGCAAAGCCCCCTGATCCTCGCTATGCTGGCTGAGCAGTCGCCGCAGTTCGCGGATCCGCGCGCCTCGCCGTTTTGCCCAGGCGAAAAGGGCGTCGAAATAACCGGTGAGGCAGGTGACGCTCGGCCCCTCCACCATCAGGCCAAGGTCGCGCCACGCGCCATCGCCCACGTTGCCGAAATAATCGTCCGACACGTTAAAGCCGCCGATCATCACCCGCCGCCCGTCGGCGAGCGCCAATTTCTGGTGGTTGCGCAGCAGATAGCGCCGCCCCCATCGCGGCTGGAACCGGCAGAAACCGCATTCGCTCTCGATCAGCGGCTTGAAGAAATCGTCCCCCACATCGTCGCTGCCGAAACCGTCGATGAGCAGATGCACCTCCACCCCCCGCCCGCAGGCGCGCAGCACGGCGTCGCGCACCCGCCGCCCGGCCGCGTCATCCTTGAAGATATAATAAAGCAGGCGCAGCGATTCTGCCGCCGAATCGATAAGGGCGATCAGCGCGTCGAGCCGCCCCGGCCCTTCGGCCAGGAGCGTGAGGCGGTTGCCGTCGACATCGAGCGGATTGTCGAGCCGGAACGCGGGGGCGTGGGAATCGGCCATTCCCCCCGATGTATGCCATGCGCCGCCTGCTGCAACCCCTCGAAAATCTTGACATTGGCGGGCCGTCAGCCTAGACTGCGCCCTTTCCAAACCAGCTTTCTGGCTATTTGCGGAGCAGCTTTCATGGCGCGCGTTACCGTCGAAGATTGTGTCGACAAGATCCCGAACCGGTTCGATCTCGTTCTGCTGTCGGCGCAGCGGGCCCGCCAGATTTCGGGCGGCGCCGAACTGACGCTGGACCGCGATCGCGATAAAAATCCGGTCGTCGCGCTGCGCGAAATCGCCGAGCAGACGGTGAAGCCGAAGCATCTTGAAGAAGCTCTGGTCTCCGGCCTGCAGCGCGTCCAGATCGACGAAGACGAGGCTCCGGACGAAATCGGCTCGATCGCCGCGTCGGCCGAAGCGCTGCGCCTCACCGCCGCCGCGCCGCCGCGCAACACCAATCTCGCCGGCGATTACGAATAAGCGGACGGGGCCGATGACCGGTCCCGCCTTCGCTTTGTTCGGCACGCCGATCGGCACATGCGGCATCGTCTGGAAAGGCGGTGCCGTTGTCGCAACTGCGCTCCCCGATACGAGTCGCGGGGCTCTTGCCCTTAAGCTTCAACGCCGTTTTCCGGATGCGGCGGAGGCCGCCATGCCGCCCGCCATCGCGGCGCTGGCTGAAGCCATCATCGCCTTGCTTGGGCCAAGCGCGACCGAGCCCGATCCCTCCCTTCTCGATTTCTCTGGCGTCGATTCCTTCGAACGCCGCGTCTACGATGCCGCGCTCGCCATTCCGCGCGGTGAAACCCGCACTTATGGCGAACTCGCCGCCGCGATCGGTTCGCCCGGCGCCGCCCGCGCGGTCGGCCGCGCCCTTGGCCGCAACCCCTTCCCGATCATCATCCCCTGCCACCGTATCCTCGCAGCATCAGGCGGCAGCGGCGGCTTCTCCGCGCCCGGCGGCGCCCTCACCAAGATGCGCCTTCTCGACATCGAACGCGCCGCGTCCGGCGCCGCGCCGGGCCTGTTCGACATGCTTCCGTGGCAGGTCAAACCCTAAACCCTCATTGCGAGCATAACGAAGCAATTCAGTGGCTCGATTCTACCCGTCGTGTGGATTGCCGCGTCGCTACATTCCTCGCAATGACGAGCAGGCGACGCTCCCGCTTCCGCAGGAGCACAACTCCCCGTAAGACGAGGATATGCCCTTCCCGCTTCCGCCCCCCATGCGCCTGGCCCTCGACGAAGCCCTCGCCGCCGCGCAAGCGGGCGAAGTCCCGGTCGGCGCGGTCGTGACACGCGGCGATGAAGTCGTCGCGGTCGCGGGCAATGCCATGCGCGACCATCTCGACCCAACCGCCCACGCGGAAATCGTCGCGCTCCGCCGCGCGGGCGAGGCGCTTGGCACCTCGCGCCTCGATGAATGCGACCTTTGGGTGAGCCTGGAACCCTGCGCCATGTGCGCGGGCGCCATCGCGCTCGCCCGCATCCGCCGCCTCTATTTCGCCGCTACCGATCCAAAGGGCGGCGCGGTCCTGCACGGCCCGCGCCTCTTTGCGCAGCCAACCTGCCATCACGCTCCAGAAGTCTATCCCGGCATTGGCGAGGAAGAATCCGCCGCCATGCTCCGCGCCTTCTTCCACGAACGGCGCGCTTAATCGACCTTCACCATTCGGGTCAGGCTGAGGCGAAAAAGGTGCTTTTCGAGAACCGGCGCGCAGCCTACTTTAAGTAGGTGAGCACCGGAAGCGCAGAAAAGCGCCATTTGCAGCCCGGCCTCACCCGAATGAAATGAAAGGGCCGGCACCAATGGCGCCGGCCCTTCCGAGACAGGATGGGATGTTCCCGTCTGGCGCGGGCCCCTGTCACAAAAGTGACGTCAAGGCAAGACCTTTGCGCGTCCGGAATGATTGGAGAGTGAAGCATCAAAAGCCCTCCCCCTCGATGGGGGGAGGGTTGGGTGGGGGTGATGCTTCCGGAGTAGGCTTTGCCCTACGCCATAGATCACCCCCAACGCATCCCTCTCCATCAAGCGGCAGGGGATAGCCTCAAACACCCGAACCCTGAACCGGCACCACGCGGATCTCGACACGCCGGTTCGCTTGCTTGCCCACTTCCGTCGTATTCTCCGCAATCGGGCGGCTCGAACCAAAGCCCTGCGTCGCGATCCGCGCCGGATTAACGCCGCGCGCGATCAGGTAATTGCCAACCGCCTGCGCCCGGTTCTGCGACAGCGGGATGTTGATCGCGTCGCTGCCGGTCGAATCGGTGTGGCCATAGACGTCGATCAGCGTAGAAGGGAAATCGGCCAATGTGCGTGCCACTTCATCGAGCGTCGGCTGGAATTGCGGCTGAACCGCATAGCTGTTCGTCGCAAAGGTAACGCCCGCCGGCATACGAAGCAGAAGCTCGTCGCCCACCCGGTCGACTTCCACGCCCGAACCCGCGGTCTGCTCGCGAATGCGCTGTTCCTGGCGGTCCATATAGGCGCCGATTCCCGCGCCCGCGATCGCGCCGATGCCCGCGCCGACGATCTTTTCGGTGCGGTCGTTGCGCCCGCCGATCAGATCGCCGCCCAGATAGCCGCCGATGACGCCCAGCCCCGCGCCGATCGCGGCCTTGGAAATGGTGCGCTCGCCCGTCACCGGATCGGTAACGCAAGCCGCGGTGGAGGCGAGGAGGGCGGCGCCCATGGCGATGCCCGCGAAACGCTTGGCTGGGATCATGATAATCCTTCCTTTGCAATCGGATATGATGGTCGATGGCGTGGGAACCGCCGGGCTCCCGCCCCGGTTCCATTGAGGGGGCGTTACGAACGCATTGCCCGATGAACGATTTGGCGGCTAAGATCGGATTTCCATCATGGCACCGTCTCCCCCCCTCACGCCCTTCCCCTGGTTCGACGTCGTCGTCATCCTGGGCCTTGTCATCCTGAATGGCCTCTTCGCCATGTCGGAACTCGCGATCGTCTCGTCGCGCGCGCCGCGGCTCAAGGCCATGGCCAAATCCGGCAAGAAGGGCGCGCAGATCGCGCTCGATCTCGCCGCCGATCCCGGCCGGTTCCTGTCCGCCGTGCAGATCGGCATCACGCTCATCGGTATCCTTGCGGGCGCTTATTCCGGCGCCAGCCTTGGCGGGCCGGTCGCAGAACGCCTCATGCGTTTCGGCCTCGAACCGGAAACCGCCGAAACGGTGGGCTTCACCATCGTCATCGTGCTCACCACTTACGCTTCGTTGGTGATCGGCGAGCTTGTGCCCAAGCAATTCGCGCTCCGCAGGCCCGAAGCCATCGCCGCGCTCGTGTCCACCCCCATGCTATGGATGGCCCGCATCACCGCGCCGTTCGTCTGGATCCTCGACAAGACGACTGGCCTCGTTTTCGCCCTGTTCGGCCTCAAGCGAGATAGCGAGGACAAGGTGACGGCGGAGGAACTCCATCTCGTGGTCGCCGAAGCCCATAGCGCAGGCATTTTGGAGGAAAACGAGCGCGCCATCATCTCAGGCGTCATGCGTCTTGCCGACCGCCCGACCCGTGAAGTCATGACGCCGCGTACCGACGTCGACTGGATCGATATAGACGCGGCGCCGGACGCCGTGCGCGAACACCTGCTCCGCACCCCCCACAGCCGCATCGCCGTTGCAGAAGGGTCGGTGGACAAGGTGGTCGGCGTGATCGAGGCGCGCGATGTCGCCACCTGCCTTCTCGCCGGCCAGCCCCTGAACCTGCGCACCTTGATGCGCGAGGCGCCGGTGGTGTCCGATCAGATGGGCGCGATGGACACGCTCGCCGTGCTTCAGTCCGCCGAAGTGCCGATCGCCTTCGTCCACGACGAATATGGCCACCTTGACGGCATCGTCACGCCCGCGGACCTCCTCGCCGCCCTTGCGGGCAATTTCCTCTCGGACCTCGACGTCGACACCGATCCGCCGCTTGTCGAGCGCGAAGACGGCAGCTGGCTCGTCTCAGGCTCCGCCTCGGCCGACCTGCTCACCGACCGCCTCGGCATGCCGCTCCCGGAAGAACGCGACTTTTCCACCGTCGCGGGCTTCGCTTTGTCGGTGCTGAAGCACATCCCCGAAGTCGGCGAACGCTTCAGCCACGGCAATTGGCGCTTCGAAATCCTCGACATGGACGGCCGCAAGATCGACAAGATCCTGGCAATGGAAAACGTCAGGGGAAGGCGCCCCTAATAAAAGTCCCTCTCCCCTTGCGGGAGAGGGATTAGGGAGAGGGGTATGGCTGAGGGCGCTCGATGCGCCTGAAGACATCTTAGGCTCGCTAGCGCCCACACCCTCTCTCCCCTTCAGGGGAGAGAGTTGGAGAGAGGGGAATGACGTGGGAGAAACGTGCAGACGTCCCCGACTCCCCCTCTCCCAGCATCGAGGCGGCTTTTGGTCTTGTCCGGGGGACAAGACTGCCGAGAGGAGCTTGCGGAGCCTTACGCCCCGCCCAACTTCCCGAACTTCGCCTCAAACCCATCCCGGTCGCCGCGCGCCAGATAATGCGCCTGATCGACCAGCCGGTCCCGCGCGATCCGCCCGGAAAAGGCGCCGAGCTTGCCGTCCAGCACTTCGATCTCGCCCGCGCTCAGGCGTGAAATTTGCTCGAACCGCGTGATCCCATTTTCGTTGAGCAAAGCCGCGAACTTCGGGCCGACTCCCTTCATCGTCTGCAGATTGTCGGGCGGGCCTTCCGCGCCGGGCAGTTCGGCATGAGCCTCGACGCCCATGAAATGCCCCGCAACATCGGTCGCCGCCGCTGCGCCTTCGTCGATCAGGCCATTGCCCTCGCGCGTATCGGGCGCAGTGCGGGCAAGTGGTGCGGGCTCCGGCCTGGATTCGACCGGCGGCACCTTCGTCTCGACGCGGGGCGCGGCCTTGCGGCGGAAGATCCACCACGCGACCGCGATGCCCAGCACCAGGACGATCAGGATCGGAACAAGATTGTTTTCGGCAAGCAAGGTCATCATCTTCCCCTTGGACTGAAATCAATAAAGGCCGTCGTCGTCGCGGCGGCGCCCGAACAGCAGCCAGCCAAGACCCAATCCGGCCAGATAGGCGATGGCGACGAGGATCAGCAATTCGGCGAGGAGCGGCATCGCGGTGGGTGCGCCGCCCGCATCGTCGGCCCAGTGATAGCCGGAAATCCCTTCGATCTCCGCCACCCAGTCGTTAATTCCTTTGAGCTCGCCCTGCCCTTCGCGCTGGAAAGCGTCGGCCGGGCCGGAGAGCGTCGCATGCCGGGACAGCGGATCGTGACCCAGGCGGACGGTGACGCCCGGCACATTGGTCTGCGCCACCGCGGCCTGCGCCTGCCGCTCCAGTCCGTCGACGAAACGCGCGCCGGCGCCAAGCGGCCCGTGATGGAGCCAGCCGATCAGCAAGGCGGCGGCAAGGCCGATCGCGAATTTCACCCATCCCGACATGATGCTCTCCTCCCGTTTCGGCACGGTATCGATTGGCTGAACGCTTGGGGCAAGCCCCGGTTCACCCCGCTTGTTTCTCCCGTGCCACTTCGCGCCAGCCGATATCGCGTCGGTAAAAGCCGCTCGGAAAGTCGATCGCGGCAACCGCCTTATAGGCCGCTGCCTGCGCGGCATGGATCGTCGCGCCTCGTGCCGTCACATTGAGAACACGTCCGCCACTCGCGACGAGCCGCCCGTCCGCCAACGTGGTGCCGGCGTGGAAGACCTTCGCGCCATGTACGCGCTCGAGTCCCGCAATCGCGCCGCCCTTGTCCGGCGTGCCCGGATAGCCCTTCGCCGCCATCACCACGGTGAGCGCGGCATCGTCCGAGAAACGCGGCGCTTCCGCTTTGCCAAGCTCGCCCTTCGCGGTTGCCAGCATCAGTGCGAGCAGATCGCTGTCCAGCCGCATCATCAGCACCTGGCATTCGGGGTCCCCGAACCGCGCATTATATTCGATGAGCTTCGGGCCCGCCTCAGTGAGCATCAGTCCGGCATAGAGCACACCCGAAAAGGGCGTGCCTTCGGCCGCAAGCGCATCGACGGTCGGCTGGACGATCCTGTCCAACACTTGCCGTTCGAGCTCCGGCGTCAGCACGCGGGCCGGGCTATAGGCGCCCATGCCGCCCGTATTGGGGCCAGTGTCGCCGTCGCCGACGCGTTTATGATCCTGCGCCGATCCGAACGGCACCACGCTCTTCCCGTCAGTGATCGCGAAGAAGCTCGCTTCCTCGCCGGTCAGAAACTCCTCGATCACCACCGACGAACCGGCCTCGCCGAACGCGCCGTCGAACATCGTGTCGAGCGCGGCCCTCGCCTCTTCGGTTGTCTCCGCGATGATTACGCCCTTGCCCGCCGCAAGCCCGTCCGCCTTGATCACCACGGGGAGACCAAAGTCCGGAAGCGCGGCCTCCGCTTCGGCCTTGCTCGCCGCGCAAACGAAGCGCGCAGTCGGAATATCGTGCCGCGCGCACAGCTCTTTTGTGAAGCCTTTCGACCCTTCAAGCTGTGCGGGCACCTTATTTGGCCCGAAAACCAGGATATTTTGCGCGCGAAGCGTGTCGGCAAGGCCGTCCACTAAGGAGGCTTCGGGTCCGATCACCACCAATTCCACCGCGTTTTCGCGGCAAAATGCGGTGATTTCGTCGTGTTTTGAAGGGTTCAGCGCCACGATCCGCGCCTCCTGCCCTATCCCCGGATTGCCCGGTGATGCATATAGCTGGGTGAGCAGCGGCGATTGCGCGATCTTCCACGCCAGCGCATGTTCGCGCCCGCCGGAGCCAAGCAACAGGACGTTCATGACCGATTTCCCTTCCGATGATTTCGGGCTGTTAGCAACCGATACGCCCGGCGACAACGCGCCCGCTCTCTCTGTCTCCGAATTGTCCGGCGCCCTGAAGCGAACGGTGGAGGACGCCTTCGGTCACGTCCGGGTCCGCGGCGAGATTTCCGGCTGGAAGCGCGCCGCCTCTGGCCATTGCTACCTCTGCCTGAAGGACGACAAGGCCGTCCTCGACGGCGTCATCTGGAAAGCCGTCGCGGGCGCGCTCCGTTTCCGTCCCGAGGACGGGATCGAGGTCGTCGCGACCGGCCGCCTCACCACCTATCCCGGCCGCTCCCGCTACCAGATCGTGATCGACCGGCTGGAGCTTGCCGGGCAAGGCGCGCTCATGGCCCTCCTCGACAAGCGTCGCCAGGCGCTCGCCGCCGAAGGGCTGTTCGACGCCGCCGCCAAGAAGCCCTTGCCCTTCATGCCCAAGGTGATCGGCGTCGTCACCTCGCCCACCGGCGCCGTCATCCGCGACATTCTCCACCGGCTTGAGGATCGCTGCCCCACCCATGTCGTCGTCTGGCCCGTCGCCGTGCAGGGCGAAGGCGCTGCCGAACAGGTCGCCGCTGCCGTACGCGGTTTCGATGCCGCCCGGCCGGGTGGCCCCGTTCCTCGCCCCGATCTCGTCATCGTGGCGCGCGGCGGCGGCTCGATCGAGGATCTTTGGGCCTTCAACGAGGAAGCGGTCGTGCGCGCCGTCGCCGATTGTTCGATCCCGATCATCTCGGCCGTCGGCCACGAAACGGACACCTCGCTCTGCGATTTCGCCGCAGACGTCCGCGCACCGACGCCCACCGCAGCCGCCGAAATGGCCGTCCCCGTCCGCGCCGAACTCGCCGCCTTGGTCGCCGATCTCGGTGCTCGCGCCGCCCGCTGCACGCACCGCACCCACGAACGCGCCGCCGAACAGCTCGCCAACTGCCTCCGCCATTTCCCGGCCCGCGACGATCTCCTCGCCCCGCAGCGCCAGCGGCTGGACGAACTTTCCGAGCGCCTGCCCCGCGCCCTGTCTGCCCGCCTCGGTCACGCCCGCGCCGATCTCGGCCATGCTGCAGGAGCATTGCGCCCGGCCCTACTCACCGCCCGCCACGCCCGCGCCGCCGACCGGCTCGCGTCCGTCCGCCTCGACGGCCAGATCATTCTCCGCAAGATCGCCGAGGGCGACCGCGCCGTGAAAGCCTTATGGCGCGTCGCCGAGCTAGCGCACCCCAACAAGCCGCTCGAAAAAGGCTATGTCCGCGTCGAAGACCGGAGCGGCCATGTCCTCACAGCCGCAGCCGCCGCACGCGCGGCCCGTCACTTCACCCTGATCTTCGCCGACGGCCGCGTGGACGCTGAAGTCGCGGGGGCTGCCAAGTCACCCGTTGAGCGTGCGCGCCGCGCTAGCTATTCACAGGACAAACCTGAGCAACCGAAACTTTTCTAAGGATTTTGAAGTCTATGCTGATGGCCAACGCCGACCGCCCCGCGAAGGTGCACTATCTAGACGGCACGTTCCGCCTTTTATCGTCAGGCGATCACGTATTGTGCGCCGTCACCGGGCGAAAGATCCCCCTGGACCAGCTTCGTTATTGGAGCGTGAGCAAGCAGGAAGCCTATAGCTCCTGTGAGCTCTCCTGTCAGTCTCAATGAAGGAGCGCTGATTCCCCATCTGGGGTACAGTATCGCTGGAATGCCCAACTGTGACATTTCTGAGACAGTGGACAATGTCCACGACATGGATCGCCGACGACAGCTTTACAACAGGCGTACTTTAGAGGCAGCTTTCGCCCCGCAGCCGGAAAACCGGCGCCAAAACAGCGCAGCTCAAGAAGAAGAGCGCGTCCACATAGGGGTGAAATATGACGAATCTCCACACCAGGATTCTGCGTGGCAGCACGGCTTTGACCGCGGTTGCCCTTTTCGGCGCGAGCTTTGCCGCGCCCGCTTTTGCGCAGGATGCAACCAACACGCCGGGCGCCCAGACGACCGAGCAAGGGGAAGAGCAGACGCCGGCTCCGGTTCCCAACACTAACACCGGCAACACCGAAGAAGAAATCGTTGTTACCGGTACGCTGTTCCGTGGCACGACGTCGGCAACCGTTTCTCCGATCACGGTTCTCACGACCGAAGCCATTGACCAGCGCGGCCAGAACACGATCCAGGATGCGATCCAATCGCTCGCATCGAACAACGGCCCGGCACTGACCAACTCCTTTACCGCCAACGGCGCCTTTGCCGCCGGTGCATCGGCCGTGTCGCTCCGTGGTCTTTCGACCAACTCGACGCTCGTGCTGTTCGATGGCCAGCGCGCCGCTTATTATCCGCTCGCCGACGACGGTTCGCGCAACTTCGTCGACTTGAACACCATTCCTGACGATATCGTCGACCGCATCGAAGTGCTGCGCGACGGCGCTTCGTCGACCTACGGCGCGGACGCCATCGCCGGCGTGGTCAACATCATCACGAAGCGCGAATTCCAGGGTATCAGCGGCCGCGCCGAAGCCGGCATCTCGCAGGATGGCATCGCCGCCAACCAGCGCCTCAGCCTGACGGCCGGCATGGGCGATCTCGATGAAGACGGCATGAATGCCTATATCAGCGGCTTCTGGTTCAATTCGGACGGCGTCTACAACCGCGAATTGCCCTATCCGTACAATTCGGATGACGAAACCGGCATCTGCTTCGATGGCGAATGCGGACCGAACAACATCGTCAACTCACGCGATCCGATCACCGGCGAGCTGGAAGGCTTCCTGATCGGTTATGATTCTTACGTTCGCCCGTACGATGCGACGAACACCACAGCGCTTGGGCGCTACGAATTGCTCAATCCGGCAGCGGGCTGCCAATATGGCGATGGCTATTTCCTGACTCCGTCGGAAATCGCGGCCAATGCTCCGGCGCCCGCAGCGACGCAGGTCTGCACCGTCGACATCACGAAGCAGTTCGGCGTTGTTTCTCCGAATATTGAACGCTTCGGCGGCTCGGGCCGCTTCACCGCGCGTCTCGGCGACACTGCCGAAGGTTATGTGATGGTGAACTTCCAGCAGAGCACGGTTGACTATACCGGCTTCCCGCCCGTGGTTCGCGGCGCGGCCAATGCCGGTATTCTTTACCGTCCCTTCTCTACTGCGGCTGGCCCGGCTGCCAACCTCGCCCCGGGATCGTTCCCGTTGACCCTTCCGGTCTATGTCTGCCCGACGGGCGTTGGCGATGCTTCGGGCCTCAACACCGGGTGTACGGCAACGACGCCGGGCGCGACGCTCAATCCGAACAACCCGTTCGCAGCTCAAGGGCAGGTCGCGCGGTTTATCGGCCGTCCGATCCAGGATCCGACCTACAACGAAACCCGCAGCCGCGTGTATCGTGTTGCCGCCGGCGTCACCGGCACCTTGCTGGAAGATTGGGACTATCGCGTCGACCTGACGGCGATGCATAACGATCTGCGTCGCACGCAGACCGGCTATGTCTATATCGCCAACCTGCTCACGGCGATTGCCCAAGGTACGTTCAACTTCGTCGATCCGAGTGCGAACACTCAGCAGCAGATTGATTTCGTCTCC